>CAVUWB010000001.1:0-410000 GCA_963745125.1 uncultured Pseudomonadota bacterium
CCAGGGCGGCGGTCTCCAAGCCCTGCAATACATGGTTCAAACGATGAAGGACGGCACCTCAAACCCGGAATCCCTTCAGTTCGTGGAGGATGACGTGCGGCGCGTCCTCGACAATGGCGATGCCGCCTTCGCGCTGAACTGGACCTATAACTACTCCAGCGCCGCCGACCCCAAGCAGAGCCGCGTTGCCGGACAGATCGGCATCGAACCGGCTCCCGGTGTCGCCGGCAAGACGAGCTTTGCCGCCATTAACGGTTCTATGGGGCTCGGCATTCCCACGAATGCGGCGCACCCGAAGGAAGCCTGGACCTATATCACGTATATGACCTCTCAGCCGGTGCAGAACAAATACGCGCAGCTCAGCCTGCCGATCTGGCGGAGTTCCTATGATGACCCGAGCGTGACCCAGGGGCAGCAGTCGCTCATTGACGCGGCCAAGGACGCGATCAACGTGCAAACTCCCCGCCCGCAGCTCGTCGACTACCAGCACCTGTCCGCTATCCTGCAGAAGAGCATTCAGGAGGCTCTGCTCGGCACGGTGACACCGGAAGAGGCCTTGCAGGAAGCTGTCCGCAAAGCCCGGCACCTCCACTGAGGCTTGGACCAGCGGTGCTGCGATACGAATAAAGCGAGACAGTGCATGAGAGCGATGCGGAGCCCTGGCGTGACGGCATGGCTGATGCTGTTACCCATGATGAGTATCGTTCTCACTGTCACCGGCTATCCGTTTCTCAAAACGATCTGGCTGAGTTTTAACGAACGCCCGCTCGTTGGGCTGCACGCCGTCAGCCACTGGGTCGGGCTCAGCAACTTCAATGATGCGTTTACCGATCCGGATTTCGGGGCGGCGCTGTGGCGGACACTCTATTTCACGATCGGTTCGGTCTCGATCGAAACGGTCTTGGGCGTTCTCGTCGGTCTCTTGCTCAACGAGGTGTTTCGCGGCCGGGTCATGGTCCGCGCGCTGTTGGTTCTTCCGCTAGCGATGCCGACCATCGTCAGCGCCATGATGTGGCGCATGATCTTCGACCCCCAGTTCGGCAGCCTCAACGCGCTATTGACGCAGCTTCACATCATCGGCAGCTACAGGTCGTGGCTTGGCGAACCGGGGATGGCGATGAACATGGTGATCATCGCCGATGTCTGGAAGAACTATCCGCTGGTCGCCGTCATCGTCCTCGCCGCGCTGCAAATTGTTCCCCGGGAGTTGTACGAGGCAGCGACGATCGACGGCGCCGGCGCGATGCGGCGATTTTGGACCGTCACATTTCCGGTGCTCCTGCCGCCGCTGAGCGTCGCTATCGTGCTCCGCACGATTGATGCCTTCAAGGTATTCGATATCATCTACATCATGACGCACGGCGGCCCAGCGGATTCAACGAAGACAGCTAGTTTCTTTGTCTACGAGGAATCCTTCTCTTACCTGGACGCCGGCAGCGGCGCGGCTTATGCGCTGATCGTCGTGGCCATCAGCATGGTCCTGATCGCCATCTACCTGACAGCGATCCGGCGGCAGGAGAGAGCTTGATGCGGCGAACACCTTTGCAAACGGCGCTCGTCTATGCGGCGGTTTTGGTCTTTGTCGTGACGACGCTCATGCCCGTCGCTTGGCTCGCCATCATGAGCGTGAGCAGCAATAATGACCTGACAGCCCTGCCGCTGCGCTGGATTCCACACAGGATCGACCTCTCGCGCTATGTGAGGCTGCTGACGCCGTCACCCAATTCGCCCGGGGAGGCGTTTCTCTACGCCTTCCGCAACAGCCTTTGTGCCGCAGGCGGTGCCACGATCATCTCGCTGCTCGCCGGCATTCCCGCGGCCTACTCCTTCTCCCGCTTTCCGCAACGCTACAGGAGCCGCCTGCTGTATGTAGCTCTTGCAACATACATGCTGCCGCCGGTCGCCATCGTATTGCCGGTGTATATCGCGCTCGGGCGGTTGCACCTGCTCAATCACGTCACGGGTCTGGTGATCGTCTACTGCACGATCCTGCTGCCCTTCATGACCTGGCTGCTGAAGAGCAATATCGATGGGGTCCCGGCGGAGATCGAACAGGCCGCCGCCATCGACGGGGCGCGCCTCTGGCGGATCATCTGGCATATCACGCTGCCGCTGGCCAAGGCGGGCGTTGCGACCTCCGCGCTGTTCGGCCTATTGATGGCCTGGGACGAGTTCTTCTACGCCCTGCTCTATACGAGCAATATCCACTCGCAGACGTTGACGGTCGCCATTGCCGACTTCGCCTCCGGCCGGGCAACGGATTATCCCCTCATCTCGACGGCCGGCTTGCTCGCCTCGATCCCGCCGGTTGTCATCGCCTTTTTTCTGCAGAAGTCCCTCGTCCAGGGCCTCGCCTCCGGCGGAGATCAAAGGATGATGATCGATAGCTATATCCAAGTGCAGCCTGTATTCCTGGCAGGTCTGCTTGGGCCCGGAGGCCGGAGTCGTGCCCTCAGATAGCTCCATGATCTCCTATGCACGTTCGGCAGTTGAGGCCAGTGCGCGTCTCAGGCAGTTAGCTTAACAATGCCATCCGCGAAGATTAACCGGGAGTTACGACCTTGAAACGTGCAGTCACAGTCATCGGTCTCGGCTTCATGGGGTCCGCCTTGGCGGATGCGCTATCGGTGGCTGGATTTCATGTCCATGCCTGGACCCGATCGGCCAGCCGCCGCGCGGATTATGCCGCGAGGTTTGAAGTTCCGGAATCGGCGGCCGACGCCGTCCTCGCAGCCGAGGTGACTGTGCTGTGCATTTCGAATTTCGATGCGGCCAAGGAATTTCTGGAGATTCCGGAGGTCGCCGCTGCCGTGAGCGGCAAGGCCTTGGTGCAGCTTACCTCCGAATCCCCGGAGGAGGCGCGGCAATTCGCCACCTTGGCGGCATCGCTTGGCGCAGAGGTGCTTGACGGTGCCATAGCAACCATGCCCGCGAGTATCGGCAATGCAGACGCGGTGATATATTACTCTGGTGACAAAACAATTTTTGACCGCGAGCGGGACATCCTCACCGCCCTCGCCGGCAAACCCACGTACTGTGGCGCGGATGCGGGGGATGCGTCCTCGATGGACATGGCATGGCTGAGTCTCTTTTACAGCGCGGCCCTCGGTCTCATTCAAGGCATCGCCATCTGTCAGGCGGCGAAGCTGGACCCGTCGGTCTATCTGAACGCGACGCCCTCCTACCTCCCCGAAATACTGGCGATGTCGGTTGATTTCGAGCGCCAGACCCGATTGGATGACTTCACCGGAAATCAAGCCAACATGGCTATACACTTGGGCGGCGCGGCCCAGGTGCTCGCGTTCTGCGTCAAGAAGGGCCTGGATATCCGGCTGCCAAAGGTGGCAGTCGATCTCATTCAAGCGTCGATTGACGCGGGCCACGCGGATCTTGAATTCGCTGTCGCGGCAAAGGTGATCCGCCAGTAGGAGGTAGACTACTCACCCCCGCGCCGGGGGAGCCGTCCACTCAAGATGTCCTGAAATCTTGTGACTGTGACGCAGGAAGTGGTCCTCTGCGAGATCGTCAGGGAAGCGCACGGGCAGCATCGCTTGCCGGGAGTTGCCCGGTCGTGCATTATGTTCTCCGTTGAAGGGAGAATTGCGGATGACGGTTCGGCTTCCAAGCGAGCGGCGACTTCTCATCCAGCGCCGGTTAGAGGCGACGGGTCGGGTTTCGGCGTCGGATCTCGCTGACGAATTTCAGACATCCGAGGATACCATTAGGCGTGATCTCCGGGAACTCGCAGCTGCGGGCTTGTGCCAGAAAGTCTACGGCGGCGCTTTGCCCCCGGCCTCCGCTCTCGACTCCATCGAGATGCGAGATCAATTTGAGTTGGACACGAAGGCGACTCTCGCCAGCATTGCGGTTCGCCTGCTCAGTCCTGGCCAGTTTGTGGCCATAGATGCGGGTTCAACGAACCTCGCGATCGCGCGCGCCCTTCCGCGCGGGATGGCCCTGTCGGTTGTCTCGAATGCGCCGGCGGTTGCCTCGGTCCTCGCGGAACGCCCGGAGATTGATCTACATCTATTGGGGGGGCGGTACGACCCTAGATCAGGCGGCGTATTGGGTACCCGCACTTGCCGTCAGGCAGCGAAGCTGCGGCCGCACATTGTTTTCGTAGGCGCCTGCGCCGTGGATGCCACACGCGGTGTCACGGCTTTCAGCCCGGAAGAAGCAGACCTGAAGCAAGTGCTGGTCGGGCGCGCGGAGACCGTTGTGACGGTCGCCACGGCGGACAAGCTGGGCAAGTCGGCGACCTTCGCCGTTGTCTCGGCGGAGAGGCTGGACTATCTGATTACGGATTTGGGCGCGCCTGCCGACGTTATCGCCGCGCTGCGTTCTCTGGGGGTGAATGTTGCTCAGCCGAGCGCGCCCGCCTTGGTGAGGCCCCATCAAACCTGACCGCGCCAGGAACACTAAACCCCATCGCAGGTCCGGCGTTTCCAATTCGCCGGTGTTCTACCACGAACTGAGAATGCCGGGAGCAGACGGCTCACATACAAGAAGCTGTAAATCGTGCGACATTATGTGAAATCGCGCAGGTCCATGCAATGGCGTCATAGGCATATCGGGCTGTGTGGCATCGACGATGGCCTTTCGGCCACCAGCTTAGGTTGGAAAAGTCGTTAGGTCATAATGATCTTTGGCGACTTATGAATGGGAGGGCGGCATTATTTTTTGCGGAACGGCGCGAGCACGACCGAGCCCTATTGCATAATATCGCACGGTCTTGCATGATTGGCGAAGATAGATGAGGTCACGCATGGCCTTGCCGCCCTCGGCGGACACCGGCGCTGACGTGGAACCCAGGAACCGAAATATGGGGTGCTGGCCTATGAGATCCGATATCGCACGTGACGCTCATGCGGTTCTCTTTCCCGCCTTCGCAGATATTGGACTCGATGAGCATATCGAAGCCCATCTTCGCGGTGGCGGTGTTGCCGTGCTGCTAGGGGAGACGCGGGAGGAATACGTTGCGCGAGGAATGTCATCCGAGCGGAAAGCGACGGAGTTTGCGACGTCCCTCAAATCATTCACGGATTTGGCAAGAAAAACCGCTGGGACAGACGTAGTCGTTGCCGTTGACCAAGAGTTGGGCGGCATTGAGCGGCTCGCCGCCCTGATACCGAAGTTGCCGAGTCTTGAGCAAGCGCTGGTGATGCCGGACTCCGAATTGGAGGCGGCGTGCCATCGGACGGCGGCAGCGGCGAAAGCTCTCGGCGTAAACCTGTTCCTTGCCCCGATCGTCGATGTCGTGACAGCGATGCCGCATCCCTGGCTAGCGGGGCGGACGCTCGGTTCCGACGCAGCAATTGTCGGGCGGATCGCGACGGCCTATGTGCGCGGGGTACAGGCTGGCGGCGTCGCGGCGATGGCTAAGCATTTTCCCGGCTTCCCGGCCCTGACTGCGGACCCCGCGATCTCCCCGGCACGTCTTGCCGGCGACAAGACGGTGCTGGAGCCAAGTCTCTCAGTGTTCCGAGCTGTCGCGCGCGACGACGTCGCGGCCATCATGCTTGGGCCAGCGATTGTCGATGCGATTGATCCAAGCCGCGCAGCATCAATCTCTCCCGCCGTCGTCGCCTTCCTTCGATCCGAGGTAGGGTATGACGGCTTGATTGTGACCGACGACCTCGACGCGCGGGCGACTCTCCTGGACCACACTCTGGAGCAGGTCGCCGTTATGGCGTTGCAGGCTGGCGGCGAGCTTTTGCTGCTGGCGTCGGGCCCCCACCTTCCGCATGTCGTGTCGGCGATCGTGAGTGCCGTTGAGACCGGCGTGCTTGCGGAGGACACCTTGGCCAAGGCCGCC
The DNA here is from genome assembly GCA_963745125.1 of uncultured Pseudomonadota bacterium. Lineage (GTDB taxonomy): Bacteria > Pseudomonadota > Alphaproteobacteria > Acetobacterales > Acetobacteraceae > Acidisoma. The sequence continues at coordinate 5,816 of CAVUWB010000001.1, forward strand.
CGCAAAGTGCGTAGTCTGGCCGCTGAACTAAGCAGAAGCTCTTCCGGAGGACGCGAATAGACTTGCGCCGTTCGAGCGAGTGAGACGTCGGCGCGAGAAGGCGTAGGAGCCCGCATCTTCGCCGTGTAGGGCTTTTGGGTTAACTCGACAGCCGCCCGATCTCGTGCCACACAGGCCGCTCCGGATAGAGCGGATCGACGGGCGATGGCGGGTCAATTGACGTCTCATGAGCCACCGCTGGTCTTCGTCTTTCCCGGTCTCGGCGGAGACGATCGCGAACTCGCGGCCATGCGGCTTGGCTGTACGCCAGCCATCCGCTTCGTGACGGTCGAGTTCCCCGACTGGACCGAGATGTATTTGCAATCGATTGATCTGGACGGCCTCATCCTCCGCTGCATGGCGCGGATCAATGCCGTGGCGCCCGAGGGCCGGCTGCGGCTCGCGGGTTACTCCTTCGGCGGCATGATGGCCTATCAGGTGGCGGCGGCTTTCGCCGCATCGGGCCGCGATGTAGCGCGGTTGGGGCTGCTCGATTCCAAGGCTGTGCCGAGCGTCGTCTCCATGCGTCCCACTTTGGCATGGCGGTGGCGCCGCTTTTCGAAAGCCATCGGTGGGGGCGACATGCGCGGCGAGATCGGCCGTATGATCGCGGGCCTCGTCATCCGCTCCGGCAAGCCCTGGCTGCTGCGGGGTGCCGCAAGGCTGCGCGCCGTCAAGCTGCCGCTCGGCATGGACGAGCACATTGCCGAGCCATTGCAGACCCGGTTCCGGCTGCCGTTGTTTCAGGAGGGTGTCGCGCGCCTGGCGGCCGTGGAAAGGCGCTTCGATATCCCGACCGTACTGTTCCGATGCGTCGAGCAGGATAAGCCCGATGTGGCCCATGACCTGGGATGGGGACGGCACATCGGGGATTTGCAGGTCGTGCCCATGCCGGGCAGTCATTCGACCTTCATGAAGCCTGCGAACATCGCGACGCTATGCAAAGCCTTTGTTGTGGCAATGGCCGAAGATGGCGGTCACGCGCAAACCGCTTAGGTTGCCGCGACAATGGCAGGCTGCCTCAACTCGCCCCACCGGGCGCGGAGCAGGCAATATGTGACCGCATCGCATAGCGCGCCCACCGAAGCATCCAACATGTTATCCGAGACGCCGACCGTGGACCAGCGCGCGGGTGACGGGCCATTGACGAGACAGCTATCAATGATCACGCGGATCACCGGCCTCGCACCCTCCTGCTCCACATGGACATGCGCTCGGCAATCATCCAACCGCATGCTCATCAGCGCCGGGAACAGTGGCAGGAGCACATTTCGCAGCGCCATATCCAAGGCATGGATAGCGGCGTCGCCTTCAGCCGTCGCCATCCGCTCCTCGCCCTCCACCAAGACAACCACCGTGGCTTTGGATAGTGTCCTCAACCCACCGCGGGCGTCCCAGCTCCGCTCTTCCTTGACGCCGAGCTGAACGATGCGGAAGAATTCGGGCAACGACTTGGTCGTCCGATGGGCTAGCAATTCGAAGCTCGCCTCGGCGCCATCATAGGCATAGCCCTCGAACTCACGCCGCTTGATGGTTTCTAGCAAAAGCGGAATGCGCGGATCGTCCGCCGGCATGGCGACACCTATCTCGGACAGACGGTTGACCAGATTGGCCCGCCCCGCCTGGCTGGAGACGAGGAGGCGACGGTCGTTGCCGACGTGCGCGGGGGCGACATGCTCATAGGTTGTGTTGTCGCGAGCGATGGCGGCGGCGTGAAGGCCTGCCTTGTGGGTGAAGGCGCATTCGCCAACATAGGCCGCGTAGCGATTGGGCCGGCGGTGCAGCCGGCGATCCAGCATGCGGCTTACATCGGTCAGGCGCCGCAGGTTCTCGGCGCTGACGCCCGTCTGGTAGCCGAGCTTCAGCATCAGTGTCGGGATCAGCGAGGTGAGGTTCGCATTGCCGCAGCGCTCGCCCAGGCCGTTGAGCGTGCCCTGGATCATCCGCGCCCCCGCCTCAATCGCGGCGAGGCTGCCGGCCACAGCCGTTTCCATATCGTTATGCGTATGGATGCCGATGAGCGCTTCCGGCAAAGCCGCGACGACCTCGCCGACGATCGTCGAGATTTCCTCCGGCAATGTGCCGCCATTGGTGTCGCATAACACCAGCCAGGTCGCGCCCGCCTCATGCGCGCGACGCAGGCAGGACAACGCATATTGCCGGCTAAGCCGATAGCCGTCGAAGAAATGCTCGGCGTCGAACAGCACTTCGTGGCCACAGCTGACTGCCTCGGCGATCGTCTCTTCGATCAGGTCGAGATTTTCCGCCGGTGTAATTCTGAGCGCAATCTCGACCGCCTGATGCGACGCCTTGCCGACCAGACACACCGCTGTCGTGCCGGCGCCGAGCACGGCCCGGAGAACTGGGTCATTGACCATGCTACGCCCTGGGCGCCGTGTCATACCGAAAGCGGTCAGCGTCGCGTTACTCAGGCGCGGCGGGTTGGCGAAGAAGGCATCGTCAGCGGGATTCGCCCCGGGCCATCCTCCCTCGATATAATCGACGCCGAGGCGGTCGAGTTCGGCGGCGATGACCTGCTTGTCCGCGACGGAGAAATCCACCCCTTGCATCTGAGCGCCGTCCCGCAGGGTTGTGTCATAAAGGACGATGCGCCGGCTCTGCCGTGCAATGATGGGGTGGGCTTCGTCCGGCCAAGCGGCGGGAGCGAGGCTGAGTTCGCCGGGTGCCGCCACGTCTCAGGTGACCGTCTGCTTCGGCACAGGGGGCGCCGGGTGAAATCTGCTTTTGGGGCCGTCGAAAAAGCCGTGAACCGTGCTGCCGACGTCACTCGGCCGGGCCTCGCCACGGTTGCCTTGGTCGCGGTCGAGCGCTGCCTTGAGCTGCTGCGTCAAGACTTCGGCGCCCTCCTCACCCAAGATGGTGATGTGGTCTCCCTCGGCCTGAACGACCTCAAGCCCCCGCGTGAAGAGCCCGCCCCATCCATTTGCGCGGTCATAGCCCCGCAGCATGTCCACGGAAGCCTCAGCCCGAATGAGGACGCCCGACGCATCGAGCGGGCGCGGGCGCCAGCGCTTCCTCGCCCCGTCTACGACACGATGCATGATCGACATCTCGATCGTCCTGCCCTGGGTGTCAAAGAATCCGGTAAGAGCAGGTTCCGCCGTCTGCGTCGGCGGCTTCTGCATGACGTCGAGGCGATTGCGCACCATGCTCGATAGACGCCGGCCCAGCCACCCGCCGACGTAGCCGAGGCTGCTGAACGATGCTCGCACCTTCTCCAGGACGGAAGATTTCTGAGCGGCACCGGCCGGGTTTCCGCTCCAAATCCCCACCAGACTCCGGCCGATGGTCAGCATGCCGCTGGCCAGACTCCAGACGAAGGCGCGTGCATCGACAATCAGAACCAACTGCACATGGCCTCCGGCGCGCTGCAGCACGCGCGCGGCCTCGAAAGCGATCGATCCTCCCAATGAATATCCCGCGATGACGCAGCGTGCCGAACCGGCATGCGCGGACACCGCATTGCCGTAGAGCGCACCCATCTGCTCGATTGTTGGCAGTGCCTTGAGGTCGGTCGTCGCGGCCGCGGCAAGCCACTCCACGGGGATGAGGGCGTCGACCGCGAAGATGGAGCGATCCCCGTCGATCAACTGCGCCAGCCGGTATTCGCCCGGCCGCGCGCCGATCAGATAAATCGGCAGACCCGTGTTCCCTGTACGCAAAGGCACGACACGCGGTTCGGTCCTCGCATGATCGTCATGCTCAAGGGTCTTGGCCAGCTTGCCGACGGTCGGGTTCAAAAAGAAGACCGGGATATTCAGATGCACTTTGAGCGTCTTGTTGATCTCACCGATCACCCGCACCGCCAGTAGCGAGTGTCCGCCCAGTTCGAAGAAATTGTCCTGCAAACCGACTTCGCGCAGATTCAGCATCTCGCACCAGATCCGCGCAACAACCTTCTCGATCGGCGTGCGGGGCGCGTGAAAGACGACGTCCGCGACCTGCCCCGCCATGTCAGGTGGCGGCAAAGCGTTACGGTCAAGCTTTCCGTTCGGCGTCAGAGGAAACGAGGCGAGCGGCACGAAAGCCGCGGGAAGCATGTAGGCCGGCACTTTTTCGGCGAGCACGGCCCGCAGCTCAGCCTTCGCGACGACCGGGCTGCCGGCCGGGATGAAGTAGGCGACAAGCGTCTGGTCGCCGTGCCCGTCATCCTGCACAACAACGACCGAGCGCTGCACGCCAGGATGACTTTGCAATGCCGCTTCGATCTCGCCAAGCTCGATGCGATGGCCGCGAATCTTGACCTGATGATCGAGCCGGCCGAGGAATTCGAGCGTGCCGTTGGGCAGGCGCTTGACCAGATCGCCGGTGCGGTACATCCGCGCCCCTGGCTCCGCCGCATACGAGTCCGCCAAGAAGCGTTCGCTCGTCAACTGCGGCCGCCGCAGATAGCTCCGTGCCAGACCGTCGCCGCCGATATAGAGTTCGCCTGGAACGCCCACCGGGACCAGTTGTTGCCGGCCATCCAACACGTAGAACCTGGTATTGGCGATCGGCCGTCCGATCACGATCGGGCGGTCCGCCTCGACCTTGCCGACGGCCGACCACACCGTCGTCTCGGTCGGTCCGTACATGTTCCAGAGTGAGCCGCAGCATGCCAGCAGCCGGGCCGCGAGTTCGGCCGGCCAGGCTTCGCCGCCACACAGAATCTTCAAGCCGGGAGCGCCAGTCCAGCCCGCGTCCAGCAACATTCGCAGCGTCGAAGGCGTCGCCTGCATGACCGTCACGCCGGAATGCTCTATTATTTCGCTGAGAGCCGCGCCGTCCGTCACGGATGTGCCGGGAGCAATGACAACACAGGCTCCGCTCACCAGGGGCAGGAACAACTCGAGCCCGGCGATATCGAACGTCAAGGTTGTTATGGCAAGCATCCGGTCCGAGGCGCTGAGGCCGGGGCGCTTCTGCATCGACTGAAGCATGTTGACCACGGCACCATGCTCGATCTCGACGCCTTTCGGCTCGCCGGTCGAGCCTGACGTGTAGATCACGTAGGCAAGGTCGCTCGGGAGCGGCGCCCGGCTCGGCGGCCGTACGGCCACCGCCAGGGTCGGGGCCGCGTCGATGACAACCACCTGTGATTGGTGAGGCGGCAGTTCAGACTCCAGCCGCCCCTGCGTCAACAGGACCAGTGGCTGAGCATCTTTCAGCATATAGGCAAGCCTGGCGCGCGGGTGCGCGGGGTCGAGCGGAATATAGGCACCGCCGGCCTTGAGCACCCCCAGCATCGCGACAACGATGTCGAGTGATCGCTCAAGAAAGAGCGCGACGAAGGTACCCGGCCCTACGCCGACTTCCCGGAGCCGACTGGCGAGTTCATCGGCGCGCCGATTAAGCTCTCCATATGTCAGGCTCGAAGATTGAAAAATCGCGGCGGTCGCATCGGGCGCCCGCTCCGTCTGCGTTTCAAACAGCTCATGGATACACATCTTCATCGGCTTGCTCTACTGCCCATTCCAGAAGCAATTGTCGCTGTTCATCACGGGTGAGTAACGGGAGTTGAGAAAGCCTTTGCTCGACGTCTGCCGTGGCGCCCTCAAGCAGCGTCTGAAGGTGCCCGATCAGTCGTTCGATGCGATGCTCATCAAACAGATCCGTGCTATACTCGACCTCGATGTAGATTTTGTCGCCCTCGTCGGTCAGAACCAGGGTGAGGTCGAATTTGGCGGTCTTGGGCTGAACCAGAAGCGGCTCTGTCACGAGCCCCGAGAGCCCGATGAACTGAGGCTGATCGTCGCGATCGCGCCAGTTCAACATAACCTGAAACAATGGCGAATAGCTCGGGTTGCGATCGGGCCGCAGCGCCGCCACCACTTGATCGAACGGAACGGCGCGATGGGAGTAGAGGTCAGCCACACCCCGCTGCAAACGGGCCATCAGGTCGCGGAATGTCGGGTCGCCGCTCAATTCTGCCCGCAGGACATGCGTGTCGAGCAGGAAACCGATGAGAGGTCGCAACTCGGGCCGCTCACGATCCGCCGTCGGAACACCGAGCAGGATATCATCCTGGCCCGTGTAGCGATGCATCACCGCCGTGAACCCGGCGGCGAACACGGTGAACAGGCTGGACCGTTGTTGCCGGCAGAGCCGCCGCAACTCATCCGCCAGCACAGCGTCGAACGCGAATAGTCGCTTGTTGCCCCGGAAGGAACAAGCTGCCGGACGCGGGCGATCCGTAGGCTGGTCAAGCAAAGTCGGCGCTCCGCGTAGGTTGTCGCGCCAGAAGGCAAGATCCTCTTCAAACCGCGCCTGCTGCGCCGGGTCCCTCAGCCAGACGGCATAGTCCCCGTACTGGATGGGCAAAGGCGGCATCCGCAGCGCCGTCCCCTGAAGCAACGCCTCATACGCCGTTCCGAACTCGCGCCAGAGAATGCCCAGGGATGCACTGTCACAGACGATGTGGTGCATCATCAAAATCAGCGCATGGTCATCAGCGTCCATCTTAACAACGGTAATGCGGATACCGGGCTCCGTCCCAAGCGCATATGGCGCGCGGGGCTCGTTGATCAGTAACTGCTCCAACTCGGCTTCACGCTGCGCGGCCGGCAGGTTGGTCAGATCGATCCGCTTGAATTTTACCAGCCAACTTGCATGAACGATCGTGAGGGGTTGTCCGTCGGTGGTCTCGATCGTCGAGCGGAGTATCTCGTGCCGTGCGACGACAGCGTTGAACGCCTGCTCCAGAACGTCCGCGTCAAGCTTACCCTTCAGCCTGACAGCTTCGCCCTCGTTATAGGTCGGCTCGCCGGACTTCATCTGCTCCATGAACCAGATGCGCTCCTGCGCGAGGCTCAATGGGCACGGCAGGGTCTGATCTCGCCGTGGTATCGGCTGCATATCGGTGCCGGCGCCCAAGCCCGTCACGCCCTCTGTCGCCGAAGCGTTGTCCATCCGGCGCTGCACGACGGCCGCGAGCTGGCGGACCGTCGGGTTCGCAAAGAAGTCCGAAAGCGACAGAATGAGCGATGTCCGGTCGCGGAGCCGCGACAGGCATTGGATCGCCTGTAGTGACTGACCGCCGAGTGCGAAGAAGTTGCTGTCAGGATCGATGTGCGGCATCGCGAGGATGTCGGCCCAGATCTCCGTGATAAGTGGCTCCAGCCGCCGGCCATCGGCCGACGAGGTTTTTTGCCCTGCGTCGCTATGGCCTGGGGCCTCGGTTGTCTCCTCCCCGGTCCCCGTGCCCGCCTCTTCGAGCGATTTCGCCACATCCACCAGGCGGAGCCGCTGCACCTTGCCCGAGGGGCCCTTCGGCAGATCAGCGACGAAGTAGATGCGTGTGGGTGTCTTGAAGTAGCCGAGATGGCCTTCGCAGAAACTCAGCATCGTTTTCTGGTCACAGTTCGCGCCCGCACGCAGCACCACGAAGGCCACGAGATCCTCACCGAAATGCCGGTCAGGCACGCCCACCGCGGCCGCTTCCAAAACGGCCGGATGCGTCTCCAGAACTTCGTCGATCTGTTTGGGCGCGATGTTGACGCCGCCCTTGATGACCAGCTCCTTCAAGCGGCCCATCACGAAGACGTAGCCGTCATCATCCCTGTAGGCGAGATCGCCGGTATGAAGCCAACCTTCGGCGTCGAGAACCGCTTTTGTTCCCTCTGGGTCCTTGTAGTAGCCTTGCATCATGCCGTCGCCGCGCAGCAGCATCTCGCCCGGCTCGCCCGCCGATAGTTCCGCGCCGTCGGGGGCAATAATTTTGAGGTCAAATCCCCATGGCAATCCGGGGGAGCCGATCTTGTTCTGCCCAGGCGGCACGGGGTTGGAGAAAACATTGCCCGCTTCAGACGATCCCATCGCCTGAATCAGCGGAAGTCCAAACTTGTCGATGAATTCCTGATGCAGGGACGGCGACAGGGGCGCTGAGGAACTGCGCATGAAGCGAATGCGCCGAAATGCGGCAACGCGGCTTCCCGATTTCGGATCCTTCCAGTCGAGCAGTTGGGCGATGATCGTCGGAACGACAGCGGACCAGGTGCATTGATAGTCATCCACCCAGTCCCAGAACTCTCTGACGGCGAAGCCGTGCGGCACAACGACCGACCCGCCGCTCATAAGCGTCGGGACCAGGGTCACGCATTCCGCATTGATGTGATACATCGGGAGAACCAGGAGCGACCGATCCGCGTCCGTCAGCTCGTGCGCCTGGATCGAGTTCCGTCCATGCGCCAGAACTGATCGGTGCGTGTGGATCGTCCCCTTTGGTTTTCCGGTGCTGCCAGAGGTGAACATCAGCATTGCCACATCATCGGCGCCAAGCGGCGGCAATGCCTCCGTCGTCGCCGCGACCTCGCCACCGAGGATCGAAACATCGGCATTGGCCAAGACGACCTCGACCGGCCGGTGGACGCGCGAAAGAACGTCCTGGATCAGGTCGCCATAGGGTTCGCCGACGAAGACGACCCGGGCGTCAGACTCTTCCAGCGTGAATGCCAGTTGATCGACACCCGCACGCGCATTCAGCGGAACGATGACAAAGCCACCATACATTGTCCCCAGGAACAGCTGCGCGGTGAAGAGGCCATTGTCCATCAGGAAGGCAATTTTGTCGCCCTGCCGGAAGCCCATCCCGTGAAGTTGCCGCCGCAAACGCAGGACCCCGTCCCGAAGCCCTTTGAAGGTCAGGACATCATTCGTCTCCGGCCCAATCAGAAAGGCGAGATCAGGTCTCGCCTGCGCCATATGGTCAATGGCGTTACGGATCGTATTCATCCCGGCCTCTTGCGGCATAGCGTTACCTTCTCAACCGGGGATTTGGCAGCCGTAGGCACGCCGCGACGGCATCGGCCTCAAATTGGCTTGCATGGCAAAGGACCCCGCCCAGTCGCGATATCAAGTTTCCGCGACAATATCCGTTTCAAATTGGCTCTATAGAAGATGTCCTTTTAGTTATGAGATGCAGGCGCTGGAAGACCGAAGCGACTGCCGTTCGCTGCCCGGGCTACTCTCGAAACCACCTTTTCGATAATGGAACTGCCGATGGCCGGCGCGGCGCGTCTGAGTGAGTAAACCTTATTGGGATGACGAGGTAAGCCCTTTCGCGATTCCTTGTTGTTGAGTAGTTCCGACGCGCCCAGTGAAGCTGCCCCCTTAAGGGGGCGCGTGGTAGCCTGCGCGTGGGGCGGGGTACAGTCTTTGTTGGAACTAGCGTTGGTGGTAGCCGGCCTCTACCCACTGCCGGCGGCTCGGCGGGGGTGCCGTGGCATCGCCGTGACAGAGATCAAGAATGGCGCTTTTGAAGACCGGCAAAGCGATAAGCCTCGGCGTGGTTGCACGCGGATGGTCCCAGATCATGGCGCTCTTGATCGCCTTGATGGCGGCGCGCGTGCTGGGAAAGCACGACTTCGGCGTCTACGCGATCGCCAGCATCTTCGTCATCCTCCTACAGTTGCTCATGTATGGCGGGATTTACGATTACATCATCAAGACCCGGGACCAGGCTCTTGATACCGACACCTGCTTCTGGATGAATCTCGGCTTCAGCGCGGTCGGCACCGGCCTGATCGCCGTTCTTGCCCCCGTCATGAGCGACATCATGCGTTCGCCGGAGATGCAGTATATCATGTTGGCGCTGGCCCCATCAGCGCTTGTTGCCGCCGCCGCAAGCTGGCAGGAAGCCCTGCTGCTGCGGCAGGGGCGGCTGAACACCTTTTACCGGATTAGCGTCGTCATCGAGACTTTGGCCTGCGCCATCGGCCTGCTGGCGCTGCTCCATGGCGTCGGGATCTGGTCATTCGTTGTCTATCGCTATTCGCAGCTGATCCTTGTCTGCTCCGCCTACATCATCGTCGTGCATCAGTTTCCGCGTTTCAGATGGCATATGCAGACGGTTCGGGATGCCTTGTCCTTCGCGACGAATATCTACGTGAGCAAGATCGTCGGAACCGTATCCACGTACAGCGCCGATGTTCTGATCGGCCTGCTCATCACCCCTGCCGCCGCCGGCGCCTTTCGGCTGGCCAGCCGCATAGTACTCGGCGTGAGCGAGGTGGCGTATCAACCAGTTGCGACAATCGCCTGGGTACACTTCTCCAAAGCCGGCCCGGACGAGCGTGCCTTTGCCGAGGAATGGCGGAGTTTCGTCATAGCGATCTCACTCACCCTCTGGCCTGCCCTGGCTTGCCTCGCGTTGCTCAGCAAAAGCATCGTGCGGATCCTTGTGGGTCACGGATGGGAGGAGGCGGCCCCGGTCATCACCATCCTCGCGGTGTGCAGGATGTTGGCTCTGTTCAAGGTTCTCCTGGAACCGAGCTTGGGGAGCCGGGGCAGGACCGGCGATATCCTCAAAATAAACGCCGCTGCGACCGTCGGGTATATCGCGCTGCTGGCGGCGCTCGCGCATTACGGTCTCATGGGCGCCGCGTCGGCACAGCTCATCGTCAACGTGTTTCTGGCCATCATGGGAATTATGGTCGGCCTTCATTTCGCGCAATTGAAATGGCGAGATCTGGTGCACACGCTCCTGCCCGGCGCGGCGGCCACGGCCGCGGCTGTCGTCGGTGCCTCGGCGGTCGCTTTTGCGCCGATCGGCATCCTTTCGCCTGTGTTCCACATTATCATTGTCTTGGCCGCAGGCGTTTGCGCCTGGGGCGGCGTCCTGTTCCTCGCGTTTCGAATGAGGGTGCTGCGGCGCAGGCCGGCCTTGTCCCTGTGAGGCGGGTTGCATCAGAGCGATATCGGATCAGGCGGAATCACCTGATCCGAGCCGCGCGTTGCGGCGCAGAACCTGCGGTGGTTGGCCAAAGGCACGCAGGAATGCCCGTCGCATATGGTCGCGGTCGCTGAACCCGGTCTGGCGCGCCACCACGTCGATCGGGTGGCGGCTCTGCTCCATGAGCGTGCGCGCACCCTCGACGCGAAGATTCTCGATCGCCTTCGCCGGGGACTGGCCTGTCTCAGCGTGGAAGGCCCGGCTGAACTGTCGCGGGCTGAGATGCGCGGCCTCGGCCAGGTCGGGGACGGTCAGGGGCTTGTGCAGGTTGTCACGGGCGTAGGCGAGCGCCGCCTGAATCCGATCGGATTTCGGCGATAGTTCAAGCAAAGTGGAGAACTGCGACTGGCCGCCGCCGCGCCGATGATAGAGGACGAGCTTGCGCGCCACGGCCTTGGCCAGTTCTGGCCCAAGATCGCTCTCGATCAACGCCAGACCGAGATCGACGCCGGCTGTCATGCCCGCTGAGGTCCAGATCGGCCCGTCATTGATGAAGATGCGGTCCTCGTCCATCTGCGCTTTCGGATAGGCCCGTTGCAGCTCACGCGCATGCATCCAGTGGGTGGTGGCGCGCCGCCCATCCAACAGCCCCGCCTCGGCCAGCACGAAAGCACCGGTACATACCGCCGCGATCCGCCGGTGGCGCTTGGGGGCATCGCGCACGAAGGCGACGAGGCCGGGTGTGGCGGGCGCGATGACCGTCGCACCGCCGACCACGAGCGTGTCGAACGGCTTGTCTGTGAAGATCTCGGTCTGCAACACCAGGCCGGCCGAGGTTTTGATCGGACCGCCCGTTTCGGAAAGATAGTGCAGATCATAGGGCGCCGGATCGACCATCGAATTGGCGACTTCAAAACCCGGCACGATGGCAAGGGCCATCAGCGAGTAGCCGGGATAGACGAGGAAGGCGATGTCGCGCATGGCGCCTGTCTCCTGATGTCCTAAATATCCGTGTATATGACATTTGAGACGTACGGCTGCAAGCGTAGTGTCTGTCCATCGGCTCAATCACGAGCCACACAGGATGGAGAAACACGATGACCAACCTTTCCCCCAAGGGCACCGCCCTGATCACCGGGGCATCGACCGGCATCGGCGCGATCTACGCCGATCGCCTCGCCAAGCGCGGCTACGACCTGATCCTGGTCGCCCGCAATGAGCAGCGGCTGAACGCCGCCGCCGAACGTCTGCACGCTGAAACCGGCGTCCGCGTCACCCCGCTGCCGGCCGACCTGAATGACAAGGCGGCCCTTGCCAAGGTCGAAGCGGTGCTCCGCGAAGACCCGAAAATCACCATGCTGGTCAACAATGCCGGCGTCGGCTCCGTCGCCTCGATCCTGCAGGCCGATGTCGACAAGATGGAAGCGATGATCGATCTGAACATCACCGCCTTGACCCGGCTGACCTATGCCGCCGCCCCTGCCTTCGCGGCGCGCGGCCGCGGCACCATCGTCAACATTTCCTCGGTGGTGGGTATCGCCGTGGAGAGTCTGAACGGCGTCTACAGCGCCTCGAAGTCGTACGTTCTGAGCTTCGGCCATTCGCTGCAAAAGGACCTGGCCGAGAAGGGTGTGCGCATCCAGACGGTGCTGCCCGGCGCCACGGCGACCGAGTTCTGGGACGTCGCGGGCTATGCGCCGCAGAAGACGGCCGAGAGCACCATGCGGGCCGAGGATCTCGTCGACGCGGCGCTGGCCGGGCTCGACGCTGGCGAGTTGGTGACCATTCCAGGCCTGCACGAAACCGAGGCCTGGACCCAGTGGGAGCAGGAGCGTCGCGAAATGGCGCCGAAGTTCCGCCACCCGAAACCGGCTCCGCGCTACCGCATCGCGTGACGGGCCTGACCGGCTGCTACGACAGGCGCTTCGTCCGGGATTGCTTGTCCGGGCCTCGGCTCTTCGGCCTCGCATCGCCCAGCAGCGAGACCTCGACGGTACCGGGGCCCGGATAGGGATGGCGGGGGCTTAGCCGGGCATGCTGATGGGTCCCCGTCAGCGCCGTCAGCTGCCGGGCAATGAACAGCGCCTTGTCGCGATCGCTCTCATAGAAATAGGCGACGCCCGGCCAGCGACCGAGTGTGGCGGGAATGGCGATGCTGGTGACGGCGAAACCCTGCTGCCGCAGCGCATGGGCAAAGGTCGTCGCCCGCGTCGCCTCATTCGCCGTGAAGCTGAGCCTCACATTGAAATGCAGATCGGCGGCGCGAGGGATTTTCGGCGCGGGTGGTGCGGCCCGAACAGCCAGAACTTGTGAAACGGCCGTACGGGCGGGCGGCGGGGGGATGGCCGCCGGCTTATCCGGCGGCAGGGTCGTGACCGGCGGCCACTCGATGGGATGCGGAAGCGGCATCGCGAGGGCCACCGCCACCGGATGAGGCGGCGCGGGCGAGGGCGCTGCCGGCGGCTTGGGCGGCAGCAAGTCAATCGGATGCGGCAGCGGCATCGCGAGCGTGACCGCCACCGGTGCGGGCGGCATGGGGGAGGGCGCTGGCGGCGGCGTGACCGGCGGCCAGTCGATGGGATGCGGAAGCGGCATCGCGAGCATCACCGCCACGGGTTGAGGCGGCACGGGTGGGGGCTCCGGCGGCGGCGTGACCGGCGGCCACTCGATGGGATGCGGAAGCGGCATCGCGAGCGTCACCGCCACGGGGCGAGGCGGCACGGGTGCTGGTGCCGGTGGCGGGGTGGCCGCCTGGATCGGGGCGGGTGCTTGAGGCTCGCTGTTCAGCGGCCCGACGGTCAGCACGGGCGCATCATTGAGGGCGACCGGGCTCGTCGTCGGCGCGCTGTCGAAGAACTCCGCTTCCAGCATCGGCAGGGCCAGGTAAGCGCCGCCGCCGATGATGACCACTGCCGAAGCCGCCAGGGCCGCGTGGAAAAGCCTCGGCCCGCTGCGCCGGCTTTCCTCGGCTTCCTCGCGCCGGCCGAGGCCAAGGTCCGGCACGCATTGCATCTCGGGGTCGAGAAGCCATTGCACGGATTGGGGACGGGGCCGGGCATGCTCCATCGCCGCGATCGGGGCAACGCCCCGAGGCGGTTTGTTAGAATCTGCTGACAAGGTCGGCTCGGATCCCATTGATATGTCTTACTAGACTACACGCGCCAAATAAACACCCGATTCCTGCGTCAGGAAGCCGGAGCGTGCGGGAAAGGCAAGCCACCGTCAGATGGCGGCGCGGCCGCCGGGAAGCCCCCTGCACACAGCCGCAATAATCCGGGACGGTCTCAAAGCTCGGCCCTATATCCGCCTCCGCGCCGTCACGGAGAATTCAATTTCGCAACGATTCGGCGCTTTCCGCGCATGTGATGCGGTGCGGCGTGATGGTCGTTTGGCGCCGGCCTTCGCTGCGACCGCCGCGGTTTTCGCCGGCCGCCGACCATTGTCTTTCGCATAGCTGCGCGTCGGTTGCTGGGGGAAAAAATTGGGCTTAGACTTGCGGTGTTTGGGGGTGTGTTAAACCCCCGGCCGTAAAAAAGTGTAGCAGCCGGAACGCCGATACCATCGTCGGGGACTGAAGCTGGTGCCGGAGGGAATGCGAGTGCTACCGACTGACGTGCGGAAGCCGGACTACTTTCATAAAGTCGTGGATTGCCAGTGGGCTTGTCCGGCACATACCCCGGTCCCCGAATACATCCGTCTGATAGCCGCCGGGCGCCATGCGGATGCCTATATGGTCAACTGGCAGTCCAACGTATTTCCCGGTATTCTTGGCCGCACCTGCGACCGCCCCTGCGAGCCCGCTTGCCGACGCGGCCGGGTCGAGGAAGAGCCGGTCGCGATTTGTCGGCTCAAACGTGTCGCCGCCGACAACAAGGGTGATGTTTCGGCGCGCATGCCGCCGCGCGCAGCCCGCTCTAATGGCAAGCGCATCGCGCTCGTGGGCGCTGGGCCTGCCTCGCTCACCGTTGCGCGCGACCTCGCCCCCTTGGGCTACGAGGTAACGGTCATCGATGAGGGGAGGCATGGCGGCGGCATGATCCGCAGCCAGATCCCCAAGTTTCGCCTTCCCGAGCATATTATCGACGAGGAGGTCGGCTACGTGCTCGACCTCGGCGTGGAGACGCGGTTCGGCGCCCGTGTCGGTAGTCTGAAGGGGTTGCTGGCCGAGGGGTTTGACGCGGTCTTCGTCGGCTCCGGCGCGCCGCGCGGCCGTGACCTCGATATCCCCGGCCGCCAGGAAGGCCGCGCGAACATCCATATCGGGATCGACTGGCTTTCCTCGGTGTCCTTCGGCCATGTTACCGGCATCGGCCGCCGCGTGATCGTGCTGGGCGGCGGCAACACGGCCATGGATTGCTGCCGCTCCGCCCGTCGTCTTGGCGGCGAGGACGTGCGTGTCGTGGTGCGCAGCGGTTTCGAGGAGATGAAGGCATCGCCTTGGGAGAAAACCGATGCGCTGCATGAGGACATCCCGATCATCAATTTTATGGTGCCAAAGGAATTCACCCATGCGGATGGCCGGCTGACCGGCGTTCTGTTTGAAAAAGTCCGCGCGGAACAGGACGAGAAGGGGCGCCGCAAGCTGGTCAATGCCGGCGAGCCGGACATCCATATCGAATGCGATGATGTGCTCGTCGCTGTCGGGCAGGAGAATTCCTTTCCCTGGATCGAGCGCGACATCGGTCTCGAATTCGACCGCTGGGGCATGCCGGTCGTCGATGAGATCACTTTCCGCTCGACGCATCCCCAGGTCTTTTTCGGCGGTGACGCCGCTTTCGGCCCGAAAAACATCATCTGGGCTGTCGCTCATGGCCATCAGGCCGCCATTTCCATCGATCTTGCCTGTCGCGGTGAGAGCCTGGACCAGCGGCCGCCACCCAAAACCTGGTTGAGCAGCCAGAAGATGGGAATCCATGAATGGAGCTATGACAACGATATCTCCAACGACCTGCGCTACGCGGTTCCCCATCAGGACAAGACGGTCGCCCTCGCCGATATCAAGACCGAGGTCGAGCTGGGCTTCGATCTCGCGCAAGCCTTTGCCGAATCGCAACGCTGCCTCAACTGCGACGTGCAGACGGTTTTCAGCGACAAGGCCTGCATCGAATGCGATGCCTGCGTCGATATCTGCCCGACCGATTGCATCACCTTCACCGCGAACGGCCCCGAGGGTGAGCTGCGCATGCGCCTCAATGCGCCTGCCGCCAATCTCACGCAAGATCTCTACGTCTCCGGTGAACTCAAAACCGGCCGCGTCATGGTCAAGGACGAGGATGTTTGCCTGCATTGCGGCCTCTGCGCCGAGCGCTGCCCGACCGGCGCGTGGGATATGCAACGTTTTCTTCTGGATATGGCAAAGGCAGGGACGGAATGCTACAAGTCGTAGGCCCGGTTGACGGTATAACCGCCGTCAACGATTTCGTCGTCAAATTCGCCAACGTCAACGGCTCGGGTTCGGCCAGCGCCAATCAGCTATTTGCCAAGTCTATTCTGCGCATGGGCGTGCCGGTCGCGCCGCGCAACATCTTCCCCTCGAACATCCAGGGTCTGCCAACCTGGTACGAGATGCGCATCTCCGAGGCGAATTACCTCGGCGCCCGCGAAGGCACCGATCTCATGGTCGCGATGAACCCGCAGACCTGGGACCAGGATGTCGCCTCGATCCTGCCGGGCGGTTACCTGTTCTACGATTCCACGAAGCCGATGCCCGAGCACCGCTTCCGGCGGGACATCAATGTCATCGGCATGCCGCTGACGGAAATCACCAACGCCGCCTATCAGGATGCCCGCCAGCGCCAGCTTTTCAAGAACATCATCTATGTCGGCGCGCTCGCCGCACTGCTGAACATCGAAATCGAAGTCATCGAAAAGCTGATCGGCGAGCAGTTCAAAGCCAAGGAAAAACTGATCTCCGCCAATATCCAGGCGCTGCATATGGGGCGGGACTATGCGCTGGCCCATCTGCAATGCCCCATCGGCCTGACGATCCGCCGCTCCACCGCCACCGGGGACCGCATCTCCATCGAGGGCAATGCCGCCGCTGCCCTCGGCGCCGTTTACGGGGGTGCCACCGTCGCCGCGTGGTATCCCATCACCCCATCCTCATCGCTTGCCGAAGCGTTCCAGACCTATTGCGCGCGCTACCGCGTGGACAAGGAAACAGGCGAGCATCGCTATGCCATCGTGCAAGCCGAGGACGAGCTTGCGTCGATCGGCATGGTGATCGGCGCCGGCTGGAACGGCGCGCGCGCCTTTACCTCCACCTCCGGCCCCGGTATTTCGCTGATGCAGGAGTTTATCGGCCTCGCCTATTTCGCCGAGATCCCGGCGGTCATCTTCGATGTCCAGCGCGCCGGCCCTTCGACCGGCATGCCGACACGCACCCAGCAATGCGATCTTCTCGCCTGCGCCTACGCATCCCACGGCGACACCAAGCATGTTCTGCTCTTCCCCGAAGATCCGCATGAATGTTTCGTCTTCGGCGCCCAGGCCTTCGATCTCGCCGACCGTTTGCAAACGCCGATCTTCGTTCTGCTGGATCTTGAAATCGGCATGAACGAACGCCTGGTGAAGCCCCTGGTATGGGATGACGCCAAGCGCATGGACCGTGGCAAGGTCATGACCGCCGCCGAACTCGAAGCCGGCAAGGATTTCGGCCGCTACCTCGATACCGATGGCGACGGCATCCCGACACGCACCTATCCCGGAACGCATCCCACGCGCGGCTCGTTTTTCACCAGGGGCACGTCGAAGGACCGCTACGCACGCTACACGGAGGCAGCCTCGGCCTATGAGGACAACATGCAGCGCCTGCTGCGCAAATTCGCCACCGCCGCGACCCTGGTGCCCGCGCCTGAACTGCACGCGGCCGGGCGCGCCACCAGGCGCGGGGCGATCTACTTCGGCTCGACCTCGCCCGCGATGCTGGAAGCGAACGATCTCCTGCGCGCGCGGGGGATAGAGCTTGACCTGATGCGCATCCGTGGCTTCCCGTTCAATGCTGAGGTCCGTGATTTTATCGATGCGCATGACGAGATTTTCGTCGTCGAACAGAACCGGGACGCACAGATGCGCACCCTCCTCATCAATGAGTTGGAGGTGGACCCGAAAAAGCTCAAGCGCGTGCTGCACTACAACGGCTCGCCGATCACCGCCCGGAAAATTACTGAAACGATCGCGGCCTACGCCCCGATGCCTTTGGCTGTCGCCTGACCGGGGAGGAATTGCGCCATGACATTTCTGCCGAAACCGAAGCTGCATCACCCGGCGCTTTCCACCAACGCGCTGGGTTTCACGCGCCGCGATTACGAAGGCACGGTCTCCACGCTTTGCGCCGGCTGCGGCCATGATTCCATCAGCGCCGCCATCGTGCGCGCCTGTTACGAACTCGACCTGCCGCCGCACCGCATCGCCAAGCTTTCGGGTATCGGCTGTTCCTCAAAAACGCCCACCTATTTTCTCGGCAATTCCCACGGCTTCAACTCCGTGCATGGGCGCATGCCCTCGGTCCTCACCGGTGCCAACCTCGCCAACCGGGACCTGATCTATCTCGGCGTCTCGGGCGATGGCGACTCCGCATCCATCGGTCTCGGCCAGTTCGCGCATGCCATGCGCCGTGGCGTCAACATGGTCTATATCGTCGAGAACAATGGTGTTTACGGCCTGACCAAGGGCCAGTTTTCCGCCACTTCGGACCGTGGCGCGAAAAGCAAGCGCGGCGCCGAGAATACGGACGAAGCGATCGACCTTGTGACCATGGCGATCCAGCTCGGTGCGACCTTCGTCGCCCGCAGCTTCTCGGGCGACAAAACGCAGCTTGTTCCGCTGATTCAGGCCGCCCTGGAACATCAGGGCGCGGCCTTCATCGATTGCATCTCGCCTTGCGTCGCCTTCAACAATCACCTCGGCTCGACCAAAAGCTTCGACTATGTGCGCGAGCATAATGAGACGGTGAACTACCTCGATGTCATCACCGGCCGTGACGAAATCACCGTCGATTACGCCCCTGGTTCTGTCGAACTCGTCACCCAGCATAACGGTTCGCTGCTGCGCCTGCGCAAGCTCGCGGGCGACTACGACATCAGAAATCGCACCCAGGCTTTGGGCTATCTACAGACCCACCATGATGCGGGTGAAATCGTCACCGGCCTGCTCTATGTCGATCCGGAGCCGGACGACCTGCACAGCCATTTGAAAACAGCCAAGGCGCCGCTGAACAGCTTCAACGATGCCGATTTATGCCCCGGTTCGGCGGCGCTTGAGACGCTGAATGCGAGGCTGAGATAGGCGGGGCCTCAGCCGAGAATCGCCAGCGCGCGCGCGAAGAAATCCGGTCCGCCGAAATTGCCTGATTTCAGCGCGATGCCGAGACCGGCATGGGCGTGGCCGATAACCCGCAAGGCCGGAACGCCGGGCGCGATCTCGGCGCCAATAAGAAAGGCTTCCAGGCCGAGCCGGTTGACGACGGCGCCCGAGGTCTCCCCACCGGCGACCACCAGCCGCCCGACGCCCACCGCCAGCAGCCCGGCGGCGATCTCCGCCATCGCCGCTTCGATCGCAGCACCAGCCACGGCGCCGCCGTGCCGCTTTTGCAAGGCCTGAACCTCGGCGGGCTCGCGGCTGGCGGCGATCAGCACGGGTCCGTCCGCTAAGCGCTCGCCCGCCCAGGCGAGGGCGGCGGCAGTCTCGTCCCGCCCGGCGAGCAGCCCCTCCACGTCCAGATGCAGCACCGGCATCGTCCGTTCCGCGACCGCGATCTGCTCCAGCGTGGCGCGGGAGCAGCTGCCCGCCAGGATCGCCGCCCGGCCGCCGATGGCGGCGGGCGCGCCGCCGGCCGCATGCCTCGCTCCGGTATCTGGCCGGCTGAGCGCGCGGGCGAGGCCGATGCCGAGGCCGGATGCGCCGGTGGAGACGGGCTGATCGAGCGCCACTTGCGCCAGCACATCGAAATGCCCGTCATTGACCGCATCCACGATCGCGGCACCCTCGGCGAGGCCGGCCAGCGCCGCCCGCACGGCGTTCGCGCCCTGCTCCACCACCTGAAGCGGCACGAGCCCGATCGGGCCAGCGCTTTGCCGCGCGAGGACGCGCACGAGATTGGCGTCGTGCATCGGGTTGAGCGGATGGTCCTTAAGTGGGCTTTCGTTCAGCGGCTGGTCATGGACGAAGAGATGACCCTGGAAAACGCGCCGGCCTGTGCCGGGGAAGCCCGGATTGACGAGGGTGATGCGCCCGCCCGCCGCCTGGCGAAGCGCATCGCTCACCGGGCCGATATTGCCGGCATCCGTGGAATCGAAGGTCGAGCAGATCTTGAACAGCACATGCCCGGCCCCCCGAGCGCGCAGCCAGCGGTCCGCCTCCAGCGATTGGCGAACCGCCTCGGCGGCCGGGATCGAACGGCTTTTCAGCGCCACCACCACCGCATCGACCTCGGGAAGGGCGAGGCTGTCCGCTGGCACGCCGATCGTCTGCACCACGCGGAGCCCGTTGGTTGCTAACGCATTGGCGAGGTCGGAGGCGCCGGTATAGTCATCCGCGATACAGCCGAGAGCGAGGGTCATGCGCCGTCTCCCGGAAGGCTGAGCCCGGCGATCCGCGCATACAGCCGGGCGACCGAAGCGTCATCATCGCCCGCCATGCCGGCGGCGGCCGTCATCAGAAACATCTGCAGCGCGCTGCCGGCCAGCGGCACCGGGAAATTGGCACTCCGCGCCATGTCGAGCACGATACCGAGATCCTTGGTGAAAATGCTGACGGAACTCTTCGGCGCGTAGTCGCCGTCCAGCACATGCGGCATCCGGTTCTGGAACATCCAGGAATTGCCGGCGGAGGCCGTGATGACGTCATAGACCTTTCGCAGGTCGAGGTTCTGCCGCGCGGCGAAGGCCATCGCCTCGGCCGCCGCCGCGATATGCACGCCCGCCAGCAACTGGTTCACCATCTTGAAGGCAGCCCCCTGGCCGGGCTCATCGCCCAGCTCATAGAGCGTTCCGGTCATGGCATCGAGCGCCGGGCGAGCCGCCGCGAAGGCGGCCGCCGAGCCGGAGGCGAGCATCGTCAGCGTCCCTTCCTCCGCGCGCGTGGCGCCGCCGCTCATCGGCGCGTCGAGGTAATGCGGCCCCATCGCCTCAAGCCGCGCCGCCAGCCGCCGCGCGACATCCGGGGCCATGGTGGCCGAGGAGATGAAAACCGTGCCCTGGCCCATCACGCCTGCGCAGCCACCCTCGCCGAACAGCACGGCCTCCGTCTGCGCCGCGTTGACGACGACCGCGACCACGGCGGCGGCGCCACGGGCGGCCTCCGCCGGGGTCTTTGCCGCGCGTCCGCCCGCCGCCGCGAAGCGCGTGAGCGCGTCGGGAGAGACATCAAATCCCCTGACCTCAAAGCCCGCGCGGAGAAGCGAGCGCGCCATGCCGAAGCCCATGGACCCGAGGCCGATGACCGCCACCGTCGTCATCGGGCCACTGCCTTCCGTACTCATGCGATGCTGCTCCTCGACAAGGCGGAATTTTGTGCCCCACAATCAGCCGGCGACATGGCACGCGCTCCGCGGCCATAGGAACCGGAGAGGCGGCCATGAGCGAGGCCAAGCTGCGTGAGCAGATCTGCACCTTCGCGCGTTCGCTGTTCGAGCGTGGGTTGACGCCCGGCTCCTCGGGCAATGTCAGCCTGCGCCTGGAAGACGGCGGCTATCTGATGACGCCGACCAACGCCTCGCTCGGGTTTCTCGACCCGGCGCGGCTCTCCCGCCTCGACCGTGACGGCCGGCTCATCTCCGGTGACAAGCCCACGAAGGAAATCCCGCTGCATAGGGCCTTGTATGACACACGGGCCAAATCGCGGGCGGTGGTTCATCTCCATTCGGTCCATTCCGTTGCCGTCTCGATGCTGCCGGAGATCGATCCCGCCGGCGTGCTGCCTCCGATGACCGCCTATTACGTCATGAAGCTCGGCCGCACCGCGCTCGTGCCCTATTACCGCCCGGGGGATGACGCGGTCGCGGGCGCCATTCGCGGCCTGGCCGGGCGCTACGCCTCGGTGCTGCTCGCCAATCACGGGCCTGTCGTTGCCGGCGCATCGCTCGATGCCGCAGTCTACGCCACCGAGGAGCTGGAGGAGACCGCGCGCCTTTATCTCATGCTGCGCGGCTTGAACCCCCGCCTGCTCAGCCAGGCGCAGGTTGATGACCTCGTTCGCCATTTCGATCTTGAGATGCCCGATCAAAGCCAGGATGTCACCCACGAACACGGCCACACCGCCTCCTGACCGGAGGCGGCGAGCGGCTTGCCGGGGCGCTATCCGTCATGGCTCAGGCTGAGGGTACATATTTGCGCCAGCTATGCGCCTCCCTGAAGCCGAGCATCGCCTTGGTTTTTTTGTTTGAAAGAAGGCTCTCGAACTCCGCCAATTCGCCCTTGACCGGCACCTTCGGGTAGTAGCGACGCAGCAGCTCCGCCGTCGGCAGATCGGATGATGTGTCGTCATTGACGGCGTTGAAGACTTGAAAGCCGAGGCCGTCCGTTTCGATGCTGCGCTGCACGATCTGGCCGAGGTCGCGCGCGTCGATATAGGTCCAGGCGATCCGGCGCCGGTAATCGGGCTTCGCGAACCAGCCGGGAAACAGCTCGTACTCGTGCGGCTCGATCACATTGCCGATGCGCAGCGCATAGATGTCCGCGCCCGTGCGCCGCGCGAAGGCCTGCGCCGTCTTCTCGTTGACAACCTTGGAGAGCGCGTAGCTGTCCATCGGATCGACGGGGTATTCCTCGTCGAGCGGAAAATACTCCGGGTCGCGGTGGCCATGGGCGAAGACGATGCCGTAGGTCGTTTCGGACGAGGCGATGATGACCTTACGGATGCCGAGCTTCATTGCCGCTTCGATGACGTTGTAGGTCCCCATGACGTTGATGCGGTAGACCTCGTTATCCGGCGTGATCATGATGCGCGGTATGGCGGCGAAATGGACCACGGCGTCGATCGGTTCAGGCCGCAGATCGGGGTCGAATTCGTGGAGCCCGGTGTAGCTCGTCAGCGCGTTGAACACCTGGCCGGAATCGGTGATGTCGGTGATGAGCGTGCGCACGGCGGGGTTGGTCAGCGGCTTCGTATCGACGTTCAGCACCTGATAGCCGGCATCGATCAAGTGTTGCACCACATGGCGCCCCGCCTTGCCGCTGCCGCCGGTGAAGATGACGCGCTTCATGTTCGTTCCTTTTGGCTAGGGTATCGGTAACTACCGGGGGTGGCGTGCAAAAAC
The DNA here is from genome assembly GCA_963745125.1 of uncultured Pseudomonadota bacterium. Lineage (GTDB taxonomy): Bacteria > Pseudomonadota > Alphaproteobacteria > Acetobacterales > Acetobacteraceae > Acidisoma. The sequence continues at coordinate 28,780 of CAVUWB010000001.1, forward strand.
CTGCCATCCATGCCGTTTCGCCTCCTCCAACGACGGTTTCTATCCCGATCCGGACGACCGCTCATTCCAAACTCCCTACAGCACGCATTATGGTAGCGCGACCATAATATCTTCACATGGCGGAGAGTGACGGGACGCGATAAGATTCGATGGCATGAGCGCAATCCTCGGCCGGCCCGGCCGCAAATCGGCACGCCTCGCCACGGTAACGTTGAAGCATGTCGCGGAGCGTGCCGGCGTCTCCCCCATCACCGTGTCGCGTGTCATCAACACACCCGATGCGGTGTCGGAGACGTTGCGCATCAAGGTCGGCCGCGCGGTGGAGGAGTTGGGCTATCTCCCCAACCGGGTAGCCGGCGCGCTCGCCTCGGCCGAGAGCCGGGTCGTGCCGGTGATCGTTCCGTCCTTGTCGAATGCCGTGTTCATCGAGGTGATCCAGGGCGTGCAGGACGTTCTGGAGGTGGCGGGCTACCAGCTTCTGCTGGGCAATACCCAATATGATTTGCAGCGCGAGCAGGACTTGGCCGCGACCTTCCTCGGCTGGTCGCCCGCCGGGGTGATCATTGCCGGGCTGCGCCATACCGACCGGACGCGGGCGATGCTGACGGGCTGGAAACGGCCGGTGGTCGAGGTCATGGAATACGGAACCCGCCCGATCGACATGAATGTCGGCCTGTCGCACTACAAGGCCGGTAACTGCATGGGCGAGCATCTGGTCGAGCGCGGCTATCGCGAGATCGGCTTCGTCGGCGGCTGGCTGCGCGCGGATTACCGCGCGATGCACCGCTTCAAGGGGCTGGACCGGTGCCTGACCCGCCACGGTCTGCGCAAGCGGGCGCCCTTCATCCATGACTGCAAGTCGAGCACGCAACTCGGCGGCGACGCCCTGATGAGCGCGCTGGATGCGGCGCCGGAGCTTGACGCCCTGTTCTTCGCCAATGACGACATGGCCGTGGGCGCCATCCTCCGCGCGCAGCGGGAGGGGATCGCGGTGCCGAAGCGCATCGCCATCGCCGGCTTCAATGGTTTCGGTATCGGAGAGCTGGTGCAGCCGGCACTGACGACGATCGTCTCGCCACGGCAGCAGATCGGCCAGATCGCGGCGACCAAGCTGATCGCCCGCATTCAGGGCCGGGATAGCGGCGCGGCGAGCGTCGATGTCGGGTTCGCGCTTCGTGTCGGCGGCAGTACATGAGACGCCCGGCATAAGTCGCGTCTGGCCTGATCGCCGGATTAGAGCAATATCGGATCAGGCGGAATCACCTGATCCGAAGATTTGCGTTCTTAATCAGAAACATAGAGCGCGATGGTGAGCGAACGCGAACCAATCACGCTCTAGGGCGCTTCCGGCACCGTGACGCCGATCATGTCGCCCTCGCGCACGAGGGCGGCGAGCCGGTCCTCCGGCCAGCCCTCGGTGCCGGCGGGCCGCATCGGCAGCACCATCCAGCGATAATCCGCCGTGCTATCCACCACCCGCAGCGTTACGCTCTGCCGGCAGCACCGTGCCCCATTCGGCCAGCACGCCGCGCGGATCGCGCACGGCGCGGGCGCGATAGCGCGGCGATTTGAACCAGAAGGGCGGATAGCCCAGCACCGCGCGCGGGTAGCAGCTGCACAAGCGTGCAGACGACGAGGTGATGCAGCGTCGGGCGTATTCTCCAGCACGCCGAGCGGCGGCATGCCGCGCATCGGAATGCCCAGGCTTTCGGCCGCCTGCGCCCCGTCGGCCAGCATCTGCGCGCGAAAATCCGGGTCGACCCAGGCCTTCGCCACCATCGCCGCACCACGGCCGGGCGTGGCGGCATCGGTGATCGCGATGCGCTCGGCGATCTCGGGGCGCGTGGCAATGCCTTTGGCCGCGAGCAGCGATCGGAGCGCCGTCGAGCAGGCGCGTCGTGCTCGATCATCGGCGAGGATCATGGCACCGGCTCCAGCCAGTGTTCGAAAAGCTCGACCAGGATTTCCTCGCCCGGCCGCCCCGTCCCGCCACAGCGCGGAAACCTCGAAGCGGACATGATAGAGCGGCAGGACGGCGGCCGGGCGGGCGAAGGCGAGGTCTTCGGGGTTCGGGAAATCGCCGAGATGGCGCGAGCACCGATGCCGGTCTCGCCCCGCAGGTAATGCGGCGTGCGGATATGGCAGGGGCCGCGCGTCTCCGGCCAGTCGTCCCGCACGCGCACGCGCGTGCCGGGCGCGATCATGGCGCCTTCTCCAAGGCCGCGCGCAGCTCGGCCTCGCCGATCACGCCCTTGCCCAGCAGAATGGCGGTGATCGAGCGCATCCAGCGCTGGTAATAGGAGAGGCGAAGGTAATCCGCCTCGGGCATCGCCTCGATGCCCCGGCGCAGCTCATCCACCGACATCACCTGCTTCGCGCCGAGGATGCCGGCGAATCGCATCCACCTCCCGGTCGAAATCGGTCAGCTCGTGCGGCTCCTTGTCGACCGGCTCGCAGAGATAGCGGGAGACGCCGCCGATATCGTGCATCGCGCGCGGGGCCGCCTCGTCGGTCATCGTGTCAGCCCCCGCGCCGGGACACGCCAGATGCCCTCCACCATGCCGCCCCGGCTGACGGCCACCTCGTCATGGAGATTGGTCACGACGCAGACATGGTTGGGCAGCACGCGCACCCGCTCGCCCAACGCCGGCTTCGCCTCGCTCCGGCTCAGATCGACCATGCCATGTTCCTCGCTCAGCCGCTCGATGACCGCATCCGGATAGTCGATGAGCAAGCCGTAGCCGGCCGCGCCGCCCCGGGGGACGAGGTCGCTCGACAGCGTTTTGGAGCCGCAATCGAGGATGGCGCGGGTCTCGCTCGGCCGGCTGACGACCGTCGCATGGACGTGGAGCGCGCAGTCCTCCAGCCCGGCAGCACCACCCTCGACCAGGGTGCGGTCATTGTAGATGTAGGTGCCGACACGCATTTCGGTCAGACCGCTGATCTCGTGGGTCGCTGCCGCCGCCGGCGTGCCGCCGCCCGAGACGATGGGCAGGTCGAGCCCCGCATCCCGCACCGCGCGGATGAAATCCGCGCTGGCGGCGTTGCTTGGATAGGTCATCAGCCCGTCGAAGCGCAGCCCGTCGGCCGTCGTCACCTGGGCGATGAGTGCGAGCACACCCTCCACCGAGGTGACGCCGGTGCGCTTCATGCCGCTGTCGAACTCCACCAGCACGCCGATCGGCCGCCCGGCCTCCTGGCCGGCGAGCGCCACGGTTTCCAGCGCCAGCGGGTTGTCGATCGCCACGCGCATGGTGACGCGCCGGGCGAGGGCCGCCAGCCGCCGCGCCTTGTCCGGCCCGATCAGCGGAAAGGAGATGAGAATGTCATCGAGGCCGGCATCGGCCATGACCTCGGCCTCGCCGAGCTTCTGGCAGGTGATGCCGACCGCGCCGAGCGCCACCTGCCGCCGCGCGAAGACGGGCAGCTTATGCGTCTTGATATGCGGGCGGAGGGCGAGGCCATGGCTGTCGGCATAGGCCTGCATGCGGACAAGGTTCCGCTCCACCCGGTCGAGGTCGATGACCGGCACCGGGGTTTCCAGCGCCGAGACCAGTGACGTGACCGGCTGCGGTTCAGCCATCGGCCAGCACCGCGATACAATCGACCTCGACCAGAATACCGTTGAGCTGGCAGCCGACGGTGGTGCGGGCGGGCGGTGCGGCGGGGAAGAACTCGGCATAGATCGCGTTCCACTCGCCGAAGTGCGTCAAGGCGCTGAGATAGCAGTTGATCTTGACGACATCGTCGAGGCTGCTGCCCGCACCTTCCAGAATCGTGCGGAGATTGGTCAGCGTCTGCCGCACCTGGCCCTCAAAACTGTCCGGCATCAGCCCGGTCTCGGGCTCCTTGGGGCCTTGGCCAGAGACGAAGACGAAGCCGTTCGCGACGACCGCGTGGGAGTAATGGCCGCCAGCCGCAGCCGCGCCCGCGATCATCAAAGCCTGCCGCATCACCTGCTCTCCTTATCCGCTTCCAAGCACCTTGCCCGGCCGGGCGCCGGTCGTCTTGCCCTCCGCCACCACGGCCTGACCCGCGACCCAGACATCGGTGATGCCGGCGGGCGTCTCGGCGGGCTCCTCGAACGTGGCGCGATCCTCGACCGTCTCTTCGAACAGCACCAGATCGGCGGCCATGCCGGGGCGGATCAGCCCGTGGCCGCCGAGGCCGAAGCGTTGCGCGGGCATCGCCGTCATCCGTCGCACGGCGTCTTCCAGGGTGAACCAATGGCGGTCGCGCCGCAGCGGCCCCAGAATGCGCGGGAAGGTGCCGAAGGCGCGCGGATGCGGCCGCGTGCCGGGGCGCGGCAGCCCGTCCGACCCGACCATGTGCAGCCGGTGGCAGCAGGCAGCCTGAAGATCGCCTTCATCGAGCTGGAACATGACGATGGCGGTCTGGCCGTCATCCTCCTCCACGAGCTTCGCCAGCAGATCGAAGGGAGCGATGCCGAGCGCCGCCGCTGCCGCATCCATGCGCTGGCCTTCGAGGAATTTCAGCGACGGGCGGCTGGTGCCGGAGATGAGAACCTTGCCCCAGCCGATCAGCGCGATCTTGGACTGCGCATGGCCGTCGGCGCCGCCATGCTCGACCCAATGCCGGAGATCGGCGCGTGCGGCGGGGTCGGCGAGGCGCGCGCGCAAGCCAGCGAGGCCGCCTTCCTGCGCCGAGGGCGGCAGAAGCTGCAATATGTAGCTGCTGCCGGCCGGGTAGGGATACATGTCGAAGCTGATATCGAGGCCCTCGGCGCGCGCGGCTTCCAGGCGTGCGAGCGCCTGCGGAATGGCGCCCCAATTTGGCCGGCCGGCGGATTGCAGATGCGACAGCAACCCCGGAACCCGCGCAGCCGAGAGGATGTCGATAAACTCCTCGATCGCTGCCATCAGCCCGGCGTCGTAGCTCCGCACATGGGCGGCGAGGAGGCCGCCGCCCGCGCGCACCGTCTCGGCGAGCGCCACCAATTCGGGCGCGTCGGCGAAGGCGCTTGGCGGATAAACGAGGCCGAGAGACAGCCCCGCCGCGCCCGCGCTGAGCTGTTCCGCGAGCAGCCGCTGCATGGCGGCGATCTCGGCGGCGGTCGCGGGGCGCCGCTCATAGCCCATGACAGCGAGCCGCAGCGCCGCATGGCCCACCAGAGAGACGAGGTTGAGCGCGATCCCCGCCGTTTCAAGCGCGGCGCGATAGCTGGCGAAATCGGCAAAGACCTCGGAGCGTGCCGTCTCCCCCAGCAAGCCGCCGAAATGGCCGCGCAGCAGGTCGATGGCATGGGGCGGCGCCGGATAAAGCGAGAAGCTGCAATTCCCGACGACGATGGAGGTGACACCCTGGAGCGCCTTTTCCGGCCGGTCCGGCTCGCGCAGGAAGGCAAGGTCGTCATGGCAATGGGCATCGATGAAGCCGGGCGCAAGGTAGCGGTCCTCCGCCCGGATGACCGTGGCACCCTCGGCGGCAAGCTCCGGCCCGATGGCGGCGATACGGCCACGTGCGATCCGCACGTCGGCCCGGAACCATGGCGCGCCGGTCCCGTCCACGACACGGGCGGCCTTGATCAGGATGTCTGCCGTCATGGCGCGAGCCTATACGCAGCACTTGGCTTCCGCCATGGTCGGGCCTCCGATTGCGTGGAGACTGACCGATGCCCGCACCCGACCCAGCCGCTTGGGCTTTCGTGACCGGTGCTGGCGGCGATATCGGCGGCGCCATCGCGGGCCTGCTCGCCTCGCGCGGCTGGGGTGTGATCTGCGCTGATATCGACCGCGCCCGGGCCGGGTTTCGTGCCGAAGCCATCCGCGCGACCGGCGGCACGGCCGAGGCGATCGAGGTCGATGTCACCGATGAGGCGTCAGTGGGTGCCGCCGCGCGGGCGGCGCTGGCGCGCGGCGATGTGCGGGCGCTGGTCAACAATGCCGGCCGCGCCTTCGCGCCGAGCATGCGCGAGATCGACTACGCCACCTGGCGGCGCGACATCGCGCTCAATCTCGACGGCGCCTTCCTCTGCATTCATGCCTTCCAGTCGCATCTGCTGCAGGGCGGCGGATCGATCGTGAATATGGGCTCGGTCAACGGCATCGGCATGTATGGGCATCCGGCCTATAGCGCGGCCAAGGCGGGGCTCATGCACCTGACCCGTTGCCTGGCGGTGGAGTTCGGGCCGCGCCGGGTGCGGGTGAATGCGGTGGCGCCCGGCACGGTCCGCACCCAGGCCTGGGATGCGCGCGTGATGGCGAACCCGGCGGTCTTCGATGAGGTCAGTGCCTGGTATCCGCTGCGTAAAGTCGCGAACTCCGGCCGATGTGGCGGCGGCGGTCGCCTTCCTCGTCTCCGACGAGGCATCGCATATCACCGGCGTTATTTTGCCGGTGGATGGCGGCATCGGCGCGGGCATCCCGCAGCTATCGGCTGCAATCACCCAAGAGAGTGTTTGAGACTGCTACTACGGCGGCCATCCGGCCAGCGCCTATCGGCGCCTCTGGCTCGCCGTAGCGCATTCTCAAACACTCTCAAGAACGGCAGAGACAAAAGCTTTCTCCGCTTTTGTCGGAGAGGCGCGCTTTTTCTCTTTCTTCACGAAAAAGAGAACCAAACGCCTTCCATTCATCCGGCCAATCAGGCGGCCGGCTCGCTCATGGCAGCTATACAAGCTCGCGATACGATGACTAGATTTGGCCCACTCGCTCAATCATCGGGAGAAGGCCCTTCATGCGCATCGCCCCTCATTCCCTAGTCGCCGCCGGAGCCTCGACGGCTCTCGCGCTCAGCCTCGCGATCTTCGCGCCGGCACCGGCGCGCGCGGATACCGTGCTCAACCTCGTCGCCGCCGACTACGGCACGGGTCCGTCCGACACCAGCCAGACCTACTGGCAGACGATCGCCGATGCCTTCCATGCGGCGAACCCGACGATCACGGTGAAAGTGCAAACCGTGAACTGGAACGACTTCGACACCAAAATCCAGACGATGGTGCAGAACCGCCAGTACCCGGACATCACCGAGGGCGACTACTTCTCCAACTACGCCCAGGAAGGCCTGCTCTATAAGGTCAGCGACGTGATGACCGCGCCGTCCAACCTGATGCAGGCCTTCACCAAGCTCGGCAGCTACGGCGGCGCGCAATACGGCATGCCCTTCACCACCAGCTCCCGCACCCTGTTCTACAACAAGAAGCTGTTCGCACAGGCCGGCATCGCGACCCCGCCCACGACATGGGACGAGCTTTACACCGATGCCGGCAAGGTCGAGGCGCTGGGCAAGATCGGCTACGGCATGCCGCTGGGGCCGGAAGAGGCGCAGGCCGAGACGCTGCTCTGGCTGCTCGGCAATGGCGGCGGCTATCAGGACGCCTCGGGCAAATGGGTGATCAACAGCCCGCAGAATGTCGAAACGCTTGAGTTCATGACCAAGCTCGTGCAGGCGGGCTATACGGAGCCGAACCCCGGCACCAAGAACCGCGCCGTGATCCTGGCGCAGTTCGCGCAAGGCCAGATCGGCATGATCAACGGCATCACCGCACTGCTGCCGATCATCAAAAGTGCGGGCGTGCTGACGGATAGCGATTGGGGCACCACCGCGATCACCGGCAAGACCGGGCCGCTCGACAGCACGCTCGGCGTCTGTGACTTCATGGCCGCCTTCAAGACCGATGGCAGCAAGCAGGCGGCGATCAAGAGTTTCATCGATTTCGCGTTGCAGGACAAATACCAGATCGCCTTTGCGGAGGAATACAACCTGCTGCCGGGCACGACCTCGGGGGCGGCGGCTTTCTCCAAGATCGATCCGCAGCTCGCGCCCTTCATGGCCGCGCTGCCGAAGGCGGTTCAATATCCGAGTGATCCTGTCTGGGCGCAGGTGAAGGTGCAGATCCAGCAGATCATCGGCACCGCGATCGGGCCGGACCCGAAGCCGGTTCTGGATACCATTCAGCAAACGGCGCTGAAGGGCAGCTGATTCCGCGCATGGAGCGGACAAAGCGGGCGATGACGGCATGAGCATCTCGGCGACGGGCGGGCAGGCGGTGGCGCGGATGCGCCGCCGCCGCCGCAAGCTCGCCGCGAGGCTGGCACCACTCATCTGGATCGGCCCCGCCCTCGCGCTCATCATCGTGGTCGTGCTCTGGCCCGTGGTCATCATGATCGAGACCGCCTTCCAGCATATCAGCCCGGATGGCTTCATCCTCGGCTGGGCGGGCTGGCGGAACTTCGTCTTCCTGTGGCAGGAGCCGGACCTGCCCGGCATCCTCATCCGCACGTGTATCTGGGTCGGCACGGTGGTCGCCGGCACGATGCTGATCTCGCTGGTGCTCGCCCAGCTCTTCAACCAGAAATTTCCCGGGCGCCGCGCCGCGCGCTGGGCACTCATCGCGCCCTGGGCGGCCTCGGTCACGATGACGGCCATCGTCTTCCGCTGGAGCCTCGACGCCAATAACGGCATCATCAACGTCGTTCTTTACGACCTCGGCTTGCTGCACCGCTTCAACAGCAACGCGGCCGATTGGCTCGGCTCACCGGGCTCCGCCTTCGCCTGGATGATCGTCGTCGCGATCTTCGTCTCGGTCCCCTTCGCGAACCTACGCCCTGCTGGCGGGGCTTCAGGCGATTCCCTCGGATGTCTACGAGGCCGCACGGGTGGACGGCGCCAGCCCCTGGCGCAGCTATATTTCGATCACGTTGCCCCTGCTGCGGCCGGCTTTCGTCGTCGCGCTGCTCATCAACGTCATGAACGTCTTCAACTCCTTCCCGATCATCTGGGAAATGACGCGCGGCGGCCCGGGGCACGAGACCAGCACGACCACGACCTTCATGTATCAGCTGAAGGAGAGCTACATCGGCGAATCCGCCGCCATGTCCGTGGTGAATTTCGGCCTCGTCGTCATCATCGTGGCGATCTACCTGCGCGTCACGGTCTGGAAGAGGGAGGCGCCGTAGATGGCGGCTACCGCCCAAAGGTCCAGCCTGCCCGCGTACCGGCTGATCTATGCCGGCATCGCCTATATCGTCGCGACCATCTTCCTGCTGCCCTATATCGAGATGATCGTCTCGGCGCTGCGGCCGGCGAACCAGATGCTCGACCGGGATTTTCTCCCGACCCGGTTCAACGCCCATAGCTTCATCGATATCTGGACCACGGGCTTCGGCAACAACCTCCGCATCAGCCTGGAGGTCGCGGGCGGGTCCACCATTCTCGTTCTTCTGGTCGCCATTCCCGCCGCTTACTACACTGCCCGCCAGCGCTTTCGCGGCCGCGCCGCCTTCATGCTGCTGGTGCTGGTGACGCAGATGTTCCAGCCCACCGCCATGCTGGTCGGCATCTATCGGGAATTCCTGAGCTTCGGGATGATCGACACGGTCTCATCGCTCATCCTCGTCAATGCCGGCTTCAACATGGCCTTCGCCGTCTGGATTCTGAACGCCTATGTCTCCGCCATTCCGGCGGAGCTGGAGGAAGCCGCCTTCATTGACGGCTCCACCCGCCTCGGCGCGCTTTTCCGCGTGACGCTGCCGCTCGCGCTGCCGGGAATCGTCACCGCCCTCATCTTCACCTTCATCGCCGCCTGGAATGAGTTCATCGTCGCGCTGACGCTCACCACCTCATCGACGACGGAACCGCTGACGGTGACGCTGAACAGCTATATCGGCCAATATCAGGTGGATTGGCGGCATCTCTTCGCCGGCTCGGTGATCGCCACCATCCCCGTGATCATCCTCTTCGCCATGATCGAGGGGAAGGTCGTCGGCGGATTGACCGCTGGTTCCATAAAATGAGTGCCGTCACGGCCGCGCCGCTGGTCGAGATCTGCGTGGATGACGTGGCGGGCGCGCTCGCGGCGGAAGCCGAGGGCGCGGACCGTATCGAGCTGTGCAGCGCGTTGTCCGAGGGTGGGCTCACGCCGAGTTACGGCCTGGTGCAGGCGGTGTTCGGCCGTGTGCGGCGCGTCGGTGTGCGCATCATGATCCGGCCGCGCGGCGGCAACTACGTCTTCTCGGCCGAGGAGGTCGAGGTCATGTGCGCCGATATCGCGGCCTTCCGCGCCTTGCCCCGGCCGCCGGACGTCGCGGTCGGCTTCGTCTGCGGCGCGCTGACGGCCTCGGGCGTCATCGATGCCCGCGCGATGGCGCGGCTGAAGCTCGCCTGCGGCGGCGCGCCGATGACCTTCCACAAGGCTTTTGACGTGACGCGGGATTTGGGCGGCGCACTCGACACGCTGCTCGGCCTTGGCATCCGCTCGGTCCTGACCTCCGGCGGCAGCCCGACGGCCGAGGGCGGCGCCGAAACGCTGGCGATTCTGGTCAGCCGGGCGGCCGGGCGGGTGGCGATCATTGCCGGCGGCGGCGTGCGGGCGAAGAATGTGCGCGCGCTGCTGGAGCGGACAGGCGTGCCGGAGGTGCATCTGCGCGCGATGCGGCCTGACGCTTTCGGCCGGCAAGTGACGTCGACCGAGGAGATCGCCGCCTTCATCCAGGCGGTGCGCCAGGCGGCATGACGGTGCGGCCGGCCGGGCAGGTGGGTCTTCCGGTTGTTTTGGCGATCGATGTCGGCGGCACCAGCTTCAAAGCGGCGCTGATCGATGCCGGGGGCCGCAAGCTCTTCGCTGATACGGCGCCGACCATGGGCGAGATGGGTGAGGCAGTCTTCGCCCGGCTCGATGCCTTCGTCGGCGGCTGCCTGACGGCGGGTGCTGCCTTGCAGGTCTCGCCGGCCGCCATCGGCGTCATCGCGCCGGGGATGGACGAGGCGACGGGGCATATTCTCTTTTCCGCCAATCTCGGCTGGCGCGATTGCGCGGTCGGCCCCCGTCTCGCGGCCCGGCATGGCCTGCCGGCGGCGACCGGCCATGATGTGCGGACCGCGGGGCTCGCCGAGGCTCTGCTTGGTGCCGCGCGCGGCACGCCTCACTCCGCCATGGTCATGATCGGCACCGGCATCGCGGCATCTCTGGTGGTGCATGGCCAGCCGATCGCGGGTGCAGGGGGCATGGCGGGGGAGATCGGCCATGCGCCGGTCTACCCCGGGGGTGAGCCCTGCACCTGCGGGCAGATTGGTTGCCTCGAAGCCTATGCCTCGGCGGCTTCCATCGCCCGGCGCTATCGCGCCTTCGGCGGCGCCGATGCGCCGACGGCGGCGGAAATCGTCACGCGGCTGCAGCCGCGATCCGATCGCGGATCGGGTTTGGGATGATGCGGTGCAGGCCCTGTCGATCAGCCTGACCACGGTGACGATGCTGCTGGACCCGGCGGTCATCGTGATCGGCGGCGGTCTGGCGGAGGCCGGCGTGGCGCTGCTCGACCCGCTGCGGGAGGCGCTGAGGGCACGGCTCGCCTGGCGTCCACCGCCGCCGGTTCTGCGGTCGACGCTCGGCGCCGAGGGTGCCTTGCTCGGCGCCGCCATCCTGGCCTTCAGGCAGCTCGGCCGGCCCGATATCGCCGAGAGCTGGGCGGGCTAATCAGGCTCTCATCAATATTTTGGAGCGTGATTTAGACCTACGGTGCGTACACCTTCGGCCATCACGCTCCAAGACCGCCGAGCGCGAGGTATTTGATCTCCAGATAATCCTCGATGCCGTATTTGGAGCCCTCGCGGCCCAGGCCCGAGGATTTCACGCCGCCGAACGGCGCCACCTCGGTGGAGATCAGCCCTTCGTTGATGCCGACGATGCCGTATTCCAGCGCCTCGGCGACGCGGAAGATGCGGCCGACATCGCGGGCGTAGAAATAGGAGGCGAGGCCGAACTCGGTGTCGTTGGCGAGCGCGATCGCCTCCTCCTCGGTCTTGAAGCGGAACAGCGGCGCGACCGGGCCGAAGGTTTCCTCGCGGAAGATCATCGGCGTCGCGCGGCACGTCGGCCAGCACCGTCGGCTCGAAGAAATTGCCGCCGAGCGCGTGGCGCTTGCCGCCGGTGACGATGCGGGCGCCGCGCGTCAGCGCGTCGGCGATGTGCTCCTCGACCTTCGTCGACCGCGTCGGCGTTGATCAGCGGGCCCTGGGTCACGCCCGGCTCCATGCCGTTGCCGACCTTCAGCGCCTCGACCGCGGCTTTCAGCTTCGCGGCGAACGCGTCGTAGACGCCGTCCTGCACCAGCATGCGGTTGGCGCAGACGCAGGTCTGGCCGGTGTTGCGGTATTTGCTGGCCATCGCGCCCATGCACGGCGGCATCCAGATCGGCGTCGTCGAACACGATGAACGGCGCGTTGCCGCCCAGTTCCATGCTGGTCTTCTTGATCGGTCGGCGCGCATTGCGCGAGCAGCTTGGCGCCCACCTCGGTGGAGCCGGTGAAGGTCAGTTTGCGCACCAGCGGGTTGGCGGTCAGTTCGCCGCCGATCGTCGCCGGCCGGGCCGGTGAGCACGTTGCACACGCCGGCCGGCATGCCGGCGCGCTCGGCCAGCACGGCCAGGGCCAGCGCCGAGAACGGCGTCTGGCTGGCCGGGCGGATCACGCCGGTGCAGCCGGCGGCCCAGCCCGGGCCCGGCCTTGCGGGTGATCATCGCGGCCGGGAAATTCCACGGCGTGATCGCGGCGAACACGCCGATCGGCTCCTTCAGCACGATGATGCGGCGGCCCTTGCGCGTTCTGCGGGATGGTGTCGCCGTAGACGCGCTTGCGCCTCCTCGGCGAACCATTCGATGAAGCTGGCGGCATAGGCGATCTCGCCCTGGCTTTCGGCCAGCGGCTTGCCCTGCTCGGCGGTCATGATGATGGCGAGGTCGTCGGCGTTCGCCAGCATCAGGTCGAACAGCTTGCGCAGGATGGCGCGCGCGCTCCTTCGCCAGCAGCGCGCGCCAGGCCGGCTGCGCGCGATGCGGCGGCCTCGATCGCGCGGCGGGTTTCGGCGGCGCCCATGGCGGGCACGTCGCCGATCGCCTCGCCGGTCGCGGGGTTGTTCACGGCGATGGTCTTGCCGCTATCGGCCCGACCCATTTGCCGCCGAGCAGATTGGCCTGCCGCAGAAGCGAGCGGTCCTTGAGCGGCAGGGTTGTGGCCTTCTCAAGCATCGGCGTTCTCCCGAGTTGCGTTCGCACCGGACTGTAGGCGCTGTGTCCGCTCCGCTCCAGGGGGTCAGGTCCTCGCGCGATGGCCGCTCATCTCGGCCCCGGCGCCGGCGGGCAGCCTGGAGCAGATCGGCCCGCAGAGCAGCGAGGCAAGACTCACCACCAGGAACGCGATGCGGAAGTCGCTCAGCGCGGGGTTGTGATGGCCGGCGATGGCCGAGGACAAGGCGAGCGCCCCGGCGGCCACGCAGATGCCCATGGACAGCATGAGTTGCTGGAACACCGTATAGAAGCTGGTGGCGGCGCTCATGCGGTCCGGCCGCAGCTCGGCATAGGCGATCGTGTTGTAGGCGCTGAATTGCAGCGATTGAAAGAAGCCGCCGGCGAGCAGCAGCGCGAACAGCGCCGGCAGGGGCCAGCCGCGCGTGATCGTGGCGCAGGCGAGAATGGAGAGCGTCGCGGGCAGCTGGTTCCAGATCAGCACCCGTCGGAAGCCGAAACGCCGCAAAATGGGGGCGGCGACGAATTTCATGAGCATGGCGCCGGCAGCACTCATGAAGGTGATGGCGCCGCTGGCGGCGGCGCTCATGCCGAAACCGAGCTGCATCATCATCGGCAGCAGAAAGGGCACGGCGCCCCAGGTGATGCGGGAAAGCGACCCGGCGATGGTCGAGATGCGGAAGGTCTGCACCCGCATCAGGCGGAGGTCGAGAATCGCATTGGGCCTCCGGCGCGCATAGACGACATAGGCGGCGCCGCTGACGAGGCCGATGCCGAGCAGGGCCGCGCTGTCGAGGGCCAGGGACCCCCGGCTCGCCAGGGTGAAGCCGAAGGTGAGGCAGGCCAGCGCGATACCGGAGAGTACGAAGCCAGGCGCATCGAAGGGCGTCCGATGCGGCTCCCGGATATCGGGGATGAGCAGGGTCGAGAGCGTGCCGCCCAGGATGCCGATGGGGATGTTGATGAAGAATATCCACCGCCAGGACAGGTAGGTGGTGATGAAACCGCCCAGCGGCGGCCCGACCACGGGGCCGATGAGCGCGGGGACGAGAAACCAGGCCATGGCTGAGACGAGTTCGGATTTGGGCACGCTGCGCAGCAGAATGATGCGCCCGACCGGCACCATCATGGCGCCGCCCATGCCCTGAACCACCCGCGCGGCCACCAGCAGCGGCAGGCTGCCGGCCTGGGAGCAGAGGATCGAGCCAAGGGTAAACAGGATGATCGCCCCGTTGAACACGCGGCGCGTGCCGAAACGGTCGGCGATGGTGCCGCTCGCCGGAATGAACACCGCCAGGCTCAGGAGATAGGAGGTGAGGGCGATGCCCATATGGAGCGGCTTTACGCCGAAGCTCCGCGCCATGCTGGGCAGCGCGGTCGAAAGCACGGTCGCGTCCAGCTGCTCCATGAAGAGCGCGGTCGCGACGATCAGGGCGATCGTGCGCAGCCGGCTGCGGGAGGGACCGGCGGTGTCTGGCCGAGCGACGATCATGGCGGGAGGATGCTATGGGGCCGCCGCCGAGGCTAGGTATCGAGCCCGCCGCTGGCCGTGCCCCAGCCGGCGCATCACGTTTTCGTGCTGCGCCGGCTATTGACGCATTGCAGCAATCACCCGTGGCCGGTAATCGTTAAAAGCAAGTGACTAGGCCGAAATCCTTCCAATAGAAGGTCGGGCAGGCGGCCCGCCGCTGGGAAGGGTTACGAATTTGCCATGTGACTGCCGCTTTTGCCTGGCTATAAGTCTGTCGCCTTGAAACACGCTGCCAAAAAATGTGATGAAATGTCCCGGGTCAGGCGACGCCGGGCGGCGCGAGTTGTTGCGGGATCGCCGAGCTGGGTGATCCGGGAGATGGTTGATTGCCTTGCCAACCGAACGACCAGCCCGGTGGGCCGCGTTCGGAATGAGGGGGTTGAATGAGCGCTATTCCTGATCGTCTGCACCTGCTGAGACAGGGCCAGGTCGAGGATTCGCTCGGCTCCACCCTCCCGTCCTGGCGTGGTCGCAAGATGCCTTCGGCGTCAGCGCTGTCTCGGCGGCGGTTCCTCGTCAGCTGCGTCAAGCGCCTGCTGCCGCTCGGCGCGCTTTTGCTGCTCAGCCTCGTCATCCTCTGGCCTGAGATCAGCCGCCACAACCCGGCGCGCGTCTCCTACCGGCTGGCGGTGGGCGGCGCGGATGCCGCCGACCAGGGCAGCATGACGAAGGCGCATTACGAGGGAATCGACCAGACCGGCCGCCCGTACACCATGACCGCCGATCAGGCCGTGCAGACCGACGCGGATACGGTGGTGCTCACGGCGCCCGTCGGCGACCTGACGATGAAAAGCGGTTCCTGGCTGTTGGTGCAGTCCCGTGATGGTGTCTATCACGCAAAAGCCCAGCATCTGGACCTCAGTAACCACGTCGTCCTCTACCGGGATGACGGGACGACGGTTCGCACCTCCAAGGCTCATGTCGACCTGAAGGTCGGCACGGCGTCCGGCCATGAGGTCGTGAACGCTGACGGTCCTTTCGGCACGCTCGATGCGCATGGCTTCGCGATCACCGATCGCGGTGCGCGCCTGCACTTCACCGGGCCGGCGAAGCTTGTGCTAGACGGGAGTCCATGAGCGACACCGCTGCCACTCCGCCTGCCGCAGGTTATCATCGCAGAGGCTCTCGGCAACCGAAGTGGGGGCTGCTCGGGCTCGGCCTGTCGGCGGTGATGGTTGGGCTGGCGGGGCCGGCCTTTGCCCAGGCGATCAATCTGAGCCAGGGCGGCCCGATCACCGTCACCTCCCAGGGCGGGATCGAGTGGCGGCAGGTGCAGCAGGAAGTGATCGCCAGCCAGGACGCGAAGGCGGTTCGCGGCAACGTGACTGTGACGGCCGACCAGTTGATCGCCCATTACCGCAAGAAAGCGGCGGTACCCGGCCAGCCGACCGCCCCGGCCAGCGCGGCGGCCTCCCCCGGTGCCGGCCCCGCCGACGGGGTCGAGGGCAACAACGAGATCTACCTGCTCGAAGCGCAGGGCGACGTACACATCTTCACCCCCACCGACCGGGCCGTGGGCGATCATGGCGCCTACGACATGGATCAGGCCGTGCTGGTGTTGACCGGCCATGACCTGAAGTTGACGACGCCCACCTATGTCATCACCTCCCGGGATTCGCTGGAATACTGGTCCAATCAGCATATGGCGGTCGCCCGGGGTGACGCGGTTCTGGTCACGAATACCGGCCGCCGTGTCGCGGCGGATGTGCTCGTCGCCTATACGGCGTCCGGCCCGGCCTCCGTCGCCACGGCCCCGGCCGCCCAGACGGTCGCCGCCGCGGCGCCCGATGGGACAGCAGCCGGCCAACAGGGTAGCGCCACGGACCCGACCGATCCCGCCTCCGGCAAGCTCAAGCTCGTGGACGCGATCGGTCACGTCATCATCATCACGGAGACGGATATCGTGCAGGGCGACCGCGCGGTCTATGACCCGGAGTTGGATATGGCCCGCATCGCCGGTCAGGTTCACATCACGCGCGGGCAGAACGAACTCGTGGGGTCCGAGGCCCTGGTCAATATGAAGACCGGCGTGTCTCGCCTGCTGTCGCATACCCGGGATCAGGTCAAAGGCCTGATCACGCCCAATCAGGCGGCCCAGGCCGCATCGGCCAATCCTGGCCCCAAGGCCGCGTCTTCCCCATAGCGATGCGCCCCGTTGACAAGACCGGCTGAGGAACCCCCCAAGATGGCGGAAGCAGCGCGTGTCTATACACGTCCCGGCACGGGCCTGGTCGCCCGGGGCCTGGGCAAGAGCTTCAAGCAGCGGCCCGTCGTCCGTGGCGTGTCCATCACCGTCAAGCGCGGTGAGGCGGTGGGTCTGCTCGGCCCCAACGGCGCCGGCAAGACCACCACCTTCTACATGATCATGGGCCTCGTCCGGCCCGATAGCGGCGAGATCACGCTCGACGGCAACCCCATCACGGCTCTGCCCATGTATCGCCGGGCGCGCCTTGGCATCGGCTACTTGCCGCAGGAGGCGAGCGTCTTTCGCGGCCTCAATGTCGAGCAGAACATCAAGGCGGTGATCGAGATCAGCGAGACCGATCCCGAGAAGCAGCAGATGATGCTGGACGGCTTGCTGCAGGAATTCGGCATCGGCCATTTGCGCCGCACCCCGGCGCTCGCCTTGTCCGGCGGCGAGCGCCGGCGGGTGGAGATCGCCCGCGCGCTGGCCAGCCGGCCCGGCTATATCCTGCTCGACGAGCCGCTGGCCGGCATCGATCCCATCGCGGTGGGCGAGATCCGGGATCTGGTCTCGCATCTGAAGCATCGCGGCATCGGCGTGCTGATCACCGACCATAACGTGCGGGAAACGCTGGAGATTATCGATCGTGCCTACATCCTGCACGATGGCCAGGTGCTGATGGAGGGCCGGCCCGCCGAGGTTGTCAGCCATGAGGGCGTCCGGCGCGTCTACCTCGGCGACCGATTCAGCATGTGAGGCCGGTCGGCCCCGGCGCTGAGCGCCGTCTGCGCCGATCAAGGGCCAGCATAAGCCATAGTTAGGCACTTTTGTGCCGGCCGTATGCTGCTATAGCTAAGGCCGATGTCAATCGGAGCAAAAATCGGGCCAAGGCTGGTCATGCGCCAGTCGCAGTCGCTGGTGATGACCCCGCAGCTGCGGCAGGCCATCAAGCTTCTGCATTACTCCAACCTGGAACTCGCCGGCTTCGTGCAGGAGGAGCTGGACCGGAATCCGTTGCTCGAACGTGATGAGCGGCCCGAGCTTCCGGTGATGGAGACGCCGGCGCCCGACCAGCCCGCCGCGCCGCCGCCAGCGGTGGGCGACAGCCTCTCCTTCGTGACCTCGGACGCGCTGCCGACGGCGGCGAATGCGCCGCTCGACGGGGATTTCTCCAATGCCTTTGACGCGGGCGGCGTCGCCGACGGGGATGGCCTGGACGGAACACGCTTTTCCGGCATCGGCCGTGGCGGTAGCCATGCCTTCGACGCCGAGGGGCGCGGCATCGACGATCTGGCGGAAACCCCCGGCACGCTGCGCGACCATCTCGCCCAGCAGTTGCGGCTGGGCTTCGCCGACCCCGCCGACCGGCTGATCGGCGCCCATCTCATAGCACTGCTGGACGGTGCGGGCCGTATCACGGCGGCGCCCGCCGATGTCGCGGCCGGCCTCGGCACGAGCCTTGAGCGCGTCGAGGCGGTGCGCGGGCGGATGATGCGCTTCGATCCGCCCGGCATGTTCGCACGCGATCTGAGGGAGTGTCTGGCGGCGCAACTTGCCGAGCAGAACCGGCTCGATCCCGCCATGGCGACGCTGCTCGACAATCTCGACCTGCTGGCGCGGCGGGATCTGCGCCGGCTGATGGCGCTCTGCGGTGTCGATGCCGAGGATATGGCGGAGATGGTGGCCGAGATCCGCCGCCTCGATCCGAAGCCCGGCGCGAGCTACGACGCTGTGCCGCTGCGGCCGCTGGTGCCCGATGTGCTGATGCGGCGCATGGCCGATGGCGGCTGGCACCTGGAACTCAATCCCGAGACCTTGCCTCGCCTGCTGGTCAATCAGACCTTCCATGCACGAATCGCGGCCCAGGCCGGGAAGGAGGATCGCGTCTTCCTGTCGGAGCAGTTGCAGACGGCGAACTGGCTGGTGAAATCCCTGCGGCAGCGGGCGCAGACGATTCTGAAGGTGACGACGGAGGTGGTGCGTCAGCAGGATGGGTTTTTGCGCCATGGCGTCGCGCATTTGCGACCGTTGATCCTGCGCGATATGGCTGATGCGGTGGAAATGCACGAAAGCACGATCAGCCGCGTGACCGCTAACAAATCGATTGCGACGCCGCGCGGCGTCTTCGAGCTTAAGTTTTTCTTCACGACGGCGATCGCCGGAACCACGGGCGAAACCTTCAGCGCGGAGGCGATCCGCCATCGCATCCGGGCATTGATCGGTGCGGAGCAGCCGAACGATATTTTGTCCGATGATGCGATTGTGGCCGCCCTGCGCAAGGAGGGCGTGGACATTGCCCGCCGGACCGTGGCCAAATACCGGGAGACGTTGCACATCCCAAGCTCGATGCAGCGCAAGAAGGAGAAGACCGCGGCCTGAGGGCGAAGATTGAAAGAGCGCTGTGCAGGCCCAGACTTCTAAAGGTCACCCGAAACCGGGGCGGCGCGCGTGAGCGTTTCCTTCCCGGCGAACACCTGGAGGTAAGATGCACATTACGGTCTCCGGCAAGCAGCTCGAACTATCGGACGCGCTGCGCCATCGTGTCTGGACCATGCTCGACACCATCTCCCGCAAGTATTTCGGCGATGCGCTGGAGGCGAACGTGACCTTCAGCCGTGCCCGGAGCTTCTTCACTTGCGACATCAACATGCATGCCGGACGCGGGTTGACGCTGCGGGGTGAGGGCGAGGCGGCCGACGCCAATTCAGCTTTCGACGATGCTGCGGAACATATCGCCAAGCGGCTTCGCCGTTATCGCCGCCGCGTCAATGAGCATGCCCGTGATCTCGCCAACCGCGACGGGTCCGATACGTCGGAAGCCGCGCAGCATTATATTCTCCGCCAGCAGGATGACGCCGATGCGGCGGCGGAGGATGGCGCGCCGGATAGTGCCGCCGTGCAGAATCATTTCGCGACCGTTGTCGCCGAAAATCCAGCCGTGATTTTGCGGCTGACCGTCGGTGAGGCGGTGATGCGCATGGATCTCGCCGATCAGCCGGTTGTGATGTTCCGCAATTCCGTCTCCGGCCAGTTCAACGTCGTCTATCGCCGGCAGGATGGCCATGTCGGCTGGATCGACCCCGCCGCCGACTAAGGCGATCCGTTAAAGCTGACGCGCCCGGTCACTGACGCACCAGGTCTGAGGGCGGCCGCTGCTCGCGACCCCTCGATCGGGCTCTGGTTTCGCATGGCTTTTCGGGGCCGCGTCAGAGTGAGAAAGGTCGCCCCCCTCCCAAACAGCCCATTCTTAGTTTAATTTATGCGCCGTTAGGGCTATGTAGAGTAACTATTTCTTTTCGGTATCCGGGGGCTTGCAATCTGGAGAAAAATCGTCTTTTTGCGGACGCTGTACTCAACTTCCCAGAGCTTTGATCGAGATGAACTCTGCCTCGGCTTCACTCTCTGCCCCCTTCGGACAATCTCACTCTCAGCTCTGTGACGCTCTCGAAAGTAGAATTTCCGACCCCCGGGACGCATCGGCCGTGCTTCGGCTCGCGATGGCGGAGGCCTTCGCGGGCCGGATCGCGCTGGTATCCTCGTTCGGGACCGAGTCCGCGCTGCTGCTGGCTCTGGCGGCGGAGATCGATCGGGCGATTCCCGTGATCTTTCTCGACACGGGAAAGTTGTTTCCTGAAACCTTGGACTATCGCGACGCCCTGATCGAGCAGCTTGGCCTGACGGATGTGCGGGTGATCAGGCCCGACCCGGCAGCGATCAGCCGCGAGGATGCGGAGGGCGGTCTTTGGCGTAAGCAGGCCGATCGGTGCTGCGCCCTGCGCAAGACGCGGCCGTTGCAAGCGGCGCTGGAGGGTTTCGACGCCTGGATTACGGGGCGGAAGCGGTTTCAATCCGCTGCCCGGCGGGATGTCGGCTTGTTCGAGCCGGCGGAGACCGGGCACGTCAAGGTCAACCCGCTTGCCTTCTGGTCGGCCGAGCGGATCGAGACCGAATTCGAGAGCCGCGACCTGCCGCGCCACCCTTTGGAGGCTTACGGGTTTCTATCCGTCGGCTGCACGACCTGCACCGTTCCCGTGACGGAAGGCGGGGATCGGCGGGCCGGGCGCTGGCCGGGCCAGGCGAAGACCGAATGCGGCATCCACCTGCCGGCGCTCGCCTTCGCCTAATCGAGGGCGCCGGCCTTACGCCGGATAGGTAGGGCTACCGATCGTCGAGGTGCAGATCATGCGCCATGGCACCCAGCACGGCGCGCATGCCGCGATCAGCGCCCTCGGCATCCCGCAGGCGGATCGCTTCGACGACATCGCGATGCGCCGAGAAGGCCACGTGATAGGATTCAGATGCGCCGGTCGAAAGCCTGAAGGCGGCGAGGAGGACCGAGGAGACGGTCAGCCCCCATTGCGCGAGGAAAAGATTGCCGCTCGCGCGCAGGACCGCCGTATGAAAATCGAGATCCGCCTCGACCCGCTCATCCAGCGTCCCGGTATCGGCCATGCGTTCGAGCGCGGCCTCGATCGCGGCGAGCTGGGCGCTTGTCGCCCGCTGGGCCGCAAGCGCCGCGGCCCCGGGTTCGATCAGGTGGCGGCATTCCAGCAGGCTCCGCACCAGATCGTCATCGAGCGATGGCCCGCACCAACCGAGCAATTCGGGGTCCATCAGGTTCCAGCTTGAGCGCGGCAGAACACGGGTGCCCGTGCGCGGCTTCACCTCCAGCATGCCCTTGGCGCCGAGAACCTTGATCGCCTCGCGCAGCGCGGAGCGGCTGACGCCAAGCTCCGCGCTCAGATCCTGCGTGTTCGGCAGGCCTTCGCCGGGCCTGATCTGGCCTGACATGATCCGGCGGGCGAGAGTGTCGACAACACCCCTATGAACACGCGGCCGTGACGTAACCCCAGACTGACTCAAGGATAGATCCGATTAGTTGAGTTTCTTACCTGATCATACCGCGCAATGTCCGCGCGGAAAGGGCAGAGTTGACAGTTCCTTTGCAAAAACTCTTGCCCGATAGGCGTTTAGGGCTAACCGGCGGACAACAATAGGGAAATTTTAAGAGATTTTTCCGAAAAAGCATCGAAAACCGGAGATAATCGTTTCTGAGAGCGTCATGACCGGTCGTTCCACCTCCGGCCGACACGCTCAAGGGTGGCGCGGCCCCGCATCTGCGGTTAAGCCTGCCGGCCACCGCCACCAACCCTGTCTCTGCCGAAGGACCTTCCCATGCGAGCTTCCGGCCGCGCCGCCGATCTCCTGCGCCCCGTCTCGATCACGACGGGCTTCGCCCGCCATGCGGAGGGCTCGGCTCTCATCCGAATGGGATCGACCGAGGTTCTCTGCGTCGCGAGTGTTGAGAGCCGTGTGCCGCCCTTTCTGCGCAACCAGGGGCTGGGCTGGGTCACGGCCGAATACGGCATGCTGCCGCGCGCCACGCATACGCGCGGGGACCGGGAGGCCGCGCGCGGCAAGCAATCCGGGCGGACGCAGGAAATTCAGCGCCTTATCGGCCGCTCGCTCCGCGCCGTCGTCGATCGCGCGGCGATGGGGGAGATGTCGATCACCCTCGATTGCGACGTGCTGAACGCGGATGGGGGCACCCGCTGCGCCGCCATCACGGGCGCCTATGTCGCGCTGGCGCTCGCCTTCCGTCATCTGGTGGCGCAGCGCGTCATCGCGGCGGTGCCCTTGCGCGGGCAGGTCGCCGCCGTCTCCTGCGGCATTGTCGCCGGTGAGCCGGTGCTGGATCTGGATTACGCTGAGGATTCCAATGCCGATGCGGACGGCAACTTCGTCCTGACCTCCGATGGCGGCATCGTCGAGATTCAGGCCACGGCCGAAAAGGCACCCTTCTCGGAAGCAGACTGCCAGGCTTTGCTGAGCCTCGCCCGTGCCGGGACGAAGGAGCTTTTCGTCGCCCAGAACATCGCCATCGAAGCGGCGGATGTGAGGGCGGCCTGATGGCCCGCCCGCTGGAGCCGGGTGCGCGGCTGGTCCTGGCGAGCCATAATCCGGGCAAGCTCGTCGAGATCCGCGCGCTTCTGGAGCCTTGGGATATCCATGTCGTCTCGGCCGGCGAGCTTGGCCTGCCCGAGCCGGATGAGACCGAGCCGAGCTTCGAGGGCAATGCCCGGCTGAAGGCGCAGGCGGCGGCGGGGGCCAGCGGTCTGCCGGCGCTGGCGGATGACAGCGGCTTCTGTGTCGCGGCGCTGGATGGCGCGCCCGGCATCTATTCGGCGCGCTGGGCCGGCCCGGGCAAGGATTTCGCGGCGGCCATGCGTCGCGTCCATGCCGAGGCGGGCGAGGCGACCGATCGGGGCGCCTATTTCATCTCCGTTCTCTGTCTCGCCTGGCCCGACGGCCATTTCGAGCTGTTCGAGGGGCGTGTCGAGGGCGAATGGGTCTGGCCGCCGCGCGGCGCGCGGGGTTTCGGCTATGACCCGATGTTCCAGCCGCATGGCGAGACGGAGAGCTATGGGGAGATGGACCCGGCGCGGAAAACCGCGACGAGCCATCGGGCGCGGGCCTTCGCCGCACTCGTCCGTGGCGCGCTCGGCGCCCATCCGAAGGGTTGAGGCGGTTATTTGCGGGAGGTGGCGTCCCGCCCGCTCTCGTCCTGCAGCACATCGACCACGTAGAATTCCGAGACAAGGACAAGCCCGGCGGCCGCCATCGGTGTCGCCAGGATGACGCCCATCGGCCCGAACAGCGAGCCGGCGAAGGTCATCGACAGAATCAGCAAAGCGGGCGGCAGCCGCACCATCCGGTCCTGCACCAGGGGGGAGACGACATAGCCTTCCACCATGTGGCAGATCGCGAAGACGATTGCGGTGAGCACGGCCATGTGCAGGCCTTGCCCGAGTGCCACCGCGAGCGCGGGGATCGCCGCGAGGATCGCGCCGAAATACGGCACGAAGGTCAGGATGCCGGCGAGCACGCCGAGTGCCAGCGCCATGGGCATGCCGATCAGCGCGAGCCCGACCACGGTCAGCACGCCGACCACCGCCATGTCGATGAGTTGGCCGAGGAACCACCAGCGGAGCACATGCGCCACCTTGTCGAGCACCTCGCGCGTGCGGGCGCGCCGGCCTTTGGGCAGGAGCGTGACCAGCCCGCGAAGGTAGAGTTCGGGGTTGGCGGCGAAATAGATCATCGTCACGACGATCACGAAGACTGCGGCGACAGCGCCGATGGTGGAACCGGCGACTGTCATCACCGGCGCGGCCAGCCCGCGCGCCGCGTCGCTGCCCGAGGCCGAGATCTTGTCGATCACCGTCTGGCCCCATTTCGTGTGGCCGTAGCGCGCGGTGAGGTGCCCGACCTCATTGGACAACGCCTTGATCAGGTCGTTCCCCTGGTCGACAAGCTGCGGCCCGACCCACATCCAGAACCCGATGGTTAGAAGCAGGACCAGAATCACGATCGCAGCCATGGCCCAGCGGGGCGGCAGCAGCGTGTAGCGGGCGGCACGGTCGGCAGCCCCCCGCAGCGAAACCGCCAGCAGGATCGCCAGAAATACCAGCAGCAGCTCATCCTGGAACAGCCAGATCACGAGCCCCAAGATCGCGATGCCGGCGATCCAGACGATCGCATCCCGGATGGAGGCACCGGATGCCGCGAGCCTTTCAGCCCTCCCGAACATGATATTCATCCTTAAGGTGTCGTTTAATATGACAGATAGGGCGGATCGAGCCGGCTTCACCCGACAGGCGATGTCACGAATGTTCCGCCCCGATGCGCATGAAGAATGACACGACACCGGCCGGTGGCAGTCCGGAAGCGGAGCCGCTCGCGCTCTATATCCATTGGCCCTTCTGCCTCGCGAAGTGCCCGTACTGCGATTTCAACAGCCATGTGCGGGAGGTGCTGCCGCAGGCGCGCTTCCGCGCCGCCCTGCTGCGCGAGTTGGAATGGGAAGCGGCGCGGCTCGGCCGCCGGCCCCTGCGCTCGATCTTCTTTGGCGGCGGCACGCCCAGCCTGATGGAGCCGGAGACGGTCGGCGCGCTCATCGCGCGGGCGCGCGGGCTGTTTTCGCCGACGGACGACATCGAGATCACCTTGGAGGCCAACCCGACGAGCATCGAGGCCGGGCGCTTCGCGGGCTACAGGGACGCAGGGGTCAACCGCGTCTCCATCGGCGTGCAGAGCCTGGAAGAATCCGCCCTGCGGATGCTCGGGCGGCAGCATTCGGCGGAGCAGGCCGTGGCGGCGCTCGAAATCGGGCGGCGGCTGTTCCCCCGCCTGTCCTTCGACCTCATCTATGCGCGCCCGGGCCAGACGCGCGCCGCCTGGCGGGCGGAGCTGGCCCGCGCCCTCGATCTCGCGGCTGATCACCTCTCCCTCTACCAGCTCACGATCGAGCCCGGCACGGGTTTCGAGGCGCTGTTCCGCCGGGGGGAGATCGTGCTGCCGGACGAGGAGTCGGCGGCGGATCTCTACGCGGCGACGGCGGAGGAGGCGGCGCGGTTCGGGCTGCTCGGCTACGAGGTGTCGAACTACGCGAAGCCGGGGTCGGAGAGCCGCCACAACCTCGCCTATTGGCGCTACGGCGACTACGCGGGCATCGGCCCCGGCGCGCATGGGCGGCTGAGCATCGGCGGGAGCTTGCTGGCCACCCGTCGGCACCGGGCGCCGGAAATCTGGGCCGACCGGGTCGAGGCCGCCGGCCACGGCTCGGGTGAGGATATCGCGGTGACGCCGACCGAGCGCGCGCGGGAGATGCTGCTGATGGGGCTGCGCCTCACCGAAGGCGTCTCGGCCGCGCGCTTCGGGGCGCGCACGGGGTTGGCACTCGCTGACGCTATCGAGCCGGATATCCTCGGCCGGGCGATCGAAGCCGGCTACCTGGTTCAGGAGAGCGGCCGGCTGCGGGCGACGGAGGAAGGCCGGCTGCGGCTCGACGCGCTCCTCGGGGCGCTCGTGAAGTAAGGCTTACGGCACCACCGCGAAGAACAGGAACACGGCGAAGACGGTCAGGTGAATCGCACCCTGCAGAATCGAGGTGCGCCCGGTCGCGACCGTCAGCGTGCTCAGCAGAAGCGTCAGCGCCAGCAGCACGGTCTCCTTCGGGTCGAGCCCGAGCATGAGCGGGCGGCCCAGCACCACCGAGACGGCGGCGACCACGGGAATGGTGAGGCCGATGCTCGCGATGGCCGAGCCGAAGGCGAGGTTGAGGCTCGTCTGCAAGCGGTCGAGCCGCGCGGCGCGGACCGCCGCCAGGCTTTCCGGCAGCAGCACCACCGCCGCGATGATGACGCCGACGACCGCTTTAGGTGCGCCGGAATAGGCGACGCCGGCTTCCACCGCCGGGGACAGCGCCTTCGCCAGCGCCACGACCGCGACCAGCGAGACGAGCAGAAGCAGGGCGGCAAGCACCGCCATCCGCGCCGAAGGCGGCGGCATATGATGTTCCTCGGCGCTGGGCTTGCCGTCATCCTCGGCCAGGAAATAGTCCCGATGGCGCACCGTCTGCACGAAGACGAAGACCCCGTAGAGCACGAGGGATATGACGCCGACGAATTCGAGCTGCGAGCGGGTGAAGGTCGGCCCCGGCAACTCGGTGTAGTTCGGCAGCACCATCGTGAGCACGGCGAGCGCGGTGAGCACGGCGAGCGCGCCGTTCGCGCCCTGCACGCGGAATTCCTGCTCGCGATGGCGGCTGGCGCCCGCGAGCAGGCAAAGCCCGACGACGCCCGTGCAGACGATCATCACCGCCGAAAACACCGTATCCCGCGCGAGCGCGGCTTTCTCCGGCCCGCCCGTCAGCATCACCGAGACGATGAGCGCGACCTCGATCACCGTCACCGCGACGGCGAGGACGAGGGTGCCGAAGGGTTCGCCCACCCGATGCGCCACCACCTCCGCATGGTGGACGGCCGCAAACACCGCACCGCCGAGGACGAGGGCGAGCAGCACAAGCACCGGCCCCCCGATCGGAACGGCAGTTTTGGCTGCGAAAAGCAGGCAGGCCAGAAGCGGGAAAACCCAGCTCCACCAGGGGATCGTCTTCACGACATGCGGCTCCAACCATTCATGCAGTCTTGGAAGCCGGATCGGCGGCCGAGGTCAATGACGGTGGTGAGGCATTCCTCGGTGCGCGGGGATCAAGAATGGTGGGATCAGGAAGGCTGAGGCGCGCATTCCCGCATGAAGACCGCGACCGACCACTCGACCCGCGCCATGACCGCGGCCTCCGTCGGCGCATCGCCCAATTGGAGCATGAGATGCCAGTGGAAATCGCCGAAGGCGATGCCGAACAGCAAAGCGGCAGCGGCCGGAATGTCCGGAATATCGAATACGCCGCGCGAAACTTGGAGCGCCAGCCAGTTCCGCATCATCGTCTCCACCTGCACGCAGCGCGCCTTCATCACGTCGCCGACCTTGGGCGTGCTGGCGATTTCCGCCAGGATCAGGCGGGTCAACGCGATATGCTTCGGCGACAGCACGAAGCGCGCCATGTCGAGCAGCACCTGGCGCAAAACCACTTCGGGCGGTCGCTCGCCTTCGTCGGGCGGCATTCTCAGCACTGCCAGGCGGTCCATCATCAGGGCGTCGAACAGCGCTTTCTTGGAATCGAAGACGAGGTAGATCGTCTTCTTGGACATGCCGGCGGCCCCGGCGATATCGGCCATGGTTGTCGAGACGTAGCCCCGGGCGAGAAACACCCGCTCGGCGGCCGAGAGAACCGCGTCCCGTCGCTCCGCGTCCGACAGCCCAGCCTGCCTGTCATGCCCGTGGCGACAGAATTTCATCGCGCCCCCTCGCGCAATGCGCGCCGGCTGCCGCGCAACTCGCTCGTCACCACCATCGCACCACTCAGCAGGATCAGCCCGGCGCCGAGGAAGACACCGACGGCCGGCACATCGCCGAAGATGATGTAGCCGAAGACGAAGCTCCACAGCAGCCCGCTGAACTCCATCGGCGCCACGACACTGGCCTGGGCGAGCTTGACCCCCTCGATCAGCAGGAGCTGCGCCGCGGTCGAGAGGCAGCCGAGCCCCAGCATCGCGACCAGCGCGCTCAGGCTCGGGGTCTTCCAGACGAAGGGAAGGCAGGCCCCGCAACCGGTCAGGAGCATGGAGGCGATGACGAAAACCTGGTCCCAGCCGCGCAGCTCGGCCGAGATCTGGCGCATCAGGATCATGACATAGGCCCAGATCACGGCGGCGGTGCCGACACAGAGCACCGGCAGCAGAGGGCCGGACCCGTGCGGGCGCGCGGCGAGAAGCACACCCAGGAAGCCGAGCCCGAGCGCCAGCCAGCGGATGGGCGGTACCCTTTCGCCCAGCAAGGGGCCGGCCATCACCGCGATCAGCAGCGGGCTCGCGAAGTAGATCGTGATCATCTGCGCGAGGCCCAGATAGCGTCCGGAGGAGTAGTAGAGGAGCCAGGCGATGAACGTGAGGCCGCCACGGGTGAGCAGCTTGCCGCGCATGGGCGAGAACAAGCCCCGGGTGACGACGCTTCGCCCACCCAGCGTCAGGCACAGCACGATCACCGTCAGGCTGCGCATGAAGAGAATTTCGGGGGCCGCGTAATGCGTGACGAGCAGTTTCACCAGCGCGTCGTGCAGCGCGAAGGTGAAATAGGCGGTCAATACCACGACGAAGCCGGTGCTTGTGGGGGACAGGCCGCTCCGCGCCTGCCACTGTGCGACGGTAAAGGAGCGGCTTGTCAGTCGTCCCACCCGAATCACACGCCTTTCCCCCGGGGTGCGCGGGCGGCAAAGCCTGCCACACCGAAAGCCTGCTTTGCACAATCGCCTGGGCAAGAGGATTGGTCATGCCGCATGGCTGGGCGGTTGCCGCAACCCCGTATTTGACCCGCGCGGTCGGCCTGCCCTATGTGATCATGGAGTGTCGATGGACCCGAACGGCCGCAATAATCCGCCTTTTCAGCCGGCCGTTCTGCCCCAGGGGCTGGACAGCCGCTCTGCGGCCGTGCTCCGCGAAATCGTCGAGCAATATGTCGAGACCGGCGGCCCGGTGGGCAGCCGCACGCTGTCGCGCCGCCTGCCGCTCGCGCTGTCTCCCGCCACCATCCGCAACGTCATGGCCGATCTCACCGACGCCGGGCTGCTCTATGCCCCGCACACCTCGGCCGGCCGCCTGCCGACGGACCGTGGCCTGCGGCTGTTTGTCGATGGGCTGCTGCAATTCGGCGATCTCGGCGAGGAGGAGCGGGAAGCGATCGACGCCGCCCTGCTGAGCCACGGCCGCAGCTTGCAGGATACGCTGGCGGAAGCCTCCACGATGCTCTCCGGCCTGTCTTCCGCCGCCGGCCTGGTTCTGGCGCCGAAGGCGGAGGGCGCGCTCAAGCACATCGAATTCGTCCCCCTTGCCTCCGGCCGGGCGCTCGTTGTGCTCGTCTCCTCCGAAGGGCAGGTCGAGAACCGGGTTATCGACATTCCGCTTGGCGTTCCGCCCTCGGCCCTGCAGGAGGCGAGTAACTTCCTCAACGCGCGGTTGCAGGGGCTGACACTGGCCGAGTTCCGCCGCCACATGGACGATGAGATCGCGCGGGACCGGAACACGCTTGATGAGCTGGCGGCTGGCATTATCGAGGCCGGGCTCGCGACCTGGGGCGGCGAGGGCCGGGGTGGCAACCTCATCGTGCGCGGGCAGGGGCGGTTGCTCGCGGATGTCACGCAGATCGAGAAGCTGGCCTCGATCCAGACGCTCTTTGAACGGCTGGAGGCGCAGGAGACGATGCTGCGCCTGCTGGAGCTGGCCGAGACCTCCGACGGCGTGCGGATTTTCATCGGCGCCGAGAGCGGGCTGTTCGGCTCCGCCGGCGTGTCGATGATCGTGGCGCCGGCGCGCAATGCCAAAAACCGCATCGTGGGCGCGATCGGGGTCATCGGGCCGACACGCATCAATTATGGTCGGGTCATTCCCGTCGTGGACTACACGGCGCGGGTCGTCGGGCGCCTTCTCGGATAAGGTCGGCCACCTACCGCGCCGCGTCAAACCGTGCTATTGACGCTTTGCGAACGGCTAGAACTCGATCTCTAACTCGGTGATCTCTTGCGGCTCTTCCTTGGCGGCTGCCACCCATTCGGCCATGTCGGGCCAGGCCATGATGTCCCGGCAGTACCGCGCCGCCCGGTCCCCCACAGCCACGTCGTAGGTTAAGAAGCGCGTGACGACCGGGGCAAACATGGCGTCCGCGACCGACAGCCTCTCCCCGAAGAGATACGGACCTTTCCAGGTCGCGAAGCAGTCCTCCCAGATATTCAGGATCCGGGCGATATCGGCGCGCGCCGCCGACCAGATGGCGAAGCGTGGCCGATGGGCGTGCAGGTTCATGGGCAGCGAGGAGCGGAGCGCGGTGAAGCCCGAATGCATCTCGCCGCTGATGGCCCGGCACCGGGCGCGCGCCTGCCTATCCTCCGGCAGCATGCGCGCCTCTGGCCTCAGCTCATTGAGGTACTCCGCAATGGCCAAAGTGTCCCATATGGTGACGCTATCATGGATCAGCGTCGGGACTAGGATAGACGAGGAGCGGAGCAGGAGTTCGGCGCGGGCGGAGGCATCGTCGGCCGCCACGAACTCTTCGCGGAAGGGCAGGCCTGACAGCCGGGTGATGAGCCATCCCCGGAGACACCAGGAGGAATAGTTCTTGCTGCTGATGAGAAGTGTGGCTTCGGCCATGAATGGCGTCCTGTACCCTAAAAAGGATGATGGCTCACTGTATCAGAGCCTGGGGCTCGAACGTACTCCGTGGCTGGATGCGGGCGAAAAAAACCGCCAGTCGCTGTTTTACGAAATGGCCCGCCCGGCGGCGGGGCTTCCTTTCTCTGACGTGATGGCGACCATCGGCACGCCCATGCTCTATCAACTTTATCAGGCGCAGGCCGACATGATAGCGCCGGTCCGCCGGATGGCGCAGTTCGCCGATAGCCTTCTCAACCAGCTACAGCCGAACGCGCCACAGAACCTGCTGCTGCGCAGCGGTGTGGCCGCGATGGAGATGATGTGGCGCACGGGCACCACGCATGAGCGGCCGCCTTTCGGCATCAAATCCGTGGCCATCGGCAACCGGCCGGTGCAGGTGACGGAAGAGGTCGTTCTGGAAACGCCCTTCTGCTCCCTCCTTCATTTCCGCAAAGAGAATCCCATCCGCCAGCCGCGCGTGCTCGTGGTGGCGCCGATGTCGGGCCATTTTTCCACGCTGCTCCGCAACACGGTGCAAACGCTGCTCGCCGATCACGATGTCTTCATCACGGATTGGAAGAATGCGCGCGACGTGCCGCTTAGCGCTGGCGTCTTCGGATTTGACGATTATACCGATCACGTCATCGAACAGCTGGAGGCGATCGGCCCCGGCGGCCATGTGCTGGCGGTTTGCCAGCCGGCGGTGCCGGTGCTGGCCGCCGTCTCCGTCATGGCGCGGCAGGGCAATATCGCGACGCCGCGCAGCATGACGCTGATGGCAGGCCCCATCGATACCCGCGTCGCCGTCACCAAGGTCAACGTGCTGGCGCAGGAACGGCCGATCGAATGGTTCGACAACAACCTGATCGGCGTCGTGCCCTGGCGCTTCAAGGGCGCCAACCGCCGCGTCTATCCGGGTTTCATGCAGCTCAGCGCCTTCGTCGCGATGAATTTCGACCGTCATCTGCATGCCGAACTCACGCAGTGCCGCAACATCGTCACCGGTAACCTCGCCCGCGCCGATCTGCACCGCCGGTTCTATGACGAGTACCTGGCGGTGATGGATCTGCCGGCCGAGTTCTTCCTGGAGACGGTGAAGCGTATCTTCCAGGATCACGAGCTGCCGCTCGGGCGGCTCAAGCACCGTGGGGAGCGTGTCGATCCCGGCGCCATCAAGCGGACGATGGTGCTGACGGTCGAAGGCGAGCGAGACGATATCTGCGGCATCGGCCAGACGATGTCGGCGCTCGATCTCTGCACGGGCCTGCCGACGGTCATGAAAAGCCACCACCTGCAGACGGGCGTCGGCCATTACGGCGTCTTCAGCGGCAGCCACTGGGCGCGGGAGATCTACCCCAAGGTGCGCGCCGTCATCGAAATGAGCAATTAGCTCTTTGTTTTTACGAGCATCTTCACCCGATCAGATGATTCCATATGATCGGGATCTGCTCTAGAGCGCGAGCGCCGCGCTCATTCCCCGGCGTCACCGGCCAGCGCGAGCGCCCGCGCATAGACCTGCCGGCGGGGCAGCCCCGTCTCGGCCGCCACCGTCGCGACCGCCTGCTTCAGCCGGCTCCGCCCCAACTCCTGCCGCAGCCGGCTGTCGAGATCCTCGGCGGAGCCCTGGAGTTGCGCGGCATCCGGCGGCCCCAGCACGACGGTAATCTCGCCCCTCGGCGGGTCGGCGGTGGCACCCGCGATCAGCACCGAAAGCGGGCCACGGCGCACCTCCTCGAAATGCTTGGTCAGCTCCCGCGCCAGTGCCGCCGGCCGGTCCCCGAAGACGGTGAACAGGTCGGCGAGCATCTCGGCCACGCGATGGGGTGACTCGTACCAAACCATCGCGGCGGAAAGCCCAGCGGCTTCCGCCGCCCGCAGCGTGGCGAAGCTCGTGCGCCGGGCGGCCCCGCGCGGCGGGGGAAAGCCCAGGAACAGGCTAGGGTGGGGCGGCAGGCCGGACAAAGCGAGCGCCGTCACCGCCGCGTTCGGGCCAGGAATCGCCGTGACGCCGATGCCCGCCGCCACCATCGCGCGCACCAGGCGGAAACCGGGGTCGGACATCAGCGGCGTGCCCGCATCGCTCACCAGCGCCAGTTTCCGCCCAGCCTGGGCCGCCTCCAGCAGCGCGGGTATCCGCTGATCCTCGTTATGGTCATGGAAGGGGTCCAGCCGCGCCTTCAGCCCCAGCGCCGAAAGCAGCCGGGCGGTGACGCGGCTGTCTTCACAAAGTCACGATGTCCGCCAATCTCAATACCGTGACGGCGCGGGATGTCATATCGCCCAGGTTGCCGATCGGCGTGGAAACCAGCACAAGACCGGCAGGCATTCCGCCGAGATGCGGCCAGACCTCGCCCCCCAGCGCCGGGGGCGGGCTGAGTTCAAACGGAGGGTCACAACGTGCATCCTGCTCGGGCATCTACTCTCCTTGCCGCTCTTCTCGGTCTCGCGAGCTGCGCCGAACCGCCTGGGTATCAGGGCAGCATTGCCTCGGGCACCGGCGGCCCGCAAGCGCTGGGCGCGGGGGCGCCCGGGGCGGGCGCGGCTCTCCCCCCCGCCGGCAGCCGCATCGCACTGCTCGCACCCCTGACCGGCGCCTATGCCGCGGCGGGGCCCGAGATCGTCAACGCCGTGAAGCTCGGCCTCGGGCCTGGGGCCGCCTCGCTCGAGGTGCTCGATACCGGCAGCACGCCGCAGGGCGCGGCCACGGCGGCGCAGAAGGCGATCGCCGACGGTGCCGGGCTGATCGTCGGGCCGCTGACGGATTCCGAGGCCGGGGCGGTCGCGCCCATCACGCTGCCCGCCCATGTCGATGTGCTCTCCCTCACCTCGGATGCGTCCGAGGCCAAGCCCGGTCTCTGGACGCTCGGCATCACCCCGGCGGCACAGGTTCAGGCCCTGATCCAGGCGGCTAGTGCCCAGGGGCACGGCACGATCGCGGCGCTGCTGCCCGAGACACCGCTCGGCGACGCGATGGGCCGCGCGCTGCAATCGAGCGGAGGCTCGGCGTCGGTCCAGACCTACGCGGCGGGCAGCTTCTCCTCGATGAACGATGCGCTGCGCACGCTCTCCGACTATGCCGACCGGCGCGGCCCGATCGACGCTCAGATCAAACAGTTGCGCAGCTCCCACACGGTGGCCGGGCGGCAGGAGGCGGCGAAGCTGGCGCGCTCGGCGATCCCGCCCACGCCCTTCAACGCGCTGCTCATTGCCGAGACGGGCGGGGGCTTGGGCGAGCTAGCCAGCCTGCTGCCCTATTATGATGTGAATCCCGGCCCGGTTCTGGTGCTGGGGCCGGGGCTTTGGGCGGCCGATCCGGGCTCGGTCAGCGCGGCGGGGTTTAGCGGCGCGCTCTACGCCGCACCCGACCCCAGTGCCGCGACAACCTTCGTGACGAGCTATAACGCAGCCTATGGCAACGCGCCCTCGCCGCTGGCGGCGATTGCCTTCGATGCCGGCGCCATCGCGCGCGTCACCACGTCGAACGGCGGGATCAATCAGGCGGCCCTCACAAACCCATCAGGCTTCGCTGGCGCGGACGGCGTTCTGGTCCTCGACCCTGATGGTACCGTGCGGCGTGGGCTCGCTGTATTCCAGGTCGGCGCGGGCGGCGCGCAAATCGTTCAGCCCGCGCCGAAGACCCTTTCGGCGTCGGGAAGCTGAGCGCGCCCGCCGACGGCTTGGCCGGCAGCGGCGTGGATATACCACGCACGCCCGGAATCGGCCGCTGGCTCCTCCTTATCCTGACCGTCCCGATCCTGGGCGAGGCGGTGCTGGTGCTGTTCGGCGCCGCCCGCGCCGACGCCGTGCTCATCCTCATCCTGGTCGAAATCGTGACGGCGTGGGGGCTGGCGATGGTCTGGCGCCAGGATCTGGAGCGGTTGCGGCGTGTCGCCGCAGGCCTGCCCACGGCCCCACCGCGCTTGCCGGAAATCGACCGGATCGCGGGCGGGCTGGCCCAGGCGGCGGATAGCGGCCGCGTGGAGCAGGCCCGCCTGCGCGGCCTGCTCCGGGTGGAGGAGGCGATCACCGAGCGCCTGCCCGAGCCGCTGATCCTGGTGAGTGTGGACGGCACGGTGCAGCGTGCGAACGAGGCGGCGCGGCGCAGCCTGGGCGAGGATTCGGCCGCCGTTCTCCGCCACCCGCTGCTGCGCGGCGCCATCGACAAGGCGCTGTCGAGCGGGGAGACGCAGGCGGCCGACCTCTTCTTCGCCGCCCCGATGCCGCGCGAGATCCACGCAACGGTAACGCCCATGGATACCGGCCTCTTTCTCGGCCGGCAGGCTTCGGTGCTGCTCGTCGACCATACGCGGGAACGCGCGGTCGAGAGGATGCGGGCCGATTTCGTCGCCAATGCCAGCCATGAACTGCGCACGCCGCTTGCGGCGCTGATTGGTTTCGTCGAGACCCTGCAAGGCCCCGCCCGCGATGACGGGCCGGCGCGCGAGCGCTTTCTCGAAATCATGGCGCGGGAGGCGGCGCGCATGAATCGCCTCATCGACGACCTGCTCAGCCTGTCCCGCATCGAAATCTCCGAGCATCAGCCGCCCCAGGGCCGGATCGATTTCGCGGAGCTGGTGCCCCGCGCGCTTGCGGGGTTCGAACCCCGCATCGCCGCCCGCCGTGTGCGGCTGGACCTCACCTTGCCCGATCTGCCCCTTATTCCCGGCGATGCCGACCAGATGGCGCAGGTTCTCAACAACCTCCTCGACAATGCGCTGAAATACGGGCGTGAGGGCGGCTGCATCACCCTGTCCGTCGCCGAGGTCGCGGGCGCGCCCTGGCCCAGCCGGCCCGGCATCGTGCTGACCGTCGGCGATGACGGCGCCGGCATTCCGCGCGCCTATATCCCGCGCCTGACGGAGCGTTTCTATCGCGTCGATAAAGGCCGCTCCCGCGCTATCGGCGGCACGGGGCTGGGCCTCGCGATCGTGAAGCATATCGTGAACCGCCATCGCGGCCAGTTGGTTATCACCAGCGAGGAAGGCCAGGGGTCGCGGTTCTG
The DNA here is from genome assembly GCA_963745125.1 of uncultured Pseudomonadota bacterium. GTDB lineage: Bacteria > Pseudomonadota > Alphaproteobacteria > Acetobacterales > Acetobacteraceae > Acidisoma. Next base: position 64,082 of record CAVUWB010000001.1, read on the forward strand.
CGTATGGCTGCCCCGGTGACAGAACCGGCCGGCGGCCCTGGCCGCGCGGCTGACAATGCCCCGCCGGGCGCGGCCAGGGCGATTGACTCCCATCTGCTTATGCGTATCTGGCACCTCGCAATTTCGTGCGTCCGCGGCTTGCGCGGCGCGCCACTCAAACCTAACTCAGGGCCCATGAACGACACCGAGAATACGATGCCCCAGCCAGGCGACGATGCCGTTTCCGACGATGCGGCGGAGGCCACCACCCCCGAGGTGACACCCGCCGAGCGCCTGACCGAGCTTGAGGCGGAACGCGACGAGATGCGTGAGCGCTGGGTGCGGTCGGAAGCCGAGATGGCCAATCTTCGCGCCCGTACAAAGCGGGAGGTGGAGGATGCGCGGCTCTATGCCGTGCAGAAATTCGCCCGCGACGTGGTCGAGGTTGCCGAAAACCTTAAGCGCGGCCTCGACAGCCTGCCGCCCCGGCAGGAGGACGAGCCCGAGATCATCGGCAAGCTCCGCGATGGGTTCGAGGGGATCGGCCGCAGCTTCGTCGCCACGCTGGAACGCAATGGCGTGAGCACGGATGACCCGACCGGCAAGCTGTTCGACCCGAACCTGCATCAGGCGATGGCCGAACAGGAAACCGCCGAGCATCCGCCCGGCACCATTCTGCAAGCCTGGACCCAGGCCTGGACCCTGAACGGCCGCCTGCTGCGGCCAGCCATGGTCGTCGTCGCTAAGGCGCCGGCCGAAGGTTAGAGAGGGATTGGTTCGCTTTCGCTCACTATCACGCTCTAACCCCTTGATTTGATCGCCTGATTCAGATCTCCAGTGATTTTACCGTCGGTCATCAGGCTCTAAGGCAAGCAACGGGCAAGGCAAGCCTGCTACATGGACCCTTTGGACAGGTAGTTTTGCCCAAATTTTGGGCATAGCCCGCTTGTCTTGAACGGTCTCCGCCGCTATCTAGTTGTGAGTTGTTCCCAAGGGGGGCGCCGGTGCTTCGGGTCGGCCGCTCCCGCTTAATAGGAGACTGCGAATGAGCAAGGTCATCGGAATCGACCTCGGCACCACCAATTCTTGCGTTGCGGTCATGGAGGGCAAGGATGTCCGCGTGATCGAGAATAGCGAGGGTGCGCGTACCACGCCGAGCATGGTCGCGATCACGGAAAGCGGCGAGCGTCTGGTCGGCCAGGCCGCGAAGCGCCAGGCCGTGACCAACCCGTCCAACACGCTTTATGCGGTGAAGCGCCTTATCGGCCGCCGTTACGATGACCCCTTGGTCGCCAAGGATAAGGGCCTCGTTCCCTACAACATCGTGCGCGGCGACAATGGCGATGCCTGGGTCGAGGCCCGTGCCGAAAAATACGCGCCGAGCCAGGTTTCCGCCTTCGTTCTGACGAAGATGAAAGAGACGGCCGAAGCCTATCTCGGCGAGCCGGTGACCCAGGCCGTCGTCACCGTGCCCGCCTACTTCAATGACGCGCAGCGCCAGGCGACGAAGGATGCCGGCCGCATTGCGGGCCTTGATGTGCTGCGCATCATCAATGAGCCGACGGCGGCGGCGCTCGCCTACGGTCTCGACAAGAAATCCGCCGGCACTATCGCGGTGTTTGACCTGGGCGGCGGCACCTTCGACGTCTCCGTGCTCGAAATCGGAGACGGTGTGTTCGAGGTGAAGAGCACCAATGGCGACACCTTCCTGGGCGGCGAAGACTTTGACGTGCGCGTCATCGACTATCTGGCCGAGGAATTCCGCCGGGAGAACGGCATCGATCTGCGTAAGGACAAGCTCGCTCTGCAGCGGCTGAAGGAAGCCGCCGAGAAGGCGAAGATCGAACTCTCCTCCGCCAAGGAGACCGAGATCAACCTGCCCTTCATCACCGCCGATGCCTCCGGCCCGAAACATCTGGTGCTGAAGCTTTCGCGCGCGAAGCTTGAAAATCTCGTGGACGACCTGATCCAGCGGACGCTGGAGCCCTGCCGCGCCGCGCTGAAGGATGCGGGCGTCTCGGCCGGTGACGTCGATGAGGTGATCCTGGTCGGCGGCATGACCCGCATGCCCAAGGTGATCGAGGTCGTGAAGCAGTTCTTCGGCAAGGAGCCGGCCCGCAACGTCAACCCCGATGAGGTCGTGGCGATCGGTGCGGCGGTTCAGGGCGCGGTGCTGCGCGGCGATGTGAAGGACGTGCTGCTGCTGGACGTGACGCCGCTGTCTCTGGGTATCGAGACGCTGGGCGGCGTGTTCACCCGGCTGATCGACCGCAACACGACGATCCCGACCAAGAAGAGCCAGGTCTTCTCGACCGCCGATGACAACCAGACCGCCGTGACCATCAAGGTCTACCAGGGCGAGCGTGAGATGGCGGCCGACAACAAGATGCTCGGCAATTTCGACCTCGTCGGCATTCCGGCGGCTCCGCGTGGTGTGCCGCAGGTTGAGGTGACGTTCGATATCGACGCCAACGGCATCGTTTCGGTCTCCGCGAAGGACAAGGCGACGGGCAAGGAGCAGCAGATCCGCATCCAGGCTTCGGGCGGCCTGTCTGACGCCGATATCAAGCGCATGGTCCAGGAGGCCGAGGCCAATGCGGCGGTCGACAAAGAGCGCCGGGCTTTCGTCGAGGCGCGGAACCAGGCTGAGGGCCTGATCCATCAGACGGAGAAGACGATCGCCGAGGGTGGAGACAAGATCTCCGCCCAGGACAAGGGCGAGGCCGAAGCGGCGATGGCCGCCGCGCGTTCCGCCATGGACGGCAAGGATCTGGCGACGCTCACTAGCGCCAGCGAGCGTCTGAGCCAGGTCGCGATGCGGATCGGCGAGGCGATGTACAAGGCGCAGTCGGCGGCGGGTGCGGCACCCGGGGCTGATGCGCCGGCGGGCGGCCCGAGCGCGAGCACCGGCCCGGGCGGCGAGCGTGTGGTCGATGCCGAGTTCGAGGAAATCGACGACAAGAAGAAGTCGGCCTGATCCTGTTGTTGTTGGGTTACGGTCCGGCATGACCAGACGCCTGCGCCCCATGGGGCGCAGGCGTCTTCCTTGCATGGGGACCGCCGCGGACGAAGCGGTGCCCGAGCGAGGCAAGGGTGCCGCCGGCGCCGGAAGAAGGGCTGAGGGCATTCATGGCGAAAAACGACTACTACGCGGTTCTGGGCGTTGCCCGTGACGCCGGCGCAGACGAGCTGAAGAAGGCGTATCGCAAGCTTGCGATGCAGTTTCATCCGGATCGCAATCCGGGCGACAAGCAGGCCGAGGCGCGCTTCAAGGAAGCGAACGAGGCGTACGAGATCCTCAAGGACGACCAGAAGCGCGCGGCCTATGATCGGTTCGGCCATGCGGCTTTCGAGAATGGCGGCGCGGGCGCCGGCGGCTTCGACTTCTCCCAGGCCGGCGGCTTGGGCGATATCTTCGACCAGATGTTCGGCGATTTCATGGGCCGCCGGGGCAGCGCGGGGGGCCGTGCCGCGCGGGTGGGCGGCGATATCCGCGCCAATGTCGAGATCGACCTCAGCGAGGCCTTCCTCGGCTCCAAGGTGCAGATCAGGGTTCAGACCCGTGTGAATTGCGAGGCCTGCGAGGGCACGGGTTCCGAGGGCCGCGACCGGCAGAGCGATACCTGCACGACCTGCGGCGGCATGGGGAAGGTGCGGGCCCAGCAGGGCTTTTTCCTCGTCGAGCGGGCCTGCCCGACCTGCGGCGGCGCGGGCCGGGTGATTCGCAACCCCTGCCGTGTGTGCCATGGCGCGGCGACGGTGGGCCGCGAACGCAGCCTTCAGGTGCAGATCCCCGGTGGCGTCGAGGACGGAACGCGCATCCGTCTCTCAGGCGAGGGCGAGGCAGCCGGTGCTGGTGGCACGAACGGCGATCTCTATGTCCATATCGCCATCCGGCCGCATGCGATCTTCCAGCGCGAGGGCGCGAATATCCTGTGCCGGGTGCCGCTCCGCATCTCGCAGGCGGCGCTGGGCGGGGAGATCGAGGTGCCGGTGATCGACGGGTCGCGCGCCAAGGTGAAAATCCCCGCCGGCACGCAGAGCGGTGAGCAGTTCCGGCTGCGGTCGAAGGGTTTCTCCGTGCTGCGCAGCGCGGCGCGCGGTGACATGTATATCCAGGTCGCGGTCGAGACGCCGCAGCACCTCACCCGCCGTCAGCGCGAGTTGATGGAGGAGTTCGAGGACGAGGCGACGAAGCATTCCAAGGGCAGCCCCGAGGCCGAGGGTTTCTTCGCCCGGGTGAAGGAATTCTTCGACGGTAAAAACTGAGTTTCGCAAGCCGCGCCGCCTTGCGCGCGGCTTGCGCGTGACCTTCAGCGCCGGTAGCGGGCCGCCGGATGATCTGCACGCACCCGCGTGTGACCGACGCCGTAGAGCCGCTCGCGGACGGTGTTGGAGGCGTCATAATCGTTCCAGTAACGGCCCCTTGCTTGCAACTCAGGCACGATAAACTCGATGAAATCCTCGAATGTCCCGGGCGTGATCGCATAGGCCAGATTGAAGCCGTCGATGTCAGCATCATCGATCCAGCGCTCAAGCTCGTCAGCGACCTTTGACGGGCCACCCACCAGTACCGGCCCCATCGCACCGATACCGACAAACCTCGCGACCTCATGGGTTGTCCAGACACGGTCGGGATCGGCGCGCGAGAATATCTCAAGCGCGAAGCGCGCGGAATCGGTATCGACATATTGCAGGGGCTGGTGAGGGTCCAACTGGGAGAGATCAATCCCGGTGATCCCTGCATAAAACGCAAGCGCCCCCTCATGATCCGTGTATGACAGATACTCTTCATACTTAGCCTGAGCGAGATCATCCGTTTCGGCCGTTACGATCGTGATTTCGGTGAAGATCTTCACGCTGCGAGGATCACGCCCGTTGCCCTCCGCAATCTTGCGGATATCGTCGACGTATTTTCTCAAGATCGCCGATGTCGGCGCAACGGTGAAAACCGCCTCGGCATGCCGAGCAGCGAAGGCGCGCCCAGCCTGGGAGGTGCCAGCCTGCCAGATCACGGGCGTGCGCTGGGGTGACGGCTCGCTTAGATGAACGCCAGGTACCGAGAAATATTTACCCTTGTGCGAAATTCCTCTTACCTTGGCAGGGTCCGCATAAATCTGGTTCTTCCGGTCATCGATCACCGCGTCATCGTCCCAGGAACCCTCCCAGAGCTTGTAGCAGACGTCGACCACCTCGTCGGCGAGAACATAGCGCTCATCATGCGACACCTGCTGCGAATGACCGAGGTTGCGTGCCGCACCGTCCAGATAACTTGTGACGATGTTCCAGGCTATGCGCCCGTTCGTCAGATGATCGAGAGAACTGAACCTGCGCGCGAGCGCATAAGGCTGCTCGTAGGTCGCTGAAACCGTAATGCCAAAGCCGAGCTTTTCGGTGGCGGCGGCCATCGCCGACACCTGCATCAGTGGATCATGCACGGGTATCTGCATCGCACTCCGAATAGAGGCGTCGGGCGAATTCTGGTACGTGTGGTACACGCCGAGTACATCGGCGATGAACAAGCTGTCGAACTTACCCTTCTCCAGAAGACGGGAAAGATCGATCCAGTAGCTGAGCTTCTTGTAATCGGTCGAACGGTCTTCCGGATGCGTCCACAACCCTGGTGACTGGTGCATGATGCACGTCATGTCGAAAGCGTTGAAAGCAATACGCTTGGAGGTCATCTCTATCTCTCTTTCGGGAGCTGTGTCGTCATTCCGTGCCGCCGTGCCGCTCACGGCAGCCGGGGACCGATCAACCGCGATCAGGCTGCCCTGGGCGCGGATGTTCGCGCCGTACGCGGTTCACCGCCGAGGTAGATATCTTTGATATCATCGCGGGCGAGGAAGCTCGCGGCGGTCCCGGAGGCGGCCACTTTGCCGTTCTCAAGCACATGCGCCGCATCCGCATATTGCAGCGCGATGGCGGCATTCTGTTCCGAGATCAGAAACGTGATGCCGCTCTCCTCGTTGAGCTTGCGAACGATCTCAAAAATCTCGTGTACGATACGTGGAGCGAGCCCCATGGATGGCTCATCCAGCAAAACAAATGTCGGTCCCGTCATGAAGGCACGGCCCAGCGCCACCATCTGTTGCTCGCCGCCCGAGGTGAGCCCGGCGCGGGTTTGCCGGCGTTCCTTCAAGCGCGGGAACCAGGTGTAGATGCGCTCGAGTTCCGCGCGCCGGTCGCTCCGTGACAGCCGGCGCACAAAGGAGCCGGAAAGCAGATTCTCTTCGACGGTCAGATGTGCGAAGCACTGGCGCCCCTCCAGCACTTGCACGAGGCCCTGTTTCACGAGGGCGGCCGGATGCGTCGTGGTGATGTTGCGCCCCCGCCACATGATCCGGCCACGGTGAACGGCACCACGGCCCGCACCCAGAAGGTTTGAGATGGCACGCAGCGTGGTGGTCTTGCCGGCGCCGTTTGCCCCCAGCAGAGCGGTCACGCTGCCTTCAGCGACGCCGAAGGTCACCCCGCGCAGAGCGAGAATGGACACGTCATAGATGGCCTCGACCGCCTCGACACGGAGATAGGCTTCGACCTGCTCATTCTCGCTCATAGCCGTACCCTCGTTTTCAGCTATTGGCCAAGCAGGATTCGGGGGTGAGGCCCTTCTCCTTGGCGTAGTCTGCCGCCTTCTCATCGATCAACGGGCGCAGGGTTGGCCGGTCAGCTTGAATCCAGTCCGTGATGGGGGTCCAGGTCTTGCCGTCCCACTGCTGGACGCGCAGCGCGCCGCCACCTTCATGATCGCTGCACGAAAGCTTCAGAGGCTGGAGCAGGCCGAGAACGCCCAGCTGCGCCAGACGCGCTTGGTCGATGTCGAGATGTTCCAGCGCCCAACGTCCCTGCACACCGTCGATGGGCTTGTCACCAAACTTCTGATACGCCGTGTTCAACACTTCCAGCGCGATGATCGCCTGCACCACGCCTGAATTGTAATAGACGCTGCCGAAGCGGGACTTGTCCTTGAGGTCGCTCTCGCCCTTGTCCACCACGTAGGTCTTCAGGTTCTGCAGCAGCGGGAAGTTGGTGCCACCCGGATATGTCGTCACGGCGAGATAGCCCTTGGATGCGGGACCTGCGGGGATCACGTCATCCTCCGAGCTTGACCAGACATCACCGATGATGTGGTCAGCCGGAAAGCCGACGCGCGCCGCCGTCTTGATGGCGACCGGGGTCTGCACGCCCCAGCCGCGCAGGAAGACCCAGTTCGGCTGAATCTCGCGAATACGCTCCCACTGAGCGGATTGTTCGACGCCCGGATTAGGGTTGGGAATCTCGATATTGTCGAAGCCGTATTTCTTGGCGAGCAGGGCAAGCGGCCCGAGCGTTTCGCGCCCATAGGCAGAATCATTATAGAGGGTGACGATCTTAACGCCCTTGAGCTTGTCGAAGCCGCCTTCCTTCTGGGCGATGAAGTTAACTACCCCGGAAGCTTCGCTATAGAAGGTCAGCATGATCGGGAAGTTCCAGGGAAACACGGCGCCATCCGTCGCTTCCGTGCGGCCGTAATCCATTGTAATCATCGGAATTTTGTCACGCACCACGTCATCGGTGATGGCGTACGAAATGGGCGCGGAGAACGGAAGGATAAACGGAACGGGCGAACCGTTGAGGCCGTCCTTCACGCGCTCGTAGCACTCAACGCCCTTTTCCGCGAGCCAACCGGTTTCGCATTCCTGCGTCTTGATCTTGACGCCGTCCACGCCGCCCTTCTGCTCATTGTAGTAGCGAATGGTATCGAGGAACCCGGCCCAGATGCTGACGCCGCTCGGAGCGTAGGGGCCGACACGATATGTCAGCAGCGGCAGATACTGCGCTGGCGGCTGATCAGCGGCCCGCGCCGGGCTGGCGTTGAGAGCCGCGCCCAAGACGAGCGCAGAGACGGCGCCGAGCGCCAATGTTCGAAATGACATGAGCTTTCCTTGTTTGGCTGATGGATATTTTGTTGGGGGGATCACGATTGATCCCGCGTGCGGTGTCGGGGACGCCTCAACAGGCGTTGAGCCAAAGCCGCGAGACCCCTGGGCTCCGCGATCAGCAGCATGATGATGAGGATACCGAAGACGATGTTGTGGATGTTTTCGAGCAGCCCTGTATCGACGGTCCCACCGAAGCCAAAGATCGCCAGGCGATCCAGCAGCAGAGGGAAAAGCAAAATGAAAGCCGCGCCAAGGAAGCTGCCGACAACACTCCCCAGACCACCGATGATGATCATGAAGAGAATCTGGAAGGAGAGGTCGATGCCGAAGGCGTGCGCATCCGCCGTTCCCAGATAGACGAGAGCCCAGAGCGCGCCCGCGACGCCCAGGACGAAGGAACTCACAAAAAACGCCGTCATCTTGGCGCGCAATACACGGACGCCGAGCACCGAGGCAGCGGTGTCCATATCCCGGGTCGCCATCCAGTTGCGCCCGGTCTGGCTGCGTACAACATTGGATACGATCCAGGTGAGCAGGCCGACGATCGTCACCGTGAGCAGGTAGCGGCGCAGCGGGGATGAAAAATCAATATGGGCGATGATGAGGTTTGGCGCCGAGATCGAACCCGAGGAAGAATTGTTGGAGAACCAACCGTAGCCGTTAAAGAGCCATTCGACGAAAAACTGCGCACCCAGCGTTGAGGCCAGCAGGTAGAAGCCGCGGATGCGGAGACTGGGCAAGCCGAAGACCAACCCCACGGCCGCGGCGACGAGGCCACCGAGCAGCAGAGACAACGGCCACGGCAAAAACGGCAGGCGCAGCAGAAAATTGTAGGTAGCGAAGGCACCAATGGACATAATCGCACCGGAACCAAGCGAAGCCTGCCCCGAATATCCCGTCAGCACGTTCAGCCCGAGTGCGGCGAGCGCCATCACCGCCAGCGGGATGAGAATCGCATTGAACCAATAGTCATTGCCGATTGCGGGCACGATCCCAAAGACGACGATCAATACGAGCACGATCGCGCTGGAGCGGAGATGGGCTTGGAAGCGCCGGCGGCGTGGCGCGACGAATGCCGCGATCTCCACCGCGTCGGTGACATCACCAGACATCACTAAATCCTCTCGATTGCCCGCTCACCGAACAAGCCGGCGGGGCGGACCAGTAGAAAGCCGAGCGCGAGTACATAGGCGAACCAGGACGAGATACCGCCGCCAATGAGCGGCCCGAGATAGATCTCGGCGAGATTTTCCCCGGCACCCACGATCAGGCCGCCGAGAATGGCGCCGACGATCGAGTCAAACCCTCCGATGACGAGAATGGGCAGCGCCTTGAGCACGATGAGGCTGAGAGAGAATTGCACGCCTTCGCGCGCGCCCCAGAGCAAGCCGGCGACAAGGCCGATGAAGCCGGCGACGGTCCAGACGATGCGCCAGATGCGATCGAGCCTGATGCCCACGGACTGCGCGGCGAGTTGATTGTCGGCGACAGCGCGCAGCGAAATGCCCAGATGGGTCCGGTTGAAAATGATGGACAGCGCGATCACGAGGAGAAGCGCCACGCATGCCGCGAAGAGATCGAACTGGCTCAATTGGGTAGGGCCAAGGTTGATCGGAACATCTGCAATGCCGAGGTCAAGCTCGTGCACATCCGTGCCCATGACCGCTTGGGCCACCCCTTCGATGACGTAGCTGAGGCCGAGCGTCGCCATGAAGAGGGTGAGGTCGGAGCGGTTCGTCAACGGCCGGAGCACGGCCCATTCGATGACGATCGAGAGGACAACGATGATACCCAGGCTGAGGATGCCAGCAGCCCAGGGAGGCACCCCGCCTTCATGCAGCGTGACGAACGCGAGCGTCGCCAGAAGCAGGATCGAGCCTTGGGCAAAATTGAAGACCCGTGATGCCTTGTAGATCAGCACGAAGCCGATGGCGACCAGCGCGTACATGGTGCCCGCGAGCAGGCCCCCGACGAGGGTTTCGATAAAGAAGTCCATCCTTCCCGTTCCTAATGCGCCGTGCCGAGGTAGGCGGCCAGCACGTCCGGGTCGTTGCGCACAACATCCGGCGTGCCGTCTCCGACTTTGCGGCCGTAATCGAGAACGATGACGTGATCGCAGAGACCCATGACGATGCCGACATCATGTTCGATCATCAGCACCGTTGTGCCCCGCCTTTGGTTGACCCGTCTGATGAGATCACTCATCTCCTGCTTCTCATCGTGATTCATCCCGGCCATCGGTTCATCAAGCAGCAGCAGTTTCGGCTCGGCGACCAGCGCGCGGGCAAGGTCGATCCGTTTCTGGATGCCGTAGGGCAAAGTCCCTGCCTCAAGATCCCGGTATGCGCCGATGTGGAGGAGATCGAGGGTGGCTTCGGCCTGCTCTCGCAGCCGTCTTTCCTCTCGCCGTCCACGGGGCAGGCGGAAGGCATGACTGAACAACCCACTGCGATCACGGCGGCTAAGACCGACCATGACGTTGTCGATCACCCGCATATGTTTGAAGAGCGCGTTGTGCTGGAAGGTACGTCCGATGCCGAGTACGGCGGCCTGGCGTGGGCTAATCCAGTCGAATCGCCGACCGGCGAAGACGATGCTGCCCGACTGTGCCCGGTAGACACCGTTGATGAGGTTGAGGGCCGAGCTTTTTCCCGCGCCATTCGGGCCGATCAAGGCGCTGACATGGCCTTCCTCAATAGAGAAGGACAGGCTGGTTAATGCCTTGACGCCCTTGAAAGACAGCGAGACGTCGGCGAGAGACAGTAGCGAGGACATGACGGAGACCGATCAATCCGCCGCGCTGGCGTGTCGCACGGCCTCGGCTTCCCGACGGTGAACCTCCGCCAGGTCGCGATAGGAAGCGCCCGGATGGTTCGCCGGCAGCGTGGCACCCTCACCGAAGAGTTTGTCGCGCAACGTCCCTTCCTTATAGGCGGTGGGGTAGACGCCGCGCCGCTGCAATTCCGGCACGAGGAGATTGACCACATCCTCGAAGCTTTCCGGCGTTACCGCATAGGCAAGGTTGAAGCCGTCGACGTCGGTTTCCTCGACCCATTCCTGCAGGATATCCGCGACCGTCGAAGGCGAGCCGACAATTACCGGCCCAAGACCGCCAATGCCGCCCCAGGCCGCAAGCTCATCGATTGTCCAACGCTTGTCGGGGTCGCCTTCCGCCAGCGCATCCACCACGGAGATGATGGCATTGGTCTCGACCTTGCGGACAAGATCGGTCGGCGCGTATTGGCCGAAATCGATGCCGGTCCAGCCGGACATGAAGACGAGCGACCCATCGTAGCTGGTGTGGCTTGCATAGTCGCGGAACTTCGCCTCCGCCGCCTCGTCGGTCTCGCCGAGAATGATCGTCAGGAGGTTGTAGATATAGAGCTTGCGCGGATCACGCCCGGCGAGAGCGGCCCGTTGCCGCACATCGGCAACATAATTGCGCAGGACTGCCTTGGTCGGTGCTGCGACGAACACGCATTCGGCGTGGCGGGCGGCGAAATCCCGGCCGCGGCCGGAAGCGCCGGCCTGATAGAGAACCGGCGTCCGCTGCGGGGACGGCTCCGACAGATGGTAGCCGGGAACTTGGAAGTATTTGCCACGGTGCTTGATTTCATGGACCTTGGACGGATCGGTGAAGACGCGCCGCCCGCGATCGCGCAGCACCGCGCCGTCTTCCCAGCTGCCTTCCAGAAGCTTGTAGATCACTTCGAGATATTCATCCGCCACATCGTAGCGGTTATTGTGCTGAGGTAGGCCGTCCGTGCCCGTGTTGCGCGCGCCACTTTCCAGATAGGAGGTGACAATGTTCCAGCCGAAGCGCCCTTTGGAGTGATGGTCCGCGGTCGCCAAGCGGCGCGCGAAGGGATAGGGATGCTCGAAGCCTGTGGAGGCGGTGATGCCGAAGCCGAGATGCTTCGTCACCAGAGACATCGCAGAGACAAGCTGTATCGGATCATTGACAGGGATCTGCGCGGCCTGCTCGATCGCATGCTGTGCGCTGCCCTGATAGACATCGTAATAGCCGATGACGTCGGCGATGAAGATGCCGTCAAAAATCCCGCGTTCCAGCGTCTGCACAACGTCGGTCCAATATTCCAGGTCCTTGTATTGCCAGGACCGGTCCCGCGGATGCGTCCAGAGGCCAGGGGATTGATGCCCCACGCAGTTCATGTCGAAGGCGTTGAAACGGATCTGGCGCGTCATTGTGACCTCGGTTGTCGGTAGGGCGGCGAAGGCAGCGGCATCCACTGCCCGCGCCCAAAGTCGTGGTGGGCTTACGTACGGCGGCAGGAAATGCGCGAATGCACTACAGAACGACGTGAGTCAACTTGTTATACACGCAACTGTGTGTTTTGTGACTCACACGATCGTTAATAGTGTAAATTGGCCACCGTATTGGAGCCGCGTTGTCGCTGCGTGCCAAGCCGGCAGCACCGCACCCATCTTGCGGGCAGCTTGATTTCGAAGTTTACGGCATTGACCTCATGGCGATGCAGATCGCGATTGCGGATACCGCATCTAGAGCAATATCGGATCAGGTGGAATCACCTGATCCGAAGATTTGCGTTCTCAATCAAGAGCATAGAGCGGAATCGTGAGCGAAAGCGAACCGATACCGCTCTAGAGCAATATCCGACCAGGTGGAATCACCTGGCCCGAAGATTTGCGTTCTTAATCAAAAGCATAGAGCGGGATGCGTTCGCTTTCGCTCACGACCCCGCTACTCACGTTGTGCGCCCGGGGCTTCGTCTTATTCAGCGGCGAGCGCCAGGCCTAAGGCGGTCCATCGTGTGGTCACGACAACGCCGCTTCGTTTGTATAGCTGTGTCACGGGGCAGCGGCGCTCGACCTCCCGCCCGAAGCGCGCGAAGAGGTCCGGCGCGGCGTCGGTTTCCACCGAGACTTCCAAACTAAGGCGCGTGAAGTTGCTGATTCCCTCGGCGCCTGTTGCCAGAACGGTCGGATCGAACTTGGCATCGACGGACACTTTGAAACGCCCAAGCGACAGAGCAAGATCCTTCGCGACGATCTGGGACGTGACCTGAGTGCAGGAGGTCAGCGCCGCGAGCACATAGGCGAGCGGGCTAGGTGCGGAGTCCGCTCCGCCAAAGGCAGGATGTGCATCCACCTGTATTACGTGGTCACTGCCGTCCTCATGGATGGTCTGCGCGACGCCAGTGCCTTCGCCGGTTAATCTGAAGGTGACGAGGGGTAGCGTGCTCATGAGCGTTCCTGGCCTTGATGTTTCTCAGGAGGTCAGATTACGGCGAAACAGCGAATCAGCAAAGCGAAATCTATGTTACACTATATTGTATAGTATTATATGATGCCGTGACGGCGCATAATTGTGTCGCGACGATTGCCAGAGAACTCGGTCGAGCGTGAGGGGCAGTCCTGGCGGCTCGATCAATTTCAGAGCGTCAGGTGCTTCGGCGGAAGATGGTCACTTCAACTATTGTTGGTTTATTGTTGAGAATAATTCCGAATTTTTGACTAAACTTATTACTGTTAGGTCTCAAAAATATTCTGCGACAGATTGTTTTAAAAAAGATATATTCAACGCTGTTGTGCTCATATGCGCCGTTTACTACGGAGCGTCATCCTCCCATTTCTGGCGCAAATGCCGCGTTTCACGACAATCGCGCTTCAGAAAAAGAGGGACTCACGAGATCACTTCTTGACACAGCTTTTATGGCATGGAAAATTGCGTCTCGGCGATCTCTGCAAAGAGCGTTGCTTAATATAAAATCGATTGGAGGGAAAAGAGGCTATGCAATCAACTAAAGGGCTGTCGCAGCTGGCTCTTACGCTGGGGGCGGTGCTTGTGGGCACTCTGCCGTTCGGGATCAGGCAGGCAGCCGCGCAGGAGACCCACTATACTTTTGCCATGATCACGCACGCCCAGCCGGGCGACACCTTCTGGGACATTATCCGGAAGGGCGCGAATGCGGCGGCGCGGAAGGATAACGTGAAGCTGCTGTATCTATCGAACCCGACCGCTTCGGGTGAGGCGCAGCTGATCGCGAACGTCACCACGCAGCATGTCGATGGCATCGCGCTGACGCTCGCCTTCCCGGATGCCGAGCAGACGACGCTGAAAGGCGCGCAGGCCGCGAATATTCCGGTGATCGGCTTCAACGCCGGTGGCGATGCCTGGAAGCAGGCCGGACTTCTGGCCTATGTCGGGCAGGATGAGAGCGTCGCCGGCGCGGCTGTCGGCACCCTTCTGAACAGCAAGGGCGCCAAGAGCGTGGTCTGCGTCGATCAGCAGCAGGGTGCGGTTCAGCTCGAAGCGCGTTGCGACGGCATCAAGAGCACCTTCAAAGGCGCCTTCACCATTCTTTATGTGCCTGGCTATGACATGGCGAGTGCGCAGGCCCGCATCGAAGCCAAGCTTCAGCAGGATCAGAATGTCGACTACGTCGTGACGCTCGGTGCGCCCTTCGCGCCGACCGCGATCACCGCCGCCAGCATGGCCGGCAGCAAGGCCCTGGTTGGAACCTTCGATCTGACGCCGCGCGCGGTCAGCTTGATCCAGCAAGGCAAGCTGCAATGGGCCGTCGATCAGCAGCCCTTCGTCGAGGGTTACCTCGCTGTCGATTTCCTGTGGCTCTACAAGACCAATGGCGATGTCGTCGGTGGCGGCCAGGCCGTGCTGACGGGTCCGGCTTTCGTTGACAGCTCGAACATCACGGAAGTCGCCAAGTTCGCGAAGTTGGGAACACGCTGAGCGTCTGCTGACGCCCGGCCAGACCGGCTGAAGCCGGCCGCGATGTGCGGGATTTGAAGTTCGCTGCCCCTGACTGGGGCTTCCGCGTTGCGGACTTCAAATTCCGACGCGCGTCATATAAGGGAGGAAGAGGTGGCAATCGTCACAGAGCGGGTTGAACCGCGCGTCATGCGTCGCCAGGTGGTGCATCAGCCACTTTGGAAAAAAGTCCTCAAGCGGCCGGAGGTTGGCGCGCTCGGCGGCGTGATCCTCGTCTTCATCTTCTTCTATGTCATGGCGCCGCCGTTCCGGCAACTATCGGCGCTGACGACCGTTCTCTATCAGGCCTCGACGCTCGGCATTCCCGCCGTCGCCGTCGCCATGCTCATGATCGGCGGCGAGTTCGACCTGAGCGCGGGCGTGGCCGTTACCTCGTCATCGCTCGCGGCCTCGATGTTCGCGACGGAGGTGGTGGGCAATCTCTGGATCGGCATCCTCTTCGCTCTGTTCTTCTCGCTCGCGATCGGCGCGCTGAACGGCTATCTGCTCGTCCGTACCAAGCTCCATTCCTTTCTTGTCACCCTCTCGACCTTCCTGATGCTGCAGGGCCTCAATATCGCCATCACCAAGCTCGTGACTGGCAATGTGGCGACGGAGGACATCAGCGGCATGCCGGGCTTCAACCTGGCGCAGCGGATCTTCGCCTCCAACATCACTATTGGCCATGTCAGTATCAGCATCGCCATCCTCTACTGGATCATCTTCGCGCTGATCGCGACCTGGGTGCTGCTGCGGACCCGCGTCGGCAACTGGATCTTCGCCGTGGGCGGCCAGGGGGACAGCGCGCGCGCCGTCGGCATTCCGGTGAAGAAGGTCAAGATCGGCCTCTTCATGGTGGTGGGCTTCTCCTGCTGGTTCCTCGGCATGCACATGCTCTTCGCCTATGACACGGTGCAGTCCGGCGCCGGTATCGGCAACGAGCTGCTCTATATCGCCTCCGCCGTGGTCGGCGGTTGCCTGCTCACCGGCGGTTACGGCTCGGCGGCCGGGTCGGCACTCGGGGCCTTCATCTTCGGCATGACGACGGAAGGCGTCATCTATGCCGACTGGGACCCCGACTGGTTCATGTTCTTCGTCGGCGCGATGCTGCTGCTGGCGACGGTTTTCAACGGCTGGCTTCGTGCCCGCGCCAGCAGCCGGAGCAAGTGACATGGCAACGAATGGCAATCCGATCATCCAGCTCAGCAATGTCGGCAAGAGCTACGGCAACATCAGCGCACTGAAGGATGTGAGCCTCGCGGTCCGCCAGGGTGAGGTGACATGCATCCTGGGCGACAACGGCGCCGGTAAATCGACGCTGATCAGCATCATCGCCGGGTTGTTCGGGCATGACACCGGCACCTACGCGGTGGACGGCAAGGCGATGCATTTCAACTCGCCGCGCCAGGCGCTCGATCTCGGCATTTCCTGCGTCTATCAGACGCTGGCGATGGTGCCGCTGCTCTCGGTCTGGCGGAACTTCTACCTGGGTTCAGAGCTGATGACGGGGGTCGCACCCTTCAAACGCCTCGACGTGAAGCGGATGCAGGAAACCTCGGGCGAGGAACTGGCACGGATGGGGATCAACATCCCCGATCTGGAGCAGCCGGTCGGCACGCTCTCGGGCGGCCAGCGGCAGGTGGTGGCGATCGCGCGGGCCGTGCATTTCGGTGCGCGCGTGCTGATCCTGGATGAGCCGACAGCCGCACTCGGTGTCACGCAATCAGGCATCGTGCTGCGCTTCATCGCCACGGCGGCGCGGGAGCAGGGGATCGGCGTGATCTTCATCACCCACAACCCGCACCACGCCTATATGGTCGGTGACCACTTCATGGTCCTCTCGCGCGGTGAGGTTGAGCTGGATACACCACGATCCAATCTCAGCCTCGACGACCTCATGTTCCACATGGCCGGCGGCGCCGGCCTCAACGCCCTCCAGCATGAGCTGCATCGCAACGACCCGCCGGCGGAGACCAAGGTGAACTGACGTGGCGACGACCCGGAATTCCGAGTGTGGTGGTCGCGGGTTGCGATCGCGCGTTAAAAAACTCAGGATTTCGGGTCTTTGAAGGTGCCCGGCAAAGACATTCATTATCGCCGTATCGGCGCTTCGCATGTTATCCTACCCGCCCAACAAATCTCCGCACTAGTGGATAGCGAGTGCCGGAAATATTGAGAGCGTCAGACGGAGAGCAGGCTATGGCCACACTGAGGCCACCAGAAACATATGAAGGGCTCATCCGGGTCATTCACGATCGCTATGGGGAGATGAGCAACTCCTTTCAGAAGATCGCAGTCTACCTCACCCAAAATCCGAACGACGTAGCCGTCGCCTCCGTTCACGCGATTGCCGAGAAATGTGGCGTGCATGCGTCGGGCGTCGTTCGCTTCTCCCAATCCCTCGGCTACCAGGGCTTCAAGGAACTCCAGGCCGAGTTCCGGCATCGGCTGTCCACGGCGGCCCCTGGCTTCAACGCCCGCGTCAAGGCGCTGGAGGATGAACTCGGCGCGCGTGCGGATCGCAGCGAGATGGGTTTCCTTCGGGATCTGGTGGTGCGCGACATCTCCTCCTTGCAGGAGCTGTTGACGAACGTCACCGGGGAGCAGATCGCGGATGCCGTGACGCTGATGGAAGAGGCGGACACGATCTATCTGCTGGGTCAGCTGCGATCCGCGCCCGTGGTCGAGCTTCTGCGCTATGTGTTGACGATGCTTGGCAAGCGCGCCGTGTTGCTCGACGCAGCAGGAGGGCTTGCGACGCATGTTGCCAAGGTCGTCCGGCCGGACGACCTGCTGTTTGCGGTCTCATTCCGCTTTTACGCCAATGAGGTTGTCAATATCGTCGAGGAGACATCGGCCCGGGGCGTGCCCGTCGTCGCGATCAGCGACAGCACCTTGTCGCCGGTTGCGAAGAACACGCGCGTGCTCTTCGCAATACCGGAGCATGAATACACTTTCTCGCGTTCCCTGGCGGCACCGATGTGCCTTGCCCAGTCTCTGATCGTCGCCCTGGCGTCACGACTCCAGAATGAATCGCGACAACCCCGAATTCCGGTCGCCACGCAGAAATAGCGGTGCGCCGGAATGCTGGGTTAAAATCAGACCGGCAATTTCAGCGGGCCGTCAGGCACGGGCATTCCGCCTGCGACCGCACCCCAGACGGACTGATCGAAGTTCACGATAGCGCCGGTCATCAACCCGGCATCGTCCGATACAAGGAAATTCACGGCACGAGCCGCCTCCGCCGGATCGACAAGCCTGCCGAACGGAAGCTGCTTTGCCGCCTTTTCCAGCCACTCGGGATCGTTCGTTTCCGCGACCTGAGTTTTCTGCTCGTTATCCGACGCCATCCAGCCGACATTCAGCTGGTTGACGCGAATGCGGTTGGCCATCACGGAAAACGCGGTGTTGGCTGTCAAAGTCGTGAGGGCACCCTTTGAGGCACAATAGGCATTGATGAAGGGCTGGCCTGAAAGAGCCGAGATTGAGCCGATGTTGCAGATCGCGCCTTCGACCCCGTCCCGGATCATGAGCTTGATCGCTTCCTGCATCAGGAAATACGGGCCGCGAACGTTGATGGCAAAAAGGCGGTCGAAAAGCTCAGGGGTCGTATCGAGAATCGTCCCGCGCTCTGTCGAAGCGCCCGCATTCACCAAAACATTCACGCGACCGAACTGACGGTCGGTCTCCGCGATCACCTTCCGGCAATCCTCGACGGAGCCGAAATCGGCGCGGATAAAAACCGCGGGAACGCCGAATTCCTCCGAGATTCCCTGCGCAAGCGCCGCGCCGCGTCCCTCATTGCGTCCTGTGACGGCGATTCCCGCCGCTCCGCCAGCCGCGAGGCGCCGCGCGATCGCGGCGCCCAAACCCTGCGTCGCACCGGTGACGACACAGATCTTGTTGTCCACCCTGTTCATTTTCTGACCTCGTATCCTCTTGCCGTCTTGATTCGCCAAACGACGAGCGCGATGCCCGATTTGGCTTTCAGTGCGCTTATACCCCGACGCGCTGCTTCGCGCGTATTTCCTCCTGGTGTTTTCGTGCCGTCTGCACGGATGCGCGAGAGGAAACTTCGGGCACGCCCACATCCCAATCGGCATCACCGGGCGTCCAAGCGAAAGCGTCCGTCGTGATGGTGATCACGGTAGTCCGATCATTCGCCTTCGCCCATTCGAGCGCCGGCCCCAGATCGGAGAGGTTGTCGCAATGCCGGGCTGCGGCACCCATCGATTCGGCGTGTTTCACGAAATCGACGTGCAAGGGGGCCGTTCGGTTCTGTACCCGGCAGTCTACGAGAAGATTGTTGAAGCCAGGCACGCCTTTTGCCTGCTGCAAACGATTGATGACCGCGAAACCGCCATTGTCGCAGACGATGACGATCATTTTGTGGCCGGTCAGGACGGTCGAATAGATGTCGGAATTCATCATCATGTAGGTGCCATCGCCGATCATGACGATGGGTGTGCCGCCGAGCCCGCCCGGGCCGCTATTCGCGATCGCATGGCCCCATCCGGCTGCAATCTCGTAACCCATGCAGGAGAAGCCCCATTCGAGGTCGAAGGTATGCGGCGCCTTGACGCGCCAACCCTTGGCGACCTCCCCCGGCAGGCCGCCCGCGGCGGTGATCACCGTGTCCGTATCGCCTGCTGTCTCGTTCACGATGTTGACGACCTGGGCATAGGTCGGCACCAGCGCATTGCCGGGCGTCTGATGTTTCGTGAGAAGCGCATTCCAGTCGCGGAACAAGGACTGAGCCTGGGCCATATGACCCGGCGCCACCTTCCAGTCACCAAGGGCGGCGTCGAGTTCCGTCACGGTTTCGAGCGCATCGCCCACGACCGCGACAGCGCGATGCTTGATCGCGTCGAAGCGAGCGGCGTTGATCGAAATGAAGCGAGCCGTCTGGCTGAAAACCGTCCAGGAACCGGTCGTGAAATCCGCCAGCCGCGTTCCGACCGCGATGATGACATCCGCCTCGCCGGCCAGTGCATTCGCGGATGTCGAGCCAACGATGCCGATCGGCCCTGCATGAGCCTCATGATAATGCGTGAGGCCGCCCTTGCCGCCAACCGTCTCCACAATCGGGATGCCGCGTTTCACCGCGAAAGCGGCGACCGCCTCCTCGGCCAACGAATAGCGCACGCCGCCGCCCGCGATGATAAGCGGCTTCTTCGCCGTTTTCAGAAGTTCGGCGGCTTCGATGAGCTTTAGGCGGTCGGGCCGTGGGCGCGGGATGCTCCAGAGACGCGGCTCAAAGAAGGCCGTCGGATAGTCGAAAGCGATTTCCTGAGTATCCTGCGGCAAGGAGAGGAAGGCCGGCCCGCAGTCAGCTGGGTCCAGCATCGCCGCCACCGCCTGCGGGAGGGAAGACAGGATCTGCGCGGGATGGCTGATCCGATCCCAGTAGCGGCTGACCGGCTTGAAGGCGTCATTAACCGTCATTGTCGGGTCGCCGAAATTCTCGACCTGTTGCAACACCGGGTCGGGCAGGCGTGTGGTGAAGGTGTCCCCGGCGAGCAGAAGAAGAGGCAGCCGGTTGGAGTGCGCGGTGCCTGCCGCCGTCACCATGTTCAGCGCGCCGGGACCGATGGAGGATGCGGCGATCATGATCTGGCGCCGCCGCTTGGCTTTCGCGAAGGCGACGGCGGCCAGCGCCATGGATTGCTCATTCTGGCCGCGCCATGTCGGCAGCTTGTCCTGAACCGCTTCCAGTGCCTCTGACAGGCAACTCACGTTTCCGTGGCCAAAGATGCCGAAAACGCCAGGAAAAAGCGGCACCCGGCTGCCGTCGATCTCGGTGAACTGCTGCACGAGCCATTGCACGACGGCCTGAGCCGTTGTGAGGCGGATTGTCGCCTGCGTCATTTTTTTCCTCCCTGACGAGTTCCGAAAAGCCTATCCGGCTGCATTGAATATTGACAATCTAATTTCCTTGCAACATAAATTGTGGAACGACTAAGGGAGGAAGGCAAATGGTCAGAATCGCGCTGCTCGGGTGTGGGCGGATCGGCGCCATGCATGCCGCGAATATCGCCGCGCATCCACGCGCGCAGCTTGCGGCGGTCTACGATATCAACCGGTCCGCAGCCGAGAGCGTCGGGTCATCGACCGGAGCGGCCGTTCTGGATTCCGCAACCGCCGCTTTCGCCTCGGCCGAGGTGGATGCTGTGTTGATCGCCACCGCCACCGACACCCATGCCGATCTTCTGGAGCAGGCAGTGGCGGCCAATAAGCCTGCGCTCTGCGAAAAGCCGATTGATCTGAGCCTCGCCCGCGTGAATCGCTGTGCGGCGGTGATCGCCGGCACAAAGCTGCCCATTCAGCTTGGGTTTGTCCGCCGCTTCGATCCTGGCCACAAGGCGGTGCATGATGCCGTTCGTGCCGGCGAGATTGGCGAACTGCATCAAGTTGTCGTGACATCACGTGATCCCGGCCTCGCGCCCGAGGGCTATCTGAAAGTGTCAGGCGGCATCCTGCGAGACATGACGATCCATGACTTCGACATGGCCCGCTTCATATTGGGTGAGGAACCGGTTGAGGTCTTCGCCACCGGTTCGCGGCTGGTCGCCCCGACGCTCATGGCGAGCCTGGGGGATTACGACACGATCACCGTCGTGATGACGACCGCCACGGGCAAGCAGGCCATCATCGTCAATTCGCGTGAGGCGGTTTACGGCTATGACCAGCGGGTGGAAGCTTTCGGCAGCAAGGGTCTCGCCGTTTCGGAAAACCTGCGGCCGCATAACATGACTCTGGCAAGCCGCGACTTCACGGCGCACGCCGCGCCGCTGCTCAATTTCTTCATCGAGCGTTACCGAGAGGCCTTCGCGGCCGAGATCAGCGCTTTCGCCGATGCGGTCGAGAGCGGTCAGCCGGCAGTCGTCGGCTTTGAAGACGGCCGGCTGGCACTCGTGCTGGCCGAGGCGGCCGTCAAGTCGATCGCCGAGCGCCGTGTCGTAAACGTGACGGAGGTCAGTTAATGTATACGAATTTCGGATTGTTCATCGGCGGGGCGTGGCGGCCGGCGGCGGACGGCAAGACCGTGCCGGTGCTGAGCCCGGTCTCCGAAATGCCGCTGGGCGAGGTGCCCGTCGCGGGTATCGCCGATACCGAGGCGGCAATCGCCGCCGCGACCGATGGGCTGGCGCGCTGGCGCGCGACGCCCGCCTTCACACGCGCCGACGCCCTGCACGCGATTGCCGACGAGATGGCGCGGCGGGTTGAGGAGGCCGCACGGATCATTGCGAGCGAGACGGGCAAGCCGATCGCTCAAGCGCGTCGTGAATGGGTGCTGAGCACCGATCAGTTCCGCTGGTATGCGGAAGAGGCTCGCCGAATCTACGGCCGTGTCGTCGAAAGCCGCGTGCCGGGCGGCCGCTTTGAGGTGAGCCATGAGCCGGTGGGCATCGCGGCGGCCTTCACGGCCTGGAATTTCCCCGCGGCCCTGGTGGCGAGGAAGGTGGCACCGGCGCTCGCCGCCGGCTGCTCGGTGATCGTCCGCCCGTCTTCGCAAACGCCGGGCACGGCGATGGTGATGGTTGATTGCTGCCGCGCGGGCAACCTTCCTGCGGGTGTCGTCAACCTGGTTGCGGGGCCGACGGCCTCGACCTATGCGCCGATCATGGCATCGAAGGCCGTGCGGAAGGTTTCGCTGACCGGCTCCACGCGCGTCGGACAGCAGATGATCCGTGACGCGGCCGAGACGATGAAAAAGGTCTCGATGGAGTTGGGCGGCAATGCGCCGCTGATCATCTTCGACGATGCCGACCTCGAAACCGCTCTGAATGTCTCGGTGCCGACGAAATTCGCCAATGCCGGGCAGGTCTGCGTGACGGCCGATCGGTTCTTCGTGCACGAGCGGCTGCACGACGCTTTCGTGGAAGGGTTCGCCGCCCGCGCGAAGGCGATCAAGCTCGGCGATGGGCTGGATGAGACGGTCGGCATGGGTCCTCTCATCAATGCGGGCCGCCTGACGGAGATCGAGGAGATCGTCGCCGGTGCGGTGGCCGCAGGCGCGAAACTGGCGGCCGGCGGCCGGCGGCCCTCCGGCTTCAATAGCGGCCATTTCTATGAGCCAACCGTGTTGACCGAGGTGACGGACGATATGCGCGTGATGGCGGAAGAGAATTTCGGCCCCATCGCCGCAATCACCCGCTTCGCGACGGATGACGAGGCCATCGCGCGCGCCAATGCCTCCGATATGGGCCTGTCCGCCTATGCCTTCACGACCTCGCCCAAGCGCGCCCGCCGCGCCGTCGCTGAATTGAAGGCAGGAATGGTGGGGATCAATTCCTTCGCGCTCGCGGCCTCCGAGGCGCCGTTCGGCGGCACCAACTTCTCCGGCATGGGGCGCGAGGGCGGTGCCGAGGGCATTCGCGACTACCTCGACACGAAGCTCGCGCAGGTGGTGTTCTGAGATGATCCCGAACCGCCTCAAGCAGCTCTGGGCCGAGGGGAGACCCACGATCAACGGCTGGTGTTCGATCGGCAATAGCTTCACCGCCGAGATCATGGCGGCGCAGGGCTATGATTCCGTGTCGATCGACGTGCAGCACGGCGCGCTCGATTATTCGAGCGTGCTGCCGATGTTTCAGGCGATGCGCGCCTCGGGCGTTGTGCCGATGGCGCGGGTGCCCTGGCTGGAACCCGGCGTCATCATGAAGATGCTGGATGCCGGGGCCTATGGAATCATCTGTCCGATGGTGAATACGGCGGACCAGGCTGCCGAATTCGTCAGCTACATGCGCTACCCGCCGCTCGGCCAGCGCAGTTTCGGGCCGACCCGCGTGGCCTTCTCGGCCGGGGCGAACTACGCCGGCGAGGCAAATGGCGAGATCCTCGCCTTCGCGATGATCGAGACGGAACTCGGGATAAGCAATCTCGATGCCATCGCGGCGACGCCGGGGCTCGACGGCATCTATGTCGGTCCCGCCGATCTGACGCTCAGCCTGACCGGCGGCCGGCTCGCACCCGGCTTCGACCGTGAGGAGCCCGAAATGATCGAGAAGTTGCAGGAGATTGTCGCCGCCTGCAAAACCAACGGTATCCGCGCGGCGCTTCATTGTGGTGCGGCGGAGTACGCCGCGCGCGCGATCGGTTGGGGCTTCAACATGACGACCGTGTCGGGCGACACGAGGCTGCTTGCCGCAGCGGCCGCCGCCAGTGTCGCGACGTTCCGGGGGCTTGTGGGCCGCAACACCGCAGCGAGTGAAGGAGGTGTTTACTGATGCCCCATCTACTGATTGCCGGAAAGCTGCATCCCTCGGGCATGGCCTTGCTCAGCGCCGCGACCGACGTGACCTATGATTATGTCGAGGCGGTCTCCGAGGAAAGCTACGCGCCGTTCATCGGCGCGGCCGATGCGCTCGTCATTCGCACGCAGCCGATGTCGGCGGGTACGATCGCCGCCGCCACGCGGCTCAAACTCGTCTCGCGCCATGGTGTCGGCTACGATGCCGTGGATATCGGCGCATTGAGCGCGCGCGGCATCCCTCTATGCGTCGTCGGTGACGTGAACTCCATCTCCGTCGCTGAGCATGCGATGACGCTCATCCTCGGTTGCGCGAAATTCCTGGTCAGGGCGGATCGCGCGGTCCGAGACGGCCAGTGGAACTGGCGCAACAAGCTCGAATTCGGGTGAGGTCGGCGGTAAGCGCCTACTCATCCTCGGTTATGGACGCACCGGGCGGCATCTGGCGCGCATGGCGGCAGCATTCGGCATGGAAACTCGCGCCTATGATCCGTTCTTGTCACAGAATGGCCGTTGGCCTGCGGGGCCGGTGGAGGCTGTTGACGACTTGCAGGGCGGCATCGGCTGGGCCGATTTCATTTCGGTCAATGTGCCGAAGGCTGATCAGCCGCTCATCGGCGAGCGGGAATTGCAGCTGGTCAAACCCGGCGTCATCCTCGTCAATACCGCGCGCGGTGGCATTGTGGATGAGGCAGCGCTGACGGCAGCCCTGACTGACGGGCGCGTGGCGGCGGCGGGGCTCGACGTTTTCGACGATGAGCCGCCGGCAGCCGGTCACCCCTTGCTCGGCTTCGATCAGGTTTTGCTTACCCCGCATCTCGCCGGGTTGACCGCACAAGCGGCTGAACGCATGGCCGTCTCCTCCGTGCAGAACGTCCTTGATTTCTTCCAAGGCACGCTCGACCCCGCACTCATCGTAAACAAAGGCAATCTCAAATGACCGGGCGAAAGCTGCGTATTGGCTTGATCGGCAGCGGCTTCATGGGCAAGACGCATGCCTTCGGCTATTCGGCCGCCTCACGGGTCTTCGACCTGCCGCTGCAGCCGGAACTCGTCTGCCTCGCCGATATTACCGAGGCGGCGGCCAAAGCGGCGTCGGCGCTCGGCTTCGCCCGTTCGACCGGCGATTGGCGGGCGCTCATCGCTGACCCCGAGATCGACGTGGTGAACATCACCGCCCCGAACGCCTTCCACAAGGAGATGGCGCTTGCGGCCATCGCCGCCGGCAAGCATGTCTATTGCGAAAAGCCGCTGGCCCCTCTGGCGAGCGACGCGCGCGAAATGGCCGAGGCGGCGGAGGCGAAGGGCGTCAAGACGCAGGTCGGCTTTAACTACCTTTGCAATCCGATGTTCGGCCTGGCGCGCGAGATGATTGAGGGTGGCGAACTCGGCGAAATTCGCGGCTATCGCGGTCTGCATGCCGAAGATTACATGACCGATCCGCTGAGCCCCTTCACCTTCCGGCACGACCCGGCCGGTGGCGGTGCCCTCGCCGATATCGGCAGCCATGCTTTGGCGACGGCGGAGTTCCTGCTCGGCCCGGCGGCCGGGCGAATCACCCGCGTGCTCGGCGACTGCGTGACGGTGATCTCCGAACGGCCGGACGGCCGTGGCGGCACACGGGCGGTTGAGGTGGACGATATCGGGCGGGCCTTTCTGCGCTTTGAGAACGGCGCCACGGGTTCGGTCGAGGGTAACTGGGTCGCTACGGGCCGTACGATGCAGCACGAGTTCGAGATCTTCGGCACCAAGGGAGCACTCGCCTTCAGCCAGGAGCGGTTCAACGAACTCCATTACTTCTCGACCGCAGACAGCCGTGGCCGGCGTGGCTTTCGCCGGATCGAGGCTGGCCCCGACCACGCGCCATACGGTCTCTTCTGCGTCGCACCCGGCCACCAGCTCGGCTTCAACGATCTTAAGGCGATCGAAGTGGCGGGTTATTTGGAGGCGGTCGCCGGCAACCGCCCGGAGCCGTTCAATTTCCGGGCTGGTCTGCGCATTCAGACCCTGGTGGAGGCGATTTATGAGTTCCAGCCGCGCCTCCGCCTGGAGAGAGGTGGCATGAGGCCGCGTTCATGACCGCGAATCCCATCGTGTCCGATCTCCCAGGAATAGACTTCAGCATGCAGCTGGGGCTCCGCCGGCCGCCGCTTGGGCGGCGGCTGCGACTGGGGTTTGTCGGCGGCGGCCGCAGCGGGCAGGTGGGCGCCTGGCACACGGCCGGCGCGCGTCTATCCGGGCATTGGGATATCGTCGCGGGTGCCTTGTCCACCAACCCGGCGGTTGCGGCACTTTCCGCCACCGACTGGGGGATCGACCAAAGCCGCAGTTACCCCGACTATCGCAGCATGGCCGCGGCCGAAGCGGCCCGCGCGGATGGGATAGAAGCGGTCGCCATCTGCACACCGAATTGGACCCATGCCGAGATCGCCTCCGCTTTTCTGCAAAGTGGTTTTGACGTCATCCTCGACAAGCCGATGGCGATGTCGATCGCTGAATTCCGCGCGGCTCGTGGCGCTGGGCGAAGAGACCGGCCTGACCCTGGCCCTGACCTATTCCTTCGCACATCACGCGATGGTTCGGCAGGCGACCGTGATGGTAGAGCAGGGGGCTATCGGGCGCATCCGGCAGGCTCATGTCGAGTTCGTTCAGGATTGGGCGACGGCACCCTTCGCACCCGACAACCGGGCGGCGACCTGGCGCCAGGACACCACCAAGGTCGGCCGCACATCGGCGGTCGGTGATATCGGCACTCATGCGTATCATCTTCTCAAGACCGTTTCCGGCCTCGATGTGGAGCAGCTTCGGGCCGAGTTTCATGTCTGTGGTGCGCCGAAGCCAATGGAAGACACCGCTTTCGTCAGCCTTCGTCTGACCGGCGGCGTGCCCGGCTTTCTCTGGGTGACACAGGCGGCGCCCGGCAATTACGCCGGGCTGCGTCTTCGCCTGTTCGGCGAGACAGGCGGCTTGGAATGGGATCAGGAATATCCCGAGCAACTCCGCTATTCGCCGGTCGGCGGTGCCGAGCAGATCATCCATCGCGGCAAGGGCAGCGGCATGTCGCCGGAGGCTGAGCGGCTCGTTCACCTGCCGCGCGGCCATGGCGAGGCCTTGAGCGATGCCTGGGCCAATCTCTACGCGGAGCTTGGCTTCACGATTGCCGCGCGGCGTGCGGGTGTGACCTTGCCCGAGCATTTCGTGCGCTACACCGATGCCGAACAAGGGGCCGCGGGCGTTCGTTTTATCGAGGCTTGCGCCAATAGCCATGAATCGGGCGGCAGCTGGGTCGCCCTCACCTGAATTGACGAAGCAAGTTGCAGCCGGGAAAGCAGATCACGATGATCAAAGATTTTGTTGCGACCTATTGGACCTTGGCCGGCCAGGTTCTGCCGGCCAGCGGCCAGGAAGCCAGCCCTTTCGATTTTCGCTCGCGTGTCGAGGCGGCGGCTGCCGCCGGGTATAAGGGCATGGGCTTTGTCCATGACGATCTCGAAGCTGTGCGCACGAAGATTGGATATGCAGAGATGCGGCGGATCTTTGCGGCCAACGGCATCGCCGATGTCGAAATCGAGTTGATCGGCGATTGGTTCGCGGATGGCGAGCGGCGCGTCAAATCCGATGCGGTGCGCCGAAACCTGCTCGCGGCGGGCGCGGCGCTCGGCGCGCGCCGGTTGAAGATCTGCGGGGATGCAGCGGGTTCCACCTGGCCGAAGCAGGTATTGGTCGATTCCTTCGCGGACCTATGCGCGGATTTCGACAAGCTCGGCATGAAGGTCGGCATCGAGATCATGCCCTGGACGAATTTCAGCACGATCGCGAATACGATGGACATCGTGAAGCCGGCGGGAACGCCCAATGGCGGGTTGTTCCTCGACATCTGGCACATGGAACGCGGCGGCGTCGATCTTAGAGAGATCGGTGATCTGGAAGCGCGGCACATCATCGCGATCGAGATCAATGATGCGAAAGCGGATTTCGAGGGCGGACTGTTCGAGGATACGACGAGCCGTCGACTCCTTCCGGGCGATGGCGATTTCGATATCAAGACCTTCCTGGCGGAGCTTGAGAGGGCTGGCTATTCCGGGCCCTGCGGCGTCGAGATTTTGTCGAACGACCACCGGCGCTTGCCTCTGTCCCAAGCGGCGCAGGTTGCCATCGACGCCAGCCGCCCTTACCTGGGCTGACATTTCCGTCGCGTCTATGGCAGATCCAGAATCTCGATCCAGTTCGGCATCCTTCCCACGGGATACCGCGCCTGGAGCGTCAACGTGCCACGCTCGGCGTCAATGGCATGTGTGCTCACCTGGTTGGAATCGAGCCCGGCGACAAGCAGAAACCTGCCGCGCGGATCGATGGCGAAGCCGCGCGGCGTGGTCTCGGTGCTCCAACGCCCGACCGGCAGCAGAAAGCCGCTCGCCGGGTCGATGCTGAAGCCGGTCAATGTGCTGGTCTGCCGCTCGCTGGCGTAGAGAAACCGCCCATCCGGCGTGACGTGAATGTCGGCGGCATTGGCCTCACCCAAAAAATGCGCCGGCAAGGTTGTCACCGTCTCGATTTCGGCGAGAACGCCGGAGCCCGGCTCGACCCGGTAGGTCACGATTGTCGCGTCCGTCTGGTTCAACATGAAGAGGAACCGGCCATGCGGGTGAAACGCCAGATGGCGCGGCCCGGCATGGTCCCGCGCCGCGATGATGGGCGGGTGGTTCGGGCTCAGCCGCCCGGCCTCCGGGTAGAACAGGAACTGCATCACATGGTCGGCGCCCAGAATGGCGCTATAGGCAAAGCGATTGGCGGCATCGACTACGATGCTATGCGCATTCGGCCCCGTTTCCAGCACCTGTGGCGCGCGGCCTTCGATCCGGCCTTCGCCGTCTATCGGATAGACCACGAGCTTCGCATCCGTGTAGGACGCCGCCAGCAGAAACCGCCCGCTGCGGTCGGTCGTGACATAGGCCATCGGGCAGAGCAGATTCGTGCAGCCGATCAGCCCGAGTTTGCCATTGGCCGGATCGATGGCGAAGGCGCTGGCCGTGAAGGGCGGGCTGCGCAGCGCCGCGTAGAGAAACCTGCGGTCAGGGCTGAGCGCCATCGGCAGGCTGGTGGGGGACGGCAGATCCGTGCCAGTGACGGGCACGACGTCAAACAGACGAAGCGCGCCGCTCTCTGCGTCCATGGAGAAGCAGAAGATGTCCTTGCTCTCGGCATTGGAAACATATGCGATCGTTTTCGCCACGACATTCTCCGCATGAGCCTGGTCAGGACGTTATACTAGCTTGTCCAAAGACTGACCCATGCCCGGTCCGCCTATTCCGGCGCGGCACCCAGAGCGCCTGTGGTGAAGGCGAGGGTTGCGGCTGCGGATAGCGCGATAGAGTAGCCATCCGTCACGGCCTGCCTGGCCTGGAGGAGCTGCGTCTCGGCGAGTATGGCGGCGGTGACGGAGCCGACCCCGTTCCGGTAGCTGTCGAAGGCGGCATCGAAGCTGGTTTGGGCCGCCCCCGCCAGCGCCTCTGCGGCGCTATAGGCAGCGAGGCTCGTGCGAAGCCCGTTCGCGGCCGAAACGACCTCCCGGGCGGCCTCATCCTGTGCCTTGGCGAGGCTGGCCGTCGCGGCATCCGCGCCCGCCTCGGCTTGCGCCAGAGCGGCGGCCCTGATCCCGCCGTCATAGAGCGGGACGGTCAAACCGGCGAGGATGGTGCCGCTCAGATGGCTGCCGGAGAGATTGTCTGTTCCCGGCTGCTGGCCGACGGCGGGGATGGAGGAGATGTCGACGCCGCCGGAACTGTAGTCGCCGGTCGCGGAGACGAACAGCTTCGGCATGAACTCCGCCC
The DNA here is from genome assembly GCA_963745125.1 of uncultured Pseudomonadota bacterium. GTDB lineage: Bacteria > Pseudomonadota > Alphaproteobacteria > Acetobacterales > Acetobacteraceae > Acidisoma. Next base: position 93,821 of record CAVUWB010000001.1, read on the forward strand.
GTGCCGCCCGGACCTGGGCGAAGCTTGCCTGTTCGGCGGCATAGGCGCTGAGCGTATCCGGCCGCTGCGCCAGCGCTTTCGCCACAATGGCCTGAACGGGCACGTCAAGCGCTGGCGAGAGCGGGCGCGGCGGCGGATCGGCAATGCGCATCGTGGTCAGCGGGGAGACGCCCATGGCGGTGAGCAAAGCGAGATAGGCGTCCTGCGCGCCGCCCGTCGCTTGGACGGCGGCAAGCCTGGCCTGGGCGGTCGCCTGAGTGGCTTGGTCGGCATCGACTACGGTGCCGATGCCATGGGCATAGCGTGCCGTGGCGGCGGCTTCCACGGCTTCTGCATCGCGGAACGACTCTGTCGCAGCCTCCACACGGCCGCGGGCTGCGGCATAGGTGTGGAAGGCGAGGCTGACATTGTAGATCAGCTGCTGATGGGCAGCGGTGAAGCCGATATTGGCGATAACGGAGAGCTGCTTCGCGGCTTCAACCGTGGCGGTGCGCTTGCCGAAGTCGAACAGCAGCCAGTTGAGGGAAACCGCCGAAATCACGCCATGGGCCGCGCTATCGCTACTGGAATCGAGCCCGAGGGCGGAGCTTTGGCCGTTGCTGTTCTGATAGGCGCCGACCGCGCTCGCCGTGATCGCCGGCAGATAGGCGCTTTCAGCAATTCCCGCCGCCAATGCAGCCTGGCGCGCCCGGTCCCAGGCGATACGTGTCTGCGGATTGCCCGACTCGGCGATATCGATCAGCTCCGCCAGCGTATAGGCGTGGCCGGCCTCGACCGCCGGGGACGCGGGCAGCGCGGCGAGCGTCTGGTTCGGCGGCAGGAGATAGGCCGTGCCGCCGCTTCTGGCAGCGGCATCAGGATCGATGGCGCCGGAGGAGGTGACGGCAGGTGTCCAGGCGGCGGCCGGGTCGGGCGGCGCCATGTCGAGCGCGGATGTGGCGCAAGCGGAGAGTGCCAAAGCCCCGAGCGCTGAGAGCGCGCTAAACAGGCGCTTGAGATGGCACGCGGTCATCGAGCAGATCCTCCAAGTCACGCAGGTTGGCTTCGATCCGCCGGCCGAACCCGTCAGGTGGCGTGAAGCGGGTCTCATCGTCCGCCGCCCCGCCGGCGTCAGCGATACGGTCGAGCCGGGCGGCGGTGGCACCTGAAAACTCCGGCGCGATGCGGGTGCTGAGCCAGAAGGGCCCCGGCAGCAAAGCGAGATGCGCGACCGCTTTGCGGCGCCGATTGAGCCAGCCCGCCTGGGGGCGCAGGCTAAGCGGCTCATAGGCGACCAGATCCATATCTCGTTGCAGCGCGCCGAGTGCCGTGAGCGCTTGCGAAATAGCCGGCACGCCCGCGTTACGGCCGGCCCGCAGCAGCGTGCCCCAGCGGCGCAGCAGGGCGGCGATGGCCGGGTCCAGCCGGGCCGAGACGCTGACCGGCCAGATCAGAGTGAAAACCAGGTAGACGACGATATTGCCGAGCAGGATGCCGATCACGCGGTCGCGGGCGGTGACCATGTCGAAAGATGGTCCGTTGCCCTGCAGGACACAGAGGAAAAAGGCGAAGGCGATCTGGAACCCGGCATAGGCGATGCGCGCATCGCCGCCCGCCACCCAGGCGGAGGCGAGCGCGGCCAGGAAGACGGTGGTCATCAACGCGCCGATCGAGGTCAGATGCGGGATCAGGAACACAATCGCGGCGATGCCGGCGGCAGCACCCAGCATGCAGCCGAGAACGCGCAGCAGGAGCTTCTCCACCGCTTCCGCCGCCGTGCCAAGGGCGACGATATAGCAGGTGATGAGGCAGGTATGGATCGTCGGCCAGTCGAGCAGCGAATAGAGGAGGTAGCAGAACATGGCCGCACCCGTTGTCTTCAGGGCGTGATGCACATGTACCGGGTTGGTGAAGGCATCGGCGGCGAGGAAGCCGCCGCCGGTCTTCGGGGTGGCCGCCGGCTGATGGGCCGTTTCGGGGACGGCGAAAGAAGCGAGCGCGTCCTGCATCTCCGCCCGCCACGTTGCCTGCTCTGCCCGAGCCTCAGTTTCCTCCGGCAAGGGCTCGATCTCGACCGGATAGGTGCCGGCCGAGAGGATGGCCGCCATCGCCTCCAGCTTTTCGGGCAGGAGCGCGCGCAGCGCGGGAGAGAGCGGCGGCGAGGGCGAGGCGATCGTCAGATCGGCCAGCAGCATGATCCGCAAGGTTGAGCAGGCAGCCTGGCGGAGCGCTGCGAGATCGGACGGGGGCGATGTTTTCTCGATGCCGGCGAATTTCAGCCAGGCGAGGATTTCGCCGATCCCCTCATGCAGCACGGTCCGAAATTCATGGCGGACCGATGGCGCGGGGTCGCGCAGCAAGCCAGCGGTGAGGTGCAGGCGATGGGCGAGCGCGCGTTCGGCGAGGCGGCGGGGCGCGGGGCCGCCGAGCAGGTTGACCAGGATCGAAAGACCGGCCGGAATACCGACGAAAAGCCAAGCATAGAGCAGACTGCGGGTCGCGACCTCGCCGATTTGGATGGTGCCGAGCAGATCCAGCGCATACGCCGTGATGAGCGCGACAATGGGGGTGATCGGCCGCAGCTTGCTGGCCGAGGCGAGAAACATCAGTGCGAAGGACAGCAGCGTCATGGCACCGACGCGCCATAAGGGCAGATCGGCGACGGCCATGGTTGCCGCCAGCACGATCAGCAGCGTGACGGTCAAGACCAGGAGAAAAGCGATACTGGCGATGATGCTGCCAACGCGATCCGGCTTGACCAGGAAGAAGGCGACATAGACGGTGAGTGCCGGTTCCGGCGTCTGGTAGATTTCCGCGACAAGCGCGGTCAGGGCGCAGATCACCGCGAGGCGGAGGGAAAATTCCAGCCGTCCCGGAGCCGGGCGCAGCAGCTGCGAGAGTTCAGCCGCGCGGCGGCGCATGATCTCAGCGACAGGCGGGGCCATGCCGGATCTCGATGACGGCGCTGGCCCCGAGGCGCGCGAGCCGTTGTGGCGGATTTTTGAGCCGGACGCGGACGGGAAAGCGCTGTGCGACCTGGACCCAGTTCAAGGAGCGCTCGACATAGGGCACGGCAAAAGGCACTTCCACCCGCTCCTCATCCAGCACGCCCCAGCCGATGCCCTGGATGGTGCCGGCAATCGGCTGGCTGCGGTCGATCAACGAATAGACGGTCGCGCAATCGCCGGGCTGGAAAGCGTCCAGCTGCGTTTCCCGGAAATTGCCGACGGCGAACCAGTCCTCGCTGTCGATCAGTGTGAACAGGGCCTGGCCCGGCGCCACGATTTCACCCGAGGCCGTGGTCAGCCCGACCACCAGCCCGTCATGCATGGCTCGAACGACGGTGTCTGCGAGATCGCGGCGGGCGATGGCAAGCGCTGCCTGTCGGGCGGCAACCGTCGCCTCGGTCGCGGCCACGCTGTCGACCGCCGTGACGGCCGCGCCGGCCTGCACCCGCGCCTGTTGCAGCGCGACCATCGCGTCCGACGCATCCGTCCTGGCCTGGTCGAGCTGCTGCTGCGGCACATAGCCGCGGGCGGCGAGCGGGACCAGCCGAGCGACGGTGCGGGTGGCGAGGTCCAAGTTGCTGGTGGCGGTGGTGATCTGCTTGGCGGCCACTGTCGCCGCGGACTGCTGGCTCGCGACCGCCTTCTGCTGAGTGACGAGCTGGGCTTCCGCCAAGGCAAGATCCGCTTGCGCCTGATCGACAGCGAGCTGGTAGGGCACCGGGTCGATGCGGAACAGGACCTGCCCCTTCTTCACCGCGAGATTTTCGGCGACCGGAATTGCGATGACGCGGCCGCCAACCTCGGATGCGATTTTCACGCTGTCGGCATCGATCGATGCATCATCCGTGCTGGGGAACTGTTGGCTGTGCCGCCAGGCGAGCAGCGCGGCCGCCAGGCCCAAGCCAATGATCCCAAGCGAGACCAGGCGGGGCAGAATCCTGCGGGGCTTCGAGCCGGCTGCCTTCACGGTCAAGACCCGAACCAGAGCGACCAGAGCAGCAGCCCGGCGATCAGGCCGATCGAGGCGCAGACGAAGAGCTGGAGCGGCAGGATATGCGACAGGCCGGTGACCACGAAGACCGCGCGCGCACCGATGGCGGCCAGAATGCCGAGCCCGGCGCAAAACATCCAGCCGGGAAAGAAGGCGCCGAACAGGGCGAATGAGGGCGCGCCGCGCAGGCCACTGCATCCCCCCAGTGCCAGCAACGGTATCGTGCTGAGCATCGTCAACCGGTCGCGGCGTGTCACGGCTATGCCCCGGACGGAGGTGCCAGCGGACGATGGCCGGAGATCAGCCCCGCACGCAGATCGCCGAGTACGGTCCGCAACACTGCGGCGAAGGGCGCAACGGCGGGGTTGCCGCGGCTGTCCAACCGAAGAAAGAATTCAATATGCCCGCCATCCGGCAGCGATCCGCCGGCCGTGGGCCGAGCCGCAACATCGTCGTCCAGAATGAAAAGCTGGTTGACCAGGGACACGCCCCAGCCCGACTGAACCGCGGCGCGCAAGGCTGCCGGATCGTCGCTTTCAAAGAAGACGGTCCATTTCAGCCCGGACGAATCGAGGAGTGCGAAAATGTGGTCGCGCAGAAAGCTCGGCCTTGGCAGCAAGACAAGCGGCACCGGTGAGCCCGGCGTTTCAAGCCGCACGTCATTACCGATCCAGACCAGCTTGTCACGCAGCAGAACTTCTCCGCGCTGGTCGCCATCCCGCTGTCCGCCGATGATGACGTCCAGACTGCCGGATTCGAGACGCGAGACCAAAGTGCCGGTGCGAGTCGCTTCGCAGTAGAGTTCCAATTTGGGATGAACCCGCCGGATCTCCGCAAGGAGCGGAAACAGAAGCGGCAGCCCAAACCCCGGCGTGAAGCCGAACCGCACCGCGCCTTCCAGCGGTATCGCCGAGAACTGCTGGCGGATGCGTTCAGTGATCGAGACGACTTGGCGCGCGTAGAGCAGCAGGGCTTCGCCTTCGCGCGTCAGCCGAACATTTTGCGTCGAGCGGAGAAGCAGGCGGCGCCCTGTCAACTCCTCAAGCCGTTTGACTTGGGCGCTGACGGCCTGCTGGGTGACATGCAGCCGCTCGGCGGCGGCGGTGAAGCTGCCCTCATCGGCCAGGCAGACCAGCATGTTCATCAGAGCAGAATCCAAAGCGCGGCTCAGCATGTCATCCCCAACTGTCGCTCTCGGTCGCCTCGCGATGATCCGTCTCGCGCAGGCTGGCACCTCGGGCGCCGCGTTTATCGAACGGGCAAAGCAGAATTGCAACCGAAGTCGATCCGGCCTTTAGTTGTGAAAGTCACAAGTATTTCTTGTCGAGCAGAATTGGTACGAGAAGATAATAAATCTATAGTTCTGAAAGACTGTACCTAACGGGGTGACAATCACGCGCCTGATGACTTTCGACCCCAACGGGACCATACCCGGACAGGTTGGTTGTCAGCGACAGGAAAGCGAGACGTTGGAAGAATTGCCCCATTCGGTATCGGTGGACGACCTTCTCTCGGAGATTCGTCGTTGCCGTGTCTGCGCGGAGTTCTTGGCGTCGGGGCCCCGGCCGGTTGTGCAATTCAGCGAGACATCCCGCATCGTGATTATCGGGCAGGCACCCGGCGCTCGGGTCCACGCAAGCGGTGTGCCTTGGGATGATGCAAGCGGCGAGCGGCTGCGGCAATGGACGGAACTCACCAATAAGGATTTTTACGATCCCGCCAAGGTGGCGCTGATACCGATGGGGTTTTGCTACCCAGGGACGGGAAAGAGCGGCGATCTGCCGCCGCGCCCGGAATGCGCGCCTTTGTGGCACGAGCGGGTCATGAAAGTCTTGCCCGCTACTCGTTTGACCTTGCTGGTCGGCAGTTACGCGCAGAAACGTTATCTTTCCGGAGCGAAGCGTCAGACGCTTACCGAGATTGTTCGTGACGCGGCTCCATGGACAGCAGGTTTCTTCCCGCTTCCACATCCATCATGGCGAAGCACCTTATGGATGCGCCAAAATCCTTGGTTTGAGCGGGAGACGTTACCTGCCTTGCGCTCGGCGCTGCGTGACGTCTCCCGATAGCGTGACACGAACCCGGAGGTGAGCGGCCTTGACGGCGCAAATTCACACCCCAAATCATCCCTCAAAGGGGAGAGAAAGTTGTACAATCCCGCAGCGCAGCGTCTTTGGGCCGTCGCCCGACAAAAGTGCGGTTCGATTACGGCTGATGATGTGTCAGACTCGGACATTTTGCAGGGGCGAGCCAATGGTTGGCTTCGGGGTGTCGGCATTGGGCATTTCGAGGCGACCGAGGAACTGAGGCGCGTGGCCGCCTTCTCGTCCGGGACGGCGGATCCCGCTTTCGGCCCGCATGTGTTGATCGACCCGGTAGCGACAACATCGGTCTGAGTGCATCGGCCAATCCGCTGGAGCGGAAGACGTGGGCTTGCTATGAAGGATTTCGGCATTCCGCCGCTGTTGGAGCCGAAAGGCTATGGAGATCGAGAAAGACCGGTTGGACGCGCTTGGACGCTTCGAGTTGCTCGTCCAGAGCGTGACCGACTATGCGATCTATATGCTCGACCCCTCGGGCATTGTGACAAGTTGGAATACCGGCGCCGAACGCTTCAAAGGTTATAAGGCGGCGGAAATTGTCGGCCAGCATTTCTCCAGCTTTTATAGCGAGGAGGATAAGGCAGCAGGCATTCCCCAGCGGGCCTTGGAAACGGCGGCGCGCGAGGGGCGTTTCGAGACCGAAGGCTGGCGCTACAGGAAAGACGGCACGCCATTCTGGGCCAGTGTCGTCATTGATGCTGTGCGTGAGCCCGACGGTGGGCTCATCGGCTTCGCCAAGGTCACCCGCGACCTGACCGAAAAGCGGCAGTTCGACGAAAATCTGCATCGCAGCGAACAACGCTTTCGGTTGCTTGTTCAGAGCGTGACCGATTACGCGATCTACATGCTCGATCTCGACGGTCACGTCACGAGTTGGAATGCCGGAGCCGAACGCTTCAAAGGCTACCAAGCGGAGGAGATCATCGGCTCGCATTTCTCCCGCTTTTATCTTGACGAGGACCGCGAGGCCGGCGTGCCAGCGCGCGCGCTCGCCACGGCACGGACTGAGGGCCGCTTTGAGGCGGAGGGCTGGCGCCTCCGCAAGGACGGGTCACGATTCTGGGCGAATGTCGTGATTGATCCGGTCGAAAACGACGACGGCGAACTCGTGGGCTTTGCCAAAATCACTCGTGATCTGACGGAGCGCCGGAACTCTCAACTGGCGCTTGAGCAGGCCCAGCAAGCTTTTCTGCAATCCCAGAAGATGGAAGCGATTGGGCGGTTAACCGGCGGGGTTGCCCATGACTTCAACAATCTTCTCGCGGCGATCGTGGGAAGTTTAGACCTCGCGAAGCGAAGAGCCGCCGCGGGCAAGGACATCACCCGCTTCCTCGACAATGCGATGCAAGCTGCCGAACGCGGCGCAGCCTTGACGCAGCGGATGTTGGCCTTCGCGAGACGGCAGGAGATGCAGCTGGAGGCTGTCGATCTTCCCGCGCTTGTGCGCGGAATGGCCGATCTGCTGGAACGCACGATCGGGACAGATATAACGATCGACACGCATTTTCCGCTTGTACTCAAGCCTGTAAGGGCAGACGCATCGCAGCTCGAACTGGCGGTGATGAATCTGGCCGTCAATGCCCGGGATGCAATGCCGGACGGTGGCCGCATTGTTATTGCCGCGAGACGGGCTCAAGTCCAACTCCAAAGCGACCTGGCCCCAGGCGAATATATCTGTCTGTCGATTACCGATGAAGGCGAGGGAATGGATGAACATACCCTCGCCAAAGCGACCGATCCATTCTTTACGACGAAAGCCATCGGTAAAGGCACAGGGCTTGGCCTGTCCATGGTCGCCGGCATGGTGGAGCAGTTTGGCGGCAAGCTCAGGCTGAAGAGCATCGTCGGCGAGGGCACGACGGTGACGCTGTGGCTTCCCGTCGCCGCGAGCGACGCCGTGTCGACGCCACCGGCTACTTTGACGAACACGACTGCAAGAAGCCTCAAGGCGATGACCGTCCTGGCGGTCGATGATGACGACATCGTTCTGATCAATATTGCTGAAATGTTGAAGGACCTCGGGCATACGGTCCTTCAGGCGTCCTCGGGGTCCCAGGCGTTGAAGGTCCTTGGTCAAAATCGTGTCGACCTGCTCGTCACGGATTATGCCATGGCCGGGATGAGAGGTGACGAGTTGGCGGATGCCGTCCGGGCGGGGTGGCCTGAAACGCCGATCCTCATCATGTCAGGTTATGCGGAGCTTCCGGCAGGTACGGCGTTGCGCTTCCATCGTCTTCCGAAGCCTTTTCTCCAGGGTGAATTGGCAGCCGCGCTGTCAGCCGTCGTGCAACAAGGACCCTCCGGTGATGTCCTACGGTTTCGTCCCCGTGGATAGAACCGTTCCCCGTGGTGGTGCCGCCGTTACGCGGCCCTATGAAGATGTTTCCTTTTGCGCCTCGGCCACTCGGGCGACATGCTCCCTGGCATGTGCGACGTCCGCCTGAGCCTTCTCAAGGTCTTTTTGGGCTCCTCCGATTTCCTCGGGCAGGGCGACTAATTTGGACAGCGCGGCAAATCCCGCGTGTATGCGACGCATATCGGCGTCGCTGAGATCTTCCAAGCCGAGCAGTGCATTACGGGCACCTTCATTGGCGCGGATCAGTTCATCCAGCTTGATCTGGATCATCTTGGTATCCCGGTTCTGACCGTGCTGGAGAAGGAAGACCATCAAAAAAGTAACGACAGATGTGCCGGTGTTCACGACCAGCTGCCACGTATCCGAATAGTGGAACAGCGGTCCGGTTACGCCCCAAACGATGATGAGGAAGCACGCGGTGACGAATGTGTAGGGCTTGCCTAACTGAATGCCTGTCGTCTGTGCGATGCGAGAGAAGACATCTTCCATGTCACGCCATACCTCTGCGATCGTAGGAAGCTGGTCTTGCCAGGAGCTTTTTCAAGGACGTAGCGCCGGGTTGAATCTGAAACCCACCGGGCGCGATTGCTCGCGCCCGGTCTCGCGGATCATTCCGCGGCTTCAGCATATTCCTCGATCGGAGGGCAGGTGCAGATCAGATTGCGGTCCCCCGCTGCGTTGTCAACGCGATTAACGGACGACCAATACTTGTCGACGCGGAAGGCACCGGGCGGGAAGCAGGCCTGCTCTCTGGAGTAGGGACGATCCCACTCGCCGACGAGATCTTCGACGGTGTGAGGGGCGTTCTTCAGCGCATTGTTGACCTTGTCCATCCGACCGTCCGCGATAGCGCGGGCTTCCTCACGGATCGCCAACATGGCTTCGCAGAAGCGGTCGAGTTCGGCTTTGGGTTCGGACTCCGTCGGCTCGATCATCAGCGTACCGGCAACTGGCCAGCTCATGGTGGGCGCGTGGAAGCCGCAATCGATGAGGCGCTTGGCAACATCATCGACGGTCACGCCCGCGCTGTGGACGAGCGGGCGGGTGTCGATGATACATTCATGCGCGACGCGACCGGTCTTCGACTTATAGAGCACGTCGTAGGCGCCCTTCAGTTTTGCGGCGATGTAGTTCGCATTGAGGATTGCGACCTTGGTTGCCTGCGTCAGGCCTTCGCCGCCCATCATCAGACAGTAGCTCCAGGAAATCGGCAGTATGGACGCCGAGCCGAAGGCAGCGGCGGAGACCGCGCCGGCACGTCCATCGGTTTCGGGATGACCGGGCAAGTGGGCTGCGAGATGCGCCTTGACCCCGATCGGCCCCATGCCTGGGCCGCCGCCGCCATGCGGAATGCAGAACGTCTTGTGCAGATTGAGATGCGAGACGTCGGAGCCGATATCGCCGGGGCGGGACAAGCCAACCATGGCATTCATGTTGGCGCCGTCGAGATAGACCTGCCCGCCGTGACTATGCACGATGTCGCAGATCTCCGTCACGGTCTCCTCGAACACGCCGTGGGTCGACGGGTAGGTGATCATGCAGCAGGCGAGATTGGCTCCGTGCAGCTCCGCCTTGGCACGGAAATCATCCATGTCGATGTCGCCGTTTTCGCTCACCTTGACGACAACCACCTTCATTCCGGCCATCTGTGCCGAGGCCGGGTTGGTACCATGGGCCGAGGTCGGGATGAGGCAGATGTCGCGATGCGGATCACCATTGGCGATGTGATAGTTGCGGACGGTCAGCAGGCCTGCGTATTCGCCCTGCGCGCCGGAGTTCGGCTGCATGGAGAAGGCGTCATAGCCGGTAACCGCGCAGAGTTTCTCCACCAGATCGTCGATCATCTCACGATAGCCGAGTGCCTGGTCGGGTGGGGCGAAGGGGTGGATGTCGGAGAATTCCGGCCAGGTGATCGGCAGCATTTCGGCCGTCGCGTTCAGCTTCATGGTGCAGGAGCCAAGCGGGATCATCGAGCGATCGAGGGCCAGATCGCGGTCGGAGAGCCGGCGGATATAGCGGGTCATCTCGCTTTCGGCGCGGTTCATGTGGAAGATCGGATGCGCCAGATAACCGCTGGTGCGCAGCAGGCCCTTCGGCAGGCGGTAGCCGGGCTCGAAATCGGCGAGCTTGAAGTTGCCGCCGAAGGCGCGCCAGACAGCTTCCAGCGTTGCCGGGCGCGTGCGCTCATCGAGGCTCATGGCGATCTTGGTTTCGCCGATCTTGCGTAGGTTGACGCCTTCGGCCACCGCCGCGCGCATGATCAGGCCCTGCATGTGCCCAACCTCGACCGTGATGGTGTCGAAGAAGGTTTCAGGCTCAACGGGGTAGCCGAGCTTTTCCAGGCCCTTGGCCATTAGCACGGCCTTCTGATGGACCTGCTGGGCGATCGCCTTGATGCCCTCGGGGCCGTGAAACACGGCGTACATGGAGGCCATGACGGCGAGCAAAACCTGGGCGGTGCAAATGTTCGACGTCGCCTTTTCGCGACGGATATGCTGTTCGCGTGTCTGCAGCGACAGGCGATAGGCGCGGTTGCCGCGAGCATCGACAGAAACGCCGACGAGGCGACCGGGCATGGACCGCTTATACGCATCCTTGACCGACATGAAGGCCGCGTGCGGGCCGCCGTAGCCGACCGGCACGCCAAAGCGCTGGGAAGAGCCGATAGCAATGTCGGCGCCCATTTCGCCTGGCGACTTCAGCAGCGTGAGCGCCAGCAGATCGGTGGCGATGACGGCGATCGCGCCGGTTTGGTGCAGCCGAGCGCTCAAGCCGGTGTAGTCATGCACATGGCCGTGCGTGCCAGGATATTGGAAGATCGCGCCGAAGACATCGACCGGGTCGAGATCGGTGAAGGGATTGCCGACCTTGACGATCCAGCCAAGCGGTTCGGAGCGGGTCTTGATCAACGCGATCGTCTGCGGATGGCAATCCGCATCGACGAAGAATGTCTTCGCCTTCGATTTCGAGACCCGGGCGGCCATCGCCATGGCTTCCGCCGCCGCCGTTGCTTCATCGAGAAGCGATGCGTTGGCGATCTCGAGCCCGGTCAGGTCGCAAACCATCGTCTGATAGTTCAACAATGCCTCAAGGCGGCCTTGGCTGATTTCCGGCTGATAGGGCGTATAGGCCGTGTACCAGGCGGGATTTTCGAGGATCGTTCGCTGGATGACCGGCGGCGTGATGGTGCCGTAATACCCCTGGCCGATCAGCGAGACGAGAACCTTGTTCTTGTTTGCCGTCTCGCGCAGCTTGTCGAGGGCCTCGCGCTCACTGAGCGCCGGTCCCCAGGCGAGCGGCGTCAGCTGGCGGATCGGTGCGGGCACGGTCGCGTCGATAAGGGCGTCGAGGCTCTCATAGCCGACGACTTTCAGCATCGCGGCAATTTCGGCCGGCGATGGACCGATATGGCGGCGATTGCCGAAGTCATATGGGTTGTAATCAGTGAGATGGAACTCGTTGTCGGTCATGCGATCAAGTTCCTGTAAGCGGCTTCGTCGAGAAGCGCGTCGGCATCGGCGGGGTTCTTCAGTCTCAGCTTGAAGAACCAGCCGGCGCCCCGCGGGTCGGAATTCGCAAGCGAGGGGTCGCCGACGACCGCAGGGTTGACCTCCACGATCTCGCCGTCGAGCGGGCAGTAGACGTCAGACGCCGCCTTCACGGATTCGACGGTCGCGGCACTTGCGTCTTTGTCGAGCACCGCTCCGACCTCGGGCAGTTCCACAAAGACAAGGTCGCCGAGCTGGTCGGCGGCGTGTTGCGTGATACCGACGGTCGCTATCTCGCCCTCAACGTCCAACCATTCGTGTTCAGCCGTGAATTTCAGCATGGTTCTCTCTCCGGAAAGGTCTTAGAGCAATATCGGATCAGGTTGAGTCACCTGATCCGAAGATTTGCGTTCTTAATCAGAAACATAGGGCGGGATGGTGAATGAATGTGAACCAATCCCGCTCTAGCGCTTGTAGGTTGGAGTGACGAAAGGCAGGGTCGTGACAGTGACCGCCAGGTATTTGCCACGCACCCCCGCGAAAACCTGAGTGCCAGGCGTGGTATGGGACGTCGGCAAATAGCCCATGGCGATTGGCCCTTCGGTTGTTGGGCCGAACGTCCCGGATGTGACGTCTCCCAGTTCAATCGTGCCTTCGGCATCCGCAAACAGTTTCGTATACGATCGGACCGGCGCCCTGCCTTCCGGCCTCAGGCCAACGCGCCGGCGCGACGTGCCTTTCGCGAGTTCGGTGAGGATGCGATCGGCGCCGGGAAAGCCGCCCTCACGCTCGCCGCCGGCCCTGCGCGCCTTCTGTATCGCCCACTCAAGCGACGCTTCGATCGGCGAGGTCTTCGTGTCTATGTCATTGCCGTACAGGCATAGCCCAGCTTCGAGGCGCAGTGAATCGCGCGCGCCAAGACCGATCGGTTGGCAATCGGGATGTTCGAGCAGGGCTCTTGCAATCTGCTCCGCCTTGTCGGCGGGGGCCGAGATTTCAAATCCATCTTCGCCCGAATAGCCGGAGCGAGACACGATGCAGGCGGCGCCGTCGATGAGGGCGTCGCGAACATCCATGAATTTCATGGCTGTGGCTTCTGCCCAGAGTTCGGCCAATACGGCTTCCGCACGCGGACCCTGGAGGGCAAGGAGTGCGCGATCCTCGATGAGGGTTATCGCGCAGCCGGTCAGCTTCGCCTGCATATGGAGGACGTCCGCGTCCTTGCAGGCGGCATTGACGACAACAAGAAGATGGTCGCCGCGATTGGCGATCATCAGGTCGTCGAGGAGCCCGCCATTGTCGTCGGTGAAGAAGCCGTAGCGCTGGCGGCCGCGCCTCAAACCAAGAATGTCCACGGGCACCAGCTTTTCGAGCGCGAGCGCGGCATCCTCGTAAGCGCCGCTCGTCGCTCTGACGATGACCTGGCCCATATGGGAGACATCGAACAGGCCGGCGGCGGCACGGGTGTGGAGATGCTCCTTAAGGACGCCGGCCGGATACTGCACCGGCATGTCATAGCCGGCGAAGGGCACCATCTTTGCGCCCAGAGAAAGATGAAGCGCGTGTAATGGCGTCTTCAGCAAAGTATCATGCATGGGAAGCGCCCGTCCTTATAACGATAGAATTTTGCTATCGCAGCACGAAAAAGGCTTATTGATTGTTCCGCCCCCAACCCGCAAGAGGATGGTAAAATGTCGCCCAGCAGGATGGGGGAAATTCCATGACCGCTTGCCACCGGTGGAATCCAATTCGCGGCGAGGAAATTATTGCGCCGCTGCTGGCCCTACAAGGCCCATTGCTGCCTATCCTGCACGCCATTCAGAGAGAGTTCGACCATATCCCAGAGCCGGCCATTCTCCTCATCGCATCGCGGCTCAACCTGAGCCGTGCCGAGGTCCATGGTGTCGTGAGTTTCTACCACGATTTTCGCACAACGCCGGGCGGCCGGCATGTGTTGAAGATCTGCCAGGCCGAAGCCTGTCAGGCGATGGGGGCGGAGCAGAATGTCTCGACCCTGCTCGCGCGGCTCGGGCTGACGGCGGGCGCCACCACATCGGACGGGCGCCTGACTGTTGAAGCCGTCTATTGCCTTGGGTTGTGCGCGACCGCGCCGGCGGCGTTGCTGGACGGGGAACCCCACGGCCGGCTCAATGTCGCGGCTCTTGAAGCGCTCGCCGGGGCCGCATGAAGATTTTTGTGCCCCGCGACGCTGCCGCCATCGCGGTCGGAGCGGACCGCGTCGCAGCCGCACTCAGCCGGGCAGCTTTGGCCCGTGGGATCGACCTGACCCTCGTGCGCAATAGTTCGCGGGGGCTGTTCTGGCTTGAACCGCTCGTGGAGGTGGAGACGCCTGAAGGGCGCATCGGCTACGGGCCGGCATCCCCGGTGGATGCGGCGGCGATCCTCGACGGCACGGCGACCGCGATCGCGCTTGGGCCGGTCGAAGATATCCCCTTCCTCAAGCGGCAGACGCGCCTGACCTTCGCGCGGGCGGGCATCACCGATCCGCTTTCTCTTGGCGATTATCGCGCGCATGGCGGCTATCTCGGCCTCGACCGGGCGCTTTCTCTCGGCGCCGCGCAGACGATCGAAGAGGTCAAACGCTCCGGCCTTCGGGGGCGGGGCGGCGCCGGTTTCCCCACGGGCATCAAGTGGGACACCGTCGCCCGGGCAGCGGCGCCGCGCAAATATATCGTTTGCAACGCCGATGAAGGCGATAGCGGCACCTTCGCGGACCGGATGGTGCTGGAGGGTGATCCCTTCATGCTGATCGAGGGGATGACAATCGCCGCCGCCGCGACCGGCGCCACCAGCGGCTTCGTCTACATCCGGTCGGAATATCCCCACGGCATCGCGGCGATGGAACAGGCGCTGGCGATCGCGAGGCAGGAGAACCTTCTCGGCGCGAAAATCCTCGGCAGCGATGTGGATTTCGACATCGAAATCCGCGTGGGCGCAGGCGCCTATGTCTGCGGTGAGGAAACCGCGCTGATGGAAAGCATCGAGGGCAGGCGAGGGCAGGTGCGCGCAAAGCCCCCGATCCCGGCGCTTCGCGGCTTATTCGGCCAGCCGACGGTCATCAACAATACGCTCTCTTTCGCCGCCATTCCGTTCATCCTTGCCGAAGGCGGTGCGGCTTACGCCGATTTCGGCATGGGTCGCTCGCGCGGCACCATGCCGGTGCAGCTGGCCGGCAATGTGGCCCGAGGGGGATTGTTCGAGACGGGCTTCGGCGTCACGCTCGGGGAATTGGTGGAAGACATCGGCGGCGGCACGGCGAGTGGCCGGCCGCTGCGAGCCGTGCAGGCGGGTGGCCCGCTTGGCGCCTATTTCCCCACCTCGCTCTTCGACACGCCTTATGATTATGAGGCGTTTACCGCCCGGGGCGGGCTGATCGGGCATGGCGGCCTCGTCTTGTTCGATGAGACGGTCGATATGGCAAAGATGGCGCGCTTCGCCATGGCGTTCTGCGCGCTGGAAAGCTGCGGCAAATGTACGCCGTGCCGCATCGGCTCAACCCGCGGCACGGAGGTGATCGACCGCATCATCGCCGACCGTGACCGGGCCGCGAACCTTCGCCTGCTGCGTGACCTTTGCGACACGCTCAAATTCGGCTCGCTCTGCGCCTTGGGTGGGTTCACCCCTTACCCTGTCATGAGCGCGCTCACATATTTCCCCGAGGACTTCGGCGAAGCCCCTTTAGTGGTCGCGGCCGAATGAGGAGTTTGCCATGGGCCTGATCCAGGAACTGGACTACGGCACCAAACCGTCTGGGTCGGCGGAGGTGGTTCGCGTGGTGATCGACGGGCAGGAGCGGCGCGTGCCGGCCGGCACCTCTATCCTGCGCGCCGCCAGTGAGATGGGCACGCAGATCCCAAAACTCTGCGCCACGGATTCGCTGGAGGCATTCGGTTCCTGCCGGCTTTGTCTGGTCGAGATCGAGGGGCGTCCCGGCACGCCTGCCTCCTGCACGACACCGGTTGCCGAAGGCATGGTGGTGCGGACGCAATCTCCGCATCTCGCGCAACTGCGCCGTGGTGTGATGGAGCTGTATATCTCGGATCATCCGCTCGATTGCCTCACCTGCGGCGCCAATGGCGATTGCGAGCTGCAGGACATGGCCGGCGCGGTCGGTCTGCGGGATGTGCGTTACGGCTATGAGGGCGCCAATCATCTGAACGCCCCGAAGGATGAGTCCAACCCGTATTTCCAGTTCGATCAGAGCAAATGCATCGTCTGCTCGCGCTGCGTGCGGGCCTGTGAGGAAGTCCAGGGCACTTTTGCGCTCACCATCGGCGGCCGAGGCTTCGGGAGCCATGTCTCGCCGGGGATCGAGGAAAGCTTCTTCGGCTCGGAATGTGTCTCCTGCGGCGCCTGTGTGCAGGCCTGCCCGACGGCCACGCTGATTGAGAAGTCCGTGGTGGAACATGGCCAGCCCGAGCATTCGGTGGTGACGACCTGCGCCTATTGCGGTGTCGGCTGCGCGTTCAAGGCGGAGATGCGCGGCGAAACGGTTGTGCGCATGGTGCCGTGGAAGGACGGCAAGGCCAATCACGGTCATAGCTGTGTGAAGGGGCGTTTCGCTTGGGGGTACGCCACGCATCGCGATCGCATCACCCGGCCGATGTTGCGGGCCAAGATCACCGACCCCTGGCGGGAGGTCAGTTGGGACGAGGCGATCACCCATGTTGCGGCGGAATTCCGTCGCATTCAGGCGATGCACGGCCGGGGCGCAATCGGCGGTATTACCTCCTCGCGTTGCTCCAACGAAGAAACCTTCCTGGTGCAAAAGCTCATTCGCGCGGGCTTCGGCAACAACAACGTCGACACCTGTGCGCGGGTCTGCCACTCCCCCACCGGCTATGGGCTAAGCCAGACCTTCGGCACCTCAGCCGGGACGCAGGATTTCGACAGCGTCGAGCAGACGGACGTGATTCTGCTCATCGGCGCCAACCCCACCGACGGGCATCCGGTTTTTGCGTCGCGCATGAAGAAGCGGCTGCGCGAGGGCGCGAAGCTGGTGGTGATCGATCCCCGGCGGATCGATCTCGTGCGCACGCCTCATGTGGCGGCGTCTGTCCATCTGCCGATCCGGCCGAGCACGAATGTCGCGGTGCTGACCGCTCTCGCCCATGTGATCGTCACGGAAGATCTCATCGACCACCGGTTCGTGTCTGAGCGCTGCGAGCCGGATGCCTTCGCGCTGTGGGCGGAGTTTGTGGCGCTTGAGCGCAACAGCCCGGAGACGCTCAGTGAGACGATCGGGGTGCCTGCGGCGTCGATCCGCGAGGCGGCGCGCCTTTACGCGGGTGGCGCGAATGCGGCGATCTATTACGGGCTCGGGATCACCGAGCACAGCCAAGGCTCGACGGCGGTGATGGCGCTGGCCAATCTTGCGATGGCGACTGGCAATATCGGGCGGCGCGGCGTTGGCGTGAACCCGCTACGCGGCCAAAACAATGTCCAGGGTAGCTGTGACATGGGCAGCTTTCCGCACGAGTTCCCGGGCTATCGCCACGTGTCCAATCCGGATGTGCGCAATCTGTTTGAATCTGCCTGGGGCGTTTCGATGGATGCGGAGCCCGGTCTGCGCATCCCGAATATGCTGGATGCGGCGATCGACGGGACTTTCAAGGGCATCTACATCCAGGGCGAGGATATCGCGCAATCGGATCCGGATATTCGGCACGTCACGGCTGGTCTCTCGGCCATGGAATGCGTGGTGGTGCAGGATCTCTTCCTCAATGAAACCGCGCAATTCGCGCATGTGTTTCTACCCGGCAGCACCTTCCTCGAAAAGAACGGCACCTTCACGAATGCGGAGCGCCGGATCCAGCGCGTCCGCCGCGTCATGGCGCCAAGGAACGGCTACGAGGATTGGGAGATCACCCAGATGATCGCCAATGCCATGGGCGTCCCGATGAACTATACGCACCCCTCCGAAATCATGGACGAGGTTGCGCGGCTGACGCCCTCCTTCGCCGGCGTCAGCTATGACAAGCTGGAGCGCGAAGGTTCAGTTCAGTGGCCATGCAACGGACAGGCGCCATTGGGCACACCCATCATGCATGAGGCCGGCTTCGCACGCGGACGGGGGCGTTTCTTCATCACCGAATACGTGCCGACGGACGAAAAGGTTGGGCCGCGATTCCCGTTGCTGCTCACCACGGGCCGTATATTGAGCCAATACAATGTCGGGGCGCAGACACGGCGGACAGAAAACGCGACGTGGCATCAGGAGGACTTGCTGGAGATGCACCCTCATGATGCCGAGCAGCGCGGTATCGCCAACGGGCAATGGGCGAAGCTCGCCAGCAGGGCGGGGGCGACATCTCTGCGCGTTAAGATTACCGACCGCGTGGCGCCTGGCGTTGTTTACACAACATTTCACCATCCCATGACCATGGCCAATGTCGTGACCACAGATTACTCGGATTGGGCGACGAACTGCCCGGAATACAAGGTAACGGCCGTACAGGTTTCGCCCTCGAACGGGCCGACCGACGCTCAGCGTGACTATGCAGCCATTGGCCGGCAGACCCGCCAGATTGCGGCCACGGCTGCGGAATAACGATGGCCGCTTCACGGTTCGCGATGGGAGGTGAGACGGATGTCGTCTGACACGGCGGCGATCCCCGCGACGGATGCCAAGCTCATCTATATGGCCAATCAGATTGCGCGGTTCTTTGCTGGCCAATCGCATGATGAGGCCGTGAGCGGCATCGAAAACCATTTCCGCAGGTATTGGGACCCTCGGATGCGGACGAAACTGCTCGGCCTGGTCGCCGCCGGCGGCGAAGGGCTCGACCCGCTTGCGCGAGAAGCGGCAAGTCGACTAGCGGCGTAATCCGTGGCCGTGACGTAACCCTGCGGGCGTCAGATACGGTGTCAGCGTTGGCGTTTGGCTTCGGCAAGAAGAGCGGCCGTCATCGGTGGCAGCGGGTCGCGGTCCGGGACGACGAGCCCCACGCTATGGACCACTTCGGGCGCCACGATCGGGATTGAGCGAACACTGTCGCCGAACGCGAACATAGCGGCGGTTTTCTCAGGCAATATCGATGCCCAGGACCCCGTTTGCACATGAGACGCCAGCACGACAATGGAGTTGCTTTCCATTGTTGGCTGCGCAAAAGTCCGCCCCTCGGACAGCAGACGATTGAGGATGCGGCGGTTCTGCATGTCAGGCGTCAGTAGGCAGAGAGGGGTCTGCGCGACTTCCGCCCAAGAAACCTCCACGCGCTCACCGAGCGGCGTGTCGACCTCCGTGAGCAGGCGATAGCGCTCCTCATAGAGTGGTACGCTTATCACATGGCGGTTGGGCTCATTGTCGAGATAGGTCACACCCGCCTCGATGTCGAGATTTTCGATGCGCTGAAGGATTTCGTTGGACGCGCATGAGAGAATGGTGAAGCGCACGCCTGGAAAGCGCGCGCGATAGGGCGTGGTGAGGGCACTTACCATGGCAAGAGCCGTCGGGATGACGGCAATGCGCAGATGGCCCGCGAGCCCATGGCGCATCATACTGATGTCCGCGCGCATCGCCTGAGCGTCGCCCACGATCCGGCGCGCCCAGACGAGCAGGCGCTCACCCTCCGGCGTAAATCCTAAGAACCGTGAGGAGCGGAGAACAAGTGGCAACCCCAACTCATCCTCAAGCGTGCGGATGCCGGCGGAGAAGGTTGGTTGGGAAACGCCGCAGGCCTCGGCCGCGCGGCCGAAATTCCGCTCTCGTGCCAGCGCGATCAAATACTCCAACTTGCCAAGCATTGCATTCCTCTACCGCCTTTCTTGGGCGTCGCGCTGTCGCCCGAAAGGAGCTGTATTCGTCGGCGTCAGACTTTCCGGGCCTTGATGTCCCGGAGAATCTCCCGCGCCGCGTTATGCCCCGGAATGCCGGAGACGCCGCCGCCCGGATGGGTCGAAGCCCCGCAGAGATAAAGCGCCTTCACCGGCGTGCGGTAATCCGCATAGCCCGAAACGGGCCGCTGGAAGAACAGCTGATCCGCCGACAGTTCGCCATGGAAGATGTGCCCTTGCGGCACGCCGATGATCGCTTCCAGGTCCGGCGGTACCAGGGTCTGCGTGGCGATGATGTCGTTCGAGAAACCGGGGGCGTAATTGTCGATCGCGTTCAGCACCGTCTTGCGAAACTTCTCCTTCTCTGTGCCCCAGTCTCCGTTCTTGAGCTTATAGGGCGCGTGGCCGCCAAACACGTTCACCACATGCTTGCCCGGTGGCGACAGCGTGTCATCCACAATCGTCGGCGTACATAGCGTCATGAAAGGCTCGGACGAGTACCAGCCGTGCTTTGCATCGTCATAGGCCCGTTCGAGGTAATCGATATCCGGCGCGATGTGGCAGTAGGTGGGGTACGGAAAGCTGCCGAGCGAGCCATCAGCCTTCGCGCGATCAAGGATACGGTATTGCGGCGGCCGCTCACAGGCGATGTTCATCTTGAATGCGGTGGAGAAGGTCCGGTAGCCGCGAACCTCCCGCAGCACCTCGGGCGGCACATCCCGTTCATTGAGCATGTCGAGATAAAGGGCCTTCGCATTGGCGCCAGAAGCGATGACACGGGCGCGGAACACATCGCCCGTCGTCGTCACGACCTCACTCGCGCGGCCGGCGGTGACGCGGATTTCGGCGACCGATGTCTCGGTAAAGATCTCGACGCCCATGCCGCGCCCGGCGGCGGCGAGCGCCTGGGTGATGGCGCCCATCCCACCCTTGATGAAACCCCAACCGCCGGCGCCCTCATGCTCGCCCATGACGTGATGCATGATAACATAGGCCGAGCCTGGGCTTTTCGGGCCGGCGAAGGTGCCGATGGAGGCGTAATAGGCGAGGCACGCCATCACCCGGTCGTCTTCGAACCATTCGCGCAGATAGTCATAGGCGCTCATCGTGAGAAGATCGACGAGGCGATACATCTTCCGACCGATCTTGCGATAGCGCCATAGCAGACCAGCAGATTCGCGAAAGTTCTTCCAGTTGGCGCGTGACGGGTCAATCGGCGTCTCCCAGAGGAGCGAGCGGACAACCTTCGTCGCCTCCTGCAAGTAGGCGTCGAAGGCCGGATAGATCTCCGCGTCATGGAGGGAGAATTTCGCGAAGCTCGCCTGGGTCTTTTTGATATCCTCGGAGAAGAGGATGTAGTCGTCATAGGATACCGAGGAGATCATGTCCGAGCACGGCAGAACGGTAAGACCATGCTTGGGTAGATCGAAATCGCGGATGATGCGCGGATGCAGCAGGCTCATCAGGTAGGAGAAGATTGAGGCACGGAAGCCAGGCGCGATCTCCTCCGTCACCGCTGCACCGCCGATGACATGCCGGCGCTCCAGCACCGCGACCTTCAGTCCACGCCGAGCCAGATAGTTCGCGCAGACGAGGCCATTATGGCCGCTGCCGATAATCACCGCGTCGAAGGTTTTCGCGGCAGTCTTCGTGGTATCGAGCATTCAACCCTCCAGCCCTGGCAGCGCCGCACGCACCATGTCCTGAAATGCCTTCACCGCACGCTCCTGTCGTGGCGAGAGAATGCCGCGATCGTAGATGCCCGTATTCAGGTTGCGCTGGACACCGATCGTCATCTCCAGATCCTCCGTCACGATCTGAGCGGACCATTCCGCCGAGCGCCGGTTCTCCTCGGCACGCTCCGGGCTGTTGTCTGAGAAAAGATACCAGTTGATATGTCGCACCCGACCGGCGCCCAGCGGCTCCAGCGTCGCGATCGAACTGCCCCATTGATAGAGGTTCAGCATGAGAAATGGAAAGCGGTAGAAATACAGACCATCCGTGGCACTGCCATCCCGCTTCGGGCCATAGAGATGGAAGAGCCCATGCTCAGGATGAGGGTCGATCGTGTAGCGGCTGATATCAAGCGCCTCGCAGAGGCCGGGATGCATATTGGGGCAGTGATAGCATTCGAGGTAGTTCTCGCCGTAGACTTTCCAATCGACCGCGACCTCTCGATCCTTCGCCATGAAGTAGCGCTGACTGTCCAGCGGATAGTGCGCGGCCAGCGGCACGATAGGGCCGAGCCAGTCGATGAGGCTCGGGCCGGTCGTCGCGATGCGGATAAAGACGAGACCACGCCATTCATCGGCCGAAATGGGAAAGAGCGACCATTCGGCGGGTGTCATTTCATCCTTCGCTGCACCGAAGCCCGGTGCGCGGTTGAGGCAACCGTCCAACTCGTAAGTCCAGCTATGATAGGGGCAGCGGATCATGCCGCCCGGCAGACTGCCCGTCGTCTCTTGCGTCAGCATCGCCGCGCGATGCCGGCAGACATTGTGAAAACCCCGGAGAGTGCCATCAGCCTGACGAACGACGATGATGGGATAGCCGATAGCGGTGCCTGCCACGAAATCGCCCGGCTTCGGCAGTTGGTCGCTGCGCGCGAACAACAGCCATTCGCGGGCGAAGATGTCACGCCGTTCACGCTCGAACACAGCAGGGTCGCGATAGGTGAAGGCGGGTGCGGTCGGGACCGCAGGTTGCACATCCGGCCGGTTAATGATCGACATCACCGTAATCTCCCCATTCCACAACTTCGTCACGCACGGATTTGATCCGCGCATGTCGTCGTCGTCATCATTTCAACCCGATGCCGCGCCCGGCTTCGGTGGGCGCGGCCAAACCTTTGTGCGAAGCCGCCAGCCCGCCTAGCACCGACAGCACCTCGGGCGCGGCCTCACAGGCACGATGTTTCGCCGTATCGACATGCAGCATCATCTGCTCGCCGGTCGCGAGCAGGCGGCCATCGCCGTCATGCAGCCGGTGGAACAGGTGAATGCGCTTGCCGTCATGCCCGATGATCTGCGTCGTGGCATGGAAGCTTTCGCCCAGCCGGATCTCACCGAGATGCCGCAGATGCGTCTCCACCGTGTAGTAGCTGAATCCACGCGCCAGCATCGCCGCATCCATGCCGATCCGTGCCAGCAAAGCGTCGGTCGCGTAGCCGAAAATCTCCAGATAGCGGCTCTCGTTCATGTGGCCGTTATAGTCGATCCATTCCGGCGGCACGGTGCCTTCGTAGAGGCGGAGCGGCTCGGCGGCCACGGCCGCCGGTGCCGCGTCTCGCAGCGCCCGCTCATACGCGCCGAGCGTATTGCCGGCACCAAAACCTTGCAGCTTCAGGTTTTGCATGATGCCGATCAGGCAATCGTCGCGCTTCGCCTCCAGCGCGCGGAAGCCCCAATCGCCCGCCTGCACGTCCGATTGCGCGGCCAACTCATCGAGAAACGCATCGGTGAGTTCGGGCACCTCCATCAGCTTCGTCCACGGCAGTTTCAGCGTCGGGCCGAACTGCGCCATGAAATGCCGCATGCCGGCCTCGCCGCCCGCCAGCCGGTAGATCTGGAAGGTGCCCATGAAGGCCCAGCGGAGGCCGGCGCCGAAGCGGATTGCGTCATCGACCTCGGCGACCGTCGCCACACCATCATGCACGAGCCAAAGCGCCTCGCGCCACAGCGCTTCCAACAACCGGTCGGCGATGAAGCCATCGATTTCCTTGCGCACCAGCAGCGGCTGCATTCCAACGCCCGCGAAAAACGCCTGGGCCGTCGCGATCGCCTTTGGGTCCGTGCGCTCCCCGCCGCATAGCTCCACCAGCGGCAGCAGATAGACCGGGTTGAAGGGATGAGCGACGAGGAACCGCTCGGGGTGCGCCATCTCCGAGGAGATCCGTGTCGGCAACAGCCCCGATGTCGAGGAACAAACCAGCGCGTCAGCCCTTGCATGGGCATCGATCTCGGCGAGGATGCGTTGCTTGATGCTCTCGACCTCCGGCGCACTCTCCTGGATAAGGTCGGCATCCGCCACCGCCTCGGCGAGGCTGGTCGCGAAGCGCAGCCGGCCCTCGGCCGGCAGAGGTGCGGCCACGAGTTTTCGCAATGCGCGGCCGCCGAGTGCGACCATCTCGCGCAGCCGCCGCTCGGCCTCCGGGTGCGGGTCGAAAACGGTCACATCCAGCCCGGCGAGGAGGAAGCGCGCAGCCCAGCCGCCGCCGATGACGCCGCCACCGATGATGGCGCAATGCCGGATCGCGCTCATGCCCGTCGCTCCAACCGCAGCTTTGCTCGCACATCCGCAGGCCCCAGAATGCGGGCGCCCATGCTCTCGGCCGTCCGTACCGCGCGTTCCACCAGTTGCGCATTGGTGGCTGGAACGCCCCGCGCCAGCCAGATATTGTCTTCGAGCCCGACGCGGATGTTGCCGCCCGCCAGTAGCGCCATCGCGGCGAAGGGCAGTTGCATCCGCCCGATCGAAAAGGCCGAGAAGGTGGCACCGGGCGGGAGTTGATTGACCATCGTCATCAGCGTCAGCGGGTCATCCGGCGCACCGTAGGGGATACCCATGCAAAGCTGGATCATCACCGGGTCATCGATCAGCCCCTCGCGGATGAGTTGCTTGCACAAAACGAGATGCCCGGTGTCGAAGACCTCGATCTCGGGCCGCACGCCTAAGGTCTGCACGCGCCGCGCCATGGCGCGCAGCATGCCGGGCGTATTGGTCATCACATAGTCACCCTCGGCGAAGTTCATCGACCCGCAGTCGAGGGTGCAGATCTCCGGCAGAAGTTCGGCGACATGGGCAAGCCGCTCCTCCGCGCCCACCATATCCGTGCCGTGCATGTTGAGCGGCAAAGGGTTCTCCACGCCGCCAAAAACGATATCGCCGCCCATTCCGGCCGTGAGGTTGATGATGACATCAGTGTCGGCGCCACGGAGGAGGCGGACGACTTCGGCATAGAGGGCAAGATCGCGGGAGCCTTTGCCTGTCGCCGGATCGCGCACATGAATATGGGCGATGGCGGCACCCGCGCGCGCCGCCTCAAGCGCCGAGGCCGCGATCTCAGCCGGCGTCACCGGCACATGCGGGTTTTTATCGGTTGAGGCGCCGACGCCGGTCACGGCGCAGGTGATGAAGGCATCCCAATTCATTGTCGTCTCCCGCAGGCTGTCGGCAGAGTGCGCTCGGCGGCCGCCTTGTGCTATACGACTCACGAAAGCGCTTATACTATTCGCGAAAGCCCACGGTCATGTTCAACGTTGATATTCTGGTGCTCGATCAATTCTCGCTGATGTGCGTGGCAGCGACGGTCGAGCCGTTGCGCGCGGCAAACCGCGTGGCCGCACAGCCCCTCTATCGTTGGCGGCTGCTGTCGGTGAACGGCGGCGCGCCCACAAGCACCTCTGGCATAACGGTTGCGGTGGACGGCAGTTTCTTGCCGGACGAGGCACGCGATGCGCTTTTCGTCATCGGCTCCTTCAACACACGGCGCGTTGATCGCGCTTTGTCCGCAGCGCTTCGCCGGGCAGCGCGGAGCCGGCTGGCGCTCGGCGGGATCGAGGCGGGTTCCTGGATTCTCGCCCGTGCCGGGCTGCTGCACGGCTACAGCGCCACGACGCATTGGGAGGATTTGGAGGAATTCGCTGCCGCCTTCCCCAGGATCGACGTGCGGCGGGACCGTTTCGTGATCGACCGCACGCGCTGGACAGCGGGCGGGGCGGCCCCGGCGCTCGATATGATGCTGACGATGGTGCGCCACCAGCACGGGCTGCCTCTGGCGCTCAATGTCGCCAGTGTCTTCATCTATGATCAGCATCTCGCCGCTTCCGTGCCGCAGCCGACGGTCGCCCTCGGGCAGTTGTCCGTGACCGACCCGGCGCTCGCCCGCGCGATCGCCGTGATGCAGACGCGGTTGGAGGAGCCTCTGGCTTTGTCAGAGGTCGCGACGCGGTCCGGCGTGCTGCTGCGCACTTTGCAGGCCCGGTTCCGCGCACGGCTGGGGCAGTCGCCCCATGCCTATTACCTCGATCTCAGACTTTCGGCCGCCAAGCGGATGCTGGAGCAGAGCACGACGAGCGTGGCGGAGGTCGCGACGGCGCATGGTTTCGGCTCAGCCTCCGCCTTCGCGCGCGCGTTTCGGCAGAGGTTCGGCATTGCTCCGCTGGTCGCGCGGGCGGCGATGCGGGTGCCGTTCCCGCCCGCGATGGGGCGCATGGGTATCGGCGCTTGATCTTTATCGGCCGTCATAACGCCCAAGGTTAGATGGCCTCGACCTCCTGCGCGGCGGCGAAGCGCGGAACGTCCAGCAGCAGGCGTCTCGTTTCCTCCGTGCCCGGTGCGTCCAATATCTGATCGGTGTTACCGGCTTCAATCAAGCGTCCGGACTGCATCACGACAACGCTTTGCGCGATGCTGCGGATGAGAGCGAGATTGTGGGTGATGAAAAGCATCGAGAGGCCGCGGCTGCGCTGCAATTCGCAGAGCAATGTTACGACCACCGCCTGCACCGAGACATCGAGCGCAGAGGTAACTTCATCGCAGATCAGCAGATCGGGCGAGACGACCAGGGCGCGGGCGATCGCGGCGCGCTGCAATTGACCGCCGGACAGTTCATGCGGCCGGCGGCCCATGGCACTTGCCGGTAGCGAGACCTGGTCCAATGCTTCGGCCACGCGGCGCCGCAACTCCGTCCTGGTTACGTTTTCAAATGTCTGCAAGGCCACGGCTATGGATTGGCCGATATTGCGGCGGGGATTGAGCGAGGCATAAGGATTCTGGAAGATGTATTGAATCCGCCGACGGAGCGCGCTGCTGCGATGACGGGAACCGACCGGCAAGGGCTCGCCGCGATAGGTGATGACACCGCCGACCTCCGTGTGCAGACCGCCGAGAATGCGGGCTAATGTCGTTTTTCCAGACCCCGACTCTCCCACCAGAGCGACACAGCTTTGTTCAGGAACAGTAAAACTCACATTGTGCAGGATCTGCGCCGCGCCGTAATGCGCCGTGAGGTTCGTGACGCTGAGAACAGGAGGTACGGTTGTTACTGCAAACGACGATGGCCTGGCCGAAGCCGCTGTCGTCAGGCCGCTTTGGCCCGCCCGGATGCAGCGTACTGTGTGCCCGGGAACGGCATCGGCCAATACAGGCACTGCGTCGCGGCATTGCGGGACGACCAGCGGGCAGCGGGGCGCGAAGGAGCAGCCGCGTTCGCGGCGGCCGGGATCGGGCGCCTGTCCGGGAATGCCTTCGATCTGGCCACGGCTCTCAATATCGGGCACGGCACGAATCAGGGCTGCCGTATAGGGGTGCAAGGGCGCCTGCAGCACCTGCGCGGTCGGCCCGAGTTCAACGATGCGACCCGCATACATGACGGCGACACGGTGGGCGAGGGAGGCGACGACCGCGAGGTCGTGGCTGACATAGACGGCGGCGATCCCATGTTCCCGGCACAGCTGCCGGACGGTTTGCAGCACATGGGCCTGCGTCGTGACATCAAGGCCCGTCGTCGGCTCGTCCATGACGACGACGCGCGGATGGCCGGCGAAGGCCATGGCGATGGCGACGCGCTGCTGCTGCCCGCCGGATAGTTGATGGGGATAGGCGCGCAGCAGGCCGCGGCGCGCCGGCAGTTTCACCTTCTCCAGCAGGGCGAGAAGCGCGTCATCCCGCACCGCGCTTGGATCATCGAAGTTCTCGGCAAGCTGGATGCGGAGGCGCAGCGCCGGGTTGAGCGCCGCACTCGAATCCTGCGGGACGTAGCGGATCAGAGACTTGCGGATGCGCGGCAGATCCTGGCGCGGGATGGCGAGAAGATCGCGGCCACCGACATTAACGCTGCCGGCGGAGATTGCCAGGCCGCGGCGGTGATGGGCGAGCAGCGCCAGGCCCAGCGTCGTTTTGCCGGACCCCGATTCCCCGACGAGACCGAGAATTTCCCCCGGCATCAGGCTGAAAGCGGCGTTCGTGACGATGGACGGGCCGCCACCGGCGATGGCGACGTCGAGGTCGGCGGCGATGAGCGCGGCCTGGGGTAGAGCGGGGCCGGTCACCGCAAAACGCCGCCGGCGCTGGCCATGCCCAACTCCACGGGGCCGGGCGTGTCATCCAACGGGGCGGCCTCCGTCTTGCGGCCGCGCCCCAGCATGACGCGGCTCAGCGCATCAGTCAGCAGGTTCATGCCGATGGTCAGCAAGGCGATCAGGATAATGGGCACCAGAACCGGCCAGGGACTGGCCATGAGGCCGATGCGGTTTTCGTTGATCATCGTGCCCCAGTCGGGGGTGGGAGGCTGCACACCGAAGCCGAGAAAACTGAGGCCGGTGATGAGGGTCACGGAATAGGCGAGGCGGAGGCCGAGTTCCACCATCAAAGGCGTCGTCACATTCGGCAGGATCTCGCGCAAAATGATGCGCCAGGTCGCAACGCCGAGGGATTCCGCATGGCGCACGTAATCCTCCGCGGCGACGCGCAGTGTCGCACCACGGAAGACGCGGGCGACCTGGGGCGCGTGAATGGCGCCGACAAGGATGGTGACGAGCCAAAGCTTCGGGCCGATCAGGCTGATGAAAAGCAGTGCCAGGATAAGCTGCGGGAAAGCCATAAGCACATCAGCTGTCCGCATGATCGCATCATCGGTCACGCCCTTGCTGTAGCCCGCCGTGATGCCGAACAGCGCGCCCGCGCCGACGCCGAGCGCCGTCGCCGCGATCGCCATGACGAGGATGCGCCAGCCCCCCGCGACCACGCGCGACAGCGTATCGCGGCCAAGCACGTCGGTCCCGAGCGGGTAGGCGGGCGAGGGGTGGGCGAGGCCGATGCCGACGAAGGCCGTGGGCGAATGCGGCGCCACAAAGGGGCCGACGAAAGCGACCAGGACGACAAAGAGCACGAGCCCCAGCCCGACGCTGCCCGAACCCAGTGAGAGCATGCGGGCGACAGCGCCGGAGAACCGCCGTCTCATTGCGTCTGCCAGGCGCTGGTTCGGAGCTTCGGAGTTACCAGGATGGTGGCGATATCGGCTAAGATGTTGAGACCGACGTAAAAGCCGGAGAGGAGGACGACCTCGAACTGAATGACGGGAACATCGCGCGCGAAGATGGCATAGACGAGGCTTTGACCGATGCCCGGATAGGCGAAGACATATTCAACAAGCACGACGCCGCCGGCGAGATAGGCGAAGGTCAGCCCGATCACCTGGATCGTGGGCGCGATGGCGTTCGGCAAGGCGTGGACAAAGATGATGCGCGCCGAGCCGACCCCTTTCAACCGCGCCATCTCGACGTAGTCACTCTGTAAAATCTCGACCATCGAGCCGCGCATCATGCGGAACAGATACGGAAAGATCACCAGGACGAGCGTCAGCACAGGCAGTACCAGGATCTGCGGTCGCGAGAGGACGCTCGTCCCAGGAGGCACCAGTGAGACGGGTGGCAGCCACCGGAAGACGGATGTCGCAAAGACGATGATTGTCAGCAGGCCGACGGCGAATTCAGGGGTCGCCGCTAACCCGAGTGCCGTGACGGAGATGATACTGTCGAACATCCCCGCCTGGCGGCTGGCGGCCAGGATGCCGGCGAGAACCGAGAGCGGAACGCCGACGATGCCTGCGAGCAGCAGCAGCGTGAATGAGTTCCGCACGCGCGGCATGACCTCGGCCATCACATTCTCACCGTTGACGAGCGAGGTGCCCGGATTGCCGGTGAGAACGCCGCCCAGCCAGACGGCGTATTGCGTCGTCAGTGGCCGGTCGAGATGGAGCTGTTTCTCCATCGCGGTCAAAGCCGCCGGCGTCGCGTCACGGCCGAGCACGGCGCGAGCCGCGTTGCCGGGCAGAATCTCCGTCGCCGCGAAGATGACGATAGACACAAGAAAGAGCGTCAGCACCCCAAAGAACAGCCGCCGTGTGATCAGCCGTTTCACGGCAGGCTCTTTAAGGCGCTGTGAAGAGTGTTCACCTCGTCAGCTCAGCCAGGCATCGGCGAAGCCGAAATTGCCGAGTGCGTATCCGGTATTGCTGGCCTGAAAGCCGTTCACGTTGGAGTTCATGAGGTCGATGTTTTTGTTGAAGCAGGGAATGATCAACGCGCCTTCCTCGGAGTCGATCTTCTGCATCTCGTGAACGATATCGCAGCGTTTGCCGGCATCGAGCGTCGCCTGAGCTTCGTTATAGAGTTTGGAATAACGGTCGTAGGACGGATACTTCGCCCAATGCGTCTCATTGAAAGGCGAAGTCGTCAGCAGTTCCATCGCCACCTGTGCGAGGTAGGGCTTGTAGTTCCACCAATCTTGCGAGAAGGGCCAGTTGAGGTATTGCGGCCCGTAGATGACGTCCGTCGTGACCTTGCGCAGGTTGATGGTGACACCGGCGCTCTGCGCCTGCTGGGCCAGAACCTCGGCCATCCGTACGGCGCCGCTGGCGATATCCGACGTCACGAGTTCGACGGTGAGATCCGCATGCCCGGCCTGCTTGAGTAAAAACTTGGCTTTGTCGATGTCCAGGTCGCGCTTCCAGCTCGCCGCATCGTAGCAGCTATCCCACGGCGAGAAGACGTCATAGCCAACGGCACCGTAGCCGCCGAGTGCGACGTCAACCATTTGCTGCCGATCGACCAGCAAGCGCATCGCCTGGCGGACCCTCACATCGTCAAACGGCGGGCTATCGACGCGCATCGTGAAGGGAATCCATTGCCCCGGCTGTGAGACAAGCGCGCTGATGGGGCCGCCCGACCCTATCGCGCTCATCAGTGAGATGGGCGCGATGGCAAAAACATCGATGACGCCGCCCTGAAGCGCGGCGAAGGCCGCATCGTCGGTCGGAAAGTCGATGATGGTCAAAGTATCGAGATAGGGCTGGCCCGTCCGCCAGTAGTGTTCGTTGCGCGTATAGACGCTCTGCTGTCCGGGCGTGAAACTCTGATACTTGAACGGGCCGGTGCCGACGGGGTTTTTCATGTCGTAATCGACCGGCACGATCGAGAAATATTCCGGGGCGGAGATGCCGCCGGGGAAATCGGCATAGGGTGTCTTCATCGGAAGGCGCAGCGTCCGGTCGTCAAGAAATTTCGCATTGGCAAAATCAACCGGCGCCAACGGGGTGGCCCCAGGCAGCGGAGCCTTGGGATCGACGATACGTTGCAGGGAGAACAGAACATCCTTGGACGTAACGGCCTTTCCATTGTGGAACGTGAGCCCATCACGCAGACGGATCGTCCATTCCGTCGCGGTGCTGTTCGGCTCGAATGAATCGGCAAGCACGTTGCTCACGACGCCCTGCCGGTTGACCGAGACCAGTGGCTCGAAGAGCGCCATAACCCGCGGCGTATCGAGTTCCGTGACCGTGTTGCTGGCGGAGATGGTATCGGAGCTGCTGCCGCCCGTCATGCCGACGCGAAGATTGCCACCGCGCTTGGGTGTCGCGGCTTTCGCGCTGCCAGCCATCCCGCCGAGCAATGTGCTTGTGATGCCCAGGGCGCCGGCGCCACGGATGAAGCTGCGGCGCCCGGTGGTCATAGCCGACGTGGCCGCGATGACATTCGAGACGTCCCGGTCGCCCATGAGCTTAAACCCCACTTTGTTATGTCGGTAGGCTGCCATGAAAGGATGACGCAATTGCACAGGGACGACAAGATCGCATTTGGTGCGGACGTGAAAAAAATGTTGACCTTTTTCATCTACGTGAGAAATCTATGGGATACGAATGCCGGGGAAAGACAACCCGGTGGCCCTCATGACGGCCACGGCCAAGTGCCGGCTGCAGAATGATTGTGCGGTGGGCAGACGGAGCGCGCTGCCCGGAGCGTTGATCGATTGGAGCGACCCATGACATTCAGGCGGCATACGCCGTTCTACCATCAGCAGGCCGCCCTCGGCGCGGAATTCGTCGACCGGGTCGGCTTCACCGCCGCCTACCGCTACAGCTCTGTCGAAGCGGAACACACTGCCGCCCGCAATGCTGTCGGGGTCTTCGATGTCTATGGGCAGACGATGATCGACGTGCAGGGCGAGGACGCGCTGGCGTTCCTTCAGTGGGTCACTGTGAACGACATCGCAAAGATCGCGCCCGGCGGCGTCGTCTATACCTCGCTGTGCAATGAAACCGGCGGGATGATCGACGATCTCACCATATTCCGCCTGGGCGCGGCGCATTTTTGGCTGTCGCCCACGCCGTCACGAGTACCCGTGGTGTCGGAATGGCTGAAAACGCATCGTGGCGAGCGGCGGGTTTCCGTCGTGCCACTCGGCTATCGCAATGCCTATCTCTCGATCCAAGGCCCCAACTCTCGAACGCTGCTGGAGCGCGTGACATCAGCGGACCTGTCGGATGCAGCCCTCAAATATTACAGATGGATTTGGGGTACGGTGGCATCTGTCCCGGATACGGTCATCTCGCGCACCGGCTATTCGGGCGAGCTGGGATATGAGCTGTTTTTTCCGGTCGAATATGCGGCGCATATGTGGTCGTCTTTGTTTGATGCCGGCGCGGATCTCGGCATCACGCCTTGTGGACTCGGTGCCCTGGCCACGTTGCGCATGGAAAAGAAATACCCGCTCTACGGTCTTGATCTCAACGAAGAGGTCACGCCCTACGAGGCCGGCCTGGGCTGGACGGTCAAACTCGCCAAAGGGGACTTCATCGGACGCGACGTGCTGGAGAAGCAGCGGGCGGCGGGTGTCAAGAAACGACTCGTGCAACTTGTTTATGAGGATCTCGCGGCCGAGGCCGCGATCGGGGATACGATCCTGTCGGGCGGACAGCAAATCGGGCAGGTCACGTCAGTGGCGAAGGGGTATAGCGTCGGCCGGATGCTGGCGCTCGGCTACGTCACGGCGGAGCAGGCGGTGGAGGGAAGCAAACTTGTTATTGTGGACAAAGCATTGCTAGAGCATCCGGTGACACTCGCCGTCACGCCGATTTACGATCCGGAAAAGCAACGCCTGCTATCTTGAGGAATAGGGCTTCGTCCCGGACCGCCGCATGAACGACAACTCTGATACCGAGGATGCCGCATCGCAGGGCGGCGAACTTTCCGAAGAGACCGATCCGGTCATCCGGCTCGGCTCCATGATTCGGGAACTTCGCAAGCGCAGACGCCTGACTTTGACCGATCTCGCGACGACGACCGGTTTGTCGGTCGGGCATTTGTCTCAGGTCGAGCGCGGGATCTCGACGCCGACAATTCGGCAGCTCCACAAGATCGCCGGGGTCATGGGCGTGACGATCGGCTGGTTCTTCGACGGCGGCGAGGGGAGTGGCGACGCCGATGATGGGATCGTCGTGCGGTCGGGGAGGCGGAAGCGCATCGCCATGGGCGGTATCGGCATCGTCGATGAACTGCTCGTGCCGAACCTGAATGGCGCTTTGGAGCTTCTGTCCTGCACGCTCGATCCTGGCAGTAGCAGCGGCCCTGAACCCTATACCCATGATGGTGAGGAGGCGGGTGTGGTTCTGTCGGGAATGATGGAGCTGATTGTCGATGATCGCACCTACTTGCTTGGCACGGGGGATAGCTTCGGGTTCAAAAGTACCCGGCCGCATCGCTATCGGAATTGCGGCACGGTTCCCCTGACCGTGATTTGGGCCATCACACCGCCCAGCTACTGAGTGACGGTTGGCCGCTGGGCAGAAGGCGGGATCTGCGCGACACTCGGCGCATGCAAGACCGAATCGAAAGCCTCCTGCGGGAGGCCGCCTCCTTTCTCGGCACCCGGATCACGGGCAATGCGAGCGTGCGGGAACAGCACAGCCATGGCGAAGGCTCATCCCCGCCCGGCCTGCCCGATCTCGTCGCCTTCCCGGAGTCGACCGAGGAAGTGTCGCGCCTCGTGGCACTCTGCCACGAACGCCGACTGCCAGTGATCGCCTTCGGCACCGGCACCTCGCTGGAAGGGCACGTCAACGCCGTCGCGGGTGGGCTCACGATCGATCTGTCGCAGATGGCGCGGATTATCGAGGTCAATGCCGCCGATATGGACTGCCGGATCGAGGCCGGGGTCACGCGCAGCGTCCTGAATGAGTATCTGCGCGACCAGGGGCTGTTCTTGCCGATCGATCCCGGGGCCGATGCCTCGATCGGCGGCATGTGCGCGACCCGCGCCTCCGGCACCAACGCCGTGCGCTACGGCACGATCCGCGACAATGTGCTGGGGCTGACCGTCGTGATGGCCGACGGCCGGGTGATCCGCACCGGCGGGCGGGTGCGCAAATCCTCGACCGGCTACGACCTGACGCGGCTGTTCATCGGCTCGGAGGGCACGCTCGGCATCATCACCGAAATCCAGCTGCGGCTGCACGGCATTCCGGAGGCGATCTCGGCCGCGACCTGCCAGTTTCCGGATCTGGCGAGCGCGGTGGAGACGGTGATCGAGGTCATGCAGGCGGGCATGCCGGTGGCGCGAATCGAGTTGCTGGACGAGGTGCAGGTGGACGCCTGCATCGCCTATTCCAAGCTGGCGGATCTGGCGCTTTTGCCGACCCTGTTCTTCGAGTTCCACGGCACGCCGGCCGGCGTGGCCGAGCAGGCGGGCACGGCCGAGGGGCTGGCGGTGGAGAATGGCGCACGCGGTTTCGCCTGGGCGACGGACCCCGAGGAGCGGGCGAAGCTATGGCAGGCGCGGCACGATGCCTACTGGGCCTGCCGGGCGATGCGGCCGACCTATGGCGCGCTGGTCACCGATACGATCGTGCCGATTTCGCGGCTGGCCGAGGCGGTATCGGGCGTGAAGGAGGATATCGCCGCCTCGGGGCTGATGGCGCCGATCGTGGGCCATGTCGGCGACGGCAATTTCCACACCGTGATCCTGGTGCCGCCGGAGCCGGGCGGGCTGGAACGCGCCTGGGCGCTGGACCGGTCTATCGTCGCGCGGGCCCTGGCGCTCGGCGGGTCGTGCAGCGGCGAGCACGGCGTGGGCGTGGGCAAGCGCGGGTTTCTGGAGCAGGAGCATGGGGCAGGGGCGCTGGAGGTGATGCGGTCGGTGAAGGCGGCGCTCGATCCCTCGGGGATACTCAATCCAGGGAAGCTGCTGCCCAATTCGAACCGGCCGAGGCCAGGTTGAGCAGAGCCGGCGCCACGGTTGAATCACCCTCTCGGCATGACCATTTATGTGCCAGGTGTCATGTATCGATCGAGTGCCGGCCCGGCCCGGACTGCTGGTGTGCGGCGTTGCCGTTCAAACGCTCGCTTCCTTCTGATATGATGGCCGCTTGTCTCTGTCTTTCATGCTTGTCGCGTATGAGCGAGGCGGAGGGCACCGCACCTCCGCTCCCTACTTCATATTGACGAGTTCAATGCCTTTTGACACTATATCTAGGTGTCATGGCCTCTCGGTCCGCAAGATCGAGGGTTAAGAGAGAACCCGGTGCGTCTTACGGCTAGGGTGGGACTGCCCCCCGCGGCTGTTAGCTGAGAGCCTTTATCCACCATTGCGTCACTGAAGCCGGTGGCTTCGGGAAGACCGGATGGAGGCAGCAATCCGCAAGCCGGGTGACCTGCCATGATGGCGTAGTTGTCCTCGGGCGGGGTGTCCTTGTGGATCGTCGGGTTGAGGACGCGGTGAGCCGTCCGTCCCTCCTGCGATCTCTCGGCCTCTGCCCCCAAATCTGGGGTTGAGCCGATGTCGTTGTCCTTGGAAGCCAGAACGCCCGATCATCCTTCGCAAGCGACGGCTCGGCCGGGTGGGCCGCACGTCGCTGCCCAGCCGGGCTACCAGGTCATCCGGCGCAACGGGACGGTGACGCCGTTCAACGCAACCAAGATCGTCGTCGCACTCACCAAGGCCTTCCTGGCGGTCGAGGGCAACGCAGCCGTCGCCTCCCGCCGGGTGCATGATATCGTGGCCGACCTTACGGATCAGATCGTCGGCACCTTGTCCCGCCGCGCCGATGCCGGGCGTACCTTTCATATCGAGGAGGTGCAGGATCAGGTGGAACTCGCCCTGATGCGCGGCGAGCATCACAAGGTGGCCCGCGCCTATGTGCTCTATCGCGAGGAGCGTGCGCGTGAGCGCGCCGCGAAGAACGCCTCGGCCGAAACGGCGGGTCTCGCGCCCAGCCTGTCCATGAAGGCGGCCGACGGGTCGCTCGTGGCGCTCGATTTCGCGCGCCTCGCGACGGTGGTGGAGGAGGCATGCGCCGGCCTCTCCGACGTCGCCGCCGGCGTGATCCTGACCGAGACCCGCCGCAATCTTTATGACGGCATTTCGGCCGATGAATTGGAACTGGCGCCCATTCTCGCGGCGCGGACCCTGATCGAGACCGAGCCCAATTACGCGAAGGTGAGCGCGCGCCTGCTGCTGGATAAGGTGCGGCGGGAGGCCCTGACCTTCATCGCCGGTCGGCCCGACCAGGCGACCCACCACCAGATGGGCGACCGCTACGACGGCTACTTCCGTGCCTATGTCAAAGTGGGCATCGATGCGGAACTGCTCGACCCCGAGCTTGGGCGCTTCGACCTCGCGCGGATCGCCGCCGCGATCAAGCCAGAGCGCGACCTGCTATTCGATTTCCTCGGGCTGCAGACGTTGTATGATCGTTACTTTCTGCATGTCCGTGGCACGCGGTTTGAGCTGCCGCAGGCCTTCTTCATGCGGGTCGCGATGGGTCTGGCACTCCGCGAGATCGACCGTGAGGAGAAGGCGATCGAGTTCTACGATCTGCTGTCTTCCTTCGACTTCATGGCCTCGACGCCGACGCTGTTCAATTCAGGCACGCTGCGGCCGCAGCTTTCATCCTGCTTCCTGACGACGGTGCCGGACGATCTCGACGGCATCTTCAAATCGATCAAGGACAATGCGCTCCTCGCCAAATATTCAGGCGGGCTCGGCAATGACTGGACGCGGGTTCGCGGCCTCGGCGCGCATATCAAGGGAACCAATGGTGAGAGCCAGGGCGTCGTGCCCTTCCTCAAGGTCGCCAATGACACGGCGATCGCGGTCAACCAGGGCGGCAAGCGCAAGGGCGCAGTCTGCGCCTATCTCGAAACCTGGCATGTGGATATCGAGGAGTTCCTTGATCTCCGCAAGAACACCGGGGATGACCGCCGGCGCACGCACGACATGAACACGGCCAACTGGGTGCCGGATCTGTTCATGCAGCGCGTCATCGAGAATGCCGAATGGACGCTGTTCTCCCCCGACGAAACGCCCGATCTGCACGATCTTTATGGTGCGGCATTCAAGACGGCCTATGAGCGCTATGAAGTCTCGCGCGGCCAGTGGAGAGATCAAGGTCTTCAAGAAGGTGCGCGCGACCGATCTCTGGCGCCGCATGCTGACCATGATCTTCGAGACCGGACACCCCTGGGTGACATTCAAGGACCCGTGCAACATCCGCTCCCCGCAGCGGCATACGGGCATCGTCCATTCGTCAAATCTTTGCACGGAAATCACGCTCAACACGTCGAATGACGAAGTTGCCGTCTGCAACCTCGGTTCCGTCAACCTCGCCGCCCATGTGACGGCGGAGGGGATCGATCACGCCCATATCGCGCGCACGGTGAAGACCGCGATGCGCATGCTCGATAACGTCATCGACATCAACTTCTATACCATTCCGGAAGCCCGGCGCTCGAACCTCAAGCATCGGCCGGTCGGGCTCGGCATCATGGGCTTCCAGGATGCCTTGCAGGCGCTGCGTGTTCCCTATGCCTCCGATGAGGCGGTGCGCTTCGCCGATGAGAGCATGGAGGTGGTGAGCTTCCACGCCATCGCGTCTTCCGTCGACCTCGCGGCGGAACGCGGGCGCTATCCGAGCTTCGACGGCTCGCTTTGGTCGCAGGGGATTCTGCCGATCGACTCGATCGAGCTTCTGGCCGAGAGCCGGGGTTCGCTGGCGCTTGACCGCTC
The DNA here is from genome assembly GCA_963745125.1 of uncultured Pseudomonadota bacterium. Taxonomy (GTDB): domain Bacteria; phylum Pseudomonadota; class Alphaproteobacteria; order Acetobacterales; family Acetobacteraceae; genus Acidisoma. Next base: position 131,383 of record CAVUWB010000001.1, read on the forward strand.
ATCGACGCTCGACTGGAACAGCCTGCGTGAGCGGGTGAAGACGACGGGGATGCGCAATTCCAACACCATGGCGATCGCGCCGACCGCCACCATCTCCAACATCTGTGGCGTCTCGCAATCCATCGAGCCTGCCTATCAGAACCTGTTTGTCAAATCGAACATGTCGGGTGACTTCACGGTCCTCAACGCCGGTCTGGTGCGGGATCTCAAGGCGCGCGGCATGTGGGACGAGGTGATGGTCGCCGACCTCAAATATTTCGACGGCGGGGTGAGCGACATCGACCGCATTCCGAATGAGCTGAAAGCGCTCTACGCGACCGCCTTTGAGATCAACTCCGCCTGGCTGATCGAGGCCGCCGCGCGCCGGCAGAAATGGATCGACCAATCCCAGTCGCTCAACCTCTATATCGCCAACCCCTCGGGCAAGCGCCTCGATGCGCTCTATCGCCTGGCCTGGGAACGCGGCCTCAAGACCACCTATTATCTGCGGTCACGCTCCGCGACCCATGTCGAGAAATCGACCCTGAAGGGGACGGACGGTAAGCTGAACGCGGTTTCAGTGGCGCCGGCGGCCGCTGCCACCGCCGCGCCACGACAGATCATCGTGCCGCAGATGGAGGAAGCCTCCGCCCCTTGGGGCAAGGCCTGCTCGATCGAGATCCCACCTGCGAAGCCTGCCAGTGATCGGCAGGACGGAGACTAAGAAGATGCTGGACTGGTCGGACACCGAACAGGAGACCGCGCCCGAGACCATGCCCGAGGTCTCACCCGTGGCCCCGGTGGCGCGGGATATCCCCCCGGCCACGGTCACTGCCACGGCTGGCCGCGTTTCGGTCGATGAAAAGGCGATGATCAACTGCCGGGCGGATGTGAACCAGCTTCTGCCGATGAAATACCGCTGGGCCTGGGAGAAATACCTCGCCGCCTGCAACAATCATTGGATGCCGACTGAAGTCTCGATGCAGGCGGATATCGCGCTGTGGAAATCCCGGGACGGGCTGACGGAGGATGAGCGTCGCGCGATCAAGCGCAACCTCGGCTTCTTCGCGGCTTCCGAAAGCCTGGTCGCCAACAACATCGTGCTGGCGATCTACCGGCATCTGACGAACCCCGAATGCCGCCAGTATCTGCTGCGGCAGGCTTTCGAGGAGGCGGTGCATACCCACACCTTTCAATACATCGTCGATAGCCTCGGCCTGAATGAGGGCGAGCTGTTCAACATGTATCGGGAAGTGCCGTCCATCACCGCGAAGGCGGCCTGGGCGCTCAACTTCACCCAGCATCTCGACGACCCGAACTTCAGAACGGGCACGCCGGAAGCGGATCAGGAGCTGCTGCGGGATCTGATTGCCTTCTACATCATCTTCGAGGGCATGTGGTTCTACACCGGCTTCGCGCAGATCCTGTCCCTCGGCCGCCGCAACAAGATGGTCGGCATCGCCGAGCAGTACCAGTACATCCTGCGCGATGAGAGCCTGCACCTGAATTTCGGTGTCGACGTCATCAACCAGATCAAGGCCGAAAACCCGCATCTCTGGACGGCGGCGTTTCAGGACGAGGTCCGGCAGATGGTGAGGACAGCGGCGGAGCTTGAGGCCGCCTATGGCCGGGACACGATGCCGCGCGGCTTTCTCGGCCTCAACGCGGCGCTGTGCGAGGAGTATATGCACTTCATCGCCAACCGGCGCTGCGCGCAGATCGGCTTGGCGCCGGTCTTTGCCGAGGCGGAGAATCCCTTCCCCTGGATGTCTGAGGCGATGGACCTCAAGAAAGAGAAGAACTTCTTTGAAAGCCGCGTCATCGAATACCAAAACGGCGGCGCGCTCACATGGGATTGACGATCGCCATCCTACGATGACACTCAGCCTCGGCGATATCGAAGCTGCCGAGCGTGTCGCCGGTGTTGCCTATACATCGGATGAACGCGGGCTCGTGCTTGGTTCGATCGAGCCGCAGCTGCGTCATGCGATCGCCCGCCGGGCGGTGTCGCTGCCCGCCGATCTCGGCCCCGCGAGCCGGTTCGATCCGCGACTGCCCGGTTTCACCATGCCCGCGCCTGGTGCCCTGGTGCTGCCGGAGATCGCGGCGCCGCTCCCCGAAACGGACGAGGATATCGCCTTCGCACCGGTGACGGCTCTTTCTGCCTGGATCAGATCGGGCGCGCTGTCCTGCCTGCGGCTGACAGACATCTACCTCGACCGTATCATGCGTCTCGCGCCAAGCCTCTTCTGCTTCGCGACCGTCGATGAGGTGGGCGCGCGGGCGCGGGCGGCGGCGCTCGACCATCTCCTGGCCGAGGGGCGGTGGCTGGGGCCGCTGCACGGCATCCCCTATGGCGCCAAGGACATTCTGGATACCCGCGGCATCGAGACTGCCTGGGGCGCCGAACCCTATCGCGGGCGTGTGCCGGAACAAGACGCGACTGTCGTCCGGCGGCTGCATGATGCGGGCGCCGTTATGCTCGGCAAGACGACGGTCGGCGCCCTGGCCTATGGCGACATCTGGTACGGCGGCACGACGCGCAACCCATGGAACCTCGCCGAGGGCGCCAGCGGATCAAGTGCAGGCTCGGGCTCGGCCGTCGCCGCCGGGCTGGTTGCCTTCGCGCTCGGCACGGAGACGCTGGGCTCCATCGTCTATCCCTCGACCCGTTGCGGCGTGACCGGCTTGCGCCCCACCTTCGGGCGCGTGCCAAGGGGCGGCGCCATGCCGCTCTGCTGGACGCTCGACAAGATCGGGCCGATGTGCCGGCGCGTCGCCGATACGGCGCTGGTGCTCGCCGCGATCAACGGCCTCGACCCCGCCGACCCCTTTGGCATCGAGACACCCTTCGGCGGCGATCTCACGGCACCCATCGCCGGCCTCACCCTCGGCTACTTCGCCGAGGATCTGGCAGATCCCGCCGCGCATGATCTCGACCGCGCGACGCTGGAGGTGGCGCGGGGCCTGGGCGCGCGACTGGTGCCGCTGACGCGCCCCGACCTGCCCTATGAGGCGCTGATGAACATGGTGCTTGCGGAAGCCGCGGCCTCCTTCGAGGAGCTGACGCTGTCCGGCCGCGACGATCTTCTGGCCTGGCAAACGGCTGCCGCCTGGCCGAATGTCTTCCGACGCGCCCGCTTCATCAGCGCCGTCGACCATATCCAGCTCGACCGGCTGCGCCGCCGCGTCATGCAGGTGATGGATGAGATCATGCGGGGCGTGGATGTGATCATCGGCCCGAGCCTGACCGGCCCGATGACGGTGATCACCAACTTCACCGGCCATCCCTGCTTGTGTCTGCCGAGCGGATTTCGCCTGTCGCCGCCGCGCGGCGCGCCATCCTTGCGGCATGGCAGGTTTGAGAGCGAGGCGACGCCCGAGACCAAGGAATACGAGGTTCCGCATAGCTTCAGCGTCTGGGGTCGTCTCTTTGACGAGGGGCCGATGCTCGCTGTCGGTCAGGCCTTGGAGGCGGCTTTCGCGGTCACGGGCCGCCGGCCCAGTTTGCTGTAGTCAAACCGGCGACGACCTCGGCCATCACCGGCCGCGCGGCGGGATCGGGGACTGTGCATCGGCTATGCAGCGCGTGCAGATGGGCGGGGGCGCCTTCGGTCCGCTCCAGCAGTTCGCCCAGCAGAATGCCCCAGGCCAGAACCTCTGTCCGCTGCCAGCCGGCCGCATCCTGATCGGCGGGGAGGCAGCAGGCGGCGCCGAAATCGCTGAGCACGGCAGCACCGTGAGCCCCGTCCCAAATCGTGTTGTGGGCGTAGAGATCGCCGTGCAGCAGCCCGCGCCCATGCAGATGGGCGGTGGCCTGCGCGATGCCGGACGCGAGCCGCTGGGTGGCCTCGGGCGTGAACCGCAGCGCCGGGTCATAAATATCCCGGCTACAGCTCTCCAGGCTCGGTGGCCCGGCGAGCGGGCGCCACCCTTGGGGCAGCAGCGGCATGACCAGACCCTCGAACCCGTCGGGATGTCCGGTCAGCCGCCCCAGCGCATAGGTGAGATTGGGGTGCGCCCCGGCAGCGAGGCAAGCCGCCATTTCACGCTCGGGCAAGCCGTCGCTTGTCATGCGCCCTTTGAAGAGCTTCACGGCGACCTGTTGCGGCGCACGCGCCTCGGGCGGGTGCCAAATGGCACGGTGAACGAGGCCGGAGGCGCCTTCGCCGATCAGCGCCTCGGCGCGCAGATCGGCCCAGGCGATGGCAGCGGCGGGTGCCGCCTCCGGCACCGGGTCGAAGTGATTGCCGGCCCAGGTAAGCCAGGCGAGGCGCGGCAGGCGCGCGAGCCAGGGCGGCAGCACCGTGAAGCGATTGGCCGAGAGGCGCAGCAGCTCCAGCCTGTCGGCGCCGGCGAGCGGTTCGGGCAGGCGCTCTAATCGGTTGCCCGCGAGCATGAGCTTCTGCAACGCACGGCGTTCGCCGAGCGCATCGGGCAGGGTCTCCAGCGCGTTATCGGTGACAGTCAGCCAGCGAAGGCCCGGCGGCAGCGATTCCGCCGGAATCTCGCGGAGGCCGGTTTTGCGGAAGCCGATCTGGGTTAGTGCGGCGCAATCGCCGAGCGCGGGAGGTAGGCGGGTGAAGCGATTGCCCGAACAGAAGATCACGCGCAGCTTGGAAAGCCGCGCCATATCCGCCGGCAGCCCGGTCAGCGCGTTGCCGGCGAGATCCAGCACTTCCAGCGTGTCGGCAAGGCCGAAGATCTCGCGCGGGAATTCGGTGAGGCCGGCGGTGTTGAGATAGAGCGTCCGTGCGCCCGCCAGGTCACCCTGGCGGAGCGCGTCGAGAGTCCGATTGCTTGGAGTAGGGTCGCTCAGCGGCGATACGTGCCGGCGGCGACCGCCGGGATATCGCCCCGGGAGAGGCCGAGGTCGGCGAGCTGATGGTCGGTATAGGTCATCAGCTCACGCCGGATACGGGCCCGGTTACGCGACGCCTCACGGAAAGCCTGGAAGCGGAGTGCCAGGCCTTGCAGGCTGTCGGCGACGGGGCGAGCCGCGGTGCGGGTCTGGGAACGGGCGATGGTTGCCATGGTCAAAATCTCCTCGGCATTTGTGCTGCAACGCAACATAGGGGCGAGGGAGCCCGAGTGCTATGGCGCAGTGCAGCATGCTGACATGCAATTGCGTTATATGATCGCTATAACGACAAAAGCGGCCGAGATCTCATGGTTTGGACGCAGATCACATTCCGTTGAAGAGATTGGTGGAGAGATATCGCTCCGCCGAGGAAGCGGCGATGGCGACAATCCGCTTGCCCGCGCTGCCGGGCTCGGCCGCGATCGTCAGGGCGGCGTGCAGTGTCGCTCCCGAGGAGATTCCGATCGGGATACCCTCCAGCCGGGCGCATTGCCGCGCGGTCTGCATCGCATCGCGCTCGGAGACGGGCAGCACGCGGTCGACGAGGCTCATATCCAGAATGGCGGGGCAGAAGCCTGGCCCGATGCCCTGAATCTCGTGCGGGCCAGGATCATCCCCGGACAGCACCGCGCTTTCGGCGGGTTCGACGGCGACGACCTGCATGCCCGGCCGCCTTGGCTTCAGCGCGCGGGCGATGCCGGTGAGCGTGCCGCCCGTGCCCGCGCCCGCGACAAGGATATCGATCTCGCCCGCGCAATCGGCCCAGAGTTCCTCGGCCGTCGTCGCCGCATGGATGGCGGGGTTGGCCGGGTTGTCGAACTGTCGCGGCATCCAGGCATCGGGCGGATTGCTGCCAGGATCGCGTCGGCCCGGGCGATGGCGCCCGCCATGCCCTGCCGCGCCGGCGTCAATTCCACCTGCGCGCCCATGAGGCGGAGCATCTTCTGCCGTTCGATAGAGGCCGAGTCCGGCATGCACCACGATCAGGGCATAGCCCTTGGCGGCCGCGACGAAAGCCAGCGCGATGCCGGTATTGCCGGAGGTCGGCTCGACGATATGGCTCGGCCCGGCGTGATCAGCCCCGCCTGCTCGGCCGCCTCCACCATGGCGAGGCCGATGCGATCCTTCACCGAGCCGAGCGGGTTGAGATATTCGAGCTTCAGCAGAACATCAGCGGAGAGGCCGCCTCGCTCCATGAAACGGCTGAGCCGGATCAAGGGCGTGCCGCCGATCGCATCAAGGATGCTGCCGAAAATCCGGCCGCGCGGCTCGGCCATGGGGTGATGCCGGCTGATGTCGCCTGCCGGCTCCGACTCCATCTCTGATGCAGAAATAATGGGCCGCCGCGATGAACTCTCTACTTTGATCGCCATATTCAGCCTATATAACCCTTAGCGGAAGTGAATTTTCTTAGACCCGCTTGTCGGAATGGGAAACGCCCATGCTCATGCGTCGCGAACGTGCCTATACTGCTGTAGCTGTGATGCTGGATATAGGATGGTACGCCGGCAGGCAGCGCCTTGAAAGTGCGGGCGATATCGCGGAACGACTATCCATGGCGCGACGAGGGATTGAGCCGGTCCTGCAAGGTCTCGCCCGGGCCGGGCTGCTGGATAGCACGCGCGGTCCGAAAGGCGGCTACCGACTCGGCAAAAGCGCGCGGCAGATCACGCTGGCGGAGATCGTCGATGCCGTGACCGGCGGCGAAACGCCGGAGATCGTGGAGAGCGAGGCCGCCGGCGAGTTGCAGACCGCCGCGGTCGAACCCCTGTGGCTGGAGCTTGAGGAGCATGTGCAGAGCTATCTGCGCGGCATGACGCTGGAGGCGCTGATCCTGCGCGCCCAGGCTCAGGGCCTGAAACGGCCTGCCCACGCCCCGATCGTCTTCGCGATCTAGGGCGATATGCCGTCGCTGTCGCATTCGGCCGATATCCTCGGTATCGCGCTGCAATGGCGTGACGCCGGGGAGGCCGTGGCGCTCGCGACCGTCACGGAGACCTGGGGCAGTTCTCCGGCCCCGGCCGGCAGCCAAATGGCCGTCACCGCCACCGGCCTCCGCGCCGGCTCCGTCAGCGGCGGCTGCATCGAAGGCGCCGTCGCCGAAGCCGCGCGGGATGTGCTCGCCACCGGCTTGCCGCGCCTGCTCGATTTCGGCGTCGCCCATGAACACGCTTGGGAGATGGGGCTCGCCTGCGGCGGCAAGCGTGCGCATCTTCGTGGAAAGTGATCGGATGACGCCCGAAACGGCGGCGGCCCTCGCCGCCGCGCGGGCTGAGAAGCGCGCGGTCGTGCTCGCCACACGCCTGCCGACGGGCGAGCAGCACCTTCTGCCCGATGCGCGGCGTTTCGGCGGAACTCAACAGGGCCGCCGCGGATGTGCTGGCGACCGATCGCAGCGGCACGGTCACGATCGGCGACACGCAGTGGTTTCTGCAGGCTCACAATCCGCCACTGCGGCTGATCGTCATCGGCGCCGTTCATATCGCGCAGACGCTGACCCGGCTCGCGGCACCGCTCGGGATCGCCTGCATCGTCGTCGATCCCCGCATGGCGCTCGCCACCGGTGACCGCTTTCCCGGAGTCGACCTCATCCTCGACTGGCCGGATACGGCGCTCGATGGGCTGGCGCCGGATGGCCGCAGCGCGGTCGTCGTCCTGACCCATGATCCGAAGCTGGACGATCCGGCGCTGGAGCGCGCCTTGGCGAGCCCGGCCTTCTACATCGGCGCGCTCGGGTCCCGGAAATCCCATGCCGCCCGGCTGGCGCGGCTGGCGGAGGCGGGACAGGATCCCGGCGCGCTCGCCCGCATCAGGGGGCCGGTCGGGCTCGCAATCGGGGCGGTGACGGCGCCGGAGATCGCGCTGTCAATCATGGCCGAGATCGTGGCCGCGCTGCGTGGCTCAGCCCTCGGCCGGCGCGTTTAGCACGGACACCAACGCGCGCCAGCCGAGCGTCGCGCAGCCGATACGGGAGGGCACGTCCCGCAAGGGCGCGAAGGGCTGGAGCGAGGCAATCGCACTATCCTCGGCGATCGCGCCGCCGTCGCGCAGCCGCGCCTCGAAGTGCGCGGCGGCCCCGCGCGCGGCATCCGGCGTCATGCCCGGCACGATCTCGGCCATGAGATCGGTCGCGGCGATGCAGATGGCGCAAGCGCGGGCGTGGTAGCCGAGGGCGGCGATGCGGCCCTGCCCGTCCCGGCGAAGCTGGAGCGTGACCCGGTCGCCGCAGAGCGGATTGGTTTCAATCGCCTCAGCATCGAAGGCGGCGAGGCGCCCCTGATGGCGGGGATGCCGCGCGCGATCCATGATGACCGCCTGATAGATGTCCTCAATCGCGGCGGCGGTCACAGCCCGCCGTCCTCGTCAGACCGTGGCGCCCAGCTGCCAGGGTGCGAACTCATCATCGCCGAAGCCCAGCGCCTCGCTTTTGGTGTGCTCGCCCGAGGCCACGCGCAGGATCATCTCGAAGATCCGCTGGCCGCATTCCTCCACCGTCTCCATGCCATCGGCGATACCGCCGCAGTTGATGTCCATGTCGTCGGGCATCCGCTCATAGAGCGGCGTGTTGGTCGCGAGTTTCAGCGACGGTGTCGGCTTGCAGCCGAAGACCGAGCCGCGCCCGGTGGTGAAGCAGAGCACATTCGCCCCGCCGGCGATCTGGCCCGTGGCGGAAACAGGGTCGAAGCCCGGCCCGTCCATCACCACCAAGCCCTTCTCGCGGACCTGCTCGGCATAGCCCACGACATCGACCATATTGGTCGTTCCCGCCTTGACCACGGCGCCGAGCGACTTTTCGACGATATTGGTCAACCCGCCGGCCTTGTTGCCGGGTGAGGGGTTGTTGTCGATCTCGCCGCCATTGCGGCGGGTGTAGTCTTCCCACCAGCTCAGCCGGTCGAGCAGCTTCTGCGCCACCTCGGGGCTGACCGCGCGGCGGGTCAGCAGATGCTCGGCGCCGTAAATCTCGGTGGTTTCGGTCAGCACGACGGTTCCGCCATGGCGGACGACGAGGTCCGAGGCATACCCCAGTGCCGGATTGGCGGTGAGGCCCGAGAAACTGTCCGAGCCGCCGCATTGCAGCGCCACCAGCAGGTTGGAGGCCGGGACCGTCACCCGCTCCACGGCATTGGCGATCGGCAGCAGCTCCTTCACGCGGGCGATCCCGGCCTCGACCGTCTTGCGGGCGCCGCCGCTTTCCTGAATGACCAGGGAGGATAGCGTCAGCCCGGGCTGGAGCTTCTGGGTCGCGAGGAGGGGCCCGATCTGGTTGGCCTCGCAACCGAGTCCGATGATCAGCACAGCGGCGAAGTTCACATGCTGGGCGTAGCCCGCGATGGTTCGCCGCAGCGTATCCATCCCGTCGCCGATCACGGCCATGCCGCAGCCGGTTTTGTGGGTGAGTGCGACGACGCCATCGACATTGGGGAAGCCCGCGAGCAGGCCCTCATCCCCGGTGATCGGGTTGCGGCGGAAGGCTTCGGCGACGTAGCGGGCGGTGCCGGCCGAGCAATTCACCGAGGTCAGGACGCCGATATAGTTGCGGGTGGCGACGCGGCCGTCTGGGCGGATGATGCCCTGAAAGGTTGCCTGGGGCTGGATGTACTGCGTCGGCCGCGCATCGACACAGGGCGCGTGGTCACGCGCGAACTCATGAATCTCGCAGTTATGGACATGGACATGATCGCCGGCCGGGATGTCGGTGCTGGCGAAGCCGATCACCTGGCCGTAGCGCAGGATGGGGCTGCCCTTGGTGATGGCGGCGATCGCCATCTTATGGCCGCGCGGGATACGGCGAATGGCGGTGACGCCGCGGTCCGGCAGCTTGGTGCCCTCGGGGATTTCGGCCCGCGCGATGACGACGTTGTCGATCGCGTTCAGGTGCATGGTGGAGGAGAGTGTGTTCAGCATGGTTGCAAGCACCGTTCCCTGACCGTCGGCCCGTGAACCCGGACCGATGCCGCCAATTCTGCTCTTTCGTGGCAGGCTCGGCAAACATCGGTCCTGAAGTGCCTGTCTGAGAATTCGCCGGGGCGAGTCAGAGGTCACGAAGTGGCCGGCCGGCGTGGCTTTCGAGAACCGGAGCGGAGTGGCCGTGAGAGGCCACCCGCCCCGGAAGCGCAGAACACCGCGCCGGATGTCCGCCCCGGTAGAATTCTCGAACAGGCACTAGAGCGTTTCCTATTCGCTTACGCTCCAGTCACCGCTCTAGCTCTTTGTTTTTACGAGCATCTTCACCCGATCAGACGATTCCATATGATCGGGATCTGCTCTAGGGAGGGCTGCCGAGGATCTCCGCCGTATAGGTCTCGATGACTTGCGCGATCGGCAAGCCGCCGGCGACGGTCAGCAGGCCCTCGTTCCGCAGCAGATGCTCGGGCACGGCCATTGCCGCGCCGGGCGCGGCCGGGTTCAGCGGCGGCCAAAGCTTCACGCTGCTGAGCGTGCGGCGCCTGAAGTTCAAGCTGCGGACGGCAAGGCCGAACGGCGTGTCGGTATGGTCGAGCCGCTGGTTCATGGCCGGCGTCAGCCGGTCCGGCACGTACCAGTTATCGGCATCGGAAAGGATGCGGTCCCCGCATAGTAGCTGCACGCGGCGATAGCCGACGGCCTCACCGGGTTTGAGGGCGAGATTCCGCCGCACGCCGTCGGGTACCGGTTTGGGCGGGCCGAGGACACGCTTGGCGATGATCCGTGGATCGGGTGCCAGGCGATAGACGGCACACCAGCGGGTCAGAACCAGGGTGGCGCTCGGCTGGCTCAGCAATTGCTGCTGAAGCTGGTCGATCCGTGCCGCTGCCTCGTCCCGCGCGGCCGGGGTATCCGGCCATTGGGTGGTGGCGGCGGCCGTTGTGGCACCGGCTATCGCGCTTATAGGCAGGCCGAGAGCCGCAACCAGCAGCCCTGCATGCCATGCCGTGACCGTCATGTGCCGGCGGCGACGAAACGCTCCAGCCAATGGATGGTGTAGTCGCCCGCCTGGAAGGTCGGGTCGTCGACGATGCGCCGATGCAGCGGCAGGGTGGTCTTGATGCCGATGATGGCGAATTCGTCGAGGGCGCGGCGCAGCCGGGCGATCGCCTCGGCGCGCGGTCGGCGCATGCACGATCAGCTTGGCGACCATGCTGTCGTAGTAGGGCGGCACGCGGTAGCCGGCGTAGAGCGCGCTATCCACCCGCACGCCGAGGCCGCCGGGCGGATGATAGAGGCTGATCACGCGCCCGGGGGTGGGCATGAAGGTGTCCGGGTCTTCGGCGTTGATGCGGCATTCGATGGCATGGCCGGAGAAGTCGATGTCCGACTGGTCGTAGCCCAGCGGCTCGCCGGCGGCGATGCGGATCTGCTCGCGCACCAGATCGACGCCGCAGACCATCTCGGTCACCGGATGTTCGACCTGCAGCCGGGTGTTCATCTCGATGAAGGCGAACTGGCCGTCCTGATACAGGAATTCCAGCGTGCCGGCGTTGCGGTAGCCGAGTTTGCGCAGCGCCGCGCGTGACGGTCTCGCCCAGGGCGTCGCGCTGCGGCCGCGGTGAGCGCGGGGGAGCCGGCTTCTTCCAGCAGTTTCTGGTGGCGGCGCTGCAGGGAGCAGTCGCGCTCGCCGAAATGCACCACGTTGCCGTGGCTGTCGGCCAGGATCTGCAGCTCGATATGGCGCGGCCGGTCGAGATATTTCTCCATGTAGACGGCGTCGTTGCCGAAGGCGGCGCGCGGCCTCGGTGCGGGCCACGCTGCCAGGCCTCCTCCAGCTCGCTCGGCGTCGATGCGCGACCTTCATGCCGCGCCCGCCGCCGCCGGCCGCGGCCTTGATCAGCACCGGGTAGCCGATCGCGCTCGGCCACCTCGGCGCGCCGCGTCGAGGTCGGTCAACGCGCCGTCGGAGCCGGGCACCAGCGGCACGCCGAGGCGCCGCCATGGCGGTCTTGGCGGCGATCTTGTCGCCCATCATGCGGATATGGTCGGGCGAGGGGCCGATGAAGGTGAGGCCGTGCGCCTCCACCATCTCGGCGAAGCTCGGCGTTTTCGCGACAGGAAGCCGTAGCCGGGATGGATCGCGTCGGCGCCGGTGATGGCGGCGGCGGAGAGGATCGGCGGGCATGTTGAGGTAGCTGTCGCGCGCCGGCGGCGGGCCGATGCAGACGCTTTCATCGGCCAGCCGGACATGCATGGCGTCCGCATCGGCGGTGGAGTGCACGGCGACGGTGGCGATGCCCAGTTCGCGGCAGGCGCGCTGGATGCGCAGCGCGATTTCGCCGCGATTGGCGATCAGGATTTTCTGGAACATGACCCGGGTCATTCCAGAATCATCAGCGACTTCGCCGATACTCCACCGGCGCGCCGGTGCTGACCAGGATGCGTGTGACGGTGCCGGCCCTTGGCGCCTTGATCTGGTTGAAGGTCTTCATCGCCTCGATCAGCAGCAGCGTCTGCCCGGCGTCGACCCTCTGGCCGACCGTGACGAAGCGGGGCCCCGGGTCGGGCGACAGATAGGCGACGCCGACCATCGGGCTGGTCACGGCGCCCGGGTGGCTCGCATCCGGCTCGGCCCGCGCGGTGGAGGCGATCACGGCCTGAACGGCGGGTGTCGCGATCGGGGCCGGGACGGCGGCATGGGCATGGGCATGCGCGGCCGGGTCGGGATAGGGCATGGCGAAGCCCACGGGTGCCGGCGACCGCACGATGCGGATGCGCCGTTCCTTCTCGGCGATCTCGATCTCGCTTAGGCCCGTCTCGTCCAGGATGGCCGCGAGCTCCCGGATGTCTTCCGGGTCGAACGACAGCCAACTCATTGTCCGCCCTCCAGAATCCGCGCCATCGCGATCAAACCCAGGGCGTAGCCATGTGTTCCGAATCCGCACAGCACACCCGTTGCGATTCTCGAAATATAGGAGTGATGCCGGAATTCCTCCCGGCGGTGAATATTGGAAATATGCACTTCGACGACCGGAAGTTCCGCCGCCAGCAGCGCGTCCATGAGTGAGATAGATGTGTGGCTGAGGCCGGCGGGGTTGATCACGATGCCGCTGGCGCGCCCCCGGCACTCCTGCACCCAGGAGATCAGCTCGCCTTCGCTATTGGTCTGCCGGAAATCGATGGCGAGGCCGAGGCTTTCAGCTGTTTCCGCGCAGAGCTGTTCGACATCGTCGAGCGTCGCCGCCCCATAGACTTCGGGTTGGCGCAGGCCGAGCATATTGAGGTTGGGGCCGTTCAGAACGGCGATCAGGGGAAGACTCATGCCTTGGGGGCTAGCATAGGCCGCAGGCGGGGCCAATGGTCCTTATTTTCGATTTCGCACGCGCTTGGATTCGGAGCCCGTCTCAGTGTCCGTTGGACAATTCGCTGAGGTGAGTCAGCGGCCACGAAGTGGATGACCACCCCCGTAGAATTCTCAATCGGACACTCAGATTACCTCGCAGGTTTCCTCGAACATGAGGCGCGGATCGCGCGGCGCTTCGACCGGCTCGGCATAGCCGAGGCCGACCAGGAAGTTCGACCGCCAGCCCCGCCCGTCCAGGAAAAGCTGATCGACCCGGGCATTGTCGAAGCCCGACATCGGCCAGCAATCGAGCCCAAGCAGCCGGGCCGCGATCAGCAGGTAGCCGCCTTGCAGGCTGCTGTTGCGAATCGCGGTCTCCTTCGAGAAATCATCGTTCCAGGCGAACCAGGACCGCGCATCCGCCTGGGGGTAGAGGCGCGGCAGGTAGTCGTAGAAGGACGGGTCATAGGCGATGATCACCGTGACCGGCGCCGCCATCATCGGCCCGACATTGCCCGGCGTCAGCACCGGGCGCAGGCGTTCCTTCAATTCCTGGCTGCGGATGAAGACATAACGCGCTGGCGAGCAATTCGCGGAGGTCGGGCCGAACTTCACCAGGTCGTAAAGATGCCGGAACGTCTCCTCCTCCACCGGGCGGCCTGTCCAGGCACGCGGGGTACGGGCCGCGAGGAAGGCGCGGGCGAGTTCCGGGCTTTCGAGATCATAGGGAAAGACCTTCGGCGCCACCGGTTCCGGCAGTGCCTCCGGCTCGCCGGGCACGGCGAGGTCGGCGGCGATCAGCGCCTCGCCCGGCGTCATCTCCCCGGCGGCATGTGGCTCCGTGACATGAGTTTCTGGGACATGAGTTTCTGGGACATGAGTCTCTGGGACATGAGTCTCCGGGCCGGTCTCGGGCGCGTTCGAATCGGTGGTGTCAGTCATTGGCCCGTGTCCCAGATCCCGGTTTGGCGGCGGGCACTGATAGCACGGGCTTCCCCGGGATCAACGGCCCGACGATGCCGCCATCCCCCTATTCGGCGGCCATGCGCGGCGCGCTGTCCGTCATCGCCACAGCGCGTTGCAGATCGACCGAGAGCAGGCGCGAGACGCCGCGCTCCATCATGGTGATGCCGTAGAGCCGGTCCATGCGTGCCATGGTGTGGTGATGGTGGGTGACGATCAGGAAGCGCGTCCCCGTTTCCCGCACCACATCGTTCAGCAGAGTGCAAAGCCGCTCGACATTCGCGTCATCCAGCGGGGCGTCGACCTCGTCCAGCACCGCGAGCGGTGCCGGGTTGCAGCGGAAGACGGCGAAGATGAGGGACAAGGCGGTCAGCGCCTGTTCCCCGCCCGACAGCAGCGAGAGCGTCGAGAGCTTTTTGCCTGGTGGCTGGGCGTAGATTTCGAGCCCGGCTTCGAGAGGATCGTCCGATCCGACCAGCGCTAGATGGGCCCGGCCGCCGCCGAACATCCGCGCGTAGAGCGCCTGGAAATGCTTGTCGATCTCGGCGAAGACCGTCGACAGCCGCTCCCGCCCCTCGCGGTTGAGATGGCCGACGGAGCCGCGCAGCTTGGCGATGGCCGCGACGAGATCGCCCTTCTCGCTGTCGATAAGCGCGATCTGGCGGGTCAGCTCCTCGGCCTCGATCTCGGCGCGGAGATTGACCGGGCCCATCTCGTCCCGCTCCTTGGTCAGCCGGTCGAACCGGCGGCGCGCCTTTTCCTCCAGCTCGACGGTCGGCTCGTCCTTGATCTCCGGAAAGGCCGGATTGATGCCGAGCCGTTCCAGCACTCGCTCGGCGGCCGTGCCCCAGGCGTGATCGGCCTGGGCGACGGTGCCCTCGGCGCGGAGCATCGCCTCCCGCGCCAGAACCTGGGCGGTCTCGGCCGAACGGGACGCCTTCTCGGCGGCGCGCGCCTCGGCCTCGGCCTGCTTCAGCCGGGCGGCGGCGCTGACATGGGCGGTTTCCGCCTCGGCGAGAAGCTCCGCCTGCGCCGCCCGCTCGCTCGTCAGGCGGGGCGGGATGGCGGCCAGCGCCTCATGCTCGGTCGCAGCCTCGGACTGGCGCTGTTCGAGATCGGCGATATGGGCGGTGGCGGATTGCGCCCGTTCCGCCCAGCTCTCGCGCTCACGCGCAAGCGCCTGCCGGCGCTGGCCGCGCGCGGCGCTGTCGCGGCTGAGCCCGTCATGGCGCGCGCGGCTCTCGCTTTCCTCACGCCGGGCGAGGCCGAGCGCTGCCCGCCGGCTTTCGACCTCGGCCCGCATGGCGGTGAGGTCCGGCAGCTCCGCCGCCTCGGCGCGCATGGCGGCGAGCGCCTGCTCGGCCTCGGCCTTCTCGGGCTCGGCCGTGGCAAGCTGAGCGGTGACGACGGAGAGCCGTGCCTCGGCGGCCCCGGCGCGGGCGGTGAGCGCGCTGGCCGCGTTGCGCAGCCGCTCGGCCGCCTGCTCGGCATCCCGGCGCGCGGCGCGGGCGGATTGTTCCTCGGCGAGCCCGGCGCGCTCGGCCGCCTGGGCTTGGTCCTGCGCCGCGCGGGCTTCCTGCGCGACGGCGTCGGCGCGGGCGCCATCCTCGCGCAGCTTCAACAGCCGGTTACGCTGGGTGAGGCGGACGGTAGCCGCCGTCGGCGTGCCGGCGCGGATCGTATAGCCGTCCCACCGCCAGACGCCGCCGGCCTCGGAGACGATCGTCTGGCCGGGGCGCAGCCTGGCTTGAAGCTCCGGCGCGGCCTCGGCCGGGACAAGGGCGATATGCGAGAGCGCGCGCGCCAGGGCGGCCGGCCCTTCCACCAGCCCGCCGAGCGGCGTGCAGCCCTCGGGCAGGGTCGTATCCGACTCGGTCGGCGGCAGTTCCCGCCAATGCCGCGCCGCCTCGGGGTTGGTCGCGGCGCTCAGCTCCTCACCCAACGCCGCGCCGAGGGCTGCTTCCAGCCCGGCCGGCACGGTCAGCGCATCCACCATCGGCGCGCCGCTCTGTCGGCCGCCGACGCTCAGCACCTCGGTGAGCGCGCGGATCTCGGCGCGCAGCTTGGTCGCTGTCGCCTCGGACGTATTGGCGCGGTCCCGCGCGGTGCCGAGGGCCGTCTGGGCGGTGATGCGTGCGCGCTCCGCCGTCTCCAGCCGGGTTACCGCGTCACCGCGTGCCGCCTCGGCGGCGGCGAGCGCGGCGCGAGCACTCTCCAGCGCCTCGGGCGAGACGAGATCGGCGGTCATGCGGTCCCGGTCGGCCGTCAGCCGCGCTGCCTGTTCGATAAGGCGCCGGGCGCGCTGCTCGGCCTGGGTGAGACGCTGGGTGAGTGCCTGGCTCTGGGCGGCGAGGGCCGCGCTGCGCTCCACGGATTGCTGCGAGGCGGCTTCGGCCGCGCGGGCGGCCTCGGCTGACTGGCGCATGGCCTCGGCCGCTGCCGCAAGCTGGGCTTCGGCATCCGACTCGGCGGCGGCGAGGGTCGCGTCTTCCGCCCCGAGCCGCTGCTCGGCCTCCGCCGCGTCCCGCATGAGCGCCCGCGCCCGGTCGAGGTCCCGGGTTGCCTGCTCCAGCCGCTGGGTCGCGGCACCGATGGCGGCGCGCGCGCGCGCCTCCTCGGCGGCGAGCTGTTCGGCGGCGACGCGCTGCCGCTCCAGCGCTGTCCGCGCATCGGCCTCGCTCGTCCGGAGCGGCGGCAGGATGTCGTCGCTGCCGCCATGCGCGGCCTCGGCGGCACGGGCGGCGGCGGTCGCCTCGGCCACGGCGGCCTGTGCCGTTTTCAGCGCCGCGTGGGCGGCGGCACGCTCCCGCTCGGCGCGGAGGTGCAGAATGGCGAGGAATTCGGCTTCAGCGGCGCGGATCAGCCCGGAGATGTTGCGATAACGCGCCGCCTGCCGCGCCTGCCGTTGCAGGCCCTGTAGCTGGGCCTCCACCTGGCCGCGCATATCCTCGGCGCGCTGAAGATTGGTTTCGGTTGCGCGGAGCTTCAGCTCCGCCTCATGCCGGCGGGCGGAGAGGCCGGCGATGCCGGCGGCTTCCTCAAGGATCTGGCGCCGTTCCTCGGGCTTCGCGCCGACGATCGCGGCGACGCGGCCCTGGCCCACCATGGCGCAGCTCCGCGCCCCGCTCGCGAGATCAGCGAAGAGCGTCTGCACGTCACGCGCCCGGATTTCGCGGCCGTTGACGCGGTAGTTGCTGCCCGCCCCACGCTCGATCTTGCGCGTGATCTCAAGCTCGACCTGTTCATGGAGCGGCGGCGGGATGACGCCCGCCGCATCTTCCAGCGTGACCGTGACCTCGGCGATGTTGCGGGAGGGCCGGGCGGTGGTGCCGGCGAAGATGATGTCGTCCATCTCGCCGCCACGCAGGGAGCGGGCGCTGCCCTCGCCCATCGCCCAGCGCAGCGCCTCGACGATATTGGATTTGCCGCAGCCGTTCGGCCCGATGATGCCGGTCAGACCTGGGAGGATGTCCAGGCTGGTGGCGTCCGCAAAGCTCTTGAAACCAGCGATGCGCAGTCGGGCGAGCCGTGCGGCCATGGTTTTACCCGGTGAGGCCGATGGCCGAGGCGAAGTCGTCGTAATCCATATCGCCCGCCTGCGGCTTGCCGTTGATGAGGAAAGTCGGCGTCGCCTGGATGTTGTAGCGCTTCTCGTCGGCGACCTGCTGCGTCTGAATCCAGTTCTTCAGCGCGTCGTCAGCCACGGCGCGGTCGAAGGTCGCGCGGCTCATGCCGGCCAGCGCCGCGATCTTCCAGAGCTGATCGGTGTAGTTGATGCCGGGCGCGAAGGCCCAGGTGTCCTGGCTCGCGAACAGCGCGCTGCAGAAGGGGAAATACTGCGCAGGCGGCAGGTAGCGGGCGATCATCGCCGCTTCCAGCGCCACGGCATCGAGCGGGAAGTCATGATAGACGATTCGCAGTTTGCCCGTGTTGATCAGCTTGGTGAGCACGTCCGGCATCGTCGTGTTCGCGAAATGCGCGCAATGCGTGCAGGTGAGGGAGAAGAACTCCTCCACCGTGACAGGCGCGGTCGGCGAGCCGATGAAGCGCGGCCCTTCAGTCGCGGGCACGGGGTCGGCGGCGCGGCCGATGGCCGGCAGAGCCACGAGGCCTGCGGCAGCGGCGGTGGACGTGACAAGGAATCGACGAGAGATCATCAAGGCACCTTCTATATCTTGTGTTCGTTAGCAGATGGAACAACTAGCTGTCGATATTTCACTCGACAGGGGTGTTGGAGGGCAGAATCGGTGGCGCGCTCGCCCGGTCCCGATGGGTCTGGAGCGCGAGCGCGAGCCGCGCCAGGGCATCCCGCACCGGCCCCGGCTCCAGGTCAATCGGCGGCGGTGCCTTGGGCGCCACCCGGCGCGGCGCCGGGATGGGCGCCGCCTTCACGGGGGCGATCTGCTGCACGAAACGCAACCTTTGGACGAGCGCCTACTCGCCGGGCCGCCCGCCGATATGCCCATTGATGCGGGCGATGAGCTGCGGGGCGAAATGCTGCAACTCCATCGCGGCGGGGCCGGTGCAGGCGATGGTGAGCGTCCCGGCGGAGAGCTTCTGCGGCACTGTGCGCGCGCCGAGGTCGGGCCCCATGATGTCGAGCCAATCGGTCATGATCTGGCTGGCGGCGGGAGAGCGGCGGCGGAAACCCGGCCGCGTCACCCGTGCGATCAGCCCGCCGATGGCGCGCGGGCCATAGGCGCGGGGCGCGGTTTCGGCGGCATTTCGGGGCGTGCCGCCGGCCGGCGGCTTGCCGGAGGAGGATCGCGGCGCCATCCTGGCGGCCGTGTCCTCCCCCCGCTCATCCTCGTCCGCCTCGTCCTCGGTTGCGGTCATTCCCTGCCGACCCTCCATCGCCCGCCTGCTCGATTGGTACGCGCGCCATCGCCGGCGACTGCCCTGGCGGGCCGAACCCGGCGAGGTGCCAGATCCGTATCGGGTATGGCTCTCCGAGATCATGCTACAGCAAACGACGGTCACGGCCGTCATCCCCTATTATGAACGTTTCCTAAGCTTGTTTCCGACCGTGCAGGCCCTGTCGGCGGCCGAGGATGGCGCCGTGATGGCGGCCTGGGCGGGGCTTGGATACTACGCCCGGGCGCGCAACCTGCTGGCTTGCGCCCGGGCCGTAGCGGCGCAGGGCGGATTCCCGCCGAGCGTGGAGGCGCTGCGCGCGCTGCCCGGAATCGGCGATTACACGGCGGCGGCGGTGGGCGCCATCGCCTTCGGCCTGCCGGGCATCCCGGTTGACGGTAATGTCGAGCGGGTGGTGAGCCGGCTCTTCGCGATCGAGACACCACTGCCATCCGCGAAGCCCGCCATTCGCGCGGCCGCCGCGCGTCTGGCCGAGGATGCGGCGGCAGGGGCCGCGCCCTCAGACACTGCGCAGGCGCTGTTCGATCTCGGCGCCACGCTCTGCACGCCGACGGCGCCGGCTTGCGGCCTCTGCCCCTGGGCCGATGTCTGCCAGGCGCAGCGGCGGGGGATCGCCGCGACCCTGCCGCGCCGTGCGCCGAAACCCGAGCGGCCGAGGCGGCACGGCGCCCATTTCCGGCTGAGCGACGCGGCCGGCCGGCTTCTGCTGCGCCGGCGGCCGCCGCGCGGGCTGCTCGGCGGCATGATCGAGATTCCCGGCACCCCCTGGCGGCCGGAGCCCTGGGCGCGCGCCGACGCTCTCGCCGAGGCGCCGATGCCGGCCGCCTGGGTCAAATGCGGCAGCGTCCGCCATGTCTTTACGCATTTCGAGCTTCTGCTCGACGTCTATGCCGCCCGTATGCCGGTCATTCCCCCGGCTGCCATGGGCGAGGGGTTTCTGTGCCCGGCCGAGGATGTCGCGGCGCAGGCCCTGCCCAGCCTAATGGCCAAATGCCTGGCACTCGGGCAAAAGACGGCGGAACCGGCGCAGCCGACGCCGACCGACATTCTTGTTTAGACTCTTGGAGGGAGCGACCCATGAAAACCCGTGCCGCCGTGGCCCGCGCGAAGGCGCAGCCCTTGAGCCTGGAGACCATCGACCTGGAAGGGCCGCGCGCGGGGGAGGTGCTGGTCGAGATCAAGGCCACCGGCATCTGCCACACGGATGAGTTCACCCTGTCGGGCGCCGACCCCGAGGGGATTTTCCCCTCGATCCTCGGGCATGAGGGCGCCGGCGTGGTGGTGGATGTGGGCGCGGGTGTCACCGGCCTGAAGAAGGGCGACCACGTCATTCCGCTCTACACGCCGGAATGCCGACAGTGCGAATACTGCCTCAGCCGCAAGACGAATCTCTGCGTCGCGATTCGCTCGACGCAGGGCCAAGGGCTGATGCCGGACGGCACCTCCCGCTTCTCAAGCGGGGGCGAGACGATCCACCATTATATGGGCACCTCGACCTTCTCGAACTTCACCGTGCTGCCCGAGATCGCGCTGGCTAAGATTCGCGAGGACGCGCCCTTCGACAAGGTTTGCTACATCGGCTGCGGCGTGACCACGGGGATCGGCGCGGTCATCAACACCGCGAAGGTCGAGCCTGGGGCGCGCGTGGTGGTGTTCGGCCTCGGCGGCATCGGGCTCAACGTGGTCCAGGGCGCGCGGCTGGCCGGCGCCGAGATGATCGTGGGCGTCGACCTCAACCCGGGTCGGGTCGAGATGGCGACCAAGTTCGGCATGACGCATTACGTCAACCCGAATGAGGTCGAAGGCGATCTGGTCCCCTATCTTGTGAGCCTGACCAAGGGCGGCGCCGATTACAGCTTCGAGTGCATCGGCAATGTGAAGGTGATGCGCCAGGCCTTGGAATGCGCGCATCGCGGATGGGGCAAGTCTATCATCATCGGCGTGGCGCCGGCGGGGGCGGAGATCAGCACGCGGCCGTTCCAACTCGTGACCGGGCGGCAATGGCTCGGCACCGCCTTCGGCGGCGCGCGGGGGCGGACGGACGTGCCGCGCATCGTCGATTGGTACATGGACGGTAAGATCAACATCGACGACCTCATCACCCATGTTCTGCCCTTCGAGCAGATCAATGAGGGATTCGGCCTGATGAAGCGCGGCGAGTCGATCCGGACGGTGGTGACGTACTAACCTAAACTTCGTGACTGCGGCGGAGGGCGGCGATCGTCTCCGCCGCCTTTCGCGCCTCCTCAAGCCGGACGGCGTGGATCTCGGCCGGCGGCGCCAGCGGCGCCCCGCGTGAGAATTCCTCCGCCAGGATGAAGCCGACGCCGAGGAGCACCGGCCCCAAGAAGACCCCGAGAATCCCGAAGGCCAAGGCGCCGCCCAGCACGCCCAGCAGCGTCAGGATAAATGGTAGATGCGCGCCCCGGGCGATGAACCAGGGCCGCACGAAGCTATCGGCGATCGAAATGCCGATGCCGCACCAGGCGGCGAGGCCGATCCCCGCGACGTCATCCCCCGAACTGAGCAGCCAGATCGCAGCCGGCACCCAGATCAGCGCGCCGCCCCCCGGCACGAGGGAGAAGAAGGTGCCCGCCAGCGCCAGCGCCGCCGCATTCGGCACACCGCTGACCCAGAGGCCGAGGCTGAGCATGACGCCCTGAACCAAGGCGGTGCCGAGGATGCCGTAGACCGCGCCGCGCACGGTGGCACCCACGATCTTCAGCAACCGCTCGGCCTGGCCGCCGATGATGCGATAGAGAAAGCCGTTGATATGACGGGCAAGCGCCTCGCCATTGATGAAGAAGAAGAAGGCGATGAACAGCGCCAGCCCCATCCGCACCACCCCGTCGGTGAAGCCGATGAGGAGCATCAGCCCCTCCTTGGCGACGGCGCCGAGATAGGGGTGGACCGCCGACAGCAGGCTTTCGAGATCGGCGGACCAATGGTTCCAGAGATCGCTGATCGTCGAGCCGAAGACGGGGATGGCCGCGACCCAGGGCGGCGCCTCGGGCAGGCCGAAGATCAGCACCTCGTTGATCATGCGCCGGAGGTTGGCGGCATTCTGCAGGCCGTTCTCGGCGATCAGCGTGAGCGGCAGCAGGACCAGAAGCGCGGTGATGGTGATCATCAGCAAGGCCGCGACGGCCCGGGGCAGCCGCAGCCGCGCCCGCAGCCAGGCATAGATCGGCCAGGTCGTGAAGGTCAGGATCGCGGCCCAGGCAATGGCCGCGATGAAGTGCTGCAGAACCGCCAGGCAACCGGCGATGAGTGTTCCGAGCAGCACCCAGATCAGAAAGCGTTCCGTCACGGGTGCGTAAACCTTATGGCAGCCAACTGTCGCATGGCCCTTCGTTACAGCATATTACCGCGTTGGGGCAGACACCACCCGCGCGAGCCTTGTCGCGCCTTTCGCCGAGGACGAGACTGCACAACCGCCACGACCGAGGAGATATCATGACGCCGCTGGTCAGCACCGAATGGCTCGGTGCCAGGCTCGCAGACCCCGACCTCGTGGTCTGCGACTGCTCGTTCTATTTGCCGAACGATGCCGCGGAACGCGGCGGCGCTTTTCGCCGAGGCGCGGATACCGGGCGCGCGTTTCTTCGACATCGACGCCATCAAGGACAGCACGACCGACCTGCCGCATATGCTGCCCCCGCCCGGAACCTTCGCCGAGATGGTGGGGGCGCTCGGGATATCGGCCACGTCCATGGTGGTCTTCTACGACCAGGTCGGGCTGTTTTCCGCCGCGCGCGGCTGGTGGATGATGCGCGTCTTCGGGCATGACCGCGTCGCGGTGCTGGATGGCGGGCTGCCGAAATGGCGGGCCGAGAACCGGCCGCTGGAGACAGGTGCGCCGGCACTGCCGGCTCCCGCGCGTTTCACCTCCGCGCCCCGGCCTGAGTTGGTGCGGGATATCGCGGCGATGCAGGCGATCGTGGCCGATCGGTCGGCGCTGATCCTCGATGCGCGCGCCGCCGGGCGTTTCGCCGGGACGGCGCCGGAGCCCCGGCCCGGGCTGCGCGGCGGCCATATGCCGGGCGCGCACAACATCCCGTTCAACGAGCTGCTGGCGGCGGACGGCACCATGCTGCCGGCCGACCGGCTGCGCGCGCGCTTCGCCGCCGAAGGCGTGGATGGCGCGCGCCCTGTCGTCACCACCTGCGGCACAGGCGTGACGGCCGCGGTGCTGACCCTCGGCCTCGCCGTCGCGGGGTTGCCGGCCGGCGCTCTTTATGATGGGTCTTGGTCCGAATGGGGCGCCCGCCCCGATACAGCCGTGGAATCGCAGAGCAATGCCGGATAACGAGACCGAGGTGCAGTCGCCGCGTATCGCCACGCGGCTGACCCAGATAGGGCGCGCCGGCTCCCGCGTGCATGGCTTCGTCAACCCGCCGCTCGTGCGCGGCTCGACCGTGCTCTATCCGCATCTCGACCATCGCCGGAGCGAGGGCGCCCGACGGTATGAGCAGGCGCTGGTCTACGGCACTTATGGGACGCCGACCCATTTCGCGCTGGAGAATGCGATCGCCGAGATCGAGGGCGGCACGCACTGCCAGATCGTCTCCTCCGGCCTCGCCGCCGTCACCACGCCGCTGCTCGCTTTCCTCAAGACGGGCGAGCATGTGCTGGTGCCCGATAGCGTCTATGGCCCGACGCGCCGCTTCTGCGACGGGATGCTCGCGGATCTTGGTATCGCGACGACCTATTACGACCCGATGATCACCGCCGAGGGGATGGCGGCGCTGTTCCGGCCCGAGACGGCGGTGCTGTTCCTCGAAAGCCCCGGCAGCCATACCTTCGAGGTGCAGGACGTGCCGGCGCTCGCGGCCGTCGCGCACGCCCGGGGCGCGCGGGTGATGATGGACAATACCTGGGGCGTCCACTTCTTCCAGCCCTTCCGCCATGGCGTCGATATCTCGATCCAGGCCGTTACTAAATATATCGGCGGCCATTCCGACCTGATCCTGGGCGCCGTCACCGTGGCGGCGGACGAGGATTGGCGCCGGCTGCGGGATGGCGCCCTCTCGCTCGGCCAACTCGCGAGCCCGGATGATTGCTGGCTGGCGCTGCGCGGCATCCGCAGCCTCGGCGTGCGGCTGCGCCACCAGATGGAGAGCGGGATCGCGGTCGCGACCTGGCTGGCGGCGCGGCCCGAGGTGCTGCGAGTGCTGCATCCCGCGCTGCCCGGCTCCCCCGGCCACGACATCTGGAAGCGCGATTTCACCGGCGCCGCCAGCCTGTTCGGCGTCGTGCTCAAGCCCGGGTACGGGGTGGAGGCGGTGGGCGCCATGATCGACGGCATGACGCTGTTCGGCATCGGCTCCTCCTGGGGCGGGTTCGAGAGCCTGATCCTGCCGACAACGGGGACCATTCACCGCTCCGCCGGCACCGGCGATTTCGGTGGCGAGATCATCCGGCTGCATATCGGGCTGGAAGACCCTGCCGATATCATCGCCGACCTTGAGCGTGGTTTCGCGCGGCTCGCCGAGGTCTCCGGTGGCTGAGATCGCGCCCGTGCTCGACGCCATCGCCTTCGATGCGGCGGGGCTGGTGCCGGCCATCGCTCAGCAGCACGACAGCGGCGAAGTTCTGATGATGGCCTGGATGAACCGCGCGTCGGTTGCGGAGACGCTGGAGACCGGCCGGGTCTGCTACTTCAGCCGCAGCCGGGGCCGACTATGGCGCAAGGGCGAAAGCTCCGGCCAGGTGCAGACGCTCGTGGAACTGCGGATCGATTGCGACGGCGACACGCTGCTGCTGCTGGTCGATCAGACCGGGGTCGCCTGCCATACGGGCCGGCGAAGCTGCTTCTACCGCGCCGCGCGGCCGGACGGGGTTGAGGAGATCGCCGCGCCAGAGGTTTCGCCCGAGGCGCTGTACGGCGGCTGAGGCCCTTTGTCTGATCGCGTGATTCAGACCTCCGGTGGTTCCACCTCCGGTCATCACGCTCAGTTCAGCCCGCCTGCTTTTTCTTCTTCTTGCCCTCGCGTCCGACCTGCGTCGGCGCCGCCACGCCGCCCTTCGCCCGGTCGATAACGAACTTCGCGTAGTCGTCCATATCGCCCTCGAACGGCACGATCGTCCCGTCCGCCGCCAGCCAGAGCCGGTCGGCCACCAGCTCCATCAGCGAGCGGTCATGGGTGATCAGGATCACCGCGCCCTCATAGTCGTTCAGCGCATCCAGCAGCGCGCGGCGGCTGTCGATATCCAGATGGTTCGTCGGCTCGTCGAGGATCAGCAGATGCGGCGCGGCATGCGCGACGAGGTTCAGCAGCAGCCGCGCCCGCTCCCCGCCCGAGAGGTCGAAGACCGTCGTCTCCTGCTTGCTGAATCCCAGGCCCCATTGCGCCAGCCGCGACCGCCGGGCGGATTCGCTGATCTCGGGCGATCGCGCGGCGGATGATTTCGAGCGGCGTGTCGTCGGGGTCCAGCGCCTCGATCTGATGCTGATGGAACCAGCCGACCTTGATGCGCCCCTCGCGCTGCATCGCGCCCGGAGCGCAGCGCCAGCGCGCCCGCCGCCATTTTGGCGAAGGTCGATTTGCCGGCGCCGTTGACGCCCAGCAGACCGATGCGGTCGTCGATATCGAGCCGCAGATCGAGCCCGCGCAGGATCGGCCGGATCGTCGCCATAGCCGACATCGACGGCTTCCAGCCGCATCAGCGGCGGCGCCAGCGGCCGGGCCGGCGAGGGCAGCAGGAACGGCGCCACCCGCTCCTCGATCGTCTCGCCGACCGGCTCCAGCTTCGCGAGCCGCTTCATGCGGGACTGCGCCTGCGCCGCCTTGCTCGCCTTGGCGCGGAAGCGGTCGACGAAGCTTTGCAGATGGGCGCGCTCGGCCTCCTGCTTGGCGCGCGAGGCCGCTTGCAGGCGCAGCTTCTCCGCCCGCCGCCGCTCGAAATCATCGTAGCCGCCGGTATAGAGGTCGAGCTTGCCCTCGCTCACATGCAGGATGTGCTCCACGGAGTTGTTCAGCAGCTCGCGGTCATGGCTGATGATGAGCGCGGAATGCGGGTATTTCTGCAGCCGCGCTTCCAGCCAGAGCGCGCCTTCGAGGTCGAGGTAGTTGGTCGGCTCGTCGAGCAGCAGCAGGTCGGGCTGCGCGAAGAGCGCCGAGGCCAGCGCCACGCGCATCCGCCAGCCGCCGGAGAACTCGGCCATCGGGCGTTCGAGATCCTCGGTCGAGAAGCCGAGGCCGCTCAGGATCTCCGCCGCGCGGGCCGGGGCGCGATCGGCGTCGATCTCGATCAGCCGGCCGTAGATATCGCCCATCCGCTCGGGCTCGGCCGTTTCCAGCTCGGCATAGAGCGCGTCACGCTCGGTATCCGCGGCGAGGATCGTGTCGAGCAGGGAGATCGGGGTCGCCGCGTGTTCCTGGTCGACCGCCGCGATGCGGGCGGCGCGCGGCACCACGATCTCGCCGCTATCGGGCTGGAGCGAGCCGAGGATGAGCTTGAACAGGGTCGATTTGCCGACGCCGTTGCGGCCGACGAGGCCGACCTTGGCATTGACCGGCAGGGTGACGGTGGCGCGGTCGAAGAAGCGGCGTCCCCAGGCGTTGAAGACAAGGCCGTCGATTTGGATCATGTCGGAGGATGCCGAAGAAGGTGAGCGGTTTCCCTACAGCGTTTCGCTGCACCGCAACATCTGTTTTAGGCGCGGGGCTAATGCTCGAACTGCGGACCGACGAAGGTGAATATGTTCTGCGGGAAGGAACCTCCGAACTTCACGTCATAGAGGCTGATCTGGGTTCGCCGCCCCTGCGCATCCTGGATGATCCAGCTCCGCAGCGTGAGCGGGTCGGTCGCGAAGATGAGCGTGATGGCACCGCCGGACGGGTTGTTCGTTCGGACAATCGTGATCTGAATCTGCCCCTTTGCCCGGGCGATGCCCGTCACCGTCACCGGGCCGGCAAGGCGCAGATTATCCTGCAAGAGCAGACCCAGCGGCGTGCTGGACAGGAAGATGTTGCTCGTCTGCCGCACAGCCGGGTCATAGTAGACCAGCAGCCCGTGGCCCGCGACGAGCAGCATCCTGTCCGGCGGATCGTATTCAAACCGCATCCGGCCGGGCCGCTGCATCCAGACATCGCCGCCGATGGCGTTGTTGTTCGCATCGACCTGCAGGAAGCGCGCCTGCATGGTGTGTATGCTGTTGAGGTAGGTCTCCACGCGCACGATGTCGGCTTGATCCTGCGCGGTTGCCGGTGGCGCGGCCGCCAGCTGCGCCTCCGCCAGCGACAGCGGAAGAGCGGTAAGCGGCAGGGCGGCGAGGGCCGCGAGGCCGAGAAGGGTGCGACGGTTCATGCGGCAGGATGTGGCATTGCCAGCGCGGCTTGAGAAGGCCGTTCGCGTGACGTGCGGATTACCGAATCGTCGGGTCTCTCAAAGAGTCTCTTAGGCGGCGGCGAGGTTCAGGGGCACTTGCGCCGCGCCGGTGAAGGCGCGGCTGGCCAATCCGCCGGCCGTCACAAGGCGGAAGGCGCCGAGGTCCGAGAGCAGGGCACGGAGCAGCAGGTTATTGGTCCGGTGGCCTGAGCGAAAGCCCCGGAACTGGCCGATGATCGGGGCGCCGGCAAGGGCCAGATCGCCGACCGCGTCCAGAACCTTGTGGCGGACGAACTCATTCCCGAAGCGGAGGCCGGCCGGGTTGAGAACCTCGCCGCCGTCCACGACCACGGCATTATCGAGGCTGCCGCCCCGGGCGAGGCCGGCGGCCTGCAACTGCTCCACCTCCTGCGCCTGGACGAAGGTCCGGGCACCGGCGACCTCGGCGCGGAAGCTCGCCTCTGACACGCGCAGATCGAAGGACTGCTGGCCGATGGCCGCCGCCGCGAAATCGATGGACATGGCGATGTCGAGCCCGACCCAGCTGCGTCCGGGCGGCAGCGGCTCGAAACTAGCCGAGGCAGTGCCGTCGCTGACAAGGACGGGCCTCAGAATCTCGATCATCTCCCGCCCGGCGGGGAGATCGACGACGCCCGCGCAATCGATCAGGAACACGAAGGGGGCGGCCGAACCGTCAAAAATGGGGATTTCGGGGCCGTCCACCTCGATCAGCACATTGTCGATGGCGGTGGCGGCCAGCGCCGCGATGATATGCTCGACCGTGCCGATCGACGCCTCGGGCTGATCAGCCGATGCGAGCCGCGTGCAAAGCCGCGTGTCGGAGACCAGGTCGAAGCGGGCAGGGATATCCACGCCAAGATCGACGCGCCGGAAGATGATGCCATGGCCGGCGGGGGCAGGATTCAGGACAAGCCTCGTCTCCTGCCCGGAATGCAGGCCGATACCGCGGCAGTCGATCGCATTGCGCAAGGTACGCGAGGCCGCCGGGATCGATGTCTCGGTATAGTATCCCGGTAGTCCATCCATCACCGAGCGCCCCTCCTGATCCATAACCTTGGCACGAACGGCCAGATGGCCGCTTCATTAAGGTGGGTGGAACAAAGCATTCTGGGATAGCAACCGCC
Organism: uncultured Pseudomonadota bacterium; assembly: GCA_963745125.1. Lineage (GTDB taxonomy): Bacteria > Pseudomonadota > Alphaproteobacteria > Acetobacterales > Acetobacteraceae > Acidisoma. Next base: position 159,794 of record CAVUWB010000001.1, read on the forward strand.
AGTCAATGATTGTTGCCCAGTGTTACCGCATAAACGTCTGTTTATGCAGTATTCTTATATTTCAGTCTGAAACATTGCGATCGAGCGCGTGGCGGAGGGCGGCGGCGCTCCGCGGCGGCTCGATGAGCCCCTGGCGCAGAAAGAGGTCGATCAGCACCAGGTTGACGTTGAACTTGAAGCTGTCGCCGTCACGAACCGCCTCCACCGCGCGGCGGATGGGCCATAGCTCGAAAGCCTCCACCTCGCCATCACTCGGCCGGGGCGTGAAATCCTCGGGCAGATCGAGATCGTAACAATACAGCAGATCGCGTCGCAGGCCCTCGGCCCGTTCCATTGCATAGCGGATACGGGCGACAAGGCGCGCCCCCGTGGCCAGGGCGTGGGGCACGGCGGCCTCCTCGCCTGCTTCCTTGATCAGCGTATCTTCCGCATCCATGCCGGCGGAGATTCCGCCGGCGACGATATGGTCGAGCTTGCCGGGGTCGAGCAGCTTGTCGGCGGCGCGCCGGGCGACCCAAAGATGAAGCCCCTCGGGCTTGCGGACGAGGCCGTTGCAATGGACCCCGCGTGACATGATGCCGAAAGAGGGCACGGCGCCGCGATCGATGGTCGTGATCGGCGGTGTCTCATCGCCGGCGCGGACATCGAAGGCCTCTCGCCGCAGATGGTAATGGCCGTCCCGGCCCAGCGCCTCGGCGATGGCCGGCAGCTCCGCCGCGCGCGCGGCGGGCAGGGTGACGCCGCCATCGGCATCGGTATCGAGCCCCGCGACGCGAAGCAGCCCGGCCGCGATGACCGGTTGGAGCCAGCCGACGGCATCGCCGCCGATGCGGAATGGCAGGCGGCTCCCGGGCAGGATCGCGGTCCGGCAACCGCGCAGATGCCGCATGAAGGGTTCGGCGGCGTCGTCAGCCATGCGGGGAAGACCTTTGCAATGGTGGGAGGCCGGTGCCACATCCGACGAATGGCGGCCCCTATAACGAACCCTCTGGATAGCACGGCGGCGGCGGCGGCGACCAAGGGAGACCCTTCGGCGCGGACGGTCCGTATGCTGCTGCCCTACCTTTGGCCGGCCGGTGACCCGATGGCCAAGCTGCGTGTCTCGGCGGCGGTGGTCTGCCTCATCCTGGCCAAGGTCGCGACGGTCTATGTCCCGCTCCTCTACAGCCGGGCCGTGGATCATCTGGCGCCCAAAGGCGCCCATGCGCTGGGTGGCGGGCCTGCGGCGGCGGCCATCACCGTGCCCTTGGCGCTCATCATCGGCTATTGCCTGCTGCGCATCGCGGCCGGTGCCTTCGGGGAACTCCGTGACGCGGTCTTCGCCGCCGTGCAGCAGCGCGCGGTGCGGCGGATCGCGTTGCAGACCTTCGAGCATCTCCACCGCCTATCGCTGCGCTTCCACCTCGACCGTCAGACCGGCGGCCTGTCCCGCGCCATCGATCGCGGCACCAACGGCATCGAGCAGGTTCTGCGTTTCGCGGTCTTCAACATCATCCCGACGCTGTTCGAGCTGGCGATGGTGACGGCAATCCTCTGGCGCCTGTTCGACTGGCGCTACGCGGCGACAACGGTGATCGCGGTCGGCGTCTATGTCGCCTTTACGCTTCTGTTCACCAATTACCGGGTGCGGTTCCGGCGGGTGATGAATGATTCCGACGCCGAGGCGCAGACCAAGGCGGTCGACAGCCTGCTGAACTACGAGACGGTCAAATACTTCGGCAACGAGGGCCATGAGGCTGCCCGCTTCGATCAGGCGCTGGCGAAATACGAACGCGCGGCCACACGCTCCCAGGTCACGCTCAACCTGCTCAACATCGGCCAGACGGTGATCATCGCGCTTGGGCTCGCCGCCATCATGCTGCTCTCGGCGAGCGGCGTCGCCTCCGGGCGCATGACCGTCGGCCGCTTCGTGCTGGCCAATACCTACCTCATGCAGCTCTACACGCCGCTGACCTTCCTCGGCTTCGTCTATCGCGAGATGAAGCAGGGGCTGGTCGATACCGAGCATATGTTCCGTCTGATGACGGTCGAGGCCGAGGTGACGGACGAGCCCGGCGCGCGGGATCTGGCGCCGGGGCATGCCGCGCCCGCGCTCACCTTCGAGGATGTCCGTTTCGGCTACGGCCCGCAGCGGGAGATCCTGAAAGACGTCAGCTTCTCGATCCCGCCCGGCGGCAACCTCGCGATCGTCGGCCCGACGGGCGCGGGAAAATCGACGCTGACGCGGCTCCTGTTCCGCTTCTACGATGTGGGTGCGGGCCGCATCGCGATCGGCGGCGAGGATATCCGGGGGCTCACCCAGGCCAGCCTGCGGGGTGCCATCGGCGTCGTGCCGCAGGATACGGTCCTGTTCAACGATACCATCGGCTACAACATCGCCTATGGGCGGCCGACCGCCTCGCCGGCCGAGATCGAGCAAGCGGCGAAGCTGGCTCAGCTGCATGATTTCATCCTCACGTTGCCGCAGGGCTATGAGACCAAGGTGGGCGAACGTGGGCTGAAGCTGTCGGGCGGGGAGAAGCAGCGCGTCGCCATCGCGCGGACACTGCTCAAGAACCCCCGCATCCTGGTGCTGGATGAGGCGACGAGCGCGCTCGACACCAATACCGAGCAGGAAATCCAGGCAGCGCTTCGCGCCGTGGCCCGCAACCGGACGACGCTCACGATCGCCCATCGTCTGAGCACCGTCACGAACGCGGATGAGATCCTCGTGCTGGAGGACGGGCGTGTGGCGGAGCGCGGCAGCCACTGGAATTTACTGGCCCGCGGCGGCATCTATGCGCGCATGTGGGCGGCGCAGGCCGAGCAGGAAGACGGCGCCCGGGCCGAGATGGCCATCGCCGCGAGCGTCGCGGAATGGCCGAAATGAAGGAACGCGCAGGATGACGTCAGAGAATCCCCCGGGGATGCCCGGCCTTGAGGAGGCGTCCCCCGATCTGCGGCATGCCGGCGCCGTGGTCGATCAGGCGATCGACTACATGACGAAGCAGAACATCGATCCCGTCGCCATCGCCTCCGCCTTGCTCGGCGGCGCCATGGGCATGCTGACCCTGCATCTCGGCGCCGATGCCGTGCTTGCCGTGCTCGACCAGGCGCGGGAGAGCGTGGAATCGGGCGAGATGGCCTCGCTGGCGGAGCCTCCGGCGCAAGGACATGCCTGATCTCCGGGCCGAAAAGGCGCCCAGCGGCTTGACGCTCGGCACCGCATTGGCCATAAGCCCGCCTCCACGGGACGCCGCGCTCCCTCGGTTTCGCGCGGCATGACCCGTTTGACGTTTTGAGGTTCCTATGTCCCGTCGCTGCGAGATCACCGGCAAGGGCGTGCTGACTGGCAACAATGTCAGCCACGCCAACAACAAGACCCGCCGCCGCTTTCTGCCCAACATGCAGGATGCTTCGGTGATGTCCGACATTCTGGGCGCGCCGATCACCCTGCGCGTCACGACGCGCGGACTGCGGACGATCGAGCATAATGGCGGGATCGACAGCTTCCTGCTCAACACCCCGGCGAGCCAGCTGCCGCCCGAGGCGAAGGTGATCAAGCGTCGCCTTCAGCGCGCCGCCGCGCGGAAAACCGCCGCCGCCGCCGTCACCACGGCCTGACCGCACCGCCGCTGACTGCTGCCCTCACGATTTAGCCGCCCGTCATGCTCATATGACGGGCGATTGTCTTTTGCGGGCGGGCGCGGTCGATGATGAAATCATGCGCGCGGGGCTTCCGGGCCACGGCCGCGCGAATGATCCCCTCCATCTCTGCATCGGACGCTCCCTCGCGTAGAGGGGTTCGCAGATCCGCCTGATCCTCCTGCCCGAGGCAGAGGAACAGCGTGCCTGTGCAGGTCAGCCGCACCCGGTTGCAGCTATCGCAGAAATGCTCCGTGAGCGGCGTGATGAAGCCGATCCGCTGGCCAGTCTCGGCAATGCGCCAGTAGCGCGCCGGCCCGGGCGCGATGCTCGCTATCCCCGGCGCATCGTCCCGCGACAAGGTCCAGCGCCGCCGCAGACGCGGGACCACCTGCGAGAGCGGCAGGTATTGGTCAACGCGATCCTCCCCGGTTTCGCCGAGTGGCATCGTCTCGATCAGGCAAAGGTCGAAGCCCTGGGCGCCGCACCAGGCGATGAGATCGTCGAACTCGTCCTCATTCACCGCCCGGAGCGCCACGGTGTTGATCTTGACGGCGAGCCCGGCGGCGCGCGCGGCTTCCAGCCCGTCCAGCGTCTGCCCGAGCCGGCCGCCCCGCGTGATGGCGCGGAAACGCGCGGCATCCAGCGTATCGAGGCTGACATTGATCCGGCGGACACCCGCGGCGGCAAGGCGGTCCGCGTATCGCGCGAGTTGGCTGCCGTTCGTGGTCAGCGTGAGTTCGGCGAGCCCGCCCGCGCCGATCTCCGCCCCCAGGCTTTCCATCAGGCGCATGACATCGCGGCGCACCAGGGGTTCGCCGCCTGTGATGCGCAGCTTCCTCGTACCGAGACGGATGAAGACATGCGCGAGCCGCTCCAGCTCCTCGAAGGTCAGCAGCTCAGCGCGGGGCAGGAATTCCATATGCTCGGGCATGCAGTAGACGCAGCGAAGATCGCAGCGATCGGTGACCGAGACGCGGAGATAGGAAATGGCCCGGCCAAAGGGGTCGATGAGGGGCGTGGTGAGGGTCGGGGAGGCCATCAATCCTCCACCAGTTCCAGGGTCACGATGCGGGCATTGATCAGCACCTTGCCGGCATCCTCAAAGTTCACCGTGATGCGGTCGCCGATGATCGACTGCACCTGCCCGACGCCCCACTCCGGAGAGGCCGGGTTGCGGACGCGGGCGCCCGGCTCGATGAACAGGAACGAATGGCTCGCCATGCGCGGCGGGTATCCTCGGAGAAAGGTCGCGGGCGGGATTTATACGCCGCCACGATCCGATGAGTCACATTTAGGCAGTGCGATGCTCGCCCGCCAGGGCACTTGGCCGCGCGGTTTGCTGCCGCTGCAGGGCTGACACGCGGCAAGACCGCCGATTCATTCAAGTGTCACTGTGATGGAAGGCGTTCGGGCATTAGTCCCATGCGCGGATATGCACATCTCTCCGCGAGTCGCGCATCATGAACGAAATGCTGCACAGTCTGGCCGGTCTGGCAGCCAGCCATAGCCCGCAAACGCCGAAACCGGCCAAATACCGGGCCGTTTTCTTTTCCGACGTGCATCTCGGCACCAAGGGAAGCAAGGCGGAGATGTTGGCTGGCTTTCTGGCCGAAGCCAGCTGCGAGACCATGTATCTCGTGGGTGACATCATCGACGGCTGGCGGCTGCGGCGGTCCTGGTTCTGGGACCGGCATCATGACGCGGTTCTGCGCACGATCCTCCGCCACGCCCGGCACGGCACCGAGGTTATCTACATTCCCGGTAATCATGACGAGATGCTGCGGGATTGGCTGCCGGTCGGTCTGGAGATCGCGGGTGTCCGCCTCGCCGAGGAAGCGGTGCATGTGACCGCCGACGGCCAGAAGCTGCTGGTGATCCATGGTGACGCTTTCGACAGCGTCGTCCGCTATGCGAAGTTTCTCGCCCATCTCGGCGACCATGCCTATACGGCGGCGCTGGTGCTGAACCGCTGGTTCAACTGGGGGCGCCGCCACCTCGGCTATCCGTATTGGTCGCTCTCGGCCTGGCTGAAACGCCAGGTCAAGGAAGCGGTCAAGTTCATCGACAGCTTCGAGGTCGCGCTCGCCCAGGAAGCGAAGACCCGCGAGATGGACGGGGTGATCTGCGGCCATATCCACCATGCCGAGATGCGGATGATCGGCACGACCCGCTATTTCAACACCGGCGACTGGGTCGAGACCTGCTCGGCGCTGGTCGAGCATCATGACGGCCGTTTCGAGCTGATCGACTGGCCGACGGCGAGCCGGTTGAGCGTGGCCACAGCCCCCGAGGCGCGCGTCGCGGCGCCAGCCCCCGTTCCCGCATGACCGGCTGGCCCCAGCGCGTCGCCATCGTCTCCGACGCTTGGCATCCGCAGATCAACGGCGTGGTCCGCAGCCTTGGGCAACTGGTCCAGGAACTGAGAAGCGAGGGCATTGAGGTCGAGCTTTTCGGCCCCGATCGTTTCCGCACGCTGCCTTGCCCCTTCTACCCTGGAGATCCGCCTCGCTTTGTGGCCGACGCGGCGCCTGCACCGCATGCTGCGGGAGTTCAAGCCGGACGCGCTGCATATCGCGACGGAGGGGCCGCTCGGCCTGTCCGCTCGGCGCTGGGCCATGCGGCAGCGCTACGCCTTCACGACCTCCTTCCATACCCGTTTTCCGGAATATCTGGCGGCGCGGCTGCCCTTTCCCCGCGCGCTGACCGAGCGTGTCGTCTACCGCTGGATGCGGTCCTTCCACGGCGCCGCCTCGGCCGTGATGGCGGCGACGCCGAGCCTGATCGGCGAGTTGACCGGGCGTGGTTTCGCCAATGTCTGCCTGTGGACACGAGGGGTCGATACGGTGGGCTTCAACCCGGCGCTCCGGCAGGAGCCGGGCGACGTGGCCCGGCCGCGATTCCTCTATGCCGGCCGGCTTGCCGTGGAGAAGAATATCGAGGCTTTCCTCGATCTGGAGTTGCCGGGGTCCAAGCTTGTGGTGGGGGACGGCCCTGACCGTGCGAGCCTGGAGCGCCGCTACACCGATGCGACCTTCACCGGGGCGCTGTCGGGGGAGGCGCTGACGCGCGCCTACGCCTCCGCCGATGTGCTGGTGTTCCCGAGCCGCACCGACACCTTCGGCCTTGTGATGCTGGAGGCTTTGGCCTGCGGCACGCCTGTCGCCGCTTATCCGGTCACCGGCCCCCGGGATATCCTGGGCGCCGCGTCACCCCCGGTCGGCGGGCTCGACGAGGATCTGCGCGTGGCGGCGCTGACGGCGCTGACGGTCGATCGTGCCGTCTGCCGTCGCTTCGCCGAGGGTTTTTCCTGGCGCGCGGCGGCGGCGATGTTTCTCGGCAATCTCGTGCCGATGGCTGGCCGGCGGAGCGCCGTCCCGGCGCGCGGCTACAAGGCGGCACGGCTGCTGACCGGCCTGCGGGCCTGACGATCTCCGGCGGCGGGCACCCGCGCCGGATCACCGCCAGAGTAGCGGCCTCAAGCCGTCTCCCGGTGTCGGTTTGAGAATTCGCTGAGGCGAGTCAGAGGCCACGAAGTGGCCGGCCGACGTGGCTTTCGAGAACCGGAGCGGAGTGGCCGTGAGAGGCCATGAGCCCCGGAAGCGCAGAAAGCCGCGCCGGATGACCGCCTCAGTAGAATTCTCGAGCAGACACTCAGGTCAGGTGTGGCAGGTCGAAATACCCTTCCGTCCGCATCTCCGCGAGGCGGGAGGCGGTGCGCTCGAAGGCTTGCGCGCCATCGCCCTCGGCATAGAGCTGGTCGGGCTGAGCCGCTGCCGAGGCCACAAGCTTCACCCGGTGATCGTAGAGATTATCGATCAAGTTGATGAAGCGCCGGGCCTCGTTGTGCTTGTCGGGGGTGAGCGCCGGCACGTCATCCAGCACGATGGCGTGGAAATGGGTGGCGATCGCGAGGTAGTCACCCGCGCCCAGGTTGCGGGCGCAGAGGTCGTCGAAGCTGAACCGGGCAACGCCGTTCGACGCCCGTGGCACGGGAAGCGTGCGACCCATGACATGGAGAGAGACGGGTGCGACGGGCGCACCGTCGCTCAACTGCCGGAAAGCGTCGTTGAGTGCCGCGTGCGCGCCCGGGCCGAGCGGCACATGCCAGCTATCTTCGGTATCCGACCGGGCGCGGCGGTAATCCTGCAGCGCGTCCAGCACCAGAACGTCCAGGTTCTGCTTGAGAATGGCGATGAAGGGCAGAAAGGCATCGCGGCCGGGTTGGCCGCGGAACAGGTCGTCCGGGATCGTGTTGGAAGTGGCGACGATGATCACGCCCCTCTCGAACAGGGCATCGAACAGCCGGCCGAGGATCATCGCATCCGCGATGTCATTGATCTGGAACTCGTCGAAACAGAGCAGGATCGCCTCCTCGGCGATCTGGTCGGCCAGCGGCGGGATGGGGTCACGCCCATCGGGGTTGGCCTGCTTCCAGGCGAAGATCCGCTGATGCGTCTCCTGCATGAAGGTATGGAAATGAATCCGGCGGCGGCGCGGAACCTCGGCCGTCTCGAAAAACATGTCCATGAGCATGGATTTGCCGCGCCCGACCTCGCCGACGAGGTAGAGCCCGTGCAAATGCGTGTCCGGCGCCTCATCCACCGGCTTGCGACGGAGGAAGCGGCCGACAAGGGTCTTGCGGGCGAGCCGCGCCGGCGGGTCGTAATGCCGCAGCTTCTGCCACAGCGCTTGCAGGCGCTCGGCCGCGACGGCCTGCGCCGGGTCGGCGAGCAAGCGATGACTGGAAACGGAATAGCGATAGACGGCAAGCGGGCCAGACCCCTTGGGGGCGCCGCTCAGCACCGAATTCAACGGGGACCGACATATCCATGCCGCGCCGCACATAATCCGGCGCCGAGCGGCAGACAATGGGGCTTTTGGAGTATCACCCCAGGTAGGACACGCGCGCGGGGATCATCGGCCGTGACTTCCCCGGGATCGCGGGCTATCGGGGGCGTCGCGAGTAAATCCGGCATAAGAGATAGGACGACGGATCATGGCGGTGCGGATCGACCGGGTGGTGACGCGCGGCGGTGACGGCGGCATGACCTCGCTCGGCTCCGGGCAGCGGGTGCGCAAGGATGACCTGCGGGTCGAGGCCTTCGGCACCGTCGATGAGGCGAATGCGACGATCGGCATGCTGCGCCTCCACACCCGGGACCGGCCGGAGGAGGATGCGATGCTCGCCCGCATCCAGAACGATCTGTTCGATCTCGGTGCCGACCTTTGCGCGCCGCACACGGCGGAGGAAGGCACCGCTGGCGCCCGCCCGCGATTACGGATCGGCGAGGCCGCCAGCCTGCGCCTCGACGCCGAGATCGCCCGCATGAACAGGTCGCTGCCGCCACTCACCAGCTTCATCCTGCCGGGCGGCACGCCGGCCGCCGCCTATGCCCATCTGGCGCGCACCGTGGTCCGCCGCGCGGAGCGGCTGACGGTCGGCCTGGCGGCGGTCGAGACAGTCAATCCTCAGGCGCTGCTGCTGCTCAACCGCTTGTCCGACCACTTGTTCGTGCTCGGTCGCGTGCTGAACCTCGGTTCGGGGCAGGAGGTTTTATGGGTGCCGGGCGGCTCCCCCGACGGGGGTTGAGAATGCTGCGCGCGGGTCTTCGCGCGCGGCCCGATTTGGTATAAGTCGCCGACAATGTCCAAGCATCGCCGGTTTCTCCCGATCGCCCTCATTCTCGCGCCCGCCCTGTCGGGCTGCGGCTTGTTCAGCTCAGGGCCGACTCCCGAGCAGATTTCCGCGAACAATGCGACCTTGCCGCCCGAGGTCGTCTACAACAACGGCATCAATTCGGTTCAGAAGCAGGACTATCAGGCGGCGGTCAACGACTTCAACGATATCGAGCAGAATACGCCGTACTCGCCCTGGGCCACCAATGCCCAGCTGATGCACGGCTATACCGAGTATCTGCGCAGCCACTACACCGACGCGATCAGCGCATTGAACCGCTACATCGACCTGCATCCGGCCGACCGCGACATCGCTTACGCCTATTACCTGCGCGCGCTCTGCTACTACGAGCAGATCTCGGACGTGCAGCGCGACCAGCAGACGACGCATGACGCGATCGCCGCCTTGCAGGAGGTGGTGAACCGCTTCCCTGACAGCGCCTATGCGCGGGACGCCCAGCTCAAGATCGACCTCGGCGAGGACCAACTCGCTGGGCATGAGATGGTGATCGGAAAATTCTACGAGAAGCAGCACCTCTACGCCGCCGCGATCGGCCGCTATCAAGCGGTCATCAACAACTACCAGACCACCAACCACACGGCCGAAGCGCTGGAGCGGCTGGTCGAAGTCTACCTCAAGCTTGGCTTGACGGATGAGGCGCGCCGCACGGCCGCCGTGCTCGCCTACAATTATCCGGGCAGCACCTGGTACCGGGACGCTTATTCCAAACTGGCGAGCCAGGGCATCATCGACCGGCAGACGGGCACCGCGAATACCTTCGCCTCCGATGCCGATACCACGGTCGATACCGGCAGCGTTCCCGCTGCGGCGCCAGCGACGCCGCCGCCGAAATCGGGCGGCGGCTTCCTCGGCTGGCTGTTCTGACGCCCGGCTGACTGGCCGGGTGGGCGCCATGCTCAGTGCGCTTTCCATCCGCGACGTGGTCTTGATCGACCGGCTGGACCTCAGCTTCGGTGACGGGCTGACGGTGCTGACCGGGGAGACGGGCGCCGGCAAGTCCATCCTTCTCGACAGCCTCGGCCTGGCGCTGGGGGACCGCGCCGATAGCGGCCTCGTGCGCGCCGGGCAGGAACAGGCGGCTGTCACCGCCTTCTTCACGCCGCCTCTCGCCCATCCGGCCTTCGCGCTCCTCGCCGAACAGGGGCTGGAGGCCGACGAAGGCATCGTCATCCGCCGGCTGGTGAACCGGGATGGCCGGTCGCGCGCCTTCGTCAATGACCAGCCGGTGAGCGCGGGCTTGCTGCGGCGGCTCGCCGGGCTGCTGGTTGAGGTGCAGGGGCAGCACGATCAGATCGGGCTGGCCGATACCGCCGCACATGGTCCTTTGCTGGACGGGTTCGGCGTGCCGCCCGCGCTGACCGAGGCCGTGTCGGCTGCCTGGGGTGCGTGGCGGGAGCGGCTGGCAGCACTCGACGCCGCCCGGCGCGCGCTGGCCGAGGCGCAGCGCGACGAGGAATGGCTGCGCCATGCCGTGGGCGAACTCGGCGATCTGCGCCCCGAGCCAGGCGAGGAGGAGCAGCTGGCCCAGGCCCGGCATGCGATGCAGCAGGCGGCGCGGCGCGCGGAGGGGATTACCGCCGCACTGGCCGAGATCGCGCCGAGGGAGCGCCGCAACCCGGGGCCCGCCGCCGCCCTGCGCTCGGCCGCCCGCAGCCTGGCCCGGCTCATTCCCGTCGGTTCGGGTGTGGCCGGTGAGGCGGATAGTCCGCTCGGCCCCGCCATGGCCGCGATCGAACGGGCCGAGGAGGCCCTGGCCGAGGCGGAGACGCTGCTCTCCCGCCTGGCGCAGGAGGCGGAGGCCGACCCCAGGGAGCTGGAGCGCGCGGAGGAGCGGCTCTTCGCGCTCAGGGCGGCGGCGCGCAAGCATGGGGTGCCGGTGGCGGAACTCGCCGCCCTGCTCGACAGCCTGAGCACGCGGCTCGCGGCGCTCGATACCGGCACGGCCGGGCTCGTTGAGCTGGAACGAGGGGTCGCTGGGGCCGCCCAGGCCTTCGTGGCCGCCGCGCGGGGGCTGACGGAGGCGCGCCGGCTGGCGGCACGGCGCCTCGAAACCGCGATCATGGCCGAGCTGCCGCCGCTGCGGCTTGAGAAGACGCGCTTCGTCGTCGAGATGACGGCGCTGCCCGAAGCAGGGTGGAGCGCGCGCGGCATGGAGGCGGTCCGTTTCCTGATCGCCACCAACCCCGGCCAGAGCCCCGGACCCATCGACAGGATCGCCTCGGGCGGTGAACTCTCCCGCCTCATGCTGGCGCTGAAGCTGGTGCTGAGCCGGGGGTCGGCGGTCGGCACGCTCATCTTCGATGAGGTCGATTCCGGCATCGGCGGTGCCACGGCAGCGGCGGTGGGGGAGCGGCTTGCGCGGCTGGCGCGGGATATCCAGCTTCTGACCGTGACGCATAGCCCGCAGGTCGCGGCGCGGGGCCAGGCGCATTTCCGTGTCGCCAAGGCGGCGAGCGATGGGCGGAGCGTGACGCGCGTGGAGCCGCTGAGCGGCCAGGCGCGGCGGGAGGAGGTGGCGCGGATGCTGGCGGGCGAACAGGTAACCGAGGCGGCGCGGGCGGCAGCGGACAGCCTTCTGGGCAATGCGGCATGAGCCGGAAGCCGAAGGCCGCCGCCCCGGAGCGGGAGGCGGCGCGCGCTGAACTCGCGTCACTCGCCGAGAGGATCGCGGCTGCCGATATCGCCTATCACGGCCAGGACGCGCCGGAGGTGACGGACGCCGCGTATGACGGCTGGCGCCGCCGCCACGCCGAGATCCTGGCCGCGCTTCCCGGACCTTGCCGATCCGGAATCGCCGGCGGCGCGGGTCGGCGCCGCGCCGGCCGCCGGCTTCGCCAAATGGCGGCACGGCGTGCCGATGCTGTCGCTCGACAATGCCTTCGAGACGGCCGATTTCGTCGAATTCGAGGGGCGGATTCGGCGGTTCCTGGGGTTGAAGACGGAGAGCGCGCTCGCCTTCGTGGCGGAGCCGAAGCTCGACGGGCTATCGATCTCGATCACCTATGAGAACGGGGTGCTGATCGCGGCGGCCACACGCGGCGACGGGTTCGAGGGTGAGGAGGTCACCGCCAATATCCGCACACTCGCGACCGTGCCGGAACGTCTGCGTGGCGAAGCCCCGGCGCGGATCGAAATTCGCGGCGAGGTGCTGATGACCAAGGCCGATTTCCTGGCGCTGAACGCGGCGCAGGGCGAGGCGGGTGAGCGGCTTTTCGCCAATCCGCGCAATGCGGCGGCCGGCAGCCTGCGGCAGCTCGACGCGCGGATCACGGCAGGGCGCGCGCTGCAATTCTTCGCCTATGCCATGGGCGAGGCGAGCGCCGAGGTAGCCGAGAGCCATTGGGCTTATCTGGCGGCGCTGGAGGCCTGGGGTTTCACGGTCAATCCTCTGCGCCGGCGGGTTTCGGGCGGTGCCGAGGCCGAGGCCTTCCAGCGTGAGATCGGCGAGGGCCGCGCCGGCCTGCCCTATGACATCGACGGTGTGGTCTACAAGCTGGACGATATCGGGTTGCAGCGGCGGCTCGGCTTCGTCGGTCGCGCGCCGCGCTGGGCGATCGCCTGGAAATTTCCCGCCGAGCAGGCGGTGACGGTGCTGCGCGACATTCGCATCCAGGTCGGGCGGACGGGCGCGCTGACCCCGGTCGCCGAGCTGGAGCCGGTCAATGTGGGCGGCGTTCTGGTGACGCGCGCGACGCTCCATAACGAGGATGAGATCGCGCGCAAGGATGTGCGGATCGGCGATACGGTGATGCTGCAGCGCGCGGGCGATGTGATCCCGCAGATTCTCGGCATCCTGCCGGAAAAGCGGCCGGAGGGCGCGACAGCCTGGGTGCCGCCGGAGACCTGTCCCGTCTGCGGCTCGCTCGCGCTCCGGCCGCCGGGTGAGGTCGTCCGGCGGTGCACGGGCGGCCTGATCTGCCCCGCCCAGACGGTGGAGCGACTGATCCATTTCGTCTCCCGCGCGGGTTTCGACATCGAGGGGCTGGGGGACCGCACCGTCGGTGAATTCTACGCGGACGGGTTGCTGAAGACGCCCGCTGACATTTTCGCGCTGCCGGCGCATGAGGCAACGATCGCGGAGCGCGAGGGCTGGGGGCCGGTCTCGGCGCGTAATCTCAGCCGCTCGGTCGAAGCGCGGCGGGTGATACCGCTGGCGCGCTTCATCTACGCGCTCGGCATCCGGCGGATCGGCGAGACGAATGCCAAGCTTCTCGCGCGGCATTATGGCGGCTTCGCCCATTGGCGGGCGCAGATGCTGGCGGCGCGGGTCGTGGGCTCGGATGAGCGGCTGGCGCTCGGCAGCATCATCGGCGTCGGGCCGGCGGTGGCCGAGGAGCTGATGGAGTTCTTCGCCGAGGACCGCAACATCGCGGCGCTGGATGCGCTGGCGGCGGTGCTGACGATCGAGGATGCGGAGAGCGCCGGAGCGGATAGTCCGTTGGCGGGCAAGACGATCGTCTTCACCGGCGGCATGGCGAGCATGACGCGGCCCGAGGCGAAGGCGCGCGCTGAGGCTTTGGGCGCACGGGTGACGGATAGCGTGTCGAAGAACACCGACTATGTGGTGGCGGGTGCCGATGCGGGGTCAAAGGCGAAGAAGGCGGCGGCGCTGGGTCTGGCGGTGCTGGACGAGGCGGCCTGGCGTGACCTGGCGGGTCTGCCGCCGGCGGAGTCTGCCGGCTGAGGTTCAGGATGCAGGCGGTGCCCAGCCGGTCATGATCCCGAGGCGGAGTCGCACCGGCATGCGCCCCTCCGCATTGCGCGGCATCCTCATCAGCGCGGCCGGAAACAGCGCGCGCGGCGGCACCGACCGGCTGCGCTCACCGATGGCGTTGCGCTCCCCGGCCGTCTGTAGGTCACGCAGCAGGGCCAGCGGATTAGCATAAAGCAGATCGATCTCCTCCGCATCCGCGACCGGCAGGGTGAAGCCCGCCCTTTGCAGCAGACCGGCGCAATCCCTGAGATCGGGAAAGGGCGAGATGCGCGGACTGACACCGCCGCGCAGCTCGGCCTCTGTCTCGGTCAGGGCGCGCCGCATCTCGTCCAGCGTGCCGAGCAGCGGCATGCTGGCCAGCAGAAGCCCCTCGGGCCGGAGCGCGCGGCGGAGCTGGATCAGCGCGCCGGGCAGGTCGTTCACCCAATGCAGTGAGAGGCTGGCGACGACGAGATCGAAGCTATTTGCCCCGAAGGGCAGCGCTTCTTCATCCGCGACCAAATAGGGCGGCCCGCTGAGAGCGGCCATGGCGGCCGAGAGATCCATGGCGACCGTCGGAATGCCGGCCGCGCGCAGACGGGGCGCGATGACGCCACGCCCGCCGATATCGAGTGCGGCGGAAAAGCGCCGGGTGGTGTCGGCCAGCCGGTCGAGCAGGCGGTCGGCGGCATCCTCCAGGATCGGGGCCACTGCGCCGACCGTCACGGCGGCCCTGTCGCGATGGCGGCGGACGGCGCCCCGGTCGAAGATGCGCGCCGGATCGCTCAGATCGCGGCTTCCGCGAGGATGCGACGGGTGTCCTGCCCCCAAGCCCCGCGCCAGCGCGCCAGCCAATGCTCCGCCTGGGTCGGGCCGCCCGCCGCGATCTCCCGCAGCGGTTCCAAATAGGGGCGCTCATCCTCCCCGGTTGGATCGAGATGGGCGCGGGCGGCGAGGCCGCCTTCGGCGATCTCCACCAGCGGGCGGACGAGATCCCGCAGCGTGCCCTGACGCCAGGCTGCGTCGAGCCCCTGCGCGGGCACGGCGGCGCGGACCGCCATCAGCGTCTCGGCGCCGAGGTCGGCGACAAGCGCCTCGGCCGCGGCGAGCGCCGCGTCGTCATAGAGAATGCCGACCCAGAAGGCGGACAGCGCCGTCATCATCGCCGGGCTGCCGGCATCGGCGCCGCGCATCTCCAGGAAGCGCTTGAGCCGGACATCGGTGAAGAGGGTGGTGAGGTGGTCGGCGAAGTCGCCCATCGTCGGCACCTGCCCCTCCATTCCCGGCAAGCGGCCGGCCATGAAATCCCGGAAGGAGGCGCCGGCCGCGTCGATATACCGGCCGTCGCGGTAGACGAAATACATCGGCACATCGAGGGCGAAATCCGCGAAACGCTCGAAACCGAAACCTTTCTCGAAGACGGCGGCGGGGATGCCGCTGCGGGCATTGTCGGTATCCGTCCAGACCTGGGCGCGGTTCGACTGCAAGCCGTTCGGCGCGCCCTCGTAGAAGGGCGAATTGGCGAACAGCGCCGTCGCGAAGGGTTGCAAGGCCAGGCTGACGCGCAGTTTGCGCACCATGTCCGCCTCTGAGGCGAAATCGAGGTTCACCTGCACCGTGCAGGTGCGCGTCATCATATCGAGGCCGCGCGTGCCCACCTTCGGCATGTAGCGGCGCATGATGCCGTAGCGGCCCTTGGGCATCCACGGCATCTCCGCCCGCGTCGCCAGCGGGTGAAAGCCGAGTGGGGCGAAGCCGAGGCCGAGGGCCGCCGCTACCGGCCGGACCTCATCCAGATGCGCGTCCAGCTCCGCCTTCGTCTCATGCAGCGTGCGACAGAGACCGCCCGACAGCTCGAACTGGCCGGCCGGCTCCAGCGAGATGGAGGCGCCGTCGCGGCTCAGCCCGATCGGCTGGCCGTTGTCGAGGATCGGCGCCCAGCCGCCTGCCGCGATACCTTCGAGCATGGCGCGGATACCGTGCGGCTCGTAGGGCGGCGGGGTGAGGTCCGCCAGCCGGAAGCCGAACTTTTCGTGCTCCGTTCCGATACGGAAACGGTCTGGTGTTTTGCAGCCTCCCGCCAAATAGGCGGCGAGCTGGCTCGTACTGGCAATCGGGGTGAGGTCGCCCTCGCCGGGGTTGGACATCGGCTGTTCCGCTCAAGCATCTATGTTCAAGAAGACAATGGGCGCTGCAGTAGGGCGAGACCCACGATAGCCGCGGTCTCTGCCCGGAGAATACGGGGCCCGAGCGACGCCGGCACAAGAAAGGGAAGCCGGCGCATCGCGTCAAGCTCCCTGGGGTCAAAGCCGCCCTCCGGCCCGATCAGCAGGGCGTCGGGGCCAGCCTGCGGCAGGGGCGGTGCGTCCTCTCCACGCTCGATGGCGGCGACGAGGCGGCGCCCGGCCGGCCAATCCCGCCATGCGGCGTCGAGCGGCCGGGGCGGGTGGATCACGGGCACCGTCAGCCGCTCGCATTGCTCGGCGGCTTCGGTCGCGATGGCGCTGAGACGGTCGGGGTTCGGCCGGGCCGGCTGGCTGCGTGCGGTGATGGTGGGGTGAATTTCCGCCACGCCCAATTCGGTCGCCTTCTCGACCGCCCATTCCAGCGCCTCCCGCTTGATGATGGGGAGCAGCAGCCAGAGATCGGGTTCGCTGGCCTGGGGGCGGAGCAGCGCCTCCACCTCCAGCAGCGCGGCGCGTTTGCCGATGGTCGCGATCCGCGCCTGCCACTCCCCGTCGCGGCCGTTGAACAGCCGCAGCCGGTCGCCCGTCTTGCGACGCATGACGGTGCCGAGGTAGCGCGCCGGCGCTTCCTCCAATAGGACGGACGCGCCCACGGCCAGAGACGGCTGGACATGCAGGCGGATTGACCCGTGATCGGCCGGGGGGGATGGAGAGGTCATGACGGCGCACACAGATATCGAGCGCGGCGGCTGGATCGGCAAGCTCCCTGCCGGCATGGCTCCTTACGCGATCCTGGCGCGGCTGGACCGGCCGATCGGCGCCTGGCTGCTGTTCCTGCCCGGCTTGTGGAGCATCCTGCTGGCCCGCGCGCCCTGGCCGGAGACGCTGCGGCTGATCCTGCTGTTCGGCATCGGCTCCGTTGTCATGCGCAGCGCCGGCTGCGTGGTGAACGACATGTGGGACCGCAAGATCGACCGGATGGTGGCGCGCACCGCTGGGCGGCCGTTGGCCTCCGGCGCGCTCTCGATGCGGCAGGCGGCGGTGTTCCTGGCCGGGCTGCTCTGCATCGGCCTCGTCATCCTGCTGAGCCTCAACCGGCAAGCGCAAATCCTGGGGGTTTCCTCGCTGCATCCTGGTCGCGCTCTATCCGGCGGCGAAGCGCGTGACGTGGTGGCCACAGGCGATGCTGGGCGTCACCTTCGGCTTCGGCGCGCCGCTCGGCTATGTCGCGGCCACGCGGCATTTCGACCTTGCGGCGCTGCTGCTCTACCTCGCCGTGTTCTTCTGGATTCTGGGCTACGACACGATCTACGCCCATCAGGACCGGGAGGATGACGCACTGGTGGGCGTCCGCTCGACCGCGCGGCTTTTCGTCAACACCGCCCGGCCTTTTCTCACCGTCTGCTACGCGCTGACCGTGGTGCTGCTGGCGGGTTCGGGCATCGCCGCCGGGCTGTCGGCCTGGTTTCTGGCCGTTCTCATCCTGCCGGCCACGCTGTTGGCGCGGCAGGTCTGGCGCCTCGACGTGAATGACCCCGCACTCTGCCTGGCACTCTTCCGGACCAACAAATGGGTCGGGCTTACCGTCGGCCTGGCGCTGGCGGCAGGGCGGTTTTGAGCGACGAGGCGTTTCTCCGCCGGCATACAGCCATCGCTCATGCCGCGATCGTGCCCGAAATCCGGCTGCACCTCGCCACCGAGATCACACCAATCTGGCAGGCAACGGAGGCCTGGTTGGCGGAGCAGGGTATCGAGCCACCGTTCTGGGCCTTCGCCTGGCCAGGCAGCCAGGCGCTGGCGCGGATTGTGCTCGATCGGCCGGAGTTGGTGGCGGGCCGGCGGGTTCTCGATTTCGCCGCCGGCTGCGGCCTGGCGGCCATCGCCTGCGCGCGGGCAGGTGCGGCGATGGTGGAAGCGGCCGAGATCGACCGGCTGGCGATCGTGGCGACCCGGCTCAATGCCCAGGAAAACGGTGTTTCGATCCTGGCCGAGACCCGCGACGTCGTGGGCGATGCCTGCCGCTGGGACCTCATCCTGTGCGGGGATGTCTGCTACGAGGCGCCGATGACCGGCCATATCCTGCCCTGGCTCAGGGCCATGGCCGCGGCGGGGGCGGAGGTATGGATCGCCGATCCCGGCCGCGCCTATCTGCCGCGCGAGGGCATGGAGATCGTAGCAGCCATGACAGTGCCGACGACGCTGGAGCTGGAAGACACCACCGCGCGGCCGGTCACGGTCTACCGGCTGAGCGCGGCGCCTGAAGTAGGCTAGCGGCTCATCAGCACGGGCAGATCGGCGTTTTCCAGCAAATGCCGTGTGACGCCGCCCAGGATCAGCTGCCGCAGCCGCGAATGCGAATAGGCACCCATGGAGAGAAGATCGGCGCCGAAATCCCGCGCGGCGCCCAGAAGCCCGGCGCCGACCGATTTATCGATTGGCCGGAAGCTTGCGATCTCGGCTGCAATCTCATGCAAGGCGAGATAGGCCGCGAGATCGGCCGCCCCCGGCCCGCGTCGCTGGTAATCGTCGGAGGTGAGGATGCGGACGGCCTCGGCCCGCTTCATCCAGGGAATGGCCGCCTGCACAGCGGCGGAGGATTCCGCCGTGCCGTTCCAGCCGACGCAGATCCGCCGGCCGATGCTCGGCGGCGGTACCGCCGGTGAGAGCAGAACCGGCCGACCGGAATCGAACAGGACCGCGTGAAGCGCGTCCGAAGATGAGACATCCTGGCCGGCCTCCGGATGCGGGATGACCGCGATATCCGCGAGCCGGGCCTGCTGGGCGAGGATCTCCTCCTCCCGCCCGGCGACCGAGACGAAGTTCGCCGTCGCCCCGCCGCCCGCTCGCGCCTCACCCACCGTCACGCCATGCAGGGCGACCGCATGCTCGAACAGCATGCGCACGTCATGCGCGCGAATGGCGCTTTCCTTCTCGGTGGCGACCATCATGTCTTCGATCATCGCGCCGGACAGGCCTTCGCCGGCGAGCGGCGCCACGTCCCGCGCATCGACCCGGACATGCAGCACCGTCAGATGCGCATCCCAGAGCCGGGCGGTGTCGAGCGCCGCATCCAGCGCCGCGTGGCCGGCCGAGGTCTCGTTCAAAAGCAGGATTAGCTTGCGGATCGCCATGCTCGTTTCGTCCGGCCCCATTCTTGGTCAGCGTCTCTTGGTCAGCTTCTACTGTATCATTGCGGCGCTCAGGGAAAGAGGCGCCGCGTCGACCAGGATGCAAGCCCCTCCTCGCGGGTGAAAATCAGGCGGTCGTGCAAGCGATACGGCATGTCGCGCCAGAACTCGACGCGATGGGGCAGGAGGCGAAATCCTGACCAATGCGGCGGGCGCGGCACCTCATCACCCGGATAGCGCGCCTCGGCCTCCGCCAGCCGGCGTTCTAGCTCGGCCCGCTCGGCCAGCGGGCGCGACTGGTCCGAGGCCCAGGCGCCGAGTTTGGACAAGCGCGGGCGGGAGGCGAAATAGGCATCCGCCTCCCCGGACGTGACGTGTTCCACCACACCCTCAATTCTGACCTGCCGCTGTAGCGACTTCCAGTGAAAGACCAGCGTGGCGCGCGGGTCGGCGGCGAGTTCCTGGCCCTTCCGGCTCTCGTAATTCGTGTAGAAGACAAACCCGCGCTCATCCTGGCTTTTGAGCAGCACGATCCTGGCATCCGGCGCGCCGTCCAGCCCGATGGTCGCCACGGTCATGGCGTTCGGGTCGTTGATCTCGGTGCGGCGGGCGTCGGCCAGCCATGCGGCAAAGAGCGCGAAGGGATCGGAGGTCGGAAGGGGCGAAGGGGACATCGGCGGGACGGTCCTTGATCTGGCGCGTGCGGCTGCCGCGCGGAGCCATTCTGACCCGGGCGGGCCGGGCGGCCAAGCGAGCCTGCGAAGCGGTTCGGGCGGCGTCCCGCCGGCACCCCCTTGTCGTTCGGGGCCTGCCTGTGCAAGGACGCCCTTCCGCCGGGACCTGGCCCTGCCGCCGTGCCCATTGCCTGTCGTCACTCGAAACGAACGTTCAGCTCTGAACTAGAAGAGGTCCAGCATGTCAGCAGATGCCTCGGCCGCCCAGCCCGCCCGCGGAACGCTCATGGCCGGGAAGCGCGGCCTGATCATGGGCGTCGCCAATGACCGCTCGATCGCCTGGGGCATCGCCGCCGCCTGCGCCGCCCAGGGCGCGGAGCTCGCCTTCACCTATCAGGGCGAGGCGCTGGAGAAGCGGGTGCGCCCGCTGGCGGAGAGCGTCGGCTCCGAGCCTCGTGCTGCCCTGCGATGTCGGCAGACGAGCGAGCATCGACGCCGCCTTCGCCGCGGTGGAGGAGGATTGGGGCAAGATCGACTTTCTGGTCCATGCCATCGGCTTCGCCGACAAGGCAGTATCTGCGCGGCCGCTACCTCGACACGCCGCGCGCCGCTTTCCTGCAGGCGCTGGACATCTCCTGCTACACCTTCACCGCCGTCGGCCAGCGCGCGGCGGCGCATGATGCACGATGGCGGCTCGCTGCTGACGCTGACCTATCTCGGCGCCGAGCGCGTGATGCCGCACTACAACGTGATGGGCGTCGCCAAGGCGGCGCTGGAGGCCTCCGTGCGCTATCTGGCGGCCGATCTCGGCGAGCCGGAACATCCGCGTCAACGCCATCAGCGCCGGCCCGATCAAGACGCTGGCGGCCAGCGGCATCGGCGATTTCCGCTACATCCTGAGCTGGAACCAGCTCAACGCGCCGCTGCGGCGCAATGTGACGATCGAGGAGGTCGGCGGCGCCGGCGCTCTATCTGCTGTCCGACCTCGGCGCCGGCGTCACCGGCGAGGTGCATCACGTCGATTGCGGCTACCACATCGTCGGCATGAAGAACCCGGACGCGCCGGATATCGCCACCGTCATCGGTTGAGGAGCGGGAGCGGACGCCCCTGCGAAGCTCGCATGTCGCACAACAGCTTCGGCCATCTGTTCCGCGTCACCACCTGGGGCGAGAGCCACGGGCCGGCGATCGGCTGCGTCGTCGATGGCTGCCCGCCGCGCATTCCGCTGTCCGAGGCCGATATCCAGCCCTGGCTGGACCGCCGCCGGCCCGGCCAGTCGAAATTCACCACCCAGCGGCAGGAACCCGACCAGGTCCGCATCCTCTCCGGCGTGTTCGAGGGCCTGACCACCGGCACGCCGATCGCGCTGATGATCGAGAATGTCGACCAGCGGTCGAAGGACTACAGCAACATCGCGCGCAGCTTCCGGCCCGGCCATGCCGATCTCACCTATCGAGCTGAAATACGGCATCCGCGACCATCGCGGCGGCGGCCGCTCCTCGGCGCGGGAGACCGCGATGCGCGTCGCCGCCGGCGCCATCGCCCGCAAGGTCCTGGGCGCCGGGGTCGCGATCCGCGGCGCGCTGGTGCAGATGGGCGCCGCATGCCGATCGACCGCGCGCGCTGGGACTGGGACGCGGTCGACCGAAAACCCGTTCTTCTGCCCCGATCCCGTCGCCGCCCCGGCCTGGGAGACGTATCTGGCCGACGATCCGCAAGGCGGGCTCCTCCATCGGCGCGGTGATCGAGGTCGTCGCCGAGGGCGTGCCGCCCGGCCTGGGCGCGCCGATCTACGGCAAGCTGGATGCCGATCTCGCCGCCGCGCTGATGAGCATCAACGCCGTCAAAGGCGTGGAGATCGGCGACGGCTTCGCCGCCGCCGCGCTGCGCGGCGAGGAGAATGCCGACGAGATGCGCATGGCAGGACGGCCAGGTCCGTTTCCTCGCCAACCATGCCGGCGGCATTCTGGGCGGCATTTCCACCGGCCAGCCGATCGTCGCGCGCTTCGCGGTCAAGCCGACCAGCTCCATCCTGACGCCGCGCCGCGTCGATCGACGCGGCGGGCGAGGAGATCGAGGTCTCGACCAAGGGCCGGCACGACCCCTGCGTCGGCATCCGCGCCGTGCCGGTGGGCGAGGCGATGATGGCCTGCGTGCTGGCGGACCATCTGCTGCGCCACCGCGCCCAGAACGGGCGGCGAGCCGGCCGCCGGAGGTTTCGGCATCACACCTCTGTGACGGCCAAGTTCATTGAGGGGCCGGGTGCCATCGCGTATTCGTGATTTATGACCCGCACCCTGTCTCCTGCGAGCCTCAAGCAGTCCGGCCGTGACTTTCCGGCGGCCGCGCTGTCACCGATCGAGCGGTTCGTCATCTTCGTGGGGCAGGATGTCTGGTCGGCGCGGATGGCGGAGATCGCGGCCCGCGCCGCCGCCTCTCATCGTTTCGGGTCGGTAATCAAACAGTGCCACGCCCTGGAATTGGCGCTGGACCGGCTGCGCGGCCGTGGCGCCGACGGGGCGGCGGCGGAAGGTGCGGCACCCACGGTCGCCGAGCAGAAGCTGCAGGCGATCGTGACGGAGGCGGTGGCCGCCATCGAGCACCTGAGCGCTGAGGGCACGGAGCGCCTGCGGGAGCGTCTGCGCGCCGCGCTCACGGGCGAAGGCAGCCTGGTGGACAGTTTCCACCTGTTCCGGACCGCGGCACTGCACCAGGCGCGGGGGTTCAGCCTGTCCTTCACCGGGCTGGAACAGGGCACGCCTTATGATTTCGTGCTCAGCCGGGACGGCGTGGAGATGGAATGCGTCTGCGAAACGATCTCGGCCGAGGCGGGGCGGGACGTGCATCGCCGTGCCTGGGCCCAGTTCTGCGACCGGATCGAAGGGCAGATGAAGCCCTGGCTTGGCACGCGGCCCGGCCGCTACCTGCTGAAGATGACGCTCGCCCGTGGCCTCCGCGATGGCCGGCCGGAGCTGGTGGAGGCTCTGCTCGCGCGCGTGCTCGCCATGCTGGAGGATGGCACCCGGCTCGATCAGGATGAAGCGGCGGTGCTGCGGGTGGAGCCGCTTGCCATGTCGAATGCGAGCCCGACGGTCGACGGTCTGATGACCCGGCTGCGGCGCGAATTCGGGCCGGAGGCGCATCTCTCCGTCTCGGCTTGTGCCGATGGCGTCTGGGCGATGGCGGCGCGGGCCGGGCGACGGAACGAGGTGGCGGCGGTGATCCGGGCGCGGCTTGATGCCTTGGCGCCGGGCCGGGTGTCAGGCGAACGGCCGGCGATCCTGTCGCTTTTTGTCGAGGATATCGACCGGGCGGAATGGCGCGGCCTGCGTGAAAGCCTGGAACTTGAAGGTGCCGCGCGCCATTTCATGACCTGCGGCGGGGCGGCGGCAGTGGTGGCCGTGACCTGCTACAGCCGAATGGAGATGTTCGGCCTCACCGGGCCGGATGCCGTCGCCGAGGGCGAATTGCGCTTCCGCAATCCCGCGCATCCCGCGGCGAAAAATTTGGCCCTGGCGCCCGCGATTCTCTCATCGATCTGATCGCTTTACGATTTCTCTACGCCTTACTGGTAATATCCCCTGGAAGAAGCTATCCAGAAACCCAATGTCGGGTATGCACGGCGGCGTTCTAACATCGCTCGTGGCTGAATAAGGCGAGTTGGGGATGATGCGGCAGACGATTGGCTCGAAGCTAGAAGAGTTGGACCGAATTCTGAATGACCCGACCGCACCGATGGAAGCCCATCGTGTCTGGTCGCTGTTGGATGATGTCTCAGAAAGTGCCGACCCCGAGCATGGCGGCCGTGAAGGCGGATCGGAGCCGACGAACGGCCGATCCTGATCGGAGGGCGCCACTCAACCCGAGTTCACGGCCCCGATCAGATATTCGCGGTTGCCTTCCGGACCCGTGATCGGGCTTTCGACGATCCCCGCCACGCGCCAGCCGGGCAACCCGGACCACCAGGCCTCGATCCGAGCGCAGGCCTCCGCCCGCACTGCTTCCTCCGTCACCACGCCGCGCGGCCCGATCTCATGCGGGGCGGCCTCGAACTGCGGCTTGATCAGCGCGATCGCCCAGGCGCCCGTGGCACATAGCGCCAAAGGCGCGGGCAGAACCGCCCGCAAGCCGATGAAACTTGCGTCGCAAACCAGGGCCGTCACGGGTTCCGGAATCTGCTCCGGCGTCAGCAGCCGCGCGTTGGTCTTCTCCCGCACCACGACGCGGGGGTCCTGGCGGAGCTTCCAAGCCAGTTGCCCATGACCGACATCGACCGCGTAGACCCGTGCGGCGCCATGGGTGAGCAGCACATCGGTAAAGCCCCCGGTCGAGGCGCCGATGTCGAGGCCGATCCGCCCCTCGGCGGGAAAACCGAAATGGGCCAGCCCATGGGCGAGTTTGAGGCCGCCACGCGAGACCCAGGGGTGATCCTGGCCGCGGAGCGTGACGGCCACATCCTCCGGCACCAATTCACCCGCCTTGGCGATGCGCCGGGTCTCGGCAAAAGCCTGGCCCGCCATGATGATGGCCTGCGCCCGGGCGATGCTCTCGACCAGGCCGCGATCCAGAAGCAGCTGATCCGCGCGCACCCGGCGCGGTTTGGCCGGCGCGCCCAAGGGGACCTCTACGCCGTCAGTCGTTGACGGGGTAGGAGGCCATCAGGCGCTTCTGCTGGCGCCACATGCGTAGGAGCTTGAAGAACGGCGTCGCCCGATGCCCCAGAGCGCGATTGGCGGCCGCGATCTCGAAGGCGGAGCGGTAGTGGAAGAACTGGGCCTGATAGGCTTCCCGCAGCGTCGTCTGCGGGTCCCAGATATGGGTGGCCTCGGAGCCCACGCCGTTGATCTCGATGATCCGGAAACCCTCACCGGCGCGGAGCGCCCCGGTCGATTCGTAGCGGATATCGAACCGGCCGAAATGGAAATTGGGGATGGAGCGCGCGATCTCCTCGATCCGCTCGGTGAGTTCCCGCGTCACCAGCTTGGCGCCGTTGCGGAAGGTGGAGCCCTTGCAGTGGTTGCCAACGAAGACGAGCTTCACCCGCTCCCCGGCGGCCGGCACTTCATGCAGCCGGCCGGCGAGGCGCGGCAGGTAGAGATGCGGCACCTGGGCGCAGCGCGGCTCGGCCATGATGAGCTGGCGGAGGTTCGAGCGGCCGTTCCCGACCACGACCGGGGAGGATTTCAGCGTGACGGAGGTGATGGCGCCGGTCGTCTCCCCCGGGCGGCGGATGTAGAAGATGCCGGCTTCGGCCTCATAAGGGATAAGCGCCTGGAGCATGAAGCGCGTGAGCCGCGGGAAGGCGGCGAGGTAGCGGGCGAGGTCAGTCCGGTTATCGACGAGGCAGACGCCGGTGCCGTTGCAGCCGATATCCGGCTTGATGACGACGGGAAAGCTGAGTTCGGCGGCCTTCATCGCGGCTTCCGCCACGCTCAAATCATCTGATTCAAGGAAGGCGCCGGTGGTACAGACGGTATAGGGCGCGACCCAGTCCCGGCCGCTGCCGCTGATCTGGTCCAGGATCGACTGCTTCGATTCCCCGCAGAGGCCGCCGGCCTCGATGCCGGGGTTGGCGGCAGTCGCCAGGATGGGATTGCCGTAGCGGATGCCAAGGCCGATCCATTGCAGGACGATCGGCGTATAGGCGATCCAGCCCGGCCAGAACTCGAAGAACGACGTAAGGCGCTCCGGGCGCGGCTGAGCGAAGGAACGCCGCAGGCGGGAAAAAGCCGTCGAAGGCGCCGGAATGTCGCTCACGTCGTCTCTTTTCCTCTCATCTGCCGGGCGAAATACCGGCTGGCGCCCAGGAGCACGATGCAGAACACGGCAATGCCCGCCCAGCGCCAGACGCCGAGATAGGCGATGATGTAATGCCCGAGCTTCATGGAGATGCTGAAGAGCAGGCTGGTCCAGATCAAGGTCGCAACGATCGCTGTTAGCGCGAAAACCAGGAACGATGCACGCAGAAACCCACACGTCGTATAGGTGGGGAGGCGGAGGCCAGGCAAGAACCGACTGACCAAAATAACGCGGGCGAGGCGGGTATTGAGCCAATCGCGCCCCATATCGCGGCGCCGCGCGGGTATGAACCGCTCAACATACGGCACGATCGCGGCCAGCCGCCCGAGGCCGTAAAGGCCGAGATCGCCAAGGATGATCCCGGCATAGAGCGAGAAAAGCCCGATCTGGAGGGACATGGACCTGTCCTGGACCTGTATCGCGGTGACGACCGTCGCCGCGTCTTCCAGAATGAAGGTCGCGCCAATGACCGAGAACACCTGAATGATCGGGTGCCGCAAGGCCGCCGTGACGAAGATGAGGAGGGAGGACATCAATCCGGGGAACTGAGCGGCCGAGCTGGAATCATGGAAGCGTATCACCCGAACGGCTCTTAAAACCAAGCGGATTATAGGCTGATGGCCAGCCTTGGGGGCGCGGCTCTTGGCGCGGCTGCCGTGCCGGGGATAAGTGACGCCATGAACCCGCCTGACCGTGCCGCCGCCATATTTGTTTTCCTCCTGGGGGCCCTGGCCTTGGCGGTGGCCTTCGGCGCCCAGGATTACCTCGGCATGGCGCCATGCGAACTCTGCCTGTGGGAAAGGTGGCCCTACCGCATTCTGGCCTTGCTCGGCCTACTGGCCTTCTGGTTGCCGCCGCGCCCGCGGCGCGCCCTGCTATGGGTCGCGTTCCTCGCGCTGCTCTGCGGGACTGGCATTGCCTTCCTGCATATCGGGGTTGAGCAGCATTGGTGGCCGAGTCCTCTGCCGGAATGCAGCGCCTCCAACCTGGTCACGGGGAATCTGAGCGCCCTGATCGCCAGCCTGCCTTCGGCACCCGCGAAACCCTGCGACGCGCCCAATTTTCTGATCCCCGGCCTGCCGATCTCCTTCGCGATGATGGATTTGATCCTGGCGGCGGTGTGCGCGGTCGGGCTCGGGGCCTATCTTACCCGGAGTAGCGCGCGGTGAGCATGGACATGGGAGACGAGATGAACGAGGGACGGCTGCCGGGAGACGCGACGCCGCGCGCGGTGATCGAGCGCATCATCCGTGTCGATCATGCCGGGGAGTTTGGCGCCAAGCAGATCTATGCGGGCCAGCTCGCCGTGCTGGGCCATGGCGAGAAGGGCGACCTGCTGCGCCATATGGCCGCGCAGGAACAGGTCCATCTCGACAGTTTCGGCAAGCTCATCCTGGAGCGGCGGGTGCGGCCGACGGCGCTGCTGCCGCTGTGGCGGGTCGCGGGCTTCGCCCTCGGCGCCGCCACCGCGGCACTCGGCACGCGCGCGGCGATGGCCTGCACCGTGGCGGTGGAAGAGACGATCGACGAGCATTATGCCGCGCAGACCGCCTCGTTGACGGAAGAGGAAGCGCCGCTCCGGGAGATGATCGAGACCTTCCGCGCAGAGGAGTTGGAGCACCGGGATATCGGGCTTGAGAACGAGGCTGAGCTGGCGCCGGCCTATCGCCTCCTATCCGCCGTTATCAAGCTCGGCTGCCGCGCCGCCATCCGCGTCAGCGAGAAGATTTGAGCGGATCGCTAAACCGAGAGTTCATTTGACTCTCAGGCATCTACTGCGGCTTCTTCACGTAATTCCTGATTTGGCGGAGAGTGGTTTGATGCGTGGCTGGCAAAGATTTCTCGGCGGTCTGGCGATCGCCGGCATCGCGGTCTCTGCCATGGGTCGCCCGGCGGCGGCCGAGCACCTCAAGATCGCCTTCGTCATCAATTCCAACAGCGCCTCGATCGACGAGATCAACGTCGATACCCATCAGCTCATCCGCGAGGTGCCGGTCTTCCGCGAGCCGCACCACATGGCGCTGACACCCGACGGGCGCTCCCTCATCGTCGGTGATACGGCCGGGAATGCGCTGTTCTTCCTCGACCCGCGCACCGGGCTGGTGCAGCGCTACATCACGATGAGCGACCCCTATCAGATCGTCTTTAGCCCAGATGGCCGCTACCTGACAGTCGCCGGCCTCGCCCGCGACCAGATCGATGTCTATGACGCACAGACGATGCGGCTGCTGCACCGGATCCCGGCTCATACGATGCCGAGCCATATCAACTATTCCCCGGATTCGCGGACCGTCTTCGTCAGCCTGCAAGTGTCGGGCGAGTTGATCGCCATCGATACCGCAAGCGGCCAGGTGCTGTGGCAAAAGCCGGTCGGCAATACGCCGGCGGGGGTGCTGTGGCATAACGGCATGCTCATGGTCGGCATCATGGGCGAGGCGCATGTCGCCGAGGTCGACCCCGCGACCGGCGGGGTGATCGGCACGATCCCGACGAAGCCGGGCGCCCATGTCATGTTCATCCCGCCCGGCGGGCGCATCATCTACGTCACCGATCGCGAAAGCGGGAATATCACCATTCTCGACGCGAAGACGCTGGCGGTGCTCAAGACCTTCCATATGCCCGGCGGGCCGGATGACATGGATTTCGCGCCCGACGGCACGATATGGGCCACGCTCCGCTGGGCGCATAGCGTCGCCCTGATCAACCCGCAGACCTTCACCTTCACGACGATTCGCGTCGGCCGCTCGCCGCATGGTATCTGGCTGAACACGCATGACCCGAAGATCTGGCAGACGACGGTCGCGAGCACGCAATGAGCTTCAACGATTTCCTGCTCGACCCTTTCGATACTGTCGCCGGCTGGCTTCAGGGCCATATCCTGCTGCCGCTGCTCTGGCATCTCGGCCTGAGCGCCTGGGAAGATATCTCCTACGGCTGGGCGCTGGTGGCACTCTATGGCGTCGCGCAGGTCTGCATCACGCTCGCCTTGTCGATGCCGGCGGAGCGTTTCCGCCCGCTGGAGCGCTGGACAAAAAGCGAGAGCGTCGGCACCGATATCTTCTACACCCTGCTCAACCGCGTCGGCGTGCTGCCGCTCGTCACCTTCGTGCTGTTCTTTGTGGTGCAGACCTGGATAAACGGTTTCCTGACCGACCAGGGCATCATCCCGCCGACGATCGAGCGCGCGCTGCCCTTTCTGCTCGGGCACCCGATTCTCACACTGCTGACCTATCTCGTCATCCTCGATTTCGCCGAATACTGGCGGCACCGCCTCTCCCACCGCTTCTACTGGTGGTACGCGCTGCATTCGCTGCACCACGCGCAGCGGCAGATGACCTTCTGGTCGGATGACCGCAACCACCTGCTAGACGATCTGATGTCCGGCATCTGGTTCGGCATCGTGGCGCTCGCCATCGGCGTGCCGCCGCTTCAGTTTCCGATGCTGGTGCTGACGGTGCGGGTGTTGGAAAGCTTCAGCCATGCCAATACCCGTGTGTATTTCGGCTGGCTCGGGGAGCGGCTGCTGATCTCGCCGCGCTTCCACCGCGCCCATCACAGCGTCAAGGCCGCTGGGCAGCGAAGCTGCAACTACGGCGCGACCTTCCCGTGGTGGGACATGATGTTCGGCACCGCGGATTTCGGACGCGAATATATCCGGACGGGCGACCCCTCCGCAGAAGAGGCGCTGCATACCGGCAACTATGTCGAGCAACAGGCGGCGGGGTTGCGGCGTTTCCTCCGTGCCCTGCGCGGCCGCCGCGTGTCAGCGCAGGTAGGCGCGCAACGCTCCGGCTGAGAGCGGCGGGCTGAAGACGCTGCCCTGACCGTCATCGACGGCGAGCGTCAGCAGGCTTGCCCGCTGCGCCTCGGTATCGACGCCGTCGGCGCAAACCTTCAGCCCCAGCGCATGGGCGCTGTCGATCGCAGCACGGATCAGGATGAGGCTTTCCTCATCCACCGGCAGGCCGCGCAGCATCAGCCGATCCACTTTCAGCGCCGTGAGCGGTATGGCCCTGAGCGCCGTCAAGCTGGCGTAGACATGCCCGAACTCGTCGAGCAGAAGGTTGACGCCGATATCCCGCAGGCCGGCGAAGGCGATACCCGCGTCATCCTCCAGGTTGAAGACGAGGGTTTCCGGAATCGACAGCTCCAGCCGCTCGGGCGCGAGCCCTGTCTCCTCAAGGGCGGCGGCGATCTGCAGGCAGAGTTCTTCCGCCCGAAGCTGCGACGCGACGAGCTTGACCGAGAGCCGCAGATCCTGCCGACCCCAGGCGACGGCCTCCGCGCAGGCGGTGCGGAATATCCAGGCACTCAGCATCGTCGGCAGCGCCCGGTCGGTCGCGGAATTGGCAGCCGGCGGCAGCAGGCTCGGCGAACCGAGCCTGCGGTGCGGCCAAGCCAGCTTCGCCTCGACCGCCGACACGCGCCCGCTCTCCATATTGTGGCGGGGCTGGAAATCGAGCGCGAGGGCATCGCGCGTCACGGCTTTGTGCAGCTCCGCCTGAAGCCGCCTCTCCGTGGCGCTCGTATGCGCGCCTTGGGCCACAGAAGGTTGAGGAGATTGCAGCCGGATCATCCTCATGCTGGGGCGTAAAGCGGGCACATTCTACGTTACAGCGAAGTTCTTGGCCGCGCGTTAACGCGGAACAAAGTGCGTCGCCCGCGCGCGTCGTGGCGCGGACGGGCAAAAAAGTATCGATTCTCGCGCCAAAGAGATGATGTGCTCACCAAGCGACACAGCTATGTTCTGCATAGACGACATAAAATCGCGCGCCAGCTTCAATCGGCGTGAGCAGGGAGGGGATGCGATGCGGCAAGCATTTGCAGCGGAACCGGCACAGCCTGACTGCCAATTCCGGGTCACGGGCGGCTGACGGCGGTGGGACATCCCGAACTTCAAATCGTCGACGTCGATCAAGCCGAGCCCTTCATGATCTGGTCGCACGGCTATCCTTTCAGAACCGTGCGCTGGCATTTCCATCCGGAATTCGAGATTCATCTGATCACGGCGACAAGCGGGCGTGCCTTCGTCGGCGACTATATCGGCGCCTTCACACCCGGAAATCTCATGATGACGGGGCCGAACCTGCCGCATAACTGGCTGAGTGACGTGGCGCCGGGCGTGACCATCCCGCAGCGCTGCATCGTGCTTCATTTCGGCGCGGCCTTTATCGAGGGCTGCGCCGCATTGTTTCCAAGCCTCGATGTCATCGGTCTGGTTGAGCAGTCCCAGCGCGGCCTTGAATTCACCCCGGCCGCCAGCGCGGCGGCGGCACCGCTGATGCGCGCGATGCTTGAGGGCGACAGGCTCTCCCACCCTGCCGTCTTCATGCGGATCCTCGAATGCCTGTTGCGCGATCAGGATCGGCGGATGCTGGCAAGCGTCGGCTACCGCGTGCATCCATCCCTCTACATGACGCAGCCGCTCAACCACGTGCTGGAGCATATCGCGCGGAATCTCAGCTTCGATCTACGTGAAACGGAACTCGCGGCGCTGAGCGGCTATACACCGAGCGCCTTCTCCCGCGCGTTCCACCGGCAGACCGGCCTGACCTTCACATCCTATGTGAACAGCATGCGGATCAACCGGGCATGCCATCTGCTGACATCCTCCGACCGTCTGATCACCGATATCTGCTTCGATGTCGGGTTCAACAATATTTCCAACTTCAACAAGCGATTCCAAGCGCTGACCGCCATGACCCCGCGCGAGTATCGGAGCCGCCATAGGGAGAACGACGTGCTCAACCAGGGGAGTGCCGACACCGGCCGGCCAAGGCCGCTTCGGGTCGTGAGCCGGGACCGATAGGGCCAGAAGCCGACCCGTGCCCAAGAATGCCAAGAAAACCAATAAGGAATCTATGATGTCCAAGCTCTCGAACAATCTCTGCCAATCGGTCGCCGCGCTGTCGCTGATGGCGATGCCGCTTCTGCTGCCCGCGCACCATGCGAGCGCGGCAGGTCTTTCCCACGCGACCGTGGCCTTCCTGATGCCGGATGAGGGGTCAACGCGCTACGAGCAGCATGACCGCCCCGGCTTCGTCGCCGAAATGAAGGTGCTCTGCCCCACCTGCAAAGTGCTTTATCAGAACGCGGATGCCGATGCGTCCCAGCAGCAGCAGCAGTTCAACTCGGTCATCTCGCAGGGCGCCAAGGTCATCGTGCTCGACCCGGTCGATTCGACCGCCGCCGCATCGCTGGTGCATCAAGCGGAGTCTCAGGGCATCAAGGTCATCGCCTATGACCGCCCGATTCCGTCAACCCCGGCCAGCTACTACGTCTCCTTCAACAATGAGCAGATCGGCAAGACGATCGCGGCCTCCCTCGTCGATCACCTCAAGGCGATGAACGTGCCGACGGGTGACGGCAACGGGTTGCTGGAAGTCAATGGTTCGCCGACGGATGCGGCGGCCGGGCTGATCAAGAAGGGCAGCCATGAGGGCATCGCCGGCAGCGGCTATCAGACGCTCGCAGAGTACGACACGCCGAACTGGGACCCCACCAAGGCGCAGCAATGGGTGAGCGGGCAAATCTCCCGTTTCCACGGCAAGATCGTGGGCGTCGTCGCCGCGAATGACGGCACCGGCGGCGCCGCGATCGCCGCCTTCAAGGCCGCCGGCGTTGACCCCGTGCCGCCCGTCACTGGCAATGACGGCACGATCGCGGGCCTGCAGCTCATCATTGCGGGCGACCAGTACAACACCATCTCGAAGCCGAGCGAGATCGTGGCCGCTGCCGCCGCGAAGGTGGCTGTCGCTTTGCTGCAAGGCCAGTCCCCCAAGGCCGATGTCTATCTCTTCGGAACACCGACGCAGCTTTTCGTCCCGACACTGGTGACGCAAGGCAACCTCAAGGCGGAGATCGTCGACAAAGAGGTGAACGGTCATCCGATCGAGCCGGCCTCCGTGCTTTGCACGGGCCGCTACGCGGCCGGCTGCACCAAGCTAGGCATCGGGTCCTGACGCGCATGCCCTCCGACGGCCACGCGGCCTCGGAGGGCACGGTCTTCCTATTGTAAATGGCTATCAGAGGGCTCGCCCCGTCATGACAGAGAGTTGGCAACAGCCGGCGCCCGAGGGAGAGTTGGTGCTGAGCTTGCGCGGCATCTCCAAACACTTCGGCGCCGTCTCGGCGCTCACCGAGATCGATCTCGACGTCCATGCGGGTGAGGTCGTCGCTCTGGTGGGTGATAACGGCGCCGGCAAATCCACCCTAATCAAAATCCTTGCCGGCGTGCATCAGCCGAGCGCGGGTACCATGATGTTTCGCGGCAAGACGGTGACGCTTGACGACCCGAGCGGCTCGCTCGCGCTTGGCATCGCGACCGTCTTTCAGGATCTGGCGCTGTGCGAGAACCTTGATGTCGTCGCCAATATCTTCCTCGGCCGCGAACTCGACCCGTTGCAGATGGATGAGGTTGCGATGGAAACGCGCGCCTGGACGCTGCTGCGTGAGCTTTCCGCCCGGATACCGAGCGTGCGGGAGGTTGTGGCCTCGCTCTCGGGTGGCCAGCGGCAGACGGTCGCGATCGCGCGGTCCCTACTGCTGGAGCCGAAGCTCATTCTGCTTGATGAGCCGACGGCGGCGCTCGGTGTCGCACAGACCGCCGAGGTTCTGGATCTGATCGAGCGCGTGCGGGATCGCGGGCTCGCTGTCGTGATGATCAGCCACAACATGGAGGATGTCCGCGCTGTTGCCGACCGCATCGTCGTGCTGCGTCTCGGGCGCAACAACGGCGTGTTCTATCCCGATGCGTCGAATCAGGAGCTGGTCAGCGCCATCACTGGGGCATCGGACAATTCAGTCTCGCGCCGGGCCACGCGGCGACGGGCCTCCGCGCAGCCGAACCAGGGGCACGCGCCATGACCGGGGATCGTAAGGACGCCGTTCCGGAGGCGAAGCCGCTCGACCGCAGCGATGAGCGCGTACGGCACGATACGGGGGTGCGCGGGGCTATCCGCGGCTTCCTCGACCGCGTGCGTTCGGGCGATCTCGGCCCGCTGCCGGTCGTCATCGGGCTCGTCATCATCTGGACGGTGTTCGAGAGCCTCAACAACGTTTTCCTGTCCAGCAACAATCTCGTCAATCTGCTGTTCGATTCCTCGACGGTCGGCGTGATTTCGCTCGGTATCGTCTGCATCCTCATGGTGGGCGAGATCGACCTGTCGGTCGGCTCGGTCAGCGGCTTCGCCTCGGCCATGGTCGGCGTGCTCTGGGTCAATCACAACTGGCCGGTCGTGCTCGCTATTCCCGCCGCGCTCATTGCTGGCGCCTTCATGGGCTTCATCTATTCGCAGCTCTTCAACCGTTTCGGCATGCCGAGCTTCGTCTCGACGCTCGCCGGGCTGCTCGCGGTGCTTGGGCTTCAGCTCTACATTCTCGGCGAAACGGGCTCGATCAACCTGCCTTACGGCTCGGCGATGGTGAACTTCGGCCAGACGCTGTTCATGCCGCATGTCGTCGCCCTCATCATCGCTTTGGTGCCCGGCATCGTGATGCTCGTCGGCGGGCGGCGCACAGCACTTCGCCGCCGCGCGGCCGGCCTCTCCGCGCCATCGACGAACGGGCTCGTCATCCGCGCCGTCGCGGTGACGGTGGTGTTGGAGGCGATCGTCGTCTACCTCAATACCGATCGCGGCGTGCCCTGGATGTTCGGCGTTTTTGTGGGCCTCGTGGCCGGCACGAATTACGCGCTGACGCGGACGAGGTGGGGCCGCTGGGTGACGGCGGTCGGCGGCAATCGGGAAGCGGCGCGCCGCGCCGGCATCAATGTGCGGCTGATCTACACCAGCGCCTTTATGCTGTGCTCCACGCTGGCGGCGCTCGGCGGCATTCTCTCGGCGGTGCGCCTGGCTTCGGCCAGCCAGCAGGCTGGCACGGGCGACGTGAACCTCGATGCCATCGCGGCCGCCGTCATCGGCGGCACGAGCCTTTTCGGCGGCCGTGGCAGCGCCTATTCCGCGCTGCTCGGCATCATCGTGATCCAGTCGATCGCGAGCGGGCTGACGTTGCTCGATCTATCCTCCGCGCTCCGGTACATGATTACCGGCGGCGTGCTGGCGATTGCTGTCATCGTCGATGCGCTTGCCCGGCGGTCGCGTGTCTCGCATGGCCGCGCGTGACCCAATCTATACCTGATGTTGTGCGAAAGAAGATTGAGATGACCGACGCTCTGGCGGGACAAGTCGCGGCAGTCACGGGTGCCGCCTCGGGGATCGGCCTGGAATGCGCGAAAGCGTTTCTCGCCGGGGGCGCGCGGGTCGTGCTGATCGACCGGGCGGAGGAGCAGTTGCGTGCGATCTGCGCGGAGCTGGGGCCGCAGGCTGTTCCGCTCGTTGTCAACCTCACCGATCCCGCCAGCGTCGCCACGATGATGCCGCGCATTCTGGAGATGGCGGGACAGCTGGATATCTTCCACGCCAATGCGGGCTCGTACGTGGGGGGTGAGATCATCGACGGCGACCCCGACGCCTGGGACAGGATGCTGAACCTGAATGTCAACGCCGTGTTCCGCTGCGTCCATGCCGTGCTGCCGCATATGATCGGACGTAAGACGGGCGACATCATCATCACCAGTTCCGTCGCCGGCTTCATTCCTGTTGTCTGGGAGCCGATTTATACGGCGTCAAAACATGCCGTGCAGGCCTTCATCCATACAGTGAGGCGCCAGATCTCCCGCCATGGGGTCCGTATCGGCGGCGTGGCGCCCGGGCCGGTCGTGACCGCGCTGCTCCACGACTGGCCGCAGGCCAAGCTGGATGAGGCGCTGGCGGCGGGTGCCCTGATGGAACCGACCGAGGTCGCTGCCGCCGTGATGTTCATGGTGACGCGGCCGCGCAATGTTGTGGTGCGTGATCTCGTGCTTTTGCCGGTCGGTCTCGACTTGTAAGTGTCGATGCGAAAGTAAAACAGTTTATTTTCTTTCACGAAAAGAACTGCATGCAGTTATGGCTGTGTGGGCGTCCCCGACGCACAATATTTGGCGTGCGGGGCAAAAGATGAGCGCCTGCGCTATCCCGTGAGTTGGTTGACAAAGGCGCGGCGGCATTATTAGTGTGACTTATGAGCGCCGGATGTCCGACCATTGCGGGTGCGAACCGCGCTCTTTATGCCTCGCGTGTTTTCGGACAAGCCTGCCGCCTAGAAACAACAGTCGGCCCAGCCGAAATGGGGCCTCAACGGGGGGAATGCGATGAAATCCAGACTGAAACTGGCGGCTGTGGCGGCTGCCTGGATGGCGGCGGGTGCTTTTGCGCCCGCATTGGCCGCGGACAAGCCGCTTCTCGTCTTCGTGCCGAACGGCGCCTCGGATTTCTGGCAGGCGGCGGCAGCAGGGGTGAGGAAGGCGCAAGCCGAGCTTCCCGGGTTCAAGCTTGAACTCGAATACCCGTCGGCGGCGACAGTGGCCGCGCAGCAGCAGCTTATGGATGATCTGGTGACGGCGGGCGCCAAGGGCATCATGGTCTCGGCGGTCGATCCCAAAACCTCCACCACGGGTCTCGACAAGATCGGTTCGGAAACCAACTTGTTCACGACGGATAGCGACGCGCCGCAGACCAATCGCATCGCTTATATCGGCTCCTCCAACATCGCCGCCGGGCTGCAGGCTGCCGGGATTGCCAAGAAGGCCATGCCGAATGGCGGCAAATGCTTGGGCTTCGTCGGCCTTCTGGGAGCCGACAACGCGCGCGAGCGTATCGAAGGCTTCAAGCAGGGCGTGGCGGGGACCGGGATTTCCTTGATCGATGTGCGCGGCGATGACCTCGACCAAACGCGCGCGAAGTCGAACGTGTCTGACGCGCTCGTCGCCGACCCGAACGTCAACTGCATGGTCGGGTTCTATTCCTACAACACGCCTCAGATCTATGCGGCGCTGAAGGAAGCGGGCGAACTCGGCAAGATCACGGTCGTCGGCTTCGACGGTGATCCGGTCACGCTCGGCGGCGTGAAGGAAGGTACGCATCGCCGCGACAGTGGTGCAGCAGCCTTTCCTCTGGGCCTATGAGGGCATGAAGCTGATGGCGGCCTATGCGCAGGGTGACAAGTCCGGCGTCCCGGCCAACCATCTCATCATCATCCCGACCAAGATCGTGGACAAGGACAACGTCGACGCCTACTACGCAGATCAGAAGGCGATGGCCGGCCACTAAGCATGTTCGCCAAACCGGCAGGTCTACAAAGCACCTGAAGCGTCGCGCCCGCACAGCGCGACGCCGAGTTTTGCGGCCGATGATGGGATGGTGATGAGCAGTCTGATTGCGACCCCTGACGTCACTACGACCACGAAACCCTTCCTCACGCTGACCGACCTGTCCAAAAGCTATGTCGGCGTGCGCGCGCTGCGCAACTTCTCGATGACAGTGTCGCCCGGTGAGGTGATCGGCATCATCGGTGAGAACGGCGCCGGCAAATCGACGCTGATGAAGCTCCTCGGCGGGGTGATCGCGCCTGATAGCGGGACGATCACGGTTGACGATACGCCGCACGCGCGCTTTCTCGGTGGCGGAGAGCATCGCTGCCGGCATTTCCTTCGTGCATCAGGAACTCAACCTCTTCGACAATCTCGATGTCGCGGGCAACGTTTATATCGGGCGGGAGCCCCGGCATGGCGGATGGCTCCAACTCGTTGATCGTCGAGAAGCAGCGCGCCATGACGGCGCCGCTCCTCAAGCGCGTCGGCGCGAGCTTCCCGCCGGATACGCCGGTCGCCAGCCTCTCCCTCGCGCAGCGCCAGCTCGTCGAGATTGCCAAGGCGCTTTCGGTCGACGCCCGGCTGGTCATTCTCGATGAGCCGACATCCAGCCTGCCGGTGGCGGAGACGGAGAAGCTGCTGGAGGTTATCGCCGGGCTGAAGGCGCAAGGCATCAGCGTCATCTTCATCTCGCACCGCCTGCATGAGATGGAGCGGTCGGCGGACCGCGTGGTCGCCCTGCGGGATGGCGCCCTCGCGGGCGTGCTGGACCGCAGCGAGATCACCCATGACCGCATGGTCAAGCTGATGATCGGCCGCGACCTGCTCATCCAGGCGAGCGCGCCGGTCGTGCCCGGCCCCACCGTCCTGCGGCTGCGCGGCGTGCAGACCGCCACCTATCCGAAACAGCCCGTTGATCTCGACCTCCATGCCGGGGAGATATTGGGGCTCGCCGGGCTTGTCGGCGCCGGGCGGACGGAGCTGGCGCGGGTGATCTTCGGCGTCGATTCCGCGCTTGGCGGTACGATGGAACTGAACGGCGCACCGCTCATCATCCGCGATACGGCTGATGCGGTGGCCCGCGGCATTTTCCTCGTGCCCGAGGATCGCAAGGGCACCGGCATTCTGCTGGGCCTGCCGATCCAGCAGAATATCTCGCTGCCGAACCTCGATGCTCATGCGCGGAATTTCATGGTGTCGAGCGCGCTGGAAGCGCGCACCGCCGGCGTCCAGCGTGACAATCTCAGCATCCGGGCGGCCAGCCTGATGACGCTGACCGGCTTGCTGTCGGGCGGCAACCAGCAAAAGGTGGTGCTCGCCAAATGGCTGGCGATGACGCCGAAGGTCATGATTCTGGACGAGCCGACCCGTGGCATCGATATCGGGGCGAAGGCGGAAATTTACCGGCTCATGCGGGCGCTCGCGAAATCCGGCGTCGCCGTGCTGATGATCTCCAGCGATATGGAGGAGGTGATCGGCGTTTCCGACCGGATCGCCGTCATGCATCAAGGTGCGATTTCCGGCTATCTGACCGGAGATCAGGTCAGCGAGGAGAATATCCTGCTGCTCGCCGTGGGTCGGACGCTTCAACACGCGGGGACAGTATGAACAAGAAAGACCTCGGCCTTCTCATTCTGATCCTGGCGGTCGGCACGGTTGTCGCCATTCTCAACCCGCGCTTTCTGCTTCCGATCAATCTTGCCAATACCTCCAACCTCGTCGGCCTGTTCGGGCTCTCGGCGCTCGGCCAGGCCATCGTCATCATCACCGGCGGTATCGAACTCTCCGTCGGTTCGGTGATCGCGCTCGTCGGCGTGCTGTTCATCGATCTTGTCGCGACCGAGGGCGTGCCCTGGCCGCTGGCGATGCTGCTGATGCTCGTCCTCGGCGTCCTGATCGGCCTCGCCAACGGGCTACTGATCACGAAGCTCAAGCTTCAGCCTTTCATCGTGACGCTCTGCGGCCTGCTCGTGTATCGCGGCGTCGCCCGCTTCTACACTCAGGACGCGACGGTCGGCTTTGGCTTCGGGCAGACCTTTCCCGCGCTGAACTGGCTGACGGTCGGCCAGACCTTCGGCGTGCCGCATTCCTTCATCGTCATGCTCATTGCCGCGATCATCATGTGGGTGGTCCTGCACCGGACCGTGTTCGGGCGCTATCTCTTCGCGGTCGGCAAGAATGAGGAGGCGGCCCGTTTCTCAGGCATCCCCACCGACCGCGTCATCCTCGGCGCCTATGTCATCTGTCAGGTGCTGACCGTCTTGGCGGCGATCTACTTCGCGATGTACACGGAGTCGATCTCGCCCGCGTCGCAGGGCAATTTCTATGAGCTTTACGCGATTGCGGCGGCCGTGCTGGGCGGCTTCTCGCTGCGCGGCGGCGAGGGGTCGATCGTCGGCGTCGTCCTCGGCGTCATCCTGCTGCAGGAGCTGCAAAACCTCGTCAATCTGCTGGGCATCCCCTCCTCGCTCAATTTCGCCGTCATGGGCGGCGTCATTCTGATCGGCGTGACCGTCGACCAGCAATGGAGCCGGATCAGGCGCCGCCGCCGGGAGGTGGATACCGCGCGGGCCGTGGCACCCTGAGGGGATGGGCCTTGGAATCGAGGGCGTGACTGCCTACTGGTACTGAATTCGACACGAATCTCGGGCAGCGGCGATGGCCAGTGGTTGGGCGAAGGACGGGGCGGTTCAGGACCAGATCGACGATACCGTTGTCGATGGCGTGTTGCGGGCCCGCGCGCGCATGCCGACCGGGGTGAGCGAGCCGCACTGCGTGGAATGCGGGGAGGATATCCCCGAGGCGCGCCGCCGCGCGCTGCCTGGCGTCCGCACCTGTATCGCC
Source organism: uncultured Pseudomonadota bacterium (assembly GCA_963745125.1). Taxonomy (GTDB): domain Bacteria; phylum Pseudomonadota; class Alphaproteobacteria; order Acetobacterales; family Acetobacteraceae; genus Acidisoma. The sequence continues at coordinate 199,635 of CAVUWB010000001.1, forward strand.
TGCCAGTCGGACCGGGATCTCCGCCCGGCGACCTTCGGCATCAACCGCCGGGGCAGCAAGGACAGCCAGCTCAAATAGCCTTCGCGCCACGAGCGCCGTATCAGGCTATCCAAGCCGCGCGGAATCCCCGCCGCGCGCCGGCCGCCTGGGCGCCGCACCGCCCGCTTTCGGTTTTGAGGATCATCACGATGCAACTGTCTGAGATACCCAAGTCCGGCCCGGACCTTCTGGCCGGGGCCTTGCGGGATTTGCCGGCCGGCGCCCGGGTGATCGATTACGGCTGCTATGGCTGGACGGCTGCCGCCCATGCCGCCGAGGTCGGCCGTGACGACCTCGACCATATCGGCATCGACCTGCACGCCGAACCCCCTGAGCGGCCTGCCGGCGCTCGGTTCTGCCTGCTGCCCGCGATGGGCGCGCCCCTGCCCGAGGGCGATGCCGATCTCGTCGTCGCGGCCAATGTGCTGGAGCATTGCACCGACGCCATCGGCGTTTTCGGCACCCTGATCGCGGCGGCGAAGCCGGGCGGCCTCGTCTATCTGGAAGCGCCGAGCGAGTTCACGCTGCTGATGAGGAGCGATCCGGATGTGGAGGCCCAGGGCTACAGCAGCTTCTGGGACGACCCGACCCATGTGCGGCCCTGGCCCCCGGCGGCCCTCTATCGCCTCGGGCTGTCATGGGGCGGTCGGCCGGAGGCTTGCCATTACGCCTATCGGGCTGGGCTCCACAGCGGTATCGCCCTGATCCGGCGCATCGATCCGGAGCCGCCGCGCTACCGCTACGTCTCCCTGTTCAACTGCCCGCGCGGCGTGGACGCGGCCCTCGCCCATGTCTCCCGGCCGGCATCGGCCGGGTGAGGGCGGCCCGCCTGAGCGTGTTTGACTTCGCGGTGGCGGGTAAAGACAAACGATAGTACTCTCGTACCGAATTTCGGATCTCATCGATGACCCATACCGACGCATTGAACGACGGGGCGCTGGATAAGCTCGTGGCCGACCACCCCTACCCCTGCGATGAGGCTATCCCGCCTGTTTTGCAGGCGAGCGTGGCGCGGCATCAGGCCAATCTGGCGCGATTGGTGCAAAGCTTGCGGCAGGCGGGGATGGAGCCGCGCCAGATTGAGGCGGCCGTCACCACGGTGATCGACTCCTACAAGTCCGAACTGCTTGAGGCCATACGGAGGCTTGCGGCAGACAACTACGCTCCGGGGGAATCTCGATAACGTGCTCGATAAACTGCAAGATGAATCCGGGCGTCTCGCCGCGCTCGAACGTTACAGCATCCTCGACACTCAGCCCGAAGAGCCTTTTGATAAGATAACGAGCCTGGTCCGGACCGTGCTCAACATGCCGATGGCGGCGGTGACGCTGATCAGCCGTGACCGGCAATGGCTGAAGTCCCGCCAGGGGATAGACGGTTCCGAGACGCCGCGCGACGTCTCATTCTGCACGCACACGATCAAGGCCCACGAGCCGATGATCGTGGGCGACGCCACGAAGCACCCGCTCTTCGCCAATAATCCCGGCGTCACCGGTGCCCCGTTCATCCGCAGCTATATCGGTATCCCGCTATCCTCGGCGGATGGCTACAACCTCGGCGCGCTGTGCGGCGTCGATACGAAGGTTCGCCAGTTCGATGCCGCCCAGATCGGGATCATGCAGAGCTTCGCGGCTCTCGTCATGGACGAGATGGAATTACGGCTGATCGCGCAGAGCGATTTCCTGACAGGCGCGCATACGCGCCGGGCCTTCATCGCGGAGCTTGAGCGGGCCTGGTCCCGCTTCGCGCGCCAGGGCGAGCCGGCGGCGCTGCTGACCCTCGACATCGACCGGTTCAAATCGATCAACGATAGCTGGGGCCATGCCGCCGGGGATGCCGTGCTTAAGGCCGTCGGCGCCTGCTGCGCCCAGCAGACCCGTGCCAATGATGCCTTCGGGCGTATCGGTGGCGAGGAATTCGCCATCCTGCTCGGCAATGTCACCGCCGCCGAGGCGGTCGCCACCGCCGAGCGGTTTCGCCTGGCGATCGCCGATCTCGACATCGCAGCCCTGCCGGGCGTCGAAGTGACCGCGAGTTTCGGGGTGGCGGTCCTTTCCTCGAATGATGATTCCGTCAATGCCTGGATGGCGCGCGCGGACGCCGCCATGTACAGGGCCAAACGGAACGGCCGGAACCGCTGCTATCTCGCGGGGGTCGAGGAGGATGTCGCCAACCTATCGGGCGGATAGGGCTGCGCGTGGACGAGGACCCTGATCCGGAGCATCATCGAGCGCGTCGACCGAAGGCGGCTTCGCCGGCGGTCTGACGAGCGCGATCGGACAAAAGGAGTGGCTGCGGATGAAGTGGGAAAGGTCCGTCGAGGTTCTGCTCGTCCATAGCGGGGGCGAGATCGGCAAGGTCATCGTCGGTGGCGCGCCCGAGAATCCCCGGCGCCACGCTTCTCGACCAGATGAGGCATATCAACGAGGTCGATGACAGTCTCCGCCGGTTCGTCACCTTCGAGCCGAGGGCAAGCGCCCATATGTCGATCAATCTGCTGGTGCCGCCGAAACACCCCGAGGCCGAGGCCGGCTTCATCGTCCTTCAGGCGGACCGCGCGCATGCCATGTCCGGCAGCAACTGCATCTGCGTCGTCACCGCTCTCCTGGAAAGCGGCCGGATTCCCATGCGGGAGCCGGAGACGACGGTCACGCTGGATACGCCGGCCGGGCTGGTGCGGGTTGTTGCCCGCTGCGCCAACGGCCGCTGCCTTTCCGTCAGCCTCGACAATGTCCCGGCCTTCGTCGAGGGGCTGGATGTCGCGATCGAGACGCCGAGATGGGGCCGCATCAAGGCCGATATCGCCTTCGGCGGCGTCTATTACGCGCTCGTCGATGTCGAGCAGGTCGGGCTGGAGATCGTGCCGCATCAGGCGCGCGAGCTTGCCGACGCCGGTATCGAACTGAGAACCCAGATCGCGCGGGACGTCCCCGTCCGCCATCCGGAGCACCCGGGCATCGATGCACTCTCCTACGTCATGTTCCGCAGCCGGGATCCTGACGGCGCCGTGCGCACCTGCACCACGCTGCTGCCGGGCCGGGTGGATCGGTCGCCTTGCGGCACGGGCAGTTCCGCCAATCTCGCGGCTCTGCACGCGCGGGGTGAGGTCCGTGTCGGTGATGTCAAGCGGTCGCGCTCCATCATCGGTGGCGAGTTCCTGGCTGAGGCCCTGGGCGAAACCTCCGTCGGCAATCGCCCGGCCGTGCTGCCGAGGATCACCGGCTCGGCATGGATCTACGGGCAGGAAACGCTGCGGATGGATGCCGATGATCCCTTCCCGCGCGGTTTCGCCATGTCGGACACTTGGGGGTCGCGCGTCGACCTTCTGGGGTGACGCGGCCGCGCCTTGCCGCCTTGCCTTGTCATGCCAGATAGGCGGCGCTCGGCCTGTTCTTTTGTCGCGGCGCACAATAGTCCTTGGCCATGCCCGTGAACCCATCCGCATCCACGGCTCATGATGGCTTGCGGGGTGCCGCCCGGTATCTGGCGATGTTCGCGGTCGCCGTGTCCGTGCTCCTCTCGGTGCTCGACTATGCCGTGGTCAATGTGGCGCTGCCGAGCATCGCACGGGATATCCACACAAGCGCTTCCAACGCGATCTGGGTGATCAATGCCTATCAGCTCGCCAGCCTGATTGCGCTGCTGCCCCTGGCCGCGATGGGGGATCGGGTCGGGCATGCGCGCATGTGCCGGATCGGGCTGATCATCTTCGTCTTTGCCTCGCTGCTCTGCGCCCTGTCCCGCACCCTCCCCGAACTCACGGCGGCGCGGGCGCTGCAAGGCTTCGGGGGCGCCTGCATCATGAGCGTGAACGCGGCGCTGGTGCGGTTCATCTATCCCAGCTCCGCGCTCGGGCGCGGGATCGCACTGAACGGGCTGGTGGTCGCTTTGGGTGTCGCGACCGGCCCCACCGTCGCGGCCGTCGTGCTCGCCATTTCGACCTGGCAATGGCTGTTCCTGATCAACCTGCCTCTTGGCGGTTTGGCACTCTATTTCGCGTTCACCGCCTTGCCGAAGACGCCGCTCATCCGCGCGGCGTTCGACCATGTCAGCGCTGTTCTGCTGGCCATTGGCCTCGGCGCGCTGGTGATCGGGCTCGACAGCTTCGCCCATAGCAGCGGTGTCGTGCTGGCGCTGGCCTTGCTGGTGCTCGGCGGCGGCAGCCTGGCGGTGCTGGTGCGCTTCCAACTCGGCAAGGCCGACCCGCTGCTCCCGATCGATTTGCTCGCCCGGCGCGGCTTCCGCGTTGCCTTCGTGGCCGGTGTTCTCGGTTTCGTTGGTTCGAACTTCTTCATCATCTCCATGCCGTTCACGCTGATGACGGTGCTGGACCGTGGGCCGGTCTCGACCGGCTTGATGATGACGCCTTGGCCGGTCGCGATTGTGGCTGTCGCGCCCTTCGTCGGCCCGCTCGCGGATCGCTACCCGGCGGCGGTGCTGTCCACGATCGGGCTGGCGGTGACCGGGCTCGGCTTCCTGCTCCTGCGGCTGATGCCGGCGAGCCCCAGCGACCTCGACATCGTCTGGCGCATCGCACTCGCGGGTGCCGGCTTCGGGCTTTTCCAGCCGCCCAACAACAAAGCCATGATCACGACGGCGCCGAAATCCCGCGCCGGCAGCGCGAGCGGCATGATCTCGGTGGCGCGGCTTTTGGGCCAGACCATCGGCGGCATGCTGGTGGCGCTGACGCTGGGTTTGGTGGCAAAAGAGCCCACAGCCACCTGCCTCAGCCTGGCAGCCGGCACGGCCTTCTTCGCCGCCTGTGTCAGCGGTGCGAGGATGCGGCGCAGCTAAGCCTGTTTGATCGCGCGATTCAGACCTACGGTTCTCTCCACCTACGGTCATCGCGCTCTAAGGGTCGTTGACGATGCGGGTCATGTTCAAGTCCGGCATTCTCGCCTTCAGCACCGAGACCGAGGAGGAGAGCGCCCAATTCGCGGCATGGCGCGAGATGGCTCAAGGGCATGTGTTCTATTTTGATGGACGTTCCGCAAAGGGCGGTGCCCTCCACGATCTCGGACCGCGCGAGGAGGCCTGTCGCGAACCGATCAATATTGTCTACGGCATTGAGGAGCGCTGGCTGCCAATCAGCAACCTCGCGCAAACACATTTCACGCTGAACGGCCAAACCTATGCCAGCATCGAAGGCTTCTGGCAGGGCCTGAAATATCTGTCTGAAGAGGAACGCAAACGTGTGGCGGCGCTATCGGGTCCCGAGGCCAAGCGCGCGGCGCCAAAGGGGCCGCCTTCGGAAACCTTCAGCTATGGAGGGCGGACTTACGCTAGCGGCGGCGCCGATCACCACGCGCTGATGCTGCAGGCGTGCCGGGCGAAGTTCAGCCAGCACCTCCCGGCCCGGCAAGCCCTGCTTTCGACCGGCGAACGGCCTCTCGTGCATCGTGTGCGGCGCGACAGCAAAACAATTCCGGGCGTCGTGATGGCGGATATCTGGACGCGAATCCGGAGCGGGCTGAGAAATCGGGAGGCTGAGACCTGATGGCGGCGCCCGAAGGCTTCTGCTGGGATTCATGGCTTCCTGCTCTTCGGCACACCATATAGAAAGACATACGCCCCAATAAATACGGCAAGGAAAATCAGAACTTTCCAATACCAATGGACGGGCACGATCAAGGCTACGACCATAGCCAAGATGAGTAGCCCTTGCAGGTCAATAACGCGCGGGATTCTCAGGCCACGCCTTACGGCTTCTTTGCCTAAACGCTGCTTGGGCTTCGTCATTTTAGTCCATTCCGCAGGATAAGCCGCGCAGCATTGCACAACCTCGACTTGCGGAGAGTGACATACAACTGGAACATCGGGCTGTCGATGCGAGAGACTGAGAATGGGAGATCAATCATTGTCCGGAAGCGCTCACAACCAAAAGGCGAAGGTTAAAGCGATTGTCTTTGACGCCTATGGAACTCTCTTCGACACTCTTTCCGTCCAAGATCTGTTGGAAAGCGCCTTTCCGGGCCGGGGGAGTTACCTCACTCACATTTGGCGCCTGAAGCAGCTTGAATATAGCTGGCTCCGTGCGCTTTCGGGCGACTACAAGCATTTTGGCGAGGTGACGCGCGACGCATTGCGCTACAGCCTCGCCACGGTTGGAATGACGGTCGAGCCGCAGGAGCTTGATAGGCTCGCCGACGGCTATGATGCTTTACGTCTTTTCCCGGATGCTCTCGCCATGCTTGATGGCGTCACTCATCTGCGTCTCGCTGTCTTCTCTAACGGCAGTCCCGCGATGCTGTCGGCACTTCTCGGCAATGCCGACATCACGCACCGGTTTGAACAGGTCATCAGCGTCGATGACGTGCGAACGTTTAAGCCCAATCCCGAAACCTATCGGCTGGCCTGCACCCGGTTGAACCTTGCGCCCAAAGAGGTGCTGTTGGTCACGTCGAATGGTTTTGACCTCTACGGCGGATCGCATTTCGGATTACGAACCGCCCGTGTCGCTCGTCTGCCCCCGGATAGGCTCGAAAGCGAACTTTCGACGAAGCCAATCGGGCCCCATGAGATGTTCCTGGCCCTTCGCAGCCAGCGGGAAGAGCTTTCATCCCAGCCGGATGTCAGCATAGCGTCACTGCTTGAACTTCCCGAGGCAATACGAATGCTTTGATCAACCTCCAGAGCAATATCGGATCAGGTGGAATCACCTGATCCGAAGATTTGCGTTCTTTGTCTAGAGCGTTTCCTATTCGCTTACGCTCACAGTCACCGCTCTAGCTCTTTGTTTTTACGAGCATCTTCACCCGATCAGATGATTCCATATGATCGGGATCTGCTCTAGAGAATGCCGAAGCGGTTGAAAACTTCGCGCAGCGAGGTGCCCTGACGCAGCGCGGCGAGCGTATCCTTCTCACCGCGCAGCTTTTCGGCGGCCAGGCGCAGCACCTCCTCCTCAACCACCTTCGGCACGATGACGAGCCCGTCGGCATCGCCGAAGACGAGATCACCGCTTTCCACCGCGACACCCGCGCATTCGATGGGCACGTCAATCGCCATGACACGCGCGCGGCCCTTGCTGTCGAGCGGCGCGATCCCGCCGTGGAAGACTGGGAAACCCATCTCCCGAATCGCCTTGATGTCGCGCACGCAACCATCCATCACCGCGCCGGCCGCGCCGCGCACCTGCGAGGCGGTCGATAGCAGTTCGCCCCACGGCGCGACCCGTGCCGGATTGCTGCAGGCGAAAACCGGAATCTCACCGGGTTTCAGCGTGTCGATGAGTTCGATTTCAAGATCGTACGGATTGACGCCTTCCTCGACGTGATAGACCTCCATATAGGCGCCCGTGCGCGCGCGGCCGACAAGGATCTGCGCCTCGTCCAGCGGGCGAATGCGGGACGGCATCGCCTGGCGGCGGTAGCCGGCCTGATCGAGGCAATCCGACAGCAGGGCGGTGAACATCGTCGCGCGCAGATCGGCGATCGAGGGGGCGGTCATGGGGTCATCTCCTGTTGAGAGTGCGTGCGGAAGCGCGAGCCGGCAGCGGGGGGCGCCGGGATTTGAGGGCGTTGGCCCTGGCCTCCGCCACGTCGCGTTCAGAGGCATTGACCAGCGCGAGCATGGCGGCGGAGGCGGCGGCGCTATCGCGTCGCGTGATCGCCTCCAGCACGGTACGATGGAGCGGCAGTGAAGCCTGCTGGCCTTGCGGCGCATCGAGCGACAGCCTGAGCGTGATGTCGAGTGCGACGGTGATAGCCTGACCGAGCGCACGGAACAGAGCATTGCCGACACTGTCGAGAATGAGTCTGTGGAAGCGCGTGTCGGGCTTCAGGAATTGCGCGGTGTCTTCGCCGGCCGCCATCATCTCGTCCAACGCTTCCGCGAGATCCTGCAACTGGCGGTGGCCGATACGGGCGGCGGCGAGGCCAGCCGCTGCGGGCTCGATGACGCGGCGGAGTTCGAACAACTCGCGCACGAAAGCCTCCCGATCCCCCCCTTGCGAGCGCCAGTGCAGGATATCGGGGTCGAGCAGATTCCATTCGGCATTGTCGCGCACGCGCCCGCCGGCGCGCGAGCGGATGTCGATGAGATTTTTGCTGACGAGCACGCGCAAAGCCTCGCGCAGCACGCTTCGGCTGACTTCAAGCTTTTCGCACCATTCGCTTTCGTTCGGCAGCTGCGCGCCCGGCGGGTAGACGCCACTGACGATATCTTGGCCGATGGTCTCGACGACCTGATCAACAAGCGAGCGGCCGCGGCGCCGGGCGAAAGCCGTCATGCCGAGGCTTTCCGGTAGAGCAGCATGAGAGGCGTGGTCGCAACGGCGATGACGATGAGCAGCACCACGCCGACGGTCGCGCCCATGCCGAAATCCGTTTGATTGAAAGCCAGGCGATAGATGTAGAATTCCATGGTGGTGGTACTAAAGCCGGGACCGCCGCCTGTCATGACGAAAATCAGGCTGAAGAGAGCGGTAAAGGCCGCGATCAGCGTAATGATGGCGGTGAAGACCATGAAGCGTGTCATCAGCGGCAGGATGATGCGGCGGACGACGGCGAGGATGCCGGCGCCGTCGATCGTCGCGGCCTCGAAGATGCTGGCATCGATGGTCGACATGCCGATCAGGAAGATCAGCGTATTCTGCCCGATCTGCGACCAGATGAAGGTCAGTGCTATCGGAATGATGGCGGTATGCACGCTGCCCAACGGGTCTATATGGAAGCGGCTGAGGCCAAGAAAATCGAGTGCTTGATTGATCATACCGTCGGAGGAATAGACCCGCAGCCAGACGATGCCGGTGACGACCCAGGAGAGGGTCGCCGGCAGAAAGATGAGCGCGCGGACCAGGCGCCAGCCCGGCGGCTCCATCGCAATGACGATGGCGATAACGAAGGGAATGAAAACGGCGAAGGGAACGGCGATCAGCAGCAGCAGGTTGTTGATGAGGACGCTGCCGAAATCGGGGCTATGCAGCAGCGAAAGGTAGTTGCCGATGCCGTTCCAGGTGGCCGTCAGCCCATCCCATTGCGTGAGGCTGAAATAGAGCGTTTGGCAGATGGGCAGGATGAGCAGGAGACCCCAGAGCACGAGAAGCGGTAGCGCGAAGGCAAGCCCCGCCCGCTGCCGGTGCCGCTGGAAGCGACCGCGCGGGCGGGCGGGCAGCGCGGTCACGGCATCGGCGGCGGCGGGGCTTGCCAAGGCGGCAGTCAGTGCTTCTGGTCGGCGGGCAGGTTATTCCAGGCGTCCTGCATTTTCTGCAAGGCGTCCGGCACCGTCATCTGCTGGGCGAAGGCGGCGTTCAGCACACGCTGGCCGACATCGACGAGCGGCGGCTGAATGACGTTGTCGATCATCGGCGCGGCGGTGAAGCCGTCCTTCTGAGTCAGATCGAAGAGGCCGGCATAGAGCGGGTTGGTCGCGGGGTAGCCTGCCCGCGCTGGCACGAGGCCGCTTTGCGCCAGAATCTTTTGCGCGTCACCGCTCATCAGATAGGTGAGGAAGGCCACTGCATCCGTCTTGTTGGTGGAAGATTTGAGCAGCGAAAGCCCATCACCCGGCAGTTCCACCACTGTCTTGGTGGGGTCATTGGAGAAGGGCAACGGGAAGACACCGAGGGAGGCGCCCATCTTGTCATAGAGCTGCTCAAGGTTCCAGTTGCCGTCGACGATCATCGCGGCCTTGCCATCCCCGAACTTGGTCAGGATATCCGTGGTCGTCAGAACATCCGCGTTGGTACACCCGTTCTTGTGCAGATCGGCCCATTTCTGCAACTGGTCGGCGATGGGGGGCGAGGTCCAGGGGATCTTGCCGTTGACGAGGCCGTTCCACTGATCCACCGGATAGGCGCCGGCCATCAGGTAGCTGAGGTCGTAGAAGGGATAGAATTCGGAGCTAAGCGCCTGGCTGTCACTGCCATAGAGCATCGGGTCGACGCCAAGGGCGCGGATCTTCTGGCAGGCATCCGCGAGTTCCGACCAGCTGCGCGGCGGACCATCAAGCCCGGCCTTCTTTATCAGGTCTTTGTTGTAGAAGCCGATATAGAACTGGTCTTCCAGCGGCAGCACATAGAGCGCCTTGCTGGTGTCGAAATCCTCCGACGCCCAGCGCAGACCTTTCATCTCGTTCAGCGGCCCGGCCGGCAGCAGCGGGCGTAGATTGGCGAGCAGGTGGGCGTATTTGAGGTCCCACACGCCGGTCCACATCACCGCGATATCCGGCGCGGTGTGGGAGATGGAGGCGGCTGTCAGCAGCGCGAAGTAATTGTCAGCCGGCTGGCTGACGACATTGACCTGCACGGACGGATCGGCCTTCTCGAAGGCCGCGACGACGGCGTTGAGCGCGGTCGTGTTCACCTCCGTTCCGTAGTTATGCCAGATGGTGATGGTGCCGGCATCCGCCCGATGCGCGGCGATGCCGAAGGCAGCGCCCAGGGCGAGGCCGCCGGCCACGAAATCCCGCAGCCGGGCGCGGAAACCCCGGGGCCGGCTATACGGGGCATTCTGATGTCGCGTCATGAATTCTCCCTCCTCACTGTCGTTTGCACGCACGTTGGGGCAGTTCGACGGCTCCAAGAGGCTGACAAATTCGCCCTTGGAAAAATCATATGATATGTTTTAATACGTGCGGCCCGCTGTCAACAGGATTCCGCAGCGACGTGAAGCTTTCTGCCGAGGAGCATGCGATGGAAGCGAATGACGCCGCCTATCCCAGCCTGAAGGGGCGCCCTGTGCTGATTACGGGCGGGGCTTCCGGCATCGGCGAAAGCATCGTCGAACATTTTGCAGTGCAGCAGGCACGGGTCACATTTCTCGACCTGCAGCGCGACGCGGGCGAAGCGCTGGCCGACCGTGTCGCCGCGCGCGGGCTGGATCGCCCGCTGTTCATTCCCTGCGATCTCAAGGACATCGATTCACTGAAGGCGGCGATTGCGCAGTCATCCATGGCGCATGGCGCGCCGCTTGCCCTCGTCAACAATGCCGGCAACGACGACCGCCATAAGATAGAGGATGTGACACCGGACTACTGGCAGAACAGGATGGAGACCAATCTGCGCCACCAGTTCTTCGCGGCTCAGGCGGTGCGGCCCGGCATGAAGGCGGCGGGCGGCGGCTCCATCATCTGCTTCAGTTCGATCAGCTGGTTCGCGGGTGAGATGAACTACGTCGCTTATGTAACTGCCAAGGCGGCGATCAGCGGCATGACAAAAGGCATGGCGCGTGAGCTTGGGCCGGAGCGCATCCGCGTCAATGCCGTCGTGCCCGGCTGGGTGATGACGAAACGGCAGATCGAGCTGTGGCTCGACGAAGATGGTGAACGGCAGATCAAGGAACGGCAATGCCTGCCGGACAAGCTGATGCCGGCCGACCTCGCGCGCATGGTGTTGTGGCTGGCGGCCGATGACAGCCGCATGTGTACGGCGCAGCATTTCGTCGTCGATGCCGGCTGGATCTGAGGCGAAGGCTCTATGAAGCGCCTGCTCGGCACCCGGGGGCGGATTGTCGCGTCAACTCTGCTCGGGCTCATCCTGGTGTTGATGCTCTTTCCCTTCGTCACGATCGCCCAAGGCTCGCTCGACTATGCGGGGCACCTCTCCCTACGGAACTGGCAGGTTCTGTTCAGCAACCTGCCGGTGGCGCGGCAGTTGATGAATTCCACGATCGTGACGGTCGGTTCTGTCATCGTCATCCTCGTCGTCAGTTCGCTCGCCGCCTTCGCGCTGACGAAGCTGCGCATGCCGCGTGGTGGCGCGCTCCTCGGCCTCATCGGCGCGAGCATGATGATTCCGATGCAGTCGATGATCCTCACGGAATTCATCAACTTCGCCTCGTTCAATCTCATCGGAAGTTTTTTTCCCGTCATCGCCACCTATGCGGCGCTCGGCATTCCCTTCGGCACCTTCCTGATGACCTCCTTCATGCGAGATCTGCCGGATGAGTTGGTGGAGGCGGCCGAGATCGACGGCATGCCATATTGGCGTATCTTCCTCGATGTCATCCTGCCGCTGTCGGCACCGGCCTTGCTCGCCGTCGGCGTGCTGCAATTCATTCAGGTTTGGGACGATCTTCTGGTGGCCTTGATCTTCCTGCAGGAGCCGACGGTGCGCACCATCACAGTGGGCCTCGCGGTGCTGCAATCGGGCCGCGTGCTCGATATCCCGGTGCTGCTCGCGGGCTCGCTGCTCAGCGCGCTGCCGGCGATGCTCGCCTATCTTCTCTTCCAGCGGGCGCTGATCGGCGGGCTCATGCTCGGCATCGGCAAGTGAACCCGCGCGACGTCGGAGACCATCGATGACCACGAAACGCTTGCGTTCCCAGGCCTGGTTCGGCGGTGACGGCAAGAACGCCATCATGCACCGCACCTGGATGAAGAATCAGGGCATGGCGCCGGATGAGTTCGACGGCCGGCCCGTCATCGGCATCTGCAATACCTGGTCGGAGCTGACGCCCTGCAACGCGCATCTGCGCGACCTCGCCGAGCGGGTGAAGCGTGGCGTGTATGAAATGGGCGGCTTTCCGGTGGAATTCCCGGTGATGTCGCTGGGTGAATCGAATCTGCGTCCGACCGCCATGCTGTTCCGCAATCTCGCCTCCATGGATGTCGAGGAATCGATCCGCGGCAACCCGATCGACGGCGTGGTGCTGCTCGTCGGCTGTGACAAGACGACGCCGTCCCTGCTGATGGGGGCAGCGTCCTGCGATCTGCCGACCATCGTGCTGTCCGGCGGCCCGATGCTGAACGGCCGTGTGCGGGGTGAGGTGGTCGGCTCCGGCACCGCCGTCTGGCGCTTCAGCGAGGAGGTGCGCGCCGGGCGTATGAGCCTGAAGGACTTCATGGATGCGGAAGCCGGCATGGCTCGGTCTGCCGGTAGCTGCATGACGATGGGAACAGCCTCGACCATGGCGAGCATGGCGGAGGCGCTTGGCGTGGCATTGCCTGAGAACGCGGCGCTGCCGGCGGTGGATGCGCGGCGCGGCGTGCTGGCGCAGCTCACCGGGCGGCGTATCGTTGACATGGTGCGGGAGGATTTGCGCCTGTCGCGCGTTCTCGTGCCTGCCGCCTTCCGCAATGCTATCCGCGTCAACGGTGCGATCGGCGGATCGACCAATGCCGTGCTGCATCTTCTGGCGATCGCCGGGCGCATCGGCGTGAGCCTCTCGCTCGACGATTGGGATGCGTTTGGCCGCGACGTGCCGACCATCGTTGACCTGCAGCCCTCGGGCCGCTTCCTGATGGAAGAGTTCTGCTATGCCGGCGGCCTGCCGGTGGTGATGAAAATGCTGGTGGAGGCGGGGCTGTTGGACGGCACAGCTTTGAGCGTGACCGGCCACACGCTGTGGGAGAATGTGCAGCATGCCGAGAATTTCGACACAGAGGTGATCCGGCCGCTGGGCGCGCCGTTGCAGGCGCAAGGTGGTATCGCCGTGCTGCGCGGCAATCTGGCACCCGATGGCGCGGTCATCAAGCCCTCCGCCGCGACCGAAGGCCTGATGCGCCATCGCGGCCGTGCGGTGGTCTTCTCCTCGATCGACGACTACCATCGGCGGATCAACGACCCAGACTTCGAGATCGACGAAACCTCAGTCATGGTCTTGCAGAATTGTGGGCCGCGCGGCTACCCGGGCATGGCGGAGGTGGGCAATATGGGCCTGCCGCCGAAGCTGCTGGCGCGCGGCATCACCGACATGGTGCGCATCTCCGACGCCCGCATGTCCGGCACCGCCTATGGCACGGTCGTGCTGCATGTGGCCCCCGAGGCGGCGGCCGGCGGCCCGTTGGCGCTGGTCCGGGAGGGGGACATGATCCTGCTCGACGTGCCGGGCCGTCGGCTGGAGTTGGAGGTGCCGGACGCCGAACTTGAACGCCGGCGCGCGGCCTGGCAGCCGCCGGCGCCGCCGGCCTCAGGCTATCAGGGGCTTTACGTCAAACATGTGATGCAGGCCGACCGGGGTGCCGATTTCGACTTCCTGGTGGGGTGCCGTGGCGCCGGCATTCCCGCCCAATCGCATTGAGAAGGCGGCTTGCGCCGCCTTCCGCTTTTCGTCGTCAGGGCGTCACCGCCCGCGGTGCCAGCTTCTGCGCCAGCAGGTAATAGACCGGGCTGATCACCGCGAGGCCGACGATCCAGGAAAGATCGACACCGCCCAGCGCCTTGGCGATCGGGCCAGTGTAAAGCTCGGTCGAGACGAAGGGCAGCTGGATCAGAATACCAAGGATATAGCAGCCGATCGCGGGCTTGTTGAAGCGCCCGTAGACGCCGCCCTCGGCGGTGAAGAAGGCGTCCACGTCGTACTCGCCATGGCGGACGAGGTAGAAGTCCACGAGGTTGATCGCCGTCCAGGGCACCAGAACGTAGAGCAGCAGCAGGATGAAGTTCGTGTAGTTGGTCAGGAAGTTGCCGGCCGCGAACAGCGCGATCGCAAGTCCGATGAGGGTGATGATGGCCGCCGTTACCATGCGCGCCATGGCCCCGGCCCTCCAGTAGGGCACGAAGGTATGGACGAGCGTGATGGAGGAGAGCACGCCGCAATAGAGGTTCATCGCATTCGTGCCGGCGATGCCGACGGAGAAGATGATCACGATCGGCACGGCGATCGCGCCGGTGAATGTGGTCAGGCCGCCGACCGGGTCGCCGTTGGCCGCGATGAGGCCGAGCAGCGCGCCGAGGATCATCGGCAGGATCGAGCCGAGCGTGCAGCCCGAGTAGGAGGCCCAGAACGCCGGGCGCGCGCCCGTATCGCGCGGCATGTAGCGCGAATAGTCGGAGACATAGGGCGCATAGGCGATCTGCCACAGCGCGCCGACCGAGACCGTGCGACAGAAGCCGGCCAGCGTGAACCCGTTGATATGCTCCAGAATTGGCCGGCAGGCCATGGACGAAGACGATCCAGATAAAGGCAAGCACCAGGGCCGCACCCGAAGCGTAGGTGAGGAAGCGGGCATAGGCGTGGATGAGGTCATGCCCGAACATCGTCGCGATAACGCTGACCACGGCGACCAGCACGATCAGGAGCTTCTCGTTCACATGCGGCAGCGATCGTGCGCGAGCGACTGCCCGCCGAGCACGATGTTGGAGGCGAGGAAGCCCGACATACATGATGATGACGATGGCAACGACGAGGACAGCGCCGATGGAGCCGAACTGGCCGCGCGTCTGCACCATCTGCGGCACGCCGAGCTGCGGACCCTGCGCCGCATGCAGCGCCATGAAGATCGCGCCGACAAGATTGCCGATGGCGATCGCCCAGATGGAGGAGACGAGGTCGAGCTTGAAGACGGTCGTCGCCAGCGCGCCGGTCACGATCGTCAGCATCATGATGTTCGAGCCGAACCAGATCGTGAACAGGTCGCGGAACGTGCCGTGTCGCTGATCAAGCGGAATGGGATAGATCGTGTGCTGTTCTATGGCACCGGGCGTTTCATTGGCCAAGGCAGGGTCCTCGCTGAAGTTTACTGTGCCAGGATGGCGCTGGTATCAAAGGCAAGCAGTTCGGTGATGCGACGCTTGAACCGCCAAGCCTCGGGCGAGCAAAATCCATGCCGAGCGTCCGGGCGCGGCGGCGCTCACCAAGACGGCGGCAGCCACGAACAAGGCATCGCAACGCGGATTACGCATCTTGTTCCCTACCCTTGCGCCGGCCGGTGACATAGGATCATTGGCCTTGTAAGCCTGCCGGACAGGCAGCCCGTCGCTGTAGAGCGCGCGATTCCGCACGCCTTTTGCCGGAATTGTGACCGGCGGGTTGCGGGGGGAAACAACTTCTTTTTTCCGCCATGCTTAGCTTCGGCCTAAGTCGTGCCCGTCGGGCTTGGAATAGAAAGAGAGGCATGGCGCTCATGGACAGCATCGATATCCTGCGAAAGCTGATTTCCTTCCCGACGGTCAGCCGGGATTCGAATCTCGACCTCATTCTCTACGTCGCCGGGCTGCTCGACGCGCACGGCATCGCTTGCCAGATCATCCGTGATGACAAGCAGGAGAAGGCCAATCTCTTCGCGAGCATCGGCCCCGTGGAGAGGCCCGGCGTCATGCTGTCCGGCCATACGGATGTGGTTCCTGTCGATGGACAGAACTGGACGGTGCCGCCCTTCGAGATGACGGAGCGGGACGGGCGTCTTTACGGCCGGGGTACGGCCGATATGAAGGGTTTCGTCGCCTCGGCGCTCGCCGCCATGCTGCGCGCGGCGGGGCGTGACCTGCAAACGCCGCTTCACCTCGCCCTCTCCTATGATGAGGAGCTTGGCTGCCTCGGCGTGCACAGCCTCATCGCCATGCTGAAGGAGGCGCCGGTCCGCTCCCGTCTCTGCATCGTGGGTGAGCCCACCGGCATGACGGTCGCGACCGGGCATAAGGGCAAGATCGGGGCGCGCGCCATCGCGCGCGGGCGGGAGGGGCATTCGGCGCTCGCGCCGCTGGCGCTGAATGCCATCCATCTCGGTTGCGATTTCGTGGCCGCGCTCCGCGCCGAGCAGAGCCGGATCGAGCGCGACGGCGCGCGTGACGGCGATTACGATATTCCCTACACCACGCTTCATGTCGGCCGCTTCAATGCCGGCGTCGCGCTGAATATCGTGCCCAATCTCTGCACGCTCGATTTTGAAATCCGCAATGTCGCCGCCTGCGATCCCGGCGTCATCATGGACCGCCTGCGGGGCGCGGCGGCCGGGATCGCGGCCCGCGCGGCGGAGATTGCGCCCGAGGCCGCGATCGACATCGCGATCTTCAATACCTATCCGGGGCTCGATACGCCTGCGGCTTCCGAGGCGGTCGCCTTCGTGAAATCGCTGACCGGCGGCAATGCCACCATCAAGGTGGCCTTCGGCACGGAAGGCGGCTTGTTCAATGCGGAGCTTGGCGTGCCGACGGTGGTCTGCGGCCCGGGTTCGATGGCCCAGGGCCACAGGCCGGACGAGTTCGTCTCGGTCGAGCAACTCCGCCGCTCGGACGCCATGCTGGTGGCGCTGGAGCAGCGCCTGATCGAGGGCATCGGCTGAGACTGCTTGAGAATGCTACTACGGCGGCCATCCGGCGCGCCTTTCTGTGCTTCCGGTGCTCATAGCCTCTCACGGCCACTCCGCTCCGGTTCTCGAAAGCCACGCCGGCCAGCGCCTATCGCCGCTCTGGCTCGCCATAGCGCATTCTCAAACAGTCTCTGAGGCAGGTTCAGGGGCTGGACCGCACCAGCCCAAAAACCCCCTGCTCGCCGATGAAGCGGCGGCAGTGCTCGACAAAGGCGGTCACCGTCTGCGTCCTGTGCTCGCCGGCCGGCATGGCAATCCCCATGGTCAGCGGGCGGATACCCCCTTCGAGCGGCACGAAATCGAGCGGCTTGCCATCCGGCGATAGGGTGTTGAGCGGCCGCATATTCGCAATGCCGTAGCCGAAGCCGTTGGCGACCATGGAGCGCATGACGGCGATATCCGCCGTGCGTTCGGCGATATGGGGCCGCAGGCCCTTGGCGTGAAAGCCTGAGAGGAAATAGTCCCGGCTATAGGGCAGGTCGAGCAGCACCATCGGCTCATCGACGAGTTCTTCCGGCGTCACACTATCGCGGCCGGTGAGCGGGTGCCCCTCGGGCAGCATGACGTAAGGTGGCAGCGAAACCAGCGGCTCAAAGAGCAGATCCTGCGGCACTTCGAGGTCGTAGGTCAGCGCCACATCGATGTCGCCCTGCTGCAACATCTCCAGCAGCTGGCCCTGATTGCCTTCAAACTGCCGCACCCGCACCTCGGGGTGGGCGCGTTCGAACTTGCGCCGGAGCGACGGCAGGACGATCTGCGCGAAGGTCAGCAGGCAGCCGATGGCGAGCGGCCCGCGCACCTTGTCGGAAAGATCGCTCGCCACGGCGCGCAGCGCGTCAAGCTCGCCCAAAATCCGCGCCGCTTCCTTGAGGAAGACGCGCCCGGCGGTGGTCAGCGAAAGCCCATGGGAATGGCGGCGGACAAAGAGATCGATGCCGAACTCCGCCTCCAACTGCACGATCGATGAGGAGATGGAGGGCGGCGAGACATTCACCTGCTCGGCCGCCTTGGCGATGCTGCCCGCCTCTCCGACCGCGACGAAATACTCAAGCTGCCTCAGGGTGAACCTTAGCGGCATGGTGTCCTTGGCCAGGTCAGGCGCCCAGCTTAGCGCAGCCACCATGTTGACCGACTGAGTGCCCGCGCGCAAGCGCGCGACGACCGAGACGGTGACGCGCTATCTCAATCCGGGATGACGGCGGTCGCGTCGATCTCGACCAGCCATTCCGGGCGGGCCAGCGCCTGAACGACAAGGCCGGTCGAGACCGGATAGACGCCGCGGGTGTACTCGCCCATCACCCGGTAGACCGCTTCGCGATGCCGGACGTCGGTGATGTAGACGACGACCTTGACGAGGTGCTCCATCCGGCCGCCGCATTCCTCGATAAGCTGGCGGATGTTCTGCATCACCTTGTGGGTCTGCTCGGCCGCGTCATGGCTCTCTATATTCCTGGCCGTGTCGAGATCCTGCGGGCACTGGCCGCGCAGATAGACGGTGCGGCCGCCTTGCGTGATTACCGCCTGGCAGAGGTCATTTTCGAGCTTCTGCTCGGGGTAGGTCTCGCGCGTGTTGAACATGCGAATGCGGGTATGTGCCATCAGGCGACCTCGCTCGTCGGTTGATCACGCGAGCCATAAGCCATGTATTTCATCTGGGTCGCAATGTGATCGGTGACGAACTTGGCATCATGCCAGACACCCCAGATGAAGCTTGAGCCACGGCGCGTCTGCCAGGGCAGGCCGAGGAAGTAGACGCCCCGCTCGGCCGATACACCGCGCTGATGCCGGGGCCGCCCATTCGCCTCGAAAACATCGAGGTTGAGCCAGCTGTAATCGACGGTGAAGCCCGTCGCCCAAATGATGCTGCGGATGCCGGCCTCGGCAAGGTCGAGGCTGAGGATCGGGTCGCTCACACAAGGCGGGTTCGGCGGGATCTCCCTAGCCTCCGGCTCCTCCGGCAGATTAAGGCCGTTGCGGGATACGAAGGCATCCGCCTCGTCGAGCAGCGAGAGGTAATCCGCGTCGCCACGCGCGAGATTGGCCCCGAGATCGGGTTCAAAGCTGAGCCTGCCGTCCGCATAGGCACGGGCGCGGCCGAGCAGCGTCATCCCGCGCGCGGCCAGCCGCCGGAAGTCGACCGTCTGGCCGCCATGGGCACCGCTCACTGCGATTGTCACATGCTCGGCGCCCGCCGCCGGCGTCGCCAGGTCCCATTTGCCGAGCACGCCGAGCCACCAGACGAAATCGCGCCCGCGATAGGCACGCGGCGGCCGGCCATGCGGCCCGACCGCGAGGAAGACCCGCCGGCCCGCGCGCAGCAGTTCATCCGCGATCTGCGTGCCGGAGGAGCCCGCGCCCACCACCAGCACCGCGCCTTCCGGGAGTCGGGCCGGGTTGCGATAGGCGCTGGAATGGAACTGCGTCATCCCGGCGCTCTCCGGGACCAGCGCCGGGATGGTGGGATTCTGAAAAGCGCCGGTCGCCGCGACCACATTCATCGCCTCGATCTCGCCATGTGAGGTCGTCACGTGAAAGCGGGCTGTGTGGGGAATCTTCTCTACCGCCTTTACCTCCACCCCGCAGCGGATCGGTGCCCGGATCATCTTGGCATACGCCACGAAATAATCAGCGACCGCTTCCTTGCCGGGGAAAGCATGCGGATCGATGTTAGGAAATTCGAGGCCGGGGAAGCGGTCATGCCAAGCGGGGCCATTGGCGACCAGCGAATCCCACCGTTCGGAACGCCAGCGCTCCGCGATCCGGTGGCGCTCCAGCACGAGATGAGGCATGCCGCACTTGCCGAGATGTTCGCTCATGGCCAGCCCCGCCTGGCCGCCGCCGACGATGAGGGTCTCAATTTGCTCGACAGGCATTCTGGCGCTTTCCTTTGAGGTCCGGCTTGCCTCAGCAGGGGATGCAGGGTGCTTATCCCCGCATCACCCAAAAATGACGCCGGTCGCAATTATGATTTTGCGCGGCCATGATTAGCCTGCGGCTAAAGGGGTGCTTCGCCCGTGCGGCGGGCGCCCGTCGTTGACCCCGGAATATCGCCATGTTACCCATCGCAAGCAAAGAAAATGAGCCCGATGAAGCGCGCTCGGGGAACTCCGGTAATGGCTTTTGCCGATTTCACCATCCTTGATGAACGCTTTGAGCGCCTGTTCACACCGGCGGCGACGCTTCACAAGCTGACATCGGGGCTGCAATGGGCCGAAGGGCCGGCTTATTTTCCGCTCGGCCGCTTTCTGGTTTTTTCGGATGCACCGAATAACCGCATGATGCGCTACGATGAGTGCAACGGGCAGACCTCGGTGTTTCGTCAACCGTCGAATAATACAAACGGCAACACGGTCGATCGACAGGGCCGGCTCATTTCCTGCGAGCATCAGGGGCGCCGGGTCAGTCGAACCGAGCATGACGGCACGATCACCACTCTCGCGGATCGGTACGAGGGAAAGCAACTCAACAGCCCGAATGACGTCGTTGTGCGGGCTGATGATTCCGTTTGGTTCACCGATCCCACCTACGGGATCGACCATGACTACGAGGGCGACCAGGCGGAGAGCGAGATCGGCGCCTCACATGTTTACAGGATCGACACGAAGACAGGAACGGTTGAAGCTGTCGCCGTTGATTTCGTGAAGCCGAATGGCCTCGCCTTCTCGCCCGATGAGCGCCGTCTCTACATCGCCGATACGGGCCGTTCGCATTCGCCGGATGGGCCGGCCCATATCCGTGTCTTCGACGTGTCCGACAATGGTCAACTCAGCGGCGGTCGTGTCTTCGCCGATTGCACGACGGGAATGTTCGACGGATTTCGTATCGATACGTCCGGGCGGGTATGGACGAGCGCCTTTGACGGCGTGCATTGCTATGATCCGGATGGAACCTTGATCGGCAAGATCAACTTGCCCGAGATCGTCGCCAATGTCTGCTTCGGTGGCCCGAAGCGCAACGTTCTTTATATCTGCGCCACGACATCACTCTATGCGGTCAGACTCTTCGTGAACGGCGTCAAGACCTTCTGACCGTTTCGCAAAAGACGGCGCTCCGTATGGGCGGCCGAGCGTCTGGGCGCCTTGCAAGGCCTGAGCAAGCCGACCTTCGTCGAACTGTATCCGGAACTGCGCATCCGCGCGACGACGGCCGCGCCACGGCGCTGAAGGAGACCAAAATGTTCAGACCGAATGTTCTAAAGCAAAAGCTACGAGACGGCGCCACAACGTTTGGTGTCTGGATAGAAACGGGGAGCCCGACCGTCGTCGAGATACTTGGGCATATCGGCTTTGATTTTATACTTCTTGATCTGGAACACGGGCAGGGGGAATTGACCGAGGCGATCGATGCGCTGCGCGCCGCGCAGGTAACGGGCACACCCTGCGTCATCCGTGTGCCGTGGAACGACCCGGTCAATCTCAAGCGCGTTCTGGATGCGGGCTTCGACTCCATCATGATTCCATCCGTCGAAACCGCGGCCGAGGCGGAGGCTGCCGTGCGGGCCTGCCGCTATCCACCCCAAGGGAAGCGCGGATACGCCGCCTCTGCGGTTCGCGCGTCCGGATACGGCGCGGCGGCGGATTACATGCGTCGCAGCAACGACGAGCTTCTTTTGATCATCCAACTGGAATCGGCCGAGGCGGTCGGGCGGGCGGCGGAGATTTGCGCGGTCGACGGCGTCGATGTTCCGTTCCTGGGCGTGAACGACATGGCAGGTTCGATCGGCCGGCTGGAGGAACTGGATAAACCGGAGGTCAGGGCGCTTGTCGCACAGGCTGAGAGAGCGATGTTTGCATCTGGAAAGCCCGCCGGCACGGTCCCGAGTGCAGGGGCGCGCTCACAGGAATTGATCGATGCGGGATATCGGTTTTTGCCGATCGCCAGCGATGTGGGGCTGCTGCGTGACAGTGCGGGCGCGGTGCTGGCGGGCTTGCGAAAGCACCAGAGCCGCACGTAAGCGGCGCTCATAACACGAACAATCCCGCGCGTCTTTTCCCGCGTTTATGCTTGACCATGCCGATCATCAGGCTAAACTCGGCAGTAGATGCTGGCGCGAGGTCTCCGGCCGCGCCGCAATAGAGAATGGTCTGGCCGCGATGAGTGCCGGAGCCGGGCGGAAATCGAAGGAGATCGCCGCGTGAATGTCCTCCGTGTCGGCCTGATTGGCTTGGGCGAGGTCGCGCAGTCCATTCACCTGCCGGCGCTCAATGATCTGCACGGGCTGTTTCGTATCGCGGGGCTTTACGACGTGTCGCCGAGCCTGCTTCGCTATTGCTCGGCGCGGTATCCGTCAGCGGAAGCTTTCCCGTCCGCCGAGGCGCTGATTGAGTCTCCAAACATCGAAGCAGTGTTCATATTGTCGCCGGATGAAACCCATAGCCGCTATGCGGCGGCGGCGATGCGGGCCGACAAGCATATCCTGCTGGAAAAGCCGCCCTGCCTGACATTGCGGGAGATTGATGCGTTACTGGAGCAGCAGAAGCATCATCGCAAACTCCTGTTCGTGGCTTACATGCGGCGCTATGCGCCTGGTTTTCTCGCGGCCAAGGAGGCTCTTCCGGCGCATGCCGATGTCACCCATGTTCGGGTCTATGACTTAATCTCCGGGGGGCGGCATTTTTTGCGTCAGTCGCAGGAGGTGTTCTACCCCGGTGACATCGATGCCGATGTCATCGCCCGGGGCCGGGCCGCGCGTGAGGCGTTGCTGCGTGAGGTGACGGGTGCGGGTGCGCCCGCGGATTTGGTTCGTGCCTATCACAGCTTGGCGGGGCTTAGCTCACACAATCTTTCGGCCATGCGCGAACTGATCGGGAATCCGCTTCGGGTGGTCGGCGCCCATCGCAGCAATGACGGCGCGAACACGACCGCGATATTCGACTATGGTCATTTCACCGCGACCTATGATGCCATGGTCGATGATATTGGCCTCTTCGACGCCATGATCGAGATTCGCTCCAACCGCCGCCGCGTGCGGATCGTTTACGACACACCCTATATTCGCAACCTCCCGACGCATCTCGATATCACCGAGAATGACGGGTCGGCTGTTTCCACGCGGCGTCTCGGCCCGTTCTATGAGGATGCGTTTACAACGGAGCTGAAGGTATTCCACAAGCACATTTCGGACGGCACGATGCCGAAGACGAGCCTTGCCGATGCGCGGGATGATTTAAATCTTTGGATTGATATCGTTGATAAAATGAAACTGTCGTAACATTCACAACAGGTTCTGAACGGCGGGTATAGCTTGTCGCGCTCGCGCGGAAGCTTTGGATAGTCGGGAACTCATCGATGCGGGATAATGACTCGTCTTCTCCCTCTGTGCCGGACAAAGATACCGCCGCCGGCGCGCTACCGCCCTTGCGGCAGAGCCGCGTGCTGGAGATTTTGCAGGAACGGGGCCAGGCTACGGTCAACGATCTTGTGGCGCTCTTTGAGGTTTCCCAGGATACGATCCGGCGCGATCTCGATGTGATGGAGCGTCGGGGCCTTCTCGTTCGGACCCATGGCGGCGCGGTGCATAAGGACCAGATGGTCCGGGTCGATACGACGCTCAGCCTTCGCTTGACCGCGCATGCGGAGGCGAAGCGCCGTATCGCTCGCGCAGCGGTCCGGCTCGTTCGAGATGGTGAGACCTTGCTGTTGAACGGCGGCTCTTCCACCTGCGCCTTCGCCGAGGCGCTGGGGGAGCATCGGGGCCTGACGATCGTGACCAATAATTTCCGCATACCGCCGGTGACACCCGAAGCCGCGGTGCAGATGGTTTATATCCTTGGCGGGACCTATTGGCCGGTGCAACAGGTCACGACCGGCCCGGTTGTCATGCCTGGTCTTGCCGGCTTCGAGGTGGATACGGCCGTGATCGGCGTTACGGCGATTTCGGCTGCTGGCATTACGATGGGCCGCCTGGATGAGGCGGCGGAAACCGCCAGCATGGTGGCGCTCGCCCGACGGACGATCGTCGTCGCCGACCAAAGCAAGTTCAACTCGTCCGCCTTCGCTCTGATCACGACTTTCGATCGGATCGAATATCTGGTGACGGATGCGTCGCCGCCTGCCGAACTGGCAGAAGTTCTCGGGCAAGCGGGTGTTCGGATCGTCGTGGCGAAGGAGTGACGCGCCGTGCGGCCATTGCGCGGCCTACCGAATTATGCAAACCTTCCGCTAGCGGTCGAGGCGTCATGGAACGAAAAATTGGCCGATGCCATCCTGGAAACAGCGGGGCTTTCTAAAAAATTCGGCGACTTTTCCGCAGTCGATAATGTCGATCTGCGCGTCGAAGCAGGTACGATCCATGCGCTGATCGGCCCCAACGGCGCCGGCAAAACCACATGCTTCAACCTGCTGACGAAATTCCTGCAGCCAAGTTCCGGCCGCATCCTCTATCGGGGCGATGACATCACGCGGTTGAAGCCGGCTGACATCGCGCGTCGTGGCTTGGTGCGCAGCTTTCAGATTTCGGCGGTGTTCGGCCAGCTTACGGCGCTTGAGAATATCCGTGTCGCCCTGCAAAGGGAGCGGGGGCCGAGTTTCGATTTCTGGCGCTCGGACCGTATCCTGCGGCGCTACAATGAGCGAGCGCGAGAACTTCTCGTCGATGTGGGGCTTGACGGATTTGCCGATACTCCGGCGGCCGAACTCTCCTATGGCCGCAAGCGGGCGCTGGAGATCGCGACGACTCTCGCCCTCGATCCGCCCCTCCTGCTGCTTGACGAACCGACTGCGGGAATGACCGAGCACGATGTGAGCCGCATCGTGGAGCTTATCCGGCGGATGCGCGTTGGCCGCACAATTCTGATGGTCGAGCACAATCTCTCCGTGGTCTCGGGCCTGTCCGACACGATCACCGTGCTCACGCGCGGCCGGGTTCTGGCGGCGGGGACCTATGAGACAGTAGCCCGTGACCCGGCCGTTATCACCGCCTATCTGGGCACGGATCATGCTTGAGGTTTCCGGCTTGAACGCCTGGTACAGCGAAAGCCATGTCCTGCACGGGCTCGATTTTGTCGTCAACGAAGGCGAGGTCGTGACCCTTCTCGGCCGCAACGGAGCCGGGAAGACGACGACGCTCAAGGCTGTGATGGGTCTCGTGCCTCGGCGCGAGGGGAGCATCCGCTTCCGGGGCACCGAACTCATCAATGCCCGCCCGGATGTTGTCGGGCGCAGCGGCATCGGTTTCTGTCCGGAAGAGAGAGGGATTTTTGCCGGCCTCAATGTGACGGAAAATCTTCTTCTGCCGCCTGTCGTGGGTCCCGGTGGCCTGACCATCGAGGAAATCCACACCCTGTTTCCGAATCTGAAAGAGCGGGCAAAGAGTCCGGGAACGAAACTATCTGGCGGGGAGCAGCAGATGCTCGCGATCGCGCGTATCCTGCGCACGGGTGCCAGGCTTCTGCTTCTCGACGAACCGACGGAGGGCTTGGCGCCCGTCATCGTGCAGCAGATCGGCATCATGATCGCCGAGATCAAGCGCCGGGGGTTCACCGTTCTTCTGGTGGAGCAGAATTTTCGCTTTGTATCGCGGCTCGCCGATCGCCATTACGTCGTGGAGCAGGGGCGAATTGTCGACACAATACCAAGTCATGCGTTGGAAGCGCGCATGGATGAACTGCAAAAAAGGCTCGGAGTTCTGATCGCGAGATAGCCCCGCGCCGCAAAGAAGGGAGACCACGACGATGACAATGACGAGGCGAGCGGCGCTCGGCACGGCGGTGGCGGCGACGGGTGCGGCGGCATGGCCCGCATTGCGGGCCCGCGCGGCCGCCACCAAGTCTCTGACCATCGGCGTCTGCAGCGATTTCTCCGGCACCTATAGTGACATTGGCGGCAAGACCTCGGTCGCTTGCGTGCAGCAGGCGATCGCGGATTTCGGCGCGGCTGCCAAAGGGTATGACGTCAAGGTGATCCAGGGCGATCATCAGAACAAGCCCGATGTCGGCGCGGGGCTGGCACGCCAGTGGTTCGACAACGGCGTCGATATGCTGATCGACGTGCCGAACTCCGCCGTGGGCCTTGCCATCGCGAATGTCGCGGCCGAGAAGAACAAGACCTACATTAACTCGAATTCGGCGACCTCCCTGCTCACGGGCAAGAAGTGCAACGCCGCCACGATCCATTGGACCTATGACACCTATATGCTGTCCCACTCGACAGGCGGTGCGATGGTCGCGGCCGGAGGTAAAAGCTGGTTTTTCATCACGGCCAATTACGCCTTCGGCCAGTTGCTGCGTGACCAGACCACCGCGGTCGTAAAGGCGGCCGGCGGCACC
Source organism: uncultured Pseudomonadota bacterium (assembly GCA_963745125.1). Taxonomy (GTDB): domain Bacteria; phylum Pseudomonadota; class Alphaproteobacteria; order Acetobacterales; family Acetobacteraceae; genus Acidisoma. The sequence goes on from CAVUWB010000001.1 coordinate 225,911, forward strand.
GTCGTTGGTGGCGTCGCCTATCCCTTCCCCCAGACGACGGATTTCTCGTCGTTTTTGTTGCAGGCGCAATCTTCAGGCGCGCAGGTGCTCGGCCTCGCCAATGCCGGCAAGGATACGGTCAACTCGATCAAGCAGGCGCATCAGTTCGGCATCACGCAGAGCGGCATGAAAATCGCGGGGCTGCTGATCTACCTGAACGACGTTCACGGCATGGGGCTGGAGATCGCCCAGGGGTTGGTGCTCACCGAGAGCTTCTACTGGAACATGAATGACAACACCCGCGCCTTCACCAAGCGGGTGCTGCCGAGGACGCCGAACAACTATCCGTCGATGGCGCAAGCCGGCTGTTACAGCGGCACGCTGCATTTCATGAAGGCGATCGATGTCCTCGGCATCGATACCGCCGCCAACGGTGCCGCCGTGGTGGCGCAGATGAAGAAGATGCCGACCAGCGACGATGCCTTCGGCCAATGCTATATCCGGGAAGACGGCCGCTTCATGTGCCCGTCCTATCTCTTCCGTGTGAAGAAGCCCGGCGAAAGCAGCATCCCTTGGGACTACTACGATCTCCTGCACACGACGCCGGCGGATCAGACGTTTTCGCCGATGGCGATCGAAGGATGCCCCCTGGTGAAGGCGTAACAAGCCATGGTGATGATCTTCGGCAAGCCCTTGCCTCTCCTCTTCGGTCAGTTGCTGCTGGGGATCATCAACGGCTCATTCTATGCGCTGCTGTCGATGGGCTTGGCGATCATCTTCGGGCTGCTGAAGATCATCAACTTCGCTCACGGCGCGATGTTCATGGTCGGTGCCTTCGTTACCTGGGGCCTGTTTACCTATCTGAACATCGGATTCTGGGGGGCGCTGATCTGCGCGCCGGTGATCGTCGGCATCTTCGGCATGGCGATGGAGCGCGCCTTCATCCGGCGGATCTATAAGCTCGATATTTTGTATGGGCTTTTGCTGACGTTCGGCGTCGCGCAAATACTGCAAGGTGTCGCCACCAACTACTTCGGCAGTTCGGGCGTCAGCTACGATCCGCCCGCGAGCCTCGCGCGCGTCGTCAACCTGGGTTTCATGTACCTGCCGGCCTATCGCGGCTTTGTCGTCGTTGCGGCCGTCATCGTCTGCTTCTGCACTTGGTTTGTCATCGAGAAGACCCGGCTTGGGGCGCTGCTGCGGGCGGCGACCGAAAATCCGGCGCTGGTGCAGGCCTTCGGCGTCAACGTGCCGCGCTTGATCATGCTCACCTTCGGTGGTGGCGTGGCGCTCGCGGCCTTCGCGGGCGTTCTTGCCGCCCCTCTCTACTCGGTCAATCCGGGCATGGGATCGGATCTCATCGATACCGTTTTCGCGGTGGTCGTCATCGGCGGCATGGGCTCGATCGGCGGTGCGGTTTTGACCGGCTTCGGCCTCGGGATCATCGAGGGGTTCACGGATGTCTTTTATCCGCCGGGTTCGGCGGTCGTCGTCTTCGTCGTCATGGCGATCGTTCTGCTCGCACGGCCTGCCGGCCTTTTCGGCAAGATCGCCTGAATGTTCGGCTTTTCCCGGGCACAGCTCATAGCCCTCGCCGTTCTCGTGGTGATCGTCGTCGCGTCACCTTTCTTTCTCTACCCGATCATCCTGATGCAGGTGATGTGCTACGGCCTGTTCGCGATGGGGACCAACCTTCTGATGGGTTCGGTGGGGCTGCTGTCCCTGGGACAAGCAGCCTATTTCGGCCTCGGCGGCTATGTCACGGGCTACCTCGTGCAAACGGTGGGGCTGACGCCGGAACTCAGCATCGTCGCGGGTGGCCTCGCCGGCGCGCTGCTGGGCGCGGTCTTCGGATGGCTGGCCATCCGAAGACAAGCGATCTACTTCGCGATGATCACGCTCGCGCTCGCGCAGATCGTTTACTTCGCGGCGGTACAAGCAACTGACTTCACCGGTGGAGAGAACGGCATCCAGGGCATTCCGCGCGGGGCGCTCTTCGGCCACCTGCCGCTTTCAAGCGACCACGCCATGTACGCTGTGGTCGCGGTCATCTTCCTGGCGGGCGTGATCTTCGTTCACCGCGTCACGCATTCGCCCTTCGGGCAGGTCGTGAAGGCGGTGCGCGATAACGAGCCGCGCGCCACGTCTCTGGGCTACAAGGTCGAGAACTATAAGCGGATCATATTCGTTCTTGCTGCCATGCTGGCCGGGGTCGCGGGCGGCACCAAGGCGATGGTCATGGGCATCCAGACGCTTTCGGATGTGGGGACGAGCACCTCGGGGCTCGTCGTTCTCATGGTTCTCCTCGGCGGCATCGGGACTATCTTCGGTCCCATCCTCGGCGCGCTGATCGTGGTCGCGATGCAATACTACCTGGCGCCGTTTGGCGCCTGGGTCGTTGTGATCCAAGGCGCCATCTTCGTCGTCTGCGTTCTGGTCTTCAGGCGCGGCATCGTCGGCGAACTGGCCTACAGGCTGCGCGCGCCGCTCTGACACCTTCGGTCAACAGGCGCTACCCGAATGTGAAGGAGAACGCCTGCGCCCCAGGGTCGAGGAACTGTATCTCGAAATCGCGATCCATCACCGGGCCGGTCTGGCGCACAAGCTGATAGAGGCGCTGTTCCGTGATCGTGCCATTGCCCTGATCATCGACATCCGACCCATGTTCGGCCATGGGCGGCTTGCCGTCGATCAACACCCGGAACCGCACTGGCTTGCCGTCGACGGTCGGGCCGAGGACGAGATGAAGGTCGCGGGCGTGGAAGCGGTAGGAGATGCTGCCCGACGGCTGGTTCAGGATCGCGCTATCCGCCTGAACAGTCCAGTTGCCGGCCAATGCCCATTGGTTCAGCGACAGGTGCGGCACATCGCCATAGAGATGGCTCTGATCCTGAACCGCCCCCCCGGGAGAGACGAAGTTCGCGGCGCGCTCATAGCCGATATAGGTCTCGGGCAACTCGATATCCTGGAAGTCCGCCTCTTCCTCCGCGCCTTGGCCGGTGACGTCGACCGTGTCCCGTGGCACGAGGCTATGGCCCGCATCCATGAGTAGTTGCTGGATGACCTGTTCGGATCGCGCGTCGTCGCCCTCGCCGAAATGGTGGTGGCGGATTTGCCCCTGGGCATCGATGAAGTATTGGGCGGGCCAGTATTCGTTGTTGAAGGCGCGCCAGATCGCATAGTTGCTGTCAATCGCGACCGGGTGGGTGATCTTCAGATCCTTGACCGCCTGGGCGACGTTCGCCGGGTCTTTTTCAAAGGCGAATTCCGGGGAATGCACCCCGATCACGACCAGCCCCTGGTCCTTATACTTCGCGGCCCACGCCTCGACATAGGGCAGCGTCCGCAGGCAGTTGATGCAGGAATAGGTCCAGAAATCGATCAGAACGACTTTCCCGCGCAAGCCCTCGGCCGTCAATGGGGGCGAGTTCAGCCACTGCACGGCACCGTCGAGGGACGGAAGCTGGCCCTCAACCGGGAGGTCGTCTGCCGGGGGTTTCGCCGCCACCATCATCATCATCGTCGTGGGGGAGCCAGCGGCCGCATGGTTGACGGTCATCGCCATGGTGGGGGCGCCGGCTGGTGAATGGTTGACGGTCATCGCCATGGTCGGCGCGCCGATGGCCGGCTGACCAGCCGCATGCGTTTGCGTTTGATCGACCAGCGTCTGCTCGATCCCGTTGGTGCTCGCCAGCGCCACGCGCGTCAGAATACCGCGGTCGAGGCCGAAGCTGATGACGAGAACGCCGGCCAGCACGGCAACGCCCAGGCCGCGCCTGATCCACTCGCCCGCGCCGAGGGAACGCTTCATCGCCGCGAAAACCCGGCCGCCGATGAGGAGCGCGACGCCGAGCGAGGTCGCGGCGCCGGCGGCGTAAGCGAGGAGCAGGAAGGACGTTTTCACGCTCGCCCCTTCGAGAGCCGCGCCGGTCAGCACAAGGCCGAGGATCGGTCCGGCGCAAGGCGCCCAGAGCAGGCCGGTCGCGATGCCAAGAATGAAGGAACTGCCGAAAGCGGAACGGGTGCCAGGGCTGCTCTCGGCGGATTGGGAGAGGCGGGACCCCAGCGCCACCAGCGGCCGCGTCATCCGGTCCGCCAGTTCTGGAAACAGCAGCGTCACGCCGAAGAGTGCGAGGAGGACAATGGCGGCGACGCGCCCGTAATGGTTGGCGTCCACCGCCCAGCCACCGCCGACCGCGGCCAAGGTGGCGACGGCGGCGAAGGTGATGGCCATGCCAAGGAGCAGAGGCAAGCCGGAGGTCACGAAAGGCCGGTCCGCCCGGGCGAAGACGAAGGGCAGCACCGGCAGGATGCAGGGACTGAGGATCGTCAACACGCCACCGAGATAGGCAACAAGGAACAAAATCATCTACTAAGCCTCGTGACAGCGGTTCCCGGGCTTACCCCGGCGGGGCAGAATGGCACCTGATGGGAATTACGGAGCGCGCTGTTGCCGCGTTACGGCCATCACGAAAATGACATCGATTTAATCCTGCCCACCGAGTGCGTTATAGTCAAACGGGAATAGCGACTATCCTTGAACGCCCGCCGTGCGGTGGGTAGCCTTGCCCAGCAGCTTGGGAGACGGTTCTTGTCCATCGAGAATGCCACAACAGAGGAGGAGCGGTGGGCCGCTCACCTCCTGGATGCGCAGGAAAAAGCCGTCCTTCTATTCGAGGAGATTGAGCGGACCCTGATTCGCCCCGGCATCAGCGAGCAGATGCTCAATGAGGAGATCTATACCCTCGCCGAGGCGCGCTATGGCGTCACGACCCATTGGCATAAGCGCGTGATCAGAAGCGGGCCGAATACGCTGATGCCTTATATCGAGAACCCGCCCGACCGGGTAATTGCGGCGGACGATATCCTTTTCGTCGATCTGGGGCCTGTCTTTGAGGCTTGGGAGGCGGATTTCGGGCGGACCTTCGTTCTTGGCGATGATCCGATAAAGCATCGGTTGCGAGACACGCTTGAACCCGTGTTTCTGGCGGCGAAGGCGCGATTTCAATCCGATCCCGACATGACGGGCGAAGCTCTGTACGACATTGCCTGTGGCTTGGCGCGGCAAGCCGGTTGGGAATTCGGCGGCCAGATCGCGGGGCATCTCGTGGGCTCCTTCCCGCATGAAAGCATCCCCAATGACCGCATTACACTCTATGTCACCCGCGGAAACCACGAGCCCATGAGCCGCCTCAACCCGGCAGGCCAAAAGCGGCATTGGATTCTGGAAATCCATCTCGTCGACCGCGCGCGGCAGATCGGCGGCTTCTACGAGCAACTTCTGACGGTCGGCTAAGGCGTGGCGCTTGTAGAGGGGGCGGGCGCGGCTACCCGTGGCGCAGGACGATTGTCTTGAGGCGCGAAAAGCCGTTGAGCGCCTCGAAGCCTTTCTCACGCCCATGGCCTGATTGCCCGGTGCCGCCAAAGGGCAGCTCCACGCCGCCACCGGCTCCGTAATTATTGACGAAGACCTGGCCCGCGTTCAGCTGCCGGGCCAGGCGCAGCTGCCGACCGCCATCTTGCGTCCACACGCCCGCGACCAGGCCGAACTTCGTGCCATTGGCGATGGTGATGGCGTCCGCCTCATCCTCGAAAGGAATGGCGACCTGCACGGGGCCGAAAATCTCCTCCTGCGCGAGGATGTGGTCACGCGGCACGTCGCGAAAGAGCGTGGGCGCCACATAGAAGCCCCCATGCGGTGCAGCGGGCGCGATCGATCCCTTCGCCGCGACGGTCAAATCTGCGCCACGGGCGAGCAAGTCTTCGACGCGCTGTTTCTGCTTGGCCGAGACGAGCGGGCCGAGAGCAAAATCCTCCTCGGCCGGGCCTGCCGTCATGCCTCTATAGATCTCGCCCGTGCGGCTCACGACCTCATCGTAGATGCCACGTTGAATGAGAACCCTGGATGCGGCCGAGCAGGTCTGCCCAGCCGCCTGCATGCAGGCGCCGACCAGCGTCGGCAATGCCATCGTCAGGTTCACGTCATCGAAGACGATATGCGGAGACTTCCCGCCGAGTTCGAGCGTGACAGGGACGACGTTCCGTGCGGCCGAGGCTTGAATGAGCTTGCCGACGCCCACCGAGCCGGTGAAGGAAATGTGGTGAATACCGGGATGAGAAGCGAGGGCCGCCCCCGCTTCGGAGCCCAGGCCGGTGACGACATTGTAGACGCCTTTGGGGAATTCCGCCTCGTCCATCAGCGTGGCCAGGGCAAGCGCTGTCAGGGACGCATCCTCGGCGGGCTTGAGCACGCAGGTATTGCCGGCCGCCAGCGCCGCGCCCACCGAGCGGCCGATGATCTGCATAGGGTAATTCCAGGGCACGATATGGCCGGTGACGCCGTGCGGCTCGCGGATCGTCAGAACGGTGTGGCCGTTTTGGTAAGGGATGGTTTGGCCGTGCAGCTTGTCGGCGGCGCCCCCATAGAATTCCAGATAGCGCGCCAGGATGCTGACATCGGCGCGGCATTGGCTGATCGGCTTGCCCACGTCGACGCATTCGAGCCTCGCCAACTCCTCGCCATGCGTTTTGACGAGTGCGGAAAGCCGCATCAGCAAACGCCCTCGGCTTGCCGCATCAACCTGCGCCCACGCGCCCGTGAAGGCGGCTTGCGCGGCGGCGACGGCGGCATCGATATCGGCTTCACCGCTACGCGCAAGGCGGCCGATTTCCTCGCCCGTCGATGGGGTCACAATCGCGATCGTCTCGCGCGTGCTGGGCGTACGCCACGCGCCGCCAATATAGACCTCACTCGGGTCGAATCGCAGCTTGTGCGTCATCGTCGTTTCTTCCCATTTCACTGGAGTCGCGCGCCTGGTCACGTCCATTTTGGCCCGGGCGTCGCACGGCGCAACCCCATGTCCCGAGGCTCAGCCTTGTCGCTGTTGACGGCCGATTTGCCGCGCGCATAGCTGGGCGCATCGTGGGTGAGGCGGGGGCGGCGAAGGATGACGAGCAAGACGGTTGGGATGGTCGGTGTCGGCCTCATGGGGCACGGCATCGCCTCGAACATCCTGCGGAAGGGCTGGCCGCTGTCCTTTCTCGACCATCCCGGCAATCAACCCACGGATGATCTGCTTGCACTCGGCGCCCGCGCGATGACGGATCGACAAGACCTTGCGCGGGACAGCGATGTCCTGATCCTCTGCGTCAACGGCAGCCCCCAGGTGGAGGAGATTTTGCTCGGGGATAGTGGCCTGCTGCGTGCTGTCAGGGCCGGAACCGTCATTGTCGATTGTTCGACCGCCATTCCGAGTTCGACGGTCCGCATCGCGGCGCGGGCGGGTGACGCTGGTGCCTCGTTTCTGGACGCGGCGATGACGCGCACGCCGCTGGAGGCAGCCGAGGGACGCCTCAACCTGCTCATCGGCGGCGATCGGACGATATTCGAGGAAATGGCTCCGCTGCTGTCCTGTTTCTCAGAGAACCGCTTCTACGCGGGCCCCGCAGGCTCCGGCCACAAGCTGAAGCTGCTGCACAACTTCGTCTCACTTGGCTTTGTCGCCCTGCTTGGCGAGGCGGCGGCCTGCGCCGCCGAAGGCGGGGTGGCGGCGGATATCTTTGTCGATGCGCTGCAAAGGGGTGGCGGCTATGGTGCCGCTCTGGATCGCGTGGCGCCCTTCCTTCTCGCGGGTGATTCGTCGCGCATGCAATTCTCGATCTTCAACGCCCATAAAGACCTCGACTATTACGTGAAGATGGCAGAGGAGCTGGGATCGGCTCATCTTATCGCCTCGGCTTCGCTGGCGGCGATGGCGGCTCTGAAGGAGGCGGGGTTTGAGCAGTCCTTCATGGCCGAGGTTGCGGAGAAGTTCAGATGCCTCAAAATGTGAGATCACCACTCCGCTCTGACGCAGCTACTGTACCTGCACATCCTCGCTGGCGGCGGCTTCATTTCTGTCGATCACGGAGATATGGGCGAAGCCCGGCCCATCAGGCAGCCATGACATCGACATGCCGATGGCCGCCGCTGGCAGCATGGTTCCGTTGACCATCCAGCGGTAGGGCGGCCTGCCGCCCGCTGCCTCAAGGGACACAGGATTGTTGTCGGACGACAGCTGAAGAATTGCGCCGCTCGGCGGGAACAGGATTTTCGGCTCCTGCGTTTGCACGCGCAATCCTGGCTCCGCCGCCCCGAAGACGCGCAATCCCGGCGCCAGTACCTCCGGCGCCGTCGCCGGCGTGAAGCGATCCGGCGGCAGCAGCGAAAAAACGCGATACATCAGGGGCGCCGCTGTTGCCCGCCCATAGGCGCCCGGGCTCGGTGTTCCATCAACGCGCCCGACCCAAACCACGACGGTATAATCGCCGGAAATCCCTGCGGCCCAGGCATCCCGAAAACCGTAGGAAGTTCCTGTCTTGTAGCCGATCGGCCGCGCGGTCGGCGCCACGCCATCCGGCAGGGGGGAGCCGCGCAGAATCCCGCCGATCTGCGCGGCTGTATGCGGGGTCATCACGGCGGCGCCGCCTTCCGTCAAAGCGCGCGGCCGGAACGTGAGCGGCGCCACCTCCCCGCCATTTGCCAGCCCGGCATAGAGCATGGCCAAATCCTCCATGCTGATCCCCTCGCCACCGAGCGCGACGGCCAGCGATGCGGCAGCGTTACGCGGCAGCACAATCTGCGCGCCGGTCGCCCGCAGTGTGGCGACGAACCGCCCCGGCCCGATCGCCCGCAAAAGCTGCACCGCCGGCAGGTTGTAGGACTGCTGGAGCGCTTCACGCGCCGTGACCATTCCAGCAAAAGCCCCGTCAAAATCTCGCGGTGCATAGCCAGCGAGATTCATAGCCGTGTCCGCAATCAAGGTATCGGGGACGATAAGGGAGTCATCCATCGCCATGCCGTAGATGAATGGTTTCAGCGTCGACCCCGGTGAACGCCGTGCGCGAACCATATCGACCATCCCGTGCGGCCCCCAGAATCGGGCGCCACCCAGATAGGCCAGGATCCTCCGTGACCGATTATCAACCACCACTGCCGCCATATTGGCTTCGGGCGGCAGCAGCGCGTCCTCTTCCGTCGCCAGATCATCGACAGCCGCCTGCAACCGGGAATCGATCGTGGTCTCCACAACCCCGGTAGCGCCCTCACCGCGTAGGCGTTCGGCCAGATGCGGCGCCAAAGCAGGTGCCGGGTGCCGCGCGAGATCGGTCAGATCCGTCACCGCGAAATCCGGGTCCAGCCCGGAATGGGCGAGAACACGCCGTGTCGCGGTCAGCGCTGCATTGAGGTGGCGATCGGGTCGCAGCCGTTCCGGGCTGCGCGGCAATGCCACGAGCAAGGCGGCTTGTGCATCCGTCAGCGCATCCGGCTCCTTACGGAAGTAAATCAGGGATGCCGCCCGCACACCCTCGATATTGCCGCCATACGGTGCCAGCGTCAGATACAATGCGAGTATCTGACGCTTGGAGAGATGCGCGGTGAGTTGCACCGCACGGGTCATATCCAGGATCTTGCCTGCTAGATCATGCCGGTGTGGTGACAGAAGCCGCGCGACCTGCATCGTGATCGTCGAGGCTCCCGAAACGACATGGCCGTGCGTGGCAAGTTGCCCGACCGCGCGCAGCAGCGCCAAAGGATCAACGCCCGGATTCCACCAGAACCGCTGATCCTCCGTTCGCAGCAAGATCCGCAGGTAATTCGGGCTGACATCCGCGATTGAAGCCGGCAGCCGATAGTCACCGTCAGGCGCTGTCAGCAGATCCAGCAAAACGCCATCCTGCCCTTCGGCCGCCAGAGAAAGAACCCGAGCGCGCAAGAGATCGGGCGGAAAGGCGCGATCCGCCGCAAAGACGAGAAGCAGGCACGAACAGAGAAGACCGAGGGCGACCTTCAATCTCAGCACATCAGCGCGCCGCCGCCGTAGTGTGCCCCGCCGTGGTCCGCCCCATCAGCGCCGGCTGGTACATATCGTTCACCACGGCTTCCGGCAGCGCGAAACTTCCCGGCGTCACCACCCGCACGATATAGGCGAGTTGAAACTGAGAGTCCGTCAGATGCGGCGTATTGTCATTCACCTCGTCCGGCTGATTTGGCCAGTTGCTTCCAAGATCGAAGGCAGCCACAAACCGGTCATCGCGCGCTTCGATCACCCGTGTCTGTGACAGAGGGCCGAGAAATCCATAATCCGAGCTGTCATCGGTGATTGTCGCCTCGATCTCCCATCCCGCCGGCAGCAGATCAACCATGACCGTTCTGTGGTCATCGTCATCATCAGCAGACCCGCTGAGCGAGACGATGAACCGATCATTCTGCTTCAGCGCGGCCGGGTCAAGCGATTTGCCGTCCAGCGTGTAGAAGGCTTTATGGATCGAATAGCCCTGGTCGATGGCGGGCAAAGCGACCGAAGGTGCGCCGGTTACGGTAAAGGTTCGCCACAGGTCACGGTCGCTGCTGTTGACCACATCGTAGCCGGCAGCGATCTGGGCGGGTGCCGGGGTCAGCGCCACCGGCGTCGCCATGACCTGCTTTTGTCCATTCACCGTCAATGCCACCGACGGCGTCGTCTTGTTCAACTCATAAGATGCCGCGAGCAGCCAGGCCTTATCCTGCGTGTTGAGGTCGCTCGCGCCGACATGAAGGGCGTTGAACTTCTGCACGAGGCTGTTCGCCAGTTCATTATTTCCCTGGTCAGCGGAAATCCGGATCATGCCGGCGAGATCACGCTGCTCGGTATAATACGCATCGTCGAACCACCACACCGGATAATCCGTGACACCCAGATTCGAGACCGCCATTTGCATGGCGCTGTCGGCGCGCCCCTTATCGCCCATCAAAGCAAGCGCGCCGCTCATCTGAGCGAGCGACAGCGGCTCGGCCAGAGAGTTCTCGTCTGGCGCGTCGCCACTGCTCGATGCCACCCAATAGACGCGGGTTATCGGCGTCGCGCTGCCACTCTGGAAGATGGCGGCATCGTGGTAGCGCCGCAGCAGCCCGATATCCGCCTGGCCATTCTGCGCCAATATGTATTCGGCATAGGCAAGCGTCGCTTGCGGCGCTTCCGAATAGTAAGCGTCGTCGGGGTTTGACGCACCGCTGTCGATTTTGGCGACGACGACACTGAGATTGTTGAAACCTCTGTTCAGCGCGTCATCCGGCACCGCGAATCCGGCGGCCTTCGCGTGGATCAGGAAGTCCATCACATAGGTGTTCAGCCAGTTTGACGCCTCACCATCCCCCACCGTCCATAACCCGAATTCTCCGTCCGCGCCCTGGCGGTCAAGGATCGAGTTCGATCGCCTGCTGCACGCGCTGCTTCACCGCCGCATTCGAATCATCGCCCCAATCTGGCTGCCGAGGCGGCGCGGCGCCCCCCAAAAGTGCCGCCTGATTGTAGTAGAGCAGGGGAAATGCTGTCGAAGAAAGCTGCTCCGTGCAGCCGTACGGGTAGAGCCAGAGCGATTGCAGCAGGCTCGGCACGTCGATCCCCTTGTACCCGGCATAGCCGATGCTGACCGCCAGGCTGCCCGGGGTGAAGGCCGCCAGGATCTTCGCGTCGGGCTTGAAATCTGAGCCCTTTGTTTGCAGCGAGATGGTCTGCAGCGTCACGGGATAATGCGCCGCCCGCACGGCAAGCTGCCAGTTGCGGTCGACCTTGTAACCGTGCGGCCCGGTGAGAACGGCATCGACGGTTGCCACGCCGACCATATTGGCGGAAATGACCACCGCATCCTGAAGCCGCTGACCGACCGCGAGTGTATAGTCCTTCGCCGCATGCACGCTGGCGGCACCGCTGCTGGTGATCGCCAGATGATAAGTCCCGGCCACACCGTCGGTATTGTGCAGGGACACGGCTAGCTGCGCCGTATCTCCGGGTGCGAGGAAGCGCGGCATCGCCACATCCTCGATCACTGGATCGCGTACGATCATCGTTGCCTGCGCATGCCCCACTTGCGTCGCATCATAGGCGATCGCCATCAGGCGCAACTGCCCCTCGAAATCCGGCACCTTGACCGCAATCTTCGCGACCCCATCGGGCCCGACCGTTACCGGCCCGGAGAACAGGGCAATGACCTTCGTGCTCTCGACGGCGAGGCCCGGCCCGCCGAGCGCCCCGCTATCGCCGCCTTCATGCACGTCACCGGCATCCGCGCTGCCGTCAAGCAGGTTTCCGTAATCGTCGCGGATGTCGAGGCCGAGCGTGAGCTTGCCGTAGAGGAAGGCGAGCGGGTCCGGCGTCTTGTATCGGGTGAGTTGCAGCACGCCCTCATCAACGGCGGCGAGGGTGACATGAGGCGTATCGCCGGGTGCGATCCCGCTCAACGTCACCGGTATTGTCACTGTCTGCCGCGGTGTGATCTTCGGCGGCGCCGAGACCGTGATCCCGAGCTTATGCGTTGAAGGGTCGATCGCGATATAGGCGACGCCCAGCGCACGCACCGGAGCCGTCACCCCGCTCTGTGCCAGCGGCCGCACCATCGTCACAATCACATAGGCGCCGGCGCCCCAACTCGCATCGGCTGTCACATCAATTGTAGTGCCGCCTTTTGCGACGGCGATCAGTTGCGTCGAGAAGACACGGTCATTGCCGATCACCACCTGTGCCGGCCCGGCGAAGGGCCCTTGGATATGCAGCCGCGTCGTTTCACCCGGCTTCAACGACGGTTTCTCGACGGATAGCTGCGCCTTATCCGGTGTCCCCGCAGAGCCGCCCGTTGTGTCCCACCCGATGTTGAAACGCACGCTGGTCGCGGCGCCGCTGTCATTATCCGAGATGATCAGCCGGTAGGTGCCCCAATCATATTGCCCGAGATCCGGCGCGGTGAATCCCGCAGGCTTCGCCGCTGCCACATCCAGCGTTCCCGACGCGATCTGATGGTCCTGCGTCGTGTAGTGAAAAGTCCAGTTGCTGCCGTTATCCTCGAACCAGTCGTAGATCTGGTCTTCGCGCACCAGCGTCCAGGTCAATCCACCCTTCGCCACCGGCGCCCCGGAAGCGCTGAATGCCGCGATGTCGAATTTCGGCGACTTGCCGTCCGCGACTTGTCCATCGGCGAAGAGCGGCTTGACACCGATCAGCAATGGCTCTGCCCGAATGGGAATTTCGGCTGTGTCGCTGACATAGCGCCCGCTCGGCTCGAACAGGCCGGCGGTGAGGATCGCCTTGAGCGGCACCGAGGTCTGCGGGAGAGCAGGCAACGGCGTCGATATATCCAGCGCGCCGGTATTGTCCGCATCGTCGAGGGTGAGTGTCTGGTCGATGTCGCTCACCTTGTCATCGACAAGGCCGAAGCTGTAGCCGGGGGCATTCGCGATCGGCGTGACATCCCGCACGACCCGCAGATCACCCTGGGCATGCAGCCCCGCCGCTGGCGCGCCATAGAGGAAAGCGCCCATGAGATGCGCGGTGACTGCCTGCGAAGGCGTCACGTAGGCGGGTGTTGCGTTGAGCGTGACCTTAAGCTCCTGCGGCACAAAATCCTCGACATCCACCTGAATCTGCCCCACGGGAGGCGCGGTCGGGTCGACATAGGTCTCGATCGTCCACATCCCGCGCGCCGCTGTCGCGCTCAGGCGGATCTGCTCGTAGAACCCGCCGTCAGCCGCCGGTGACGCGGCGATTGAGCGGTCGGTGACGCCATCCGGCCGCCGCAGCACGAATTTCAGGCCGGTGTCGGGGACCGCGTCACCCAGCCTGTCGCGCAGGAGCGCCATGAGTTGAATGGTCTCGCCGGGCCGGTAAATGCCTCGCTCAGTATAGGCGAACACTTGAAACGCTTTCGGGGGCTGCCGCCCCGAAACCCCGCGATCAGAAAGGTCGAAGGCGGGTTCGGTGAGGTTCTGGAATGCGAAACTCTGCCCCGGGCCGTAGGCAATGAGCGTCTGCGCCGCGTTGCTGCGCCTGCCTGCCAGCAGGGCGGCTGGGAAGAAGGCTTGCCCTTGCTTGTCGGTCAATTGCCGGCCCAGCGTATCCTGCCCTTGAGCGATCAGCCGCACATCGACCTTCGGCAAGGTTTGGGCGGTCGCCAGGGATCGCGCGAAAACATGGAGCCCATCGCTCCCCCACATCGAGGTGAGCGCCAGATCCGTCGTGACCACCCAATGCACGGCGAGATTCGTGCCAAAGGCGTCGAGGCTGAGATTGTTGAGGTCCTGGCTCGATCCGCTGAAGACCGTGTTCGGCACGGTTTGCGCGGCGTTCTCCGCCACGACCAGGAAAATGCCGTTGCGCCCCGGCGGAATGATCTGCGCGATCGGGAAGGCGGTGGAAACCGTGCGGTTGTGGTCTTCCGGAATATCCATCGTCCCGGTCCAGACGATGCTCGCCTCATTCTGCAGCATGCTGTTGAGGTCATAGGCATCCATCGTCTGAGCGCTCAGCGAGAGATTGCTCAACTGCCAGGGAAGCAGCTTGTCGCTCAGCCGGAGGACATGGATTTTGACGCGACGGACGTTCACGGTCTGAATCGGAAGACCATTGGTGGTGTCGCGCGACAGGATGAAACCGTCGCCCGCGATTGCCACCAAGGGCGCTTGGTCTGTCAGCGCGATATCCAGATTTTGGTCGGTTGCGAGCTTCGCCCCGGATGCCGCCGGCAGCCCGCGCCGGATCGTCAGCGCGTATTTTTGTGCCGTGTTGAGCCCCGAGACGCAGAGATCGGTCCCCGTCGCGCGGATCGCGGCTTTCACCGCCGGCGAGAAGCTGAGGTAGTCGTCGTAATGGGCATCGGCGGATGCATTCAGAATTTGTGAGAACCGCAGGCAAACTTCCGGATTATCCGTGGCCGTTTGGACCACGACATGCCGGAAGGTGAACAGGGTTTGCACGCTCGCCGGCGCGTCCTGCGGCGCCGTATCGTCCGCCCTGGCCACGGCGGCATATCCCGCGCAAAGGGCCACTGCCACGAATAGCAGACGAAGATATCTGTGGCACATGGCTCCGATCCTATGATTTCCGGGCTGATGGTAGCAGGGACATTACACTTAAAGGCACACCGACGCATTAAGCCCTTGCTTCGGTCGCTCAACTGGTATAATGAGCCTACCACTATCTCACCGTCGGGGTGGGAGAGCCAATAAGCCGGCCCGGAACACCGGGCCTTGCCGAGGAGGAACGGTTCCAATGAAGCTGAAGACCCTTATGGCGTCCGGCGTGGCGGTTATGGCCGCCGCCGCCATCTCGTCCGCCCCCGCGATGGCGTCGGCTGACAAGCCGGTCATCGCGCTCTCCAACTCCTATTATGGGAACATCTGGCGCCATCAGATGGTTGAGGCTTTCGAGGCTGCCGCCGCCCAAGCGAAGGCCAACGGCGCGATCTCGGATTTTGTCATCCTCAACGGTGATGGCAGCGTCAGCCAGCAGAACAGCCAACTCGCGGAGCTTATTCTGAAGGGCGTCGATGCGATCGCTGTTGATGCGGCGTCCGAGACCGCCGAGAACGGCATCATCCAAAAAGCCTGCCGAGCCGGCATCAAGGTTATTTCCTTTGATTCGATCGCGTCGGCGCCCTGCAATACACAGCTCAACTTTGATTTCACCGGCTATAAAACCGACGAAGCCAATGCGGTGATGAATTTCATTCATCACAAGGGGAACATCATCGTCGTTCGCGGCGTGAAGGGCTCGGCCCCCGATGTGACCATGTATGCGGCGCAACTCGCGGTCCTCAAGAACGAACCGAACGTGAAAGTCGTAGCCACGGTTTACGGCCAATGCACGGCATCCGTCGCGCAATCGGCCATCGCCAATGTGCTGCCGAGCCTGCCGCATGTCGATGCGGTGCTTGGTCAAGGCGGTGACGATTACGGCGATGCCCAGGCCTTCAGCCAATATGGCGGCGAATATAAGGGCCATATGCCGGTGATCGAGGGTGGTGGCAGCTCGAACTTTATCCGCTGGTGGGCGGCTGAGCATGCGAGCAACGGCTACAACACGATTTCTCTGAACACGACGCCCGGCATCGGCGGCGCCGCCTTCTGGCTGAGCCTCGCTATCGTGCAGGGTGCGCATGTGCCGAAAACGCTGATCATGCCTGTGGCGACGGTTGACCAGAACAACCTTGCTCAATATGCGACGCTGCCGCCGGATATCATCGTCAGCCCGTCCTATTCCCAGGATTGGGTCAAGGCGAATTTCCTAACCCAGAAGCTGACGCAGAACTGATCGCGCGAGCGCGCGAGCGCGCGGGCGGGGAGGAGCGAATCATGGGGCGCATCACGGCGGTGGGTGAGATTCCGATCGATCTTGCGGCCGTGGGGCCGGAACGAGCGCGGGTGCCGGCCGTCGCGATGCGTGGCATCTCGAAGGCCTTCGGCTCGACGCTTGCCAATGATGATGTCTCCCTCATAGTTCATCCCGGCGATGTCGTCGGGCTGGTGGGTGGCAATGGCGCCGGTAAAAGCACGCTCATGCGCGCACTTTGCGGCGTCATCCAGCCCGATGCGGGCACGCTGGAACTCGGCGGCATACTCACCGGATGGGATCGCTTCGGAGCCGCAGAGGCGCAGGCCCATGGAATCCGGATTGTGCATCAGGAATTGTCGCTCTGCGGCAATCTGACCGTCGCCGAGAACTTCTTTCTGGAGGCGCCGGATCTCGCCCGGCCGCTGCCCGGCTGGCGGCGCGCCTACCGGGCGCGGGCGCGCCGCGCGCTCGATTTCGTCTTTCCTGGCAACGGCATCGGCGTTGATCGCATCATCGACGATCTTTCCATCGGTCATCGCCAGATGGTGGAGATCGCGCGCGCCGCGACTGCCCCGAATGTGCGTGTGCTCATCCTCGACGAACCGACCTCCTCGCTTGACCTTGAGCGCAGCAGGCAGCTTTGCGCCTTCATTCATCGCGAGGCGGCCGGCGGCTTGGCGACCATCTTCATCAGCCACAAGCTGCATGAGATCATTGATGTTGCGACGAAAGTCATGGTGCTGCGCAACGGTCGTGTCGCCTGGGATGGGGCGGCCGAAGACACCTCGATCGAGGCTCTGGTGCAGGCCATGGGCGGCGGTGCCGAGGCGGCTCTGCGGCGGGCGCATTCGGCCGGTGCCGCGACCGAGGGCGCGGTGCGGCTGCGTATCTCCGGCCCCGTCGTTGAGCGGCTGGGCGGCGAGGTGGTGCTGCGAGAGGGCGAGATCGTCGGCCTTGCGGGGCTGGAGGGCGCCGGACAGAAGGCGTTCCTCCGCGATCTTTTTGCCGGATCATCACAGGCGGGAAACCGGATCGAACGGATCGGGCCAGCCAGCTTCGTTTCGGGCGATCGGCAGCGGGAGGGCGTGTTTCCGTTCTGGAGCGTTTTTGCCAATATCGACATCGAGCGGATCGGCCGCCGCTTTGCGCTGACAAGCTTCGCGCGGCCCGAGGATGAGGCGGCAATCCGGGGCGCGGCCGAGCAACTGCGGCTCGATCCTGATCGTTTCGCCTCCGGCATCCTTGACCTCAGCGGCGGCAATCAACAGAAGGCGCTCGTCGGGCGGGCGCTGGTGAGTGACTCGCCCACGATCTTGCTCGATGACCCGACACGGGGCGTCGATGTGGCGGCGAAGGCGGATTTCTATGGCCTGTTTGCCGATGCTGCACGCCAGGGCCGCCTTCTCGTCTGGCTTTCGACGGAAGACCTGGAATTCATGGAATGCGACCGGGTGCTGGTCTTCAGCAAGGGCCGCATCGTGCGGGAGCTTCGGCGCGCGGAGATCACGGAAGACGCCATTATCGGCGCGGCCTTCTCGGAACAGATCGCGCGCGGCAGTGAGGGCGATCGGCTGGGGTCGCGCGGGCGCGATTGGGGCGGTGCGGTGCTGAAGGCGGCGCCCTTCGTGAGTCTGATCGCCATCCTGGGCGTCATGATGCTTGTCAACCACAAGACCGCGAGCGTCTTCGGCCTCGATCTGTTGCTGAGTTCGTCCGTCGCTCTCGTCTTTGTGGCGCTGGCGCAGATGTTCGTGGTGGGTGGCAGCGAGATCGATCTCGGCGTCGGCGCCTTCGCGGGTCTCGTCAACGTTCTCAGCGCCACCTTGCTTGTCGATCGGCCCTGGCTGGGCGCGGGCGTCATCATTCTCTGTGTCGTGGTCTATAGCCTGCTGGGCGCGCTGATCCAGTTGCGGCGCATTCCCGCGATTGTGGTGACGCTGGGCGCATCCTTCGTTTGGATGGGCACCGGCTATTCGCTGCAACCTTCACCCGGCGGCGGCAGCCCCGATTGGCTGTCGGCGCTGTTCGGCTGGACGGTTCCCTTCATGCCGACATCGGTCGTCATCATCGGCGTCGTCGCCCTGCTGGCGGTGGCGCTGGACCGCGCGCCGCTCGGCGTCGTGCTACGCGGGTTCGGGAACAACGCCCCGGCACTCGCGCGCAGCGGATGGTCGGTGCTGCGCTATGGCATGATCCGCTACGCCGTCGCCGCCATCTTCGCCACCATCGCGGGGCTTTCGCTGACCGCCATCAATACGGCGAGCGACATCAATGTGGGCGGGCCGTTCACCCTGTCGAGCGTGGCGGCCGTGGTGATCGGCGGCTGCGGGTTGATCGGCGGCATTCTATCGCCCTGGGGCGTGGTGGCCGGCGCGGTTGTGCTGTCCCTTATCGGCGCGCTGTTGGGCGCACTCAACGTCAGCACAGACTATAATGCGGCGGTGCAGGGCTTGCTGCTGCTGGGAATGCTCGGTCTCCGATCTGTGCTCATCCGGCGGAGGACGGTCTGATGCGTGGCTGGAATGTCACCGACTGGACGCAGCGCAACCGATGGGTCTGGTCCCTGATCGGCGTGCTGCTGCTGTGGCTTGTGCTCTCCGTGATCACGAACCGGTTCAGCCTGCACAGCCTGTCGGGCGTGGCGGTCTCGGCCTCCTTCCTCGTCCTCGCCGGTCTCGGCCAGATGTTCGTGATCACGGCCGGGCGCGGCAATATTGATCTATCGATCCCGAATGTGCTGACGCTCAGCGCTTATGTGAGCACGATCCTCATCCAGGGGCATGACAGCCGGTTGTGGATGGGTGTCCTGGCGGCTCTCGCCATCGGCATCGTTGTCGGCTCCGTCAACGCCGTTCTGGTTCTCGCCTTCCGGATTCCGGCGATCATCGCGACCCTCGCGAGCGGCTATATCCTCGCCACCGCCAGCCTTTTCGCGAACCGCGAACTCGTGAGCTACGGTGTGAGCCCGACGCTGAAATGGCTGACGACGGCACGGCTCGGCGCTATCCCCGTGATCGCGATCATCGCGATTGCCGCTGTCGTGATCGGCAGCGCGGTGCTGGGGCGGCTGGTCTATGGCCGCACGCTCTCGGCGGTCGGCCAGAATACGCAGGCGGCTTATCTTGCCGGGCTGCGGGTGACACGCATCGTCGCCGCCACCTTCCTCATCAGCTCGCTTCTGGCGGCGGTGGATGGGCTTTTGCTGCAAGCCTATGTCGGCGGCGCCTTCCTCGAAATGGGCGGCCCCTATTTGCTGCAATCGCTGGGTGCGGTCGTGCTCGGTGGATCGCTCATCATGGGTGGCGCCTCCACGGCGCTCGGCACGCTCTTCGGCTGCGTCCTCCTCATCCTCATCGTCACGACGATGCAGATAGCGGGGCTGCCGTCGGGTATGCAGGATATCGTGCAGGGGCTGGTCGTGATCTTCGTGCTCTCGCTGGCCGGTGGCGTGCGCGGGCGTGTGGTCAAACGCGCGCGGCCGGCCCCGACGGCCGCGAAGGAGGCTGTATAGATGGCGGTCATCGGGCTCACCTATCGCGTTGAGACGACCGGCGACATGGGCCGCATGGCAGAGAAGATCGCGAGCGATCAGTCAACCGGCACCTTCGTCGCCGTGCCGGGCGAGACCGCCGATCTCAAAGCTCGTTGCGCCGCGCGCGTGACGGCGATCCGGATGCTGGAGCCGCATGACCGGCCGGCCTTCCCGCAGGATGCGGCGCCGGGCGCGATCTACCGCCGGGCGGATGTCGATATCGATTTCCCGTTGGAGGTGATTGGCACGGATATCGCTGCCCTGGTCACGATCGCGTTCGGCGGCGTCTTCTCGGTGCGCGGGCTCTCGGGCGTGCGGATCGTCGGCTTGCGGCTGCCGGAGGAATTCATCCGCGCGCATCCCGGGCCGGCCTTTGGCATCGCCGGCAGCCGCCGGTTGACCGGCGTTCATGGCCGCCCGCTGATCGGTAGTATCATCAAGCCCAATCTTGGCTTGCCGCCGGAGGATGTCGCCGCCGTCACGCGCGAACTGGTGGAAGCGGGGGTGGACTTCATCAAGGACGATGAGAAGATGATGAACCCTGCCTATGCGCCGTTGGAGGCGCGGGTGAGGGCGGTGATGCCGGTCATCCTGGATCATGAGCAGAAGACCGGCCGCCGTGTGATGTACGCTTTCGGTATCTCGAGCGCGGACCCCGAGACGATGCTGCGGCATCACGACATCGTCGCCGATGCGGGCGGCAATGCCGCTGTGATCAACATCAACGCCATCGGCTATGGCGGCATGTCCTTCCTGCGCAAACGCTCCCGCCTCGTGCTGCATGCGCATCGTAGCGGCTGGGATATGCTGACGCGCCACGCCGATCTCGGCCTCGACTTCAGCGTTTATCAGACCCTGTGGCGCCTGCTCGGGGTGGATCAATTCCAGGTCAACGGTATCGGCGCCAAATACTGGGAGCCGGACGAGTCTTTCCTGCGTTCCTTCCATGCCTGCATGACGCCGCTGCGAGATGAGAGCGACCGCGCGCTGCCGGTTGTCGGCTCAGGTCAATGGGGCGGTCAGGCGCCAGAGACCTATGCGCGCAACGGTCGCTCGGTCGATCTTCTGTATCTCGGCGGCGGCGGCATCATGGGGCATCCGGGTGGCCCGGGTGCGGGTGTGCGCGCCATCGCCCAAGCCTGGGAGGCGGCGGTCGCCGGCATTCCACTCAGCGATTACGCACGCGATCACGACGAACTTGCGCAGTCGATCGCCGCTTTCGGAAAGACCGTCGTGTCGTGAGGAGCTTGCCCGAAGGCCCGTTGATCGCCTGGTATGGTGACGACTTCACGGGCTCGGCCGCGACGATGGAGGCGCTGACCTTCGCCGGTCTCCCAGCCGTGCTCTTCTTCGATATCCCGAGTGAGCAGCAGCGGGCGCGCTTTCCCGGCATGCGCGGCATCGGCATCGCCGGCATCGCCCGCTCGCAACCGCCCGCCTGGATGCGGACGCATCTGCCGCCGATCTTCGCGGCGCTCGCGGCGACGGGCGCGCCGCTCATTCACTACAAGATTCTGCTCGACCTTCGATTCGTCGCCGACGGTGGGGTCCATCGGCGCCGCGATCGAGATCGGATACGAGGTGTTCGGCGGCGACTGGATACCCCTGATCACGGCGGCGCCCGCTCTTCACCGCTATCAGGCTTTCGGCAATCTCTTCGCGACTGTCGGGGGAGATGGCTACCGTCTCGACCGTCACCCGACGATGAGCCGGCATCCCGTCACGCCGATGCACGAAGCCGATCTCGGTCGCCATTTGGCCGCGCAGACCGCGCTTCCCACTGGCGTTGTTGACTTCGTCGCGATGAAGGCGGGTGAGGCCGATGCGATGTTCGAGAAGCGGCGGGCTGAAGGTGCCCGCATCATCACGCTCGACATCGTCGATCAGGAGACGCTGGCGGAAGCCGGGCGGTTGGTCTGGCAACATCGCGCGCCGCTCCAGTTCGTGGTCGGCTCGCAGGGCGTGGACTATGCGCTGATCGCTTATTGGCAGTCGCGCGGTCTCATTGCCACGGTTGATCGGCCGCCGGTCGCGGCGGCGGCCAACCGGGTCGCGGCGGTGTCGGGCTCCTGCTCGCCGGTAACGGCGGAGCAGATCGCCTGGGCCGAGGCGCATGGTTTCGAGGCCATTCGGCTGGACGCGACAGCGGCGGTCGATAGCCGGCGTTGGGAGGCTCAGATGGAACAGGCGGCGGCGGCGGCGTGCCGGGCGCTGTCCGACGGCCATGATCCGCTTGTCTTCACAGCGCGCGGGCCGGAGGATGCGTCGCTTCCCGCGCTCCGTCAGGCGGCACAGGCGGCCGGCGTTTCGATCGATGCGGTGAATGACCGCATCGGCGACGGCCTCGGCCGTATTCTCGACCGCGTTATGCGCGCGGCTCACATCGATCGTGGCATCATCGCAGGCGGAGACACGTCAAGCCACGCGGCGCGGGCGCTCGGTGTCTTTGCATTGAGCGCGCTGGCGGCGACGGTTCCGGGTGCCGCGCTCTGCAAGGCGCATTCGGAAGACCCCGCGCATCGCGATCTGGAACTGGCTCTTAAAGGCGGCCAAATGGGCACGCCAGATTACTTCGGGCGCATCAAGGCCGGTGGGCGCACGATTTCCGCAACGGCTTGATGGAAGGACAGCAGAATGACCAAGATCGCTCTTCTCGGTGCTGGCGGAAAGATGGGCGTCCGCCTCGCCACTAATCTGCGCGGGTCGCGCTTCAGTATCGACCATGTTGAGGTGTCGGAGACGGGGCGTGACCGTCTCCGCAACGCCATCGGCGTCGATTGCGTGGAGATGGATACGGCGCTCGCCCAGGCGGATGTGGTTCTGATGGCGGTGCCCGATCGGCTGATCGGCAAGATCGCGCATGACATCATCGGGAAGGTCCGTCCCAATACGGCGCTGATCGTGCTGGATGCGGCGGCCCCCTATGCCGGTGAGATGCCGGTGCGGCCGGACGTGACCTATTTCGTCACCCACCCCTGCCACCCGCCGATCTTCAATGACGAGACCGATCCGGTGGCGAAGAACGACTACTTCGGCGGCATTCACGCCAAGCAGCATATCGTCTGCGCCTTGATGCAGGGGCTGGAGGAACACTATGCTCTCTGCGAGGAGATCGCCCGCGCGATCTACAAGCCGGTGATGCGGGCGCATCGCTGCACGGTTGAGGATATCGCGATCCTGGAGCCCGCCTTGTCCGAAACCGTGGGTATCACGCTCTGCCTCGCGATGCGGGAAGCGGTGGAGGATGTGGTTCGCCGTGGCGTGCCGCGCCAGGCGGCCATGGACTTCATGCTCGGCCATATCAACATCGGCCTCTCCATTGCGTTCGAGGCCTTCCCCGAGGGCAAGTTCTCGGACGGCGCGCTCTATGCCATCGCGCAGGCGAAGCCGCAGATCTTCCGTGACGGCTGGATGGAGCGCGTGTTCAACAAGGAGGCGGTGCTGAAATCGGTCAAGGAAATCTGCAACGCCTGAGGTGGTCTCCAAGAGTGTAAGGAATGATCATGCCGCAACCAAAACTGTGCCTCGCCGTGATCGGCTGCGGCTTCTTTGCCCAGAACCACCTCAACGCCTGGGCGGAGGTCCCCGAGGTCGAGATCGTCGCCGTCTGCGACCGTGACCTGTCACGGGCGGAGGCGGCGCGGCAGCGATTCGGCGCCTCCCGCGCCTATACCGATGCCGAGGCCATGATCCGTGCCGAGCGGCTGGACTTCGTCGATATCGCGACGACGATGGAAACCCACCGGGGGCTCGTCACGCTCGCGGCGGGGCACGGCGTGCATGTCATCGTGCAGAAGCCCCTGGCGCCGAGTTGGGAGGATTGCGTCGCCATCGTTGAGGTTTGCCGGAAAGCCGGTGTCCGGCTGATGGTGCATGAGAATTTCCGCTTCCAAAGCCCGATCATGGCCGTGCGCGCGGCGCTCGCCGAAGGGCGGATCGGGGCGCCGCATTTCGGGCAATTCTCCTTCCGCAGCGGCTATGATGTCTATGCCGGGCAGCCTTATCTGGCGACCGAGAAGCGCTTCATCCTCATTGATCTTGGCATCCATGTTCTGGATGTATGCCGCGCCATCATGGGTGAGGCGCGGACGCTCTATTGCGCCACGCAGAGGGTCAATCCCGCGATCGCCGGAGAGGATGTGGCAACCGTTTTGCTGCGTCATGAAAGCGGTGGCACCAGCATCGTCGATTGCAGCTATTCGAGCCGGCGGCTGCCCGAGCTTTTTCCCCAAACCATCCTGCGTGTCGAAGGCGCGCATGGCACCATCGAACTTCTGGAGGGATACCGCCTCCGCGTCACGTCGCATGGCGTGGTGGAGGAGCGGGCGGCCGAACCCGAGCCCCGCGCCTGGGCCACCCGGCCATGGCATGTCGTGCAGGAAAGCGTGCTCAACCTTCAGCGCCATTGGGTCAGCGCCTGGCTGAGGGGCGCGGCGCCGGAGACATCGGGCGCCGACAACCTGCTCACCTACGGCCTGGTGATGGCGGCGTATGAATCCGCCGGACGGAATGCCGTGATCGACACGCCGGGGCGATGGGGGCCGGACGGAGAGCGGTAACGGCACGCGCCCGGCCTCGGTTGCGGAAGCCGGAGGCATTGGCTACCAGGGCTGTGAGAGATTGCGGAGGAAGCGCGCTATCCGATGGCAGTGAGTGCGAAGAGCGCGAAGGATAAGGCGGAACCCATGCCGGTGGCGGTGCCTGGCCGCGCGGTGCTGGCCGCCCGCAAAATCACCCGGCGCAAGCTTTCCGATGAGGTCTTCGACCGCCTGCTGAAGGAAATCGAGGCGGGGGCCTACGCACCCAATGCGCATGTCCCCTCCGAGCGGGAGTTGATGACCGCCTACGGGGTGGGGCGCCCCGCCATTCGTGAGGCCATGCAGCGGCTTGAGAAGCTTGGCCTGATCGTCATTACGCATGGGGAGCGGGCGCGCGTCTCTCAGCCCACGGTCGCTGATGTGATCGGGCAGATCGAGCATGCGGCGCGCCATATTCTCGCGACCCAGCCGCAATCCTTGTCTCAGTTGCAGGATGCCCGGATCTTCTTTGAAATCGGCATGGTGCGGGAAGCGGCGAGGACCGCGGATGCGGCGGATATCAAGCGGCTGGAAACGGCGCTCGCGCGGCAGGCTTCCTATCTGAAAAAGGATGCGGGCCGTTTCGTCACCGCCGATATGGAATTTCACACCAGCATCGCCGCGATCACGCGCAATGCCGTTCTGGAAGCCGTCAGCCGGGCGATGCTCCATTGGCTCAGCATGTTTCACGCCAGCCTGCTGCTGTGGAAAGGGCATGAGCATGTGACACTGGAGGAGCACAGGCTGATCCTTGACGCGATCGCCGCCCATGACGAGGACCGCGCGGCGGATGCGATGCGGATGCACCTTCAGCGCAGCCGGGGGCTGTTTACCTCCGGCAACGGCGTGGACAACGGCCGAGCCGACCACGGTTAGCGAAATTGCTGTGAGCCAGTTCACAGCATTTCCCACACAAAATGCTTAATTTCTCGTGAGTAAAGGAAAGGGCGACGTTCCTCACTGAGGGGGGGGAGGCGAGCCTATCCGCTTGACGGGTGCCCGATTAGGGACGAGTTTCGTAACGAGATTGCCTTATCGGCACTGCGTCGATGTCGGGCCTGCCCGAAGATCTGGCGGAATTGGCCAAAGAATAGGGGCAGCGGCCGCGTGTCTGGTTCCGTCCCGAGAGTGTAAAGGCCGATGGCGCGCGGACGGGGCGCATAGCGATAGCGAACGCCACCTGCGAAGGGGATTGCGAAATGTTGTCACCTCTACTCGATCGACCTACGAAGCAGGCCTCTCTTCAGCAGAGCTGGCTCTTTTCCGTTCTGAACCCGGCGGAGCGGGAGCGGCTGGTCGATTACGTGACGGAGCGCCAGTTCCGGAAGGGAGAGTCCCTGCTGGAACGTGGCCGCCCCGGCTCGAATATGATGATCCTGGTGACGGGCCGGGCCCGTGTCACCGCCACCTCGGCCGAAGGCAGAGAGGTGACGCTGATGATACTCGAACCCGGCATGACGCTCGGTGAGTTGGCACTGCTGGACGGCAAACCCCGGAGCGCGGATGTCGTGGCCATGAGCGCTTGCCTCGTGCTGCTGCTTGAACGCCGCGACTTTCTGCCCTTGCTGACGCAGAATCCGGATCTCGCACTCCGCCTGATGGGCGTGTTGTGCGATCGGCTGCGCACGACCAGCCTGGCCCTTGAGGAAGTGGCGCTGACCGACATACCGACCCGGCTGGCAAGCCTGCTGCTGAAGCTGAGCACACGTTACGGCCTGGACGGCGGACGGGGTCGGCGTATCCAGCTGCGGCTCTCGCAGGGGGATATGAGTTCGCTTATCGCCGCGACACGGGAAAGCGTGAACAAGCAACTGCGGTCCTGGCGCGGACAAGGCATCCTGGATGAGGAGGACGGGCACATCATCGTCAAGCAGCCGGACGTTCTGCAGGCCCTGGTGGATTGAGCCGGCGATCTTTCCGATTTGCTCACGCCCCCCGGAACGGATCGCATCGGGTATGATCTTGCATTTTCGGGTGAGGCTCGGCAGTCTTCGCCCCGCGCATGGTAATCTGCCGCCATGCGTGGCAACGAACGGCTGCCATCCTGTGGAGACACTCCGGCTTCACTGACGCCGGCGGGGGGCTGGGTGGACGAGTGGCTGAGGTCGATTGGACTAGAGCACCGCATTGACGGCTTCCGCGTCGAGCGGATCGAGCTTGAGCAGTTCGTTGACCTGACCGAGGCGGATCTCAAGGAACTTGGCCTGACCATAGGCGAGCGGCGCCGCTTTCTCCGTGCCGTGGCCGAGCGTCTGGGCGGCGCGGAGCCGGCCTCCTCGGCTCCGCCCTCGACCCTCGCCGAGCGGCGGCCGCTGACGATGGTCTTCATCGATCTCGTCGGCTCTTCCGAACTTGGCGAGGTTCTGGAGCCGGAAGACCTCATGGAGGTGATCCGCCGGTACCGGGAGGCTTGCGGCGAGTTCGATCCGGCGGTATGGCGGCAACGTCGCCCGGCAGGTGGGCGACGGCATCCTCGCCTATTTCAGCTATCCGGTCGCGACCGAGAACGACCCCGAGCGTGCGGTGCGCGCCGCGCTCGACATCGTGGGGACGGTGGCCCAGCTTGCCAGCCCGGCGCGCGTCCCCCTGAGCGTGCGCGTCGGCATCGCGACGGGGCGCGTCATCATCAGCGACATGGTCGCAGGCGGTGCCGCCGACCTGCGCACGATCATCGGCACGCCGCCCAACCTCGCGGCGCGGTTGCAGTCGGTCGCCGAGCCGGGCTGGATCGTGATCTCGCAGGAGACCTATGAGCGGGTCCGCGACCTCTTCGCGTTCGCGGATCTCGGCGAAGTGGCCATGCGCGGTTTCGCGAAGCCACGGCGGTCGTGGCGGGTCTTGCAGGAAATGCGGCGGCCCGTGGGGCGGCAGGTCACGGCGCCCCGGCACCTGACACCGTTCTTCGCCCGGCAGAATGAACTTGCGGTCTTGCGGGACCATTGGTCGCGAGCCGCGGGCGGCGCGGGACAGACCGTTCTGATCAGCGGCGAGGCCGGTATCGGCAAATCACGGCTGATCGAGACGTTTCTCGCGCTTCACTGCACAACGGATAGCCGCATCGTGCAGCTCGAAGCAGCGCCCTTCGACGTTGACAGCCCGCTGCTGCCCTTCGTGGCATGGCTGCGCGCCGAGGCCGACGCCGAGTCCGGCGCAAGCGAGCGGGCCTTGCCGGATGATATGGTGGAACTGCTTGGCGTCGCCCCGGCCGCCTTGGCCATCGGCGATTCCCCCGTTCCGCTCCGCGAGCTGATCCTGACGACGCTGATCGATCGTCTGCTCGCCCTGTCCGAGTCGACGTCCCTATGCGCGATCGTGGAAGATCTGCACTGGCTCGACCCCAGCTCGCTTGAGGTGCTGGAGCGTCTGGCCGCGCGGATCGACAAGCGGCGCGTTATGCTGCTCGTCACCGCCCGCGACGGGTTCGAGGCGCCGTGGCTCTCACGGGGGGGCGTGGCTGCGCTGCGCCTCGCCCGTTTGGCCCCGCAGGATATCGGGGAAATCGTGCGGGGTCTCATCGACTACAGCGCTCTGCCGGCGGCCTTGATCGAGGAGGTCGTGCAGAAGTCTGACGGCGTTCCGCTCTTCGCCGTCGAGCTGCTGCGGGCCGTTCTGAACCCGGATGGCAGCCCGGTCTCCGCGCTTCCGCCGCATGTGCTGCCCGATGAGCCGAGCGCCGCGATCCCGGCGCTTTTGCGGGATTCGCTAATGGCGCGGCTCGATCGTGCCGGGCTCGCCAAGGAGGTGGCGCAGTTCGCGGCCGTTCTTGGCCGTTCTGTCCGGTCGGATCTTCTGGCGGAGGTCTCGGGCCGCCCACAGGCCGAGCTGGAACAGCCACTCGCGGTTCTGACGAGCGTGGGTGTGCTGCGCCTTGCCCACAGCGGCCCGAACGAGACTTACACCTTCACGCATGCGCTGTTGCGGGACGTGGCCTATGACAGCGTCCTGCGCGATCAGCGCCGGGGCATGCACCTGCGGGTGGCTGAGGCCTTGCCGCGCCACGATCCGGAGTTGATAGCACGGCGGCCGGAGCTGCTGGCCTTGCATCTGGGTGAGGGCGGCAGGCCCGATCTGGCGGTACCGCATTGGGCGGAGGCGGCCCGCCGCAGCCTCAAGCGCTCGGCGCTCACGGAGGCGACGCGCCTCCTGCGGCGCGGCATCGCGAGCCTGGGAGGCGGCTGGACCGAGTTGCGGCTGCAACTCACGGCTCTGCTCGGCCCCGCGCTGATCGGCCTGAACGGGACAGGCTCCACCGAGGCACGGCATCTTTATAAATCGGCCGCCCTTCTGTGCCAGGCCCTGCCGGAGAATGCGGCCTTCTTTCCGATCTATTGGGGCTGGTGGCGGACAGCCAAGGACATCGCGGCCCAGAGCGATCGCGCGGCGGCCATGCTGCGGCGGGCGCAGCTTCTTGCCGATGACGGGCTTCTGTTGCAAGCACATCATTGCGCCTGGGCGAGCCATTATTTCGCCGGCGCGCTCGATCAATCCCGCACGCATGCCGAACAGGGACTGGTCATCTATGCAGCCGGCCAATACGAGGATCATGCTGGGCTCTATGGCAATCATGACGCGAAGGTCTGCGCGCATGGCGAGCTGTGCGAGATCCTTTGGCAAAAGGGGTTGCAGAAGCAGGCACTCGCCCATGAGCGGCGGTCGCTTGACTGGGCGCATAGCCTGAAACATCTGGGCAGCATCGTCCATGCGCTGGATTGCGCGGTCACGCATCAGGCCTATCGCCGCGACGTGCGCCAGGTCTTCTCCTACGCGAACGAATTGTCGCGCCTGGCCACGGAACACGGGCTGGCCGATCATCAGGCGCGATCGCTGATACACAAGGGCTGGGCGCGCGCGGTCAGCGAGGATGTCGGCGCGGGTCTGCGCATGCTTCAGGAAGGGATCGCCCGCCAGAACGATATCGGCACGGACGAGGATTTTCCGATCTACGTGTCGCTGCTGGGTGAGGTTCTGACAGCGGCCGGCCGCCCCGATGAGGCGGTGGCCCATTTGCACGAGGCTTACAGAGCCTTCGCCGCCACCGGCCTGAAGGCCATGGTGCCGGATATGCTGCGCTTGCTGGCCGAGGCGACGATCGCGAGCAACCCGAAGGATGAATTGTCGGCGCGCGCCTGGCTGACCGAGGCGGCACGGATGGCGGAGGAGCAGGGCGCGCATTTCCTCGGCCTGCGCGCGGCGCTCAGCCTGGCGCGGCTGGACCTGCGGCGCGGTGCCACACCGGAGGTCGCGGCATCGCTCGCACGCGCGCTCGGCGCCGTCGAGGAGGATGACCGGACCGCGGAAAGCACCGAGGCCACCTGGCTTCTGTCACGCTACACACGGCACGGCACGGCGGTCGGAGGCTCGGGTTGAGGCAGCAGACCGTGGAGGAGCGGATGCCTCCGCCGGATGGCCCGCATCGCGGCAGATCCCCGGAAGCGAGTTTGGACATTCTGCGCCCGTTGCTGCCAAGCCTCGGCATCACGCGCGTCGGCATGCTGACCGGGCTCGACACCGTGGGCATTCCCGTGGCCGCCGCCTACCGGCCGAACTCGCGCTCCATCGCCGTGCATCAGGGCAAGGGGCGAACGCCCGCCGCGGCGAAGATATCGGCGGTGATGGAGGCGGCGGAGTGCTGGCATGCCGAAGCCGCCGATCTGCCGCTGCGCCTGGGCTGCCTCGATGAGATCCGCCGCCACGGCGCGGCGGTCGCGCCGGACCGGCTGCCGCTGACCGGCGCGGGGGAGGTGGCGACGGCTCGCTTCCTCTGGGCCGAGGCGAACGATCTCATGACCGGCACAAAGCTCTGGGTTCCTTATGAGCTTGTCAGTGCCGATTTCTCCGCGCCATGTCCCGCCGGTTTCGGCCTGTTCCGCCAGACCACAAACGGGCTGGGCGCCGGCAATACGCCGCTCGAAGCCATGCTGCACGGCATTTATGAGGTCGTGGAGCGTGATGCGGTGGCCCTGTGGCACGCGGCGCCACCGCAGGATCAGGCTAAGCGCTGCATCGACCCGACCAGCATAGACGGCCTGGAAAGCCAGTGGATGCTGGGTAAGCTCGCGGCGGCCTCGGTCGCCGTGCGCATATGGGATGTGACGACGGATATCGGCCTTCCGGCCTTCCTGGTCTTGACCTGCGATGAGGATGGCGTGGCCGGGGTGGAACCCGAATCCGGCTCCGCCTGTCATGCGAGTGCCGATGTGGCGCTGTCCCGCGCGCTGGCGGAGGCCGCTCAATCGCGCGTCACCCGGATATCGGGCGCGCGTGACGATTATGCGCCGGAGAGCTTCGGCTTCGTGGCCCGTGGCGCCCGTGACGATGCCGCCCGGCGTTGGCTGCGAACGCGGCCGGCCGCCCGGTTCCACCGGCGGGACCGCGCCGCGACGGCGGAGGCCGACCTTGCGGCGGCGCTCGCCGGGCTGTCACGGTGCCGTATCTCCCAGCTGGCCTGCATCGATCTCAGCCGGGCTGAGATCGGCATTCCGGTCATGCGCATCGTCATACCCGGCCTGGAAGGGCCCATCGCGTGACCGCGATCATCTTCACCGGGCCGAGCTTGCCGCAGGCCGAGGTCAGCGCGCGGCTCGCCGCCACGGTCATGCCGCCCGCCCGCCAGGGTGACATCTGGCGGGCCGTGCGTGCGCACCGGCCTTTGGCGATCGGCCTGATCGACGGCCTGTTCTTCCACGAACCCGCCGTCTGGCACCGGGAAATTCTCTGGGCGCTGGCCGAGGGCGTCCATGTCTTCGGCGCGGCAAGCATGGGGGCGCTCCGCGCCGCCGAACTGGCGCCGTTCGGCATGCGGGGCGTCGGCCGCGTGTTCGAGTCGTTTCGCTCGGGACTATGGCCGGGATTTTCCGAGCCCTTCGAGGATGACGACGAAGTCGCGGTGATCCACGCCCCGGCGGAACTCGGCCACGCGCCTTTGTCGGATGCGATGGTTGACCTGCGGGACACACTGCTCGCGGCCTCAGCCGACGGGGTCATAACCGAGGCGGAAGCCCAGGCCCTCGCGCGGCGGCTCAAGGCCCTGCCATTCGGGGAGCGGAGCTTCCCCCGGCTTCTGGCCGCCGCCGCCGATGACCTTGACCCGGCAACAGCGAAGCGGCTCCGCGCTTGGCTGCCGAGCGGCGCCGTGGCGCGCAAACGGCTCGATGCTTTGGCCCTGATCGAAACGCTCGGGGAATTCCTTGAGAGCCGGCCAGAGCCCTTTGCCGCCCCGTTCCGCTTCGAGCGCGTCCAAGCCTGGCACGATTTCGCGGCCTTGCCCGACCCGCTGACGGCGGAGGAAGCGCTGGTGCTGGAGGAAGCGCGTCTCCGCGCCGAGGATTGGCATGACACGGCCCGGGCGGCTTTGGGGCGGCTGCACGCGATCGGCGCGGCGCCCGCGCCCTCCCGCGACGGCGCGCGGCAGGCATATGACCGCTTCCGCCTGATGCGCGGCCTGATGCGCCGCGCCGATCTCGATGCCTGGCTCGCCGACAATGCGGCGACGGCCAAGGGCTTGGACGATATGATGCGGGACGAGGCGGTGATAAGCGCGTCGCTCATGGCGCCTCCGCCCGGGTTGGACGCCGCCATGATCGACCATCTGCGGCTGACGGATAGGTTCACCCGGATTCTCCAGCGCGCGCGCGCCAAACAGGCGAAGCTCGGCACGCCCCGGGCGCCCGAGCCCGGCCCCGCGCTCGATGCGGCGCTGGCCTGGTACGCTGAACGATCGGGCGGGGACGGTCCCGCGCCCGATCCGGGTGGCGGGGCCGATGAGGCGGCATTCCAGCGGGCCGTGTGGCGCGAATATCTCTTCGCGCAGGCGGGGACGGAATGAGGGCGAGTAACAGCCGCGCCTGGGCGGGAAGCGGCGCGCGGCGCGTGGCCGGGGGAACCCGCTTCCGGCTCTTCCCTGTTTTCGCGGAAGATATGCCGCCCGAGACGGTCGAAATCCCGTCCGTCGCCGGAAGCATTGGCCCGGGGCCTGCGGACCACGCGCTTTATGTCGCCGATGCCGCCGCCAAGGCGGCTCCCTACGAGCCGCCGCACTATGCACCACCCTATCGGGGTTCCTTGCTGCCGGCGGCCCATCCGGATGAGGAGGGGCATTTCGATCACCTACCCACCGACAGCCCGCAGTTTCTGGCCGCGCATCAGTTCGGCTCGATGCGGTACACGCTGGACATCTGGGAGTATTATCTCGGCCGGCGCGTCGAGTGGTGGGATAGTCACGTGCATCCGCGCACCGAGCTTATCCCGTTCGTTGACTGGCCAAACGCGCAGAGCGGCCCGGGTTTCATGGAAACCGGCATCTGGCGGGGGGAGGATGGCAGCGCCCAGCCTTATGCTCTGAACTTCGACGTCATCGCGCACGAGACCGGGCATCAGATCCTGTTTTCACAGGTCGGCGTTCCGCCGGCGGACGGGATCGGCGTGCCCTTCCTGGCATTTCACGAATCCTTCTCCGATCTCGTCGCGCTGATCGCCGTCATGCACTTCCCCTCCGTTCCGGCGCGGCTGCTGGAGCAGACGCAGGGCAATCTTTATGTGCTCAACCTCGTCAACCGCATCGCCGAAACCTCCGCCCATACCCAAATCCGGCTCGCCGCGAACACCACGCGCATGGAGGATGTCGCCGATATCAGGATGGCCGCCGATGGGTCCTGGATCGACCCGACAGGCCAGGGCCGCAACCAGCACTGGATCGCGGCGCCGCTGACCGGGGCGATTTTCGATATCTTCGTGGAAATCTACCAGCATGCGCTGGTCACGGCCGGGCTGATACCGGATGAGGCCAATGCCCAGGGCTGGACCCGAGAGGAGGTCGACATGGCTTTTGCCGACCTCAACCGGGTCTTTTCGGCGGCGCTCGCGCGGTTCGACATGGCCTTCGCCGAGGTGATCGCCCATGCCCGCGATGCGGTCGGCCGGGCGCTCGCTCATGTCATGCTGACGGTGCGGGCCGAGAATCTGTCCTTCGCGGAAGTGGCGGCGCGGTTTCTCGAATCGATGGCGGCTCAGGGCCACAGCCCGCTTATGCCGGCGATGCTGTCGCATTTCCTGTGGCGCGGCATTGATCCGACGCCGTTCCTGCAATTTCGGCAGGCGCCTCCGCTTGGCCGGCCAAGGCGCGGGCGTGACCCGTTCCACCTGCAAATCACCCCCCACCGTCGCTGTTGCGCGGGCTGCCACCCGGCTGGAACCCTGCGGGCGGCGGAAATGATCAGGGCCGCGCATGCCAATGGGGTGCCGCGCCGCGGGCTGGATGTTTGAATGACGGCCGATACCACGACTATTCTGCTGATAGACAACTGGGAGAAGCGTTATGCCGAGCTCGATCTTGGGTGAAACACTCTTCGCGGGCAGCACCGTTCGGCTGTTTGGCCGCAAGTTTGCAGGGCTCACGCTCAACCCGGAGCCTGCGGACGCGAACACGCCCTTGGGCGCGCCGGCCGCCATGCGCGCCGTGCAGAAGCAACTTCAACCGCTGGAAGACGGGGCGGATTGGAAGCCCGGCCTCGCCCGCATCTATGGCTTCAGCTATCAGGGCACCTACTACAAGCTGCCGGAACCGACGGTGCTGCTGGTTTACGGTGAGGGCGAGGAGGTTCAGCCCGCACCTGAGACCGATTTTCTCGCCGTCATCGGTGTGGAGTACAAAGCCCAGACCTTCACGCCGAAAGTCAGGATGTGGGCGCAAGACCGGGGTGATTACTCCGTGCGCATCGATATCACCACCGGCTGGCTGGCCGATGTGCTGCTGGACCCCGGAATGAGTGACGGCACAAACATGACCTCGGGCCAGGGGCCTGATAGTGGCGGCCGCTCTTCTCTGGTCGGGCGGGCGGGAATGGTCGGGCGTGCCGGGATGATCGGTCGTGGCAATTCCGGCTGAGTGGCTGTTTGAGAATTCTACTGGGGCGGTCATCCGACGCGGCGTTCCGCGCTTCCGGTGCTTATGGCCTTTGATGGCCACTCCGCTCTGGTTCTCGCCCGCCACGCCGGGCGGCGCCTAGCCAGCCGCGCCTCCGGTACCTCTGACCGGCCCCAGCGAATTCTCAAACAGCCACTGAGGCGATCGACGCTGGGGGTTTGTGAAATACGTCATATCGAGGCCGAGCCAAACGTGGCGTGATTGCGAAGCCGCACGCATCACCCCGTAAAAGGCCAATGATATGAAGAACTTGAGCGACGAATGCCAGGAGCCGCGCGCCCAATATGTCGGCGTCCTGAATGGCGTGTGGTATCGAATGGATGCCGGCAAGAGCATTTCCGGCGGCGGGTTCAGGCTGGCGCCGGATGATATGCCGCCTCCGGCTGTGGCGGCTCACCTGATCTCCGGCCTGAGCGCGCAGTCATTCCCCACGCATGCGAAGCCGGAGCCCATCGTCGTTGCCCTGTCGGGCAGCCTTGACGCCGCTGATGGCGTGCCGGTAGCGGAGATGACCGCCGGCCAAGGCACCGAAGGCCTGGAAAAGGCCGTGAAGCCTTTCCAGAGGGAGAGTGCCGAGCCGCTGCGCGCCGGGCATCCCGACCTGTGGAACCTGCTCGTTGCCGGCACTCCGCTCGAGGGAAGCGTGTTTTGCCGGGGATGAGCGTCTGGCCGGGTCGCGGCCGGTGCGGCGGCCGGCCATGCTATGACATGGTTCTCACGGAACCGGGCAACGACAATATCGATGATCTCGCGCCCGTCATCGACCTGATCCTGGCAGGAAATGCAGGCTCCGTGCCTTGCGCCGTTGGGTTGGCGCGAACTGGTGGATTGGACAAGCCGGACCCCGATAGCCTATAGCGCCTCAGTTTCGGGGGTAGGTGCGTGACCGAGGCTTGCGATGTGTTGGTGATCGGCGGCGGCCCGGCCGGGGCCACGATTGCGGCGCTGCTGGCGGAGCGCGGGCGGCGGCGTGGTGCTGGTCGAGAAGGACCGTCATCCGCGCTTCCATATCGGCGAATCGCTGCTGCCGCATAACCTGCCGCTGCTTTGACCGGCTTGGCGTGCGCGACAAGATCGAGACGAGCGCGCATGCGTAAATACGGCATCGAATTCGTCTCGCCCTTTCACGGCAAGAGCGTGACGTTACGAATTTGCCAGCGCGCTGGACAAGCGCTTTCCCTACTGCGTTCCAGGTTCGGCGCTCGAGGTTCGACCATATGCTGCTGCAAAACGCCGCCGCCAAGGGCGCTGAGGTCATCGAGGAATGCCGCGTCACCGCCGTCGAGTTTCCCGAAGGTGCGGACCCGCTCGTCACCGCCCGCGGCGCGGACGGGCAGACGCGGCAATGGCGCGCGCGCTTCGTGGTCGATGCCTCCGGGCGCGACACGCTGCTGGCCGGGCAGATGGGCGTCAAGGAGCGCAACCCGCGCAACAACAGCGCGGCCATCTTTGGCCATTTCACCGGCGCTCGCCGCCTGGAAGGCAAGGCTGAAGGCAATATCACCATCGTCTGGTTCGACCATGGCTGGTTCTGGTTCATCCCGCTGTCGCGACGGCACGACCAGCGTCGGCGCCGTCTGCCCGGCCGCGTTCTTCAAGAACAGGGGCACGCGATCTGCCTGGGTTTCTTCACCGCCTGATCGCCTCCAGCCCGGAGATCGCGGATCGTCTGCAGAATGCCGAGCTTGCGGGGGAAGTGACCGCGACCGGCAATTACTCGTACGGTCCCAGCAGACCAGCGGCGAGCGAATTTCCTCATGGTGGGGGATGCCTGCGCCTTCATCGACCCGGTTTTCTCGACCGGCGTGTATCTGGCGATGATGAGCGGCCTTCGCGGCGGCCGATGCGGTGGAGGGCTGCCTGCGCGCGCCGCACAAGGCGTCGCGGCTGCGGCGCCGCTATGATGCGCCGACGCGCCGGGCGCTCGGCGCCTTCACCTGGTTCATCTATCGCATCCGCGAGCCGGCGATGCGCAACCTGTTCATGTCGCCGCGCAACTGGTTCCGGATGGAGGAGGCGGTGCTGTCCCTGCTGGCGGGCGGCGTTTTTGACGGCTGGCCGGTGCGCGGCCGTCTCTATCTGTTCCGCCTGATCTATTACATCACCAAACTGTCGCTATCCTTCCGGTGCCGGGCGCCGGAAGGCCGCGAGCGCGCTAACCCGCCTGATAGCTCCGAGCGTGGCATCGGCGGCCTTCTGCGTTCTGATCCCGAGCTACAATACCGGCCCACGGCTGGCGGAGACGGTTGCGGAGGCGGCGGACCATTGGCAGCCGGTCTGGGTCGTCGTCGATGGCAGCACGGATGGCTGCGCTGACGCGCTGGGGGCGACGCCGGGCTTGCGTGTCATCCGGCTGCCCCGGAATGGCGGCAAGGGGGCGGCCGTGCTGGAGGGGCTGCGCGCCGCCACTGCGGCCGGGGCTTTACCCATGTTCTCGTCATGGATGCCGATGGGCAGCACCCGGCGGCGGACATCGCGCGAGTTCATGGCGCTCTCGGCGCAGCAATCCGGCGGCGATGATTCTGGGCGTGCCGGTCTTCGATGCTCGGCGCCGCGCCTGCGCGTGCTGGGGCGGCGGATCTCCAATCATGCTGGTGCGCTGGCTCACACGGGGCCGATATCGGCGATGCGCTGTTCGGTTTCCGCGTCTACCCGCTCATGCCGCTGCTGGCGGTGATGGAAGCGAGCCGGCATATGCGCGCGCTATGATTTCGATGCCGAGGCGGTGGTGCGGCTGAGCCTGGCAGGGCGTGGGCGTCATCAACCGCCCGGCGCCGGTGCGCTATTTGCGGAAGGATGAAGGCGGCGTCTCGCATTTCCGCTACGGGCGGGACAATCTTCGGACTCGCCGGCATGTATCGGCAGGCTGATTCGCGGCGAGCTCTCGCTCGGCATTTCAGGCCATCCCGCCGTTGATCGAGATGATCTGCCCCGAGATATAGCCCGCGCGGTCGGAGGCGAGAAAGGCGACGAGATCGGCGACCTCCTTCGGCTCTCCCGCGCGCTGCATCGGCACCATCTGCGCGATGATCTCCTTCGGAAACAGCGCCTCGGTCGCGGGGGAAGCGATGATGCCCGGTGCCACGGTATTGACGGTGATGCCGCGGCTGGCAAGCTCGCAGGGAGAGCGAGCGCGTCGCGCCATGCAGCCCGGCTTTCGCCGCCGCGTAATTCGCCTGGCCGCGATTGCCCATCACCGCCGAGACGGAGGAGATGTTGATGATGCGCCCCCAGCGCGTGCGGATCATCGGCAGCAGCAGCGGCTGGGTGACGTTGAAGAAACCGTTGAGGGAGACATCGATCACGCGCGACCATTGCTCGGGCCGCATTCCCGGCATCACCGCGTCATCATGAATGCCGGCATTGTTCACGAGGATCTGGATGGGGCCGGCTTCCAGCAGCTGCGCCAGCGCCGCGCCGGTTGCCTCGGCATCGGTGATGTCGAAGCCGACCGCCTCGGCGCTGCCGCCCTGCGCGCGGATATCGGCGGCCAGCGCCTCGGCGCGTGCGAGCTGCCCATGGGCGTGCAGATGCAGACGTGAGCCCGCCTCGGCCAAGGCCCGGGCGATGGCGCCGCCGATGCTGCCGCTGCCGCCGGTGACGAGGGCGCGGTTCATGGCGTTGCCGCGAACAGAACGGTGGCGCGGCCGCTTAACCATTCCTCTCCCGCCGCCGCGACGGCGAAGGCATAGGTCGCGCCCCGCGCATCGCCCATGATCTGCCGGGCGGTGACGGTCAGCGGCCCGATGCCGGGCGGCAGGGTCGCGGCGCGCAGCCGCACATCGCGCAGGCTGACGAGAAAGCCTGGGCGCGGCGGGCCTTCCGCGGGTGCTGCTCAGCCGGCCATGCACGGCCATGGCCTGGGCGGCGATTTCGATGCCGCATGGCGGTGCCGAGCGTGCCATCGGCGCGGCGCATGCGGGTTGTCGGCGTCGGCGTAGCGGGCGGAGAGGCAGGTAATGCCGGCCTCGTCCCAGTCCACCACCTCATCCAGCAGGCACATGGCGCCGGCATGCGGAATAAGGCCCAGAATACGCTCGCGCCCGATACCGCTCATGCCGGCTCCCCTGGCCGGACCGTCACGCGCAGGCGCCAAATCATCGAGATAGTCCAGGGTGATCTCCGCCGGCTCGCCGCGCGCCAGCGCAGCGAGCAAAGCGAGGCACCGCGCGGCCGGGACCGTTCGTTGCAACGCGTCCAGCGCGGCGGGAAAGGCCGGTGTGGCGGGGCCGCGGCTCCGGGTTCAGTGTCAGCTCGATCACGGCTCGCCGCCGTGGCGCCGGTGTCGGGGAGAGCACCAGCGCCACGGCGAAGGCCTCGGAAATCGGCCGGATCGCGGCAAGCGGCCCCGGATAGGGCACGTCATAGGCGATCAGCACCACCGCCTCGCCCTCGGCCATCGCCTGGGCGCCGGCTTCGAGCAGCCCGGCAGCGAAGCTGCCGTCATGCGCGCACAGGCTGGTCGACGCCGCCTTCGGCTGCCGGTGGCGATGCTCCAATAGCCGGCGGCGACATTATGCACCGAGTTATGGAACCGCGTGGGCGAAAGCTCCCGTTCCGGCCCCGCCAGGGTTTCCAGAATGCTGTGGATCGTCTCGCCATCGCCCGCCGGAGGAGGTGAATACGGCCCGGGTCGCGGCGGCGGGTTGCAGGCCGGCGGCCTGCGAAGGCTTCGGCGCCGACGGCGAGGGCCAGTTTCACGCTCTGCGGCGCGCGGCGGCGTTCATTGGCCGGCAAAAGGCTCGGGACAGGAACGGCGAGCGGCGCCGGAACATAGGGCGCGCGCCCGGCCAGCACGGGCAGGCTCGCCGCCCAGCCATCCAGCCCCGGCCCGCGCAGGCCGATGCCTGCGACAGTGAGCCGCATCATGCCGGCCTGCCCAGGATGAGGCTGCAATTCACCCCGCCGAAGCCGAAGGCGTTGCACATCACCCGATCGACCTTCGCTGGCCGCCCGGTCAGCACATGACCCGGCGCGAAATCGGGGTCGAGCCGGCTTGTATGCGGGCTGCCGGGCAGGAAACCGTGCCGGATGCTGAGCGAGGCGATCGCCGCACCGACGATGCCGGCGGCGCCGAGCGTATGGCCCGTGAACCCTTTGCTGGAGCTGCGCGGCACCGCTGTGCCGAACAGGGCGGTGACGGCGCGATCCTCGGCGGCGTCGCCGACCAGCGTCGCCGTGCCGTGCATGTTGATGTAGTCGATCGCCCCCGGCGGCAAATGGGCGTCTTCCAAGCGCGCGGCGCATCGCGGCGCGGGCGCCGGTCCCTTCGGGATCGGGGGAGGACATGTGGTAGGCGTCCGAACTCTCACCCGTGCCCAGCAGCATCAGCGTATCGGTGCCGGCGGCGGCTTCGACCGGCTCCAGCAGCGCGAAGCCGGCGGCCTCGCCGATGGAGATGCCGTTCCGCTCGGCATCGAAGGGCCGGCATGGCCCCTCCGCC
The DNA here is from genome assembly GCA_963745125.1 of uncultured Pseudomonadota bacterium. GTDB lineage: Bacteria > Pseudomonadota > Alphaproteobacteria > Acetobacterales > Acetobacteraceae > Acidisoma. Next base: position 265,485 of record CAVUWB010000001.1, read on the forward strand.
ATCACGCCGAGCGACTGGAAGCCGAACAGCGTCGTCGCGCAGAAACTATCGGCGCCGCCGACGACCGCCGCGTCGCAGAGCCCGGCGGCGATCATCCGCGATGCCGCCGCGAAGACCTTCGTCGTCGCGGCACAGGCGGTGGAGATGGTGAAGCCCGGGCCGGACAGGCCCAGCCGCGCCCGCGTGTACCGGCCGAGCGAATAGGCGTTGTGCCTGTGGTCATAGTCGAAGCCGGGCGGCAGGGCGCCGCTCTCCGGGTCGCGGTGGCGATAGGCGTCCTCCGTCTGCTGGATGCCGGAGGTGCTCGTGCCGGTGAAAACGCCGATGCGGGATGGCCCGTAGCGCGCCTTGGCGCGTGCGACCGCCGCCTCGAACCCGTCACAGCGCAAAGCCTGCTCCACCAACCGGTTGTTACGGCAATCGAACGGCGCCCAGCGGCCGGTCAGCGGTTCATCCTCCAGCCCGACGGCATCCCCGGTATAGGCGGCGATGGGCAGTTCATCGAAGCGGCAGGGGGCGAGCGCGCTGCGGCCGCTTTGCAGCGCCGCCAGCGTCTTCTCCCGCCCGGCACCGAGCGCGCTGGAGAGGCAGAGGCCCGTGATCGCGAGTGGCGCGGCCCTCATGGTGATTTCCCCGCCCCGGCGTGCGCATCGTCGAGGTGGCTCAGCCATTGCGCGACCCGGGCGGCCTCGCTCGCGATATGCTGCTCGTACCTTGTCGCGAAAGCGGGCGCGGTCCTGCGGCCAGGCCGCGATGCGTGGCAGGCTCTCCGCCGCCGCCGCGCGGTAGCGCGCCGCGAAATGGCGGAGATTGGCGGTGAGGTCGGTATAGCGCGGCTCCGACATGATGCGCTGGAACCGGCCGCGATAGCGGCCCCAGAAGGGATTGTCGTAGAAGATCAGCCGCAGCTTCTGCACGTCATAGATCTCGTTCAGCGGGATGACCGGCGCCATGGAGGTAAGGGCCGCCGGGCCGGTGGGCAAGGTTCCGCTCTCCAGCAGCGCGCGGCGCGTCGCGTCATCCGCGAACAGCGCCTCCGCATCTTCCAGCGGCAGGTCGTTCGCGCGGAGCGCCAGATCAACCATCGTGTTCTTCGGCACCGGGAAGCGAAACGCCGCGAGCGCGAAGAACTGCCCGGTCGGCCAGGCCGGCCAGAAGCCTGCGGCGGCGAGCGCGTTATGGGCCACATGCACGCAGTTATCGTTGAACAGCCGCCATTGGTAGATGCGGGCGCCGGCGCGATAAGGTTCGTTCACCGTGTTGAGGAAATCGACGATCCTCTGCATCCGCGCGGCATCCAGCGGCACGCGCGCGCGATAGCAATGGCGGCCGAACTGCGCCGCGTAATCCGTAGCGATAGAGATTTCGTATTTGCAATCTTCCCGCGTCATGCCGGGCGGCTTGTCCCGGAAGAAATGATCGTGGAATTCGATGCCGTCCAGCAGGCCCATGGCGCGGGCGCGGGCCTGTGTTCGCGCATAGGCGTCGCGCGTCACCGCCTCTCCAGGCGCCAAGGCGCCGCGAAAGACGAAGTTGCGGTCTTCCACCGCCACCCAATTTGCGTTGCGGTAGTGGGAGTTCACGCTGATGGCCGCACCCGCCCGCCCTGGATCTTCGTCGGGCGGGCAGAGTTCAAGCACGGGGTAGCCGCTGCGCCGGTTCACCCGGATGCCGTTCAGGTATAGCAGCATATGGCCGCCCCGGCCGCTCTGCAGGGGCACGCCGAAACCGGGCTTCTTGCGCAACTCGGACAGCGCGGAAAGCTCCGCGTAGTAGGGCACGACGTCTTCATACGCCACGGGAGGGCGGGCGGCGGCGGAAGCCACGATGCTCCGCTCAAGGCTCGGGCCGCAATCGTTCATGCTTCTCTCTATAATGCCGCCGCTTCGGGCGTCCAACGACATGACGTTCAGCGGAAGGGATGGCGGCGCATGATCTCATCCCACGCCGCCGTCCAGGCCGGCCAGTCATGCCCGCCATCAACGAGCGCGACCTGTCCGGTGGCAAGCTCCGCCGCGAGAAGGCGATGTCCGGTGGCGAAACGATCAGCCCGGCTGTGGCCGAGAAAGAGCCGGGGCGGCTCGGCCGCCGCCGCGCGCAAACGGCGCTGCAGCCAGCAGAGCATCCGCCGCTCGGGGTCCGTCGCGCCGGACGCGGCCGCCGACCAGGCACCGAAGCTGCCGGCAGCCGCTACCTCCGCCACGGTGCCGTGGGTGCCGAGGAATGGCGCCACCAGCACCAGCCCTTCGACGATATCGGGGTAGGCGCTGGCATAGAGCAGCGCGCCCATGCCGCCGAGCGAGATGCCGAGCAGCCATATCCGCTTGGCGCCGGTTGCGAGCTGCGGCGCCAGGATCGCGTCATGCAGCGCCGGGGCGATATTGCCCTCCAGATAAAGGTCGGTATCCGGTTTGAGCGCGACGGCATCCACGGCCACCGCACTGGCCTGAGCCGCCGCGACCATGCCGTGCGCCGCGAAATCCTCGGCCTTGATGCCGGCGCCGGGAAGCATCACCAACAGAATGCGCTCGGCCGATGGGTTCGGCGATTGATAGTAAAGAGGGGTGAGCGGGCCGTTCATAGCCTCTCCCCGTGGGTCGCCGGCGCGCTGAAGGCCGCGCCGAGGACGAGGCAGAGAAAGGTGCCGAGGGCAACCGTCATGCCGATGTCATGCAGGACGGGAATGCGGGAGAGTGACAGCAGCCCGTAGGCCGCGACGGTGCAGAGATTGGCGAGCATGATGGAGGCGAGCGCGCGCCCCCATTCCTCCGGCGCCTGGCCGCGCCGGGCGAAGAACAGGCAGTAGTTGGAGCCGAGGGCGACGATCAGCAGGAAGCCCGCGACCATGAAGATGGTGAGCTTGGTGCCGAGCGTCAGGATGGCGGCGGTCAGCACCACCGCCGCCGCGACCGGCGCCGCCACGGCCAGAACGCGGCGGGGTGACCGCAGCCCCAGGAACAGCAGCAGCAGAATGGCGAGGCTCCCCGCCACCGCGAGGGTCACCGCCTCATGCTGGAACCTGTGGAGCAGCACCGCCGATTGCCGGTTGAGATCGACGAAGGCCGCCATCGGCACGGTCGCGGCCAGCCGGTCCCGCACCAGATCGGGCTTGGTCACGCCCGAGAGCGGCGCCAGCACCACCCAGCCGCCATCATTCGGAATGAGCATCGATTGCAGGCGGAGCGCCAGCGGCGGCGGCAGGCTCTCCGCCGTCAGCAATGGCGCCGTGCGGGCTTGCGCCACATCGTGGAAGAAGGGCGCGAAGCCGTCCGCGCGGAAGGGAAGCCCGGCGCTCGCCTCGGTAAACGCGGCGTGCAGCGTGGCGGCATCCGGCAGGGCCGCGCGGCGCGCCGTCTGCGTCCGGTCGCTCGGCAGCACGAGGCTCGGCAGGTCGTAGCCGCCGATCGCGTGCCGCGCGATGAGCGGCGCCAGCGCACTCTCAAGCCGCTCGCTCGTCATCAGCGCCTGCTGCCGGCTCGCCGCACGATAGGCCACGAAATAGCGCGTATCGGGAATGCCCAACTCACCGCGCAGGCGCTGGTCCAGCGCCACCATTCCCTTCGGCAGCGGGCTGAGATTGAGCAGGTTGTCGTCCCACACCGCACCCCGATGCGCCAGCAGCGCCAGGATCGCCGCCATGATGAGACCCGCCAGCAGCCATCGCGCCGGTCGTTGCCAGACCAGAAACAATCGCAGCGGCGTGCCGATGCTCTCCGCGCCCCGGGCGAAGAAACCTGCCGGCACCAACGGCGGCATCACGAACCGCGTCACGCAGGCGGCCGCGATGAGGCCCGCCACGGAAAATAGGCCGAGCTGCGAGAAGCCGGTGAAGCTCGACGGCAGCATGGTGCAGAACCCCGCGACGGAGGTGAAAGCGCCGAGCCGCAGCGTCGGCCAGATGCGGGCGAGCGTCTTCGCCGCGCTATCGCCGCGCAGCGTCTGCGTCAGCAGATAGATGGAATAATCCATCGCCTCGCCGATCAGCGTGATGCCGAAGCCCAACGTGATGGCATGGACGAAGCCGAAAGCGACCGAGACCGTCGCGGTGGCGGCGAGCGCGCCGCAGGCGACCGGCAGCAGCCCCAACAGCAACACGCGGGGGGAGCGGTAGGCGATGAGCAGGAACAGAACCGCACCTGCCGCCGCGAGCATCGAGAGCCGGGAGACATCGCGTTTCGTGATATCGCGGCTGCGCACGGCGAAGACGCCGGGGCCGGTTGCCTCCAGAATGGCTTGGCCGGCGCCCGCAGATGCCGCGCGTGCCGCCGCGAAGTCCTCATTCGCCGCCCGCAGCGCCTCGGCCTGGGCGTCGATATCGAATCCCGCCGCCTGCGTGCGCAGCAGGAGCAGCGCGGCGTGGCCGTCCGGAGAGAGCCAGGCGCCGTCCTCGGTCCGTGGTCCGCCGCTCATCTGGCCGCCGAGCGTCTGTGCCAGCGTCAGCGCCTCATTCGTCGGGTCTGCCGGCAGGCTCTGCCCGAGGACCGCGCCGAGGTCAGAACTCAGCAGCGAGAGATCGTTCGCGAGCGCCGCGCTCAGTCCGGCGGCGGTGAAGCGCTGGGCGGAGACATCGGCGCTCAGCAGGTAGCGGTTGCGCCAGACGAAGCTTTGCGTTGCGGCCGTGCCTGCGTCATCGCCGTTCAGCACTGCGATGAAATCGGGATTGCCGCGCAGGCGCTGGGCGAGGTCGCGGCTGAGCGCCGTCAGAACTGTTTCGGGGGCACAGCTGATCGAGAGCAGCAGCACGCGGGAGGCGCCGCCGCTGCTCACCTGCGTGTCGAGGGCCTGCTCCGCCAGCCCATGGGCGCGCGGCAGGAAATCGCTCATATCGGTGCGGTACTGGCTGCGGACGATGATCGCGGTGCAGAGCAGTGCGGCTGCCAGGCAGAGCCAGACCGGCACTAAGCTAATTCGTGTCGGCAACGGATTCTCGGACGGACATGCGGGTGAGGTCGCCATGGGCGCCCCCGGTGTCGATCTCCTCCACCCGCGCGCCGCTGCCGCGAATGCTCAGCCAGCTCACGAGGCGGCCGAGCGCCGGGTCGGTCGGCCGCAACAGCAACTGCCACTGTTGCGGCCCGCCGCTGAGGGAAATGGAATAGTAGCGCCGCAGCGTCGCCTCATCTCCGGCGAGCGTGGCGCGTACGCCCTCCACCAGCCCGGCGAGCGGCGGGGCCTCGCTCAGGTCGAACCGATGCGTCTGGCCCTGGGCGGTGAGCGTCACGATACCGCCTTGCAGGACGAAATCCTCCGGTGTCGGCGTCAGCACCGTCTTTCGCATATAGTCGGGCGCCACGTAGCGGAGCGTGCCGGAGGTCTGAAGCGGCGTCTTGAGCAGCGCCACGGTCTTGGTTTCGGTGAACGTGGCGGAGGCCGAGCGCACGCCGGACAGGGCGTGCATGAGTGCGCCGGGAGTCCAGGCGGCTGTCGTCTGCGCGGGGGCGCCCGTCATAGTGGCGCAGAGCACGAGCCCGATGGCGGCGAGACGCCGGATCAGCATCTCAGGCCCAGAAGTCGTAGAAGTTGAACCAGTTGTAGGGCGCTTCCCGGCACAGCGCCTCAAGGCGGGAGACGTAGCGCCCCATCACCTCATCCAGCCATGCCTGCGGGTCCGCCGGGCGGGTTTCCCGCGCCTCGGCCAATAGCTCGAACCGCACCTCGTAGCGGCCATCGCCCTTATAGACGCCGGCCATCATCACCACGGGCCGGTTCAGCATCATCGCGACCCGGAACGGTCCCGTCGGGAAGGCGGCCGGCGCGCCCAGAAACGGGATGCGCTGCATGTCCTGCCCATCGACATTGCGGTCAGCGAGGACGCCCACGAAATGGCCGGCGCGCAGCCGCTCCGCCACCAGGATGAGGGAGTCGAGCCGCCCCAGGCCGATCACCTCGGCGGCAAGGCGGGGGTTGATCGCCGCAAGTGCGGCGCGGATCTTGCGGGCATTCGCCTCATACATCAGCAGGCTGATCGGCAAGTCCCGATAGCGGCGGCCGACCACGCGCGCGGTCTCGAAGCTGCCGAAATGCGCGCCGAAGAGCAGGCAGCCGCCGCCCTCCTGATCGATGCGGCGCATGATCTCGTCGCCCTCGGCCGTGATCTCGAACCCCTTCTCGCGCTCGTTGAGCAGATAGACCCGATCGAGCACGCAGGAGCCGAAGGTGAAGAAATGCCGGTAGATATCCCCCAGATGCGGCCGGCGGCCGAGCGCCCGGCTGAGATAGGCACGGGAATTGCGTAGCGCCGATGGCGAGGAGAGCAGGAAATAGAAACAGACGGGGTAGAGGAAGATCTGCGCCGCGCGGCGCCCCAGCCGCAAGGCGATCCATGCGGCGAGCTTGATCGCCGAAGCCGAGCCGCGCTCAGGCCGGCTCGCCCATTCCTGCACGCCGGACCGGACGCTCATCCCGCCATCTCCAGCACGCCCGTCAGCACGGCGTCGGTTTGCGCCGGGCGCCGGATCTCGAACCGGATCGTCCCGTCAATCGCGTCGTGCCAGCGAAGTTCGAGCGCTTCGCCGTGGCGCAGCGGCGCCAGGAACTTCACCGTCCGGAAGGAAAAGGGCGCGCGCGTCGCGATCGCGCTCACCACCTCGTCGAGCAGCAATGCCCCTGGAATGATGGGCCGGCCGGGAAAATGCCCGCTCGCGGTCGCATGCCCCTCCGGCACGCAAAGGTCGCGCCTGTGCCTGCCGGTCATTCCGCGACCGGCTCCTCAACGAGCCGCAAAACATCGGCCCGCGCCACCTTGCCGAGGCTGTTGCGGGGCAGGGCTGAGACCAGCACCAGCGGCCGTGGCAGGAAGGCGGGGTCGAGCCGCTCGCGCAAGGCCTGCATGACCCGATCGGCGGATAGGCCGGGGGCAACCGCGAGGGCCTTGAGGCGGGGCACCGCCCGGCCGGTGGCCTCGCCCATGACGAAGGTGCCGTCCACCACGCCCGGAATGCCGAGGAGCTGGTGATTGAGATAGCTGACGGAGGAGCGTTTCCCGGCGACGTCCACGAGATCGGCCGAGCGGCTGCCGAGCCGGAAGGTGCCCGCGCCCGTGGGCTCGATCACATCCTGCACGGGGGCGATGCCTTCCACGGCAGCTCCGCTCGCCCACCAGCCCGCGCTATCCTGGTGCAGGGCGATACCGTCGAGGCAGCGCCAGTCCGTCTCCCGCGTGCTGCGCCGCGTGGCGATCTGCCCGGCTTCGGTGCAGCCGTAGATCTCGATCAGGGGTGCCTGGAAGCTGACTTCGGCGGCCACGGCCAATTCGCTCGGCAGCGGCGCGGTGGCGGACAGAATGAGCGCGGCACTGGGCATGCCCGCGGGATCGGCGGCCAGGGCGCGGAGATGGACCGGCGTGGTGACAAGCAGGCGCGGGGCCGGCGCCATCTCCAGCGCCGCGCGGACATCGGCCGGGAAAAGCGGCGAATGGGTCAGAACCGGCAGCCCGAACTGCCATGCCAGCAGGATGACCGATTCCAGCCCGTAACTATGCTGATGCGGCACCGTGCCGATCACGCAGCCGCTGCTGAAGGCGGCCGCGCCCAGCCGCTCACCCGCCGCCCACGCGCTCCGCACCAGTGTTGACCAGCTTTTCAGCACGGGCTTGGGCCGGCCTGTCGAGCCCGAGGTAAAAAGCAGGACGGCCGGCTGATCGACCGGGATCAGCAGCGGCGCTTCCTCGGCGCTCTCCAGCGTCTCGGGGTAGGTGAGATGCGGCAGGCTGGGGGGCGCGGTATCCGTCAGCGCATAGAGGCCGGGGTAGTCGGCTGCCAGATCGTCAAGCACCCCGGCCGTGTTCGCCGAGGGAAGCAGGGTTGTCTGGCCACGGCTCAGCGCGGCCGCGAATCCCACCATGAAGCGATACCGATCGAGGCAGAGATTCACCAGGAAGGGCTGGTCGGGCAGGAGTGCCGCGAGTGCCGCCGCATCGCGGCGAAGCCTGGCGGCGGTGATCGGGGTCCCGCCGCGCAGGGCGACAATGCCGTCGGGCGGGTACCGCCATGCCGCGAGCCGACGGTCGGCATGGCCCGTCACCGGGGGGGCGATCCTGTCGGGGGCGCGGTAGCGGGCGCGACTGTGGAGGCGACGGCAGAAGGGGGTTGGCGCATGCAATCGCCCACCATCTGCACGATCATGGCGAGCGAATGGCGCGGCGGGTCCTTCAGGACATGGAGCCGACACGCATATTCGCCCGCGAACATCGCCACCAGAAGCGGGATGTCCATCACGTTCACGAAAAATGACCAGACGGTCAGCGGCGCGAGGAGGAACAGCGAGACGGAGGTGAGCAGCTGCGCCGCGAAAAACAGGCACCAGGCGATCGTTACCTTGCGCGTGTAGCGAATGATCTCGTCGGACAGCACTGTCCCATGGAAGCGTCCGGCCATGGCGGTGACGAGCGGCGTATGGCCCCGGCGGAGCGTCAGCGCGAAGGTCGTCAGCAGGCTTACATAGATAGCCCAGTGGGAGAGTGCCGAGACCGAGACGAAGCTGAGCTTGAACAGCCCGACCAGCGACAGGCCGTAGGGAAACCGGACGGTGGAAAGGATGACGGCATGAAACAACAGCGAGACCAGGATGATCGCCACCAGGGCGGTGATTGGCGAGCGGGCTCTGGCGGCAACGATCATTCAGCTGGCTCTCTGCGCCTGGATAAAGGCTGAAAGGCTGCGCAGCGAGCCGAAGATGCTCGCATTGTTCTCGTCATCGGCGCGCAGCTTCACGCCGTAGCGCTGCGCGACCACAAGCGAAATTTCGAGCATGTCGATCGAATCGAGGCCAAGCCCGTCCTTATAGAGTGGCACCTCGGGGTCGATCGACGCGGCGGGTGCCTCCAGATTGAGCGTCGACACGATGAGGCCGGCGAGTTCGGCTTCCGCGGCGGTTTGGGAGGCAAAGCTGCGCATGGCACCTTCAATAAGATCACCTGCCAGGATGGCAAGGTTGCCGCTCAAAATAGCCGCTGGCTTGGTCCGATGCGCAAGGGGCATGGCGCCTTGTTCCAGATAGACCGAACGGCGGCTCGCGGACCTTTAATTTGTCGTAAGGCCTCTCGCTCTGCCCGCAGGAGCCGATCCTGCCATCAGGCGGGCATGGCAACCCGTCATTCGTGTCGCGTTGAGGCGCTTAGGTTGGATGCAGCGGCGGATATGCAAGGCTGAGGAACCCGTTTTTCCGCCTGGAAGCCTCGGCGGCCGGCCGCCTCTCGGCCGGTCAGGCCTCCCCAGATCGGTCTTCAGCCCCGGCGGCGCTTCTGGTTGAGGCTGTCGATCAGGACGGCGCCAAAAATCACCGCGCCCTGGATGAACTGCACCCAGAAGGGCTGCACGTTCTTCAGCGTCAGCCCGTTGTTGATGAGGCCGATGATCAGCACGCCCAGCAGGGTGCCGAGGATGCTGCCCTTGCCGCCGAAGAGGGAGGCGCCGCCGATCACCACGGCGGCGATGGCGTTCAGCTCCAGCCCCTCGGCCGCGATCGGCTGCGCGCTGTCAAGCCGCCCGGCGAGGATGACACCGCCCAGACCGGCGAGCGCGCCGCTGATAATATAGACGCAGGCGAGCGTGCGGGTGACGGGAATGCCGGCGAGGCGCGCGGCATCCCGGTTGCCGCCGACGGCATAGACCTCGGCGCCGAACACCGTCCGCGCCAGAACCAGCCCCGCCACCAGGAAGACCGCCAGCGTGATGAGCGCCGCGACCGGAAAGGGCCCGATATTGCCGCCGCCGATATTGTCGAAGGCGTCCGGGAAGGAGAAGATCGTATTGCCGTTGGTGACGATGAAGGCGAGGCCGCGCGCCATGGCGAGCACGGCCAGGCTGACGATGAAGGGGCTCATATTCAGCATCGTCACCGCGAAGGCGATGAAACCGCCGGACAAGGCGCCGATGCCGATACCGATGAGCACCGCGATCGGCACCGGAACATGCGCGTTGAGCGCCAAGCCCGCCATGACGCCGGTGAAGGCGACGACGGAACCGACCGACAGGTCGATCCCGCCCGTCACGATGACGAAGGTCTCACCGACCGCGACGATGCCGATCAGCGAACTTGCGAGCAGGATCGAGAGCAGGTTGGCCGAGGTCAGGAAGGTGGGCGTCGTCACCGCCAGAAAGACCGAGATCGCGACGAAGCCCACGACGATGGTGAGTTCGTTGACGGCGCTGATGAGGGATTTGACCCCGAACCGGCAATTCTGCGGAGGCTGCGTCTCAGCGGATGACATCGGAAGCCTTCCTCAGCTTATCCAGAATTTCTAAGAGACTGTTTGAGACTGCGCTATGGCGAGCCAGAGGCCACGCAGTGGCCGCCCGGCGTGGCTTTCGAGAACCGGAGCGGAGTGGCCGTGAGAGGCCATGAGCCCCGGAAGCGCAGAAAGGCGCGTCGGATGGCCGCCGTAGTAGCATTCCCAAACAGTCTCTAACCGAGGGCCGCGAAATGCATGACGCGCTCCTGGCTGAACTCCGCGCGCGGCACCGCGCCGGCCACCCGGCCCGTGCGCATGACGAGGATGCGGTCGCAAAGGCCCAGCAGTTCGATCATGTCGGAGGATACGACCAGGATAGCACCGCCCTGTTCGGCCAGCGCGTTGATGAGACGATAGACCTCGACCTTAGCGCCGACATCGATGCCGCGCGTCGGCTCGTCAAGCAGGAAGATCCGTGGCTTCGTCGTCAGCGCGCGGCCGAGCACCACCTTCTGCTGGTTGCCGCCCGATAACAGTTGCACGCGCTGGCGGATGCTGGGCGTGCGGATGCGCAGTTCCGCGACCGTCTTATCCGCCAGACGATCGATCCGCCCTTGGGCGAGAACGGTGCGGAGCCAGGACAGGCGCGTCAGCGTTGACAGGGCGATATTGGTGCGGACCGGGAAAGGCAGCACCAGCCCTTCGCCTTTACGATCCTCCGGCACGAGCGCCACCCCGGCGGCGATCGCATCGCGCGGGGAGCGGACCGTCACGTCGCGTGATTGCACGCGAATGCGGCCACGGCTGACGGGCAGCGCGCCGTAGATCGCTTTCAGCACTTCCGTTCGTCCGGCGCCGATGAGCCCGCCGAGGCCGAGAACTTCACCGGCGCGCAACTGAAACGACACATCCTCGAACCGCCCGGCGGAGGTGAGCCCCTCCACCTCCAGCAGAATATCGCCGATCGCGGCGTGACGCGGCGGGAACAGCGCGTCGATCGGCCGATTGACCATGGCCTGGATCAGGGATGCCTCGGTCCATTGCGCGACGGCGCGCGTATCGACCGCGGCGCCGTCGCGCAGCACCGTCACGCGGTCACAAATCTCGAAGACCTCTTCGAGATGATGGCTGATGAAGACGAGCCCGACACCCGCCGCGCGCAGCGTGCGGATCGTCGCGAACAGGATGCGCTGCTCGGCCGTCGTCAACGTCGCCGTCGGCTCGTCCATGACGATGACCCGCGCCTCACGGGACAGAGCGCGCGCGATCTCGACAAGCTGCTGCTGGGCGATACCGAGATGCCGGACGCGCGTCTGTGGCGGGATCGAGAGGCCGACGCGGGTGAGCAGGTCCCGCGCGCGCCGGTGCAGTACGGCGCGCCGCACGCCGCCCAGCCGGTCATGCGGCAGATTGCCGAGGAAGATGTTTTCCGCCACCGAACGATCGGGGACGAGGCTTAGCTCCTGATGGATGACGATGATCCCGGCATCCAGCGCATCTCGCGGCTGGCGCGGCGCGAAGGGCGCGCCGCCGAGCCGCAACTCGCCCGCATCCGCCGTATAGACGCCGGCGACGATCTTCATCAGCGTCGATTTTCCGGCGCCGTTCTCCCCCACGATGCCGAGCACCTCCCCCTGATCGAGGACGATGCTGACATCGGACAGCGCTTTGACGCCCGGAAAGTGCTTGGAGATGCCGCTCATCTCCAGCAGGTGGGCCATCGTGCCGGCGCCGTCGGCTACTGGCTGACCTCATCGCCCCACAGGCCATAGGCTTTGGCCTGTGGGCTGTCGATATTGGCTTTCGTCAGCAACATATGCGGCCAGTATTGATGGGCCGGGATCTGAGATTTGTCGCCATGCAGATAATCTTCGACATAGGCGACCGACTGCTTGGCCATCGTCAGCGGATTTTGCGAAAGCGTCGCGTCCATCTGGCCTTTACGAATGGCGCTCAAGCCCTGTTCAGTGCCGTCGATCCCGATGATGACGATGTGCTTCGGATTGCCGATCGGGTAGAAGCGGTCGGCCTGGCGGATGGCGCGGATCGCGCCGATGGCGTTGTCATCATTGCCGTTGAAGATGGCGTCGATTTGGCTGTTCGCCGCCAGCAGCTGCGTCGTGATGTTGAAGCCTTTGTCGGCATCGAAATCCGCCGCCTGGCGGGCGATTAGCTTCAGGTCCGGATTGTCTTTCTGCAAGGCCGCGAATTCGGTCGAGAAGCCCTGCTCGCGCTCATCACCGGCCGTCGTGCCGAGCAGACCTTCGAGATCGACGACGTTGCCCTTGATCGTGCCATAGCGCTGCTTGAGCTGTGCGGCGATGAAATCCGCGCCTTCCTTGCCGAGTTGTATGTTGTCGGTTTCAAGGAAGTTCACCTGGCATGCGCCGCAGGCCGCGCCGCGATCCAGCGTGAAAACCGGGATGCCCTTCTTGTTGGCTTCGCGGACGATGGGGACGATCGCATCCGCGTTGATGGGATTGAGGATCAGGGCGGCGACATGCTGGTTGATCAGGTCCGTCACCTGATTGGTCTGCGTATTGGCATCGCCATTCGCGCTGGTGTTGATGAGGGTGAGATCAGGATACTGGGCGATGCCGAGCTTCACGCCCTTCGTCATGCCCTGGAAGAACGGATTGGCGAGTGTCGCGACGCTCAACCCGACCGTATAACTGGCGGCATGTGCCATGAACGGCGTGAGCGCCAGGCCAGCGGCAGACAGCGCTACCATGAGGCTTTTTCTGAATCCGGACATGATGGCTTCCTCGCTCCGTTTCTTTTGTTATTAGAGTGGGATTGGTTCGCTTTCGCTCACTGTCCCGCTCCCGCTCTAACTCTCTGTTTGATCGCGTGATTCAGACCTTCGGTCATCACGCTCTGGCGACAGCTTCGGGGACAGTAGTGGGAGGGTCCCGAAGCCGTCAAGGCTATGAGACACCAAGGCTGGTTGCGCTACCGGGGGGCGCCCGAAGCCGCGCCGACGCTGGGATCGCCCCGGATTGTCGTTGCGTCGCCAACTGCGTGATCATCGCAGCGGCCTTTGCCCCAACACCAGAAGGCAGCCGGCCATGAAGGTGTCACCGAGGCCGAGCGTCGTTCGCGGGCGCGCCAGATGCGGGCTGGGGCAGGAGACGATGTGCCAGCCCTCGGCGCTCTCCTCCGCCGGCGGTTCCTCGAACCGGGCGCCATCCGGCAGCGCCTCCGGCACCATCAGCCTGCCGCTCGCGGCCCGCGCGCTTGCCATCAGGCAGCCCATCATCAGCGCCTCGCGTTCTTGCGCTACGTCGCCTCGTGTCGCGCTCATCGCCCATTCATCGGCATGGATGGTGACGCGATCGGCCCGCAGACGCTCGGCAAGGCGCCGGATGCCCGCGCGCGGATCGCGGCAAGCGGGATCGATCGCCCGGAATTCCGACAGGCTCATGCCGATAGAGGTGAAGGCGCCGGTGAGGCCCGTAAGCGTCTGGTCCCGGCAATCCTCGGTATCGAAACCCGCCATCTCCAGATGGATGATGCCGATGCCGGCGGCCTGCCAGCGCGCGGCGATGCCCCGCGCGTAGTCGAGCCCGGCGGCAAGCTCGGGCCGCTCGCCGAGCGCGTTGAAGCCCGCCAGCACGCCGGCGCCGAGACCGGGCGATTCCGCAATGAGGCGTGGGCTCAACCGCTCGAACGCGGCGTCACGCTCAAGGTCGAGGTTGTTGAACCGCACGATGATGCGGGAGGAGCGTGGCGGCACTACGCCGCCGATGTTCTCGCCCGCTGTGAACTCAAAGACATGGATGCGCGGCCGGTCTGGCCCTTCTGGTTCGATGTCGGCGGCGCGGGTGGCACGGCCGGCCGAGGCCAGCAGCATCTCCGGGTCGAGCCGGGCGAGCTGCTCCGGCCCCCGGTGGTTCAGCGCGAGAAGCGCGGGGGCGCCGAGCAGCGTCAGCAGTCGCGCGGCATGGGCTGCGGTGCCGCCGAGTGCGGTGCGAACCGGCAGGTTCGCGGCCGCCCAGCGCGCGCCCTCGGGCCAATCGATATGGATTTCTCCGCCGATGCCGCCAGCGGCACGGCGGCGCAGCTCGGCACCGAGCGCTTGCGCCGCGCCGGGGCCCGCCCGCAACGCGGCGTCGCAGGCGCTGAGCTGCGCGAAGGCATCGACGCAGACCGAAAGCCCGCACACCGTCCAACGCGCCTGTTCCACATAGAGGTTGAGCCGATCCAGAAGCCCGTCATAGGCGTCGTGCCAGGCAGACTGCACGCTTTTCCCCTTTCCGCCTTATGCGGCGGCGTTGTCGAAAGCCGTCGCGGCTCGGATTTCTGCAACATTCGCGCCCGAATGCCGCGAGGTCAATTGAAAAGCCGCACAAAACAGCGCTACTATCGCTTGCCCTGCCCGGTGGCCGCCGGAACGCCGGGCGACAAAACAGATCATAAAAAAAAATGGGATCGCGCGTGACGGCAGCAGAGAGCGAAGACCTCGTCCTTCCCGGATCACGACAGCGGCGGCTGGTCGATTTCATACGTGAGAAAGGTCATGTGACCGTGGCCGAACTCACCGCCATGCTCGGCGTCTCGCGGGATACCATCCGCCGTGACCTGCAAGTTCTGGAACATCATGGCCTGCTGACCCGCACCCATGGCGGCGCCCTCGCGGGGGATGGGCTGGTCGCGCGGCAATCCCGATTCCAATTGCGTGTAGCGGCGCAGACGGGGGCGAAGCGCAGCGTCGGCCACGCGGCCGCCGCTTTGATCCGCGATGGTGAGACGCTGATCCTGAACGGCGGCACGACGACCTGCGCCTTCGCAGCCGAGCTTGGCAAGCTGCGCGACCTTACCATCGTCACCAACAATCTCATGCTGCCGCAGGTTGTGGCGCGGCATGTGGCGCGCTCTATCTACGTTCTCGGTGGCGCCTATTGGGAGGGCGCGCAGACCACGATCGGCGCTGTGAAGATCTTCGGCTCCGCGCGCATCAGTGTCGATACCGCCGTCATCGGCGTGACCGGGGTTGACAAGAGCGGGCTCTCCATCAGCCGGCTGGAGGAGAGCCAGGCGGCGGCGGAGATGATGGATGCGGCACGGCGCGTCATCATCCTCGCCGATAGCGCCAAGTTCGGCGTGAACGCCTTCGCCCATGTCGCCGATTTCAAGCGCGTCCAATATCTGGTGACGGAGGCGCCACCCCCGCCCGAGATCGCGGAGGCACTGGCGCAGGCGGGTGTCGTCCTGATCGTTGCGGCCGAGTAACGCGCCCCGGCCACAACGCTCCATTGTTCAGGCAACGATGGCGGTGATGCGATCCTTCGCCCGGCTCAGCTCGGCCTGCACATTGCCATTGACCAGCGCGCGGGAAATGGCCGATTGCAGAACCAGGGACACCTGCGGATAGACGGGCGTGACCGGTCGTGGTGTCGCGCCCACGAAGACATCGCGCAGCGTATGCATGAAGGGCTGCTGCTGGATCAGTTGCGGCTCGTTGTAGACGGCGGGCCGGGTCGGTGCGAGGCCGAGCCCGGTCGCGAAATGCAGCTGCGTCGCGGGCGAAGACATCCAGGTGATGAAATCGATCGCCGCTTCAGGGTTCTGGCTATGGGCGTTGACGCCATACTGATAGCCGCCGAGGCAGGCAGCACTTTTCCCACCGTCGAAATGCGGCAGCGGCGCGACGCCGACATGCCCGGCGATGGAGGATTGCGAGCTGTCCTCCGCGATCTTGTAGACATAGGACCAGTTGCGCAGGAACGCGCTTTCGCCCGCCGTGAAGGGCCCACGGGACGGTTCCTCGTCCCAACTCAGCACATCCTGCGGGCTGATCTTGCTCTTGTTGATCGTGTCGTAAAGGAACTGAATGGCCTCGACCGCCGGCGGTTCGGCGACAAGCACTGTCTTGCCGTCGGGCGCCAGAATGCCGCCGCCGGCGGAGGCAATGACCTCCACCGAATCGCAGACCAGCACTTCGGCCTGCTTGCCCTGCCAGAGATAGCCGAACTTGGCGCCGCCAGCCTGCTGGATTTTTTGCGCCGTCGCCGTCAGCTCCGCCCAGGTGGTCGGCACCTGCGCGCCAACCTTTTGCAGCAGATCCGTGCGGTAATAGAGCATGCCGGAGTCGACATGCCATGGCAGTGCCGTGAGCTTGCCGCGGAAAGTACAGGCCTCGATGAGGCCAGGGAAATACTGTGCGCGCACGGCGGCATCGAAATACGGTTCAAGCGACAGCGCCCAGCCCGCACTCGCGAATTCGGCGATCCAGATCACGTCCTGGGTGAAAACATCGGGCGTGCCGTTGCGGCGGGCAAGCTGCTGCACCAGCGCCTGATGCACCTCGGTCGAGGAGGATGGCGGCGGCAGCTGCACGAACGTAACCTGTACCTTGCTCTGCGACTGGTTGTAGATATCGACGACGTCGGCGATCGTTTCCTTGCCGTAGAAATTGGCGCTGGCATAGGTGAGCTGCACGCGGTCTGCCGCGCGTGCCCGGCGGGGCGCCAGCGGCAGAAGCGTGGAGCCGAGGGCCATCCCGGCGGTGGCGATTGCCTGGCGGCGGCCGATGCCCTCCGGGGTCGTGGCGGTTTTGGCTGTTTTGTCTGATGCTGTCATTTTGAACGTCCTCTCTGCGAGCTTTCCGGCTCGGCTTGTTGTGTCGTCCTCTATCTCGGGTGGCAACTAAATGCCTCATCAACCTCCTGTCGCAGTGGCTGCCTGCCAGGCCTGGATCGCGCGGCCGATGGCGGGGCGCGCATCGGCGATGAAGCCATCCAGGCTGAGGAAGCCGTGAATCTGGCCCGGATTCTCGTCCAGCTGCACGGGTACCCCGGCATCCCGCAGGCGGGCCACATATTCCAGGGCTTCGTCGTGCAGCGGGTCGAACCCTGCCGTCAGAATGAAAGCCGGGGCGAGGCCTGCCACGCTCGGCGCCAGCAGCGGGGAGACGCGCCAATCCGTGCCGTCACCACGCGGCCCCAGATAATGGGCGCCGAACCATCGCATGGCGGCGGTCGTCAGCGCATAGCCCTCGGCATAGCGGTTGTAGCTCTCCTGCCGCAGGGAGACATCCGTCACCGGGTAGATCAGAATCTGATAGGCGACCGGCGGCACGTCGCCGTTCCGTGCCATGAGCGAGAGAACGGCGGCGATGTTGCCGCCCGCGCTGTCGCCGGCGGCCGCCATCCGGGCAGGGTCGATGCCCCAGCCTTCCGCCTCCGCCGCCACATGCCGCCATGCGGCCGCCGCATCCTCGATCGCGGCGGGAAACCGGTGCTCGGGCGCCAGGCGGTAGTCAACGGAGATGACGACGCCCCCAGAGAAGTTCGCCATCCAGCGGCAGATATTGTCATGCGTGTCGATGTTGCAGACAACCCAGCCGCCGCCGTGGAAATAGACGACGCAAGGCGCCCCGGTGTCAGGGCAACCGAGGCCGCGATACAGCCGCAGAGGGATGCTGCCGGACGGCGAGGGCGCCGTCAGGTCACGAACCTCCGCCACCGCCTCTTTCGCCCCCCGCAACAACGGGGACGACAGCAGCACTTGGCGTCGCGCCGCCTCCGGGCTCAGCGTTTCGATGGCGGGCAGCCCGCTGGCTGCCATGACGTCGAGAACGGCTCGGGCATTCGGCGCAAGCATCGGCGGGTCTCTCTTTCTCTCGTGCAGTGTTAGGCGAGATAGGCGCGCGCTTCGTCTTCCCCAAGGACCGGGGGTTGATCGACGCGGGTCTCGATGGTCACAGGTGCGCCGCTTTCGCCGGAGCGCAGGATGGCGGCCAGAATGTCGAGGACGTGGAGGGCGAGCGCGCCGGAGGCGCGGGGCGCGCGGCCGGCGCTGACCGCCTCGGCCAGATCGGCGACGCCCAGCATACGGTAATTCGCGCGATCAGGGGCGGCATAGGGCCAGTTGATGGCGCCATAGGGCTTCGTCGCGGTGTCAATCTCATCCCAATCGGCGCCGCGCCGGCTGATCGAGACCATGCCGCCGAATGTGTCGGGGTCGGGCAGGCGGAGCGAACCCTCGGTGCCATGCAGTTCGATCGGCGCTTGGCCGTGGCGGAACACATCCCAACTCGCGCCAAAGGTGATGACAGCGCCGGAAGCGAAGTGGATGAGGGACATCACGCTGGTCGGCGTGCCGATGGGGAAGCGCGTCCCTTGCAATGGCCCCGGCGCGGTGATCAGGCGCTCGGAGGAGCCGCTTGTGGCCATCGCCATCACCTGCGTCGCCGGGCCGAGCAGGTTGACGAGCATCGTCAGATAATAGGGGCCCATATCGAATACAGGGCCGGCGCCGGGCTGATAGTAGAAGGCAGGGTTGGGGTGCCAATGCTCCATGCCGCGCCCCATCATGAAGGCTGTCCCGGTGACGACACGGCCGATGGCGCCGCCGTCGATAAGCTGCCGCGCGTGGCGGCCGGCCGCGCCGAGGAAGGTATCCGGTGCCGAGCCCAGCGCGCGCCCATGGCGCTCGGCGGCCTCGACCAGCCGATGCCCCTCCTCCGTCGTGACGGCGAGCGGCTTCTCGGTGAAGACATGCTTCCCGGCTTTGAGGGCCGCGAGCGAAATTGCGAAATGAGCGGAAGGCACCGTCAGGTTGAGCACAAGGTCGATATCGTCGGCGGCGAGCAGCGCCTCCACCGTGCAGGCGCGCAGGCCGTAGTCGCGGGCTCGCAACTCGGCCTGAGCGGGCAGCAGATCGGCGCAGGCGCGCGGTTCCAGCCCGTGAAACAGCGCGGCATTGCGCAGATAGGTCATGGCGATGCTGCCACATCCGACGATCCCGATGCCGAGCTTGGCCATGGTCGGAGTTGTCTCCTTGTATCGATCAGGCCGTGCGGGAGCCTTTTTGCCTCAGCCACCGCCCGGGATCAACTGGGAAGATGCGGTTATTTGCATGTTCGCGCTTGACCCTGCGTGGAGTTTGCTGGATCGTGCGTGATGCGACGTGCCGAACAGAGCGCGACAGGGGCCGCTTGCTAGGGGCTAGACCACGGCTCATCTCACCCCAAGTGAGTAACGGTCTCTCAAGAAGACACATGGGGCGCGCGGCCCGATCGCGCACCCGGAGGTGGAGTTCAAGATGCCGGGGGTGCAAGACCGGGTATCTGCGCATGGCTTGCCGGCCGCGCCGCGCGCGGCGGCTTCCCGGCGCTGGATGCCGTGGCGTGGCGATTGGCGCGCGGGAGCCGTCTCCTGGCTGCTGCTGCTGCCCACCCTGGTGGCGCTGGCGGCCGTCGCCCTCTATCCGATCCTCAACGGCATCTGGCTGTCACTGACGAATACCTCGCTCATCACCAATACGAACAGCTTCGTCGGCGTCACAAACTACGTGAATTTGCTCAATGACGGGGATTTCTGGAACGCCTGGGGTCATACCGTGCTCTTCACGGCCGTCTCCTCGGGGCTTGAGACCATCATCGGCCTCGGCATGGCGCTGCTGCTGGTCGAGGCTTTCGTCGGGCGGTCCTTCGTGCGCGCGGCGATGCTCGTGCCCTGGGCGATGCCGACGGTCGTCACCTCGAAAATGTTTGGCTGGCTGTTCGATGGGCAGCATGGCGTCATCAACTATCTGCTGGTGAAGATTGGCGTGCTGCACGCCTATGTCGATTGGCTCGGCTCCGCGCAGACGGCGCTCGGCACCATCATCCTGGCCGATGTCTGGAAGACGACGCCCTTCATGGCGCTGCTGTTGCTGGCCGGGCTGCAAACGATATCGCCGACCCTGGTCGAAGCCGCGCGCATCGACGGCGCCACGAGCTGGACGGCATTCTGGCATATACGGCTACCACTGCTTTGGCCTACGCTGCTGATCGCGGGGCTGTTCCGCGCGCTGGATGCCTTCCGCGTCTTCGACCTCGTCTATGTGCTGACGGGCGGGGGGCCCGCCAATTCGACCGAAACGCTCTCGACCCTGAGCTACAAGATCCTCTTCTCGACCCTTCAATTCGGCTACGGCTCCGCGATGACAATGGCGATGTTCGTGACCGAGGGGCTGATCGCACTCGCCTTCTGCATTCTGATCGTCCGCCAGTTGAGGCGAAACGCATGAGGACCTCCGGGATCAATCTCCGCACCATCCTGGTCTATGGCGGGGCGCTGCTCATTCTTCTGTGGTCCGGTGGGCCATTTCTCTGGCAGTTCTCCACCTCCTTCCAGCTTGACCGCGCGCTGACCGCGCCGACGCCATCCTTCATCCCGCATCCCTTCACGCTCCAGCACTACGAGAATGCGTTCTTCCATCGCCATTTGTGGTTCTACCTGCGCAATTCGCTCATCATCGCGAGCCTGGCGACGCTGTTCTGCCTCGTCCTCGGCTCGCTCGGCGCCTTCGCGCTCTCCCGGCTCAAGATCAGGGGCCGCTTCGGCACGCTCATGCTGATCCTCTCCGTGTCGATGTTCCCGCAGATCGCGATCGTCGGGCCGCTCTACCTCATCGCCTCCTCCTTCAACCTGCTTGACACCTATACCGGCCTCGTCATCACGTACCTCGCCCTCGGGCTGCCGCTCGTCACCTGGGTGCTGTTCGGCTATTTCGAGACGTTGCCGCGTGAGATGGATGAGGCCGGCCGTGTCGATGGCGTGTCAACGCTCGGTCTCCTGTGGCGGATCATTCTGCCGATATCGCTGCCGAGCCTGGTGACGACGGGGCTTTTGGCCTTCATCGCTGCCTGGAACGAGTTTTTGTTCGCGCTCGCCTTCACCTCGAACTATCAGCATCAGACGGTGCCGGTCGGGATCGCGAACTTCACGGATCTCTACTACGTGCCCTGGGGCGATATTTCCGCCGCCTCCACGGTCGTCACCGTGCCGCTGATCGTCCTGGTGCTCTTCTTCCAGCGGCACATCATTCAGGGGCTGACACTTGGCGGATTGAAGGAGTGATCGCGATGGCGCCGGATGATGAGACCGCCGTCAGGCTCGGCTGCCAGACTTATACCTGGGAGATGCTGGGCGCCGGTTACACGGGCGGGCCGGATGAGCTGCTATCGGCAATCTCGGCGGCGGGCTATGCGGGCATCGAAATCACCGATCGGATGATCGGTCATTATGCCGGCCGGCCGGAAGCCTTTGCCGCCGCCCTCGCCAGCCATCGCCTCACGCTGGTCGCCTATGCCGTCGGCAGCGACAGCGGCTTTACCGAACCCGCGATGCTGGAGGCTGACCTCGCCATGGCCGAGGACGCCATTGCCTTCGCGGCGAGTTTTCCCGGCGCCATGGTCTCCTTCGGCAGCGCCACGAAAATGTCCCCCGGTACAGCGGACGAGAAGTTCAACAATGCCGCCATCTTCTACAATGCGGTCGGCGCACGTGCCGCCGCCGCTGGTGTGGAGGTGGCGCTGCATCCCAGTTCCCACCACAACACGCTGCTGGCGACGCGGGAGGATTACGAGCGGATCTTCGCGATGACCGACCCGCGTCTGATCGGCTGGGTTCCGGATACCGGGCATATCATCCGCGGCCATCCCGATATGCTGGCGACGATGCGGCGCCACCGCGACCGTATCCGCTACATTCATCTCAAGGATGTGAAGGACGACGGGCACTGGGCGATGCTCGGGCAAGGCGTCTGCGACATCGGCGCTGTCATTGACATCGCTCGCACGTCACCCAATTTCAATGGTTGGCTGGTGGTGGAAGAAGAGTCGGCGCGGGCAGGCGCTGATCCGCGCGCGGCGGTGAAGGCAAACCGAGAGGTAATGCGGCAGTATCGCGTTTAAAGCGTGATGGGTTCGCCGTCGCTCACGGTTCCGCTTTAACAACTCCTTTACCGAGCCACGACGCGAAGCGGACAGATTTTTTATTCTGAAACTGGCATCAGGAAGGTGCTCGGCGGGAGGGTACGCGCCGGCAGTAACGCGCGACCGCGGAATTGCAGCCGCATCGCGTTTTCGGCTTCGGGCTTTCATGCGACTCACTCGTTTGTTGGATCGCGTGATTTAGACCTTCGGTTTCCTCCGCCTAAGGTCGTCACACTCTAGGATGAACGTCTGTGATTATTGGAAACAAGTTCCACTCAAGGCAGTTTGAGCCGGAGAGCGCGCTTGGGCCAGATGGCGGCTTTGAAAGCCCGAACCGCTTCCTGTTCGCGGAAGTCGGCGTCGAGCAAAACGGCATGGCGCTCAGCGTACTCTCAATGCTGTCCCGGCAAGATGTCGACCCCTGGGACGAAGCGGCCTATCTTGCGGCGTGCCCGAAGCGAGAGGCGGTGGCCCGCCTCGCCGCGCGCGTTGCCGATGCATCGATAGGCTTGGCCAATCCGTGTGATCCCTCGGCGGTTGCGGTCGCTTTGATAGGGCTCCTGCCCGCGCGCGACAACGGGCTGCCCGCTGGGCTGCTGTCCCGGGGGGCGGCGGACCAGGATCTCCGTTTTGGCGCAGGGGGCAAACCGCCGTATGGCCGGCGTCGCGAAGGCGGCTCCGCGCCGCGCGGGGCGCGGAATCCCCAGTCTTCCCGGCTGCTGACCTTGGTTTTTGTGTCGCTCATCTCGGCCGCCATCATGGCTGCGGCGCCACAGCATATCTGGTCGGTCGTCGATGGCGCGCAGCCCACGGTGTCGACGACGCAACTCGCGCCCTCCGCACCCGCGCATCCAAGCCGGTGGTATCGCTAGTCTTCAGAGCGGGAGCTTACGGTCCCGGCCATAGGTAGAAGGCAGCGCCGACGATCGCGATGAGCGCGCCGCTCAGCACCTCGCCGTAACGTTCGAGCGGGCCAAGGCTCACGCGGCGCAGCCCCGCCGCCGAGGATACGCACAGCAGAACATAGGTCGCGATCGTGCTGATGGCGAAGACGACCGCCATCAGCACGATGACGCCGATGCCGTATTTTCCGGCGGCGAAGAAGGCCGGGATGCCTTCGACCATGGGCGATGACCCAAGGATGAGAAGCAGCGCCGTGCGCGAAGAGGTCCCGTGCTGATGGGCGCTGCTATGCCCGTGCCCATTTGCATGGTCATGCGCATGGTCGTGGCCATGGTCGTGATGATGGTCATGATCGTGCCCGTGACTGTGACCGTGCCCATGGGCATGATCGTGCCCGTGCCCGTGCCCGTGGGCATGTCCGTGCCCGCCCTCGCCCCAGAGCGAGCGTAGGGCCGAGACCATGATCCAGCCGCCGAAGGCGACCAGCGCCAGGCTGGCGGCCGTATCGACGATATGGCCGAAGCGGGCGGCGAAAGCCACGCCGGCCAGCCAGACGACGAGGCCGATCGCGAGCGTCGACAGAACATGCCCGACGCCCGCCTGAAACGCGGTACGGGCGATCGTGACCCTCGACCAGCCGCGCTGCCGGGCGATGAGCGTGATCGGCACCCAGTGATCCGGGACGATCGTATGCAGCACGCCGACACCGGCCACCGCTCCGACCAGAAGGAGGGATTGTGGGTTCATCGCTTCGGTGCCTCAGAGGTATTTCGTGATGGCTTTGAATTCGTCGATCGGCGCGCGCTCCGCGCGCGTCGCGGCGCCCAACGACTGCTCAAGGCAATGGTCGAGGTGGTCGTGAAATCAGCCTTCGCTTGGCCTGGGCGACGGCGCTTTCGACCGCGTGAAGCTGCTGCGCCAGATCAAGGCAGGGCCGTCCGGCCTCGATCATCTCGATGACGCTCGCCAGATGCCCGGCGGCGCGCTTCAAACGCTTGATGATATCCGGGTGGCTCTGGTGCGGCTGATGCTCTGACATGCCCATGACCTATCCCCCCGGTGGGGATAGAGCAAGGCATGCCAGATCACCGCCAGCGTCTCATCGCCCAGAGCGACCACAGCACCAGCCCGCCGATCGCGCCGTAGGTGACAACCGGGTTGACGAGCAGAAACGCCTCGATCGGCATGCTGTAGAGCAGAACACAGGCGGCGGCGGTCTCGGCGAGCAATCCCACCCCCCAGACGGCCGTCAGCATGGCCATGTCGCGCAGAAACTCCTCCTTCGCCTGCAAGGCCGTGAGCGTCGGGCTGTCGCCCAAGCCGCCGCGCATGATGGTCGCTCGTGCCAAGGGCAGGATCAGCGGCCGGCCGCAGGCAACCGAACTCAGGAAGATCAGGCCGATCAGGCCGATGACGAGATTTTGGCGCAGTTGCACGAACCGGACCGATCCGCCGCCGATGAAGGCGAGCAGCGACAGAGCGATGCCGAAGATGACAAGTAGGGAAAGCGCATCGGTCTTGCGGCTGTACACGCTCCTCCCGATCGTCCAGATGATGGGTGGGAGCGAGGACAGGATGAGCGCATGGACCTGCCCGATGAAGAGTTCGGTCCTGACATAGATCAAATAAGGGAGCAGGAAGTTCACGATGATTTCGACATAGGCGGCCATCGGGATCTTCCAGAGAAAAGCCCCGAGGCGCCGGACTGATCTCATGAATGACCGCTCATCCAATATCGCGGGGTCCTTGCGTCGGGGTCAGCGGTTGCGCATGGCCAAGGCGGCATAGACCTCCGGCGCGCGGGGGATCGGCGCGATCGCCCCATAGCCGGTGGTCGAGATCGCGGCCGCCGCCGCCGCGTAATGCGCCGCATCCTCCGGCGCGTCGCCCGCCAGCAGGCGCGCGATGACCGAGCCGCAGAAGGTGTCACCCGCGCCGGTCGCGTCAACCGGCATCACCGGGAAGGCCGGGATCTTTTTCCGCCCCTCCGGCGTGCCGAAATAGACGCCGGCACTGCCCATCTTCAGCAGAACGAGACCGGGGCCGAGGCCGAGATAGAAATCGAGCACGGCGTCGGGGTCGGTGAGGCCGGTCAGCGCCAGGGCATCGTCCATCCCCGGCATCGCGATATCGGCCTCGCCGATCGCGGCATGGATGATCGCCGCCGCCCGGCGGGGGGACCAAAGGGCAGGCCGGTAATTCGTGTCATAGGCGATCGCCACCCCGTGCTGGCGCGCGATGGCGAAGGCGTGGAACACGGCGTCGGTCGCGCTGTCGGAAATCGCCTGGCTTATCCCGCTGGCGAAGAGCAGCCGCGCCCCGGCGATGGCGGCTTCGGGGATATCGGCGGGCGTCAGCGCCGACGCCGCCGAGCCCCGGCGGTTATAGTTGAAACGGTGCCCGTCCGGCCCGTGGGTGACGAAATAGACGCCGGTCGGATGCGTGTCGGAGCGGCGGACATGCGTCGCATCGACATCTTCCTCGGCCCAGAGGGCCAGCAGGGCGTCGCCCGCCGGGTCCCGCCCGACCGCCGAGATATAGCCCGACTTCACACCCTGCCGCGCCGCCGCCACCGCGACGTTGGAGGTGTCCCCGCCAAATCCCTGCTGGTAGAGAATGCGGCCGTCCGGCAGCGGGGCCTGCTGGTTGAATTCCAGCATCGGCTCCCCGATGCAGAGCAAGTCGACGCCCATTCCCGCGCTCTCCGCCGATGTCAATGGGCGAGGATCTGGCGGGCCACGTCCATCACGGCCGCCTGATCATTCGCGGCGACCAGGGATTCATCGACGAGCTTGCCGCCCATGCCGACGAAGGCGGCGCCGGCCGCGAGATAGGCGGCGAGGTTGCCGGGGTCCACCCCGCCGGTCGGGCAGAAGACGATATCGGGGAAGACACTCCGCAGCGCCTTGATGTGGCCGGGGCCGCCGGCCGAGCTTGCCGGAAACACCTTCACCACCTGCGCGCCCGCGCGATGGGCGGCGCGCACCTCGGTCGGTGTTGTGGCGCCAGACATCAGCACAGCCTCGGCCCGTTTACAGGGGGCGACGAGGTCGGGATCGACCCAAGGGGATACCAGGAAGCGCGCGCCCGCCCGCAGGCAGATTTCCGCCGTCTCGACATCCGGCACCGTCCCGGCGCCGACCAGCAGCGCGGGGTCTGAGGATAGCTCGCGGATCAGGCCCGGCGCGTCGGGGATGGTCATGGTGATCTCGAAGATCCGCAAACCTGCGTCATACAGCCAGCGCACGGCGGTCGCGGCATGGGCCGCGTTTTTCATTCGCACGACGGGAACAACGCGCGCCGCGCGCAATTGGCCGATCAGGGGATGTTCGGGCATGATGGTCTTCCTCTCGCAATGCGGGATGGCCGTCCGGTCACGATAGCGGTTGTCGCACGGCTTGGCGCCCCGCCGCCAGAACCGCCGCGACCAGGGCGGCCGCATCCTCGTCACGGCTGCGATGGTTGACGAAGGCGGCGCGGATCGCGAGCACCCCCCGGATGGTCGTGGTGGAGGGCGCGGCGAGCCCCGCCTCCTGAATATCGGCGACGATGGCCTGGTTGACGGCATCCGCCCGCTCTGGCTCCGCCCCCTCTAGCCCCACCCGGTAGCGGAAGCAGACGATGTTGAGCGGCACGGGTGCCAGCAATTCCAACTCGGGTTCGGCGGTGACGAGGGCCGCGAGGTGGCGGGCGAGGGCGCAGCTCCGCTCGGCGACCGCGCCCAGCGCCGCCGCGCCGAAGCTCTGCACGGTGAACCAGACCTTCAGCGCGCGGAAGCCGCGCGAGAGATCGGGGCCGAGGTCGCAGGGCCAGGGCGCATTGGCCGAAAGGCCGCGCGTGCCGGGGGTAAGGTAGGCGGCCTCCGCCGCGAAGGTCGTGAGCTGATCCGCTTCGTCACGCACCAGGATGCAGCCGGCATCGTACGGTGCCTGGGCCCATTTGTGGAAATCGAAGGCGATGGATCGTGCGCGCTCCATCCCGGCAACCTTCGGCGCGAGCGCGGGGGACAAGGCGGCGAGCGCCCCGAAGGCGCCATCGACATGGAACCAAAGGTGTTCGCGCGCCGCGATATCGGCGATGGCGGCGAGGTCGTCGAAAGCACCGACATCGACCGAGCCGGCGGTGCCAACCACCAGGAAGGGCGTGAACCCCGCCGCGCGGTCGGCGGCGATGGCGGCCGCGAGCGCCGCGAGGTCCATGCGGAAATCATCGTCCACGGGGATCTGGCGAAGGGCATTTCGGCCGATCCCCGCCATGTCCAGCGCATCCGGCACGCAGCGATGAACCCCCACCGAGGCATAGGCGGTGAGCCGGGCGTCGCCGAGGCCCTCTGTCCGCGCGCGCGCGCCGATCGTCGCGGTGCGGGCCAAGAGCACGGCGATGAAATTCGCCATCGAACTGCCGGTGACGAGCAACCCCCCGGCCGTCTCGGGCAGGCCGAAAGCACCGGCCGCCCAGCGGATAACCTGCCGCTCCACCTCGATCGGCGCATGGTCGCGGCCGCCGAGATTGGCGTTGAGGCCAGCCGCGAGCATCTCCGCCAGCATGCCGAGCGGGGTGCCACCGCCATGAACCCAGCCGTTGAAGCGTGGATGGGTATTGCCGGTGGCAAAGGGCAGAATCGTCTCCCGGAAGCGCTCGTAGACGATGGCGGGGTCGGCGCCCGTGGCGGGGAGCGGCGCGCGGAGGCGGGCGCGGATTTCGGCGGGCATCGGCCGCCAGACCGGCCCCGCCCGCAGATCCCGGAGGTGATCCACCATATCGTCGAGCATCCGATGACCGAGGGCGCGGAACGCCTCCCAATCGTCAGGGTCGAGATCCGCCCGGGTGTCGGCGGGCAATGGGGGATGGTCAGTCGGGAAATCGTTCAACGCGCCGCCCTCGGGTTCAGCGCGTCCAGAAGCCGCCGGCGGGTGGCTACGTCAAGCGGCTGGGCGAAAGCGGCCCTGATGTCAGCAGCGGCCGCCCCAGGCGCCAACCCATTGCTGGTCGCGATGCAGCCCACCGAGTTCGAGGCCGCTCCGGCCGAAAGGCTCGAAGCCGGCATAGTTGGGGTCAGCCGCGAAGCTGCTGTCCTCGGCGGTACCAGGCGGCACGGCCGGTGCGGCGGGCGCGCGGCGCCGGAAGCCCAGGACCGTCGCGGCCTTCGGCTGGTCGATCGTCACCGCCTCCTGGCGCGCGGCAAAAGCCTTGGCGAACATATTCTCGCTCCGATCTCGACGTGATAGCGGCCGAATTAAGACATATTTGCGCCATAATTTCTATCTCGGTGAGCTGGATACAAGGGTTTTGCCGATCACGAATTGAGACAGAACCGTGGCAGCTGTCGGGAAGCCGCTGCTACGGCTGGGTTTCCGGCCTCATCAGAGGATGATGCGGGCGCCCGATAGGCGCAGCACGGCGGTCGTGATGAGCAGGGCGACGACGACCACGGTCAGGACCCAGCGCAACCACAGGTAGCGGCCCGGCACCCAGCCGCGCCGATAGGCACTGTGCTCGCCGATATTCGTGGCGAGGAAGCCGGCGATGAGAACGCAGAGGGCGATGACCGGCGCCGGCACCAGCACCGCGATCATCAGCGCGACCCAACCGATGAGGGATGGCAGGATGCCGAGGGCGATACGCGGGCGATGCGCGGGGTCTCTCTGTGTCGGCACCGGCGGGAGACCCGCGAGCGAGGCCCGTGGCTCGGAGAGCGCGAAGCCCCAATGCACGCCGCCGAGAAACGACAGGATAACGGCGCCGTAGGCGATGAGGGCGATAAGGGCGCGGCTCTCCGCGGGGGTGTGCCAGGCGCAGGCGAGATAGCCGCAGACCAGGAACGGGATGAGGCCGAGCAGGCCGAGCAGCAGGACCAAGGGGTCATTGGTACGCATCGTGGCGATCCTTCTCGTTATCATCATATGGCGTGGACCTGTTCCCGGGTCGCGCGGGCCGCAGAATGCTATAGAGGGCTTAGACTAAGCCATGCGGGACGATCACGCTCTCGCACAAGCGGAGGCATAGGACAGGCGTGGCGATCTGGCTGGAGTCTATCGGCATCCTGGTGCTGATACTGATCAATGGTCTCTTCGCCTGCGGGGAACTGGCCATGGTTTCGGCCCGGCGGGCCCGGCTGGCGGTTCTGGAACGCAAGGGCGTGGCGGGCGCCGGCGTCGCCCGCAAACTGGCCGAAAATCCGCACATCTTCCTGCCCACGGTGCAGGTCGGCATTACCGTCGTCGGCGTCATCACCGGCATGTTCAGCGGCGAGCGCATCACTGGCCAGATCACGCAGGCCTTCGCCCATGTGGGGGTCCTGCGTCCATTTGCCCATGGCCTCGCCTTCGCCCTGACGGTGCTCGTCATCACCTTCCTGACGATGGTTCTGGGCGAGCTGGTGCCGAAGCAGATCGCCCTCCGCCGGCCGGAGATGGTGGCCGCCCGCGCGGCACCCATGCTGATCGCGATCGCGCGTATCACCACGCCGGTCATCTGGGTGCTGAGCAAGACATCGGCGGGGATTTTGACGCTCTTCGGCATCAGTGGCACGCGCCCCGATCACCCGAGCGAGGAGGAGTTGCGCGCCCTGCTGGCGGAGAGCACGCAGACCGGCGTCCTCGAAAGCGAGGAGAAGCTGATGATCGAGCGGGTGCTGCGTCTGGCGGACAAGCCGGTGCGCGCCATCATGACGCCGCGCACCGAGATCGCCTGGCTCGACCGCGCGGCCTCGCCCGAGGATCTCATCGCCAGGATCAAGGATACCCAGCATTCGCGTTTCGTGGTGGCGGACGGCTCGGTCGATAATGTCGTGGGCATCGTCCAGGCCAAGGCGCTGCTCGATCAGCTTCTCGTCGCCGGGCGGCCGGCGCTCGACGAGGTCATTCTCCAGCCCATGATCGTGCCGGACGCGATCAGCGCGCTCAATGCCTTCGAGCGGCTGAAAGCCGATGCCAACGGCATGGCCTTCGTGATCGACGAATATGGCAGCTTCGAGGGGCTGATCACGGCGGCGGATATGCTGGAGGCGATCGTCGGCGATACCGATGACACGGTGGCCGATCACACCGCCGGCGCGGCGGGCGTGCCGAAGGAGACGAGCTTCGTGCTCGACGGGCTGATGCCGCTCGACGAGCTGATGGAGAAGCTCTCCATCACCAGCGTGCCGGCGCAGGGGACCTACCATACGGCGGCGGGGCTGATCCTGGCCTTGCTGCGCCGGGTGCCGCAGACGGGTGATCGGATCGCCTTCGGGGGCTGGCGATTTGAGGTGTTGGTGATGGACGGCCGACGGATCGATCGCCTCAGCGCCGAACGGGAGAGCGAAGTAGTGGCGACATGATGACCGAGGAGAGCGGGCGGTTGGCTCGCGCCGATGGTGTGGAACTGGCTTGGAAGCGGCTGCCGGGGCGGGGTCCGACGATCGTCTTCCTGCCCGGCTTCCGCAGCGACATGGAGGGCAGCAAAGCCCTGCATCTGGCTGGTTTCGCGGCGGCGCGGGGGCTCGCGATGCTCCGCCTCGACTATTCCGGCCATGGTGCGAGCGGCGGCCGCTTCGAGGATGGCACGATCGGGCTCTGGACGCAGGATGCGCTGCATGATGATCGACCGGCTGACCGAGGGTAAGCTGCTGCTCGTCGGCTCCTCCATGGGCGGGTGGATCGGGCTGAACCTCGCGCTCCTCCGGCCCGCGCGGGTGGCGGGCTATATCGGCATCGCGGCGGCGCCGGATTTCACCGAGACATTGATCTGGAAGACCATGCCGGAGCCGACGCGCGCGGCGCTGATGGCGGCGGGCGTCATTCATGTGCCGAGCGAATATGGCGAGCCCCTGCCCATCACCCGCGCTCTGATCGAGGATGGGCGCCGGCATCTGCGCTTGGGCGGCCCGATTCCACTCCTTTGCCCGGTGCGGCTGTTGCAGGGGCAGCAGGACCCGGACGTTCCCTGGCGGACGGCGCTTACCGTCGCCGAGCGGCTGGAGAGCCCCGACGTGCAGGTGTGCCTGATCAAGGATGGCGATCACCGCCTGTCGCGCCCATCCGATCTCGCGCTGCTGGAGGATGTGGTTTTGCGTCTCCTCCCGGTGTAGAAAAGATGTTTGGGGCGGGAGAAAGCGGGTGGTGCGACAGGGCTTGCAGATAGCGGGTTTGGCGGTGGTTCTGTCAGGGGCCGCTCTGCTGTTGGCCGGCCGAGGGCGCCTGGGCCAAGGGCGGCTACTACGTCTCGCTCGGCCGAGGTCGATCTCGACGATATCCTGCCGCCGCCGCCGCTGCCGGACTCCGCCGCCCAGGCGGCCGACATGAAGGCGGTGATGGACGCGCAGACGGCGCGCACGTCGAAGGACGTGGAACAGGCGATGGGCGGACTTCAAGAAGTCGATCTTCCGCTTCGCAGGACGTGCTGGGGCCGAATTTCACGCCCGCCAACCTGCCCTATCACCAACGCCTTCTTCCGCCGCGTCCTGGGCGATGACGAGACAATCGTGTCTCGAGGCCAAGGATTATTTCGCCCGGCCGCGACCCTTCATCACCAATAGCGACGTGAACCCGATCATGCTGCGGCCGGGGGGCGGCGGGTATCCGAGCGGCCACTCAACCTTCGCCTATGTCGCCGCCGTCATCATGAGCATGATGGTGCCGGAGAAGCGCGACGCCATCTTCGCCCGTGCCGACCAGTTCGAGCAGATGCGCGTCGTATCCGGCGAGCACTACCCGACCGATGTCGCGGCCGGGCGGATCGCCGGGGGCGCGATCGCCAATGCCATGCTGCATTCGCCGAAGTTCATGGCGGATTTCGCCATCTCCAAGGCGGAGGTCCGCAAGGCGCTCGGGCTGAAGTAAGCGGCAGCAAGACGGCGGCTCAGTCGCCGGCGCCGACATAATCCGTATCCGTCACCATCGGGCGCTTCATGAGTTCAAAACCCGAAAGGTGCAGATAATCGACGAGCCGTTCAGCTGTGATGCGGGCGAGGGCGTCATCGCCCCGCCGGCGTCTGCGCGCACCCGGCCAGCTGCGCAGGACATAGGCCATCTCCCGGACCACCTCCTGGTCATCGGCAGGACGCAGTGAGCGGTCCAGCAGCGTGCGATCGCCAGCCGCGAACCGCGGAGCCGAGGTCTTCAAGCGCATAATCGTGGCGAGTCAAGCGGCGGGCGATCAAGCATGACGCAGACCTCGTTTTGAGAACGACATCACCCTATCGAATAAATAGTGAACAAGTCAAGAACAAGCCGGGAATTTCTCGCCCTTTCGTGAATTGATGTGCGCATCTCCTGGGCTAGGGGGCGGCGTCGGCGATGACCTCCGCGAGAACCCCGACTGCCTCATCCAGCCATTCCGGCCTGACGCCGGCAAAGCTCAGACGCAGATGCGGCCCCGGCGCTTCGGCCGGGAACCAGTGCCGCCCGGCGCTCACCAGCACGCCACGGGCAGCGGCCTCGGTCGCGACCCGGCTGTCCGAGGTTCCGGGCGGCAATGCCACCCAAAGGTGAAGCCCGCCGCGCGGCACATGGGCCAAGGCCTGCGGCCCGAGCCGTGCCCTGACGGCATTGACGAGCAGGTCCCGCCGCTGGCGCAGCTCCGCCCGCAGCGCCTTCAGGTGCTTCGGCCAGCTCGACGCCGTCACCAGCTGCAACGCGGTCTCCTGCATCAGCGCGGGCACTGAGAAATCATCCACCATGCGCGCCATTCGCAGACGCTCCAGCGCCGCGCCGCGCGCGCAGATGGCGCCGATCCTCAGGCCTGGTGACGCGCATTTGCTGAGCGAGCGCACATAGATGACATGCCCGTGGGGGTCGGCCTGCGCCATCGGCGAGGGCGGTTCGCCGTCCAGGGTGAAATCGCGGGCCCAGTCATCCTCGATCAGAAAAGCGCCCGCCCGGGTGACGATCTCCAGCACCTCGGCCCGACGCGGGGCTGACAGCACCGCGCCCGTCGGGTTGGCGAAGCTCGGCTGGCAGTAAAAAAGGCGCGAGCCGGTGCGGGCGAAAGCCTCCTCCAGCAGATCGGGCCGCACGCCGTCTTCATCCATCGCGACCGGCACCAGGCGCAGCCCGGCGGCGAGCGCGGCGGCGATGGCGCCGCTATAGGTCGGGCTTTCGACCAATACCGGGTCGCCCGGCTGCGCGAGCGCGCGGAAGGCCGCCGCATTGGCGGCCTGCGTTCCGGGGCAGATGGTGACATCCTTCGCCGCGTAGGCGTTTCCCGTCTCGGCCGCGAACCAGGCGCGCAACGCCTCCTGCCCCTCGATCGGCACCCGCGCCCAAATGCCGGGCCGCCGCAGCGCCCGCCCGCCGGCGGCGGCAAGCAAGGCGAGCGGCAGGGATTCCTCCGGCAGGTAGCCGATGTTCAGCGGCTTCGCGTGGGGTGCCGGCATGGTGAGGAGCGAGGCGAGGCCGGCGGCGCGGGCGCGGGGTGAGCCCATCGCCAAGCTCTGCCAGCCATAATCGGCCGCCGGGCGCGGCGTATCGCGCGGGGCGCGGACAAAGGTCCCCTGGCCGGGCCGCGCCTCGATCACGCCCGACTGGGTCAGCGTGTCGAGCGCGCGCTGCACTGTGACCGGGCTCACCTGCAACACCCGCATCAGCTCCCGCACCGAGGGCAGGCGCGAGCCGGGCGGCGCCGCGCGCGCCAAATCGCGCAGGTATTGAGTAACGCGATGACTGCTGTTATTCGTTTCTATGGAAAACATAGATAACGCTACTGTCTTTCCGCAAGTAACGCAACAGCGGGTGTCTCGCCGCTGGCTGCGCCGGCTCGCCGCCTTCATCCGCGCCGCCGCCCAGGCCGCGCGCAGCCGGCGAGAGCTGATCGGCATGGACGACTATCTGCGCGCCGATATCGGCATCTCGCGTGGCGAGGCGCTCATGGAATTGCAGCGGAAGGCGTGGGATATCGAGACGCCGCCCGATCCCACGCGGCGGCCCCGGGGGTAGATGAGCCTTCATCGAGCCGCGAGGCTGCCGAGGCTGACCCAGCCCAGCATGACGAGGAAGCCACCCGTCGGCGCGACGGCGGGCAGCTCCTGCCCGGTGAGCGCCAGGGTGTAGAGGGCGCCACAGAACAAGACTGTGCCGAGCGCGAAGCCAGTGCCGGCCACGGCCACCCGTCGCCGCCCGGCGCCCAGCCGCGCGAGGATGCCGCAGCCGAGCAGCGCCAGCGCATGCCACATCTGCATCTCGATCGCCGTATGGACGAAGCCGAGTGCGGCTGGGCCGATGCGCCCGGGCAGGGCATGGGCGGCGAGTGCGGCCATCATGACCCCGGTGAGCCCGAGAAGCCCCGCCAAACCCAGCCAAAGGCGATCCATGCGCGCAATCCTCATGCTTATTGACGGTGGCTTGCCGCCATGCCCGCGCCCCGCTATATGCCGGCCCTCGGTCGGCGACGACCTCTCATGATGTTCGGGACGTAGCACAGCCTGGTAGTGCGCCTGCTTCGGGAGCAGGAGGCCGGAGGTTCGAATCCTCTCGTCCCGACCACATCTCCGCCTCCTCACGCTCGCGCTATGTTGCGGTGCCGCACTTTTGGCGCCGCGCGATCGCGGTTAGGATGCCTCTGCCAGCAGGAGGTTATCCCATGCCCGCTCTCCACGCCCGGATCGCTGCCGTCACCGAAGAGGTGCGCGCCCGCAGCCGCGCCAGCCGTGACGCCTATCTTGCCCGCACGCGGGAGGCTGCCTCGGCCTTTCCGGCCCGGTCGGGGTTATCCTGCGCCAATCTCGCCCATGCCTATGCGCCCATGCCGGCCGGCGACAAGCATCGGCTGGCGAGCGGCGCCGCGCCCAATATCGGCATCATCACCTCCTATAACGACATGCTCTCAGCGCATCAGCCCTATGAGCACTATCCGGAGGTCATCCGCCGCGCTGCGCGGTTGGCCGGTGGTTTGGCGCAGGTCGCCGGCGGCGTGCCCGCCATGTGCGACGGCGTGACCCAGGGCAATCCGGGCATGGAGATGTCGCTCTTCTCGCGTGACGTGATCGCCATGAGCACGGCCATCGGCCTGTCCCATAATGTTTATGATGCGGCGCTGATGCTCGGGGTCTGCGACAAGATCGTGCCGGGCCTCGTCATGGGCGCGCTGCAATTCGGGCATCTGCCCACGATCTTCGTGCCCGCCGGCCCGATGACCTCGGGCATCTCGAATTCCGAGAAGGCCAAGACGCGCCAGCAATACGCGCTCGGCGAGGTCGGCCGTGAGGCGCTGCTCGAATCCGAGATGAAAGCCTATCACGGTCCCGGCACCTGCACCTTCTACGGCACGGCCAATTCCAACCAGATGCTGATGGAGGTCATGGGCCTGCATCTGCCGGGCGCCGCCTTCGTGCATCCGAACACCCCCTTGCGGGATGCGTTGACCGCCGCCGCCGCGAAGCGCGCGCTGGAAATCACGGCGCGCGGCAACGAATTCACGCCGATCGCCGAGGTGGTGGATGAGCGCGCGGTCATCAACGGGATTGTGGCGCTGATGGCGACCGGCGGATCGACCAATCACACGATCCATCTCGTCGCGATGGCGCGTGCCGCCGGCATCCGGATCACCTGGGATGATTTCGACGCGATCTCGGCGGTGACACCGCTGCTCGCCCGCATCTATCCGAATGGCCGGGCGGATGTGAACCACTTCCATGCGGCGGGCGGCATGGCCTTCCTGATCGGCGAACTGCTCGATGCCGGGCTGCTGCATGAGGATGTGACGACGGTCGCCGGCAAGGGGCTGAGCGCCTACCGGCAGGAGCCGGTGCTTGAGAAAGGCGCGCTCGTCTGGAAGGGTGGTGCGACGCGCAGTGGAGACCCGGCGGTGCTCGCGACGGTGACGAAGCCCTTCTCGCCGGATGGCGGGCTGCGGCTCATGCAGGGCAATCTCGGGCGCGGCGTGATCAAGATCTCCGCCGTGGCGGCCGAGCATCGGCATGTGCGGGCGCCCGCGATCGTGTTCGACACGCAGGAGGAGCTGGTCGCCGCGCATAAGCGGGGCGAATTGCAGCGCGATTTCATCGCTGTCGTCCGCCACCAGGGCCCGCGCGCGAATGGCATGCCGGAACTGCATCGGCTGACGCCGGTGCTGGGCGCGTTGCAGGACCAGGGGTTTCATGTCGGGCTGGTGACTGACGGGCGGATGTCGGGCGCTTCCGGCAAGGTGCCGATGGTCATTCACCTGTCGCCCGAGGTGATGATGGGCGGCCCGGTCGGCCGCGTGCGCAGCGGCGACATCATCACCATGGATGCCGAGGCGGGAACGCTGCTCGCCGAGGTGGGCGAGGCGGAATGGGCAGCGCGCGAGGTGGCCACTGATGCCGCCGATCCGCTGGGGGATACGCTCGGGCGTGGCTTGTTCGAGGGGCTGCGCGCGCGGGCGCTCATCGCCGAGGAGGGCGCCTGGAGCTTCGCCGCTTAGGGTCTGTTCGTGAATTCTACTGAGGCGGTCATCCGGCGCGCGTTTCTGTGCTTCCGGGGCGGGTGGTCTCTGACTCGCCTCAGCGAATTCTCAATCAGTCTACGGCTCATGCAAAAGCATCAGCCTCCTCTTCCGTCGCGATAATCGCGAGCGTTTCCCCGACGGCCGCGACCTCATCCTCATCGATCAGGATCGTCTTGAGCACCCCGGTCGCCGGGCATTCCAGATCCATGTCGAGCTTCGGCGTGCCGATGATGGCGATGACCTCGCCCTCCGTCACCGCGTCACCCTCGGATTTTATCCAGGTGCGGAGATGACCTTCCTCGATTTCCTCGCCCAGCACCGGCATCACCAGCTCGACGTCCACAGCCCGTCTCCCAATCAGGTTCATTGTTCCTAGAGCGTTTCCTATTCGCTTACGCTCACAGTCACCGCTCTAGCTCTTTGTTTTTACGAGCATCTTCACCCGATCAGATGATTCCATATGATCGGGATCTGCTCTAGTAAGGTGGCGCTTTGCGGGCGCGCTGCGATTTCGCGGCCTCCGTCCACCAGGTCAGATCGTCGGCAAAACCGGCGAAAGCTTTGTCGAGCGAAGCGCCGGCGCTGCCCGTGGGCCTGCCCTCGGCATCGAGCGTGGCCGAGATGGGCCCGACCGTGAGCGTCGAGGAGATCACCACCATCCCCATCTCCGAGAGGGTGCCGTGCCAGCCGGCATTGGCCCGCGCGCCGGACAGTCGCCCGGCCGAATAGCTGGCGATGGCGGCCGGACGCCAGAACCATTCCTCCAGGAAATGGTCGGTGAGGTTCTTGAGGCCAGGCTGCGGCCCCCAATTATATTCGCCCGTCACGAACAGAAAGGCGTCGGCCGCGCGGATTTTCCCGGCCAGAACTCTCCATCGCGGCGGGCGCCTCGCCCTTCGGATACTCCTTGTACATCCGGTCGAGCATCGGCAGGCCGACGGCCCGCGCGTCGATGAGTTCCACATCGTCTCCGCGCGCGGCGAGCCCCCGTACCAGATAATCCGCGAGGCGAATGCCGGTCCGGTCGGAGCGGTAGGAGCCGTAGAAGACGAGGATGCGGTCACCCATGATCGGTCTTTCCTCTCCTGAAGCAGCCTATCGCATGATCATCGACCATGCCGACCGCCTGCATCCAGGCATAGACGATGACAGGGCCGACGAACTTGAAGCCGCGCTTTTTGAGCGCGATAGAGATCTCCTGCGAGAGCGGCGTTTGCGCGGGCAGGGTGGCGCCGTCACCGTGGATCGGTTTGCCGCCGACGAAACCCCAGGCGAAGGCGGAGAAATCCTCGCCCTTCTCCTGCATCGCGAGGTAGGCGCGGGCGCCGCCGATGGTCGCCTCGATCTTGGCGCGGGCGCGGATGATGCCGGGATCGGCCATCAGCCTGTCCACATCGCCAGGCCCGAATGCCGCGACGGTGGCGGGATCGAAACCCTTGAAGGCGGCACGGAATCCGTCCCGGCGCAAAAGGATGGTGCGCCAGGAAAGACCGGCCTGAAAGCCTTCGAGCATCAGCATCTCCCACAGCGCGCGGCTGTCGCGGAGGGGGCGGCCCCATTCCTCATCGTGATAGGCGGTCATGGCCGGGTCACCCTCGGCCCAGCCGCAGCGCGTTTTCGGTGTCGGCTTGCTTGGCATGCCAAAACTCTAGCGCAGGCGCGGGATAGGGTCACGCCATTCGGCGCTGGTTCGCCGCGTTGAAGAGAGGCTAGTCTGAGAAAAAAGGGGATCTCATGATGAGCTTATTCCGGCTCGCCACCGTCGCAGCCGTCACCTGCGCTCTCGCCGCGCCCGGCTTGCGGACAGCCCGCGCGGCCGTCACGGTCTCAGACCCCGCCGTCATCGCGGCGATAGACGCGGTCGTCGCGAAGGACCGCCAGATCTACGGAGGGCGGACGCCCGTCCCGGGCGTGCTCATCGGTGTATGGGATGGCGCGGGCGGCAGCTACGTGAAAGCCTATGGCTTCGCCGACCTCGCAACGAAGACGCCCTTGAGCATAGCGGATCATTTTCGGATCGGCAGCAATACCAAGACCTTCGTCGTCAGCGTGCTGCTGCAACTCGTCGATGAGCACAAGCTGAGCCTCGACGATACGCTCGACAGGTTCTCCCTCGGGGTTGCGATCCCGAACGCGCACAACATCACCGTGCGCGAACTCTGCGAGATGCGCAGCGGGCTGTTCGAGGCATACGACACCCCCGAGGTCGACCGGATGAAGATAACGCCCGAAACGGTGTTCGATCCGCGCACCCTCATCGGCTGGGCGGTGAAGCAGAAGCCCCATTTCGCGCCGGGCACAGGCTATAACTACAGCAATACGAATTATCTTCTGCTCGGCCTGATCATTGAGGCGGTGACGAAACAGAGCGTCGATGCCGAAATCCAAGAGCGCCTTCTCACGCCGTTCCATCTCTCGGAGACGAGCTATCCGGCGACGCAGGCGATGCCCGATCCATGGGCGCATGGCTATGGATTGACCAGCCAACGTGATTGGGAGGATGTCAGCGGAACCATCCCGGTCTCCCTCATGGGGGCGGCGGGCGAGATGGTGTCGGATATCGCCGATATGAAGCGCTGGGTTCAGCTCTACGTGTCCGGGAAAACGAACGGTGCGGAGACGCAGCGGGCGCGGCTGACCTGTATCCCCATCGGCCAGGGCAACCTCGCCTTCGGCCTCGGGATCGGCTGCAGCGCCGGCTGGTATGGCTATACGGGCGGCCTGCCGGGCTACAATACCGGCGGCTACTATTTCCCCGAGGGCGACGTTACCATCATCGCCTGGGTGACCTTGCAGGCGGATAAGCCGTCACCCGGCGTCGCCAATGCGATTTTCAGTGGCATCGCCAAGATCATGACGCCGGGCAATGTGCCCTTCGACATGTCGGGCGGCGAGAGCGCAGGGGCCCAGTGATCGCCACCGGCCCGCTAGAGCAGATCCCGATCATATGGAATCATCTGATCGGGTGAAGATGCTCGTAAAAACAAAGAGCTAGAGCGGTGACTGTGAGCGTAAGCGAATAGGAAACGCTCTAGTCTAGCTGTGCATGCGCGAGAGGAACTGGCGCAGCCGGTCTGATCGCGCGTGCCGGAAGATATCGTCGGGCGTGCCTTCCTCCTCCACCTTGCCCTGGTGCAGGAAGACCACGTGGCTCGCGACCTGGCGCGCGAAACTCATCTCATGCGTCACCACCAGCATGGTGCGGCCCTCACGGGCGAGATCGCGCATCACCCCCAGCACCTCGCCCACCAGCTCAGGGTCGAGCGCCGAGGTCGGCTCGTCGAAAAGCATGACGCTCGGCTCCATGCAGAGCGCGCGGGCGATGCCGACACGCTGCTGCTGCCCGCCGGAGAGCTGAACGGGATAGGCGTCCCGCTTGGCGGTCAGCCCGACCTTGGCGAGCATCGCCTCCGCCCGTTCGATGGCCTGGCGGCGGCTGAGGCCAAGAACATGGACCGGCGCTTCGGTCAGGTTCTGGATCACCGTCATATGCGCCCAGAGGTTGAACTGCTGGAACACCATGCCGAGCTGGCGGCGGAGCCGCTCCACCTGCCGGCGGTCGGCGGGTTCCTGCGTCCCGTCCGCCCGCTTGCGCATGCGGATGAGTTCGCCCTGGACCCGTACCTCGCCTGCATTGGGCATTTCGAGCAGATTGATGCAGCGGAGGAAGGTGCTTTTGCCCGATCCGCTGCTGCCGAGAATGGCGATCACGTCATGCTCTCGCGCGGTGAGGGAGACGCCCTTGAGGACTTCGTGCGGACCGAAGCTCTTGTGCATATCGTCAACCCGCAGGGCTTCCGCCGTCGCACTCCCCGGCGCGGGGGCGAATTCGGCCTGGGTCACGCTCATCCGGGGGCGATCTCTCATGAATTTGCAGGAACGATCCTCGGTTCGCGCAGGTTCTGTCAAGCAAATGTCACGGCTTGCGCAGGCTAGGCGCTCGGTTACAGTTCCCCGCCGCCCCGATGGCTTGGGGCTTGCATAATCCCGGCCGGGCTCCATGCCCGCCGAGAACAACGTCTTAGGGAGACGCATCGTATGAAGAAAATTCTTGCTGCCGGCGCGCTTGCGGCGATGGTTCTTGGCCTCGGCGGCGCGATTCCCGCCCAGGCGAAGGCGTTCACCGAGATCAAGTTCGGTGTTGACGCGACCTATCCGCCTTTCGAGAGTCTGGCTCCGAGCGGCGCGTTCCAGGGCTTCGACATCGATCTCGGCAAAGCCATCTGTGCCTATCTGAAGGTCAAATGCGTTTTTGTGTCCCAGACCTTCGACAGCATCATCCCCGCGCTCCAGGCGCGGAAGTTCGACGCCATCTTGTCCTCGATGTCGAAGACGCCGGAACGGGCGAAGGCGATCAACTTCTCCTCGCAGATGTATGACGAGCCGACCAGCCTGATCGCCAAGAAGGACTCCGGCATCACCGACACGGTTGACAGCCTCAAGGGCAAAACGGTCGGCGTGGAGGCCGGCACGATCCAGGAATCCTACGCGAACGCCTATTGGAAGCCCTTCGGCGTCAATGTCGTTTCCTACCCCGGGCAGGATCAGGTTTACGCCGATCTGCTCTCCGGGCGGCTCGATGCCTCCTTGCAGGATTCGGTCGAGGCCGATTACGGCTTCCTGCGCACGCCGAAAGGCGCGGATTATGCGCTCGTCGCCAACGTCTCCTCCGATCCCAAGGACCTTCTGGGTTCCTATGTCGCCATCGGTATCCGCAAGAACGAGCCTGAACTGCTGGCCAAGATCGATGAAGCGATCGCCGCGATCATCGCGGACGGCACCTACAAGAAGCTCGAATCCCAGTATTTCAACTTCAACATCTACAACTCCGCCGCGAACAACGAGTGATCTGAAGCGCCCGTCATGCGCGGCTTTGGCGCCGCGCGTGACGGGTGACCTTTTGGGAGCCGCCAGCGGTGGGATGAACTGATGTTCAATCTGGGGGGCTACGGCCCGACGATCCTCGCCGGCACCATGACGACGATCGAACTCTCGTTGATTACCCTCATCGTCTCCTTTCTGCTCGGCCTTGTCGGCGCTTCGGCGAAGCTTTCAAAGAGCCGGGTGGCGAAGGGAATAGCGACCGTCTACACCACGATCATTCGCGGCGTGCCGGATCTCGTGCTCATGCTGCTGCTGTTCTACAGCTTGCAGATCTGGCTGAACGACTTCACCGACTACTTCAACCTGGTGCAGTTCAACCTCGACCCCTTCACGGCCGGCGTCATCACGCTCGGCTTCATCTACGGCGCCTATTTCACCGAAACCTTTCGCGGCGCCTTCATGGCGGTGCCGCGTGGACAGATGGAAGCGGCGCG
The DNA here is from genome assembly GCA_963745125.1 of uncultured Pseudomonadota bacterium. Classification (GTDB taxonomy): domain Bacteria; phylum Pseudomonadota; class Alphaproteobacteria; order Acetobacterales; family Acetobacteraceae; genus Acidisoma. The sequence continues at coordinate 306,988 of CAVUWB010000001.1, forward strand.
GTCCCTCGGCATGCGGCCGCTGCTCGGGTTTCGCCGCATCCTGTTTCCGCAGATGATGCGCTACGCGCTGCCGGGCCTTGCCAACAACTGGCAGGTGATCTTGAAGGCGACGGCGCTGGTCTCGATCATCACCCTGTCGGATGTCGTCAAGGCAACGCAGGATGCCGGCAAGGGCACGTTCCGGACCTTCTATTTCTCGCTCATCGCCGGGGTCGTCTACCTTGTGTTGACAACGGTCTCGAACGGGGTGCTGCTCATGCTGACGAAGCGATATGCGATCGGCGTGCGGAAGGCCGCGCTGTGATCGACATCATCCAGACCTATTGGCGCGCCTTCCTCTACTCCGACGGCTATACCATGACGGGCGTGGCGATGACGCTGTGGCTGCTCGTCGCTTCGCTCATCATCGGCTTCTGCATCGCGCTGCCGCTCGCCATCGCCCGGAATGCGCGTAACCCGGCCATCTGGGGTCCGGTCTGGCTTTATGTCTTCGTCTTCACCGGCACGCCGCTCTATGTGCAGCTTCTCATCGTCTACACGGGCATCTACAGCCTCAGCATCGTCCAGCACACGCCGTTCCTGAACGCATTCTTCCGTAAAGGAATCGACTGCACGATCCTCGCCTTCGGGCTCAATACCGGCGCCTATACGACCGCGATTTTCGCCGGCGCGATCCGCGACACGGCCTTCGGGGAGGTTGAGGCGGCGCGATCGATCGGCATGTCCGCCGTCACGCTCTACCGACGGATCATCATCCCCGGCGCGCTGCGGCGCGCGCTACCCGTCTACAGCAATGAAGTGATCCTCATGCTGCATTCCACCACGCTCGCCTTCACGGCGACGGTGCCCGATATCCTCAAGATCGCCAATGATGCGAATTCCGCGACTTATGAATCCTTCTCGTCCTTCGGCATCGCGGCTCTGCTCTACCTCTGCATTTCCTTCTCGCTGATCTTCCTGTTCCGCCGCGCGGAACGCCATTTCCTGGCGTTCCTGCGGCCGTGACAGGGGATCAGCCCTGGAGAAGCTGCTCGGTGAGCGTCGCCCAGTAGGAGGCGCCGATCGGCAACACGGCGTCATTGAAATCGAAGCGGGGGTGATGCACGCCCGGCGTGTCCGGCCCATGGCCGCTGCCGAGCAGGATGTAGCTGCCCTGCTTGGCGTTCAGCATGTAGGAGAAATCCTCGGCCCCCATCGTCGGCCGTTCCATTGGCACGACCCGCGCCTCCCCGGCGACGGCGGCGGCGGCGATGCGGGTGAGGCCGGTCGCCTCGGCATCGTTGATGGTCGCCGGATAGGCGCGCTTGTACGCCACGTCCACCTCTGCGCCGAAGGCAGCGGCGACGCCGGTCGCGATCCGGTGCACCCCGGCTTCCAGCAGGTCCCCGACCTTGGGCGAGAACCAGCGCGCGGTGCCCTTCATGACCGCACGCTCGGGGATCACGTTCTCGGCATTGCCGGCGGAGATATGGCCGATGGTGATGACGCCGGCTTCCGTCGGCTCCATCCCGCGCGCCACGATCGATTGCAGGGCGGTGACGATGTGGGACGCGACCAGGATCGGGTCGATCCCCTCATGCGGCTTGGCGCCATGCGCACCCCGTCCGGTGACGGTGATGTCGATGCGCGCTGTGGCCGCCATGATCGGGCCGGGGCGGAAGGTGAAGATGCCCGCCTCCAGCGTCGGCCAGTTGTGCAGCCCATAGACCTGGCTCATCGGAAAACGCTCGAACAAGCCTTCTTCCACCATCACCCGGCCGCCGCCGCCGCCCTCCTCGGCCGGCTGGAAGATGACATAGACCGTGCCGTCGAAATTCCGCGTCTCGGCGAGATAGCGCGCCGCCCCGAGCAGCATCGCCGTGTGGCCGTCATGCCCGCAGGCATGCATCAGCCCGGGTGTGGCGGAGGCATAGGGCAGCCCGGTCTCCTCCAGAATCGGCAGCGCATCCATATCGGCGCGCAGCCCGATCGCGCGGCCGCCGCTGCCCGGGCGGCCATGGATCACGCCGACGACGCCGGTTTGCGCGATGCCCGTCACCACCTCATCAACGCCGAAGGACCGCAGCTTTTCCGCGACGATAGCGCTGGTGCGGGGCAGCTCGAACCCCAGCTCCGGATGGGCGTGCAGGTCACGCCGCCAGGCGGTCATGTCCTCATGGAAATCGGCGATGCGGTTGATGATCGGCACGGGCTGCCTCCTCGATGATATCGCATGGTGCGGCGCATGGCCCCCTGCCGACAACCCCAGAGTCTACTCCGCAACGAGGCTCGACACCTCATGCCGCCAGGGCAGATCGGCGCCCGCTCGCCCGCAGGTGATGGCGGCGGCGCCCACCGCCACGGCGAGCGCCGCTTCCAGCGCGGGCAGGCCGAGCGCGTCGAGGCCGGAAAGGGTGAGGGCGCCCGCCTCATCCAGCCGCCACAGCAATGCCGCGAGCAGGCTGTCCCCCGCACCGGCGGTATCGGCCACGGAAACGCGCCGCGCCGGGATGCGCAGCCGCCCATCCCGCGTATAGCCGCAAGCGCCCTCGGCGCCCTGGCTGACCACGACCAGCCGCGCCCCACGCTCGATCCAATGGCGCGCCGCGCTGTCCGGCGTGACGCCCGGCAGCAGATAGTCGAGGTCGCCGATCGACAGCTTAATGATATCGGCAAGCGCCAGCATCTCCCGCAGGCGGTCGTGATAGCCGGCCGGGTCTTCGATCAGGCCCGGGCGGCAGTTGGGATCGATCGAGAGCAGGCGCCGGCCCTTCTCGGCCCGGAACAGCGCCAGGTATTCGCGGGCCGCCGGCTCCGCGATCAAGGCGGCCGAGCCCGTATGCAGAAGCCGCACCGCCTCGCCCAGGGGCGGAGACGCGGCCCGGCGCCAGCACCGCAGGGCCGTTTCGCGGTTGTAGAAGGCGTAGTGCGGTTCCTGCCCCGGCTCCTGCGCCGGCTTCACGAAGGCGAGCGTACTGCTTTCGTGAAGCAGGCCGGCGTGGTGGAGGGAGACCCCGGCCTGCTCCATCGTCGCCGCCAGGAACTGCCCGAAGAAATCAGTCGAGAGGCCACCCATGAAGCCGACCGACGCGCCGAGCCGCGCGAGACCGAGCGCCACGGTGCAGGCCGAGCCGCCGGGCGTGGGGCGGTAGTCGGGCAGCGCCGCCGCCCCGGCGCTCGGGATAAAATCAATGAGAGCATCGCCGCAGATGAGAAGCATGGTTGTTTCGTTGTTTTTGTCGCGGCGGCGCGCGCCCGGCGGGCGCGGAACCGTAGCGAGGCTGGGGCGACCAGAGTGGTGGAGAAACGACCGTCTGGCAATTCTACCCCAGCGCCCTACCTTCCGCCTGACGATGCCCCATCAGACAGAGAAGGCCGCTGATGACATCCCAAACAGGCGTCACCGCCGTGAAGCCCGCCCTATTCAGCCCGCGCGACGGGCGCGGCACGGCAAGGCCGCGCATCTACATGCTGCACCCGCTGCTCGCCGGGCCGCTGACCGACTGGGGGCGATGGCTGGATGGCGCCGCCGCGCTCGGCTTTACCCATGTGCTGACGGCGCCGCTGTTCGCGGGGCCGTCCCTGCTGCTGGCCGAGGATTTTGACCGGGCGCATCCGGCGCTCGGCGGGTCGGGCTCGGCGGAGGACGGGCTGCGATTCTTCGCCGAGGCGTGCCGCGAGCGGGGTTTGACCCCGCTGCTCGATGTCTACCCGTCGCAACTGGCGGCGGAGGGCCAGGTCGCGCAGGATCATCCGGAGCTGTTCCAGCCGGGTGACGCCGGCCGGTCGCTCGACCCCCGGCGCTACGGCGCGGTGGCGGATGCGGCGGCGGCGCGCTGGTGGGATGCGGCCGAGGCGCTCGGCGCCTTCTGGTCCCAGCGGCTCGCCGATTGGCAGGGTGCGGGCATCGCGGGCTTTCGCATCGACCTCCAGCCGGTCGCGGCCACGGCGCGGCCGGCTTTCGTCGCCCGGCTGCGGGCCGGGGTTCAGGCGGCCCTGCTGGGCTGGACGCCGGGCCTGCCCCGGGAAGATACAGCCGCCCTCGCGGGGCAGGGGCTCGACTTCGTCTTCTCCTCGCTGCCGTGGTGGGATTTCCGCGCCGATTGGCTGTGGGAGGAAGCGGCCGTGCTGCGTCGCGTGGCGCCGGCCATCGCGGCGGTGGAAGACCCCTACGGTGTGCGGCTCGGCGCGAGCCTGGGCAGCCTCGGCCTGCTGCCGGCGGCGCAGCGCCGCGTTCTGCGCTTTGCCGCCGCCTTCGGGGATGGCCTGCTCATGCCGATGGGCTTCGAGGCGAGCGAGACGCGCCCCTGGGACCCGCGCCGGGACAGCATAGCCGCCTATGAGCCCGATGCGGCGCTCGCCGCCGATATCCAGGCCGTGAACCGGCTGGACGATAGCGGCACCCCGCGCATCCTCAGCGGCCCGGATAGCTGGGCGCTCGCCTTCGTGCGCAGCGAGGCGGATTTGCGCTACGCCGACCGGGCGACGCTCACCATCGTCAATACCGGCCTGCGTCGGCGGCGGACGGCATCGCTCGCGCCGCTCATCGCCGCGACCGGCGGCCGGTTTGAGCCGCAGGGGTTAGCGCCGGACGGCACACTGACCCTCGAACCAGCGGAGTTGCGGATGGTGACGCTCATCGCCCGCCCCGCCGCGACGGTGGAGCGACCGCCGCTCGGGCATACCGCCCTCCGCGCGGCGGCGGAGGAGCGGCGCATCGGCATCGAGCGCGTCACACCCTCTGTCGATCAGGGGCGGTTCGCGGCGAAGCGCATCGCAGGCGAGGTGGTGACGGTCGAGGCCGATGTCCTGTGTGACGGGCATGAGCAACTCGGCGTCGCGCTGCGCTGGCGGCGCGCGGGTGAGGAGGGCTGGGCCGAGACGCGCATGCGCCTCATCAACAACGACCGCTGGACGGCGAGCTTTCCGCTGCCGCAAGTCGGGCTTTACGAATTCGTGGTGCAGGCATGGCACGACGCCTTCGCGAGCTTCCGCGATGAGCTGTCGAAGAAGCATAATGCGGGCGTCGATGTCTCGGTCGAGTTGATCGAGGGGCGGCACCTCGTCGCTGAGGCGGGGGCGCCGCTCGCCGAAGTGTCGGACCGTCTGCAAGCGGCGGATCTGAACACGCAGATCGCGCTGCTGCTCTCGGCCGATGTGGGAAGCCTGATGCTGGCCGCCGATCCGCGCCCCTTCGCGGTGTGTTCCCCGGTCATGCCGATCGACGCCGATCGTGTCGAGAGCCGCTTCGCGAGCTGGTACGAGATCTTCCCGCGCTCCATGAGCGACGATCCCAACCGGCACGGCACTTTCCGGGATGTGCAGCGCCACCTGCCGCGCATCCGCGACATGGGCTTCGACGTGCTGTATTTCCCGCCGATCCACCCGATCGGCCGCAGCCAACCGCAAGGGCCGCAACAACACCCTGACGCCGGCGCCGGACGATCCCGGCAGCCCCTATGCCATCGGCAGCGACGAGGGCGGCCATGACGCGATCCACCCCGAACTCGGCACGCTCGACGATTTCCAGCATCTGCGGGACGCGGCGGCCGAGCACGGGCTGGAACTCGCGCTCGATTTCGCCATTCAATGCGCGCCGGACCATCCCTGGCTGCGCGAGCATCCGGAATGGTTCGACTGGCGGCCGGACGGCTCGATCCGCTACGCCGAGAACCCGCCGAAGAAATACGAGGACATCGTCAATGTCGATTTCTACGCCGAGGGCGCGATGCCCGGCGCTGTGGCTGGCGCTGCGCGACGTCGTGCAGTTCTGGGTGCGAGCAGGGCGTGCGGATCTTCCGCGTCGACAATCCGCACACCAAGCCCTTGCCGTTCTGGGAATGGCTGATCGCCGAGATCCGCGGCGCGCTATCCCGGACGTGATGTTCCTCGCCGAGGCCTTCACCCGGCCGAAGATGATGTACCGGCTGGCCAAGATCGGCTTTTCGCAATCCTATACCTATTTCACCTGGCGCAACACCAAGGCGGAGCTGACAGAATATCTGACCGAGCTGACCACCACGGCGCCGAAGCGATTTCTTCCGCCCGCATTTCTTCGTCAACACGCCGGACATCAACCCGGTCTTCCTGCAGACCTCCGGCCGCGCCGGCTTTCTGATCCGCGCCGCGCTGGCGGCGACGCTGTCCGGCCTCTGGGGCATCTATAACGGCTTCGAGCTCTGCGAAGGCGACGCCGCTTGCCGGGCCGCGAGGAATATCTCAATTCCGAAAAATACGAGATCCGAGCCTGGGACTGGAACCGGCCCGGCAACATCGTCGCCGAGATCACCGCGCTCAACCGCATCCGCCGCGCAGAACCCGGCGCTGCAGACGCCATCTCGGCGTCGAGTTCTGCCCTGCCGACAACGATCAGGTGCTGTATTTACGAGAAAGCGACGCCGGATCGGTCAACGTCGTCCTGGTCGCCGTCAGCCTCGATCCGCATCAGCGTCGCAGGCGGCCAATATCGAAATCCCGCTCTGGCGATTCGGCCTGCCCGATCACGGCAGCGCTGGCCGCCGAGGATCTGATGCGCGGCCACAGCTTCACCTGGCACGGCAAGATCCAGCGCGTGACGGCTCGACCCCGTCGAGCTACCCTTCGCGCATCTGGCGCGTCCAGCCGCATGACACTGAATCCATGGACAAACGACCAGCCAAACGCCGCCCACCGCGACGATCCGCTCTGGTACAAGGACGCGGTCATCTACCAGGTCCATGTCAAATCGTTCTTCGATGCCAACAATGACGGCGTCGGCGATTTCCCCGGCCTGATCGCAAAAGCTCGACTATATCGCCGAGCTCGGCGTCAACGCGATCTGGCTGCTGCCCTTCTACCCCTCGCCGCGGCGCGACGACGGCTACGACATCGCCGATTACCGCGACGTGCATCCCGAATACGGCACGCTGGCCGATGTGAAGCGCTTCATCGCGCGAGGCGCATGAGCGCGGCATGCGCGTGATCACCGAACTGGTCATCAACCACACCTCCGACCAGCATCCCTGGTTCCAGCGCGCGCGCCGCGCCAAGCCCGGCTCGCGCCGCGCGCGACTTCTACGTCTGGTCCGACAACGACACAGAAATATGCCGGCACGCGCATCATCTTCGTCGACACCGAGAAATCCAACTGGACCTGGGACGAGACGGCCAAGGCCTATTACTGGCACCGCTTCTATCTCGCACCAGCCGGATCTGAATTTCGACAATCCGGAGGTGCTGGAGGAAGTGCTCGAGCGTCATGCGCTTCTGGCTCGATCTCGGCGTCGACGGGCTGCGGCTCGACGCCGTGCCCTATCTGATCGAGCGCGAGGGCACCAATAACGAAAACCTGCCCGAAACCCATGACGATCCTGAAGACAGATCCGCGCCGCGCTGGATGCGCACGCGCCGGGCAGGATGCTGCTGGCCGAGGCCAATCAATGGCCGGAGGACGCCCAGCAATATTTCGGCGACGGCGACGAATGCCACATGGCGTTCCATTTCCCGCTGATGCCGCGCATGTACATGGCGATCGCGCAGGAAGACCGCTTCCCGATCACCGACATCATGCGCCAGACGCCGGAAATTCCCGAGAACTGCCAATGGGCGATTTTCCTGCGCAACCACGACGAGCTGACGCTGGAGATGGTGACCGATAGCGAGCGCGACTATCTCTGGGAGACCTACGCCGCCGACCGCCGCGCGCGCATCAATCTCGGCATCCGCCGCCGCCTGGCGCCGCTGCTGGAGCACGACCGCCGCCGCATCGAGCTGATGAACGGCCTGCTGCTCTCCATGCCCGGCACGCCGGTGATCTATTACGGCGACGAAATCGGCATGGGCGACAACATCCATCTCGGCGACCGCGACGGCGTGCGCACGCCGATGCAATGGTCGCCCGACCGCAATGGCGGCTTCTCGCGCGCCGACCCGGCCTCGATCTGGTGCTGCCGCCGATCATGGACCCGCTCTACGGCTTCCAGGCGCGTCAATGTCGAAGCGCAGGAAGCGGACCAGCATTCGCTGCTGCAACTGGATGCGGCGCATGCTCGCGGTGCGCAAGCGCCACCCGGCCTTCGGCCGCGGCACGCTGCGCTTCCTCTATCCCGGCAACCGCAAGGTGCTGGCCTATCTGCGCGAGCATGACCGGCGAGGGCGAGAGGAGACGATCCTCTGCGTCTGCAACCTCTCCCGCACCGCGCAGGCGGTGGAGCTGGAACTGTCCGCCTATGCCGGCCGCGTGCCGGTGGATCTGGTCGGCGGCTCGGTCTTCCCGCCGATCGGCCAGCTGACCTATCTGCTGACCCTGCCGCCTTACGGCTTCTACTGGTTCATCCTGGCACAGGAAGCCGAATTGCCGCCCTGGCATACGCCGGCGCCCGAGCCGCTGCCGGAATTCTCGACCATCGTCATCCGCAGCGGCATCGCCGAGGCGGTGACGGCGCCGCCGGCCGCCGCATCCTCGAGAGCGAGGCGCTGCCCGCCTATCTCCCGAAGCGGCCGCTGGTTCGCCGCCAAGGGCCAGACGATCGACGCCGTCTCGCTTGGCCTATGCGGTGCCGCTGCCCGGCGCGCCCGGACGTGCTGCTGGCGGAGGTCGAGACGCGGCAGAGCGGCCAGACGGACGCTACGTGCTGCCGCTCGGCATCGCCTGGGACGGCGACACGACCTCGCCTTTGGCGCAGCAACTGGCGCTGGCCCGCGTGCGCCTGATCCGGCGCTGGGTCTCATCACCGACGCTTTCGCGGTGGATGCATTCGCCCATGCCGTGCTCGCCAATCTTCTGCACGGCGGCAGCATCCCCTTGCCGCAAGGCGAGCTGCGCTTCGTGCCGACCTCGATCGCGGCCTCCGTCGAACTGCCGGAGCAGCCGGAGATCCGCCGGTTCTCGGCCGAGCAATCCAACAGCTCGCTCGTCATCGGCGATGTCGTCGTGCTGAAAATCCTGCGCCGCGTGAGCCCGGGCATTCACCCCGAAGGCGAGATGACGCGCTACCTCACCGAGCACGGCTTCGCCAACACGGCGGCGCTGCTGGGCGAGGTCGTGCGCATCGACCCCGACGGCACGCCGAATACGCTGATGCTGGTGCAGAACTTCGTCCGCAACCAGGGCGACGCCTGGACCTGGACGCTGGATTTCCTCGCCCGCGCGGTGGAGGAGCTTGCCGTCACCGGCCAGCAGGACAAGACGGAGGGCGATGTCTTCGCGACCTATACCGGCTTCGCGACGGCGATCGGCCAGCGCCTGGGGAGCTGCATGCGGTGCTGGCCCAGCCCTCGGACAATCCGGATTTCGCGCCGGAGATCGCCGATCAGGCGATCGTGGAGGCATGGGCGGACTCCGCAATCGAGCAGATCGAACCGCGTTCGGGCTGCTCGCCGAGCGGCGCGATTGGCCGGACGCGGAAGCCGAGACGCTCGCCCGTGGCCTGCTGCGCCAGGGCGACGCGCTAGAGCGCGCGGTGCGCGACCTCGCCCAGGCCGGCATCGGGTCGCTGCGCACGCGCATCCATGGCGATTTCCATCTCGGCCAGGTTCTGGTCGTGCAGAACGATGCCTATATCATCGACTTCGAGGGCGAGCCTGCCCGCCCACTGCATCAGCGACGGATGAAGTCCTCAGGCCTGCGGGATGTCGCGGGCATGCTCCGCAGCTTTGACTACGCGACGGCGGCCGCCGCCGCATCCCCGGGCGCGAATGCACTCTCCCCGCAAGCCGGCGGAGCGGCATGCCGTGTTGCTGGAACAATTCCGCGAACAGGCGGCGCGCGTCTTCCTCGGCGCCTACCGTGCGACGCTGGAAAGCGCGGTCAACCCTTGGGTGAAAGCCTCGGCCGAGACACCGCTTCTCGATCTGTTCCTGATCGAGAAGGCGGCCTACGAGGTGCGCTACGAGATCGCGAACCGCCCGGCCTGGCTGCGGATTCCGCTGCGCGGCCTGTCGGATATCGCGGCACGGCTTCTGGTTATGGGGGAAGTGGCATGAGCGACGTTCTCATTCGCGCCGGCCTGCCGGATTTCGGTGCCGTTGACGCCATCATCCATGCGCGCCACGGCGACCCCTTCGCGATCCTCGGCCCGCATGAATGCGCGGGCGGCTGCGCCGTGCGCAGCTTCCAGCCCGGTGCGACCGCCGTCGAGGCCATCGCCGCCGAGAGCGACCGCGTGCTCGCAAAGCTCGACAGCATCGACCCGGCCGGGTTCTGGTGCGGCGTGATGCAGGCGGCCGATGCCGTACCGGCTGCGCATCACCGCCCGCGATGATGTGTGGATCACGGAAGATCCGTACGCCTTCGGCCCTTCGCTCGGCGAGGTGGATATCTATCTGCTCGCGGAAGGGCGGCACAGGGAGATCGGGCGGGCGCTCGGCGCGCATATCACACGGCAGAACGGCGTGCTCGGCACGCGCTTCGCCGTCTGGGCGCCGAATGCGCGGCGCGTCTCCGTCGTCGGCGACTTCAACGCTGGGACGGGCGCCGCCATCCGATGCGCCATCATCCATCCTCCGGCATCTGGGAGATGTTCATCCCCCGGCTCGGCGCGGGCGCGATCTACAAATACGAGATCCTCGGGCCTGATGGCTGGGTTCTGCCCTGAAGGCCGATCCGGTCGCGGCGGCGGCGCAGAAGCGCCGCCCGCGACCGCCTCCATCGTCGTCGATGATCGTTTCCGCTGGACCGATCACGCCTGGGTGGAAGGCCGGCGCCTGCCCTCGGGCAAGCCCGATGCGCCGATCTCGATCTATGAGGTCCATGCCGCTTCCTGGGCGCCGGAAAGCGGCGACGGCGACGATGTCTGGACACAGCTGGCCGAGAAGCTCGTGCCCTATGCGGAGGGGATGGGCTTCACCCATATCGAGTTGATGCCGATCATGGAGCATCCGTTCGGCGGTAGCTGGGGCTATCAGCCGCTCGGGCAGTTCGCGCCCATCGGCGCGGCTCGGCTCGCCCGAGGATTTCGCCCGCTTCGTCGATCGCTGCCACCAGGCGGGGCTCGGCGTGATCCTCGATTGGGTGCCGGCGCATTTCCCCACCGACGCGCACGGCCTGGCGCGGTTCGACGGCACCGCGCTGTACGAGCATGCCGACCCGCAAGGAGGGATTCCATCAGGACTGGAACACCTACATCTACAATCTCGGCCGCAACGAGGTGCGGGGCTTCCTGATCGCCAGCGCGCTGTACTGGCTCGAGCACTACCACGTCGACGGCGCTGCGCGTGGATGCGGTGGCCTCGATGCTGTATCGCGATTACAGCCGCAAGCCGGCGAGTGGGTTCCGAATATCTACGGCGGGCGCGAGAATCTGGAAGCCGTCGTCATTCCTGCGCGAACTCTCCGAGATTGTGGGCGCACCGCTGCCCCGGCGCGCTGCTGATCGCGGAGGAGAGCACGGCGTGGCCGGGCGTCAGCCGCCCCGCGCGATGAAGGCGGGCTCGGCTTCGACTACAAGTGGAACATGGGCTGGATGCACGACACCCTGCATTACATGCAGGAGGAGAGCCGTCAACCGTCGCTGGCATCATGACGAGCATGACCTTCGGCCTGGTCTATGCCTTCTCCGAGAAGTTCGTCCTGCCGCTGTCGCATGACGAGGTGGTCTACGGAAAAGGCTCGCTGATCGGCAAGATGCCGGGCGACGACTGGCAGAAATTCGCCAATCTGCGCGCCTATTTCGGTTTCATGTGGACGCATCCGGGCAAGAAGCTGCTCTTCATGGGCGGCGAGTTCGCGCAGAGCCGCGAATGGAACCATGACCATCCGCTCGACTGGTGGCTGCTCGACAAGCCCGAGCATGCCGGCGTGCAGAGCCTGGTGCGCGATCTTAACGGCGTCTATCGTAGCCACCCGGCGCTTCATCGGCATGATTGCGACGGTTCCGGTTTCCGCTGGGTGGTGCTGCATGATCGGGAGAGGAGCGTCTTCGCCTATCTCCGCTTCGGCGATGCGGGCGACCCGCCGGTGCTCGTCGTCTGCAACTTCACCCCGGTCCCGAGGCAGGGCTATCGCTTCGGCGTGCCGCGCGCAGGCGGCTGGCGCGAGATCATGAACACCGATGCCGGTATCTATGGCGGTTCCAACCTCGGCAATGGCGGCTGGGTCACGGCCGAAGACCAGCCCTGGGACGACCTTCCGGCCAGCGTCTGCCTCACCCTGCCGCCGCTCGCGACGGTCATCTTTGCAGCGGCCTGACGGTGCCGAAGGTCAACCGGGTTCTGGAGACCTGCCTCTACGTAGCGGATCTCGACCGCTCGCGGGGATTTTACGAGCGGGTCTTCGGCTTCGCGGTCATGTTGCGGGACCATCGGATGTGCGCGCTGGCCGTGCCCGGGCGGCAGGCGCTGCTTCTGTTCAAGCTCGGTGGATCGGTCAAGCCGAGTGAGACGCCCTACGGCACCATCCCGCCGCATGACGGGCACGGGCGGCAGCATCTGTGCTTTTCCATCGACCGTGTCGATCTCGATGTCTGGAAGGCGCATCTCGAAAGCCTCGGAATCGCGATTGAGAGCCGCGTGGACTGGGGCGGCCGCGCGTCGAGCCTCTATTTCCGCGATCCCGATGAGCATTCAATCGAGATCGGCACGGCCGGGCTGTGGCGCAACGATCCTCCTGTCACGTGACGCCGCTCTCTCAGATCAGTTCCGATACGGCCGCGCGCGCTCCCTCCGCGCGGAGCCGCCGATAGGCAGCCGTGACCGCCGCGCCAAAAGCGGCATTCGCGGGCAGATCGGCGCCGAAGATCGGCCCCAGCGCAAGAACGGCCGCGACGCGCGCCTCCGCATCCTCGGGCCATGCCGCCTGTGCCGCGCGCAGCACTTCCGCCAGCGGGTCACGCACATCGATCGGCGCGCCATGCTCGTCGGTGCCGCCCACGTAGCGTATCCAGCCGGCGATCACGAGGGCGAGGCAGGGCAGCGGCAGATCCCGCGCCAGCCGCTCGCGGATCGTGCCGAGCAGGCGCTGCGGCAGCTTCTGCGACCCGTCCATGGCGATCTGCCAGGTGCGGTGGCGGATGGCGGGGTTGGCGAAGCGCGCCTTGAGTGCGGCGATATAGGCGAGCAGGTCGGTTTCGGGCGGCGGCGGCACCACGGGCACGATCTCATCCCGCCACAGCCGCTCCACGAAGCCGGCATAGCCCGGATCGGCCATGGTCTCCGCGATCGTCTCGTGCCCGCCGAGATAGCCAAGATAGGCAAGCGCCGAATGGGCGCCGTTCAGCAGCCGCAGCTTCATATGCTCGAAGGGCTCTACCTCGGTGACGAATTGCGCGCCGCCGGCCTCCCAGCCCGGACGGGCGCCGTCCACGAAGCCGTCCTCGATCACCCATTGGCGGAAGGGCTCATGGATGACGGGGGCGGCGTCCTCGAAGCCGGTCAGCGCCGCGACCTCCGCCAGATCGGCGGGCGTCGTCGCTGGCACGATGCGATCGACCATGGAACAGGGGAACCGGCCCTCGGCCATGATCCAGGCCGCGAGATCCCCGTCGCGCTGTGCCGCGAAGGCCGCCACCAGCCGCCGGACAAGGCGACCGTTGGCGGGCAGGTTGTCGCAGCAGAGCACGGTGAAGGGCCGCAACCCGGCCGCGCGCCTACGGGCCAGCGCCTCGACCAGGAAGCCGATGGCGCCCTGCGGCGCGCCGGGATGGGCGAGGTCATGCGCGACGGTCGGATGGCCGAGGTTCAGCTCCCCCGTTGCCGGGTCGTGGCAATAGCCTTTCTCGGTGATCGTCAGCGTGACGATGCGGGTGGCCTCGGCGGTCATGGCGGCCAGCACCGCCTCCGGCGCTTCGGGTGCCACCAGCACGCCGGTCAGGCAGGTCACGATCCGAGTTCGGGGCTCGCCGGGGCCGCGCTCAACCGCCGTGTAAAGAAAATCCTGCGGCGCCAAATGGTCCCGTTGGTCCGGCCGTTGCAGGCTGACGCCGAGGATGCCCCAGTGCGCCGCATTGGGGTGGCCTGCCGTATCCTCGGTATAGAGGGCGAGATGCGCCCGCGCGAAGGCGCCGAGGCCGAGATGCACAACTCCCGTCCGCCATTCGGGCATGGCCGCCGATCGTGATAGGCGCATAGTGCCGTCCTCCGCTCTCCGTTCTTCCGGTTTGGCCCGGGCGTGGATCGGCATCAAGCCGTGCTGTAACCTGCGGCCCGCAATGCCAGGAGGAATGACGATGCCGATATTCGTGGCGATGAACCGTTTTCGCGTGATCAAGACCGAGACGCAGGCCTTCGAGGAGCGGTGGATCGGGCGGGACAGCCAGCTCCACACCGTCCCGGGTTTCGTCAGCTTCAACCTGCTGCGCGGGCCGGAGCGTGAGGATCATGTCCTCTACGCCTCCCACACCATCTGGCGGTCCTTCGCCGATTTCGAGGGCTGGACGCGGTCGGAGGCGTTTCGTGCCGCCCATGCCGGTGCCGGCGGCGCGAAGCCGCTGACGCTCGGCCACCCGGAATTCGAGGGGTTCGAGGCGGTCACGGGTGCCGCGCGCGGCGAGCAGGCGGGCTGATCCGGCGTCAGTGAACGTCCGGGCCGCATGGCTTTCCTGAAGGAGACCGAGCCGGAACGCGGTATCGTACTTCCGGTTCTGCCCGGTGTCAGCCGGGTCGTCGCGGCCAACCCGAGCGTGATGACCTATCACGGCACCAACACCTGGCTTGTCGATGACGATGCCGGCGGCATCACCGTTATCGATCCGGGGCCGGATGACGCGCGCCATGTCGCCGCCGTCGTGGCGGCGGGGGCGGGGCGCATCCGCCGCATCCTCGTCAGCCACACCCATGCCGATCATGTCGGCGGCGCCGGCCTGCTGCAGGCGGCGACGGAGGCGCCCATCTACGGCTGGCGGCACAGCGCGTCCGAGAGCTTCACGCCTGACCACCCGCTGGATGACGGGGCGGCGGTCGCCGGCCTCACCGCCCTGTTCACGCCGGGCCATGCCGCCGATCACCTGTGTTTCGAGTGGCGGGGCGGTATCGTCTTCACCGCCGATCACGTCATGGGCTGGGCCAGCAGCATCGTGAGCCCGCCGAGAGGCGATATGCGCGCCTATTTCGCCAGCCTGCGCCTGATGCTGGAGCGGCCGCATCGGATTTATCTCTGCGGCCACGGCCCGGTCGTGCCCGAGCCCCACGCCCATGTCCGCGCGCTACTCGCCAACCGGATCAGGCGGGAGCGTGCGATCGCGGCCGCCGTGGCGAAGGAGCCGCGCGACACCTACACGCTCATGGACAGGCTCTATTCCAAGCTCGACCCCATGCTGCGCCGCGCGGCGGAGCGCAACGTGCTGGCGCATCTGTTCAAGATGGAAGCCGAGGGGCTGGTGGTGCGTGACGGCGAGATCTGGCGCTGGGTCGGGAGGGTGTAGAATAGCCACGCGACCTTCATGTAATGCATCTCGACTGACGGCGACCTGTCGTTTCGGTCTGCGACGTTGCCGTTCAGCAATTACGCCGCGTGCGAGGACTTGAAATCCCTTCTGCTTCCTGGCGGATTTGCTCATGCGGGATGCGGGCAGCCGTAGGGTCATCCGCTTGACGGACGCCTTCCTCCATCTGCGCCCGGAACCAAGCGTCGTGTTCCCGCTCCACTTGCCGTTGCGCGATCAACCAGAGAGCCGCCGCAGCATCTTCTGCATCAGCACGAGGTCGAGCCAGCGGTCGAACTTCCGGCCGACCTCGGGCAGGCGGCCGACAATCTCGAAGCCGAATTCCTCGTGCAGCGCGATCGAGATCGTGTTGTCGGCGGAGATGACACCCATCATGACATGCATATCCGCCTCCGTCGCATGGTCGATGAGGGCGGCGAGCAGCCGGCGCCCGATCCCCTGTCTGCGGAAGGTCGCATCGACATAGATGGAGTGTTCGACCGTCAGCCGGTACCCGTCCCAGGCGCGGAAGCTGCCGTAGCTGCCAAAGCCCGCCACTGCGCCATCCACCGCGCCGACCAGCACCGGCAGCCCCGCCGCCTGCCGCTCTGCAAGCCATTGCCGGCGTGCAGCGAGCGTCGTCGGATGAACATTCCAGCTCGATGTCGTGTTCAGAATCGCATCATTGGTAATGGCGAGGATCGCCGGCAGGTCGGCTTCCGTGGCGGCCCTGATCTCCATGTCGTCGCTCTACTCTCTCTGTCGGGTGGCCGCGCCTATTCCGCCGCTTCCCCCGCCGCGTGTAAAGCGGCCGGCCGGCCGCGTGCGGCGGTGTTGCCCGATATCAGCCATTCCGAAAGCCAGAGCGCCGCCGGCCCCAGCAGGTGATCGCTGCGATGGATCAGGCTCATCGGCAGTTGAACCCCATCGCCGGAGAAGCCCCATTCCGCCGGCTCGATACGGCAAAGCCGACCGGCCTCGATATCCGCTTTCACCATATGCAGCGGCATTCCGCCCCAGCCGAGGCCGCCCAGCAGCATCGTATGCTTGGCGCCGAGGTCGCTCAGCCGCCAGTTGCGGCGGGAGAGCACGCCGTTATCCCGATTGGCCGTGCGGCCGGAATTATCCGTCAACACAAGCTGCACATGCTGTTGCAGCTCATCGGTGGAGATTGGCCGCCGCAGCGCCGCCAGCGGGTGGCAGGGCGCGGCCACCGCCACGATGCTGACCGTATCCACCGGATGGGCCCGGAGCGGCGCGCCCAGGGTGGCGAAGGTCAAGGCCAGGCCGAAGGTGCAGGTGCCGTCCAGCACGAGGTCCGTCGTCGCCCCCAGCGAGGCGACGTAGATGCGTGTCGGCACGGTGGGATAGCGCTCGCGGAAGACGCGCAGTGCATCGACGATGCGGGGCATGGGAAACATGGCGTCGACGACCAGCGGCAGTTCCGGCTCCAACCCCTGGGTGATCCCGCGCGCCTGATCCGAAAAGGCCTCGACTTCGGAAACGATGCGCATCGCGCGCGGCAGCAATGCCGTTCCCGCCTCGGTCAGGCTGGGCCGGTAGCCGGCACGGTCGAACAGCAGAAGGCCGAGCTGATCCTCAAGCTTCTGGATCGCATAGGTCACGGCCGATTGCGCGCGGTTCATTCGCCGGGCGGTGGCCGAGAAACTGCCGTCCTGGGCCACAGCGGCGAAGACCTTGAACTGGTCGAGCGTGAGGCCGTTCATGTTCATGGGCAGCACTCTATCTGATTTTCAGATCGACTTCAGCGTATTTTTATCAGTTTTCCGAGGGACTCTGGCGGGCCTATGGCTCCTCATCATTCATTCATCGGAGAACACAGCGATGAGCCAAATCCTTCTGATCCAAAGCAGCTCGAACCTCGCCGGCTCCGTCAGCCGCGATCTCGCGGCAGCCTATGCCAAGGACTATGTGGCGGCGCATCCGGGCGCGACGCTCGTCGAGCGTGACCTCGTCACCGCGCCGGCGCCTCATCTCGGCGTCGATCTGCTCGGCGGCTTCTTCGGCCAGCCGGATGCCCTGACGGAGGCGCAGAAAGCCGCGCTCGCTACCTCGGATACGCTGATAGATGAATTGCTGGCCTCCCCGCTGATCGTTATCGGCGTGCCGATGTACAATTTCGGCATCCCTTCGGCGCTGAAGGCTTGGATCGATCATGTGGTCCGCGCCGGCCGCACCTTCCAATACACGGCTGAAGGCCCGAAGGGGCTGGCGACGGGCAAGAAGGCGGTGCTGTTCCTCGCCTCCGGCGGCTTCTACTCGGACGGTCCCTTCAAGCCTTATGATTTCCAGGAGACCTACCTCCGCACGATCCTCGGCTTCATCGGCATCACCGATGTGACGGTGATTCGCGCCCAGAATCTGGCGCGCGGCGAGGAGGCGAGGACCAAGTCGATCACCGACGCGCGCGCCGCCGCCACCGCGCTCGCCGCTTAGCTAGAGCAATATCGGATCAGGTGGAATCACCTGATCCGAAGATTTTCGTTCTTAATCAAAAACATAAATCGAGGCCGCCGGGTCGTCGGAACTTCTATCCGGTGGCCCCCATGTGGCGGGCGGCGATGCTGACGCAACGCTCGAACACGTCGAGCGCATCGAAGGGGCGGTCGATCCCGTCCTCGGGCAGGACCATCGGATGGCCGCCGGCCAGCACGGCGCCCGGGATCATCAGATTGTCCGGCAGGCCGAAATGCTCGACCATGATGTCCGGCACCGGGTCGGGGATGGCGGCGAGATAGGCGCGGCTCCGCTCGCGGAAAAGCGTCGCGGTATTGGAATAGCCGAAAATCGGCCGCCCACGGCCCAGGAACCAGCCGAGTTCCACCAGTGTCCCTGAATCCGCCGAGGCGCCCCGGAAGGGCGTGAGGTTGGCGATGATGATATCCGCCGCCGCCATCATCGCCACATCCTTCGCGAAGATGGCGATGCCGGCCTCGCTCTCATGCAACTGCGCGAGGCTCGCGATATCCTCGTTGAGCGGCGGCCGCCCCCGCAGGCCGTATCGTTCGCAGATCGCAATTTTCCGCCGCGCATGCGCGCCTGCATCGGGCAGGAAAATATCGGGACCGGCGAGATAGGCTGTGATCATGGGGCGAGGATGCCCCGGTCCCGGCTCGCCGGCAATCGCGCGTGCGATCTCGTCTTACCCCTTCCGGTTGGCGACCAGATCATCGACCACGGCAGGGTCGGCGAGCGTCGAGGTATCGCCGAGGCTGTCGATCTCGTTCGCCGCGATCTTGCGCAGAATGCGCCGCATGATCTTGCCGCTGCGGGTCTTCGGCAGGCCCGGCGCCCATTGGATCACGTCAGGCACGGCGATCGGGCCGATATCCTTGCGCACCCAGCCCGCCAGCTCCTTCAGCAGGGCGTCGGTCGGCTCGACCCCGCGCTTGAGCGTCACATAGGCGTAGATGCCCTGGCCCTTCACATCGTGCGGGAAACCGACCACGGCCGATTCCGCGACATGGTGATGCCCGTCGAGCGCGCTTTCGACCTCGGCCGTGCCCATGCGATGGCCGGAGACGTTGATCACGTCATCGACGCGGCCGGTGATCCAGTAATAGCCGTCCTCGTCCCGCCGGGCGCCGTCGCCGGTGAAATAAAGCCCCGGATAGGTGCTGAAATAGGTTTTGATGAAGCGGTCATGGTCGCCGAAGACGGTGCGCATCTGCCCCGGCCAGCTATCGGCGATGCAGAGATGCCCGTCCGCCGTGCCTTCCAACGGCCGGCCGCTCGCACCCACCAGCAGGGGCTTCACGCCCGGCAGCGGCAGGGTGGCTGACCCAGGCTTCAGCGGCGCCATGCCCGGCACCGGGCTGATCAGAATGCCGCCCGTCTCCGTCTGCCACCAGCTATCCACGATCGGGCAGCGGCTGTCGCCGACGACGGTGTGATACCAGTGCCAGGCCTCGGGGTTGATCGGCTCGCCCACGCTGCCCAGCACCCGCAGGCTGCTGCGGGCGCTGCGCTTCACCGGCGCATCCCCGTCACGCATCAGGGCGCGGATGGCGGTGGGCGCGGTGTAGAAGATCTCGACGCGGTGCTTGTCCACAACCTCCCACAACCGGCCGCTATCGGGGTAGGTCGGCACGCCCTCGAACATCAGCGTCGTCGCTCCGTTGGCGAGCGGCCCGTAGACGATATAGGTGTGGCCGGTGACCCAGCCGACATCGGCGGTACACCAGTAGATTTCGCCGGGCTTGTAGTCGAAGACCAGCTCATGGGTGAGGCTCGCCCAGACCATATAGCCGCCGGTCGTATGCAGCACGCCCTTCGGGCTGCCGGTGCTGCCGGAGGTGTAGAGGATGAACAGCGGATCTTCCGCGCCCATCTCCTCGGGCGGGCAATCTCCCGAAGCCGTTGCCATCAGCGCAGCGTAATCATGGTCGCGGCCCGCCACCATCGGCACCTTCGCTCCGGTGACGGGCACGACGAGCACGGCGCCCACATCCGGGCAGCTGGCCAGCGCCTCATCCGTATTGGCCTTGAGGGGAACGCGCTTGCCCCCGCGACGGCCCTCATCCGCCGTGATGACCAGCTTCGACCGGCAATCGAGGATGCGGCCCGAAAGGCTCTGCGGCGAGAAGCCGCCGAAAACGACCGAATGGATCGCACCGATGCGCGCGCAGGCGAGCATCGCGACCGCCGCCTCGATCACCATCGGCAGGTAGATGGTAACGCGGTCGCCGCGCCTGACGCCGAGCCCTTTGAGCACATTGCCTAAGCGGCAGACCTGCGCATGCAAATCTCGATAGGTGATGGAGGAAGTGGTGCCGGGCTCGTCACCCTCCCAGATGATCGCCACCTGATCGGGGCGCGTGGCGAGATGCCGGTCGAGGCAGGAGACGCTGGCATTCAGTGTTCCATCCTCGAACCACTTGATCGAGACATCGCCCTCGAAGCTGGTGTTCTTGATCTTCGTCGGCTCGCGGACCCAGGCCACACGGGCCAGCGCCTCCGCCTTCCAGAACCCGTCCGGGTCGCGTTCGGCGGCCGCGCGCATTGTCGCGATCCGCTCCGCGCTTTCCGTCAGCCGCGGTGAGGAGGGATGGGGGGAGTAGTGGGCTTGCTCATCGGGCATGGGGATTTCCTCCGTCATTCGGGGCGTCTGCCGCGCCCCTCGATACCGGCGTGCGGCCGCCGGTTGCGGTAAAAATCCGAGGGCTTGGGCCTGAAGTCAAACGCTTTTCGGCGTCTCCGTCAGGCGTGCCCGCTATGGGCGAAGCCCCGCAGGGCGGAGACGACGGCCGAGAAGGCTTCCGCGATCCGGTCGCTCACCGCGCGGCCGCGGAGATAGCCATGGACCAGGCCATGGCCCGGGTGGAAGCTCACCGCCACCCCGGCTTCCTGCAGCGCCGCCGCGTAGTCATGCGCATCCTCGGCCAGCGGATCGATATCGGCCGCGAAGATCGCCGCCGGCGGCAGGCCGGTGAAATCACGCGCGGCGAGCGGCGCCAGTTCCGGATCGGTGGCGATGTCAGGCTCGGCGCCGGTATAGAGCTGCCGATAGGTCGGCAGGCTGGAAGCGGGCAGCATCGGCGCCTCCGCCTTGGGCCCGCCGATGGCGCGCGCCGTATCGGGGTGAAGCATCGGATACATCAGCACCTGTGCCCAGGGCATCGGCTTGCCGAGACGGCGGAGGCGCAGGCAGAGCGCGACGGCGAGGGTAGCGCCGGCGCTATCGCCCGCGACGATCACGGCCTGATGGGAATCGAGCAGATCGTCATAGGCCGCCTCGGCATCGTCGAGCGCGGCCGGATAGCGATGCTCGGGCGAGCGGCGGTAGTCGAGCGCCACGACCGCGACCTCGGCGCCGGCCGCCAGATCGGCGCAGATGCTGTCATGGCTGTCCAACCCACCGACGACGAAGCCGCCGCCATGGAAATAGAGCACGACACGGCCGGGGATGGCATCGGGCGTCGCCAGGCTGCGCACGCGCAGCACCCGCTCCGGGTTTTGGGCATGGAGAACCCCGTCGCGCGCGCGGAGCCCCGGCGGGTGCGGCAGGGCGAAACCGTCGCACATACGGTCATAGGCCTCGCGCACATCCTCGACCGGCGCGTCGGGCCCCAACCCCTCACTGAAGCGTTCGGTCCGTCGGATGAAGTCGCGGACCTGGCCGTCGAGATCGAACCCTCTCATCCTGCGCGTCCTAGATCGATATTGGTTTGGATTGAACCGTCAGATTCAATCCAAACCAATGAAATTGATCGACAAAAAAGGTCTACTCCGCCCCGGCATTGCCCCCGGTTTGAACCTTGTAGGCCATGCCGGCCTCGACCTCATCGATTGCCTGCCGCGTGTATCCCAGCGCGGCCGCGATATGCCCGGCCTCGTCGGGCGTCGCCTGGCCCAGCTCGGCGGCTGCCGTGTTGAGGGAGGCGAGCGCGGAATTCATATGCCCCTGGTGATGGAGGGTGCAACCGGCGAGCAGGGCGCCGCCGAGAAAGGCCGCGATGACCGCGACGCGCTTGCGATACGCGGCGCTCATTGCATGGCCGCCCGGATCTCGGCTTCGGCCTTCACGATGAGCGCTATCGCCTTCTGCGGATGGCCGCCCTTGTTGTCGGTCGTCTGGGCGAGGTAGCCGCTCGCGTCATCGAGCGCCGAAAGCGCCGCGGCAAGCTGCGGTTGGGCGGCAGCCGCTGTCGCGGCAAGCCCGCCCGCCAGGACGGCGGCGGCCAGCAGGCACGCGAAACGCCACGAAAAGCTCATTCTTGTTTCCTCCCGATGCCCCAGAAGACGTGTCGTTGTCCGCGCCGAAAGGAAGCGCTTTTCGTTCACAATCGTATCAGGCGTCGGAATGGGCCGCGCGCTCGCGAATCGCACGGGCCATCGAGGCAATGCCATTGCCGCGATTGGTCGACAGCGCCTCGATCAGCCCCAGATCTTTCAGGAACACGGGGTCGGTCGCCAGGATCTCGGCCGGCGAGCGGCCCGAATAGACGCGGAGCAGAAGGGCGACGAGCCCGGAGACGATCGCCGCATCCGACGCGCCGGCAAAGAACAAGGCGCCGTCCTCGGCCCCCGCCTCCATCCAGACGCGGCTCTGGCAGCCGGGGATGCGGTGGGCGTCGTCCGCCCAGCTATCCGGAAAGGGCGGCAGCTTCCGCCCCAGCTCGATGATGTAGCCGTAGCGGTCCATCCAGTCGTCGAAGACGGCAAGCTCGTCGCCGATGGCGGCGACGGCCTCGGCCGCCGTCGCCTCCTCGGGCCTGACGAAAGGGGAAGCCGCCTTCACAGCCCCGCCTTCACAGGATGAACCGGCTCAGATCGCCCTTCGCGCCAGCGGCGCCACCCGCTCGTGCACATAGGCGGCATCCACGGTCACGGTCTCGCCCGGCGCGGTCGGTGGCGGTGAAGCTGATCTCCTCCAGCAGCCTCTCCAGCACCGTGTGCAGCCGGCGGGCGCCGATATTCTCCACCCGGTCGTTGATGTCGGCGGCCAGGTCGGCCAGCGCATCGACCGCGTCGTCGGTGAAGTCCAGCGTCACGCTCTCGGTGCCCAGCAGCGCCGCATACTGCTTCAGCAGCGAGTGCTCGGGCTCGGTCAGGATGCGCCGCAGATCGTCGCGCGACAGCGGCGACAGCTCGACGCGGATCGGCAGGCGGCCCTGCAGCTCCGGCAGCAGGTCGGACGGCTTGGCGAGATGGAACGCGCCCGAGGCGATGAACAGGATATGGTCGGTCTTCACCGGCCCGTATTTGGTGGTGACCGTCGTGCCCTCGATCAGCGGCAGCAGGTCGCGCTGCACGCCTTCGCGGCGAGACATCGCCGCCGCGGAACCCGCCTTCGCGTGCGCGCGCAGATCTTGTCGATCTCGTCGAGGAACACGATGCCGTTGTTCTCGGCATGGCGCGACCGCGTCCTTGGTCAGCTGCGTCGTTGTCCAGCAGCTTGTCGGCCTCCTCGCGCTCCAGCGCGCGCGCGCGGCATCGGCGACCGTCATCTTGCGCTTCGGCTGCGGCCGGCGGCCGAACATGCCCTTCATCATCTCGCCCAGATTGATCACCTGGCCGGGCGGCATGCCGGGCATGTCGATCTGGCCGATCGGCGTGCCGCCGGCGCTTCGGCCACGGCGATCTCGATCTCCTTGTCCTCGAACTCGCCGTTGCGCAGCATGCGGCGGAATTTGCGAGCGCGTGTCGGCGGCGCGCCTGCTCGCCGCACCAGCGCGGTGATCAGCCGTTCCTCGGCGGCGAGTCTCGGCCTTGGCCTGCACGTCCTTGCGGCTGGCCTCGCGCAGCATGTTGATGCTGACCTCCACCAGGTCGCGCACGATGCTTTCCACGTCGCGGCCGACATAGCCGACCTCGGTGAATTTCGTCGCCTCGACCTTCAGGAACGGCGCCTGGGCGAGCTTGGCCAGGCGGCGGGCGATCTCGGTCTTGCCGCAGCCGGTGGGGCCGATCATCAGGATGTTCTTCGGCACCACCTCCTCGCGCATGCCTTCCGGCAGTTGCTGCCGGCGCCAGCGGTTGCGCAGCGCGATGGCGACGGCGCGCTTGGCGTCGTTCTGGCCGACGATGAAGCGGTCGAGCTCGGAGACGATCTCGCGGGGGGAGTAGGTGGGGACGTCCATCTATCCAGCGATCTTCGACGATCACGTTGTCGTTGGTGTAGACGCAGATATCGC
This sequence comes from uncultured Pseudomonadota bacterium, assembly GCA_963745125.1. GTDB lineage: Bacteria > Pseudomonadota > Alphaproteobacteria > Acetobacterales > Acetobacteraceae > Acidisoma. The sequence goes on from CAVUWB010000001.1 coordinate 330,959, forward strand.
GCGGCGATCTTCATCGCGCGGCGGGCGATCTCCTCGGCGGTGAGGTCCGGCACCGTCATCAGCGCGCGGGCGGCGGCCAGCGCGTAATTGCCGCCGGAGCCGATGGCGATGACGCCGTCCTCCGGCTCCAGCACGTCGCCGTTGCCGGTCAGGGTGAAGCTGCGGTCGCTTGTCGGCGACGGCCATCATCGCTTCCAGCCGGCGCAGATAGCGGTCGGTCCGCCAGTCCTTGGCCAGTTCGACGCAGGCGCGTTCAAGCTGGTTGGGGAAGCGCTCCAGCTTGGCTTCCAGCCGTTCCAGCAGGGTGAAGGCGTCGGCGGTGGCGCCGGCGAAGCCGGCGATCACCGTCGCCGCCGCCGATGCGGCGGACCTTGCGCGCATTGCCCTTGACGACGGTCTGGCCAAGCGTGACCTGGCCGTCGCCGGCCATGGCGACCTGGCCGTCGCGCCGGACGCACAGGATGGTCGTGCCGTGCCAGCCGATCGGGATCGTGCGGCGAGGAGGATATGTTCACCATGCCTGCCGACATGGCCATGCACACGAATTCGTGCAAGCGGCAGATGCGGCGGCGGCCATGACCGCCGTGCATGAGAGGCTTCGCCGCATCTCAGTTGCCGCGACGGCCGAACATGGTCTCGATCTCGGCGCGGCTGAGCTTGAGGAAGGTCGGCCGCCCATGGCTGCAAGTCGCAGCGCGCGGCACTGCCTCCATCTGGCGCAGAAGCGCGTTCATCTCGGCCGGGTTCATCCGCCGCCCGGCACGGATGCTGCCATGGCAAGCCATGCGGGCGATCACGGCGTCAAGCTTCGCGTCGAGCGCCGTCGTCTCCTCCGCCTCGGCGAGTTCGGCGGCGATATCGGTCAGCAGCGGCCGGGGATCGGCGGTGCCCAGCACGGCGGGCAGGGCGCGGACCATGATCGCCCCCGGCCCGAAGGGCTCGATCTCCAGCCCCAGCCGGGTGAGGCTCGGCGCCGCCTCGGCCAGCCGTGCGGCATCGGCGGGCGAGAGGTCGATGACCACGGGCAGCAGCAGGGGCTGCGCCGCCGGGCCGCCCGCGCCGATGAGCTGGTCGCGCAGCACCTCATGCGTCAGCCGCTCATGCGCCGCGTGCTGATCGACCAGGATGAGCGTGCCGTCGGCGGCCACCGCGATGATGTAGGTATCGAGCACCTGGGCCACCGCCGCGCCGAGCGGATGGGCGGTCTCCGCCTCGGCTTCGGTCGTGGGCAGGTGGCGCGCGGCCGGTCCGGCGGCGAGAGCAAGCTGCCCCTCGGCGAGCATCTCCGCGACCCCGTCCCCGGTTCGCGCGGCCGGGCCGAGATAGGCCGGCGCCGGCGGGACAGGCGTGCGGGCGAAGGCGGCCGTATAGGCGTTCGCGCTGCCGGCATGGCTGCGAAAGGCGGCCCGGGGCTGGAACTGCGGCACCGCCGGCCGGGCGAGGGCCTGCCGCAACCCCGCGATCATCAGCCCGCGAATGCGCTCGGCATCGCGGAAGCGGAGTTCGGTCTTGGCGGGGTGGACGTTCACATCCACCGCCCGCTGCGGAAGATCGAGCCATAGCCCGGCCACGGCGAAGCGGCCGCGCGGGATCACCTCCTGATAGGCGACCCGTAACGCGGTCTTGAGCTGCGGGTCGGTGACGGGCCGGCCGTTCACCACCAGGAACTGCGCCGCCCCGGTGGCGCGATGCACCGCCGCCGCGCCGGCAAAGCCGGAAAGCCGCACCTCCTCGCGCTCGGCCTCCACGGCGACCAGCGCCTCGGCCTCCTCGGCCGCGAGCAGGGCTGCGAGGCGGCCGCGCCGGTCGGCGGCTGGCAGGTCGAGAACCAGCTTGCCGTCATGCTCCAGCCGGAAGGCGACGGAGGGCGCGGCCAGCGCCAGGCGGCGGATGACCGCTTCCGCGTGATCGGCCTCGACGCGCGGGCTGCGCAGGAAGGCGCGGCGCGCGGGGGTGGCGAAGAAAGAATCCGAGACGGTGACGCGCGTGCCGGGCGTGCCGGCGGCGGGCGTCACCTCCGCCACCACGCTTCCTTCGACGCGGATTTGGAAGGCGCTGTCGGCCCCGGCGGTGCGGCTCGTGATCGCGAGCCGCGCGGCGGCGCCGATGGAGGGCAGCGCCTCGCCCCGAAAGCCGAGGGTCGCGATGTGGACGAGGTCGCCATCCTCGCCGAGCTTGCTGGTGGCGTGGCGCTGAATGGCGAGCGGCAGCGCTTCTGGCCCCATGCCGCAGCCGTCATCCGTGATCTCGATCCGGCGTATGCCGCCCTCGGAGAGCGCGACGGTGATGCGGGTGGCCCCAGCGTCGAGCGCGTTCTCCACGAGTTCCTTCACGGCGGCGGCCGGACGCTCCACCACCTCGCCGGCGGCGATACGGTCCACGACATGGCCGGGCAGGAGGCGAATCGTCGGCATCGCGCCATTCTGCCACAGGCGCTGCGCGGGGCTAAAGCGGGATGCGGACCCGAAGCGTACCCCACCCGCTTCGTGCATTTCCGAGAGGATCAAACTATCATCAAATTGTCATGAATGCTCATATCAAGCCCGACGCCCCGGACCTCGCGGAGACAGGGGCAGCGCTCCGCGCAACGGTCGCCCGCAGCGCCCATGCCGAATGGTCGCCGCCCGACGGCCGGCCGGATCCGGTCCAGATCCTCATCGATCAGGGGTCGGCGCGCATCCAGCATCTGCTGCCGCTGCGCTATGGGCGGATGCAGGCCGATCCCTTCGCCTTCCTACGCGGCGCCGCTGCCGTCATGGCCGCCGATCTCGCCCATACCCCGGCCTCGGGCCTCCGCGTGCAATCCTGCGGCGATTGCCATCTGGCGAATTTCGGCAGCTACGCGACGCCGGAGGGCACCCCGGTCTTCGATGTCAATGATTTCGACGAGACCTTGCCGGCGCCGTTCGAATGGGATCTGAAGCGTCTCGCCACCAGCCTGGCGGTCGCCGGGCGCGTCGCCTCCTACGCCGATCCGGCCTGCCGCAAGCTCGCCCGCGCGGCCGTGCGCAGCTACAGCCGGCACATGGCCGAACTCGCCGGGCTCTCTCCTTTCGCGGCCTGGAGCACGCGGATCGACCTCATCGCCGCCATCGCCGAGGTCGAGGAAGGGCGCCTGCGCCGCCGCCTGGAAAAGCGGCTCCGCGCCGTGTTGACGAGCGGGCATGAGCAGTTCGGCCTCGTGCGGCATGACGGCGCCCGGTGGGCGATCCAGGACAAGCCGCCGCTCGTGACCCATTCGGACGTTCATCAGCTTCATGCCGAGAGCGCCTTCGCCTCCTATGCCGCGAGTTTGCAGGAGGATCGGCGCGTGCTGCTGTCCCGCTACAGCCTTGCGGATGTGGCGCTGAAGGTCGTCGGCGTCGGCAGCGTCGGCACCTTTTGCGCCGTCGGCCTGTTCGTGTCGGCCGACGCCTGGCCGCTGCTTCTTCAGGTTAAGGAGGCGATGCCCTCCGTGCTCGCGCCCTATGCCGGTGCCTCCGCCTACGCCAATCACGGCGAAAGGGTGGTGGTCGGCCAGCGCATGATGCAGGCGGCGACCGATGTCTTCCTCGGCTGGACCGAGGCGGCGATCGAAGGCCGGCATTTCTACGTTCGCAAGCTGAAAGATTCGCGGCTGGCCGATATCGGCTCGATGATCGAGGCGGCGTTGCCCTTCTACGCTGATCTCTGCGGCCGAACCCTGGCGCGCGCCCATGCACGCTCGGGCGAGCGGGCGGCGATCGCGGGCTATCTCGGCCGTGGCGCCGCGTTCGAGGAGGCGGTGGCGGACTTCGCCATGGCCTATGCCGATCAGACCCAGCGCGACTGGGAGAGTTTTCGCGCGGCGATCGCGGCGGGGCGCATCCCGGCGGCGAAGGCCGATGCCGGTTAGAGCAATATCGGATCAGGTGGAATCACCTGATCCGAGGATTGGCGTTCTGAATCTAGGAAGTTGCGAGAGATTTTCTAAGCATATAAGTTTCGGATAAAAAACGGTTCGGTTTTTGGCGTGGTGTTGGCGGTTCGATCGCTAGAGATTCGGTTCGTATACATAAAGTTTTAACCCATTCGCGGCAAAATAACCCCGTGTCCCGCGCGGGCGTCGTCATGGCGACGAGACATCACAGGCGGGAAATTCATGGTGTGCAGGCGGCGGCAAAGACAACGTTGGTCCGAATGGTCACAGCAAACTAGCGAGCGTGACGCGGAATGACAGCCGCTGCGGAAAAGGAATTCTTCCTCGGGCGACAGCCTATCGTGGGCCGTGGCCGCGAGCTTATCGCGTATGAGCTTCTGTTCCGGTCAAGCCGGGTCGACAGAGCGATGGTGATCGACGACGTCTACGCGACCTCGACCGTCATCAAGCACGCCTTCTCGGGTCTCGGCATTCAATCGGCGCTCGGTAACAAGAAAGGATTCTTAAACTTCGACGAGAAGCTGTTGATGAGCGACGTGATCACGATTCTGCCGCCGGACCGTGTCGTCGTGGAAATCCTGGAGCATGTGCCGATAACGCCATGTGTCATCGAACGGTGCCGCGCGCTCAAGGCAAGCGGCTACGCCATGGGGCTGGACGATGTGGTGCGCCTCACCGACGGGCTGAGGGAACTGCTGCCTTACATGTCCTGCGTCAAGGTGGATGTGTCGGCCATGACGGAGCCGCAGATCACCAGCCTCGTGGGCGAGTTGCAATGCTACGACGTGAAGCTTTTGGCCGAGAAGATCGAGACGTCCGAGCAGTATCACTTCTGCCGTTCGCTCGGGTTTCACATGTTCCAGGGCTATTTCCTGGCACGCCCGACGGTTCTCACGGGCCGGTCCGTCCAGCCGTCGACGCTGCTGCTGCTCAAGATCTTCCGCCTCATCGCCGCCGATGCCGATATCGGGGAGCTGGAAAAGGCGCTCAGGGAGGCGCCTGATCTCACGGTGCGGCTGCTCAGGATGGCGAACTCGGTCGCGATGCGGCGGCTCAACAAGATCTACAGCCTGCGCAACGCCATCCTGGTGCTCGGGCAGATACAGATCAGCCGGATCGTGCAGCTCATGATATTCGCGCAGCAGGCGGAAGGTGATCTGAGCACCGACCCTCTCGTGCAGACGGCGGCCGTGCGCGGCCGGCTGATGGAAGAGATCGCGGATTCGCTCGGTCTGTCGAAAGTCCGGGACCGGGCCTTCATGGTTGGCATTCTCAGCCTGGCCGATTCGCTGTTCAGCCAATCGCTGATCGATATCATCGAGATCCTGAACCTGGACGAGACGCTGCACGACGCGCTGCTGCATCGTCGCGGCCATCTCGGCGCGCTCCTCAATTTGGTCGAGGCCAGTGAGAGCGCCGATAGCCGGACCTTCAACGCCGTGGCGGCGCAGCTTGGCCTGAGCGACATGGGCGACTTCAACCGATGGCAGGTGGAGGCGCTGCGCTGGGCGGGCAGTCTGTAGCGTCTGGTTGAGAATTCTACTGAGGCGGTCATCCGGCCACTGCATGGCCTCCGACCCGCCTCAGCGAATTCTCAAACGGACGCTTAGATTCAATCCTCGCCGCGAAGCGTCTTGAACCGCGCCATGAGCTGCGCCGTCGAGGAATCATGCTTGCCGGCCGCGGCGCCCGGCTCCAGCGAGGGGATGATGGCCTGGGCCAGCTTCTTGCCCAGCTCCACACCCCACTGATCGAAGCTGTTGATGCCCCAGATCGCGCCCTGAACCGCGACCTTGTGCTCATAGAGCACGATCAGCCGGCCGAGGCCGTACGCATCCAGCTTCTTGCAGAGGATGGTCGTGCTCGGCCGCTGCCCGGTGAAGACGCGATGCGGCCCGACGCGCGCGATCGTCTCGGCATCGGCGCCGGCCTTCTGCATCTCCTCCGTCACCTCGGCCAGGTCCTTGCCGGCCAGGAGCGCCTCGGCCTGGGCGAAGACATTGGCGGCGAGAATGCGATGCGCCTCCGGCCGGTCATGATCCGGCTCGGCGGGGAGGATGAAATCCACCGGCACCAGCGCCGGCCCCTGATGCACGAGCTGCATGAAGCTGTGCTGCGCATCCGTGCCGGGCTCGCCGAACACGACGGGGCAGGTCTGATGCTTCACGCGGTCCCCGGCGAGGCGGGTGGACTTGCCGTTGCTCTCCATCTCAAGCTGTTGGAGATAGGCGGGGAACCGCGCCAGCCGTGCATCATAGGCGAGGATGCAGAGTGTGGCGGCCCCCAGAACATCCAGGTTCCAGATGCCGGTCAGCGCCAGCAGCGCCGGCAGGTTCTTCTCGAGCGGCGTATGGCGGAAATGCGCGTCCATCGCGCGGCCGCCGGCCAGGAACTGCTCGAACTCGTCCCAGCCGGCGGCGAGTGCCACCGAGAGGCCGATCGCGGACCAGACGGAGTAGCGGCCGCCGACCCAATCCCGGAAACCGAAGACCCGTTCCTCCGGGATGCCGAACTTCGTCGTCTCCTTCAGGTTGGTGGAGAGGGCGGCGAAATGGTGATGCACCGCATCCTCGCCGAGCGCCGCCGCCAGCCAATCCCGTGCAGCATGGCCGTTGGTCATCGTCTCCAACGTCGTGAAGGTCTTGCTCGCCACCAGCACGAGGGTTCGCGCCGGGTCCAGCTCGCGGGCGAATTGCGCGAAGGCGTGGCCATCGACGTTGGAGAGGAAATGCGGCTCGATCTTCGCGCCATGCACGAAGGTCAGCGCCATCGAGACCATGCGCGGCCCGAGGTCTGAGCCGCCGATGCCGATATTCAGCACATCGGTGAAGGGCTTGCCGTCGGCGGCGAGGATCGAGCCGCTATGCACGCCACGGACGAAAGCCTCCATCCGCTGCCGCTCATGCGCCGCGACCGCCGAGGCATCCTCGAAGCCGCCTTCGGGCAGAACGGCGCGGTAGCCTGCATCGGGCAGGCTGCGCAGCGCCATATGCATCGCCGAGCGATGCTCGGTCATGTTCACCGGCTCCCCGGCGAAGAGCCGCTCGATGAAATCCTCCACCTTCGCGGCCCGCGCGAGTTCGAACAGCGTCTTCAACGCCGTCGGGCTGATGGAGGTCTTGGAGAAGTCGAGGAACATATCCTCGAAGCTGGCGGAGAATGTCTCGGCGCGCTTCGGATCGGCCGCGAAAAGCGGCGTGATCAGCCGCCCGTCGGGTGCTGCCGCTAGGGCGGCGAGCTTGTCCCAGGCGGGCTGGGTCGCGGAAGCGGGAAGGGGCTGGGGATCGGGCATGGCATTCACTCCTTCGGGCGGAACAGGTTCAGCCGTGGGTCACGAGAGCGAGATGATTTTAGGCTGCGTCAGCCTAAAATCTGAATCTCGCTCTCGATCAATAATTTAGAGACCGATTCAGACTTTGGGTCGGCTCGACCCAAAGCCATCGGGCTCTACGGGCCGAGCAGCGTGCGGACATGGGCGGCGGCGGAGGCCGCCAGGGCGTCGAGATCATAACCGCCTTCGAGCAGGGAGACGATTCGCCCGTCGGTGTGGCGATCCGCCGCGGCCATGATCTCGCCGGTGATCCAGGCGAAATCCTCGACATCCAGTTCGAGCTGGGCGAGCGGATCATCGCGATGAGCGTCGAACCCCGCCGAGACGATAATGCAGTCGGGTGCGAAGGCATCGAGCGCCGGCAGGATGCGGCCGCGCCACGCCGCCTCGAACGCCGCGCGGCCACTATAGGTGGGCAGCGGCGCGTTGACGATCTGGCCGGCGATGCCGGTCTCATCAGCGCCGCCGGTGCCGGGGTAGAAAGGGTATTGGTGGCTGGAGCCGAAAAAGAAGTCGGCGTCGTCCCAGGCGACCGCCTGGGTGCCGTTGCCGTGATGGACATCGAAATCCAGCACGGCCACGCGCTGCCGGCCCCAGGCGGCGCGCGCGTGATGCGCGGCGATGGCGGCGTTCGAGAAAAAGCAGAAGCCCATCGATCGGTCGGGTTCGGCGTGATGGCCGGGCGGTCGTGTGGCGACGAAGGCGGCCCGCACCCGGCCTGACTGCACGGCATCGACGGCGGCGATGGCGCCCCCGGCGGCGCGGAGCCCGGCCTCGGCGCTGCCGGCGCTCATCACTGTATCGGGGTCGAGCCGGGTGAACCTGCCTTCCACCGGCCGCGTGCCCAGCACCCTCTCTATATAAGACGCCGGATGGACGCGGCCGAGCTGTTCCGGTGTTGCCGCCGGCGCCTCCTCCCGGATCAGGGCGGCGAATTCCGGCGCGGCCAACGCCTCGGCCACCACGCGCAGGCGGGCGATCCGCTCCGGATGGCCGGGCCCGGTATCATGCCGCAGCCCGGCGGGATGGGTGAGAAGAAGGACGGACATAGGCGGCTATATCGTCCGCAACATGCCGCCATCGGCGAAGAAGGCGGAGCCGACGCAGTAGCTCGCCCGGTCCGAGCAGAGGAAGACGAAGAGGTTGGCAACCTCGGCCGGGGCGGCGAAGCGGCGGATGGGGGCGAATTCGTCAGCCACGGATTGCAGATGCCCCTCCCAATCGCCGCCGGTGGAGGCGGTGAGTTCCTTCGCGGTCTTCACCCAGTCCGGCGTCAGCACCAGGCCGGGGTTGACGGTGTTGACGCGAATATTGTCGCCAATGACCTCATTGGCGAGGTTTTTGGAGAACATGACCAGAGCCGCTTTGGTGACATTGTAGATCGGCTCGTAGCCGAGCGGCTGGCTCGCGCAGATGGAGCCGTTGTGGAGGATGACGCCGCCACCGCGCCGTTTCATCCCCGGCACCAGCCCGCGTGCCAGGCGCACCGCCGCCATCAAATGCAGGTTCCAGTAGAAATCCCACTTGCTGTCGGGCGCTTCCTTGATCGTCTCGTTGCTGCCCATCCCGGCATTGTTGATCAGGATATCGGCGCCGCCGAAGCTCGCTTCCGCCTTCGCGATGATCGCATCCGCCGCCTCGGGGGTGGAGACATCGCCCGCCGAGGTTTCCACCCGCACGCCGAAGGCTTCGGTGATGCGGGCGGCCTCGCGGGCCAGGCGCGCGCCGTCCCGCGCGGAAAGCAGCAGATCGACGCCCTCGGCCGCTAGCCCCTCGGCGATGGCAAGCCCGATGCCGACGCTGCCGCCCGTGATGACCGCGACGCGGCCCTTCAATCCCAGTTCCATCTCGTCCCGTTTCCTTGTTCTTTATCGTGCGTGCGGGCGCGCTAACCCCCGTTCCGGCACCGGATCGTGAAGCTGTAGACGCCGGCTTCCTCGCTCCAGGAAACGAGAACGTGCCCGGTCTCTCGGCAATAGATCTTGAAATCGGCGACGGAAGCGGCGTCCGTCGCCAGCACGCGCAGCCGCTCCCCCGCCGCCATGCCGCGCAGCGAGCGGTTGGCGCGCAGCACGGGCAGCGGGCAGGCCAGATCACGGAGGTCGAGCACGGTTTCGCTCATCGCCGCATCCTGGCCCCGGCCCCGGTCCTGATCAAGACCGGCGCCGGAACGGCACTCGACCTTCTGGCGGGACAGTGCGGGGCTGCACTTGGGTGGTGGCGTCTTCGCGGCTGATCCGGTATCTGCGCGTTCCGAGAATATTGCAGAGAGGACCGGGCATGACCGGAGCCGAGATCGAGCGCGTTCAGACCTACCTACGCCGCCTGCTGGGCAATGACCGCCTGACGATTGTGCCGCCGATCAAGCCGGGTTTCCCGGTCGAGGTCGCGGTGGGGGACGAGACGATCGGGACCCTGGACAAGGATACCGACGAGGGCGAAATCTCCTACGCCGTCACCTTGACGATTCTGGACGAGGATCTGCCGCCGCTGCCCAAGGCGGCGCCGAAATCCGCGGCCAAGGCTGCCCCCCGGCGCTGAGATGGTTCTGATCAATCAGGGCGAATATCAGGACCCCTGGCGGGGCGACGGCGAAATGAGTGAGGCGCCGTGGATTCATCCCACGGCGATCATCCGCGATACCGATGTCGGCGCCTGGACCGCCATCGGGCCGGCTTGCGAGATTTTCGACAGCACGGTCGGCGACTGGACCTATCTGGTCAAGAACTGCCAAGTGTTCAACGCCGAACTCGGCAAGTTCGGCAACATCGCCTCCAACGTTCGCATCAACCCGACGAACCACCCGTTCTGGCGGGCGACGCTGCACCATTTCACTTATCGCAGCCGGTCCCATCAGATGGGTGTGGAAGACGATGCCGAGATTTTCGCCTGGCGCCGGCAGCACCGGGTGACGATCGGGCATGATGTCTGGATCGGCCATGGCGCCATTCTGCTGCCGGGCGTCTCCGTCGGGCTCGGCGGCGCCATCGGGGCGGGTGCCGTGGTCACGAAGGATGTGCCGCCTTACACGATCGTCGCCGGCAATCCCGCGCGCCCGATCCGACGGCGGGTGACGGAGGCGGTGGAGGAAGCACTTCGCCGTGTCGCCTGGTGGGACTGGAGCCATGCGCGCATTACGGCGGCGCTTGCCGATTTCCGCGCACTGGACGCGGCGGCCTTCGCGGCGAAATACGACCCCGCCGGCTGAACAGTTCGGTTCTAAACATTTTCCGCCGTCCAGAGATCGAGCGGTAGCAGAACCTGGCTGAAGGACGGTGGCGCCGTGCCGGTCGTCGCCGCCACCATCATGGCCACGGCCGCGCCCGCCATCGCGGAGAGCGGATGGGACAGCACCAGACGAAGCGTGCCGTCGATCAACGCGGCGCGCGTCACCTCGGTCAGGTCGCGCCCGATCGTCACCAGCCGGTCGGCGGCGCCGGCATCCGCGATCGCCTGCACCACGCCCTCCACACCGCCGCCGGCCACCCAAAGGGCGGCGAGATCGGGCGTGCGCCGGATCAGATCGCGCGTATTCTCGTAGGCGTAGCCCGGGTCTTCAAAGGTCGTGACCGATTCCATCACGCCGAGGCCGGGCGCATGCTCCCGCATGTAGGAGCGAAAGCCCATCTCGGCGACATCCTGGCAGAGGAAGCGGTGGCTGCCGACCAGGATCGCGACGCGGCCCTCGGGGCGGGCCATATGCGCGACGGCCCAGGCCGCCGTTCGCCCGACCTTCCAGTTATCGAGGCCGACATAGCCCGCGCGGCCCGGCGTGGTCAGGTCGGAGACCAGGGCGATCGTCGGCACGCCACGCTCGGCCGCTTGCTCAATGGCCTGGGAGACGCGCGGATGCTCCGCCGCGACGATGCCCAGCGCATCCACGGTCCTCGCGAGGTTCGTGATGCGCTCGGCCACGAAGCTCGGCGCCAGATCCTCCAGGAACTCCACCTTGATGCGGCCGCGAATCGCGGGCGCTGCCTCGACCGCGCGTTTCAGTTCCTCCCTCATCGCGCGGTAGAAAGGGCCCCTCTCATGCAGGAGGATGAAGCCGAAGCTGCGCGCCGGCTTTTCCTCCGTCAGGCGCTGGCGGATCGCCTGTTCGGCGTGGAAGCCGATGGCGCGCGCGGTCGCCAGCACAGCCTCGGCCTTGTCCCGCCGCACCGGGTCGCGCCCGTTGAGAACGCGATCCACGGTCGAGATGCTGACACCGGCGGCGCGGGCAAGATCGGCGATGGTGGGACGTTTTATGCCTGCCATCTGAGAGAATCTTTCAGAGTCCGTGGCTCATATCTTGGGAGATTGAGAGATAATTCTCTCATTTCTTGAAGGTTCCGGCAAGTGGTCGTAATGATCTTTCCAGATTTTGCCGAGAGAAGTCGGAAAATCCTTGGAAAGCGGCAGGGGGACGGAATGGCGCGGCGTTGGAAGACATACGGCTTGGGCGGGGGTGGCGCCGATGGCGCCGCTGATCTCGACAGCGAGGCCTTTGAGAGCCGGGTCGAGCAGGAGTGGTTTTCCTGCAAGATCGACCGCAAGGCGCTGAAGCAGCTCACGAAGCGGTCCGACGGGCCGCCCCTGCGGCATTTCGGCCTCTGGCTCGGGCTGCTCATTCTATCGGGCGTGGCGGGCTTCCTCACCTGGGGAAGCTGGTGGTGCGTTCTGCCCTTCGCGGTCTACGGCGTGCTCTATGCCGGGTCCGACCACCGCGCGCACGAGCTCTCCCACGGAACCCCGTTCAAGACACGCTGGATTAACGAAGTCCTGTATCAGCTGGCGGCGTTCATGGCGCTGCACGAAGCTTATTACTGGCGCTGGAGCCATTCGCGCCATCACACCCACACCATCATCGTCGGCCGCGATCCGGAGATCGCCGTGCAGCGGCCACCCGGAATCGCCGCCCTTCTGCTCGATCTCTTCTTTATAAAGTCGGGCTTTAAGATGATCGCGATCATCCTGCGCAACGCGACCGGCAGCATCAACGCCGATGGCCGCCATTTCATCCCGGCGACGGAAGTGCCCAAGGTCGTGTGGTCGTCTCGAATCTATGTGGCGATCTATGCGGCGACGATTGCCGCCTGCGTCCTCACCCATAGCATTCTGCCGGCCATGTTCATCGTGCTGCCCCGCTTCTACGGCGGCCCGCTGTCACAGGTCTTCAACATCACGCAGCATACGGGGCTCGATGAGGATGTGTACGACCACCGTCTCAACACCCGCACCGTGCTGATGAATCCGGTCTTCAACTTTCTTTACATGAACATGAATTACCACATCGAGCACCACATGTTCCCGATGGTGCCCTTCTACGCCCTCCCCGAGCTGCACGAGCGGATCAAAGACCAGTGCCCGGCGCCCTATGCCAATCTGCGGGCGGCTTATGCCGAGATCATCCCGGCTCTGTTACATCAGAGACGCGACCCCACTTGGTTCCTGGCCCGTCAACTGCCGGGTGCCGCGGCCGGAAATAATGACGTCGTCTTCCCCGTCGCCGCCGAATAGCCGCCGTCGAAACAACCGGCGGGGGTCTCCCCCCGCCGGTTCCGCCGATGAGGGTGCTTACTTGACTTAATTGCGAGTGACTTACGTAAAACCGCACTAAATTCGGCTCAATATGGAAATTCTCGACCGATCGGGATAAAAAAATGGAATTCTCGGTCGATAAACACGAGAATCCGATTTACACGATGCACCCGCTATGGCCATATCCGGTGGCTATCACGGCAATAAGAAAGAAGCGCCAGGGGGGACCGACAGCAAAGATGCGCGCCGGCAGAGCGGTTTTCAGCCGTCGTTTCGCGCACGCGAGCAATAATATGATCGACGGCTAAAAGAATTCTAAAAAAGCAAAACGCATTTTGATTGCGCCATCTGGCGCGAGGGAAAGAAAAGCAGATGAAATCAATGGCCAAGAAATCAATTTTGACTATCGCTGCCGGCGCGGCATTGGCTTGTGCCACGTCCCTGACGCCCGTCCACAGCTCCGCTGAAACCTTGCCGCATTATACCTTCGCCATGATCACGCACGCCCAGCCGGGCGACACCTTCTGGGACATTATCCGGAAGGGCGCGAATGCGGCGGCGCGGAAGGATAACGTGAAGCTGCTGTATCTATCGAACCCGACCGCTTCGGGTGAGGCGCAGCTGATCGCGAACGTCACCACGCAGCATGTCGATGGCATCGCGCTGACGCTCGCCTTCCCGGATGCCGAGCAGACGACGCTGAAAGGCGCGCAGGCCGCGAATATTCCGGTGATCGGCTTCAACGCCGGTGGCGATGCCTGGAAGCAGGCCGGACTTCTGGCCTATGTCGGGCAGGATGAGAGCGTCGCCGGCGCGGCTGTCGGCACCCTTCTGAACAGCAAGGGCGCCAAGAGCGTGGTCTGCGTCGATCAGCAGCAGGGTGCGGTTCAGCTCGAAGCGCGTTGCGACGGCATCAAGAGCACCTTCAAAGGCGCCTTCACCATTCTTTATGTGCCTGGCTATGACATGGCGAGTGCGCAGGCCCGCATCGAAGCCAAGCTTCAGCAGGATCAGAATGTCGACTACGTCGTGACGCTCGGTGCGCCCTTCGCGCCGACCGCGATCACCGCCGCCAGCATGGCCGGCAGCAAGGCCCTGGTTGGAACCTTCGATCTGACGCCGCGCGCGGTCAGCTTGATCCAGCAAGGCAAGCTGCAATGGGCCGTCGATCAGCAGCCCTTCGTCGAGGGTTACCTCGCTGTCGATTTCCTGTGGCTCTACAAGACCAATGGCGATGTCGTCGGTGGCGGCCAGGCCGTGCTGACGGGTCCGGCTTTCGTTGACAGCTCGAACATCACGGAAGTCGCCAAGTTCGCGAAGTTGGGAACACGCTGAGCGTCTGCTGACGCCCGGCCAGACCGGCTGAAGCCGGCCGCGATGTGCGGGATTTGAAGTTCGCTGCCCCTGACTGGGGCTTCCGCGTTGCGGACTTCAAATTCCGACGCGTGTCATATAAGGGAGGAAGAGGTGGCAATCGTCACAGAGCGGGTTGAACCGCGCGTCATGCGTCGCCAGGTGGTGCATCAGCCACTTTGGAAAAAAGTCCTCAAGCGGCCGGAGGTTGGCGCGCTCGGCGGCGTGATCCTCGTCTTCATCTTCTTCTATGTCATGGCGCCGCCGTTCCGGCAACTATCGGCGCTGACGACCGTTCTCTATCAGGCCTCGACGCTCGGCATTCCCGCCGTCGCCGTCGCCATGCTCATGATCGGCGGCGAGTTCGACCTGAGCGCGGGCGTGGCCGTTACCTCGTCATCGCTCGCGGCCTCGATGTTCGCGACGGAAGTGGTGGGCAATCTCTGGATCGGCATCCTCTTCGCTCTGTTCTTCTCGCTCGCGATCGGCGCGCTGAACGGCTATCTGCTCGTCCGCACCAAGCTCCATTCCTTTCTTGTCACCCTCTCGACCTTCCTGATGCTGCAGGGCCTCAATATCGCCATCACCAAGCTCGTGACTGGCAATGTGGCGACGGAGGACATCAGCGGCATGCCGGGCTTCAACCTGGCGCAGCGGATCTTCGCCTCCAACATCACTATTGGCCATGTCAGTATCAGCATCGCCATCCTCTACTGGATCATCTTCGCGCTGATCGCGACCTGGGTGCTGCTGCGGACCCGCGTCGGCAACTGGATCTTCGCCGTGGGCGGCCAGGGGGACAGCGCGCGCGCCGTCGGCATTCCGGTGAAGAAGGTCAAGATCGGCCTCTTCATGGTGGTGGGCTTCTCCTGCTGGTTCCTCGGCATGCACATGCTCTTCGCCTATGACACGGTGCAGTCCGGCGCCGGTATCGGCAACGAGCTGCTCTATATCGCCTCCGCCGTGGTCGGCGGTTGCCTGCTCACCGGCGGTTACGGCTCGGCGGCCGGGTCGGCACTCGGGGCCTTCATCTTCGGCATGACGACGGAAGGCGTCATCTATGCCGACTGGGACCCCGACTGGTTCATGTTCTTCGTCGGCGCGATGCTGCTGCTGGCGACGGTTTTCAACGGCTGGCTTCGTGCCCGCGCCAGCAGCCGGAGCAAGTGACATGGCAACGAATGGCAATCCGATCATCCAGCTCAGCAATGTCGGCAAGAGCTACGGCAACATCAGCGCACTGAAGGATGTGAGCCTCGCGGTCCGCCAGGGTGAGGTGACATGCATCCTGGGCGACAACGGCGCCGGTAAATCGACGCTGATCAGCATCATCGCCGGGTTGTTCGGGCATGACACCGGCACCTACGCGGTGGACGGCAAGGCGATGCATTTCAACTCGCCGCGCCAGGCGCTCGATCTCGGCATTTCCTGCGTCTATCAGACGCTGGCGATGGTGCCGCTGCTCTCGGTCTGGCGGAACTTCTACCTGGGTTCAGAGCTGATGACGGGGGTCGCACCCTTCAAACGCCTCGACGTGAAGCGGATGCAGGAAACCTCGGGCGAGGAACTGGCACGGATGGGGATCAACATCCCCGATCTGGAGCAGCCGGTCGGCACGCTCTCGGGCGGCCAGCGGCAGGTGGTGGCGATCGCGCGGGCCGTGCATTTCGGTGCGCGCGTGCTGATCCTGGATGAGCCGACGGCCGCACTCGGTGTCACGCAATCAGGCATCGTGCTGCGCTTCATCGCCACGGCGGCGCGGGAGCAGGGGATCGGCGTGATCTTCATCACCCACAACCCGCACCACGCCTATATGGTCGGTGACCATTTCATGGTCCTCTCGCGCGGTGAGGTTGAGCTGGATACGCCGCGATCCAATCTCAGCCTCGACGACCTCATGTTCCACATGGCCGGCGGTGCCGGCCTCAACGCCCTCCAGCATGAGCTGCATCGCAACGACCCGCCGGCGGCAGTGGCGGCTGGCTGAGAACAGCGACGGGGCTCAACACGGGCCGGGGCGCGAGCCCCGCCCGGCGCGGGGGCGCCCTGCTCGCCGCCGACATTGATAAGGACGCAAAGAAAATGAAGATCGGTATCGTCTCGGACTCGCTCGGCCATCTCGGATTCGAGGAGATGCTGGATACGGCGGCGGGCCTCGGCATCGCCGGCGTCGAGGTGAACGCCTGCAACTGGACCTCGGCGCCGCATATGGATCTGGCGGGGCTACGCCAGGATGCCGCCGCGCGGCGCGCCTTCCTGCAGGCCTTCGAGACACGCGGGCTGGAGCTGATCGCGCTCAACGCCAACGGCAACCAGCTGCACCCGACCGAGGGTGAGAAGCAGTCGGCGGATCTGCATGAGACGATCCGCCTCGCGGGGCAGCTCGGCGTTGATACGGTCGTGCTGATGTCGGGGCTGCCGGCCGGTGGCCCCGAGGATCGCATGCCGAACTGGGTTATCTCCTCCTGGCCGCCGGAGACGCAGCGCATTCTGAAATGGCAGTGGGAGGAGAAGCTGCTCCCCTATTGGCATGACCTCGCGACGCTGGCGCGGGAGAACGGCGTCACCAAACTCTGCGTGGAGATCCACGGCAACCAGCTTGTCTTCAACGTGCCCGCGTTGCTGCGGCTGCGGGAGGCGATCGGCCCCATCGTCGGCGCCAATCTCGATCCCAGCCATCTGATGTGGATGGGCGCCGATCCGCTGGCGGCGGTCGATGCGCTGGGTGACGCCATTCTGCATTGCCATGCCAAGGACACCTACCTCAACCGGGCAAAGCAGGCGACCACCAGCCTGCTGGAGAACGGATCGCTGACCGATATTCCGGGCCGCTCCTGGAGCTATATCACCCTCGGCTACGGGCATGACGAGGCCTGGTGGCGGGAGTTCTGCTATCGCCTGCGCATGGTGGGTTATGACGGCTGGCTCTCGATCGAGCATGAGGACATCATGCTCTCTCGGGTCGAGGGCGCGCGCCGCTCCGTCGAACTGCTGCGCGCCGCCGCCCCCGTCGAGCCGAGCGACTACGTGCTTCAGGCGTTCTGAAGCCGGCTCCGCTTCAGATTTTGTCCTTCGCCAGCATCATGTGGACGCCCTTATTGCCGTCCACAAGCTGCGTCACGCGCAAATCCCCCGCCAGCGAGCACAGCATATAGGCTTGGTTGCGGGAGAGGTTTGAGCGGGCGCAGAGATGATGGACCATTTCCCGCACCGCCTGCTTGGCGGCGTCGTCCAAATCCTCGTCGATGCCGATCGAGATGAGATGCGTGGCACTCTCCGCGAAGGGGCGCTCGACGTGCAGATCGCGGCGCACGGTCAGCCGGAAGGTGCCGGTCAGCCCGGTTTCGAGCGCCGTGATGCAGACCTCGCCATCGCCCTGAACGCCGTGGCCGTCGCCGGCCATGAACAGCGCGCCCTCATTGAAGACGGGCAGGTAGAGCGTGGTTCCCGGCTTGAGTTCCTTGTTGTCCATATTGCCGCCGAAGGCGCGCGGCTGGATGGTGCTGCACGGCCCCCAGGCGGCCGGCGGCGCCACCGCCATGACGCCGAAGAAGGGGTCGAGCGGCAGTTCCGCGCCCCAGGGCAGGGTGGTGACGCCGCGCGCCAAATCGATTCCGGGGTGGATCGTCTCGTAATCGGTGAATTCCTCGGGCAGCGTGCCGAGCAGCGGCATGATGCTGACGAAGCCGAAATCCATCCAGGGTTTCGCCTCCAGGATATCGATCTGCAGCGTATCGCCGATGCGGGCGCCGGTGACGAAGACCGGGCCGCTCACGAAATGGCCGCCTTCCTGCGGAAACGCGGCGAGGCCCGCCCGCCAGATGGCCGGTACGCGATCCGCCTCGGCGGGCAGGGAGGCGAGGCCGCCCGCCGGCAGGGCTGACAGCGTGACCGTATCGCCGGAGGCGACGGTCAGCACGGGGGGCAGGCGCGCATCCAGGATGCCGCGGGCCATCGTCTCGGGCGTGAACGGAATCTCATGATGCTGCGGCATTGGGGGGCTCTTTTGCGTTGTAAGTTCAGGCGCGATGGCCGCTCTATCGAAGCCCGGCTGAGGTCCGGGCGCAACCGCTGAACAGCTGTCGCCGCGGAGAAAACTTGTGACAGCTCAGCAAGAATCGCACCCCCGTGATGCGAAGACGGTCGCAATTTGCGAAATGATCCTGCTATGCTCGTCTATTGGTGAGGGGGACCGCGGCGCAGAATCGCGGCTCAAGTAAAGCCAAGTCATGACTGAGAGGGTTCGGGAAATGATGATTGAGAGGATTCTAAAAGGTAAATCCGGCATAGTCGCCACGATCGGGACGCAGATTTCGCTCGCCGAAATCTGCGCGGTGTTGACGGAGCGGCGCATCGGCGCGCTGCCGGTCGTGGACGGCACATCGCTCGTCGGCATCATCAGTGAGCGTGACGTTGTGCATGTCCTGGCCTCGCACGGTGCGGACGCGCTCAAGCTCAAGGTTGCGGACGCGATGACCCGCTCGGTGAAAACGGTGACGCTGGCAACTACGGTCGAGCAGGCAATGGCGATCATGACGGCGGGCCGGTTCCGGCATTTGCCGGTGGTGGAGAAGGGACGACTGATCGGAATCATCAGTATCGGTGACGTGGTGAAGGCAAGGCTCGACGAGCAGCAGGATGAGGTGGACAACCTGCGCTCTTACGTCGTCGGTGCCGCTTAGTGTCAGTTTGAGAATTCTACTGAGGCGGCCATCCGGCTCGCCTCAGCGAATTCGCCGACAGACACTGAGAGTTCCCGCTCTAAAACGCGGCGATGCCGGTGATGGCGCGTCCCAGGATCAGCGCATGGATGTCGTGCGTGCCTTCATAGGTATTCACGCTTTCCAGGTTCGCCGCATGACGCATCACGTGGAATTCGGCGGAAATGCCGTTGCCCCCGTGCATGTCCCGCGCCGCACGCGCGATCTCCAGCGCCTTGCCGCAATTATTGCGCTTGACGATTGAGATCGCTTCGGGCGCCAGCCGCCCGTCTTCAAACATCCGGCCGACCCGCAGCGCCGCCTGAAGGCCGAGCGCGATCTCGGTCTCCATATCCGCGAGCTTGCGTTGCACGAGCTGGGTCGCGGCCAGGGGGCGGCCGAACTGGTGTCGGTCCAGCGTATATTGCCGGGCAGCGGTGAAGCAGAACTCCGCCGCCCCCATCACCCCCCAGGCGATGCCGTAGCGCGCGCGGTTGAGGCAGCCGAAAGGCCCCTTGATGCCGGAGACGCCGGGCAGCAGATTCTCCTCCGGCACGATGACGCCATCCATGACGATCTCGCCGGTGACGGAGGCGCGCAGGCTGAGCTTGTTCCCGATCTTGGGCGTGGAGAGGCCAGCCATCCCGCGCTCCAGGATGAAGCCGCGCACCGCGCCCTCATGCGCGTCAGATTTTGCCCAGACCACCATGACATCGGCGATCGGGCTGTTGCTGATCCACATCTTGGCGCCCGTCAGGCGGTAGCCGTCGGCCACCTTCTCCGCCCGTGTCCGCATGCCGCCGGGGTCGGAGCCGGCATCGGGCTCGGTCAGCCCGAAGCAGCCGATCGCGGCCCCGGTCGCGAGGCGCGGCAGGTATTTCGCCCGCTGCTCCTCCGAGCCATAGGCATGGATCGGATACATGACGAGGGAGGACTGCACGCTCATCGCTGAGCGGTAGCCGCTATCGACCCGCTCGACCTCGCGTGCCACCAGCCCATAGGCGACATAGCCGAGGCCCGCCCCTCCATATTCGGCCGGGATGGTGGGGCCGAGCAGGCCGAGCGCGCCCATCTCCTCCATCAGCCCGCGCTCGTAGCGTTCCGTCATATAGGCGTCGGTGATGCCGGGCAGCAGCCGCGCCTGGGCGAAATCCCGCGCGGTGTCGCGGACCATCCGCTCTTCCTCGGTGAGCTGGTCATCGAGCAAGAAAGGGTCGGCCCAATCGAATGAAGGCTTCGGCAGGCGGGTGTCGTCCATGATCGGGTTCTCCTTGATCTCCCGGTGCGTCGCCGGCTGGCGGTCTGGTCCTGAAATCGTAGTGGCCATATCCCGGCGCGGCAACGATCGAAGCCTTCCCTCATGCGCCACCCGTGCTAGGTTGCTTTTTGCGAGTGCGAAGGGATCAGGAGAGCGTGACCGCTTACGACTTCCTTGTCATTGGCAGCGGGCCTTCGGGGCGACGTGCCGCTATCCAGGCCGCCAAGCTCGGCAACTCGGTTCTTGTCATCGAGAAGGACCGGCGGGTCGGCGGCGTCTCCGTTCATACCGGGACCATCCCCTCCAAGACCATGCGGGAGACGGTGCTGAACCTGACGGGTTATCGGGAGCGTGGCTTCTATGGCCGCGCCTACCGGGTGAAGAAGGATATCGGCGCCAGCGACCTGATGGCCCGGCTGCACAAGACGCTCGACCATGAGGTCGATATTCTGGAGCATCAATTCGCCCGCAACTCCGTCCGCACCGTCGCCGGCACGGCGCGGTTCGTCGGCCCCCACGCGGTGGAGGTCATGACCGAGAGCGGGGAGAGCATACGGGTCGAGGGTGACAAGATCCTCATCGCGGTCGGCACCCGCCCCTATCGCCCGCCGGAGATCCCGTTCGACGGTGTGAGCATCCTGGATAGTGACGAGATCGTTGATCTGCGGCACCTCCCGCGCAGCCTCACCGTGATCGGCGCCGGGGTCATCGGTGTCGAATACGCCACCATCTTTAGCGCCCTGGATGTCGCGGTTTCCCTGGTCGAGCCGCGCGACAGCTTTCTCGACTTCATCGACCAGGAAATCATCGAGGATTTCACCCATCAACTGCGCGACCGGGGAATGACGATCCGCCTCGGCTCGAAGGTCGCCTCCATCGCCATGGAAGGCGGCTGGCCGACGACGATTTTGGAAAGCGGCCGGCGTGTGCGCAGCCAGATGCTGCTTTATTGCGCCGGCCGGGTAGGGGCGACCGACACGCTCAACCTGGAGGCTTGCGGCCTCTCGGTCGATCATCGCGGCCGCCTGAAGGTCAATCCGCAGACTTTGCAGACCGAGGTGCCGCATATCTATGCGGCGGGGGACGCCATCGGCTTCCCGAGCCTCGCCTCGACCTCCATGGAGCAGGGGCGCATCGCCGCCTGCCATGCCTTCCACATGCCCATGCCGCCGGCGCCTGAGTTCTTCCCCTACGGCATTTACGCGGTGCCGGAGATCTCGACCGTGGGCATGAGCGAGGAGGAGGTGGTGCGGCGGGGCATTCCCTATGAATGCGGCATCGCCCGGTTCCGGGAGACCTCGCGCGGCCATATCATGGGGTTGGAGACGGGGATGATGAAGATGATCTTCTCCATCCGCACGCACCGGCTGCTCGGCGTCCATATCGTCGGTGAGGGCGCGACCGAGCTTATCCATATCGGCCAGGCGGTGCTGAACCTGAAGGGCAAGCTCGAATACTTCATCGAGAATACCTTCAACTATCCGACGCTCGCCGAGGCGTACAAGATCGCCGCGCTCGATGCCTATAACCGGCTGGCGCGGGGCGCTGCGCCGATCGCCGAAGTCACGCGGGAGACTGCTGCGGAGTAAGCGGCGGCGCGATATCGGCGGCGGGGAATGCCTGCGAAAGCCGCCCGCCCTGGCGCAGAGGCTCGATCCGGCGGGCGAGGCCGGTCGTGTCATCCGTCTCCACAAAAACGCCGGACAGCGTCACCTCGCCCTCCGCCGGAGACAGCCGCTCCCCCGGCATCTTGCGCCAGAAGCGCTCGGTGGCAGGCCCCTTCACCATGCCGATCACGCTGTCATAGTCGCCGCACATGCCGGCATCGGTCATGTAGCCGGTGCCGTTGGGCAGAATCTGATGATCAGCGGTCGGTACATGCGTATGGGTGCCGACGACGAGGGACAGCCTGCCGTCGAAGCAATGGGCGAAGGCTTCCTTCTCGCTGGTCGCCTCCGCGTGGAAATCCACCACCGCCGCTTGCAGCCCGGCGCCGAGCTTGTGGCGCGTGAGGATCTCCTCCGTCGCGCGAAAGGGGCAGTCCAGCGCCTCCATATACAGCCGGCCCATGGCGTTGATCACGAGCGCGCGGCGCCCGTCGGCGAGCGTCAGGATCACGCTGCCGGCGCCCGGCGTGTCCGGGGGGAAGTTGATCGGGCGGATCACGCGCTTCTCGGTCGCGATGAAGGGAATGATCTCGCGGCGATCCCAGGCGTGGTTGCCGAGCGTCACGACATCGGCCCCGGCCTCGAACAGCGCGCGCGCCATCTCGGGCGACAGGCCGAAGCCATGCGAGGCATTCTCGCCGTTGACGATGACGAGGTCGAGCCGCAGCCGGGCGCGGAAGCCGGGCAGGGCGGCGGCCACGGCATCCCGGCCGCCGCGGCCGACGATATCGCCCAGAAAAAGTATGCGCATGGAATTCCAGTCAGATGCCGGATTTGCCGGCCGGGGGAAACTGTCTCAACCCGGCCTCGGTCACGACCGCGTGGAGCGTCTGGTCGTATGGGCCCGTGGGCACGCTGTCCAGTTCCTGGGCGGCGAAGGCGCAGCCGATGCGAAGCGCGCGGGGGAACAGTGGCAGGGTGCGGTCGTAAAAGCCGCCGCCATAGCCGAGGCGATGGCCCGCGCTGTCGAAGGCCAGCAGCGGGATCAGAAAAGCCCCCGGGGTGAGGATCGGCCCATCCGGGTGGCTGGTACCGAACCGCCCGGGCAGCAGCGGCGCGCCCGGCTGCCAGGCGCGGAAGATGAGTGGCTCGCCTCGCCGCCCCGTCACCGGCAGCGCAAGCGGGTGGCCGCGTTCGTGGAGGGCGCTCAGCACCGGGCGGATGTCGATCTCATCCTGGATCGGCCAGAAACCGGCGACGGGCACGCCGGCGGGAACGATGCCGGCCCGCAGGAGATGGGTGGCCAGCCTGTCGCCGATGGCCGGATCACGGCCGGTACGGCGGGCGATCGCCACATGACGGGCAGCGGCCTTCACCGCGGTCAGACGCTCGTCATCCATCACCGCTGAAACGGGGGGTGTGTGCGGAGCCGCCATGGCCGGTGGCGTTGTCATCCTCCCAAGGCCTGCTTGTGCAGGTGGGCACCAGATACCGTGACCAGGATCACAGCAGAGCCAGTTCCCAAGGGAGATGCTTATCGGCCCTGGGGATGGTGTGCCTGTCGAACCGGGCAGCTCCGCCAACCATAACTAGGCGCGTTCGAGCGCTTCCGCAATCTCTTCCGCCTTGACGGCCAGGCGGCGCACCGCCGCGTCAAAGGCGGGGTCGATGGTGGGCGCGGCGGCCACAGGTTCCTGCGGCCGGCCGGCGCGACCTACGACTTCCTTGTCGTGCAGCTCATCGGCCAGAAGCAGGGCCGCCAGCATCAGCAGCCGCGCCTCTCCGGTCTGGCCGAGCGTCTTGATGCTGTCGATGCGCGTCTGCACGGCGTCACCCATCGCCTGGAGATGCCGTTCCTGCCCATCCTCGCAGCCGACGAGGTAGGAATAGCCGTTTATTCTCAAAGTGACCTGCGCCACGGCGATCTCCTGTCGGGCTAGTGGGGGTATGCGCGCACGGCGCTCATGAAGGCCGCTCGATGCCGAGCGCGCTGCGCAGCCCACCGATCAGGTCGTCCAGCTTGGTCACGATTTCGTGACGGGCGGAGCCCTCCGGAAACTCTCTCGCGGAGAGATCCGGCCCCAGCTCCTCTTGGGCTGCGAAACTGGGGCGAGGTCTCGCGACATGGGCGGCAATTCTGTTCAGCGCCGCTTCCAGGCGGCGCAGTGCCGCGCTGGTGTCCTCGTATTCCGCCATGGCCCTCTAGTCTACCGTGTCTGTAACTTGACTGGAGCCATCAGCACAGGTCAGGGCAGTAACGTCAAGGATTTCGCATATGATGCGGCTGGCGCCGGCCGTCATTGTCCACAGCACCGCCGATATCCACGCGGCACTCGCGCCGGGGCTGCCGGTCACGCTCGTCTCGGCGCCGGGGGCGGCGCTCTATGCCGGCGCCGGCTGGTGGGTGGCGCTGATCGCGGCCGCGCGGTCCGAACATCCGGGGCATCGCTTCGATGAGATTCTCGATTGCGGTGACGCGCCGGGGCGGGCGGCGGAAGCATTGCGTGCCGGCGCGCGTAGCCTCGTCCTCTCTCCGGTATGGCCGGCCGCTTACGAACGGGTGCGGCTGATGGCGGAGGAGGTGGGTGCGACGCTCCGACCCGTGATGCCGCCGGCGCTCGACCTCGCGCGGCCCGGCGCCCGGCGGCGGCTGGCGGCCTGGCTCGCCGGCCCGGCGCCCAGCCCAGGGTGACAATGAAGGCGGCTTTCGCTAACCGTCACCGGCGATGCAAACATCCCCGATCGTTACTCAGGCGGCATGCCGCCTCTACCTCGTGACCCCGCCGCGCCTTGACCCCATCGCCTTTCGCGATCGGCTGGCTGCGGCGCTCGATGCCGGCGATGTCGGCGCCGTGCAGCTGCGGCTCAAGGATGTGGATGACGACGCGATCCGCCGCGCGATCGACCTGCTGCGGCCGGTGGCACAAAGCCGCGACGTGGCTTTCCTGCTCAATGACCGGCCCGATCTCGCGCGGGAGACGGGTTGCGACGGCGCCCATGTCGGGCAGGAGGATATGAGCGTGCGGGAGGCGCGGCGTATCCTGGGGCCTGAGCTGACGCTTGGCATCTCCTGCCATGGCAGCCGAGAACTGGCGATGAACGGCGGTGAGGATGGTGCCGATTACGTCGCCTTCGGGGCCTTTTTCCCGACCGGCACCAAGGCGGATGCGCCCGTTGAGGCGGAGCCCGAGATCATCGCCTGGTGGTCCGAGATTATGGAGCTGCCATCGGTCGCCATCGGCGGCATCACGCCCGCGAATTGTGCGCCCCTGGTGCAGGCGGGGGTGGATTTCCTGGCCGTCGTCAGCGCTATCTGGGACCATGCGGAGGGACCCGCCGCTGGGGTTCGCGCCATGAACGCGGCCATCGCCGCCGCCCCCGCCGAGAAGGCATAAACATATCCTGATGGATCATCGCTGATGGCCCTGCTGACCACGCTGGCCATGCCGCTGCTCCGCCGGATGGAGGCGGAGCGGGCGCATCGGCTCGCCATCCTCGCCATGCGTCTCGGGCTCGCCGCCGAAAACCCGGCGCCTGATCCGCCCGCGCTCGCCGTGCGTGTCGCCGGCCTTTCCTTCGCCAACCCCATCGGGCTGGCCGCCGGCTTCGACAAGGATGCTGTGGCGCTGCCGGCGCTGATGCGGATGGGGTTCGGCTTCGTCGAGGCTGGCACCGTGACCCCACGCCCGCAGATCGGCAATCCGCGCCCGCGCCTGTTCCGATTGGCGGAGGATGGGGCCATCATCAACCGCATGGGTTTCAACAATGCGGGTATCGACGCTTTCGCCGGCCGGATCGGGTCGCGGCCCCGCATAGTGCCCCTCGGCGCCAATATCGGCGTGAACAAAGAGGGCGCGGAGCCTGAGCGTGATTACCCCGCTTTGCTCCAGCGGGTCGCGCGGTCGGCGGATTACGTGACGGTCAACGTCTCCTCACCCAACACGCCCGGCTTGCGGGATCTGCAAAGCGAGGCGCGGCTGGCGGCGATCCTCTCCGCGATGCGGGCGGCGGTGCCCGATGCGCCGCCGATCTTCGTCAAGCTCGCGCCTGACCTCTCGGTCGCGGGGCTGGAAGCGGTGGTCGAGACCGCCATCGCCCATGGCATCGCCGGGCTGATCCTCACGAACACCACCATTTCGCGCCCGCCGGGCCTGCGCGGCGCTGCCGCCTCCGAGACCGGCGGGCTTTCGGGCCGGCCGTTGTTTGATCTCTCCACCGCCATGCTGGCGCGCGCCTATCTGCTGGCGCGGGGCCGGCTGGCGCTGATCGGCGTCGGCGGGGTCGGTTCGGGCGCCGAGGCTTTGGCGAAGATCAGGGCGGGCGCCGATCTCGTGCAGATTTACACGGCCTTCATCTATGGCGGACCGCGACTGATCGCGCGCGTCAAGACCGAGCTATCCGGCGCGCTGCAGGCGGCCGGGGTCGGCAAGCTCGCCCAGGCCGTGGGTACCGAGGCTGAACATCTGGCAAAAGGGGTGTGACGATGCGGCATCTTGAAGGAATCGCCCCGCTCGCGGGCCGCTATGATGGTTTCGTCCTCGACCTCTGGGGCGTCGTGCATGACGGGGTGAAGCTCTACCCGAAAGCGCGGGAGACGATCTTCCGCTTGCGGGAGCGTGGGAAGCGCATCGTCATGCTCTCGAACGCGCCGCGCCGGGCGGCGCTGGCGGAGGCCGGGCTGACGCGCCTCGGCATCGAGCGCGACCTCTATGACGGCGTGATGACGAGCGGGGAGTCGGTCTGGCAAGCGCTGCTGACGCGCGAGGACCCCTGGTTCGCGGGTCTGGGCCGCCGGGTCTATTTCCTCGGGCCGAAGCGCGACCTGCCGCTGCTGGAGGGGCTCGACCTCGAAAAGGTGCTGACCCCGGCTGAGGCGGATTTCGTGCTGAATGTCGGTGCCGATGAGGAGATTGACGATAAGGCCCTGGCGCCGCATCTGCCGGCGCTGGAGGCTTGCCGCGCCGCTGGGCTGCCGATGGTCTGCGCGAACCCCGACATCATCATCGTCCGGGACGGCCAGCAGATCCTCTGTGCCGGCGCGCTCGCCGAAGCCTATGCCGAGATGGGCGGCGAGTTCCGCCAGCGCGGCAAGCCGGAGACTGCCGTCTATGGGCCGACGCTCGCGATGCTCGACCTGCCGCTCGCGCGGGTGCTGGTGGTGGGTGACGCGCTGCGGACGGATATCGCCGGCGCGGCCGCGGTCGGCGTCAATTCCTGCTGGGTGCTGGACGGTATCCATGACCTCGGCGGAAAATACGCGGAAGCGGAGAAAGAAGCGGCTGCGGCGGGTCTTGCCCCGGTGGCGACCATCCCTAACTTCGGCTGGTGATGAAACACCATATCCTCCTCGCGCTTGCCCTGGGCGGTTTCGCGACCCCCGCTTTCGCCCCGGCTTTCGCGCGAACGCCGGCGCCCGAGCCGCCCGCCATCGTCTTCGGCGATCTCTATCGCGCGGTCGAACTGGCGCAGATCTTCCCCGACCAGAAGACCTTCGCCGATGCTATCCCGACCGCGCCGCCGGCCACGATCCTGAAGGATTACGCGGCGGAAAAGCGGCAGCCCGGCTTCAGCCTGCATGACTTCGTGGCGGCGCATTTCCGGGAGCCGGTGCTGAAGACCGTCTCCTACAGCCGCCGGCCCGGGGAGACCGTCAGCCAATATATCGAGGATTCGTGGACGCTCCTGCTCCGCAAGCCGGATGCGACCGAAGCCTATTCGTCACTGCTGCCCTTGCCCTATCCCTACATCGTGCCGGGCGGGCGCTTCAGCGAGATCTATTACTGGGACACCTACTTCACCATGCTCGGGCTGGAGCAGGACGGGAAGACCCAGATCGCCGATGACACGGTGCGCAACATCGCCTCCCTGATCGATCGCTTCGGCCATATGCCGAACGGCAATCGCAGCTACTACATCAGCCGATCGCAGCCGCCGTTCTTCTCCTGCATGGTCGACCTCATCGCGACCCGGGACGGCAAGGGCGTCTATGCGACCTATCTGCCGGAAATGCGGGCCGAGTATGACTACTGGATGGCGGGCGCCGCGACCCTCGCGCGCGGGCAGGCGCGCCGCAATGTCGTGCGGCTGGCGGACGGCACCGTGCTCAACCGCTTCTGGGATGCGCAGGACACGCCGCGCGACGAATCCTATCGGGAGGATGTCGAGACGGCGAAGCTCTCCCACCGCCCGGCGCCGCTGATGTACCGGGATCTCCGCGCCGGTGCCGAATCCGGCTGGGATTACAGTTCGCGCTGGCTGACGGATGGGAAGACCCTGGCCACCATCGATACGACGGACATTCTGCCGGTCGATCTCAACAGCGAGATGTTCCATCTGGAGAATGCGCTCGCTTATGCCTATGGCCTGGCCGGCAACAAGGCAGAGGCTGCGGTCTTCGCCGGGCGCGCGGCTGCCCGTGCGGCCGCCATCCGCCGCCTGATGTGGGATGCAGAGGCCGGGGACTTCTCCGATTACGATTGGCGGACCGGCCAGCAGACCCACGTGGTCACGGCCGCGACGGTGGTGCCGTTATTCTTCCATGTCGCGACCCCGGCGGAGGCGAGTGCGGTCGCGGGCGTGGTTGAGGCCCACCTGCTGGCGCCCGGCGGCATCCGCACCACCACGGCCGATACGGGGCAGCAATGGGATGCGCCGAACGGCTGGGCGCCGCTGCAATGGATGGCGGTCGAGGGTTTCGCCCGCTACGGGAACGCGGCGCTGGCGCGCACGATCGCCACGCGCTGGGAAGCGCGGGTCGAGGCCGGCTTCGCCCAGGATGGCGTTCTGGTCGAGAAATACAATGTCGAGACGCCGCCGGGCGGCGTCGCGACCGGGCATGGCGGGGAATACGCGCTGGTGGTCGGCTTCGGCTGGACGAATGGCGTGCAGGCGGCGCTGATGGCCGCTTATCCTGACACCAAGGCAGCTTCCACCTCCGCTCCCTGAGTGTATGTTTGAGAATTCTACTGAGGCGGTCATCCGGTGAGGCGGTCATCCGGCGCGGCTTTCTGTGCTTCCGGGGCGGGTGGCCTTTGACGGCCACTCCGCTCCGGTTCTCGAAAGCCACG
Organism: uncultured Pseudomonadota bacterium; assembly: GCA_963745125.1. Classification (GTDB taxonomy): domain Bacteria; phylum Pseudomonadota; class Alphaproteobacteria; order Acetobacterales; family Acetobacteraceae; genus Acidisoma. The sequence goes on from CAVUWB010000001.1 coordinate 359,693, forward strand.
CCGGCCGGCCACTCCGTCGGCCTCTGACTCACCTAAGCGAATTCTTAAACATACACCGAGCTTGAGCGGCGCGGCCGCTGTGGCCGGCCGGTTGAAAAACACGTAAACCCGCCCAAAAGCGGGAGACCACGATGCCTGTCAGCGGCCTTGACCCCTATGACGACCAGAACATCTTCGCAAAGATCCTGCGCGGCGAGATCCCCAACCGCACGGTCTATGCGGATGACTTCGCACTCGCCTTTCATGACATCGCGCCCCAGGCCCCGGTGCATGTGCTGGTCATCCCCAAGGGGGCCTATGTATCGGCGGTGGATTTCGCTGCCCGCGCGACGGATGGCGAAATCGCCGGCTTCTGGCGCGCGGTCGGCCGCGTCGCCGCGAGCCTCGGGTTGGAGCAGGAGGGCTACCGCCTGCTCACCAACCACGGCACCCATGCCGGGCAGGAAGTGCCGCATTTCCACGTTCATATATTCGGCGGCGGGCCTCTCGGCCGGATGATCCAGCCGCGTTAGCGTCTGTCTGGGAATTCTACTGAGGCGGTCATCCGGCGCGGCTTTCTACGCTTCCGGGGCGGGTGGCCTCTCACGGCCACTCCGCTCCGGTTCTCGAAAGCCACGCCGGTCGGCCACTTCGCGGCCTCTGACTCGCCTCAGCGAATTCTCAATCAGACGCTACGGCTTCTCCCAGGCGCCCGTCTCGGCCGCGCGGAAAACGGCATCAATGACGCGCATATTGGCGACCGCGTCCTCCAGCGGGAATTCCAGCGGCGCCTCGCCCAGAATGGCGCGGGAAACCGCGTCCCCCTGCACGGTGTATTGATCCGTCACCGGGAAATCCTCCGCCACGGCGCGCTGGCCGCCGAGCTCCGCGCCATCGTCGATGAGGATGCGGCAAGGCGCGTTGGGCGGCGCGTTGAAGGGGATGAGCACCTCCACACGCGCCTTCGTGCCCATGACGGTGACGCGCTGATGCGGTGTGAGCTGCGTCGAGCAGGTGAAGGTGAGGTGCCCGTTCGGGAACTGCACCACCGCGCTGGTCAGCCGGTCGGTGCCCATGGCGGGGTCACGTTCGATCACGCTCGCGACCCGCAGCGGCTCGGCCTCGAAGAGGTAGCGGGCCGTCGCGATGGCGTAGCAGCCGATATCCATCAGCCCGCCGCCGCCGATATCCGGCATGTTGCGGATATTGCCGGGATCATCGAGGTAATAGCAGAAGGCGGTCTGGATGGCGGCGACGCGGCCGAGCCGCCCTTCCCGTACCAGCGCGCGCACGCGCTGCCACCAGGGCGTGTAGCGAACCATGAAGGCCTCGGCGACGATCAGCCCGGAGCGATCGCGCGCGCCGAGGAGCGTCTCCGCCTCCTCGGTATCGAGCCCGATGGGCTTTTCGCAAAGCACATGCTTGCCGGCTTCCAGCGCACGGATGCTCCAGGGCACATGCAGATGGTTCGGCAGCGGGTTGTAGATCGCGTGGATATCCGGGTCGGCGAGAAGCGCCTCGTAGCTGCCATAGGCGCGGGGGATGCCGAGGCTTTTCGCCGTGGCCTCCGCCGTCGCCTGATCGCGGGAGGCGATGGCAAGCACGCGGCTCACCGCGCCCTTCTGCATCGCGGGGATGACCTTTTCCCGCCCGATCAGCGCCGTGCTGAGAATGCCCCAGTTGACCGTTCCAGCCATGATCTTTCACCCCCTGTCGACCGCCGCCGCTTCCCGGCGGGTGTTCACCCCTTTTAGCCGTTGAGCGCCCCGGCCGTCAGCCCCGATGGCCTCGGTGGAACGTCGCAATGCGCTTCGCTTAGGCGGTGTTTGACAAATTGCATCACAAAAAATAGTAATTCCGTGATATAGGTTACACGATTGAAGATGGGCCAATAGATTGGCCCGGCGCAGGAGCTTCCCGATGCCGACACCTGGCGAGTACGAGACCCACCCGCATCCCCGCGCGGCCTGGCGCGCCTTGGTGGCCGGATGCGTGGCCCTCGGTCTGCTGGTCGTCGGCCTGATCGTGCAGTGACGGAATCGCGGTAACCCGCCGGCTCCGGATCATGCGGTAGCGCTGATCGTTATCGCCTGTGGCGTGCAATACCCTTGGTGATAGGGTCGCCGCGCATTTCGACCATCGCTGAAGGACAGCTTCGCCATGAACGATGTGGAGCCGCGCTGGGCGCCGCCCTTGCCCCTGCCGACGAGCCGCCCGCCGCTGCTGACCACCCCCGAACAGGCGGTTGCGGCCGCGCATGATTTCGCCCGCTCGATCGTCGGCGGCGCCGCCGCGCGGGACCGTGGGCGCGTGCTGCCGATCGCCGAGATCGAACGTTTCTCGGCGACGGGTCTCTGGGCCATCACCGTTCCGCGAGCCTTCGGCGGCCCCGGCCTGCCGGTGACGACGCTCTCCGATGTCATCCGCATCGTCTCGGCGGCCGACCCTTCGATCGGGCAGATTCCCCAGAACCACTACGCCTTCCTCAACTTCCTCCGTGCCGAGCGGGATGAGGCGAAGCAGCGCTACTTCTTCGGCCGCGTGCTGGAGGGCTATCGGCTCGGCAACGCGCTGGTGGAGCTGGGCACCAAGACCGCCGCCGACTGGAAGACCGTCATCCGGCCGGACGGCGAGGATTTCGTCATCGAGGGCGCCAAGTTCTACTGCACCGGCGCGCTCTTCGCGCATCTCATCCCGGTCGTGGCCCGCACGGAGGCGGGCGAGGTGCTGCGCGCCATGGTGCCGCGCGGCACGCCGGGCGTGACCGTCATCGATGATTGGTCAAGCTTCGGGCAGCGCACCACCGCCAGCGGCAGCGTGCGGTTCGAGAATGTTCGCGTTCCGGCCTCGCATGTCATCGGCCTGGGCGGGTTGCGGGAGGCGCCGATCGTCTACGGCCCGATCTCCCAGATCATGCAGGCGGCGATCGATGCCGGCATCGCCGCGGGCGCCTTCGCCGACACGCTGGATTTCGTCCGCAACCGCGCCCGGCCCTGGATCGATAGCGGGCGCGACCGCGCGGCCGATGATCCGTTCACCATCTCCCAGATCGGGGATACGCGCATCCGGTTGCGCGCGGCCGAGCTGGTGCTGGACTATGCGGGGCGCGTCATCGATGACGTGCTTGAGGATGAGACCGTGGAGGGGATCGCGCGTGCCTCCATCGCCGTCGCCGAGGCGAAGGTGTTGACGACCGAGGTCGCGATCCATGCCACCAACAACCTGTTCGAGCTTGCGGGCACAAGCTCCACGCTCGGCAAATACAATTACGACCGCCATTGGCGAAACGCGCGGGTGCATACGCTGCACGATCCTGTGCGGTGGAAATACTTCGCGATCGGGGATTATGAGTTGAACGGTAGGCCGCCGCCCGTCCATTCCTGGATCTGAAGCCCGAACCGCATGACCCAGCCGATCCTGCTGAACGCCTTCGTGATGAACGCGCCGGTTCATCAATCCCCCGGGCTGTGGCGGCATCCGCGTGACCGGTCGGCCGAGTTCGCCCGCCTGCCGCTCTGGCTCGATCTCGCCCGGCTCTGGGAACGCGGATTGTTCGACGGCGTCTTTCTGGCCGATGTCCTCGGCCCCTACGACGTGTTCGGCGGCAATGCTCGGGCGGCCATCGCGCGCGGCGCGCAGCTTCCGGCCAACGACCCGATGCTGCTCATCCCCGCCATGGCCACGGTGACGAGCAATCTCGCTTTCGGCGTCACCGTCTCCCTGAGCTACGAACCGCCCTTCCTCATGGCGCGGCGGTTCTCGACGCTCGATCACCTTACCGATGGGCGGATCGGCTGGAACATCGTCACGAGCTATCTGGATAGCGCCGCCCGTGCGATGGGCCGGTCCCAGCAGCGCGGCCATGATGACCGTTACGCGGTGGCCGAGGATTACATGGCCGCGATCTACAAGCTCTGGGAATCGAGCTGGGAGGATGGCGCCGTCCTCGCGGACAGGGCGCGGGGCCTCTATGCCGATCCCGACCGCGTGCACGTCATCCGGCATGAGAGCGAGCATCTGTCGATGGAGGCGCTGCATCTTTCCGCGCCGTCCCCGCAGCGCAGCCCGGTGCTGTATCAGGCGGGTAGTTCCCCGGCGGGCCAGGCCTTCGCCGCGCGCCATGCCGAATGCGTCTTCGTCTCCGGCCCCTCTGCCGCCGTCATCGCGCCGCGCGTCGCCCGCCTGCGCCAGGCTCTGGTGGCGGCCGGGCGGCGGCCCGACAGCGTGAAGATCTTCGCCCTCGCCACCGCCATCCTGGCGCCGACCGCCGCCGAGGCGCGGGACAAGCTCGCGGAATATCGCGGCTATGTGGATCATGAAGGCGCGCTCGTGCTCATGGGCGGCTGGCTCGGCGTTGATTTCGCGGGCTACGCGCTCGACCAGAAGATCCGCTTCATCGAGAACGATGCCGGGCGGGCCGCGATGGAAAACTTCACGCGCGGCGATCCCGACCGGGATTGGACGGTGCGGCAGGCCGCGGAGCATGTCGCCATCGGCGGGGCCGGGCCGGTCTTCGCGGGTGCCGCCGGCGAGGTGGCCGAGGCGATGGCGCTCTGGCGGGATCAGACGGGTGTTGACGGCTTCAACCTCGCCTATGCCGTCCTGCCCGAGAGTTTCACCGACGCCGTCGATCTCCTGATCCCCGAATGGCAGTCACGCGGCCTCTATAAAACCGCCTATACGCCCGGCACGCTGCGGGAGAAGCTGTTCGGCCAGGGGCCGAGGCTCGGCGCGCCGCATCCGGGCGCCGCGTATCGCATGTCGCAATCGGGCTGAAACCCGGTCGGCTCCGCGCCAGTCTTCAGGCTCCAGGCGCCGCAGGTAGTCAGCCGGCCCACGCCTTGGGGGAGTTGCGCCGAGCGGTCCTCGGCTTATAGGACTTCCTCCTGGACGGGCATTGCCGCGCCCTGCTCTTTTCGTGTCTGGAGGCCTGATGAAGATCCTGGTGCCCGTGAAGCGGGTGGTCGACTACAACGTCCGCGTCCGCGTGAAGGCCGATGGCTCCGGCGTCGAGCTGGCGAACGTGAAGATGTCGATGAACCCCTTCGACGAGATCGCCGTCGAGGAGGCGCTGCGGTTGCGCGAAGCGGGCAAGGCCACCGAGGTCGTCGCGGTCTCCATCGGGCCGGCCCAGGCGCAGGAAACGGTGCGGACCGCGCTCGCCATGGGCGCCGATCGCGGCATCGTCGTGGAAGTGGCCGACGCGGTGGAGCCGCTGACGGTCGCCAAGATCCTCCGCGCGATCGTCGCCGAGGAAAACCCCGAACTCGTCATCCTCGGCAAGCAGGCGATCGACGATGATTGCGGGCAGACGGGCCAGATGCTGGCGGCGCTGCTTGGCTGGGGGCAGGGCACCTTTGCCTCCAAGGTCGAGATCGGCGACGGCGCCGTGACGGTGACGCGCGAGGTCGATGGCGGCTTGCAGACGGTCGTGCTGAAGCTGCCCGCGATCGTGACGACGGATCTGCGGCTGAACGAGCCGCGCTATGCGAGCCTGCCGAACATCATGAAGGCGAAGAAGAAGCCGATCGCGATGAAGAAGATCGCCGATCTGGGCATCGACCCCGCGCCGCGACTCCGCGTGCTCAAGACCGTGGAGCCGGCGGGCCGCAAGGCCGGCGTGAAGGTGGGATCGGTCGCCGAGCTGGTCGCCCGCCTGCGTGACGAAGCCGGCGTGATCTGAGGGGAATAGAGACATGAAGACGCTCGTTCTGGCCGATCATGACAATGCGGCGCTGAAAGAGACCACGGGCCGCGCCATCTCGGCCGTCCTGCAACTGGGCGGTGAGATCGACGTGCTGGTGGCGGGCCAGGGCTGCCGGGCGGTGGCGGAAGCGGCGGCGCAGCTTGCCGGCGTCTCCCGTGTCCTGTTGGCCGAGGATGCCGCGCTCGGGCATCTCCTGGCGGAGCCGGTAACGGCGCTGATCCTGTCGCTGGCGCCGGGCTATGACGTGCTGGCCGCGCCGGCGACCGCCGCCGGCAAGAACGTGATGCCCCGGGTCGCCGCGCTGCTCGATGTCATGCAGGTGTCGGACGTGATCGCCGTCGTCTCGCCCGATACCTTCCAGCGGCCGATCTATGCCGGCAACGCGATCCAGACCGTGCAGGCGACGGATGCGAAGAAGGTGCTGACGATCCGCACCTCGACCTTCCCGCCGGCGGCGACGGGCGGCTCCGCGCCGATCGAGAGCGTGGTGGCGGCGGCAGACCCGGCGCTTTCCGGCTTCGTGGGGGAGAGTTTGTCGCGGTCCGAACGGCCGGAACTGCCTTCGGCGAAAATCGTCGTCTCGGGCGGCCGGGCGCTGGGCTCGTCTGAGAAGTTCCAGGAGCTTATTCTGCCGGTGGCGGATAAGTTGGGTGCCGCGATCGGTGCTTCCCGCGCGGCGGTCGATGCCGGCTACGCGCCCAACGACCAGCAGGTGGGGCAGACCGGCAAGGTGGTGGCACCCGATCTCTATATCGCGGTCGGCATTTCCGGCGCGATCCAGCACCTCGCGGGCATGAAGGACAGCAAGGTCATCGTCGCCATCAACAAGGATGCCGAGGCGCCGATTTTCCAGGTGGCCGATTACGGCCTCGTGGCCGATCTGTTCACCGTGCTGCCGGAGCTGGAGAAGGCTCTCTAGATCGGGATGACTTCGGGTAGACGAAGTGATCCCGATCTATGTTTTTGATTAAAAACGCAAATCTTCGGATCAGGTGATGCCACCTGATCCGATATTGCTCTAGCGCTTTAGTCTGCTTGAAGCGGCGGGCCGGCGATGCTCCCAGCCGGCGCGCTCCAGTTCAGGCGCGTCATGCGGTTCGTCCGGGTATCCCAGACAGAGATAGCCGATGAAGGCCCAGCCGTCCGGCACCTCCAGCGCCGCCGTGACGGCGGCGGGGTCGAGGATGGAGATCCAGCCGAGGCCCAGCCCCTCGGCCCGTGCCGCGAGCCACAGCGTATGCACCGCCATCACCGTGGAATAGGCCGTCGTCTCCGGCATCGTGCGCCGCCCGAGGCCGTGGCCCTGCGCCGGTTCGCTCACTGCGAACACCGCGATGTGGCATGGCGCCTCGTCCAGCCCCGCGAGCTTCAGCCGGGCATAGAGGCCGGCATGATCGCCGGATTGGCAGGCCAGAGCCTCGGCGTTGCAGCGCGTGAAACTCGCGCGGATCGCCGCGCGCCGCGCGGGATCATCCACCGTCACGAAGCGCCAGGGCTGGCTGAGCCCGACCGAGGGCGCGAGGCAGGCCAGATCCAGCAGCGCGTCCAATAGCGCGGCGGGGACAGGATTGCTGCGGAAATGGCGCACGTCGCGCCGCCACTGGAACAGCGTCAGGAGGCGGGCGCGGAACGCCTCGTCAAAATCCGGCGCGGAAGGGATGCAGACCGTGGCCGACTCCCCCCACTATGCCGGGGCGCGGCTACCGAAGCGCCGGAACCAGCCGAGCCCGTCCAGCGTCTTGCCGGCCGGTCTATATTCGCAGCCGACGAAGCCGCCGTACCCCAGCCGGTCCAGCTCGGCGAAGATGAAACCGGCGTCCAGCTCGCCGCTGTCGGGCTCGTGCCGGTCGGGCACGCCGGCGATCTGAATATGGCCGATGAGCGGCATCATCCGGCGCAGCCCCATCGCCACGTCGCCATGGATGATCTGGCGATGGTAGATATCGAATTGCAGCCGCAGATTGGGCAGGCCAAGCGCGCTGATCAGCGCCGCCGCGACATCGAAGTCATTGAGGAAATAGCCGGGCATGTCGCGCCCGTTGATCGGCTCCAGCACCAGCGTGATATCCGCGCGGGCGAGCCGCTCGGCCGTGGCCAGGACCGCCGCGCGATAGGCTTCCACGGCTCGGGGATCGGCCCGGTCGGCGATGCCCGCCATGAGATGGAGCGTCCGGCAGCCGGTGGCAGTGGCATAGGGCAGGGCGGTCTCGACCGATTGCGCCACCGCCTCGGCCCGCCCGGGGAAGGCGGCGAAGCCACGCTCGCCTGCCGCCCAATCGCCCGGCGGCAGGTTGAACAGCGCCTGGGTCAGGCCCGCGCGGTTCAGCGCGGCACCCACCGAGTCGGCCGGATGGTCATAGGGAAACAGGTATTCGACCGCCGTGAAGCCGGCATCGGCCGCGGCGGCGAAGCGGTCCAGGAAGGACCACTCGGTGAACATCATGCTGAGGTTGGCGGCGAAACGCGGCATCGGCTTCAACCTCAGCGCAAGATAAGCGTCAGACCTTCTCGACCTGGCTGTATTCCAGCTCGACCGGCGTGGACCGGCCGAAGATCGAGACGCTGACCTTCACGCGGCCCTTCTCCTCGTCCACTTCCTCGACCGTGCCGTTGAAGCTGGTGAACGGGCCGTCGGCCACGCGCACCTGCTCGCCGATCTCGTAACAGCATCGAGCGGGCGCGGACGCTCCACGCCTTCCTGGGTCTGCTTCATGATCCGGTCGGCCTCGGCCTCGCGTGATCGGGCTCGGCTTGTTTCGGCTGCCCAGGAAGCCGGTGACCTTCGGCGTGTCCTTGACCAGATGCCAGGCGTCGTCGGTCAGCTCCATCTTCACCAGCACGTAGCCGGGGAAGAACTTGCGCTCGGCGTTGACCTTCTGGCCGCGGCGCACTTCGACCACTTCCTCGGACGGCACCAGCACCTCGTCGAACTGGTCGGCCAGGCCCTTCTGCGCGGCCTGCTCCTTGATCTGCTGGCGCGATCTTCTTCTCGAAGCCCGAATAGACGTGAACGACGTACCAGCGCTTGGCCATGACCAGCCCTCCTCAGGTGCCGCTGCCGAACAGCGCGCGCACGCCGAGGCCGATGAGCTGGTCGGCAGCAAAGAAGAAGAAGGCTGCGATCAAGCGCCATGGCGAAGACCAGCGCCGTCGTCACCAGGGTCTCCTTGCGGGACGGCCAGGTGACCTTCGCGACCTCGCTCCGCACTTCACGCACGAACTTTGCCGGATCGAAGCTCACGACTGAAACGCCTGCCCGGAAATCGTCTTCAACGCACACCTATCCCCAAACAACAGCGCCGGCCGGACGGATATCGTCCCGGCCGGAGCAAAAAGCCGATTGGCAGGGGTGGAGGGTCTCGAACCCCCAGCCTCCGGTTTTGGAGACCGGCGCTCTAGCCAATTGAGCTACACCCCTGCAGCCCGGCGAGTGACGCTAGACACATTTCTCGGCGCCGCCTGTCAAGTCCCTCCTCCGCCGTATCCGGCCGGCGGGGCGGGGCGGGTGCCAGGCCACGGTGTTTTGCAGGTGCGCGGGCTTGCGAGATTACCGGGAGGCATAGAAAAATGGCCACCACGATGACGAAACGTCCAGATAACGCTCTCTTCACGATCTCGAATGCAGCGCGAACAATCCCGCATCCTATGTAGCGCGGAGCAGGACGATCATCAGGCGCTGACGGCAGCGCCGCATCCCGCCACGTCACCTCAGGAGCCCCCTACCATGACCCGTCGCTTCCGCCTCACCTCCACTCTGGCTGTGGCGTTGCTCGCCGGCACGGCCCTCGGCGGATACGCCGTGGTTCATCCGAGCTGGGCCGATCAGGCTTCTGCCGGCGGCGATGTGAGCCAGCCGCCCGCCGGTGTTTCCCCCCAGGTCCTGCCTGATTTCACCGAGCTTGCCGCCCGGGTGAAGCCCGCCGTGGTGACGATCCTCTCCGATCTGGCGCCGGGCGCCGCGACTGACGACAGCGGTGACAATGGCGGCCAGCAGCAGGGTGACAACGGCCCCGGCGATCAAGGCGGCGACGGTGGCGGCGATCAGGGGCCGCAGGCCCAGAACGGCATGCCCTTCCCGCTGCCCTTCCCCTTCAACATGATGCCCGGCGCGCCTGGCCTGCAGGCAGGCCCGCAGCGCCCGCAGGTGATCGAAGCCGCCGGCTCCGGCTTCATCATCAACGGCAACGGCACCATCGTCACCAACAACCACGTCGTCGACGGCGCCAAGACCATCACGGTCACGCTGTCCGACGGCACCCGCCTGCCGGCGACCGTCATCGGCCGCGACCCGAGCACCGATATCGCCGTGCTCCGGGTGCATGCCAAACAGGCGCTGCCGTTCCTGGATCTGGGTGATTCGAGCAAGGTGGAGACCGGCCAGTGGGTTGTCGCCATGGGCAACCCCTTCGGCCTCGGCGGCACGGTGACGGCGGGTATCGTCTCGGCCGAGGGCCGCGACATCGGCGACGGCCCGTACGACAGCTTCCTGCAGATCGACGCCCCCATCAACAAGGGCAATTCGGGCGGTCCGCTCTTTGCCCAGTCCGGGGAGGTCATCGGCATGAACACCGCCATTCTGTCGCCCTCCGGCGGCAGCATCGGCATCGGCTTCGCGATTCCGGCCAATACGATCAAGTCGATCGTGGCGCAGATCGTCCACAGCGGGCATGTGACGCGCGGCTTCCTGGGCGTTGAGGCGCAGACGGTCGACGCGCCGATGGCGCAGGCATTGCATCTGCCGGGTGATGGCCAGGACGCGCTGAACGGGGCGCTGATCGCCCAGGTCGAGCCGAACAGCCCGGCCGAGCACGCGGGCCTCAAGGCCGGCGATGTCATCGAGAAGGTCAATAGCGACGTGATCCACACGCCGCGCGACCTCGCGGTGACGATCGCCGGCATCATGCCGGGCACCGCCGCGACGCTCGACATCGTCCGTAACGGGCAGGTTGAGGACATTCAGGTTCAGATCGCCCAGCTCAAGCCGCAGGTGGCTTCGGCCAACCAGCAGAACCAGCCGAACCTCAACCAGGGCGGCGTGGGCCTGGCGCTCGCCCCGCTGACGCCGGACCTGCGCAGCCAGCTCGGCGTGCCGGACGGGACGGATGGTGCGGTCGTCGCCGACGTGACCCCGAACTCGCCCGCCGACCAGGCCGGGATCGAGCAGGGGGATGTCGTGCTCGGCGTGAACAGCACGAGCATCGGCACGCCGAATCAGGCGGCTTCCGCCATCCACCGGGCGCTGCATGACAATGGCGGCGCGGTGGCGCTGCGCATCTTGCGCCAGGGCCAGCCGATCTTCGTGGCGATCACGCCGGACAAGACCTCCGGCTAAACAAGCGGCAGACTCGCGAAAAATGAACCCGGCCGGGATTTTTGTCTCGGCCGGGTTCTTTTTTGCATGCGGCGGCATGCGGGTTCATGATGGAGGGACGCAAAGCACCCGGCCGGACAGCCGCCGGGATAAGATCATCGTTGGGGGCAACCGTCATGAAAGCCATGGTTCTTGAGGAAATCCGTCGCGCCCAGCTGCGCGACATCGCGGTGCCGACCGAGGCCGGCCCCGGCGAGGTGAAGATCGCCATGAAGGCGGTCGGCATCTGCGGCAGCGATCTGCATTTCTACCTGCACGGCCATATCGGACCCTTCTGGGTGAAGGAGCCGATGGTGCTCGGCCATGAGGGCTCGGGCCAGATCGCGGCGGTGGGGGCGGGTGTCACCAACCTCAAGGTCGGTGATCGCGTCTGCATGGAGCCCGGCATTCCGGACTGGTCCTCCCGCGCTTCGCAGCTTGGCCTCTATAACCTCGACCCCGCGGTGCGGTTCTGGGCGACGCCGCCCGTGCATGGCTGTCTGGTGCCTGAGATCGTGCATCCCGCCAATCTCACCTTCAAGCTGCCGGATAGCGTGAGCTTCCAGGAAGGCGCGTTCGTGGAGCCGCTGGCCGTCGGCATGCAGGCGGTGACGAAGGCGCGCATCCTGCCCGGCCAGGTCGCCGTGGTGCTCGGCGCCGGCACGATCGGCATGATGGTGGCGCTGGCAGCCCTGGCCGCCGGTGTCTCCAAGGTCATCATGACCGACGTGCAGAAGGAGAAGCTCAAGATTGCGGGTGGTTACGAGGGCATCATCCCCGTGAATGTCGCTGAGGAGAAGGCGGTCGACCGTGTGCGCGCGCTGACCGAGGGGTGGGGCGCCGATATCGTCTTCGAGGCCAGCGGCAGCCCGCGCGCCTTCCCCGGCATCTTCGACCTGCTCTGCCCCGGCGGCGCCGTGGTGCTCGTCGGCATGCCGCCTGGTGCCGTGGAACTCGACGTTGTCGCCGCCCAGATCAAGGAGGCGCGGATCGAGACCGTGTTCCGCTATGCCAACGCCTATCCGCGCACGATCGCGCTGCTGGCTTCGGGCAAGGTCGATGTGAAGCCGCTGATCTCCCGCACCTTCCCGTTCGAGCAGTCGGTTGAGGCCTTTGAGTTCGCGGCCCAGGGCTCGCCCGAGGTCGTCAAGACGCAGATCGTGTTTTGAGGTTCGGTCGATGAGCGTCACGGAGCGGTTTTCGCTGCACGGCAAGAAGGCGCTGGTCACGGGCGCCTCGCGCGGCATCGGCATCGAGCTTTGCCGGGTGCTGAGCGAGGCGGGCGCCGATATCGTGGCCGTCGCGCGGGACGAGGCAGGGCTGGCCGAGGCACGCGCGGCGGTCGAGGCGCATGGCCGCCGCTGCCTGACGCTGCCGGCCGATCTCGGCCAGGCGGAGGCGCCGGAGCGGGTCGGCCGAGCGGCGCTCGCCGCCTGGGGGGCGATCGACATCCTGGTCAACAATGCCGGCATCAGCTTTCCGAAGCTGCTGGTCGATCAGACGATCGAGGAATGGGATCTGATCCAGGCCGTCAATCTGCGGGCGCCCTGGCTGCTGGCGCGGACCCTGGTGCCGGCGATGATCGCCCAGAAGGCGGGCAAGATCGTCAATGTCAGCTCCCAGACCAGCGAAGTCGCGCTGGTCGAGCATGGCGCCTATGCGGCCTCGAAGAACGGGCTCAACGGGCTGACCAAGGTCATGACGGCGGAGTGGGCGGGCTACAACATCCAGTGCAATGCGGTCTGCCCGACCGTGACGATGACGCCGATGGCCACCCAGGTCTGGGGTGATCCGGCGAAGCTCGGGCCGATGGTGGCGAAGATTCCGGCCGGGCGTGTGGCCCAGCCGGTGGAGGTGTGCGACGTGGTGCTGTTTCTCGCCTCCGCCGCCTCCGACATGATCAACGGGCAGTCGATCTTCGTCGATGGCGGCTATACGGCGCTCTAGAGCAGATCCCGATCATATGGAATCATCTGATCGGGTGAAGATGCTCGTAAAAACAAAGAGCTAGAGCGGTGACTGTGAGCGTAAGCGAATAGGAAACGCTCTAGATCGGGATCACTTCGGGTAGACGAAGTGATCCCGATCTAGCTTTTTGATTAAGAACGCAAATCTTCGGATCAGGTGATTCCACCCTCAACGATACCGCTCTAATGGATCCGCCCAAGTTCGTAGAGGGCGACCGCCGTCGCCGCCGATACGTTGAGGCTCTCCATGATCCCGGCCATGGGAAGCTTCGCCAGCTCGTCACAGGATTCGCGGGTGAGGCGGCGGAGCCCGCTGCCCTCTCCGCCGAGCACGAGTGCGACGCGGCGCTCCTTGAAGGCGGCGCCGTCCAGCGCCGATCCGGCCTCGGCATCCAGGCCGACGACCCAGAAATTCGCGGCCTTCAGCATGACGATGGTGCGGGCGAGGTTCACCGCCCGCAGCAGCGGCACGGTTTCGAGCGCGCCCGAGGCCGCCTTGGCGAGCGAGCCCGTTTCCTCCGGCGCATGGCGTTCCTGCACGATGACGGCGGCGACGCCGAAGGCGGCGGCCGAGCGCAGGATGGCGCCGATATTGCGCGGGTCGGTGACCTGATCGAGCACCAGGACCGGCCCCGGCCGTTCGAGGGCGGTGGCGAGTACGGGCTGCGGCAGCAGGTCGGCGAGGAGAGCGGCGCCCTGATGCACGGCCTCCCGGCCGAGCAGCTGGTCGATGCGGCCACGCTCGACGGTTTCGGGGGTCAGCGCCCAGGGTGGCGGCAGGCGTGCGGTGAGAGCGGCCGAGCCTTCCTCGGTCAGCACGAGCCGGCGTAGGCGGCGGCTGGGGTTCGCCAACGCCGCCTGCACGGCGTGCAGCCCGTAGAGCCAGACGGTGCCGCGCGGCGCCTCGGCCGGCCGGTGGCCGCCGGCGGGGCGGCCGGTTATCTCACGGTCTCGCGTCAGCCCTTCGCGGGCACGGTCCTGCACCTGGGGGAGCGGCCGCGTAGGGCGGTTTTCGCGAGGGGCAGGGCGTTCCGGCTGGGCTGGGCGTTCTGTCCGCGCCTTCCGGCCTAGCGGCCGCGCCTGAGCCGGCCGCGCCTCAGCCGGCCGCGCCTGTGGTTTTCCACCGGCGCCGAAACGCGGCCGCCCGGCATCGCCGCCACCGAAGCGGGGCTTCTCGGCGCCGCCGGCATGGCTGCTACCACGCGGCTGGTGGCCGAGGTCTCGCTCGCCGCCGCGATCCTTGCCGCGATCGGCGAAAGCGGTGCGGGTGCCGTCACCGCCGCCTTTGGCCGGGCCATGCGGGCGGGCCGGCTTGAAGGGCGGCTTGGCGCCGAGCGGGGCGCCGCGCGGACGGTTTGGGCGGGGCGGTTTCATGACGCTTCCTGGCGGGCGGGAGGGGAGAGGGATGGCAGATTATTTGGGCCTCACGCATAGCCTTCGTTGACAACCGGAGGCAAATGAGGGAAGTCCGGCTCCCGCGTCGGAGGGGTGCCCGAGTGGCTAAAGGGGACGGACTGTAAATCCGTTGGCGCACGCCTACGTTGGTTCAAATCCAACCCCCTCCACCAGCGGTCCCCTGAACAATCGCCCCTCCCTCATGGCTGCATCATCGATGCCAAAGCCGCCCGCATCGCCGCGCTCGACACGGAGAATAGGCCGGAATAAGGCGAGCTGAGGTCATCGATCACGTAAACCGCCGTGCTCAGCGAAAACGCGCACAGGGCTATGGTGATGACGGCAAGCCTGTGGCGTGGGCTGATCAGGCCGAAGCCGGCGAACAGCACTGTCAGCCAGAATACCATCATCCAGTAGAACGGCACGGATAGCCCTTCGTGCTCGTCTTCGAGGACCGCGTTCCGGGCCGCCTGGAAATCCCGAAAGTCCTGGTCGCACTCCTGGACGATTCTCGTCTCCGCCGGGGTGGCGGGATCGATGTGGTAGAGTTCAAGCCTCGCCTTGTTCATGAGGCTGACGAGAACCGGGCTGGAACCCAGCACGGGAATGGTTGTGGCGTGCGGATAGGAAACCCCCGTGGGGGGTGGCTCCTGCCGCCAGGTGGTCGCGATCACCCCAGCTGTGTAGCTGCGCAGGTCCGACCGGGGGGCATCGGCCGCCGGGCCGATGTTGCGCAGGCACTGATCAAGCTCCGTCAGCACCAGCGCATCCTGCTGGCGGTCATGCGCCGCCGAATCATAGCCGTTTTTCACCGATGCGGTGACGAGGCCGAGGATCAAAGCCGCGAAGGTGAACATCATGCCGATGACCAGCGACATGAGGTCGAAGGTGTCCCGCCCGCGATGCTTCTCCGGCAGGACTTTCGCCACTCCCATCCCGAGGGCGGCACTCGCGCAGAGCAATACGAAAACCAGACACGCCGCTAGAAGATCGTACATGCTTGCTCCGCCCGAAAATCTCTAAATAAACTCAAGCCCGATGCCTTGCCTTCGCAACACTGGCGGCAGCCGTCGGACGAACAGCAGGAGAAGGCCGTGGGATCGAAGAAACGGGGCAAGGAACGCGCCTTGCCAAACGTCATCGCTGATGAAGACGCCACCGGGCTCGCCGTCGACGCGCACCGTGAGGATGAGCCCGAGGGCGGAGCCTTGCTCACGCCCGGCGCGCACCCGGAGGAAATGCGCGGCATGGTGGAGCTGCGCATCACCGATCACGTTGCCTTGAGGGCCTCGGTGCGGACGACGCCCGCCGGGTTGGTGGGTGCCGCCATCCTGCTCTCCGCGATCCTTGTTCCGGTGATGTTAAACCGGCGCTATCGCTGAAGGCGCCATGGCGGGCAGGTGTCACCATCCCCGGCGATCGCGCGACCGCGCCCAAAGGAAGAACGCGCCGATCACCACAACGGCCAGAACAATGGCCTGCGGCAGGGTCAGATGGCTCATCAGCCGGAAGATGACGCTGTAGATCAGCGCATGGATGACGGACGACACCAGGATATGGGCGATCCAGTCAACCCAGCCGCCGCCATAGCCGTAATGATAGGCAATCGGAGAGATCATGTTCATGGCAGTCTCTCAGCCATGGCCGGGTAGCGGAAGTCAAAGGATGCTTCAGGCGATCGTATAGCCGCCATCGATGACGAGGTTCTCGCCATTGATCAGCCCGGCCGCCCCGCTGACCAGATAGAGCACGGCATGGGCGATTTCCTCGACCTCGCCGAAACGCCCCACCGGAATCTTGGCGCGAAAGGCATCTCCCTTCGCGCCGGCCCAGACCTCACGCCCCATCGCCGTGTTGACGACCGTGGGCGAGATCGTATTGCTGGTGATGCCGAGCGGGCCCCATTCCAGCGCCAGCACCTTCGACATCGCGATCACCGCCGCCTTGCTCGCCGTATAGGCGACATGCCCCTCCAGTGCGACGAGCGCCGCCTGCGAGGCGAGGCTGACGATCCGGCCGGAGCGCCGGCCGATCATATGCCGCCCGACCGCCTGGGCGAACATAAAGGCCGCGCGGATATTCACGCTGAAGGTCGCGTCCCAGGCCGCCATCGTGAAATCCGCCGCCGGCATGATCGGCGCGATGCCGACATTGTTGACGAGGATATCGATGCGCCCGGTCCGGGCCAGAATCGCGGCCACGCCCGCCTGCACGGCGGCATCGTCCCGCACGTCGATCCCCATGCCGAAACTCTCCCGGCCGAGCGCCGCCGCGATCTCCTCCACTTTCGGGTTCTGGTCGATGATCACGATGCGCGCGCCCTGCTCGGCCAGCAGCGTGCCGATGGCCAGGCCGATGCCCTGCGCGCCGCCGGTGATCAGCGCGACCTGGCCGGAAAGGTCATAGGCTTTCGCGAGGCTCGTCGTCATGGATGTCACCCGCTTTCTGAAAGAGCACACTAGCCATAAAAGGAGCAGTGAAAAGAAGGGCGTTGAGGAACGATGGATAGTCTTTGGTCCGATGAGGATGCGCGTGCCTGTGTCACGCATTACGCCCGCCTGGGCATCAGCGAGGATCTGGCGCTCCGCACCTATACCTCACGCCTGCTCGGCCGCGTGCCGCGCCTCGTGATGCACGGCGGCGGCAATACCTCGGTCAAGACGACGTTGCCCGACCTCTTCGGCGAACCGGTCGCTGTGCTTTGCGTCAAGGGCAGCGGGCGCGATCTCGCGGTGATCGAGCCTGACGGTCATCCCGCCGTGCGGCGGCAGCCGCTTGACCGGCTGCGGAGCCTCGCCGCGCTGTCGGATGAGGATATGGTCAACGCCCAGCGGCAGAATCTGCTCGATACCAGCGCGCCCAATCCTTCGGTGGAGACGCTGCTGCACGCCTATCTGCCGCATAAATTCATCGACCACACGCATTCGGTGACATCGACGGCGATCGCCTGCCTGCCCGATGCCGAGGCCGTTTCAGCGCAAATCTTCGGCCGCCGCGTCGGCTTCGTGCCTTACATCATGCCGGGATTCCAACTGGCGAAAACGGCAGCGGCGGTCTTCGCGCGTGATCCCTCCGTGCAGGGCCTGCTGCTCGCCAAGCACGGCATCTTCACCATGGCGGAGACCGCGCGCGACGCCTATGAGCTGATGATCGAGATGGTCACGCTCATGGAGCGCTATGTCGCGGCGCATCCGGCGGACGGGCCGGCGCTCCATCCCGTCCGCCTGCCGGACGACATCGCTCCAGCGGATGCGGTGCTGCCGGTCCTGCGCGGGCTTCTGGCGGAGGCAGCACCCGCGGGCGTGCCGACACGTTGGCTGCTCAATCATCGTGCGAGCGAGCGCATCCTGCGCTTCGTCAACGGCCGAGATCTCGACAGCTACGGGCGCCGTGGCGTCGCGACACCGGAACAAGTTATCCGCATCAAATCCGCGCCGGCGATCCTGCCGCCGGCGAGCCTCTCCGGTCTCACCGGCTGGCGTGAGGCGGCCTCGGCCGCGATCGCCGGCTTCATCGCCGATTACGAGGCTTATTTCCGACGTCAAAACGAACGTGCGGGCGGCATCAAGAAGCCGCTCGACCCCTTGCCCCGCGTGCTGGCGCTGCCGGGCTTCGGCATTATCGGCATCGGCAAAACCGCTGCCGAAGCCGCCATCTCCTCCGATGTCGCCGAAGCCTGGATCGATGCGGTGCTGGATGCCGAAGATGTCGGCACCTTTGAATCGATCAGCGAAGCCGATCACTTCGACATGGAATACTGGTCGCTGGAACAGGCTAAGCTCGGGCGCGGCACGGAGAAGCGGCTGGCGCGGCATGTCGTCGCGGTCACGGGCGGCGGCGGCACGATCGGCAGCGCCATCGCCCGCGCCTTCGCGGCGGAGGGTGCGGATGTGGCCATCATCGACATCGATGAGGCGCGCGCGCGGGTGACGCGCGATGCCATCGGCGGCCGCGCCCTGGCGCTCGGCGCCGACGTGACCGAAGCGGCCGGGGCGGAGCGCGCCATCGCCGCGATCGCGGCGCATTTCGGCGGCCTCGACATTCTGGTGTCGAATGCGGGCGCCGCTTCGGGCGGCATGATGGCGGAAATGCCGGAGGCCGTGCTGCACGACAGTTTCGCCTTGAACTTCTTCGGGCATCAGAACATGGCGCAAGCCGCCGTGCGGGTGATGCGGCAGCAAGGGATGGGCGGCGTGCTGCTGTTCAACGTATCCAAACAGGCCGTCAATCCGGGGGTGAATTTCGGGGCCTATGGCACCGCCAAGGCGGCGCTGCTCGCGCTGGTGCGCCAATATGCGCTGGAGCATGGGGCCGAGGGTATTCGCGCCAATGCGGTGAACGCGGACCGCATCCGCTCGGGCCTGCTCTCGCCGCAGATGATCGCGGCGCGTGCCGCCGCGCGCGGTGTCACGCCCGAGGATTATATGGCGGGCAATCTCCTCCGCGCCGAGGTCACGGCCGAGGATGTGGCGGATGCCTTCGTCGCCTCGGCCCTGCTGCGCAAGACGACAGGCAATGTCATCACGGTCGACGGGGGCAATGTCGCCGCGATGATGCGGTGACATCGCCCCCGGTCATCCTGCCCTACACCTGGTCGAGGGCCTGGCGCAGATCGTCGAGAATATCGTCGGGGTGTTCGAGTCCGATGGACAGCCGCACATAGCCGGGTGTCACCCCCGTCCGCGCCTGTTCCTCGACCGTGAGCTGCGAATGCGTCGTCGTCGCCGGATGGATGGCGAGGCTGCGGGCGTCGCCGATATTGGCGACGTGATAGAACAGCCGGAGCGCGTCGATGAAGCGCTGCCCGGCCTCCGCCCCGCCGGCCAACTCGAAGCCGACCAGCGCGCCGTAGCCGCCGCGCAGATAGGCCTCGGCCCGGCGCCGCGCCTCGCCCGTCTGCAAGCCGGGGAAGATCACCCGCTGCACTTTCTTATGCGTGTTGAGGAAGTCGGCCACGATGCCGGCCGAGGCGTTGTGCTGGCGGATGCGGAGCGGCAGTGTTTCCAGCCCCTGGATGAACTGGAAGGCGTTGAGGGGCGAGACCGCAGCACCGAGATCCCGCTGCAACACAACGCGGGCGCGCAGAATATAGGCGATGGGGCCGAGCGGCTTCGCCGCCTCGATCCAGACCGCGCCATGATAGCCGGCGTCGGGCTGGCTCAGCAGCGGGAAGCGATCGGCATGCGCTTCCCAGGGGAAGTTGCCGCCGTCGATGATGATACCGCCGATCGAGGTGCCGTGCCCGCCGATGTATTTGGTGGTGGAATACATCACGATCGCTGCCCCATGGTCGAAGGGGCGCACCGTCAGCGGCGCCGCCGTATTGTCCACGATCAGCGGCACGCCGAGCTTACGCCCGATCTCGCTCACCTCGCGGATCGGGAAGACTTCGAGCTTCGGATTGGGCAGCGTCTCGGCGTAATAGGCACGGGTCCGGGCGTCGGTCGCGCGCGCGAAGGCTTCCGGATCGGCGGGGTCGACGAACCGCACCTCGATCCCTAAGCGCTTGAGCGTATTGGCGAACAGCGCCCAGGTGCCGCCATAAAGGTCGGTCGAGCTGACGATATTGTCGCCGGCTTCCGCCAGGTTGAGAACGGAGAAGGCCGAGGCGGCCTGCCCCGAGGACACAGCAAGCGCCGCGACGCCCCCCTCCAGCGCCGCGAGCCGCTGCTCGAACGCATCCTGGGTGGGGTTCATGATGCGGGTATAGATATTGCCCAGCTCCTGCAGCCCGAACAGCCGGGCGGCCTGCGCCGTGTCCTGGAACTGGTAGGAGGTCGTCTGGTAGATCGGCACGGCGACCGCCCCCGTCGCCGGGTCGGCGCGATAGCTGCCGCCGTGCAGGGCGACCGTCTCGGGGCGCCAGCGGCCGCGGCGCTCCGCCTCGGACTGCGCGCCGCCTTCGTTCTGAGCATCCGGCATCGGTTAGCCTCCCTGTCGTTTGCGGGTGGGACTTGCTCGTGGAGCCTGTTCCGTTCCGCGAACCCTCCGGCATCGGGCGGCGGACGTCAATACCCTATTCAGAATGCGCATTGAGAAGGTATTAGCTATTTAGACTCGCTAATAAATCCTCCCAATCAGAGACTGTTAGAGAATGCGCCATGGCGAGCCAGAGGCGCCGGTAGGCGCCGGATGGCCGCCGTAGCAGCATTCTCAACAGTCTCTCACGCGCTCATCGTGTTGTTCGACAATACGGACACCTTCGACCGCAGGGTGTTGATGAGCGGGGTCGCATCGCTCGCGCTGACGAGCGAGGCGAAATCCGACCGCTGGACCGCGACGCGGCTGATGGTGCCGTCCAGCAGAACGTCCACCACCTTCCAGCCGGCATCCTCGTCCCGCATCACATAGTCGATGCGCAGCGGGTCCTGGTTCGGCTTGGTGATCGTCGTCGTCACCACCCGCAAGCTGCCGACCGGGCGGGTCGTCGGCTGCACGTCGATGACGCGGTTCTTGAAGGAATGGAAGTTCGAGACGTAGTTGGCGATTGTATAGGTGCGGAATACCTGAAGCAGGGTTTGCTGCTGTGCCGGCGGCAGGCCGCTCCAATAAGCGCCGACGGAGATCTGCAGGATGCCCGCGAGATCGAAGGCGGCGTCCACCGCCGGCGCCAGCACCTGGAAGCGCTGCGGAAACGGCGTCCGCTTCCCGTCCTTCATGATCTGGAGAAGAACGACGTAGAATTGGGTGACAGGCGCCGTCGCCGGGTCCACCGCCTGCGCCGCTGCCTGGCGTGCCGCCAGCAGGGCCGGAAGGGTCATCGCGATAAGCTGTCTTCTTGTGGCGGCCACTGTTCGTCTCCCTTACCATTGTTGACGCGATATAACCCGTTTAGATGGCGGAGGATGCCTTTTTTCAATGACGCCAAGCCTGGCGGCGCGCCAGCGGGGATGAGGCGCGGCCATGACACTGAACGCCAATAACCCGTTCCTTCTTCTGACCCTCGCCACGATCCTGCTGATGGTCGCCGTGGGCATCGCCCGGTTTCGGCCGCGCTGGCCGTTCTGGCTTAGCCTCACCCTCCGCTTCGTCATGTTCGCGATTCTGACGATGTTGGTCCAGAGGCTGCTCGGCTCTCCGCTCGCCCCCGACTACAGCCCCCTCTATTCCGGCACCCATGCCTGGGAGCATGTGATCGAAGCGGCATGGTGGCTGATGGCCGCGCGCATGGGCGTCGTCATCGTCAAACTCGTCGTCGTGCTGGAGCATCGCCCGCGCGAGACGCAGATCGTCTCGGACCTCATGGCCGGCGGCATCTATATCGCGACCCTCCTCGCCATCGTGAACTTCGTCTTCGCGGTGCCCATCGCCGGCCTGCTCGCGACCTCGGGGGTCATCGCGATCGTGCTTGGCCTCGCCCTTCAGAACACCCTGTCGGACGTCTTCTCGGGCATCGCCGTCGGTGTCGAGCGGCCATACAAGGCCGGCGATCTGATCTGGGTCGAGGGGAATATCGAGGGGCATGTCGTTCAGGTGACATGGCGGTCCACCCATATCGCCACCGCCCAGAACACCATCGCGGTCGTGCCGAACAGCGTGATGGCGAAGGCGCGACTGATCAACCGCAGCCTTCCCGAGCCGGTGCGGGGCGATGCGATCGAGATCAGGCTGGACGCCGCCGCCATGCCCGAGCGCTGCATGGGGACGCTCACGGCCGCCGTGCGCGGCTCGCTCCTGCCGCTGTCCTCTCCCGCACCATCCGTCTCCTGCACTGGCCTGCACGGGGATGGCGCCGTCTATGAGGTCAGCTATTCGGTCGCCACCAGCTCCCTGCTGGACAAGGCGCGGACGGATGTGCTCGCGCATATCCACCGCCATCTGCGCCATGCGGGGATCGGGCTCGCGGTTGCCGGCGTCGCCTCGCCCGGCACGCTGATGCTGCCGACGCCGGCCGAAATTCTGGAGAAGTCGGACCTCTTCTGCGCCCTGAACGCGGAGGAGCGGCATTCGCTGGCGGGGCAATTCGAGGAGGCGTGGCTGGAGGCGGGAACGGCGCTGTTCAAGGAGGGGGATACGCCGCAATACCTGTACCTGATCGCGACGGGCGTCGTGGAAATCACCAGGGTCGGGCTGACCGGCCAGCATATCCTCCATCGCCTGAGCCCCGGCGAAAGCCTTGGCGCGGTCGGTCTCATCACCGGGGCGCCGTTCAAGGCGACGGCGAAGGCCCTGACCTCGGTGAAGGTGTTTCGGATGGACAAGGCGTCCATCGCGGCCTCGATCGCCAAGACGCCGAGCCTTGCGACGGCGCTGGAGATGCTCGCGGAACAAGGGCGCGCCGTGCTCGCGCGGGACGCGGCGGCGGACCAGCATCAGGCGGTCGAGAAGCCGGAGGAGCTGCGCTTCAAGCTTCGCAGTGTGCTCAGATTTCTCAGCGCTCCCTAGAGCGTTTCCTATTCGCTTACGCTCACAGTCACCGCTCTAGCTCTTTGTTTTTACGAGCATCTTCACCCGATCAGATGATTCCATATGATCGGGATCTGCTCTAGATCGGGATCGCTTTGGGTAGACGAAGTGATCCCGATCTAGCTTTTTGATTAAGAACGCAAATCGTCGGATCAGGTGATTCCACCTGATCCGATATTGCTCAGCTGTGCTTCTTAGGGCGCGCCGCAGTCCGGCTCCGCGCCCTTCGGTCATCGTGCGCCAGCCACTGATGAGTGATGAACAGCAGGCCGCCGATGGCGGTCACGGCGCAGGGAAACAGAAGGGTGAGGGCGAAGCGCCGCCTCGGCATCGGTCTGTCGCGCAGCGGCTCCGGCAGGGTCTCCAGGAACATCCTTGGAATGTCGATGCCGGCCACCGCGGTCCTCCCTGACTAGGCGGAGCCTATCACAAGCGGGCGCGGCGATGGCGCAGTCGCTGCGCGGGTGGGGTATTCCGCCATCGCCACCCCTTCAACGCGGTTAGAGCGTGATCGGTTCGCTTTCGCTCACCATCCCACTCTAACTCTTTGTTTGATCGCGTGATTCAGACCTTCGGTAATTCCACCTCCGGTCATCACGCTCTGAAGCGCGCGGGCTCTAACCTCCCGGGCCGCAAGCCGCGTTCAGCCGCGACTTGACGGATTGCGCGATCCGAAAGGTGGCGGAGGTCCGGCTCACCACGTAGCGCGGGCGAAGCGTGCCGCCGAAACCCGTGAGAAGGAGGTGGTTCGTCCGGCTGTCGATACCGTCCATATCGAAGATTCGGCCTTCGGATGCGGCTTCCTGAAGGGCGGTCCAGATCAGCAGGCTGATCGCGCCATTCCCCGAATCGGGCGTGCGCGTCGACATCAGGTAGTATTCGGCGTCCTTGTCCCAGGCCGTGAA
Organism: uncultured Pseudomonadota bacterium; assembly: GCA_963745125.1. Classification (GTDB taxonomy): domain Bacteria; phylum Pseudomonadota; class Alphaproteobacteria; order Acetobacterales; family Acetobacteraceae; genus Acidisoma. The sequence goes on from CAVUWB010000001.1 coordinate 383,402, forward strand.
GATGGCGGCTTGCAGCCCGCCCGCCGGATCGGCCGCGAAGAGCAGACGCCCGCGCCCGCGTTGCAGGCAGGCCGTCATCAGCTGGGCCGATGCCTGCAGATCGTAGTGATTGCGGCGGCCGCGGCGGTGCAGGTTCTCCTCGTAGAATTCGAGGAAGAGTTCGGGGTCGTCGATCGCCTGGACGGTCAGGCTCTCTTGCGCGCGGCGAATGACGTTGCGCGTCTTGTCCCGCATATCCCGCCACAGGATGGCAGGATCGCTCGGTGCGATCTCAACCGTGAAGCGCACGCCGGTCGAAAATCCGGCCGCCTCGAACGCGAGCGTTTCCGTCTCCTGCCGGTGCAGCGTGAACCAGATGTGGCCGGCCGCCGGCAGTTGCGAGATGAGCGCGCTACAGACCGTGAACCGGCGGAGTGACCTGCCACGCTCGCCGGCCGGCAGGTCGGCGGCGAAAGAGGGGCCGAGCACATGGGTCATCGTCGGCATCACCAGCGCGGTTTGCCAGCCGATTTTGCGAAGACGCAAATAGGGCAAGCGTCCGATGACCCGGCCGTCAGCGGTGAACAGGGCTTCTTCATAACCGTCGTTGCTGGCCGCCCGGAGCCACCAGGGCTCATGGAAAATCGTCGCCGCTGGCAACTTCGTTTCCTTCGGCTCGGTGGGGTCTCTGGTGATACAAGCCTGGGTCGCGATGGCTGCCGCCGCCATGCTGCGGCGCAGCGTAGGCTTACGAACGGGTGCCAGCAGTTGTTGAAAAGACAAAGTCGTTTGGGCGGACATTGGCAGCTCACTATCGCCTGGTAGTTCTCACCCAAAAATGCGCTGGGTGGACAGGGTCGCAATGTGCCCGATAGGGGTACGAAAGTTTTAGATTGCGGTGGTTGCTGGCCGAACAGGCGCGAGAGTTGCCCGCAAAATCGCGGACGGGCAAGGCTTCAGACCCTAGCTAGACAATTCGTGATGTGGAGCAAACTACGCCAATCGCCTTATTCTCACGATCGCGTGCGCCGGCTGCGGGCGGGACACCCGCGCGGGAAGGGTGGACGCCGCCGCGCCAGACCCTAAATAGCGTCGATGCGGATCTTCGTCCTCATGGCACTTCTTGCCCTGGCCGGCTGCTCGATTCTGGCGGCGCCCTGCCGCATCACCTCGGCGGCCGTGGGCGCGGTACCGGTTGTCGGCGGTGTCGCCGCAACACCCACCAATGCTTGTGGAGATGTCATCGATCCGTGACCGTCACCCGCGCGGCTGGCACGCGGGTGACCGTCTCGGAGCCAGCGCTGTTAGGTAAGAACTTTGCTCTTGGACTCGATGGCGCCCATCAGCTCATGCCAGGACTTCACGAAGCCCTTGGCGCCCTCTTCCTGCAAGGTCTTGGAAAGCGCGGTCAGGTCGATGCCGGCATCCTGATGCGCCTTCAGCACTTTCGAGAAGTCACCGCCGTCGCGCGGGATTGCCGCGCCGAGCGTGCCGTGATCCGCGAAGGCGAGCAGCGTGCCCTCGGGCATCGTATCCACCGTATTCGGCGCCGCCAGCCCGGAGATATAGAGCGTGTCGGATGCGGTCTTGTCCTTGGTGCCGGTGCTGGCGAAGAGCAGCCGCTGCGGCCGGGCGCCCAGGTTAGCAAGGCGCTGGAAGCGGTCACTCTCCAGCACGTCGCGATAGGCGGCGTAGCATTGGCGGCCGACGGCGAGGCCCAGCGTGTTCTGCATCTCGGCGGGAACCTTGTCGGCGACCGGCGTGTCCCACCGGCTGATGAAGAGCGAGGCGACCGAGCGGACATCGGCGGACTTGCCTTCGGCGACGCGGCGCTCAAGGCCCTTCATGTAGGCATCGGCGCAGGCGAGATACTGGTCGGTCGAGAACAGCAGCGTCACATTCACCGGCACGCCGGCATAGATCGCCTCCTCGATGGCCGGCAGGCCTTCGGTCGTGCCCGGGATCTTGATGAAGAGGTTCGGCTTCGCGGCCTGGGCATGCAGCGCCTGGGCCTGCTTCACCGTCGCCGCGTATCGTAGGCAAAAAGCGGCGAAACTTCGAGCGAGACGAAACCGTCCACCGTGCCGGTGCTGCGATAGATCGGCAGAAACAGATCGGCGGCGCGGGACAGATCCTGCACGGCGAGGTTGAAGAACAGCGCCTCGCCCTTGTGGCCGCTGATCCAGCTGCCGGCGGATTTCCTCGTCGTACCAGGAGCTGTTGGCGATCGCGTTGTCGAAGATGGTGGGGTTGGAGGTCAGGCCGGTGACCGACATCGTCGTCGATATAGCTCTGCAGCGTCCGCTATCGAGCAGGTCGCGTGTGATATTGTCCAGCCACAGGCTTTGGCCGAGCTTGTTGAGATCACGGGGAGCGGTCGAGGCCATGGATCGGGTCCTTTATGGTTTATCGAGGGTCCGGTGAGCGTGGTTCGGCGGATGGCCGAAGTATAGCAGATTTCACTTTTATTCCGATGCCGCCCGTTCGAGCCCGTAGATCGCGGCCCCGAGCAGCGCGGCGTTGATCATGATGATGTGAACGGGAACAGCGCGCAGCATGTTGGCGAACCGGCCCTTGGCCGCGAAAGCCTGCATGAAGGCGCCGTCCTGCAGCTGCGGCACCAGCCGGGGGGGCATGCCGCCCGCCAGATAAATGCCGCCGGTCGCCATCACTTTCAACGCCAGGTTGCCGGCCTCCGCGCCCCAGACATCGATCACGATGCGCAGCGTCTCGGCTGCCAGCGGGTTGTTGTCGGCGTCATTCAGCGCGGCATCGACGATCGAGCGGCGTGCGGTCATGCGCGCGCATGCAGCGCCGCGGCGAAGGCCGGCGGTTCCGAGGCCGGATCGCGCGACCGCACATAATCATAGACGTTCGGCAGGCCGGAGCCGGCGCAGACGCGCTCATAGGCCGCGTGGCGGAAGCGGTCGGTCAGGAAGGCCCACAGCCCCGCCTGCACCTGATTGGTCGGCGCGAAATCCGTATGGCCGCCTTCCGAATGCAGCAGGCGATGTAGTTGCCGCCGTTCCAGATGAGGAAGGCTTCGCCGAGGCCGGTGCCGGGCGCCAGAACCGCGATCGCCGCATTCTGCACGGCGCGACCCGCGTTGATGACGGCCGTCTCCTGCGGCAGCAGATGCGGCACGGCATGGGCGATCGCCTTGAGATCGTTCAGCAGGCTCACCCGCTTCAGCTTGAGGTCGCGGGCAAGCCCCTGCTCATCGAGGTTCCAGGGCAGGTTGGTCAGATGGGCATGGCCGTCAATGACCGGCCCCGCCACGTCGAAACAGGCCGAGGTCGACGTCGCATCCCGGCATGGGCGGCCATGAAGGCCTCGACGATCGGTTGCAGCCCAGGAAAGTTCTGGCTCGGATATTCCTGCTCGGCGAGCGAGCTTGCGTGGGCCTGCATCGGGCGAGATCAGGGCGAGGCGGGTTTTCGTCCCGCCCACGTCACCGGCAATGAGCATCAGGCAGGCTCCCCTGAGATTGGCTCGATCTGTCGCAGCCGGACCATGCGGATAACGCCTCTGTTACCCGGCAGCGCGCTTCCCGGGGAAAGCCGTGCCGGCAAGCATTTGATTAATGGATGCTTTTAAATCCGCAACCGGCAGCGCCCCGTCTTCCGGACGGGCAGCGAAACTCGCCTATTTCCTGCCATTCGGCAAGCCACGCAGCAGCTCGCCGCCGTTCATGATCGACGAGGCGCGGAGCAGCATGGTGGCCAAAGACGCCTGCGAACTCATCCCGGTTTGCAACAAAAGTTTCTTGAGCCGGGTCCGCACGGTGCCGATCGGCAAATTCTCGGCCGTCGCGAAATCGGCGAGGCTGTGGCCGAGTGCGAGGCTCTCGGCCAAAGCGGCATTTTGCGGAGAGAAGCCGAAGGCGGCGCGCGACCAGTTGGCGTCCAGCAGCAGCGGCGCCCGCAATTCCGCGATGCAGGCCAGCACGACCGGCTCGCCTGGCACGGGTTCGATGCGCATGAACGCGCTCGCTTCCTCCTGCCGGGTGAGGAAGCGGATCAACTCGCCCTCCGAGCGTGCGGCGACGCGACTGATCGCCTCCGCCATGGCGGCCGCATCAGCCGCCCGCCGGATCACCAGCCGGTTCTGCTGGCGGCGGAAGGCGCGGGAGACGCGCAGCAACTCCACGCCAGCCTCGTTGCTGTCGACGATTTCGCTCGTGGGCTTGAGAACGAACACAGCGCAGGCGAGCATGTTGAGGGCGACCCGCAAGGCGCCGATGCCCGCTTGACCAGCCGCCCCGTTCGCAACGGGTTCCGTCGCCGGGGTGGTCTCGGAGCCTGCAACCTTGACCGTGAGTATCGCAACCTCCAACTCTCCGAAGCCAGTCAAGGCAAGTCGGGCGTCCCACGACTACGCCCTAAGGAGGAGGGACGTAGCCATTTACCCTACTGAAAAATTACGGTTTGGCTATACTGGTTTTGGTAACAAGACCTTACCGCAGCGTGGCGTGCTCGGCCGCTGCCCGGCCATAAGCACCATCGATGCCGTTTCAGCATGACCGGGGAGCAAGATATGCAATTCCCCCTGGGTCTGTAGCCGCTATACGGGGGCTTATCGCCAGCCGCGACGTTACTGACATCTGTCAGCGACATCCCGATCGGCGTGAGCCTTGACGCAACCGCACGTGCCGCGAGCCCCGCAGGGGCACAGCAACGACGTAACGCGTCCTTTTTGGTCCAGCCGGTCCCAACCCCGACCGGCGTCCTTAAGGGAAACGGATATGTTTTCTGGTCCGCACGCTGCGATGCCTCTTCATCGCACAACCGTCTGACGATCCGCCGGCGCGCTGACGCCGGCCCGATCGCCGTTCTTTGGTCCGTCCCCGGGGGTCGATCCTCGTGGCCGGGTTAAACCGTCACATCCGCGCTCCGGCCGGATGCCACGAGGATTGTCCGATGAGCTACATCCGCGCCCGTTCCGCCGTCTCTCCCATCCGCCGCGACAGCGGGGAGACGTCGTTCCGTCTGCCGACGGTCGATGAGGCCGTTCTCGCCGCTCAGCCGGCGGAGCCGATGCACTGCCTGCGCCCGGCCGTGATCTCCGACACGGCGGCGCGTTTCGTGCAGGGTTTCCGGGGTGACGTGCTGTACGCCGTGAAGTGCAACCCGGAGCCTGCGGTGCTGCGCGCGATCTGGGATGGCGGCGTCCGTCATTTCGATTGCGCTTCGGCCGGCGAGGTGGCGCTTGTGCGGGTGATGTTCCCGGACGCCGAGATCCACTTCATGCACCCGGTGAAGTCGCGCCCCGCCATCCGCGAGGCCTATTGGCGCCACGGCGTGCGCGACTTCGTGTTCGACAACGCAAGCGAACTCGCGAAGATCATGGAGGAGACCGGAGGGCGCGGCCGATCTCGGCCTCGTCGTGCGGCTCGCCATGCCGGCCGGCGGGGCGATGTATGACCTCTCGGGCAAGTTCGGCGCGCCGGTCGAGGAAGCGGCGGCCCTGCTGCAGCGGGCCGCCCGCTCGCGCGGCGGCTTGGCCTGTCCTTCCATGTCGGCTCGCAATGCATGGACCCGCTCGCCTATCGGCGCGCTCTGGCGCTGGCCGCCGAGTGTCATCCGCCGTGCCGGCGTCGCGATCGACATCATCGATGTCGGCGGCGGCTTTCCGGTGAGCTACCCGGATGTGGTGCCGCCGCCGCTCGGCGCCTTCTTCGCCGAGATCGAGGGCGCGTTCGAGGAGCTGGGCCTGCCGGCGGCGCGGCTTTGGGCGGAGCCCGGCCGTGCGCTGGTCGCGGCCGGGGCTTCGGTCGTGGTCCAGGTGCAGATGCGGCGCGGCGACACGCTGTATGTGAATGACGGCGTCTATGGCAGCCTGTCGGATGCCGGCGTGCCGGCCTTCCGCTTTCCGGCGCGGCTGATCCGGCGCGCCGGCGTCTGATACCGAGGCGCAGCGGCCATTCGCTTTTTACGGCCCGACCTGCGACAGCGCCGACGTCATGCAGGGGCCGTTCTGGCTGCCGGCCGATGTCGGGGAGGGCGATTGGATCGAGATCGGCCAGCTCGGCGCCTACGGTGCCTGCCTGCGCACCGCCTTCAACGGTTTCGACCGCGCCCAGATGGTGGAGGTGCGGGATGCCCCGATGCTCCGCACCCCGGGGCATGAGCTGACCGCGCTCGCCGCGTAACGCTGTCGCGTTGTCCTGCCGGATCGGCTGAACGCTGCCTGAGGGTGGCGTTCGGCCTATAGCGGGATGTGTTCACCTTCGTTCACCATCCCGCTCTAGAGCGTGATTGGTTCGCGTTCGCTCACCATCGCGCTCTATGTTTCTGATTAAGAACGCAAATCTTCGGATCAGGTGATTCCGCCTGATCCGATATTGCTCTAGGTTTTTGATTAAGAACGCAAATCTTCGGATCAGGTGATTCAACCTGATCCGATATTGCTCTAACACCCATTTCTCTGGAGTTTTCATCCGTGAAGCACGTCACCTTCTCTGGCCGGCTGGTCATGGTCGGCTGCGGCAGTATCGGCCAAGGCGTCCTGCCGCTGATCCTGCGCCATATCGATCTGGCACCAGAACGTATCACGATCGTCAACGCCGATGATCGCGGCCGCGCGGCCGCCGCCGGCGATGGGCGTCAGCTATCGCGTATCGCCGCTGACGCAGGCGAATTTCCGGGACGTGCTCGCGCCGCTGCTGGGCGCGGGAGATTTCCTGCTCAACCTCTCGGTCGATGTATCCTCCGTGGCGCTGATCGGATTCTGCCGTGAGGTGGGCGCGCTCTATCTCGACACCTGCGTCGAGCCCTGGGCCGGCGGCTATACGGATCCGTCGCTCAGCGCCTCGCAGCGCTCGAACTACGGGCTGCGGGAATCGGCGCTCGCCTTGGCGGCCGAGCAGCCGGCCGGCCCGACGGCGCTCATCACCCATGGCGCCAATCCCGGGCTGGTTTCGCATTTCGTCAAGCAGGCGCTGCTGAATCTCGCCACGCGATACGGGCCTCACGGTGCCGGTGCCCGCGACGCGGGCGGAATGGGCCGCGCTCGCCCAGACCCTGTCCGTCAAGGTCATCCACATCGCCGAGCGCGACACGCAGCTTGCCGATATCCCGAAGCAGCGGGATGAGTTCGTCAACACCTGGTCGATCGACGGCTTCGTGGGTGAGGGCTGCCAGCCGGCGGAACTCGGCTGGGGCACGCATGAGACGGTCTGCCCGCGGATGCGCGGCGGCATGATTTCGGCTCCGGCGCCGCGATCTATCTGGAGCGGCCGGGCGCCTCGACCCGCGTGCGCACCTGGACGCCGCTGGAAGGCCCGTTCCACGGCTTCCTGATCACGCATAACGAGTCGATCTCGATCGCCGATTACTACACGGTGAAGGAGGGCGGCGCGGTCGCCTATCGCCCGACGGTTCACTACGCCTATCACCCGTCGGATGACGCGGTGCTGTCGATCCATGAGCTGGCCGGCAAGAACTGGGAGATGCAGAGCCGCATCGCGGCTGATGATGGACGAGATCGTCTCGGGCATGGACGAGCTGGGCGTGCTGCTGATGGGCCATGCGCGGGGCGCCTATTGGTATGGCTCGCGGCTGACGATCGAGGAGGCGCGGTCGCTGGCGCCCTACAACAACGCGACCAGCCTGCAGGTGACGGCGGCGGTGCTGGCCGGGGTGATCTGGGCGATGGAAAATCCGGCGCGCGGCATCATCGAGCCGGACGGGATCGATCACGAGCGTATTCTGGAGATCACCGCGCCTTATCTCGGCGAGGTCGTGGGCGTCTATTCGGATTGGACGCCGCTGGCCGATCGCGGCCGGCTTTTCCCCGAGGCGGTGGATGAGGGGTCGCCCTGGCTTTTCGGCAATTTCCGCGTGACCTGAGCGAGGCCTATTCACTGTCGCGGGATTGCTGTCGCGGGCCTTGCGATACCCGCCTGTGGGCGGGTATCAAGGCCGCCTCGGGCGGGCGTAGCATAGTGGTAATGCTCTAGCCTTCCAAGCTAGCTAGGAGGGTTCGATTCCCTTCGCCCGCTCCAGCCTTCTTATTTGGCGAGTTCGCTTAGAACCACGCGTCGGTCCTGCATGATCCGTCTCGCCTCCCCCATCTGCGCCTCAAAGGCCGGATCGCCAGCCTTCCGCAGCACCAGCAGGCAATATCGCATCGAGCGTGTGCGATAGGCCGCCAGCAGCCGCACCAGCGTCAGCGCGAAAACCCGATTCTCGGCCGATCGTTCCAGCAGGAAGCGCCGGTAGCGCGCCTCGGTCACGAGTTTCCCCGCCACCCGGCGCAGGCAGATCGACCAGGTGCGCCGCACCTGGTCGCTGATGTCCAGCACCGTCTCCACCCGGAAGCCGGCAGCCTCCGCCATGCGCCGGTAATCGGCCTCGTCGCCCATGCTCGGCAGCCGGCCCTCGCGGCAGATCGGTTCCAGCAGGTGCCGCACTTCCCAGGCGCGCGGCTCGGTTTTGGCGAGCCAGGCGTAGATGCCGAAGACGCCGCCGGGCCGCAGCGTCCGGAATGCCTCATCGAAGAAGCGCTGCTTATCCGGCATATGCTCGGAACTCTCAATCGAATAGGCGCGGTCGAAGCTCTCATCCGGCAGGCCGTTCGCCAGCCAATCTCGCACCGAGATATCGACGCGGCCACCGGTGGCCCGCTTCGTCGCCGCGTAACCGGCCTGGGCGGCCGAGACCGTGAATCCGGTGACATCGACAGCCCTGGTCGCCGCCAGCCGCCGCGCCGTCTCGCCATAGCCGCAGCCGATATCCAGCACGGCAAGCCCCGGCCGCAGCGCCAGCCGTTCCGCGAGCAGCTCCACCAGCGCGATGGCTGCCTCGTCCGGCGTTTCGCGCCCCGTCACCCAATAGCCGTGATGGACGTGATCGCCCCAGACCTCGCGGTAGAAGGCGTCCAGATCGTCATAATGCGCGGCGACGGCGGCCGTGGTCTGAGGGATTTTCGGCAGGATCATGACGGGTCCAACACCTCGGAACGACGCAGATGGCTGACGCAGAGCCGGAACATCGGGTGCCAGCGGATCTCCGCCCGCACACCCGCCAGCGTCGTCAGCCGCTCCCATTCCGCGCGGCGGAAGCTCCGCGCGATGGAGACGGTGCCGTCGTAACGGACGATGGGATGCCAGCGCATCAGCCGGGCCAGCAGGCGGAAGCCGTAATAGGGGATGGCATGGCGATGGAGATCGGCGATGAACCAGCCCCAGGCGGCGTTACGCTCCAGCCAGCTTAGAAACGCCACCACCTGCATATCATCGAGATGATGGGTGAATTGCGAGGTGACGATGAAATCTGGCGGGGAGGCAGGTCGGAAGGCGAAAATATCCCCGGTATGCCAGGTGATCTTCATCTCCGCCGGGGTCGCGAGCGCAGCGGCGACGGCGCTGCGCGGATTGAGGTCGATCCCCTCCAGCCTCACCGCGATGCCGCGCTTGACGCTCCAGCGATGGATGGCGCGGAGCAAGTCGCCATGGCCCGAGGCGACATCGAGGATGGTGATCGGCGCCCCGGGCCGCAGCCCGGCCGTCGCCCGATCCAGCCAGCGCAGCGTCGGCCGGTGGGTGAAGGTGACGCGATTGACCATTTCGAGGTCGGCGAGGCATTGCGCGTAATCCGCCGGGCTGGTTGTCGCCTCATCCATCACCTCCGGGTCCGTGCTGCGGCGGGATAGGTCCATGGGAGCAGCCCTTACGATTGCGAGCGATGCGCGGTTACAGGCTCCCGCCGCGCCGCCCGATCGTGGCGCCGAGGCGCAGCCGCAGCGCCTGAAGCTTGATGAAGCCCTGCGCGTCGGCCTGATTATAGGCGCCCTGGTCGTCCTCAAAGGTCACGACCTTGGTGGAATAGAGGCTGTGCGGGCTCTCCCGCCCGATCACCGTCACGTTGCCCTTGTAGAGCTTCAGCCGCACGCGGCCGGTGACGGAGTGCTGGCTCTCATCGATCAGCGCTTGCAGCATCCGCCGTTCCGGGCTGAACCAGAAGCCATTATAGATCAGCTCCGCATAGCGCGGCATGAGGCTGTCCTTGAGATGCGCCGCCTCGCGGTCGAGCGTGATGCTCTCGATCCCCCGATGCGCCGCGAGCAGGATGGTGCCGCCCGGGGTTTCGTAGATGCCGCGAGACTTCATGCCGACGAAACGGTTCTCGACGAGGTCGAGCCGGCCGATGCCGTTCGCGCGGCCAAGGGCGTTGAGCTTGGTGAGCAGCGCGGCGGGGGACAGTGCCTCGCCATCGATCGCCACCGGGTCGCCGCCCGCGAAATCCATGCTGATGACAGTGGGTGTGTCCGGCGCGTCCTCCGGCCGGATGGTGCGCTGGTAGACGATCTCATCAGCCTCGATGGCGGGGTCTTCGAGGATCTTGCCCTCGGAGGAGGAGTGCAGAAGGTTCGCATCGACCGAGAAGGGCGCCTCGCCGCGCTTATCCTTCGTCACCGGGATCTGGTTCGCTTCCGCGAATTCGATCAGTCGGGTGCGGCTGGTGAGGTCCCATTCACGCCAGGGAGCAATCACGGTCACATCAGGCTTCAGCGCGTAATAGGCGATCTCGAAGCGCACCTGGTCGTTGCCCTTGCCGGTCGCGCCATGGGCGACGGCATCCGCGCCGACCTGCTCGGCGATCTCGATCTGCCGCTGGGCGATGAGCGGCCGGGCGATCGAGGTGCCGAGCAGATACTGGCCCTCATAGAGCGCATTGGCGCGGAACATCGGGAAGACGAAATCCTTCACGAAGGTTTCCCGCAGATCGTCGACGAAGATCTGCTTGATCCCCATCATCTCGGCCTTGCGGCGCGCGGGCTCCAGCTCCTCGCCCTGGCCGAGATCGGCGGTGAAGGTCACGACCTCGCAGGCATAGGTGGTTTGCAGCCAGCGGAGGATGACGCTGGTGTCGAGACCCCCGGAATAGGCGAGCACGACTTTCTTCACGCTTTTGGCGGCCATGGGGATCTCCGGGTCTCTGTCTGCACCCCGACGCATAAGGTCGGGCCGCTGTGGCCGCAAGCGCCTGCACAGCGATTGGAATGAGCGATAAGGAAGGGCATGAGCAAACGGCGAAGACTCCGGCGGTCCATGGTTGTCCTCCTGCTTCTGGCGATCGTGCTGGCCGCCGGCTGGACCGCGCTTTGGTACGTCGCGGCGGGGCAGGTGGCAGCCCAGGCCATGGCCTGGGAACAGCAGGAGCGTGGCCAGGGCTGGGTGATCACGCAAGGCACGCCCCGGCGCAGCGGCTGGCCGATGGCGGCGGGTGTCACCCTGCCCGATATCGCCGTGTCCGGCGGCGCGGCACTTCTGCCCGGCGGCCTCTCCTGGCACGCCTCGTCTCTGAAACTCGCCGTTGATATCCGCCACCTCCAGGATCTCTATATCGGCGTCACCGGCCGCCAGACCCTCAGCCTTGCCGGCGGCCCCGCGATCCCGTTCCAGGCGACGAGTTTCGCCGGGCAGATCGGCTTCGCCCAAGGACCGAACCCAGGCCTGCTGCAACTCCATGCGAGCGGCCTCATCGCCGCGATCCCCACGGCCGGGGCACAGGCAGCGCCGGTCGCCATCGGGACGCTGGATGCGGCGGCGCTGGCCAATGGCGCGGCGGGTGCCGGTGGCCAAGCGCTGGTTCTGGCCGCGACGATGGACGATATCGGCCTGCCGCCGCACCTGCTGCCGGGCTTGGGGCGGATTGTGCGCCGCCTCTCCTTCGATGCCGCCATCTCGGGGCCGTTGCCCGCAACAGCGGCCACGCTCGACCCGGCCGCGGCCGCGACCGCTTGGCGCCGCGCGGGTGGCAGCCTGGCGCTTCGCGCCCTGTATCTCTCCTACGGGCCGCTCACCCTGGATGGCGCGGGGACCATCCAGCTCGACGCCTCCCTGCGGCCCGAGGGCAGCGTCATCCTGCATGCCTCGGGTGTCGATTCCACGATCGACGCCTTCGCCGACCACGGCACGCTGACGCAGCCGGAGGCGCGGGTGCTCCGCGCCGTGCTCGGGCTGATGATGCGGCCGCCCGGCTCGGATACGCTGGTCGCACCCCTTAGCCTGCGCGCGGGCGTGATCGGCCTGGGTGCGATTCCCTTGTTGCGCACACCCTTTCCCTGATCGCTGTCCGCGACAGACGGATGGCGCCGCCGCACCGCCCCGCTTAAGTGAGAGCCTTATGAACGAAACACCCGCCTTTCTGGATACCGGCCGCCCCCCCGTGCCCGACATCGTCGTGCCGCGCGGCGTCACACCCTTCTTCATGCCCGGTCGGCCGGTGCGCGGGCGGCTGGTGCGGCTCGGGCCGCTGGCCGACGCGCTCCTCACCCGCCATGACAACGACCCGGCGGTGACGCGGCTCGCAGGCAAGGCGCTCGCGCTGACCGCCGCACTCGCCACGGCGCTGAAGTTCAAGGGCACTTTCAGCGTCCAGGCCAAGGGCCAGGGGCCGGTCAACCTCCTGCTCACCGACTGCACCGATCAGGGCACGCTGCGCGGCTACGCGCGCGCGGATGCGGAACGGCTGGCGCTGCTGCTGGCGGAGACGGATGCGCCGACCGACGAGCAACTGCTCGGACCCGGCTACCTGGCCTTCACCGTCGATCAAGGGCCGGAGACGGAGCGCCATCAGGGCATCGTCAGCATCCAGGGGCCGTCTGTGACCGAGATGGCGCTCCATTACTTCGAGACCAGCGAGCAGTTGCAATGCGCGCTCCACCTGGCCTGCGCGCGGACCGAGGCCGGGTGGCGGGCAGGGGCGCTGATCCTGGAACGCATCGCCATGGGGGGCGAGGCCAATCTCGCGATGAGCGAGGCGGCGCAGGACGAAAGCTGGCTGGCGGCGACGACGCTTGCCGCCACCATCACCGAGGCCGAGCTGCTGGACGATACGCTGGCACCCGAGCGCTTGCTCTACCGGCTCTTCCATACCGAGGGCGCGGCGACGGACCGGCCGCGCGCGCTCGCCTATGGCTGCCGCTGCTCCCGTGCCAAGCTCGCCGGAATTCTTGAAGGATTCACCCCGGCGGAGCTGGACGAAATGGCGACGGGTCACGACATCGTCATGACCTGCGAGTTCTGCAATTTCGATTTCCGCTTCCCGCGTGGCGATGTTAGGGGCCAGCCGAGTGCTGGCTAAAATGCTTGCGCATCATCATTGTTTGATCGCGTGATTCAGACCCCCGGTGATTCCACCTTCGGTCATCACGCTACAGGAGAAGACCAAGGTGAGACGTTCTCTCTTCCGCCACATGCTGCTCGGGGCCTGCTTGTCCGCGCCGTTTCTGCTGGTCGGCTGTGGCGGTGACGAGGGCGTGCCGCAGAACTTCCCGCCGCTGCGCTACACCTACCTGGCGCCGATCTCGCTGAACGTCTCCTCGATTTCGACCGAGGTTGCCTATACGCCGACCCAGGACGGCACCAGCCTGGATGCGGTGAGCCCGGAAGCGCCGATCCAGGCGGTCGAGCAGATGTTGCAGGACCGGCTGGTCGCGGGTGGTTCCGGCGGGACGGCGACGGTGACGATCAACAGCGCCTCCCTCAACCGGGTGGATGATACGGTCGTCGGCAATATCTCGGTCCAGATCAGCGTGACCTCGGCCGATGGGCGGCAGAGCGGCTATACTCAGGCCAGCGTCACCCGCACCCGGACGACGCCGGATGACACCAGCGACGAGGCGATGCGCGCCTTCCTCTATTCGATGACCTCCGATCTCGTGAACGCCGAGAATGTCGAATTGGAGTTCCAGATCCGCCAACATCTGGCGGCCTGGCTGATCGGCGGAGCGTCGCCCATCGTCGGCGGGCCGGCAGCACCTGCGCCGGTGGAGGCCGAACCGCTCGGCGGCCCTGGTTCTCCTGTGGTGGGTGCGCCTGTGGTGGGCGTGCCGGTGACCGGAGGGCCGACGCCGCTCGCCCCGCCGACGCCGCTCGGCGCGCCCTCGCCTTATCCGTCGCCCTCGCCTTATCCGTCTCCCACGCCTTACCCGACGCCCTCGCCCTATCCGTCCCCCACACCTTATGCCGCGCCCGCGGTGCCATCCGCCCCGCAGGCGATTCCCGCGCCGGCCCAGCCGCAGCAGGGTGACGGCACGCCGACGATGCCGGGTACCGATCTGGGCCTGCCCCAGGGCAACCCGGTGCCGCCGGATGTCACCACGCCGCCGCCTGTCGTGACGGCGCCCCCCGGCGCGCCGGGGCCGGCCTATCAGCTCGTGCCGTCTGCTGCGCCGCCCACCGCCAACCCTAGCGTGCCGGCGCCCCAGCCGGCGCCCGTGCCCGCGCCGGCCCCGGCCCCGGCACCCGCCAATCCGGGCGTGCTGCCGCCGCTGCCCGCCACCATCACGCCGTAGAGTCGTTAGGCTCTAACCGGCGGTGCCGCCGACGGTCAGCCCCATCATCTTCATAGGGGCTGGCCGACGCCCACCGGCACGCCCTGGCCCTCTTGCCGCAGGTGCCGATGCCGGGGTCCAGCGCCATGTCGTTGCCGACCATCGTCACCTTGGTCAGCGCATCCGGCCCGTTGCCGATCAGCGTGGCGCCCTTCACCGGGGCGCCGACCTTGCCGTCCTCGATCAGATAGGCCTCGCTGGCCGAGAAGACGAACTTGCCGGAGGTGATGTCCACCTGCCCGCCGCCGAAATTCACGGCGTAGAGGCCGCGCTTGACCGAGCGGATCATTTCCTCCGGCGTGTGCGCGCCGTCCAGCATGACGGTGTTGGTCATGCGCGGCATCGGCGCATGGGCATAGGATTGGCGCCGGCCGTTGCCGGTGGCGCGCATCCCCATCAGCCGGGCGTTCAGCCGGTCCTGCATGATAGCCGACCAGAATGCCGTCCTCGATCAGCACGGTGCGGCTGGTCGGCGTGCCCTCGTCATCCACGGTCAGGCTGCCGCGCCGGTCCGGCATGGTGCCGTCATCCACCACCGTCACGCCGGGCGCCGCGATCCGCTGGCCGAGCAGGCCCGAGAAGGCCGAGGTCTTCTTGCGGTTGAAATCGCCCTCCAGCCCATGGCCGATCGCTTCGTGCAGCAGAATGCCGGGCCAGCCGGAGCCGAGCACCACCTCCATCTCGCCGGCCGGGGCGGCGACGCTGTCGAGATTGACCAGCGCCTGGCGCAGCGCCTCATCGACCGCGCCGCGCCAGATCGCCGGGGTCCATGACATGGCTCGTAGCCGAAGCGGCCGCCGGTGCCGTGGCTGCCGGTTTCGCGCCGGCCGTCCCGCTCCACCACCACCGAGACGTTCAGCCGCACCAGCGGGCGCAGATCGGCGACCCGGCTGCCATCGGCGCGCATGATCTGCACCGCCTGCCACTCGCCATACATCGAGGCCATCACCTGCGTCACGCGCGGGTCCTTGCGCGCGGGCATAGGCGTCGATCTCCGCCAGCAGTGCCGCGCGGACGGCGAAATCCGAGCCTCGCAGCGGGTTGGCGTCGAATAGAGGCGCTGGTTGCGTCGCCTGCGGCGGCTCGGCGGTGAAGCTGCCCGCATGGCCAGGCGCGACGGCGCGCACGCTGTCGGCCGCGCGGCGCCAGCGCGGCATCGGAGATTTCGCCGGCATGGGCGTAGCCGGTCGCCTCGCCCGCCACCGCGCGCAGCCCGAAGCCCAGCGCGGTATCGAACCCGGCGGTGCGGATGCGGCCGTCCTCCAGCGCTGAGGGCCTCGCTCTCCCGGTATTCCAGGAACAGCTCGCCGTCATCGGCGCCGGTCAGAGTGTCACGGACGAGGCTCTCGGCGGCGGCGCGATCGAGCGTCGAGCCGCCCTGTCCAAAGAACAAGCCATCGGTGGTTTCGAGCGGGGTGGCGGAGGGCAGCATGGCAATGACCTTATGACGCAGGAAAGGGGCGTGCCCCGCGCAGGCTATGCAGCGCGATGAGCGCGGCGCTCAGCAATAGAACAGCGACGAGCTGATGCAGCGTCGCGATATCGACCGGCACCACGAGCAGCAATGTGGCGACGCCGAGAGCATATTGCACCAGGACGACCGCGCCCAGGGCAAGCATGGCATCGCGCGGGCCCGGCGGCAGCAGTGCCCGGCGGCTTGCCCCCCAAACGGTGGCGGTGAGGGCGAGGAGGGCGGTCACGGTCGCGAGCAGGCGATGGTCGAATTGAATCGCGGCCAGGGTATGGAACCAGTTCATCCAGAAGGGTTTGAGCGCGGCATAGCCCGGCGGGATGAGGTGGCCGCCCATCAGGGGAAAGGTGTTGAAGACGTAGCCGGCGCGGCTGCCGGCGGTGAAGCCGCCGGCGACGATGGTCAGCGCGGTCATCACGATCACCGCCCGAACCAGCCGCCGGAGGCCGAGCGCCCCCGGCACCGGCGGCGGGAACGGTACCCATTCCGTCATCGCGACCCAGAGAATGGCGGAATAGAGCACCAACGCTACCGTCAGATGCGCGACGAGCCGCAGGGTCTGCACATGGGCGCTGTCCGGGAAGAAGCCGGAGGAGACCATGAACCAGCCGACGAAGCCCTGAAGGCCGCCCAGGCAGAAGATCACGATCAGCCCGGGCAGCAGCTTGCGGCGGATCTGCCCCATCACGGCGAAGACGATCAGAGGCAGCAGGAAGGCGATGCCGGTGAGCCGCCCCAAAAGGCGATGGGTCCATTCGAGCCAGAAGATGTGCTGGAAGCTGGCGAGATCGAACCCCGGAGGCTGCATCTTGTACTGCGGGATCGTCTTATAGATGGCGAAGAGACGTTCCCATTCAGCGACCGAGAGCGGCGGCAGGATGCCGCTGATCGGCTGCCAGTCCATGATCGAGAGGCCGGAGCCGGTGAGGCGCGTCGCGCCGCCGAGGGCGGTCACGCCCAGCAGCATGACGCAGACCGTGAAAAGCCAGATCGACACGGCGCGGCGGGCGCGAACCGATGGCACTCCCGTCGGCGGGCCATGGGCAATCACGAGGTCGAAGGGCATGGCGCCTCGGGCGAGGGTTGCATTCGCTCTAACTTAGGCGAGGTGCCGCCGCCGCGCGCCCCCCAAAATCATGAGCGAAACGTAAGGCGATCACTCAACGCAATTCGCAGCCTAGTGCAAGGCCAGGCTGTGATCGACATGCCGCCAGCGCGGCGGGATGATCAGCGTGCCGGCGGAGCCCACGCGCACCGAATGGAGCTTGCCTTCCAACTCGCGCGACCAGAAATCGAGGAACTTCTTCAGACTCGGGTAATCCGGCGCCAGATCCATATCCTGCCAGATATAGCTTTGCAGCACCGCCGGGTGGTCCGGCAGGCGATACAGGATCTCGGCGGTGGTGAGACGGTAGTCACGAAGCTGGAGAGCCAGGCTCATTCTGTCGTCCTTGCTGCTTGTGTCGGGTCCGATCGTCACAATCCTCGCGGCCTGCGCCATGTGATGCCCGGGGACTGGCCCGTCTGGCGCGGGCCTTGGCGGGCATGTCAGGACGATGACAAGCCGGGCCTCTCAAAATCAAGAAAAAACGTATGAACATCAGCAACTTAGCACTCGTCAATAAAGAGTGCTGCCGGGGCCGTTGACATCCCCAGGGGCATTGACTAGACCGCTGGCACTCTCACGAAGAGAGTGCCAACCATGCCGGCCGGTGCCGCAGCTTCAGGGCCGCTCGCATGGAGCAGAAGATCAACATAAGCATTCAGGAGCGATCCGAATGAAGTTCCGTCCCCTGCACGACCGCGTCGTTGTTCGCCGCCTCACCGCGGAAGAGAAGACCTCCGGCGGCATCATCATCCCCGATACCGCCAAGGAGAAGCCCATGGAGGGCGAGATCGTGGCGGTGGGCCCGGGCGCCCGTAACGAGCGCGGTGAGATCGTCGCCCTCGACGTGGTGGCCGGCGACCGCATCCTGTTCGGCAAATGGTCGGGCACCGAGGTCAAGATCGACGGCGAAGAGCTGTTGATCATGAAGGAATCCGACATCATGGGCATCATCGCCGGCGGCGCTGAGGCGAAGAAGGCGGCCTGAACGGCGCCCTTTTCACCGGCATAAACCGCAACCAGCACAAGGACTTTTTCCCATGGCAGCGAAAGACGTTCGCTTCTCGACTGATGCCCGGGCCCGCCTGCTCCGCGGCGTCGATATCCTGGCCGACGCCGTGAAGGTGACGCTGGGTCCCAAGGGCCGCAACGTGGTCCTCGACAAGAGCTTCGGCGCCCCCCGCATCACCAAGGACGGTGTGACGGTCGCCAAGGAAATCGAGCTTGCCGACAAGTTCGAGAACATGGGCGCGCAGATGGTGCGCGAAGTCGCCAGCAAGACCAACGATCTGGCCGGTGACGGCACCACCACCGCGACCGTTCTGGCCCAGGCCATCGTGCGCGAAGGCGCTGAAGGCCGTCGCCGCCGGCATGAACCCGATGGATCTGAAGCGCGGCATCGACAAGGCCGTCGCCCTGGTCGTGACCGAGCTGAGGCCAAGCAGTCGCGCAAGATCACGACGCCGTTCGAGACCGCCCAGGTCGGCACCATCTCCGCCAACGGCGAGGCCGATATCGGCCAGCATGATCTCCGAGGCGATGCAGAAGGTCGGCAACGAGGGTGTGATCACCGTCGAAGAGAGCCAAGGGCATCGAGACCGAGCTCGACGTGGTCGAGGGCATGCAGTTCGACCGCGGCTATGTCTCTCCGTATTTCATCACGAACGCCGGAGAAGATGGTCGCCGATCTCGACAGCCCGTACATCCTGATCCACGAGAAGAAGCTCTCCGGCCTGCAGCCGATGCTGCCGCTGCTGGAAGCCGTTGTGCAGTCCGGCAAGCCGCTGCTGATCATCGCCGAGGATGTCGAGGGCGAGGCGCTGGCCACGCTCGTCGTCAACAAGCTGCGCGGCGGCCTGAAGATCGCGGCCGTGAAGGCGCCGGGCTTCGGCGATCGCCGCAAGGCGATGCTGGAAGACATCGCGATCCTGACCGGCGGCCAGGTGATCAGCGAAGATCTCGGCATCAAGCTCGAGAACGTGACGCTCGAACATGCTCGGCCGGGCCAAGAAGGTCCTGATCGAGAAGGAGAACACCACGATCGTCGAGGGCGCCGGCAAGGACGACGACATCAAGGGCCGCTGCGCCCAGATCCGCGCGCAGATCGAGGAGACCACCTCCGACTACGACCGCGAGAAGCTGCAGGAGCGGCTGGCGAAGCTCGCCGGCGGCGTCGCGGTGATCCGCGTCGGCGGCGCGACCGAGGTCGAGGTGAAGGAGCGCAAGGATCGCGTCGATGACGCGCTGCATGCGACCCGCGCCGCGGTCGAGGAAGGCATCGTGCCGGGCGGCGGCGTCGCGCTGGCGCGCGCCTCGACCTGTGCTGCATGGCCTGAAGGCCGACAACGACGACCAGAACTTCGGCATCGAGATCGTCCGCAAGGCGATCGCAGACGCCGCTGCGCCAGATCGCCGAGAATGCCGGCGAGGACGGCGCCGTCATCGCCGGCAAGGTGCTGGAGAAGGACGAGTACAACTGGGGCTTCGACGCGCAGACGGGCGAGTTCAAGGACCTGGTGGCCGCCGGCATCATCGACCCGACCAAGGTCGTGCGCACGGCGCTGCAGGATGCGGCCTCGGTCGCCGGCCTGCTGGTCACGACCGAGGCGATGGTCGCCGAGCGTCCGGAGAAGAAGGCCGCCGCCGATGCCGGGCGGTGGCGGCATGGGCGGCATGGGCGATATGGACTTCTAATTCGCCCGGAGCGCTGGGTGGAGCAGGCCGGGAAAAGGCTTGCTCCGCCAAGGGCCTCCCTGTTGTGCTTTCGGAACGAGGGGTAGGGTTTTCCTACCCCTTTTTCTATTCGCAAGGGCCGGTTCCATTACGATTGACAAGCCCTGCCGTTTTCTGCATGGCTAATGCGCATTCAAAGTCTGGCCGGCCTTGTTGCGCCTCTGTCTGACGGCGTCGTCAATGCTTGAAGGCCCGATTTATGCGGCGCGCGGTTTATGTGAGACGGAGATGGATACAGCTATGGCGATCGGCACTGTGAAGTGGTTCAACACCACCAAGGGCTTTGGTTTCATCATGCCTCAGGATGGTGGCAAGGACGTATTCGTCCACATCACGGCAGTCCAGGCGGCGGGGCTGCGGGGCCTGAATGAGGGCCAGAAGGTCAGCTACGAAGTCGCGATGGAACGCGGCAAAGCGGCGGCGACAAACCTCAAGGCGATCTGATCCTGCACTAGAGCGCGATTGGTTCGCTTGTCGCTTCCCATCCCGCTCTAACGGTTCGTTTGATCGCGTGATTCAGACCTTCGGTTCTACACCTACGGTCATCACGCTCTTGACCCCGGTGCGCCGGGTACGTTGCTGAGACCGGCCAGGTAAAAAAGACCAGGGCGCGCTGCCGAAGGCGCGCCCTGTTCTTTTGTGGGTGCTCTCTGGCTACTGCACCAGACGGAGCCGGGGACGGCGGGAAACCGACAGGCTACGGTAGACCGAGAGATAGTCTTCGGCCATCCGGCGCGCGGTGAAGCGCTGCTCGAACGTTGCGCGCACACCCGCGCGCGAGATTGTGGGCAGGCTACGCACGGCCGCGATCGCCCCCATCTCGTCCTCAACGATAAAGCCGGTGATGCCATCATCGATGATTTCCGGCACCGAGCCGTGGTTATAGGCGATTACCGGCGTGCCGCAGGCCATCGCCTCGATCATGACCAGGCCGAACGGCTCCGGCCAGTCGATCGGCATCAGCAGTGCCTGAGCGCCGCTGAGGAAGGCCGGCTTTTGCGCCTCATTGATCTCTCCCACCAGCTCGACGCCGCCTTGGGCGATCATCGGCTTGATGACGCTCTCAAAATACTCCGCATCCACACGATCGATCTTGGCGGCGATCTTCAACGGAATGCCGGCGGCGCGGGCGATGCGGATCGCGCGGTCCGGGCGCTTCTCGGGGCAGATGCGGCCCAGAAAGGCGAGGTAGGAGGATGCCACCGGCTGCGGCGTCAACAGCTCCGTCGGCAGGCCGTGCAGCACGGTGCCGACATAATGCGCTTCCTTGAGCGGGCGGCGCTGCGATTCCGAGATTGAGACGATGTTCATGGGCGGCAGCGTCGCATAGACCGGGCGCAGCTCCGGCAGGTCGAGCCGGCCGTGCAGGGTCGTCACATAGGGAATATTGTGCCGCGCGAAGAGCGAGGCCGGCCAGTAGTCGAGGTGAAAGTGCAGAACGTCGAACTCATCGGCGCGCTGGCGCACCCGTTCCAGCAGCAAAGCAAGCGGGGCGGACCAGTCCCGGATTGTCGGGTCAAGGCGGAGCGCCTGCGGCCAAACTGCATCCAGCTCGGCGGCTGTCTCTGAGTCGCCGCTCGCGAACAGCGTCACGTCATGGCCGAGAGCCACCAGCTCCTCGGTCAGATAGGAGACGACGCGCTCGGTGCCGCCGTAGAATTTCGGGGGAACGGCCTCAGCCAGGGGCGCGATTTGAGCAATCCGCATGATCTACAAACTCCTGCGTTCGGCGGGCATCTGCCTTGTCGAGACAACAGATAGAAAGAGATCCTGGCGTTGCTGAGGCAAGGCTGTGCCACACATAGGGCGGCGATGATCCGACCTTTTCAAGCCACTGGAATCATGGGGGTTTGTGCGATGTCACGATTTTGTGCGGCGCAGCAATGCAAAAAAGCCCGCCGTTGACCGGCGGGCTTTTTTGATAGCGGCGGATCGTTCGGCGGGGAGGCGGCTTTAGAAGCCCTCGCGCTCCAGGCGCTTGCGCTCCATCTTGCGGGCGCGGCGCACAGCCTCGGCGGCTTCGCGCGCCCGGCGCTCGGACGGCTTCTCGTAATGGCGACGCAGCTTCATCTCGCGGAAAATACCTTCGCGCTGCATCTTCTTCTTAAGCGCCTTCAGCGCCTGATCGACATTGTTGTCACGAACGAGAACCTGCACTTGGCCGCCTGCTCCATCTCTCTGGGTTGCTATAAAGGTATGGGCCCCGCGCCATCTGACGCAGGGTCCGGATCAGGCGGGCGCTATATCATGATCGTCCGCCCGCTCCAACCGCTTTCCGTCCCACCCTTGCCTCACCCTTCCGGGAGCCCGTTTTGGCCATTCTGAAAATCGCCCGCATGGGCCATCCGGTTCTACTGCAACGCGCGGCTCCGGTGCCGGACCCATCCGCATCCCGAGATCCAGCGTCTCATCGACGATATGATCGAGACCATGCTCGATGCCGGGGGCGTCGGCCTGGCTGCCCCGCAAGTGCATGTTCCTCTTCGTCTTTTTGTCTTCCACCTGCCAGCCGCCAGGGCCGCTGAGGATATGGCGGGGGCCGAGGACGAGGCGGCCGGCGCCCTGCCGCCGCAGGCGCTCATCAACCCGGAACTCCTGCCGCTGGGTGAGGAGCGGCGGCTCGGCTGGGAGGGTTGTCTCTCCATACCCGGCCTGCGCGCGGCTGTGCCACGCTTCGCGCAGATCCGCTATGCTGGTCTGGGGCGGGACGGTGCCCCGGTCATGCGTGAGGCGAGCGGGCTCCATGCCATCATCGTGCAACACGAATATGATCACCTGGATGGTATATTGTACACCATGCGCATGACCGATTTCTCGCGGATGGGCTTCACCGAGGAGCTTGGCCGGTTTCCGCAATCCCTTCCCGCCGTGGGGGCCGATGATGAGCGTTCTTGACCCTGAGCAGGCCGCCGCGCTGGATCTGATGCTGCCGCTCGTGCCGCTGCACGGCTGGACGAGCCGCGCTTTGGCCGAGGCGCTGCGGGATACGGGGGCGGATGACTCCGAAGCCGCGTGGCGTTTTCCGGGCGGCGCGCCCGAAATGATCGAGGGGTTCTTCGCGCTCTCCCTTGACCGGGCACTCGCCCGGGCGCTGCCCGAGATCGAAGGCGAAATGCGGCTCGGCAAGCGAGTGCGCGGCGTGGTCGAAGCTCTGCTGGCGGAATTGGCCATGAACAAGGATGCCATGCGGCGCGCGATGGCCTGGCTTCTTCTGCCGCGCCACGCGGCCCTCAGCGCCCGCCTCATGGCCTCGCTCGTCGATGGCATCTGGCATGCGGCCGGGGACCAGTCTTCGGATTTCGCCTGGTACACGAAGCGGGCGAGCCTCGCCGCCATCCTGGTGCCGACGCTGCTGTTCTGGCTTCGCGATATGGATTTCGACAATGCCGCGACGCTCGCCTTCTTCGACCGCCGGCTGAAGGGCCTCGGCGCCTTCGGCCGCGCGCGAGCGCGGGCAGGGGCGATGTGTCGTGGCATCGCCGGTCCGCGCGTGGGAAGGGCGGCGGGTTGAGGGTGAAGCCACGAACCCCGGCTGCCGGATAGACCCATGCCCCGCGTCCGTATCGTTCATACCACTGAGTATCAATATGCCGCGCCGGTCAGGCTGACCGAGCATCGGCTGATGATGCGCCCACGCGACAGCCACGACCTTCGGTTGCTTGACGCGACGCTCTGGATCACGCCGCCCGGGGCCCGTACCCGATGGGCGCACGACGTGTTCGGCAACTCCGTCTGCTTTCTCGATTGGCGCGGTGCCAGCACGAAGACGCTGCGTATCGTCTCGGCGCTCGATCTTCAGCACTATCCGGTGGTGGCGGATCTGCCGATCGACCCTGCGGCCGAGACCTATCCCTTTCGCTACGCGGGCAACGAATATCCCGATCTCAGCCGGCTGATCGAGCCGCACTACCCTGATCCGGACCGGCAGGTGGAAGGCTGGGCGCGACGCTTCCTGCGGCCCGCCGGCAATACGCCGACGCGCGAATTGCTGATCGCCATGACCGAGGCGATCAAATCCGACTTCGCTTATGAGGCGCGGGAGAGCAAAGGCACGCATGCGCCCCTGCACACGCTCGCCGAGGGGCGGGGCGCTTGCCGGGATTTCGCGGTGCTGATGATGGAGGCGGCGCGGTCGCTTGGCTTTGCCGCGCGTTTCGTCTCCGGCTATCTCTATGACGAGGCGCTGGTCGATAGCGTGGACGCCATGGTCGGCGGCGGCTCCACCCATGCCTGGTGCGCCATCTACCTGCCGGGCGCGGGTTGGGTGGAGTACGATCCCACCAACGGGCTCATCGCCGGGCGCAACCTCATTCGCGTCTCGATGGCGCGGGAGCCGTATCAGGCGACGCCGCTCTCCGGCGGCTATATCGGCCGGGCCGAGGATTTTCGGTCGATGACGGTCGATGTCGAGGTCACGGTCGGCGATCCGCCGACAGAGGAGGAGCGGCGTCTTCAGGTGGCGCGGAAGGAGGCGGCGGCGAGCGAGGCCGCTGCCCGTGCCGAAGCTCTGCTGGCTGCCGAGGCGGAGACCGGCGAAGCGCCCGAGGAGGTTCCGGATGAGGCGGACGACTGCCCTGATCTTGACCCTGAGGAGCGCGCGGTCGATCTCACGGCCTCTTGAGGGACGCCCTCGTCCTTCCTAAATCTGTGCGGGTATAACGTGGCTGCCGCCTCATGAGGGGCAGTCTCATGCCGGTCGCCTGATTGAGAGGGACACATATGGACATTGAGAAATTCACCGAGCGTTCGCGGGGCTTCCTGCAGGCCGCGCAGACCATCGCCATCCGCGAGTTCCATCAGCGGATCACGCCTGAACACTTGTTGAAAGCGCTGCTGGATGACCCGGAGGGTGCGGCCGCCGGCCTTGATCCGCGCGGCGGGCGGGGACTCGTCGGTCGCGCAGCGCGCCGTCAACACCGAAGTCGCGCGCCAGCCCAAGGTTCAGGGCGCCGGCGCCGGGCAGCCGCAGATCACGCCGGAACTGGTGCGGGTTTTGGATGCCGCGCAGACGGCGGCGCAGAAGGCGGGGGACGAGTTCGTCGCCCAGGATCGCCTGCTTGTGGCCCTCGCGGGCGGAGACGGCCCCGCCGCGCGCGCCTTGCGGGAGGCTGGGGCGCCGGCCCAGGCGCTCGATCGTGCCGTGACCGACATGCGCAAGGGCCGGAAGGTCACGAGCCAGGCGGCGGAATCGACCTTCGACGCGCTGAAGAAATATGCCCGCGACGTGACGGAGCAGGCGCGCAACGGCAAGCTCGATCCGGTCATCGGCCGTGACGAGGAGATCCGCCGCACTATCCAGGTGCTGGCGCGGCGGACCAAGAACAACCCGGTGCTGATCGGCGAGCCTGGCGTCGGCAAGACCGCGATCGTCGAGGGGCTGGCGCTTCGCATCGTCAACGGCGACGTGCCGGAGGCGCTGAAGAACAAGAAGCTGCTGGCGCTTGACCTTGGCGCGATGGTCGCGGGGGCGAAATATCGCGGCGAGTTCGAGGAGCGGCTGAAGGCCGTGCTGCAGGAGATCGAGGCGGCGCAGGGCGAGGTCATCCTGTTCATCGACGAGATGCACACGCTGGTCGGCGCCGGCAAGGCGGATGGGGCGATGGACGCCTCCAATCTGCTCAAGCCCGAGCTTGCGCGCGGCGCGCTGCATTGCATCGGGGCGACCACGCTCGACGAATATCGCAAGCATGTCGAGAAGGACGCGGCGCTCGCCCGGCGGTTCCAGCCGGTTTTCGTGGGCGAGCCGTCGGTCGCGGATACGATCTCGATCCTGCGCGGCATCAAGGAGAAATACGAGCTGCATCACGGCGTGCGCATCACCGATGGCGCGTTGGTGGCGGCGGCGACCCTTGTCCAACCGCTACATCTCCGACCGCTTCCTGCCCGACAAGGCGATCGATCTGATCGACGAGGCGAGCGAGCCGGCTGCGCATGCAGGTGGATAGCAAGCCCGAGGAGCTGGACGAGCTGGACCGCCGCCTGCTGCAGCTCAAGATCGAGCGGGAGGCGCTGAAGCGCGAGGAGGATGCGGCCTCGCGCGACCGGCTGGAGAAGCTGGAGCGCGAGCTGGCCGAGTTGCAGGAGCGGTCGGACGCGATGACGACGGCCTGGCGCAACGAGAAGGAGCGGCTGCAGGACGCGCAGAAGCTGAAGGAGAAGCTCGACCACGCGCGGGGCGAGATGGAGATGGCCGAGCGGCGCGGCGACCTCGCCCGCGCATCCGAGCTGCGCTACGGGGTGATTCCGCAACTGGAGCGGGACATCGCCGCCAGCCAGTCGGATGGTCGTCTGGTCAACGAGGCGGTGACGGAAGAGCAGATCGCCTCCGTCGTCTCGCGCTGGACCGGCGTGCCGATGGAGCGGATGCTGGAGGGCGAGCGCGCCAAGCTGCTGCGCATGGAGGATGAGCTGCGCCGCCGCGTGGTGGGGCAGGAGGATGCCTTGCGGGCGGTCGCGAATGCGGTGCGGCGCGCGCGCGCCGGGTTGCAGGACCCGAACCGGCCGATCGGCAGTTTCCTGTTCCTCGGCCCCACGGGCGTCGGCAAGACCGAGCTGACCAAGGCGCTGGCGGCCTTCCTGTTCGATGACGAGCGGGCGCTGCTGCGCGTCGATATGAGCGAGTTCATGGAGAAGCACGCGGTCTCGCGGCTGATCGGCGCGCCGCCGGGCTATATCGGCTACGACGAAGGCGGCGTGCTGACCGAGGCGGTGCGGCGGCGGCCCTATCAGGTGATCCTCTTCGACGAGGTCGAGAAGGCGCATGAGGATGTCTTCAACATCCTGCTGCAGGTGCTGGATGACGGGCGGCTGACGGACGGCCAGGGCCGGACGGTCGATTTCCGCAACACCATCATCGTGCTGACCAGCAACCTCGGCAGCGACATCCTGGCCGCCCAGCCGGAGGGCGAGGCGGCGGCGATGGTCCAGGGCCAGGTGATGAAGATCGTGCGGGCGCATTTCCGGCCGGA
>CAVUWB010000001.1:415000-831378 GCA_963745125.1 uncultured Pseudomonadota bacterium
AATCGAGAGATGACGTATAGGGTCTGACGCCTGCCCGGTGCCGGAAGGTTAAGAGGAGGTGTGCAAGCACTGAATTGAAGCCCCGGTAAACGGCGGCCGTAACTATAACGGTCCTAAGGTAGCGAAATTCCTTGTCGGGTAAGTTCCGACCTGCACGAATGGCGTAACGACTTCCCCACTGTCTCCGGTATGGGCTCAGCGAAATTGAATTCCCCGTGAAGATGCGGGGTACCCGCGGTCAGACGGAAAGACCCTATGAACCTTTACTGCAGCTTTGCAGTGGCATCAGGGGAGCACTGTGTAGGATAGGTGGGAGGCTTTGAAGCCTGGGCGCTAGCTCGGGTGGAGCCATCCTTGAAATACCACCCTGGGCGCTTCTGATGTCTAACTGAGACCGGTCATCCCGGTCCAGGACCCTGCATGGTGGGCAGTTTGACTGGGGCGGTCGCCTCCCAAAGTGTAACGGAGGCGCGCGATGGTGGGCTCAGGCCGGTCGGACATCGGCTGCTGAGTGCAATGGCATAAGCCCGCCTGACTGCGAGAGCGACAGCTCGAGCAGAGACGAAAGTCGGCCATAGTGATCCGGTGGTCCCGCGTGGAAGGGCCATCGCTCAACGGATAAAAGGTACTCTAGGGATAACAGGCTGATCTCCCCCAAGAGTCCACATCGACGGGGAGGTTTGGCACCTCGATGTCGGCTCATCACATCCTGGGGCTGGAGCAGGTCCCAAGGGTTCGGCTGTTCGCCGATTAAAGTGGTACGTGAGCTGGGTTTAGAACGTCGTGAGACAGTTCGGTCCCTATCTGCCGTGGGTGAAGGAGACTTGAGAGGATTTGTCCCTAGTACGAGAGGACCGGGATGAACATACCTCTGGTGTACCGGTTGTCGCGCCAGCGGCACAGCCGGGTAGCTAAGTATGGACGGGATAACCGCTGAAAGCATCTAAGCGGGAAACCCACCTCAAAACGAGGTCTCCCTGAGGGTCGTGGTAGACCACCACGTCGATAGGCCGGGTGTGAAAGCGGGGCAACCCGCTCAGCTGACCGGTCCTAATCACCCGATAGGCTCTCAAACCTCACCATCCTGCACAGCAATCATCCAACCTTAGCCACGCACAGCGTGGCAACGCCAACAAACGCACAATCAGTCTCGCTCTTCTCGACCAACAAAACGCGCCAAACCCCGTCACATCTCACCCCTCGTTCGGGATAACCCGAACAGCAGGGTGGGTTGGACGACCTGGTGGCCATAGCGGGGAGCCTACACCCGATCCCATCCCGAACTCGGCCGTGAAAAACCCCAGCGCCCATGGTACTGCGTCCTAAGACGCGGGAGAGTAGGTCGCCGCCAGGCCTTCCAACCTACCTAATGAAAACGCCGCCATCCAACCCAGTTGGATGGCGGCGTTTTTGTTTTGCGGACAGCATCCAAGGCCGGCGCCGTAGCGCTGGCCTTGGGCCTGGTGATCGGTCAATCAGTGAGCGCCGTGACCCCCACTAGAGCCGCGAGGCTTGGGAAAATCTCCGGCGCGGCGGCGGCCAGGGCACGCCCCTGCCACATCCCGCCATCGCCCAGGAAATCGCTCACCACGCCGCCGGCGGCCTCGATTATCACAAGCGCCGCCAGACAATCCCAGCTGTTGATATGCTGCTCGACATAGCCGATCAGCCGCCCGCAGGCGACATCGCACAGCATCAGCGCGCCGGAGCCGTCCCGATAGAACATGCCGCCCTGCGCCAGCACCGAGCCGAGCAGCGGCAGAAATTCATCCGGCGGAATGCGGCTGGAATAGCCGAGGCCGAGCAGCCCGTCGGTCATCCGGGCATTCTTCCGCACCGAAATCGGCGCCCCGTTCAGCGTGGCACCTTGGCCGCGCCGGGCGATGAACAGCTCGCCCCGGGCGGGAGCGGCGATGAAGCCCAACTCCGCCCGCCCGTCGAGCACGAAGGCGATCGACACGCACCAATTCGGCATATTGCTGATGAAGGGCTGCGTGCCGTCGATCGGGTCGACCACCCAGATGCCGCGTGCGCTCGCCACCCCTTCTGTCCGCCCCGTCTCTTCGCCGAGGAAAGCGTCTTCCGGGAAGGCGGCCGCGATGCGGTCCCGGATGAGAAGTTCTGTGTTGAGATCGGCCTCGCTCGCCATGTCCTGCGGACCCTTGCTCTGGACCGTCAGGCTGCCGAGCCGCCGGAAATAACCCATCGCCGTTTCGCTGGCCTCGACGACGAGGCGAGAGCCGAAGGCGAAGCGGGCGTCGAGGTCGGGTGTCATGAGGCGGTGTCTTTCCTGACGAAGGGAGCTTTGCCGCATGGCTTAACTCAGCCGCCGCGCTACAGCCAGGCAGCGCCGCGCGCGCCAGCGCTTGAGCGGCCCGTGCCCATCGGCTAGGCACGGGCCATGGCCGATATCACCCAGTTCCTGCCGCACGCGACCATCCATCTGCACCGGCACGACCTGCCGCCGGGGCTCGACCTCGGGCCGGTCATCGCCGTCGATACCGAGACCATGGGCCTCGACCCGCGGCGGGACCGGCTGTGCCTCATCCAGCTCTCGGGGGGCGACGGGCAGGCGCATCTCGTGCAGCTCATTCCGCCATCCCTAGGCGGCCAGGGCTATGACTGCCCGAACCTCAAGGCGCTCCTCGCCGATCCGTCACGCACGAAGCTGATGCACTATGCCCGCTTCGATGTCGCCATGCTGTTCCACGCGCTCGGTATCCGCGCGACACCCGTCATCTGCACCAAGATCGCGGCCAAGCTGGTGCGGACTTTCACCGAGCGCCACGGGTTGCGGGACCTCTGCCGGGAGCTTCTGGGCGTCGAGATTTCCAAACAGCAACAGACCAGCGATTGGGGCGCGCCGGAACTCACCTCGGACCAGCTCGCCTATGCGGCGTCAGACGTGCTCTATCTCCATGCCCTTTGGGCGCGGCTGGAGGCGCTGCTGATCCGCGAAAACCGGCGGGCGCTTGCCCAGGCCTGTTTCGACTTCCTGCCCGCCCGCTGCGAACTCGATCTGCTGGGCTATGATGCCCCCGATATCTTCGCGCATCAGGGGTGATGCCGGCGGCGGATGGCCCATCGGCGCTTTTCGCCGAAGCCGGCAAGGCGCAAGATGTTTTCGCAGGATTGGAACATGCCATGATTGACGTGAATTACGAGGTTTTGGACGCTACGCCGGTCGCGAACGACCCCTTCATCCATGTCGTGGTGGAGAATTTCGTGAAGCCCGCGCCCTTGGCCGAGGTCGTGCGTGGGCTGCCAAAGCTCGATCGCGGCGGCTCCTTTCCGATCGGCTCGCTCCGGCTCGGGCCCGAGGCGCAGAAGCTGATGAAGGAGCTGGAGGGGCCGCGTTTCCGAGCCGCGATTGCCCGCAAATTCGGCCTCGACCTTGAGGGTGCGCCGACGATGGTGACGCTCCGTGGTTCCTCGCGGGAGCGGGACGGCAGGATCCATTGTGATAGCCACACGAAGCGGGTGACGATCCTGCTCTATCTGAACCCAGAGACCGAGGCTTGGGCGCGGCGTGAGGGCTGCCTGCGGCTGCTGCGCGGGCCGAATGATATCGAGGATTACGCGGTGGAGGTGCCGCCCGTGAACGGCACGCTGCTGGTCTTCCCGAACGGACCCACCACCTGGCACGGGCACAAGACCTTCGTCGGCACCCGCTACGTGATCCAGTTGAACTACATGACGACCGACAAGACCGCCCGCTCCGAGATGCGGCGCCACAAGGTTTCGGCCTTCGTGAAGCGCCTCACCATGGCGGCCTCCTGAGGCTATGCCTCGATTGAAAAGTCTTGTTGCCTGCCCCGCTTTCTGCCGAATTGCGTGATACGCTCGTCATAGGTCACAAGCGGACAGCGCAGCTCTATCGCCGTGGCGATAAGCAGCCGGTCCGCTGGGTCGCGGTGTTCCAGATGGTTGAGTTGGTAGCTGCGGGCCGCGGCGCGGTGCGTCAACGGAGCATCCTCGATGCCCGGCCGATCGAGGAAGCGTTGAACCCACGCATCCACAGGCACATCAAGGTCGATCCGGCCTGTATCGACAAGCAAGGCGATTTCCCAGGCCGTGACCGGGCTGAGAAGAATGGTTCCGCCATTCTGCCAGCAATCGTCGATCAAGGCGCGTGTCGAGGGACGCAGACGGTCATTGCCGCTGTCGAGCCATAACGCGATATGCGTGTCGAGCAGCAAAGCCTCGGTCATCGCTGAACTTCCCGGCCAGTCTCGGCGTCGGGCACAACGTCCAAAATCGGCGCGGTCAAATCCACGCCTTCGGCGACCCGGACCGATCCCTTGTGAGCGCCGAACAGGGAATTCGCGCGGGTGCCCTGCTCCAGCAGGCGCCGCATCGCCAAGGCGACCGCCTCGGTCTTATTGCCGCCGGTCATTTTCTTTGCCGCTTCTTCGATCAGCGCCACAACTTCGGGACGATTGATGGTGATGACGGTTGCCACGGGCCAATTCCAATCATTATTTGTATAATGATATAATGATTAAATGACCGTCGCAAGACCACCGCCGTATCGCAGCGGGGATAAGTGTCTGCCGCCTATTCGGCCGTGAGGCGGATGAGCCGGCCGCCGCCGCCGGGCTCACCCTCGCCCAGGATGGCGGCGAGGGCGCCGAGCATCGGCTCGGCCGCCTCCATGAACGGCCAGGGTGGGTTCACCACCAGCAAGCCGCAGCCGTTGAGGCGATCGGGGTCGGTCGGCTCCCGCAGCAGAAGCTCGGCCGCCACCACATCCCGCAAGCCTGCCTCCACGATCGCGGCATGGAAGGCGCGGGCGGGCGCGCGATGCTTGATGGGATACCAGGCGGCGTAAACGCCTGATGGGAATTTGAGGTAGCCCTGACGCAGCGCCTCCGCGAGGCGCGCGAATTCGTCCGGCGCCTCGAACGGCGGGTCGAGAAGCACGAGGCCGCGCCGTTCGCGCGGCGGCAGAAAGGCCCGCATCGCCTCATAGCCATCACGCAGATGGGTCGCGACCTGCACCCGGCCCCGCATGAGGTCACGCAGGCCGGCATGATCCTCGGGGTGGAGTTCGCAGCAGATCAGCCGGTCCGCCGGCCGCAGCAACGCCTCGACCAGCGCCGGCGAGCCAGGGTAGAGCCCGAGCCGATCGGTCAGCGCCAGGAAATCGCCGAGCCCCTCCGGGAAGGCCATCCCGCCGTCGCGCGCCGCCAGAAGGCGGCCGATGCCGCCACGCCATTCGCCGGTGCGGCCGGCCTCGTCACCGCCGAGATCATAGCGGCCGACGCCCGCATGGGTATCGAGCACCATGAAACCGGCCGGCTTGCGGGCGAGCGCCCGCAGCATCCAGACCAGAAGCGCATGCTTCATGCAGTCGGCGAAGTTGCCGGCATGGAAGGCGTGGCGATAATTCACGGCGGAGGGAGCGTCAGAGGCGTGAGCTGGCCGCCGTCTCCTCGACCGCCGGCAGTTCGGCAAGCCGGGCGATAATCGCCTCGGCGCTGCCCAAAACCTCATAGAGCCGGCGGGCATGGCCCGGCACGAAGCCTTGGCCGATGAGGGACTCGATCAGGCCGAGAAAGGGCTCCGCCCAGCCGCCCACATCGCAGATGATGATGGGCTTGGCATGCAGGCCAAGCTGCCGCCAGGTGATCATCTCGAAGGTTTCGTCGAGCGTTCCCAAACCGCCCGGCAGGGTGATGAAAGCATCCGACATCTCGAACATCCGCCGCTTGCGGCTGTGCATGCTGTCGGTGACGATCATCTCGGAGACGGTGGTATGCGCGACTTCCCGCCGCGCGAGGAAATCCGGAATGATGCCGATGACCTCACCGCCCGCCTTGAGGGCACCATCGGCCACGGCGCCCATCATGCCGATGCTGCCGCCGCCGAAAATCACGGTGATGCCGGCTTCCGCCAGCCCCCGGCCGAGCGCGGTCGCGGTCTCGCGGCAGACGGGGTCACGGCCCGATGCCGCGCCCCCGAACACAGTGACCGCTTTGATGGCCGGCATAGCGCCCGTCCTTATGCAAGAAGTGGAATCCAATGGTTGACCGTTCGTAAAGACCTCGATACCGCGCTCGCGAAGAGGCATCGCCGAACCTTGGTGGCAGGGCGACCCATCGGATGCAACCCTTCGGCCGCCGAAGGCGGCATCGGGATGACGTAAACGCTAAGCACATGTGATGAAACCGTGGTATTAGACGCAACGAACGGGGTTATAGTTACCCAGGGTTAGGATAAGTGGCGAATGACTGAGGCGACGCAGCAAGATCCGGCTCCGGCGGAGCGCCCCGGGCGGTCTTTCGCTGTCGTGGTGCTGGCCGTGATCTGCCTTGCCGTCGTGGCCGGCGGCTATGTGTATGAAGAGAGTCAGACGGCATCGCCCGGCGGGCATATGGCTGCCGTTCAGCCCCCGCAAACGCAGGCGGTCGCCAAACCCTTCGTCGCACCGCCGCCCGCCGCGCCTAAGCCGGCCGTATCCGCGCAGGCTCAGCAGGCCGCGCCGCAGCCGGCCGCGCCGCATCCCGCCGCCGCCCCGGCGGCACCCCGGCCGGGTGCTCCAGGCGTCGATGTCGTTCGTGTCGATCAGTACCGGCTCATTGGTCATGGCGGGTCGCGCGCAACCGGGCGAAACCCTCTCCATCCACAGCGGTGTGACGTATCTGGGCTCCGTCACCGCCGATGACGACGGGCAATGGGTGTTTCTGCCTGATGCAACGCTGCCGGCTGGAGTCCATCAGCTTTCCGTCGCCGACGAGAAGGCGGCGCCCAATGATGCCGCCGCGCGGACGACGGTTCTGCTCAGCCTTCCCGGCCAGCAGGGCGCCGCAGCCGTGGCGAGCGTGCCCGGCGGCCAGCTGAAGTCCGGGCCGATGGTGGTGCTGACCCAGGGCAACGCGCCGCCCCGGCTGCTTCTGGCGCCGCCCGGTAGCCATCCGGGGCCGGTGGGTCTCGATATCGTCCAATACGACGATCACGGGCGCATCAGCTTCACGGGCCATGCGGCGCCCGGCCGCACCGTTCGCCTCTATGTCAACAATCAGGCCGTGGGTGACGCGGTGGGCGACAGCCATGGCACCTGGACGCTGACGCCCGCCGTCAACATGCCACCCGGCATCTATCGGCTGCGCACGGATCAGCTGGCGGCGAGCGGGAAGGTGGTGGCGCGGAGCGAAGTGCCCTTCGCCCGCGCGAGCCTGGCCCAGGTGCTAGCGCCGGGGCAGGCCGTGGTGCAGCCCGGCGATTCCCTCTGGACCATCGCCCGGCACAGCTACGGCCACGGCGTCGAATACACCGCGATCTTCGAGGAAAACCTCGACCAGATTCGCGACCCTGACCGGATCTATCCGGGCCAGGCCTTCCATTTGCCGACCTCCGACGAAGCGGCCCATGCGCCTTCGCCGGCCTCGCTGAAGCCGCTGCTGCGCGGCGAAGGCAAGGCACACGAACGCCACGGCGAAACGCATATCAAAAGAATAGCGGAAGGCGAGACAAGCCGGGGGTAGACCTGATAACACCCCGCCATCATGGCTCATGGCAGCGCTTTCCGGTACGTCCTCTCCCCGCCGCACCCGGCGGCCCGGCCCTTTCTGGTCATCGGCGCGATCCTGGTTCTGGCAGGGCTCATCTTCGCGAGCTGGCTTGCCTGGGTCGGCGTCGTCTTCATCCTGTTCTGCCTCTATTTCTTTCGTGACCCGGAGCGGTTCCCGCCGCCGCGTGCCGGCGCGCTGCTGGCCCCGGCCGATGGCCATATCGTCAGCATCGCGCTCGCGACGCCGCCGCCGGAACTTGGCCTCGGCATCATGCCGCGCTGGCGCGTCGCGATCTTCCTTTCCGTGCTCGATGTGCATGTGAACCGCATGCCGGCGGATGGCACCGTGACCCGCATCGCCTACCGGCACGGCAAGTTCCTGAGCGCCAACCTCGACAAAGCCTCCGAGGAGAATGAGCGCAACGCGCTCGCCATCCGCCTGCCTGACGGGCGGGAGATCGCGGTTGTGCAGATCGCCGGCCTCATCGCGCGCCGCATCCTGTGCGACGTGAAGGAAGGCGACCATGTGCAGGCGGGCGGCCGCTTCGGCATCATCCGCTTCGGCAGCCGCACCGACATCTACCTTCCGGCCGGCGTTCTGCCTCTGGTTTCCGAGGGACAGACCATGATCGGCGGCGAGAGCGTGATCGCCGACCTCTCCTTCGACACTGAACCCCGGGCCGAAGCCCCGGTCGAGGCTGGAGAGATGGATACGGAGACGGTCGATCCGCCGCCGCCGGCCGACCCCACCGCGCCACCGGCTGCCGCTGACGAACCGGGGACAGTATGAGCGAGCCGCGCAGCCCGACCACGCCGGAGGCGCGCATCTGGCCGGTGCGCCGCCGCCGCCGGCCGAAGCGGCCGGCCCATCGCCCGCGCTTCAAGGGCCCGTCCTTCAACCGCGTCCTGCCCAATCTCCTGACCATGCTCGGGCTTTGCGCCGGGCTCACCGGCATGCGCTTCGGGCTGGATGGGCGGTTTGACGCCGCCGTCATCGCCATCGTGGTCGCGGCGGTCATCGACGGGCTTGATGGGCGGATCGCCCGGCTGCTGAAGGGCACCTCACGCTTCGGCGCCGAGTTCGACAGCCTCGCCGATTTCCTGTGCTTCGGCGTCGCACCCGCCTTCCTGCTCTATCTCTGGTCGCTCAGGGCCTATGGCGGGGTCGGCTTCATCCCCTGCCTCATGTTCGCCGTCTGCATGGCGCTGCGCCTGGCGCGGTTCAACGCGACGCTGGATGCGAGCCCGGCGCCGACCTATACCGCCGGCTTCTTCACCGGGGTTCCGGCCCCGGCGGGCGCTCTGCTCGCTTTGTTTCCGATCTTGGTCGGGCTCGAAGCGCGGTCCCTCGCGCTGCCCTGGCTGACCACCCTCGCTCATTCCGCGCTTGTCGTGGCGGCGGTGCTGATCGGCACCGCGGTTCTGCTCGTCTCGACCGTGCCTGTCTGGAGCTTCAAGAACTTCAAGGTTCCGGCCGAGATCGTGCTGCCGCTGCTGCTGGGCACCGGGGTTTTCGCCGCCATCCTGCTCGCCGAGCCCTGGGCGGCCCTGGCCGCCGCCGGCATCCTTTATGTCGGCATGCTGCCCTTCAGCGCGCGGAGCTTCCGCCGGTTGCGGCGGGAGGCCGAGGTGATGCGCACGGGTGAAGGTGCCGAATCCCTATAAGAAGACGGGTTCTTTCTTGAAAGAAAGAACCAAAGAACTTTCATTCGTTAGTTAGATTGCCGGATTCAGAGGGTCGACCAGGACCTTCAGAGCGGACAATTTAAAAGCCGATGAAGCCTTCGCGGGCGCCCACTCAAACGGATAGAAGTCTTTTTGCTTCTTTTTCTTCAGAAAAAGAAGTTTCGCTTTCTTAATTTCCCTCGCGCATCTTCTATAAACCGGGCGGCAGGTTGAACGGCGTGATGACCTGAACGGCGGAAAGTGCCGTTTCCA
The DNA here is from genome assembly GCA_963745125.1 of uncultured Pseudomonadota bacterium. Lineage (GTDB taxonomy): Bacteria > Pseudomonadota > Alphaproteobacteria > Acetobacterales > Acetobacteraceae > Acidisoma. The sequence continues at coordinate 424,452 of CAVUWB010000001.1, forward strand.
CCGCCCGCAGCGCCCCATGGGCGTGCATGATGTGGCGGCAGGCCGTGCGCAGATCCAGGCGCAGATCCTGGTGCAACACGGCTCTCATCCGTCCCTCCCGCAACAGCCGCGCATTCTCCGTGTCGAGGTCGTGGCCGATGCAGACCATGCAGACCCGGCCGGCCTCCGCGAAGGCCGTGACCGCCGCACGGCCGCCCCCGCCGATCGCGTAGGCGCCGAGGATCGAACGATCCTCGGCCAAGGCGCGGCGGGCGAGCGCCACCGTCTCCTGCTCCATGCCATGGCGCCCGCTGACCTCGACGATGCCGATATTCGGATGATGCCGCCGCAGCGCCTGGCGAAAGCCCGGCCTCGCGCTCCTCCTCGCCCCGGAAGCGATCACCGCCGAGGGTGAGCAGGATGCGGGCGCGCAAGGTGCCGAGCCAGGCGCCGATGAGATAGGCGGCCGTCTCCCCGGCCGCGCGATTGTCGATGCCCACATAGGCACGTCTGCGGGAATGCGGCAGGTCGGTCGCGACCGTCACCACCGGGATGCCGGCCTCCGCGAGGCCATCGATCGCGGCCACGATCTCCGGCGCGTCGGGGGCACTGAGGATGACGCCGTCGCTGCCCGTGCCGCGAATACGGTCCAGCGCCTCGGCCATCGCGGTGGGGGGCTGCACCTCCCCCAGATGGAAGCGTGACCGGAAGACCGCCGGCTCGAGCGTCGCCAATTCAGCGTCCAGCGCTGGACGAACGGCCTGGGTGAGATGGGCCGGCGCGTCCATTACCAAATCGATGGTGAATTGGCGCCCCACAAGCCCGGGCCGGCGGCTTTGTGCCTCCAGCGCCCGCAGCGCCTCTGTCACCCGCTGCTGGGTGGGCGGCCGCACGCCGACCCGGTTGTTCAGCACGCGATCGACCGTCGCGGTGCTGAGGCCGGCCTGGTCGGCGATTTCCTTGATCAGAAACTCTCGGGGCATGCGAAATCGTTACGATGTCCCGATGAATTTGGCGAGAGGCAATCGCCGCGTGCGGACGTTTACTCCATCGTAGTGGCGGCGAGACAGGCGAACACGACGAGGTCGGAGACCTTGCTGTCCGCCGGCACGACCTGAACCGGATGCGCAAGGCCGGTCAACACCGGGCCGATGACCCGTGCTTCCCCGAGGCGCGCGACCATCTGCGTCGCGATCTGGGCGGCGTTGAGGCTCGGCATCACCAGCACATTGGCGTTGCCGGTCAGCCGGCAGAAGGGGTAGCGCTGCCGCAGGCTCGGGTCCAGCGCCACCTCCGCGCTCATCTCGCCATCGAACTCGAAATCGACGTCACGGCTCTCCAGCAGCCGGACGGCGGCGGCGACGCGCTGCGAGCCTTCGGTCTGCGGCTGCCCGAAGGTCGCGTGCGAGCAGAGGGCCACGCGCGGGCTTTGGCCCAGGGCGCGCATGCGGGTGGCGCTGGCGGTCGCGATGCCGGCGAGCTGCTCGGCCGTCGGCACTGAATTGATCAGCGTATCCGCGACGAGCAGGGTGGTATGCGGCGTCACCACCATCGAGAGGGCGAAGGGAAAGGCGCCCGGCTTGGGATCGATCGCGAGGCGGATCGCCTCCAGCACCTGGCTCGGTGCGCGGGTAAGGCCCGTGACCATGCCGTCCGCATCGCCGAGCGCCACGGCGCAAGCGGCGAAGACGTTACGGTCCTGGTTGACCAGACGCTGCACGTCCCGCAGCAGATAGCCGCGCCGCCGCAGCCGCTCATAGAGGAATTCGGTGTAGCGGACGTTGTTGTTGTGATCTTCCATCGCCGAGAGGCGCGCGTTGCGGATTTCGATACCGTCATGCAGGCGGAGTTCCAGCCGCTCGAACGCCGCGCGCACGCGCAATTCGTTGCCGATCAGGATCGGCGTGCCGAAGCCTTCCTTGTGATACTGCGCGGCGGCGCGAACCATGGTCTCGTTCTCGCCCTCGGCGAAGACCATGCGCTTCGGTTGATCGCGCACGCCCTCGGTGATGAGGTCGAGGATGTTGACGGCCGTATCGAGCCTTGCCGCGAGTTCGCGCTGGTAGCGGCGCGGCTCGATGAGCGGCAGGCGCGCGACCCCGCTTTCGACCGCCGCATGCGCGACCGCGAGCGGTATGCGGGTGATCAAGCGCGGATCGAAAGCGTTGGGGATGATGTATTCCGGCCCGAAGCGAAGCTGGCGGGCGGCGGCGCGATGCACCTCATCCGGCACATCTTCCCGCGCGAGAATCGCGAGCGCCTCGGCGGCGGCGGCCTTCATCGCCTCGTTGATGGTGCTGGCACGAACATCGAGCGCGCCGCGAAAGATATAGGGAAAACCAAGAACGTTGTTGACCTGGTTGGGATAGTCCGAGCGGCCGGTGGCGACGATCGCATCCGGCGAGGCAGCCCGCGCTTCCTCCGGCGTGATTTCGGGGTCGGGGTTGGCGAGCGCCAAGATGATCGGGCGCGGTGCCATGCTGCGCACCATATCCTGCGTCAGCGCGCCCTTCGCGGAAAGGCCGAGGAAGACATCGGCGCCCTTCATCGCCTCGGCCAGCGTGCGCAGCGGGGTCGTCACCGCATGGGCGGATTTCCACTGGTTGAGGTCGCTGCGCCCGCGATGGATAACGCCCTTGGTGTCGCAGGCGATGATATTCTCGCGCTTCATGCCGAGGGTCAGCAGAAGGTCGATACAGGCGATGCCGGCGGCACCGGCGCCGTTGACGACGAGCGTCGTCGTGCCGAGGTCGCGGCCGGTCAGGTGGCAGGCATTGATGAGCGCGGCGGCGGCGACGATGGCGGTGCCGTGCTGGTCATCATGGAAGACCGGAATGTCCATCAACTCGCGCAGCCGCGTCTCGATGATGAAGCACTCGGGCGCCTTGATATCCTCAAGATTGATGCCGCCGAAGGATGGCCCGAGCAGGCGGACGCAGTTGATGAACTCCTCCACATCTTCGGTCGCGACTTCGAGATCGATGCCATCGACATCGGCGAAGCGCTTGAACAGCGCGACCTTGCCTTCCATGACGGGTTTCGAGGCCAGCGCGCCGATATTGCCGAGGCCGAGCACGGCGGTACCGTTGGAGATGACGGCGACCATATTGCCGCGCGTCGTATAGGTATAGGCGAGGGCGGGGTCCTCATGAATGCGCAGGCAGGGCACGGCGACGCCGGGCGAATAAGCGAGCGAGAGGTCGCGCGCGGTGCTCAGCGGCTTCGAGATGCGGGTTTCGAGCTTGCCGGGGCGGCCGGAGGCATGAAGCTCAAGCGCGCTTTCGCTCAGAAAGGCGCGGTCTCGGTCTGCGGTGTCTTGTTCAGGCATGGCAGTCTCCAACCTCTTTGGCTTTACCGCTGCTTTGGCGGTCGCAACGTGGCGCGACGTTAGAGCGGGAAGCAGCCAAGGCAGCAAGGGTAAAATCGGCGTGGCTGATGACGGCAGGCGGTCCCGCGCCACGGCATCTGTATGATCCGATTATTTCGTCGACAGCATAGAATAGCATAGAATAGCAGAGCATAGTCCCGCACTGCGTTTATGTGCGGGACTCTGCTTTCCAGACCGGCTGTTCGGGCGCGCGCCGCTTGCAGGCAGGCACGATCTGGGTCAATCGATAGGGGCGGCCGCGGGCGTTTGGGCATCGGCAAGGATTTGGGCCGTGCAGCCCATTGCGCCGACCGGCATCCGAAAAGCGTCTGGATCGGGTTGTGACATGAAAACATATCGCATTGCATTGATCCCGGGGGACGGCGTCGGCCAGGGCGTGACCCAGGCCGCATGGCGCGTGCTGCAAGCCGCGGCGACGCCGTACGACATCCTGCTGGAAGGCACGGAGTTTCCCTGGTCCTGCGCCTATTACAAGCAAATGGGCGTGATGATGCCGGAGGACGGTATCGAGACCCTGCGCGGTTTCGACGCCATTCTGCTCGGTGCGGTCGGCTGGCCGGCCGAGGTGCCCGAATTCCATCTCGCTTCACGGGCTTCTGCTGCCGATCCGCAAGGCTTTTGTGCAATACGCCAATATCCGCCCGCATCGCCTGCTGCCGGGGGTGGAGGGGCCGCTGCGCCGCCGCGATTTCGATATCCTCTGCATCCGCGAGAATACGGAAGGCGAATATTCCGGTGCCGGCGGCCGCGTGCATCAGGGCACGGAGGATGAAGTCGCGATCGAGACCTCGATCTTCACCCGCACGGGCGTCGAGCGCATCCTGCGTTTCGCTTTCGAGCAGGCGCGGCGTCGGCGCGGGCGCCTCGCTTCCGTCACCAAATCGAATGCGCAGAAGCACAGCATGGTCTTCTGGGATGAGATGACGGCGCGGGTGGCGGCGGAGTACCCTGATGTCGCGGTACACAGCTATCACATCGATGCCATGGCCGCGCGCATGGTGATGGAGCCGGAGAGCCTCGATGTTGTCGTCGCATCGAATTTGTTTGGCGATATTCTCACCGATCTCGGCGCCGCGATCCAGGGCGGCCTCGGCTTCGCCGCTTCGGCCAATATCAACCCGACCCGCGCCGCGCCCTCCATGTTCGAGCCGGTGCATGGCTCGGCGCCCGACATCGCTCATCTCGGCATCGCCAATCCGATCGCGGCGATCTGGTCGGGTGCGATGATGCTGGATCACCTTGGCGAGGCAGCGGCGGCGGCGCGGGTGATGGCCGCTATCGAGCGCACGACGGCGCTCGGCATCGGCACGGTGCCGGGCGCGCAGAAGACGGAGGAGATCACCGCCGCCGTTCTGGCCGCGCTCGGCTGACCCAAAATGCGAATTAGTCGCAATTGCAGGGATTGACCGCCGGGGGGAGAGTGGCTACTCGTCTGCGAACGCGAGGCGTTCTCAATCAGGGCTTCCCGGCCACCCCGTGACGGGGCCGGCAGGCTGTTGATCGCCCGCCCGTCCTGGCCTGCTCACCCACGGAGATTTCCGATGACCCGTCGCTACCGCGCCGCGAGGCGCTTCGATACTCTCGTCAAGCGGGCCTCTTTAGCCGCGACCGCATTGGGCGGTATCGGGCTGCTGGCGCTTGGCACGCTGCCGAGCGGCGCTGCCCAGGCGGCGACACTGATTTTCTACAATGCCCAGCATGAACAGACCGTCGATACCCTGGTGGCGGGCTTCGAGAAGGCGACCGGCGTTCAGGTGAAGGTGCATTCGGGCGACGGCCCCGAAGTCGCCAACCAGATCATTCAGGAAGGCGCCTCCAGCCCCGCCGATGTTTTCTTCACCGAGAACTCGCCGGAAATCGCGGTGCTGGACGAGAAGGGCCTGCTGGCTCCGGTTGATCCCTCCACCCTGGCGCAGGTTCCCGCCAAGTATAGCGCGCCGGACGGCAACTGGGTCGCCGTCCTCGCCCGTGAGGATGTGCTTGCCTACAACACGAAATTGATCTCCGCGAGCGCGTTGCCGAAGTCTCTGCTCGACCTCGCCGATCCCGCCTGGAAGGGCAAGATCGCGATCGCGCCGAGCGACAACGACTTCCTGCCGCTGGTGAACGCCGTTCTGGTGACGAAAGGGCATGACGCGACGCTCGCTTGGCTCAAGGGGCTGAAGGCGAACGCGCAGATCTTCGATGACGATGAGGGTGTTGTCGCGGCCGTCAATCGCGGCGCCGTCGCGACCGGCATCATCAACAACTACTACTGGGCCCGCCTGCAATCCGAACTCGGCGCCGCGCATATGCAGAGCACGATCTACCACTTCTCGGGCGGCGACGTCGGCGGCCTGATCAACACCTCCGGCGCGGGCGTGCTCAAGACGAGCAAGGACCCGAAGGACGCGCAGGCGTTCCTGGCCTATCTGGTTGCCGCCGATACCCAGAAAGTGTTGGCTGACAATACGGTCGTCTTTGAATACCCGCTGCACCCGGGCGTGGCGCCGAACCCGGTGCTGAAGCCCTTCGATCAGTTGCAGCCGCCGCAGATCAGCGTTGCCCAGCTCGGCGATGATGCCCAGGTCGTGGGCCTGCTGACCGAAGCCGGCCTGCTCTGAGACTTTCGGAGGAGGGGTGTCGCGCGGTTACGCGGCGCCTCTCCCTCCGTACCGCGGATGAGAGGGTGGTTCACCCGAATTGTGGGCTTTGCGGCGGTCTGACGTTACCCGAGAGTGTAGACAATCAGGGTCAAGACACTCGACCGGGCGAAAAGTTCACAGGCTGGCCTCGTGAGATGAGGGTCGACGTTTGTATATTTGCATCTGTAATGCTTTGACCGACCGGCGCCTGAACGAAGCCATCGTCCAGAGCGGCAGCCGTTGCCCGGATGATGCCTATGCCGCCTGCGGCTGCCGCGCCAAATGCGGGAAATGCGCCAAGGCGATTGCCGAGTTGCTACAAAACCATGAGCATCTTGCGCATCGCGATCTTCAGGGCGCCGCCTGACCGGCCGCTCGCCGTTGGGCGTCTCGACTTGCGGCGCCATGGCCGCCATAACTGCCCGACCACTCATCACGCTCCAGAAGATAGGCAGGCAGGCATATGTTGCGCGATCCGAAAGTCATCGAGCATCTGAATACTCAGCTCACGAATGAACTGACCGCGATAAACCAATACTTCCTCCACGCACGGACCCTCCAGCATTGGGGCGTGACGAAGCTCGGCCGCCACGAATACGACGAATCGATTGAGGAGATGAAGCACGCGGATGAGCTTATCCAGCGCATCCTCTTTCTCGACGGCTTGCCGAACGTGCAGCGCCTCAATCAGATCGCGGTGGGTGAGACGGTCGAGGAGATCCTCCAGGCGGATCAGAGGATCGAGGAAAAGGCCATCGGCGACTTGAGGGAGGGCATCGCCTATTGCGAGAGCGTGCGGGACTTCGTTTCGCGCGACCTGCTCTCCCGTATCCTGGAGAATGAGGAAGAACATATCGATTTCCTCGATCGCCAGTTCGACCTCATCGCCCGGATCGGTATCGAACGGTATATCATGCTGAATTCGGCCGCCGCCCCTGACCAGGAGGGGTGAACCGCGAAGGATTTACCCAGCCATTATCCTGGATGGGTAAAAAGGCTTAGAATATCCAAACGCGCTGGCGGGAACATGCCCGATCGAGACCTCATAGAAATGGGGGCAAATTTGGCAACAAATATTGCGTAAAATTCATCTTCAGGTAGCCAAACAATAACTTTTGGCGGCCCGCTCCGGCCTTCCTCGGCCGGAGCCTTGGGGCCGATCGGCCCCCATAATTCGCCTCTGGCCTCACCCGGCGTCGCCAGAACATAAATCATATGAGCGCACTAACGTCGCCGAGCGGGCGAGAATGTCCGACTTGCCGGATGGCTTAGCCTCTTTCGCGCCTAACATTGCGCATCGCAAAAATAAACCCTCCCGGCGGCGCTTGCGGCGAAATCGCCGGCGCGGCGGTGTCACCCGGTAACATCGGCGAGAGTCCGGCGCTGTGCCTTCGGATATATCGCGGACCTTCGATTGGCCCGTCGCCGGCAGGATCGTGATGGTCCACGCGTGATCCGCTGAGGGGCGGCCGAGCTTCCGTGCCGTCTCGCCGCCTGAAAACGGTCGTGGCCCAGCGCGGCTATTTTAGCCGCAATTCCAGAAAGTTAAGCCCGGAGATTTCAGCCGATGAGAACGCCTCCGCAATGAATTGACCCTGCGGGAAGCCGGGCTGATCGGCGGCGGGCAGGCGCGACGAGGTGCGTTCGGGGGGATCGGCGGGGGCCAATTGGGCCAATCCGAAAGGGGTGGGTTCAGCCGCCCCTGGTGGAGCATGGGGCTTATTCCCCGATCTTTACTCAAAGATTGGAAAACTAACCTTTTCTTTGACGGGCCGCCACCTCTTACAAGGGTGACGTGCCTAAGAAGTTATCGAAGCGCTAACATGACCTGAGTCAGACGGCCTTCAGTCATGACGGATTCTGTAATCAACACTGATTGGAAGATTAAAATGACCTACAACCTTCGTATCCCCGCCGACGCCGCCGCTAACAACCTGCCGACCGACATGATCCGTGCCGAGGCCCAGGGCCTGCGCAGCTTCGGACCGAGCCAGGCTAGCCTCAACGTGATGAGCTTTGACGCGGCCCGTGCCGCCCGGGCGCGTCAGTTTCAGGACCTCGAAACCTATATCACAAACGAGGATCGGGCCTACTGGTGCTTCATGCGCCCCTCCGAGCGGCCGAGCTTCACCCGGCAGCTGCTGAGCGACCTTGCCGAGATGCAGGTTCAGATCTCCGAACTCTTCGCGGCATCGGAGGAACGGCCTTTCGACTATTTCGTTCTCGGCTCCCGGACCCCTGGAACGTTTAACCTCGGCGGTGATCTCGTGCTTTTCCGCCAGAAGATCGAGGAGCGCAATGCCGCCGCACTCCGCGAATACGGCTATAGCTGCAATCAATCAGGCTATAATAATTACATCGGCTATGGCCATCGGGTCATCACCATCGCCTTGATCCAGGGTGACGCGCTCGGCGGCGGTTTCGAAGTCTGCCCTGTCCTGCGATCTGTTGGTGGCTGAGCGGCAGGCGAAGTTCGGTTTCCCGGAAGTGCTGTTCAACCTCTTTCCCGGCATGGGCGCCTACAGCTTCCTCGCCCGCAAGATCGGCACCGCCAAGGCCGAGGAGATGATCCACAGCGGCAATATCTACAGCGCGGAAGAACTGCACGCGCTCGGCGTGATTGATGTGCTGGCCGAGCCCGGCATGGGCGTGGAAGCGGTGAAGGGCTATATCGCCAAAAATCGCCTTCGCCACAGCGCGCATTCGGCCATGTATCAGGTGCGGCGCCGGGTGAATCCGGTGACCTTGCAGGAACTTCGTGACGTCGTCGACATCTGGGTCGAGGCGGCGCTGCGGCTTTCCGAGCAGGATCTCCGGAAGATGTCGCGGATCGCCTCGGCTCAGGATCGTTCGCGCCAGCGCCGGCTCACCTCGTCCATGGCGATCGCGGCGGAGTAGCCACTTAGAGGGAACGCACACTTGTCAAGCAAGCATGGATCAAACAATGAGAGATACCCTCTCATTGTTTGGCCATCCCTATAAACTCCCAGTGCAGCAGCGCATCCTCGACGATTGCCAGTTCCGTTGACAGTCGTCTCAGATGCGCGGGTCCCGAGGCTGCCAGCTCGTCGGCGGAGATCGTCTCCAGATGTTGGCAGAGGTCGAATAGTTTCAGGATGCCGAGATTGGCCGCGCCGCTCCGCAGCGCATGCGCCGACGCCCTGAAGTTTTCGACATCGGCTGACCGGAACGCCTGCCGCAGCGCTTCGATGGTCGCCCGCGATTCGCTCAAGTATTCGTCGATGACCTCCTGCACGAATTCCGGACCCGCCAGCTCGTTCAAGTGATTGATCATCTTCTTGTCGAATGAGGGCGCCTCGCTCTCGTTGAACTTCGGGTGCGAGCTGATCGGTATGACGCGGTCTGACATCTCGGGGACGGCCGGGGGTTTCGGACGGATGCGCGTCACGACCTCGTCGATCGTGGCCAGAAGGGCTGCCGGCTCGATCGGCTTTATGATGCTGGCATCCATTCCGGCCGCCAAACACCGTTCCTTCGTTGTGGGGCTGGCATCCGCCGTCAGGCCGACGATCGGCAGCCTCGCATCGCCGATGGCGCCCATGCGAAAGTTCTGCACCACCTCTATCCCGTCCATGACGGGCATATTCACGTCCATGATCGCCACGTCGAATTCATCATCGGTCAGCGCATCGAGCGCGGCGCCGCCATCCCCGGCGATCTTGACCTCATGGCCGGCCTTCTGGAGGATCTTGGTCATGACGAGCTGATTCATGCGGTTGTCGTCGGCCACAAGAATGCGCAGGTTGGGGTTCTGGAGCGGCGCCTGGGCGATATCCGCGCGGAAGGCCGCCGTGCCCGATCCGGTTGCGAGCGCCACCGACAGCACGGTCATCAACTCGTCATCGGCGAAGGGTGGCGACAGCCGCGAGATGAAGCGCCGATCCTCCTCCCGCCCGCGCGGGGAGCCGTGGCTCGGCGAGGCCTGCAGCTTGACCAATAAAGCATCCGATACCCTCAGATCTTCCGCGCTTCTGGGCTGGAGAAACAGGACCCCGAGCACGCCGTCTTCCGCCCCGGCACGGTCGATGGCAGCCGCTTCGGCCTCCGTCGCCCGGCGGACCGGCACAAGCCAGTCCGAGAGGCGCGTGACCAGCGCGGACACCAGTTCCGGCCGTTTTGCCAGCAGGATCGCCTGTAGTCCGGAAAACCGCTCGGTCTCCGCGATCGGCATCCGTTCAAAGGTGAAGTCGATTTCAAACCAGAAGGTGCTGCCCTCACCGACGACGCTATCGACCCCGATTTCGCCGCTCAGCAGCATCACCAGCTTCTTGGTGATCGCAAGCCCGAGGCCCGTCCCGCCGTAATTGTCGAGGATGGTGGCGTTTGCCTGCTCGAACGTCTCGAAGATTTCGATCCAGCGCCTCGGGTTCGATGCCGATGCCGGTATCCGTCACCTCGAAGCGCAGCCGGGCGACGGTCTCGGTGCGGGAGACCGTATCCACGCCGAGCGTAACGCCGCCATGCCGCGTGAACTTGACCGCGTTCGAGATCAGGTTGAGCAGAATCTCGCGCAGCCGCCGGTCATCGCCATGCAGCCGCAGCGGTGTCCGGGAGGATACGTGGACGCTGAGGGCGAGATCCTTCGTCTGGGCTTGCGTCATCATCATGCGCTGCGTCTGGCCGAGCAGATCCGCCAGATCGAAGTCGTTCTGAACCTCCGGCATCTTGCCCGCCTCGATGCGGGAAAGGTCGAGAATGCCATCGATGAGAGATAGAAGGGCACGGGCCGCGCTGACCACGGTGCGGCTCATCTCCTGCTGCTCGATATCCTGGGCGACCGCTTCCAGGAGCGCCCCGGTACCCACGATCGCATTGAGCGGCGTGCGCAACTCATGGCTCACGCTCGCGAGGAACATCGATTTGGCTTGGCTGGCGACTTCCGCGCGCCGTCGCGCGTCAGACAGTTTTCGGATGAGCGTTATGGAATAAAGCGGCACGATGATCATGCCGACGAACAATCCCGCCGCGAGGGGCGATTGAGCGCGCCAGAAGGGTGTCAGATAGACAGTGATCGCGAAGGATGCGGCGCTGATGCTGGTCGCGATGATGAGGAACTTCTCACCGAAGCGAAAGCCGTTTCCGAATGTGATCCAGAGATAGGCCGGGTATAGCCAGGCTGTGTCCCATCCGCCGATGTGAACTTCATAGGACACGGCGGCGAAATCAAGCGCCATCGCGAAGCTTCGGCGGACCAGCACGGAGGTTGGCGCCAGGATGCAGTGCATCACGACGACGAGGCCGAGCCCGACGTAGAGAAGTGCCGCGATCAGCGGAACATGCTGGGCCTTCAGATCGAAGCTCGGCCAGGCGATGTTGAACGCGACCACCATCAGGCCGGCCACGAATTTATTCTTGGCCATCTCCCAGTCGCCCACGGCTTCCTTGCGGGAGCGCAGGACGAGCAGCCGAAATTTCCTGGCCAGCCTCGACAGCCCGTTTATGACGCTCGCTTTTCGGGAGACGGGTTTGTCGCTTTTTCGCGCCATCTCAGCTCTTTGGTCCGATCAATTGCGCTCGTGCCGCGCGACATATGGTGACGAGGCATGCGTTAGGGAGAGGGCTGGACCCGGAAAAAACGTTCAACTTCCGCTCCGTTCGTCACATTATCACTCCTGATCCGGACAGTAGCCGCTCGCTTCGCGTCCTTTCATGCCGGCGATGCGATCCGGTATTGCGACAATACTTCGGATCGGCCAAGTCAATAAGTTTAGCGGATGGGTCCTCGCTTTCCTAGAGCGCAGGCAGCCGTTAATCCGGCTAATCCAGTGTAAGCCATTGGCTATTGGCTTTAAAGCGATCCTGTTTCGCCGTGGAGACTTATGAAACGTCTGTATGGCGAAATGGAACGGCCTCGCGCGGGGAGACGAGAGCGCGATGACCGTAGGTGGAATTACCGAAGGTCCGAATCACGCGATCAAACAAAGAGTAAGCAGCGGGATGGCACGCAAAAGCGAGCCAGTTCTGCTCTAGGAAGAGTTAAGACCTACCTCTATTACCCGATGCAGGCTCTGTTTTTCTGGATTCGCCGAGGCCCGCGCGCCCCTGGCTCTCATCACTATTTTAGAGCGTTCGGCCGCTATTTCCGGAACGAGACTGGCGGGCGGGTGCTATCCCCTCGCCAAATGTTGCTCAGGCAACATGTTTTGCCGTTGCTCTGTGGTGTCGTGATCCTGGGTAAATCCGATGGTCTGAACGCGGGTCTTCTCGGCCCCGGCAACACCGGCGGCATCCCGCGTGCCTTGGTGGGCGGGTTTCCGCGACAAGGGTGCGATGAGCAGAAGCCCGCGCGGCCTACGCTTCCAGATCCGCGTCCCAGTAAAGGAAATCGAGCCAGGTCTTATGCAGGTTGTCGCGCGAGGCGTGCCGCTTGGCAAACTCGTCGATCTGATGCGGGCTAGGCTCATAGGGCGAGCGCAGGAGCCGAAGCCCGCTCTCCCGCAGCGACTTGCTGCCCTTGAACAGGTTGTCCCCTTGGCAGCAGGTGACGACATTATGCCACACCGTGGTGCCCCCACGGCAGCGGGGCACGACATGGTCGAAGGTCAGTTCCTTCGCCGTCAGCGTGTCACCGCAATACTGGCAGCGGAACCCGTCTCGCAGGAAAACATGGTAGCGCGTGAAGGCGACGTGCTTGCGCTTGTGGTAGCGCTTCAGCGCGACGACCGACGGGATGGGGAAGGATTGATTGGCCGAGTGGACCTCGGTTTCGTAGTTGATGACCGGGCTCACCCGATCCTGCAGAACGGCCACCAGCGCGTCCTGCCAGGGCCAGACGGACAGCGGGCCCCAGCTCAGCGGCTGCATATCCGCATTGAGCACAAGGGTCTGGAGTCCGGCTGAGATGTGGCTCACCGGATTGCCCTCACGACGGATTCGCCCGCCGCACGAGGGCCGGGCTGCCACCCCGGACCTGTGGCTTGGAAAGGCTGGGAGCCATAAGCCAATCGCCGCTCCTTCACGAGCGACCAGATCCGGTTGGGAAAAGCCGTGGACTCAACCAGATATGGTGCGCCGCTGAACTCTCGGCGCGACTATTGCAAAGCCCGCGCGGCTCGGCAAGCACCCCGGCGATGGTGTCATGGGCCCGTCATTCGGGACGGCCGCCTCGCGGCGGGTGCGCATGGCCACCTCACGGCAGGGTAAAAGCCTCCCGCAGCACACGCGCGCCCGCATCAACCCCCTGCTGGTCGATACTGTGGCCAAGCCTCGCCCGCAGGAGCAGATCGACCGGCACATCCAAAGCTTGCAGCACATCGGCGGCGACGCTGGAGGCCTCGGCCGGCACGACCTCATCATCCTCACCGTGAACGAGCAGCACGCGCGCCCGATTCGCAATTTCATCCCTGAGTTCGGTCGGCGCCAGCAGCATTCCCGAATAGGACAGAATGGCGCGCGGCGGATGACGCCGCCGGAGACCCGTGAACAGCGCCATCATCGCGCCCTGGCTGAAACCGGCGAGCGCGTAGTCGGTCGGCGGAATGCCAAGCGCCGCCAGCGTTTCGTCGATGTAGTGGTCAAGCGTCGCGCGGGCGGAGCGCACCCCGGCCTCCAGCGCCAGCGGGCGCCAATCCTTCAGGCTGAACCATTGCCGCCCCTCATGCGCTTCTCCCGGCGGTATCATGTCGAAGGGCTCGGGGCCGTCGGGGGCGGTGATGACCGCATGCGGCAAGGCCTGGGCCAGATAGGGTGCGAGCGCAATGAGATCGGCGCCGCTCGCGCCGACGCCATGGCAGATCACGAGTAGTTGCTTCGCCGCACCTGGGGCGGCGGGTCCGAAACTGGGTCCAGTCAAAATCGCCATGCCGTCAGCCCTGTGCGAGAAGATGTCGTGACCCAACGCCAGGCAACAGTAACCCGTTTCGCGCCGAGCCCCACGGGATTTCTCCACCTCGGCCATGCGCGTGCGGCGCTCATCGCCCATCGGCGGGCGAGGGAGGCGGGCGGCCGATTTCTTCTGCGGATCGAGAATATCGACGCCAGCCGCTGCCGCCCTGAATTCGAGGCGGCGATTCTGGAGGATCTTGCCTGGCTCGGCATTACCTGGGATGGGCCGGTTCGCCGGCAGTCCGATCACTTCGCCGATTATGCCGGCGTGCTCGGCTCGCTCAGCACGCGCGACCTGCTCTACCCCTGTTTTTGCACGCGGGCGGAGATCGCGCGCTCGGGGCTCGCGCAACATGGTCCCGACGGGCCGGTCTATCCCGGCACGTGCGCCAAGCTTCAGCCTGAGATCGCCGCGGTCCGGATTGCGGCGGGGGAGGCGCATGCCTGGCGGCTACGCACGGCGCGCGCCCTCCGCGATGTCGGCCCGCTGCATTATGAGGAGGAGGGTATCGGCCCGGTCGGCTGCGACCCGCTGGCCTTCGGGGATGTGGTGCTCGCCCGCAAGGACTGTCCGGGCAGCTATCACCTGTGTGTCACCCATGACGATTGGGTTCAGGGCATCACGCTGGTGACGCGCGGCGAGGAACTCCGCGCCGCCACCGATATCCACCGGCTGCTACAAGCGCTGATGGGGTGGCCCACCCCGCTCTATGCCCATCATCCGCTGTTGACGAATGCCGAAGGGGCGAAGCTCTCGAAGCGAGACGGTGCGCTCAGCCTCCGCGCATGGCGAGGGCGCGGGATGCCGCCACCCTCGCTGTAAGACGTAACAGTCAGACGGCCGGCTTCCAGCGCCGCATCAGCACAACCCCGAGCAGCGCCGAGGCCACGAAGAGCACGCCGCCCAAGACGATCTGCTCAGTATGGGATACCTTCACGCCGCTGCCGAGCAGCGCGAAGACGAGCGTCTGCGGCACATAGCCGATCGCCGAGGCGATGAGAAAGGCCGGCGCGCTGACGGAGGAAAGGCCCGCAAGCAGGCTGAGCACCACGTTATTGCCGACCGGCAGCAGCCGCAGCGTCAGTGATGCCATGAAGGGCTGCGCGCTCAACTGCGTGTCGAGCCGCGCGAGGCGCCCGCCGATACGGCCCCGCACCCAGTCCCGCGCGAAGGTCCGCGCCCAGAAGAAATCCGTGACGCAGCCGAGGATCTGGGCGGCCATCGCCAGAGTGAAGCCGAGTTTCAGCCCGAAGGCATAGCCGCCGGCGAAGGCCACGGCCTGGCGCGGCAGGCCGGCGGCGCAGAGCAGCGCCCCGCCCGCGACGAAGAAGGCCTCGCCCTCGATCCCGTGGCCCATGACGTAATGGGTGAGCAAGCCGCCCTTCACCCCGCCGGCCAGCGTCTTCAAAACGACGCCGGCAATCACCAGCCCGAGAAGCAGGCCCAGCGGCTTGATGAACAGCCGCCAGGGTTCCTGGCCGCGCGGCCGGAAGGCGGGGGATTGGGACGAATGAGCACTCACGGCTGGCCTCCCACGGTCGCGACATCGCCGCTTTTGTTGTCGAGGGCCGAGGTGTCGGCCGCCCACCGCTCGGTGGCGGATACCGGCGGCTCGATGATCTGACCATCGATTTCCGGTCCGCGCCAGCGGCGTTGAAGCCAATACATGCCCGCAAGATCGACAATGCCGACCCGCAGCCGCTGCCAGTTGTTGTAGTTCGACCGGCCTTCCATCCGTGGCCGGTGATTGACGGGCACGGAGATGACCCGCCCGCCCTGGCGGATGAACAGGGCCGGCAGAAAGCGGTGCATGTGATCGAAATGCGGAATCTCTTGAAAAGCGTCGCGTCGGAATACTTTCAGGCCGCAGCCCGTATCGGGTGTCGCATCCCGCAGGATGGAAGCGCGCACTTTGTTGGCGATCCGCGAGCCCCAGCGCTTCGCGGAGGTATCCCGCCGCTTCTGCCGCCAGCCCGCCATCAGCACCGGCTGCGCGCCCTGGCGCGTTTCGATCTGCGCGCGGGAGAGCATCTCGGGGATCGAGGCGGGATCGTTCTGGCCGTCGCCGTCCAGCGTGGCGATCCAGGTGCCGCGCGCATGCTTGACGCCGGTGATGACCCCGGCGCTCTGGCCGCAGCTTGCCTTGTGGCGAATGATGCGGAGCGGGGCGCCCTCGGCGAGCGCCTGGCGGAGACGCTGCGGCGTTTCATCGCTGCTGCCATCGTCGACATAGACGATCTCGAACGGAATGCCGGTCAGCGCTGCCCGGATTTCGCCGATGAGGGGCAGGATATTGGGTGCCTCGTTCCGCACCGGCACGACGACCGAGATCAGCGGCTGTCCGCCGTGCGAAGACAACGGAGACCCCTGGTTCAGCGCCTGAGTCATGGAACGGCCGCTCCCTGCTTGTAATCCGTGACAGGGGGGATGGCCTTAGTGCGCCATCCGCCCCTTGATTGCACAAGGAAGCACCCGAGAAATGTTCAGAAAATGGCCGGCTTCGCCATTATTGCCGCCTTAGTTCAGGCACTCCCGTCGTTCAGGCGCTGCGGCAGTTCAGGCAGTTCGGTCCGTCCGCGCGCCGAGGGCCGCCTGAGCGGCGGCGAGGCGAGCGACGGGGACGCGATAGGGGCTGCAGGAGACGTAGTCGAGGCCGACCTGTTGACAGAAGGCGATGGAGGCGGGATCGCCGCCATGCTCGCCGCAGATGCCGAGCTTGAGGTTCGGCTTGGTCTGCCGGCCCTTCTCCGCCGCCATGCGCACCAGCAAGCCGACGCCGTCCCGGTCCAGCGAGATGAACGGGTCCTTCTCGAAAATCCCGCTCTCCACGTATTTCGGCAGGAACTTCCCGGCATCGTCCCGCGACAGGCCATAGGTCGTCTGCGTCAGGTCATTCGTCCCGAAGCTGAAGAAATCCCCCACCTCGGCGATCCGGTCGGCAAGCAGCGCCGCCCGCGGCAGCTCGATCATCGTGCCCACCTGATACTCGATCCGCTGGCCCTTCGCCTCGAACACCTGGCCCGCGATCCGGTCCACCTGCGCCCGGGTGATCTCCAGTTCTCGCGGCGATCCCACCAGCGGGATCATGATCTCAGGCACCGGCGCGGCACCCGTCTCCTCCGCCACCAGGATCGCCGCCTCGAAGATCGCCCGCGCCTGCATCTCGTAGATCTCCGGATAGGTGATCCCGAGCCGGCAGCCGCGATGACCCAGCATCGGATTGGCCTCCGACAGGTCCGCCGCCCGCCGATGCATCGTCGCCATGTCCACGCCCAGCGCCGCCGCCACCTCCGCCAGCTCATGCTCCCCATGCGGCAGGAATTCATGCAGCGGCGGGTCGAGCAGGCGGATCGTCACCGGCAGCCCGGCCATGATCCGGAACAGCGCCACGAAATCTTCCCGCTGGAACGGCAGCAGCTTCTCCAGCGCCCCGCGCCGGCCGTCCTCATCCGTCGCCATGATCATCTGCCGCACCGCCCCGATGCGCGTCGGATCGAAGAACATATGCTCCGTCCGGCAAAGCCCGATGCCTTCCGCCCCGAAGCGCTTCGCCGTCTCCGCGTCCAGCGGCGTCTCCGCGTTCGTCCGCACCGCCAGGCTGCGCACATCATCCGCCCAGCTCATCATCGTCCCGAAATGGCCCGAGACCTTCGGCTCGATCATCGCCACATAGCCCAGGAAGATCTCCCCCGTGGCGCCGTCGATGGTGATGACCTCCCCGGCCTGCACCGTCTTGCCGCCGGCCGAGAGCGTCTGCGCGCCGTAATCGACCGCGACGCCGCCGGCACCCGAGACGCAGGGCCGCCCCATGCCACGGGCGACCACCGCCGCATGGCTCGTCATGCCGCCCCGCGTCGTCAGGATGCCGCGCGCCGCATGCATGCCGTGGATATCCTCGGGCGAAGTCTCCACCCGCACCAGGATCACCGCCTCGCCCTTCTGCGACCGCATCTCCGCCTCATCCGCCGAGAAGACGACGAGGCCCGAGGCCGCGCCGGGGCTTGCCGGCAGGCCGCGCGAGATCAGCACCCGCTTCGCATTGGGGTCGAGCATCGGGTGCAGAAGCTGGTCGAGCGAGGCCGGGTTGATGCGCATGATCGCCTCTTCCCGGTTGATCAGCCCGGCCTCCGCCATCTCCACCGCGATGCGCAGGCTGGCCGGCGCCGTCCGCTTCCCGGAGCGCGTCTGCAGCATGTAGAGCTTGTTGCTCTGCACCGTGAACTCGATGTCCTGCATGTCCTTGTAGTGGTTCTCCAAGGTCTCGCGGACTTGCAGCAGGTCGGCATAGGCTTCGGGCAGCGCCTCCTCCATGCTGACCTCGCCGGACTTGGCCCGTGCGCGGGAGAGCGGCTGCGGCGTGCGGATGCCGGCGACGACATCCTCGCCCTGGGCGTTGACCAGGAACTCGCCGTAGAAGACGTTCTCCCCGGTCGAGGGGTCGCGGGTGAAGCAGACGCCTGTCGCGCAATCCTGGCCCCGGTTGCCGAAGACCATGGCCTGCACATTGACCGCCGTGCCCCATTCGGCGGGGATCTCGTTCAGCCGGCGATAGGTGATGGCGCGCGTGTTCATCCAACTGCCGAAGACCGCCCCGATCGCGCTCCACAACTGTTCCGTCGGCGATTGCGGAAAGGGCTTGCCGGTCTCGTTGAGGACCAGCGACTGATACGCTTCCACGACCTCTTCCCACTGATGGGCGGTGAGCGCCGTATCCTCGACGACATCGGCATCGATCTTGGCCTGTTCGATGATCTCCTCGAAGCGATGGTGATCGACGCCGAGGACGACGCTGCCGAACATCTGGATGAAGCGGCGATAGCTGTCCCAGGCGAAGCGTTCGTCGCCCGAGGCAGCGACGAGGCCCTGCACGGTCTCGTCATTGAGGCCGAGGTTGAGCACGGTATCCATCATGCCGGGCATGGAGACGCGGGCGCCGGAGCGGACGGAGACGAGCAGCGGCTTCGCGGGATCGCCGAAGTTCAGGCCGACCGCCTCCTCGACGCGGGCGAGGGCGGCGCGCACCTGCGCATCGAGGTCATCGGGATAGCGGCTGCCGTTCTTGTAGAACGCCGTGCAGAGATCGGTCGTGATGGTGAAGCCCGGCGGCACCGGCAGGCCGATGCTCGCCATCTCGGCGAGGTTCGCCCCCTTGCCCCCAAGCAGGTTGCGCATCTCCGAACGGCCTTCGTTGTGGCCCGCTCCAAAGTTGTAGACCCATTTGGTGGCGACATCGTTCATCAGGCGGCTCCCGTGGTTTCTAGTGGTCCGGTTCCGACATTTGCACCCGCTGGCGGCAGCCTCTTTGGCAAATGTCGGAACCAAAGGACCACTAGCAACTCTATGATTTTAGTGGAGCTTCTGAATTTGACGTTTGAGCGAGGCATCGCGGCCGGGGTTACCCAAACGTCAAATCTGCTCCACTAGCTGTGAGAAGTCGGCGGCGCGATCAGTGAGGGACCGTAGCCGCTTCAATAGCCTCAGGCGATTCGTTCTTAGGGCGAGATCGTCGGAATTGACGGTCACGTTCTCGAAGAAGGCATCCACGGCCGGCCGGATGGCCGCGAGCCGCGCCATTGCGCTCGCAAAATCTTCTTCCGCCAGCGCTTTTGTGACTTCGGCATCGGCCGCGTCCAGGGTCTGGGCCAGCGTCTTTTCGGCCGCTTCGGCCAGAAGACCGTCATCGACGGCGCCGAGGTCGAGCGGCCCGCGCCGTTCCTCGATGCGGAGGATATTGGCCGCGCGGCGGTAGGCGGCGAGGAGATCCGCGCCTTCGGTCGTTCCGAGCAGGGCTTCCACGGCATCGGCGCGGCGGAGCAGGCGGGTGAGATCGTCGTCTCGGGCCACGGCGAAGGCGGCGGCGAGCACGTCATGCCGGCGGCCCTCGGTGCGGAGCTGCACGCGGAGGCGCTCGACGATGAAGGCGAGGATGTCGTCGACCAGGGCCGGGTCATCCCCGGCCGTCGTACCGAACAGCCGCGCCGCCGCGCCGAAGGCCGGCCGCAGCGCGATCCGCAGCCCGTTTTCGCGGATGATCCGGATGATGCCGAGTGCCGCGCGCCGCAGAGCATAGGGGTCGCCCGAGCCGGTCGGCTTCTCGCCGATGGCGAAGAAGCCGGCCAGGATTTCGAGCTTTTCGGCCAGTGCGACGGCGATGGCGACCGGGGCCGTCGGCACCGCGTCGCTCGGCCCCCGGGGCGCGTAGTGGTCGCGGATGGCGTCGGCGACCTCCGCCGCCTCACCGTCATGCAGCGCGTAGTAGCGGCCCATGACGCCCTGAAGCTCGGGAAACTCGCCGACCATGCCGGTCGTGAGATCGGCCTTGGCGAGTTCCGCCGCGCGCTCGGCGAGCGCCGGATCGGCGCCGAGCGAGGGGGCGAGGTAGCGGGCGAGCGTCCGCAATCTCAGGACGCGCTCGTCCTGCGTGCCTAGTTTGGCGTGGAATGTTACCTTTCGTAACGCATCGACGCGGCTGCCGAGCGTGGCCGCCCGGTCGAGGTCCCAGAAATGCCGCGCATCGGAAAGCCGCGCCCGCAGCACGCGCTCGTTGCCGGCGATGATGGCCGCGCCGCCGTCCGGCGCCGCGATGTTGGCGGCGAAGGCGAAACACGGTGCGGCCGCGCCGCCCGCATCGCGCAGCGCGAAATAGCGCTGGTTGACGCGCATGGAGACCTGCATGACTTCGGGCGGCAGGTCCATGAACCGGTCATCGATCCGCCCGAGCAGAGGCGACCGGCCATTCGACCAGCCCGGCCACCTCGTCCAGCAGCCCCGGTCATCCGGCACCACCGCGTAACCCGCCTCGGCCGCGCGGGCGGCGATGCCCTCGGCAACCCGCGCCCGCCGCTCGGCCGCGTCCGCGATCACGCGGCGATCCCTCAAAAGCGCCTGCATACTCGGCCGAGCCGGTGATGCGGATCGGCGCCGGGCGCCAGGAAGCGGTGGCCTTCGGTGAGATCGCCGGCGGCAAGGCCATGGCCGTCATCCTCGCCGTCGCGAGGTCGAACGGCACCACCGCGCCGTCCAGCAGGCAGAGGATGCGGCGCAGCGGGCGGACCCAGGTGAAGCCGCTCGTGCCGCCCCAGCGCATCGATTTCGGCCAGGGAAAGCGGCGCAGCAACGCCGGGACGGCCTCGGCGATCAGTTCGGCCGCCGCGACGCCCGGGGACGCGCTTCTCCAGCACCCAGTAGTCGCCTTCCTCGCGCAGTTGCTCGCGGTCCGCGCCATGCTTGCGCAGGAAGCCGGCGAGCGCCTGTTCCGGCGCGCCGAGCGCGGCCCGCGCTCGCTGCACCGTCGCGGCGGGCACCGCGGCCGCGACCGAGCCCATCCAGCGCGATGCGGCGCGGGCCATAAAGCGTCCGCGCATCGGCGGGGGAGAGCGGGGCCAGCGCCTCGGCCAGCAGGCGGCCGAGGTTTTCCGCCGCCTGCGCCTGCATGCGGGCGGGGATTTCCTCGGAAAAGAGTTCGAGCAGAAGGTCGGCCATGCTCACGCCTGCTCCCCGGCGAGCCAGGCCTCGCAGCAGCCCTTCGCCAGCGCCCGCACCCGGCCGATATAGCCGGCGCGCTCGGTCACGCTGATCACGCCCGCGGGCGTCCAGCAGGTTGAACAGATGGCTGGCCTTGATGCACTGGTCATAGGCCGGCAGCGCCAGGCTGCGCGCCAGCAGGCGCGGCGCATTCGCGCCTCGGCATCGGCGAAATGCCGGGCCAGCATCGCGGTGTCGGCGAACTCGAAATTATAGGCGCTGTATTCCCGCTCGGCGCGCAGGAACACGTCGCCGTAGCTGACGCCGCGGCCGTTGAAATCGAGGTCGTAGACGTTCTCGACGTCCTGCACATACATCGCCAGCCGTTCCAGCCCATAGGTCATCTCGAAGCTCGGCAGCGCGCACCGCGATGCCGCCGACCTGCTGGAAATAGGTGAACTGCGCCGACCTCCATGCCGTCGCACCAGACCTCCCAGCCCAGGCCCCAGGCGCCGAGCGTCGGGCTTTCCCAGTCGTCCTCGACGAAGCGGAAATCGTGCAGCAGCGGGTCGAGGCCGATGGCCGCGGTAGCTGGCCAGCAGCAGCGCCTGCGCGTCCGCCGGGCTCGGCTTCATGATGACCTGGTACTGGTAATAGTGCTGCAGCCGGTTCGGGTTCTCGCCGTAGCGCCCGTCGCGTCGGCCGGCGGCTGGGCTGCACATAGGCGGCGCGCCAGGGCTCGGCCCCGAGCGCGCGCAGCGTGGTGGCCGGGTGGAAGGTGCCGGCGCCCATCTCCACGTCATAGGGCTGCAGGATGACGCAGCCCTGCTCGGACCAGAAGGCGTGCAGGCGCAGGATGATGTCCTGGAAGCTCAGGGGCTTGCGCTCTGTCGTCGAACTCAGGTTCATGCGCTTGTCTGGGCCTGGCCAAGGCTGCGGGGGCACTCCATTACGGTGCCCGCCGCGATCGGGCAAGGCGCCGGGCGGGCAAGATGCGAATGAACACAGGATTGACGGGATGAGCGACGCGGCGGCGGTGATCGGGGCCTACTACGCGGCCTTCAACGCGGGCGACAAGCAGGCGTTTCTCGACCTGCTGACCGAGGATGTGGCCCATGACATCAACCAGGGCGAGCGGCAGATCGGGCGCGAGGCCTTCGGCCGCTTCGTCGATCACATGACCCGCTGCTACCGTGAGCGGCTGGAGGATATCGTCATCCTGACCGGCCCGGCGCCGGACCGGGGGGCGGCCGAATTCACCGTGATCGGCGAATATCTGGCGACCGATGAGGGCCTGCCCGAGGCGCAGGGGCAGACCTACATTCTGCCCGCCGGCGCCTTTTTCACGCTGAGGGACGGGAAGGTCGCCCGTATCAGCAACTACTACAATCTTCAGGATTGGCTGGCTCAGGTCAGCGGGTAGCGCCATCATCCGAGGCACGCTTCGCCCGCGTCCAAGTGCCCTGTCGCGTCTTATGGGCTGGGCAGACCCCGCATTCTTGATGCTGCACCTGCGTTGACCGGCCGCGCCGGCCAGATTACAGAAGCGGCAATGCAGAATACGGCCTCCGGCGCCGTCATCGCGGTATTCTCGCTTCCGCGCACGCGGTTGGGTCGCCCTGACAATTTGAGTGGAACCGCTTATGCCAGATGTGCGTGACGCATTATTTATCGGCAAGCGTAGCGACGGCGCGCTCGTCAAGCGCCCGCTCTCGCCTCATCTGCAAATCTACAAGCCGCAGGTGAGCACCGGCACCTCCATCCTCAACCGGGCCACGGGCATCGCGCTTTCCGTCGGGCTTATTCTGATGGTCTGGTGGCTGGTCGCCGCGGCCAGCGGCCCGAAAGCATTCGCCGCCGCGCAGGGCTTCATCGGCTCGCCGATCGGCCTCCTCCTGATGTTCGGCTGGACCGTTTCTCTTTGGTATCATTTCTGCAACGGAATCCGGCATCTGCTCTGGGATGCGGGCTATGGCTACGACATCAAGACCTCGCACCAGACCGCACGGATCGTTGTCATCGCGACCGCAGTACTGAGCGTCATTAGCTGGATTATCGGCCTGGCCGTCTGGCTCTGAGGACCCGCATCATGGCACAGAACGACAAGCTCACCGTTACAATGCGGCAGACGCAACTCGGCCGCGCCAAGGGCCTCGGCGCCGCGCGGTCGGGCGTTCATCACTGGTGGGCCGAGCGCGTCACCTCCGTCGCCCTCATTCCGCTGACGCTCTGGTTCGTCTTCTCGGTCCTCGCGATGGCGGGCCATCCGCAGGCCGCGATCGCGCATTGGGTCGGGCATCCGCTGGTGGCGGCGCTGCTCATCGCGCTGATCCTCGCCTCCTTCCACCATGCCCAGCTCGGGCTGCAGATGGTCCTGGAAGACTACATTCATGATGAGGGCCAGCGGCTCATCTGGGTTCTGGTGGTGAAGGGGGTCGTCTACCTGCTGGGTCTGATGGCCCTCCTCGCCGTTTTGAAACTCGCGATCTGATAAGGGCGCCGCAAGATGAACGCGATTACCAAGCCGTCGCTCGGCGCCTACAAGATCGTCGACCACACCTATGACGTGGTGGTGGTCGGCGCCGGCGGCGCCGGCCTGCGCGCCACGCTCGGCATGGGCGCGGCCGGCCTGAAGACCGCCTGCATCACCAAGGTCTTCCCGACCCGCAGCCACACCGTCGCGGCGCAGGGCGGCATCGGCGCGGCGCTCGGCAACATGGGCGAGGACGACTGGCGCTGGCACATGTACGACACCGTGAAGGGGTCGGACTGGCTCGGCGACCAGGACGCCATCGAATACATGTGCCGCGAGGCCATTCCGGCGGTCTACGAGCTGGAGCATTTCGGCGTGCCGTTCAGCCGCACCGAGGACGGGCGCATCTACCAGCGCCCGTTCGGCGGCCACATGAAGGAATACGGCAAGCGCCCGGCCATGCGCGCCTGCGCCGCCGCCGACCGCACCGGCCACGCCATCCTGCACACGCTCTATCAGCAGAGCCTGAAGCACGAGGTCGAATTCTTCGTCGAGTATCTTCGCGCTCGACCTGATCATGGACGAGGAGGGCGCCTGCCGCGGCGTGATGGCCTGGAGCCTGGAGGACGGCATCATCCATCGCTTCCGCGCCCAGACCGTGGTGCTGGCGACCGGCGGCTACGGCCGCGCCTATCTGTCCTGCACCTCCGCCCATACCTGCACCGGCGACGGCAACGGCATGGTGCTGCGCGCCGGCCTGCCGATGCAGGACATGGAGTTCGTGCAGTTCCACCCCACCGGCATCTTCCCCGCCGGCTGCCTGATCACCGAAGGCGCGCGCGGCGAGGGCGGCTACCTGACCAACGCCGAGGGCGAGCGCTTCATGGAGCGCTACGCGCCCACCGCCAAGGATCTGGCCAGCCGCGACGTCGTCTCGCGCTCGATGACGATCGAGATCAACGAAGGGCGCGGCTGCGGTCCGAACAAGGACCACATCATGCTGCATCTGGAGCATCTCGGCGCCGCCCTGCTGCATCGAGCGGCTGCCCGGCATTTCCGAGACCGCGAAGGTGTTCGCCGGCGTCGACGTGACGAAGGAGCCGATCCCGGTGCTGCCGACCGTGCACTACAACATGGGCGGCATCCCGACGAACTATCACGGCGAGGTGCTGCGCCCCGACCGAAGCCGATCCGGACGCGCGTCGTGCCCGGCCTGATGGCGGTCGGCGAAGGCGGCCTGCGTCTCGGTGCATGGCGCCAACCGGCTCGGCACCAATTCGCTGCTCGATCTCGTGGTGTTCGGCCGCGCGGCGGCGCATCGCGCGGCGGAGACGATCAAGCCCGGCGCCTCCCAGGCGCCGCTGCCGCCGAAAGCCGGCGAGGCCTCGCTCGACCGGTTCGACGCGCACCCGCCACGCCAAGGGCGGCACCCGGGTCGCCGAACTGCGCATCGATCTGCAGCGCGCCATGCAGGCGCACGCGGCGGTGTTCCGCAGCAGCCGAGAGCCTGAAGCAGGGCGTCGCGCAAGATGCAGCGTGCCTGGAGCGGGCTGGCCGACATGTCGGTCTCCGATCGCAGCCTGATCTGGAACTCCGACCTGGTCGAGGCGCTGGAGCTGCAGAACCTGATGGGCAACGCCATGACGACGATGGTCGGCGCCGAGGCGCGGCACGGAAAGCCGCGGCGCCCATGCGCATGACGACTATCCCGGACCGCGACGATCGTGAACTGGATGAAGCACACGCTGGCCTGGTGCGACGACGGCGGCGAGGTGACGCTCGACTACCGCCCGGTGAAGATGCAGACGCTGACCAACGAGGTCTCGGTCTTTCCGCCGCAAGAAGCGCGTTTACTGAGCGCCGCCGCTCAGCCCCGTATCGAACCGCGCCTCTGACATCCGGAGCCTGATATGGCAACCTTCACCCTTCCGAAGAACAGCCGCGTCGTCCCGGGCCAGCGCTACAAGGCGCCGGCCGGGGCGAAGCGCGTGCGCGAATTCCAGCATCTATCGCTGGAATCCCGATGACGGGCAGAACCCGCGCACCGACATCTACGAGATCGACCTCGACGCCTGCGGCCCGATGGTTCTGGACGCGCTGATCAAGATCAAGAACGAGGTCGATCCGCACGCTGACCTTCCGCCGCTCCTGCCGCGAAGGCATCTGCGGCAGCTGCGCCATGAACATCGACGGCACCAACACGCTCGCCTGCCTCAAGCCGATCGAGGACGTGAAGGGCGCCGTCCGCATCAACCCGCTGCCGCATATGCCGGTGGTGAAGGATCTGGTGCCCGACCTGACGCCAGGCCTATGCGCAGTATCGCAGCATCGAGCCCTGGCTGCAGGCCGAGACGCCGCCGCCGCCGGATGCCGAGCGCCTGCAGAGCAAGGAGGAGCGGGCCAAGCTCGACGGCATGTGGGAGTGCATCCTGTGCTTCTGCTGCACGACGTCCTGCCCGAGCTACTGGTGGAACGGCGACCGCTATCTCGGCCCGGCCGTGCTGCTGGCCGCCTATCGCTGGATCGCCGACAGCCGCGACGAGCACACCGGCGAGCGGCTGGACGCGCTTGCAGGACCCGTTCAAGCTCTATCGCTGCCACACGATCATGAACTGCACCGAGACCTGCCCGAAGGGCCTCAACCCGGCGAAGGCGATCGGCGAGATCAAGAAGCTGATGGTCGAGCGCCAGGGCTGATACCCTGAGCGCGGGCATTCCGGGCGGTCATGTTCAAAGGTAACCTCATCACGCCGAGGGGCCGGGCGGCGGCCTGGTCCGACTACCTGCTCGTCGACCATGCGCGTGTTCCGGCTGGTCTGGACAATTGGGCCGCGGTGGTGCCGGGCCGGATGTATCGCTGCAACCACCCGCAGGCCTGGCGGCTGGCGGCGGCGCAGCGCAAGCTCGGCATCAAAACCGTGATCAACCTGCGCGGCCAGCGCTTTTGCGGCTCGGATGCGCTGTCGCGTGAGGCGGCGGCGAAGCTCGGGCTGCGCCATATCGACATGGCCTTCGAAAGCCGCGGCGCCCCGCATCGGGAGCGCATCCTGCGCTTCGCGGCGATCTGCGAGACGCTGGAGGAGCCCGCGCTGATGCATTGCAAATCGGGCGCGGATCGCGCGGGGCTCGCCGCCGGGCTGTTCCTCCTGTTCAACGGCGGCACGAGCGCGGATGCGCTGCGCCAGCTCTCCTGGCGGTTCGGCCATTGGAGCCAAGCGCGCACCGGCATTCTGGACGCCTTCTTCCACCGCTACGCGGAACAGGCCGAGGGTCGTATCCCATTCCTGGATTGGGTGCGCACCGAATATGACGAGGCCGCCCTGAAGCGGGATTTCGTCGCCGGGGGGCTTTCGGCCTTCGTGGTTGATCGCGTCCTCCGGCGCGAATAAACGGTCAGCGCTGCCGACGGGCAGCCCCACAGGCATCGGCCCCAGGATGATCGACGACGATACCGCGTCCGCCCCCTCGTCCGGCTCGCCCGCGCCCGCGCTGCGCCTCGCGGCCGGCAGCATTCTGATCGGGCTGGTCGTGTTGGCGCTCAAGGGCGGCGGCTGGTGGCTCACCGGCAGCGCCGCGCTTTATTCCGACGCGCTCGAAACCGTCGTGAATGTCGTGACGGCCGCCGTCGCCTACTGGGCTTTGCGGGTCGCGTCCAAGCCCGCCGACCACGACCACCCCTATGGCCACGACAAGGCGGAGTTCTTCTCGGCTGTGGTCGAGGCGGTGCTTATCATCCTCGCCGCCGGGTCCATCCTGCATCACGTCTGGCTGAATTTCCGGCTGGCTCATATGTTGGACGCACCACTGCGCGGCATGGCGCTCAACTTCGCGGCGACCCTGATCAATGGCGGCTGGGCATGGTTTCTGAGCACACAGGGGCGGCGTTTGCGGTCGCCGGCTCTGCTCGCCGATGCGCGCCATCTCGGCACGGATGTCGTGACCTCCACCGGCATCCTCATCGGTCTTGCCCTGGCGCTGCTGACCGGCATGCTCTGGCTCAATTCCGCGCTCGCGGTGGTCACTGCCGCCTATATCCTCTGGACCGGCTTGCGGATGCTGCGGCAATCGCTCAGCGGGCTGATGGATGCCGCCCCGGATGACGAAACGCTGGAGCGTATCCGCCGCACGGTTCGCCTCCATGCCGATGGCGCGCTGGAGGCGCATGATCTGCGCACCCGGCAGGCGGGCCGGCTGACCTTTCTGCAATTCCACCTCGTCGTGCCGAGCGCCATGCGCGTTGATGAGGCGCATGACATCTGCGACCGGATCGAGGAGGCGCTGAAGCGCGAGATGGAGGGGCTGGTCGTCACCATTCATGTCGAGCCTGAGCGGAAGGCGAAGCATACCGGCGTGGTCGTGCTTTAAAGACGGATGTCGGTCAGGGCGGGCTTTCCCTGGGCGAGGGCGACCGCCGCCAGCCGGCCGCCATCCCGCGCCGAGATCATGATCATGTCGCCGGCGGTCAGCATATCGGCGGCATCCGCGAAAAACCCCTGTCCCGAGACATCGTCCAGCGGATCGGGGCCGGCCTTGTAGTGCCACAGCGTGAAGCCGTTGGCGTAGGCCAGGACGCACAGATTTCTGAGTGCAAAAGACATCGCCGTTTTCTCTCCTCATGGTAGAGGACTAAAGTCCTCCATTATCTGGTGTCAGGAAATTATGCCTAGCGAGCGAAGCGGCCAGTCGAGCCGTTCCAGCGCCTCCCGCCAGAGGCGCCAGTCCGCCTTCTCCATCGGATTGGAAGGGTCGGGTGCGCGGCCGCGATGGCCCCAGAGGCGCAGGATGCGGACGTGAGCGAGGTCGATCCGCCGCCGGCGGTAAAGCTTGTCCAGGCAGCGGACGACCTCGGCGGCCGTGCAGATCGCGGGCCCCGCCCGATCAGGGGCGGTGCGGCGCGCCGTCCCCTCCGCCTGCTCTGCCAGGGCCTGGACCATCCATATGATACAGTCCTCGGCATCCCGGAACGGCCGGCCGCGTGGCGGCGAGGGGGTGGGACGGAGGCCGCTGGCACGCGGTTCCGCCGGCGCCGCGCCGCGCCCCGGCGGGCGGGCGGTGATCCTTGGGCGGGCCGGGACGGCCCCGGGCACGGGCTGCCGATCCCCCGGACGAAGTGTGGTTCGCTCTGTCTGCATCATCATGAGGTCCGTCTCTGGGAGTTCCGAAGGGTGCCGACGACCGCCGGCTGCTCGGCAACGGATCGCTGCGGATCCCGCGAAACGGGGAAATATCCGTTTCGACTTCATTATGAGTAATCTACTCCCTTTGGCTTAGCAATAAAAATAGGGATAGATTCTTATTTTTTTACGTCCGATGCTCGCCCCGGCCTCCGATTCGATGGAAACTCAATGCGGCACGAAGATGTTTGGCGCGCGATCGACACCCTGGCGGCGGAGCGCGGCCTCTCTGCCTCCGGCCTTGCCCGCCGGGCCGGCCTGAACGCGACGACCTTCAACCTGTCGAAGCGCGCCACGCCTGATGGCCGGGCACGCTGGCCGAGCACCGAGAGCGTCTCGAAGGTGCTGGACGCGGCCGATGCGACGCTGGAGGAGTTCGCGAGCCTGGTCAGCGGCGCGCGGGCCTTGCCCGCCGGCGGCCGACCGGCGTCGCGGCGTCTGCCGATGATCGCGATGAGCCAGGCGGCGCTGCCTGGCTTCTTCGACGAGTTGGGCTATCCCTCCGGCAAGGATTGGGATGAGGCCGGGCTGCCCGAGGTCTCGGACCCGCATGCCTACGCGATCGAGGTCAGCGGCGACGCGCTGGAGCCTGTCTACCGCGACGGCGATATGCTGATCGTGTCACCCTTGGCGCCCGTGCGGCGGGGTGACCGGGTGGTGCTGAAAGACCGGAAGGGGCGGGTGATGGTGCGGCAGGTCGCGCGCCGGTCGCCGCGCGGGGTCGATGCGCGGTCGCTCAACCCGGTCCGGGGCGATATAAGGCTGGAGACCGAGGCCATCGCCTGGATGCATCGGATCGTCTGGGTCAGCCAATGACCGGATCGGTCGATTCCGGGTCACAAGGCCGCTTGCTGCCGGGCGGACCCGTTTCGCCGGGCCAGACCCGCCCTACATGAGCCGCATGCCGCGCCAGCAGATGGATATCACGCCTGAACTGCTTCTCCGGGCTTACCGTGCCGGCCCGTTCCCAATGGCGGAAACGCGGGCCGGGTATCGCCTCTACTGGCTGGACCCGGAGCTGCGCGGCGTGCTTCCGCTGGACCACTTTCACCTGCCGCGCCGCCTGGCGCGGACGGTGCTGTCCGAACGCTACCGCGTGACGGTGGACACCGTCTTCGAAAAGGTTATCGCCGCCTGTGCCGAGGTCGCGCCGCGCCGGGCCGAGACCTGGATCAACCCGACGATCGAGCGGCTTTTCGTCGCCTTGCATGAGATGGGCCACGCCCATAGCGTCGAATGCTGGGACGGGGACGATCTCGTGGGCGGCCTCTACGGGCTTGCCATCGGCGGCGTCTTTTTCGGTGAGAGCATGTTTTCGCGGGCACGCGATGCGTCCAAGGTGGCGTTCGTGCATTTGGTGGCGCGGCTGAGGCTGGGCGGGTTCACCCTGCTCGATACGCAGCTCGTCACCGCGCATCTGACGCAGTTCGGCACGATGGAGATGCCGCGCGCCCTCTATCGGCGCAGCCTGGCTGATGCGATAGACCTGCCGGCGGTCTGGGGTGGCGACATGGATGGTGACGTTTGGCGGCGCATCGTCGAAGAGATGCGGGAGGAGAGCCGATGACGATCAGGAAGCGCGCGGTCGGGCTGGTGGTTCTGGCGCTCGCCGCGCGCGTGGCGGCGCCCGCCCCCGCATCGGCGCAGGATTACCCGTCGATCGAGCCGGATCGGCCGGTCGCGGTGGTCTATGACGTCTCGTCGACCTCGACAGGCCCGCTCCGGATCGAGGCTTTCGCAGACCCCAATCTGCAGATCGCGCGCCTGCAACTCGGCAGCGGCACGGATTTCCTGCTGCTCGACCGGGGGAATGAGCGCGTGATGCTGGTCTCCCCGGATAAGGGGCTGGTCTTCGCCGTCTCGGCGGGCGGGATATTGCATCGCCGGCTGGGTCCTGATTCCGGGCTCAGCCTTCAGCGCGCCGGCCATCGCGTGATCGCAGGCGAGGACTGCACGGTCTGGACCGTGCAGGGACCCTCGGGCCAAGGGGAGGCTTGCGTCACGCATGACGGCGTGGTGCTGGAAGGGGCGGGCCAGGGTAATCGGCCCGACAGTTCCGGGCGCGTTCCCGCTGGCCATCTGGTGGCCGTCGCTGTGAGCTATGCGCCGCTGCCGGCCTCGCTTTTCGCGCCGCCGCCCGGTTTGCAGGAGGTTGATCTGCCGCCGAGCCTGTTCCGCGCGATGGTCCCGGGGCTCGCCGGCTTCCCGAACCCGTAGGTAACGTCACCCGCGCAGCAAGTGCGCGGGTGTGACGACAAGGGCGAACCTCAAAGGCTGTTTAAGACTGCGCTATGGCGAGCCAGAGGCCACGCGGTGGCCGCCCGGCGTGGCTTTCGAGAACCGGAGCGGAGTGGCCGTGAGAGGCCATGAGCACCGGCAGCGCAGAAAGGCGCGTCGGCTGGCCGCCGTAGTAGCAGTCTCAAACAGCCTCTCAGGCGGCTTGCGGCTCGGCCAGCAGGTTCTGCGCCACCAGGGTCTCGGCGATCTGCACCGCGTTGAGCGCCGCGCCCTTGCGCAGGTTGTCGGCCACGCACCAGAAGGCGATGCCGTTTGCTACCGTCGGGTCGCGGCGGATGCGGCTGACGAAGACATCGTCCTCGCCCGCGATCTCGGCCGGTGTCGCATAGCCGCCATCCTCGCGCACATCCATGACGGTGACGCCCGGCGCGTCCCGCAGGGTAGCGCGTGCCTCCCCGGCGGTCAGCGGATTGGCGAATTCGACATGCAGCGCCAGCGCATGGCCGATGAAGACCGGCACGCGGACGCAGGTGGCGATCACGGCGATCGACGGGTCGAGGATCTTCTTGGTCTCGACCACCATCTTCCATTCTTCCTTGGTGGCGCCGTCATCCATGAAGACGTCGATATGCGGGATGACGTTGTAGGCGATGTTCTTGGTGAACTGCTGCGGCGTCACCGGATCATTGACGAAGAGGGCGCGGCTGTTGCTGAACAGCTCATCCATCCCTTCCTTGCCGGCGCCGGAGACCGACTGGTAGGTCGCGACCGAGACGCGCGTGATGGTGAATTCGTCGTGCAGCGGCTTCAGCGCCAAGACCATCTGGATGGTCGAGCAGTTGGGATTGGCGATGATGCCCTTCTTCCGCCAGCCGGCGAGGGCATCCGGATTGACCTCCGGCACCACCAGCGGCACCGCCGGGTCCATCCGGAATTGGCTGGTGTTGTCGATAACGACGCAGCCCGCCTCAGCGGCGCGGGGGGCGTGGATGGCCGAGACCGAGGCGCCGGGGCTGAACAGCGCAATATCCCAGCCGCGAAAATCGAACTTCTCCAGATTCTGCGTCTTGAGAACCCGGTCTTCCCCGAAGGATAGCTCGGTCCCCGAGGACCGGCCGGAGGCGACGGCGGCGATATCGCTGATGGGGAAGTTGCGCTCGGCGAGGGTTTTGAGCATCTCGCGTCCCACAGCTCCTGTGGCGCCCACGACCGCGACCCGATACCCCATCACCCTTGCTCCTGCTGCACGTCCCCAAACCAGGGGCGGTCTTGCCCGTTAGCGACTTGTTCCGCGCGCGGCAAGCGAAGCTTGAGCCGGGCAGCTTCCCGGCAGGAGATGGACAAGGCCGCCGCTTCGGGCCATTATCGTTACGAAGTCGGCATAATTGGGGTTCCGATGGGCGTTGTCCGGGTCCGCAGCTTCGCCTTTTCGGGCATTCAGGCCGTCCCGGTCGAGGTGCAGGCCCAGGCGGCGAGCGGCCTGCCGGCTTTCCAGGTGGTCGGCCTGCCCGACAAGGCGGTGGGCGAGGCGCGGGAGAGGGTGCGGGCGGCGCTCTCCTCCATGGGTCTGTCGCTGCCGGCGAAGCGGCTGCTGATCAACCTCGCCCCTGCCGATCAGGTGAAGGAGGGCAGCCATTTCGACCTGCCGATGGCGCTCGCCGTGCTCGGCACCATGGATATCCTGCCGCCGGAGGAGTTGAGCGGCTATGCCGCGCTCGGGGAGTTGTCGCTGGATGGGAGCATCGTCTCGGTGGCCGGGGTGCTGCCGGCGGCCATGGCGGCGGCCGAGCGGGAATGGGGCCTGATCTGCCCCGAGGCGCAGGGGCCGGAGGCGGCCTGGGCCGGGCGGCTGGAAATCCTCGCCAGCCCCGACCTGATGAGCCTGATCAACCATTTTCGCGGCACGCAGATTCTGTCGCCGCCGGCCGTGGGCGGCCTGGCCGACGCTGCCTCCGGCCCCGATCTCGCCCAGGTCAAGGGCATGGAGACGGCGCGGCGCGCGATGGAGATCGCGGCGGCGGGCGGCCATCACATGCTGATGATCGGGCCGCCCGGCGCGGGCAAATCCATGCTCGCTTCCCGCCTGCCCGGACTGCTGCCGGACCTGACGCCGATGGAGGCGCTCGGCATTATGTAGCAGATACACCAAAATAATTGAGGTCATACTTTAGAGTTTAGAGCAAAAAGAAGGCCGGTCCCCTTACGGTGGTCCGGCCCTCGGGCATCATCATAGCTGATGCTGTCGCGGCTCGTCAGAATCGTCCTGATCGGGTTCTGATAAAATTTCTTTGTCTAGTTCAAGTTTCTTGATCAGGCGCTCAATCTCCCTAGAGCCGATTTTCCCGGTTACAATCACCCGGAAACTTGCTTCCTTCGATAGAAGCCCGGTTGTTAGTTCTCTTTCGCCATCCATCAGGTCCACCCTCATTGCTCGGTGCTCTGGCGAAACTCCGGCTACAGGTGATGTCTTTAGAGTGCCATCGCCCAGCCGGATGTTCACACCCGCTCCAGTTACGGGCGGTGCGCCGAGCTCGGTGAGAGAGGAAATCTCTCCGCGCTCCAACCCGACGTCGCCCGCCAATAGCGATTCTGCCCCCAGACGCTCGAGGGCGGCAAACACTATATTGGCCTTGTAGATTGCCAGAATTTGCGCCGCAGCATTCTCCGCGTAGCCGAAGTCGAGCTTGAGGTTGCTTCGAGCAATCTGATCTGCTGGAGGCTTGGCCTTCCAGATTTTCCATAAACTTGATAGGGCTACCGGCTTTAGCGCAAATATAGCGTGCGCCTTTTCGTGCTCTTCGGGTCGTTCATCAAGGAAATAGCGCCGGGCATCCGGAGAGAGCTTAACCCTCCGAGCTTCCTTGGCCCCTACGGTGTCCACAAGGCCATAATATTTGCAGGCAGCAACAGTTTGGCGCCAGCCGCTGGCCTTCTCTCCGAAGCCCCAAAGCTTCGCCGCCTCCATTACCGGGATGGGGTGGTCGCCCCCAGCTTTGTGAAGAACTTTTACGCGCTCAATCGCCTTCTCAAGGGAGATGTAAGGGAACCTAGAGTTCCCCTGATCGTCGGGTGCATCCTCTTCAGCGGCCATAAAAGTTCT
This sequence comes from uncultured Pseudomonadota bacterium, assembly GCA_963745125.1. Classification (GTDB taxonomy): domain Bacteria; phylum Pseudomonadota; class Alphaproteobacteria; order Acetobacterales; family Acetobacteraceae; genus Acidisoma. The sequence goes on from CAVUWB010000001.1 coordinate 458,738, forward strand.
CCTTTGCGCTGAATTCTTATGCGTTCATTGTTATCTCTAGTCAACAATAACTTCTCGAATAAGTTCTCATTCGGCATTGCGTCGCCTCAGAATTGAGGCTACGGTTTGTCCATGGAGGCCGAATCGATGGTCAGAATTGCATAAGCCCTCGCGCCAGCGCCGACCGCGCGCTGGGGGCTAAAACGAGAAAGACCGCGTCCCCCCTGCCTGCAAAGCTGGGAACGCGGTCTTGAGGTCGGCAGGCTAATCACAGTGGGCGCTTGCGCGTCCTAACCTTGGTCGCGCTTTGTGGATACGCGCCTGCGCCCGCTGTGACAACTCGCAATCACAGTAGAGGAGACCCGCAGTGGTCTGGGTCAACGCGTACTATCGCCTGCGTTTCGGCGCAGTGGAATTCGTCACCGCTCACTGGCGAGGCTTTCGCCACTAGGGGCGTCCGCTCCCTTCGGATCATCAATGATCGCGATCCCAATGGGTTTGCCCTGCCTTGAAACCAACCGGACTCCTGCGGCGTCGATCGCGCGCCGCAGGGCTTCAAGGTTATTTGCTATCGGCACTCGCCGACCCCTTTCGAAGTCGCGGACCGTGGATAAGGACACGTTGGCTCGCTCTGCCAAATCTGCCTGGCTCCAGTCCAGCCACCCTCTAGCCGCTCTGCTTTGCTCTGGCGTTAACATGCGTGGAGCATATCAATAAATTTGGGCAACGCCAACGATTTTCGTTGTTATCATCTAAAACAACGCATATAACTTACCTCAACGAAAATCGTTGAGGTTTAGACCGATGGCTCAGCACTTCCTTCTCTCCGCCGCCGCCCGGACGCTGAGCCTCAAGGCGATCTTCCGCATGACCGATGATGAAGCGCACGCCACCTTCGTCGCCATCCGCTTCTCGGCCAACAACGGCGAGGCTTTCTGCCCTCGCTGCGGCTGCCTTGAGACCTATACCTACGCGGCACGGCGGATTTGGAAGTGCAGGGCTTGCGGCCATCAGTTCTCGGTAACAAGCGGCACCATCTTCGCGAGCCGCAAGCTCGCTATCCGTGACTATCTGGCGGCCATCGCGATTTTCGTGAACGCGGTCAAAGGCATCTCGGCCCTTCAACTCGGCCGGGATCTGGATGTGCAGTATAAGACGGCCTTCGTCCTGGCCCACAAGCTGCGGGAAGCGATCGGCGCCGAACAGGCAGAGGGGCAGCTTTCCGGCGTGGTTGAGGTCGACGGCGCCTACTTCGGCGGCCATGCCAAGCAGGAGAACAAGAAAGGGGACCGGAAGGATCGGCGCCTAGTCGAGCAGCAGACCGGGAAGCGCCAGTCGGTCATTGCGGCTCGCGAGCGCGGTGGCCGGACGCTGGTCGCGGTTGTCGCCAAGGAGAGCGATGCGGTCCCCTTCGTGCGGCAGCGGGTGGCGATGGGCTCAACGGTTCATGCCGATGAGGCTGGAGGCTGGGATGCCCTTCACGCCAGCTTTGAGATGCGGCGGATCAATCACTCGGTCGCCTTCAGCCTTGACGGCGCTTGCACCAATCAGGCTGAGAGCTTCTTCAGCCGCTTGCGCCGGGCCGAGTGGGGTCAGCACCACCATATCAGCGGCAAGTATCTGGGCGCCTACGCGGGCGAGATGGCATGGCGGGAAGACAACCGCCGGGCAGCCAATGGTGGCCTGCATCAGGCCGCCACGGCTGCGGCGCTGGCCCATCCGGTGAGCCGGACGTGGGCTGGGTACTGGCAGCGGTGATGTTACGGGCCATAGCTAACTCAGGCAAATTCCCTGCTGCGCTTGGTCTGGTCATGATCGGCCGCCTCAGGAAGTGGGTAGGGCTCCGTTGGAATGATTAGGCCCTCGTTTAGCTCCCGCTCCAATAATGCGCGAAGAGCCTGAGCTTCGGCTGCTAGCGCGGCCTCGTGCTGGTTTGGGGCTCTGAACATGTTGATTAACTCCGCTCTTTTTCGCCGGGGCCACTGTGGGCTTAGCCTCGGAAGACAGAAAGACTGACTCGCCCGCATCCCGGCCCGGAGGATAGGACGCCTTGTCCCCTAGGGCAGTTACCAAAAACTCCATGGTCGCAGTGGGTCTAGATACGTCTTTATATATGGCCTTGGCTTCACGCATGTCGATAACGAACCCGTGATCCGGATATGCTCGCACAAGAAACTCAAGATATTCTGGTCCGATTAGCGCGCCAGAAACTCCATTTAGCCGACGACCGTACTGCGTCGTGATGTTCATCGCACGAGCATTCTCGCCGATTTTTAACGGCTCTATCTGACTGTAGACTGGGCTCAACAGCCCGATCACCATCTTGGCCGAGATTTCCGATGCCATTTTGGTGGTGACGCCTGTTTCGCGGCGGATGGTTCTAGTTACATTTATGAACATCCTTGTGGCGGTCGTCTCAAGGGTCCGGAGAGTAGTCTCGACCAGAAGTCCTGAAGCGGCCTCCTCGATTTCATCTTGTTTGGCGATTTGAATATCGAGTGGCCCCAACTCTCCAAGGTCGCCGATATACAGCTTATTCGTAGCAAGCGTGATTAGCGTTCCTGCGCTTTTGCACCACCCTGGGATTAGGGTTGAAATCGCGGCGGGGCCGTACCTAACTTGTAGAGCTCTACCAATTCGGAACGCACCGTCTGGGTCCCCGCCCTGAGTGACCAGCAAAAGAAGGACGTTTGGCCGCCTTCTGCGGGCGCCAATCAGCTTCTCGAACTCTGCCGCCCGAGCCCTCGATATCAAACCAGAGTAGAAAATTACGTCCGCATCTAGCTCTTTGGCTATGGCGTTGGCGCTATCAGCAATTTCGGTCGATCCCATAAGGCTAAACTTGCACAAAAAGCTAGGCTCGTCATCGCAATTTGTTATCGCGCCACCTCCCACAGCACCATCTGCCCCGGCCCCTGAGCCGACCTGACGGTACCGTTGTCCCGCTGGGTCCTGAGGGCCACCCCCACCCGCTTCGTCATCAGCCTGAGTAGCTTCTGGTCATCCTTGTCCAGGGCGCGGGTCACCAGCAGCTCAAGGGCCAGATCGCGGCTGGTCATGGGTTCGGCCGACTGCCGCAGGAGCGACAGAACCACACGGCTCATCTGGCCCCGGTTGCTCCAGTCCTTGGGCGGCCGGAACGCCTTGGGTTTGATCGACTCAACCTGAAAATCAGGGGCAAACTGGCGAATGGTGGCGTCCAGGTTCTCAAGATCCGTGACCATCTTCCGCAGGGCATCGTGGGTGCGCTGTATGTCGCCTGTCAGTTCGGCCCGGCGCTTCACCAGCCCCGTCAACACGTAGTCGGTCATGCCATTCCCCTCCATAAGCGGAAGAGTATGACATAAACGATAATAGTTGGCGTCAATTATTTTGGTGTATCTGCTACATAATGCCGGAGGCGCTGGAGGTCAGCATGGTCCATAGCGTCGCCGGCATGCTGGAGGGCGGGCGGCTGTTCAAGCGGCCGCCCTTTCGGGAGCCGCATCACTCCGCCTCCCAGGCGGCCTTGACCGGCGGCGGCCAGCGGGCGCGACCGGGCGAGGTCAGCCTCGCCCATCGCGGCGTGCTGTTTCTGGATGAGCTGCCCGAGTTCCCGCGCGCCGCGCTGGAGGCGCTGCGCCAGCCGGTGGAGGCTGGCCGGACCACGGTCGCGCGTGCCGCCGCGCATGTCACCTATCCGGCGCGGTTCCAGATGATCGCCGCCATGAACCCCTGCCGCTGCGGCCATTTCGGCGATGCGGCGCGGGAATGCGGCCGGGCGCCGCGCTGCGCGGAGGATTACCAGGGCCGGATCAGCGGCCCGTTGCTCGACCGGATCGACCTTGTGGTCGAGGTCTCGCCGATTTCGCCCGTCGAACTGTCGCGCGCGCCGCAGGGTGAGGGCACGGTGGCCGTGGCAGCGCGGGTGGCGGCGGCGCGGGCGGCGCAGCGGCATCGTCAGAGTGTGGCGGCGGGCGGCCACTCCGGGCCGCTCAACGGCGAGGCGGAGCTCGACAGCGTCATCCTCGCGCCCGAGGCGCGTACCCTGGCCGAGAGCGCGGCCGAGAAGCTCGGCCTTTCCGCGCGCGGTTTCACGCGCCTGCTGCGGGTTTCGCGGACGATCGCCGACCTGGCGCGGGCGGAGGAGGTGGCCCGCCCCCATGTCGCCGAGGCTCTGGCCTACCGCCATCGCCCGCCCGGCCAGCCTTCGCTCCGGGCCGCCCGCTAGCACCTTTCAACCGATCCACTACATTCGGTCGCAAGCCCGCACGCGCGGGCAACGGGGAGAGTGACCGATGAGCGAGCAACTAAGCGGGCAACTGGATGAGCAGCCGGCGCCACGGCACCCCGTCTTCCAGCCGGGCCGCGTGGCGGTGATCACAGGTGCGGCCAGCGGTATCGGCCTCGCCGCCGCGCTCTACTGCGCTGGGCTGGGCATGCGGCTTTGCCTCGCGGATCGAAATGCCGAGGGGCTGGACGCTGCGCGCGCTGCCATCGCCGCCCGCACCAACGCCGCCGAGGTGATCGCCGTGCCGCTGGATGTCAGCCGACGCGAGGAGGTCGAACAGCTGCGGGACCGTGCCTATGCCGCTTTCGGCGAGGTCGGTCTGCTCATGAACAATGCGGGGCGGGAGGGGGATGGCTCGCTCGCCGGCGATCCCGGCCGCTGGGCCGATATCATCGGCACCAATCTCTGGGGCGTGATCAACGGGGTGCAGGCGTTCACGCCCGCGATGGTCGCCCAGGGCACGCCCTGCGCGATCGTGAACACCGGCTCGAAGCAGGGCATCACCTGCCCGCCGGGCAACACCGCCTACAACGTCTCCAAGGCCGGGGTGAAGGTGGTGACGGAGGCGCTGGCCCATGACCTGCGGAATACCGTTGGGTGTCAGGTGACAGCGCATCTGCTGGTGCCGGGCTTCACCTTCACTGGCCTGACGCGGGTGCGGGAGGGGGAGAAGCCGCCCGGCGCCTGGACGCCGGAGCAGGTGGTGGATTTCATGGTGGTGCGCATGGGCGCGGGCGATTTCTACATCATCTGCCCCGATAACGACGTGACGCGGGAGCTGGACAACGCCCGGATGCTGTGGGCGGCGATGGATGTCACCGAGAACCGGGTGCCGCTCTCCCGCTGGCATCCGGTTTATGCGGAGGCCTTCAAGGCCTTTTTGGCCGACCGAGGGCTGGGTTGAGCTGGAGCTTGCCTGGCTGGCGGCCACTTGGCCTTTGACAGCCCCGACCGATATGGCAGGAGAAGCCGGGCGCCCGTATGGGCGCCAGTCCCGTTCCCTGCCGAAGGCCTTCACGATGACCGATAGCCCGCCCGACCGCCTCTCCAACAACCCGCGCAGCCCGTATTACGACGAGGCGGTGCTTCAGCGCGGCATCGGCATCCGCTTCAAGGGTGTCGAGAAGACCAATGTCGAGGAATACTGCGTCAGTGAGGGCTGGGTTCGCCTCGCGGTGGGCAAATCGGTCGATCGCCACGGCATGCCGCTGACGATGAAGGTCAACGGCCCCGTGGAGCCCTATTTTCGCGATGATGCGGAGGCCGGCTGATGTTCCAGGTCACACCCCTGCTCGACGGTTTTTTCGAGATACCGGCTGAAACTTTCCTCTATGTGGGGGATGAGGCGGAAGGCGCCCGCATCCGCGCGGAGAAAGCGGGGGCGGCGACGCCGGTCCCGGTCAACTGCTTCCTGCTGCGTGGCGGCGAGGAACTGACCTTGATTGATGCCGGCACCGGCACGGCCTGGGGGCCGGGCCTCGGCCACGCGCGCGCGGCGCTCGCGGCGGAAGGCGTGCGGCCGGACGCCATCGAGCGCGTTCTGCTGACGCATGTGCATGGCGACCACGCCCTCGGGCTTTTTGAGGGCGAGGCCGCGTATTTCCCGCAGGCCCGCATCTCCGTCCCTGCTGCCGACCTCGCCTATCTCACCGACCCCGCGGCGCGGGTCGCGGCACCCGCGGCACAGCGGAGCGTGTTCGACATCGCCGACAGGCTCCTGCACCTCTATGCCGGCCGCGTTGACACCTTCACGGGCAATGAGGTGCGGGAAGGCATCATCGCCTTGCCGCTGCCGGGCCACACGCCCGGCCATACCGGCTACCGCTTCGATACGGCTGAGGGCGAAGTGCTGCTCTGGGGCGACGTGCTGCATCTTCAGGATATTCAGCCCGCCAGCCCCAGAACCGGGCTGATCTACGACACCGATTCCGAACTCGCCTTCCGGAGCCGCCTTCTGGTACTCGATCTCGCGGCGCGTGAGGGTATCCGCGTCGGCGGCGGTCATGTCCCTGGCTTCTTCCGCGTGGTGCCGGACGGAGAGGGCTTTCGCTTGGTTTAGGGTAGCCGTTTTTGCGGCTGATCCGATATTGTTCTAGAATCGGTATAATATCGATTGCGCAATATGCGCGGGACTGTCGCGCATGAACCTCTCCGCTCCGCAGCCTCGCCAGTGCCGCATCCTACCAGCGCGGCTGAATGCTGTGCTGGCGTATCGTGTTCAGGGTATCGTTGCTCACGCGGGCGCAGGCCGCGAAATCATCAACCAGATATGCTTTCGTTGCCGGCCCAGATACGGAAAATCCATTGTAAATGGCGCTCACGGTTGGCAACCGCGGTAAGTTGAATCTCAGAGTGCGATAGAGATTTTCCGTAGCAGAAATAGTCGATATTTCGACCGCATCGAGATTGATGATGTCAGGGAAGAATTTGTCGATATTTTCGTCATAGGGGGGGAGCGCGATGGCAATCTCTTTCTGAGATTTGTCTGCCAGCTTCGTCGCAGCGTCGGTGCATGTGACCTTTATGCCGGTAATTTCCACGAAAAAAATCGCTCGAACACTTTCCGCCAAGTGCTGCCGTTCTTCGATCTGGGCGTCCCTCTGGGCATAGAGCGCCTGCCTTTGCTGGCAGCTGGACAGGTAGCTCGCCATGGACAGCGCCAGGAAACCGAGCGTGGCGCCCGCAAGCGTCTGCCATTCCTTCAGCCAGTGCCATTTCTGGAGCCATCGCTGCAACGCCATGGTCAGGAAGCCGCCTGCCCGTTCTGGCTGCTCCGCCTGCGGTCTTCGCGCGTAAGGGCCGCGACCTCAGGCTTCGGGTCAAACTCATCGGGGATGGCGCAGAGGCCGTGCCGCACCATCCACCGCCCGAGCCGTGGCGCGGCCGTGGCCCAGGCGAAGGGAATGGCGAGCAGCGAACCCGCGAGCGTCGGCAAGGCCCAGGGGATCGCGCCCGGCGCGACCCGCCACAGGGTTATCCCGAAAATCAGCCCGAAGAGGGTCTGCGGCCAAAGCCCGCGAATCGCCTCGGACCAGGGCACGATGCCGTCATCCCGCCGCTGCGCCTCCCAGATGATCCGTTGGCCGAAGCAAAGCCCGGCGATGAAGCGGGATTGTGCCACCATCATCACCGGCCCGATCATCAGCGTGAACAGCGCGTCGGTCGCGGCCCCGGCCAGCAGCCGGGGCAGCCCGCCCCAACGCTGGCGCTCGGCGGGGCGGAGCGCGATATCGAGCACGCCGAGCAGGCGCGGCGCGAAGCCGATGATCAGGAAGCCGAAATAGAGGCCGAAGGCCAGGGTCTGCGACAGGTGGGCGGCATGACCGCCCGACAGGCCGCGAATGAGGCCCACCACCAGCATCAGCAGCGAGGCCGGCGCGCCGAGATACATGGCGATGGCGTTGCAGAGCTGGAATCGTCCCATCGGCCGCAGGCCCGGGCCGCCGACCAGCCATAGATACTGCAGATTGCCCTGGCTCCAGCGGAGATCGCGGCGGATGAAATCCGGCAGGCGGGGCGGATTCTCCTCCCAGCTTCCGAACTCGTCGGCGATCACCCGCACCTCCCAGCCGGCGGCCCGCATCAGCGCGGCCTCGACCTGATCATGGCTGAGGATCGGGCCTGAAAGCGCCGAGCGGCCCGGCAGATCGGGCAGGTCGCAATGGGCGACGAAGGGGGCGATGCGGATCATGGCGTTGTGGCCCCAGTAGGGGCCGCTCGACCCCTGCCACCAGGCGATGCCGGTGGTATGCGTCCGCATCCCGTGGCGCATGCCGAATTGGAAGATGCGGGCGAAGGCGCTGGTCGCCGGCAGCCCCGTCACCAGCGTTTGCAGAATGCCGAGGCGCGGGTTCGCCTCCATCACCCGCACCAGCCGCAGGATGGCCGGGCCGGACATCAGGCTATCCGCGTCCAGCACCAGCATGAATTCGGCGAGGCCGGCGTAGTGGCAGGCGAAATCCCGCAGGTTACCGGCCTTGAAGCCGGTATTCGTCGCGCGCCGCCGATAGAAAAGGCCCGGGTCATTCGCGAAGGCGGCGTGTTCGGCGGCGAGGATCTCCGGCCGGTCACTGTCGCTCAGCACATGGAAGGTGAACAGCTCGCCCGCGCCGGTCTCGGCGATGCTTGCGCGGATGATGGCGATGCGTTTGGCGAGCCTGTCCACATCCTCATGCCGGGTCGCGATACAGATGGCGGTGCGGCGCGTGATCGGGGTGGCGGGCGCGGTCGCGCGCAGCGCCGCGTTGGTATAGGAAGCGGCGTCGGGCGTGGCGCGGAGGATGACGAAGCCGATGAAGGCGTTCCAGAAGGCAAGCAGCGTCCAGGGCAGGCCGATCAGGAACAGCGCCATGATCACGGCGCCCGCCCAGCTCCAGCCCGCGCCGCCATTGACATGGGCCATGAGGAGGCCGAGCGCCGTCCAGCTCCCGAGCATCAGCGCCAGCACCGTCGCCCGCCGGGCGCCCAGTCGCTCCTTGGTCGCGGCCGTCGCGGGCCGGGCTTCGAGGCCCACGTCGTTCATGCCCATTCCACCTGTTGCGTGGCGCGGAACCTAACGGTTTGGCCGATTCTCGCAATCCGTCCGCGCGCGCACTCTGGATTGTCGCAGCAGGCCGAGCCGAAATCCGGGAGGAGCCGCTGGCCCCTGCCGGGCCGGATGATCTCGTCATCCGCGCCTTGGAAAGCGGCATCAGCCGGGGCACCGAGGCGCTGGTTTTCGCCGGCCGCGTGCCGCCGGGCGAATGGGCGCGCATGCGCTGCCCGTTCCAGGCCGGCGATTTCCCCTTTCCGGTGAAATACGGCTATGCGGCGGTCGGCATCGTCGAGCACGGGCCGAGCGCGCGGCTCGGCCAGCGCGTCTTCTGCCTCTATCCGCATCAGAGCCGTTTCACCCTGCCCGGCGCGGCCGCCATTCCGGTGCCCGAGACCGTGCCGACCCGTCGCGCGGTCCTCGCCGCACAGATCGAGACGGCGCTGAATGCGAGCTGGGACGCCGCGCCCCGCATCGGGGACTGCATCGCGGTCGTGGGTGGCGGCGCCATCGGCTGCCTGACCGCCTGGCTCTGCGGCCGCCTGCCGGGCGTGGCGGTGACGCTGATCGACCCGAACGGCGCGCGGGCGCCCATCGCCCGGGCGCTCGGCGTCGGTTTCGCCAGCACAGCCGAGGCGGCGCCCCGCGATTGCGACCTCGTCTTCCATGCCTCCGGCACCGGTGAGGGGCTGGCACTCGCCTTGTCGCTCGCCGGGTTCGAGGGTGAGGTCATCGAGCTGAGCTGGTATGGCGATGCGGCGGTGACGCTGCCGCTCGGCGGTGTCTTCCATAGCCAACGGCTCAGCCTGCGCGCCTCCCAGGTCGGCGCGGTCGCGCCCGCCCGGCGATCGCGTTGGAGCCATGCGCGGCGGCTGGCGCTCGCTTTGTCGCTGGCGGAGGATCCGCGCCTCGATGTGCTGGTGGAGGCGATGACGCCGTTCGACGCCGTGCCCGCTGCCCTGCCGAATATCCTCGGCGCCCCCGGCGCCCTGTTCCACCGCATTACTTACTGAACCGGAGTGAAGCCTATGTTCGCAGTCGAAGTCCGCGACCACATCATGATCGCCCACAGCCTGGCCGGCGAGGTCTTCGGCCCGGCGCAGCGGCTGCATGGCGCGACCTTCGTCGTCGATGTCGCTTTCTTCCGGGCGGCGCTGCCGCCGGACAATATCGTGGTCGATATCGGCCGGGCGCTGGATGCGCTGAAGGCGGCGCTCGCTCCGCTCAACTACGCCAATCTGGATGAGGAGCCGGCCTTCGCGGGCCAGGTGACGACGACGGAATTCCTCTCCAAAGCAATCTTCGACCGGATGGCCGAGGCGCGGCGGCAGGGCGCCCTTGGCCCCCATGCCGAGGGCATCAGCCGGATGCGGGTGACGCTCAGTGAGTCCCATGTCGCGCGCGGCTGGTACGAGGCTGATCTCGCTTGATCGAGGGTGGCGCGCATAGCCTCGCCTTCGCGATCCCGGGCGCGCTCGAAACCCTCACCGGCGGCTATGCCTATGACCGGCGGCTGATCGCCGGGCTGCGGGCGCGTGGTCTCTCGGTGCGCCATCTCGCCTGGCCGGCCGGCTTCCCCAACCCGACGGCGGCCGAGCGGGCAGCGGCGGCCGCCTCACTCCGCGCGCAGCCGGATGGCGGCATCGTCATCATCGACGGTCTCGCCTATGGCGCGATGCCGGAGGTGGCCGCCGCTGAGGGGGAGCGTCTTCGCCTCGTCGCCCTCATTCACCATCCGCTCGCGCTGGAAACCGGCGCGCCATCCGCCCTGGCCACATCGGAGCGCGTGGCGCTCCGCCATGCGGTGGCCGTCGTCGCCACCAGCGCGATCACGGCGGAGACGCTGCGGCGTGATTACGGCGTGGCGGGCGACCGGCTGCTGGTGGCGCCGCCCGGCACCGATCCCGCGCCCATCGCCGCGCGGCTCGGCTCCCACATTCTGTCGCTGGGCTCGGTGACACCGCGCAAGGCGCATGACGTGCTGGTCACGGCGCTGGGCCGGATCGCGCGGCTGCCATGGCGCTGCACCATCGCCGGCAGCCTCGACCGCGCGCCGGAGACCACGCGGCGGCTTCGTGCCCAGATCGATGCCGACGGGTTGGCGGGCCGCATTACGCTGGCGGGCGAGGTCGCGGAGACGGACGCTTTATATGCGAGCGCGGATCTCTTCGTTCTCCCCAGCCGTCACGAGGGCTTCGGCATGGCGTTCGCCGAGGCGCTGATGCGCGGCCTGCCGGTGATCGGCACGACGGCCGGCGCCATCCCCTCCGTGGTGCCAGAGGAAGCTGGCGCTTTGGTCCCGCCCGATGACCCGGCCGCACTCGCCAATGCCCTGGCGCGTCTGTTGAGTGACCGGGCGGCGCGAGACCGGGCCTCTGTCGCCGCGCTGGCGGCAGCGGCGCGCCTGCCGCGCTGGGAGGATACGATTGCGGCGGTCGCCGGGCTACTCGGCCGCCTCGGCTGACCTCTTCTCGAAAGCGAAATCGAACAGCACTTCCGAGCCGAGCAGATGCGTGATGCAGCGCGGCCGTATCGCCTCTTCCATCCTCGCGATGGGCGGCAGGCAGAGGCCCGTCGGCCCCGAGCCGATCAGAACCGGCGTCACGCAGACATGCAGCCGCGTCAGCGCTCCGGCGGCGAGGAAATCCGAGACGGTGCGGCCGCCACCCTCGATCAGCAGCCGCCGGATACCGCGCGCCGCCAGCGCCGCCACCAGCACATGTGGGTCGATCCTGCCCTCGACCGAGGGCAGGGTCAGCGCCGTTACCCCCGCCGGGCGCGGCCGGTCGGCCGTCTGCACGACGATGCAGCCCGCGCCGTCATCGGCGAGCAGCCGCGCCCCGGGCGGCAGCCGGCCGCCGGGGTCGATCACGATCCGCGTCGGGTTTCGCCCCGGCACCTCGCGCACGGTGAGTTGCGGGTCATCCGCCAGCACCGTGCCGATGCCGACGACAACCGCATCCGCCAGCGCCCGCAACCGGTGCAGATGGGCGATGCCATCCGCGCCGCCGATACTGCGGGAATGCCCGGTCGGCGTCGCGATCCGCCCATCCAGCGACTGGCCAAGCTGGCCCAGCACGAAGGGACCGCGCGCGATCGGCGCATAGACCGGCGATAGAGCAGCGGCCTCGCTTTCGTTTATTGCAGGTTTTCGCATCCTGTTTGACGCTGCCTTCAAATCGGTGACGGTTCGGTATAAAGGCGAAGGTGAGGCTCACCCTGCCGCTCTGATTCTCTGTCTATTCGTCTGATTAAGGCCTTGGGTTTCTCCACCTGCGGCTGTCAGGCTCTAGGCTAGGCTACGGAAAGGCGATCGCGATGCGCGGATGGTCTGTCAGGCGGAGTGTTGCGGCGGTCAGCCTGGCGCTGGCGCTGACCGCGATGGGCGCGGGCCTCGCCAGGGCCGGCACGAGCGACGCTGTCGTGCTGAACGATCCCGGGCCTTCCGACCCCGTGGGCCATGGCGAATATCTGACCCGTGCCGCCGACTGCATGCCCTGCCACACCGGGCCGGCTCAGCCCGCTTTCTCCGGCGGCCTGCCACTCAACACGCCCTTCGGGCTGATGGTCTCACCCAATATCACGCCGGATAAGAAGACCGGCATCGGCCTTTGGACCGATGAACAATTCTACCGGGTGCTTCATGACGGTATCGCCCCCGGCGGCACCTTCATCTACCCGACGATGTCCTTCACCTCCTACACCAAGATGACGCGGCAGGATGTGCTGGACATCAAGGCCTATCTGTTTTCGCTGAAGCCTGTCGTCGTGCGGCGGGATGTCAATCAGCTGACCTTCCCCTTCAATATCCGGCTTTCGCTGCTCGGCTGGCGGATGATGTTCTTCCAGGCCGGCACCTATCAGAATGACCCGACGCAGTCGGCCGTCTGGAACCGGGGCGCCTATCTGGTCCAAGGTCCCGGCCATTGCGGCGAATGCCACAGCCCGCGCAATTTTCTGGGCGCGATGCTGCTCGGCCGTTCGCTCGCCGGTGGTATCGTCGATAACTACTACGCGCCCAATATCTCGGCCGATCCGGATTCCGGCATCGGTGCCCGCTCGGTCGATCAGATCAAGCAGTTCTTCCGCACCGGGGCGGAACAGAACCTCGGCGTCGCCTACGGCCCGATGGCCGAGGTGGTGCATTTCAGCCTGCGCTATCTGACGGATGCGGATCTCACCGCCATCGCCACCTATCTGGTCGGCGCTGAGAAGCGGCCCGATACCTCTGCCCGCATCGCCATCAAGCCGGCGCAGCTTGCTGCCGGCCGAGCGCTGTACGACGGTAATTGCGCGCAATGCCACCAGGCGAGCGGCAGCGGCGTGCCGAATGCCATTCCGAACCTCGCCGGCAATGCCGCCGTGGTCGCCACGCTGCCGAATAGCGTGATCGCGCCCATGACCAACGGGGAGCCGGGCGGCGGCACCTATGGCGCGATGCCGAGCTTCGCCGGCGCGCTCTCCAACGCCGAGATGGCCGATATCGCGAATTATGCCCGCACGAGCTGGGGCAATGCGGGCTCCGCGAATGCGACGCCGGCGCTGGCCGCGAGCCTGCGCGCGATCGCAGGCGCGGCTATCACCGGGGCAGGCGGCACGAATGCGGCGCGTGACCGGAACTGCCCGAAGGTCGGGCCGTCGCTGATCGCCGGCACAATGGCGACGGCGGATGAGGCGGATCTCCTCGCCAGCGCCACCGATGGCGATCTCATGAACCGCATGGCCAGCGTCATCCAGCAGTTGCGCACGGATAATCCGGGCGCGGGCGTCACCGACCTCGCCAACGCCATGTATGCCGCTTACTGCCCGGCCATCGCCAACAACCCGCAACTCAGCAGCAACCAGAAGGCCGGCCGGATCGCGCAATTCAACCTGCAACTCGGGCAGATATTGTCGATGACGACGCCTGTGCCCGGCGGCACGAATGCGCAGATCACCGCGACCGTGACCGCTGGCCAGGCCGCCGCGATCACCCAGGCGGCGCAGACGGCGGGCATGACGCCCGCGCAATGGACGGCGAAACAGGCGGCGACGGCGAGCGCCGGGCCCTGATTTGGCGCGCGGCCGCCGGCCAGCCCCGCGCGCAGCAGTCGTTACCGCCGGACGTCAGGCCTGCTTCAGGTCGATCAGGTTGCGCCTGATTTTGCGGCCGCGCATGATCTTATCCTCGATATAGGCCGCGTCGCCCCAGCGGACGGCGCGCGCCATCGCCTGCGCATCCTCGGTGAAGCGCGCCAGCATCTCCAGCAGCGCCTCGCGGTTGTTGAGGAAAATGTCGCGCCACATCACCGGGTCGGAGGCCGCGATGCGGGTGAAATCGCGGAAGCCGGAGGCGGCGAATTGCAGCACCTCCTGCCGGGTCTCATCCGCCAGATCGTCCGCCGTGCCGCAGATGGTGAAGGCGAGCAGATGCGGCAGATGGCTGACGATCGCGAGCACGCGGTCATGATGCGCGGGCTCCATCACCTCCACCATGCGCGCCGAAGCGCCGCCACAGGCCGGCGACTCTTGGCGACCGCGTCGGCATCGGTGCCGGCGGGCGGCGTCAGCAGGGTCCAGCGGCCTTGGAACAGCGTGGCGAAACCGGCATCGGGGCCGGAGAATTCGGTGCCGGCCAGCGGATGGCCGGGCACGAAATGCACGCCCGCCGGCACCAGCGGCCCGACATCGCGCAGCACCGGATTGCTTGGTCGAGCCGACATCGGTCAGCACCGCGCCCGGCGCCAGATGCGGGCGCGATGGCGGCGGCGAGCTCGGCCATAGGCGCCGACCGGCGCGCAGAGCATGACGCAATCGGCGCCCGCCACCGCGCGGCGCGGCATCGGGCTCCACGCGGTCGGCGAGGCCGAGTTCCGCCACGCGCGCGGAGACGGCTGGGATCGGCATCGCAGGCGATGATCTCGGCCGCGACGCCGCCGGTCTCGCGCGCGGCGCGCGCGACCGAGCTGCCGATCAGCCCGAGCCCGATCAGGGCCAGCCGCTGGAAGATCGGCGCGTCAGCCACGCTCGGCGACCTGATGCGTATTGGCCGTCACGAATGCGGCCAGGCTTCGTCACCAGCCGGCATTCCTCATCGGTGCCGATGGTGATGCGCAGGCATGCGGCAGGCCGTAGCCGGCGACATGCGCGCACGATGATGCCGCGGCCGCGCAGCCAGGCATCGGCCGCACCGGCACGCTCGGCCGATGCCGAAATCGGCCAGCACGAAATTGGCCTCGCTGGGCCAGACGCGAATGCCGGCCGCCTCCAGCGCGGCGGTGACGCGGGCGCGGGCGACGTAGTTATGGGCGCGGGACCGCTTCTACCCAGCCCGGCTCGGCCAGCGCCGCGATCGCCGGCGGCCATCGCCGCCGCGCTGACATTGAAGGGCGGGCGCACCCGGTTGAGCACATCGACGATCGCCGGCGGCGCCGTAGCCCCAGCCGAGCCGCGCGCCGCCCAAGCCCGAAGATCTTGCTGAAGGTGCGCGTCATCACCGTGTTCTCGCCGGCATCGACCAGGCTCAGCCCCGGCATCGTAATCCGGCCGCTCGACATATTCGGCATAGGCGGCGTCCAGCACCAGCAGCACATCGGGCGGCAGTCCGTCGCGCAGCCGGCGCAGCTCGGCGAGCGGCAGCAGCGAGCCGGTCGGGTTGTTCGGGTTGGCGAGGAAGACGAGCCGCGTCCGCTCGCGTCACCGCCGCCAGAATGGCGTCGACATCGGCGGTCAGGTCGCGCTCGGGCACCTTGATGACCGTGCCGCCGGCTAGTTGCCGGCGATCTCGTAGATCGAGAAGCCGTGCGCGGACATCAGCAGCTCGGTGCCGGCGCCGCCATAGGCCTGGATCAGCAGGCTGATGAGCTCGTCCGAGCCGGTGCCGCAGACGATCCGCGCGGGGTCGAGTCCGAAATGCGCGCCGATCGCGGCCGCAGCGCGCGGGCGCCGCCATCCGGATAGCGGTGCATGCCGGCGGCGCTTTCGCGCGATCGCGGCGCGGGCGGCGGGCGGCGCCCCGAACGCGCCTTCATTGGAGGAAAGTTTGATGACGCGGGTGACGCCGGGCAGCTTGGATTCGCCGCCGACATAGGGCGCGATCGCCATGACCTCCGGCCGTGGCTGGGGCGCGGCCGGGCGGATGCGCTCATGGCCCGCCCGGCTCCTCGGCAATGGCCACCGCATAGGCGCCGACGACGAGCGGGCGGCGCCTGCAGCCCGCCGATGCGGGCCAGGCGCGGATCGTCGAGCGCCACGAAGCCCTCGACCTCCACCAGCAGCTCGGCGACAGGCGCGCCATGCGGCCGGTGGAGAAGGATGGAGAGCGGCTTGAGGCCGGCGGCCGTGAGTGTTTGGGACAGGCTGGCCCGGCTGATCTGCGGCCTCCATCTCCAGCGCGATGAGGGAGATGTCGTCGCCGGAGGGGTCGGCGGGGGAGCTGGCAATGACAAGCGCCTGGACGGCCGGCGCACCTTCCGGGCGGCTTCGCCAGAAGGGCAGGCGGGCGACCACATGGATGCGGCCCTTGTGGTGCTGTGCAGCAGGCCGGGCCACCAGTCGGGCCCCGTCGCACCTTCCGCCGCGCCTTCGCCGGGCAGCGGCAGGATGGCGGCGCCCGCGCGCCCTTCAACCACCTCGCCGATCGCCTGGGCGGCGCTGCGATAGACCCGCAGCGGCGTCAGCGCGCCGAAATGCTCGCGCGCGGCCGCCGCGAAGCGTCCGTCCATCGCGGGGTCGCAGACAGCGACGAGCACGCTCTGCTGCTGGGCGACGGAGGCGGCGAACATCTCCCGCCAGATGCGGACGATGGCCTGGCGCGGCAGCGCGCCCTCATGCCGCGCCAGCAGGCGGCGGATGATCTTGGCCTCGCGCCCCGGGCGCAGCGGGCCGCCGCCTTTTTTCGTGACCGCCACCCGCTCCACGATCGCGGCGCGCTGCATCAGCAGGTCGTGGATGCGGTCATCCAGCCCGTCCAGCTCCTGCCGGAGGGCGGGCAGGCTATCCGCGTGGGAAAAGGTAGCGTGATCCGCGCCGGGAGCGGCTTCGGCTGAACTCGACATCGATGGCTGACCGGTCGTTTTTTAGGCGATGACTGATACCGTAACCGATGGGCGAAGCAAACATGCCTCGCCGGCCCGCCACAACGATGGAGTGGTGGGCCAATTGCCCCGAGACCCGGCCCGTCTTATCTGACCGTGATGGAGCAGCTTGAGCCACTCGCCGAGATCGCGCATCAGGCCGTCGTCTTCCCGGAGGGGCTGACGCTGGATTGCGGCCGCGCGCTGCGCAGCCTGACCGTCGCCTATCGCACCTACGGCACGCTGAACGCCGCCGCGCAGCAACGCCATCCTGATCTGCCACGCGCTGACCGGCGACCAGTATGTCGCCGAGACCCATCCGCTCACCGGCAGGCCCGGCTGGTGGGACAGCCGTCGTCGGCCCCGGCCGCCCGTCGACACCGACCGCTTTTTCGTCATCTGCGCCAACGTGCTGGGCGGCTGCATGGGCACCACCGGGCCGCGCAGCCGCGCATGACGACAAGCGGCGGCCAGCCCTGGGGCACCGATTTCCCGCCGGTCACCATCCGCGACATGGTGCGCGCCCAGAAGCGGCTGATCGACCATCTCGGCATCGCGCCGGCTGTTCGCCGTCATCGGCGGCTCGATGGGCGGCATGCAGGTGCTGGAATGGGCGGCGACCTATCCCGAAGCGGTGTTCGCCGCCGTGCCGATCGCCACCGCCGCCTATCATTCGGCGCAGAACATCGCCTTCCACGAGGTCGGCCGCCAGGCGATCTTCGCCGACCCGGACTGGCATGGCGGCCGCTACTGGCGGCAGGGCGCGATGCCCGCGCGCGGCCTCGCCGTCGCGCGCATGATGGCGCACATCACCTATCTTCGCGAGCAGGCGCTGACCCGCAAATTCGGCCGCCGCCTGCGCGACGCCGGCAGCGCTGACCCTGTTCGGCGACCGTTTCGAGGTGGAGAGCTATCTGCGCCACCAGGGCAGCACCTTCGTCCGCCGCTTCGACGCCAATTCCTACCTGACCATCACCCGCGCGATGGATTATTTCGACCTCGCGGCCGAGCATGACGGCGATCTCGCCCGCGCCTTCGCCGGCACGACGACCCGCTTCTGCTGGTCTCGTTCACCTCCGACTGGCTGTTTCCCGACCGCGGCAGCCGCGCGCCATCGCCCGCGCGCTGAACCACGCCGCGGCCAATGTGAGCTTCGTCGAGATCCCATCCGACAAGGGCCACGACGCCTTCCTGCTCGACGAGCCGGATTTCCACCGCACGCTCGCGGGCTTCCTCGCCGGCTGCGCCGAGCATGCGGGGCCTCCGCCCACGGGCCGGGCTTGATGCCGGACGGCGCGCACGCCCGCCGGCCGCTCCGCGATGCCGCGCAGAACATGCGGGTCGATCTGCGGCTGATCGCCGGCATGATCGCGCCCGGCTCGCGCGTGCTGGATATCGGCTGCGGCGACGGCACGCTGATCGACCATCTGTTCCGCACCAAGGGCTGCGACGCGCGCGGCATCGAGATCGACATGGCGCGAGGTGACCCGCGCGGTCGCGCACGGCCTGCCGGTGATGCAGGGCGACGCCGATACCGACCTCGCGCATTACCCGGATCGGCGCGTTCGACTATGTCGTGCTGTCGCGCACGCTGCAGGCGGTGGAGCGGCCGCGCGAGGTGCTGCGGCAGATGCTGCGCATCGGCGCGCCACGCGATCGTCAGCTTTCCCAATTTCGGCCATTGGCAGGCTGCGCTGGCAGTTGCTGCTGACCGGCCGCATGCCGATGACCAAAACCTGGGACCGGCCGTGGTACGAGACGCCCAACATCCATCCCTGCACCATCCAGGACTTCTTCGATCTGTGCGCCGCCGAGGGCTATGTGGTGGAGCAATGGCTGGCGCGGACGACGAGGGGCACGGCGCGCCCTGGCGGCGGTTTCCGCGACTGGCCAATCTGTTCGGCGAGCAGGGACTGTTCGTTTTGCGCCGGGGTTGAGGGGAGTTAAGCCCACCTCTGGCCGTTGCAGCCAGTTATCAGTCGGTCACGCTACGAGGGCGTCTGCGGCTAAGTGCTGCCGAGGGGGTGCGCTCGGCCGTGTTGGCGGATGCAGGCCTTACGATTGCCTCAACCTGGATGTTCGCGCCGGAGCTGGCGAGCGGGGCGTTACAAACGGTCCTGGAGGCTTGGACGCTGCCACCGGTCAATGCCTGGGCAATGTTCCCGCCAGGGCGCATCCCGAGTGCCAAGGCACGGCATTTCACAAGCTTTGTGGAAGCCGCCCTGTCTCAGAAGTCTTGATTTACCCACCGTCTGGCAGGTTGCTATTCGCCTGTCATTCGGCGAGGTGTCTTCAAGCCCGCCTTTGGCCGCCGCAGCCGGCGTCGCAGCCAGGTACGGCGCAGCCTTGCGCGCCGGCCACCAGCGGAATCACGACGGCCGTGGTGGCACCCTGCATCGCGGCAGGCGCCCGCCGCGCGGCGAGAATTTGCGCCGCCACCGCGATCGCGATCTCCGCCGGCAGCTTGGTGCCGACGCCCGGCAGCCCGACCGGGCAATGCAGCCGGTCAAGCCTCGCCTCATCGAGCCCGGCGCGCCGCAGGCGGCTGACGAAGCGCGCCCGTTTCGTCTCCGACCCGATCGTGCCGACGAAAGGCAGGTCGTCTCGGCGCAGCGCCGCTTCGCTCAGCGCGAAATCGGTGGCGTGGTCATGCGTCATGATCAGCACCGTGGCGCCGGGCGGCAGCCCGGCCACATCGCTGACCTCGGCCGAGTGACGCCGCCGGGTGTTGGAGGCGACCGTCTCCGGAAAGATGTCCGGCCGCGTGTCGAACCAAAGCAGCCGGCAGGGCAGATCGGCCAGCAGCTTGGCGATCGCCCGCCCCACATGCCCGGCGCCGAACAGCGCCACGACCCAGCTCGGCGGCCGGATCGGCTCGAACAGAACCGTGGTCGCACCACCGCAGCACTGGCCGAGCGCGGGGCCGAGCGGAAACTCCCGCTGGTGCGGCGCCTCGCTCCCCTCGCTCAGCATCGCCCGCGCGTCGAGCATGCTTTGATATTCGAGATTGCCGCCGCCGATCGTATCCCAGCTCTGTGCAGCGGAGACGACCATCTTGGCGCCCGCCTCCCTCGGCGCGGAGCCACGGGCCGCGATCACGCTGACCAGCACGCAGGGCTCGCTCCGCTGGTCGAGTGCCGCCAGCGCATCGAGCCAGGCGGGCATTACTCCGCCGCCTCGGCTTCGGCGACCCGGCGGGGCAGGGCGCCATGAGCGCCCGCCGATGTCGCGCGGATTTGCTCGATCGCCATCAGCACACGCTCGGGCGTCGCCGGCGCATCAAGCCCCGGGGATTGGCCGGCGGTGCCGAAGCGCGCCACCGCATCCCGCAATGCCTGGAACACGGCGATGCCGAGGTTGAGCGGCGGCTCGCCCACGGCCTTGGAGCGGAAGATCGCGTTTTCCCGGTTGCGGCCGGATTCGTAGATGCGCGCCTGGAACTGGGCGGGCAGGTCCCCGATTGTTGGGATCTTGTAGGTCGAGGGCGCATGGGTGCGCAGCCGGCCGGATGCGTCCCACCACAACTCCTCGGTCGTCAGCCAGCCGGCGCCCTGCACGAAGCCGCCTTCGATCTGGCCAAGGTCGATCGCCGGGTTCAGCGACTTGCCGCAGTCATGCAGGATATCGACCCGGCGCTGCCGGTATTCGCCGGTCAGCCCGTCCACCTCCACCTCGGCGAGCGCCGCGCCATAGGCGAAGTAGTAGAAGGGGCGGCCGGTCTGGGTCACCGGGTCGAAATGGATCTTCGGCGTCGCGTAAAAGCCGGTGGAGGACATGGAAACGCGCTGCATCCGCGCGAGCCGGGCGAGGTCGGCGAAGCCCATGCGCCGCCGCCCGCCGATGACCTCGCTATTGGCGAAGATCACGGCGGTCGCCGGCACGCCGAATTCGGCCGCCGCGACATGGGCGAGGCGCTGCTTGATGGCATGGGCCGCGGCCTGCGCTGCCTTCGCGTTCAGGTCGGTGCCGGCCGAGGCGGCGGTGGGCGAGGTATTCGGCACCTTCGCGGTATTGGTGGCGCTGACGCGCACGCGCCCGACCGGAATGCCGAATTCCTCCGCGACGACTTGTGCCACCTTGATGAACAGGCCTTGGCCCATCTCGGTGCCGCCATGGTTCAGCAGCACGCTGCCATCCGTGTAAAGCTGAACCAGCGCGCCCGCCTGGTTGAGGTGAATGGCGGTGAAGGAGATACCGAACTTCACCGGAACGAGCGCGAGGCCGCGCTTGATCCAGTCGCTATCAGCGTTGAACTGGGCGACCTCTTCCAGCCGCGCCGCGTAGCCGGCCGTGCGGGCGAGTTCATCGACCAGATCGCCGATGATGTTGTCCTCGACCGTCATGCCATAGGGCGTCACGTTGCGCGGGGTCGTGCCGTAGAAGTTGCGGCGCCGGATCGCCAACGGGTCGCGCCGCAGATGCCGCGCGATCTCATCCATCACGTGTTCGACGCCCATGATGCCCTGCGGGCCGCCGAAACCCCGGAACGCGGTATGGGACACCGTATTCGTTTTGCAGCGGTGCGAGAGGATCGCGATATTCTCTAGAAAGTAGCAGTTGTCGATGTGCATCATCGCGCGGTCGTTGATGCCGCTTGAGAGATCGGGCGAGTAGCCGCAATCCCCCGCGAGCATGAAGGAGACCCCGCCGATCAGCCCCGTCTCGTCGAAGCCGACATCGTAATCGATTTGGAACGGATGGCGCTTTCCGGTCAGCACCATATCGTCATCACGGTCGAGCCGGAGCTTCACCGCGCGCTTCGTTCTGGCCGCGAGGAGCGCGGAGATGGCGGCGGGGATCGCCGCCTGGCTTTCCTTGCCGCCGAAGCCGCCGCCCATGCGCCGGGTCTCGACCGTGATGCAATGGTCGGGCACGCCGAGCGCGCGGGCGACGAGATGCTGAACCTCTGACGGATTCTGGGTCGAGCTGAAGATCAGCATGTCGCCCTGCTCGCCGGGGTGTGACACGGCGATCTGGCCTTCGAGGTAGAAGTGCTCCTGCCCGCCGATGCGCAAGCTGCCGGTCAGCCGATGGGTAGCGCTGGCGATGGCGGCCTCGGGCTCGCCGCGCTGGATGAGCCGGCTGGGCAGCACGCGGGCATCCTCCCGCGCCAGGGCCTCGTCCAGCGTCAGGATGGGCGGGAGCGGTTCGTATTCGATGATGGCCAGGCCCGCCGCCGCGCGGGCGGCGTCGGCGCTTGTCGCCGCCACCGCGAACAGCGCCTGACCGTGATATTCGGTGATTGTCTCGGCAAAGATGGGGTCGCCCGGCAGGATCGGCCCGATATCGTTGACGCCCGGCACGTCGCCTGCGGTGATCACGGCGATGACGCCGGGCGCCCGCGCGACGGCGCTCAGATCGCGCCGGGTGATGCGGGCATGGGCCTGCGTACTCAGCCCGATATAGGCATGCAGCAGCGCGCGGGGCTCGGGCATGTCGTCGATATAGATCGCCGTGCCGCTGACATGCAGCGCGGCGCTGTCATGGGGCAGGGGCAGGCCGATGCTGCTGGTCACGCCCGCAGCCCCTCGGCGATGTCGAGACGGAGCGTGACCGGCGCCTCCGTCCCGCCCGGGTGTTCGAGGTAGAATTTGAGCAGAAGATTGCGGGCGACGAGCCTCCGATATTCGGCCGAGGCCCGCATATCGCTGAGCGGAGCGAAGGCGTCATCGAGGTCGGCCATGGCGGCGCGCAGTGTCTCGGCATTCCAGGCGCGGCCGGTCAGCGCCTCCTCCACCCCATCGGCGCGGCGCGGGATCGCCGCCATGCCGCCATAGGCGATGCGCACCGACCGCACCCGCCCGTCTTCCAGCCGCAGCGCGAAAGCGCCGCAGACGGCCGAGATGTCCTGGTCGAAGCGTTTCGATACTTTGTAGACGCCAAGCCGCGTGTCCTCCGCCGGGCGCGGAATCTCGATCGCCGCCAGCACCTCTCCGGCACTGAGCGCCGTCTTCCGATAGCCCCGGAAGAACGCCTCCGCCGGCAGGCGCCGCACGCCCTCGGCCGCGCTGACCAGGATCAGCACCGCATCCAGCGCCAGCAGCAAGGGCGGCATGTCGCCGATCGGGGAGGCGTTGGCGATATTGCCGCCGATGGTGCCGCGTTCGCGGATCTGGCGCGACCCGATGCGCCGGATCAAAGCGCCGATCGCGGGATGGATCGCGGCCATCGCCTCCATCCCGTCCGCATAGGTGACGGCGGCGCCGATCGTGACATGGTCGGCGGTCTGCTCTATACGGCGGAGCCCGGCGACACGCTCTGTCGCGACCAGCAGCGGCAGGTCACGATGCTGCTTCGTGACCCAGAGGCCGACATCGGTGCCGCCACCGAGGATCAGCGCGTCCGGCTCCTCCGCCAGGACGCCCGTGAGTTCGGTCAGGGAGCGTGGGGCGACAAAGCGCCGGCCGGAGCCCGCGCAATCCAGCATCTCCTTATCCGCATCCAGCGCGTCGAGTTGCGCGTGCAACTCAGTGGTGAGTTGTTGATCCGGCAACCTCGGTGCGGCGAGCGCCGCGCCGGCCGCATCCAGGATCGGGCGATAGCCGGTGCAGCGGCAGAGATTGCCGGCGAGCGCATCGACGATTCCGGCCCGATCCGGCATTTCCCCCGCCATGTGCATCGTCGCGAGTGACATGACAAAGCCGGGCGTGCAGAAGCCGCATTGGGAGGCGTGGTGGTCCACCATCGCCTGCTGCACGGGATGCAGCGCGCCGCCATCCGGCGTGAGATGTTCGACGGTGAGAAGCTGTTTTCCGTCGAGCGCGGGGACGAACATGATGCAGCTATTGATGGCGCGGTAGCGGATGCCGCCCGCGCCATTCCGCTCCGCGATGGTGACGGTGCATGCGCCGCAATCGCCCTCCGCGCAGCCTTCCTTGGTGCCGCAGAGGCCCTCATCCTCGCGCAGATACTGCAACACGGTCCTGGTCGGGTCGCCTCCCGTCAGTTCCCGTGTCTGCTTCCCGAGCAGAAATCGAATTGAAGCCCGCAATTGGCACGATCCTGCACAATCCTTGGGCGTCTAGCCTAGAAGGCCGAAGCTTCGCGCGTCAACGCATTTGCCGTGTCACGCGCAGCGCGTCGGCCAGCACCGGCAGGGTCGCCAGGCTGTCGCTGTCGGCCGCGATGGCGGCAGCGGTGACGCGGGGCCAGGCGCGCATCGCCTGGCCGAGCGCCGCGATGCGCGAGTGGGGCTCGACGAGCAGGATATGCAGCCCGTCCGGTGCAGCCGTGAGAAAAGCCGCGACGACGCCGACACCATCATTGCCGCGCGGGAGCAGGACGAGGCCGGTTTCGCCGACCGCGCGGAAGGCCGCACGCGCGGCGGCACCTTCTGGTTGCATTGTCTCCGCCCGCGTCATGAGCCCGGTGATGGACGCGGCCTGCACGATCAGCAGTGCGGCGAGGACGGACCGTGCCCAGGCCGGCGGCAGGCTGGCGACGCTCGCGGCGAGCAGCATCACAAAAGGGGGAAGGGCGAAGGCGAAGTAGCGGATCTCGACCGGAACGCTGTGCGCGGCGCGGCCCATCAGCAGCAGCCCGGCAGGCGTGGCGAGCGCCGCCATCCCCAACAGCAGGCGCGGCCCTGGCCGGCCGAGCTGCCGCCAGCGCAGCACGGGCAGCAGCAGGAGTGCGGCCAGCGCCGCGCCGAGTGCGGCGGCGGAGGTGAGCCGCAGGGCACGGCCGGGCAGGTAGAGCGGCAGGCCGCCCAACACCGCCCCGCCCAGCGAATGGGCCATGGCGGCACCCATCGCCCCCCAGCCGAAGGGCGGAAACTGGCCGATGCGGCTGTTCCTCTGATCCAGAAAGAAGCTGAGGTCGGCGAGGCAGAAGGGCATCAGGCCGAGCAACAGCCGCAGCCCTTGCCATGGCCGCCGCGCGCCGAGCCAGAGTGCTGCCGCCGCGGCCGGGAAGGCGGCGAGGTAATTGGCGAAACAAGCGGCGCCGAGCGCCGCTCCCGCGCCGAGGCTCAACCCGCCCGCGCCGCGCGCCGCCTTGTCTGCATGAAGCGTCAGCAGCAGCCCGAGCAGCAGCAGGCATTGGGTCATCGCGAAGCCGCGCGCCACGATCCCGGTCTCGACGAAGCCGTAGCAGCCGAGCGTCAGCAGCAGGCTCGTCACCACGGGCAGGCCCGCCTCGGCGGCGATGGCGGCCTCTGCCGCGAGCGCGCCCAGGCTGAGCAGGACCGAGAGCATGCGGGTCATCGCGAGATTGGGGCCGAGGAGCCGGCGCCAGGCCCAGACGGTCCAGAAATAGAGCGGCGGATGAACATCCGTGTGCCGCAGATTGCCGGCGATGGCCCAAGGCGTGGGCGCCGGCCGGAATGCGGCCCGGACATCCCCGGCGCGGAAGGGCAGTGCGGGCCAGTTCGGCCGCGCCGCCGTCGCGGTCACGAAGGCGGTGTAGCCCTCGTCATATTCGGGGTCGCGCAGCAGCGCCGCCATCACAAGCAGGATAGCGCCGAAGGCCAGCACCAGGGCGATCGGGCGAAGCGAGGCGGCGCGCATGGCGGCACTATCGCGGCCTTGCCAAATTGGTGCAATATCGAAATAATAGGCTACGAGCGCGGCAGTCCCGCTGGGCGGCGGCCCGCACCTCGTTTGCCGGGGGCCAGCCGCCGTGCTACCGCCCCGGAAATGGCTCCAAGCTCCGACACCAGCCCAGATGAGAGCCGGCACGCACCCCCGAAGCGGCGGTTCCGAACGCCGCGCTGGTTCAAATGGCTGGTGCGGCACCCGAGGCTGAAGGACAGCTTCGCCCGTCTCGTCGGCCGCTACCTGGCCTGGACTTATCGGACCACGCGCTGGACCTTCCACGGCCTCGAACATATCGAGCCGACGACCAAGGGCGGCGCCCCTGGCCTGGTCTGCTTCTGGCATGAGCGCCTGCCGATGATGCCCATGCTGGCGCTGCGCGCGCAGCAGGAGGGCGCGCATATGCCGACCCACGTGCTCGTCAGCGGGCATAATGACGGGCGGTTCATCGGCCAGGCGGTCGGGCGGTTCGGCCTCGGCACCGTTATCGGCTCCTCCTCCAAAGGCGGTTCGGCCAGCCTGCGCAACATGCTGCTGCTGCTGCGGGACGGCAGCAACATCGCCATCACGCCGGACGGGCCGCGTGGCCCGGCCAAGGTCGCGGCGGCGGGGGTGGCGCAACTGGCGGCGGCGACCGGCGTCACCATCTTCCCCACTTCCGGGCAATGCCGGTTTCACATCCGGATGCCGAGCTGGGACCGCATGATCTTTCCCTTTCCCTACGGCCGCGGCGTCATCGTCTGCCGGCCGCCCATCCTGGTGCCGCGCGCCGACTGGGCCGCGCATCTGCCGGTGATCGTCGCGGCGCTGGACGCTGCCTGCGATGAGGCGGACGCGCTCTGCGGCGTCCCGCGCTCCCCCACGCCCCGCCGATGACGACGCAGGGATGAGGGGGCGATGACCCTCGCGCTGGCACTTTGGGCGGGCCTCACCCGCGCCGCCAGC
The DNA here is from genome assembly GCA_963745125.1 of uncultured Pseudomonadota bacterium. Lineage (GTDB taxonomy): Bacteria > Pseudomonadota > Alphaproteobacteria > Acetobacterales > Acetobacteraceae > Acidisoma. The sequence goes on from CAVUWB010000001.1 coordinate 485,051, forward strand.
CCGGCACTCCGCGTCATGCTGCGCCGGCGCGTCGCACGCGGGAAGGAGATCGCCGCCCGGCTGCCGGAGCGCGGAGGCGATCGACGCATCGCCCCGGCCGGAGGGCCGGCTGATCTGGCTGCATGCGGCGAGCCTGGGCGAAACCGTCTCCATCCTTCCCGTGCTCGCGGCCCTGGCGCGGGAGCCGGGCAGCATCCTGCTGACCACGGGCACCGTCACCTCCCAGCTTCTGCTGGCGCAGCGCCTGCCGCGATCTTCGGCCTCGCCGATCGCGTCCTGCACCGCTTCATCCCGCTTGACGTGCCGGCCTGGGGCGCGCGCTTCCTCGACCATTGGCGGCCCGATGCGGCGGCCTTCGTGGAAAGCGAGATCTGGCCGAATATTCTGGCGGCCGCTGCTCGCCGGGGCGTGCCGCTCATGCTCATCAACGCGCGCCTCTCCCCCCGCAGCCTCGCCCGCTGGCAGAGGGCGCCACGCACGGCGCGCGCGGTTCTCGCCTGGTTCGCCGCGATCCATCCGCAAAGCACGGCGGACGGGGACCGTTTCGCACAGCTCGGCGCGCCGCGTGTTCTGCCGGCCGGGAACCTCAAGCTCGCGGCACCCCCGCTGCCGGCGGACCGCCAGGCGCTTTCCCATCTCTCCAGCCTGATCGGCGGGCCAGCCTGGGTCGCGGCCAGTCTGCATCGGGGCGAGGACGAGCTGATCGCTCGCCGCCCATCGCGCGCCTGGCGGCCACCCATCCGGGGTTGCTCACCATCATCGCGCCGCGCCACCCGGAGCGGGGCGAGGCGATCGCCGCACTGGCCGGCGGCGCGCCCCGCCGGTCTTTGAACGAGCCGCCGCCGCGCGGGGGCGGCATCTGGGTCGCGGACACGGTGGGCGAGCTGGGGCTCGTCTACCGGCTGGCGCCGACTCGCATTCGTTGGCGGCAGCCTGGTCCGCCATGGCGGGCAGAACCCGGCCGAACCGGCCCGGTTGGGCCGTGCCGTCGCGGTCGGGCCGCATACCGCGAACTTCACCGATCTGGTGGCGCTGCTGCGGGATGGCGGCGCGCTGTCCGAGGTCGCCGATGCCCAGGCGCTGGGCGATTGGGTCGATGCCCGCCTGCGAGACCCTTGGGGCACGACGGCGATGGGCGACCGGGGTGCGCGGGCTGCTGGAGGGATTCTCCGGCCTGCCCGCCGAGGTGGCGGGGCTGCTCGCTGGCTTGGCCGCGCCGAAGGCGGGGTGACGCGGTGCAGGCGCCCGCCTTCTGGGCCGAGGATGGCTGGGCCGCACGCCTGCTGGCGCCGGCCGGCCTCGTCACAGCGTTGGATGACGGCGCGGCGGGTCGCCCGGCCTGGCTGGCGCGCCGCAGGTGCCGGTTTTCTGCTGCGGCAATGCCGGGGTCGGCGGCGCCGGCAAGACGACGCTGGCACTCGATCTCCTGCGCCGCCTGCAAGCGCGCGGCGGCCGGCCGCATGCATTGCTGCGCGGCTATGGCGGGACGGAGCGCGGACCCCTGCTTGTGCGGCCCGATCTTCACCGGGCGCCGCAGGTGGGCGATGAGGCGCTGCTGCTCGCCGAGGTGGCGCCGACCTGGGTTTCCGCCGATCGCGCGGCGGGCGGCCGGGCGGCGATGGCCGAGGGCGCGGACGCCATCGTCATGGATGACGGGCTGCAGAACCCCGGTCTCATCAAGGATTGCAGCCTGCTGGTGATCGATGGCGGCTACGGCTTCGGCAATGGCCGGCTGCTGCCGGCCGGCCCGCTGCGGGAGCCGGTGGCCGCCGCCGCCGCGCGATGCCGGGCGGCGGTGCTGATCGGCGCGGACGATCACGGCGCCATCCCGATGCTGCCGCCGGCTCTTCCCGTGCTGCGGGCGGAGTTGGTGCCCGATCTGGCGAGGCTCGACCGCGCGCGCCACTACCTCGCCTTCGCCGGCATCGGCCGGCCGGGGAAATTCTTCGCGGGGCTCGACGCGGCCGGCATCACGCTCACCGGCATGCGGGCCTTCGCCGACCATCACCCCTATACGGCGGCGGATCTCGTTTCCCTGCGCGGGCAAGCGGCGGCGGCGGGTGCCACGCTGCTGACGACACCCAAGGATATGGTGCGTCTGGCGCCGGCCGAACGCCAGGGCATCGCCGTCGCCGGTGTCACCCTCGCCTGGGCGGATGAGGCGGCGCTCACTGGTCTGCTCGATCGCGCCTGGCTATGATCGGCGCGCTGCTCGTGACGCTCGCCGCCTTGGCGGTCGAGGCGGTGGCCGGCTATCCGGACGCCCTCTATCGCCGCATCCGTCATCCCGTCGTCTGGATCGGCGCTTTGATCGGCGTCCTCGATAGCGGGCTGAACAAGCCCGAATTGTCGGAGGGGCACCGCCGCCTGCGCGGCGTGCTGGCGCTTCTGTTCCTGATCGGCCTTGTCTTCGCCTGCGGGCTTTTCGTCCAACTCGTGGCGTTCATCTGGCTCGGCCGCTGGCCGGGCATCCTGCTGCTTGGCATCCTGGGCTCCAGCCTGCTGGCGCAGCGCAGCCTGCATGATCATGTCGCGGCGGTGGCGGTGGGGCTGGAGAGCGCGGGCCTCGCCGGCGGCCGCGCCGCCGTCTCCCGCATCGTCGGCCGCAACCCGGAACGGCTGGATGAGGCCGGTGTCGCCCGCGCCGCGATCGAGAGCCTCGCCGAGAATTTCTCGGATGGTGTGGTGGCGCCTGTCGTCTGGGGCATGCTGCTCGGCCTGCCCGGCATGATGGCCTACAAGGCGGTGAACACGGCTGACAGCATGATCGGGCATCGCACAGCGCGACACCGCGCCTTCGGCTGGGCCGCCGCGCGTTTCGACGACGTCGTGAACCTCCCCGCCTCGCGCCTTTCGGCGGCGTTCATTCTGCTTGCGGCTGTGCTGATGCGGGCTGATTGGCGCGCTGGGCTGCGCGCCGTATGGCGGGATGCCGGGCATCACCGCTCCCCGAATGCCGGCTGGCCCGAGGCGGCGATGGCCGGCGCGCTCGGCCTGCGTCTTGCCGGCCCGCGTGTTTATGGTGAGACGCTGGTCGAGGACGGTTGGATGGGCGACGGCCGCGCCGAGGCGACCGCCGCCGACCTGCGCCGCGCGCTCGCTCTCTATCGTCTCGCTTGCGCCGTGCAGGTCGCGGTGGTGGCGCTGCTCGCGACGGCGCTGGTTTGATTTTGCCCGCGGCGGCCTAGCCGGCCGCGCGCGTTTAGAGCAATATCGGATCAGGTGGAATCACCTGATCCGCAGATTTGCGTTCTTAATCAAAAAGCTAGATCGGGATCACTTCGTCTACCCGAAGTGATCCCGATCTAGAGACTGTTTGAGAATGCGCTATGGCGAGCCAGAGGCGCCGATAGGCGCGCCGGATGGCCGCCGTAGTAGCCGTCTCAAATAGTCTCTTAGCTGTTCCCGATGATGACGCCGGTACCGAAGACCAGCGCACCGCCGAGCGCCACCTGAAGCCCGGCCGAGACCGGCGGCGTATCCATGTATTTCCAGCGAATCCAACTGATCACCGCCAATTCGACGATCACGACCGCGAAGGCGATGCCGAGCGCCAGATGGAAGGACGGGATAAGGAAGGGCAGGCTGTGGCCGAGCCCGCCGATCGTCGTCATCAGCCCGCAGATCAGCCCGCGCATCACGGGTGAGCCTCGGCCGGTCAGGCTGCCGTTATCCGACAGCGCTTCAGCGAAGGCCATCGAAATGCCGGCACCAAGCGAGGCCGAGATGCCGACCAGAAAGGCGTCCCAGCTTCGTCCCGTCGCGAAGGCGGAGGCGAAGAGCGGCGCCAGCGTCGAGACCGAGCCGTCCATCAACCCGGCCAAGCCCGGCTGGATATAGCGGAGCACGAGGTTGCGGCGCGCCGCCTCGGTCTCGTCGCTGCGCTCACGGTCGCCGAGCCGGCTCTCCATCAACGCATCGGCCTTGTGCTCATGCCCGCTCTCGGCGATGGCGAGGTCGCCGAGCAGCCTGCGGATGGAAGCGTCCTGGCTGCGGGCGGCGGCGCGCGTGTAGAAGTGCTGGGCCTCCATCTCCATCGCCTGCATATGCTGGCGGGCGGCCTCCACGCTCAGCTGGCGGATCTGCCAGACCGGCTTGCGTTGCATGAAGCCGCGCACATCATGGCGGCGCACCAGCGGGATATGCTCGCCGAATTTCTCCTGGAACAGGGTCAGCAGGGCGTGGCGATGGGTGCTCTCCTCCTCCGCCATTTCCTTGAACACGGCGGCGGTCGCGGGGAAATCGGCCCGCAACCCCTCGGCCAGATCCATGTATATGCGGCCGTCCTCTTCCTCGTTGGCGATGGCGAGGGCGAGGATCTCGCGCTCGGACAGGTCGGAAAAATTGCGCATGGCTTGATTTTGCCGATTGCGACCGTAACGATCAAGTCGGCATCGTAATGATGCGATTGTCTCTCAATTGCATCTGGGTCCGAAGCGCGTCAGATGGTTGATGGGACGAGGGAAGGGGAGTGACGACCATGGCGATCGGCAAACCGGCCTTGCACGCGCCGGATCTGGAGCAGGTGATCGCGGCCCATGCCGCGCTGCGCCGCCGCCGGCCCCTCGTGCAATGTCTGACCAACACGGTTTCGGCGAATTTCGTCGCCAATGTGCTGCTGGCGGCCGGCGCTTCCCCCGCAATGGTGGATAACCCGCAGGAGGCGGCGCTTTTCGCCGGCATCGCGGATGCGGTGCTGATCAACCTCGGCACACCGACGGACGCGCAGGCGGCCAGCATGGAGCTAGCGGCCGAGGCGGCGGCCGAGGCGGGCAAGCCCTGGGTGCTGGACCCGATCGCGGCCGGGCTGCTTCCCTGGCGGGGCGGCATCGCGGCGACGCTCCTGCGTCATAACCCGGCCGTCATTCGCGGCAATGCCTCCGAGGTCATCGGTCTCGCCGGCCTCGGCGGCGGGGCGCGCGGCGTCGACAGCTCCGCCGATCCGGCCGACGCGGTGCCGGCAGCCCGGGACCTGCTGGCGCATGCGACGGCGGTCTCGGCCTCCGGCGCGGTGGATCACGCGGTCGGCCGGCTGGGTGAGGCGGGGGGCTTCGTCCTCATCCGCATCGCGGGCGGCAGCGCCTTGCTGCCGCGCGTGACGGCGACCGGCTGCGCGCTCGGCGCGCTTGTCGCCGCCTACAGCGCCGCGGCGCCCGATCCCTTCACCGGCCTCGTCGCGGCCCACGTCCATTTCGCGGTGGCGGCCGAGTTGGCAGCGGAGATCGCGCGCGGCCCGGGCAGCTTCGCGCCTGCCTTTGTCGACGCGCTGGATGCGGTCGACGACGCGGTCTTGCGCGCCCGCGCCCGCATCGCCGCGCCCGAGAGCCTCTGAAGTCGCATGCTCACGCCCCAGCTTCTCACGCTGACGGACGTCTTCAACACGCTGCTGGCGCTGTTCACGGCTTTCGTGCTCGGCACGCTGATCGGCGCGGAACGCCAGTGGAAGCAGCGCAGCGCCGGCCTCCGCACGAATGTGCTGGTGGCACTCGGCGCCTGCGAATTCGTCAATATCGCGATGCGGCTCGATGGCGGCCATGGCGCGGTGAAAGTGGTGTCCTACGTGGTTTCGGGCATCGGCTTCCTCGGTGCCGGTGTCATCATGAAGGACGGGCTGAACATCCGTGGCCTCAACACGGCCGCCACGCTCTGGTGTTCGGCGGCGGTGGGTGCCTGCGCGGGCGCTCACCTGGCCGGGCAGGCGGCGCTGCTGACGGTCTTCGTGCTCGCCGCGAATACGCTGCTGCAGCCTTTGGTGCTGCGCATCAACCGGATTCCGCTTAGCAGCCACGGCTCGGAGGCGAATTACGAGGTGAGCGTCATGACGACGGTGGAGCAGGCGGCGCTCGCCCGCAAGCGGCTGATGGCCGTTCTCCTGGCGGCGCATTACCCGGTCGGCGATATCGAACTGCTCGACCGGCCGGACGGGCTGACCGAGGTGCTGGCGACGCTGATCAGCATAGCGGTCGTGCCGAAGGAGCTGGATGGCGTCGTCGCGAAGCTTGAAGCCGCGCCGGAGATTTCCAGCGCGACCTGGAGCAGCACGACCGAGGATTGAGGGCGGACTCGAACAGTCTCTAATGCCGAAAGTGGCGCATCCCGGTCAGCACCATGGCGATCCCGGCGGCATCCGCCGCCGCGATCACCTCATCGTCGCGCATCGAGCCGCCGGGCTGGATCACCGCCGTCGCTCCGGCGGCGACGATCGTCTTCAGCCCGTCGGCGAAGGGGAAGAAAGCGTCCGAGGCGGCGACGCTGCCCTGCGTCAGCGCGGTCTGAAGCCCGGCGGCGCGGGCGGCCTCGCCCGCCTTCCAGGCGGCGATGCGCGCGCTATCCACCCGGCTCATCTGCCCGGCGCCGATGCCGACCGTCGCCGCGCCGTGCGCATAGATGATGGCGTTCGATTTGACGTGCTTGGCGACCCGGAAGGCAAACAGCAGGTCTGACAATCTCCGCTTCGGTCGGCGCGCGGCGGGTGACGACCCGGAGCCCGGCGGCCTCGATGCGGCCGGCATCGCGGTCCTGCACCAGGAAGCCGCCGGCGAGGGAGCGGAAGGCCGGCGCACGGGCCGCCGGGTCCGGCAGGCCGCCGGTCAGCAGCAGGCGCAGATTCTTCTTCGCCGCCAGCACGGCCTGGGCCTCGGGTGTCGCATCGGGGGCGACGATGACCTCGGTGAAGATGGCGGCGATGCGCGCGGCCGTCTCGGCGTCCAGCGTGCGGTTCAGCGCGACGATGCCGCCGAAGGCGCAGACCGGGTCGCAGGCGAGCGCCGCATCCCAGGCGGCGGCGAGAGCGCGGGCGGAGGCGACGCCGCAGGGGTTGGCGTGCTTGACGATGACGACGGTCGGGTCCGCGAATTCGGCGACGCATTCGAAGGCGGCGTCGGTGTCGTTGAGGTTGTTGTAGGAGAGTTCCTTGCCCTGGACCTGCCGGCGGTGGCGACGCCGGGGCGGTTGCCGGTGACGTAGAAAGCGGCGTGCTGGTGCGGGTTTTCGCCGTAGCGCAGGGTCTGGCGCAGTTGGCCGCTGATGGTGAAGCGCTCGGGGAAGCTCTCCTGCCGCTGCTCGGCGAACCAGGCGGCGATGGCCGCGTCGTAGGCGGCGGTGCGGGCATAGGCGGCGCCCGCCAGGCGGCGGCGGAGATCGATCGGCGTGCCGCCGCCAGCGAGCGCTGCCGCCACCTCGGCGTATTGCGCGGGGTCGGTGAGGACGGTGACGAAATCATGATTCTTGGCGGCGGCGCGGATCAGGGCGGGGCCGCCGATATCGATATTCTCGATCGTGGTCTCGGCATCGGCGCCAGCGGCGACCGTCGCCTCGAACGGGTAGAGGTTGACGGCGACCAGATCGATCGGCGCGATGCCGTGCGCCTGCATCTGGCTGACATGCTCGGGCAGGTCGCGGCGGCCGAGGATGCCGCCATGGATCTGCGGCACCAGCGTTTTGACCCGGCCGTCCATGATCTCGGGGAAGCCGGTATGGTCGGAAACCTCGATGACGGTGAGGCCGGCTTCCCGCAGCGCGCGGGCGGTGCCGCCGGTCGAGAGGATTTCCGCGCCCGCGCGGGCCAGCGCCTCGGCGAAGGGGATGAGGCCGGTCTTGTCGGAGACCGAGATGAGGGCGCGGCGGACAGGAATGATCTTGGTCGGGTCGGACACGGGCAGGCTCTCCAGCGGGCAGGTCGCGGTCAGCGATCGGGCAAAGCGGTGGAGAGCGGCAGATAGCGCGCCGGGTCAACCCCCATTTTCCAGCCGCAGCCGGGGGGCTGCCGGCTGGCGCAGCGCCCGCTCGGTGGAGATGAAGCCGAGCAGGATCATCCCCAGGATGCTGAGGGCGACCGTCAGCAGCATGATCCCCGGCAAAAAATGCCAGTCGGTATGGAAGACCTGGCGGATGACGAGGGCTGCCGCCGCATCGCCCAGCACCGCCGCCGAGAGGCCGGCAGCACCCCCCGCCACCGCGAACTCGGTCAGCCAGGCGAGTCTGATCTGCGCCCGCGTGGCGCCGAGCGTCTTCAGCACCACCGCCTCGGCGATGCGCCTTTCCCGCTCGGCCGCGATGGCGCTGACCAGCACCAGCCCGCCGGCGAGCAGCGCCACCAGCCCGACGAGGCTGACCGCCGTGCTGATCTGGCCGAGCAGGCCGCGCAGCGCCGCCAGAACCTGGCCGACATCGATGCCGGTCACGCCGGGCAGCGCGTCCGTCACCGCCGCCAGCACCGTCCCCTCCTGCCCAGGATCGGCCTTGAGCGTCGCGATGAAGGTATGCGGCGCGCCGGCGAAGGGGTCGGGTGTGGCCACCAGCAGGAAGTTCAGCTCCAGCGATTGCCAGCGGATGTCCCGGAGGTTCGCGATCCGCAGGTCGAACTGCCGCCCGAGCACGCTCACTCTCAGCGTGTCGCCGATGCCGACCCCCCAGTCGCGCGCCATCGCCGCGTCGAAGGAGACTTGCGGCGGCCCCAGATAGTCGGGCGCCCACCAATGCCCGGCGGCGATGCGCGTGCCGGCGGGTGGTGCTCCCGCATAGGTGAAGCCGACATCGCCGCGCAGCGGCCAGTCGCTGCCGCCTTTCGGGTGGAAGAGAGCGGCCGGGGTGCCGTTCACGGCCAGGATATGGGCGCGGAGGCTCGGCAGCGTGTGCAGGTCATGGGCGACGCCGGTCGCCTGCACCGTGCTCTCGAAGGTGGGCAGGTCGGCGGGTTGGATATCGACGAAGTAGAAGCTCGGCGCGGCGCGGGGTAGCTCGCCCGCGAATTCGTGCAGCAGGTTGCCGCGAATCTCTGCCACCGCGACCAGAACGGTGAGGCCGGCGCCGGCCGACATCAGCATGAGCGGCAGCGGCGAGGCCGGGCCGTGCAGGCGGCGCAGCGCGAGCGACACGGCGATAGCGCGCGGGGCCGGCAGGCGGGGGAGCAGCCAGCGGATGGCCGCCGCGATCCCGCGCAGAAGCAGCAGCGTGCCGATGGCGCCCGCGCAGAAGCCGAGTGCGAGCGTTACGCGCGGCACGGCCAATGCTGCGAGCGCCATGAGCGCCAGAACGGCGGCGCCCTCGGCCGCCGCCATGCCAACGCTCCAGGGCATTGCCTCGGGCAGGACGGCGGCGCGGAACAGCGCGGCGCCAGGAATGGCGGCGGCGCGGCGCAGCGGCCGCAGGGCGAAGATGATGCCGACACAAAGGCCGAAAACCGCCGCCAGCAAAAGCGGCCCGGGATAGAGGCCGAGGTGATGCGGCACCGGAAGCTGCTCCCGCAGCAGCGGCAGCACGCCGGCGGGGATGAGCGCGCCGAGTGCCAGCCCCGCCAGAATTCCGGGCAGGCCGAGCACCGCGAGTTGCAGCGCGTGGATGGTGCTCACCATCCGGGCGGAGGCGCCGAGGCAGCGCAGCGTCGCGATGGTGCGCGCCCGGCCGGCGAGCCAGGCCTCGACGCCATTGGCGACCCCGATCCCGCCGACGAGCAGGGCGCTGAGGCCGAGGAGCGTCATGAACAGCGCCGCCTGATCGACGAAGCGCGCGAGATCGGGCGCGGCATCGCCCGTGGTGCGGATGCGCCAGACGGCGCCGGGGAATTGGGCCCTCAGCGCCGCGACGGTCGCGCGCAGGGGCTCGCCGGGCGGCAGCACGACCTGCATCTCGTAGGTCACCAGGCCGCCCGGCGCGATGAGCGGCGTGCCGGCGAGGGCCGTGAGCGGCACGAAGGCCTTCACGCCGAAAAGCCGGCTGTCGGCGATACGGTCCGGCGAATCGGCGATGGTTCCGCGATAGATGAGCGGGATGCCCCCGAGCGTCACCCGGTCACCGGGCCGGAGATGAAGCGTCTGCGCGCCCGTCGGGTCGAGCAGCAGCCCCGGCCGGCCATCGGCGCCCTTCGGCAAAGTGGCGAATTGCCCCGGCGGCATCGTCGTCACCGCGCCGAGCAGCGGCCAGCCGGGACCGGCCGCCTTCGCCGCCACCAGCAGCCGGCGTCCGGAGGGTGCGACCAGGATCGACCGGGTGGTGACCGATTCGGAGACGGCCGCGCCCCGGGCGCGGAACCAGGCTTCGACCGCCGGGGGAAAGGGTGCGAGGCTGGTGGAAAGCGCCAGATCGCCGCCGAGGATCGCACGCCCGTCCTCGGCGAGGCCCTGGTCCAGCGCCGCGCGCAGCGAGCCGATGCCGGCGATGGCGGCGACACCCATGCCGAGGCAGAGCAGGACGATGATCAGGCCGCGTGTGCCGCCGCGCAGGTCGCGGAGCGCCAGCCTCCAGGCCAGGGCCATCACGCGCGCATGCCGTTCAGGATCGTGCGGTCGCTGATCGTGCCGTCGCTGATCGTGATCGTCCGGTCGCAGCGCGCCGCGAGCGCCGGGTCATGGGTGATCAGCAGCAGCGTGGTGCCGGCCTCGGCGCAGAGGCTGAACAGCAGATCCATCACCAGCCCGCCGGTCGCGGTATCCAGATTGCCGGTCGGCTCATCCGCCAGCAGCAGGCGCGGGCTGGGCGCCAAGGCGCGCGCCAGGGCCACGCGCTGCTGCTCCCCGCCGGAGAGCTGGGACGGCCGGTGCGTCAGCCGATGGCCGAGCCCGACACGGCGGAGCGCGTCGGCGGCGACGGCTGCCGCATCGGCGCGGCCGGCAAGTTCCAGCGGCACGGCGACATTTTCCAGCGCGGTCATGGTCGGGATAAGGTGGAAGGACTGAAAGACGATCCCCAGATGGCCTAGTCGGAAACGCGCCCTGGCATCCTCGCCCAATGACGCCAGATCGGTGCCGGCGACCGTGATGGCGCCGCCGCTGGCCCGTTCCAGCCCTGCCAGCAGCATCAGCAGGCTGGTCTTGCCCGAGCCCGAAGGACCGAGAATGCCGATCCGCTCCCCCGCCTCGACATCGAGGTCGATGCCGCGCAGGATCTTGATGGGTCCGGCATTGGCCCGGATGCTCAAGCCGACGTTGCGGAAACTGATGATGGGCGGGCGGCTCGGCGCCACGAAAGATGGATCACTCATGCGCGCCACATATAGTCACGGCCGGCGCCATACACAGCGCGCAATTCTCACGGCATTCCTTGTGCTTCTGGGCGCCGCGCCCGTCACGGCGCAAGCGGGGGCGGCGGCCAAGCCGATGATTCACCTGATGATTCTGGGCGATTCGCTGACTGCCGGATATGGCTTGCCGGCTGGGGACGGATTTCAGGCGCAGCTCGGCGCCGCTCTCCACGCGCGGGGCGCCGATGTCGTGCTGGTCGATGCCGCCGTCTCGGGCGATACGACAGCGGATGCCGCCGCGCGGCTGGATTGGGCGCTGGGCGGCGGGCCGGTGGATGCGGCCCTCGTCGAACTCGGCGGGAATGACGGGCTGCGCGGGCTCGACCCCGCGCTCATGCGGGCCAACCTGACCCATATCCTGGACGCGCTGGCGGCGAAGCATATTCCCGTCCTGCTCAGCGGCATGATCGCGCCGCCCAGCCTCGGCGCGGAATATGGGCAGCGTTTCGCGGCGGTCTTCGCCGATCTCGGCAAACGGCCCGGCATCCTCTATGACCCGTTCTTCCTGGCGGGGCTCGTGGGCCATCCCGAATACGCCCAGGCCGACGGCATCCACCCGAATGCCGCCGGGGTCGCCATCGAGGTGAAGCGCCTTCTGCCGCTGATCCTGGCGCTGACGGACGAGGCCCAGGCGCGGGCCAACGCGGCCGGCGATGCCGGCGCCACCCATGAGGGAGCCACGAGCGGATGAGGCTCTTCGTCGCCCTCGACCTGCCCTGGCCCTTGCGGGACCGGCTGGCTACGCTTGCCACCGGCATCATGGGCGCGCGCTGGGTCCCGCGCGAGAATATGCACCTCACCCTCCGCTTCATCGGCGAGGTGCCGAACTGGCGCGCGGAGGAGGTGGACCTCGCTTTGCACAGCATCCGGGGCCGGGGCTTTCCCCTCGTGCTCTCCGGTGTGGGCCTGTTCGAGAAGGCCGGCCGCGTCACCGCGCTCTGGGCCGGGGTGGAGCGGTCACAGGCGCTCGACCATCTTCAGGCCAAGGTGGAGACGGCGCTGCAGCGGGCGGGGCTGGAGCCGGAACGCCGGCGCTTCGTGCCCCATGTCACGCTCGCGCGGCTCGATCAGCCGGCCAACGACAAAATTACCGGCTTCGTCCAGCGTAACAATCTGTTCCGCGCGGATGCCTTCCCGGTCGAGCGATTTACGCTGTTCAGCTCGCTGTTGAGGAAAGAGGGCTCGGTCTATACGGCCGAGAACGACTACGGCCTCACCTGAAAAGCCGAAGCCGCAGTCGCCGCCTGATGCTTTCTGCCGCTTGTGCAACGGGCATGACGCTGTCTAGAAGGCTTCATGCTTGTCAAAGCCTTTAGGATTCGCGCAACCACGCACCCCGCCCTCGCGGTCGGACGCAGGATTGCCCTTCGCGGGACCGATCGATGAGCGGCAAGCCTCCCCTTGGCGGCTGGCTGCGCGGCGCCCGGCGGAGCTTTGCGAGGCTGCCGAGCTTCCGCCTCGCCCGCGTGCCCGATGCCCCCACCCTGCCGGTGCGCGACCTCTGGCCCGGAGACCCGACCCTCGGCGCCCGCCTGCTGAAGGGCGAGCTGACCGCCGCCAACTCGGTCCGTGCCCTGGTGCCCGGCGGCTGGGCCGATACCAGCGGATCACAGACACTTCGCGCCGCCGCCCATACCTTCACCTGGCTGCGGGACCTGCGGGCGCTCGGCACCGATGCCGCACGGCAGCGCGCGCGCACCCTCGTCTCCGAATGGATCGCGGCGTCCCACCTCGACCCGGTGGCCACCCGCCCCGATGTGACCGGGGCGCGAATCGCCGCCTGGCTCGGCCACTATGATTTCTTTGCGGCGAGCGCGGATGATGCCTTCCGGCAGAAGCTCATGGGGCGGCTGGTGGGCGATGCCCGCAACCTCTCGGCAGCCCTGCCGCCGGAAGACGGCCAGGCCCGGTCGCTGACGGCGCTCAAGGGCCTTGTCGCGGCGGCGGTGGCGCTTCCCGACCAGGGCTCCTTCCTCACCCGCGCGCTGCGCTTCCTGCCGGCCGAACTCTCGCGCCAAATTCTCGCCGATGGCAGCCAGATCGAGCGCAGCCCGGCGACGCATCTCGCCGCCTTGCAGGATTTGACCGAAATCCGCGCGCTGCTGCAGGCGGCGCAGGCCACCCCGCCGCCGGCACTCGGCCCATCGATCGAGAAGCTGGCGACCGCGCTGCGGATGCTGCGCCACGGCGATGGCGGCCTCGCCCTTTTCAACGGCACCAAGGAAGAGACGTCGAGCCTCGTCGATCTCGTGCTGACCCAGGCCGGGCGGCCGACTCGCGCGCCGAGCCAGCTGGTGGATGGCGGCTTTCATCGCCTTCAGGCCGGGCGGAGCGTGCTGATCATGGATACCGGCGCGCCGCCGCCGCCGGGGCTCGACTCCCAGGCCCATGCCGGCACGCTCTCCTTCGAGCTGTCGATCGGGCGCGACCGGCTGATCGTTAATTGCGGCTCGGCCCCGGCGGCGATGAGCGAATGGCGGGAGGCGCTGCGCGCCACCGCCGCTCATTCGACGCTCGTCATTGCGGATACGAGTTCGGCCGAGGTGAAGCCCGACGGGCTCGGTCCCCGGCGGCCCGACAAGGTCGAGGTGCAGCGCCAGGAGGCGAGCGGCGCCCATTGGCTGGAAGCGAGCCATGACGGCTGGCTGAAGACCGTGGGCGCGCTGCATCGCCGCCGCCTCTATGTCGCGGAGAGCGGCGAGGATGTGCGCGGCGAAGACGCGGTGGAGGCGGCGACACCGCAGCCCTTCACCATTCGCTTCCACCTGCACCCGACGGTGCAGGCCAGCCTTCAGCCGGATGGCGAGGCCATTCTGCTGCGCCTGCCGGGTGGGGTGGGCTGGCGCTTCCGGGCCGAGGGCGCGCACCTCGCACTGGAGGAGAGCATCTATATGGGCGGCAGCGAACCCCGGAAGACGGAGCAGATCGTTCTCGCCTGTGATGAGGCCGGCCCGCAGCAGGTGAAATGGGCGATCACGAAAATCGGTTAGAGCGTGATTCAGACCTTCGGTTAGAAGTCCACCTACGGTCATCACGCTCTGACGCAGCGCCTGCCCCAAGAGCCGCCTGTTTGAAGATCATCGAACTCACCAACACCGATTTCGCGATGCGGCATTTTCTGGCGCCGCTGCTGCGGGAGGGTCGCGCGCGCGGCCATGAGATGATCGGCGCCTGCCCGGACGGCCCGCTGGTCGAGCCGCTTCGCGCCGAAGGCTTCCGCATCATGCCGCTGCCGCTGAAGCGGAGTGCCTCGCCGCTGGCGCAGCTGGAGGGCTTCACGGCGCTGGCCCGGCTGCTGCGCGCCGAGAGGCCGGACCTCGTCCATGCCCATATGCCATTGAGCGGCTTCCTCGGCCGGATGGCGGCGCGGGCGGCCGGCGTGCCGCGCATCGCCTATACCTGCCACGGCTTCCTGTTCAACCAGCCGAGCCCCCTGCCGCGCCGCGCCGCGTCGCTGGCGATGGAGTGGAGCGCGGGCAAGATCACCGGCCTTTTCATGACGGTTTCGGAGGAAGAAGCAGCCGATGCCCGGCGGCTGGGCATCGCGCGTGACCCGATCGCCATCGGCAACGGGCGCGACCCGGCGGTGTTCCACCCGGACCCGCAGATTCGCGCCCGCATCCGCGCGGCGCTCGGCGTGCCCGAGGATCGGGTGGTCGTGGTGATCGTCTCGCGCCTCGTGCGGCACAAGGGCCATCCGGAGCTGTTGGCCGCGATGGCCGCTGTGCCGGATGCGGAGCTTTGGGTGGTGGGCGAACGCCTGGCCTCCGACCACGGGGAGGACTTGGCGCCCTACTTCGCCGCGAGCGGGCTGGGCGACAGGCTGCGATGCCTGGGCTACCGGGAGGATACGGCGGCGCTGCTGGCGGCGGCCGATATCTTCGCCTTGCCGAGCCATTTCGAGGGGCTGCCGATGTCGGTCATCGAGGCGATGCTGACCGGGCTGCCGGTGGTGGCGACCGCGATTCGCGGCCCGCGCGAGCAGGTGGTGGATGGCGAGACGGGTTTTCTGGTGCCGCCACGCGCGGTCGAACCGCTGGCGGCGGCGCTGCGCCGGCTGGCGGCGGACCCCGCCCTGCGGGCGGCGATGGGCGCGGCGGGCCTCGCCCGGGCGCGGGCGCGGTTCGACGAGGCGCGGATCATCGGCCGCACGCTCGACCTTATGGAGGCGATGCCGGGCTGACGCACGCCGATTTAGAGCAGATCCCGATCATATGGAATCATCTGATCGGGTGAAGATGCTCGTAAAAACAAAGAGCTAGAGCGGTGACTGTGAGCGTAAGCGAATAGGAAACGCTCTAGAGCGGTATCGGTTCGCTTTCGCTCACGATTCCGCTCTATGCTCTTGATTGAGAACGCAAATCTTCGGATCAGGTGATTCCACCTGATCCGATATTGCTCTAGGGGGCATCCCCCATCGCGTTCTGCTGCTCCCGCAGCTTCGCCACGTTGCGCTGCTGCCCCGCATAGTCGTGGCTGAACACATGGCCGCCCGAACCGTCGGCGACAAAATAGAGCGCGTCGGTATCCGCCGGATGCAGCACCGCCTCGATCGCGGCGACGCCCGGCGCCGCGATCGGGCCCGGCGGCAGCCCGGTGTTCAGATAGGTGTTGTAGGCATCCGGCACGCGCAGGTCCGCATGGTCCAGCGGGCGGTCCAGCATGCCGCTGCCGCCGGTCATGCCGTAGATCACCGTGGGGTCCGCCTGGAGCCTCATCCCTGTCCGCAGCCGATTCACATAGACGCCTGCGACCAGCGCCCGCTCCTCGGGTCTCGCCGTCTCCCGCTCGACGATGCTGGCAAGCGTGATGGCCTGGCCCGGCGAAGAGAGCGGCAAGCCCGGTGCCCGGCTTGGCCAGAGGGCCGCCATCGTCGCATCGAGGGCGCGCTCCGCGCGGTCCAGCAGCGCCTGCCGGGAGGCGCCGAAGAGGTAGTCATAGGTATTGGGCAGGATCGTGCCCTCGGCCGGGGGCGCGACGTTTCCGGTCATCGCCGGCGCCGCATCGATCAGGGCGGCGATCTGCCGCGCTGTCAGCCCCTCGGGGATCGTCAGGTGATGTTCCACCTGCCGTCCGTGACGCAGGACCGAGAGCACCTGATGCAGGCTGGCATTGGCCGGGAAGGCGAACTCTCCCGCATGCAGAGGGCCGCCCGACGACGTGACCAGAACGGCGACCCGGAAGGCGAGGGGCGAGGCGATGATCTGCGCCTTGGCCAGGGCCTCGGCGACGACATCCGTCGGGCCGTGGGGCACGACGAAATTCGTCTGCCGGGGCAGCGGGCCTATTCCGTCCCAGCTCTGCTCGACATAGGTGCGGCCGATGTTGAGGAGGGTGAAGACGACGATGACCGGCAGAAGCCAGAGCCTTAACCGCCGCACCACCTCTAATCAGGCCGCGCGGAAGATGACGCTGGCGTTGGTGCCGCCGAAGCCGAAGCTGTTGGACAGCGCCACCTTGATCGGCCGCTCCTGCGCTGTCCTTCGCCACCCGGTCGATCACGCTGGCGCGGCTCGGCTCGTCGAGGTTCAGCGTCGGCGGCGCCACGCCGTCGCGGATCGCCAGGATGGAGAAGATCGCCTCGATCGCGCCCGCCGCGCCCAGCAAATGGCCGGTCGCGGATTTGGTCGAGGACATCGCGACGCCTGCGCGCATGGTCGCCGAACAAGCGCTCGACCGCCTCCAGTTCCAGATCGTCGCCGAGCGGCGTCGAGGTGCCGTGCGCGTTGACGTACTGGATGTCGGCCGGCGTCCAGGCCGCCGTTGCGCAGCGCCGCCTTCATGGCGCGGAACGCGCCGTCATGGCCCTCGGCCGGGGCGGTGATGTGGTGCGCGTCGCCGGACATGCCGTAGCCGCCGATCTCGGCATAGATCTTCGCGCCGCGCTTCTTCGCGTGCTCGTATTCCTCCAGCACCAGAACGCCGGCGCCTTCGCCCATCACGAAGCCGTCGCGGTCCTTGTCCCAGGGGCGGGAGGCCCGCGCCGGCGTGTCGTTGAAACCGGTGGACAGCGCGCGGGAGGCGCAGAAGCCGGCGATGCCGAGCGCGCAGACCGCGGCCTCGGCGCCGCCGGCGACCATCACATCGGCATCGCCCAGCATGATCAGCCGCGCCGCGTCGCCGATGGCATGCACGCCGGTGGCGCAGGCCGTCACCGCCGAGTGGTTCGGCCCCTTGAAGCCGTATTTGATCGAAACATGGCCGGAGGCGAGGTTGATCAGCGCCGAGGGGATGAAGAACGGCGACAGCCGCCGCGCCTTGCCCTCATGCACCTGGACCGAGGCCTCGTAGATCGTCTGCAGGCCGCCGATGCCGGAGCCGATCATCACGCCGGTGGCGCAGCGATCCTCCTCGGCCTCCGGCATCCAGCCGGAATCCTCGACCGCCTCGGTGGCCGCGACCATCGCCAGATGGATGAAGCGGTCCATCTTCTTCATGGTCCTTGACCGGGATCCACTCGGCGAGGTCGAGCCCGCCCTCGGCGCGGACGCCCGCCGGCACCTGGCCGGCGACCTTCGCCGGCAGGTCCTCGACATCGAAGGACTGGATCGCCGAGATGCCCGATTCGCCGTTGATCAGCCGCCTCCAGACATGCTCGACGCCGAGCCCGAGGGGGCAGACGATGCCCATGCCGGTCACCACGACCCGCCGCAGCTCGATCGTCCGAAGAGCCGTCATGGAAAAGGCGCGCCTCAGGCGGCCTTCTGCTTCTCGATGTAGTCGATCGCGTCCTTCACGGTGCTGATCTTCTCGGCCGCGTCCTCGGGGATTTCGACGCTGAACGCTTCCTCGAACGCCATGACCAGCTCGACCGTGTCGAGGCTGTCGGCGCCCAGATCGTCGATGAACGACGCCTCCGGCGTCACCTTGGCTTCCTCGACGCCGAGGTGCTCCACCACGATCTTCTTAACCTTGTCGGCGATTTCGCTCATCGGCCTCGCTACTCCTGCGTGACGGCTAGTTGTTCTGATCCGATTTCGCCCGGGCCAATTCGGGCCGGGCGCCTTCTCCGCGCCGGCCCGAGGGTATAGCCCGGAATTCGGCGCGCTTAGCATGGTTTTATCCGGCCCGCCAACAGCCCGGCATCACTTGGCCTCGGGTGTCGTCGTTAGAGAAACCGTTACGGGATGTTGGTGCCGCTGTCCAATAGCGGCAAATCAATCGAATCCCGCGTGATTTTATAGTTTGCGCGCGATCAGATCATCGCCATGCCGCCATTGACATGCAGCGTGGCGCCGGTGACCCAGGCCGCCTCGTCGCGGCGAGATAGACCACGGCGGCGGCGATATCCTCCGGCTGCCCCATGCGGCCGAGCGGGAATCGCGTCGAGCAGCTTCGTCTTCTGCGCCTCGGGCAGCGCATCGGTCATCGCCGTCTGCGACGAAGCCGGGCGCGACCACGTTGACCGTGACGCCCGCGGCAGGCGACTTCCTGCGCCAGCGACTTGCTCATGCCGACCAGGCCGGCCTTGGCGGCGGCATAATTGGCCTGGCCGGCATTGCCGGTGGCGCCGACGATGCTCGCGATATTGATGATCCGCCCGGCGCGCCGCCGCAGCATGCCGCGCAGCGCCGCGCGGGCCAGCCGGAACGGCGCCGTGAGATCGACGTCCAGCACCGCCTGCCAGTCCTCGTCCGTCATCCGCAGCGCCAGCATGTCGCGGGTCATGCCGGCATTGTTGACCAGGATGTGCAGCGGGCCGAGCGCCGCCTCGGCGCTCGTCGACCAGCGCCTCGGCCGCTCCGGCGTCGCGCAGATCGGCCGGGCAGACCGTCGACGCGGTCGCCGAGTTCGGCGGCCAGCGCCTCCAGCGCCGTCCGGCGCGTGCCGGACAGCGCCACCGCGGCGCCCTGGGCATGCAGCGCGCGGGCGATGGCGGCGCCGATGCCGCCCGAGGCGCCGGTGACCAGCGCGGCCTTGCCGCTCAGACCGAACACGGGAAGCTCCTTGCCCTGGTGTATTCTTGAATTTTTTGCTGTCGTCGAAAGTCAGAGAGTCTTCAGCAAGGCTTCGATTTCGGCCGGCGTGCCGACGGAGACGGCCTCGGCATCGGGCGATGATCCGCCTGACCAGGCCGGACAGCACCTTGCCGGCGCCGAGTTCGACGAAACTGTCCACGCCCATCGCGGCCATCGCCAGGACGCTTTCGCGCCAGCGCACCGTGCCGGTCACCTGCTCGCACCAGCAGGTCGCGGATCTCGGCCGGGTCGGTCGCCTTGGCGGCGGAGACATTGGCGACCAGCGGCACCATCGGCGCGCTGGAGCGCGGTTGTCGCCAAGCGCCTCGGCCATCGCGTCGGCGGCCGGCGCCATCAGCGCGCAATGGAACGGGGCGGAGACCGGCAGCAGCATGGCGCGCTTGATGCCCTGCTGGCTTGGCGATCTCGATCGCGCGCTCCACCGCTGCCTTATGGCCGGAGATCACCACCTGGCCGCCGCCATTGTCGTTGGCGGGCTCCACCACCTGGCGCTGCTCGCGTCTCCGGGTCGCAGGGCGGCCTCGGCGCAGATGCTCGGTCGCCTGGTCCATATCGGCGCCGAGCAGCGCCGCCATGGCGCCCTTCGCCCGGCGGCACGGCGCGCTGCATGGCCTGCCGCGCAGCCGCAGCAGCCGGGCGGCCTCGGCGACGGAGAAGCGCCGGCGCGGCCGCCAGCGCGCTGTATTCGCCCAGCGAATGGCCGGCGACGAGCACCGCCTTCTGCGCCAGCTGACTGCCGCCTTCGCGCTCCAGCACCCGCAGCACGGCCAGCGAGACCGCCATCAGCGCCGGCTGGGCGTTCTCGGTCAGGGTCAGCTCCTCGGCCGGCCCCTCGAACATCAGCTTGGAGAGCCTCTGCTTGAGGGTCTCGTCGACCTCCTCGAACACCTCGCGCGCGGCGGCGAAGGCGGCGGCCAGGTCGCGGCCCATGCCGACGGCCTGGCTGCCCTGGCCGGGGAAGATGAAGGCGCGAACGACCATTGACTGTCCTTGAGGAAGCGGCCGGGTGGCCGTCGAAGATGGGCTGGCGCCAGGTTGATCTGGCTTGTGAGGGCCCTGCAATGCGGGGCGGGGTTAGCGGGCGCGTTACGCCGAGTGAATCTTCGTGAGCGGCAGGCAAAAAGGCAACCCCCGCGCGGCGGGGCGCGGGCGGTGGGGCTCAGCCACCGCCCGCGATCATCCGCGCCACCCGCCGAGCCCGCAGATATGGGCCCAATGCGCGGCGCTCACCGGCACCACGGACAGGCGGGAGAGCCGAATCAGCGCCAGCCCCTCCAGCGCCGGATCGGCCTTCATGGCCGCGAGCGTCACCGGCCGAGGGACGGGGCTCACCGCCTCCATATCGACCGCGACCCAATCGCCGGATTGGGCGGTCGCATCGGGATAAGCCTCCCGCGCCACGCGCACGACGCCCACGATCTCCTTCCCGATATTGGAATGGTAGAAGAAGGCGAGATCCCCCTTCTTCATGGCCTTCAGATTGTTCTTCGCCATGTGGTTGCGCACCCCGGTCCAGGGCTCGATCCGGTTCGCGACCTGCTGGTCCCAGCTGAAGGCGTCAGGCTCGCTTTTCACCAGCCAGTAAGCGGTCATCGCCGCCGCCCTCAACCGATGCGCGCGCCGTCTTTGTAGACCAGCCGATAGGGGCGGATGCTGACGCTCCCGAACAGGCCGGCGCGGGCATAGGGGTCCGCCGCCGCGAAAGCCTCGGCCGCCGCCTGGTCCGGCGCTTCCATGATGAGCAGGCTGCCCGTGGGCTGGCCCTCGGCGTTCAGAACCGGGCCAGCGAGAACCACCTGCGCGACAATGCTGTCGAGAAAGCCGAGATGGGCTTCGCGGGTGGCGGCGCGCAGGGCGGAACTTTCCGGTTTATCAATGTTCGTGATCGCGAAGAGCATGGGCTGATGCCACCTTTTGTCGTGCCTGAATGAGTGTAGGCCAGACCGATGACGCTTCAAACCCGGTGCGTCCTTCGCTATTGAAGGGGTGTGGAAGCTCTGAGCACCCCGCTGCCGACTGCGCCACGCAAGCCCAGCCGGAGCTTGCATCGCTTCGCCAATCCGGGCCGGTTCCTGCGGCTGTCCGGCCGGCATGCTGCCCTGGCTCGCCGTGAGCGCCGTGCTCGTCACCGCCGCCGGCCTCGTCTGGGGCCTGTTCTTCTCGCCCGGCCGACTGGCAGCAGGGCGATGCCGTGCGCATCATGTATGTGCATGTCCCGGCCGCCTGGCTCGCCTCCATGGGCTATGCGGCGCTGGCCGTCTGCGGCTTGCTGTCCATGGTCTGGCGGCATCCGCTGGCCGATCTCGCGGCGATGGAGATCGGGCCCGTCGGCGCCGGCTTCACCGCCGTCTGCCTCGATCACCGGCAGCCTGTGGGGCAAGCCGATGTGGGGCGCCTGGTGGGTCTGGGATGCGCGGCTGACCTCGGTGCTGGTGCTGTTCTTCCTCTATCTCGGGCATATCGCGCTGGTCCGCGCCTTCGACGACCCGGAGCGCGGCTTTCGCGCCGCCGCCATCCTGGCGCTGGTCGGCGCGGTGAACCTGCCGATCATCAAGTTCAGCGTCGACTGGTGGAACACGCTGCACCAGCCGGACACGCATCCATCTCTTCGGGCAGACCACCATGCCGGCTTCATGCTCGAGCCGCTGCTGGTCTGCGCGCTGGGCTTCACGCTGGTCTTCGCGGCCATCGTGCTGGCGCGGCTGCGCGCGGCGGTGATGGAGCGGCGCATCCGCTCCCTGCTGATGGTCAGGGTGCGGCAGGCTGACGGGCTGGGGCCGGCATCATGATGATGGCGCGCCGGCACCGTCGGCTATGGCTGGTGGGTGCCTGCCTTTTCGGCTTCGGTGGCGCCACGGCGCTGACGCTCATGGCCTTTTCCAGCAATATCGTCTTCTTCATGCTGCCGGGGGCCGTGCTCAGCCAGCATCCCGCGCCGGGGCAGGTCTTCCGCCTCGGCGGCATGGTGGCCGAAGGCTCGCTCCATTACACGACCATCGACGGCCAGCCCGGCGCCCGTTTCGGCGTGACGGACGGGCATGGCCATGTCGTCCCGGCCGAGTACGTCGGCGTGCTGCCGGATCTGTTCCGGGAGGGTCAGGGCGTCGTCGCCATGGGCGCGATGACGCCGGATGGCGCGTTTCAGGCGACCGAGGTGCTGGCGAAGCACAGCGCCGCCTATATGCCGCCCGAGGTTGAGGCCGCGCTCAAGAAGGCGGGCATGTGGAACCCGGCTTCCGGCAAGCCGCCGCCCGCCGCCGCCTTCAACGGCAGCACGGCGCGGCTCGCCGGCGGTTAGAACCTCCCTCATGATCCCTGAACTCGGCCATTTCGCGCTCGCGCTCGGCTGCATCATCGCGGCTGCCCAGGCGGTGCTGTCGATCTGGGGCGCGCATCGCGGCGACGTCCGGCTGATCGCCGCCGCGCCCGCCCTGGCGCTCGGCCAGTTCATCGCGGTCGGCCTCGCCTTCCTCGCGCTGGTCTGGAGCGGCGTCGTCTCCGACTTCTCGGTCATGAACGTCGCCGAATATTCCAGCGCGCTCACGCCGCTGATCTACAAGATCACCGGCACCTGGGGAAACCACGAGGGCTCCATCCTGCTCTGGTGCCTCATCCTCTCGCTGTGCGGTGCCGCCGTCGCGGTTTTTGGCCGCGGCCTGCCCTCGGCGCTGCGGGCGCGCGTGATCGGCGTGCTCGGCGCCGTCGCCTGCGGCTTCCTGCTGTTCGCGCTCACTGCCTCCAACCCGTTCGCCCGCGTCTGGCCGCCGCCGGCGGATGGGCAGGGCATGAACCCGCTGCTGCAGGACCCCGGCCTGGCCTTCCATCCGCCGATTCTCTATTGCGGCTATGTCGGCTTCTCGATCGCCTTCGCCTTCGCCGTCGCCTCCCTGCTGGAAGGCCGGGTCGATGCCGCCTGGGGCCGCTGGGTGCGGCCATGGACGCTCGCCGCCTGGTGCTTCCTCACCTGCGGCATCGCCCTCGGCTCCTGGTGGAGCTATTACGAGCTTGGCTGGGGCGGCTACTGGTTCTGGGACCCGGTCGAGAACGCCTCTCTGCTGCCCTGGCTCACCGGCACTGCGCTGCTGCATTCCGCGATCGTGGTGGAGAAGCGGGAGGCGCTGAAGATCTGGTCCGTGCTGCTCGCGATCACCACCTTTTCGCTCAGCCTCTCCGGCACCTTCCTGGTGCGGTCGGGCCTGCTCAACTCCGTTCATGCCTTCGCCAATGACCCGACGCGCGGCATCTTCATCCTGGTGCTGCTCGGCATCGTCATCGGCGGCTCCCTGCTGCTCTTCGCGATCCGGGCGCCGGTTCTGGTGCCGGCGGGTATTTTCGCGCCCATCTCGCGCGAGGGCGCGCTCGTCCTCAACAACATCCTGCTTTGCTCGATCACGGCGGTGGTGCTGGTGGGCACGATGTATCCGCCCTTCGTGCAGCTTCTGCTCGGGCAGCAGATCAGCGTCGGCGCGCCGTTTTTCGACAGCACGGCGATCCCGCTCGCCGCACCCGTGATGGCGGCGATGGGGCTCGGCCCCGTGCTCTCCTGGAAGCGCGCGGCGCTCGCCCCCGCGCTGATCCGCCTGTGGTGGGCGGCGCTCGGGGCTTTCGTGCTCGCGGCCGTGACCTTCCGGGGTCTTGGCGGCGTGGCGGCCGTGGGCTTCGGCTTCGCGCTCTGGATGGTGCTGTCGGCGGCGGCCGAGCTGATCGAGCGCAGCCGGCTGTTTCGCGTGCCCTTGGGCGCGAGCTGGTCCCGCCTGCGGCTGCTGCCGCGCGCGAGCTATGGCGCGGCGATCGGCCATGCGGGGCTTGGCGTGTCGGTCGCCGGCATGGTGGGCATGACGCTCGCGGTTCATAGCATCCAGCTCGTCCATCCGGGGGAGACGGTGAAAACGGGCGGCTTCGACTGGACTCTGGTGTCGGTCGCGGATCGGCAGGGGCCGAACTACGTGGCGCGGGTCGCGACCTTGCAGGTGAATGACGCGGAGAGTGGCCGGCTGGTCGCCATCATGCACCCGGCCCGCCGCGCCTTCCCGCTGGAGCAGCAGACGACGACCGATGTCTCGATCAAGACGAACGGGCTGCGGGACCTTTATGTCGCGATGGGGGACGAGCGGGATGGCGGCGTGGTGCTGCGCATCCACGTCAACCCGCTGGCGCCCTGGATCTGGCTCGGCGCGCTGATCATGGCGTTCGGCGGCGCGCTGTCCCTGTCCGACCGGCGGTTGCGGATCGGCGCGCCGGTCCGGCTGCGGGGGCGCAGGCCGGCGACCTCGGTGCCGGCGGCGGCGGAATGAGCGGCGTCGTTGGGCGGCGCCTGCTGCTGGGCGCGCCACTGGCGGTGGTGGCGGTGGCGGCCGGTGGCTGGGCGGTGATGTTGCAGCGAATGCGGCAGGGCGATTTCGACCCGCATAGCCTGCCGAGCCAGCTTATCGGCAAGACGGTGCCGGATTTCGACCTGCCGGGGCTCGGCGGCTCCGGTTTCTCGGGCGCCGATCTGCAACGCCCGAAGCAGCCGATGCTGGTGAACTTCTTTGCCTCCTGGTGCGCCCCCTGCGTCGAGGAGGCGGGCGTGCTGGGCGAGATCGCGAAGCTCGGGCTGCCGATCTGGGGCATCACCTACAAGGACGAGCCGGCGGGCACGCGGTCCTTCCTCGCGCAGAACGGCGACCCCTATGCGCGCATCGCGATGGACCGGCCGGGCCGGGTCGCCATCGATTGGGGGGTTTATGGCGTGCCCGAGACCTATTTCATCGATGGCGCCGGCATCGTGCGCTGGCGCTACGCGGGCGCGCTGACGGATGCGGTGGTGGCGCGGGACATCCTGCCCCTGTGGCATGGCGCGGCCGCATCTGCGCCATGAGGAATGAAGGTTTTTTGGCTCTTTTTTGCAAAAAAGAGCTTGTCTTTGCTTTTCTTTTTCTGGGTCTTCTTTTTTACGCCTGCCCCGCTCGGGCGGTGAGCGACCCTTCCGAGTTGCTGACGAACCCCGCGCAGGAGGCGCGGGCCGAGGCGATCGGCCAGCAGCTTCGCTGCCTCGTCTGCCAGAACGAGAGTATCGAGGATAGCAGTGCCGACCTCGCGCGTGACATCCGCACCATCATCCGCCAGCAGGTGGTGGCGGGGCGGAGCGACCGACAGATCATCGGCTACATGGTCCAGCGCTACGGCAGCTTCATTCTGCTGAAGCCGCCCTTCGATGCCGTGACGGCGCTGCTATGGGCGACGCCGGTGCTCGCTCTGGCGGCGGGTTTCGGGATCGCGCTTCTCGCGCTTTGGCAGCGCCGGCGCCGACCTCCGGCCGCCCCGGCGCCACTCACGGCGGCCGAGCGGGCGCGGTTGGACAGGTTGCTCCGGCCATGATCTGGGCCGGCATCATTCTTCTGTCTCTGGTCGTGATGACGCCTTTCGCTGTGGCGCAGACGCGCATCCGGCTGCGCGGGCGGCGGGACGCGGCGCTCGCCCTCTATCGCGCGCAGCTGGTGGAGCTGGAGCAGGAGGGTGTGCGCGGCCGCATCGGTCCGGCGGAGCAGGCACAGGCGCGGCTTGAGATCGAGCGCCGGCTGCTCGCCACGGGCGCGGCCGAGGACGAGGTGCCGCCTAAGCCGGGCCCGATCGGCTGGATGCTGCCCGCGCTGGTGGTGGCTCTGCCGCTGGCGGGGCTGGCGCTCTATCTGCCCGGCGCCACGCCGACGCTGCCGGCGGCGCCGCTCGCGCCCCGCATCGCGGCGGCCGAGGCGCAGATGCAACAGGATGAGGCGATGCTGACGCTGTTGCGGGCGAAGGTGGCGACGCTTGATCAGCATGGCGATCAGGCGCGCCAGGGCTATGTGCTGATGGGCAATCTGGAGGCGGATATGGGCGATCCGGCGGCGGCTTCGGCGGCCTGGGCGCGGGCGCTCGCCATCCGGCCGGACCCTCGGCTGGCGGCGCTGAAGGCGGAGGCCGATGCGGCGGCGGCGGCGCGGAGCGTGCCACCCGGGCCGTAGAGTATCGGTGGGGGCCTTGCCGCGCGAGTGCCGCGCGCTATTTTAGACGCCATGACCCAATCCGACCCAAGACCCGAACCGCCGCCGGAAAATCCGCCGCAGGACACGCCCCCGGTTGAGCCGAAGGCGATGCCGCGCGAGATTGGCGGCCCGGCGGGGCCGGAGCCGACGCGCTATGGCGACTGGGAGCGGAACGGCCGCGTCTCGGACTTCTGAGGCGCTTCGATCTATGTTTTTGATTTAGAATGCAAATCTTCGGATCAGATGATTCCATATGATCGGGATCTGCTCTAACCCCCAGGCTGCGCCAGCCAGATCGGGTTTTTGATCCGCTCCAGAAACGCCGCGTGGCGCGCCGCTTCCTCCTCCGACACCGCGATATGCCGGATCGTGCGGTCGGGCCGCGCCTCATACTGCGCCACCACGAAGGTCTCGACGCTTTCGACGAGGGAGAGGCCGCGCTGGCGGCCGCCGGTCAGCTCGATATAGACCTCGGCGAGCAGCCGGCAATCGAGCAGCGCGTTGTGGGCCGTGCGCTCCGAAAGGTCGATCCCGAAACGGCGGCAGAGCGCGTCCAGGCTGTTGGGCATGCCGGGAAATCGGGCCTTAGCCATCGCCAGGGTATCGACCATGCGGGCGAGCGGCAGCGGCGGATGGCCCTCGCGGTTGAACTCCGCATTCAGGAAGCCGAAGTCGAAGGGCGCGTTATGCGCCACCAGCATCTCGTCCGGACCCAGGAAGGCGATCAGCTCAGCCGCGACCAGCCTGAACACCGGCTTGTTGCGCAGATGGTCGAGCGTCATGCCATGGATGCGCGACGCATCCTCGGGAATATCGCGTTCGGGGTGGATGAGGTGATGGAACTGCCGCCCGGTCGGCAGATCATTGATGAGTTCGAGCGCGGCGATCTCGATTACCCGATGCCCCTCGCGAGGGTCGAGGCCGGTCGTCTCGGTATCGAACAGGACGGAACGGGTCATCCTCGCAACTCCCTGATCAGCCGGACGATCTTAGCCTGGGCGTGGCGTTTGGAGAGCCCCGTCTTGACCACGATATCCGCTCGGCGGCGCTTTTCCGCATCGGGCATCTGCCGCGCGAGGATGCCCGCCATCTCAACCTCGCTCATCCGGCGCCGGCGGCGGAGGCGCGCCTTCTGATTGGCGGCCGAGGTCGAGACGACCAGCACGATATCCACATCAGGGTTCGGTGCGGTTTCCAGCAGCAAGGGCACGTCCAGCACCACGATGCGGAAGCCCTGGCGACGGCTGCGGGCGAGAAAGGCGTGGCGCGCGGCGCGGACGCGCGGGTGCAGAATCTCCTCCAGGGTTTTCCAGCCTGAAGGCTCGGTCGTCAGCACCGCGCGCAGGCGGTTACGGTCCACCGCGCCATCGCGCACGGCGCCGGGGAAGGCGGCGGCGATGGCCGGAACGGCGGCGCCGCCGCGCCGCTGCAGGCGATGCACCTCGGCATCCGCGTCGAAGACCGGGATGCGGCTGCGACGGAACTGCTTGGCGGCTGTCGACTTGCCCATGCCGATGCCGCCGGTCAGGCCGATAACCTTCAAGGGGCGGGAACTTTCAACGACGGTTTGGTTTCAGCGGGGGCGCTTTCACGGATGGGGCAGGAGATCGGCGGCGACGAAGCGATAGAGCGCGTCGTCAACCTCCGGCGTCACGCCGAACCAGGCGGCGAAGCCCGGCACGGCTTGGTGGAGAAGCATGCCGAGACCCGGCGCTGTCTTCAAGCCGCGTCTCCGCGCCGCCGTGATCAGCGGGGTTTCCAGCGGAACATAAACGATGTCGGAGACGGCGGTGCCGGGCGCGGCGCGGCTCAGATCGATGTCGAGCGGGCCGTGCCCGGCCATGCCGAGGGATGTAGTGTTGACGAGCAGCGCGTGACGGCCGAGCACCGCATCGCGCTCCGCCCAATCGGCGACCTCCGCCCCCGGCAGCGCGGCGGCGAGTTCAGCCGCCCTGGGGCCGGTGCGGTTGCAGAGCGTGACCGGCACGCCGGTATCGAGAAGGGCGGCGGCGATGGCGCGGGCGGCACCCCCGGCGCCGAGGATGAGTGCAGGCCCCGCCGCCGGATCGATGGCGGCCTGGCGAAGGTTGGCGATGAAGCCGATACCGTCCGTATTGCGGCCGAGGATTCGGCCCTCGGCGAAGACCAGCGTGTTGACGGCGCCGGCACGCAGCGCCAGTGGTTCCACCGCGTCGCAGAGCGCGAAGGCGGCTTCCTTATGCGGGATGGTGACGTTCAGCCCGGCGAAGCCGGCCGCGGCGAGGCCGCGGACCGCTGTCGCAAACCCGCCGGGCGGGGATGGCAGCGGCACATAAGCGCCGTCGATGCCGTAGCGATCGAGCCAGAATCCGTGCAGGCGCGGCGAGCGTGAGTGGGAGACCGGCCAGCCGATCACCCCGGCGAGCCGCGCCTGTCCGGTGAGAATGGGCGTCGTCCCTTCCGCGCCGATGGGGCTTAGCTATTGGCGACCGGGGGCACGGCGGCGGCCTGCTGCTGCCGGCGGGCATGCCAGAGCGCCAGGAAATCGATCGGCCCGAGCAGCACGGGCGGAAAGCCGCCGTCGCGGGTCACATCGGCCAGGATGTTGCGGGCGAAGGGGAAGAGCAGGCGCGGTCCCTCGACCACGAGAACGGGCTCGATCTGATTGTCCGGAATGCCGTTCAGCGTGAAGATGCCGGCATAGGAAAGCTCGGCCAGGAAGACGATGCCCGGGCCTTCGCCGCCGTTGAGCGCGGCGCCGCCAGCGGGTTCGGCGGGCTTGGTCGCTTCCACGCGGGCGACGAGCGTGACCTCGAAAACGAGCTGCTCATCCGTCAGGCGCTTGACCTGCACGTCCAGATTGACGGCGACCTGGGGGGCGGTGCGCAGCGTCGAATAGATCTGGGGCGCGCCCGGCACCTCGAAGGATAGGTCCTTCACATATTGCGCGTTGACCACGAGCGGCGGTGCGGTCTGCCCGGTAGGAGCGGCGGCTTGCTGTGACATGCGTCTCTCTTTTGGTCTTCGGGTCGTCGTGCGGGCTGCGTTACCATCGCCGCGCGCGCGGCGCTAGACGTCGATCACGATCCATTCACCGTTGCCGAGGCTGAGCCCGGTCATCGCGCGGATGAAAGCCCAATGCGTGACGACGAGGGTTTCGCCATGGTCGGGCCGCGCCGCCATGGCACTGCGAAATTCCGTGGCGCGGGCGCACGCTTCCGTTTCCGTCTCGGTCTCCGTGGGCCACCAGCGCTCGGCCAGGGCGCCGAAATCATGGTCAGGCCATGCCGTGCGAAGCGCCGAGGCCGGGCTGCCGATATCGCAGACGAAATGAAAACGCTCGCGTACCAGGGGCGAGATGGCCACGGGCAGGCCGAGGCGGCGCGCGAAGGGCGCGGCCGTCTGCATGGCGCGGGTATAGGGCGAGGCGATGATGCGCGTGATCCGCGCGCGGGAATCGGCACCCGCGAGGATTTCGGCCGCGGCTTCCGCCTGGGCCTCGCCCAAGGGGGTGAGTTTCGGGTCGGGGATGCCGGGGTCCACCCGGGTCGCTGAGAAGTGCAGGTTGAATTCGCTTTGGCCATGGCGGATCAGAATCATGCTGGGGTATATAAAGCGTCGCGCCGACTTCATGTGTTGAAATTGACGGTCGCCACGCCCGGCCAAGCCTGGCCGGCTGGTGTCCCGGACCCCGCGCCAGACGGGACGATGTTGCGGTGCGGGTGGCCGGGTCCTATGTCTCGCGTGAAAGGCATGGTGCGGGCCGATTGCGGTGCGCATCTGGAGCGGATTTTTATGAACCTGTCCGGTGGCTTTCCGGTCGATCTTGTCCTGTTCGGTTTGATCGCGGCTTTCCTCGTCCTGCGGTTGCGCAGCATTCTCGGGCGGCGCACGGGGTTCGAGGGGCGGCCGCGTCCCGTCTCGCCCATCGCCCCGCGCGGCGTGCCGCAGGGGCGGGAGGCGAAGACCCCGGTGATCGAGGGACGGGCCGAAGCGGTTCCCCCGCGCCCGGCCCGGCCGCTGCCCGATCCGGCCTCCTCGCTCGGCGAGCAGTTGCGGCGGCTGCGCGCGGTCGATACCGGCTTCGATCCCGCCCGCTTCCTGGAAGCGGCCGAGAATACCTTCCGCACCATCGTCGGCGCCTTCGCGGGCGGCGACCGGGTGACCTTGCGCTCCCTGCTGACGGACGACACCTATCGCGCTTTCGAGGTGGCGATCGCCGCGCGGGAAACGGCGTCCGAGACCCAGCGCACCGAGATCAAGGAGATCTCGACCGCCGCGATCGTCGCCGTCGAACTGGCGGAGCGGATGGCCGACATCACGGTTCGTTTCGTCTCGGACCAGCTTAACCTCACCCTCGGCCGCGACCAGCAGCCGGTCTCGGGCACCGACGGGATCACCGAGATCGTCGATCTCTGGACCTTCGAGCGCGATCTGGGCATGCGCGACCAGACTTGGCGCCTGGCCGCCGCCCGCAGCGCTTGAGAGAAACGGCTTGAGCACGAAGAAGGCGGCCCCCGCCGCTACCGCCAGCCTGGGCGCGGCCCTGGCGCTAAGCTTGCTCGCCGGTTGCGCCCCGATCGAGGCCGGGGACCAGGCCGGCCCCATGAGCTTGGAGCCGGTCGCCTTCACCGATGTGCCGGGATGGCAGGCGGACCATGCGGCGGCCGCGCTCGCGGCTTTCGTTGCGAGCTGCGACCGCATTCAGTTTTTCCCGCCGGACCAGGCGCTCGGCGGTTCGGGTGAGGCGGCGGCGCTCGGTGGCAAGGCGGGGCAATGGGGCCCGGCCTGTGCCGGCGCGAAGGCCGTGCCGCCCGCCGACGATGCGGCCGCCCGCAGCTTCTTCCAAGCGCGGTTCCAGCCTTACCGGGTCAGCCAGGGGTTCGGTTCAGCGGGGCTGGTGACAGGCTATTTCGAGCCCGAGGTCGCCGGCGACACGACGCAGGAGGGGCCTTACCAGACACCCCTGCTGGGCCTGCCGCCCGATCTCGTCACCGTCGATCTCGGCTCTTTCGACCCGGCCCAGCATGGCGTGATGGCCGTCGGCCGCCTGCAGGGCAAGTCGGTGAAGCCTTATTACGACCGTTTCGAGATCGAAAACGGCGCGCTGGATGCGAGCAGCCTGGCGATCGCCTGGGTCGCCGACCCGGTGGATGCCTATTTCCTTCAGGTCGAGGGCTCGGGCCGGATCGACCTGCCGGATGGCAGCGTGATGCGCGTGACCTATGCCGGCAAGAACGGCCGCCCCTATGTGCCCATCGGCCGCATCATGGTGCAGGAAAAGCTGCTCGCCGCGAATGACGTGACCGAGCAGAGCATCCGCGCCTGGCTGGAGGCGCATCCGGACCGCGCCCGCGCGATCATGGACCAGAATGCATCCTATGTGTTCTTCCGCACGGCGCCGGAGCTGACGGATGCCGCCGGGCCGCCGGGCGCTCTCGGCGTCAGCCTGACGCCGGGCCGGTCGATCGCGGTGGATGAGCGCTACCTGCCGCTCGGCGCCCCGGTCTGGCTGGATACGACGGACCCGGTCTCCCACGGTGCCTTGCAGCGGCTGACGGTCGCGCAGGATCTGGGTTCCGCGATCACCGGGCCGCTGCGGGCCGATTTGTTCTTCGGCTCCGGCAGCACGGCCGAGGTGCAGGCCGGCGCGATGGACGCGGCCGGCACGCTCTATGTGCTGCTGCCCCGGCCGACAGTTGCGGCGGCCCCTACGAGTTAGTGTCTGCTTGCGAATTCTACTGAGGCGGTCATCCGGCGCGGCTTTCTGCGCTTCCGGGGCGGGTGGCCTCTGACGGCCACTCCGCTCCGGTTCTCGAAAGTCACGCCGGGCGGCCATTTCGTGGCCTCTGAACTCGCCTCAGCGAATTACGCTCACAGTCACCGCTCTAGCTCTTTGTTTTTACGAGCATCTTCACCCGATCAGATGATTCCATATGATCGGGATCTGCTCTAGGAGTCCGGCAGGTGCTCGGGGGCCGCGTCCAGTTCCGGCAGCTGCGGCGGCGCCGCGCGGGCCGGCACGAAGGTGCTCTCGATCTCGACACCGGGGCGCTTGCGTATCCGCGCCAGGGTGAAGCCTGAAAGGGCCAGCAGCATCACCGCCAGGAAGACGAAAAGCCCGTTGACGCCGGTATGGGTCATGACCACGCCGACCACGATGAGAGAGCGATCCGCGCTTTTCAAAAGCCCGTAGGCGAGCGGGCCGAGCGCGGCACCGCCCCAGGAAACGAGCAGATAGGCGCCGAAGGTGCGGCCGCGCGAGGCGTTGTCGGTCTTGTCGTTGAGCCAGCTTTCCGCGACCAGGAACATGCCGCTGAGCTGCCAGCCCATGATGAGGCGGAGGGCGGCCCAGAGCATGGGTCTGTCGGTGAAGGTCATCAAGAGGGCGCAATCGGCGGCGATGGCAAGGAAGACGGCGAAGGCGCGGATATGGCCGACGGCGCGGACGAGCCGCGCGCAGGTCAGCGTGCCGATGAGGAAGCCGAGGAAGTAGGCAGAGCCGACGAGGCCGATGACCCCGTCACGGACATGCTGGCCCGCGAGGTCGAGCGGGATGAGCGTCGTCATCATGCCGAGGGCGACTTCGGCGATGAGAACGCCGAGGAGCACCGGCACGATGGAGGTGAAGCGAGAGGGCACGGTGGCTCCTGCGCTGGCGGCTGTCCCGCCAGCTTGCGCCGGGGCGTTCATAACTCAACCTGCCTTTCGCGAGAGTGTGAGCGGCAGGTCCAGCTCCACGCGGTCGTGCATGACCGTGGGTGTGATCCGGCCGCGACCGTCCCGTTCGAGGCGGACCAGGCCGTAGCCCTCCATCGTCCTGAGTGTGCGCGAGAGGTTCGACTTGGCCTTGCCGGTGATCCGCGCCAGCTCGTCGAGCGAGCCGGGTGCCTTCTCGGCAATGATGCGCAGCAGCTCGCGATTGCCGGCCGAGAGCACTTTGGCAAAGGACTCGGTCGAGATGAACCAGACCTTGGGCTCCTCGGGCGAGACGCGACGCTCGCCGCGCGCCATTGCCATGGTAAGTGCCTTCATCTCGTCATAGCTGGCGATGCCGACCTTCAGCGTGGTCATGGGACTCCCTCGGCAAGCACTCCTCTCTCGCGCAGCACCGCGTCTATCGAAGCCGACCAGCCGCTCGCCCTCGGACCCGTGCAGCGCGAGCGAGTAGTCGATGCCATGCGGCTTCTCCGGCGAGACCGCAACCCGCGTGACCACGAAACGGACCCAGTGACCGCCTTCCGGGTCCACCACGAGAACCTGCCCGTCGAAATCGAGAAGCACATCGAGGGTCGGGTCACGCGGCTCTATCATGGTAGAGAGTTATCATACTGAAGCAACAAGGGAAGCGCCGCCGCCGCTACCGGAAATCCCGCGTGGGTACGCGGATGCCTCTGCCCTGTTCGCGCGGATCGGGCGCGCTGCCCCGGCGCACCTCATCACCCCGGCCGCCATGACGCGGGAAATCCTCTCCCGCCCGGCCGAGGCCGGCGAGCAAGGGCGACAAATCCTCCAGCCGGTCAGCGACGACGTGGATGACCTCGCCCTCCCGCTGCACGCGGCCGCGCACGGCGAGCATCCGGGCCGAGACGATCAGCGCGCGATGCGCCTCAAAAACCGACTGCCAGACAACGATATTGGCGATACCCGTCTCATCCTCGATGGTGAGGAACAGGATGCCCTTGGCCGATCCCGGCCGCTGCCGCACCAGGATCAGACCCGGTACTGTCGTCCATCGCCCGTCCCGCATCGCGCGCAGATCGGCGCAGGCGATCATGCCGCGCGCCCGCAGCACGCCGCGCAGGAAAGAGACGGGATGCGCACGCAAGGATAGGCCGAGGCTGCGGTAGTCCTCCACCACCGCGCGCCCATCCGTCATCGGTGCCAGCGTGACCTCGGGCTCCACCGCTTCGGCTGCGGGCATGCGGCCGGCATCCGCCGCCGCCCAGAGCGGCAGCGCGGTGTCGGCGAGACCCCGGATCGCCCAGAGTGCGCCCCGGCGATCGAGCCCCATCGTCGCGAAGGCATCGGCCTCGGCCATACGTTCGAGCGGCGCCGTGGGCACGCCCGCGCGGCGGGCGAGTTCCTCGACCGACGAGAAAGGCCCCGGGCCGCGCGCCAGCACGATGGCGGCGGCATCCGCATTGGCCAGGCCCTTCGCCATCCGCAGCCCAAGCCGGACGGCGCGATAGCGGCCGCCCGTCTGGTCACTCGTGTCTTCCAGCGTGCAGTCCCAGCGCGAATGGTTGACGGAGACGGCGCGAATCTCCACGCCATGGGCGCGCGCATCGCCCACCACCTGCGCGGGCGCGTAAAAGCCCATGGGCTGAGCTGTTGAGCAGCGCGCAGCAAAAGACATCCGGATGGTGGCATTTCATCCAGGCGCTGGCATAGGCGATCAGCGCGAAGCTCGCCGCATGGCTTTCGGGAAAGCCGTAGGAGCCGAAGCCTTCGATCTGGCGGAAGGTATTCTCCGCGAAGTCCCTGCGGGTAGCCGTTCGACACCATGCCCGTGATGAGCTTGTCGCGAAACTTGCTGACGCCGCCGGTCATCTTGAAGGTTGCCATGGAGCGGCGGAGCTGGTCGGCCTCGCCCGGCGTGAAGCCCGCGCATTGGATGGCGACCTGCATCGCCTGTTCCTGGAACAGCGGCACGCCGAGCGTCTTGCCGAGAACGCGGCGCAGCGCGGGCGTGGGGTAGCTGACCGGTTCGCGCCCCTCGCGCCGGCGCAGATAGGGATGCACCATATCGCCCTGGATCGGGCCGGGCCGCACGATCGCCACCTGGATGACGAGGTCGTAGAATGTGCGCGGCTTCAGGCGCGGCAGCATCGCCATCTGCGCCCGGCTCTCGATCTGGAACGTGCCGAGCGTATCGGCGCTGCGCGATCATCGCATAGGTTTCGGGATCTTCCTGGGGGATCGTCGCGAGCGTCAGCGGTTGCGCGGTCATGCTCCTCGATCAGCGTCGAAGGCGCGGCGCATGCAGCCGAGCATGCCGAGGCCCAGAACATCGACCTTCATGAAGCGCAGAACGTCGATATCGTCCTTGTCCCATTCGATGACCTGCCGATCCTGCATGGCGGCCGGTGCGATCGGGACGAGATCGTCGAGCCTATCCTCCGTCAGCACGAAGCCGCCGGGATGCGTGCCCATCTGGCGCGGAAAGCCGATCAGATCGCGCGCGAGGCCGATCGCGAGCATCAAGCGCCGGTCTTCGTGGTTGAGGTTGAGATCGCGGACATGTGCCTCATCCACGCCCTCGGTCGACCAGCCCCAGATCTGGCCGGCGAGCGCGCCCGTCACGTCCTCGGTCAGGCCGAGCGCCTTGCCGACATCGCGGATCGCGCCCCGCGCGCGGTAGCGCATGATGGTGGCGCAGAGTGCGGCGCGATCGCGGCCGTAATGGTCGTAGACCCATTGGATGACGGTCTCGCGCTGCTCATGCTCGAAATCGACATCGATATCGGGTGGCTCGTGGCGCTCGGCGGAGATGAAACGCTCGAAGAGCAGGCCGGATCGGACGGGATCGACCTCGGTGATGCCGAGCACGAAGCAGACGGCGGAATTGGCGGCGGAACCACGGCCTTGGCACAGAATATCCTGGCCGCGGGCGTAGCGCACGATGGAATGCACGGTGAGGAAATAGGGCGCGTAGCCAAGGCTGCCGATCAGCGTGAGTTCGTGGCGCAGTTGCTGTTCGATATCGGCGGCCAGCCCCTCGGCATAGCGGCGCGGCACGCCTTCCTCCCAAACCAGCCGCTCCAGCGTCTGTTGCGCAGTCTCCCCCGGGCGGTCGGTCTCGGTCGGGTATTGGTAGCGGATGGCGCCGAGGTCGAAGCTGCAGTCGGCGAGGATCGCCTCGGTATTGGCGAGCGCCTCGGGATAGTCGCTGAGAAGGCGTGCCATCTCTGCGGGATCGCGCAAGTGCCGGTCGGCGAAGCGTTCGCGGCGGAAGCCCACAGCATCGATCGTTGTGTGTTCACGGATACAGGTGACGACGTCTTGGAGGATGCGGCGCTCGGGCGTGTGGTAGAGCACGTCGCCGGTCGCAAGCGGGCGGAGCCGCGCGGCGGGGGCCGCCTCGGCGAGGCCGTGCAGGCGGATGGCGTCACCGGGCCGCCGGCGTGGCGAGAGGGCGAGATAGGCGCGGCTGCCGAAGACATCCCGCATGGCATGGAGATGCGGGGTGAGGGCGGCGTCCGCCGTATCGGCGAGCAGGACGCCGACAAGACCCTCGGCATGGGCCGCGACATCGGCCCAATGGAGGATGCAGGCGCCAGCACGCAATTTCTCCGCATGCGCGCGGCGTTTGCCCGTGGTCAGCAGGCGGCAGAGGCCGGACCAGGCCGGGCGGTCGGTCGGATAGACGAGGAGCGAGGGTGCGTCGGCGAGGTCAAGCCGGCAGCCGGGGACGAGGCGAAGGCCGGCTTCGCGGCACCGCTGGAAGGCGCGGACCATGCAGGCGACGGAGTTGCGGTCGGTGATGCCGATGGCGGTGAAGCCGAGGGCGGCGGCGGTTTCCACCAACTCCTCGACATGGCTCGCGCCCCGCAGGAAGGAGTAGTTGGTGGTGACCTGAAGCTCCGTATAGGGCATGGGCGGAGCTTACACGGAGGCTGTTCCTCGCAGGAGACTTCTTCAGCCTGCGGTCCAGGGGTCGACCACCGGGATGCCGCAGCCCTCGAAATCCGCGATGTTGCGGGTCGCGATGGCGCTGGCACGCCGTGCCCGGGCGATGGCTGCGATTTGCAGATCGGCGACACCGACCGGGTTGCCGGCGCGGCGCCTTGTCGCGGCCCAATCGGCATATTCGGCGGCGGCCCGCCGGTCGAAGGGCAGCACGCGGCCGGCGAGGACCGTGTCAAACATCGCCGCGACGGCCCGAGTCAAATAGCTACGGTTTTGGCCGATCGGCATGGCTGCGATGCCGTAAAGGATCTCCGCTTCGCAGATCGCGGTGGTGAAGATCGCGTCCGGGTCTTGGGCACGCGCCCAACGGATGACGACCTTTGACGGAGCCGCGTGAACGATCTCCGACAGGACGTTCGTATCGAGCACGATCACTTAGGCGGATGCCATTCCGGCCCGGAGAAATCGGGCGGTTCCCGAGGAGGTTCGCGCGGGATTTCCGGTAGATCGAGCCCGCCCAAGGGCTCGAACAAGGCGCGAAGAGCGTCAACCCAACTCACGGCCGGGTCCGCCGGCCTGGCCGCGGTGCTGCCCCGCAGGATCAGTCGCACTTCCTCCTCCATGGAATGGCCATGCGAGACCGCCAATTCCTTGAGGCGGCTGTGGACCGCATCCTCGACATTGCGAATAACCAGTGTCGCCATCAGGCTCGCACCTCCTTGTCGTGCAAGCATGCTAGCACGCGGATCGGCGAAACTCTACTTCAACTTGGCGAAGGTCTGCGCATCCTTGTTCGCCTGCATAAGCATCGAGAAGCTCGGGATGCTCTCAAAGCCCAGGCCGCGCGGCGGCCCGTCCTCGCTGTCAGGCTCGATGGCGGAATAGGGCGCGCCGGCCACCTTCTCCCACTTGTTGCCGGCCGGCTTCTTCACCTCCAGATTGGCGACCGTCGCTTTCAGAACCAGCCGGACGATCGCCTCCTTATGCGAGCGCGGCTTCGTCAGGCTGAGGTGGCCGCTGATCATCTGCCACCCATGCGCCAGAGCCCAGGCCGTGATTTCCTCTTGCGTCATCATCAATCCCCCAACCGCACCAGCCGGTGCTGGCGGCGCCCGGCCGAAAGCTTCAACGCCCCGTCCTGAAGATCGGCCAGTGAAACGGTCTGTGCCTCCTCGGCGAAGGGCACGTCGTTGAGCCGCGCGCCACCGCCACGGATGAGCCGCCGCGCCTCGCCATTGGTGGCGGCGAGCCCTGCCGTCACCAGAATGGCGAAAGCTGGAATGCCCGCCTGCAGCTCCGCCGCCCGCACGGTGACGCTCGGCAGGCTGTCGGCGGCGGCACCTTCCTCGAAGGCGAGCCTGGACGTTTCGGCCGCTGCCCGCGCGGCCTCGGCGCCATGGGCGAGCGTGGTCGCTTCCGTCGCCAGGATCTTCTTCGCCTCGTTGATCTCCGCGCCGCCCAGCGCTTCCAGCCGGGCCGCTTCGTCCAGCGGCAGATCGGTGAACAGCCGCAGGAAGCGGCCGACATCGGCATCCTCGGTGTTGCGCCAGAACTGCCAGTAGTCGAAGGGCGACAGCCGTTCCGCCGTCAGCCAGACGGCGCCCTTCGCGGTCTTGCCCATCTTGGCGCCCGAGGCGGTGGTGATCAGCGGCGTGGTCAGCCCGAAGACCGGCTTCGCATCCGTGCGGCGCACCAGATCGACGCCGGAGACGATGTTGCCCCACTGGTCCGACCCGCCCATCTGCAGATTGACGCCGTAGCGGCGGTTCAGCTCGCGGAAATCGTAGCTCTGCAGGATGGAGTAGTTGAATTCCAGGAAGGTCAGCCCCTGCTCGCGCTCCAGCCGCGGCTTCACGCTGTCGAAGGACAGCATGCGGTTGATGCTGAAATGCGGCCCGACCTCGCGCAGCAGCTCGATATAGCCGAGCTGGTCCAGCCAGTCGGCATTGTTGGCGAGGATGGCATCCGACGGCCCGTCGCCGAAGCGGAGGAAAGGTTCGATATTGCGGCGGATGCCGGCGATGTTCTCGGCGATCTGCGCATCCGTCAGCAACTGGCGCGCTTCCTCGCGGAAGGAGGGATCGCCGATCCTGGTGGTGCCGCCGCCCATCAGCGCCACGGGTCGGTGGCCGTGCTTCTGCAGCAGCCGCAGCATCATGATCTGGACCATGCTGCCGACATGCAGGCTATCCGCCGGTGGGGTCGAAGCCGATATAGCCGCTGACGGCATTCGTCCAGCAGCGCCTGCGTCCAGCGCCGCCTCGTCCGTGCATTGGAACACGAAGCCGCGTGCCTTCGCCTCCGTCAGGAAACCGCTTTTCGTCATCGAGCCTGCCGTTGAGTATCATATGAGTGGCGTTGGGGCTGATGGGCTAGCACGGCTGAGGGGCAGGGCGGAATGCTGCGTGTGATCGGGCTGATGAGCGGAACCTCGCTGGATGGCGTGGACGCCGCGTGGCTGGAGACGGACGGCGAGGCAGTGGGCGCCTTCGGGCCGGCCTTGACGCTGCCCTATGACGCCGGGCTGCGGGCGGCGCTGCGCCGTATCCTGGACCGCGCGGCGGGGCTGCACCTGGATGACCCGGCGCTGGCCGAGGTGACGCGGCGGTTGACGGAGGCCCATGTCGAGGCGGTGCGCCGCATCGGCCGGCCGGCCGATCTCATCGGTTTTCACGGCCAGACCATCCTGCATGATCCGGCCCAGCGCCGGACCTGGCAGATCGGGGACGCGCCGGCGCTCGCGCGGGCGGTGGGCGTGCCCGTCGCCCATGCCTTTCGCGCGGCGGATGTCGCGGCGGGCGGTGAGGGCGCGCCGCTGGTGCCGCTGTTTCACGCGGCGCTGGCCCGCGACCTGCCGAAGCCGCTGGCGGTGCTGAACATCGGCGGCGTCGCCAATGTCACCTTTCTCGGCAGCGACGGCGGCATCGCCGCCTGCGATACCGGGCCGGGCAACGCGCTGCTGGATGATTGGGTCGCGCGGCGGACGGGCCGGGCCTTCGATGCCGATGGCGCGCTGGCCGCCGCCGGCCAGGTGCGGGAGGATGCGATCGCCGCGCTGGCTCAGCCACCCCTATTTCGCCCGCCCACTGCCGAAATCGCTCGACCGGCAGCAGTTTCACGCCGTTTTGAACGACCTGGCGGCGGCCTCGGCGGCAGATGGGGCGGCGACGCTCGCGGCCTTCACGGCGCGCGCGGTCGCGGCCTGCCCCTTGGCCGAGCGGCCGGGGCGGTGGCTCATCACCGGCGGCGGGCGCCACAATCAGGCGATCATGGCGGCCCTCCGCGCCGCGCTCGGTGCGCCGG
This sequence comes from uncultured Pseudomonadota bacterium, assembly GCA_963745125.1. Classification (GTDB taxonomy): domain Bacteria; phylum Pseudomonadota; class Alphaproteobacteria; order Acetobacterales; family Acetobacteraceae; genus Acidisoma. Next base: position 524,968 of record CAVUWB010000001.1, read on the forward strand.
TGGAGCCGGTCGAGGCCGTGGGCTGGAACGGGGACGCGCTGGAGGCGCAATGTTTCGGCTTCCTCGCCGCGCGTGTGCGGCGCGGCCTGCCGCTCAGCCTGCCGATGACGACGGGCGTGCCGCGCCCCATGCCGGGCGGCGCCATCACCGAGCCGATGTGAAACGCCCGGTCGAAAAGACCGGCCTTTTTTCTATTGGCCCGGCGGGGCGCGAGGTGCCATGCTCACTCCCTAAAAGGGGGATCACGTCATGATCGAGCTGCGTCCCTTCAGATCCTTGGGCGGCGGAAATCACGGCTGGCTGAACACGCGCCATCACTTCTCCTTCGCCGACTACCATGACGAGGAGCGCATGAGCTGGGGTGCGCTCCGCGTGTGGAATGACGACGAGATCGCGGCTGGGGCCGGCTTTCCCGCCCATCCGCATGCCAATATGGAAATCATCACCTATGTCCGTCAGGGCGCCATCACCCATGGCGACAGCCTGGGCAACAAGGCTCGCACCGAGGCCGGCGACGTGCAGGTGATGAGCGCCGGCAGCGGCATACGCCACGCCGAATACAATCTGGAGCCGGGCATGACCGCGATCTTCCAGATCTGGATCATGCCGAATATTCGCGGCGGCAACCCGGAATGGGGCTCCAAAGCCTTCCCGAAAAGCGACCGGGCCGGGAAGTTCGTCGTGCTGGCGAGCGGGGTCGATGGTGACGCCGATGCGCTGCCGATCCGCAGCGACGCCCGCGTCCTCGGTGTGACGCTCCTTGCCGGGCAGACGGCCGATTATCCGCTGGGCGCGGACCGCCGCGCCTATCTGGTGCCCGCCAGCGGCCTCGTCGAGGTGAACGGCGCGCGCGCCCATGCGCGGGATGGCGTCGCGGTCGCCGAGGAGGACACCCTCCGTCTGACCGCTATCGAGGATAGCGAGATCGTGCTGGTCGATGCGCCGTAGCGCACCGGCACGCGGATGACGCGCGGAGCAAGTCCGCGCGTCACCGGATCACAGATAGCGGTTGACGAGGTTCTCCAGATACTCCTGCCGGCCGGAACGCGGTGACGGGTTGATCCCCTTCTCCGCGACCTGCGCCGCCAGATCATCGAGGCTGCGCTTGCCGCCCAGGATCGCCGCACCCTCCGGCGTCTTCCAGCCCGCATAGCGATCGGCGACGAGTTTCGGCAGCACGCCGTCCTCGATCATCTCGGCCGCCATCAGCAGCGCCCGCGCGCAGACATCCATGCCGCCGATATGCGCGATGAGCAGATCATCGGGGTCGAGCGACTGCCGGCGGATCTTCGCGTCGAAGTTGCAGCCGCCGGTGGTGAAGCCGCCGCCCTGGAACAGGTGGTAGAAGCCCAGCGCCATCGAGGTGGGATCGTTCGGGAACTGATCCGTATCCCAGCCCGATTGCCGGTCGCCGCGATTGACATCGAGCGAGCCGAAAATGCCGAGCGCCACCGCGAGCGCGATTTCATGCTCATAGGTATGGCCGGCGAGGGTCGCGTGATTATCCTCGATATTGACCTGAACTTCCTTCTCCAGCCCGAAGCGCTTCAGGAAGCCGTAAACCGTCGCGACATCGAAATCATACTGGTGCTTGGTCGGCTCCTGCGGCTTCGGCTCGATCAGGATCGCGCCCTTGAAGCCGATCTTGTGCTTATGCTCGACCACCAGGGAGACGAAACGGCCGTATTGCTCGATTTCCTGGGCGAGGTCGGTGTTGAGCAGCGTCTCATACCCCTCGCGCCCGCCCCAGAGCACGTAGTTGGCGCCGCCGAGGCGATGCGTCGTCTCCAGCGCGTGCTTCACCTGCGCCGCGCCGTAGATGAACACCTCCGGGTCGGGGTTGGTTCCGGCGCCGGCCATGAAGCGCCGGTTGGAAAAGAGATTGGCCGTGCCCCACAGCAGCTTCACCTTCTCGCGCGCCATCTTCTCCTCGAAGATGCCGGCGATCACGTCGAGGTTGCGGTTGCTCTCCGCCAGCGTCGCACCCTCGGGCGCCACGTCCCGGTCATGGAAGCAGAAAAAGGGCACGTCCAGCAGGCGGAACAGCTCGAAGCCGACCTCGGCCTTGTGGCGGGCGAGCGCCATCTCATCCGCACCGTGCATCCAGGGGCGCAGGAAGGTCTCGCCGCCAAAGGGGTCACCGCCCGGCCAGGCCAGCGAATGCCAGTAGGCGATGGCGAAGCGCAGCTGCGCCTCCATCGTTTTACCGAGGACGATGCGGTCCTTCTCGTACCAGCGGAAGGCGAGCGGGTTTTTGCTGTCCCGGCCCTCGAAGCGGATCGGCGCGTCCTGGGTGAAGAAACGGGGTGTGGCGGTCACGGATATTCCTCTCGTTACGGCGTTTGGGGCACGCTGCTTGCCTTGGGTTTATCCCCGCCTTGCCGTGCCATCGCAACCACCCCCAAGGAGCCGAGGCTGGTCGCCATCTCGCTCGGGATGATGATCGTCGTCCCACGGTCCTTGTTCATCTCGTAGACAAGGTTCATCTGCCGGAGCTGGAGCGCCACGGGGTCGTCGGCATAGACCCGCGCGGCCTCACGGACTTTGAGGGCGATGCCGATTTCGGCCGCCGCCAAGGTCTCGCGCGCCTGCTTCTCCCGCTCCGCCTGCGCCTGGCGGCTCATCGCATCCTGCAACGACGTCGGGATCGCGATGTCCTTGATCTCGACCGAGGTGATCTCGACGCCCCAGATCGCCGTCTTGGCGCTGATCGTCTCCCGCAATTCCTCATCCGCCGTCTGCCGGTCGGACAGGAGCTGGGTCAGGTCATGGCTGCCAATCGTCTCCCGCAGGCTCGTCTGCGCCACGCGCTCGACCGCCAGCCGGTAATGCTCGATCTCGGTCGCCGCGCGCCGCGCATCGATGACGCGCCAGAAGACGATGGCATCCATGGCGATGGAGACCGTATCCCGGGTCAGCGCCTCCTCGGCGCGGATTTCCGTCGTGCGGATGCGGATATCGACGACGGTCGCGATCGATTCGAGGAAGGGGATGAGGGTGAAAAGACCCGGGCCGCCCAGGCCCCGGAAGCGGCCGAGGCGCAGGATGATGGCGCGATTCCACTGATCCGTCATCTTGAGCCAGGAGGGGATGGTGATGGCCGCGAGCACGAGGATGGCGGCGAGGACATCGCCGGACACGGCGCCCCGCGTGGCTCTCCCGATCAGCCCGGCGGCAATCACCAGCAGGACGGAAAAGGCGTAGGCGATTGGCGGCGCGTTCATGGCTTGGCCTCCTGGTCGGGGGACGGTCCCGGGTTACCTATATGGCACCTTTGGTGGGAAAGCGCGTGGCGACGGCTTCCCGCCAGGCCGGCGGCAGGAGGGCCGAAAGCCGCGCGGCCGCCGCGATCCAGCCCGGGAAGGCGTGGCGCGCCCCGCCCCGCCGCAGCGCGCGCAGCATGATGTCTGCCGCGCGCTCGGCGCTCATGATCCCCGGCATGGGGAAGGTGTTCGTGGCGGTCATCGGGGTTTCGATGAAGCCGGGGCAGAGGCTCGTCATGCGGATGCCCTGCCGCCGGGCGGAGGGTGCGGTGCCCACGACCCAGGAATCGACGGCGGCCTTGGAGGCGCAGTAGGCCGGCGCGCCCGGCCCGGGCAGAAAGGCGGCGACGGAGGCGACAACGGCGATGTGTCCGCGGAGGCCGGTGGCGTCAGGCGCCTGCCGCGCCATAGCCGCCATCGCCGGCAGCACGGTATTCAGCATGCCGTCGAGATTGGTGGCGAAGATGGCGCGGGTCTGGGCCTCATCCTCCGCGACCCCGGCGGTGCCGCCCGAGATGCCGGCATTGGCGATCACGAGGTCAAGCGGGCCGGCGCCCTCGATCCAGTCGCGCATGCCGGCGGCATCGGTCACCGACACGGCGCGGGGGTGGGCGATGGCGCCACGCGCCTGGCAGGCCTCGGCGACGGTTTGCAGCCGCCCCGCATCCCGGCCGCCGAGATGCAGAGCCACCCCCGGCCCGGCCAGGCTCAGCGCCAAGGCGCGCCCGATACCAGAGGAGGCGCCGGTGAGCAGGACGTTTGAGAATGCCATGGGGCTCACTAAGAGGCTGTATGAGACTGCTACTACGGCGGCCATCCGACGCGCCTTTCTGCGCTTCCGGGGCGGGTGGCCTTTGACGGCCACTCCGCTCCGGTTCTCGAAAGCCACGCCGGGCGGCGCCTATCGGCGCCTCTGGCTCGCCATAGCGCATTCTCAAACAGCCTCTACCCTCTCCTGGTCATTTCCCAAAAGAAGAATTCGCAATACAAGCGCGCGGATGAAGAGCGCAGAAATATTGGCGTCGATGACCGGATTCGGCGGCGCGGCCGGAGAGGCGGAGGGCGTCGCCTGGGCCTGGGAAATCCGCAGTGTCAACAGCAAAGGGCTGGAGTTGCGGCTTCGCCTGCCGCCGGGCTGGGACGCGCTGGAGCCGGAGCTGCGGCTCGCGCTTTCGAAGCGAATCCGGCGCGGGAGCGTCAATGTCACGCTGAACCTGCGGGCCGAGGATCATGGCTCCGCCGCGCCGGACCCCGAGGCGCTGGAGCGGGTGCTGCGCCTGGCGCGGGACATCGCCACCCACATCCCCGGCGCCCCGCCGCCACGGGCGGAACTGCTGCTGGCGCTGCCCGGTGTGCTGCGCGCTGGCAACGCCGCTGCTGGGCCGCCGGCGCCCACGCCCGCCCTGCGCGAAGCGGTGGTCGGGGGCTTCACCGAGGCGGTGACGGTGCTGGAGCGTAGCCGGGTCGAGGAGGGCGAGCGCCTCGGCCTGGTCATGGCGGGGCTGCTGGACGAGATCGCGCGGCTGCACGCGGCGGCCGAGGCGGCGGCCGCGGATCAGCCCCGGCTGCAACGGGCGCGGATGCTCGAAAACCTGCGCGCCCTGCTGGGTGAGGGGCTGTCCCTGCCGGAGGAGCGGATCGCGCAGGAGGTCGCCCTTCTCGCCAGCCGGTCCGACGTGCGGGAAGAGCTGGACCGCCTGGCGAGCCATATCGACGCGGCGCGGGCGCTGCTGGCGGAGGCCGTTCTGGTCGGGCGCAAGCTCGATTTTCTCATGCAGGAATTCAACCGAGAGGCGAATACGCTATGCAGCAAGTCGGCCTCGGTCCCCTTGACCGCGATCGGCCTCAGCCTGAAAGCCGCGATCGAGCAGATCCGCGAACAGGTTCAGAACATCGAATGAGCGCGCCTCGTATCCAGCGGCGCGGGCTTTGCCTCGTCATCGCGGCGCCCTCGGGCACCGGCAAGAGCAGCCTGACACGGGCGCTGCTGGCGGCCGAGCCCGAGCTTGGCCTGTCGGTGAGCGTGACGACGCGCGCCCCGCGCCCGGGCGAGGTGGATGGCAAGCATTATTACTTCCGGACGGCGGCGGAGTTCGAGGCGTTGCGCGCTTCGGGCGGGCTGCTGGAATGGGCGCATGTCTTCGGCCGTGAGACGCTGTACGGCACGCCGCGCGCGCCGGTGGAGGCAGCGCTCGCAGGCGGCCAGGACATGGTCTTCACCATCGACTGGCAAGGTTTTCGGCAGATGCGGGCGGCGCTGCCCGAGGATGTGGTGGGCGTTTTCCTGCTGCCGCCCTCCCTCACAGCGCTGGAGGAGCGGTTGCGGCTGCGCGGGCAGGATAGCGAGGCCGAGATTCTGCGGCGGATGGCATCCACGCAAAGCGAGATGGAACATTATTCCGAATTCGATTATGCGATGGTGAATGAACACTTCGACGATGCTTTGATGGATCTGCGATCCATTCTGCGGGCGGCGCGGCTGGCGACCTTTCGGCAGACGGGGTTGCGCCAGTTCACCCGCATGGCGCGGACGTGATGCGGATCTGGTTGCGGCCTGTGGTCGTGGGCGCGGCGCTCGCCTGCCTGCTGTCGGCTTGCACCATTCCGGGCAACGGGCTTTTGGGACCGGCGGCGCAGCGGCCGAGCCCGGCCACGGTGCAAACGGCCGAGGCCGAGACCGGGCGCGTGCCCTTGGTGACGATTCCGGCCTCCGCCGGGCCATCGGATTACGTCTCGGCCCTGGCGGGCGCCGTGCAGGCGGCTGAGGCGCAGAAGCCGGATGTGGTCTTCGATGTTCTGTCGGCGGTGCCGCAGACGGGCACGCCGCTCGGGCAGATCACGCAGGCGCGCGGGCTGACGCCGGATGCCGCTGAAGTTGCGACATCAATCATGGGTGACGGTGTGCCGGTGGCGCGGATCACGCTCGGCGCCATGGTGGTGCCGGGCCTCGGCGCGGATGAGGTGCGGGTCTACGTGCGGTGACGGTCGGCGATGCTAACGCCGCGGCAGGATAGCCCATGTCATACGCGGTGAAAGAAATCTTCTATACGCTGCAAGGAGAAGGCCGCAACGCCGGGCGCGCGGCCGTTTTCTGCCGGTTCGCCGGGTGCAATCTGTGGTCAGGGCGTGAGGAGGATCGCGCCGGCGCCATATGCAACTTCTGTGACACGGACTTTGTGGGCACCGATGGGTTGGGCGGCGGACGTTTCCGCAACGGCGTTGAACTGGCAGCCGCCATCGCAGGGTTTTGGCCTGAAGGGGCCGGCGGGCGGCGTCTCGTCGTGTTGACAGGCGGAGAGCCGCTGCTTCAGGCCGATGCCGATCTCATCGATTCCCTGCATGCCGAAAACTTCGAGATCGCGGTCGAGACGAACGGTACAATCGCTATTCCGCCGGGAATTGACTGGGTTTGTGTGAGCCCCAAGGCCAACACGGTGCTGGCGGTGACGAGGGGCGACGAAATGAAACTCGTCTTTCCGCAGCCAGGCCTCGATCCGGTGCGGTTCGAGGAACTGACGTTTGACCACTTCCTGCTATCGCCGCTGGATGGGCTGCGGAGGCAGGAGAATACACAAGCCGCCGTGTCCTATTGCCTGCGGCATCCCCAATGGCGGCTGAGCCTGCAGACGCATAAATTTCTTGGAATTCGATGATGTTTGAACTGAGCAAGCAGTTCCGGTTTGACGCGGCCCATACGCTTGAGCGCAGTATCGATACCGATCCCAGCCGCCGGATTCATGGCCATTCCTATCGCGCGGAAGTCACGGTGAGAGGGATCGCCGACCCCCACAGCGGGATGGTCGTCGATCTCGGCCTGTTCGAGCGGCTTCTGGCGGAAGCAAGAGACGGGCTGGACCATCGGCTTTTGGACGAGGTTCAGGATCTGGGGCCTGCCACGCTCGAAAATCTGTCGGTCTGGATTTGGAAGCGTCTCATCGACAGGTGTCCGCAACTTCAGAAAGTGACCGTCTTTCGCGACAGCGAAGGTGACGCCTGCACGTACTTCGGGCCGGAGCGTTAGGCGCAGCCGGCCGCACCTAGCCGGCTGCACCTAGCCGGCCGCACCCGCCCGTTCAGTATTCGTCGTGCCGGCGGACCCAGCTCATCGTGCCCCCGCCCTCATTGCGGCCCTTGGGCACAAGATCGAGCCAGTTGAACGCACCGACCAGCAGTTCGGCCCCGCGATGATAGGTCGAATAAGTGTGGTAGATGGTCCCCGCCGCGTCCTTCACGAAAATGCTCGCGCCGAACATGTCCTCGCTGTTTTTGATCACCGTGCCGTAGTTGTAGATGGCGCGGCCGGCGGCGATATCATCCCGCGTGAAGGACACGGCGAAATCGTAGTTGAAGTCGCTGCCCTGCGAGGAAACCCAGCGGAAGTTCCAGCCCATGCGGGTGCGCGCGGCCTCGATCTCCGCCAGCGGCGCGCGGGCGACCGCGACGAAGGAGAGTTCCGCATGCTCGAAATGCTGCCGCGCCGCGTCGACATGATCGGCGATGAGTGAGCAGCCGGCGCAGGGGTTGGCGGCACCCGGCGCCAGCATGAAATGATAGATGGCGAGCTGGTCGCGGCCGCCGAATAAATCGCCCAGCGTGCATTCGCCCTCGGGTGCTGCGAAGACATAGCTCTTCTCGACTTTTACCCAGGGCAGCTCCCGGCGTTCGGCCCGCAGCCTGTCCAACTCGTGGGTCAGTGCGCGCTCACGGGCGAGAAGCGCGCGCCGCGCGTCAAGCCACTCCGCGCGGGAAACGATGGCATGATCCATGATCAGTCTCCGTTTGATAGGTGTGGGGCCGCCGTGGGCAGACCGCCGGCGGCAAGCTTCAGCCAGGGCGACAGGTGGAACAGGCACATCAGCAGATACATCCAGCCCATATCGCCGAGCGGTAAAATCCTTGAACCGGCCGAACACATCATCATCGGCGCGGCCGCCTTGGCACTCGCCCAGGCCATGAGCGCGAAGCTCGGCGAGGCCGCGAGACCGAGGCAGAGGGGCAGCCGTCCCGCCAGGAAGCTTGCCTTTTCCGCTGATGAGGACGCTGTCATTCTTCAGCCTCGGATTGCTGTAGATGATACCGGCCGTTCCGGGATCGAGCGGACTGTAAGGCGGCGGCCCGTGGGGTGAGAGTGACAAGTGTGGCGGGATTGGCATGGACCCTCTGATCGCGGGCGCGGCGCAGGCCTTGGGCATGGGCGACCCGCTCGCCGCCCTGAAGCGCGTGGCACTGCGGCAGGACCCGCCGGCGCTCGCGCTGCGCGGCATCGCCATGGCGCAACTCGGCGACCTCGACCGCGCGAAGGCGCTGCTGCGGCGTGCGGCGCGCGCCTTCGGCCCGCGAGACATCACCGCCCGCGCGCGCTGCCTCATTGCGGAGGCGGAGATTGCCCTCGTCTCACGCGATCTGGCCGGCGCCGCGCGGGCGCTGGGCGCGGGGCGGGCGGCACTCGCGGCCCATAGTGACCCGGCGAATGCCGCCCATGCCGGCTATCTGGAGGCGCGGCGGCTGCTTCTGATCGGGCATCTCGATGCGGCCGAGGCTGCACTCAGCGCGCTCGATCCCACGGCGCTGCCGAGAGCCTCCCGCGCCGGCTATTGGCTGGTTGCCGCCGGTATCGCGATGCGCCGCATCCGGGCGGGGCCGGCCCGCGCGGCGCTCAGGCGCGCCATGCGGGCGGCAGGCGAGGCCGGCATCCCCGCGCTTACGGCCGAGGTGGAGAGCGCATCGCGTGCGTTGGGCGCGCCGGCCGCGCGGCTTCTCGCGCGGGACGGGCAGAGCCTGGTCGATCTCGCCGAGGTCGAGGCGCTGATCGCCTCCGGCGCCTTGGTGGCCGATGCCGGCCGCGCCGCGCTGCGTGAGGGGCCGGTGGTGGTGCCGCTGGCGGGTCGCCCGGTGCTCTTCGCGCTTGTCCGCGCGCTTGCCGAGGCCTGGCCGGAGGACCTGTCGCGCGAAGCGCTCATCCTGCGGGCCTTCCGGGCGCGCCAAGCGGATGAGAGCCACCGCGCGCGCCTGCGCGTCGAAATCGGGCGGCTGCGCGTGGCGCTGCGGCCGCTCGCCGGGGTGAATGCGACGAGGCGGGGCTTCGTGCTGAAACCGCATCGCGCGCCGCGCGTCATCCTGCTGGCCCGACCTGCCGAGGGCGAGCATGCCGCGGTGCTGGCGCTGCTCGCCGATGGGGAGGCATGGTCGAGTTCGGCGCTGGCGCTCGCCCTCGGCACCAGCCCACGCTCCATCCAGCGCGCCTTGGAGGTGCTGGCGGCCTCCGGCCGCGCCGAGGCCGTGGGTGCTGGCCGCGCCCGCCGCTGGGTGGCGCCGAGCGTGCCCGGTTTCCCGACGGTCTTGTTACTCCCGGCGCCGCTCGCGGGCGCGTAGACTGGGGCGATGGAACGAAGCCCCGCCGAAATCCTGCGCGAATACGGCCCCTTCGATGAGGTGGAGGTCGTGGCCGGGGTGAGCTTCGACGGCGCGCATGTCTGGTTCGCCTCCGGCGACAGGCTGAACGCGCTGGACCCTGATAGCGGTGAGATCGTCAGGCGGCTCGACATCGCCGCCGACGCCGGAACGGCTTTTGACGGCACCCATCTGTTCCAGATCGCAGGCGCCGTGATCCGCAAGATCGATCCCAAAACAGGCGCGGTGCTCGGCACGATTCCGGCGCCGGACCAGGGCCTGAATTCAGGGCTCGCCTGGGCCGAAGGCACGCTCTGGGTCGGTCAGCACCGCGATCGCACCATCCTGCAGATCGACCCGGAGAGCGGCGCCGTGCTCCGCACCATCCGCTCCGACCGCTTCGTCACCGGCGTCACCTGGGTCGATGGCGAGCTGTGGCATGGCACCTGGGAAGGTGAGGAGAGCGAGTTGCGGCACGTCGATCCAGGAAGCGGCGCGGTTCTCCGCCGGCTGGAGATGCCACCGGGCGCGGGCGTCGCCGGCCTCGAATCGGACGGTCGCGACCGCTTCTTCTGCGGCGGCGGCCACAGCGGAAAGGTGAGGGCGGTGCGCCGGCCGAGGTGACCTGGCGGGCAGGTGTAATCGTCACACGCATTTTCGTGGTGTGCTGCGCAGCGAATTTTCTGCATTCGCGCGTTGTGGGGTCATATATTTTCCACTGCAGATCTGGATTGCGACATTCTAGCCGTCCGTTCGCGATCTACTGCGAATTGTAAAATCGCCGCTCCAGGCCTAGGAGAAACGATTCAGAATGATCGGAATCAGCCAAATGATTTAGCAGAATTAATGGAAATAACACCTTGGGATAAGGAGTGTGGGTGGGTAGTCGTTTGTCGTAAGCCCCGCCATCCAAATTTGCGACTGAATTGGCAGTCGCGCTGGAAACGGCTGCAACGCTACGGTAGGGGTGGACGTGAGAGTGTCCAGGGCAGGAGATGCGAATTGCATAAAGCGTGACGACCGGAAGCGGTCTGAATCACGTGATTGAACAACGAGCGAGACGGATGGTGAGGACCGAAGCGAACTCATCCGCTCTGGTCGTCAATGGGAGCGGGTCGTGCCATTTCAGCAGATCGACATCGATGCGGATATCTACAATCTGATCGAAGCTGAGCGCCAGGGATTCAGCGAGCCGTCCTATATGGCGTTGCGGCGCCTGTTGAAGCTGCCGGAGGTTTCGGCGGGGACGAGAGCCTGGACTGATGAGGGGGTCGTGGTTCCTCATGGCTCCCGCGCGAGGATGGAATATGCCAGGGGTTCGCAGGTCTATGAAGGCCGTTTCCTGGACGGCAAACTTGTGGTGAACGGTCAGGGATACGGTTCGCTGTCGGCGGCGGCGAACGCGGTCGCGATCACCAGAAGCGGAGAGAAGACCTCCCTGAACGGTTGGTTCTATTGGAAGGTTCAGTTTCCGAACGAAACGGAATGGCGCTCCTTGCAGGGTATGCGCTCGGGCCGGAAACGCTACAGGATCATGTAAGAAGCGGAGCGCCGCGCGAGGCTGTTCGGCATCGATCTATAATTGCGGCAACGCAATCATTTTAAGATGAGTCCGCCGCCTCGGCCAATCTCCGGGCGGCGCGTTCCGCATAATCCGCGTCGATCTCGAAGCCGATGCCCTGGCCGCCCAACTGCCGGGCCGCGACGAGCGTGGTGCCGGCGCCGAGAAACGGGTCGAGCACGACAGGCTTCTCCACCCCATGCAGCAGGATGCAGCGGAGCGGCAGCTCCACCGGGAAGCCGGCCGGGTGATCGAATTTCTGTGCGCGGGACTTCACGGTTCGATAGGGAATGAACCAGACATTGCCGGCGCAGCGCCGGTCCCGCGCATGGCCCCAGCGGGCGATGTTGGATTTGTCCTTGAACGGCACGCCGACCGCGAGCCGGTCGATGGCGACGGCGCCTGTCTTCGTGAAATGGAAGATGGCCTCGTGGTTCTGGTTCAGGTAGCGCGGGCTCGTGATCGGCTTGAAATGCCCGACCGTATCACTGCCGATGCTCAGCGATTTTACCCAGGCGATGTGGTTCTGGAGGGTGAAGTCCTCGCCCATCGCGCGGCCGGCATCGCTGGCGATCCAGGGGTCGCTGCCGGTGCCGCCGATATTGAGGAAGAATGACCCGTCGGGCTTCAGGACGCGGCGGATCGCGCGCCCGACCTCGCCCAGCCAGCCGAGATAGGCCGCACGCGGCATCCGGTCCCGATAGCGTGCTGTAGGCGACGCCGATGTTGTAGGGCGGCGAGGTGACGCAGACATCGACGCTTTCCGCCGGCAGGCGCGAGAGCCCCGTCAGACAATCGGCGAGCAGGATGCGCTGCCCGCCGACCGTCCATTCCCGGGCGATGGCGTCTGGCTTGTCGAGCATCGCGCGGCGCGCTCAGCGGTCCGTCAGGCGGAATTCGATCCGTCGATTCTTCGCATAGGCCGCCTGCGTCTGGGCAGGGTCGAGCGGCTGCGTATCGGCGAAGGCGGTCGCCGCCAGATGATCCGGCGGCACCCCATCCTGAATCAGCAGCTGCACCACCGCAATCGCGCGCTGCGCGGAGAGTTCCCAGTTGCTCTTGTAGGGGCCGCTGGTGATGGGCTGGCTGTCGGCATGGCCGTCCACGCGCAATATCCAGGCGATGTTCGGCGGGATCTCCTTCATGAAGCCCTGCACCGCCGTCGCGATGTCACCGATCTGCCCTTGCCCCGTGGTCGTCAGGGTCGCCTCATCCACGGGGAAGAGCACGTCGCTCTGGAACACGAAACGGTCGCCCACGATCTTGATATTGGGCTGGTTCTTCAGAATCTCGCGCAGCTTGCCGAAGAAGTCGCTGCGGTAGCGCTGCAGCTCCTGCACCTTGGCCGCCAGAGCGAGGTTCAGCTTGCGGCCGAGATCGGCGATCTGTGCGTCCTTGTCCCGGCCGTTTGATTCTCTGAAGTTGCAAGGCGGCGGAAATCGCCGATAGCTGCTGCTGCAACGCTTCCATCTGCTGGTTGAGCATGGCGATCTGCTCATTCGCGGAACCCGTCGCCTGCTTCTGCTTCGTCAGCGCCTCCCCACCTGTCGCGACAAGCTGCTCCTCCTCCGCGAGCTGCTGTGCGTCCTGCTGAAGAGAGGTGCGGGCGGTGGCGAGGCTGGCCTCGGCCGTGTCCGCCCGCGTCTCGGCCGCCGCGAGCTGGTTCTGAAGGTCGGCCACGCGCTCATTCGCAATTCTGGTGGCGGCCGTCGCGGCGGCGATGGCCGCCGTTGCCTCGGAGAGGTCGGCATCGGTGCTGGAGAGTTTGGTCCGCGTCGCGGTCAGCGTCGTCTCCGTCGTGGCGAGCGTCGCCTGCGCGGTATCGAGCTGGCTGTTGGCCTGGGCCGCCGCCGACGTCTGCTGGCCCAGCTGCCCCTGGATGTCGTTCAGCCGGGCGCTCGCCGATTGCGCCTGTACCGCCTCATCCGCGAGGCGCGCATTCAGCCGGTTCCGCTCGGCCGTCAGGGCGGAGACCTGGGTCGAATCCTGCGCGACCTCCGCCTGGGCCTCGGAAAGCTGCTGGGCGAGGGTATCCCGCGCCGTGGTTACTTCGCCGAGGTCGTGTGCGAGGCTGGCGACATTGCCCTGAAGATCGGCCGCGCGGCCACGCTCCAGCGAGAGCATGTCGGTCAGCTGCGAGATCTCCTGGTTAAGGCGCTCCAACGCCTTATCCTTGCCGGTGAGCGTGACGGAGAGCAGCCCCTGCGCCAGCACGAAGACGAGAAGCACGAAGATCGTGACCATGAGCAGGGTGGACAGCGCGTCCACATAGCCCGGCCAGGCGTCGAGCCCGTTATGCTGGCGCCGGCGGTGGAAGCCGGGCATCTCAGCGCGTCCTCATCTTAGCGTGCCCCATCGCTCATCGCGGCGATGGTTCGGGTCAGCACGCGGATGTCGTTGCGCAGCTCCGATGTGGTCTGCGCGCGGCCCTGCTCGGACTCCGCGATCAGCCGCTGCAAGGCGTGCTCGATGTTGCGCAGATGGGCGTGGGCGACCTCGTCGGAGGCGCGATGATCGCGATGGTCGCCCAGCCGCTGCAAGGCGGGGGCCAGGCTCGACTGCGACTCGCGATCCGCAGCATGAGCTGCTGATTGGCGCGCATCGTGTCGGTGAAGGTGTTGAGACGCTCGGCGAGGGCCGTGAGCGCCTGGGTGGATTGCAGCCGGCCTTCCTCCCCACGCGAGAGCACGGCCTGCAGCCCCTCCATATTCTCGGCGGTCTGTTCCAGCAGCGCCTGGACATAGAGGGGGACGTTGCCGCCTTCGCCGTCCCCGCCGAGAACGCCGGAAGAGAGGCGGGTGAAGCCCGCCAGCCAATCCTCCAGCTCATTATAGAAGCGGTTCTGCGCCTGGCCGGCCTGAAGATCGAGAAAGCCGAGCACCAGCGCCCCGGCGAGGCCAAACATGGAGGAGGAGAAGGCGGTGGACATACCGGCGAGCGGGCCGGCGAGGCCGGCCTTGAGCTGGTCGAAGACCGCATTGATGTCGCCCCCGCCCACGCTCATGCCCTGGATCACATCCGCGACGGCACTGACGGTGCGCAGCAGGCCCCAGAAGGTGCCGAGCAGGCCGAGGAAGATCATCAGCGCGGTCGCGTAGCGCGACAATTCGCGGCTCTCGTCAAGCCGGCTGCCGATCCCATCCAGCAGGCCGCGCATGGCCTGGGCGGAGAGGGTGACGCGGCCCTCCCGCCCGGCGGCCTCGGCGCGCGCGGCGAGCATGCGGGCCATCGGCGCCAGCAGCTTGGGCGGCACCAGGCCCGACATGCGCTGGCGGGTGCGCTGGTAGTCGCCGACCCAGGCGACCTCGGGCTCCAGCCGCAGCACCTGCCGCAGATTCCACAGGATGCCGAGCAGCAGGACGAAGAAGATGAAGGCGTTGAGCGCTGGGTTGCTGGCGAAGAAGATGCGGAGCTTGGGTATCAGGAAGATCCCGACGGCGAGGACCGCCGCGAGGAAGATGAGCATCCGGATCAGGTAGGTAGTCGGCCGTGTCATAGGGGATCTGGACCGCTAAGGTGAGGAGGCAGGGGAAGGCTGGGCAACAGTATGACCGCTGGCGGGCGGCATGGCGATGACCTCCACCCGGTCGGCGGGCGCGCCGCCCGTCGTGCCGAGGGCGAGAAGCCGCACCCGATCACCTGGCACGCCGGCATCGAGCAGCGCGGCCGAGACCGATTGCGCGCGCGAGAGCGAGATGCGCCGGGGGGTCGAGGGATCGTCATCCCCCGCCGGGGCGGAGGCGAAGGCGCGCACGATGTATTGCGCCGCCGCGCCATGGCGCTGGCCGAAATCCCTCAGCATGGCGGCCTCGGCGGGCGGCACGTCACTCTCCTGCGCGAAGAAGGGCAGCGTCAGACGGTCGGCGCCTTTCGGCAGCGCATCGGGCGCGGATGCGGGCGGGGGTGGCTTGGCCGTGGCGGCGGGCGGCGGCGGCGTTGCCTCGGCCAGCTTCGGCGCGGCGGCGGCGGGCGGTGGTGCTGCCGTGGGCAGTGCCGGAAGTGCGGGCCCGGCGGCAGGCTTGGGCGGCGGGGTGGGCTTAGATGTGGCGGGCTTCGGCGAGGCGGCAGCCGTCTTGGCCGGCGTGGGTGTGGGGGCTGGCAGGGGCGGGGCCGTGGTCGGCAATGCCGGCAGGCTGGTGAAATCCGGCCCGAGGTTGCTGGGATGTTCGACGGTCTCGGGGCCTGCCGGTGCCGGTGCCGGCTTTGCCGTGGCGACGGCGTGGGGCTTCGCGCCGGCGGCCTCATGCCCCGCCCCATGGCCGGTGCGGCTGGCGAGGTGGTGCCAGTGGTGGTGGCGATAATAGCGATGGGTGTGCGGCGGAGCGCCGGGAGATGGCGGGGCCGGAAGGGAAGGCTGGCCCACCCCGCTCAAGGCATTCAAATCGACCGAAACCTGGGCCGCTGCCGGTATCGGCGCGGCCGCGATCATGGTTGCGAACAGAAAATGGCGGGTGCGGCGCATGTGCAGGGGGATCTACGGTAGTTTCGTCGCGGCGGGGAGGGGTATCCTGTCGCTTTCCCGCATTTCGGATTAGGTTCACGATGAGGGACGGGGGGCCCGGCGAAGGAAGCCCCTTCAAAAGGACTACCGGCGGAGGAAGACCGAGAGATGGATGGATACCCCTCAAGCGCTGAGCGCGTCGTCGGCCGGGATGGCAGGTCGCTCGCGGCGGCGGTTGTCCGCGTGACGAGCGGCAACTTCCTCGAAATGTACGATTTCATTATCTACGGCTTTTACGCCCCCTATATCGGCCGTGCCTTCTTCCCGGAGAAGGACCCCTTCGCATCGCTGATGTTGTCGCTCGGCATCTTCGGCGCGGGCTTCCTCATGCGGCCCTTGGGCGCCATCGTTCTCGGCGCCTATATCGACCATTTTGGCCGCCGGCGCGGCCTGATCGTCACGCTGACCATGATGGCGATCGGCCTGGTGCTGATCGCGCTGACGCCGAGCTATGCCACCATCGGCATCGCGGCGCCGATCCTGGTCGTCGTCGGGCGCATGATCCAGGGTCTGTCGGCGGGCGTGGAGCTTGGCGGTGTCTCGGTCTATCTCGCGGAAATCGCGCCGCCCGGCCGGGTGGGCTTCTTCTGCTCCTGGCAATCCGCCAGTCAGCAGGTGGCCGTGGCCGTGGCTGCCATCCTCGGCGTCATCCTCGCCGTGACCCTGTCGCCGGCGCAGATGGCGGCCTGGGGCTGGCGCGTTCCGCTGCTGCTCGGCTGCCTCATCGTGCCCATGCTCTTCATCCTGCGGCGGAGCCTGCGGGAGACCGAGGCCTTCGCCCGGCGGAAGCGGCCGGCGATCGGGGCGATCTTAGCCTCCATCGCCCGCAACTGGCAGGTGGTGCTGCTGGGCATGATGCTGATCACGATGACGACGGTGAGCTTCTACCTCATCACCGCCTATACGCCGACCTTCGGCCGGCATGAGCTGCATCTCGGCGCCTTGCAGGTGATGGTCGTCACGCTTTGCGTCGCTGTCTCCAACTTCATCTGGCTGCCGATCGGCGGCCATTGCGCGGACAAGATCGGCCGCCGCCCGATCCTGATCGGGATCACGGTGCTGACCCTGATCTCCGCCTATCCCGTCATGCTGTGGCTGACCCATAATACGAGCTTCGGCCATCTGCTGGTGGCGGAGCTGTGGCTGTCCTTCATCTTCGGCATGTATAACGGCGCCGCCGTGCCCTTCCTGGCGGAGCTGATGCCCGAGGCGGTGCGGACCTCCGGCTTCTCCCTCGCCTACAGCCTGGCGACCGCGGTTTTCGGTGGCTTCACCCCGGCGGTCTGCACGCAGCTGATCCATTCCACGGGCGACCGCGCCATGCCGGGGCTCTGGCTCTCGCTGGCGGCGCTGCTCGGGTTGATCGCGACCGTGCTGGCGACCGGATTCCGCACCCGGGCGCTTGAGGCGGCGCGCGGCGCGGTGGCGGCACGGTAAAGCCGGATAAAGGGGCCGCCGCTACTTCTCTGCGGCGGCGAGGCCGTCCGCGACCGCCTCCAGCAGCTTCGGATGCAGATGCGGATTGGCCGAGACGATGTCGGCGCCGACCCGGTCGCCGCCCGTCGGGATCGGTCACATAGCCGCCGGCCTCGCGCACCAGCAGGATGCCGGCGGCGATGTCCCACGGCTTGACGCCGATCTCCCAATAGCCGTCGAAGCGGCCGGCGGCGACCCAGGCGAGGTCGAGCGCGGCCGCGCCGAAGCGGCGGATGCCGGCGACCTGCGGCATCAGCGTGCCGAGCGTGCGGGCGAAGGCGAAGCGCTGCCGGGGCGGCGCCACCGCGAAGGGAATGCCGGTCGCGAAAACCGCCTGCTGACAGCTCCCGCCGCGCGGAGACGCGCAGCCGCCGGTCATTCATGAAGGCGCCGGCGCCCTTCTCCGCCCAGAACATCTCATCCGTCGCCGGGGCGTAGATGACGCCGGCCGCGAGTTCGATGGCGCCATCGGGCAGCCGACGCTCCAGCCCGATGCTGATCGCCCAATGCGGCATGCCGTGCAGGAAGTTCGTCGTGCCGTCGAGCGGGTCCACGACCCAGCGCCAGGTCCAGTTGTCGGAGCCCGAGGCGCCGGACTCCTCCATCAGGAAGGCGTAGCCGGGGCGGGCTTTGTTGAGATCCTGCTTGATCATCGCCTCGGCCCTGAGATCGGCCTGGGAGACGAAATCCGACGGGCCCTTGATGCTGACCTGAAGCTGCTCGACCTCGCTGAAGTCGCGCAACAGCTGCTTCGCAGCCCGCTGGGCGGCGTTCGCCATGATGGTCAGATGGGCGGAAAGGCGCGGGGCCATGTGGCGAGCGCCCCTGTCAGCCCTTCGCCCGCTCCATGTAAGACCCGTCCTCGGTGCGGACGACGATGCGCTCCCCCGTCTCGATGAAGGGCGGCACCATCGTCTTGACGCCGTTGGAGAGCTTGGCGGGCTTGTAGGAGCTGGTCGCTGTCTGGCCCTTGGTGACCGGATCGGCCTCGACGATTTCGAGCACGACGGAGACCGGCAGATGGATGCCGACCGGGTCGCCTTCGACGAGATCGACCGTCACCGGCATATTGTCCTGCAGGAAGGCCACGCCATCGCCGAGCAGCTCGGCGGGGACCATGGCCTGCTCGTAGGTCTCCTTGTCCATCAGCACGAGGTTGTCGCCGTCGGTGTAGGAGTAGATGTAGTCCTTGTTGTCGGTCAGCAGCCGCTCGACCGTGTCGGCGGTGCGCCAGCGCTCATTGGTCTTGTTGCCGGTCTTGAGGTCGCGCATTTCGACCTGGATGAAAGCGCCGCCCTTGCCTGGGGTGATGATCTGCTGCTTCAGGACGGTCCAGCGGCGGCCGTCATGCTCGATCACCTGGCCGGCGCGAATAAGGTTCGCCTGCTGCTTCATGGGATGTCTCGATATCGTCGGAATAGGGAGGCGCGGCTTGTAACCCTTCGGCAGGGTCGCGGCAAGCGCGGTTGGTCCCGCTCAAGGCATGCGAGACCCCCGCCGGGTCGCGCACGTGGTCCTCGCCTTCCAAATAGTCAGGGCCGATCGGCACCTTGCCGGCGCCGCCCGGAATGTCGAGCACGTAGGTCGGCCAGGCGAGGCCCGTCACTCGCCCGCGCAACCGCCGCAACAGCGCCTGGCCCTCGGCGATCGGCACATGAAACCGCGCCGTGCCGGGGGCCGGGTCGAGCTGGTGCAGGTAATAAGGCTTCACCCGCGCCGCCACCATCGCGCGGAGCAACCCCTCCAGCGCCGCCTCACTGTCATTCACACCGCGCAGCAGCACCGACTGGCCGAGCACCGGAATACCGCGCCGCTGCACGCGGCGGAGCGCCGCGCGGGCCGCCTCCGTCAACTCCCGCGCATGATTGGCATGGAGGACGAGCCAGACCGCCCGGTCGCTCTCCATCGCATCGGCCATCGCCTCCGTCAGCCGCTCGGGCTGGGCAACCGGCAGCCGGGAATGCAGCCGGATCGTCTCGACATGCGGGATCGCCGAGAGCGCGGCCATGATCGCGCCGAGCCGGCGCGGCGAGAGCATCAGCGGGTCGCCGCCGGTCAGGATCACCTCGCGCAAACCCGGGCGCGCGGCGATCCAGGCGATGGCCGCGTCAAGCTGCGCCTCGGTCAGCAGGCCACCATCGGGGCCGACATGCTCACGGCGGAAGCAGAAGCGGCAATAGACGGGGCAGATCAGCAGCGGCTTGAGCAGCACGCGATCCGCATAGCGATGGACGATCCCGGGCAGCGGCGAAAGCGCGTCATCCCCGATGGGGTCCGCACGCTCATTCGGCGCCAGCAGCCGCTCCTCTGCGCGCGGGATGAATTGCCGCCCGATCGGGTCGTCCGGCGTGCCGATGAGCGCGCCGAGCGCGGGCGGGATGAGGATGGCGTAACGCTCCCCCACCGCTTCCAGCCCGGCGCGGTCCGTCTCCTCGGCCCATCCGGCGCGGATCAGCCCGTCAATATCGCGGATCGTCTCGGCACCCATCATGATCAGCCTTGCTCTGGCTCCGGCACCAGAAGGGCGACGGCCGCCTGGGCGGCGATCCCCTCTCGCCGGCCGGTGAAGCCGAGCTTCTCGGTGGTCGTGGCCTTCACCGAAATGCGCGACAGCGGCACGCCGAGCAGCTCCGCGAGCCGCGCCCGCATCGCCGGCGCATGGGGCGTGATCTTCGGCTGCTCGCAGATGAGCGTCACATCCGCATTCGTCAGCATCCCGCCGCGCGCCGCGATCCGCCCGGCGGCGTGGCGCAGGAAGCGGGCGCTGTCGGCATCCTTCCACTCCGCTTCGCTCGGCGGGAAATGGCGGCCGATATCGCCCTCCGCCAACGCGCCGTAGATGGCATCGCAGAGCGCATGGATGCCGACATCGGCATCGGAGTGGCCTGCCAGCCCCCTCTCATGCGGGACAGTGATGCCGCAGAGGATGAGCGGCCGGCCCGCTTCCAAGGCATGAACGTCGAAGCCGGTTCCCACGCGCGGCAGCAGGGGAGGCAGGGTCGCAGGCTGAATCATCGGGCACCATTGGGTTTGGGAAGCAGAGACTTCGTCCGTGCCCGATTGCGCGTCAACCCGATGCTGCTGTATCTGCCTAATACATGGGCAATCGTATGAGTTCGAGACCAAGCCGCGGGGGCCGGGCTGAAGCCGATCGCCCTCGGCGGGCAGGGAAACCCCACGATCGAAATCCCGGTCATCCTCGCCCCCATGTCAGGGGTGACGGATTTCCCGTTCCGCGCCCTGGCGCGCGACCTCGGCGCCGGCCTCGTCGTCTCGGAGATGATCGCCTCCTGGGCGATGGTGCGGGAGAATCAGGCGACGCTGCGCATGGCGCGGGTGGCGCCCGGCGGCGGCCCGGGCGGCGGCGCCCCGAATTCCGTCCAGCTCGCCGGCTGCGACCCTGCGGCCATGGCCGAGGCGGCGCGCATCGCGGTGGGGCTCGGCGCCGATATCATTGACATCAACTTCGGCTGCCCGGTGAAGAAAGTGGCGGTCGGCCAGATGGCGGGCTCCGCCTTGATGCGGGACGAGGTCGGTGCGGCCGCCATTCTGGAGGCGGTGGCGCGCGCGGTGCCGGTGCCAGTGACGCTGAAGATGCGCATGGGCTGGGACCATCAGACCCTCAACGCCCCCCGCCTCGCGCGGATTGCCGAATCCGCAGGCATCCGCATGCTGACCGTCCACGGCCGCACGCGGCAGCAATTCTATACCGGCCAGGCCGACTGGGCGTTCATCCGCCAGGTAAAGGAAGCCGTCCGCATCCCCGTGATCGCCAATGGCGACATCATCGTCGAGGAAGACGCGGCCGAGGCGCTGGCCCAATCCGGCGCGGATGGCGTGATGATCGGGCGCGGCTGCTATGGCCGCCCCTGGTTCCTGGCCCATGTCGCCGAATATCTTGCCATCGGCGTGAAGCGGCCGGAACCCGGCCTCGCCGAGCGGAAGGCGATCATGCTCCGGCATTATGACGCCATGCTCAGCCATTTCGGGGAGCAGCCCGGCCTGCGCCTCGCGCGGAAGCACCTCGCCTGGTATTCGCGCGGGCTGCCGGGCTCGGCCGAGTTCCGCGCCCAGGTCACCCGCGCGCCAGAGCGGCCGGTGGTGCTCGCCATGATCGACGCCTTCTATGACCCGCTGATCGCGCGGGGGGTCGAGGCACCGGCGCCGGACAAGGCGGTTCTGCTCGCCGAGGCCGCATGAGCGGCGTCACCAAGGCGGTCCGCCGCTCCGTTCTCTCCGTCGTTCGCCGGGCGCCGATACCCGCCGTGCAACTGCCCGACCACGCCACCATCCTGTCCGCCATGCCCGTCGCCGTCGTCGTGCTGTCGGAGGAAAATCGCTTCGCCTATGCCAATCCGGCGGCGGAGCAGTTCCTCGGCCTGTCCGTCTCGCAGCTGGCGCAGCTCTCGCTCTCCGATGTCCTGCCCGGGGACAGCCCGCTGTTTCTGATGGTCGGCCAGCTCCGCGCCGGCGCCACCTCGATCGCGGATCACGACCTCTCCTTCGACGGTCCGCGCATCCGCAAAAGCGGCATCAGTGTGCAGGGGACAACAGTCGCGGAGGAGCCCGGCAGCGTGCTGCTGGTGCTACAAGACAGCACGACGGTCCGCGCGCTCGACCGGCAGATCGCCGCTCGCAACGCCGCCCGCAGCATCACCGGCATGGCGGCGATCCTGGCGCACGAGATCAAGAACCCACTTTCGGGCATTCGCGGCGCCGCCCAGCTTCTGGAAAGCAGCGTCACCGAAGCTGACCGCGAGCTGACCGTGCTGATCCGCGACGAGGCCGACCGCATCCGCGCGCTCGTCGACCGCATGGAGGTCTTCGGCGAGAAGCCGGTGACGATGGAGGCGGTGAATATCCACCGCGTGCTGGAGCATGTGCGCCGGCTGGCACGCAGCGGCTTTGCCGAGGGCCTGCGCTTCAGCGAGAGCTACGACCCCTCCCTGCCTCCCGTTTGGGGCAACCGGGACCAGCTCGTGCAGGTGCTGCTCAACCTGGTGAAGAACGCCGCCGATTCGCTGGCCAGCGCCGGAACGCACGAGGCCGAGATCACGCTGATGACGCGCTACCAGCACGGCTTGCGGCTGGCGACGCCATCTTCCGATTCCGACAGCCGCGTCGACCTGCCGCTGCTCGTCATCGTGCGCGACAACGGCCCCGGCATCTCGGATGACATCCAGCCGTATCTGTTTGAGCCCTTCGTCAGCTCGCGCCCCTCGGGGCAGGGCCTCGGCCTCGCCCTCGTCGCCAAGATCGTCGCCGATCACGGCGGCTCGATCGAGGTGGATAGCCGCCCCGGGCGCACTGAATTCCGGCTTCACCTACCCATGGTGGCCGAGGAGGATTCCCAATGATGCCGACCGTTCTGATCGCCGATGATGATCGGTCAATCCGGACCGTTTTGACCCAGGCGCTTGGCCGCTCCGGCTACCAGGTCCGCACGACCGGGAATGCCGCGACCCTTTGGCGCTGGGTGGAAGATGGCGAAGGCGATCTCGTCATCACCGATGTCGTGATGCCCGATGAGAACGGGCTCGATCTCATTCCCCGCATCCGCCGGCTGCGGCCTGACCTTCGCGTCGTCGTGATGAGCGCGCAATCGACGCTGATCACGGCGGTGAAGGCGACCCAGCGCGGCGCCTTTGAATACCTGCCCAAGCCCTTCGACCTGCGGGAGCTGCTGGCGGTGGTGGACCGTGCGCTCGCCACCCCCGCGCCTGCCGGGGACCAATCCCCGCCCGAGCCGCGCGACGCGGATGAGCGGCTGCCGCTGATCGGCCGCAGCCCGGCAATGCAGGAGATCTACCGGACGGTCGCGCGGCTGACGACGACGGATCTCACCGTCATGATCAACGGCGAATCCGGCACGGGCAAGGAGCTGGTAGCCCGCGCGCTGCACGATTACGGGCGCCGCCGCAGCGGCCCCTTCGTCGCCATCAACATGGCGGCGATCCCGCGTGAACTGATCGAGAGCGAGCTGTTCGGCCATGAGCGCGGCGCCTTCACGGGTGCGACCAGCCGCAACCAGGGCCGTTTCGAGCAGGCGAGCGGTGGCACCCTGTTTCTGGACGAGATTGGCGACATGCCGCAGGAGGCGCAGACACGCCTTCTGCGCGTGTTGCAGGAGGGTGAGTTCACCGCCGTCGGCGGCCGGCAGCCGGTGCGGGCCAATGTGCGCATCATCGCCGCGACCCATCGCGACCTGCGCTCCGCCATCCGCCAAGGGCTGTTCCGCGAGGATCTGTTCTATCGCCTGAACGTGGTGCCGATCCGACTGCCGCCGCTGCGCGAGCGGGTCGAGGATATCCCCCTGCTGGCCCGGCACTTCCTCGACAAGGCGCGGGCCGACGGGCTGCCGTTCAAGTCACTGGACCCGGCGGCGCTCGACCGGCTGCGGGCCTACCGCTGGCCGGGCAATGTGCGCGAGCTGGAAAACCTGATGCGCCGGCTGGCCGCCCTGCATGCGCAGGAGGTCATCACCGCCGAAGCGTTGGAGCGCGACCTGTCGGAGGCCGTGCCCCAGATGGAGGATGACGGGACCGATGTGTCCGAGCCGCTGGCCCGCGCCATGGAGCGCCATATCCGCCAGTTCCTGACCGCGCATGAGGAAGGGCTGGTCGGCAACGACATCTATGACCGTGTCATCGCCGAGGTGGAGCGGCCGCTTATTCAGCTCACGCTGCTGGCGACGCGCGGCAACCAGATCAAGGCGGCGGCCATGCTTGGGCTCAACCGCAACACGCTGCGAAAGAAGATACGTGATCTTGAGGTTCCGGTCGTGCGCGGCGCGGCTTGACGAGACAATTCGCTTTGACCGCGTGATGCAGACCTTCGGCGACACTGCCTTCGGTCATCTCACGCTATTTTAGCCGGGTGAAGGTCCGCCGATGCTGATCAGCAATACGCCCGCCCGCGTGCCGCCTGGCTCGATGCCTCTCGTCGGCGATGAGGAGCCGGCGGCCAAAAGCTGGCCCCGCCTGCGCTGGCTGCTCCGGATCGCTCTCGGCAAGACAGTGACGCTGATGCTGGCGACGCTCGCGCTGGTGCTGGCGGTGGTGAGCTTCGTCGTCCTCTCGGGCGGCACCTCGCTCGGGCTCAGCCATCGCGCGATCATCTCCCTGCTGCCGGCCAATTTCTGTGTGCTCATGCTGCTGGTCGCGGCCGTCTCGGTTCGTGTCCTCCGCGTCATGATCGAGCGCCGGCGCGGCTCCGCCGGTTCGCGCTTGCAGGCGCAACTCGTGCTGCTGTTCAGCGTCGTGGCCGTGACGCCCACGATCGTCGTCGCCATCTTCGCGACGGTCTTCTTCCAGCTCGGCATCCAGGCCTGGTTCAATGAGCGCGTGCGCACCGCGCTCGACGAAAGCATGCAGGTAGCCCAAGGCTATCTGACCGAACACAAGAACGAGATCCGCACGGACGCTTTTGCCATGGCGGACGATATGGAGCGGGCGGGGCCTTTCATCACCAACGATCTCTCGAATTTCGGCCAGTTTTTGGAGACGCAGATCTCGCTGCGCGGCCTTACCGAGGCTGTCGTCTTCGAGCCGACGACGAGCCAGGTGATCGCCTCCGCCGGCTTCTTCGGCGGGGTGGCGACGTCACTGCCGCCGCCCTGGGCGGTCGATGTCGCGCGCGGCGGCGACGTGGTCGTGATGGGGTCGAAGGACGGCACCACGGTCAGCGGCGTCGTGCAGCTCGACACCACCCCGCCGCTCATGCTGCTGATCCAGAAGCCGGTCGATCCCGCGATCCTTGAGCACATGGCGCATACCGAGGCGGCGGTGGAGGCCTATCAGAGCCTCGAATCCCACCGGCACAGCCTGCAAATCACCTTCGTCGTCATTTTCGCCATGGTGGCGCTGCTGGTGCTGTCCGCCTCCATCCTGTTCGGCCTCGTCTTCGCCAATCAGATCGCGCGCCCGGTCGGCCGCCTCATCCGCGCGGCCGAGCGTATCCGGTCGGGTGATCTCGCCGTGCGCCTGCCCGAAAGCCGGCGGGATGATGAGGTCGCGGGGCTCACCCGGGCCTTCAACCGGATGACCGGCCAGCTTGACGCGCAGCGGTCGGAACTGATGCAGGCCTATAGCCAGATCGACGAGCGGCGGCGTTTCACCGAGGCGGTGCTCGGCGGCGTGTCGGCCGGCGTCATCGGCCTTGATGGTGGCTGCCGGATCGAGCTGCCGAACCGGGCCGCGTCGATGCTCGTTGGTGTCGATCTGATGGCGGCGCTGGGGCGGCCGCTGGAGGCGGTGGTGCCGGAATTCGCGCCGCTGATCGCCGCCGTGCGCGATATGCCGGCGCGCCCGCGACGGGCCGAGATCGCGATCGGCCTGCCGGCCAATCGCCGCCTTCTGAACGTGCGGCTGGGTGCCGAGATGACCGAGGATCGGGTTGACGGCTTCGTGATCACCTTCGACGACATCACGGAACTGGCCGCCGCCCAGCGCAAGGCGGCGTGGTCGGACGTGGCGCGGCGGATCGCGCATGAGATCAAAAATCCGCTGACGCCGATCCAGCTTTCGGCCGAGCGGCTGAAGCGCCGCTTCCTCGCGGAGATCAGATCGGACCCCGAGACCTTCGTGCAATGCGCGGATACGATCGTGCGCCAGGTCAGTGATATCGGCCGGATGGTGGACGAATTCTCCGCCTTCGCGCGGATGCCGCAGCCGGTGATCAAGGTCGAGGATATCGGGCAGGTCGCCCGGGACGCGCTGATGCTGCAACAGCATGCCCGGCCCGATATTCATTTCACGGCGGACATTCCGGCGGGAGGCGCCGAAGCCCCCTGCGATGGGCGGCTGATCGGTCAGGCGCTGACAAATCTGCTTCAGAACGCGGCGGATGCCATAGCAAGCCGGCCGGGGGCGGGCAATATTACGCTGACTGTGGCCCGCGTCGGCGATTCGATCCATATCAGCGTCGCCGACGATGGAACCGGGCTTCCCCAGGCGGAGCGAGACCAGCTGACTGAACCCTATGTCACCACAAAGGCCAAAGGCACGGGCCTCGGCCTCGCGATCGTCAAGAAGGTGATGGAGGATCATGACGGCAAGCTCGTGCTGGAAGATCGGGAGCCCGGGCCGGGCGCGGTCGCGACTTTGGTTCTGCCCGCGCGGGCCGGTGCCAAGGCCGCTGAGCTGATCGTGGCGAGGGAGTGATGGCGGCTGATATTCTGATCGTCGATGACGAGCCTGACATTCGCATGCTCATCGACGGCGTGCTGCGCGATGAAGGCTACCAGACCCGGCAGGCCGCCAATGCCGACGAGGCGATCGCCTCCTTCCAGTCCCGCCGGCCGGGCCTCGTGATCCTGGACATCTGGCTGCGTAATTCGCGCCTCGATGGGCTCGGCATCCTCGATGTGTTCTGCCGCGAGGAGCCGCGCGTGCCGGTGATGATGATCTCCGGCCACGGCACCATCGAGACGGCGGTCAACGCGATCCAGAAAGGCGCCTACGACTTCATCGAGAAGCCGTTCAAGGCCGACCGGCTGCTGCTGATGGTGCGGCGCGCGCTGGAAGCGGCGCGGCTCGCCGCCGAAAATGCCGAGCTTCGGCTCCGCATCGGGGCGGAGAACAGCCTGCTGGGCGAGAGCAGCGCGATGCAGGCCTTGCGCGGCGCGATCGAGCGTGTGGCGCCCACAGGCTCGCGCGTGCTGATCAGCGGGCCGGCGGGCGTCGGCAAGGAGGTTGCGGCGCGCATGGTTCATGCGCTGTCGCGGCGGTCCGACCAACCCTTCGTGGCCTTGAACTGCGCGACGCTCAACCCCGCGCGGTTCGAGGAGGAGCTGTTCGGCGTCGAGGCGAGCAACGGCCCGAACCGGGAGCCGCGCCGCGCGGGCGTTCTGGAGCGGGCGCATGGTGGCACGCTGCTGCTGGACGAGGTGGCCGATATGCCGCTCGAGACGCAGGGCAAGATTGTCCGCGCGCTGCAGGACCACTCGTTCCAGCGGGTGGGTGGATCGTCTCGGGTCAGCGTCGATGTCCGCGTGATCTCGACGACGAACCGGGATTTGCAGGCCGAGATCTCGGCCGGGCGCTTTCGTGAGGATTTGTTCTACCGGCTGTCGGTGGTGCCGCTGCTGGTATCGGCGCTGCGCCAGCGGCGGGACGACGTGCCGATGCTGGCCGAATATTTCCTGCGCCGGGCAGCCGAGAATGCCGGCATGGCACCGCGCGAGCTGGCGCCGGACGCGATCGCGGCACTCCAGGCCTATGATTGGCCGGGCAATGTCCGCCAGCTGCGAAACCTTATGGACTGGCTGCTGATCATGGCGCCGGGCAGCCCGGCCGATTCGATCCGCGCCGACGTGTTGCCGCCTGAGATCGGGGCGCACGCGCCACGGCTTCTGTCCCTCGACTCAGGCGCGGACATGATGGGGCTGACATTGCGTGAGGCGCGCGACCTGTTCGAGATCCAATATCTTCAGGCGCAGCTGATGCGGCTGGGCGGCAATATCAGCCGCACGGCCGCCTTCGTGGGGATGGAGCGCAGCGCGCTGCATCGGAAGCTCAAACAGCTGGGTGTGACGGTGGACGAGCGCGGGTAGACACCCGCCCATCATCCGGCGGCAGGTTGTGCAGCCTGTGCCGCCTCCGCTCCGATCTATGTTTCTGATTAACAACGCAAATCTTCGGATCAGGTGATACAACCTGATCCGATATTGCTTTAGACAGCATCGTCCTGCCGATGCCATAGCGCCGATCAGGCTGCGGGCAGTCGATCTGTCTATTTCAGAAGGCCGTTCGCGACGGACACGCTGAGTCCGCTCTCATGGACAAGCAGGGCTTAGCGGGTCTGGATGTGAATTTCCAACGAAGTGGCGGCACCGCCACGGACAGCCGCAGCCCCTTGCAGGCTCGCATATTCCAGGAAAATCCTGTTGCCGAAAGGGCTGACGCCGATAGGGGCAAAAATTACGCAACCTTAAAAATTTATCAGATTCGGCTTGACGAATGCGAGTATTTATCATTATGTCTTCGTGACGGCGGCCCGAGCCACGGCTTCTCACAATAACAGAGGGTCACTCGAAAGGGAGTTCCAAAGCAGACTGACGAATAATCGGTATCTGTTGGTTTTAAAGTCCGGTTGCCCCTAGTTAAAAATCATTCGCGTCAAATGACGACCAACAAAAACTTCGGAACGAGCTGCACAATGATTAAGCGCTTTACTTTTATGCTGACGACGGAGGCTCGGCACCAGTTCTTCGACATTACCGAGTCCGTGCGGTCATATCTTCACCAGTCCGGGTACACGAACGGGGTCGTCGTCGTATATTCGCAACATACGAGTTGTTGCGTGCTGATACAGGAAGATTCAGAAGACAAGACGTATCGCGGCATGGAGCTTCTGCTGCAGGATACGCTGAACGTATTGCAGAAAATCGTCCCTCCCATGACGCATGAGGGGCAATACCTCCACCCCGGGCCTATTCATGTTGAGAACGCAATGAGACTGCGGGATGAGCGGGCCGAGTGGAGCCTGAATACGGATGGCCACATCATGTCGAGCCTGCTTGGCCGGTCGCAGATCGTGCCGGTTGAGGATGGCGAACTCATCCTTGGGGAATTCGGGCGGATCTATTTCGGCGATCTCGACGCGGTGCGGGTGCGCGAACGAAAGGTCAGCGTGCAAATCATTGGAGAATGATTGTTAAGCGTTTCAGATGTAGTTTGACGTTTGAGGGCCGCCGGTCGCGCTGACGATCTCAAATGTCGGAGCCGGGCCACTCAGCATGGCGGGTAGCGATAGGCAATAGGAATATGCTTGTTTACGCGATCGACCTGGGGACTACGAATTTAAAGGTCGCCCTTTATGGCGAGGATGCTCGGCCGATCGCCTTCAAAAGCGCCCGCCTCGATTATGCGCGAAAAGAAGATAGGGTGGAATTCGATCCGGACCAGTGGTTCGATCAAACCATCCTCTTGATGAATGCCTGTTACATCGAATTGGGGCGGAATTCCGATAGTGAGGACGTTGTCATCGCATTGACCGGGCAAGCCGAATCGATCGTTCTGATAGACCGGGATCACCAGGTTCTGCGGCCGGGAATTTCCTGGTTGGATACGCGGTCCGGCGCTGAGTGTATCGAGATAGCGGACAAATTCGATCCCGCCGAGAGTGTCCGTATCACCGGCCAGCCGATTGTCACGTCAACATGGCCGGCGACGAAGCTCAGATGGCTGAAACACCATGAGCCCGCGACACTGGATGCCGCCGCCTATGTATTGATGCTCAAGGATTTCATTCAGCTGAGATTTACCGGCGAAATTCTCGGTGAGCTGTCCACGCGCGCGTTCTCCTACTTCTTCGACATCAATACCGCGGACTACTGGGATGCCATGATGACGTTCTGCGGTGTTCATCGCAGGCAGATGCCCGCCCTCGTCAATCCCGGCACCGATATCGGGCCCGTGCGCCCAAGTATCAAGGGCCGCCTGCCGAAGGCTGCGAAGTACTCGGTCAATGTCGGGGCGCTGGACCATTTCTCCAGCATGATTGGCACCGGATCGTACCGGCCGGGGCTCGCGAGCGAGTCGGCGGGGACAGTTTTGTCCTTGTCCGTTGTCCTGGACGAGTATTCAGGCAATCACGCGCCGATCGCATCCTACCATCGCGGTGTGCGCGGCTGGGACTACGTTCTGTTCGATATATGCGACAGCGGGGGCGTTTGTCTCGACTGGTATATGAAAGTGAGCGCGAGCCAGTTTGCCGCGCAAAGCTTGGATGACCGGCTGGAAAAATACGATTTCAAATCCGCACCCATATTCCTGCCTTACCTGATCGGCGTTAATCCCCCGGACAACAACAAGGCTGCGCGCGGCGCATTTGTCGATCTGACACTCGCGCATGATCAGGTCGATATGCTGTATGCTGTGGTTGAGGGCATCGCGCATCTTCTGCGACGCAATGTTGAATACTGCCAAACCATCATACCGAACATGAACTCTCTTGTCTCTACCGGCGGGGGTGCTGAGTCACGGTATTGGACCCAGCTGAAAGCTGACACGGCAAACTGCCGGATATTGGTGCCGCCGGACAAGGAAGCCACCTGCCGCGGCGCCGCCATCATCGCGCTCGCCGAGCGTGGCGTTATCAACGACTATGGGAATCTGGATGAAAGCCTGCGCCTTCCCATGCGCGAATATGTGCCGACACGCAGCGACATCAGGGAAGAACGGTACGGCCGCTTTCTAGAGGCGGTCGAGAGACTTTACGGTTCACCGCCCCCAATGCCGCTTGCATCATGATCAACGTAAACACCCTGCGGAAGGTAGATACTTGTGGGCGGCGGTAAAATGAAACTGGCGTGTTCGAGCCCGATGGTTCCCGCCAAGACGCTGACGCGGAAGGCGGAACTGCTGAAGCAATGGGGCTACGCCGGTATTGCGATATTCATTGACTACAAGGATTGGAATGATGAGGTTCAGGAGGAGCTTTTGAGCCTCCAGAGCACAACCGGCGTCGTTCCTTGTGAGTTCGTGCTTGTCGGCGAGCTTTACGGCCGCCTCATGGACAATGACCCGGATATCCGCGCGCGGGCGAAGGCGACCTATGTCGAGGCCGCTGCGATCTGCGCACGCATCGGCACGAATACGAGTGTGGAGTTTGAATACAGGCTTCAAGACCCGATGCCCCTGTTCGATCCTTACAAGAAGCTGGATGCCGGGCAGCACGCGGCGTTTATCGCGTTGTATAAAGAGCTTCTTTCTGTTGTTCAGACAACGGAAGGCGGTGTTCTGCTTGAGCCATTGAACCGCTACGAAAGCTCCGTCCTCAATAGCGTGGCGGATTGTAGCGAGGTTTTGCGCGAAATCGATGCACCGAACGCTGGCCTTCTATTTGATTTCTTTCATGCGTCCATTGAGGAGCGTGACCTCGTGGGCAGCATTCACGCGGCAGGTGATTTGATCCGTCACGTGCATCTTGGCGACAATAATCGGCTTCTTCCGGGTAAAGGAAGTATCGATTGGAAGCGCTCCTTCGATGCTCTGAACGAGATCGGATATAGTGGATTTGTCAATCTTGAATGCTCGACGTCAGGCGACGCTCACCGGACACTTCCGGATGTCGCCGAATACATAACAAAGTTGATCGACGCATAAACGGCCCCGGAAACGCTACGCTGCCGGCAAACATAATGTAATTCGCTGGAAAAAAGGAAACTGGAGAATGAGATCGAATGAAGTCAGCGCTAGCGACGATCTTGAGGTTCAACAGCTCGGGTATAAAGCCGAACTGCCCCGCACCTTCAACAAGTTCGCGAGTTTTGCCGTCGCATTTTCGTTCATTTCGGTAACGACGGGCGTCTTCAGCAGCCTGGGTCTCGGGCTGACCTATGCGGGCGGCTATGTTACCTGGGCGTGGCTTGTGGTTTCAGCCGGGCAGACCCTGGTCGCGCTGGTGTTCGGCATGCTCGCAAGCCGCATTCCGCTAGCAGGCTCTTCCTATCAGTGGGTGTCCCGCATGTCCGGGCCGACCCTGGGGTGGCTTCAGGGCTGGGCCTTCCTCACCTTCGTCGCCATCTCGCTCCTCGCGGTGAACTATACCCTGGCTTCCACCGTTATTCCGCCGATCTTCAACTATGTCGGGACCGCCGAGAACACGCTCGTCGTGACAGCGCTCACGACCCTTCTTCAAGGCGTCATTCTTTTGTTCTCGACGCGGGTTCCCGAGAGAATCAACAACCTTGCCGTGCTCACGGAGGTGCTTGGCACGGTCGGTCTGAGTATCGCCCTGGTCGTCGCGGTCACCCTGACCAATCATCTCCACTTGGGCAACCTGTTCCAGGCGGAGCCCGGCCATAAGGGTTCCTTCGTGGCGCTCGGCGGTCTTTTCCATTCCGGCTGGTGGCAGCTTGCCCTGCTGATGGGTATCTACAGCATCTGCGGGTTCGAGGGCTCTGCCGACATGTCGGAGGAGACGGTGGGTGCGGAGCGCACCGTGCCGCAGGCCATGTGGGTTTCGGTCGTGCTGTCGGGCGTGATCGGGTTTATCTTCATCGGTGCTCTTGTCGTGAGCGCGCCTGATCTCGCGGCCGCCGCCAAGTCCGCCACCCCGATTGCCGACATTCTGAACAGTGCTTTCGGCGGCTTCGTGGCGCGGGCTTTTCTCGCCCTCATCTGCTTCTCGGTATTCGCTTGCGGTCTCATCATCTACATGGACACCACGCGGATCGTGTATGCGATGTCGCGGGATGAGCGGCTGCCCGGCTGGCAGCTGATGCGCAAGGTGAGCCCGCGCTTCGGCACACCCTTCGCCGCGGTCATTGGCGTGGGCATCGTCGATCTCGTTCTTCTCAGCATCTTCGGCCGGAGTTCCGACTCGCTCAACTTGATCGTGACGGTCACCTCCGTTATGCCGCCGATCATGTATGGCGGCCCCTGCATCTCGGCGCTGTTCGGGAGGAACAAGCTGCCGAAGACCGATGCCTGGTCTCTCGGCCGGTTTGAGAATTGGGTGCTCGCGGGTGCCGTGGCCTATATCATCCTGCAATTCTTCGTGCTGCGGGATTCGTCACTCGCGACCGGCTGGCTTTACGTCCTGGCCGCGCTCGGCGTCGGTGTCGCCTATCTTGTGATCCGCCGTATATCTCGCGGGCCGCTTGGCGAACTCGGCAGCGATGCGCGCAAAGCGAGCGAAGGCTTCGGCACCGTGTCCGGTTCCGTCCGGTCAGGAACCGGGGACTGAGCGGGGGATATCGAAAGTCGTGGCGGCGATATCCACATTAGACGCTAAGACCAAAGGATAAGGATATTCGCGATGGGTGTTGAAGATCGCCGCCGTGAGATCGAGACCCTGCTTGGGGCCGAAGGAGAGCTGGAGCTGGTCAAGCTCTCCGATCGGTTCAAGGTCTCCGAAATGACAATCCGCCGTGATTTGGAGGTGTTGGAAAGCCGGGGAATCTTGAGGCGGGTTGTCGGTGGTGGCGCAATCGCGCTGGAGCCGAAATCCGAAGAGCCGTCCTTGGTAGCTCGAGCACTCAAGGAATCGGAAGGCAAGACGCATATCGGGAAGGCCGTCGTGAAATGGCTGCGCGACGGCGAGGCGGTTTATCTTGATGGCGGCAGCACCGCCTTGGCCGTGGCGCGCGCGCTTCGCGAAAGCGGCTTGCGGCTGACAGTGCTGACACGCAACATGTTCGCAGTCGTCGAATTGGCGACGCAACCGGGTATCGATGTCATTGTCCTGGGCGGCCGCCTGAAGACGACGGAGATGATCACGATCGGAACGTCTCTAGACCACGGCTTGGGGAATTATTACGTCGATACCTGTGTCATGGGTATCAGCGGCGTGCATCCGGAACGCGGTCTGACGGACTATGATCCGGCGGAGGCCGCGGGAAAATCCGGCGCTCTCGAGGTCGCCGACCGGATTATACTCGCCTTCGACAAAACCAAGCTTGGCCGTGTTCGGCTTGCCCATGTCGCCGGGATCGACAAGGTGGATGTCGTCGTGACAGATGCGGCGCCAACTCACCCTGTCCTGTTGGCGTTCCCGCCAAAGACGCAGATCGACTGCGTCCGAGAGCCATAAGCATGATTGTGATGCCAGAATGTAAAAGTGGTGCCGCCATGCGCGGGACCGCTGAAACCGACCTGGATTAGTTCGGCGCAGAGGTTGATGATGACGGCAAGATTATTTGCACCCTTCTTTGAGGTCGGCCCGAAGAATTTCCTGCGGCAGGGGGACCTTCGCAATCTTCTCCGCGCCGCGGAAACCGCCGGCGTTCGCGAGCAGGTCGCGATGATCGTGACACTTCCTGCGGTGGAGATCGAAGCCGCCAAACGGCTTTTCCCGGGTGTTCTGGCATTCGCACAGCATATGGACCCAGATCCGGTAGGCTCCAGCGTCGGGCGGGTCATCGCGGAAGGGCTTGCCGACATCGGTGCCGATGGCGTCATGCTCAACCATGCGCAACGGCCCCTCGGCAAGCGGGAGATCACGGTTGCGATCGAAAGAGCCAAGGAAAGCGGCTTATTGACGATGGTCTGCGCCCGTGACGATGCCGAGGCGCTGTCCCTGGCGGAATACGCGCCGGATATTCTGCTCTATGAGCCGCCGTCCTTGATCGGGCATAGCGGCGGCGCGGCGCGGCCATGGATTGCGGAAATCGATAGGCGCGTGGCCGAGATTGATCAGTCTATCAAGATGATGCATGCGGGCGGAATAGCAACGCCCGCCGACGCGCAGAGCGTGATGCTGCAAGGGGCTGCGGGCACGGGTGCCACGAGCGCTATCGTGCTGGCCCCCGATCGCGTCGCGGCGCTGGATGCGCTCGTCGCGGCGACGCGGGCTGGATGGAATATGTATAATACTCTGAAGGTGGCTTAAGGCCGCGCTCAGACCAGGGAAGGAATGCGATCATGTATCTGGAAAAATTCCGCCTCGACGGCCGCCTTGCGGTCGTGACCGGCGGTGGCCAAGGCATTGGCTTCGCCTGTGGCCAGGCTTTGGGTGAGGCCGGCGCGACCGTCGTGCTGGCTGACCTTGATCAGCAGCGTGTCGAGGCTGCGGCCGAGAAGCTTCGCGCGCTCGGTATCCAGGCGTTTGGCGAGCGTCTCGACGTCACGAGCCCTGCGGACATCGCCGAGTTTTCGCGCCGCTGCCGCGCGGAGCATGGCGTCGTGGATATCCTTGTCAACAATGCGGGGCTGGCGATCAGCGAGAAGCCGGCCGAGACCATGACGGATGCCGTGTGGCGCAAGCATATGGATGTGAACCTCGACGGCGTCTTCTACTGCTGCCGTGAGTTCGGCGCGGCGATGCTGGAGGCCGGGCGGGGGTCGATCATCAATATGGGCTCGATGTCCGGCTTTGTCGTGAACCGGCCGCAGGAGCAATGCGCCTACAACGCCTCGAAGGCCGCCGTTCATCATTTGACGAAATCGCTTGCCGCTGAATGGGCCACGCGCGGGGTCAGGGTGAATGCCGTGGCGCCCACCTATATCGCGACGCCATTGACCTTGTTCGGCAAGGAGAAGCCCGAGATGTTCAACACATGGCTGGATATGACGCCC
This sequence comes from uncultured Pseudomonadota bacterium, assembly GCA_963745125.1. Taxonomy (GTDB): domain Bacteria; phylum Pseudomonadota; class Alphaproteobacteria; order Acetobacterales; family Acetobacteraceae; genus Acidisoma. The sequence continues at coordinate 560,182 of CAVUWB010000001.1, forward strand.
ATGAAGCGCCTTGGGGAGCCGGAGGAGATCGCCTCGACCGTGCTCTTCCTTGCCTGCGATGCCTCCAGCCTGTTGACCGGCAGCGTCATTGTCGCCGATGGCGGCTACACCTGCTGGTAGGCTGATCCATCCGCGCGCGGTGGTTGGGCGGTGGGTTCTATATCAAGAACGCAAATCTTCGGATCAGGTGATTCTACCTGATCCGATATTGCTCTACTCCTCGGCCATCGCCGTTTTCACGCCCAGCCGCCCCGCGAGGTCCTGGATGAACTGCCAGGCGACGCGGCCGGAACGGCCGCCGCGCGTCACCGACCATTCCACCGCCTCCGCGCGCAGCGCCTCACGCTCGACCGGCAGGCCGAAAACCGCGGCATAGCCTTCGACCATCGCGAAAAAGGTCGGCTGGTCGCAGTTGTGAAAGCCGATCCACAGGCCGAAGCGGTCGGAGAGCGAGACCTTTTCCTCGATCGCCTCGCCCGGGTTGATGGCGGTTGACCGCTCGTTCTCGATCATGTCGCGCGGCATCAGGTGGCGGCGGTTGGAGGTGGCGTAGAACAGCACGTTCGCCGGCCGTCCCTCGATCCCGCCGTCGAGCACCGATTTCAGCGCCTTGTAGTCGGCGTCCTCCCGCTCGAACGACAGGTCGTCGCACAGGATCAGGCAGCGCTCGGGCCTGGCCGCGCAGCAGGTTCAGCAGGTCGGGCAGGGTGCGGATGTCCTCGCGATGGATTTCGATCAGCGCGAGCGGGCTCCGCCGCTCGGCACGGCTCTCGGCCGGACGGCGGCATGCGTCGCCTTGACCAGGGAGGATTTGCCCATGCCGCGCGCGCCCCACAGCATGGCGTTGTTGGCCGGCAGGCCGCGCGCGAAGCGGGCGTGTTGTCCAGCAGCGTCTGCTTCTGCTGGTCCACGCCCTGCAGCAGGTCGATCGCGACCCGGGAGATGTGCGGCACCGGAATGAGCCGCGCCGGCGCCGGCTGCCAGACGAAGGCATCGGCGGCCGAGAGGTCGGGCGCCTCGGGCGGCGGCGGGGCCAGGCGCTCCAGCGCGTCGGCGATGCGGGTCAGCAGGTCAGCGAGGGTCGTATCCATAGCCGTGGGTCCGTTCTCGGTTCGGATTTGAGTGTGAAGGCTGAGGGCGGCGAATCGGAAGGTTTGGGCGGCGCGATTAAACAAGGCTTGACGCAGAGGGGCCGGAAACTATGGTCCGGCCCCATTCACCGCAACCCGGACGCCCGTTCATGAATCTCATCTCTCCGGCCTTCGCCCAGTCGCTCGGCGGCGGGTCCTCAATGGCCGGCCTTATGCAGTTCGCGCCGCTGATCCTGATCTTCGGCGTTTTCTATTTCATCCTCATCCGGCCGCAGCAGCAGAAGGCAAAGGCGCTCAAGGCGAGCCTGGCCGCCGTGAAGCGCGGTGACCGTGTCGTCACCGCCGGCGGCATCCTGGGCGTGGTGCAGAAGACGCGCGAGGGTTCGAACGAGATCGAGGTCGAGATCGCCCCGAATGTGCGGGTGACGGTGCTGCGGGAGACGATCACCGCGATCGTCAACCCGGTCGCGGCCAATGATGTGAAGCCGCCGGCGACCCCCGCCAAAGCCTCCTGATCGGTTGACGACGTAAAAAAGCCCTTCCGCCTGCGCGGAAGGGCTTTTTAGTTACCGATGACCCGGGCTCAGGCGGCGGCGAGTTCAGCCTCGGCGAACTCGTAATTGGCGAGCTTGTCGAGGAAGTTCTGCGTGTAATCCGGGCGGCGGTTGCGGAAATCCAGGTAGTAGCTGTGCTCCCAGACATCGAGGCCGAGCAGCGCGTGGCCCTCGCCGGTCGCGAGCGGGTTCGAGCCGTTCGGTGTCTTCGTGACCTTCAGCTTGCCGTCGGCGGCGAGGATGAGCCAGGCCCAGCCCGAGCCGAACTGCGTGGTCGCGGCCACTTTGAAGGCGTCCTTGAAGGCCTGGACCGACGCCGAAATCGGCGGTGAGCTTGGCTCTCCAGCTTGCCCGGGATGCTGCCGCCCTTGGGCGACAGGTTCTTCCAGAACAGGATGTGGTTCCAATGCTGGCCGGCATTGTTGAACACCGGCGCCTTGTCGCTCTGGCCGTAGGAGAGCTTCACGATCTCCTCCAGGGACTTGCCCTGCAGCGCCGCGTCCTTCTCGACGAAGCCGTTCAGCGCCGTCACATAGGCCTGATGGTGCTTGCCGTGGTGCAGCTCCAGCGTTTCCTGGCACATGCCGGCCCCGGCCAGGGCCGAGGTGTCGAAAGGCAGCGGGGGAAGCTCGAAAGCCATGATGCGCTCCATTTGGTTTTTTTGAGGGTGAGGGCGAGGCCGGGGTGACGAAAAACAGCGGCCGCCCGGAACGGCGTCACATTATTCCGGGAGCATCGGGCGTCAACCCGTCCGGGCCGCCGCCGCCGCTCATCACCGCTTCTTGCTTCCGGCCGCGCCCCGGTTCATCAGGCGGCGCATGGCTCCCCCACCCGTTATCAGCGCGCTCGGCGAAACCCTCCGGCGGCACGATCCCGACCGTTTCCTCACCGTGCTCTTCGCCCCGGCCGAGCATCGGGAGGTGCTGTTCACCCTCTACGCCTTCAATCATGAGTTGGCCCGCGCGCTGGACGTGGCGAGCCAGTCCCTGCTCGCCCTGATCCGCCTGCAATGGTGGCGGGAGGTGGTGGAGGGCGAGGCCAAGCTGCACGAGGTGGCGACGCCGCTGCACGCGATGATCGCGGCGGGGCAGCTGGACCGTGCCGCGCTGCGGGCGTTGATCGAGGCGCGGGAGGTCGAGGCCGATGGCGAGGTCCTCACGCTCGATGCCTGGCGTGCCTGGCTACTGGCCGGCGCGGGCGGCCTTGCCGTCGCGGCGGGCCAGGCGCTCGGCGTGACCGAACCCGGAGTTCTGCAAGGGTTGCGCCTGCGCGGCGCGGCTTATGGTGTCGCCGGTTTGCTGCGCAGCCGGCTGGTGCTGGCGCGGCAGGGGCGGGCGCCGTGGCCAGCCGATCTGCTCGCCGGGCGCGGGCTGACGCCGGAAGCGGCGGCGGCGAACCCGGCGGACCCGGCGATGGTGGAGATCTTCGCGGGTCTGGCCGAAGAGGGCCGATCCTGGCTGCGCGAGGCGGCGAGCCTGCCGCGCATGCCCCGCACGGGTGTCGCGGCGGCACTGCCGGCGGTGCTGGCGCGGCGGGATCTCGGCCGGCCGCTCTCACCCGATATCCGCGCCCGGGGCCTCGGCGACCGTCTGGCGGTCACGTCGGCGGCGCTCATCGGCTCGCCGCGCCCGTAGTCCCCGATTTACCGGCCGCCGGACACGTCGAGGATCGCGCCGCTGGTATAGGAGGCCGCGTCGCTCAGCAGCCAGATGATCGCTTCGGCGATCTCACGCGGCTGGCCCGGCCGGCCGATCGGGGTTGTGGCGGCGAGCCGCGCGGCGCGGTCCGGCTGTCCGCTCGTGCCGTGGATGTCGGTGTCGATCAGGCCCGGCCGCACGGCATTCACCCGCACGCCCTCTCGCCCCAACTCCTTCGAGAGGCCGAGCGCCAGCGTATCCATCGCCGCCTTCGAGCCCGCGTAATCCACGAACTCATGCGGTGAGCCGAGCCGCGCCGAGACCGATGAGACGAGCACCATGGAGCCGCCACGCCCGCCCCGGCCGAGGGACATGCGGCGGGCGGCTTCCCGCGCGCAGAGGTAGGAGCCAAGGATATTGACCTCGAACAGCCGGCGCATCCGCCCCGCGCTCATCTCCGCCAGCGGCATGGCCTGGGCGGCGATGCCGGCGTTGATGACGACACCGTCGAGCGGACCCAGGGCCTCCTCGGCGGCCGCGAACATGGCGATGACATCACCCTCATCCGCCACGTCGCCGCGCAGCGCGATGCCCCGGCCGCCGGAGGCGGTGACGGCGGCGACGACCTGCTCGGCCGCCGCCTGCTGGCCGACGAAATTGATGCCGACGCGCCAGCCGCGCTCACCCGCGAGTTCGGCGGTCGCGCGGCCGATGCCACGGCTGGCGCCGGTGATGAGGATGGTTTTGGCCATGGGTCAAGCCTCCGCATCGAGGAAGGGCAGGACAGCGCCGAGAAATCCGGCCGGGTCCTCGGCATGCAGCCAATGGCCGGCCTTGGGCAGGGTGGTGAAGGCCACGCGCGGAAACAATACGCGGATACCGTCATGCGCCGAGGGTGGAACATAGGCGGATTTGCCGCCCGTCAGGCAGAGGGTGGGGCCGTCATACGGCGTGCCGCCATCTGCCCAGCCCTGGAGCGCATCCATCCCCGCCGCAAGCTCGCGAAGGCCGATCTGCCAGACCGGGGGTGCGCCGTTCCCGAACCGGAGGTTCAGCAGAAGAAAGCTCCGGATCTGCGGGTCGCTGACGGTATCGGCGAGGCCCGCGCTCGCCTCCGCCCGGGTTATGCCGGGGGTGAGCGGCAGAGCCAGCATCGCCTCGGCGATCGCGCGGTTCCCGTGCTGGTAGGCGATGGGCGCGATATCGGCGATGATCAGCCGCTCGACCAGCGTCGGCCGGTCGAGTGCCAGGCGCATCGCCACCTTGCCGCCCATGGAATGGCCGAGCAGGCGGCAGGGGAGTGCGCCCATCTCCGCCAGCGTCTCCGCCACATCGGCGGCCATGGCCGCGTAGCTCGTATCGCTGGCGTGCGGGCTCATGCCGTGATTGCGGAGGTCGAGCGCGATGACGCGCCCGGTCCGCGCGGCGAGGCTTTTCTGCACCGCGCCGAAATTGCGGGCGGAGCCGAACAGCCCGTGCAGCAGCACGACCGGCGGCCGCCCGTCCGCGCCTTCACCGAGGGCGATGGAATGCAGGCGCATCAGGGTCAGTCCGCCACGCGCAGCATGATCTTGCCGATATGGCCCCGGCTCTCCATCAGCCTGTGCGCAGCCGCGACCTGTTCGAGCGGGAAGCTCGTCTGGATCACCGGTGCGCAACGGCCTGCGTTGAGCACCGGCCAGACCCGCTCGCGCAAGCCCTGCGCGATCGCGCCCTTCTCGGCGGTGGTGCGCGGCCGCATGGTGGAGCCGGTGAGGGTCAGCCGCTTGACCATGATCGGCAGCAGATCGAACTCGGCCGCGACGCTGCCTTGCAGGAAGGCGATCATCACCAGGCGGCCGCCGCGTTTGAGCGCGGCGATATTGCGCGCTGCATAGGGTGCGCCGACCATGTCGAGGATCACATCGACGCCGCGATCGGCGGTGAGCCGCTTGACTTCCTCGGCGAAGTCGAGGTCGTGGTAGTTGATGGCGGCATGGGCGCCGAGCCGCTCGCAGGCGCGGGCCTTGTCGAGGCTGCCGACCGTGGTGAAGACGACGGCACCGAATTCGGCCGCGAGCTGGATGGCGGTGACGCCGATGCCGCCGCTGCCGCCGTGGATCAGCACGCTGTCACCCGCATGCAGCCCGCCCATCTGGAACAGGTTGGCCCAGACGGTGAAATAGGTCTCGGGCAGGGCCCCGGCCTGTAGCGCGTCGTACCCATCGGGCCAGGGCAGGCATTGCGTGGCCGGAACGGCGCAGTATTCGGCATAGCCGCCGCCATTGGCGAGCGCGCAGACGCGGTCCCCGACCGACCAACCGATTGTGCCTTCCCCGAGGGCGGCGATCGCGCCGGCAACTTCCAGGCCGAGGATCGGGCTGGCGCCGGGCGGCGGCGGATATTTGCCCTGGCGCTGGGAGATGTCCGGCCGGTTGACCCCGGCGGTCTGAACCCGGATGAGGAGTTCGCCGGGGTGCATCTCCGGCATGGGAAGGGTGCCGAGGCGCATCACCTCGGGCCCGCCCTCACCATCGGTCAGGATCGCGCGAATTTCGTGGGGCAGGGTCATCGAATCCTCTGGCGCCGTCATCGCGGCAGAATAGGAAAGAGAGTTTTTGCTTCTTTTTGCAAAAAGAAGCGCTTTCTGTTCTTTTTTGGAAAAAAGAACCAAAAAACTTTCATTTCGAAAAGTGGCGGGAGGCGGGGAGCGAATCCCATAGTAAAGCGCCCTCCCTTCCGCCGCCAAGGCCGGGGGATTAGTCATACTCCCGTACATGGCCCCGGGGCCGGGAGACTGACAGGGATGGCTGGTCGGCGCGATCTTCTCGGTGGTTTGGGTTTGGGCCTTGGCCTCTGGTCCGCGCGCGCCCTGGCCGGCACCTTGTCCCACCAATCGAACAACAACAACAAGACCGTGCCGATCGCGGCCTTGTTCCCCGTGACCGGGCCGCTCGCCACCGCGGGCGACGAATGCCTGCGCGGGGTTCAGCTCGCGACCGATCTCTGTAACGCGGGTGGCGGGCTGTTCGGTCGGCAGATCGTGCTGGCGCTAGGCGATGCCTCCGACCCGGATCGCGCCGTCTCCGAGGCGCGGCGGCTGATCACGGACGCTCAGCCGGTTCTGATGCTGGGGACGGGCAGCAGCGCGCTCAGCCTCGGCGCGAGCGAGGTGAGCGAGGGTTCGGGCATCCCGTATTGGGAGCTGACGGCGACCATGCCCTCCATCACCGCGCGGGGGTTTCACTATCTGCTGCGCGTCTGCGATATCGAGACCGGGATCGCGGAGCGCTGCATTGAGGCGGCGGCCGATGTCGTGGCGCCGGCCCTGCGGCAAACGCCGAGCGGGCTGTCGGTCGTCCTGGTCTATGCCAATGACGGGCCGGGCAGCGCGCTGGTGCCTCTGGTGTTGGCGGCGGCACGCGCGCGCGGCATGGCGCCGCCGGTGACGATCGCCTACCAATCCGACGGGGTGAACCTCGCCGCGCTGGCGGGCCGGCTCGCGGCCATGAAGCCTGATGTCGTGATCCATCACGGCAGCGACGAAGAGGTGGTGTTGTTCTTCGAGGGGATGGCGACGGTGGCCTGGCGCCCCGCCGCGCTGATCGGGGTGACGGAGCCCTATGGCTGTTCCGAGACCGCGTCGATGATCGGCCCGGCCTTCGACGGGACGCTCTCGGTGGGCGTCGTGCCCTATAGCGCGAATGCGAACCTGGCGCCCGAGGCGGCGTCGATCGCGCTGCTCTATGAGCAGCGGTTCGGGGCGCGGCCGCGATCGGGCCTCAGCCTGTCGCATTTCGCGGGGGCCGCGCTCTGTTACGATGTGCTGCGCCGGGCGGGCAGTGCCGACAAGGACCGCGTTCTGGCCGTCGCGCGTGGCGTGCAGCTCGGCCGTGGGGATCTGGCCAATGGCTGGGGCGCTCAGTTCGGGGCAGGCGGCCAGAACTTGCAAGCCTTCTCCTGCCTGTCGCAATGGCAGGACGGCCGGGCGGTGACACTTCTACCGCAGGCCGGGGCCTCGGGACGCTACCGCCCCCTCTGAGGGGTTAAGCCTTTGGCGAACTTCACATTTGCGTGGAAAGGCATGGCCCGGCGGCGTTGGTTGCCTATTTCGGGTGAACAACAACAGGCTTGGGGTGTTCGTCATGCTGAAATGGGCGATCATCTTCGCAATCATCGCCATCATTGCCGGTGCGCTCGGCTTTACCGGCGTTGCCGCCGGGGCCGCGACGATCGCGAAGCTGCTCTTCTTCGTCTTCCTTGTCATCTGCGTCGTCTTCCTGGTGCTGGCCTTCACGGCGGCCCGACAACTTTAGGGTGTGGGTACGGCGGCGATGGGCGCGGGGCCGGGCTCCGCGTTGCGTCGCCGCCCTTCTCCCCCTCCGTCGCCACGGATCGGTGCTTTCTCCGTCGCAGCCCGCCGCGGGGTATCGCCTGCTCCGGCGGATGTTTGTCATGGAAGATTTTCAGCCTGCGTTGCGCTGAAGCATCTTACTTACTCCCCAGAGATATGAGCTAAAGAGTCGCGGGACCTGTTGCATGGTCGCCGGGCGAGATGGTCAGCGGATCGCGGATGGTCCGTCGCCCGGAATTTCGCCTGAACAAGCGCTGCCACCGATCCTGGTGGTGGTGCGGGGAAGCCGGGGGAAGCCGGGACTATGTCGACCCGAACCCTGCAGGGCCGGACCCGCCGCCAGAATATCGGCGAGTGGGTTCTGCATGTCCCGCAAACACTGCGGGCGCTGGTTCGGGCGGATGAAATCTGGCTGACGGTGCTGGCGGCCGTCGTCGGCGTCTGCGCCGGCGTCATCGTGGTCACGATGAACGGCACCATCCAGCTGATGCACCAGACCCTGTTCCTGATCCCGGCCGGCAGCCGGTTAAGTTCGGCTTCCGAAATTCCCATTCCCCGGCTGCTTCTGGTACCGACGCTCGGTGGCCTTCTCCTGGGTCTCGCCGGCCTTGCTCTTGCTCGTTGGCGGCCAAGGCGGGCGGTGGACCCGATCGAGGCGAATGCGCTCTTCGGCGGTCGCATGTCTTTTACGGACAGCATTGTCGTCTGCGCGCAGACCCTGCTCTCCTGCGGCGTCGGCGCCTCTGTCGGGCTTGAGGCCGGCTACACGCAGATGGGTTCGGCTGTCGCCTCGCTCATCGGGCGGAGCTTCCGGCTGCGCCGCACCGATCTGCGGCTGATGGTGGGCTGCGGCGCTGCCGGCGCCATCGGCGCTGCGTTCAACGCGCCCCTGGCTGGCGCCTTCTACGGCATCGAGCTGGTGATCGGCACCTATACCATCGGCAACCTCGCCCCTGTCGTGGTGGCGTCGCTCACCGCCGTCTTTGTCGAGCGTGGGTTGCATGGTGGGATCGACGGTTTCGACCTCGTCTTGCCGACGGATTTTCCGGTTGTGCAGTTCATCCCCATCCTCGCGCTCGGCATCATCTGCGCTCTTGCCGGTATCGCCGTCATGCGCGGCGTCACCATCGCCGAGGCCTGGTTCCGCCGCAGCCCGCTGCCGGTCTGGTCGCGGCCGATGGTCGGCGGGTTCATCGTCGGCACCTGCGGCATCGTCACGCCGATGGTGCTGTCATCCGGCCATGGCGCGCTGCGCGACGGGCTCGGCATCGACTATCCGCTCATCCTCGTCGCGACCGCGCTCGTGCTGAAATCCCTCGCCTCGTCGGTGTCGATTGGTTCCGGCTTTCGCGGTGGCCTGTTCTTCGCCTCGCTTTTCCTCGGCTCGCTCGTCGGCAAGATATTCGCGGGTGTCCTCGGCCTGCTGTCCATTGGGCCGGTCCTGCCGCCGGTGGTCTATGGCCTCATCGGCATGAGCGCGATGGCGGTCGCCGTCATCGGCGGCCCGCTGACCATGTGCTTCCTGGCGCTGGAGAGCACCGGCAGCTTTCCGCTGACGGTCGCGGTGCTGGCGGCGGTAATCGTTTCATCGCTCACCGCGCGGCGCACCTTCGGCTATTCCTTCGCCACCTGGCGCTTCCATCTGCGGGGCGAGGCCATCCGCAGCGCCGTCGATATCGGCTGGGTGAATACGCTGAGTGTCGGTCGCATGATGCGGCGGGATGTTCGAACGATCCGGACGAATACGACGCTGGAAACCTTCCGGCGCGATTTCCCGCTCGGCTCGGTCCATCGCGTCGTCGTGGTGGATGATACGGGCCGCTATGCGGGCATCGTGCAGACGGCCGAGGTCTTCAGCCCTGACGTGTCGGCGGAGACGGTGGGCGAATTGCTGCATGTGCCGCGCACCTCCCTGACACCCGCGATGACGGTGAAGACCGCCGTCGCGATGTTCGAGGAGTCGGAGAGCGATGCGCTGGCGGTGGTCGATAGCCCGGAGACGTTGCGCGTCATCGGCCTGCTGACCGAGCAGCACGCGCTCCGCCGCTATTCCGAGGAGCTGGACCGGCGGCGGCGGGAACTTTCCGGGGAATAGGGTCGGATCTGCGTGTCGCGGGCTTGACCGGAGGGGCGCCGATGGGCCATGTGCGGCGCTTGTTTTGGGCATAGCGCGCTGCGGGCAAGCGCCAGGACCGCGATGGCGGCCGGGCCGGGCTTCAGCGGCGACGGAAAGTTGGACCTATGGCGAAGTCGAACACGGTGCAGATCAAGCTCATCTCCACGGCGGAGACGGGCTATTTCTATGTGACGAAGAAGAACACGCGCGCCCAGACGGGCAAGCTTGAGTTCAAGAAGTATGATCCGGTGGCGCGCAAGCACGTCACCTTCCGCGAAGCGAAGATTAAGTAGTTTCGCTTACGTCCATCAGAGCAATATCGGATCAGGTGGAATCACCTGATCCGAAGATTTGCGTTCTTAATCAAAAACATAGAGCAGGATCACTTCATCTACCCGAAGTGATCCTGATTTAGGCTGCCGAACGACGTGCATAAGCCGGGATGGCTTGCCATCCCGGCTTAAATTGTTGATTTGTTCGCCTGATTCGGACCTCCGGGGATTCCACCACCGGTCATCAGGCTCTATGCGACTCCGGCCCGCAGCAGATCGTGGATGTGAACGAGGCCGACGGGGACGTCGCCGTCCACCACGAAGATGCAGGTGATGCTGGCCTCGTTCATCTGCGCCAGCGCCTTCGCCGCCAGCACATCCGCCGTCACGACCTGCGGCCGGCGGCGGCCCATGGCTTCCTCCACCGGCATATCGACGAAGCCTCCCCGGAAGGCACGCCTGAGATCGCCATCCGTCAGCACACCGGCCAGACGCCCCGCCGTATCGACCACGGCGGCGATGCCGAAGCGCTTCGACGTCATCTCGACAATACCCTGAGAGAGCATCGTGCCGGACTGGACCAGCGGCAGCTGCTCGCCCCGATGCATGAGCTGGCCCACGGTGATCAGCCGCGCGCCGAGCTTGCCGCCGGGGTGGAAGCGCTGGAAATCGCTGGCGGTGAAGCCCCGGCGCTCCAGCAGCAGGACCGCGAGCGCATCGCCGGCCACAAGCTGCATGGTGGTGCTGGTCGTGGGGGCCAGCCCGTTGGGGCAGGCTTCCTCGCTCACCGGCATCACCAGGCGGACATCGGCGGCGCGCCCAAGGGCGCTATCGGCCCGCGCGGTCAGCGCGATCAGCGTCACGCCGAACCGGCGCGTGTATTGGACGATATCCGCGAGTTCCGGCGTCTCACCCGACCAGGAGAGGGCTAGCACGATATCGCGCGTGCCGATCCTGCCGAGATCGCCATGGCTCGCCTCGGCGGGATGAACATAGTGGCTGGGCGTGCCGGTGCTGGCGAGCGTGGCGGCGATCTTGCGGCCGATCAGGCCTGATTTGCCCATGCCGGTCACGATCACCGCGCCACCGCTCGCCTCGATGATCTCGGCCGCCTTGAGGAAATCCTCAGCGAGGCCGAGCGGCAATGCCGCCTGCAAGGCCTGGAGCCCGCGCATCTCGGTATCGATCGTGCGGGCCAACCCCGCCGCTGCGGGGGGCTGGTTTGCGTGCATGATGGCGTCGGGCGGATCGGCGATGATCGACTTCACCCGGACCTGATAGCCCTATCGCGTCTGGGGGTGAAGTGCTCCCTCAGGCGGGGCCGAGAAGCGCCAGCACGGCCTCGGCCGCGCGGAGATCCGTCACCAGCACGTCGATGAGCTTGGCGCGCGCCGCGCCGATGATGCTGACCGCCTTGGCGCGGGAGGCGGCGGCCCCGATCACGATGGGCGTCCGGCGCAGCTGGTCGGGCGTCACCGCCAGAAGACGGCTCTCATCCACCCAGCTCAGCGGCTGACCTTCCGCATCGTAGTAATGGCGCAGCACATCGCCCGCCGCCTTGGCGAGGCCCGGATCGCGCGGGGCCGAGGTCGGCCCGCCGACCGAGGGCTCGGCCGCATAGGGCGGCCCGATGCCGACCAGCGCCACGTCGATGCGGTCCCATAGGTCGATGTTGGTGCCGGTCGCCGCGTCCGCCACGATGAATTCACGCAGCCGGTCCGCCGGCAGAAAGGGGGCATGGATGAAGCGGGGTGTGCCGCCGAGTTGCTCGGCCGCGACCCGCACGAATTCATTGACCTGGTAATGCTGCGCGACCTCGTCGAGCCCGCCGCTGCACGGCACCAGCGACACGCCCGGCAGGCGGGGCAGGCCGGAGCGCACGATCTCCCACACCGTCCGGCCCCAGCCGATGGCGAGGATCGAGCGCGCATCGAGACCGAGCGAGCCGAGGAGCGCGTGCACGGGTGCCGCGAGAGCCGCGATCCCGCCGCCATCATGCGTGCTGTCAACGACGATGGCCTGTTGAAGGCCGAGGCGGGAAGCGAGTTCGCCGCCGAGCTGATCCTCGGCCGCAAGCTCCCGCACCTCGATGCGGACAATCCCTTCCTCCCGCGCGCGCTTGATGAGGCGGGAGACCGTGGCTGTCGACAGATCGAGCCGCCGGGCGATCTCCACCTGCGGCATGTCGCTGACGTAGTGCATCTTGGAGACGGTGTGGAGCAGCGTTCGGGAGGCGAGCACTTTGTCCTGAGCCATGCGATTCCGCTTGCAATTATTTTCTGAGATATATTACACAGCTTTCGGCGAGGCGTGAATAGGCTTATCGGCCAAGTTTGGCCGCGCCGTGGCCACGCCGCACAGATATTGCCGAAGCCGAGCGGGACCGACGATGACCAAGATGACGACATCCGAACTTCGGGCCTATCACCAAATCTGCGGCGCGGATGGGCTGATGATGGTCGTGGCCTGCGACCAGCGCGGGGCGATGCGCAAGCTGCTCGCCGCCGACCCCGCCCAGCAGGCGAAGATCGGGACGGATGTGCTGGGCCAGGTGAAGGCGGATATCATCACCCACCTGGCCAATGAAGCCTCCTGCGTTCTGCTCGATCCCGTCTGCGCCCTGCCGCATGTAGTGATGGAGGGTGTGCTGGCCCGCGATACGGCCCTGCTGATCGGGCTCGACGATTCAGGCTGGAATGAGGAGCCCGGCACGGGCTATCGGCTGTCGAAGCTGGTGCCCGGCGTCTCCGCTCGGCGCATCCGGGAGCTGGGCGGCACGGGGGCGAAGCTGCTCGTCTATCTGCGGCCCGATCTGCCGGCCGCGAATGCCTACAACCTCCGCATCATCGCCGATTGTGTGGCCGATTTCGCGCGGGAGGATGTGCTGCTGGTCGTCGAGATCCTCACCTATCAGGTCGATGGCGAGGATGCGGCCGATTACGCCGCCAAATTCCCGGGGCTGATCGTGGGCTGCGCCCGACTGGCGCTGGAGCATGGCGCCAAGGTGCTGAAACTGCCCTATCCGGGTACAGCAGCCGCCTGCGCCGAGATTTCCGCCCTTGCCGGCGATGTGCCCTGGGCTGTGCTCTCGGCCGGCGTCGATCATGAGACCTTTCTCGCCCAGGTGGAGACGGCCATGCGCGCCGGTGCCTCGGGCGTCATCGCCGGCCGCTCGCTCTGGAAGGATTGCATATCGCTTGACGCCGAGACACGGCGTGAGAAGCTGCGCACGATCGCGACGCCCCGCCTGCGCATGATTCAGGAGGTTCTGCGCGCTTCCAAGGGCGAGGCCGCGAAGGCCGCCTGAACCGGCCTGAGCGCCGAGGGAGGATGAGGCCCATGGGCTTCGCCGCATGACCACGGCTGGAACGGCGATCGGCGTCGATGTCGGCGGCACGCGCCTGCGGGTCGCCCGGGTCTCGGCCGATGGCGTGATCCTTGCCAAGGAGGCGGCCTCGGTCGAGCGGGAGCGGGCCGCTTTCGTGCCGAGGCTGGTGCAGATGATCGGCCGCGTCATGGCGCCCGGCGTCACCGGGATCGGCATCGGCCTGCCCGGGCGCGTCGATGCGCGAACCGCAGCGGTCCATTCGGCGGGCTATCTCGACATCGCGGGCCTGCCGTTGGTGCCGCCGTTGCAAACCGCGCTCGGCCTGCCCGTCGTCATCGACAATGATTGCGGCATGGCGCTGGTGGCCGAGATGAGCGTGGGCGCGGCTCAGGGCTGCCGCGACGTGGTCATGTTCACCATCGGCACCGGCATCGGCGGTGCGGTCGCCTGTTATGGCGACCTCATGCGCGGGCGCTCCTTCGCGGGGCAACTCGGCCATGTCACCGTCGATACGCTGGGCGAGCCTTGCGCCTGCGGCCGGCGCGGCTGCGTGGAGACCACAAGCTCCGGCACCGCGCTCGGCCGGCTGGTGGTAAAGGCGGGCCTGCCCGCCGGCACGACGGCTGACGCCCTGCTGGCGGCGGCCGAGGCCGGACGATCGAGCGCGCGGGCGATTCTGGCGCGAACCATCCTCTCCGCCTGGGCGACGCCGCTGCGCTCCGCCATTGGCAGCATGGTGGCGATCGCCGATCCGGAGGTCGTCATTCTCGGCGGTGGTTTGGGGGCCGCCGCCTGCGCGGCGCTTGCCTCCATCCCCGAAGCTTCGGACTGGTACCAGTGCCCGGTGCGGCCGGCGGTGCTCGGCGACGATGCGGGCGTTATCGGCGCGGCGCTTTATGCGCTCGCCTCGCTCGGCGCTACCCGGGCCATCGCGTGATGCGGACGGCCGTTCTGGTGAACGGCGTGCCGGCGAGCGGCAAGAGCACGCTGTCGCGCCGGATCTCGGCCGAGCTGTCGCTGCCGCTCCTCGCCCTCGATACGGTGAAGGAGGCGCTGTTCGCGGAACTCGGCACTGGCGACCGGCTGCACAACCGGCAGTTCGGCCGGGCGAGCTATGGCGCGATCTGGGCGCTCGCCGGCACCTTTCCGGCGGATGTGGCCGTCGTCGTGGACGCCTGGTTCGGCTTCCAGCCGCTGGAATTGTTGCTCGATCATCTGGGCCGCGCCGAGGTTACCCGCGTCATCGAGATATGGTGTACGGCGCCCGCTGAGGTGATCGCGCAACGTTACGCCGGCCGGGCCGCGCAGCGGCATACGGGGCATCTCGGGCTCGACTACGTGCCGGAACTCAAGCTGCTGGCGGCGCGGGCGCGGCCGCTCGGCATCGGTCCCGTGATCGCAATCGATACCAGCCAGTCCGTGCCGTGGGCGGATGTGATCGGCCGGGTCCGGCGCTTCGTGGCGGGCGAATAGAGCAATATCGGATCAGGTGGAATCACCTGATCCGAAGATTTGCGTTCTCAATCAAGAGCATAGAGCGGAATCGTGAGCGAAAGCGAACCGATACCGCTCTAGAGCGTTTCCTATTCGCTTACGCTCACAGTCACCGCGCTAGCTCTTTGTTTTTACGAGCATCTTCACCCGATCAGATGATTCCATATGATCGGGATCTGCTCTAGCGCCCGTCACCCGAGGGAATGCGGCCCCAGGCGGCAATCGGCGGGCGGCGGCGGCCCCTCATAGCGGGTCCAGAACCGCGTGGAGCCGAGCAAAGGCACCAGGAAATAGCCGCGCAGGCGCAGCCTGTCCGGCGCCATCAGCCTGACCTTCGCACTGAAGTGATGGCCGTTCTGCGGGTCGGTGATGCTGCCGAACCAGGCGCGGGTGCGCGGCTTCAGCGCGGTGATGAAGACGAAGCGGCACTGCGTCGCGCCGTTCCAGATATGCGGCACCGGGTCGGCAGGACCGTCCAGCGCGAAGCCGACCAGTGCGCCGCAGCGCATGCCCTCGCCGCAATCGTAGATCTGCACGACCGCCTGATCCGGGCCTGTGGACCAGAGGCCGGTCGGGTCGGGCGGCGCCGCCTGGGCGGCGAGGGGCGCCGAGACCAGTCCAAGCAGGCCGATAGCGGCGATGACGATGAAACGCATTGGCACCCTCAATCGGTTGGCGCGGCCGGGTTGATCAGCCCTTCGGCTTTCAGCTCCGCCCAGAAATCGCGCGGGATGGGCTGCCCGAGGAAGCCCAGATTGGCCTCGACCTCGGCGATTGACCGCGCGCCGGGAATGATGGCGGCGACCAGCGGGTTGCGCAGTGGAAATTGCAGCGCCGCGGCCTGCAAGCTCACCCCGTGCCGCGCGCAGACGGCCTCGATGCCGCGCGTGCGGTCCATGATGTAGGAGGGCGCGGGCTGATAGTCATAAAGGGCGCCGGGGACAGCGCCGGTCGCGAGGATGCCGGAATTGTAGGGGCCGCCGATGATCAGGCTGATTGACCGCTTCTCGCACAACGGCATCAGGCGCGCCAGGGACGTCTGATCGAGCAGGGTATAGCGGCCAGCGAGCAGGAAATAGTCGAAATCCCCGGCCTCCGCGAAGTCGCAGAGCATCTGCCACTGATTGATGCCGACGCCGATGGCTTTGACGACGCCCTGATCGCGCAACGCGGCGAGCGTCGGATAGGCGTGTTCCATCGCCTCTCTGAAATGGCTGTGCGCGAAAGGATCGTCGCCCGGCTTGAGAAAGCGCGATTCGTCCGGATCGTGGATCGCGATCATGTCAACCGCGGATACGCCGAGCCGCGCGAGGCTCCCTTCGATCGACCGCAGAATGCCATCGCGCGAAAAGTCGAACTCCGTCCGCAACTGCGGCGGCTGGTCCCAGACGCCCGAGGTGGGCTCGACTGTTTCGGTCGGCACCAGCCCGTAGCCGACCTTGGTCGAGAGAATGAGTTCGGCGCGCGGCAAGGTCGCGATGCCTTGGCCTATCCGCGTTTCACTGCGGCCGTAGCCGTAGAGCGGCGCGGTATCGATGTAGCGAATGCCGGCCCCGACGGCGGCGTGGACGGTGGCGACCACTTCTTCCGGATCGATCGCGCGAAACATGTTGCCGAACGGCGCGCCGCCCAGTCCCAGCTCCGTCACGGAAACATCCGTCTTGCCGATGCGGCGGCGTTTTATGTGTGTCATCATCGATGTCTCTCTCTGCCGTCGAATGGTTTAACTATCGACATGATCATAGATGTCGTCGCGTGGCGCGTAGCCGATCAGCGCCTCGGCCGCAGCCAGGTCCCAATCCGTGTCGCGATTGCGGGATGTGCCGTTGACGATGAGGCCGGGGCTCGGCCAGCGGCCGGCATCGGCGGTGACGGCGGCGATGAAGAGCGCGGCGAGGTCCGCGTTCGATAGCCACATGCGGCGAAACCAGCGGAGCGCGCGCCGCGCATCATCGGTGAGGGGGGCGCCGGCCGCGGCATCCATATGATTGCCGGAATGGGAGATGGTGCGCGGGTCGTTCTCGCCCGGCTGCGCCCAGCCGATGCGAACCGAGACGGTGGTCAGCCCGGTCCCCGATGCCAGCGCCGCCGCCTGGCAGATGCGCTCGCCCATCAGCTTCGAGGTCGCATAGGCGACGGCATCGATGGTCCGGTGGCCATTGTGCCAGCGCGTGCCCGGCGCCGGCGGCAGGCCGGCGGTGAGCTTGCCCGGGCCCATGCCGTCCGCCAGCGGCGCATCCTTGTAGCCGCCCATGACATGGTTGGAGGAGGCGAAGACGAACCGGCCGACGCCCGCCGCGACGGAAGCGAACAGCAGGTTCGCCGTCATGTCGAAGGAGGCGAGCGCGTCGCCCCAGGCCGCGTCCGGAACGGGGTTGATCGCCGCCAGATGCACCACCGCATCCGCGCGCGCCACGGCATCCCGCCAGGCGGCCTCGGGCCGGGTGAGGTCGACGGCGATCAGAGCCAGGCGCGCCCGCGCCACCGGCGAGAAGCCGGTGGCGTCATCATGCCTGTCGATCCCGATCACCCCTTCGCACCATGTGGTGGCGCTGAGGGCCTCGATCACCTTGCGGCCGAGATTGCCACAGGCACCGGTGACGAGGACGGTTCGCGGCCGGTAGGGCGCCTGCGCCATCACGCGGCCCGGGGGCTGCCGGCTGCGGGGATGAAGCAGAGGCAGACAGGGCTCTTCAGCGTCAGCCGCTGCCCGGTTTCCCGCAAGCCGCCCGTGTTGGCGTCGATCGCGAAGACGGTGATCACATGCTCGTCCTGCGAGGCGGCGAGGAGAAAGGCGCCGTCAGGCGTCACCGCGATGTCGCGCGGCGTGCGCCCGCCCGCCGGCCAATTCCCCAAGGGGTGCAGCCGGCCCGCCGCCTCATCGAGCCGTGCCGCGAAGACACTGTCATGCCCGCGGTTCGAGGCATAGACGAAGCGGCCGGAGGGGTGGATGCGGATGGCGGCCCCGGTGCTCTCGCCGGTCCAGCCGTCGGGCAGGATCGAGACTTCGGCGACCGTGCGCTCCGGCTCATCGAGGCTGTGCAGCGTGAGGGTGGAGGAGAGTTCATGAAGCGCCAGCAGGCTCCGGCCGGAGGGCGGGAAGGCGATATGGCGCGGTCCGGCACCGGGCCGCGCCGCGATGGTCAGAATCCGGCGTCGCGGCGACGCGGCCGTCCGTGATCGGGTGGCGGGCGATGGCGTCGGTGCCGAGATCGCAGAGGTAGAGATGGCGCCCGTCGGGGCTCTGCAACGCGCAATGGCCGTGCGCGGTTTCCTGCCGGTCGGCCCTCGGCCCGCTGCCGTGGCGCTGGATGAGATCGGGCGTGCCGGCTGGGCACCCGTTCTCGTCGAGCTGCATGATGGTGAAATTGCCGGTCTGATAGTTGGAGATGGCGAGGAAGCCGCCTGCCCGGCCGACGCTGACATGGCATGGCCAGCCGCCCCCGCTGATGGGCGTGCTGGCGAGATGCCGCACCGTGAGGGCCGTTGGATCGAGGGCATAGGTCTCCAGCGTCGGCCCCCGTTCGACCTCGACATCATTGACCGTGTAAAGGCGGTCCCCCGCTTCTGAGGCCGCGAGATAGGTGGGGTTGCGCAGTCCCCCGATGACGGTATCGGGGCCGAAGGTGCCTTGGCCCGCATCGAAGTGCAGAAGGTGAACCCCCCCGCCTTGACCATCCACGTGCGGCATACGCTCGGTATAGGTTCCGACCGCGAGAAGGGTCTGCGCGGGCTGCGGCTGAAATCATGAAGAACTGTTCCTATGTTCGACAAATGTCGTCTGGCCTGAGAGGCACCATAGTGCATCGCGATGGCCAAGCGCGAACAGGGGCTCCGTTCCTCGCAGTTGGTGGTTGGGCGGCATGTGAAACATCCGAACAAACATATTGAGGCGGCGCAGTGTGTGGGCTACACGCGCTAAGGGAAACGTCTAACAAAGGAGGCTGTCCAGTGATTGGACAAGCCTATCAAATGTGCCGGCCGAGACAAATGCGTCGCGCTTGGCCGGTCGTCGGCTGGCGTGTAGCCGGTGCTGCTGCCGGCTTTGCCCCTGCCGTCCAGGTGGGCGGCCGATGACGCTGCTCGACCTCGTTGACATAGGGAAATCATACGGGGCGGTTCAGGCTCTCAGCCATGTGAGCGTCTCCATAGCGCCGGGCGAGATCGTCGGCCTGATGGGCGATAACGGCGCCGGGAAATCGACGCTCGTGAAGATCATCGCCGGCGTCTTCCGGCCGAGCGAGGGAATGGTTCGCTTCGCCGATCAGGAGGTGCATTTCAGCCACCCGATCGATGCGCGCAATGCCGGCATCGAGGTCGTTCATCAGGACTTGGCGCTTGCCGACAATCTCAGCGCTTCCGCCAATATTTTTCTTGGCCGCGAGATGCACCGGCGGATCGGCCCGTTCCGCCTTCTTGACCATGGCGGCATGGAGCGCCGCTCGGCGGAGCTGTTCCGCGAGCTGAAAAGCGAGACCCGGCCGACCGAGATCGTGCGCCGCATGTCCGGCGGTCAGCGCCAGGCGGTGGCGATCGCGCGGACGCGCCTGGCGGATGCAAGGCTGATCCTGATGGACGAGCCGACGGCCGCCATCAGCGTCCGGCAGATCGCTGAAGTCCTGGCGCTGATCGGGCGGCTGCGCGACCAGGGGATCGCCGTCATCCTGATCAGCCATCGCATGCCCGATGTCTTCGAGATCTGCGACCGTGTCATCGTGATGCGGCGCGGGCGCGTCGTGGCGAACAAGCCCATCGCGAACACGTCGCCGCAGGAAGTCACCGGCTTGATAACGGGAGCAGTGGAAACGGCATGACATCCGGGGATTTTGGCGAGCGGGGGCCGGAGCTGCCATGAGCGACTTCGCCAATGTCACCCGCGTGCCATGGCACTCGCGGGGCTTCCTCGCCTCGCAAACGGCCTATGTCAGCCTCGCACTGCTGCTGCTGGTCGCGATCATCTCAGTCATCGCGCCGGTGTTCCTGACCTTTGGCAATCTCAGCAACGTCCTCACCGATTTCTCTTATATCGCGATCGTCTCGCTCGGCTCGACGATCGTGATCATCACGGGCGGCATCGATCTGTCTGTCGGTTCGACGATGGGCCTGTCCGCGATCATCACGGCACTGCTGTTCCAGGCGCTCGGCGCCACCGGGCTGGCCCATATACCGGGCGCGGTGATGGCGGTCTCGATCATCGGCGGCCTTGTCGTCGGCGGCGGTATCGGCCTCTGCAACGGGCTTTTGATCGCCCGTGTCGGGCTCACGCCCTTCGTCACCACGCTCGGCATGCTCAGCATCGTGCGCGGCTTGTGCTACGCGATCACGGGCGGGCAGGGCGTGGATATCAATGGCGCCGACAGCAACCTTTTCTTCAGGCTAACCGACGGCACGCTGCTCGGCCTGCCGGTGCCGCTCATCTATCTCGTGCTGCTCGGCGTTGTGATGGCGGTTGTTCTCCATCATACCTCGCGCGGTCGCTACATCTTCGCGATCGGCGGCAATGAGCGGGCGGCCGAGTTGACCGGCGTGCCGGTCACGAACATGAAGACCGGGGTCTATGTCGTCTCGGGTCTTGCCTCGGCTTTCGCAGGCATTCTGCTGGCCGGTTGGCTCGGCTCGGTTCCGGCCAATCTCGCCGACGGCTATGAGCTTCGCATCATCGCCGCTTCCGTCATCGGGGGCGCCAATCTTCTCGGCGGGGTCGGCGGCCCCCTCGGGGCGATCGTGGGCGCCGCCCTGATCGAGGTCATCCGCAACGGCCTCGTGCTCGCCCACGTCAACACCTACTGGCAGGACACTTTCGTCGGCGCGATCATCATCGCCGCCGTCTTTGTCGATCGCCTGAGAAGCCGCCGTCTGGGTTAGTGGACGGCGGCTAAACACGTAAAAAAGAGGGAACACCAAGATGAAAAAATGGCTTTTGGCTGCCGGCATCAGCATGGTCGCGGTAACATGTGGCATGGGCCACGCCCGCGCCGCTGATGGGCCGTACACCTTCGCGCTCGTGCCGAAGTCGCTCAACAACCCCTATTTCGATCTTTCCCGCAACGGCTGCGTGGATGAGGCGCAGAAGCTCGGCAATGTGAAATGCGTCTACACCGGCCCGGTCAACCAGGATGCCGCCGCCGAGGTGCAGACGATACAGGATCTCATCACGCGCGGCGTGGACGGCATCGCGATTTCGGTCGCCGATGAGGGCTCTGTGCAGCGTGTCATCGCCCGTGGCCGCGCCGCCGGTATTCCGATCATCACCTTCGATGCCGATGCGCCCCAGTCGGCGCGCCAGGCCTATGTCGGCACCGACAACCTGACGCTCGGGAAGGAGCTGGGCCAGCTTCTGATCGAGTCACATCCGAAGCCCGGCACCTATGCCATGATCTCGGGCGGCCCTGCCGCCGCGAACCTCAACCAGCGCATTGAGGGCGTGCGGGATGTGCTGAAGCCCGCCGGCTGGACGGAGATCAGCGGCTCCCCCACCTTCTGCAATGATGACAGCGCGCTCGGTATTCAGCAGATGGCCGATCTGAAGACGGGCAATCCGAACCTCTCCGCCATCGTGGCCGTGGGCGGCTGGCCGCTGTTCACCCAGAACGCCTACGATGCCTTCTACCAGAAGCATAAGGCCGAGATCGACAGCGGGGCCTTTACCGTCGTTTCGGCCGATACGCTGCCGGCGGAACTGGCCGAGATCAAGGCGGGCGAAGTGGCGGGCGTCATCGGCCAGCAGCCCTATGCGATGGGGGCCAAGGCGATGGATATCCTGCTCGCGCTGAAGGAAGGGAAGACCGTGGCGCCGATCGAATATGTCGGCCTGGACAAAGTGACCAAGGCGAACGTCGACCAGTACATTAAGTGAGATGATGGGCGGTGGCCGCTTCGGTGGCCGCCGCCTCCGCCTCGGCAGCCACCCCGGCGCCCGGCTGGACTATCAGCCGTCCGGATGAGGGTGCGCTGACCCATCGGCCAAGTGGGCGACGCCCACACCTGCTGTCATCATTTCCCCGGCATCCATGGATGACGCGAGATGGCAAAGCGCTCCTATCGAACACTTGGCATCGTCGGGCTTGCCTTCGCCCTGGCCCTCGTCGCGGCCGTGAGCCTGCTTATCCGCCATGGCGCGCAGAGCGAGGGCGTGAGCCAGGGTCTCGTGGTCACGGCGCGGATCGCCTTCGTGTTCTTCTGGCCCTGCTACGTGGCGGGTGCGCTGGCCTATCTGTTCGGCCCCGTCTTTCTGCCGCTCAGGCGCATGGCACGGGATCTGGGCCTCGCCTTCGCCGCGGTGGAGGCGGTTCACATCGCACTCGTCATCCGGCTCTGCCTGATCGGGGATGCGCCCAACCTCGCGACCTTTGAGCTGTTCGGGACCGCCGCTATCTTCCTCCTTATCATTACTGGCCTCTCCTTCGATTTCGCGCGGCGCCATCTGAGCGAACCGGCGATCCGGAGTATCCGCTGGTTTGGCATGAACCTGATCGCCTACGCCTTTTACGCCGATTTCTGGCGTGATCCGTTTGGCGGCACACCGAAGCATATGCTCGAATATCTGCCCTTCGCCGCCCTGTCCGTGGCAGGGCCCGCGCTTCGGTTGCTGGCATGGGCCAAATATATGGATAGAACGCTGAGGCATTCGCCCTACAAGATGGGCTGAGCGTCTTCCGCGCGCCGGCTGTGGTGATTGCATCGCCGCTATAGTTGCGTAATCAAATATTCATCGGTGCCGCTTCTTGCGCTGTAGAGCGATAAGCGTTGCCTTGGTCTTTCGCAAGATCGCGCCCCGAGAGAGCGCGATGACAGAAGGCGGAATAACCGCAATCCTGAATCAGGCTCTACAATATTGACAAAAGATCGATTCACGCTTGGGGCGGATCGCACCGCGATTTCACCCGAGCAATCGGCTCTAAGAGTAACTCCGTTACCCGAAAGAACAGATACGACTAATGGAGAGGTTGCGGCGAAGACGCAGAGTGCCCCATCCAGATGATCGAGATTATTCCACTGGAGGCATCGTTGCTTAACGATCCGTCTGTCGCCGATTGTCTTGCTCCCGTCCCGGCCACCCAAAGTGTTGCCAAACCGAGGGTCGTTCTGGTTCACGAGTGGCTGTACACATACGCGGGCGCCGAGAAGGTGCTCGAAGCGATGCTCACCGAGTTTCCGGACGCTGATGTCTTCAGCCTGATCGACCGGATGCCGCAGCGCCACCGTGCGGGCCTGCGCGGCAAGAACATCCGGACCACCGTTCTCCAAAAGATTCCCTTCGTCGAGCACATCTACAAGCGTCTGCTGCCGATGATGCCCTTCGCGATCGAGCAGCTGGATTTGTCGGAATACGACCTGATCATCAGCAATTCGCACGCGGTCGCCAAGGGTGTTCTGACCTCGGCGCGCCAACTTCACATCTGCTACTGCTATACGCCGATGCGCTACGCCTGGGACCTGCAGGAGCAGTATCTACGGGAGTCGAACATCTCTCGCGGTTTCCAAAGCGCGCTCGCCCGCTATTTCCTGCACAAGATCCGCCTTTGGGATCATGCGAGCGCGCAGCGCGTCGATCATTTCATCGCCTGCTCCCATTACATCGGCCGTCGGATCAAGAAGGCTTATGGCCGTGACTCGACCGTTATCTACCCGAACGTCGATACCAGCCGCTTTGTCATGGGTGGTGAGCGCGAGGATTACTACGTCTGCTCCTCCCGCATGGTCCCCTACAAGAAAATGCACCTGATCGTGCAGGCCTTCGCGCAGATGCCCAACCGGCGGTTGGTCATGATCGGCACCGGGCCGCAGTTCAAGCGGATCAAGAAGCTCGCGACGCCGAACGTGACGCTTCTCGGCTACCAGCCGTTCCAGGTGCTGCTGGACCATCTGCAGAAAGCGCGTGCCTTCATCTTCGCCGCGGAAGAGGATTTCGGCATTGCCCCGCTGGAGGCGCAGGCATGCGGCACGCCCGTGCTCGCCTTCGGGCGGGGTGGTGCCAAGGAAACCGTCATCGACGGCGTCACCGGGCTTCATTTCCACGAGCAGACGCCGGAATCCATCCGCGATGCCGTGATGCGCTTCCAGGCGATGGAGACCGAGATGGACCCCCATCAGATCCGTCGGCATGCACAGCGCTTCTCCACTGATCGCTTTCAGCGCGAGTTTGCCACCTATGTCTGGCGGCGTTGGAACCAGCATGCAGCGAAGACGGCCGCGTCGGATGATGACGCTTTCGCGCCCTACGATCACGCGGCCTAACCAAATTCAACCCCCAGCTTATCGGAGTCCGAGGTGACCACTGCTCTGATCACCGGCATTTCCGGCCAGGACGGCGCCTATCTCGCCAAGTTCCTGCTCGAGAAAGGCTACGTCGTTTACGGCACCTATCGCCGCGCCAGCACGCTCAACTTCTGGCGTCTTGAGGAGTTGGGGATTCTCGATCATCCCAACCTGAAGCTCCTTGTCCATGATCTGACCGACGCGGCATCGAGCATCCGCATCGTCGCAGCGACGGAGCCCTCCGAGATCTACAATCTCGGCGCGCAAAGCTTTGTCGCGACATCCTTCGAGCAGCCGGGGACGACGACAGACATCACCGGGCTCGGGACGCTTCATCTGCTGGAAGCGATCCGCATCGTCGACCGCAACATCCACTTCTACCAGGCGTCGAGCGCGGAGATGTACGGGCTTGTGCAGGCGACGCCGCAGAGCGAGACGACACCTTTCTATCCGCGTAGCCCCTACGCCGTCGCCAAGCTCTACGCCCATTGGATGACGGTGAATTATCGCGAGTCTTATGACATCTTCGCGAGCTGTGGCATCCTGTTCAATCATGAGTCTCCCTTGCGCGGTCTGGACTTCGTGACACGAAAGATTACCGACGGTGTGGCGAGGATCGCGCTCGGCGACCCGGCGCCGATCCGCCTCGGCAATCTCAACGCCGAGCGGGATTGGGGCTACGCGCCGGAATACGTGGCCGGCATGTGGTCGATGCTGCAGGCGGATGAGCCGGACACCTTCGTATTCGCCACCAACAAGACAAACAGCGTCCGCAGCTTCGTCGAATGGGCTTTTCAGGCGGTCGATACCGAGATCGAGTGGCATGGCACGGGCGCTGCCGAAACCGGGGTCTGCCGGGAAACCGGGCGGCTCTTGGTCGAGGTATCACCTGCCTTCTACCGGCCGGCGGAGGTTGACCGGCTGATCGGCGACCCGTCCAAGGCGAAGCGGCTGATCGGCTGGCGCCCGGCCATGCCGGTTCGCGAATTGTGCGAAAAGATGGTCGCCGCCGATCTGGATCGGCATCACAAACGCCGCGCCTCGCTGAGCGCGTCACTCCCTCTCCGCACGCGGAAGTCGAGCGTGCCTGCGACTTCGGCATGGTGAGATCATGACACAGGAAGACGTTCTGGCCCGGCTGACGGGCATTTTCCGGGATATCTTCGCGGAGCCCGATCTGACGCTGACGTCGGCGACGACGGCGGACATGATCCCGCAATGGGATTCGATGTCCCAGATCACTCTGGCGGTCGAGATCGAACACCGCTTCGGTATCAAGCTGAAGGCCGCCGAGATGGAGCAGATGCGGAGCATCAAGGAGTTGCTGGCTCTGATCGAGGCGCGACTTCCGGCTGTCGCGCGCTGACGCGGCGCGGAGGGCGTCGGCATGCTCTTCAACTCCTACGTCTTCCTCTTTCTGTTCCTGCCCCTCGCTTTGGGCGGATTCTACCTGATCACCCGTTTCGGCCCGCGCGTCTCGGCACTCTGGCTTGTTCTTATCTCCCTCGTTTTCTACGGGTGGTGGAATCCGGCCTTTCTGCTGCTCTTCGCGATATCGATCAGCTTCAACTACCTGTCGTCGGAGGGCATTCTGCGTCTCGCGGCCCGTCCGCGCTGGCAGACCGCCGCGCTGTCGCTCGCCATCGCCGTCAACATCGGTGTTCTCGTTTACTATAAGTATATGGACGCGATGCTGCGGTTCATCACCGGAAGCAGTCCCGTCCATGGGCCTTTCGCGAACATCGCGCTGCCGCTCGGCATCTCTTTCTTCACCTTCACGCAGATCGGCTATCTCATCGACAAGAAAGAGGGGCTGGTCAAAGAGACCGGGCCGCTCAACTACGTTCTCTTTGTCTCATTCTTTCCGCATCTGATCGCGGGACCTATCCTCCATAACCGGGAGATCATGCCGCAGCTCGTGCAGCCGCGGACCTATCGCTTCTCGGCGGAGAATCTCTCTGTCGGGCTGGCGATTTTCGCCTTCGGTCTGGTGAAGAAGACGCTTTTTGCCGATACGATGATCGACCAGGTGCGCGCCGGTTTCGGCCATGCGCAGACAGCCAGTTTCGAGACAGCCTGGCTCGCCGCGCTGAGCTACGCGCTTCAGATCTATTTCGACTTCTCGGGCTATTCGGATATGGCGATCGGCCTCGCGCGGATGTTCAACATCCGTTTTCCGATGAACTTCAACTCGCCCTACAAGGCCGCCTCGATTATCGAACTGTGGCAGCGCTGGCACATGACCTTGTCGCGCTACCTGGCGCTCTATGTCTACAATCCGCTGGCTTTGGCGATTACGCGGTACCGCCAGTCGCGCAACCTCGGCATCGGCCGGGCGGCGCAGGCGACGCCGGGCGGCTTCGCTGCGATGGTGGTGACGCCGACCGTGTTCACCATGGCGCTCGCCGGGCTATGGCACGGCGCGGGGATGCAATACCTCGTCTTCGGCCTGATCCATGGCGTCTATCTCAGCATCAATCATGCGCTGCGGATTCTCCGCCCGCATCGGGTCGCGGCCGCCGAGGAAAGCAAGCTTCTGCATCGCGCGAAGGTTCTGCTCACCTTTGGCGCCGCCCTTTTCGCCCTGGTCTTCTTCCGCTCCGCGTCGCTTGGCAGCGCAATGCAGTTTTTGGCCGGTATGGTGGGGCTTCATGGCTTCGACCCCGTCATTCTCCCCAATGTCGTACTCTCGCATCTTGGGCGGAGCGGACTTGCCCTCGTCAAACATGGCATCGTGCAAGGAACGCCGAAGTCGGAGTTCATCTTCTCCGTCAGCAGGCTCTCGTGGCTGGCGGCACTGTTCGTCATTGTCTGGTGTTTTCCCAACACACAGCAGATCATGTACCGCTTCCAGCCTACCCTCAGCAGGGCTCAGCCGGGGCCGCTCGCGGCGTATCTGTCCTGGCGGCCGAACATTGTCTGGGGCGCGGCGCTCGGTGCGCTTCTTTGTCTTGGCGTGTTGGCGATCGGCGGCACGTCAGAATTTCTCTATTTTCAGTTCTAGATCTGGTGAGACACTGCATAGTGGGAGTGAATCCAAGTGTCTTGGAGTCTTGAACGTCTGTGGGCACGAAGCGCGACAACGCCCGGCGTAACGGCTTCGGCCGCGACGATGCCGACGGCTGATCAGACCGACGGCTCCGGGTCGATCGGCGGCGACGTAGCTGAAAGGACATCGCTGCGCTTTCTCGTGGTCTCTGGATTGGCCTTCGTCATCCTATTCGCGATTGTCTGGCTCTATATGCTGGCGCTGCCCATGGCGTTTCTATCACGCGACTACCCTCAATGGCTGGCGAAGAGGAGCCTGTTGGCAAGCTGCGATGTCGGGTCGGTCTCGATTTTTGGGGACAGCCGCGCCCTTGTTGCAATCGACCCGACGCAATTGCCTTTCAAAGCCTCCAACTTCGCCTTTTCTGGCACGACGCCGATCGAAGGCTACTTTACCGTTCAACGGATGCTGCGATGCTCCAAGCTGCCCAAAGTCGTGGTGATTGGATTTAGTCCAGGCCCGTTCATGCAAGATGTCTACTATTGGGATGTCAGTGTACGATCTGGAATCCTGAATTTCTCGAATACGCGGCAAGTTCAAAAGCAGGGCGACGCACTGCATGACAGAGAGATTTCTGTGCTGCGCCAGGGTGACGAGTTGCCGCCGCTGGTCAGGGAAGCCTTCTACGCGGTACGCTTTCCGTCGATCTATTTCTCCAGCCTCGTGAATTCCTATGTCTTTGGTCGCTACGTGCCTAATCATAGAGCGGAAATTGAGACTGTCGCGGATCGCGGCCATGCCTTCATGGGTACGGCGAACGGCTCGGATGCTTTGGCCGGGGAAGCGGATCTCCCGAACTTCGCCTCATCGCCTCTGATCGATGCGTATTTCACCGGCACATTGTCGGCCTTGTCGAACGCCAAGATACCCGTCGTGGTCGTGTCCTTTCCGATTAACGAAGCTACCTGCCGTTCCACGACACCGGAACTCCGCGCCGGCTTCACGCAATACTTAACTCGTAGAGTAGCGGCCTTCCCAGATGCCAGGATTGTTGGACCGCTGCTGCCCTGCTGGTCGGATCGGCTGTTTGGCGACGCGACCCACCTCAACGCTTCCGGTACCGCAGCTTACACAAAGCTTATCGCGAACTGGCTGCTGACGGAGATGCCTCAACTGGCCGAGAGCGCGCAGATCGTTGAACGATGATGATTGGGATACCCGCTGTTTAGCCTTATCGGCAGAAAGAAGTAGATCACGGCGGCGTCTCTCGCACTTTTGGTACAGAGGCGCCCCGGTGGTGAGCGTGTTAGCCTCTATGTCTTAGGCGGTAGAGATAGCGATCTCAGCCATAGACGGTGCAAGCCCGATCGGTGAAGAACGCAGCGATGCGGAGTGGCGACCCAGGTTCCGGAAACTGAGATGGTCAATCATCCAATAGTGACAAGACGGCCTGTGAGGATGCCCGATTGCTTCGGGTGGTTCCACACGGCCACAGCCGGGATCGCCGGCGATGTCGTGGCTGTCATCTGCGCGGGCATTGGGCGCGATAGCAGCACGGGGTATCGTTCATCCCGCTTTCTCGCCGACCGGCTGGCACTCGCGGGCTATCCGGCGGTTCGATTTAGCTATCCCGGCACGGGTGATTCTCGCGATCCTGACGATGAGGACTGCTGGCCGCTCTGGCTCGCGGCTGTGCATTGCGCGATCGACAAGGCGCGCGCGATGTCCGGCTGTCAACGTGTCCTGTTAATCGGCATCAGGCTGGGGGCGGCGCTTGCCGCGCTGGCAGCGGCCGGGCGGGAGGACGTGGCCGGAGTTGTGCTGTTGGAGCCGGTTTTCCGTGGTAGCTCCTTCGTCACGCAGCTCCGCATTGAGGAGAAAGTGTCGGCGCGTGGCGCATTGGCTGAGCGTGACGGCATCTGGCTCCACGGCCTGTCGCTGACCGAGACCGCGCTCGCCGGCATCGCAAGCGTGGACCTGCGCCGGACCGTGCTTCGCGCCGGCTGCAAAGTGCTGCTGCTGACCGATTCACGCTCGGCGGTTCTGCAAGCGTGCGAAGAGGCTTGGCGTGGCCAGGGTGTGGAGGTGACGCAGGCATCGGCCGACGGGTTGGAGGCGTTCTTTCGCCCGACACATCTGGCCGATGAGCCGATGCCCGATCTGCAAAACTTGAGGATCTGGCTGCAAGATCATCTCCCGCTCAGGCCCGGGGGCGCACCCGTCCCGCTCGCCCCCGCCGGTCTCGAACTGCGCGCGGCGGGATGGGTCGAGACACCGCATCTCTTCGGCCCCGACAAACATCTCTTTGGCATCCTTTGCGAGCCGGAGCCGCGTGAGGGTTGCAAGAGCATCGTCATCATCGGCAACGCCGGAGGTGATCCGCATGATGGATTCGCGCGGTTCGCGGTGGCATTCGCGCGCCAGCTCGCGCAATGCGGGATCGCGTCGTTCAGGATCGATTTCGCCGGGCTGGGAGATAGCATCGACGCGGCGGACGATCCTGATGGCGTGACGCACACATTCACAGTCGATCGCAGGCCGGATTTCGAGGCGGCGATCGATAAGGTTGAGAGCAGGGGCTTTCGGTCCATCGCCGTGCATGGCTTGTGTTCGGGCGCTTATCACGCCTGGCATGCGGCTGTTTTCGATATGCGCGTGAGCGCGCTCCTCTGTGTCAACCTGCCTTGGTTCAACCTCCGATACGAGAAGGCGGGGCCGTCGAGTTTCGCGCAATGGGCGAGCGCCTCTCTCGCATCCCGCGGGGCCCGCTCTCTGCTGCTATTCGCCGAAGATGACGCTGGCATCAAACCACTTGAACAACACTTTGGCGCCCGCGGCCAGGACCTCGCGGCGCGATCGGGGTTTGACATCAAACTCTGCCCGGATCTCGACCATGACCTGACACGGCCGGAGATGCAGCGCTTCGCTGCCAATCAGATGATCGCCTTTCTGCGCCAGGACCCGCTTTGGGGAGAGCCTGGAATGCAGCACATTCGACACCGGATCACGGAAGGAGTTGCATAAATGTCAATTCGGTCGACAGTGATCGAGCAAATTCAGCGGATCGCGAAGCAGCAGGGGAAGCACCTCGCGCCGCTAAACGATAGCTTGCCGCTGCTGGAAACAGGGCTCAATTCGCTCTGCATCGCCATTCTGGTCGCGAGCCTCGATGACGAACTGGGTCTCGATCCATTGTCGAGCGGGGCCAATACGGCATTCCCGGTGACTTTGGGTGAGTTCATCGCTGTCTATGAGGTGGCGGACACTCACGCCAATGCGTGAACCATCGGCGTTGATCGATGTCATCAAGCCGGATGAACGTGGTGTGGGCAGCTTCATTGCCGACGCCGAGCGCCGTGTGAACCTTCGCGACCTCGCTGACAAGACAAATCTCGACGCGACGGCCGATCAGTTGTTTGGCAGGAGCGTGCTTCTAGCCAGTGTAGATCAGCTTTCGACGGTGCTCGCCTTGGCGCGACTGGATGGCATCGCCAAACGCATCGCCATCTGCGCGCCGGATCTCTCGCCCGATCACCTGCGCTACGCTTTCGACGATGCAGCACTGGACACCGTCGTCACGGACGGAAAGCGGTTTCCTGCCGATCTATTTGGCGAGGCCAAAACCGTCTCATGCAGCAACGAACTGCCCTATGCGGCGGAGCCGAGCGACCGTAGGCTGGAGACTGAGTGGCTGCTGTTCACGTCCGGCACTACGGGGCGCCCGAAACTCGTCCGCCATACGCTCAAGACGTTGACAGGCGCGATCGGCGATGGGGTTGGGGAGGGTGTCCCTCCGGTCTGGACAACCCTCTATGATATTCGCCGCTATGGCGGGCTCCAGATTCTCCTGCGCGCGCTAGCCGGCCATGGATCGATGATTCTATCCGATCCTGCCGAGCCTGTTGTGAACTTCCTCCGTCGATGCGGTGCTGCCGGAATCACCCATATCTCGGGCACGCCGTCGCATTGGCGGCGCGTTCTGATGAGCGGAGCGACGGCCGAGATAGCCCCTCGCTACGTCAGGCTTTCCGGCGAGCCCGCTGACCAGGCAATCCTCGACGCTCTGAAAAACGCTTTTGCCGGGGCTGAGGTCGCGCATGCCTTCGCGTCGACCGAGGCCGGTGTTGCTTTCGATGTAAGGGACGGCAGAGCGGGTTTTCCGGCATCGCTTCTTTCGGCCGAGGGGCCGGTACGTCTCGCCATCGAAGATGGGGCGCTCTGCATCCGGTCCGCGCGCACCGCGCTCGCCTATGTCGGCTCTGCCGCGCCCGAGCTGCTGAATTCGGCGGGGTATGTCAACACCGGTGACATGCTGGAACGGCAGGGTGATCGGTATTTCTTTGCCGGAAGGCGCAATGACATCATCAATGTGGGCGGGCTGAAGGTCCATCCCGAGATGGTCGAGTTCGTGATCAACCAGCATCCAGCTGTCAGCATGTCCCGGGTATCCGGGCGGCCAATCCGATCACGGGTGCGATCGTCGTCGCTGATGTCGTGGTCGCGAATGATCAGGCCGATGCGGCTGCTGTAAAGGACGAGATCGCGGAGCTGTGCCGGAGCAACCTTGCCCGCCATCAGGTCCCGGCCGCGTTCCGAATTGTGCCTTCATTGGCGATTTCTGAATCGGGAAAGCTCATTCGACGTCATGCTTAATGTCATTGTCAGCGGTGGCAGCCGTGGCCTCGGTCTCGGGATTGCGCAGGCACTTTCCGCGTCTGGTTTCTCAGTCTACGCAGTCGCCCGGCGGCTGACACCGGAGTTGTCGGAAGCGATCGACCGGGCGGCGGCCCAAGACTCGGGGGCGCTGCACTTTCGCGCCTGCGATCTTGCGGAGATTTCGGGGCTCGGGGGATTTGTCAAGGCGTTGCGAGGTGAGGCCGGCCCGATCTACGGCCTCGTCAATAATGCCGGGATCGGCACCTCCGGGCTTGCGAGCCAAATCGCGGATGCGGAGGTCGAGCGCCTCATCGCCCTCAACGTTACCGCGCCGATTCTGCTGACGAAGCATGTCGTCAAATCGATGCTCGCGCAGGGCAAGGGGCGCATCGTCAACATATCATCGATCGTGAGCATGACGGGGTATAGCGGCTTGTCGGCCTATAGCGCCAGCAAAGCCGCGCTCAACGGCTTTACGGGCTCGCTGGCACGCGAGGTCGGGCCGGCTGGCATCACGGTAAATGCGGTTGCACCTGGCTTTGTGGATACAGAGATGACGCATAGCCTGCAGGGCGCCGCACGGGCAAAGATCGAGCGGCGGAGTGCCCTTCACCGCATGGCTGAAGTCAGTGACGTGGCCAATATGGTTGAGTTTCTGATGAGCGAGAAGGCCCGGAACATAACGGGCACTGTCATGACCGTAGATGCTGGCAGCATCGCGTAAGGCGAGAATGGTCTGACCATGACGATAACCGCCACTTGGGTTGATTTTATTGCGCGCCATGCACCTGATTGACGCACCCGGTCTAGTCTTTTGTAGTATATATGGGCCGCCGAAGATCTTGGTAAAAAGATGGCACCAGGCAGCGCGACAAAAGCAAAGCCGAGGGCGCCAGCCGACGTTCGGGCAAATCATGACTGGCTTTGAAACAGCCATCACGTGCAGCTTTTAACCAAGGATTTTGGATGTCAGAGCCATGAGACGGGAAACGATCGCGCTTCATGTCGGCTACGAAGGCGAAGATTCGACGCGGGCAGTCGCGGTTCCCATCTATCAGACGGCATCATACGATTTCGCCAGTGCTGAACATGCGGCGGCTCTGTTCAATCTCGAGGCCGAGGGATATCGCTACAGCCGGATAGGCAACCCGACGAACGCGGTGTTGGAACGTCGTGTCGCGGCGCTGGAGGGCGGGGTCGAGGCGATGGCCGTCGCGTCAGGCCAGGCTGCCCTGCACTGTGCGATCTCCAACCTTGTGGAGCCCGGCCGCAACATCGTCTCCGTCCCTCAACTCTATGGGACGACGCACAGCCTGTTTACGCACCATTTCCCAAGCCTCGGCATCCGCGTTCTGTTAGCGGAGAGCGATCGCCCCGAGGATGTCGCAAAGCTCATTGACGAGAATACGCGCGCGATCTTCTGCGAAAGCGTCGGCAACCCCGCAGGCAATATCGCGGACCTCGCGGCGCTCGCCAAGGTCGCCCATGACAACGAGATGCCACTTGTTGTCGACAACACCGTGCCGACGCCGGTTCTGTGCAGGCCGATCGAGCACGGGGCCGACATCATTGTCCACTCGTTGACGAAGTTCATGGGTGGGCATGGCACGACGCTCGGCGGCATTGTCGTGGACGGCGGCAACTTCCCGTGGGCGCGCTATCCCTCACGGTTTCCGATGTTCACCCGGCCAGACTCATCCTATCACGGGCTCGTCTACACCGAGCGGTTCGGCAGGGCCGCTTTTATCGCGCGTTGCCGCAGCGTGTTTCTACGCACTCTTGGCGCCGTTCTGTCGCCAATGAGCGCTTTCATGCTTCTGCAGGGAATCGAGACCGTTTCGATAAGGATCGAGCGACATGTCGAGAATGCGGCGAAGGTCGCTGCTTTCTTGCGTGACGATCCGCGCGTTGAATGGATCAACTACGCGGGCTTCG
Organism: uncultured Pseudomonadota bacterium; assembly: GCA_963745125.1. Classification (GTDB taxonomy): domain Bacteria; phylum Pseudomonadota; class Alphaproteobacteria; order Acetobacterales; family Acetobacteraceae; genus Acidisoma. The sequence goes on from CAVUWB010000001.1 coordinate 593,845, forward strand.
AGACGAACCCGTATCATGATCGCGTCCGCACTTATCTCGACGGTTCCGCTTGCTCGCTGATAACATTCGGCGTCGAGGGCGGCTACGCGGGTGGCGTGCGCTTCTACAATGCGCTGAAGATGATCCGGCGCGTGGTCAACCTGGGCGATGCAAAATCGCTCGCATGCCACCCGGCGTCGACCACACATCGCCAGATGCCCGTCAAGGATCAGCTCAAGGCGGGCGTCACGCCCTCCACGATCCGTGTGAGCGTTGGGATCGAGCATATCGACGATATTCTCGCCGACCTCGATCAGGCACTTACGGCCGCGACGGATCGGCGCCAGAATCCGGAAATCGACCGGGTGCGGTCCGGTGAAGCAATGCAGGTCTCAGCATGAACGGAAGCAGCCGGCTTGATCTGAGTCCGCAACGTAGCACCTCAGCCTCGACGTTGACGATCGGTCTGGTCAACAATATGCCGCCGGCCGCCTGCGCCGCGACGGAGCGGCAATTCGGGCGGCTTTTGGAAGAAGCGGGAAGCGGCCAGGATGTCGTGCTCGAATGCTGCCGCACGGGCATCCGAAATGGCGTGAGCGCCCTCGCCGATATGGACGGGATGTTCGGCGCGGAGGTCGACGCGCTGATCGTCACCGGCGCGGAGCCGCAGTCTTCCAGCCTGCCTCAGGAGCCTATTTGGCCGCTCATCACCAATCTCGTTGACTGGGCGGGGGAGCGGAGCCTGCCTGCCATCTGGTCCTGCCTCGCCGCCCATGCCGCCGTCTTCTATCTCGATGGTGTCGATCGCGTCCGGCGCGACCGGAAGATCTCAGGTCTCTTCAAGGGTGAAGTCGTAGCCGCCGATCATCGGCTGGTGGAAGGGGTCGCGGAGGGGTGGACTATTCCGCATTCGCGCCACAACGACATTCCAGAGGAGAGGTTGAAGGCGAGCGGCTATCGCATTCTCGTCCGCTCGGCGGGCGGCGGGGTTGACCTGTTCGAGAAGGCGAACAACACCGCCTTCCTGTTCTTGCAAAGTCATCCGGAATACGACACCGACACCCTGCGCCGAGAGTTTCACCGGGATGTGAAGCGCTTTCAGGCGGGCGAAAGGGCCGATCCCCCTGGCGTGCCGCACGCTTATTTCGGCGCGGTGGCCGATTCGGCCACGATGCCGGCGGGTGACTGGTCCTGCGTCAATCGTGAGAACGTTGATGACATCCTGACCTGGCTCGGCCAATCGGGCGAACTGGCGCGGGAGGCGCCCTGGCGGCCGGCGGCGGTGGCTCTGTTCAGAAACTGGCTTCGGGATGTCGCGGCCAGGAAGGCTCGGCGCGATGGCGCGGAGCTGGGGTTCTCGACGCAGGAGCGTCACGCGCACGACCTGACGCGGTCGGGGCTCGTGCCATGCTGAGTGGGGCCGTTGCCACGGCAAACGACCCGGCGGCCGAGTCGACGGCGGTTTCGGCGATCTCTCCGCTGTTCGCGACGCCTGATGAGCGCGCGCATTGGGAGCAGCTGCTGACCGAGGCGCTGCGCGAAGCGCGCGAGGATGTCGTAGGTGGTCGGGTCGCACCGGCCCTCAGCGCCGAGGTCTTCCGTGCGAGGCTGGAACAGTTCGATTTTCAGCGCCCGCGTGGGCTTGCGGACGCGACCGGCTGGGTCATCGAACAGATGAGCCAGGGCCTCGTTCAGATCACGCATCCGCGCTATTTCGGGTTGTTCAATCCAGCACCGTCCCTGCCTGCGGAGTTGGCGGATCGGATCGTCGCGGCCTTCAACCCGCAACTCGCGACCGCGACGACCTCTCCGGTGGCGATTGAGGTCGAGCGCCATGTCATCAAGGCGTTTGCCGAACGTCTTGGATTTCAGGAGGAGGCGTCGGGGCATTTCGCGACCGGCGGTTCCGAGGCCAATTGCACGGCTGTCATCTGCGCGCTGACCCATGCCGACCGGGCCTTTGTCGACCGCGGTGTCGTGGTCTTTGGCGCGGCCCCGGTCTTCTACGTTTCGGAAGAAGCGCATCTCGCCTGGTACAAGATCGCCGTGCAATGTGGCATCGGCCACGCCGGGGTGAGGCTCGTTCCAACCGATGAGCGCGGCTGCATGAATTCCGCGGCGCTCGCTGAGATGATCGCGGCGGACAAGGAAGACGGCCGTAAGCCCGTGATGATTGCGGCGACGGCCGGGACGACGGGTGCCGGGATGATCGATCCTCTTCACGCCTGCGCCGATATTGCCGAGCAGCATGGGCTTTGGTTTCATGTTGACGCCGCCTGGGGTGGTGCCGCGATTGCATCCCCGAAGCTGCGGGGGCTTTTGGCGGGCGTGGAACGGGCGCACTCGGTGACGATCGACGCGCATAAATGGCTCGCAACCACGATGGCCTGCTCGATGTTCATCGCGCGGGACGGTGTGGCGTTGCGGAATGCCTTCTATGTGCAAAACCACTTCATGCCGCCATCCGACCAGACGGCCGACCCGTATCTCACGACGGTTCAATGGTCGAGACGCTTTCTGGGCTTGAGACTTTTCCTATCGATGGCGGCCGTGGGCTGGCGGGGGCATGCCGAGCATGTAGAGCGCACAACCGAGTTGGCGGAGCTGGCCAAGTGCCGCCTGCTCGCGCTCGGCTGGGAGATCGCCAATCAATCGCGCCTGGGCGTTGTCTGCGCCGTTCCTCCGGCGGGCTTTCCGGCGGTGCGCGATATTGCCCGCGCCGTGGTGGCTTCCGGAAAGGCCTGGATTTCGAGCACCCGCTTCAAAGGCCGGGATGTTCTCAGAATTTGCCCGACGAATGGGCAAACGATGCCGCGCGATGTCCTTAGCCTGGTCGAGTTGCTCGACGGATTCGGGAACCCGCTGCCGAAGTCTTGATATTACCTTGCTTAGTCAGCATGAAAAGTGGAGACGCAATAATGGATGCAATCGTAAGCCTTGAGTATCGGCGCATCGTCGATGAAATCTGCGAGTGGGATTGGGCCGGGCTGACGAGTGAGGAGATGGTGGCCGCAGCCTGCGCCTACTATTACTTCAGCATACAGTTTCGGGAAAATCTGCAGACCGCGCGGGCGCAGTTTCCGGCGGACGAGAAGCTGATGCAGCTTGAGCGGGAGGAGTGCAGCACCTCCAACCTGTCGCCCTGGCCCGGTGTCGCCCTGCCGGGCGAGGCGATGAACCACGACGAGTTCATGCGCCGGACTTTGGCGCTTCAAACGCTTCCGGCTGAGCTGGATGCGCGGGCCAAGGCGGCCGGTGAGGCCTATCTCGCGGCGGTCCGGAAGCTCGACCCGATTTCCCAGGCGCTCAGCATCTCGAGCTATGAGGATGGCGGCCTTGAAGCGGTCTTCCGCGCCATTCTGCGGTTCGAGGGCTGGAACAACGATCTGCTGCGCGCGTTCAGGCACTTTCTGGTTGAGCATGTTCGCTTCGATAGCGATCCGGACGCCGGGCATGGTGCGCTGAGCCGTCATCTGGCGCCCGATGACCGCGTGGTACCGCTCTGGGCCGAGTTCAAGAAGATCTTCATCGCCTGCGTTCCTCGTTTCCAAGAGGCGTCGTGACCACAACTCTGACGGATGCACCCGATCGCCTCGTCGCGGTTCCCCGCGGCGGGCGTCGGCCATCAGGCCTGACGACCCCGGAATCCGAGGCGCGCGCGCATTGGATAAGGGCGCTTCAATACAAGCAGGCGATCGAGCACGATGCGGTCGCCACCTTGCTGTCGCTTGTCGAAAGGCAAGCGACGACGCAAGGCGATGCCCCGGCGCTGATCGATGAGCAGGTATCGCTGAGTTATGCGGACCTGGTATCGCGGGCGCATCACTACGCGGATTGGGGCCTCGCGCAAGGGCTGCAGCTCGGCGATGTCGTGTGTCTCGCGATGCCGAACTGCGCTGAGTATGTCGCGATCTGGCTCGGCCTGACGCATATCGGCTGCGTGGTCGCGCTGCTCAACACGAACCTTCTTGGCGCTGGCCTTGCCCATTCCGTGCGCACCAGCAATCCCCGGCATGTCATCGCGGCAAGGCCACTTCTCGCGCGAACTCGAAGCGGTGATGGATCATCACGCGGGCGATGTCGGCTTGTGGGTGCATGACGAAGGCCTCAGCATCGTGCGCGGCGCGACATCACGGCCGGCGCAGCCGAAGCGATCGGTGTCGCCAGAAGACCCGGCCTTACTGATCTTCACCTCCGGCACAACCGGCTTGCCCAAGGCGGCCTATGTGTCAAACGGGCGCGTTCTAGAGTGGAGCGCCTGGTTCGCGGGCATGATGGATGCGCAGCCGGATGACCGGCTGTTCGACTGTCTGCCGATGTATCATAGCGTCGGCGGCGTCGTCGCGGTCGGCGCGATGCTGCATGGTGGCGGTTCCGTTGTCATCCGGCGGCAGTTTTCGGCGAGCCGGTTCTGGGCGGACGTGACCGAGACCGGCTGCACGATCTTCCAATATATCGGCGAGCTGTGCCGATACCTGACACGCATGCCCGAGGGTGCGGAGGCACATCGCCATAAGCTGCGCCTATGCTGTGGCAACGGCTTGCGTGCCGAGGTCTGGAGCGAGTTTCAGTCGCGCTTCGGCATTCCGCGCATGCTCGAATACTACGCCGCGACCGAGGGCAATGTTTCGCTCTATAACTGCGAGGGAAAGCCCGGCGCGATCGGTCGGATTCCGGGGTTTCTGGCCCATAGCTTCCCGGTGGCCATCATCAGGCTGGAGGAGAATACCGGCCTTCCGGTGCGGGATGAGGCCGGTCTGTGCGAGACATGCGGCGTTGATGAGGTCGGTGAGGCGATCGGGCGCATCGATGCCGGCAGCCGCTTCGCGGCACGTCGTTTCGACGGCTATACGGATGCGGACGCCACATCGCGGAAGGTGTTGCGCGATGTCTTCACGGCGGGGGACTGTTGGTTCCGCACCGGAGACCTGATGCGCCGGGACAGCTTCGGCTATTTCTACTTCGTGGATCGGCTCGGCTACAGTTTTCGCTGGAAGGGCGAGAATGTCTCGGCAACCGAGGTGGCCTCGGTCATCATGCGATGCCCGGGCGTGACCGATGCCGTGGTCTATGGCGTGCCGGTGGCGGGGGCTGAGGGCCGCGCGGGTGTCGCGGCCGTGGTCGGGACCGATGAGTTCTGCTTGCAGGAACTGAAAGCGCATGTCGAGGCGGAACTTCCGGCCTATGCGCGCCCGTTGTTCATACGACTGTGCCAATCGATCCCCAATACCTCGACGTTCAAGCTGAGGCAGGAGGATTTGGCGCGGGAAGGCTTGGGTGTCGGCGATGGGACGGACAGTCTCTGGTTCAACAATCCCAACGACGATCGCATCATTCGCTGTGACGGCGGCGTGCTGTCGGATATCGCCGCGGGCCGGTTGCGGGTCTGATCAACGCGGCCCGCGCCCGTCCCGCTCTACGGGTGCATTGCGATCGCGCCATCCTGCAAGGCGACGGCGGGAACTTTCGATGCGGCCTCCGTGCGGTTGGTCACCTGCATCTTGCGGAGGATGTTGTGGACGTGAACCTTCACGGTGTTGCTGCTCAGCTCCAGCTCCCGCGCGATGATCTTGTTCGTCTTTCCCTCTTTCAGCAGGCCCATGATCACACTCTCCCGCGCGGTGAGGTCGTTGGAGGCCGGAAGCGTGGGCTGAACTGCCGGCGCGGTGGCCGGGCGGGAGAGAAGAGCATCGACAGGCGCGAAGAAACCGCCAGCGCGCACGAAGCGGATAGCGGAAAAGACAAGGGCCAGGCTGGTGGTTTTCGTCGCGACGAAGCCTTTCGTCCCAAGGCGCCAGGCGCCCCGGATGAACTCCGGATTCGTCTGGTAGTCGAGATCGGAGATCAGGAAAACGATCGAATGCGGATGGCAGGTGCGGAGGCTTTTGATGAGTTCAAGAGATGCGATATCCGACGCATGCAAGTAAAGGATGATGAGGCCAAAATGAGCGTGGCTCTGAGCATTGCATTCGGAGGCGGTGGAAAATAGGGAGAGTTTTGTGCCCTCCATGTTCTGCGCTATATTGCTGGCAATGCATTCGCGCGTGAGGCAGTGACTGTCGATGATAGCGACGGCATGCCCATCTGCTGCGCCGCGCACCGCCGGGGTTTCGCCGACGAGCATCTGTTCCGCGTCATTGGCTTCAATAGCGGAATATAGCCGGGGTTGGGGCTGCGCCGGTTGTCTTGCCTCCAACGCAATGTCCGGCGCGGCGTGGGCCGCTTCACCGAAATTCGTCATTTCCTTGCTCCTTGCCGGAAAAGCGCGGTGCGGCGAGGCTTTGTTGCAAGCCCGAACATACCGTTGGGAGCTTTACTCGGGTGTGGACCCCGAGCAAGAGTCGGAAAATACCTAGTGCCTCAGCGGCCAAGACCAAAAGGCTGCTTTCGCGGCACTGTGCCGCAACGTCTGCCGCGATCCGGACAAGCCGGGAGATCGCGGTTGTCGCGGTCTCTGTCAGAAGTGTCAAAGCAAATGCCAGTGGTCCGGCGGGTGTTGGAGGCCTGAGACCTCAAGCGCGCTACTCGGGCGGATACAGCCCGTGCATGACGACGTCGAAATGGTGCTCGATCGCAAAGGTGCAGTTGCAGGACAGTTCGTTCAGCCCGGCCTCGTTTATGATTTCGATGACACCACGGCGCGTCTGAATATACCCTTGGGCGCGGAGCTTCGACACGGTTCGCGTGACAAAGGTGCGCCCGACGCCGAGAAGCTCGGCCAACTGTTCCTGTGTCATCTCCAATTCGCGCGAGCCGGTTCGCCTGCAGGCCGCGGCAAGCCATTTGGCGGAGCGTTGAATGATTGTGTGCTCCGCGTTGCAGGCGGCTGTTTGGAAGACCTGCGCCAGAAGACAGTCGGAATAGCGCGAGAACCAATGCCGGAGATGAATGGAGTCGATCTTCGCGTGCTCCAGCGCCGAGGTTTTTATGCGCAGGAATTTTCCTGAAGTCCGGACAGTCGCTGTGGAGTAGGAAGGAAGGCTGCCGTTCGAGACAATGCCGCCGACCGCGCCTTCACGGCCGATGAGGGCGACCTCGACCGCGTTGTCATTCGCACTGGTACTGACGGTGTAGGACGCCAAGGCCGAGCCGCACGGAAACCAGGTTTCCGTCACGGGGTCGCCCGCCCGCTGAAGCACGACCCCGGGCTGGAGATCGAAGGCCCGCATATGCGGTGCCAGGCGGTTTCTGTCGCTGTCCCGTAGCGTCGACAAAAGAACGTTGTCTGCCAGGTCCTGCGGGGTCGGGGGTGCCATGCGCGTCGCTCCCATGTCTTTTTTCCGAACCGTCCACAAGTGGACCGACGCGCTCACGGTTCTATGTTACTCCCGCACACAAGTCGTTGAGGGGCGCGGAAAGCCGGTGCTTGTGATTCTGAAAACGCCGGGTGTGCCGACACCGAAGGGGTGCCATCCGAATGACGGGTCGCGCCATGCCCTGTGACGCCTCATGACACGTCGTTCACGATGAGCGGACAGTCGGTTCTCATTGTCGAAGATCAGGTTCTGATCGCGCTCGATGTGGAGGGCATGCTGCTGGCATTGGGCGCGGATGAGTGTTGGATGGCCTCGAACGCCGCCGACGCCATCGATTTTCTGCGGACGGGACGGCCCGATACCGCCGTGTTGGATTTCAAGCTTGCGGTCGGAACATCCGAAACGGTCGCCGACAGGCTGATCGAGCTAGATGTGCCCTTCATATTCTTCACAGGATACGGCGAGAACCTTGTCGTGCCGGATCGTTTTGGCGAGGTTCCCATTCTCGGCAAGCCGGTCGGCCGGGCTGGTCTTCTTGCCAAGCTGAAATCCGCGCGGGACCGGGCGCGGCCCTGCGGGCGTGATTGCCGATGAGCGTTCCGAGAGATAGGTGACAGTTTGTTCCGGACACATAGGTGACACCTCCTTGGCTGGCTAGCCAGCCAAGGAGGTGTCGATGCCGTGGAAAGCGTGTTCGGTCATGGACGAACGTCTCCGCTTCATTGCCCGCCCCCTCGAAGGCGAGAGAATGAGCGATCTCTGCCGCGAAGCCGGCATCTCCCGTAAAACCGGCTACAAAATCCTCAATCGATACAAGGCGGAAGGCGCCCCCGCGATCACCGACCGGTCGCGCCGCCCGTATCGCTACGCCAACCAGTTGCCGCTCCAGCTCGAGGCCATGATCGTCGGCCTCAAAAAGGACAAGCCGCATTGGGGCGCCCGCAAGCTGCGCGAATTGCTCCTCCGCCGGCTGCCCAATGATATCAAACCGCCGGCTGTCAGTCACCATCCACGCCGTGCTCGACCGCAACAGCCTGGTCTGCCACCAGGGACGCCAGCGCCAGCGCGCTCAGGGCACCCCGCTCTCCGCCGGCGCCGCCCCCAACGACCTATGGTGCGCCGACTTCAAGGGCGAGTTCAGGCTCGGCAATGGCAATGACTGCTATCCGCTGACCGTCACCGATCACGCCTCGCGCTATCTGCTCCTCTGTGAAGCCCTCGCTTCCGTGCGCGAGGACCTCGCCATCGTCGCCTTCGAGCACCTGTTCCGCGAGCGCGGCATGCCAGCCGCCATCCGCTCGGATAATGGCGTCCCGCCCGCCAGGCCTCAATGCCTGCCGGAACTCAGCTATCCGCTGCACGACAAACAATACATGGTCACCGCATGCGGGCGCGTCTGCATGCTCCGCAAGAAAATCAACATCTCGACCGTGCTTGCAGGCCAGACGGTCGGCCTCAAAGAGGTCGACGATGGCATTTGGCTCGTCAGCTTCATGCATTACGATCTGGGCTACATCGATCTGGAGCAGAAAACCTTGCAACCTATCGACAACCCGTTCGGCCCGAGGTTGTTACCTATGTCTTAGGAACAACCTGTCACCCATGTCGCCGGTTCGGACAGGATTTTTCTGGTAGCGGCGGACGGATTTGAACCGCCGACCAAGGGATTATGATTCCCCTGCTCTACCGCTGAGCTACGCCGCCAGACCAGAACGATCGCAACCGGAGACCCCGGGCGCGGTGGGTGCGGATAGCGCCCACCCCGGCCGCCGTCAACCCGCGCTCAGCCCGTGGCAGCCCCAGCCCCGTTTCGGGGCGGATAGCCGGGATAGTCGTCATCGACCAGGAACGGGAAGGGGCCCGGGAACCGCTCCACATAGGCCACATGGCTCGCGATCCCGCCACCGTTCGGCAGGTGCAGATGAAGCTGATACGCAGGCGGCTCCAGAACCAGCGAATTCGGCTTCCCCCCGATCAGATTAAGCTCCGTCTGATGCACCACGGCCGGGGCGACGATGACGATGGCGTGCCCGAGCCGCCCGACGATCGATCGGTGATGATGCCCGGTCAGAATCCGCTCCACCTGCGGGTGGCGTGCCAGCAGCGCGCCCAGCTCGGCCGTGTTGCGCAGAAAGATACCGTCCATCCCGGCTGAACCCGTCAACATCGGCGGGTGATGCAGCACGAGCATCGTGGGCTTGCGCGGCTCGGCCGCAAGCGTCTCATCGAGAAAGGCCAGCCGCTCGGGGCAGAGCAGCCCATAGCCGGCCCCCGGCACCACGGAATCGAGCATCACCAGCCGGACCGGGTAATCCTCAACCGCATATTGGACGAAATCCGGATGCGCGGTGACGCCCGGCATATGGGCGAGGCCGGCGCGGAAATTATCCCGGCGGTCATGATTCCCTGGGATCACGAAAACCGGCATCGTCAGGTAGTGGCGGAATAGCGTGGCCGCCATCGCATATTCGTCGGGGCGCCCGCATTCCGTCACGTCGCCGGACACGACGACCAGATCCGGCCGGGGATTAAGCGCGGCGATGACCGCCAGCGCCCGCTCGACCAGCATGTTGGTCTCGACGATCCGGGCAGCGGGGATACCGCGCGGCCGGATATGAAGGTCGGATAGCTGGGCGATGAGCATGGTCTGAGAGTCTCCAGGCGAACTCGTCAGGCTCTAGAGCGTGATTGGTTCGCTTGTCGCTCACCGTCACGCTCTATGTTTGTGATCAAGAACGCAAATCTTCGAATCAGGTGATTCCACCTGATCCGATATTGCTCTAGCTCCCAACTGCCTGAAACTCTACCGGCCGTTCGATGAAACCACCGCCGAGAATCCGGTCGCCCCGGTAGAAGACGCAAGCCTGGCCGGGCGCCGGCAAGGCGGCCTCATCCAGCATGACCTCCGCCGCCGCGCCGGGCAGCGACCGCACCAGGGCGCCTGCCGGCTCAGCCCGGGCCCGCAGCTTGACCGTGACGCGCAGGCCGGGGGCGCGCAAACCGTCGCCGGGCGCATCCACCAGCCAGTTCACGCCGCGCAGCCGCACCAGGCGCGTGCCGGCGCTGCGCGGCCCCACCACCACACGCCGCCGCGCGGGGTCGAGCCGCGTGACGACGGGCGCCGCAGCACCTTCGCCCCGTGGCAGGCCGAGCCGCTTCGCCTGGCCCACCGTATAGCGCGCGACGCCCTCATGCCGGCCGAGCACGCGGCCTTCCTCGTCCACGATCTCACCGGGCGCCATCGCCTCGGGGCGGAGCTTCTGCACGATGTCCGTGTAGCGGCCCTCGGGGACGAAGCAGATGTCCTGGCTGTCCGGCTTCACCGCCACCGGCAGGCCGAGGCGCGCAGCCTCCGCCCGCACGGCCGCCTTGTCCGGCATATCGCCGAGCGGGAAGAGGCTATAGGCGAGCTGGTCGCGGGTCGTCGCGAAGAGGAACCAGCTCTGGTCCCGCGCCGCGTCGGCGGCTTTGTGCAGCTCGGGGCCGTCCGGCCCCTCAACCCGGCGGACGTAATGGCCGGTCGCCATCGCCTCGGCGCCGAGATCCCGCGCCATATCGATCAGATCGCCGAATTTCAGGCTCTGGTTGCAGCTGATGCAGGGCACCGGGGTTTCACCGGCGGCGTAGCCGGCGGCGAAATCCTCCATCACCGTGGCGCGGAACCGGGCCTCGGCATCGATGACGTAATGGGCGATGCCCAGCCGGTCGGCGACGCGCTTCGCGTCATGGATATCCTCACCCGCGCAGCAGGCGCCCCGGCGGCGAGCAGCGGCCCCGTGGTCATAAAGCTGCAAGGTCACGCCGATGACCTCATGCCCCTGTTCGGACAGAAGACCGGCGACGACCGAGCTATCCACACCGCCGGACATGGCGACGACAACCCGCATCAGGCAATCCTCTAGAGCGAGATGATTTTAGGCTGTGTCAGCCTAAAATCTGAATCTCGCTCTCGATCAATAATTTAGAGACCGATTCAGACTTTGGGTCGGCTCGACCCAAAGCCATCGGGCTCTAGAGCAATATCGGATCGGGTAGACTCACCTGATCCGAAGATTTGCGTTCTTAATCAAAAGACATTGATCAGGGGTCTTCTATCGCGACGGCGGCGATCCGGCCACGCGCTTTCGGGGTGGTCAGCTTCCCGGCGGGCGGCAGGGCTTTCGGCTGCAGGCCGCACCAGGGGGCCGCGTTGCAGCGCCAGCATTCCGGCGTTCTTGCCTTGCAGATGTAGCGGCCATGCAGGATCAGCCAGTGATGCGCGTGCATGAGCATATCCTTCGGGATGCGCTTGAGCAGCCCGTCCTCCACCGCGCGGGGCGTCTTGCCGGGGGCAAGCCCGGTGCGGTTGCCGAGGCGGAACAGATGGGTATCCACGGCGATCGTCGCCTCCCCGAAGGCGACGTTCAGCACCACATTGGCGGTCTTGCGGCCGACGCCGGGCAGCGCCTCCAGCGCCTCCCGGTCGTGCGGCACCTGCCCGTCATGCAGTTCGATGAGCTGCCGGGACAGGCCGATGACGGCGCGGGCCTTGGCTTGCCACAACCCGATCGACTTGATGTGCTGGCCGAGACCCGCCTCCCCCAGCGCCAGCATGGCGGCAGGCGTGGCGGCGGCGAGAAACAGCGGCCCGGTCGCGCGATTGACGGAGATATCCGTCGCCTGGGCCGACAGCACGACCGCGACGAGCAGCGTATAAGGGTCGGCGTAGACGAGTTCGGTCTTCGCCTCCGGCCAATGCTCGTGCAACGCCTGCATGAAGGGCCGCACGTTCTTCGCGGGCATCCGGGCCACGGCCTTGGTCTCTTCCTGCTGGATGTCCTGACCGGCGGCGCCCGATTGGGGCCGCCGGCCGCACGCGATCAGGACTTTTCGGCGATATGCGCGAGCAGGAAGTCGCGGAACACGGCGACGCGCTTGGAGTTCCGCAGCTCCTCCGGATAGACGAAGAACACATCCACCTTCGGCGCCTTCACATCCGGCAGGACGTGCACCAGCCCTTCGGTGTCGCGTGCCAGGTAATCCGGCAGCGCGCCGATGCCGAGGCCGGAGCGGATGGCGAGCACCATGGCGTGCAGGTTGTTCACCTCCAGCACCGCCCGGCGCGGATTGCCCGGGCGGCGCCCGGCCTCGGCCAGCCAGTTGATGTCCGGCGACCGGCGGCTGGTAGTCGCCGAACAGGATCAGCCTGTGGTTGTCCAGATCCTCGGCGCGTCTGCGGCGTGCCGTGCTTTTTGAGGTATTCCGGCGAGGCGACAGACATGCCAGTGGATGTCCATCAGATGCCGCTGCACCAGGTCGGGCTGCTTCGGCGGGTGCATGCGGATCGCGACATCGGCCTCGCGCATCGCGAGGTCCAGATCGGTGTCGTCCAGCAGCAGCGACATCGTGACATCCGGATATGCTCCAGGAAGGCCTGCAGCGCGCGGCGCGAGCCAGGATGGAGCCGAAGCCCACCGTCGTGGTCACCTTCAGCCGGCCGGCCGGCTTTTCCTTGCTTTCGGTCAGCAGCGCCTCGGTCATCGCGAGCTTGGCGAACACCTCGCGCACCGTGCGGTTCAAGGCTCTCGCCCTGCTCGGTCAGGATCAGGCCGCGCGCATGGCGGTGGAACAGCGGCACCTGCAAGCGCCTCCTCCAGCGCCGAAATCTGCCGGGAAACGGCCGATTGGCTGAGGTTCAAGCGTGTCGCCCGCATGGGTGAAGCTGCCCGCCTCGGCCACCGCGTGGAAAACCCGCAGCTTGTCCCAGTCCATACTGCCGATCCCGATCCAAGCCCAAGGTTCATGTCGCTGGCGACGCAGCCCTCCGCGCCACCCTTCTTCTGCCGTATGTGCGACGCTCTAGAAAGCCGCCACGGCCATCTCCGACAGGCTATGCGTCAGCCACTTTTCGGCTTCCAGCGCCGCCATGCAGCCGGTACCGGCGGCGGTGACCGCCTGGCGGAAAATCTTGTCCTGCACATCGCCGGCCGCGAACACGCCGGGCACCGATGTCCGCGTGGTGCCGGGCTTCGTCAGAATATAGCCGTCGTCATCAAGCATCGAGCGCGTCCCGGAAGATCGCCGTGTTCGGCGTATGGCCGATGGCGATGAACACGCCGTCCACCGCCAAGGTCTGTGTCGCGCCGGTGCGGACATGGCGCAGGCGCAACGCCGTCACCACGGCGGCGTGCCGCCGCCGAGAATTTCCTCCACCGCGTGTCCCAGATCACCGAGATTTTCGGGTTGGCGAACAGCCGGTCCTGCAGGATCTTCTCGGCCCGCAGCGAGTCGCGGCGGTGGATCAGCGTGACATGGCTGGCGTGATGGGTCAGGTAGAGCGCTTCCTCGACCGCCGTATTGCCGCCGCCGATCACGGCGACTCGCTTGCCGCGGTAGAAGAAGCCGTCGCAGGTGGCGCAGGCCGAGACGCCGGCGCCCTGCAAGGCGCGCTCGGAGGGCAGTCCCAGCCAGCGCGCCTGGGCGCCGGTGGCGATGACGACCGCATCGGCGCGGAACTGGTCCCCGGAATCGGCGACGCAGCGAAAGGGCCGGCGGGAGAAATCGACCTCGGTGATGATGTCGTGGACGATGCGGGTGCCGACATGGCTCGGCCTGTGCCGCCATCTGCTCCATCAGCCAGGGGCCCTGGATGATCTCGGCGAAGCCGGGATAGTTCTCCACATCGGTGGTGATGGTGAGCTGCCCGCCCGGCTGCAGGCCGGCCACCAGCACGGGCGAAAGCCTGGCGCGCGCGGCGTAGATGGCGGCCGTATAGCCGGCCGGGCCGGCGCCGATGATCAGCACCGGGATTGGTCGAGGCTCAAGCATAACAAAGGTTTCCACCGATTCGTCGCGCTCTAGGATATCTGTCACAGGAAAGGCAAGGCAAGGAAAAGACTTGCGTGACTATTCTGAAATTCGCGCCTCTATGCGGCAAACCGCTGCGTGGCAGGTTGACGGCAGCCTCAGCGACGTTATTGCCCCCATTCGCCGTGAATGAAATAATATTGCGTGCGTTGCCTGATTCGGAGCGCAGGGAGTGTTTGGACCCGCCTATGAAGACCGACCTGAATGATGCCGGCGATTTTGATGCGATCGACCGTCGCATCCTGAGTGAGTTGCAGATGGATGGTCGCATCACCAACGTGGAGCTGGCGCGGCGGGCCGGCATATCCGCGCCGCCCTGCCTGCGGCGCGTGCGGAGGCTGGAGGAAGCCGGCCTCATCCGAGGCTATCACGCCGAAACGGATGCCGGCAAACTCGGCTGGAGCATCACCTTCTTCGTCATCGTCGGGCTCGAAAGCCAGAAGGAAGCGGTGCTGTCCGGCTTCGAGCGGAACGTCGCCCAATGGGACGAGGTGCGGGAATGCCACATGATCCGGGGCGGCGGGGACTTCCTGCTCCGGATTGTCGCGCGGGACGCAGCCCATGAGAACCTTCTGACCCAGCGGCTGACGGGCCTCGCCGAGGTCAGCCGGGTGCAGACCCTACAGACGATTCGCACAAGCAAGAATCAGCCCGGCGTGCCTATCTGACCGGAGCTTCGTAATCCCGATCGATGGTCGCGAGCAGCCGCTCGGCCATCTTCGGCGGATGGGCGATCGCCTCAGCCAGACCCTCAAAAAAGGGTGACGCGGCGCCCCGGCTCCGGATGAAGGCGAGGAAGGCGGTGATCGACCGGCTGCCTTCGGCGAGTGGCACCAGCTTGCTCGTATCCTCAACGGGGGTCGACGTCTGGCGCCGCCCGAGATCATGGCCGAAGCGATAGTTGCGGGACTGGCTCGATGTGCAGGTCAGGATGAGGTCGCCGAGCGCCCCCAACGCCATCACCGTCTCCGGCCTGCCGCCGAGGACCGGCAGCAGCCGCTGCAACTCGCCGATACCCCGGGCGAGATAGCTCGCCCGCGTGTTGTCGCCGAGGCCGAGCCCCTCGCCGAGGCCAGCGCCGATCGCGATGATGTTCTTGGCGACGCCGATGATCTCCAGCCCGCGCAGATCGGCCGTCGCCGTCACCTCCAGCAGCGGGCCGCTGAGGCGTTCGGCCAAAGCCTGGCCCCGGGCGGGGTCGACGCAGCCGAGGGACATCCAGACCTTGTGCCCCGCCATCATCTCGGCCGCGAAGGTGGGGCCGGAGAGCATGCCGACGGGATAGCCGGGCAGATGAAGGGCGATCAGGTCGGTGGGGAAAGACCGGGTCTCGGCGTCCATGCCCTTGACGCAGGAGAGAACGGTCGTGTGCGGCGCGCCATGCGGAATCCCGTCAAGCACCGCCGCCAGCGCGCCGCTCGGCACGGCGAGGATCGCGACATCGTAGCCTGAGAGATCAATCTCCGGCAGGTGATGGATGAACCGGCCGACGACGCCCGGCCGATGGTCGGCGATCGCCGGCCGACGGGCGAAGACATCGATTGCGATGTCGCCACGACGATGGAGCGCGCGGGTGAGGGCCTGGCCGAAAGCACCGTATCCGATGATCAGCAGGCGCAGCGGGGTGGGGTCGGTCGGCACGGGGACGTGCCTACTCAGCGCTTCCGAGATTAGCAACCGTCAGAATCGGTAGCCGACGCCGACACCGATGATGAGGGGGTTGAGCTGTCCGGTGGCCGTGATCGCGCCGTTATTGACGGTGGCGTCAGAGTCGACCAGGATTTTCTTCACGTCGAAGTTGCCGTACCAGCGGCCCGTGATCTGATAGTCCACCCCGATCTGGAATGCCGCGCCGACCTGCGACTTGACCGATAGCTGCTGGACAGTGCCGCCCGCCGGCTGGGCCCCGAAATAGGGCTGAATGCTCAATCCTACCCCGGCATAGGGGTTGATCCGCGAGTTGGGGAGAAAATGGTACTGCGCCAGCAACACCACCGGCGCGCCCCAGATTTTGCCCACCGCGATATTGCCGAAAGCCGTGTCCGCCGCTGTCAGCTGGTTATGGGTGATGCCGGCCTCGCCCTCGACCGCGAGATGGTCCGTGAAGAAATAGGACAGATCGAATTCCGGAGAGACCGAATTGCTCACCTGGATATGGCCGCCGATCGGCGTGATGGTGGAATTCGAGTTGTCCGGCAGGATGCCGACGACGCGCCCGCGCAGCAGGAAGGTCCCTGCGGTCAGCCCGAAAGGGTCCGGTATCGTCTGAGCTTGGAGGGGGTGGTCCGCGATCAGCATCGCAAAGGCCAGGGACACGCAAGCCAAGCTTGCCGCAACCAACCGCATGAAACCTCTTCTACGCCAAAAAACCACAATTACGCCCATATGAGATAACCGTAAGGCGTAAAGTGCGCAGCGTATAGGGTGTGATTGCTTGGCAGAAAATTTTGAAGATTGCGTTAAGCCTCAATGGAATCACGCCGCGCCGGGACTTTCGATTGCCCGGGCGCTCCGCTTCGGGCGATCCCACCCGGAAACACTGTCCGATCGGATGATGTGACTTGCCCGGAACAGTTGCGATCTCGTGCCGGCGTTGCCGCCCATGCTGAGGGCGTTTTGAGGCTCGCCCGGCTTCTCCTGGTGGCCGGCTGCCTCGGTAGTGCCGCTCCCGCTTCGGCCGCCCCACCGGCTTCCGCCCCGCCAGCCGCGCCCGGGCTGATACGGCCGGTGGCGCCGGGCTGCGTCACCTCGCCCTTCGGGCCGCGCTACCTGGCGGTCGCCCCCGTCGCCGGCCGCTTCCATTGGGGCGTCGATCTGCGCGCGGCGGCGGGTGAGCCTGTGCTCGCCGTCGCCGATGGGCGCATCATCCGCATCGACCGCGAAGGAATGGGCGGGCTGGAAGTCCTGGTCCAGCACCAGGGTTTCCGGGCGCTCTACGCCCATCTCGGGATGGTCGCGCCCGCGATCGCGGAAGGCGCCACGCGCCTCCGCGCCGGGCAATGGATCGGGCGGGTAGGGCGAACCGGCCTGACGCTCGGCACGCATCTCTATTTCGAGATCAGCATCGACGGCCATCGCGTCGACCCCGCGCCCTATCTGGGTGTTGTCCCCTGTGGCGCCGGGAACAAGGCGCTGGTGCGGCCAAGCAGCCAATAGGCCGCGAGCCCGACCCATTCATGCGTCGCGAGATCGACCATGGCGAGGTGGTCCGGCACGCCGCCATGGATCTCCGTCATCAATGAGGGCGCGGTCTTGTAGCCGACGGGATAGGGCAGCACCGTCCAGCCGGCATGGCGGAACAGGCCGACCGAGCGGGGCATGTGCCAGGCGGAGGTGACGAGCAGCCAGACCTCGCCCGGCCGTGGCTGCACCAGGGCCTTGAGCAGCACGGCATTCTCATAGGTCGTGCGCGACCGGCTCTCATAAACGATCCGGCTCTGATCGACGCCGAGCTGGGTGAAAAGGGCGCGCGCGACGGCCGCCTCTGTCATCGGCGCGTGGATCATCTCCCCATTGCCGCCGGTGAAGGCGAGGCGGGCCTGCGGGTAGTGCCGCGCGAGATAGGCGAGGCTCGTCATCCGCTCCGCCGCCTCGTTGAGGGAGGGCATGCCGCGTGCCGCCGAAAGATCGGTCTCGATCGCGCCGCCCAGCACGATGATGCCGGCGACCCCGGCGGGCAGCGCTGTGACCTCCGGAAAGCGGTTTTCGAGGGGCGCCAGCATCAGGTCGCCGACCGGCAGGAAGCCGATCAGCGCGATGGCGCCGAGCGAGCCGGTGAGGCAGGCGAGCCCCGCCCGCCGCCAGCGCCCGAACAGCAGCGCCAGCCCGAGCAAAGCGAGGATGAGGAGCAGCGTGCTCGGCACCAGAAACAGCCAGAGCACCTTCGAGACGAAGAAGAGCACGGCGGCGATCCCGGCCCTGCCGCCGCCCGCCTCAGCGGGCCACTACGAACACTGGCCGATGACCTTGTTGCCGCTGGCGGGGTAGGTCGCCGGATCGGTGCCCGGAGGCAGGATCTGGATCGCGCGGATATTGCCGACCCAGGACCGGCTGCCCAGCCAATGGAACAGGCTGAGGTCGCTGTAGACGCAGCCGTTCTGGATCAGCAGCGTGTGGTTGGCCTCCGACGGGTCGGCGGTATCGGTCACGGCAATCCAGTCGCCGGTGCCGTTCGAGATCGAATAAGCCGGGAAATTCGGGATGGACTGGGTCGCGGTCACATCGAGCGACTGCCCCTGGCAGCCGATGCCGGCCCAGAGCCGCACAACGCCCGAGGGCGGCACGCCACAGGCATCCTGTGCCGAAGCCGCGCCGGTCAGCCCCAGCAAGAGACCGGCGGCGAGTGCGGCCGAGCGGCGGGCGAGGCGTGCGAAGACGGGTGCGAAGAGGGGTGCGAAGAGGGGGCGGAACATGCGGGCTTTCTCCATGCGATGCGCGGCCGGAACCTATCTCTTGCCTCCGCGCCAGACAACGCGGCGGGAGATGACCGAATGTCCATATGCTCAAACCCGCGCGCGGTCTCTCCCGATCAGCGCCAGCCCCTCGGCGACGGAGACGAATTCGCCGCCGCCCGAGACCTTCTCGGCGCCGAAACGGCTCTCGAACAGCCTGCGCACCGCCGGCACGAAGGACGTGCCGCCGGTCAGGAAGACCCGGTCGATCGCTTCGGCCCGAATGCCGGCCTTCGCCAGCGCCTGATCGACGGTCGCCGCTATCCGGCGCAGATCCTCGGCGATCCAGCCCTCGAATTCATGGCGTTCGATCGCGCGCTCGATCGCGAGATCGCCATGGGCGAAGCGCAGCACCGCCGTTTCCTGCCGGGACAGCTCGGCCTTCACCGCGCTCACGGTCTGGTAGAGCTGGTAGCCCAGTTCATCCTCGATGAGGCGGATGAGCATGCGCAGCCGCTCCGGATGGGTGCTGGCGGCCGCGACCTCCTCGATCGCGCGCAGGGTGCGCGGCGCGCGCATCAGCGACAGCCGGTGCCAGCGTGCGAAGCCCGTGAAGTAATCCGGCGGCACCGGCAGTTCCTTGCCCATGACGGTATAGACATCGCCCTTGCCGAGCAGCGGCGAGACCACATGGTCGATGATGCGGTAGTCGAAGGTGTCGCCGGCGATGCCGATCCCGGCATAGCCGAGCGGCATCACCCGCGCGCGGCCCTGCGGGTCGAACCGCATGACGGAGAAGTCGCTCGTGCCGCCGCCGAAATCGCCCACCAGCACGGTCGCCGGCGCTTCCAGCGTGCGGGCGAAGCCGTAGCCGGCGGCCTCGGGCTCCAGCGCCACGTCGATCGTGCCGAAGCCCGCCTGGGCGAAGGAGGCGCGCAGGCGGGCCTCGCCGAAATCGTCATCGGCCAATTCGCCGGCGAAACGCACAGGCCGGCCGGCGACCACATGGGCGCCGTGTGCCTCGTCCTTCGTCAGCCCGCCCAGGAAGACGGCGACCATATCCTCAAGCGTGAAAATCTTGCCGAAGATATTGGTGCGCGTGAAGCTGCGCTGGGCGAGGTAGGTCTTCATCGACATGATGAGCCGGCTGTCCAGCGGATCGTCGAGATAGCTCTCCACCGCATAGGGGCCGGCGGCGTGGCGGAGGGAGCGGCGGCCGCGCGTCTCCTCGCTCCAGAAACACAGCACGGTGCGGAAGACATGAAGCAGGGTTTGGCCGATGGGGTAGGTGGCGGTGCTGACGCTGCCATCCGCTTCCAGCCGGGCCAGCACGCTGTTGGTCGTGCCGAAGTCGATACCGATCAGCCGCGTCATCCGCCTGTCCAGCGCTAAAGGGACGGGGGTTCAAGCCCAACCGGCCATGCGGCGCAAGGTCCGCTGGCCGGATAGCGGTGGTGCGCCCGGCCGGCATTGACGACGACGGATGGAGAAACCGGCGGTGCCGGTGTCTGTTAGAGCAGATCCCGATCATATGGAATCATCTCATCGGGTGAAGATGCTCGTAAAAACAAAGAGCTAGAGCGGTGACTGTGAGCGTAAGCGAATAGGAAACACTCTAGGGAATTCGCTGGGGTGAGTCAGAGGTCACGCAGTGGCCGGATGACCGCCCCAGTAGAATTCTCAAACAGACACTCAGAACGTCTCGACCCAGGGGCGCAGCTCAACCTCCAGAGACCAGGCATTGCGGGGCTGGCGCAGGATGTCGAGGTAGGTCTGCGCGATGCCGTCCGGGCTCAGCGTGCTGTCCGGCCGGTCGGACGGGTCGGGGCGCCGCGCGCTGCGCACGCCGCCATCGATGTTGAAATGAGCGACGTGGATGCCGCGCGGCCCAAGCTCCCGCGCCGCACTCTGCGCCAGGCCGCGCAGCGCGAACTTGCCCATGGCGAAGGCCGCCGATTTCGCGAAGCCCTTGACGCTGGCGGAAGCACCCGTGAGCAGAATCGCACCTTGGCCCTTCGGCACCATGCGCTGCGCCGCCTGCTGAACCGCGAGGAAGCCGCCGAAGGCCGAGACATGCAGCGACTGCCGCACCGCTTCGGGGTCGATGTCCAGAAGCGAACCCGGCACACGGCCGCTCGCATTGTAGATGACGACATCGGGCTCGCCGAGCCGCTCATCCACCGCCTTGAACAGGGCAGCGACCGCCGCCGGGTCGGTTGCATCGGCGGCGAAGGCCGTCGCTCCGGTTTCGCCGACGATCTCGGCGAGCTTCGCCGTGTCGCGTGCCGCGAGCCCGACCTGAAGACCTTCCGCCGTGAGTGTCCGTGCGAGCGAGGCGCTGATGCCGGGCCCGGCGCCGATGATCAGCGCGGTGCGATAGGGCAGGGTTGCCATGAGATGAGGTGCTTTCGGTCGTGCTTAGGTTGCGGGCGCGCCAAGCCCGCCCCCGTTCGTTACGGGAGCGGGGAGGTGGTGGTATCAGGCGCGCATGCGGGAGAGGTCGAGCAGAACGCCGGCCTCCAGTTCCTTATCCTCAAGCCGCTGCCGGACGAGATCGCCGATGCTGACGATGCCGAGCAGCGCGCCATCGGCCATGACGGGCAGGTGGCGAATCTGCGCGCGCGTCATCAGCGCCATGGCATGCTCGACCGTATCCGCCGGCAGGCAGCTGACGATAGGCGCGCTCATCAGCTTGCCGATGGGCATCGTCAGCGCGCTCGCGCCAAGCTGAGAAACGGCTTTGGCGAAGTCCCGCTCGGTAAAGATACCCGCCGGGCGCAGATGATCGTCCTCGACGATCACGGCGCCGATACGCTTTTCGGTCAGGATGCGGACGGTCGCCAAAACCGTCTCCGTTTGACGTGCCGTTACCACCTGCCGCCCCTTGCGCTGCAGGATGTCTTGAATGGTCATCGCAATCTCCTTCAAGGATCGGTGCCCGCCGCCGGCGTGGCCGGATGGCGACACTGATTAAAACGCTACACCCGAAAATGATGCGCCGCACCCTGTGGATCGGCCACATGTCCAAGAGTTCAGCCGGCGGCCACCCTGACGGCAGAATCGCGTCAGGCGCGCCGCCGCCGCGCCTTGACTTTTTCCGCGGCCGGCAACTCGGGCAACAGGGGTTTGAGGAACCGGCCGGTATGGCTGCCGGGGCTCGCCGCGATGTCCTCGGGCGTGCCCTCGGCCACGATCCGGCCGCCGCCGTCGCCGCCCTCCGGACCCAGATCGATGATCCAGTCGGCGGTCTTGATAACCTCCAGATTGTGCTCGATGACCAGGACCGTATTGCCCTGGTCCACCAGCGTATGCAGCACCTCCAGCAGCTTGCGGACATCCTCGAAATGCAGGCCGGTCGTCGGCTCATCGAGGATATAGAGCGTGCGGCCCGTCGCCCGCCGCGCCAGTTCCTTCGCCAGCTTGATGCGCTGCGCCTCGCCGCCTGAAAGCGTCGTCGCCTGCTGGCCGAGCTTCGATATAGCCGAGCCCGACGCTGCTGCAGGATCGACAGCCGGTCATGGATGCGCGGCACCGCCGAGAAGAACGGCACCGCCTCGTCCACGCGTCATGTCCAGCACGTCGGCGATGGACTTGTCGCGGAACTTGATCTCCAGCGTTTCGCGGTTGTAGCGGCGGCCCTTGCAGGTGTCGCAGGTGACGAAGACATCCGGCAGGAAGTGCATCTCGATCTTGAGCAGCCCGTCGCCCTGGCAGGCCTCGCAGCGGCCGCCCTTCACGTTGAAACTGAAACGGCCGGGCTTGTAGCCGCGCGCCCGGCTTTCCGGCAGTTCGGCGAACCAGTCGCGGATCGGCGCGAACAGGTCGGTATAGGTCGCGGGGTTCGATCGCGGCGTGCGGCCGATCGGCGACTGGTCGATGTCGATGATCTTGTCGAGCTGCTCCAGCCCGTCGATGCGGGCATGCGGCGGCCGGCACCTCGCCCGAGCCCATCAGCCGGCGCGATGCCGCCTTGTAGAGCGTGTCGATCACCAGCGTGGATTTGCCGCCGCCGGAGACGCCGGTGACGCAGGTGAAGGTGCCGAGCGGAAAACTCGCCGTCACGTCCTTCAGGTTATTGCCGGTGGCGCCCGACCACGTGTCAGCAGCGCGCTTCGGGTCATCGGCCGCCGCATCTCCGGCATCGGGATGCGTCTTCCGGCCCGAAAGATAATCGCCGGTCAGCGAATTCGGGTTGGCCGCGACTTCCGTCGGGCGTGCCCTGGGCGATGACCTGGCCGCCATTCACCCCGGCCGCCGGCCCCATATCGATCAGATGATCGGCGGCGCGGATCGCGTCCTCGTCATGTTCCACGACCAGCACGGTATTGCCGAGCGCCTTCAGCCGCCGCAGCGTGCCCAGCAGGCGCTCATTGTCGCGCTGGTGCAGGCCGATGGAGGGCTCGTCCAGCACATACAGCACGCCGGTCAGCCCGGAGCCGATCTGGCTGGCGAGGCGGATGCGCTGGCTCTCGCCGCCGGACAGCGTCGCCGAGCCGCGGGCGAGGGTGAGGTAGTCCAGCCCGACATCCACCAGGAAGCGCAGCCGGTCGACGATCTCGCGCAGGATGCGGCGCGGCGATCTCCTGCCGCTGCGGGGTGAGCTGGCGCCAGCACGCCGGCGAACCACGGCAGCGCGCGCCGGATCGACAGTTCGGAGGCCTCGGCGATGTTCTTGCCGGCGACGCGGACCGCCAGCGCCTCCGGCTTCAGGCGGGCGCCGTTGCAGACGTCGCAGGGCTTTTCCGCCTGGTAGCGGCGACATTTCCTCGCGCACCCAGGCGCTGTCGGTCTCCTGCCAGCGGCGCTGCGAGGTTCTTCAGCACGCCCTCGAACGGCTTGGTCACGGTATAGGCGCGCACGCCGTCCTTGTAGGTGAACTCGACCGGCATCATCCCCGGTGCCGTTCAGGATCGCCTGGCGCACAGGCTCGGGCAGATCGCCCCAGGGCGTGGTCGTCGTCACCTTGAAGTGCCGGGCGAGGCTTTGCAGCGTCTGGTCGTAATAGGGGGTCTGCGCGCCGGTCCAGGGCGCGATCGCGCCGTCGGCCAAGGCCGCCGCTCATCCGGCACCACCAGTGCCGGGTCGAAGAAGCTCTCCATGCCCCAGCCCGTCGCAGGCCGGGCAGGCGCCGTGCGGGGAGTTGAAGCTGAACAGCCGCGGCTCGATCTCCTCGATGGTGAAGCCGCTGACCGGGCAGGCGAAGCGCGAGGAGAAACGACCGTGCGCTCGCCGTCCGTCGGCGTGTCTCGGCGCATAGACAACGCCGTCGGACAAGGCCGAGCGCCGTCTCGAAACTATCGGCCAGCCGCGGCTCGATCGCCGTCGCGCACGACGATGCGGTCCACCACCGCCTCGATCTCGTGCTTGATCTTGCGGTTCAGCGCCGGGACCTCGCCGATCTCATACAGCGTGCCGTCGACCTTGACGCGGGTGAAGCCGCGGCGCTGCAACTCGGCCAGTTCCTTGCGGTATTCGCCCTTGCGGTCGCGCACCACGGGGGCCAGCAGCAGCAGCCGCGTGCCCTCCGGCATGGCCATGACGCGGTCGACCATCTGGCTGACACGGTCTGCGCCTCGATCGGCAGGCCGGTGGCCGGCGAATAGGGCACGCCGACGCGCGCCCAGAGCAGCCGCATGTAGTCGTGGATTTCGGTCACCGTGCCGACGGTGGAGCGCGGGTTCCGGCTGGTGGTCTTCTGCTCGATGGAGATCGCGGGCGACAGGCCCTCGATGCTGTCGACGTCGGGCTTGCCCATCAGCTCCAGGAACTGGCGGGCGTAGGCGGACAGGCACTCGACATAGCGGCGCTGGCCCTCGGCGTAGATCGTGTCGAACGCCAGCGAGGATTTGCCGCGAGCCGGACAGGCCGGTGATGACGGTCAGACTGTCGCGCGGGATCGCGACGTCGATGTTCTTCAGATTGTGCTCGCGCGCGCCGCGCACCGTGATCGATGCGCCGGTTGGGGCGGCTGCCACTCTTGATACCACTGTCGGGGACCGCATTCTGAGTTGATGTTCGTGTCTTGTTCACGTACAGGCTTTGGCGGGACACGTCGAGCACCCCGAGGAGATGGTCTGACGCCCGCTTTCCCCGGATCGGAGGCGAAGGGGCGATCCGATTGCACGGGCCGCCTATGGCGGCCGCGAGACTTCGGCTAAGGGTGTGCTATTGAGAATAATTGGCCAACCGGAGAACAGGATTATGGCGGGTAGCGTCAATAAGGTGACCCTGATCGGGAACCTGGGGAAAGACCCCGAGATCCGCAACGCGCAATCCGGCATGAAGATCGTCAACCTGCGTATAGCGACCTCCGAGAGCTGGAACGATAAGGCGAGCGGCGAGCGGCAGGAACGCACGGAGTGGCATAGCGTCGTCATCATGAACGACAGGCTGGCCGATGTCGCCGAGCGCTTCCTTCGCAAGGGCAGCAAAGTCTATTTGGAAGGGAAACTCCAGACCAGGAAGTGGACCGACCAGTCGGGCCAGGATCGCTACACGACCGAGGTTCTGCTCGGGCGGATCGGCGCCGAGCTTGTTCTGCTCGACCGGGTGGGAGAGGGCGCGGGCGGTGGCGCTCCGTCGTCCGGCGGGGAACGGTCCTACGGCGGCGGCCGCGCGGCGGAGAAGCCGGCCGGTCGCGCGCCGGCTTCGGCCGGCTGGGATAGCGGCCCGGGTCGCGGCGGGGATATCGACGACGAAATTCCCTTCTGATGCCGTGAAGGGGGGGCCGCCCGCCGGGGCCGGCGCGGCACGACGGTCGGCGCCTGCGGGCGCGCAAATTTTCGTGTTCCCTCAGCGAAGGGCGGTAGCCTTCCATGACTGGACGACCGAAACAGCCCGCCGACGCGCTACCCCCCACGGAGGTCATGCCGTTCACGGCGATGGGACCCGGTTTGGAGCGTGCCTGGCAACTCTCCTGCGAAGGGCAGGTCGAGGCGGCGCTGGCCTTGGCGCAAAGCGTGCATGACAACGCGCAGGCAGCCGACGATCAATATGTCAGGGCGAGCGCCGCCAGCCATATGGGCTGGTACTGCTTCATGCTCGGCTATTACGAGGAGGGCATTCTGCATGTGCTCTCCGCGCGGGACTTCTACGGCGTCGTGGGGGACCGGCCACGTGAATCCTGGGCGCGCGGCATCCATGCCTGGCTCCTGATCGAGATCGGCGCGCCGAACGAGGCGCTGGACGAGGCGATGCTGGCCCTGGATCTGGCCGAAGCCGCTGCCGAGCCGCGCGCGACCTGCTTCGCGCTGACGGTCGTGGGCGTCGTGTTCTGGATGCTGGGCCAGCTTGACCGCGCGCTGCAATTCGCCGAACGCTCGGTCCAGCTTGCCCGCGCGATCGGCGATCAGGTCGATCTGGCGCGTTGGCTGATCAACCTCGGCGGGATCGAGGCCGAGTTCTGGCATCAGGCCCATGCGGGGACGGGCGACCCGGCGGCGGCGGATGCCCATATGCGCCGCGCGCTCGATCTGGCGCGCGAGGCGCAAGAACTGGCGCTGCTGACCGGCGACAGCTGGTCGGAGCGGCTCGCGCTCTGCAACCTCGCCGATCACTACATCTGTCTCGACCAGCGCGACCAGGCCGCGCTTGTGCTGGAGAGCTGGAACGGTCTGCGCGGCGGCGGCGGCGTTCGCTCGCGCATCTATTACCTTTTCACCCTCGGCAAGCTTCAGATGGCGGAGGAGCGGATTGACGCGGCGATCCCGACGCTGACCGAATGCGCGAACCTCGCCGCCGAAACCGGGGATTTGGAGATCGGCGTGCCGTCCTGCCGGTACCTCGCCGACGCGCTTTCCACGAGCGGCCGCTTCGCGGAGGCGCTGGAATGGCATCGCGAATATCATGCGCGCTACGTCCGCAAGAGCACGGATACCTCGCTCATCCGGTCTCGCGTGGCGGCGATCCAGTACGAGACCCGGCAGTTGCAGGCGCGGGTCGAAACCGAACGCTCGCGGGCGGATGGGCTGGAGCAGATGAATTGCGCGCTCGCGCAGGAGGCGGCGCTCCTGATGAATGCGAGCATCGAGGACGTGCTGACCGGGCTGCCCAACCGCCGCGGTCTGGAACGCGCATTGCTGGAAATCACTGCGAAAGGCGGCCGCGACTATGCTTGCGCGATGATCGATATCGACCACTTCAAACGGGTGAACGACACCTTTTCGCATGCCTTCGGTGATGAGGTGCTGCGGCAGGTGGCGCTGCTTCTGCGCGCTACCTCGCGCGAGAGCGACCTTTTGTTCCGTTACGGCGGGGAGGAGTTCGTGCTGCTGATGAAGAGCACCGATATCCCGCTCGCCGCCAAGATCTGCCGCCGGATCAGCCTGGCGATTCGTCGCTGGGGCTGGGCGCGCATCCATCCGAACCTGACCATCACGCTTAGTATTGGCGTGGCGGTCGCCGATGAGGCGCGAACGCCGGTGGACGTGATGGCCGTGGCCGACAAGCGGCTCTATCAGGCCAAGAATGCCGGAAGGGACCGGGTTGTCATGGATGGGCGGCACGCCGCGGGCCGGGGTGTCGCGGCGCCGTCTCCGCTCATTCATTAGGCGGGCACTTGAGCCGGATGCGTTGTTCGAACATCAGGCGCGGCGGATGAATCTCAACTGGGGTCTCTTGCGCTTCTGGCGGCACCTGCCGCTGACCTCGCCGCGCCTATGGGCCCGGCGCATCGCCTTCTGGGCGGGCGCCGTGCTGGTGGCGCTCGTCGCCATTGCCTTCGCGAACCTTGCGGACGCGGCACAGCAACTCTTCAGGCTCGGCACCGGCGGGCATCCCTGGCTCGTTCTGCTGGTGGCACCGGCCGGTCTGGTTTTGTCGGTCCGGCTCACGCGCACGGTCTTTCCCGGCGCGCAGGGCAGCGGCATCCCGCAGGTGATGGCGTCCCTGCAGATGGCCGATCCGCGCCACATCGCGCGCGTGCTCTCCCTCCGCGTCGCCGTCGGCAAGGTTCTGCTCACGCTGCTTGGGCTCGCCTCCGGCGCCTCCATCGGCCGCGAGGGGCCGACCGTGCAGGTCGGTGCCTCAATCATGCAGGCGCTCGGCCGGGCGCTGCGGCTGCCGCGGGTCGAGACGCAGCGCGGGCTCGTGCTTGCCGGCGGTGCGGCGGGCGTGGCCGCCGCCTTCAACACGCCCCTTGCCGGCATCGTCTTCGCGATCGAGGAGCTGAGCCATAATTTCGAGCAGAGGACGAGCGGCCTGGTGATCACGGCCGTCGTCATCGGCGGCATCGCGACCTTGGCTCTCAGCGGCAACTACACTTATTTCGGCGTTACCTCGGTCGGCCTGCCGCTCGGCAGCGGCTGGGTGGCCGTCATCCTCTGCGGCGTTGTCGGCGGGCTGCTGGGCGGGCTTTTCAGCCAGATCCTCATCACCATGGCGCGCGGCCTGCGCGGGCCGGCCGGGGTATGGATCAAGCGGCATCCTATCATCGTCGCGGCCCTCTGCGGCCTTGCCATCGCCGTCATCGGCCTTGCTTCCCACGGCGCCACCTACGGCACCGGTTACGCCCAGGCGCGGGCGCTGGTCGTCGGTGACTCGCGGCTGCCGGCCACCTTCTTCCTGCTCAAATTCCTGGCGACCGTCGCCTCCTATCTCAGCGGCGTTCCCGGCGGGATCTTCGCCCCCTCCCTTGCTGTCGGCGCCTCTCTCGGCAGCTGGCTCTCGCTGTTCTTCGCCCATACGCCGGCGCGCGCGATCGTGCTGCTCGGCATGGTCGGCTATTTCTCAGGCGTGGTGCAGGCGCCGATCACCGCCTTCGTCATCGTGCTGGAAATGACGGCGAACCAGCAGATGACCATCCCGATCATGACCACCTCCATGCTGGCCTTCGCGGTCTCCCGCCTCGTGTGCCGCCGCCCGCTTTATGGCACGCTGGCGCGGCGGTTCCTGATAGAGACCGAGCCCGCGGCCATCCTGCGGCCGACGCCTTTGGAGGATCCATGACCGCTCAGCAGACTGCCCGACTGGGCCTCGGCCTCCGCATCGATCAGGCCCTGGGCGATGCGCCGGCCGATCTCGTCATTCGCCGCGCCCGCGTGCTGGACCTGACGGGCGGCACGCCGCCGGGTGAGACCGAGCCGGGCGATGTGGCGATCTGCGGGGACCGCATCGTCGGCATCGCCGACACCTATCGCGGCGTGCGGGAGATTGATGCCGCCGGCCGCTTCGTGGTGCCCGGCTTCATCGACAGCCACCTGCATTGCGAGAGCACGCTGGTGACGCCGCTGGAATTCGACCGCTGCGTGCTGCCGCGCGGCACCACGACGGTCATCTGTGACCCGCATGAGATCTGCAACGTGCTCGGCACCGAAGGGCTGGAGTATTTCCTGGCCGCCGCCGACCGCACGATCCTCGATCTTCGCGTCCAGCTCAGCTCCTGCGTGCCGGCGACGCATCTCGAAACCGCCGGCGCCACCCTCCTCGCGGCCGATCTGCTGCGCTATCGGGCCAACCCCCATGTGATCGGGCTCGCCGAGTTCATGAACTTCCCCGGCCTGCTGGCGAAAGACCCCGATTGCCTCGACAAGATCGCGGCCTTCGAGGATGGCCACATCGATGGCCACGCCCCCTTGCTCTCCGGCCGCCGGCTCAACGCCTATCTCGCCTGCGGCATCCGCAACTGCCATGAGACGAGCAGCCTCGCCGAGGGGCGGGAGAAGCTGGCGAAGGGCATGCAGGTGCTGATCCGCTCGGGCTCGGTCGCCAAGGATGTGGAGGCGCTGGCGCCGCTGATCACGGATTTCGCCTCGCCCTTCCTCGGCTTCTGCACCGATGACCGCAATCCGCTGGATATCGCCGAGGACGGGCATATGGACTACCTCGTCCGCCGCGCCATCGGCCTCGGCGCGCCGATACCCGCGACCTATCGCGCGGCGAGCTGGTCCGCCGCCCGGGGTTTCGGCCTGCGCGACCGGGGCCTCGTGGCGCCCGGCTATCTCGCCGATCTCCTGATCCTCGACGATCTGGAGACCTGCCGCGTCGCCCAGGTGATCCGGCGCGGCAGCACGGTGACGGCGGAGAGCTTCGCCGGTCGCGCGCCGCTGGCGGCCCCCGGCGGCAACACCATGCGGCGTGGCGCGGTCCGGGCAGAGGATTTCGCGGCTGTGGCCTCGGGGCCCAGCACGCCGGTCATCGGCGTCACGCGCGGCCGCATCGTCACCGAGCGGCGGCAGGCCGATCTCCCCTATTCCGGCGGCCAGCGCCATGCCGATCCGGGGCGGGACCTGCTGAAGGTCGCGGTGCTGGAACGGCACGGCAAGAACGGCAATATCGGGCGCGGTTTCGTGCAGGGCTTCGGCATCCGGGGCGGCGCGCTGGCCTCCTCGGTCGGGCATGACAGCCACAACATCTGCGTCCTCGGCGATAGCGACGCCGACATGGCGATCGCCGCGAACCGGCTGATCGCGACGGGCGGCGGCTTCGTGGCCGTCAGCGGCGGTGCGGTGCGGGCCGAACTCGCCCTGCCGATCGCCGGGCTGATGAGCGATCAGCCCTTCGAGACGGTGACACAGGGGCTCCGCGTGCTGCGGGCCGCTGTGCGCGACATGGGCTGCGTGCTCGACGAGCCCTTCGTGCAGCTGGCCTTTCTGGCGCTGCCCGTCATTCCGCATCTCAAGATCACCGATCGCGGCCTGGTCGATGTCGATCGGTTCGAGCTGATCGCCGACTGAATTCTGTTCCACGGAAGCGGGGGAGGGATCGATGGACGCGGTGATCGGTGTCGATGTCGGGACGGGGAGCGCCCGGGCGGGCGTGTTCGACGGTGCGGGCCATAGGCTCGGCCAGGCGAGCCGCGCCATCACGAGCTGGCGCCCCGAGGCCGATCATGTCCAGCAATCGACCGCCGATATCTGGGCGGCGGTTGTGGCCTCGGTGCGGGAGGCGCTGAGCCGCGCCGGCTCCGTGACCGTTCGCGGTATCGGCTTCGACGCCACCTGCTCGCTCGTCGTGCTGGATGCGGCGGGGGCTCCGGTTCCGGTCGGCGCCGATGGCGAGGCCGAGCAGAATGTCATCGTCTGGATGGATCATCGCGCGGGCGCGGAGGCAGACCGGATCAATGCCGGCCGGCATGACGTGCTGCGCTATGTCGGCGGCCGCATCTCGCTGGAGATGGAGACGCCGAAGCTGCTCTGGCTGAAGGAGAACCGGCCGCAGGCCTGGTCCCGCGCGGCGCATTTCTTCGATCTGCCCGATTTCCTGACCTGGCGGGCGACCGGCAGCACGGCGCGTTCGCTCTGCTCCACCGTCTGCAAATGGACCTATCTCGGCCATGAGCAGCGCTGGGATGAGGCCTATTTCCGTGCGATCGGCCTCGGTGATCTGGCCGAGGAGGGTTTCGCCCGGGTCGGCACCGATATCCGGCCGCTCGGCGCCGTCGTCGGCGGCCTGTCGGCGGCGGCGGCGGCGGAATTCGGCCTCGCGGCCGGCATCCCGGTCGGGACCTCGGCAATTGACGCCCATGCCGGCGGCATCGGTGTCATCGGCGCGGCGGTGGGGGAGACGCGGCCGGATGCTGGTGCCTTCCGCCGGCGGCTGGCGCTCGTCGGCGGCACGTCGAGCTGCCACATGGCAGTTTCGGCCGAGCCGCGCTTCGTGCCGGGCGTCTGGGGGCCGTATTTCTCGGCCATGGTTCCGGGCCTGTGGCTGAACGAGGGCGGCCAGTCGGCGACCGGCAGCCTGGTTGACCATGTGGTGATGACCCATGCCGCCTATCCGGCGATGCTGGAGGCGGCGCATGCCGCCGGGCAGAGCATCTATCAGCGGCTGAACACGGTTCTGGAGGCGCTCGCGGCCTCGGTCGCCTTCCCGGCGGCGCTGACCGAGGGGCTGCATGTCATGCCCGATTTCCACGGCAACCGCTCACCGCGCGCGGATGCCTCGCTGCGCGGCATGGTATCCGGCCTGCGGCTGGCGGCGGGGGAGGCGGATCTGGCGCTGCTCTATCTCGCGACGGTCCAGGCCATCGCGTACGGGACGCGGCATATCGTCGAGGCGCTCAATGCCGAGGGCTACGCGATTGACACGATCCTGGCTTGTGGTGGCGGGACCAAGAACCCGGTTTTTCTGCGCGAGCATGCGGCTGCGACGGGCTGCACGGTTATCCTGCCGCAGGAGCCGGAAGCGGTTCTTCTGGGTGCGGCCGTTCTGGGTGCCGTGGCGGGGGGATTGCACGCCGATGTGCAGAAGGCGATGGCGGCGATGAGCCGCGCGGGCAGCGTCATCACCCCGGCCGACGGTCCGGCACGGCGCTATCACGACGCGAAATATGCGGTCTTCCAGCGGATGTATGCCGACCAGATGGCCTATCGGGCGATCATGGCCGGCGACGTCACCCGCTAGGCCGGCCGTCAGACGGCCAGCCTAGAGCAATATCGGATCAGGTGGAATCACCTGATCCGAAGATTTGCGTTCTTAATCAAAAACGTAGAGCGGGATGGTGAGCGACAAGCGAACCAATCACGCTCTAGTAGGGTTCAGTTAATTACGGCCGTAGGTGTCTTCGAGGCGGACGATGTCGTCTTCGCCCAGGTAAGCGCCCGACTGCACTTCGATCAGGTGCAGGGGAATCCGGCCGGGGTTGAACAGCCGGTGCGTGCAGCCGAGCGGCAGGTAGATGCTCTCATTCTCCCGCACCAGAACCTCCTCATGGTCGCGGGTCACGATCGCACTGCCCGCCACGACCACCCAGTGCTCGGCCCGGTGGAAATGCTTCTGCAGGGAGAGCTTCTCGCCAGGCTTCACCACAATGCGCTTGACCTGGAACCGATCGCCCAAAATCAGCACCTCGTAATGGCCCCAGGGGCGATAGCTGCGATTGTGGGAGACCGCCTCATGGCGGGCCTTCGTGCGCAGCCGCTCGACCACCTTCTTCACATCCTGGGCGCGGTCCCGGTGCATGGCGAGCACCGCATCCTCGGTGACGACGACGACCGCGTCCTCAAGGCCGAGGACGGCGGTGAGGATGCCGTCGCTCCGCACGTAGCAGTTGCGGCTGTCCTCCAGCAGGACATCGCCGACCGACACGTTGCCCGTGTCATCCTTCTCCCCGAGATCCCAGAGCGCGTTCCAGCTACCGACATCGGACCAGGGGAAATCGACGGCGATGACGGCCGCGTGGGTCGTGTGCTCGGCGACCGCGTAGTCGAGGCTGATATTCGGGCAGGCGGTGAACTCCTCGCGGCCCAGACGGATGAAGTCGAGGTCGGAGGTTCGCGCCTCCACCGCGCGGCGCACCGTCGCCAGAACATGCGGCGCATGCTCCTGCAATTCTTTCAGCAGCGTGCTCACGGTGAAGACGTAGATGCCGGAATTCCACAGCGCCCGGCCGGTGGCGATCAGCTCGGCGGCGAGGGCCGCGTCCGGCTTCTCGATAAAGCGGGTGAGGTGATTGGCCTCCGGCGTCTCGGTCAGCGGGGTGCCCATCTCGATATAGCCGAAGCCGGTTTCGGGCCGCGCCGGCCGTATGCCGAGCGTGACCACGCGGCCGGACCGCGCCACCGTCGCGGCGGTCAGCAGCGCGGCGCGCAGGGGGGCAGCGTCGGGGATAGCGGCGTCGGCCGCCATCATGCAGATGACCGTCTGCGGGTCATCCTGGGCCAGAACCAGGGCGGCGGCGGCGATGGCCGGGGCGCTGTTGCGGCCCACGGGCTCCAGCAGGATGCGCGCGCCGGTAATCTCGGCCTCGCGCAGCTGCTCGGCCACCATGAAGCGATGCGCCTCGTTGCAGACGATCAGCGGGGGGGAGAATTCGCCGCCGAAGGTCCGCAGCGCTGTGTCCGCGATCAGGGTCCTGTCCGAGGCGAGCGGCCAGAACTGCTTCGGAAAGCTCTCTCGCGATACGGGCCACAGCCGCGTGCCGGAGCCGCCGGACAGGATCACGGGCACGATGGTGCCGGTAGACGGCTGCGCGCGCCGCGAGAGTTCGACCCTGAAGTCAGTGCCCATTGTCTGCTGATTCCTTACTTAGTCGCACTAAAACCGCTAAATGGATGGCCGCGTTCGTCGCCATCCTATGCGTGGCGGAAGCCGGTTCCCGCATCGGTACTAAGGTTGATGTCTTTTTGTCTATGTTTGGATTTGTTTCTTCTGTGCGGTCTGGCGGTGACCGCTGACGGCGGCGCCCGCCTGGCCGTCGAGGCGCAGGAAATCCGCCACACCGAGAAGGCAGACGAGGCCGGCGCCAACGAAGGCGAAGCGGAATGCGGCCACCGAGATCGGCGCATGCGCGGGGCCGAGGAGCGTGTGCCCGATCCGCAGCAGAATGGCGCCAGCCGCCACACCCAGCCCGAAGCTCACCTGCTGCGCCAGGTTGAACAGCGTATTGGCCGAGGTGATGCCGGCCGGCGGAACATCCGCGTAGGCGAGGGTATTGATCGCGGTGAAGGCCGTCGATCGCGTCGCCCCCGCCGCGAGCAGCAGCGGCAGTTCGAGCCAGAGCGGGCTGCCGGCCGAGAGAAGCGCGAAGCTGAAAAACGTGGCCGCCAGCATCGCGCCGTCGACGATGAGGACGGTGCGGAAGCCGAACCGCCGCATCAGCGGCGTCGTGAAGGGCTTGATGCCGAGATTGCCGACGAAGAGGACAAGCAGCAGTGATCCGGCATCGACCGGGCTGCGGTGAAAGCCGAGCTGGAACATAAGCGGCAGCAGGAAAGGCGCGCTGCTGATCGCGATCCGCACCAGCGTGCCGCCGCGGATGGTGGCCGCGAAGGCAAAGACCCTCAGCGCCGCGAAGTTGATGAGCGGGGCGCGGTGGTGCCGGGCATGGCGAACCGTCGCCCAGCCGCCGATCGCGCCTACCGCCAGCAGGCCGACGCCGAAGGGCACATTGCCGGCGGCCGTGCCGAGCAGGCTCGCGCCATAGACGAAGGAGACGGCGGCGACGGCGCTGAGCACGGCGCCCACCCAATCGAGCGGCAGGTCTTCCTCGGTGCGGGCATTGTCGATGAGCAGAAGGGCCGCCGCCAGCCCGACCAGCCCGATCGGCAGGTTGAGGAAGAAGATCCAGCGCCAGGAGGCATAGGTGGTGAGAAAGCCACCGACGACCGGCCCGAGGATGGGGGCGACGAGGGATGGCCAGGTGAGGAGGGCGGTGGCCTTCATCAGCCCTGCCTTGGGCGTGTTCCGCAGCACGATCAGCCGGCCGACCGGCACCATCATCGCGCCCCCAAGCCCTTGCAGGACACGGGCGGCGAAGAAGGCCCAGAAGCTATCGGCCATGCCGCAGAGCACGGAGGCGCCGGTGAAGATTGCGATCGCGGCGGCGAAGACGGTGCGGCCGCCGAAGCGCTCTGCCGCCCAGCCGCTGAGGGGAATCCCGGCCGCCAGCATGATCATATAGCCCGTGATGCCGAGGTTGAGGTCGACCGGGTGGACGTGGAAGGTCCGCGCCATGCTCGGGATGGCGGTGGTGATGACGGTGCCGTCCAGCAGCTCCATGAACTGGCTGGCCGCGACCAGCAGCGCGATCAGGATCGGCGACGACGCTTTCCGCGTTATGGCCTTGTCCATCGTCAGCCCTGTGCGGCGGGCTTCGGGCCCTGGTCCCGCATGAAGGCCGAGAGCGCCAGAAACGGCGGCACGAAGCCGAGCACGGCCACCCACCGCCAATGATAGAGCGAGAAGATGAGCGGGGCGGAGGCAGAGCCGACGGCGGCGGAGAGAAATGCGCCGGCGATGAAGATCGCGTTGATGCGGCTGCGCTGCTCGGGTGCCAGGTCGAACAGGGCCTTCTGGGCGAAGGCGAGGTGCGCCTGGACGCCGGCATCGATGAGCACCGCCGCCGCCACGAAGAGAGCGAGCCCCTCTCCGCCGTGCAGGGTGGATGCCGGCAATGTGAGGGCGATGCCCAACGCCACCATCGCCATGGCGCCCGTGGTGCCCATCACCGATTTGCCCGCATCCGCAAGGCGGCCGGCCATCGGTGCCGACAGGGCACCCGCGGCGCCGGCCAGGGAGAAGACCGCGATACCGCGCTGGTGCAGGCCGAAACGGTGGGTGAGTTCCAGCGGAATGGTGGTCCAGAAGACCGAGAAGGCGAAGAACAGGCCCATCTGATAGCTCATCCGCTTGCGCAGGACGGGTGTCCGCCTCAGCAGCGGCAGCATCGAGCCGAGGACGCCGAGATAGCTCTTCCGCGTGTGTGGATAGCGGGGCGGCAGCCGCAGCCACAGCACCGTCGCCATCGTCACCATGCCGACGGTGGCGACGAGGAACACCGATCGCCAGCCGGTGACGCTCGCGATGAGACTGGCGATCGGCCGCCCGAGCAGGATGCCCGTCAGCAGCCCGCTGATGACGGTGCCGACCTGCCGCCCGCGCCGGGCGGGGTCGGCGAGATGGGCGGCCATGGGCACCGCCATCTGCGCGGTGACGGAGGTGAGGCCAATCCCCAGGCAGGCGAGGAGAAAGAGTTCGGACGTCCGTGCGAAAGAGGTGAGGAGCAGGATGAGCGCGCCGAGGCTGAGCGTCGTCACCATCAGCCGGCGGTTCTCGACGAAATCGCCGAGCGGGACCAGCAGAAGCAGCCCAGTCGCGTAGCCGATCTGCGTCAGCGTCACGACCAGGCCATAGGCGCCGGGTGCGAGGCCGACGGAGGGGCCGATCAGCCCGATCATGGGCTGCGCGAGGTAAAGGCTGGCGACGCTGATGCCACAGGTCACGGCGAGCAGAAGGGTCAGCCCTGCCGACATGCCGGCGGCTTCGCGAAACTCACTGTTTTCGGACATGGGCCGAGCTTTGGCGCTCCGGCGCGGGCTGTCAACGGCCGTGGGCGAGTGCTTGCTATCCCGTCATCCCGTGCAGCCCGTCCAGCAGGTCTTGGAAATCGGCGGGCGGCGCCGTCTCGAACGACAGCGGCGCGCCAGTGCGCGGATGGGCGAAGGCAAGGCTCGCCGCATGCAGGGCCTGGCGGGGGAAATCCAGCAGCGTCGCCCGCATCTCCGGCGGCAGGGTTTTCGAGACCGCCGGGATGCGGCGGAGATAGACCGGGTCGCCGATCACGGGATGCGCGGTTGAGGCGAGATGGACGCGAATCTGATGCGTCCGTCCCGTCGAGAGCTTCACGTCGAGCAGCGACACGGCCAGGCGCCAGATGTGCAGCGTGCTGTAATGGGTGAGCGCCGCCCGCCCGCCCGAGGCCCGCACCGCCATGCGCTTCCGGTCCCGGGGGTCGCGGCCGATCGCGCCCTCGATATCGCCGGCGGCGGGGCTCATCGTGCCCCAGACGAGCGCCTTGTAATGCCGGTCGAGGTCGCGGTTGGCGAAGATCTCGGAAAGGCGCGCATGGGCGAGTTCCGTCTTCGCCGCTACCATGACGCCCGAGGTATCCTTGTCGAGCCGGTGGACGATGCCGGGCCGGCGCTCCCCGCCGATGCCGGTCAGGCTGTCGCCGCAATGGGCGAGCAGCGCGTTGACCAGGGTGCCCTCGTAATTCCCGGGGGCGGGGTGGACGACCAGCCCGGCCGGCTTGTCGAGCACGATGAGGTCGGCATCCTCGTAGAGGATGGTCAGCGGAATATCCTCAGCCTCCGGCCGTGCTGGCGCCGCTTCGGGCACCGTCAGCCCGTAGGTCGCGCCGGCCTGCACCGGCTCGGACGGGTCGCGCACGGTCACGTCACCGCGTCTTGCCATCCCATCCAGGATCAGGTTCTTGATCCTGGACCGGGAGAGGGGTGCGAAGCTCTCGGCCAGAAAGCGGTCGAGGCGCTGGCCCTCATGGCCCGAGCCCGCGACCACCGCTTCCGGCAAGGCAAGGTCGTCTGCGATGTCAGGGTCGGGCTCGATGTCAGGCTCTGGGCCGGGACGGGCGATGCGGCTATGGGTCATCCGGCAGACATACCCCTAGAGCCCGATCGCTTGGGAGTGGGATCGTGCGACGATCTCACTCCCAAGCGTGAATTGGTCTCTCATCACCACAATCGCCACTGAGGTAAGGACCCGATGACGAAGCTTGGAAGCGGGACGATGGAGAAGACAAGGCCACTGCTGATCATGGTGATCGCCATGGGTGTCCTGATCCTTCTCGTCACCACGGTCGTGGTCGTGAAGCTGGTGAAGGACATGGTGACGGCGCCCGCCAGCGTGACGCTGACGACGGCGATGCTGCGCCAGCCGGCGGGCTCCCACATCGTCACCATCACGGCGGTTGACGGCCGGCTCGGCGTGCTCGTCGAGGGCGGCGGGCCGGACCGGATTCTGTTCGTGGAGCCGGGTAGCGGCCGCGTCGGCGGCCAGTTGATGCTCGGGCAATAGGCGCAGGATGGACGCGACACCGGGCGCCATCGGCCCGGATGCGGATGCGGCCGATCGCCGGTCGCTCCGCCGCCACAAGCTCTTTGCCACCGGCCTGCTCGTGCTCATGGTGGCGCTCTGCATCGGTAGCTTCTGGCTGCCGCGCGGGATGTGGCGCGATCTGCTCGAATTCGCCTCCAAGGCCGGGGTGGTGGGCGGCATCGCCGATTGGTTCGCGGTCACGGCGCTGTTCCGCCATCCGCTCGGCATTCCCATTCCGCATACGGCGATCATTCCCGCGCAGAAGGCGCGGCTGGGGCGTGCCCTCGGCCGGTTCATCGGCGCCCATGTCATCACCCAGGCCGAGGTGTCGCGCGTGCTGGCGCGGGCTGACCTGCCGGGGCTGATCAGCCGTTTCCTCTCCGATCCCGCGACGGTGCGCCCGGCGGCGGAGGCGCTGGCCGCGAGCCTGCCGAAGATCCTCGCCTCGCTGGAGGATGGGCGTGCCCGCCGCATGGTCGACCGTCTTCTGCCGCGCATCGTCGGCGGGCCGGCCGCCGGCCGTGTCGTCGCCAAGGCGCTTTATGGGCTGGTGGAGGGCGGCCGCCATCAGGAGGTCTTCACCTTCGTCCTCGGGCAGCTGCGCGGCATGCTGACGAGCAAGGAGGAGGATCTGCGCGGCGGCATCCGTGAGCGTGTCCGCGAGCAGGGCGGCCAGCTTCTGGGCTGGGCCATTGGTGCGTCGGTCGCGAAGCGGGTCATCGCCGCCGTGAATGACGAGCTGGATACGATCGGCCCGGACGGGTCGACGATGCGCATCGCCTTCGACGAATGGGTGCGGCGGGAGATCGCGCTGATCGAGAGTGACCCCGAGCGGGCGGCGGAGATCGGGCGCGCGATTAAGAACGTGGTTGCCCATGACTCGGTTCAGAACTGGCTCGGCGATGTCTGGAGGCGGCTGCGCCGGGCGATCGAGCAGGATGCCGCGCGCCCGAACGGGCATGCCGTGGCGCTGCTGGAATCGACGCTGCACAAGCTCGGCGAAGCCGTGGCCGATGATCCGGTGATCCGCGCCGGGGTGGAGCGCGGCATGGCCGCCATCGTCGCCGGGCTGCTGCCGCTGGCGCAGGAGAGGGCGGCGGATTTCGTGGCCGAGGTCGTCTCCCAATGGGATGCGCGGACAGTGACGGACAGGCTGGAGCTGCGGGTCGGCCCCGATCTGCAATACATCCGGGTCAACGGCACGCTGGTCGGCTGCCTGGCGGGCGGGTTGCTGTTCCTTCTGCTCCGGGCGATCTTCGGCGCAGCCGCGCTGTGACGCGGGGCCGAGGAAGAAGAAAGTGGGGAGTTTCGGGATGCATGTGATGATTTTGGGCGCGGCGGGCATGCTCGGCCGCAAGCTCGCCGAGCGGATTGCGGCGGATGGCGGTCTCGCGGGCACCCCCGTCCGGCATCTGTCGCTGGTGGATGTGATCGCCCCGCAGACCCCGCACGGCTTCCTCGGCACCACGGATTGCACGGCGGCCGATCTCACCCGGCCCGGTGCGGCGGCCGGGCTGCTCACCACGCGGCCCGATGTCATCTACCATCTCGCAGCCGTCGTCTCGGGTGAGGCGGAGGCCGATTTCGAGAAGGGCTATCGCGTCAATCTGGACGGGATGCGGCACCTGCTGGAGGGCATCCGGGCCGAGCAGCGCGAGACCGATTGGCGGCCGCGCCTGATCTTCGCCTCTTCGATCGCGGTTTTCGGCGGGGACATGCCGGATGTGATCGGCGACGACTACTTCCTGACGCCGGCGACGAGCTACGGCACCCAGAAGGCCATGTGCGAGCTTCTGCTGGCCGATTACGCCCGCCGTGGCTTCATCCACGGCATCGGGCTGCGCCTGCCGACCGTTTGCGTGCGGCCCGGCAAGCCCAACCTCGCGGCCTCGGGCTTCTTCTCCGGCATCATCCGGGAGCCTTTGGCCGGGCTGCCGGCGGTGCTCCCGGTTTCGGAGGATGTGCGCCACTGGATGGCGAGCCCCCGCAAGACGGTGGGCTTCCTGACCTATGCGGCGGGGCTGGATCTGGCGCTTCTGCGCGGCCGGCCGAGCCTGACCATGCCCGGCCTCTCCGTGACGGTCGGCGAGCAGATCGCGGCTTTGGAGCGTGTCGCGGGGTCGCGCGTGGCGGGCCTCATCCGCCGGGAGCGCGACCCGGTGATCGCCCATATCGTCAGCGGCTGGGCGCGGGGCTTCGACGCTTCACGGGCCGAGGCGCTGGGCTTCGAGGCGGAGAAGCAGTTCGACGACATCATCCAGGTTCATGTCGAGGATGAATTGGGCGGCAGCCTGCCTCACCAGAGCCGGCCGACGCCATAGGCGTCGAAGGGGCTTTCGTTCGATACGAGAACCAGGCGATCCAGGATCGCCTGGGCGATCAGCATCCGGTCGAAGGGATCGCGGTGCGGTCCCGGCAGGGCTCCGGCCAGTTGCCCATGGCGCAGGCTGATCGGCAAGCCCGTGAATCCCTGGCCGGCAATGGCGCCCTCCAGATCAGCGGCGATCGCGGCCATCCCTGGCAGCTTCCCAAGCCGGTGTTCCGTCGTGATTTCCCATACTGAGGCGGCGCTGACGAAGACCGTATTGCTGTCGTCCGCTATGGCCGCGCGCGCTGGCAGGGACAGCGATTCATCGCCGGCCAGCCACCAGATCAGGGCATGCGTGTCGAGCAGCAACTGCACGGCCCGTTATTCCCAGGCGGCCAGCTCATCTTCCGGCAGAGGCTCGAAAAAGGCAGGGTCGAGGCTGACCGTTCCGCGCAGCGCGCCGAACCGTCGTTTGCTTTCCGGCTGCCGCACAGGGATGAGCTTGGCCACAGGCTCGCGGCCTCGCGCGATAACGATCTCCTCGCCAGCCTCGACCCGTGCCAAAAGCTGGGAGAGGTTCGTTTTTGCCGCGTGGATCGTGACCTGAGTCATGCCTTCATCCGGTCTATGTTTTTGATTAAGAACGCAAATCTTCGGACCAGGAGATTCCGCCCGATCCGATATTGCTTTAGCTAATTAAGCTTAGCTAATTCCGTCGATGCGAGTCAAATGTCGTCGCTCGACCCAGAGCGCGAATTGGTCTCCGATCAATATCTTAGAGCGTGATTTAGACCTGTGGTGCTTCCGCCTTCGGTCATCACGCTCTAGTATCCTCCTGAGACGTGTCGCACGAAAAAACGCGGAGGGGATGAACGATCCATGCGCATAGCGGTACCAGCCGAGACCGACGGTGATGAGACGCGAGTGGCCGCCACGCCGGAAAC
This sequence comes from uncultured Pseudomonadota bacterium, assembly GCA_963745125.1. GTDB lineage: Bacteria > Pseudomonadota > Alphaproteobacteria > Acetobacterales > Acetobacteraceae > Acidisoma. The sequence goes on from CAVUWB010000001.1 coordinate 634,841, forward strand.
GGTGGGCAAGCTGATCAAGCTCGGCGCCTCCGTCACCGTCGCCCGTGGCGCCGGGATGAAATCGGGCATCCCCGACAGCGACTATGCCGGGGCCGGGGCCGAGGTCACCGATCAAGCGGAGGTCGCGCGCGGCGCCGATATCATCCTCAAGGTCCGCCGGCCGACGCCGGAGGAGGTGGCGACCTACCCCAGGGGCGCCCTGCTCATCGGCGTCATGGACCCGTACGGGCAGACCGCCGCCCTCCAGCAGATCGCGGAGGCCGGATTGAGCGCCTTCTCGATGGAACTCATGCCCCGCATCACCCGCGCCCAGAGCATGGATGTGCTCTCGTCCCAGGCCAACCTCGCCGGCTACCGCGCCGTGATCGACGCCTCCGCGAGCTACGGCCGGGCTTTGCCGATGATGATGACGGCCGCCGGCACCGTGCCCGCCGCCAAGATCTTCATCATGGGTGTCGGCGTCGCCGGGTTGCAGGCCATCGCGACCGCCCGGCGGCTCGGCGCTGTCGTCACCGCGACGGATGTGCGCCCCGCCGCGAAGGAGCAGGTCGCCTCGCTCGGCGCCAAGTTCCTGGCGGTCGAGGATGAAGAGTTCAAGCAGGCGGAGAGCGCGGCCGGCTACGCCAAGCCGATGTCGCCCGAATATCAGGCGAAGCAGGCGGCGCTCGTCGCCGAGCACATCAAGAAGCAGGATATCGTGGTCACGACCGCGCTGATCCCCGGCCGGCCGGCGCCGCGCCTGATCAGCGCCGCCATGGTCGCCTCCATGCGGCCGGGCTCCGTCATCGTCGATCTCGCGGTCGAACGCGGCGGCAATGTCGAGGGCGCGGTCGCCAATGAGGAGACCGAGACGCCGAACGGTGTCCGCATCCTGGGCCATAGCAACACGGCGGGCCGCATCGCGGCCTCGGCCTCGGCGCTCTATGCCCGCAACCTGCTCAACTTCGTCGAGACCATGATCGACAAGACGGCGAAGGCGGTCAGCCCGAACTGGGATGATGAGCTGGTACGCGCCACCCTGCTGACCCGTGACGGGGCTGTGGTCCATCCGAACTTCAAGACTGCCGCCTGATGCGCCACGACCGTCTTTTGCTTGTGACGCCGCGATAAACGGCGGATCGAAGGGGAAATTCATGAATCCGAATACCATGATGATGTCGAACACCATGGGGATGGCTGCCCATGCGATGGCCAGCCATGCGATGGGCCTGGCCGTCGTCGACCCGTTCGTCTTCCGCTTCGCGATCTTCGTGCTCGCGATCTTTGTGGGCTATTACGTGGTCTGGTCGGTGACGCCGGCGCTGCACACGCCGCTGATGGCGGTGACGAACGCGATCTCCTCCGTCATCGTCGTCGGCGCCCTGCTGGCCGTCGGCGTCTCCCTGCACGGCGCGCTGGGCGGCGCGGGCTCCTACGCCGCCCGCTTCTTCGGCTTCATCGCCCTCGTCCTGGCCTCGATCAACATCTTCGGCGGCTTCCTCGTCACCCAGCGAATGCTGGCGATGTATAAGCCCCGCTCCGCCATGCCGGCGAAGAAGCACTGAGCGCCGCCATGTCCCTCGATCTCGCCCAGCTTCTCTATCTCGTCGCCGGTATTCTGTTCATCCTGGCGCTGCGGGGCCTGTCCTCCCCCAGCTCGTCGCGTCGCGGCAACCGGATGGGCATGATCGGCATGGCGATCGCCATTCTGACGACGCTCGCCTTGGCCCCGCCCAGCGGTTTCAGCGGCTGGTTCCTGATGGTGCTCGGCATCGCCATTGGTGGCAGCATCGGCGCCGTCGTCGCCCGCCGCGTGGCCATGACGGCGATGCCGCAGCTCGTCGCCGCCTTCCATTCCGGTGTCGGCCTCGCCGCCGTCTGCGTGGCCGCCGCGGCGAGCTATGCACCGCAGGCCTTCGGCATCGGTGTGCCGGGCCATATCGATGCGGGGTCGCTCGTCGAGATGTCGATCGGCCTTGCCATCGGCGCGATCACCTTCACCGGCTCGGTCATCGCCTTCGCCAAGCTCAACGGCAATATGTCGGGCCGCCCGATCATGCTGCCGCAGAGGCACGCCATCAACATCGGGCTCGCCGTCGCGCTGGTGGTGCTGGTCATCCTGTTCATCGCCACGCAGTCGCATTTCGTCTTCTGGCTGATCGTGATCTCGGCGCTGTCGCTCGGCGGCCTCATCATCATCCCGATCGGCGGCGCGGACATGCCCGTCGTCGTCTCGATGCTGAACTCCTATTCCGGCTGGGCCGCCGCCGGCATCGGCTTCACCCTCGGCAATCTGGCGCTCATCATCACCGGCGCGCTCGTCGGCTCATCCGGCGCCATCCTGAGCTACATCATGTGCTCGGCGATGAACCGCAGCTTCATCTCGGTCATCCTCGGTGGCTTCGGCGGCGAGACCGCCGTGGCGAGCGGGGTGGTGGAGACGCGGCCGGTGAAGCAGGGGGCGGCGGACGATGCCGCCTTCGTCATGAAAAATGCCGGGCAGGTCATCATCGTGCCGGGTTACGGCATGGCGGTCGCCCAAGCCCAGCACGCGCTGCGGGAGATGGCGGACCGGCTGAAGGAGGAGGGCGTGCAGGTGCGCTACGCCATCCATCCCGTGGCGGGCCGCATGCCGGGCCATATGAACGTGCTGCTGGCCGAGGCGAACGTGCCCTATGACGACGTGTTCGAGCTTGAGGACATCAACGCCGAGTTCGGCCAGGCCGATGTCGCTTTCGTCATCGGCGCGAATGACGTGACCAACCCGGCCGCCAAGACCGACAAAAGCTCGCCGATCTATGGCATGCCGATCCTGGAGGTCGACAAGGCGAAGACGGTGCTGTTCCTGAAGCGCGGCATGGGCTCGGGCTATGCCGGCGTCGAGAATCCGCTGTTCTTCAAGGACAACACGATGATGCTGTTCGGGGACGCCAAGAAGATGGTGGAGCAGATCCTCAAGGCGCTGTGAGACGGAAAGCGGCCTCGGCTCAGCCCCGGGGCCGCTTGTTCTTCAGCACGGCCTCGAACTGCGCCATGATCGGGCCGAAGCTGCCTTTCCAGGACTCCTGCATGGTGCCGTTCCGGCGCATGCGCCAGAGCTGGACCCGAAGCGCCACATAGCCCAGCAGCGCGGCGCCGATGGCGATCGGCACGAGCACGAGGGCGAGCGAGAGCGCCAGCCCCGCCACGACGGCGGAGCCGAGGATGACGGCGCCGATGGCAAGGCCTTTGGAAAGGCCGCTGCGTGGCGGCGTCCAGCCCGGTGGCCGGGTGTCGCGGGCGACATCCACGAAGGTGCCGTCCGGGCGCATATCGATGTCATAGGGGCGACGTTCGATCATGTGTGGCAGAGTGAGCGCCGCTGCGCCGCTTTTCAAGCATTGTTCGGGTGACGCCTTTGTAATGATCGGCAGCGTCCGTCGATCCGGCGTCAGATCGAGGGTGTCTCCCGCACCGCGACCAGGCAGAGCAGCTCGAACAGCACCTGGGCCGCGATCTGCGCGGTGTTGCTGGTCGCGTCATATTGCGGCGCCACCTCCACCACGTCGCCGCCGATGATGTCGAGCCCGCGCAACCCGCGCAGCAGCGTCAGCACCTCGCGCGGCATCAGCCCGCCGACCTCGGGCGTGCCGGTGCCCGGCGCGAAGCCGGGATCGATCGAATCGATGTCGAAGGAGACATAGAACGGCCCGTCGCCGACCAGCCGGCGCGCGATATCGACGTAAGGCCGCATGCCATGTTCCTCCACCTCCTCGGCATGGACGACGGTCATCCCGCTATCGGCCGAGAATTCGTAGAGGTATTCCGCCGTGCCCCGGATGCCGATCTGCAGTGTCCGCCGGGGATCGACCATGCCATCCAGCACCGCATGGCGGAACGGCCCGCCATGGTGGAAGCGCGAGCCTTCATAGGAACCGGCCGTATCGGCATGGGCGTCGATATGGATGAGCCCGACGGGCCGCGCCCCCCCCACCGCGCGCAGGATCGCCTGGGTCATCGAATGGTCGCCGCCGACCGAGAGCGGGATCACGCCCGCTTGCACCACGGTCCGCAGACGCCGCCTCGATATCCTCATGGCAGCTTTCGAGACTGTAGCGGGAGCGGAGAGGCACATCGCCCACATCGGCGACCCGCAGCATGCCCTGCGGCGCCACCTTCAGCACATGCTCATAGGGTCCGATGCGCTCCACCGCCCGCACGGCGCGCGGCCCCAGGCGACAGCCGCTGCGATTGGTGACGCCGAGATCCATCGGCACGCCGATGAGCGCCACGTCGAGATCGGCGAGCCCGCCCGCGCCGAAGGCGTTCTGGCGATAGGGTGCGTCAAGGAAGGTGGCGGGGTCGGAATAGGGCAGCTTGCGGCGGCCATCGGCGCTGATGGTCTTGGCCGCGATATCCTTGAAATGAGGGTCGAAGACATGCCCGCCGGTGAGGCCGGCATATTTCGCACGCAGCCGCTCAAGGTTCGCCGCGTCGTCATTCTCCGCCATGGACTTGGCTCCTATCCGTCGCTCTGACTTCGGTAGAGATTTCGGGCGGAGGAACTCAACTGGGGTGTTCGGGAAGCGCATTGCCTTGGTGTCGGGTCCAGCTTCGGCTATAGGAACGGCCATGCAGCAGATTGTGCTTGATGCAGAGGCGGGGCAGGTCTCGGCAGAACTCTCAAGGCGCGGGGTTGGCGCCCATATGCGCGTGCATGTGCTGGTCGAGGTTATCGACACCGACGCTGGGGAACTGCCGATGGCGGCGATTGCCCAGACGGGCAAAGCCTTCGATTGGCTGGCGGCCGAACCCGATCTTTACTCGGATGCCGATCTGATCGAGCGCAGGAGGTAGATGTTTGCCTTCGGCAGCATCGTCCTCGTTCTCTTTCCCTTCACGGATCTGAGCGGCGCCAAGCGCCGGCCGGCTCTTGTTGTGTCGCGTGATAACGATCGCCGGGCGGACCTTGTCGTATGTTTCATCACATCGATACCCCGCGCCGGGCCCGATATGGCGCCGCTGGACGCTGATACCGAAACCGGTCTGAAGGTTCCTTCCGTGGTGCGATTCGACAAGGTGGCGACACTCGACCGATCCGTCATTGCCGGCAAAATAGGTGATGCGCCGGACGATTGGCTGGCTCGCCAAAGCGAGACCTTCTTCGGCGTTTTCGGCTTTCGGTAAGCCGTCCGAGGTCACATCCGCGCCGGGCGCCGCCCTGATCTCGAAATCAGGACTGGCAAGGTACGGAATGCCCCTGTAGAAGTCGCAGCCATGCTGAAGCTGTCGAAACTGACCGATTACGCCGTGGTGGTGCTGGTCCGCCTCTCGGAAGAGAGCGGCATCCAGACCTCCGGCGGCATCGCGGCCACGACCGGCGTGCCCGAGCCGACAGTCGCCAAGGTGCTGAAGATCATGACCAGCGCCGGCCTCGTCCTGTCCCAGCGCGGCGCGCGCGGCGGCTACCGGCTCGCACGACCGCTGGCCGCCATCCCGATCGCCGATGTGATCACGGCGATCGACGGGCCGATCGCGCTGACCGCCTGTGTGGAGCATTCGCCGACGGTCTGTGACGCTTCCGGCCTCTGCCCCGTGAAAGGCCGCTGGGATCCGGTGAACGCCGCGATCCAGGACGCGTTGTCCGCCATCACCCTGGCCGATATGCGTCCCGCCGCTTTCTTCCCGCTGCCCGAGCACCATCTGCCCGGAAGCGATGCCGCCGCTTCAACCGCCGCCTTTATCGAGTGAGGCCATGCCAGCAGTCGCCGAAACCCTCGACACCGTCCAGTCCGTCACCGGCTCCGGCTACAAATGGGGCTTCGAGACCGAATCGAGATGGATGTCGCGCCCAAGGGCCTGAACGAGGACACCATCCGCCTGATCTCGGCGCGCAAGGACGAGCCGGAATGGCTGCTGGCCTGGCGCCTGAAGGCCTTTGCCGCGTGGCAGACGATGGAGGAGCCGCACTGGGCGAAGCCGCACTATCCGCCGATCGACTACCAGGACCTGCATTACTACGCCGCGCCGAAGAAGAAGGCGGCGGCCCGAAGAGCCTGGACGAGGTCGATCCCGAACTGCTGCGCACCTACGAGAAGCTCGGCATTCCGCTGAAGGAGCGCGCGATCCTGGCCGGCGTCGAGCCGGCGACGAGGAGCGGCCGCCAGATCGCGGTGGACGCGGTGTTCGACAGCGTCTCGGTCGCGACCACGTTCCAGGCGACGCTGGCCAAGGCCGGCGTGATCTTCTGCCCGATCAGCGAGGCGGTGCGCGAGCATCCCGATCTGGTGCGCCAGTATCTCGGCAGCGTCGTGCCGGCGGGCGACAATTTCTTCGCCGCGCTGAACTCCGCCGTGTTCACCGACGGCAGCTTCGTGTTCATCCCCAAGGGCGTGCGCTGCCCGATGGAGCTGTCCACCTATTTCCGCATCAACGCGCGCAACACCGGCCAGTTCGAGCGCACGCTGATCATCGCCGAGGAAGGCGCCTACGTCAGCTATCTGGAAGGCTGCACCGCGCCGCAGCGCGACGAGAACCAGTTGCATGCCGCGGTGGTGGAGCTGGTGGCGCTGGACGACGCGCAGATCAAATACAGCACGGTGCAGAACTGGTATCCCGGCGACGCGGAAGGGCCGCGGCGGCATCTACAACTTCGTCACCAAGCGCGGCGCCTGCCGGGGCGCGCGCAGCAAGGATCAGCTGGACGCAGGTGGAGACCGGCTCGGCGATCACCTGGAAATACCCGTCCTGCATGCTGCACGGCGAAGACAGCGTCGGCGAGTTCTACTCGGTCGCGGTGACCAACAATCGCCAGCAGGCCGATACCGGCACCAAGATGATCCATATCGGCCGCAACACGCGCAGCACGATCATCTCCAAGGGCATCAGCGCCGGGCATTCCAACAACACCTATCGCGGCCTGGTGCGCATGCATGCCGAAGGCGCAGAGCGCGCGCAACTTCACCCAGTGCGACAGCCTGCTGATCGGCGACCAGTGCGGCGCGCACACCGTGCCCTATATCGAAAGCCGCAATCCGACCGCGAAGGTCGAGCACGAGGCGACAACCTCGAAGATCGCCGAGGACCAGCTGTTCTACTGCCGCCAGCGCGGGCTGTCGCAGGAAGATGCGGTCGGCCTGATCGTCAACGGCTTCTGCAAGGACGTGCTGAAGGAACTGCCGATGGAATTCGCCGTCGAGGCGCAGAAGCTGCTGGCCGTCAGCCTCGAAGGCTCGGTGGGATAGTCAGGACCGCTTCTTTTATGAATGACTGTGACTGAGGATTTGCGGATACGATGCTGGAAATCAACGGCCTGACGGCGACGATCGGCGACAAGCCGATCCTGAAGGGCATCGACCTCGACGGTGCCGGACGGCGAGGTGCACGCCATCATGGGGCCGAACGGCTCGGGCAAGTCCACGCTGTCCTACGTGCTGTCCGGCCGCGAGGGCTATGAGGTCACCGGCGGCACCGCGACCTTCGACGGCCAGGACCTGCTGGCGATGGAGCCGGAGGAGCGCGCGGCCGCCGGCCTGTTCCTGGCGTTCCAGTATCCGGTCGAACTGCCCGGCGTCGGCAACGCCAATTTCCTGCGCACCGCGCTGAACGCCATCCGCCGCGCGCGCGGCGAGGCCGAGCTGGACGCGGTGCAGTTCCTGAAGCTGGCGCGCGCCGAGATGAAGCGCGCTGGCGATGCCCGACGACATGCTGAAGCGCAACGTCAATGTCGGCTTCTCCGGCGGCGAGAAGAAGCGCAACGAGGTGCTGCAGATGGCGATGCTGCAGCCCGAAGCTCGCGATCCTGGACGAGACCGACAGCGGCCTGGACATCGACGCGCTGAAGATCGTCGCCGACGGCGTGAACGCGCTGCGCGGCCCGGATTTCTCCGCGCTGGTGATCACCCATTACCAGCGGCTGCTGGACCACATCGTGCCGGACCGCGTGCATGTGCTGGCGGCACGGCCGCATCGTCCGCTCCGGCGGCCCGGAACTGGCGCAGGAGCTGGAAGCGCATGGCTACGCCGGCCTGATCGGCGAGGCGGCGGAGGCGGCATGAGCGCCGCCCAGACGCGCATACGCCGGATGAGGCGCTGACCGGGTTTCTCGCGCGCTACGACGGGCCTGCGCGACGCGCCTGCCCGGCGACTGCCGCGCGCGCGCGAAGCGGCGGCCGGATGCTTCCGCGCGCGCCGGCTGCCCGGCGCCGCGCGACGAGGCGTGGCACTACACCAGCCTGCGCCCGCTCGCCGGATCTCGACTTCCACGAAGCCGCTGGCCGACTGCCGACATCGGCGCTCGGCCTGATCGCGCTTGCTGCCGGCGCGTCGACGGCGCCGCGCCTCGTCTTCGTCGACGGCCGGTTCCGCGCCGACCTGTCGGTGCTGCCGGCGGACATCGAGCTGCGCGTCCTTCGCCGGCGCAGCCGCCTTCGGCACGCTCGCCCGCCCGGAACGCGACAGGCTGGTGGCGCTGAACACGATGCTGGCCGAGGACGGCGCCGTCATCGACGTGCCGGCGGGCATCGATGGCGGCTTCGCTGCTGCTGGCTCAGCCTCGCCAGCGGCGCGCGCCAGCCGCGTCGCCTTCCATCCGCGCCATCGCATCCGCCTGGGCGCGGGCGCGCGGCTCGACGCTGGTGGAAATCGTCGGCCGGCGAGGGCGACCTATCTGCAACAACCCGGTCATCGAGATCGAGGTCGCCGAGGGCGCGCATCTGACCCATGTGCGGCTGCAGGACGAATCGCCGACAGCGCCTTCCATCTCGGCACCGTCTATGCCGATGTCGGCGCGCGGCGGCGTCTATGACAGCTTCACGCTCGCCCTGGGCGCGCGGCTGGCCGCACGCGAAATCCATGCGCGCCTCGGCGGCGCCGAGGCGGCCGCGCATCTGAACGCCGCGCAGATGCTGGGCGGCACGCAGCACGCCGATTTCACCACCGTCGTCGCGCATGACGCCCCGAACTGCGCCTCGCGCCAGACGGTGAAGAACGTGCTGACCGGCCAGTCGCGCGGCGTGTTCCAGGGCCGGATCGAGGTCGCGCGCATCGCCCAGAAGACCGACGGCTACCAGATGAACCAGGCGCTGCTGCTCTCGCCCGATGCCGAGATCGACAGCAAGCCGCGAACTGGAAATCTACGCCGACGACGTGAAGTGCAGCCACGGCGCCACCGTCGGCGAACTGGATGCCGAGCAGCTGTTCTATCTGCGCAGCCGCGGCATTCCGGACGCCGAGGCCCGCGCCATGCTGGTGCGCGCCTTCCTGGCCGAGGCGCTGCGACGCGGTCGCCGATGAACGGCCCGCGCGCCGTGCTGGAAGCATGCGGTCGAGCGGCTGGTGGGACAGGCACGGCCAGCATGAACGCTGATTCACGACCCGATCGCCCGCCCCGTCCGCTCGACGTCAGCGCATCCGCGCGCGATTTCCCGATCCTGTCGCAGACCGTGCGCGGCAAGCCGCTGGTGTTCCTGGACAGCGCCGCCTCCGCGCAGAAGCCGCGCGCGGTGATCGACGCGATGGTGCGACGCGATGGAGACGCAATACGCCAACGTCCATCGCGGCCTGCACTGGATGAGCGAGCGCACCACCGAAGCCTACGAGGCCGCGCGCGACGCCGTCGCCGCGCTGATGAACGCGCGCCGATCGCGCGACGAGATCGTCTTCACCCGCAACAGCACCGAGGCGATCAACCTCGTCGCCCACAGCTACGGCCGCGGCGTGCTGAAGCCCGGCCAGGCGGTGCTGATCTCGGCGATGGAGCACCACTCCAACATCGTGCCCTGGCAGATGCTGCGCGATGCGCACGGCATCGAGCTGCGCGTCGCGCCGATCACCGATGCCGGCGAGCTGGACATGGCAGGCCTTCGAGGCGCTGCTGGCGGACGGCAAGGTCGGCCTGGTCGCCGATCACCCATATGTCCAACGTGCTCGGCACCTACACGCCGGCCGAACGCATCGTCGCAGCTCGCGCATGCGCATGGCGCGAAGGTGCTGTTCGACGGCTCGCAGGCGCGTCGTGCACCGCGCGCGTCGACGTGCAGGCGCTGGATGCGATTTCTACGCCTTCACCGGCCACAAGCTCTACGGCCCGACCGGCATCGGCGTGCTGTAGGGCAAGGCGCGAACTGCTGGAGGCGATGCCGCCCTTCATGGGCGGCGGCGACATGATCTCCTCCGTCACCTACGAGCGCTCCACCTGGGCCGCGGTGCCGCATAAGTTCGAGGCCGGGACGCCGGCGATCCTGGAAGGCATCGGCCTGAACGCCGCGATCGATTACGTCGAAGCCGATCGGCTACGACGCGATCGCCGCGCATGAGGCGGCGCTGACCGAACACGCGCTGGCGCGGCTCTCGGCGGATCGAAGGGCTTGCACGTCATCGGCCGCGCGCAGGACCGCGGCGGCGTGATCTCCTTCACGCTGGACGGCGCCCACGCGCATGATGTCGCGACGCTGCTGGACCGCCAGGGCATCGCGGTGCGCGCCGGCCATCACTGCGCCGAGCCGCTGATGCACCGCCTCGGCCTGGACAGCACCGCGCGCGCGAGCTTCGGCCTCTACACGACGCTCGAGGAGATCGACGTCCTGGCCGACACGCTCGGCCGGGTGCGGGAGTTCTTCGCCTGATGCGCGGCGAGGAGGAAGGGATGATGGATCAGACGCCGAAGGCCGAAGATAGCGCGGATCAGCCCGTTCATCACGCCTGGACGCCCGAGGGCGAGGTGGCGCCCGCCGCCGCGCATACGGTGGATGAGGATGAGGTGATCGCTGCGATCGCGACGGTCTATGACCCGGAAATCCCGGTGAATATCTATGAGCTTGGCCTCATCTATGCGATCGACATCGCGGATGACGGCAAGATCAAGGTCGAGATGACATTGACCGCGCCCGGCTGCCCCTCGGCGCAGGAACTGCCGGTGATGGTGCGGGAGGCCGTTTTGGCGATCCCGGATGTCACGGGCTGCGAGGTGGAGACGGTCTGGGACCCGCCTTGGGATATGACGCGGATGAGTGACGAGGCGCGCCTCGCCATGAATATGTTTTGATGGAGGCCGAGATGAATGCAGCGACCGAGCCGAATGTGGCACCGAAGCCGGCGCGCCGCGCCTTGCCGCCGCTGATGCGGCTGACGGAAGCGGCGGCGGAGCGGTTGGCGCGCATGTATTCGGGCGCTCAGGCCGGAATGCTGCTGCGCATCAGCGTCAACACCAAGGGCTGTTCCGGCATGGCCTATGAGATGAGCTGGGTCGAGACGCCCGGTCCCACGGATGAGGTGGTGACGGATCGCGGCCAGACGGTTCTGGTGGATCGCAAGGCGAGCCTGTTCCTGATCGGCACGGAGATGGACTACACGGTGGAGAAGCTTTCCGCAGGCTTCACCTTCACCAATCCGAACGAGAAGGGCCGTTGCGGCTGCGGCGAGAGTTTCCACGTCTGAGGCGTTTGCGCGGCTCCATCAGAAGGCCGTTCACCGCGCGCGGGGCGGCCCCAATCAGCTTCTGCCGGCTGCGGTCGGGTGACAGGTCGACCGGTCACTGTTAGACGATTGATCCTGGCATAGGCTCATGGCCCGATGCCCTGGAGTGACCCATGGCAACACAAAATGGCTCACCTTTCGGCATGCTGCCTGGCATGCGGCCGGGCGCACGCAACAGCTTGACACCCACGATCGCGGCGGGTGCCGTGATCCTCATCCTGCTCCTGATCTGGTTGTTCCGGCCCTTTACCACTGTTGATGGCGGCTATGTCGGCGTGAAGACCTTTTTTGGCGCGCCGGAGCAGGAGGTGCTCGGCTCGGGCTTCCATTTCGTCGTTCCGGTCGCTGAGGCGGTCTACGAGGTTTCGACCCAGCCGCAGCTTGCCTCGACAACGGAGACGGCTTCGACCCAGGACCAGCAGAACGTTTCGACCGGCGTATCGGTGAATTTCACGATCAATCCTGCGGAAGCGGTGACCTTCTGGAAGAACTACCGGGACATCCCGACGCTGACACAGACGATCATCGCGCCGATCGTCTCAAACGATACCAAGGCGGTAACGGCCGATTACACGGCCCAGGAGCTGATCACCCGGCGCGAGCAGGTGCGCCAGGAGATCGAGCAGGATGTCCGCTCCGACCTTGCGCAGTACGGGGTGGCGGTCGTCACCGGGGTCAACATCACCAACTTCTCCTATTCGGACGCGTACGATCAGGCGATCGATGCCAAGCAGGTCGCGCAGCAGACGGCGCTGGAGGAGCAGTACAAGCTACAACAGGTGCAGATCTCGGCCCAGCAGCAGGTCGCACAGGCGAATGCACAGGCGGCCGCGGCGGTCGCCATCGCCCAGGGCCAGGCGAAGGCGACGATCCTGCAGGCGACGGCAGACGCGCAAGCTTACAAGCTCAAGCAGCTCACTTTGACGCCGGATATCCTGATGTTGTCGGCGATCCAGAAATGGGACGGGCAGTTGCCACACTACATGGCGGGCTCGACGCCCTTGCCCTTCCTGCAGCTTCCGGGGGCGGGCAGCCTCGCCCCACCGTCGCCCGGAAAGTAGTTGCCCGCGCATACGGCGGGGGCGCGGGTGTGCGAACCTTCAATAATGAGTTTTGGAGTTGAGCGATGTCGGATCCGCTCGCTGAGTCCGCTTTGAGAAGAGGTGGCGCGACCGTCGCCAGTGAAACCCGGCTGCGCAACCGCCGGCATCTTCTAGCCGGGCTAGCCGGCGCAATGACAGGTTCGTGGGGCTGTAGCAAAGCTGATGCGGCTACGCGCTTCCGCACGCTGCATCCAGGCGTGCTTAGGATCGGAACCTACTTCGTGAACCCACCCTTTGAGTTCCTGTCCGGTGGCAAGCGCGTCGGCTTCGAGGTCGAGCTTATGGAAGCGATCGCGGCACGGCTGAATCTTCAACCGGTTTTCGTCAACACTGCGTGGGAGACAATCCTTCAGCAGATGCAGGAAGGGCGCTACGACTGCATTGTCGGTGGCATCACCATCACGCCGCGACGCGAACAGATGCTTGCCTGGTCCACGCCATACCTCACGACCACGCTGAGTTTGATCATCGATCAGAACCGTTCACCAGGCCTGCACTCGCTCTCTGACCTTGCCCATCTGACGGTGGGCGTTCAGGCCGCGACGACGGACTTAGATGCCGCGAGAATGATGTGGAAGGCCGGTCAGATCGGCGCGGTCAAGGTCTATCCCTTTGCCCAAATTGCAGACGCAGTCTTGGACCTCCGTTCTGGAAAGATCGGCGCAGTGATGAAGGTGCGGCCGGTTGCTGAGTGGTTCGTCCGTGGCACGCCAGGCTTGCGCATCTTGGCACAGGTCCCGAACGATCCGCAGCCACTCGGGATCGGATTTAGTCGCAACTCCACAGGGCTGTTGGCCGCCGTGAACGAAGCGATTGGCGATATGGAACACGACCGCAGCTTGACCCGGCTCACGCAGCGCTGGCAGGTCCTGTAACCGCTGCGGCGTGGGCTCGATGGTGCCGTCTGTCCGCGATCGTCGCAGGGTATAGGGGACCCGTGAAAACGATATCAAAAAACGGCGGAAATACTGAGAGATTGGTGAGCCCGTCGGGATTCGAACCCGAGACCCCATGATTAAAAGTCACGTGCTCTACCGGCTGAGCTACGGGCTCTCTCACGCAATGCGAGCCTTGAAGGCCATGGACGGCCCCGCGTCAAGCGTCACCAAGGGCGGCGCCCCCGCGCGGAACGCAGGGCACCGCCCGGCGCGGAGGCTACTGCGCCACCGTCATGTGAATGATCCGGTCCGGATCGGTCACGCTGCCGCTCTGGCCGGAACCCTTCTTGATATCGTTCACGTAGTCCATGCCGCTCACGACCTGGCCGACGATCGTGTACTGGCCGTCAAGCCAGGGCGCGGGCGCCAGGCAGATGAAGAACTGGCTGTTCGCGCTGTTCGGGTCCGCCGTCCGCGCCATGCCCACCGTCCCCGTCAGGAACTTGGCGCTGTTGGTGAACTCGGCCGGCAGGTTGGGCAAGGAACTACCGCCCGTGCCCGTGCCTGTCGGGTCGCCACCCTGCGCCATGAAACCCGGGATCACCCGGTGAAACGGCGTGTTGTCGTAGAAGCCCTGCTTCGTCAGCTCAACCAACCGCGCCGCCGCCTGAGGGGCGAGATCCGGCCGTAGCTGGATGACGACGGTCCCGTATTTCAGCTGCATGTCCAGCGTGTCGGATGCGGCTTGTGCTTCGCTCATGGCAAATCCCAACATGGTTGCACCGAGGGCGACCGTGATCGCCTCTCGTCGATTAATGATCATGACTGCTTATGTTCCTTGACCCAAGCATCCAGCCGCGCCTCCGTCAAAGGAGGAACGAAACTCGAAACATCTCCGCCGAGCCAGGCGATTTCCTTCACGAAGCGGGAGGAGATGAACTGGTGCCGCTCGCTCGCCATCAGGAACACCGTCTCGATCAGCGGATCAAGCCGGTAGTTCATGCCGGCCAGCTGGAACTCGAAGTCGAAATCGGAGATCGCGCGCAGGCCACGGATAATGACGGTCGCGCCGACCTCCCGCGCGAACTGAACGAGCAGTGAGGAGAAGGGTCTCACCTCGATGGTGATCCCGGCTTCCGCCGCGATATCCGCCGTGACCGCCTGCGCCAGCGCCACCCGATCGTCGAGCGACATCATCGGGCCCTTGCCCGTGCTGACCGCGACGGCCACGACCAGCCGGTCCACCACGCGCGCGCCGCGCGCGATGATGTCGAGATGGCCATTGGTGACCGGATCGAAGGTGCCCGGATAGACCCCGATCTTCTCGCGGATGCTCATCTCAGCCCGGTGTCCCGTCCGGGTCAGCCGCGCCATTCTCGGCCGCTTCGGGCTCGGTCGGCTCCTCCATCACCGGGAAGACGCTGGTCACCGTCTCGCCCTCACTCAGGCGCACCAGGGTCACGCCCATGGCCTGGCGTCCGGTGACGCGCACCTGGTCGGCCGGCACGCGGATCAGGCGGCCGGCGTCGGTGACCAGCATCACGTCGTCGCCCGGCGCACCGGGAAGGTCGCCACGACCGCGGTGCCGTTGCGCGGTGCCAGCGTGATATTGGCGATGCCCTGGCCGCCGCGCCCGGTCACGCGATAGTCATAGGCCGAGGAGCGCTTGCCGAAGCCGCCATCGGTGACGGTCAGCAGCATCTCCTCGGCCTCATCCATGGTGCGATACTTGTCATCAGGCAGGACGAATTCGGCGTTGGCGACGTCCTCGCTTCGGCCTCCACCTCGGCCATCCGCCTCGCGCATCTGCGGCGGCGCGGCTGCGCTTGAGGTAGGCGGCGCGCTCCTCCGGCGTCGCCTCCACATGGCGCAGCACCGACAGGCTGATCACCTCGTCGCCCGATGCGAGGCGGATGCCGCGCACGCCCGAGCTGTCGCGGCCGGCGAACACACGCAGATTGTCCTCGTTGATCTGGAAGCGGATGCAGCGGCCCCGCTCGGTCGCCAGCAGCACGTCGTCGCCCTCGCGGCAGGTGGCGACGCCGATCAGGTGGTCGCCCTCGTCGAGCTTCATGGCGATCAGGCCCGACGGCGCGCACATTGCGGAAATCCGACAGCCGGTTGCGCCGCACATTGCCCGGCGGCGGTGGCGAACACCAGGTGCAGGCTGTCCCACAGGCGTTTCATCCTGCGGCAGCGGCAGCACGGTGGTGATGGTGTCGGCGCCGAGTTCCGGCAGCAGGTTGACCAGCGCGCGGCCCTTGGCCGGTCGGCCCGGCTTCCGGCAGGCGCCAGACCTTCTCGCGGATACGCCTTGCCGCCGGAGGAGAAGAACAGCACCCATTGATGGGTGTGGGCGTTGAAGCTGCGGGTGACGACATCGTCGCCGCGCGTGCCGGCGGCCGTGCGCCCGCGCCCGCCGCGATTCTGCTGCGCGGAAGGTTTCCAGCGGCGTGCGCTTGATGAAGCCGTCGCGGGTGATGGTGACCACCATCTGGCCCGGCTCGATCAGGCTTTCGTCGTCCTGGTCGGCGGCGGCATCGGCGATCTCGGTCATCCGCGGCGTGGCGATCTCGGCCCGCGACCGCGGCGAGTTCCTCGCGCATCACCTCCATGCGCCGCGACGCGGCGAGGCGAGGATCTCCAGCAGGTCGCTCGATCTTTTCGGCGACCTCGGTCAGTTCCGCCTGGATCTTCTCGCGCTCCAGCCCGGTCAGCCGTTGCAGCCGCAGGTCCAGGATGCCGCGCGCCTGCTCCTCGGTCAGGCGCACCGTGCCGTCGTCGGCCGACGATATTGCCGCGATCCTCGATCAGCGCCAGCAGCGGCAGCACGTCGCTCGGCCGGCCAGTCCCGCTCCATCAGCGCCGCGCGCGCGGCGGCGGCATCGGGGCTGGCGCGGATCAGGCGGATCACCTCGTCGATATTGGCGACCGCGATCGCCAGGCCGACCAGCAGATGCGCCCGGTCGCGCGCCTTGCGCGAGATCGAAGCCGGGCGCGGCGGAGGATCACCTCCTCGCGGAAGCGGATGAAGCAGGTCAGCGCGTCCTGCAGGCCCATCTGGCGCGGGCGGCCGTCGTCCAGCGCCAGCATGTTGACGCCGAAGCTGGTCTGCAGCTGGGTGAAGCGGAACAGCTGGTTCAGCACCACCTCGGGCGTCGCGTCGCGCTTCAGCTCGATCACGATGCGCATGCCGGAGCGGTCGCTCTCGTCGCGCATGTCGCAGATGCCCTCGACCTGCTTGGCGCGCACCAGTTCGGCGATGCGTTCCAGCAGCGTCGCCTTGTTCACCTGATAGGGGATTTCGGTGACGATGATCGCGATGCGATCCTTGCCGGATTTCCTCGAACTCGGTCGCGCGCGCGCAGGATGATGCTGCCGCGCCCGGTCTCGAACGCCTGACGGATGCCGGAGCGGCCGATGATGATGCCGCCGGTCGGGAAATCCGGGCCCGGCACGATCTTCATCAGCTCGTCGAGCGCCGATGCCGGGATCGGCGATCAGCGCCAGCGTCGCGTCGATGATCTCGCTCGGGTTGTGCGGCGGGATGTTGGTCGCCATGCCGACGGCGATGCCGTTGGCGCCGTTGATCAGCAGGTTCGGGAAGGCCGCCGGCAGAACCCGCGGTTCCTCGTCGCTTTCGTCGTAGTTCGGCTGGAAATCGACCGTGTCCCGGTCGATGTCGTCCAGCAGGAACATCGCGGCGCGTGGCCAGCCGCGACCTCGGTGTAGCGCATGGCCGCCGGCGGATCGCCGTCGACCGAGCCGAAATTGCCCTGCCCGTCGATCAGCGGCACGCGCATGGAGAAGGGCTGCGCCATGCGCACCATGGCGTCGTAGATCGAGGCGTCGCCATGCGGGTGATATTTACCCATCACGTCGCCGACGATGCGGGCCGATTTGCGGTAGGGCTTGTCGGGCGTGTAGCCGCGCTTCCTGCATGCGCGAACAGGATGCGCCGATGCACCGGCTTCAGCCCGTCGCGCGCATCGGGCAGCGCGCGCGCGACGATGACGGACATCGCGTAGTCGAGGTAGGAGCGGCGCATCTCCTCTTCGAGCATCACCGGCTGGGATGCGGAAGCGGGCGGCAGCATGGGGGGCTCGTCAGTGGGGGGCGTGTCGCTCAACGGTCTCTCGGAGATGCTCGATCAGGAGCGGGGGAAGGCGGGTCTTCGGTATGACCGTCGCCGGGAATCAACCGCCGTTGCCGACGATATCCATAATGTTTGTATGCCCTGAATCGCCTGTCAGGGCAAGGTGCAGGCCGAAAAAGCGCTGCCGCGCGGGGGTTATAACCCGCTGATAAATTGGGCTCGCGCCGTCACGCCTTCGCCATGGGGGCGGCGCGCCAATCTTCCGAGCCTCGCGGCGCGGGGCGCCCCTGAAGCAGCCCTTCGGTGCTGACGTCCTCGTCAATATCCGGCCAATGAATGCCGTATCCCGCGCCTGCAATTTCCCAATGCCGCCGCGGAGCCGGGGTTGCCATCACCAGGCGAGGATACCAAGCCAGCGGGACCGTGATCGTGCGGCCGTCCATAAGTGCCCCGGCAAGCTCGTCATCGGTCACCGTCACATCGCGGACGCGAATGTCAGCTGTCGGCAGGGTCAGGCCTCCGTCTTGGCCGTCTTCGGCCAGCGCTTGTGCAGCCACAGCCAGGCGCCGGGCTCACCCGTCACCCATCGCCCCACGGTCTCGTTCATCGCGGTCGTCAGCGCGAGGACATCCGCCTGCCGATCGCCCGTATGCGGCACGGCCAAGGCCGGTTCGCAAATCATCCGCACCCGGGCCGGGCCCAGGCGTTGAACCCGGATGGGGACCAGGGGCAGGCCGAAGCGCAGCGCGAATTGAGCCGCCGCCGGGGCGGTCATCGCCGGGCGCCCCAGAAACGGCACGGCAATCCCGTCATTCATCTTCTGATCGACCAGCAGGCCGAGCGAGCCGCCGCGCATCACATGCGCCAAAGCCTGGCGCGCGCCCTGCGCCCCTTTCGGAAACATCGCGACATCCGGCCCAAGACCCGCCAAGCGCTGCATGGAGATGAACTTGTCCATGACGGGGCTGGAGGCGCGCCGGTAGAAGCCCGAGACCGACATGCCGAGCTGCGAGGCAATCGGCAGCACCATTTCCCAGTTGCCGAAATGCGCCGAGAAGAAAATCGCCTGGCCCGGGGGAATATTCTCGCGGCCCAGCAACTCCCAGCCGGGGCCGCTTTTGGACTCGCGCATGGCGGAGAGATGCGGCAGTTCGCCCACATTGCGGCCGATCGTCTCCCAGACCTGCGCGATGACCCGTCGGCGCTCGGGCGCGCCCATGGCCGGGAAGGCGGCCCGCAGATTGGCATCCGCCACACGGCAGACCGGCAGCCTCATCCCGATTGTCCGCGTGACGGCCGCGCCGAGATTAGATGCGGCGACAGGCCCCAGAAGGCGAAGGAGGCCGAAACAGGCATTCAGGAGAGCGAGAGCCACGGCACGCGGGGCGCGGGCGCTGGTCATTTTCAAAACACCGCGTTCAGCATTGCGATCATCCGGCCGGATGCGGCATCCGACCGGACAATCCGCAGCCGCCGCTACTCGGCGGCGCGATCCTCGCGCCGGCCCTTGGCGCCGACCTTATCGCTGATATCCGCGCCCGTCGCCTGATCGACCATGCGCATCGACAGCTTCACCTTGCCGCGATCGTCGAAGCCGATGACCTTGACCTTCACGGCATCGCCCTGGGTCACGGCGTCGGCAGTCTTGGAGACGCGGTTCGCTGACAGCTCGCTGATATGAACGAGGCCGTCCTTGGCGCCGAGGAAGTTCACGAAAGCGCCGAAATCGGCCACCTTCACGACCTTGCCGTTGTAGATGCGGCCGATCTCAGGCTCCGCCACGATCCCCTGAATGCGGTCGATGGCCGCCTGGGTCTTCTCCTCGCTGGTCGAGGCGATCTTGATCGTGCCGTCATCATCGATGTCGATCTTGCAGCCGGTCTGCTCGACGATCTCACGAATGACCTTGCCGCCCTGGCCGATGACCTCGCGGATCTTGTCCTTCGGCACATTGATGATCGTGATCCGCGGCGCCGTCGCCGCGACACCGCCACGCGCGCCCGTGATGGCCTTGGCCATCTCGCCCAGAATATGCAGCCGCCCTTCCCGCGCCTGGTCCAGCGCGATCTTCATGATCTCCGGCGTGATGGAGGTGATCTTGATGTCCATCTGCAGGCTGGTGACGCCCTGCTCGGTGCCGGCGACCTTGAAGTCCATGTCGCCGAGGTGATCCTCGTCGCCCAGGATGTCGGAGAGCACGGCGAAGCCGCGATCCTCCTTGATCAAGCCCATCGCGATGCCGGCCACGGGGCGCGCCAGCGGCACGCCCGCATCCATCAGCGCGAGCGAGCTGCCGCAGACGGTCGCCATGGAGGAGGAGCCGTTGCTCTCGGTGATCTCGCTGACCACGCGGAGGGTGTACGGGAACTTGTCCTTGGCCGGCAGCAGCGGATGCACGGCGCGCCAGGCGAGCTTGCCATGGCCGATCTCACGCCGGCCGGGCGAACCCATGCGGCCCGCCTCACCCACCGAATACGGAGGGAAGTTGTAGTGGAGCATGAAATGCTCCCGATACTCGCCTTCCAGCGCGTCAATGATCTGCTCGTCCTGCCCGGTGCCGAGCGTCGCGACGCAAAGCGCCTGGGTCTCGCCACGGGTGAAGAGCGCGCTGCCATGGGCGCGGGGAAGCACGCCGACCTCGGCTACGATCGGGCGCACGGTGCGGGTGTCGCGGCCGTCGATCCGGATGCCGTTGTCGAGGATGGCGTTGCGGACGATATCGGCTTCGAGGTCCTTGAACAGGCCCTTCGCCGCCTCGGCATCAAGGCCCTCGGCGGTCAGAGCCGCCGCGGCCTTCTTCTTGGCCGCGCCAACCTTCTCATAGCGAACGGCCTTCTGCGTCTCGCCATAGGCGGTGGCGATATCGGCGCGAGCCAGGGCATCGACGCGGGCGCGCAGCGCCGCGACCTCGGGCGAGGGTTCCGGCAGCGCCCAAGGCTCCCGCGCGGCATGTTCGGCAAGTTCGATGATCGCGGCGAGCACCGGCTGGAAGGCGGCATGGCCGAAGGTGACGGCGCCGAGCATGACGTCCTCGGGCAGTTCGCGGGCCTCGCTCTCCACCATCAGCACGCCCTCGGCGGTGCCGGCGACGACGAGGTCGAGATCGCTCTCTTCCGTCTGCGCCATGGTCGGGTTGAGGATCAGCTCGCCATTGATGCGGCCGACGCGGGCGGCAGCGACGGGGCCGAAGAAGGGAATGCCGGAGAGCGTGAGGGCGGCCGAGCAGCCGATCATCGCCACGATATCGGGGTCATTCTCGAAATCATGGGCGAGAACGGTGGCGACGACCTGAACCTCGTTGCGGAAGCCCTCGGGGAACAGCGGGCGGATCGGCCGGTCGATCAGGCGGCTGACCAGCGTCTCATTCTCGCTCGGGCGGCCTTCGCGCTTGAAGAAGCCGCCCGGGATCTTGCCGGCGGCGAAGGCCTTTTCCTGGTAGTTGACGGTGAGCGGGAAGAAATCCTGTCCCGGCTTGGCGCTTTTAACGCCGACGGCGGTGCAGAGCACGATCGTGTCGCCATAGGTGATGACGACGGCACCATCGGCCTGACGCGCGATCTTGCCCGTCTCCATAATGAGGGGCCGGCCGCCCCACTCGATTTCGCGGCGGAAGTAGTTGAACATCCAAACATCCTTTTCATGACGAACGGATGCGACGGCGAGGGACGGGCGAGGCTGGGAGATCCGAAGCGGGACGACGGCGTCTCGGGCGGCATGGGGAGCGGTATGCAGGCAATGAAGGCCGCATCCGCCGGCCATGTGGCCGGAAACGCCGGAGATGTCCCGGGCTGCTTCACGATGCCCGGCCGGCTTATCTTACGTACCGCCGCTTCCGCGGCTCAGTTGCACGCCGCGATGCGGCGCTTACGCGGTAACGCCCCGTCCGTCATCCAACGGCGGGGCGTCATCGCGCGATTAGCGGCGCAGGCCGAGGCGGCCAATCACCGTCGTATAGCGGTCGTTATCCGTGCGCTTGAGGTAGTCGAGCAAGCGGCGGCGGCGGCCGACCAGCATCAGCAGCCCGCGCCGGCTGTGGAAATCCTTGGCGTGGGTCTTGAGGTGCTCGGTCAGGCTGGAAATACGCTCAGTGATAAGGGCGACCTGGACTTCCGGGCTGCCGGTGTCACTCGCTCCGCGCGCATAGTCGGAGATCAGCGACGTGCGTCGCTCTGCTGTCATCGACATCGTTCTGTTCCTTGAAGCCGGGGGTTACAACAGGCGCTCGGGCTTCATCCAACCCTCTTCGAGCCGGCATAATCCGATCACGCGGCCCCCCACCATCGCGCGCGCCAGCCCGCCTGCGGGATTGGCGCCCTCCGGTATCCGCCCCATAAGATCGACCAGGCTAATCGCCTGGCCATGCTGGAGGCTGACGGCTTCACTTTCGGTCAAGGCCAGCGCCGGGATGTCGGCCAGCGCGGTCGCGACCGGCAGCAGAAGCGCCGGGGAGATGGGGGGCGTATCCTCTCCCTTTTCCAGTTTGTCCAGGGAAATCGCCATTTCCTCAGTAAAGGGGCCGACCCGCAGCCGGCGCAGGACGGCGATATGGCCCAGGCTGCCGCAAGCGCGCGCCACATCCCGCGCCAGGCTCCGCATATAGACGCCCTTGCCCGATTCGACCTCGAAGACCGCCGTATCGGCGTCCGGCCGGTCGATCAGCACGAAGCGATCCACCTGGGCGGGCCGGGCTTCCAGCACCGGGGCGCGGCCCTCGCGCGCCATGTCATAGGCCCGCTCGCCCGCCACCTTGATGGCGGAAAAGATCGGCGGAACCTGCATGATGCTGCCGCGAAAGGCCGGCAGCGCCGCCTCGATGGCCGCGTTATCGGGCCGGACCTCGCTCGTCTCGATCACCTGGCCGTCGGCGTCATCCGTATCCCGCGCCTCGCCGAAGCGCAGCGTGAAGCGGTAGCGCTTGGTGCCGTCCATGACATAGGGCACTGTCTTGGTGGCCGAGCCGAAGGCGATCGGCAGCAGGCCGGTCGCCAGCGGGTCGAGCGTGCCGCCATGGCCGGCCTTCTCGGCATCGAACAGCCGTTTCAGCTTGTTCACCATGTCGGTGCTGGTCGGGCCTTGCGGCTTGTCGAGAATGAGCCAGCCGTCCAAGGGACGCCCGCGCCGGCGACGTTTCATCATGTTTGTAATCGATGCCAATCAGGATAGCGGATAAGGGGCGCGGCTATGGCAGGAGATGAGCAGAGGGGCAAGGCGCGGCAGCCTTGCCCTGATCAGGGCGGGGCGGCCCGATGATGCGCCGTGAGAGCGCAGGCGCGCTCCGGCTGGCCGTGGCGATCGCGGCGATCGTGCCGGTCGCCGCCGGGCTCGACGGCGTGCTCCGCGGCGCGGCCATGCTCGGTGCGTCACATGCCGACCTCTCGCTCGACAGCCATCTGCGCTACCTCTCCGGGCTGCTGCTGGCGATCGGGCTGGGCTTCTGGAGCACCATTCCGCGCATCGAACTGCGGACATCCCGGTTCCGGCTGCTCACGGCGATCGTCGTCGCCGGCGGCCTCGGGCGGCTCTACGGCGTATTCGTGGAGGGCCTGCCGCCCGCCCCGATGCTCTTTGGCCTCGTCATGGAGCTGGGCGTCACACCCTTTCTCTGCTGGTGGCAGGGCCGGGTCGCGGCGAGCGGGCCTCAACCCGGCTGACATCCGCCGGCCGTTCCCTTATGTGACGCGCATGACCGACACTCCGCTCTCCCATATCCGCAACTTCTCGATCATCGCCCATATCGATCATGGGAAATCGACGCTCGCCGACCGGCTGATCCAGGCCACGCGGCGGCCTCACCGCCCGCGAGATGACCGAGCAGGTGCTCGACACCATGGAAATCGAGAAGGAGCGCGGCATCACCATCAAGGCGCAGACCGTGCGTCTGAGCTACACGGCAAAGGACGGCGAGACCTATGCCCTGAACCTGATGGACACGCCGGGCCATGTCGATTTCGCCTATGAGGTCAGCCGTAGCCTCGCCGCCTGCGAAGGCTCCCTGCTGGTCGTCGATGCGAGCCAGGGGGTCGAGGCGCAGACCCTCGCCAATGTCTATCAGGCGATCGAGGCCAACCACGAGATCGTGCCGATCCTCAACAAGATCGACCTGCCGGCGGCCGAGCCCGACCGCGTGAAGCAGCAGATCGAGGATGTGATCGGCATCGACGCCTCGGACGCGGTGATGATCAGCGCCAAGACGGGGCTGAACATCGAAGGCGTGCTGGAAGCGCTGGTGACACGCCTGCCCGCGCCGAAGGGTGACCCGGATGCGCCGCTAAAGGCGCTGCTGGTCGATAGCTGGTACGACCCCTATCTCGGCGTCGTCATCCTGGTGCGCATCAAGGACGGCAAGCTCCGGCGCGGCCAGAAGATCCGCATGATGGCGAAGGGCGCGGTCCATCCCGTGGACCAGGTGGGCGTCTTCACGGCCGAAGATGGAGCCGGTCGAGGAACTCGGGCCGGGCGAGATGGGCTATATCACCGCCGCCATCAAGACCGTGGCGGATTGCAATGTCGGCGACACCATCACCGATGACCGCCGCCCGGCGGCCGAGGCGCTGCCGGGCTTCAAACCCTCCATCCCGGTCGTCTGGTGCGGGCTCTTCCCGGTCGATGCCGATGATTTCGAGAAACTGCGCGACAGTCTGGGCAAGCTGCGGCTGAACGACGCGAGCTTCCATTATGAGGCGGAAACCTCGGCGGCGCTGGGCTTCGGCTTCCGCTGCGGCTTCCTGGGCCTGCTGCATCTGGAGATCATCCAGGAGCGGCTGTCGCGCGAATTCGACCTCGACCTGATCGCGACCGCGCCCTCCGTCGTCTATCAAAATCTACCGCAGCAACGGTGAGATGGAGGAGCTGCACAACCCGTCCGACATGCCCGATGGCCGATGGCGATCGACCATATCGAGGAGCCCTGGATCCGCGCCACGATCATGGTGCCGGACGACTATCTCGGCGCGGTGCTGACCCTCTGCAACGAGCGGCGCGGCCAGCAGGCGGACCTGACCTATGTCGGCAACCGCGCCATGGCGGTCTACAGCCTGCCGCTGAACGAGGTCGTGTTCGACTTCTACGACCGGCTGAAATCCATCAGCCGGGGCTATGCGAGCTTCGACTACCAGATGGAGGATTATGCCGAGAGCCGACCTCGTCAAAATCTCGATCCTGGTGAACCAGGAGCCGGTGGACGCGCTGTGCTTCATCGCGCACCGCTCGGCCGCCGAGCAGCGCGGCCGGGCGATCTGCGGCAAGCTGAAGGATCTGATCCCGAAGCAGTTGTTCAAGATCGCCATCCAGGCCGCGATCGGCGGCCGCATCGTCGCGCGCGAGACGATCGGCGCCATGTCGAAGGACGTGACCGCCAAATGCTACGGCGGCGACATCAGCCGCAAGCGCAAGCTGCTGGAGAAGCAGAAAGAGGGCAAAAAGCGGATGCGCCAGTTCGGCAAGGTCGAAATCCCGCAGAGCGCCTTCCTGGCCGCCCTGAAGATCGACGCCTGAGGCGGGTGGCGACGGCCCTCGGAAGGGTGGGTTGCGGCGGGTGGTAGTTGCGGAGACGGGCGGTTCTGGCTAGGAAGCGTCCCCGCTGGAGAGATGGCCGAGCGGTTTAAGGCGCACGCTTGGAAAGCGTGTGTGCGTGAAAGCGTACCGTGGGTTCGAATCCCACTCTCTCCGCCATGCTCATGCTCTGAGCGGATGCGGCGCCCGCAGCTTCCGCGAGGGCAGCGCTGTCGGGCTGGCGCAGGCCCCCTCCGTTGCAACCCCGGCGGGCGCGGTCTAATCGAGACTAAGCGAACAAGACCCGGGGAGCCTTCGCCATGCGTCTATCCGTATCGATCGTCGCCCTCACGCTGGCGGCAACAAGCCTGGCGGTGCCGGCTTTCGCGCAGCTCACCTTCATGCCGCGCCGGCTGACGGGCAGCGACATGGCGATCCTGCGCACCGAGGCGGCCAAGCTCGGGCCGCAGGGCCCGACCGAGGAAGCCTGGCATAACCCGGCGTCCGGCAATTCCGGCACCGTGACTTTCCTTGGCACGAGCACTGTGCAAAATCTGCCGTGCCGCAAATTCCAATACATCTTCCACACAGGCACGGCGCAGGACGGCATCCCCTATAACCTGACCTGGTGCGAGAAAAGCGCCGGGAATTGGGTGATCGCGCCGTAGATCGGGATCACTTCCGGCAGACGAAGTGATCCCGATCTATGTTTCTGTCTAAGAACGCAAATCTTCGGATCAGGTGATCTCACCTGATCCGATATTGCTCTAACCTGCGCCGCCCGCAGATCAGGGTGTGACGGCGGGAGCCGGGTTCACGCCGAAGACCTAAATCACGCGATCAAACAATGAGTTAGATCGGGAAGGGGAGCGAACGCAAACCTCTCCCGCCCTAACTTCAGCGCACAAGGGAGAAATCGATCCCTTGAAGAATGCGCGTCTACCTACACCTTTTCTCTCAAATCAAGGTCAATCACCTTTGAAGAGGAGATCAAGGTGAAAGCAGAACTTGCTGTTTCTGTTCTTGTATTTACCGTCGCGTCACATGCGGCCGTGGCGCAAACCACGTACGGTTCCCTGCCGCCGCCCGCCGTGCCGCCAACCGTCCTGGTGTCGCCACCTGTCGTGTGGGCGCCGCCCGCCGTGCCGCCGCCGGTCCTGGTGTCGCCTCCTGTCGTAGTGTCGCCGCCCGTCGTGGTGGCGCAGCCTGTCGAGACGCCGCCGCCCGTCCTGGCGCCCCCACCGCCTGTGACGCCACCGCCCCCGGGCACGCTGAGCGTCACGACGGAAAAGCACTACCAGGACGCCTATGGTGAACTCAGCAACGTCATCGCAGACGACCTATGGCGGCACGAACGGCACGGATTCGCTGCAATCGACAACGACCGTGATACACCCAGAGGTTACGACAACGACACGAACGACAACGACGACCAACGCGCCTTAAGGCGTGGGGGCCGAAGGTGGAATCACCAAAGGTCCAAATCACGTCACCGAACAATACGAAGACGTGGTCTTGATCGTTTGGTTTTTCGCCGCCGATCGCCGTGCCCTCGCCACACTCGTTCCAACTTCACTAACAGGAGAAAAATGATGCGTAGTATTCAAGCTCGGATGATTTTTGGCTCTCTTCTCTTGGCGGGCACATGCGCGCTCGGCGGATGTGTCGTGAACCCGCCGGCGACGACCGCGGTCACCACGCCCGCGCCGACGACGACCACCACGGAAAGCACGACGACCCAGCCGTCGCCGTTCGCGCCGCCGCAAACGACGACGACGACGACGCAGCAGCAGAACCCATGATGCGCTGAAAGTTTGGCGCTCGGCCTGCCTCCGCGCAGGCCGAGCGCCTGAGGTTCCGTCAGCATGGAGCATGGCACGCTTCCGGACCCACAGAGAAGCCTCAAATCTCCATCAACCTTTTCAATTCGCGCGGAGGGCTGACGGCAGAGGCCGGAGGGCGTAGCCTCGGCTTATGGATGCTCATCGCGAGGCCGTGCGGAGTTCTCCGCCCCGATACAGCCACGCGCAAATTTTGCGCGTCATCACGGGCATCATTCTCTGCATGCTGCTGGCGGCGCTGGATCAGACCGTCGTCATTCCCGCCGTACCGGCGATCGCGCGCAGTCTCCACAGCTACGAACATCTCGCCTGGATCGTCACCGCCTATCTCCTGACGTCCACGGCGGCGACGCCGATCTTCGGTAAACTCTCCGATACTTATGGCCGCCGCGCCCTGATGACGCCGGCGATCGTGATCTTCATCTTCGCCTCGATCCTGTGCGCTCTGGCCGCTTCGCTACCGCAGCTGATCCTCTTCCGGGGTTTGCAGGGCATCGGTGGCGGCGGCCTCTTCGCCATGGCACAGGCCTCGATCGCCGACGTGGTTTCCCCGCGAGAGCGTGGGCGCTACCAGGGTTATCTCGCCGGCACCTGGGCATTCGCCTCCATCGCCGGCCCCGTCATCGGCGGCTATGTGACCGACGCGCTGAGCTGGCGCTGGGTCTTCTGGTTCAACGTGCCGCTCGGCCTGCTCGCCATTTACCTCTGTGACCGCGCGCTGCGTCTCATCGTGGTCGTGCCGCGCCGCAGCCGGATAGACGGGGTGGGCGCGGTGCTGCTGACCTTCGGCATCAGCGCCCTGCTGTTGACGCTGAGCTGGGGCGGCACAACCTACCCCTGGCTTTCGGCGCCCGTCCTCGTGCTTGGCCTGCTCGGCGCCTGCCTGTTGGTGGCGCTCGCCGCGCAGGAGCGGCGGGTGGCGGACCCGCTGCTGCCGCCCCGGCTTTTTGCCAACGACATTTTCCTGCGTGGCGTCGGCGTCGCTTTCTTCGCGGCGTTCGGGCTCTTCGTCGCCACCTTCCTGCTGCCGCTCGACTTTCAGCTGCTGCACGGTTTCGGCGCGGAGGCCTCGGGCATTCTGGTCATGCCCTTCCTCGTCTCCAGCACGGTCGGAGCCTATTCAGCCGGGTTGCTGACGCGGCAGTTCGGCAAGGCGAAATGGGTGATCCTGACCGGGCTGGTCGCGGCCGCGACCGGGTTTCTGCTGCTCTCCACCTCCGGCGCGCAGACACCGGCCACGCTGATCATGGTCGAGAGCGTCGTGCTGGGCACGGGGCTCGGCCTTTGTATGCCCACCTCCATCGTCGTCGTGCAGAACGCGGTCGAGCGGCGGGATATCGGGGCGGCCACCGGCGCGCTACTGCTGCTGCGCTCCATGGGCGGGGCTTTCGGCAGCACGGTCGCGGGATCTTTGCTGGTGTTGCGTTTCCATCATGCGCTGCGGGCAGCGGGCGTCCATCGCATGGTCGATCTCGGCGTGCTGAGCCAGGGCAGGGCGGCTTTCGCCGGCATGGCACTCTCCGCTCGGCAGGTCGCCGCCGCCGGCCTCGTCTCGGGGTTCAGCCTCGCCTTCATCGTCAGCGCGGTGGCGGTGGCGGTGGCAATCCTGATAGCGCTGCGGCTGCGGGATATCGCGCTCCGCACGGCGGCGGCGAGTGACGGGCCGGCGGGCGAGGGACCGGCCATCGGGCATTGACGGTCGAGAACAGGGGAGAATGAGCGATGGATCTGATCACCTATCTGACGCGCATCCAATTCGGTGCCGGCGCGCTCTCCTGCCTCGCGGACGAGCGGGCGTTGCTGGGCATTCGGAAGCCGCTGATGATCACCGATCGCGGTGTCGTGGCGGCGGGGCTCGCGGCGCGTGTTTCGGCCCAGCTCCCCCAGCCGGCCGTGATCTTCGACGAGACCCCCGGCAACCCGACCGAAGCCGCGACCCGCCTCGCTGCCGCCGCCTATACGGAGGGCGGTTGTGACGGGATCGTCGCGGTGGGCGGCGGCTCCTCCATCGATCTCGCCAAGGCGGTGGCGCTGGTGGTGAGCCATCCCGGGCCGCTCGCACAATATGCCGCCATACTCGGCGGCGTCGCGCGTATCACCGCCGCCATGCCGCCCGTGATCGCGATACCAACGACGGCGGGGACGGGCAGTGAGGTGGGGCGGGCCGCGCTCATCACGCTCGATGACGGGCGCAAGCTCGGCTTCATCTCGCCGCATCTCATTCCGAATCTCGCCATCTGTGATCCCGAGCTGACGCTGGGCCTGCCGCCACTGCTGACGGCGGCGACGGGCATGGATGCGATCAGCCATTGCGTCGAGACCTTCCTGAGTTCGCGATTCAATCCGCCGGCGGACGCCATCGCGCTTGACGGGCTCGCCCGCGCCATAGGCTGGCTACCGCGCGCGGTGGAGGCGGGAGGGGACGTCACCGCGCGGTCTGAAATGATGATGGCGGCGCTGCAGGGCGGGCTCTGCTTCCAGAAGGGACTCGGCGCCATCCATGCCATGTCGCACCCGCTTGGTGGGCTGGAACAGCCAAAACTGCATCACGGAACCCTCAACGCGGTGATCATGCCCGCCGTCCTCACCGCCAATGCAGCCTTTGCGGAGGCGAAATATGTCCGCCTCCGGACCGCGATGGGCCTCGCACCCGGGGCCGATCTCGCGGCCTTCGTGCGGGACTTCAACCGCCGTCTTGGCCTGCCCCCGAGCCTGGCCGCGATGGGCGTTTCCGCCGCGTGCCTGCCGCGCATGGTGGAAGGCGCGGTTCTCGATCACTCCGCCGCGACCAATCCACGGCCGCTGACGGCCGCGGATTACGCGGATCTGTTCGACCAGGCGATGGCGGGGTGACCCTTTAATTGGTCGCGCGAATTCAGACCTCCGGTGATCCCACCTACGGTCATCACGCTTTCAGAGGCTGTTTAAGAATGCGCTATGGCGAGCCAGAGGCCACGCAGTGGCCGGCCGGCGTGGCTTTCGAGAACCGGAGCGGAGTGGCCGTGAGAGGCCACCCGCCCCGGAAGCGCAGAAAGGCACGTCGGATGGCCGCCGTGGTAGCATTCTCAAACAGTCTCTACGCTAGCCTCGCCTCGACGGCCTGCGCGGTCATGGGGCGGCCGACGAGATAACCCTGAACGGCGTCGCAGCCGCGATCACGCAGGAATTCCATCTGCGCCGCCGTCTCCACCCCCTCGGCGATCACGTTCAGGCCGAGCTGATTGCCGAGCGAGATCACCGCCCCGGTGATGGCGCTGCTGCCGAGCGCCGCCGGCAGGCCGCGCACGAAGGATTGATCGATCTTCAGCCGGCTGATCGGGAAGGTGTTCAGGCTGCTCAGATTGGAATAGCCCGTGCCAAAATCGTCGATCGCGATTTGCACCCCCAGATCCCGCAGCGCCTGCATGGTCATCACCGCCTTGCGCGGGTCCTGCATGATCAGACTCTCGGTCAGCTCCAGCTCCAGCCATTGCGGATCGAGGTCGCTCTCGGCCAGCGCCGCCGCCACCTGACCCACCCAATCCCGCTCCCGGAACTGCCGCGCCGAGACGTTCACGCTCACCATCACCGGCGGCAGCCCCGCCCGCTGCCAGGCCCGGCTCTGCCGGCAGGCCCGCCGCAGAACCCAGTCCCCCAGCCGCACGATCAGCCCCGTCTGCTCGGCGAGCGGGATGAACTCCGCCGGGGACAGCAGCCCGAGCGTCGGGTGCAGCCAGCGCACCAGAGCCTCAACCCCCACCACCTGGCCCGTCGTCAGTGAGACCTGCGGCTGGTAGTGCAGCAGAAACTCGTCCTCCCGCAGCCCGCGCCGCATCTCCTCCTGTCGGAACAGCTGCCCCTCCAGCCCCAGCTTCATCTCGCTGGTGAAGAGCTGCACATTGTCGCGGCCGAATTCCTTCGCCCGGAACAGCGCCGCGTCGGCATTGGCGATCAGCGCATCCGCCGTCACCCCGTCACGCGGGTAATGTGCCACGCCGATGCTCGTGGTGAGGTGGAAGGTGCGGCCGTCGATCGCGATCGGCGCCCCCACCGCCGCCCGCAGTGCGGCCACCCGCGCATGCGTCGTGCCTGAGCTCCAGCCCCGCCTCCCGCAGCAGCACGACGAACTCATCGCCGCTGAAGCGCGCCGCTGTCTCTCGCGGGCCGAGCATCGAGAGCAGCCGGCCCGCCACCACCTTGAGCACGCCATCCCCCGCCCGATGGCCGAGGCCGTCATTCACGTTCTTGAAGCCGTCGATATCGATGAAGACGACCGCGAGGTCTGACCGGGTGTGCCCGGCGTTGCGCAGCGCATGGTCGATGATGGGTTCGAGCCGGGCACGGTTCGGCAGGCCGGTGAGCGCATCGTTCTGGGCCAGGAAGCGGATACGCTCCTCCGCCTGTTTGCGCTGGATGGCAAGGCCGGCGACATGGGTCGTGAAGCTGGCGAGGCGCTGTTCGAGCGCGCTCGGGCCGCGGGCTTCGGCGCAATACATGGCCGAGGTGCCGAGGACGGTTCCATCGGCCGAGACAATCGGCCAGGACCAGCAGGCCTTCATCCCGAAGGGCCGGATGGCGTCGCGGCCGCCCCACCAGAGCGGATCGCTGTTGATATCGGTGACGATGACGGCTTCGCGGCGGAAGGCGGCGGTGCCGCAGGAGCCGACGCCCTCGGCGATCGGCAGTTCCCTGGTCAGCGCCAGCCAGTCGGACGACAGGCTGGGGCCTGCGCTGCCGAGAAGCCGTGTGCCGTCCTCATCCGCCAGGAGGATGGAGGCTTTGATGGCCGAACATTCCCTCTCCACCAGCCGGAGCAGCGAATCGAGCGCGGCGCCGAGATCCGTGCCGACGGTGATACGTTCCAATATCGCCGCCTCGCCGTTGCGCAGACGCTCCTCCCGCTTGCGGTCGGTGATATCCCGGCAGCAGCCGACGAGCCCGATGACCTCGCCTGCGGCGCTGCGCAGCGGCAGCTTCGTGACCGAGTACCATTTCTGCTCGGCCTCGTGCCAGGCGCGCTCCTCGACATCGACGAAGGCTACGTCCGCGAACATCACCTCATGCTCCTGCCGCAGATATTTCCGCGCCAGGCTTTCTTCATGAAAATCGAGATCCGTTCGCCCGATCAGCGCATCGGGCGTTGCCTGCCCCAGGTCACGCGCCGTCGCGATATTCGCCAGGAGAAACCGGCTGTTCACATCCTTCACGAACAGCAGGTCAGGCACCTGATCGATCAGCGCCCGGAGAAGAGCCCGACTGTCAGCATCCCGCGTCTCACCCTGCAGTTGGGCGCCGCTGGCCAAAAGGCCATGCACCATCTCGGGCGAGGCACGCGCCGGCCGGCCCGGCACGCCAGTACCCGTGTTCATCCAAGACGTCCCCTGATGCCCGCAGGTGAAGCGTATCACCGAACAAGGCAAAGTAACCAGCTATTCGAGATTCAGTCAAAACGAAGTTTCGAGGGCCGCGAATGTTCCGAATCTTGCAGCCGGCAAGTAGCGGTTCCGAAATGCCGGCCTGCTCGCCGCAGTGTTTCCGGGGCAGGAACTTTTTTGGGGAGTATCATCACCGGGTCGTGACGTCGTTCATGACAGCGATCGTGCCTCGGCAGGGTCAGCAATACCCGTCTGCCGGCGATTTTAGGCGCGAGATCTCAGGCGCGGTGAGGAGGGCCGCCACCGAACCACAGGCTGAACCAGCGCAAGCTCCAGCCGATGAGGTAGACGACAGGCGCCAGCGCCGCGCAGAGGATCGCGACATCCTCAAACACGAGCATGGCCGGATCGGCGATCAGCAAATCCAGCACGAGCCAGGCGGCGGCGGCCCAGGCCAGCCCCAGCGCCGCGACGATCGTGCCATGGGAGAGGGCGCGGAGCATGGTTATACCGGCTCGAACTGGCCGTCCGCGTTCAACTGCGAGAGCACGCCGGAGCGGATGTCGAACAAAGCCCCATGCGTCGTCAGGCGCCCGTCCGCGACGCGCGCGGCGAGCCAGGGGAAGGTCATCAGGTTGCGCAGGGACAGCTTGATGGCCTCGTATTCGCAAAGCTGCTGGCGCTTCTCCTCGACAGGCTCGCAGGCGAGCACGTGGTCGCGCGCCTCGGCCGCGATCTCGACCCAGGAGGACATGAAATCGAGTCGCTCCGCCGAAGCCGGGTGCAACAGGGCGTGGATGCCGCCGCACATGGCATGGCCCATGACGATGACCTCCCGCACCTCAAGCACGCGCACCGCGAATTCGATCGCGGCGCTGGTGCCGTGAAAGGCGGTATCATCCTCGAAAGGCGGCACCAGGTTGGCGACGTTGCGGACGATGAAGATCTCGCCCGGCCCCACGTCGAAGACCATAGTCGGGTCGACCCGACTATCCGAACAGGCGATGACAAGCGTCTCCGGCTTCTGGCCGCGCTGGGCCAGGGCCTCGAACCGCTCACGGCGGCCGGGCCAGATTGTGTGACGGAAACGCCGGTAACCGCTGAGAAGATTTTCCACCCGATGACGTTACGGCGGGTGCCGCACGCCGGCAATATGCCCACCCATGGTTGGCCGGGCGGACATGCACCTGTCATCCGCTGTATGCTTTCATCGCATTGCCATAGACTCGGATCGGCGAGACGCCGGACGAGACTCGACATGAAGGGAAGCAGCCGTTGATGCGTTCAACCACCCGCCGCCTGACCGGGCTTCTCTGCTGCGCGTTGCTGCTGGCGGTGCCGCGCGTGTCATGGGCGATGGAACTGGCGGCGCACCGGGCCTTCTATCGGCTGACTCTGGCGTCGACGGAGAATAGCGGCGTCACCGATGCTTCGGGCGCGATGGAATATGAGGTGATTGACGGCTGCACCGGCTGGGCGACGCAGCAGCGCCTGGACATGACGGTCCTGGACCGGGAGGGCGGTGACACCCATACGGTGTCCGATTACTCGACCTGGGAATCGAAGAACGGGCAGGATTTCCGCTTTCGCATCACGCAGAGCACCAATGACGACCGCGAGGTGAGGGCGGGCTATGCCGAACTTCCGCCCGGTAAGCCCGGCTTCGCCGTCTATACCGCGCCCGATGCGCGGCGCGTGACCTTGCCGGCCGGCACCCTTTTCCCGATGGCGCAGACCGAGGCTGTGCTGGCGGCGGCACGGAAGGGCCAGATGTTCGTCTCGGTGCCGGTATTCGACGGCACCGCGACCAACGCAGTCGAGAATACCTTCACGGCGATCACGTCCTACGGGCAGATCAGACCGACGGCCTTCGCACCCCTGAGCAAGCTGCCGACCCTATTCGTCCATATGGGTTATTTCGATACGGATACGACGGAGATGCTGCCCGATACGCTGCTCTCCATGCATTACTGGGACAATGGCGTGGCGGACGGGCTGCTGATGGATTTCGGCAATTTCACCATGGCCGGGACGCTCGCCCAGTTCAGGCTGCTGCCGCATCACTGCTGAGAGACGGTTTGAGAATGCTACTCCGGCGGCCATCCGGCGCGCCTTAGAGCAGATCCCGATCATATGGAATCATCTGATCGGGTGAAGATGCTCGTAAAAACAAAGAGCTAGAGCGGTGACTGTGAGCGTAAGCGAATAGGAAACGCTCTAGCGCAGTCTCGAACAGTCTCTGAGGTCAGCTCCCCGGCGCCAGCGGTGCCAACTGCGCCACGGGTACGGAGCCAGGTGCGGCGGCGGGCGCCGGCTGGATGAAGCCGTCGGTGGGGTAGACCGTCGTGCCCCAGCCGTGGGCGGGCGGCCACCAGACGCGAACGGCCGTCCAGTCATTCTCCGGTGACACGTCCAGCACCGGTTGGTTGCTGGTGATGCGGTACGGCAGCCAATTCGCCTGCGTCACCAGCACCCGGCGATCCGACACGACCGCCGAGATCACGGCGAGATGGCCGCTCGGCAGCCGGTCGGTGCGCTGGAAGACCAGCACGGCACCCGGCGCCGGCACATCGGATTCGAGGTAGCGGCCACGAGCCTCATCCCACCAGGCCCAGGCATCGCCGCTGAGCGGCAGGCCAGTGACCGAACGCGCATAGGGAACGCAGGTATAGGACGTCGCCTGCCCGTAAGCCGCGTAGCCGCCGCCGCATCCCGCGAGAGCAACAGGCATCAGTAGGCAAAGCCAAGGACGCCAGACGGCCATTGCGAAGAATCTCCGCTAAAAGAGGCGACTATGGCGTGATGCTAACCTATCGCGTGATAAAAATCCTCCAAATTTCGTGGCCTTTTTGCAGCGAATACGGCCCTGTCAGACGGGTCGATCCTGATATGTTCTGGGTGCCTGTTAAGAATTCGTTCTCGCTTTAGTCCTGGTCACGCCGGCTCTTGTGGGTTCCGGCCGTTGGTGATTTGGATGCGGCATGGAGGCATCTTCGACTGATACCGGCCTTGGTTTGGATCTCGATTTCTCTGAGGAGGAGATCCAGCGCTATTCGCGGCACATCCTGCTCCCCGAGATTGGCGGCACCGGGCAAGCTGCCCTGCGCCGTGCCCGCGTTCTGATCGTGGGTGCCGGCGGCCTCGGCAGCCCGCTGCTGCTCTATCTGGCGGCGGCCGGGATCGGCACGATCGGCCTCGTCGATGACGACGCGGTCGATCTCTCCAACCTGCAGCGGCAGATCGCGCATGGCACCGCGAGCCTGGGGGCGGCCAAGACGGCCTCCGCCGCCGCGACGGCCCGGGCGATCAACCCCGGTGTCAAGATCGTCGAGCACCGGCTGCGCCTGACGGCCCGTGAGGCGGCGGCGCTCATTCCAGAGTACGACATCGTCTGCGACGGCTCGGACAATTTCGCCACGCGCTATCTGGTGGCGGATGGCTGCGTGCGCGCCCGGCGCGTGCTGGTATCCGCCGCCGTGCTGCGGTTCGAGGGGCAGTTGAGCGTCTTCAAGCCGCATAGCGACCCGCAGGGGCCGTGCTACCGCTGCCTCTATCCCGAGGCGCCGCCGCCCGGCCTCACCCCGTCCTGCGCCGAGGCGGGCGTGCTGGGCGCTGTGACCGGAGTGATGGGAACGCTGCAAGCCACCGAGACGATCAAGGAGATCCTGGGGCTGGGCGAGAGCCTCTCGGGCCGGCTGCTACTGTGGGACGCGCTGGCGACACGCTTCCGCACGATCCGGGTGCCGCGCGACCCGCATTGCCCGGTCTGCGCGGCCTCATGAGCGCGGCAATGACGGGTGAGCCGCTCAGCATTCTGCTGCTTTCGGGCAGCCATGATCGTGCCCATTACGCTTTCGTGATGGCGGCCGGTGCCGCCGCGCTCGGCCGGCGGGTTCAGCTTTTCGCGACGAATGCCGGATGCCGCGCCCTTCTGCAGGACTGGTCCGGTCTCGACGACGCCGGGCGGGACGCTGTTCTGCGGGCGCGCGGCGTCGGTGGGCTGGCGGAATTGCGGGATGCTTGCGTCGATCTTGAAGTTTCTCTGATGGTTTGCGAGGCCGGGCTGCGCGCGGAAGCGATTGATCCGCGTGGCTTGTTGCCGGGTGTGGCCGTCGCGGGCGTGGCCCGCTTCCTGGCCGAGGCGGGCCGGGGGCAGATCGTGAGCCTGTGACCGCATCAGCGGCGCCTTGACCTGGGCGCGCGAGCTTGGCACCCAGGCTGCATGAGAATTCGGACCGTCCGACTCCGTCGCGGCGCGGGCGCCATCAGCCTGGCCGCTGCCTGCCTGACGCTCATCCTGATCGCCGTGGCCCCAAGCGTGCGCGCTCAAAACGCCCAGACGAATACTCAGGCGGCCACGCCGCCGGCAGCCGCGAAGCCTGTCAACAACCCGCATATCGGCTCATCGACGGGTCTGCCGATCCCGCGCTTCGTCTCGCTTCGCGCCGATGCCGTAAACCTGCGCGTGGGGCCGGGCGACCAGTATCCGATCCAATGGGTCTATCACTCCGTCGGGCTGCCGGTGGAGGTGCTGCGCGAGTTCGACGTCTGGCGCTTGGTCGTCGACGCGGACGGCACGGAAGGCTGGATGCACGAGGCGACCCTGGTCGACACGCGGCATTTCATCATCACCGGGAAATCGCCGGCGACTCTGTTCCACGCGCCCTCGGACCAGTCGAGCCCGGCGGCGCAACTCATGCCCGGCGTGATCGGCTACATCCAGCGCTGCGATGCCGGCGCCGACTGGTGCCGCGTGCGGGTCGCCCATATCGGTGGCTGGCTTGAACGATCGGCCTTCTGGGGTTCGTTCCCCGGTGAGGCGATCCCTGCGAAGTAACGGCCCGGTCGTCATTCTGGTCATGGCGAGCCCGGGCGAAATCCGCGCCCTCGCCATGGACGGCGATGGCGCCCTGGATACGGCGATCGAGCGGCCCGGCGGCCCTCTTGCGGCCGAGGATCGTGTCGTGGGTCGGGTCGCGAGCCGGGTGCCGGCCATGGCGGGGGCCTTCGTCGCCCTGCCGGGCGGCTCGGCGGACGGGTTTCTTCCGGATACGGCCGGGGCGAAAGGCCAGCCCGAGGGCACGCATCTGGCATTGCGCGTCACGCGCGGGCCGCAGGGCGGCAAGGGGCCTCGGCTCGCCGCGCTGACCAAAAACGAGAAGGGGGCCGAAAGCGCGGAGGGGCCGGTCCGAGTGCTCGGGCGTGGGCCGGGGGCCGCCGAGCGTCTCGCGTTGCTGCATCCGGAGGCGGCGATCCGTGTGGATGGGCCGGGCCTGGCGGCCGAACTGCCGATTGCGCTGCGTCCGCGCGTGACCGTCGGGCTCGGCGATCATGCGGAGGAGTTCGCTTCCCTCTGGTCGGAGCTGGAGGGGCGCAGTGTCGCCCTGCCCGGCGGTGCCCGGATGACCATCACGCCGACGCCCGCTTTGGTCGCGATCGACATTGATGCGGGGTCGGCGACGGCGGAGCGGCGCGCGAAGAAGGACTCGCAACTGGCGCTCAACCGCGCCCTCGCGCCGGCCATCGCCCGGCAGATTCGGCTGCGTCACCTCGCTGGCGCGATTTTGATCGACCCCGCCGGGCTGGCTCAGAATCAGCGCCCGCAACTCGCGGCGGCCTTCGCGGCGGCCCTCGCGGATGACCCGCTCCATCCGCGATTTCTGGGCTTCACGGCGCTGGGCCTCGCCGAGATCCTCAGGCCGCGCCTGCACCCGCCGTTGCACGAACTGCTCTCAGGCGCTCATGCCGAGGGTCTCGCGGCGCTCGCGGCGCTTTGCGCCGCCTGGGAAAATCCGGGGATATCGGCCGAGGCCATCCTCGCCGCACCCGAGATTATCGGTGCCATCGAAGCGGATACGGTGGCACGCGAGCAATTTCGCTATCGCACAGGCCGCGCGCCATCCCTACATATTGAAGGCACGGCGGAAAGCCGGAACCGCCGCTGGCGGCTGGTCACAAATATGCAACGCTGTTAAGTCCTATTGGGTAAGTTCGCCGAACCGGCGCGCGGGACTGGGAAACGTCAAACAGGCTCTCGACGGGGCCGTTGAGAGAGATAATGCAGGTTTCCGAAACTCATGAGCCAAGGCCGCACTCGGCTTTGGACAAAGCCGCGGTGCAGGCGGCTTATCGGCGTTGGGCCGGGATCTACGACGGGGCCTTCGGTGCCGTATCGCGGTCGGCCCGGCGTCGCACCGTGAGCCGGATCAATGCCTTGCCCGGGCGCGATGTGCTGGAGGTGGGAGTCGGCACCGGCCTCGCTTTGCCGCTTTACAACCGTGGCAAGCGGGTCACGGGCATCGATCTCTCGGCCGAGATGCTGGTGCGGGCCCGGAGCCGGACGGCGAAGCTCGGCCTCAGCCATGTCGCCGGGCTGCATGAGATGGATGCCGAGGCGACGGGCTTCCCGGATCAGAGCTTCGACATCGCGGTCGCGATGTTCGTGGCCTCGGTCGTGCCCCACCCGAAGCGGCTGATGGCCGAGATGCGGCGGCTGGTCCGGCCCAACGGGCACCTGCTGTTCGTGAACCATTTCATCGCGCCGTCCGGGCCGCGCCGCTGGGTGGAGGAGGCGATGGCCCCGGCCTCCCACGCGCTCGGCTGGCATCCCGATTTCGCCATGGAGGCGCTGCTCACGCCCGCCGAACGCGCGCGGGCGGAGGCGAAGCCGACATGGCCTTTTGGCGTCTTCACGCTCGTTCATCTGCCGATGACGGGGGGCGCGGAGGCATCGGAGTAGGATTGCCGTGGCCGGCGTCGGCACGCGAACCGGGCTCGACTTGGTTGATCGGCGGCGGTACTCGGGTTAAGGTCGGCGTTGCGAAAATCGCAGACGCTCGCGAGCCGCGCGGAGGCTGGATGGCACTGTGTAAGCGGCGTCTTTCGATCGGCTTTGGCAGTGGTATTTCCTGCCTGATAGCGGCGTGCGCCGCCGCTTCCGCCCAGCCCGTGCCGGCGGGCGGCATCGTGGTTCAGCCGCAGCCCTGGCAATGGTGGGTTCAACCCTCCCACAGCCCGGTCGAGCACGATATCGTCTGGCTCAACCTCTATCTGATGGCCTGGCTCTCCATCATCCTGTTCCTCGTCGCGGGGCTGCTGGTTTATGTGATGTGGCGCTTCAGCGCCAAGCGGCACCCGATCCCGACCAAGACCACCCATAACCCGCTGATCGAACTGATCTGGACCTTGGGTCCGGTGGTGTTCCTGATCGCTATGTCGATCCCGTCCTTCCGGCTCGTCTATTACGAGGACCGCACGCACGACCCCTACATGACGGTGCGGGTGACGGGCCATCAATGGTACTGGGAATATACCTATCCGTCCGAGAACGGGCTCGACTTCACGAGCTACATGGTCCCGGCGAACCGGCTGAAGCCCGGCGATACGCGGCTCCTCACGGTGGACCATCCGCTGGTCCTCCCGGTCGGCAAGGATATCCGTATCCTCATCGGCAGCGGGGACGTGCTGCACGCCTTCTTCATTCCCAGCCTCGGCGTGCAGCGCTATGCGATCCCCGGGCGGCTGATCGAGACCTGGGTGCGGGTCGATCAGGTCGGCATTTTCTATGGTGAATGCAACCAGGTCTGCGGCACGGGCCATGATTCGATGCCGATCGCGGTCGAGGCGCTGCCGCTCGACCAGTACAATGCCTGGGTGAAGTCGGCGCAGGCGGAGTTTTCCGCGAATATGACGGCGCCGCCCCGGCCCATGGCCGCATCAGCCATCCGGCTGGCGGAGAATGCGGGCCCGGATGGGAGCAAGTGAGCGATGTCCTCCACGACGCATGACCCGGTGGCGCGGACGCCCGGCACGCATGACGACGCGCATGTGCATGACGCGGACCACGGGCATGACCATCATGAGCCGGGCTTCGCCGAGCGCTGGCTGTTCAGCACCAACCACAAGGATATCGGCACGCTCTACCTGATCTTCGCCGTGACCACGGGGCATCATCGGCAGCATGCTGTCGATGATCATGCGCTCGGACCTCATGCGCCCGGGCATGCATGTCTTCCATAGCGGGCAGGAGTGGAACGCGATCATCACCGCGCACGGCCTGCATCATGATCTTCTTCATGGTCATGCCGGCGCTGATCGGCGGCTTCGGCAACTGGTTCGTCCCGCTGATGATCGGCGCGCCGGACATGGCCTTCCCGCGCCTGAACAACATCAGCTTCTGGTTCCTGCCGCCGGCCTTCATCTTCGTCATGCTCGGCCTGGTCGATGGGCACCGGGTCCGGCGTCGGGCTGGACGCTCTATCCGCCGCTGACGAACAGCACCTACCAGCCCGGCATGGCGATGGACTTCACGCTGTTCTCGCTGCATCTGGCCGGCGTCTTCCTCGCTGCTGGGCGCGATCAACTTCATCACCACCATCCTCAACATGCGCGCCCCGGGCATGACGCTGCACAAGATGCCGCTGTTCGTCTGGTCGAAGCTGGTCACGGCCTTCCTGCTGCTGCTGGCGCATCCCGGTGCTGGCCGGCGGCGTCACCATGCTGATCTGCGACCGCAATTTCGGCACCTCCTTCTTCGAGCCGGCCGGCGGCGGCGATCCGGTGCTGTTCCAGCATCTGTTCTGGTTCTTCGGCCATCCCGGAAGTCTACATCATGATCCTGCCGGCCTTCGGCATCATCAGCCACGTCGTCTCGACCTTCAGCAAGAAGCCGATCTTCGGCTATCTCGGCATGGTCTATGCCATGGTCGCGATCGGCGTGGTCGGCTTCGTGGTCTGGGCGCACCACATGTTCATCTCGGGCATCAGCGTCGACAGCCGCGCCTATTTCATGGTCGCGACGCTGGTCATCGCGGTGCCGACGGGGATCAAGATCTTCTCCTGGATCGCCACGATGTGGGGCGGCTCGATCGAGTTCAAGACGCCGATGCTGCTGGGCGATCGGCTTCATCTTCCTGTTCACCGTCGGCGGCGTGACCGGCGTGGTGCTCGCCAATGCCGAGCATCGACCAGGATGCTGCACAACACCTACTACATCATCGCGCATTTCCATTACGTGCTGTCGCTGGGCGCGGTGTTCGCGCATCTTCGCCGGCTTCTACTACTGGATCGGCAAGATGTCCGGCCATCCATATCCGGAATTCTGGGGCAAGGTGCATTTCTGGATGACCTTCATCGGCGTGAACCTGACCTTCTTCCCGCAGCATTTCCTGGGCCTGGCCGGCATGCCGCGCCGCTATCCGGATTATCCGGACGCCTTCGCCGGCTGGAACTTCGTCTCCTCGATCGGCGCCTTCATCTCCGGCGCTGTCGATGCTCGTGTTCTTCTACGTCTGCTACCGGACCTTCACCTCCGAAGGAGCAGCTGGCCGACAATTACTGGGGCGAGGGCGCGACGACGCTGGAATGGGCCGCTGCCGTCCCCGCCGCCGCTCCACACCTTCGAGGAACTGCCCCGGATTCCATTGGATCGAGACCGGGGACTTCGCCTCGGATGTTCGCTACCGGCAGTCGACTGCGACTGAAGTCGGCGATTGCCTGGTGACGGCTGACGCTGAAACCTGTCGGCAGCCTGGCCCTCGCGATCCTGAGCTGACGCGGTCCTGCCCGATCGGCGCCGAGCTCAGGACTGGCTCGCGCTGCTGAAGCCGCGCGTGATGACCCTGGTGGTGTTCACCGGCGCGATCGGCCTCTGGTCGCGCCGGGCCATCTCAACCCGGTGCTGGCCTTCACCGCCATCCTCTGCATCGCCGTCGGCGCCGGGCGCTGCCGGCGCGATCAACATGTGGTACGACCGCGACATCGACGCGATCATGCGCCGCACCGCCAACCGGCCGATCCCCGCGGGCCGGATCGCGCCGGGCGCGGCGCTGGGCTTCGGCATCGTGCTGGCTGTCGCCTCGGTGCTGGTGATGGGCCTGGCGACCAACCTGGTCGCCGCCGGCGATGCTGGCGCTCTCGATCGGCTTCTACGTCTTCGTCTACACGATGTGGCTGAAGCGGCGGCACGCCGCAGAACATCGTCATCGGCGGCGCCGCCGGCGCGTTCCCGCCGGTGATCGGCTGGGCCGCCGTCACCGGCTCGCATCGACCTGCTGCCGCTGCTGCTGTTCGCCATCATGTTCTTCTGGACGCCGCCGCATTTCTGGTCGCTGTCGCTGTATGCGAGCGGCGATTACGAGCGGGCCGGCGTGCCGATGCTGCCCGTGGTTGCCGGCCCGCGCATCACGCGGGCGATATCATGGCCTATACGCTGCTGCTGATGCCGGTCGCGGCCAGCCCCTGGGCGGTCGGCTTCGTGGGCTGGCTCTACCTCGTCATCAGCCTGATCCTGAGCGGCCTTTTCCTCTATCACGCGCTTGCTGGTCCTGCGGGACGGCGGGGGCCGAACGGCGCGAGCCTGACGCAACAACGCGCCCGCCCGGAAGGCCTTCCGCTTCTCGCTGCTTTATCTGTTCCTGCTCTTCGCGGCGCTGGCGATCTGCCGGCTTATCCAGTGACGACGAGCCCGGCGGACCCGGCACCCCGCCCGCCGAGCTTGCGCCCCGGCACAGAGGCGTTGGGGCCGCGCGAGCGCTTCGACCGCCGCAGGCGGCGCGTGAACCTTGGCGTGCTGGCGCTGCTCGTGCTGTTCTGCGTTCTGTTCTACGCGATTTCGATGGTGAAGCTTGCCCGATTACGGCCTAGCTTGGCTCGGGTAGGCGGACACTAAAACCGATAAGGCCGCATGAGGAGGGCTGATGGCATGAGCACTGAAATGAGCAATGCCAAGACCGTCACGGCCTCGGGGATCAAGAATCCCTATCACCTCGTCCAGCCCAGCCACTGGCCGATCATCGGCGCCTTCGGCGCCATGTTCTTCCTCATGGGCATCATCTTCGCCGCCCATTTCGGCAATTACATCGTGCTGGCGCTCGGCCTCTGCGCCGTCCTCACCATCATGTTCTTCTGGTTCAGGACGTGGTGCGGGAGAGCCCGATTCCCGGCGCGCATAGCGTGCTCGACCTCATCGGCCTGCGCTACGGGATGACGCTGTTCATCTCTAGCGAAGTGATGTTCTTCGTCGCCTTCTTCTGGGCCTTCTTC
Organism: uncultured Pseudomonadota bacterium; assembly: GCA_963745125.1. GTDB lineage: Bacteria > Pseudomonadota > Alphaproteobacteria > Acetobacterales > Acetobacteraceae > Acidisoma. The sequence goes on from CAVUWB010000001.1 coordinate 678,080, forward strand.
AACTTCGCGTTCTTCCCGGAGAATGTCTCGGGCGCCACCCATGCCGTCTGGCCGCCCGAGGGCATCCACACCTTCGACCCGTTCGCCTGCCGTTCCTCAACACGCTGATCCTGCTGCTGTCGGGCACGACCATCACCTGGGCGCATCACGCGCTGATCGAGAATGACCGCAAAGTCGCTGAACATCGGCCTGTCGGCCACGATCATCCTCGGCCTTTCCTTCACCTGCTGTCAGGCGATCGAATACACCCACGCGCCGTTCAAATTCTCCGGCGGCGGCATCTTCCCCTCGGTCTTCTTCCTGGCCACCGGCTTCCACGGCTTCCATGTCATCGTCGGCACGATCTTCCTGATCGTCTGCTGGTTCCGCGTGCGGGCCGGGCAGTTCACGCCGGAGCGGCATTTCGGTTTCGAGGCCGCCGCCTGGTACTGGCATTTCGTCGACGTCGTCTGGCTGTTCCTGTTCGTCTGCATCTACTGTGGGGCGCCAGCAAAGTCACTGTCGCCTGACCGGACCCTTGTCGGCCGCCGATACTCCATCCGTCGTCGCATCGGGCCGGGCGCCGCCGCCACCTTGGCGGCGTATCCTGGGCTTCGGCCTGCTCTGCGGGCCGGTTTTTCTCATCCTGGTCAGCCTGGGCGTCTGGCAGATCAACCGCCTGGCCTGGAAGGAGGCGATCCTCGCCAGCATCGCGACGGCCGAGCGCGCACCCCCCGTGCCGCTGCCGGCTGTGCCCTCGGCTTTCGAGAAGGTCTTCGTGACCGGCACGCCCGACCGCGCGACGGTCTCGCTGTTCGGCGACGATGTGCGGGCGACCAGGACCGACGACACCGTCATCGGCGGCGAACTGCTGGTCGTGCTGCGCCGCGCCCTGGGCGTGCCCGTCCTCGTCGATCTCGGCTGGGTTCCCTACGATGATTTCGGGCACGTCACGCTGCCGGACCGGCTGACCGTCTCCGGTTTCGCGCAGGCGGCCGAGCGGCCCAATTTTTTCACGCCCAAGGACGACCCCGCCAATCGCCAGTTCTATCTGCTCTCCCCGGCGCGGATCGGCCCGGCGCTTGGCGTGCCCGACCTCGCGCCCTTCGTGCTGGTGGCGATGGGCGAGCCCCCGGCGCGGGGCTGGCCCGAACCCGCCGGGAATTTACCCCGCCCGCCCAATGACCATCTGCAATATGCCCTGACCTGGTTCGGCCTCGCCGGGGTTCTGCTCGCTCAATTCACCTATTGGTGCTTCAAGGTTTATCGCCCATGACCGCCTATGATCGCCTCGCTGCCCGCTTCGCCCGCATTGCCACGGTCGGGGAGGCGATCGCGATGCTCGGCTGGGATGCCTCGGTCATGATGCCGCCCGGCGGCGCCGAGGCGCGCGGCGATCAGCTCGCCGTGCTCTCGGGCCTCGTCCATGAGCTGACCACGGCCCCGGCGATGGCCGATGACCTGGCCGAGGCCGAACAATCCCCGCCCGAGGAGGTTTGGGCTGCCGCCAATCTCCGCCTCATGCGGCATCGCCATCTCCAATCCGTGGCGCTGCCGGCGGACCTCGTGGAGGCGCGGAGCCGCGCCAATTCCGCCTGCGAGTCGATCTGGCGCCAAGCGCGCCCGGCCTCGGATTTCGGCGCCGTCCGCCCGGCGCTGGAGGAGGTCGTGCGTCTGACGCGGGAGGCGTCTGTGGCACTCGGCGAGGCATTCCGCATGTCCCCGTATGATGCGCTGATGGATGGTTTCCAGCCCGGCATCCGCTCGGCCGATGTGGAGCCGGTCTTCTCCGCCTATGAGGTCTTCCTGGCCGATGCGCTGCCGCAGGCCGAGGCGATCCAGGCGGCGCGGGGACCGGGCCGGCCCTTGATCGGGTCGTTCCCGGTGGGCGTGCAGGAGGCGCTGTGCCGGCGGCTCTCAGCGGCGGCGGGGCTGGACTACAGCCATGCGCGGCTTGACCGCTCGGCCCATCCGTTCTGCGGCGGCACACCGACCGATATCCGCATCACCACCCGCTACAGCGAGGAGGAGTGTTTCCAGAGCCTGATGGGCGTGATGCATGAGACCGGCCATGCGCTGTATGAGGAGGGCCTGCCCGCTGCCCGTGCCCGCCAGCCGGTGGGCGAGGCGGCCGGCATGGCGGCGCATGAAAGCCAGTCACTGATCATCGAGATGCAGGTTTGCCGCAGCGACGCCTATCTCTCCTGGCTCGGGCCGCAGCTGCATGCCGCTTTCGAGGGCGATGCAACGCTCTATTCCGCCGACAATCTCGGGCGGCTGCTGCGCCATGTGGAGCGCGGTTTCATCCGTGTGGAAGCGGACGAGGTGACCTATCCGGCCCATGTCATTCTGCGCTTCCGGCTGGAGCGCGCGCTGATCGCGGGTGATCTTGTGGTGGCGGATCTACCGGGGGCCTGGAATGAGGGGATGCAGGGGCTGCTCGGCATCACCCCGCCGGATGACCGGCGCGGCTGCTTGCAGGATATTCATTGGTACGACGGCGCCTTCGGCTATTTCCCGAGCTACACGCTGGGGGCCATGGCCGCCGCTCAGCTGATGGCGGCGCTGCGTGCCGATGTGCCGGGCGTGGATAGCGCAATGGCGGAGGGCGATCTCTCGCCCCTGCTCGGCTGGGTGCGGCGCGAGGTGCATGGGCGGGCGAACCTGCTGGGCTTCAACGATCTGATGCGCGCCGCAACGGGCAAACCCCTGGATGCGACGGCCTTCGAGGCGCATCTGACCGCGCGCTATCTTGAAGCGTGATGACCTGCAGGCGGCATCTTGTTCTGCCGTATCGTGCAGCGACAGCATCATCTGCAGTGGTCAGCGCACGCCTAACTCTAGAGCGTTTCCTATTCGCTTACGCTCACAGTCACCGCTCTAGCTCTTTGTTTTTACGAGCATCTTCACCCGATCAGATGATTCCATATGATCGGGATCTGCTCTAATCTAAAAAACGCTGACGCTGCCATCGAAAAAGCCGCGCCGCGATCCGGCTTTATGGCGCCACGAATGATCGGATGCGATCGGCATCCGATGGTGAGACCGGGTTATAGACGAGCATCCCGAGATCGGGACGGCCATCGACCGCGAAAGAGGAAAGCTCGAACTCGATTGAGCCGAGGACGGGATGCCGAAGCCGCTTGATCGCCTCGCCATGAACATTCAGATCATTGGCGCGCCACAGCGCCTCGAATTCGGGGCTGAGCCGGCAAAGCTCTTCCACGAGCTGCCCGATTTCGGAGACAGCGCCGGCGCGCGCTGCATCCGCCCTGAAGGCGCCGACGACGAAGCGCGCTACGTTCTTCCAATCCTCCTGCGCCGTGCGAGCGCCGGAATTGCCGAAGATGAGGCGCAGGATATTGCGCTGCTCCGGCGGCAAGGCACCATAATCAGTCAGTAATACGACCGCCAAACGATTCCAGGCGACGACATCCCAAGTCGCGGTCTTGATGATCGCGGGGCCGGTTGCGAAAGCATCCAGCAGGCGCTGCAAACGGGGCGTGACACCATGGACCGCCTGGTAGCGAAACTCCGGCGGGCGCCCAAGCCCGAGCAGAAAGAGGTGCTCCCGCTCCGGCTCCGTCAGCATGAGGCCGCTCGCGATCCGGTTCAGCACATCCGCCGAGGGCGCGCCGCCACGCCCTTGCTCCAGCCAGGTGTACCAGGTGGGGCTGATGTTCGCGCGCTGGGCAACCTCCTCCCGCCGCAGCCCCGGTGTCCGCCGGCGCAGGCCGGAAAAGCCGAGCGCGGCAGGGTCAAGCCGGCCGCGCCGATCCTTCAGGAAACTCCCCAGCAGATTGCCGGTGTCAGTGGCCATGGCGATCCTGTTGATCATTATACCCTGATAAGATCACTACTTTAACAGGATTGAAGCGTAACCGATAGTGGCCTCCGGTTAGTATTGCTCCAAGAGGAGACCATCACATGCGTGTTTTCGTCACTGGTGCCACGGGTTTCATCGGCTCCGCCATCGTCCCGGAACTTATCGGCGCCGGCCATCAGGTCATCGGTTTGACGCGGTCCGATAAAGGCGCCGAGGCGCTGATCGCCGTGGGCGCCGAGCCGCATCGCGGGGACCTTGAGGATCTGGAAAGCCTCAGCCGGGGCGCCGCGCGGGCGGATGGCGTTATCCACTGCGCCTTCGACCATGACTTCACGAATTTCGTGGCGAATTGCGAGAAGGACCGCCGCGCGATCGAGGCGCTGGGCGGCGCGCTTGCCGGGTCCGGCCGGCCGCTGCTCATTACCTCCGGTGTCGGCATGGGCAATGCCGGAACAGGTCAATCGGCGACGGAAGATGTGTTCAACGCGGATCATCCCAACCCCCGGAAGCTTTCGGAGTTGACGGGAGCGGCGATGGCGGCAGCCGGCGTCAAGATGATCGTGGTGCGCCTTCCGCAGGTTCACGACACGGTGAAGCAGGGGCTCATCACGCCGCTCATCGCGCTGGCGCGCGAAAAGGGCGTCTCGGCCTATCTGGGCGAGGGGCGCACGCGCTGGTCGGCGGCGCATATCAGCGACGTTGCCCGTCTCTACAGGCTGGCACTGGAGAAACAGGATGCGGGCGCGCGCTATAACGCGGTCGCGGAAGAAGGGATCACAGCGCGGGAGATCGCGGAGGTGATCGGTGAGGGGCTGGGCGTGCCGGCCGTTTCCCTATCAGAGGGAGAAGTGGCGGGCCATTTCGGCTGGCTCGCTGCCTTTGCCGGGCTGGATTTCTCCGCGTCCTCCGCTCGCACGCGGGCGGAGCTGGGCTGGCAGCCGACCGGCCCCGGCTTGATCGCCGACCTGAAGGGCATGCGGTATCACGGCGGACTTTGATAAGGCAGCCGGGCCGACACGCGCGCCGCGGTTCACCAGTTGTAGGACAACAGGGTCGTATGGCATGTTCGTGGCAGGACGATAGGGACCCGGAATAGGGTCGTGCCATGCGGTGAGGGAGAGCGCGGTGTATGTGACGAATGCCGGCGACAAGGTTTTCGTGGTGGATGGGCACATCCATCTCTGGGATGCCCGGCCTGAGAACCGCCGCAACCGCTATGGCCTGACCTTCATCGAAAGCTTCTGGAACTCGCATGTCGGCATGACGCCGGAGGATCAGCGCTGGAGCTTCGATCGCTTTTGCCATTACGGCGTCGAAGGTGCTGCCAAGGACCTGTTCGAGGATGGGTATGTGGATGTGGCGATGATGCTGCCCACGAACCTGTTCGACTTCTATGTCGCGGGCTTCAACACGACCGACCAATGCGCGGCCTTCAAGAATGCCTATCCTGACAGGGTGATATTGAACGGTCGCTTCGACCCGCGCGACGGCACGGCGGGGCTCGACCGGCTGGAAGCCGATTTCGAGAAACACAAGTTCAAAGGCGTCAAGCTTTACACCGCTGAGTGGAACGGCAACTCGAAAGGCTACACGCTCCGTGACGACATCGTCGCCCCGTATATGGAGAAGCTGATCGCACTGGGCGTGAAGAACGTCCATGTCCATAAGGGGCCGACGATACACCCGCTCAACCTCGACGCTTTCGACGTGCGCGATGTCGACTATGTCGCGACCGCCTTTCCCTCGCTCAACTTTGTCGTCGATCATTGCGGAATGCCACGGATCGACGATTTCTGCTGGATCGCGGGGCAGGAGCCGAATGTCTATGGCGGTCTCGCGCTTATCCCCTCCTTCATCCATGCCCGGCCCAAATACTTCGCCCAGATGCTGGCCGATCTTCTGTATTTTCTCGGCCCCGATAGGCTTCTGTTCGGCTCGGATTACGGCATCACGAGCCCGAAATGGATCATCGAGAAGTTCATGGCCTTCGAATTTCCCGACGACCTCGCGCGGGAAGCGCGAACACCGTTGACGCTCTCGGTGAAGCGGAAGATTCTCGGGCTCAACGCCGCGAAGCTCTATGGGCTTGACGTGCCGGCGGAATGCCGCCTCGCGGACGATCCGGCCGGGGCGAGGGTTCATGCCGCAGCTTGAGACGACATCGCGCGAGGCCGAGATCATGGCCGCGCTCGGCGACGTGCTCGACCCGGAACTCGACGAACCTGTCACCGATATGGGTTTCATCGAAAGCCTGTCCTGTGACGGGCGCGATGTCGATGTCACCTTTCGCCTGCCGACCTATTGGTGCTCGGCGAACTTCGCCTTCCTGATGGCGACCGACATGAAAGCGGCCGTGGAACGGCTTGGCTGGGTCAGAACCGCGACGATCCGCCTGGTCGATCACTTCGCGTCACGCAAGATCAACCAGGGTGTCGCGGAAGCCCGAGGCTTCGCCGAGGTTTTCGCGGGCGAGGCGAATACGGATCTCGATGAGATTCGGCGCGTGTTCAGGCAGAAGGCGTTTCTCGGGCGGCAGGAACGCTTGCTGCGGCTGCTTGTCGAACGCTGGGGGCTGGCGCGCGCTCTCGATCTTTCCCTGAGCGATCTGCGGGCGCTGACGCTGCATGATGATCGCGCGATCCGCGCGCCGGCTCTGCGCTACCTCGGCGTGCGTCTGCAAGAAGGCGGCGCGCGCGGTGACGAGGCGCCGGCCTTTACCACGGTGGCCGGCGCCGCCATCGCGCCGGGCGAGTATCACGATCATCTGCGGGCGTCGCGGCGGGCGCGGAGCGCGGCGGAGGCGAATGCGGAGATGTGCAGGCTTCATCTGGCGGCCCGCATCAGCCATCCGGCCCCGGGATGCGGAGTAGAGGATCGCGAAGCGGATGCGTAGGCGGAATTGAGGCGGTCTCATCGATGACGCATCACCGCGCATCGTGAAAGATGATACCGGCGGTGTGACGCTGCCCGGAGCGGAGCCGGCTGACGCCATGGCGCAGGTTCACGCGATAGCTGCCTTTGCTGCCCCGCACAGGCCGATTGTGGACGGCAAAAACGACGGCGTCGCCCTGGCGAAGTGCCACCACCTCGACACGGCTCTGCATGCGCGGGCGTTGTTCGGTCAGCACGAACTCGCCGCCGGTGAAGTCCCGGCCGGGCTCCGACAGCAGGATGGCCATCTGAAGCGGAAAGGCGAGATCGCCGTACAGATCCTGATGCAGGCAATTGAAATCGCCAGGCCCATATTGCAGCAGAAGCGGCGTCGGCCGTGTCTGGCCGGCGGCGTGGCATTCCTTCAGAAAATCCCCGTGGGTATCGGGATAGCGCCGGTCAACACCCATGCGTGCGTTCCAATCATTCGCGACCAATGCAAGACGCGGATAGAGCGCGGTGCGCAGCCCTTCGATGAGATCAGGCAAAGGGTAGTTGAAATAACGATACTCGCCCCGGCCGAAGCCATGCCGAGCCATATGGATATGGCTGCGAAAATGCGCGTCATCGGGATAGAGTGTCGCAATCGCGCGGCACTCCTCCGGCGCGAGGATCTGCGGCAGCACGGCGCAGCCATGATCGTCAAGCTCCGAGGCGAAGGCGTTCCAGTCATAGCCGGCGAGGCGATCTTCAGCCGCCCGGGTGCTCATGGCCGGGCCTCCTTTTCGAGCAAAGCGCGTTTTCGCTCCACGCCCCAGCGATATCCGGAGAGTGCGCCGTCATGCCTCACGACGCGATGGCAGGGGATGGCGACCGCGATTTTATTGGCGCCACAAGCTTGGGCGACGGCGCGGACTGCGCGAGGCTCACCGATGCGCCGGGCGATCTCGGCATAGCTTGCGGTTTCGCCTGGCGGAATCTCCCGCAAAGCCTGCCAGACGCGCTGCTGAAAGGCCGTGCCGCGCACATCGAGCGGCAGATCGAGGCCAATGCGCGGCGCTTCGACGAAGCCGATGACGCGGGCGACGAGTTGCTCGAATTCCGTGTCGCCGCCGATCAGATTGGCCTTCGGGAAGCGATCCTGCAGGTCGCGGGCGAGTTCGTCGGGGTCGTCGCCGAAGCATGATGGCGCAGACACCCCGGTCACTGCGTGCGACCAGGATCGCACCGAGCGAACATTGGGCGACGGCGAAATGAATATCGGCGTCGCGGCCGCCCTGCTTATAGGCTGTCGGCGTCATGCCCAGCACGGCATCGGCATTCTCGTAGAACCGGCTGCTTGAATTGTAGCCGGCGCCATAGATCGCTTGCGTCACGCTGGTATCGGCCGCCGCCAGCTCCGCGCGCATGCGCTGTGCGCGATGGGCCGCGCCATAGGCTTTCGGGGTCAACCCGGTGATCGCCTTGAACTGGCGGTGAAGGTAGAACGGGCTCATGCCGATGGAGGCGGCAAGCGTGTCAAGCTTCGGTAGATCTTCCGATGTCTCGATCAGCCGGCAGGCTTCCGTGACCACGGCCGCATGGGCGTCGGAGAGTGACCGGCCACGCGGATTGCAGCGGCGGCAGGCGCGGTAGCCGGCCTTCTCGGCGTCCTGGCAGGTGGCATAGAATGCGACGTTTTTGGATTTCGCCATACGGGACGGGCAAGATGGGCGACAGTAAACACCCGTTGTCTTGACCGCGTAGACGAATGACCCATCGGCCGAACTGTCCCGGGCCGCCACCGACTGCCACCGGGGGTCGTGCTCGCTCGCGCGGTCGTCTTCGCTCTGCTTGGCTCTGGAAAGTGTCATATCCTGGGTTCCTTCGATCTGTCTCGCCAGGACATGTAGAGCGACACGACGGACCCCTCACTCCGGTCCTTGCTTTCAAACTCGATGGCGTCGTTTCTTCTGGTCGCGCCCGTCGCCGGCGGCACGCTCGATCAAGGCCATGGCGGCGGCAGGGTTCTTCACCTTATGCCCGCTGATGACATAGAGATAAACATCGCGTGGGACGCCAGCGGGGGCGCCGTTCTGTTCAACGCAGGCCAGCCCTTCGGCCGTTTCCCCCGTGGCCCAGGCTTTCGTGCGTCCCGCCCAAAGGTCGAGGTCACGGCCGGAATAGCCGAGCGCTTCGCTCTCCGCCGTTCCCATGATGCGGGCATAGACGAAGGCGGCCGTCGGATCGGCGATCTGAGGATAGTCGCTGTCACCGGCGATGACGATGGCGACGCCATAGGCCCGCGCCATGGCGGTGAATTCCGGAACGCGAAAACTCTCGTGGCGAACTTCCACGGCGTGGCGGAGTGCGCGGCCCGCGACCGAGGCGGGTAGCAGTTTCAGAAACCCCTCGAAATCGACCGGATCGAATTTCTTGGTAGCCATGAACTGCCAGTTGATCGGGCCAAGCTTGTGCTTCAGCTCCGTAACACCGCTGTTGAAAAACCGTTCGATCGAACTCGCCGGCCCCGGCCAGTATTTTGCGGTTCGTGGCGAAGCGCGGCGCCTTGAGCGAAAAGACGAAATCCTCGGGCGTCTCATCATGCCATTTGGCGAAGCTTTCCGGCTTTTGTGAGCCGTAATAGGTCCCGTTGATCTCGATCGAGGTCAGATGCAGGCTGGCATATTCCAGCTCGCTCTTTTGCGGAAGCTTGTCCGGGTAGAAGGCACCGCGCCAGGGCTCATACGTCCAGCCGCCGACGCCGATCCTGATCTTGCCCATGCCTGTCGCCAATTCTGCCGATATACGCTGGCATTTTGGTGCCGATCGCCGCGCGGTGGCAAGTGCCGCAGGCCGTCGCCCACGCCCTTTTGCCATCGTGAGCGGCAATCGCGCAAGTGCGCCTAAGGAGGGGTTTAATCCGCTTGGACCGTTACCCGAACGGTGGACTAGCCCGCCGGGTGAGGCATCAGCAAAGTTTCAGGGAAATCTTAAATTAGTCATGAACCTGAAAGAGCACGTCTTGACTTGCCCGAGGGACATTTTCTGCCCCCGTTATAGGACGTGCCGCCGCGTGATTATCGCGGTTGTTGTGCGAGTGCCACGGGCGAGTTCGCCCGCCGGCCGCTATTCTCAAAAATCGGCGGCATAGCACCATGGGCGACTGGCTTCGCAGGCTGGACTGCCGAGAGGCTGCCGATGCCAATCTGTTTTGCTTTTCCCATGCCGGGGGCACGGCCGCGCATTTCCGGCTATGGCCGGGCGGGCTGCCGCCGCGCTTGGCCGTCTGGGGTGTGCAACTGCCCGGGCGACCGGGCCGGATGCGGGAGCCGCCCATCGACAGCATGGCGGTCCTGGCCGAGACCCTGGCCGAAGCTCTGCTGCCGCACCTCGAAAAGCCCTACGCCCTGTTCGGCCACAGTATGGGGGCGACACTCGCTTTTGAAACCGCGAGCGTGCTCGCCCGGCGTGGCGCGCCGGCCCCGTGGCACCTCTTTGTCTCGTCACGCCGGCCGCCGCATCTGCCGCGCACGACACCCGATATGCACCGGCTGAACGATGCGGATTTCGTCGCCGAGATCGATCGGCGCTACGGCGGAATTCCGCCGGCGCTGCAGCAGGAACGTGACGTGATGGAGCTTCTGCTGCCGGGGCTGCGCGCCGATATCGCGGCCTTGGAGACGCATCGGCCACAGCATTGCGCGCCGATCGGCGCGCCGATCACCGCCTGCGCCGGCACCGAGGATCGGCTCATCACGCCGGCGGATAACGCCGCCTGGGGCACGCTCACGACCGCGCCTTTCCACATCAGGATGTTCGCGGGCGGGCATTTTTATCTGGATGCGCAACGCCCCGTCCTGCTCGATTACCTGTCCGCCACGCTCGCGCCGATGCTGCGTCGGGCGGCGGCATGAGCGGATCCGAGCCCGCGCCCGCGCCGGTCGCCATCATTGGCATCGGCTGCCGTTTTCCGGGCGGCGTTTCCGACGCCGAGGGCTTCTGGCGCCTGCTTGAAACAGGCGGAGACGCCATCGGCGAGATTCCGCCTGACCGCATGGATGTGGCGCGCTACTTCGACCCGAAGCCCGCGACGCCGGGCCATATGGCGACGCGCTGGGGCGGTTTCCTAGACGGGCTCGACCTGTTCGACGCCGATTTCTTCAGCCTTTCGCCGCGAGAGGCCGAGCGGCTGGACCCGCAGCAGCGGCTGCTGCTGGAAACCGCCTGGGAAGCGCTGGAGGATGCCGGGCAGGATCTCGCGCGGCTCGATGCGCGGCGCTGCGGCGTCTTCGTGGGCCAATGGATCAGCGATTTCGAGGCACGACTTTTCGCCGATCCCGCTGGCATCGATTTTCAGATGACGACGGGCAGCGGGCGCTATGCGGCGTCGGGCCGCATCTCCTACGCCCTGGGTTTTCGCGGCCCCAGCCTGACCGTTGATACCGCCTGCTCATCCTCGCTCGCGGCGATCCATCTCGCACTCCGCAGCATCCGCGCGGGTGAGAGCCGGCTGGCGGTCGCGGGTGGCGTGAACGTCATCCTGATGCCGCACATCAACATCGCCTATTCGCAGAGCGGCATGATGGCGGCCGATGGGCGCTGCAAGTTCGGCGACGGCTCCGGCGACGGCTATGTGCGGAGCGAGGGCGCGGGGCTCGTCGTGCTGAAGCCGCTGGCCGATGCCGTGGCCGATGGCGACCGTGTCTATGCGGTCATACGCGGCAGCGCGCTCAACAATGACGGTCGCAGCAGCGGCTCGATGGGCACGCCGAGCCGGCTGGGGCAGGAGGAGTTGCTGCGCGCCGCCTATGCCGATGCCGGCGTGTCGCCGGGGCTCGTCGGCTATGTGGAGGCGCATGGCACCGGCACGCGCGTCGGTGACCCGGTGGAACTCGCGGCACTGACGGCAGTGCTGAAGGAAGGCCGCGTGCCGGGCCTGCCTGCCTATGTCGGCTCGGTCAAGACGAATATCGGCCATACCGAAGGGGCGGCTGGCGTTGCCGGACTGATCAAGACGGCGCTGGCGCTTCAGGCCGGCGCGATCCCGGCCAGCCTGCATTGCCACACGCCCAACCCGGCCGTGCCCTGGGCGGAAACGCCCTGCGCCATACCGGGCGCGCGGCTGCCTTGGGCTGACGATGTGGCGCGCATCGCCGGCGTCAGCGGCTTCGGCATCGGCGGCACCAACGGGCATATCGTTCTGCAGGCGGCGGCGCACGCTTCGGCCGGCCCCGCTCGGCCCATGGACCGGGCGGCCGCGATGCTGCCGCTCTCCGCGCGCAGCCCGGCGGCCTTGCGGGCTTTGGCAGGGCGCTACGCCGATCGACTAAGCGGGCCGGATGCGCCGGCACTCGGCGATCTCTGCTGGAACGCGGCGCTCCGCCGCACCGCGCTCGATCACCGGGCGGTTTTCGTGACGGACAGCGCCGAGGCGATGGCCGAGCGGCTGCGGCAGTTCGCGGCGGGCGAGGCGGTTTCGGCGGCGGCTGCCGGCGTCGTGCAGAGTGGCGAACGGCCGCGCATCGCCTTCCTGCTGCCCGGCCAGGGCGCGCAGTGGATCGGCATGGGGCGGGAGTTGCTCGCACAGGAGCCCGCCTTCCGCGCGGCCTTGGAGCAATGCGATGCGGCGGCCGCGCGCTTCGTGCCCTGGTCCATCATCGGGCAGCTCGGGGCCGAACCCGGTGACGCGGACTTTCAGCTCGACCGCATCGACGTGATCCAGCCTGTGCTGGTCGCGTTGGCGATCGCCTATGCCGCCTGGCTGCGCACGCTCGGCGTCGTGCCCGATGCCGTGGTCGGGCACAGCATGGGCGAGGTCGCGGCTGCCTGCATCGCCGGTGTGCTGGACCTTGACCGCGCGATGCAGATCATCTGCCGGCGGAGCGCCCTGATGCGGCGGGTGAGTGGGCAGGGCGCCATGGCGCTGGTTGAACTGTCAATGGACGAGACCCGGTCGCGTTTGGCGGGCCGCGAGGACGAGGTTGTCTTCGCCGCCAGCAACGGGCCGCGCGCGAGCGTCATCTCCGGCCGGCCCGATGCGGTGCGCGATGTCATGGCGGAACTGACGGCGGAGGGCGTGTTCACGCGCCTCGTCAAGGTCGATGTGGCGTCCCACAGCCCGCAGATGGCGCCGCTGGCGACGGAACTGCGGGCTGAGTTGGCGGGCATGGCGCCGGGCGCGGCGGAGGTGCCGCTTTACTCGACGGTGCTCGGGCGCCGGGCCGAGGGTGCGGCGTTCGACGGCGACTATTGGGCGCGCAACATGCGCGAGCCGGTGCTGTTCAGCCGGGCCGTCCGGCAGATGGCCGATGACGGCATCGGGGTGTTTCTGGAGCTTGGCGCCCATCCGGTGCTGCTGCCCTCCGTGCCGCAGACCGAACCGGCCGCCGTGACGATCGCCTGCGGCCGGCGGGAGATGCCGGAGGTTGCCAGCCTGCTCACGGCGCTCGGCGCGCTATGGGTCGCGGGCGCCGCGCTCGATTGGCGGCTGATTATGGGCGAAGGCGGCGAGACGATCGGCTTGCCGCTCTACCCCTGGCAGCGGGAGCGCCATTGGGCTGAGGCGGCCGAGTTGCAGCCCGATGCCGGCAGCGGCGGCGCGTTCGTCAAACCGCCCGGCGAGGAAGTGCGCGGCTGGCTGTACCGCCTCGCCTGGCCGGAGGCAGCGCTGCCCGAGAGTATTTCGCCATCTGGCGCGCGCTGGCTGGTTCTGTCCGATGACGCCGATGTCGGTGCGGCCGTCGCCGAGGCACTGGTAGCGGCCGGCGCCGATGCGCGCGCCGCCTCTCTCGGCGCGATCGAGGCCGCGCTGGCCGGGCCGGGCACACCGGATGGCCTCCTCGTTCTGGCCGCTTCGGGGTCTGACGGCGCCTATCTACCGCTGCGGGTGCTTCAGGCCTGCCTGGCGGCGGGCCGCCACCCGCGCTTGTGGTTCGCGACCAGAGGCGCGCAGGCGGTGGGCACGGAGCCCGCACGGCTTTCGGTCGAGCACGCCGCGCTTTGGGGCGCGGCGCGGGTGATCGCCGAGGAGCATCCCGATCTCTGGGGCGGGCTTGTCGATCTCGACCCCGCCGAGCCGCCTGCCATGGCGGCCGTGCTGCTCGCCCGCACGCTGACGCAGCGGGACGGTGAGGATCAGCTCGCCTGGCGGCAGGGGCGGCGGCACGCGCTGCGCCTTCTCCCCCTGAGTGCCGAGCGGCCGCGACCGGGTCCTGTCTGGCGGCCCGACGCGGCCTATCTCATCACGGGCGGCTTTGGCGCCATCGGCCAGCAGGTCGCGCGCGCGCTGGTGGCAACGGGGGCGCGGCGCCTCATCCTCATGGGCCGCACGGCATTGCCGCCGCGCTCGGCGTGGTCAGTGATGCCGCCCCATTCCGACATCGGCCAGCGTATCGCCGCCGTTCGCGCGCTCGAAGCCATGGGCGCCGCGATCCACCCCCCCGCCACCGATGCCAGCGACGAGGCCGCGCTGCGCGGCTTTCTCGACGCCTATGCCGCTGAAGGCTGGCCGCCGATCCGTGGTGTTTTCCATACGGCGGTCTCCCTGAACAACCGCCTCGCCGGGGCCATGGACCGTGCGGTTTTCGACAGCGTGGTGGTGTCGAAACTGCGGGCGGCACAGCTTCTCGACCAACTCCTGCCGGAGCTTGACCATTTCGTGCTGTTCTCCTCGATCGGCGCCTTCCTGCCGCATCCGGGTGTGGCGAATTACGCCGCCGCCAATGCCGGGCTTGACGCTTTGGCCGCCGATCGCCGTGCGCGCGGCCTGCCGGGCCTGAGCATCGCCTGGGGGCCGTGGAGCAATGCCGGGCTGGCGCTGGGTGAGGCGGGCGCGCATGCGGTCTCCGAGATGGCCCGGCAGGGCATCCAGCCGGTGCCCTGCGATGCCGCTGCCATGCTCTGCCTGTGGCTGTCCGGCCAGATGGGCGCGACATGCGCGGTGATGCCGGTGGATTGGCGGCATTTCCGCCAAGCCCGGGCCGGGCGGCCGGCGGGGCTGTTCCGTGACTTGCTGGCCGATTTGCCGATCTCGGCGGTCGATGCCTCTGACCTTCCCGCCCGGCTTGCGGCGGCGGAGCCGGCCGAACGCCGCCGCATCCTCACCGAATTCGTCACCCACGCCGTGTCGCGCGTGCTGAAGATGGCGCCCGCGCGGCTCGACCCGCGCCGGACCTTCGGCGATATGGGCCTCAGCTCCCTGCTGGCGATCGAGCTGCGCAACCGGCTGGAGGCGGCGCTTTCCCGCCCGCTCTCGGCGACCCTCGCCTGGAACTACCCGACCATCGCGGCGATGACGGCGCATCTGCTGGACGGCGCCGAAGCCCCCGCTACGCCCGGACCGGCGCCGGCCGAGCATGCCATGCCGGCGGCGCTCGCCGATGTCGCGGCGATGTCGGAAGAGGCCGCGCTGATGGCGCTGCTGGCGCAGCCGGAACTGGCGGCCGGCTGACGCAGATGACGCAAGACACCGCATCCCGCGATATCTCCGCGATCAAGCTGGCGCTGATGGCACGGCAGGCCCGTGCGGAGACGGCGGCCGCCTTGCGCGCTGACCCCATCGCCATCATCGGCATGGGCTGCCGCCTGCCGGGTGGCGTGGATACGCCCGATCGCTTCTGGCAGCTTCTTTGCGCCGGCATCGAGACGGTGGCCGAGGTTCCCCCTGACCGCTGGGATGTGGATGGCTGGTACGACCCCGATCTCGCGACGGCGGGAAAGACCGCCACGCGGCGGGGCAGCTTCCTGGACCGGATCGACGGCTTCGACGCGGCCTATTTCGGCGTGGCCCCGCGCGAAGCGGACCGCATGGACCCGCAGCAGCGCCTGTTTCTTGAAGTCGCTGTCGAGGCGCTGGATGATGCCGGCCTGACCCGGTCGCGCCTCGCCGGGTCCCGCACCGGCGTCTTCGCCGCGAGCTACCACAGCGACTACGCGCGGCTGCAATACGCGGATGTGGATGCGATCGATCTACGCACGCTGACGGGCACGCTGCACAGCGTGCTCGCCAACCGGCTCTCCCATTTTCTCGATCTGCGCGGCCCCAGCCTCACCATCGACACCGCCTGTTCCGCCTCGCTCACCGCCGTCCATCTCGCCTGCCAGAGCCTCCGTCTGGGCGAGACCGACACGGCCATCGCCGGGGGCGTGTCGCTCATCATCGGGCCTGAACTCGTCGTCGCGATGTCGAAGGTCGGGTTCATGGCGCCGGATGGGCGCTCCAAGGCGTTCGACGCGCGGGCGGATGGTTTCGGGCGCGGTGAGGGTTGCAGCCTCCTCGTGCTCAAGCGGCTGTCGGATGCCGTGGCCGACCGCGACCGGGTGCTGGCTGTCATCCGAGGTTCGGCGGTCAATCAGGACGGGCATTCCACCATCCTCACCGCGCCTAATGGCCGCGCGCAGGAGATGCTGATCCGGGAGGCGCTGGCGGCCGCGCGGCTCTCGCCCGAGCGGATCGGCTTCGTCGAGACGCATGGCACCGGCACCGCGCTCGGCGACCCGATCGAGGTCGAGGCGATTGCGGCGACGCTCGGCCGCGCCGGGGATGGTTCACCCTGTCTGCTGGGTTCGGTGAAGGCCAATCTCGGCCATCTGGAAGCGGCGGCCGGGGCCACGGGGCTGATCAAGGCGGTGCTCGCGTTACGCCATGGGGCGGTGCCGGAGCAGCCCGGTTTCGGCAAGCTCAACCCGCATATCGCGCTGGGCGGGACGCGCCTCGCTATCCCGACCGCGTTGACGCCGTGGGCGGCCGGGGCCTCGCCGCGCTGCGCCGCTGTCAGCTCCTTCGGCATCGGCGGCACGAATGCCCATGTCATCCTGGAGGAAGCGCCGCGTCTGCCGGCACCGGAAGCCGCACCCGCCGATGCCGCCTGGCTGCTGCCGATCTCGGCCAGAACGTCCGCCGGTCTGCGAGCCGCGGTGGAAGACTGGGCCGAATTCCTCGATGCCAACGAGGCGAGGATCGGCGATCTCTGCAACACCGCCGCGCGCCGCCGCAGCGCGCATGAGGCGCGGCTGGCGGTTGTCGGCCACACGAAAGCCGCGCTGCGGACGGCGCTGAATGAGCGCCTCGCCGCCTGGCCGGCCGAGCCGGTCAAAGGCCCCGTCGCCTTCGTTTTCAGCGGCCAGGGGCCGCAATGGCATGGCATGGGCCGCGAGCTGCTCGCGGCTGAGCCCGTGTTTCGCGAGGCGATGGAAGAGTGTGACGCGCTGCTGCGCCCCCTCTCGGGCTGGTCGCTGCTGGAGGAGTTGGCGCGGCCGGAGGAAGCATCCCGGCTGCATGAGACCTCCATCGCCCAGCCGGCGCTGTTCGCCGTGCAGGTGGCGCTGGCGGCGCTCTGGCGATCCTGGGGCATCGTGCCGGATGCTGTTGTCGGCCATAGCGTGGGCGAGATCGCGGCACTTCATGTCGCTGGGGTGTTCACGCTCCCCGACGCGATGCGGATGGTGTGGCATCGCGGCCGCGTCATGCAGCAGGCGGAAGGGCTTGGCCGCATGGCGGCGGTCGCGATGAGCGGGACGGAGGCGGCGGCGCTCATCGCTGGTCATGGCGATCGGCTGAGTATCGCCGCGATCAACGCGCCGCGATCGGTCGTGCTGTCGGGCGAGGCGACAGCGCTGGAGGCCGCGCTGGCGGCGGCCAATGCCCAAGGCATCGAATGCCAGCCGCTGCCGGTGCGATACGCCTTTCATAGCGCGCAGATGGCGCCCTTCCAGCAAGAGCTGATCGCGGCGCTGGGTGTGGTGCCCTCTTCGGCCGCGCGTCTGCCGGTCTTCTCCACCGTCACCGGCGGCCGCGCCGAGGGCATCCGGTTCGACGCGACCTATATCGCCCGCAACATGCGCGAGCCCGTGCGGTTCGCGAGCGCGATCGCCGGCCTGCAGGCCGAGGGCTTCAGCCTATTTGTGGAAATCGCCCCGCATCCAGGTACCTGGCACGCTCCGTCGCTGATTCTGTCGCGGCGGCCGGCGGGGCGGCCACCGTTCTGCCCTCGCTGCGCCGGGGCCGGCCGGAGCGCGAGACGATGCTGCGGGCCTGCGCCGGGCTCTATGCGGCCGGTCATGATCCGGATTGGGCCAAAGTGGCGCCGGCCGACGGTGCGGTCGTCACCCTGCCGGCCTACCCCTGGCAGCGGAGCCGCCATTGGCTACGGCGCCCCGCTACGCCTGCCGCGCGGCTGAATCCGGCGGAGGGGCGCCCTCTGCTCGGCCGCCGTATCGCCGTGGCCGGTATCGAGGCGCAGGTTTTCGAGGGTAGCGCCGATGGCATGGCGGCATGGCTGGCCGATCATCGGGTGTTCGGCCGGCTGATCCTGCCGGGCGCGGCCATGGCGGAACTTCTGATGGCTGGCGCCGCTCAGGCCATGGGCTGGCCGCGCGTTCAACTCACGGGCCTCGCCATTCTGCGGCCGCTGCCGCTGCCGGAACCGGGAGAGGCGGCGGATGCGCGCTGGCAGGTGGTGGTAAAGCCCCGGCCGGATGGCGGCGCCGATGCCACGCTCTACGCGGCGCCGGATTGGCAGATGATTGCCTCCGCCGTGGCGGAGCCCGCCCGAGCGGAGGCAACGCCACTGCCTGATGTGTTTTCCGCCAGAACCTCGCTTTCCATACCTGCGATCTATGATGACTTCGCCCGCCTCGGCATCGCCTTCGGCCCGGCGTTTCGCTGCCTCGACCACGTAACGCTGGGCGAGGATCAGGCCGAAGCCTGGGTCGAGCTGCCGCCGGGGCTGGAGAGCGCCGCTTTCCATGGCCCGCATCCGGTGCTGGTCGATGCCGCTTTGCAGCTTTGCTCGGTCGCCGCGCGGCACAGGGCAGGCGGCACGCAGCCCATCTTTCTGCCTATCGGCGCGGACCGTGTGGAGGCTAGGCCTGCTCCAGCCTCCGGCCTGCTGCGCGCCCGTGTGCGGCTCGCCCCTGCCGGCGGGTCGGTCGAACTCGCCGATGTCACGCTCGAAACCGCTGACGGCGCGGTGGTCTTCGCCATTCATGGCATGCGCTTCGCGCGTGCCGAGCCTCGGGCCGAGCCTGCGGCCGGGGCGAAGACGGCCGAGGTGACAGCGGATCTCTACACGCTCGGCTGGGTTCCCGCGCCGGTTGCTGCCCCGTCCTCGGCGATATCCGCCGGCGGGAGTTGGGCTGTTTTCGCTGATGCCGGCGGCACCGCCGAAGCCTTGGCCGCAGCCCTGACCGCCGCCGGTGGGCGCTGCCACATCATTCGCGCCGGCACCGGCTTCGCCCGGCTCTCCGAGCAGGAATGGACCATCGACCCGGCCGAGCCCGCGCATATGCGGCGCCTATTGGCCGAGGAAGCGGTGAGCCGTGGGCTGGCGCAGGGTGGCGTGATCCATGCCTTCGCGCTGGACATTCCGGCCGGGGTTTCAGCAGAGCCTGCGCCCTGTGATGCGCTTGCCGTTGCCTCGGCACTGCATCTGTTCCAATCCCTCGCGGCTCTGCCACGGCCCGGCGCGCTCTGGCTGCTCACGCGTGGCGCCCAGACCGTGACCGGGACGGAGTCCGTCACCGAGATGCGGCCGCAGGCGGCGGGCCTCTGGGGCCTCGCGAGCGTTGCCGCGCTGGAGCATCCCGATCTCGGCATCCGCGTCATCGACCTCGACACCGCCGAAGGTTCGGTGGATGGCGCGCGGCTGCTCGGCCAACTCCGAGATGATGCAAGCGCGCGCCTCGCCTTTCGCGGTGCCGGGCGTTTCGTGCCCCGGCTGCAGGGTTATGCGATCCCGGCGGGTGGTGCGCCGGTCCGGCTCGACATTCTGCGGCCGGGCAGCATCGATGGTCTCGGCTTCAAGCCGCTGACGCGCAGCCCCCTGGTGCCCGATGCGGTGCGGCTCCGCGTTCTCGCGAGCGGGCTGAACTTCCGGGACGTGCTGGCGACGCTCGACATGTATCCGGGTGAGGCGCCGCCGCTCGGCCTGGAATGCGCGGGCGTCGTCATCGAAACGGGGAGCGCGGTGACGGCGTTCCGCCCGGGCGATCGCGTGTTTGGCTACGCGCCCGGCGGTTTCGCCACGGAAGTCGTTGCGCCTGCCGCCTTCCTCGCCCCCATGCCGCAAGCCTGGCGGCCCGAGGATGCGGCCGGAATCGCGGTCGCTTTCCTCACCGCGCAATACGGCCTGTTCGATCTCGCTGACCTCCGCAGGGGGGAGCGCGTGCTGATCCATGCCGCTGCCGGCGGTGTCGGGCTGGCCGCCGTGCAACTCGCGCAGCGCGCCGGGGCGGAGGTCTTCGCCACCGCCGGGTCAGCCGCGAAGCGCGACTTGCTGCGTAAGTTGGGCGTGGCGCAGGTCATGGACTCCCGGTCGCTCGGCTTCGCCGATGACATCATGGCGGCGACCGGCGGGCGCGGCGTCGATGTCGTGCTGAACTCCCTGGCCGGCGCGTTCATCCCGACCGGAATCCGGTCGCTGGCGCCGGGCGGCCGCTTCCTGGAACTGGGCAAGCGCGGCGTCTGGACGGCGGCACAAGTGGCCGCCTTGCGGCCCGACGTGCGCTACCACCTCTATGACCTCGGTGCGCTGGCCCAGGCCGACCACGGCCTGCTGCCCAAGCTCTACCCGGCAATCATGCCGGGCTTCGCGGATGGTTCGCTGCACCCGCTGCCCCGTGCGGTCTTTCCCTTCGCGCAGTTCGCCGAGGCGTTCCGCACCATGGCGCTCGCCCGCCATGTCGGGAAGATCGTGCTCTCGGTCGCGGCCGACAGCGCGGGTGCGGCGCCGACCATCTCGCCCGAGGCTACCTACTGGATCACCGGGGGCTTGGGCGCGCTCGGCATTGCCACCGCCGAATGGCTGGCGCGGAGCGGCGCGTGCCATCTGGTGCTGAGCGGCCGCCGCCCGCCCGGAGAGGCTGTAAGGCCGCGCATTCGGGCGCTGGAGGCAAGCGGCGTCGCCGTGCATTGCGTCACCGCCGACGCCGCCGAGCCCGCGAGCATGGACCGCGTGCTGGAGATGATCGGCCGCGACCTGCCGCCGCTGCGCGGCGTGATCCATGCCGCCGGCACGACGCATGACGCGGCGCTGCTGAACCAGAGCTGGGTGGAGGGCGCCGAGGTGCTACGCGGCAAGGCCCATGGCGCGTGGCTGCTGCATGCGCTGACCCGCGACATGGCGCTCGATTTCTTCATTCTCTATTCGGCGGCCGGGCTGCTGCTCGGCGCGCCCGGTCAGGGGCTTTACGCGGCCGCGAATGCGGAACTTGACGCGCTCGCCCAGTATCGGCGGCGTATGGGCCTGCCGGCGCTGAGCGTCGGCTGGGGCGCCTGGGCCGGCGGCGGCATGGCGGCAAGCCTCGCCGATCGTGGCAACAACACCTGGCAGGCGCGCGGGCTGCGCTGGATCGAGCCTGAGAAGGGTTTCGCCGCGCTGGGGCGGCTGCTGGCGGATGGCGTGGCGCATGGCGCCGTCATCCCCATCGACTGGCGGCAGTTTCAGGCGCGGCTTTCGGCGGGCGCGGATCGCGCCTTCTTCGCCGACCTCGCGAGCCCTGCGCCGGCGGCCCCGGCCGGCGCCCCGAGCACGGCGCGCGCGCTACCGCGCCGCCTGCTCGACCTGCCGTTGGGGTTGCGTCGTCAATCGCTTATCGCCGAACTCCGCGCGCATGTGCTGGAACTGCTCGCGCTCGACAGCGGCCGTCCTGTCGAGCGGCACGCGCCGCTCAAGGATCTTGGGCTCGATTCCCTGATGGCGGTGGAGCTGCGCAACATCCTCGTGAACGCGGGCGGCGTGACCTTGCCCGCCACATTGTTGTTCGATCATCCAACGCTGGACGCGCTCGCGGCTTATCTCGTCGATGCCTGGCAACTCGATGAGCCGGCAGCCGCAGCACCGGCAGCACCAGACATCGCCGCTCTCTCCGACGCCGAGGCGGAGATGCTGCTGGAGCGGGAACTATCGGCAGGGGTGGACGCATGAACGAGATGACACCCCCGCCCGATGAGACGATGAGCCCCGTCAAGCGCGCCCTGCTCGAAATCCGCGATCTTCGGGCGCGGCTGGCCCGCGCTGAGGCGCGGCCGGCTGAGATGGCCGAGCCCATCGCCATCGTCGGCATGGGGCTGCGCTTTCCGGGCGGCGCGCATGACGCCGATAGCTTCGCCGAACTGCTCTGGTCGGGGCGGGACGCGATCGGCCCCATCCCGTCCGATCGCTGGCCGGTCGATAGCTTCTTCGCGGCCGACCCCGATGCGCCCGGTAAGATGACCAGCCGCCAAGGCGGTTTCCTCGACGGGATCGATCAGTTCGACGCCGACTTCTTTGGCGTGGCGCCGCGCGAAGCGGCGAGCATGGACCCGCAGCAGCGGCTTTTCCTGGAGGTGAGCTGGGAGGCGCTGGAGAATGCCGGCCAATCCCCGGCGGCGCTCGCGGGTAGCAGCACCGGCGTCTATCTCGGCATCAGCAACAGCGATTACGGTCGCGCGCTGCTGGCCCGGCCCGACCGCATCGATGCCTATGCCGGTACCGGCAGCGCCTACAGCATCGTGCCCGGCCGACTCTCCTACATCCTTGGCCTGCAAGGCCCGAGCATCGCGGTCGACACCGCCTGCTCATCATCCCTGGTCGCTTTGCATCTCGCCTGCCAGGCTCTGCGTCTTGGCGAATGTGACCTCGCTTTGGCGGGTGGCATCAATCTCATCCTCGCGCCCGAGATGAACATCACCTTCACCAAGGCGCGCATGATGGCGGCTGATGGCCGCTGCAAGACCTTCGACGCCGCCGCCGATGGCTATGTGCGCGGCGAGGGCGTGGGCGTCATCGTGCTGCGCCGGCTTTCGGATGCGCAAGCGCGGCAAGACCGCATCCTCGCCGTGGTGCGCGGCAGCGCGGTCAATCAGGATGGCCGCAGCCAGGGGCTGACAGCGCCGAACGGCCCGGCGCAGGAGGCGGTGATCCGCGCCGCTCTCACCGCCGCCGGGGTTCCGGCGAGCGCGGTCGGCTATGTCGAGGCGCATGGCACCGGCACACCGCTCGGCGACCCGATCGAGGTCGGCGCGCTTGCTTCAGTCTACGCGCCCGGGCGGGAGATGGCGCGGCCGCTGGCGATGGGCTCGGTCAAGACCAATCTCGGGCATCTGGAAGCGGCGGCGGGTGTCGCCGGGGTCATCAAGGCGGTGCTCAGCCTGCAACGCCGCGAGGTTCCGCCCAACCTGCATTTCCGCACGGGCAATCCGCGCATCGACTGGGCGGCGCTGCCGATCACCGTGCCGGTCCGGGCGCAGCCCATCGCCCCGGCGCAAGGGGCGTGTTTCGCGGCGGTCAGTGGTTTCGGCTTCAGCGGCTGCAACGCCCATGTGATTTTGGAGGAAGCGCCGCGCGCGGAGGCCGCGCGGCCGGCCGAGCACGACCGGCCGCTGCATATCCTCGCCCTTTCGGCGCGCGACCCGTCATCCCTGGCCGCGCTGGCGGAGCGGCACGGGGCAGCGCTGGCCGAGGCTGACGCGGCCGATGTCGGCTTCACCGCCAATACCGGCCGCTCGCATTTTCCCGCGCGTCTGGCCGTGATCGGCGGCACGCCAGCGGAACTGCGGCAGAGCCTCGCCACCGCCGAACCGCATGAGGCGGGCGAGGCGCCCCGGATCGGTTTTCTGTTCACCGGCCAGGGCGCGCAATATCCGGGCATGGGCCTCGGGCTATACGAAACCTCGCCGGTCTTCCGCGAGGCGTTGGATAGCTGCGCGAAAGGGTTGGCGCCATACCTTCAGCCCGGTCTGCTCGACGTGTTGCGCGGCACGGAGCCGGGGGTTTCGATCCACCGCACCGCTTATGCGCAGCCCACCTTGTTCGCGGTTGAATACGCGCTTGCCATGCTGTGGCGCTCCTGGGGGATCGAGCCCGTCGCCGTCATGGGGCATAGCCTCGGCGAATATACCGCTGCTTGCATCGCTGGTGTCTTTCCGCTGGCGGATGCGCTCCGTCTCGTCGCCGAGCGCGGGCGCCTGACCGAAGCGCTGGCCGAGGACGGCACCATGGCGGCGGTCTTCGGGCCGGAGGCGGCGGTGATGGCCGCCGTCGCCGATAGCCGGGGAGCGCTGGCCGTCGCCGCCTATAACGGCCCCGAGCATCTCGTTCTCAGCGGCGAGCGGGTGGCGATGAGCGTGGCGCTGGACCGGCTGCAAGGCGCAGGGCTGCGGGTGCGGCCGCTCAAACTCTCCTACGCCGCCCATTCGCGGCTGATCGAGAGGGTGCAGCCAGCATTCCGCCCCGTGCTCGACGCCACCACCTTCGCGTCACCCCGCATGGCGCTGATCTCGAACGTCACCGGGGCGCTGGCCGGCACCGAGATTGGCCGCCCCGACTATTGGCTCACGCATATGCGGGCGCCGGTACGCTTCGCGCAGTCCGTCCAGGCGATGTCCGCCCTCGGCGTCACCCATCTCGTCGAGATCGGGCCGCATCCGGTGCTGCTGGGCATGGCGGCGGAATCGATGGGCGCTGGCGCTGCCGCCTTCCTGCCGTCGCTGCGGCGCGATCGCGCGCCCTGGCCCGATCTGCTCGACAGCCTGCGCCAGCTGTATCTCGGCGGCGCCGATATCGATTGGGAGGGGTTCGATCGCGGGCATGCGCGCCGCCGCCTGGCGCTGCCGACCTACCCGTTCCGGCACCGCCGGCATTGGATCGAGACCGAATCCGCTGCCCCACTCCAGGACGACGAAGCGGGCGGCTGGCCGCATTTGCTGGGCGCCATGGAGCGGCAGGCGGCCCAAGGGCCGCTCGACCTCAACCCGTCCTCCTACCCCGCGAAATGGGATTGCCTGGCGCGGCTCACCTCGGCCCATGCCATCCGCACATTGCGCGAATCCGGTCTTTCGCCCGTGCCGGGGAGCGGCTGACGCTGCCCGAGATCGCGGCGGCGGCCGGCATTCTGGGTGCTTATGGCCGCGTGCTGCGCCGCTGGCTCGATGACCTCGCGGCGTGTGGGGTGCTGCGGGCCGAGGGTGACGCCTGGGTGTCCCCGGTGCCGCTGCCGGAGCCTCGGCTCGATGCGCTCTGGGCCGAGGCGGAGGTGCTGTTTGCCGATAACCGCCCGCTGCTCGCCTATGTCCGCCATTGCGGCGATCTGCTCGGACCTGTTCTGCGCGGGGCGGAAAGCCCGCTCGAAACCCTGTTCCCCGGCGGTTCCTTCGCGCTCGCCGAGGGTTTGTACGAACACTCGACAACGATGCGCTATGTCAACGGTCTCGCGGGCGTGGCCGTGGCCGCCGCCTGCGCGAAGCTGCCGGGCCAGAGGGTGGCGCGGGTGATGGAGATCGGCGCCGGCACCGGCTCCACCTCCGCTGCCGTGCTCGCGGCGCTGCCGGCGGAGCGGGTCAGCTATCGTTTCACGGACGTATCCGACGTCTTCCTGGCACGCGCACGCGCACGCTTCGGCGCGCGGTCGGGCGTGAGCTTCGGCCTGTTCGACCTCGATCGCGATCTGGGCGGCCAGGGACAGACCCCTGGCAGCCTGGATGTGATCCTTGCCGCCAATGCGGTGCATGCAAGTGTCGATCTGCGCGCCGCGCTCAGCCGCCTGCATGATCTTCTGGCGCCGGGTGGCGTGCTGGTGCTGGTGGAATCGACCACGCATTTCGCCTGGTTCGACATGACCACCGGCCTGATCGAAGGCTGGCAGCATTTCACCGACGATCTGCGCGGCGAGCAGCCGCTGCTCGCCGCACCTGCCTGGGTCGAGGCGCTGCGCGGGGCGGGGTTCGAGACCGCCATGGCCTGGCCGCAGGATGGCTCGCCGGCCGCAAGTCTCGGCCAGCATGTGGTGGTGGCGCGGGTCGCGGGCTCGGCGCCGGCCGTGACCGTCACGGCCGAAGAACCGGCCGCTGAGAACAAGGCGGCACCCGTTGCGGCCCGCGAGGGCACGCGCGAGGCCGTGGCAGCGGCCTTGCCCGAGGAACGGGCGGACCTTCTACGGGAGTTCGTCGCTGGCGCAGTCACGCGCGTTCTGCGGCGCGACCCGTCCGACATGCCGGACCGCCACGCCCGGCTGACCGATCTCGGCCTCGATTCCCTGATGGCCGTGCAACTGCGCGGCGAGCTTGGCCGGGGCCTCGCCCTCGATGCCGATCTGCCTGCCTCCCTGATGTTCGACCATCCGACCATCGATCGGCTCGCCGCGCATCTGTTGCAGCGGCTGCACCCCGAGACCGCCGCGAAGTCGCACGAGATCAACCCCGCCATGTCCGACCCGCCACAGCCGCTCGGCGAGAGCGCGCTGGCCGAGATGAGCGATGACGAAGTGGCGACGCTTCTGGCCGCGCGCTTCGGTGCCCGCACAACGCTTGAGGGAGCCGATGTCAGCCACGAAGTCTGAGGGCCTGAGCCCGCTCAAGCGCGCCTTCCTGGCTTTGGAGGAGGCCGAGGCACGTCTGGCCGTGGCCCAGCGCGCGGCGCGGGAGCCGATCGCCATCATCGGCCTCGGCTGCCGGATTCCCGGCGGTGTCGCCGACCCGGAAGGCTTCTGGCGGCTGATGCGCGACGGTGTGGACGCAACCGGGCCGGTGCCGGCCGAGCGCTGGGATCATGACGCGCGTTATGACCCCGACCCCGCGACGCCGGGCGGCATCGCGACACGGCGCGGCGGCTTCATCGACGGCGCCGACCAGTTCGACGCCGCCTTCTTCGGCATCTCCCCGCGCGAAGCCGAGGGGATGGACCCGCAACAACGCCTGTTTCTCGAAACCTGCTGGCGGGCGCTGGAACATGCCGGACAGGCGCCGGATCGGCTGCTGGATAGCGCGACCGGGGTCTATGCCGGCGTGTGCAGCAGCGATTACGCCTATCTGCAGGTCAAGGCCGGCGACCCAGCGCTGTTCGATGCGCATTATACCTCGGGCGTGGCGCATAGCGTCTTCAGCGGCCGCGTCTCCTACCTGCTCGGCCTGCGCGGACCTAGCCTCACCGTCGATACCGCCTGCTCATCCTCGCTCGTCGCCGTCCATCTCGCCTGCCAGGGGCTGCGCGCGCGCGAATGCCGCATGGCGATCGCCGGTGGCGTCAATCTGATCCTCGCCCCGGATCTCTTCATCGCGCTGTCTCATGCGCGGATGCTGGCGCCGGACGGGCGCTGCAAGACCTTCGACGCCTCGGCTGACGGCTTCGCCCGGGGGGAGGGCTGCGGTGTCGTCGTGCTCAAGCGCCTGAGCGATGCGGAGGCGGATGGCGACCGCATTCTGGCCGTCATTCGCGGGAGTGCGATCAACCAGGATGGCCCGAGCAGCAGCCTGACCTCGCCCAACGGGCCGGCGCAGGAGGCGGTGATCCGCGCCGCTTTGTCCTTCGCCGGGCTCGCGCCGCGCCAACTCGGCGTCATTGAGGCGCATGGCACCGGCACGCAGCTCGGCGACCCGATGGAGGTAGCGGCCCTCGGTGCGGTCTTCGGCCCGGATCGCGCCGAGACCCAAGCGCTGCTGCTGGGGGCGGTGAAGAGCAATATCGGCCATCTGGAGGCGGCGGCGGGTGTCGCCGGCCTCATCAAGCTCGTGCTCGCCCTACGCCATCAAGAGGTGCCGGCGCTTCTCCATTTCACCACGCCGACGCCGCATATTCCCTGGGCGGATTATCCCTTCGCAGTGCCGACGCGGCCGCTGCCCTGGCCGGCGGTCGATGGCCGGCGGATCGCGGGTGTCAGCTCTTTCGGGTTCAGCGGCACCAATGCCCATGTCATCGTCGAGGAAGCGCCGCTCGCCGTGGCTGTGGCGGAATCGTCACGTCCCTGGCTGCTGGCACTTTCGGCCCGCGACGCGGGTGCTTTGTCAACGCTCGTCGAGCGTTACGAGGAAGCGCTAACGGGCGCCGAGGATCGCGACCTGCCCGGCATCTGCCGCACGGCGAATGCGGGCCGCTCGCACTTCGCCGAGCGCGCGACGATCATCGCGGAAACGGCGGACGGAATGCGGTCGGCGCTCAGCGCCCTGGCGCGGGGTGAGACTTCACCCGCGCTCAGCAGGGCGCGCTCTGCCCGGCGTGATCCTCCGCGCATCGCTTTCCTGTTTTCAGGCCAGGGCGCGCAATATGCCGGCATGGCGCGCGGGCTTTATGAGACAGCGCCCGTGTTCCGCGCGGCGCTCGACCGTTGCGCGGCGCTGCTGGCCCCGCATCTCGACCGGCCTTTGCTCGACGTGCTCTTCGCCGACGATGCGCGGACGCTCGACCAGACCGCCTATACTCAGCCGGCGCTTTTCGCGGTGGAATGGGCGCTTGCCGAGCAGTGGCGGGCCTGGGGCGTCGTGCCCAGCATCGTCATCGGTCATTCGGTCGGCGAGTATGTCGCCGCCTGCATCGCGGGCGTCTTCGATCTGGCGGATGCCTTGCCGCTGATCGCACTGCGTGGCCGGCTGATGCAGGAGTTGCCGGCGGGTGGTGCGATGGCCGCCATCGGCGCCGGCGAGGATGCCGTCGCCCGGACGATCCAGCCTTTTGCCGCGCGCGTCTCGATCGCCGCCGTGAATGGCCCCGAGCAGACCGTCATCTCGGGCGAAGCGGATGCGATCGCCACGCTCTCCGCGCGTTTCGCCGAACAGGGCATCCGCGCGCAGCGCCTGCCGGTCTCGCACGCATTCCATTCGCCGCTGGTCGAACCCGTGCTCGACAGATTCGAGCAGGCGATGGCCGGCATGCGCCTCGCGGCACCCCGTATCCGGCTGGTGTCGAATGTCACGGGCGAGCTTGCCACGGCCGAGATGATCACCCAACCCGCTTATTGGCGGCGCCATCTGCGCGATGCTGTCCGGTTCGGGGACGGCTTGCGTGTGCTGGGGGCGGCGCGGCCGGATTGCTGTATCGAGATCGGGCCGAACGCAACTCTGCTCGCTCTTGCCGCCACCGTGATTGATCCGGCAACCGTCGCGATGCTCGCCTCGCTGCGGCGCGGACAGCCCGATTTGCGCCAGATGCTGACGGCGCTTTCCGGCGTCTATCTGGCCGGTGGCCAGATCAACTGGCCGGCATTGTTCGATGCGGCGGCGCATCCCCTTGTCGATCTGCCGGGCTACCCGTTTCAGCGCCAGCGCCATTGGTTCCGCGCCCGGCGGCCCGTCACTTCGGCCGCCGCGCCGCGTGCGGGCGCGCATCCGCTGCTCGGCGGTCGCCTCCGCACCGCGACCGCTGCCACGATCCATGAGAGCCGCGTGGCCGCCGATGCGCCGGATTTCGTCGCGCAGCATCGCATGGCGGGCCACGTCATCCTGCCCGCCACGGCCTATCTGGAGATGCTGGCGGCCGGGACGCGGGACATGCTGAAGGCGGAGACCGTCTGTATCGAAGGTGTTGTGATCGGCGAGGCGATGGAGCTGCCCGATGACGGCACGCCCCGTCTCGTACAGACAGTTTTCGAGGCCGATGCTGAGGGCGCCGCCGCCGTCAGTATCAGCAGCGTGGCCGAGACCGCCGCCGATACGGAAGGCTGGGTGCGTCATGTGACCGCGCGGGTCCGCGCTGCTGATCCGCTATCCGCCGCCGATCCGCTCGCCCTGCTGCGCGAGCGCTGCGCGGAGCCGGTCGCGATCGCCGATTTTTACGCCGGCATCGCGGCGCGCGGCGCGGAATTCGGCGCGGATTTCCACACCGTCCGCGCGCTGTGGCGCGGCGAGGCCCAGGTCCTCGCCGAGGTTGCTTTGTCCCCCGCGCTTTCGCCCTCGGCGGCGCGCTACGGCTTCCACCCGGTGCTGCTCGACGGCTGCTTGCAGGCGATCGCCGCTGCCTTGCCGCCGAATGAGGGTGAGAGCGCGCTCTACCTGCCGATCGGCATCGGCGCCTGCACGCTGCGGCGGGATGTTGGCGCCGCCTGCTGGAGCCATGTCACGGTTCAGCCAGCCGCTCAAGGCATCTGCCGGGCCGATATCCGCGTCTTCGACACTGCGGGCCGGCCGGTGGCCGAACTGCGGGAGGTGCAGCTGAAGCGGGTCGCGCGCGATGCGCTCGACCGCGCGGCGGGGCGGCGCGCGGAAAGCGCATTTTATGAGATGGCGTGGCGCCCATCTCCGGTCACCGGGTCGCGGGCCAAGGCCGAGCCGCGACGCTGGCTGGTGTTCGCCGATGGCGCGGGCGTGGCGGCCGCCTCCGTCGGCCATGACAGCGCGGTATTCATCCGTCCCGGCGACGGCTTTGGCCGCGATGCCGCAGGCTTCACCATCGACCCCGCCGAGGCAGGCGACTACCGCCGCCTGCTCGCCACGCTGCGCGCCGAGGGCTTCAGCGCTGACGGCGTCATCCATGCCTGGTCGCTCGACATTCCCGGCTGGGAGACGATGACGGAGGCAGAGCTTGAGCGCTCCCAGGCCGTCAGCGCCACCAGCCCGCTGCTTCTCGCCCAAGCGCTGGTCGGGGAGGCTCATCCGCCCCGCCTTTGGATCGTCACGCGCGGCGGCCAACATGCCGAGGATGCCGACCGCGCCGCCTCGCCGGTTCAGGCGGCGGTGTGGGGTCTCGGCCGCTCGATCGCCATCGAACATCCGGAGTTGCGGCCGGTCTGCATCGATCTCGACGTGGCGGGCGACGACAGCGCGCTCGCCGCCGAACTCGGCGAGGAAGGGGCGGAGAACCAGGTCGCCTTCCGCGCCGGCGTTCGCCGCGTGGCGCGTCTCGTCCCGGCGGCACTCAAGGACAATGCGGCGCCGATGGACCAGCCTTGGCGGCTGGTGCCTGCCATGGCCGGGACCTTCGCGGAATTCAAGCGCCTGCCGACCGAGCGCCGCCCGCCCGCTCCGGGCGAGGTAGAGGTCACGGTCGAGGCCGCCGGGCTCAACTTCAAGGACGTGTTGCAGATCCTCGCCATGCAGCCGGGCGACGACATTGCGCTCGGCGGCGAATGCGCCGGGCGCGTCACGGCGGTCGGTGCCGGTGTCACCCATCTGCGGCCGGGTGACGCGGTGATGGCCGTCGCCTGGGGCTGCCTCGCTTCCCACATCACCGCGCGGGCCGAGCTTGTGCAGCGCCGGCCAGAGGGGATGAGCGCCGAGGAAGGGGCTAGTTTCGCGGTCGCCTACCTTACCGCTGGCTTCAGCCTGCTGCATGTCGGCGCTGTCCGCGCCGGCGAGCGGGTTCTCATTCATGCCGGCGCGGGCGGTGTGGGACTGGCCGCGATCCGCGTCGCGCAACTGGCGGGTGCCGAGGTCTTCGCGACTGCCGGCTCCGAATGGAAGCGCGCGCTGCTGCGGTCACTCGGCGTCGTCCATGTCTTTGACTCGCGCAGCACGGGCTTCGCGGCTGAAATCATGGCGCGCACAGGCGGGCAGGGCGTTGACCTCGTGCTCAACTCACTCGCCGGCGCGATGATGGAGGCGAGCTTCGATGTGCTCGGCGCCAATGGCCGCTTCATCGAGCTTGGCAAGCGTGACTTGAAATCGGCAGCCTGGGTCGCCGCTTTGGGGCGCGATCTGCGCTACACGATCGTCGATTGGAGCCGCGAGGCGAAGGCCGACCCGGCGCTGATCGGCGGCATGCTGGCGGGGCTGATCGCGCAGCTTGAGCGCGGCGAGATCGCGCCCCTGCCGCGCCATGTCTTCGCGGCGGGCGATGCGGCGCGCGCCTTCCGGCTGATGGCGCAGGCGCGGCATGTCGGCAAGATCGTCCTCCGCCATGATGCGGCGGCGCCGCAACTGGCGCGGGCCGACGGCACCTATCTCGTCACCGGCGGTCTCTCCGGCCTTGGCCTCCGCACCGCCGAATGGTTGGTGCAGAAGGGCGCCGGCCGGGTGGTGCTGCTCGGCCGCCGCGCGCCCACGCCCGAGGCGGCCGAGGCCATCGCCCGGATGGGAGACGCGGCTGTCGTGGCGACGGCGGACGTGACCGATGCGAAGGCGCTCGGCGAGTTGCTGGGTCGTCTCCGTCGCGAGGGGCCGCCGCTGCGCGGCATCATTCATGCCGCTGGTGTTCTGGAAGACGCGGCTTTGCTGCGGCAGGATGCCGATGCGCTCGCCCGTGTCATGGCGCCCAAGCTGCGTGGCGCGCGGCTGCTGGACAGGCTGACGCGGGTCGATCCGCTCGACTGGTTCGTGCTGTTTTCCTCGGCGGCGGGCGTTCTTGGCTCGGCCGGCCAGGCGAATTACGCGGCGGCCAATGCGGCGCTCGATCAGGTGTCGCAGGAGCGGCGGGAGCGTGGGCTCTGCGCCGTCAGCATCGCCTGGGGCGCATGGGGCCAGATCGGCGCCGCCGTGACGCGGGGGCTGGCCGAACGCCAGGCGGCGCGGGGTCTCCATGCTTTCGCCCCGGCCGAAGGGTTCCGGGCCTTGGAGCGCATACTGGCGAGCGACGCCACGCAGCTCGCCGTGATGGCGATGGATTGGCGGCGCTACGCGGGCGACGCCCCGGCACCCTTTCTGGACGAGATCCTCGCCGCGTCGCCCGCGAAGCCGGCGCGCGAGGCGGCGCGGGTGGTCGCGGCCGATCTGCGGCAGCGGCTTGCCGATGCGCCCGCCGGGCGCGGGCGCCGCCTGGTCGCGGAGTTCGTGGGCGGCCATGCGCTGCGCATCCTCGGGCTGGAGCCGACGCGGCCCTTGGACCCCGAGGCACCGCTCGGCGAATTCGGGCTCGATTCCCTTCTCGCGGTCGAGCTGCGCAACACGCTCTCGGCCGCACTCAGCCAGCCGCTGCCGGCGACGCTGCTCTTTGAATACCCGACACTCGATGCGCTGACGGATTTCCTTCTGGCGGCCCTGCGGCCGGACAGGACGTCGGCCAAAGAGATGACGGATCAACCGAAAGGATCGGTGGCCGATACCGTGGCCGCGCCGGATCTATTGGGAGCCCTTGAGGGGCTCTCAGAGGATGAGATTGACGAGATGTTCGCGGCGCGCATGCGGGAGAGCGTTTGATATGAGTGAGTTGATCGAGCGCCTGTCCCGCCTTTCGCACAAGCAGCTGATGCTGCTCGTGCTGGACCAGCAGCAGAAGATCGAGGCTGCGCGGCGGCAGGAGAACGAGCCCATCGCCGTCGTCGGCATCGGCTGCCGCTTTCCGGGCGGCGCCGGCTCACCCGATGCGTTCTGGGATCTGCTGCGCGAGGGCCGGGATGCGGTGCGCGAGGTACCGGCGGATCGCTGGGATATCGACGCCTTCTACGACCCCGATCCCGATCGGCCGGCCCGCATGTCGGTGCGTTCGGGCGGCTTCCTCGATGAGATCGCGGGTTTCGACGCACCCTTCTTCGGCATCTCCCCCCGCGAGGCGACGAGCATGGACCCGCAGCAGCGCCTGCTGCTGGAAGTCGCGTGGGAGGCGCTGGAGCATGCGGGCATCGCCGCTGACCGGCTGGCCGGCTCCCCCACCGGCGTCTATGTCGGCGTCTGCAACAGCGACTATTTCCAGCGCCTTTTGCAGCATGGGCGCGCGGCGATCGACCCCTATATCGCCTCCGGCAACGCCTATAGCGTCGCGGCCGGGCGCCTCGCCTACTGTCTGGGTCTTCAGGGGCCGGCGATCGCCGTCGATACCTCGTGCTCGGCCTCTCTGGCCGCGCTCCATATCGCGTGCCGAAGCCTGCGCAGCGGCGAGATCTCGCTGGCCCTTTGCGGCGGCGTGAACATCATCTGCGCGCCGGAAACGAACATCGCGCTCTCCAAGGCGCATATGCTGGCGCCCGACGGCCGCTGCAAAACCTTCGACGAGAAGGCGGATGGCTACGCGCGCGGCGAAGGCTGCGGCATCGTGGTGCTGCGGCGGTTGAGCGACGCGCTTGCCAATGAGGAGCGCATCATCGGCGTCATCCAAGGGACCGCGAGCAACCAGGATGGGCGCAGCGGCGGGCTGACGGTGCCGAACGGGCGGGCGCAGGAGGCTGTCATCCGCGCGGCGCTCGCCGATGCCGGCATTGCCGCGCGCGACATCGACTATATCGAGGCGCATGGCACGGGCACCTCGCTCGGCGACCCGATCGAGGTGCGGGCGGTTTCCGCCGCCCTCGGCGCCGGGCGCCAGATGGAAGACGCGGTCGCCATCGGTTCGGTGAAGACCAATATCGGCCATCTCGAATCCGCGGCGGGCATCGCCGGGCTGATCAAGGTTCTGTTGTCCCTTCAGAACGAACGGATTCCGCCGCATCTGCATTTCCATAAGCCCAACGGGCATATCGATTGGGAGAACCACCCGGTCACCGTTCTGCCCCAGGGCAAATCCTGGCCGCGCGCCGAGCGGCGGCGGGTCGCGGGTGTCAGCTCCTTCGGGTTCAGCGGCACCAATGTCCATGCGATCGTGGCCGAAGCGCCCTTGGCCGTGACCGCCACGGCGAAGCCCGAGCGCCCGCTGCATTGCCTGCCGCTTTCGGCCCGCAGCGACGCGGCGCTGCGCGATCTCGCACAAAGCTATCTGACCCGGATCGAGGCCGATCCGCAGATGGCGGCGGCTGATCTCGTCTTTACCGCGAGCGTCGGCCGCTCTCATCACGCCGAACGCCTTGCCGTCGTCGGCGGCAGCCTGGCCGAGTTGCAAGCGGGGCTGCGGGCATATCTCAATGCCGCGGAGCATCCCGGCCTCTATCGCGGCACCGCCGTGCCGGGACGGAACCCCGAACTTGTCTTCATGTTCACGGGCCAGGGTGTGCAGGCTCCCGGCATGGCTCAGCGCCTCTATGACACCGCGCCGGTCTTTCGCGCGGTGATCGATCAGGCGAACACGCTGCTCGGCGCGCATGCACAGGGCCGCACCCTGATCGACGTGCTTTTCGCCGAGGCGACGGACAATCACCCTTTACACGATACGGCCTGGACGCAGCCGGCGCTTTTCGCCGTCGAATACGGGCTGGCGCAGCTCTGGCGGTCTTGGGGTATCGAGCCGGCGGCGGTGACGGGCCATTCCGTCGGCGAATATGTCGCCGCCTGCGTGGCCGGCGTCTTTTCCTTCGAGGATGGGCTGCGCCTGATCGCCGAGCGCGGGCGCCTCATGGGTGCGCTGCCGCCCGGCGGCCGCATGGCTTCGGTTTTCGCGAGCCGCGCGGCGGTGGAGGCGGCGATCGCGCCCTTCGCCGGCGCCGTCTCGATCGCGGCGCTGAACGGGCCGGAGAATATCGTCATCGCCGGTGCCGCCGAGGCGGTGGACGCGGTGGTCGAGAGCTTCGTCGCACAGGGCATCCGTGCCCGCGCGCTGCTCATTTCGCTCGCTGCGCATTCGCCGCTGGTCGAACCTGCGATGGACGCCATGGAAGCCTGCGCGGCTCGCGTGCCCATGCAGGCGCCGCGCATTCCGGTCGCCTGGAATGTCACCGGCGGAGAGGCCTTGCCGGGCGGCGCGGCGCCCGATGCCCTCTATTGGCGGCGCCACCTGCGCGAGCCGGTTCGCTTCGCCGAGGGTATCGCGTCCCTGCGCGCGGCCGGCTGGCGGAGCTTCCTGGAAGTGGGGCCGCACCCCACGCTGACCGCGCTGGCGCAGCAAAATCTCGGCGAGGGTGAGGCGGAACTCCTGTGGTCGCTGCGTCGCGGCCAGGATGACTGGCAGGAGATGCTGGGCAATCTCGCGCGGCTTTACGTCAGTGGCGTGCCCGTCGATTGGGCCGGCGTCGCCGAGCTCTATGCGGGCCGCCGGATCGCCTTGCCGACCTACCCCTTCGAACGCCGGCGCTATTGGGTGCCGTTGGCGAAGCCTGAAACCATGGCCTCCGCGCCAGCCTTCGAGCAGGAGCCCGCCAAGTCGGGCACGACCGACTCAGGCGCGTTCTACGACCTGCGCTGGCAGCCCGCGCCGCTGCCCGCCCGCGCCGCGACCGCGCTGCTGGCGCCCGAAAGCTTCGTCGCCCCGGCCCGCGCGCGCTTCCACGATCTGGCGGAGGGGTTCGGCCTATCGATCTACGACCGTCTCGTGCCGGAATTGGACCGTCTGGCCGGTGCCTGCCTGGCCCAGGCTTTGCGCCAGCTCGGCTTCGACCCGGCGATCGGCCGTGTCTTCGACCTGCAAGAGGAGGCCGACAGGCTGGGCGTGGCCCACCGCCACCGCCGGTTGTTCGAGCAACTGATCGCCTCCCTCATTCGGGACGGGGTGCTCGCCCATCGTGACGCGGCGCTGGAGATCACCGGCCCGCTCTCCGAGGTCGACCCCGAGACGGCGTACCAAGCCGCCAAGGCCGAGTTCGGCGATGTCGATGGCGAACTCGACATTCTGCGGCGCTGCGGCAGCGGCTTCGCCGAGGTTCTGGCCGGCAATCTCGACCCGCTGGAGCTGATGTTCCCGGGCGGCTCCTTCGCCGAGGCGACCAAGATCTACGTCGAATTCCCCTCCGCGCGCACCTACAACACCGCACTCGCCGAGGCTCTGGCGAGCGCGATCGAAAACCTGCCGCCGGGGGCGGTGTTGCGCGTGTTGGAGATCGGCGCCGGCACGGGCGGCACGACCACCTTCGTCCTGCCGCGCCTGCCCGCCGACCGGGTCGAATACACCTTCACCGATGTCTCCCCGCTGTTTCTTGAACGCGCGACGGAGAAGTTCGGGGCCTACCCGTTCCTGCGCACGGCCATGCTCGACATCGGCCGCGACCCGCTCGCCCAGGGGTTCCAGGCCGGCCAGTTCGACATCGTCATCGCCGCCAATGTGCTGCATGCGACCGAAGAACTCGACCGCACCATGGGCCATGTGCGCAGCCTCATGGCGGACGGCGCCTTGCTGTTCCTGCTGGAAGGCAGTTGCCCGCAGCGTTGGAGCAATATGGCCTTCGGACTGATCGAGGGCTGGTGGCGCTTCACCGATACCGATCTGCGGCCGGATAATCCGCTTGTCGATCCCTCGGTCTGGCGCGTCGTGCTCGAACGCCAGGGCTTCGGCGGTTTCCACGCGATCCCCGGTGACGGCGCGACGCGCGTGAGCGAAGCGCAGATGGCGATCATCATCGCCCGCGCCGAGGTGACGGCGCGTGGCTGGACCCTCATCGGTGACGAAACGGGGCTAGGCGCTGTCCTCGCCGGGCTGCTCCGCGCGCGCGGCGATACGGTCAGGCTTCTCTCCGCTGAGGCCGACGCCCCCGCCGATCTTGGGGACAGCCGGCTGGTCTATCTCGGCGCGCTGGAAACCACGGGCGCGGAGGATGACGATCTGGCTGCAGCGCAGCGCAGCATGGCGCTGGCTTGCGAAGCGCCGATCCGCTGGCTGGCCGCCTTCGGTCGCGGATCTCAGCCCGGCCGCGCCTGGCTCGTGACGCAGGGCGCACAGCCGGTGCAGGACGGCTCACGCCAGGGCATACGCTGGCAGGCCCCGCTTTGGGGCGTGGGCCGCGCCTTCTCGCTGGAGCAGCCTGACCGCTGGGGCGGGCTGATCGACCTGCCGGCCGAGGCCGAGCAGGAGGTTTTGGCCGAGACGCTTCTCGCCACCATCGACGCTGCCGATAGCGAGACCGAGAGCGCTTACCGTGACGGCCTTCGCTATGTTCCGCGCCTGCGTCCGGCGGCGGCCCCGGCGGCCTCCGCCGCCACCTTCCGGCCCGACGCCACCTATCTCATCACCGGCGGTTTCGGCGGCCTCGGCCAGCGGGTCGCCCTTTGGATGGCGGCGCGTGGCGCGCGCCATATCGCCCTGCTGAGCCGCCGCGCCGAGCCTGACATGGAGGCGATCCGCGCCATTGAGGCACTGGGTGCGCGCGTCATTCCGCTGAGCGGAGACGTCGCCGATGCTGCCGTCATGGGCACTTTGATGGCCCGTCTCGGCACCGAGGCGCCGCCGCTGCGCGGCATCATCCATGCCGCCGTCGATACGAGCGCGGCGCCCATCGATCGTCTCACCCCCGAGATGATCCGCCGCATGCTGCGCGCGAAGATCGAGGGCACTGTCGTTCTGGAACAGGCGACGCGCGCCATGGCGCTCGACTTCACGGTGCTGTTCTCCTCGACAACGGCGCTGCTGGGGTCGGCGGATCTCGCGCATTACGCCGCCGCGAACCTCTTCCTGGATGCCACGGCCCAGGCGCTGAACCGGCCCGGGCGCCGTGTGCTCGCCGTCAACTGGGGTGCTTGGGACGAGATCCGGATGGCCTCGGTCGAGGCGCGCACCTCCTTCCGGGAATCCGGCCTGCTGTCGATGTCGGCAGACTGGGCGCTGGACGCACTCGGCCGGCTTCTGGCGGGAGATGCGCCACAGGCGATCGCCGCGCGGATTGATTGGAGCCGTTACAAGCCGCTGCTGGAATCGCACGGCGCCCGGCCGATCCTGTCCGAGGTCAGCATGGCGTCTCGCCTCGCCGAGGCGCCGAAAACGCAAAGTGCCGCGCCTGACACCAAATCCAGCCTGATCAACCGGCTGGCTGCGGCGCCGCCTGCCGCGCGGCGGGCGCTGGTGCAGGAGTTTGTGGTGGCCGCCGCCGCCGCCGTCCTCGGCACCGAGGAAAGCGCGGTCAAACCCGAGCTTGACCTGTTCGAGATCGGCATGGATTCGCTGATGGCGATCACGCTCAGGCGCCGCCTCGAAGCCGGGGCGGGCAAGGCGCTGCCGTCGAACCTCATTTTCAACAATCCCCGCGTCGAGATTCTGTCCGCGCTGCTGGCCGACCTCCTCGACGTCACCGCGACAGAAGATGCTGGCGAGGCGAAGCTGCCGGCGGCCGTTCCCGTGGCGGAGGACCTTATCGCGGAGGCTTCCCACAGCCAGCGTGCGCTCTGGTTCCTGCATCAGCAGGCGCCGCACAGCGCGGCCTATAACGTGACGCTTTCCGTCCGCGTACCTGTCGGCGCTCGATCCGTCGGCGCTGCGCGCGGCGTTGCAGAGGTTGATGGACCGGCACGCCGTTCTCCGCACCACCTATGCGGTGGCAGACGGCGCGCTCCGCCAGCGGGTCGCGCGCCGGGCCGAGGCCGTGCTCGACATCCATGACGCCGCCGGCCTCTCCGCCAGCGCGTTGCGGGAACAACTGGCGGCGGATGCCGGCCGGCCCTTCGACCTCGGGCGCGGCCCGGTTATTCGCGGCGCCGTCTATACCAGCGGCCCGCAGGATCACGCGCTGCTGCTCTCCATGCACCACATCGCCGTCGATGGCTGGTCGATCATGATGCTGATCGACGAGTTGATGCAGCTCTACGGCGAGGCGATGGGGCAGGGTGCGGCGGACCTCGCCCAGCCGCCGCTCTCCTATGCCGATTATGCGCACTGGCAGACGGAGATGCTGGACGGCGAGGAGGGCTCGCGTCTTTGGGAGTATTGGCGGGGCAAACTCTCCCCTTTGCCCGAGCGGCAGCCGCTGCCGATCGACCATGCGCGACCCGAGTTACAGGCCTTCGACGGTGCATCCTTCGGGTTCGTCCTCAACGCCGCAACCGTGGAGGGTGTCACCGCACTCGCGCGGCAGGCGCGGACGACACCCTTCGTCGTCCTGCTGGCGGCGTTCCAGCTGATGCTGGCGCGCCTTACCGGCAGCGGAGAGGTGATCACCGGCACCTCCACCTTCTCCCGCAGCAATCCGGATTTTGCTGATATCGTCGGTAATTTCTCGAATTCCGTGCCCATTCGCGGTCAGCTTCGGCCGGGCTTAAGCTTCCGCGACTTCATCGCCCAGACCGGCGCGACGGTGCGGGAGGCGATCGAGGCGCAGGAGTTTCCGCTGCCGCTGCTGGTGCAACGCTTGCAGCCGGAGCGCAGCGCCGGCTGCTCGCCCCTGTTCGACACCTTCTTCAGCCTTCTGCGCTATTCGGAGTTCAAGGGCTTCGTCCTCCTCTACGGCGAGGAAAGCGACACGCCGGTCGAGGCGCATGGCTTGCGCCTGGCGCCCCAGCCGATCGAGCAGGGCAGCGGGCAGTTCGATCTCTCGCTTCAGATGGTCGAGATCACGGAGGGGCTGCGCGGCGCCTTCAAATACCGCACCGATCTCTTCGACGAAGCCTCCATCGGCACATGGGCGCACGACTACCAGCGGCTTCTGGAGACAGCGACCAGCAACCCCGACCTGTCGCTCGACGCGCTGCGTGAGGCGCCGGCAGCGGAAGATGCCGTCGCCAGCCTGCTCGACCGCCTCGGCCGCCAGGATATCCGGCTGTCGCTGAAGGTCGGGAAGCTCCGCGTCAATGCGCCCAAAGGCGCGCTGGATGAGGCCACCAAGGCTTTGCTGGCCGAGCACCGGGATGGGATCATCGCGGCACTGGCGGCGGCCGACCCCCAGAACGCGCCTGCGGGCAACGGGCATGCGCACGGACTCACCCGGATTTCACGCGGCGGACCGCTTCCGGTCTCCTCGGCGCAGCGGCGTCTCTGGTTCCTCGACCGGATGGAGGGGAGCCGTTCGCTCTATAACGTCGGCGTTGCCGTCCGGATCAGCGGTCCGGTCGATGTCGAGCGTCTGCGGGACGCGGCCCGTGCCCTGATCGCGCGGCACGAATCCTTGCGCATGCGTATCAGTGAGCAAAGCGGCGCGCCTGTCGTGCATATCGGCGAGGCCGATGAGGGGGCCACGGCCATCCTGCGGCTCGGCGCGATACCGGCGGCGCAGCGCGGCGCGGCGGCGCTTGGCGAGGCGGAGACCTGGCTGGCGCGACCCTTCGACCTCGCCACGGGTCCGCTCGGCCGTTTCCTCATCATCGACGTGGCGCCCGAGGAATGCGTGCTGGTCGCCAGCATGCACCACATCGTGTCGGATGGCTGGTCGATCACCATCGCGGTGCGCGACATCCTGGCGATCTACGCGGCGGGGACAAAGGCGGCGCTACCGCCGCTGACGATCCAATACGCCGATTACGCGGCCTGGGAGCAGAAGCAGATCGCCTCCGGCCGTCTCGCGGCTCAGCTCGACTATTGGCAGGATCAGCTGCGGGATGCGCCGGCGCTGCTGGCACTGCCCACGGATCGGCCACGCCCGGCATCGCCTTCCTATCGCGGCGCGCGGCTGACCCGCGCCCTCGGCGGGGTGCTGACCGATCGGCTGGCCGCGCGGAGCCGGGAGCACGGCGCCACACTCTTCATGTCGCTGCTCACGGCCTGGATGGTGCTGATGTACCGCTATTCGGGCCAGGATGACATCGTCATCGGCTCACCCTCGGGCAACAGGCCGGACTCTTCGCTCGAAGGCGTGATCGGCTGCCTGGTCAATATCATGGCGCTGCGCGGCAGGCTCGGCGGCAATCCGAGTTTCGCGGAGCTTCTCGCCCAGGTGCGGCAG
Source organism: uncultured Pseudomonadota bacterium (assembly GCA_963745125.1). GTDB lineage: Bacteria > Pseudomonadota > Alphaproteobacteria > Acetobacterales > Acetobacteraceae > Acidisoma. The sequence goes on from CAVUWB010000001.1 coordinate 718,788, forward strand.
ACGGTGCTCGCGGGCCTCGACCACGGCGACGTGCCGTTCGACGCGATCGTCGAGAAGCTGAACCCGGAGCGGCACGCGAACCATACGCCGATCTTCCAGGTGCTGTTCACGCTGATGTCCTTCTCCACGCGCGTCGATCCGCCCGAGGGCCTCGCCGTGGAGCTGCTGCCGCATGCGACCCAGGCTTCGCGGTTCGATCTCTCGGTCGATCTGGTGGTCAATGACAATGCGGCGGACTCCGGCGGGTTCAAGGTCGCCTACGAATACGCTTCCGACCTTTTCGACGCGGCCACGATCGATCGCCTGCATGCGCATTTCGAGGGCATCATCGCCGCCGTCACGGCCGCGCCCGCGACGCGCATCGATGATCTGCCGCTCGCGATGCCGCAGGCGGAGCAAGCGCTGCTGGCGCGGTGGAATGAGACCGCCGCCGACCATGACCGCAGCCGCACGGCCCACCACCTTCTGGAGACGGTGGCCGCGCGAATGCCGGATGCACCTGCTGTCATCGCGGGGGATACCGCACTCTCCTACCGCGCGCTGGACGAGGCCGCGAACCGGCTCGCGCATCTGCTGGTCGGCCGTGGCGTCGGTCCGGGCGCGCGGGTCGCGGTCTGCCTCGAACGGACAGAGGAACTGCCGGTGGCGCTGGCCGCCGTGTTGAAGGCGGGCGCGGCCTATGTGCCGCTCGACCCCCATCATCCGGGCGAGCGTCTGCGCGACATCATCGGTGATGCCGAGGTTTCCTGCGTCGTGACGCTCGGCCATTTCGCGCATCTCTTTGATGGGAGCGGCGCGCGGGTGGTGCCGCTCGACCGTTTGGACGGCGAGATGGCGGCGCAGCCCGGGACACCGCCCGATGTCACCGTCCGGCCCGAGGACGTGGCCTATGTGATCTACACCTCAGGCTCCACCGGCAAGCCCAAGGGCGTGCAGGTCGAGCATCGCAACCTCGTCAGCCTGTTGGAGGCGATGCGCCGCGAACCCGGCCTCGCCGCCGGGGATGCGCTGCTGGCCGTGACGACGGTGTCCTTCGACATCGCAGGGCTGGAGATTTGGCTGCCGCTCAGCCTTGGCGGCCGCCTCGTCATCGCGTCTCGCGGTGAGGTGCTGGATGGCGAGGCGCTCGCGCGGCTGGTCGAGCGGCACGATGTGAAGATGTTGCAGGCGACGCCGGCGAGTTGGCGCCTGCTGCTGGATGCGGGCTGGCCGGGCAAGCGCGACCTCAACGCACTTTGCGGCGGGGAGGCGATGCCGCGCGATCTTGCCGGCGCGTTGCTGCGCCGCACGAGCGCGGTCGGGAACATGTACGGTCCGACCGAGACGACCATCTGGTCCACCGCCGCCCGTATCACCGACCCGGCCGCGCCGATTCGCATCGGCCGTCCCATCGCCAATACGCGGGTCTACGTGCTCGACCAAACCGGCGCGCCGCTGCCCATCGGCGTCGTCGGCGAGCTTTGCATCGGCGGTGAGGGCGTGGCGCGTGGCTACTGGAAGCGGCCCGAGCTGACGGCGGAGAGTTTCGTCAGCATTACGCTGCCCGACGGCACCGCCGACCGTGTCTATCGCACCGGCGACGATGCGCGGTTCTGCCCGGATGGCGAGATCGAGTATCTCGGCCGCCGCGATCAGCAAGTGAAGATCCGCGGCTATCGGATCGAACTCGGCGAGATCGAGGCGGCGCTCGCCTCGCGGCCCGATGTGCGCGAGAGCGTCGTCACGGTGCGGGAGGATCGGCCCGGGGAGAAGCGACTGGTCGGCTACGTCGTCCCCGCCCCCGGCGCGCGCTTCGACGCTGACGCCGCGCGCGCGGCCCTGCGCGCGCATCTGCCGGAATACATGGTGCCGAATCGGCTCGTGGTGCTGCCGTCGCTGCCGCTGACACCGAACGGCAAGATCGACCGCCGCGCCCTGCCGGCGCCCGCCAGCGTCGTGGTCGTGGCGGACGAGGCGCGGCCACAACCCGTCATGTCGGCGGAGGAGCGGCGGGTCGCCGCCATCTGGTGCGACGTGCTTCAGCTCGACCGCGTAGGCCTTTACGACAACTTCTTCGATCTCGGCGGCCACTCCATGTTGCTCGTCAAGCTGCATGGCGATCTCAGGATGGCATTCGACACCGACGAACTGATGCTGGTCGAACTCTTTCAACACACGACAGTGGCGGCGCAGGCCCTTCGGCTTTGCGCGGCGCCACGGAATGAGGGCGCGGCGCCGGGCGCCCGGTCCCGCGCGGAGAGGCAAGCCTATGTCTGAGGACTCATTTCCACCGCATGCGGTGGCCATCATCGGCTTCGCCGGGCGCTTTCCCGGCGCCAAGACCCTCGATGCGTTCTGGCGACAATCTGCGGCGCGGCGTCGAATCCCTGGAAACGTTCAGCGATGCCGAGCTGGATGCCGAGGGCGTGCCGGCGGCTCAGCGATCGGACCCGATGTTCGTCGGCCGAGGCACGGTCCTGGAAGGGGCCGAACATTTCGACGCCAAGTTCTTCGGTCTGACGCCGCGCGAGGCGCAGATCGTCGATCCGCAGCACCGGATCTTCCTCGAATGCGCCTGGGAGGCGCTGGAGCATGCGGGCTACGCGCCCGGCGATACGGCGCGGACAGTCGGCGTCTATGCCGGCGCCAGCATGAACACCTATCTGCTTGCGCAAGTGCTGCGGGACCGCGCGCTGGTCGACGCGGCCGGCGGCTATCAGCTCATGCTCGGGAACGACAAGGATTTCCTCTGCACCCGCGTCTCCTACAAGCTCGACCTGCAAGGCCCGAGCATGACTGTGCAGACGGCCTGCTCCACCTCGCTGGTCGCGGTGGAGGTGGCGTGCCGCGCGCTCGCGATGGGCGAGTGCGACATCGCCTTGGCGGGCGGCGTGTCGGTCGGCTTTCCGCAGCGCGCGGGCTACCTCTACCAGGACGGCATGATCTTCTCGCCCGACGGGCATTGCCGCCCGTTCGATGCGGCGGCAGCCGGGACGCGGGCTGGCGCGGGGGCGGGCATCGTCGTGCTCAAGCGTCTCGCGGATGCGATCGCGGACGGGGACACGATCCACGCGGTGATTCGCGGCGCCGCGATCAACAATGATGGCGCGGGCAAGGCGGGCTACACCGCGCCCAGCATCGACGGGCAGGCCGAGGCCATCGCCGCTGCCCAAGCGAGGGCGGGTATCGATGCGCGCAGCATCGCCTACGTCGAGGCGCACGGCACCGCGACGCCGCTTGGCGACCCGATCGAGATCGCGGCGCTCACGCGCGTCTTCCGCCAGTCGACGGCCGATACCGGCTTTTGCCGCCTCGGCTCGCTCAAGGCCAATCTCGGCCATCTGGACGCGGCGGCGGGTGTCGCCGGGCTGATCAAGACCGTGCTCGCCCTCAAGCATCGCGAATTTCCGCCGCTTGCCAATTTCCGGGCGCCCAATCCGCAACTCGATCTCGCGCGCAGCCCCTTCGTGGCGAGCGCCGAGGCGGCCGATTGGCCAGCCGGTGAGGCGCCGCGCCGCGCCGGTGTCAGCTCGTTCGGCATCGGCGGCACCAACGCGCATGTCGTTCTGGAGGAGGCGCCCGAAACGGTGCCGGCCGCCGCCGCGCGGCCCGAGCAGTTGCTGGTGCTTTCGGCCAAGACGCCGGCCGCCCTTGACCGGGCGACCGCCGATCTCGCGACCCATCTCGAACACCACCCGGATGCCGCGTTGCACGATACCGCCTGGACGTTGCAGATGGGGCGAAAGGCTTTCGCGCATCGCCGCATCCTCGCGGTCGCGGGCAGGGACGAGGCAGTCGAGGCGCTTCGCCGCGCGCCGCTGGCGCCGGTGTTGACCGCTCAGCATGAAGGGCGGGCGCGCCCGATCGCCTTCCTGTTCAGCGGCCAGGGCAGCCAGCGCGCCGGCATGGGGGCCGCGCTGTATCGCGCCGAGCCCGTGTTTCGCGCCGCGATCGATCGTTGCTCGACCGTGCTGGAGCCGCATCTCGGCTGCGATATCCGCGACATCATCTTCGCCGAGCCGGGTGATGAGAGGATCAATGAGACCCGGTTCACCCAGCCGGCTTTGTTCTGCTTGGAATATGCGCTGGCGACGCTCTGGATGCGCTGGGGTGTCAAGCCGCAGGCGATGATGGGCCACAGCATCGGCGAGTATGTCGCGGCCCATCTCGCGGGCGTGCTGTCGCTTGAGGATGCGCTGGCCGTTGTCGCCGCGCGCGGACGGCTGATGCAGGCGCTGCCGGCGGGCGCGATGGCCGCCGTCTTCCTCTCCATGGCGGAGTTGGCGCCCGAACTCGGCGAGGATGTCGAGATCGCGGCGGAGAACGCGCCTGAACTCTGCACGATTTCGGGGCCTGCCGACGCGGTCGCCGCCCTTCTGCGGCGGCTGGAAGCGCGCGGCGTGACCTGCCGCATGCTCCGGACCTCGCACGCCTTCCACTCGGCGATGATGGAGCCCGCGCTCGCCCCGTTCACGGCGGTGCTCCGGACAGTTGCCTTGTCACCGCCGACGATCCCGTATGTCTCCAACGTCACCGGCACCTGGATCACAGCGGAGCAAGCGGTCTCGCCCGCCTATTATGCCGATCATCTGCGGCATGCGGTCTGGTTCGCGACCGGGCTCCGCACCCTTGGCGCCGATCCGGCGACCGTCCTTTTGGAGGTCGGGCCGGGCGATACCCTCGCGGGGCTCGCACGCACGACCCTCGGTGCGGCGCGCGCGCCGCTGATCGCCTCGTCCTTGCCCGATCCCCGCCGCGCGGATAGCGAACGACGCGCGATGCTGGAGACAGCCGGCCGCCTTTGGCTTTCCGGCGCCGCGCTGACGTGGCCAGCGCTGCATGAGGGCGATGCGCCACGCCGCATCCCGCTGCCGACCTATCCGTTCGAGCGGACGCGCCATGCCGTTGATGCGCCGGGGCAGGCGTCGGCCGCTGCCGAGCCCGCCGCGCGATCCTCCGCTCCGCGCCTTTTCGCGCCGAGTTGGGCGCGGGATGAGAGCGGCGGCGGTTCGGCCCCGAGCCTCGACGGCGCCTGGCTTGTCCTCGGCGACGGTGGCGCCTTGTCCGATGCGGTGATGCGCGCGCTCGGCGCCGCCGGCGCGCAGCCGATCCTGGTCCGGCCGGGCAGCGCCTATGAGCAGGCAACGCCCGCCGATTTCCGCCTGCGGCCTGGTGCCGCCGAGGATTATGAAACCCTGGTCGGCGCGGTCGAGGCGCGGCACGGCCGCCTCTCGGGCGCCATCGTGCTGTGGGACGTGACCGGCGGCATCGAGGCGGTTCCGACCGCCAGCTACGCGGCGCTCGTCGCTTTGTCCGCCAGCCTGCATAGCTGGGACGAGACGGCCCCCGGCCGCGTCATCGCGGCGACCGCCGGGGCGCAGAGCGTTCTGGATGAGCCCGTGACGCGGCCGGAGGCGGCGCAGCTTTTCGGCGCGCCCCTTGTCCTGCCGACCGAGGTGCCGGGCATCGCCATCCGCGCCGTCGATCTCGACCTTGAGGCGATGTCGCTGCCCGATACCGCTGCCGCCCTGCTGGCCGAGGCGGCATCCGGGGATGCGGCCGTTTTCTCCGCCTGGCGGCGCGGGCGTCGCTGGCTGCGGCGGTTCCAGGCCATCGATGCCCCGACTGCCTCTTCACTGCCGCTCAAGCGCGACGGCGTCTATCTGATCACCGGGGGCTTGGGCGGCATCGGCCTCGCTTTGGCCGAATGGCTCGCCGAGCGCGTGGGCGCGCGGCTGCTGCTGACAGGGCGCCGGCCGGTCCCGCCCCGGGCGGCGTGGCACAGCCTGGGCCAAGGCCCTGATGCCGACAGCCGTATGGCCGGCATCGTTGCCGCGATCCGCAGGATCGAGGCGGCCGGCGGCGAGGTTCTGACCGCAGAAGCCGACGCGGCCGACGCCGGGGCCATGGCTCGCGCCATCGAACAAGCGCAGCAGCGTTGGGGCGGCATCGACGGCGTGATCCATGCCGCGGGCATTGCCGGCAGCGGCCATATCGCCGTGCGGCAGGATGCGGAGGATATCCGCTCGGTGCTGGCGCCGAAGGCGGCCGGCCTCGCCGTTCTCGTCGACCTGCTCGGCGCCGAAAGGCTCGATTTCGTCGCGCTGATGAGTTCGATCAGCGCGGTCGCCGGCAGCCCAGGGACGGCCGCCTATGCTTCCGCCAACGCCGCGCTCGACGCTTTCGCCGAAAGCGCCCGCGTTCCCGCCGGCTGGCAGCGGGTTTGCGCCATCAACTGGGGCGCCTGGCGGGAGGTCGGCATGGCGGCGGATCTCGTCGTGCCCGAGGTGCTGAGGGCAGAACGCGAGGCGCTGTTGCGTTCGGCGATCGGAACCGGGGAGGGCGTTGATGCCTTCGCCCGTATCCTCGCCTCCGGACGGCGCCGGGTTGTCGTGACGGCCGAGCCCCTGGACAGCCCGACCCCGCCGCGCCGCGAACTCCGTCCGGCGCCTTCGGTGCTCGCCGAAACGGCGGGAGCGGGGACCGCCGCAGTCTCGATGCTCGTCGCGGAGCCGCCCGAGACGGATACCGAACGGCGCCTCGCCGCCATCTGGTCGGAGCTGATCGGCGTCTCCGCCATCGGCCGCCGCGACGATTTCTTCGAGCTTGGGGGTCATTCTCTTTTAGCGACGCGCGTTCTCGCACGGATCAACGTCATGTTTGGCGTGCGCTTGGCGTTACGCGATGTGTTCCGCGCGCCGACCCTGCAACTGCTCGCCGCGCGTATCGGCGAAGCCGCGGCGGAAGCGGCCGCCGCCGTCAGCGAAACCGCCGACGGGCGGGAGGAGATTCTGATTTGAGCGCGATCCAGCTTATCGCGCAGCTTCGCTCGCTCGGCTTCACCATCGCGGCCTCCGGCGGGCGGCTGCGGGTCACGGCCGAACGCGGCGAACTGACCGACCAGATCAGGCAGATGATCGTGGCGCAGAAATCGCAGCTGCTCGACCTGCTCGCGCAGGAGGAGGAAGGAGAGTCGGCCGAACTCGTGCCTGTTCCCCGCAGCGGCGGCGGCTTGCCGCTCTCCTCCTTCCAGGAGCGGCTGTGGATTCTGCATCGCCTCGACCCCGAGAATACGACACCGAATATGGTGACGGCCTGGCAGCATGGGACGGATACCAGCGCCATTGGCTTGCAGCAGCTCATCCGCGCTTTGCTGCAAGAGACCGAAATCCTCCGGGTTCGTTTTCAGGATGACAGCACCGGCGCCAGCGCCATCCCGCTGCCCGCCGAGTCCGTACCTGTCGGCCTTCGCGATCTGCGCGATTTGGGCGAGCCCGCACAGCAGGCGGCCATCCGCGCGGATATCACGGCCGAGACGCAACGGGCCTTCGACCTTATGCGCCGGCCGCCGACCCGCTGGACGCTTTATCAGATCGCTGACCGGCGCTTCGTGATTCTGGTCGCGGCCCATCACATCGTCATGGATGAATGGTCGCTGACGCTCTTGCGCCGGCGGATCGAGGGGCAGGAGACGGCGCACCCTCCGCTCTCCCTGCAATACGCGGATTACGCCGCCTGGCAGCGCCGCGCGCACTGCCCCGCCGTCGTCGAGAAGGAACTCGCCTGGTGGGAGGGGCAGCTTGCCGGCGTTCCGCTGCTTTGCACCTTTCCCGCCGACCGCACCAACCCGACAGGCGTGGGCGTCGCCGGCGAGACGCGCCAGTTCCATCTCGGCACGGAGCTGGTGAGCGGATTGCGCACGCTCATCCGGCGCGAGGGCGTCACCGTCTATATGGCGCTGCTCGCCGCCTTCGCCGCCGTGCTGCATGTTCACACCGGCCAGGACGACATCGTGCTCGGAAGCTCCACGGGTATGCGCGAGCGCCCGGAATTCGAGCGGATGGTCGGGCCTTTCGTCAACCTCCTCGTCCTCCGCTTGCGGCTTGAGGACGACCCGAGTTTCGCTGAGCTTCTCGGCCGCGCGCGGGACATGCTGCTCGATGCGCTGGAGCATCGCCAGATCCCGTTCGAGATGCTGGTCGATCGGCTCCGTCCGCCGCGCTCCTTCGACCGGCCGCCGCTGTTTCAGGTCTCGGTCGTCCTGCACAATGCTTCGGATGAGGCGGCGCCGCTCATCTTCGGGGGTGGCGCCGCGCTCGATCTCACCTGGTTCGCCAAGGAAGTCGAGGGCCGGATACAGGGCTCCTTGGAATATCGCGCGGATCTTTACGATGCCGCGACGATCGATCGCATCGCGCGCCATCTTCAGGCTTTTCTGGCGGCCGCGATTCGCGACCCCGCGCGTCGGCTGAGCGAAATTTCGCTGCTGACCGAGGCCGAGCACGCCCAGGTCGTCACCAGCTTCAACGCGACCGAGGCCGGTTTGGACCCGTCCCTGGCTCATGTGCAGATGGAGCGGCAGGCCGCCGCCCATCCGGACCGGCAGGCGCTCACCTTCGCCGGCCAGCACCTGACCTACGGCGCCCTCAACCAGCGCGCCAACAGGATCGCCCGCCTTCTGCGGTCGGAGGGCGCCGGGCGGGGCAAGCTGGTCGGCATCTGTCTCGACCGTTCGACCGACATGGTGGCGGCTCTGCTCGCGGTGCAGAAATCGGGCGCCGCCTATGTGCCGATCGATCCACGCTTCCCCGCCGAGCGGCAGCGATTCATGGTGACCGATAGCGGCCTCGCCATGCTCATCGCGACCGCCGATACGGCGGCGGCACTCGATCTGCCGAGCGATGTCACGGTGATCGACCTTGAGGCGCGGGAGAGGGCGCTTGCGGCGCTCGATGGTGGGGATTTGCCGCCGGAGGCAGCAGCCGAAGACACCGCCTATGTCATCTACACCTCGGGTTCGACCGGCATCCCCAATGGTGTCGCGGTCTCCCACGCGGCACTCGCTAATTTTCTGGGCGCGATGCGCCGCGCGCCCGGCATCGCCGCTGAGGATGCCATTGCCGCCATCACCACCGTCTCCTTCGACATCGCGGCACTCGAACTCTACCTGCCGCTCATCGTGGGCGCGCGGATCGATCTGGTGGCGGCGGAGACGGCGACGGATGGCGGGGCGCTGGTGCTTCAGCTGGACGCCTCCGGCGCCACCATGCTTCAGGCGACCCCGGCCACATGGCGGCTGCTGGCCGAGGCCGGCTGGCGCCCCGCACCTGGATTCCGCGCCCTGTGCGGCGGGGAGAGCCTGCCGCGCGACCTCGCCGATTGGCTGCTCGCCCATGTCCATGAACTGTGGAATCTCTACGGCCCGACCGAGACGACCATCTGGTCCACGGCCGGCCGCGTGGAGCGCGGAACGGCCTCCGTCAGTATCGGCCGGCCCATCGCCAATACCACCGCCTATGTCGTCCATGCCTCCGGCGCGCCTGCGCCCATCGGCGTTCCGGGCGAAATCCTCATTGGCGGGGCGGGCGTGGCTCAGGGCTACCATGGCCGGCCCGAACTCACCGCCGGGCGTTTCCCGCCCGACCGCTTCAGCAGCGCCCCGGGCGCGCGGCTCTACCGCACAGGCGATCTTGGGCGCTGGGATGCGGATGGCCAACTCCACTACATCGGCCGCCTCGACCGGCAGGTGAAGCTGCGCGGATTTCGCATCGAACTCGGCGAGATCGAAGCGGCGTTGCTCGCCCACCCGGCCATCGCGCGCGCCGTCGTCACCGCCTTCGCCCCGGCCAGCGACCATGCCCGGCTCGTCGCCTATCTCGTCTATCATCCGGCGCAGGCTCTCACCGCCAGCGACGTGCGCCGGCATCTGCGGCGCCGGCTGCCCGACTACATGGTGCCCGCGCTTTTCGTCACGCTCGACAAGCTGCCGCTGACCGCGAACGGCAAGATCGATGTCCGGGCGCTTCCCGATCCGATCAAATCGGCGGCCGGCGCGCGGGCGGTGCAGGAGCCGCCGGCCCCCGGCATGGAGCAGACGATTGCCGCCATCTGGCAGGAATTGCTGCAGGTTCCGAGCGTCGGCGCCGAGGATAATTTCTTCGAGTTGGGAGGCAACTCGCTGCTGGCGCTGCGTGTCGTCTACGCGCTTGAGGCAAGCCGCGGCATCCGCCTGCCGCCGCGAACTCTGTTCTTCCACAGCCTGCGCGGCGTCGCCGCGGCCGCGACCCTGGCCGAGACGGAGAGCAAAGACGAGCCATGACCCCCTTCTATTTCGGCACCGACCAACGACGGCTCTTTGCCATCTACGATCCGCCGCAGCGCATCCGGGCGAAGCGCGCTGTTCTGCTCTGCCACCCCTGGGGGACGGAATATGTTCATGCCTATCGCGCGATGCGTCAGCTGGCGAAGATGCTCGCCGCATCCGGCCTGCATGTGATGCGCTTCGACTATTACGGGACGGGCGATTCCGGCGGCGAAACGACAGAGGGCGACCCCGCCGCCTGGACGGCGGATATCCAAGCAGCGATCCAGGAGTTGCGCGACACGGCGGAGACGAAAAGCGTCTCCTTGGTCGGCCTGCGCCTGGGCGCGGTGCTGGCGGCCGAGGCCACCGCGCGCGCCGGCATGACCGTCGACAGGCTGGTGCTGTGGGACCCGGTGGTCTGTGGCAAGGACTATCTGGCCGAGTTGCGCGTCGCGGGGCGGAGCGAGGGCCGGTGGTGGCGCCCGCGGCCGGCCGCGCGGCCGGCCGCGCATGGCGGCGGCCACGAAATCATGGGGTTTCCGATGACGGAGCGGATGGCGGCGGGGATGCGTGACATCGATCTCGCGGCCCTGATCCCCGCCTTGCCGCACCGCACCCTGGTCGTCACCTCGAATTCGGTCAACGCGCCGGCGGCCTCCGCCCGGCCGGAGATCGGCCCGATCGCCGTCGAGCCCATCGCCGATGAGCCGGCCTGGATCGAATGGCCGATCGGCCATCCGCTGTCCGGCACCGTGCCGGTCAAGAGTCTGCAACGCATCGTCGAGTGGCTGAAATGACACCTGCTCTCCGCGACCACCCGGTCATGATCGGCACCAGGCAGAGCCTGCTCGGGGTTCTTACCCAGGCCACGGATTGCAAGCCCGGCGAGCGGCCCGCCTTCGTCATCCTGAATTCCGGCATCATTCACCGCGTCGGCCATCATCGCATGTATGTGACGCTCGCGCGTCTTCTCGCCGAGGCCGGGCACCAGGTCCTCCGCTTCGATCTGTCCGGCATCGGCGACAGCGAGCGACGGACCGACACGCTCTCCTGGTTCGACGGTGTCGTCGCCGATATCCGCGAGGCGGTCGACTGGCTGGCGGCAACCCAGGGGGTCCGGCGCGTCATCGTCGTCGGGCTTTGCGCGGGCGCCGACCATGCGCTGATCTATGGCATGTCCGACGCGCGGGTCTGCGGCCTGGTGCTGCTCGACCCCTCCATTCCGCCCACGCGCGGCTACTACCTGCGATACTTTGCCCGCCACCTGATGCGGCCGCGCTCCTGGGCGACGCTCGCCGCCGATAGCGGCCGCCTTTTGACCGCCATCCGCAAATGGCTGGGGACCGCGCCGCCGGCCGATTGGGAACCGCACCGGCCGAACCTCAACGACACCGCCATTCGCAGCTTCCTGCAAAACGCCTATCAGCGGACGGTCGATCTCGGCATCGACTGTCTCACCATCTTCACCTCGGGCTTCCCGCACCAGCACAATTATCGCCGGCAGCTACTGGATGCCTTTCCGACCATTCAATTCGCGGACCGGCTGCAACTCGAATACTTCGCGCAATGCGACCATGTCTTCACCGCCGAGGCGGACCGGCACCGGCTGTTCCGGATCGTCACGGCATGGGCGGGCCGCATCAGCGCGGGTATCTCCGCCCCCTGCCCATCCAGCCGCAAGCCTGCGGTCGCGCCGTTGCCGAATGCCTCGCTTTCCTATGAGCTTTGATCGTGCGGCGTGACCACCCCGAAGCCACGCCGTGGCCGCCATGCCAGGGCTGAGGCGCGCGCTGCTTTTTGCCTCCGGCGGCCGTTACCTCGTCATGGCGGTCAACCTGGTCGCGGGCGTCATTCTCGCACGGCTGCTGACACCGGCTGAATTCGGCATTTCCGTGCTCGGTGCCTCGCTGCTCGGCATGGCGGAGGCCATCCGCGAGCTTGGCTCCATCGCCTATATCGTCCAGCAGAAGGAGCTGACGCAGGAGAAGATCCGCACCGTCTTCACCGTCAGCCTCATTGTGACGCTGAGCATGGCCTTTGTACTGGTGCTGCTCTCCGGCACCTTCGCCCGCTTCTATGGTCTGCCCGGTTTGGGGGCCTATATCCGGATCGTCGCCCTCAGTTACGCGATCGCGCCCTTCGCGCACCCCATCTATGCGCTGCTCAGCCGGGAGATGGCTTTCGGCACCTTGGCCTTTCTCGATGTGCTGACGACCCTGGTGAGCGGCCTCGCATCCGTCGTCTTCGTGCTGCTGGGAGCGCGCTATCTGGGCCTCGCCTGGGCATCGGTTCTCTCGGCGGCTGTCTGGACGCTGCTTGGTATCTGCGTGCGGCGCGATCTTTCCGTCTATCGTCCCTCTCTCGCCGCCTGGCGCAGCGTGCTCGCCTTCGGCGGTTACGGCAGCGCGACAGCCGTGCTCTACAAAGCAACGGAGTCGGTTTCCTACCTCATCCTCGGCAAGATTCTCGGTTCACGCAGCGTCGGGCTGTGCCAGCGTTCCCTGATGCTGGCGCAATTCCCCGAGCGGGTCGTGCTGGCAGGCATCGGCTCCGTCGCCTTGCCTGCTTTTTCCGGTGAGGCGCGACGCGGGCGGCCGTTGCGATATGCCTATCTTTCGGCGCTGGAACACGCGACGGCGATACAATGGCCGGTACTCATCCTGCTTTCGGTTCTGGCACAGCCTCTTGTGTCTCTGCTTCTCGGACCGCAATGGCATGACGCGATCCCGCTGGTGCAGATCTTCGCCGTGGCGCTGATGTTCAATTTCCCGACCGCGTTCAACTATCCGATCCAGGTGGCGGCCGGCGCCATCCGATGGACGGTGCCGCTTGCCTTCGTCCAGACAGCCGTTTCACTCATCATCCTCACTTTGGCAGCACCGCACGGCATCCGCGTGGTCGCGCTCAGTGGCTTCGTGACGATACCTATCAATGTCGCCCTCTCTGTTCTGGTGGTGCGCGCGCATATTCATTTTCGCGGGCGAGACCTCGCCGCTGCGCTGTGCCGCAGCGCGGGCGTGGCCGCGCTTAGCATGGCCGGCCCGCTGCTCAGCCTGCTGCTGCCGATGAGCGGGCATCCGGCGGCGCGGATCGCGCTCGTCGCGGCTCTTGGCGCAACGGGCTGGCTGGCCGGCCTATGGTTGACGCGCCATCCGCTGTTTGACGAGCTTGGCCACGCTTTCGGCAAGGCGCGGCGCTTCGCAGCCTCTCAGCCGTAGGAAATGAGGACCGGCCGCAAGACTGCGGTGGCGCCGGGCATAAGCAGCCGCGCGTCGATCCTTGGATAGCGTTCGGAGCGGACCGCGAGGCTGATCCGGCTCGTGGCTGTTGGGCGCAGCAGCGCGAAGTGCCAGGGCGGGCGCTCCCGCGTCAGCCCGGTGACGATCGCGCCTTGCCGGCTGAGATCGAATGAGACCAGGTTCAGCGGCCCGGACGTGATCCCGACACCCAAAGCCTTCAGATAGGCTTCCTTCAGCGTCCATAGATCGAGGAAGAAGCTGCCGCGCATTTCGGGCGGCAGGGCATGAAGCTGGGTCTGCTCCTGGGCAGAGCAGACCTCCGGCGCCAGCGGTTCGACCTCCATGCGTCGATCGTCGCATTCCACATCGATACCGACCTCAGCCCCCCGGCTCACCGCGCAGGCCACGATCCCACGGGTATGGGAGAGGTTGAAGCTGACACGAGGGGCGGGGGGCGCGAGCTGTGGCTTTCCCTCAGCCGTGCGGACGAAACGCCAGTCCTCGGCCGCGACCTCAGGAAACGTCTCGTGCAGCATCCGGCGCAGCAGGGCATGGGCCGCGGCATAATCCCGCCGGTCAGCATCGAAGACGAATTGCGCGAAGGTTGTCCGCTCGTCATCATCGAGCAGAGACAAGTCACGCTCGACCTGCAGCGGCGACCGGCGGGATGTATCGACGCAGCCGATCTGGACCAGCGGCGCCGGCACATCACCGTCAAGCTTATTCATGGCGACCACAGGCTAAGGTATCGCGATGACAGCGGCAACGCCCCCATCACGCTGTCGTGAGACCCGCGCGGGCGTTGAAACGGTATGTGTTCGGGCGGGCTCACGATCCCGATCCAACGCTTTTGTCTGATTTCAGACCGCCGTTCATCACGCCCTAGAACCTTTGAGGTAGGAGTATTTTCGTTCGGGTATCGACCGCACCGTATAGCCACTATCACAGTTGTCGTTACAATTCAGTGCCACTCACGGCTATCTCGATCCGATCCGAACTGGTAAGAAAGAGACGACTGGGCGGTGGCCGAGGGTAGCGAGGGGAAGCACGTGACGCTGGATCTGAGCCTGGAAAACGCCCTTCTCAAATACAACTGCCCGGTATGTGATCATGCAATGATCAAAAAAGGGAGCTGGTTTCGATCAGTATCGAAATTCCGGTGCCCGGAGTGCAAGGAGCGCGTTTTCCTGCCGTATCCGGAGAAGATCGAGATCTTTCGCCAATACGGCCTCTACCCGGCAGCGGTGGAAGCGACCGGCGGCACTTCCTCTTGAACATTACATATCTTTAACATCTGTGATTGCCTGCGCAAAGTCTCCGGGGGCTCTTCCCGGGACAGCTTTTGCCCGATGCCGCCGCCGATCGCCCGGGACCGCCGACATCGTCCAGGTCATTCCTCTATCCCCAATCGGCGAGGTTCGTGACCGGCGACATACGTCATGTCAACGGCGGCCGAAACGCCGGCCATGGCGGCGGCGGGCGCCCTGACCAGTTGACACCACAGTCTTGGCGGCACCAAGGTCCAACAGCCCCCATCATGCTTTTCGGCTATGCAAGTAGGGTGGAAACATAAGGAGCCAGGCAATGGCCACCATGCGCGTCGTACAAGTAGCGAAGAAAGGCGGTCCGCTGGAATTGGTGGAGCGCCCGCTGCCGGAGCCCGGCCCCGGCGAGGTGCGGGTCAAAGTTCAAGCCTGCGGCGTCTGCCATAGCGATTCCGTCGCCAAGGACGGGCTTTTCCCCTCGGTCCAATATCCCATCGTTCCCGGGCACGAAATCGCGGGGGTCGTCGATGCGGTCGGCGCCGGTGTCATCGGCTGGGCTGTGGGAACCCGCGTCGGGGTCGGCTGGTTTGGCGGGCATTGTGGCCGTTGCGAGCCCTGTCGCCGAGGCAATCTGGTCGATTGCCGCAATCTCCGTATCCCTGGCGTCACCTACGACGGCGGCTATGCCGAGGCCATGCTGGCCCCCGCTGATGCGCTGGCACTCATCCCCGATGAGCTATCCGCGGTCGATGCCGCGCCGCTGCTCTGTGCCGGCGTCACCACCTTCGACGCTCTGCGCAAGAGCGGCGCGCTTGCCGGTGATGTCGTGGCAATTCTGGGCATCGGTGGGCTTGGCCACCTTGGCGTGCAGTTCGCCGCCAAAATGGGTTTCCATACCGTCGCCATTGCGCGCGGCGCGGAGAAGGAGCCGCTGGCCCGCCAGCTTGGGGCCCATCTCTACCTCGACAGCAAAACCCAGGATGTGGCGGCGGAGTTGACCAAGCTCGGCGGCGCGAAGACGATACTCGCCACCGTCACCAGCGGAAAAGCCATGAGCGCGGTCATCCCTGGCCTCGCGGTGCGGGGCAAGCTCATCGTCATCGGCGTCGGGGCGGACCCGATCGAGGTATCCACGGTTGACCTCATCCTCGGCAGCCGCACCGTCGTCGGCCACGCCTCCGGTGCATCGATCGATTCACAGGATACCTTGTCCTTCAGCGCGCTCTCCGGTGTGCGGCCAACCATCGAGACCATGCCTTTGGAGCGAGCGGCCGACGCCTATGACAAGATGATGCGCAATGAGGCGCGGTTCCGCATGGTGCTCACCATGGGCGGATAGCGTGATCTTATTGCGTCATCACGCGCGATGAGATCGACAAGATCGGCGCCGGTGCGGAGGGTTCAAAACTCGACATTGGCCTTGAAGCCGAAGACCGCCGCATCGTGAATGTTGGATTGCGCGTTGGGCCGAAACACGTATTCAAACTCCGGCCTGAAATCGAGGCCACGATAGACATGGATGTTGTAATTCGCCTCAAAGACCATCTCATGGGTCTGGACGCCCGTCGCCCCGTTGCTGAAGGGCAACCCGAACTCCTCCTCCTCTGACTGGACTTTTCCGAGCGGGCCACTCTGTGCATTGTAGTTGAACAGCAACCCGATCGCATCCTCCGGCCGTGCCCGCCAGAAATCACGATCGAGAAGACCGACGGAGTATTGCTGGGCATAGGTCGAGACGTTCGGGTCGTTGCGCGCGAATGCTGCGAGCGCGATGATGCCGTCCTGATCGCCGGGGCCTTGCCGGACCAGCATTTGATCGACCAGCACCCAGACTTGTGTTTTGTGGCTCTCGGTCGGCGCGGGCTGGCCTGGCAACGATGACGTGGCGCTGTCGAAGCTCGTATAGAGCGTCGAGTCATAGCCGGCACCGATCTTGTAATGACCGAGCAGGTGGTCGGGTCCGATGGACGGCTCATAGGCCATTTCGACGGGCACGTAGACGCCGCTGACCTGCGATTCGTTGATCGGGAAACCCGTGCTGAAATACTGATTGGTGTAGAGGCCCTGGTTCACCTCATAAGCGCCCGTTTCGACATAGGTGTCCGGCGTCGGGCGGAGGCGAACCCTGCCGGCCCATACGCCATCCGGAAAGGCGCTGTGCCCGACATCACCACCCGGCAAAGCCTTCGGATCTCCGCACAGGTCATTGTTCATGTAGTTGCAATAGAGGGGTGAACTGGCGAAATCATTTTCAACGTTCATCAGCCCGAGGGCAAGGTCGAGCCTGCCGCCATACAGCGCTTCCTCGGCATAGGCCGAGACCAGATGCACCAGGACATTGCCGCTAGCGCCATAGATTTCCTGAACGGGGGCGACATTGTCACCGATCAGGAGGCTATCGCTGTATCCGAAGCGGCTCACGAAGATCACATGCGTCGAAAGACCATAGATTCCGGCGAGACGTTGCCAATCGATATCCGCGCCGAAAGCCACCTGGTTCGCCGACGTCGCGCCCTGCTTGATGCCGCCGATCGGATTGCCCGCGAACTCTGCCGTGGCATCCAGCGAGAGATAGATGCCCTCGTTTTCGAGGCTGGTGCGTACGCCGCCCCAGTCACCCAGCAGATGCTCGATCTGCGGCGGGGTGTAAGCGGGCGGAGGCGGCGGTGCCACCACAGTTGACGCGGCACCCACGCCGGGAGAGGTGGTGGTGGCGCCGCTGATCGTCTGGGCCGAGGCCGCCGATCCTGCTGCCAGGCAGAGTAATGCCGCGAGCACAACAAGGCGCGTCATCTTAGTCTCCCATAATCCAAAGGCAGGGACACCTGCCCGGTCAAGGACGGTCGCAGACACACCCAAGTTGAAGCGCCAATTCGCAACAGTTGCAATAGTTATTGCTTGGGCACGCAAGGCAAGCTGACATCTCGCCGCGATCGGAACTCGGAACACCGGTTCCCTTACGCAGGAGTAGAATTGATCAGAAGGTATGGAGTTGGCGCGGTTGGTGAGGCAGTCTTCCTGCTTTGGAACGAATGGCAGTTGCACGGGCGGTGGATTGAGCGAAGGCGACAAAATGGGCGCGGCCGCGGGGCTTCCGCGGATACTCGACCGGGCGGAACTGCCCGTCGATACCGCCGAACTCGCTCGCTTTCTCATCGGGAAACTGCTTGTGCGAGTATGGCCCGACGGCGTGGCCTGCGGCCGCATCGTCGAGACCGAAGCCTATAGCATCGGCGATCGCGCGGGCCATGCCTATCGCGGCATTACGCCGCGCAATCGGGCGCTCTTTCTCGAACGGGGACACGCCTATGTCTACCTCGCCTATGGCGTTTCATTCATGCTCAACGTCTCAAGCGAGGTGTCTGGCATCGGTGCCGGTGTGTTGATCAGGGCGATCGAGCCTCTTCATGGGATCACGATCATGGAACGACATCGTGGCATCTCGCGGGTGCGAGACCTGGCGAGAGGCCCGGGCCGTCTTGCCGCGGCTTTGACGATAGATCGCCGGTTGGACGGAATTGACCTGTGCCGAGCAGGCCCGCTCTGGCTCGGGTCGGACGGTCAGGCGGCCGGTGAAATCGCGAGGAGCACGCGCATCGGGATCACCCATGCCGCCGACAGCCTGTTGCGTTTCTATGTTCCGGGCAACCGGTTCGTCAGCGGCCCGCTGGCGCTCAACCGATGAGCGGCGCAAGATAGGCAGACGGGGACTTGCCGCCGCCTGCCGCGCGCGATTGACCCCAGAGAAGGGAATTCGGTCATGACAGACCCCGATGCGCTTCGTCATAGGAGGATTGCTCTCACCCACGGCTCCGGTGCGATCCCGGCTGTCGGGTTCGGCACGCTTATTCCCGACCCTGTTGCGACAAGGCGGGCGACCAAAGCGGCGTTGGAAGCGGGATTTCGCCATTTCGATTGCGCGGAGCGGTACCGCAACGAAGCGGCGGTCGGCGAGGCCATGCAGGAGGTATTCGAGGCAGGCACGGTGCGGCGGGAGGAGGTGTTCGTCACGACGAAGCTGTGGAACAGCAATCATCACCCGGAGCGGGTCAAGCCAGCCTTCGATGCGAGCAGACAAAGGCTGCGGGTCGACCACATAGATTGCTATATCATCCATACGCCCTTCGCCTTCCAACCGGGCGACGAGCAGGACCCGAGGGACGCGCAAGGGCAGGTCATCTATGACCCCGGTGTGACATTGGTCGAGACCTGGCGCGCGCTTGAGAGTCTTGTCGATGAGGGCCAGTGCGGCGCGATCGGCCTGTCCGATGTGAAGCTGGAGACGGTGCGCGAGGTCTTCCAGGCGGCGCGGATCAAACCTGCCGTGGTGCAGGTCGAATCTCATCCGTACCTGCCTGAATGGGAGTTGCTCGACTTCTGCCGTGAGAACGGGATTGTGCTTCTGGCTTTCGCAGCCTTGGGACATGGCATGAATCCTGGGCTGCTGGACGACCCGGTCATCACGAGGATCGCGCAACGCCTGGGGAAGACGCCGGTACAAGTCGCGCTCGCCTGGGCCGTTCAGCGCGGCACCGCCTTTCTCACCACCTCGGCCACGCCCAGCCACATTCAGGAGAGTTTTGAGATATCCGCCTTGCCTGAGGACGCCATGAATGAGATTCGGGAGGGTATCACCACGCGGATCCGGCTCAACACGGTGGTGGAGACCGGCGTGCCCGGCTTCATCGCCCGGGGCAATTGATCTGGTGGCGCCTTCACGACCCCGGAGTGCGGTCAACCAAATGGGCACGCGAAGGCCCGGGTGCGAACGGGTCACCGAAGTATTGCGTTTCGCGGGCGACCTTGCCGCCCAGAAATTCCATGATGCTCACCGAATAGGTGGGGCGGCCATCATAGGTGATGACGAATTCCGTGATCCAAAGGTCGCCACTGCCGAGAATGCGGCGGACCGTGAAACGCTTCGCATTGGGCTGAGCGGCACGTGAGGATTGGATGTTCTTCCGGCCCGTGAGGCGCTCGCCCGATTGCGGGTATTCGAGCACCGCGTCATCCTGGTAGATGTCGTGCTCAGCCGCGAAATCATTGGCGTCCGACGCGGCCCAGTGGCGATGGAGGGCGTCTCGGATATCATTTTCACGCATCAGCCCGCTCCCGTTTCTGGTTTTTCCGATCCGGCCGCGCCGACGCGCGCGCACTCTGTTTGATGTGCGGCCAGCATATGTCATTCTTGCCAGATGAAATATAGGGACTTCAACACATTCTGCGCGGCGCTGCCGTCCACGACTTACGTGATGCAATGGGGCGGATCGCATGTCTGGAAGGTGGGCGGCAAGGTATTCGCCATCGGCGGCAGCCAGACTGCCGAGCCGAGCTTCACCTTCAAGGTCAGCGAGATGTCATACGAGCTTCTCAAGGCGCTGCCGGGCTTGCGTCCCGCACCCTATCTCGCGTCGCGCGGCCTGAAGTGGATTCAGCATTTCGGCCGGCCGGGGCTGTCGGACGAAGACCTGCGCGACTACATCAGGCAATCGCATTTCATCATCGCGCAGGGGCTGTCGAGGAAAAAGCGGATTGAACTCGGGTTGGACGGCTGATGGCGATCCGGCCCGCGTCAGGTGGTTTTTGTCGTTGGTGAACGTGCCGAGCGCGTCAGCCTGAAAACCTCGCCATAGACACTTCTGAAGGCGGCGGCGACGTCCCGCGGCAGGCGTGCCTCGAATACGCACTGATTGTGGGTCCGTTCCTTCAACAGGGTCGTTGGAATTCGGATGACGCCATCAGCGCAAGTCATGACGAACACCTCGGATTGGACCGTTTTCGTCATCTTCAGCGGCACTGCGAAGCGGAGGAAAACGAGGTCGCTCTCGGTCGGTTTTACCCGCGGAGATGTATGGGCCATGGCCCGAACTCCTATGTCAGAGGGTGGAGGTGACTTCCTGAACCGGGACCGGCACACGTCCGGTTGACTCGAAGATGACCGTGTCGGTCGTCGACGAATAACTCCAGACCGTCGGCGCGCCGACGGTGGGGCCAACGGGCACTCCCGCTTCGGGCGTCTCATGGCCGAGCACATAGACGTCGCGGACGAGCACCATCGGCGCCATTCCCGACCCGGTAAAGGTGAGGTTTTTGGAGGGGTCGATGAGAATCGTCGCGAAGTGTTCGGGGTTGGGAAAGAGCCCCGGGTCGTTGAACTGCGTGGACCCCGCGGATGCCGCAAAGATCAACTGCGGGTCGAACAGAAAAGAACTCCCCTGCAACAACTCGACATTATTGATCCGAAGTGCCGAAAAGAATCCGTTGAGACCTTCAAATTGAATGTCTTCGCTCCCATCCTCGTTGGTTATGCTCCAGCCCTCGAACTGAAGGAACTCATCAACCTGGATTAAGACAAAAGCCATGGCTCCGGTCCTCTTCTTCAATGGAGTCAAAGGTGGCTTAGAGGGTGTGCTTCTGGCGGATTGACCGTCATTTTTGGTCGTGCCGCAATATTACTGCGGGCGAGTGGTCAAGACCTGTGATCTGTTTCACAAGCCAGGCGATATGGGCCCCGGGGCGCGGCGTGCTTTTTTGTCGCCTGCATCGCATCGATTGCCCACCACTCGCCAAGCGGTTTCCGTAATTGCGAACATGCGTCGCTTCAGCGCTTGAAATTCGTTGGGGATGGGCCTATGTTGCACTGCACAACGCCGATCGCAAGGAGATAGCCACCATGCTTGCTAGAGTACCCACGGTCATTCGTAGATGGTTCATTCAGCCCGTCGCCGACTTGCTGGCGCTGACGCCCACGAGGCACGGTCGCAGTGAGGCTTGGCTTCGTCAGCGCCTTCCGCGCGGAACGCGGTCCTAGGCTTTTTTGCGACGCCGCGCTGGAATGAGCGCAGGCAGCGCTCAGAGGCGCTGGTCACGGAGACGCGGGCCTAGCCTATCGCGCCGCGTTGCACCGAAGAATGATTTAATGAAGTGAAATCATTCGCTTTTTGGTGCCCAGAAGAAGACTCGAACTTCCACGACCTTGCGGCCACAGGTACCTGAAACCTGCGCGTCTACCAATTCCGCCATCTGGGCACTGCTGCGGTGGGCGCGGGATGTAGACCGCCCCCGGGCTTGCGTCAACTCCGGGGAGCGGCACTTCCGCGCCGTAGCCGTGCTTGCTCTTGAGGGCTGCCCTGCCGACCCGTAATGCTGTGCTGAGGCAACGCGATACGGATGGACACCAGCATGCTCACCCAGAATCGGAAAGTCGCGACCGTCTTCGGCGGAGCGGGGTTCATCGGCCGCTACCTCGTGCCGCACCTCGTTCGGCAAGGCTATATTATCCGCATCGCCGGGCGCGACCCGGAACGCGGCGCGCTGATCAAGCCGCTCGGCGGCGTCGGCCAGATTGTGCCGCTCTACGCGCCGGTGACGGATGCCGCCGCGATCGCCCGGGCCATCGACGGCGCCGAGATCGTCGTCAATCTGGCCGGTATCCTGGCGGAGCGGCGGGCCGGCGAATTCGCCAAGGTCATGGGCACGGGACCCCGGCTTATAGCCGATGAATCCGCCCGCGCCGGCGTGCGCCACCTGGTGCATGTCTCGGCGATCGGCGCCTCCGGCACCAGCCGCAGTGGCTATGGCCGCAGCAAGGCGGCCGGTGAAACCGCTATCGCGGGCGGATTCCCCGATGCCGTCATCTTGCGGCCCTCCATCGTCTTCGGCGCCGAGGATCAGTTCTTCAACCGCTTCGGAGAGATGGCCCGGCTCTATCCGGTGATGCCGCTCATCTCCGGCGCCACCCGATTCCAGCCGGTCTATGTGGGTGATGTCGCCGAGGCGATCATCGCGGCGCTGGCCCTGCCGCCGGAAGCCCCGCGCGTCTATGAACTCGGCGGCCCGAAGACCTGGAGTTTCCGTGACATCCTGACCTATATCCTGCGGGAGACCGGGCGCCACCGGCCGCTGGTCGCTGTGCCGCCCGGCATTGCCCGGATGCAGGCGACGATTTTGGAGCGGCTGCCCGGCAAGCTCCTGACCACCGATCAGCTGGAGATGCTGGGCCAGGATAACGTGGTGAGCGGCACTTTGCCCGGCCTCGCGGCGCTCGGCATCACCCCGAAACCGGTGGAGCTGATCGTGCCGAGCTATCTCAGCCGCTACGCCGACCGGCGCCGCAGGGCCTGAACGCGCAGGACCTGAACGCGCCGCGCCGGTCGGAAGCCGGCTTTGCGGCGGAATTCCGGCCAGGATCGCGCGACACGGTGGCCGGCCCTGCAAATCGCGCAAGGGCCTGGTTGCCGGTTTGCAATCTTGCGAAACGTTCGGCACGCACAACATGCGTTCCCAGTTCATTCACCTTGGGCGGGGCTGCGGGGGCGAACTCCGAGCCTTGCCGCGAATTGGGGAGGCTCCCGTGCGATTCATGTCAATGCGCGCCCTAGTGCTGGGCCTGGCCTTAGCTTCGGCGACGCTCTCGCTCTCAGCCTGCGGGCGTTCGCCGCTGACCCGGGCGCTCACAGGTGGCGCGCTCGGCGCGGGCGCGGGCGCGGCCGTGGGTGCGGCGACCGGCGGCAATGCCGGCACGGGCGCGCTGGTCGGTGGCGGCATCGGTGCTGCCGGCGGCGCCCTGACCGCGCCGTAACATCGTCGCCGGCTGACGGGTGCCTGGGCGGCCTTCCGGCCGCGCGGGCGCCCGCATTTCTCAGGCAAGGCAGATACGGGGTTTTCGGGAAACCCGCGCGGGCGCGGCTGTGCGAGACAGGCAAAATGAAATTTCCTGTCTGGCTGCCAACGCTGCTCGGATTTATGACCGCCGTCGGGTCCCTGTCGATCGACATGTATCTGCCGGCTTTCCCGGCCATCGCGCGGGAGCTTGGTGATATCCGCGGCGGCGCGCAGATGACGCTCGCCGCCTTCTTCATCGGCCTCGCCATCGGGCAGTTGATCTTCGGGCCGCTGGCCGACCGCGCCGGCCGCAGGGTGCCGCTGTTGGCGGGCATGTCTCTCTACACCCTCGCCACCGTCGGATGCGCGCTCTCGACCGATCTCGCCTCTTTCTCCGTCTTCCGCTTCATGGCGGCTCTTGGGGGCGCATCCAGCATCGTCATTCCCCGTGCCGTCGTCCGCGACCTCGCGACGGGCCAGAGTGCCGCGCGCATGATGGCGCAGCTTATGCTGGTGATGGGGCTAGCGCCCATTCTCGCCCCGGCCTTCGGCGGCTTCATTCTGCAATGGGCCGGATGGCGCTCCATCTTCTGGTTCCAAGCCGGCTACGGCATCGCCAACCTGACGATGGTCTGGCTGTTCCTGCCCGATACGCTGGAACCTGAGCGCCGCGTGCGCCACGGCCTCATTAGCGTGCTGCGGCGGTATGTCATGGTGGCGCGGGATCGCAGCTTTCTGCCGGCGGCGCTGACCGTCGGCTTCACCAGCGCGACGCTCTTCGCCTATCTCGGCGGTTCGCCCCAAGTCTTCGAGGCAGGCTTCCATGTCAGCCCGGTTCTCTACGGCTGCATCTTCGGCCTGAACGGCTTCGCCCTCATCATGGGCAGCCAGCTCAATGGACGTGTCATCATGGCGCGCTACGGGCTGGATAGAACGCTGACCGGGGCTGTGCGGGTGATGTTCGCGGGCACGATCTACCTCGCGCTCATCGCGCTCGCCGGCATCGGCGGGCTGGCCGGCATTCTGGCCGGGCTGTTCGTCGTGCTCGGCAGCCTCGGCTTCGTTTTTCCGAACGGCACGGTCGCGGTGATGGCCCGCCATCACGCCAATGCGGGCGTTGCCTCCGCGCTCACCGGGACCTTTCAGTTCACACTCGGGGCGGTGAGCGGCATGCTGGTGGGCGAACTCAGCGATTCGACGCCACGGGCGATGGCGGTGATCATGGTGGCAGCGGCGAGTTGCGTCATGCTGTGCAACCGCCTGCGGCCGCGCGGCGTGCCGGGAACGTGATGCGCGGCCTAACCTCGGTATCTAGCGAGCGTTGGCCGTCGCCGCCGGCATCAGAACGGATTCCGTGATGAGGCGGTCATCCTCGAACGACCGCAGCGGGCGAATATCGGCTTTCCGCAGCGCGTCATGATAGGCCTTCACCGCGTCATCCGGCGCGATTGTGCCGTTCGCGACCTCACGCATGAGCGCGACCATCGCGGTCGGTTTCTCCGCGAGGTTGATCTTCCGGCCGAACAGAGCGATGCGCGCACCGTATTTCTCGCCTTGATGCACAAGCTCGAACGTGTCTCGCGTCGTGCCGGCACCCCCGCCCAGGATGCCGACGATCAGCGTTGAATTGAAGCCAGCGAGTTCTTCGAGCGCGGCCGGCCCGTTGAACGGTATCTTCAGAAACAGCGGCCGATCGGCTTCATTGACGCCGGCCAGGCAGCGCAGAATGGAGTTGTTGACGAACTCGCCCACCTGCTGCGGGTTCAGGCCGGTTTTGACGTTGGGGTTGAACACCTCGAAAAAATACGTGAAGCCGTATTGGGCGGCTTCCGCGCGGAATGCGCGAAAGCGATCCATCGCGGCTACGTCGATCGCGAGGTCATTGACGAATGTCAGCGAGTAGAGGCCGAGATCCGTCCCCGTGACCGGCGCGCCTTTCACCGCTTCGCTGGTGCCGAACATGACGCGCGGAATACTGGCGGTCACATAGGGGTAGGAGGGGTGCGCGGTATATTTGCCGTGCCGGATGCCGCCCCAGCAGTCGGTTGCGTCATTCGCCCGGATCGCGGGTTTGACCGCGCTGCCCCGGAACGCACCGCGCTTGTGCAGCTGATCGAGGTTCGACGCGGAGACGAGCATGATATCGACGATATCCTGGTCGATGATCTCGACGATGCTATCGAGGAATTCCTGCCGGTTGCGGTAGCGCTGGCTGCTGCCATCCGCGCTGCGGACGAGGCCGAGCCCTGCGATGCCCGACCCCATATCGGCGTCCTTGGCATCGGCGATCATGAAATCGGACCGCTTGTACCGGCCGGAGCGGATGCTCTCCAGCTTCGTATCCATGCGAGTGGTCACGGCTACTTCCCCTCTGTCGGACGAATAGGACCCGTCAGCACGGGGCCGTCTTGTTGCGCCTGGCCGGTCGCTGCCTCTATCTTTATCCTTCAAAATCTCTCATTTCAATCCGAAATACGCCAGAATGGCGCTCAGCCGGCCGGGACCACAGTGATTCGGGCCCGCAGATGGCCCAACTCCGCCAGCACATCCGGATCAATGCCATCATCCGTGATGATATCGGCGATGTCCCCGAGGTCCCCGAAGGTGCAGAAGGCCGGGGTGGTGAACTTCGAGCTATCAACCAGGAGGACCGTGCGGCGGGCCGCCTGGATCATGGCCCGTTTCAGGGCCGACACCTCCAGCGACGCATCGGTCAGTATGCCGCGCGTGACCGCCACGGCACCGACGAAACAGAGGTCGGCGTGAATGGTCTTGAAGAAGGCGTCGCCAAGATCGCCGACGAGGAAACGGGTGCCGGTTCGGATCGTGCCGCCCGGCATGATGACCCGCCAATCCGGCACGTCCGCGCAGACATGCGCGATGTCGAGCGAATTGGTGATCGCGGTCAACGGGATGTCGCGGGAGGTGGCGGCGCGCACCGCCTCCAGCACGGTCGTGCTGCCGTCGAAGATGACGCTCTCGCGCGGGCTCAGCACGGCCGCCGCCGCCTTGCCGATCGCCACCTTCTGGGCCCGCCGCATCTGGGCGTTGATCGACTGCTCGCGCTCGAAGGTTGCTTGCGCCGGCGGCACGAGCACCGCGCCGCCGTGGGTCCGCTCAAGATAGCCGCGTTGCATCAGGCGTTCGAGGTCGCGCCGGACGGTGGATTGCGACCCACCCAGGGCGGCTGCCAATTCCCCGATGGGTGTCGGCCCGCGCGCGCGCAGGTGCTCCAGAATCATCGCCTGGCGCTTGGCAGGCAGGAGTTCGACCCGCTTGCTCGTCCCGTTCATCTCAGCCTTGGGCATTGGCAGCGGCGGCGGCGCTCTGCAAGGTCAGCATCCGGATAAGGCTTATCCTGATTGGGGACTGAATTCGGGCGATGGTTGACAAATTCCGCGAGATTTTTATCGAATTTGGTGCAATCTGCAACCTGTTTCGCACGCCTGGAACGAGGCGCCGCGGCGTCAGAAGTGGCGGCAGCCGCTCGTCATCTCAGACGACGGACGGCTCCCGTTCGTTAAATTAATGTATCGACGTCGTGATTGGCGGCTCCCGTGCTGCGCGTTCAGCGCACGGGGTCGAGCACGACGACTGGGATCTCGCGTTCCGTCTTGATCTGGTAATCGGCATAGGGTGGCCAGAATTCGAGAGCCTTTGTCCAGAGCCGCGCGCGTTCGTCGCCTGTTGCAGTCCGTGCCCGCGCCTTGATGTGCTCGGTGCCGACTTGTATTTCGACATCAGCATCGGCGAGAATGTTGCGGTACCACCCCGGATGCTCCGGCGCGCCGCCCTTTGACGCAACGATGAAGTAGCGGTCGCCGTCTGAGCCATAGAACAACGGAAATAGGAACTTGTCGCCCGACTTTCGGCCGGTCGTCGTCAGCAGCAGTGCCGGCACCGTGATCTCGCCACGGTCAGGCAGCGTCATCTTGTGGAAGTGGCCATCTGTTCCGCCGCTCGCGATGTAGCGGTTGGCATGTTGAACCATCCAGTCCGGCATGGTCGGGGCGAGTTTTGCTGCAGGCATTTTGCTAGCCTCTCCGAATTTCCAGGAACTATAGCCGACCGGGCCCGATCGGCCAACACGGCGGCGCGGCGGTTGGGGCCTCTCGTTGCAATCGCGGATGGCGGCGACTATGCTTGTACCAATCCGTAAAGTTTAGCGCTGACGGAGCGTGATATAGTCGAGCATCCAGGGAGAAGGGCGGTCATGGCGGCAATTCCTGAGGCGTATCTAGATCTGCTCCAACAGAAAAAAGCCTTCGCTCACCTCGCGACAATAATGCCAAATGGTACACCTCAAGTAACGCCGGTATGGTTCGACTACCTTGGCGGCAAGATACGGGTGAACTCGGCGAAGGGGCGCGTGAAATCGCGCAACATGCAGGAGGGCGCGCCCGTCGCGCTTTCCATACTCGATCCTGACAACCCTTATCGCTACATCCAGATTCGCGGCCGGGTTGCGCGCGTCATCGAGGAGGGGGCATCGGCGCATATCGACTCCCTCACGAAGAAGTACCTCGGGCAGGATAAATACCCGTACGCGCGGCCCGACGAAGTGAGACTTATTTTTGAGGTCGAGCCTGCCGCCGTGCAAGCCATGGGCTGACTGCGCAACGCTTGTTTCTGCAAGGGCAGTGACGGGGCCGCTGCGGAGTTTCGCGAATTCGGCTTCGGCCGTACCGTCCGCTTGCGCTAGTCTGCCTGCGGTGGGGCCGAAAGGCCTGGGAGCCTGGAGGACGGATCGTGCTCAAGCTTGGATATAAAGCGTCCGCGGAGCAATTCGGGCCAACGGAATTGCTTGGTCTCGGCTGCTTGGCGGAGCAGTTGGGCTTTGACTCGGTTTTCGTCAGCGACCATTTCCAGCCCTGGAAACATCACGGCGGCCATGCGCCATTCTCGCTTGCCTGGCTCGGCGCGCTCGGGGCGCGGACATCGCGGATCACGATCGGCACCAGCGTGATGACGCCGACGTTTCGCTATCACCCGGCTGTTGTGGCGCAAGCATTCGCCACGTTGGCGGTAATGTTTCCCGATCGGGTGGTGCTTGGCATCGGCACCGGGGAATCACTGAATGAGGTCCCCTCAACCGGCATGACGTGGCCGGATTTCAAGGAACGGTTCGCACGTCTGCGTGAGGCGGTAACGCTCATGCGCCGGCTCTGGACCGAGGAGCAGGTCACATTCGAGGGCCAATACTACCGAACCCAAAGTGCCACCATCTATGACAGGCCGGCGGTGCCCGTTCCTGTCTATGTCGCGGCGGCCGGTGCGTTGATCGCGAAATATGCCGGCCGCATGGGTGACGGTGTGATCTGCACCAGCGGCAAGGCGCGGGAGCTTTATACCGACACGGTATTGCCGAAAGTCATGGAAGGTCGCGGTGAGGCAGGCGCGCGGGCGCCGGACTATGCACGGATGATGGAGGTCAAGGTCTCGTTTGATACCGACGGACAACGCGCCTTGGAAGACACCCGCCACTGGGCCGTCCTTGCTTTGACACCGGAGGAGAAGACATCCGTCCACAACCCTGAAGAAATGGAACGCCTTGCGGCGGGCCTTTCGGCTGAGCGTGCGGCGACGCGCTGGATCGTCTCGACCGATCCGGATGAACATGTCGAGCGCATCGGCTATTATGTCGATCTCGGCTTCAGGCATCTCGTCTTTCATGCGCCAGGTCCCGATCAGGAGCGGTTCCTTCGGCTCTATGCGGAGCATGTTCTGCCGCGCCTCCGCCGCCGCTTTGCCGCGCCGGACGACTCACAGTCGGGCGCATGACGTCTCTGGAGATTGTGCCATTGCCGGGCTTGCCCCTCATTAAGGGCGGCGACGATCTGGCCGGGCTGATAGCCTCCGCTTTTGGCAGCAGCGGCATCTCGCCCCGCCCCCGCGACGTGCTTGTCATCGCGCAAAAGATCGTCTCCAAGGCCGAGGGTCGTTTCATTGACCTGGCGGCGATCGAACCCTCGGCACGGGCTGTCGCACTTGCGGCGGAGGTCGACAAAGATCCGCGACTTGTCGAGGTCATTCTGTCGGAATCGGTTCGTGTCGTGCGTGCCCGGCGTGGCGTGCTGATCGTCGAGCACAGGCTAGGCTTCATCATGGCGAATGCCGGGGTAGATCAGTCAAACGTGGCGCCCGTGGACGGTGCTGAGCGCGTGCTGCCGCTGCCGGAAAATCCGGACCGTAGCGCGGAGAGCCTGCGGCGCCGGCTCGCGGGGCTCACGGGTGTCGACATCGCTGTCGTCATCAATGACAGTTTCGGCCGGCCCTGGCGGCAAGGGACGTTGGGTGTTGCCATTGGGGCCGCCGGCCTTCCCGCGTTGCTCGATCTGCGTGGTCGGCCGGACTTGTTCGGCCGGAAACTGGAAGCGACCGTCATCGGCTTCGCGGATGAGATCGCCGCCGCCGCCTCATTGCTGATGGGCCAGGCGGATGAGGCAAGGCCGGCGGTTTTGCTTCGTGGTCTGAGCTGGTCGGCGCCGCAAACAACGGCGGCCAGCCTGGTTCGCCCCTCCAGCGAGGATCTGTTTCGATGAGCGGGAAGCGTGTGGTTGCTCTATCTGGTGGCATCGGCGGAGCAAAGCTCGCGCTCGGCCTCAGCCGGATTGTGCCGAGCGATGATCTGCTCATCATCTCCAACGTTGGCGATGATTTCGAGCATCTCGGCCTGCACATCTCGCCCGATACCGACACGCTGATGTATACGCTCGCCGATCTCGACAACAAGAAGCTGGGCTGGGGCCGCCATGACGAAACGTGGTCGTTCATGGAAACCCTGGCCGTGCTCGGCGGCCCGGAATGGTTCCGCCTCGGCGATCGTGATCTTGCCGTTCATGTCGAGCGTACCTACCGGCTCCGGCGTGGCGAGACGCTGTCGGCCGTCACAGCCGATTTCTGTCGCAGGCTGGGCATTGCGCCCCGCATCCTGCCGGCGACGGATGACCCGGTGCGCACCCGGTTGCGAACCGATGAGGGCTGGCTCGATTTCCAGGATTACTTCGTGCGTCTTCAATGTCGCCCTGCCGTACGCGAACTCGCCTTTGAGGGGGCGGAGGATGCGAGCCCCCATCCCGATCTTCTGGCGGCCTTGGCGGATGAGCAGCTGCGCGCGGTGATCATCTGCCCCTCCAACCCCTTCATCAGTGTCGAGCCGATCCTGGCGGTGCCGGGCATGCGGCAAGCTCTTGCCGCCTGCGCGGCGCCGGTCATCGCGGTTTCCCCCATCATCGGCGGCCGTGCGGTCAAAGGCCCGACGGCCAAGATCATGACGGAGCTGGGAATGACACCGAGTGCCACGGCCGTCGCCGCGCGCTATGGCGATCTGCTCGACGGCTATGTGATGGATAGCGGCGATGCGGATGAAGCGGCGAGCGTCTCGCCCCGAGTGACGCTTGCGCCGACGCTGATGACGAGTCTCGCGGAGCGGGAGGCATTGGCGCGTGTCGTCCTCAATGCGGCCGATGACCTGGCATCCGCGCCGTGAGCGGCATCTGGGCTGTCGTGCCGGTGAAGGAGTTCGAGGGTGCCAAGCAGCGACTGGCATCCGGCCTGACACCCGAAGAGCGCCGCACCCTCGCCGTGATCATGCTGGAGGATGTGCTCGCGGCCCTCAGTTCCGTGCCGCAGCTAGCCGGCATCGCTGTTGTTACGGTCGATCCTGATGCAAGCGTGCTCGGCCGCCGCATCGGCGCGCGCATCCTCACGGAGGGCGCGCAAACAGGCCATACGGGTGCCGTGACGGCGGCCGCGCAGCTTCTCGCGCGTGAGGGCCAGACGGGTATGATGACGATGCCCGGCGACATTCCGCGCCTATCGGCCGCCGAGGTGAGTAACACGTTGGCGGCGCATCGAACGGCGCCCGCCTTCACCATCGTGCCGGCCCATGACGATCTCGGATCAAATACCATCATCTGTTCGCCGCCTGATGCCGTTCCGCTGCGCTTCGGCGATGACAGCTTCTTCCGCATCTGGATGCGGCGCGAGGGCGGGGGATCGACCCTGTCATTATCCGCCAGCCGGGGATCGGGATGGATATCGATCATCCCGCTGATCTCGTCACTTTTCTGAAGATGTCACCGCGCCTGCCCACGGGGACGCTCGCCTTTCTCGAGCAATCGGGTATCGCCGATCGTCTTCTGAAGGTGGATCGGGGTCGCCGCTTGTAGCTACTCAACGGCGGCGAGTTTGCGTGGCGGTGTCAAGACAACGGGCGCGAGCGCGGCGGCACCGAGCGAGGCCGCGCGTCGCTCAGCGGATACCGGGCCATAAAGGGTATTGCGCTGTTCCGGCACGCGCCCCAGCGACCGGATAAGATCCTCCATCGCCTCGGGCGGAAATTCCTGCCCATGCTCGGTGCCTGCGGCGCGCGAGATGCTTTCGTTCATCAAGGTGCCCCCGAGATCGTTCGCACCGGCGCGGAGGCAGGCCGTAGCCCCCCGAGGCCCCATCTTGACCCAGGAGGTCTGGATGTTCGTGATATGGGGATGCAGCACCAGCCGCGCGACGGCGTGCATCAGCACCGCTTCTCGAAAGGTCGGCCCACGCCGGGCTGCACCCCGCAGATACATCGGCGCCTCCATATGCACGAAGGGCAGCGGCACGAACTCGGTGAAGCCGCCTGTCTCCGCCTGCAAATCCCGCAGCGCGAGCAGGTGCCTCGCCCAAGAGAGGGAAGTCTCGACATGCCCAAACATGATCGTGGATGTCGTGCGCAG
Organism: uncultured Pseudomonadota bacterium; assembly: GCA_963745125.1. Lineage (GTDB taxonomy): Bacteria > Pseudomonadota > Alphaproteobacteria > Acetobacterales > Acetobacteraceae > Acidisoma. Next base: position 750,679 of record CAVUWB010000001.1, read on the forward strand.
GCCGAGACTATGCGCGGCCCTGGCAACGTCGAGCCATTCGGCCGTGTTCAGCTTGTCCGCGCAAATCACGGCGCGAACCTCGTCATCGAGGATCTCGGCGGCGGTGCCGGGCAAAGTCCCCAGGCCGGCCTCCTTCAGCCGCGCCAGAAAAGCGGCGATCGGCAGGCCGAGCGTCGCCGCGCCCTGTCTGACCTCCAAGGGCGAGAAGGCATGGATATGGATGTTCGGAACGACGGTTTTGATGGCGCGGCAAATGCGGAGATAGGTTTCTCCGGTATAATCTGGATGAATACCGCCTTGCAGACAGACTTCGGTGGCGCCGCGTTCCCATGCCTCGGCCGCGCGGCGCACGATTTCCTCGATCGCCAGGTCATAGGGCGTGCCGCGCAACGCCTCATGCGTGCGGCCCTTGGAAAAGGCACAGAACTGGCAGCGGTAATAACAGATGTTGGTATAGTTGATGTTGCGGTTGACCGCGTATCGGACGGTATCGCCGCTTACGGCCTGGCGCAGTTCGTCGGCCGCGACGATGACACGCTGGTAGTCCGCGTCCCGCGCCGCGAAAAGCCTTACGATCTCCGGCTCCGCCAGGCGACCGCCCGCCATGGCGTTCTCGACAATATGGTCGATTGCCGGATCAACCGAATGGGCGTGAACAGCCGGCATGCGCGGCTGCACGGTTGTCCCCGGTGCCCAGTCATCATCGCGCGCCAAGCCTCCGGCGTCACTCAGACGGCGCACCTGTGTGGCGATCTCCGGTGCCGCCCATGTGGCGAGACCCTGCGCGTAGGAGGGGTAGATCGGCAGCCGATGCACGAGCAACTTGCCGGCGGCGGCTGAGCGCGCGGCAAGTTCCGTGATCTCCGGCCATGGAGCTTCGGGGTTGACGTGATCAGGCGTGACGGGGGAAACGCCGCCCCAGTCGTTGATGCCCGCCGCGATCAGCCGGGGATAGACGCCGGGTGAGAGGTTGGGCGGGGCCTGGATGTTCATATGAGCCCCGAGAATGAGGCGCGCTGCCGCGATCGTCCATAGCAGATCATCGAGATCGGGCTCGGCGGCCTCCGCGCGCTTAGTGCCGGGTTTAGCGCGGAAGTTCTGGACGATGACTTCCTGAACATGCCCGTATTGGCGATGAAGATCCCGGATGGCGAACAGCGCCTCCAGCCGCTCGGCCCGTGTCTCTCCAATGCCGATCAGGATGCCGGTGGTAAACGGCACGCGCAGCTCGCCGGCCAGCCGCAGCGTCTCGATGCGTATTTCCGGCCGCTTGTCGGGCGAGCCGTAATGGACACCACCCGGCTCGCACAAACGTGTGCTGAGCAATTCAAGCATGATGCCCTGGCTGGCCGACACGGCGCGCAGACCGGCCATTTCGAGCCGGTTCATGATGCCGGGGTTGGCATGCGGCAACAGCCCGGTTTCGCGCAACACTAGTGCGCACATCGCCTGTAGATAATCGATGGTGGTCTGGTATCCGAGCGTGGCCAGCGCGTCCCGCGCGGCGGCATAGCGAAGCTCCGGCTTGTCCCCGAGGGTGAAGAGCGCTTCGGTGCAGCCGGCCGCAGCCCCGGCGCGGGCAATGGCCAGCACCTCATCCGGCGACAGAAAGGCAGCCCGCCCCGCGCGTGGTCGCTGCGCGAAGGTGCAGTAATGGCAGACATCCCGGCAGAGATGCGTCAGTGGGATGAATACTTTGCGCGAATGGGAGATATTGCGGCCATGCCCGTTATCGCGCAGCGATCCGGCGGCATCGATCAGCTCCGCGAGCGGAGCCTGCTCACACCAGCCAAGAAGCGTATCGTCGCCTGAACCGCTCATCGCCGCTACCTCCGACGCTGTCTGGCACGCGCCTGCGCCTCGCTATGCGGGAATGATGTGCGATCTCCTCAACCGATGCAATCCGGTGAGGGCAAAGGCGGGTTGAGCTCGTGAGGCCGCGATTGACAAGCCTCGGGCGTTTCTTGACCATGCACAGGGATGCCTTCATGCTCAGCGAGCGCTGCATGTCACGGCAGAGAGCTGAGCAAATTCAAGGTTTTCTTCAATAGCAGGTTGAAGCACGCTCCTTCCACCGCGCTATTCGCCGGCGGCTAGAAGCCGCCCTCATTCATATGCCCGGAGACCAAATGATGACCGATTCGGACGAATATGTGCCGCCCCAAATCTGGACTTGGAATAAGGACAGCGGTGGGCGGTTCGCGAACATCAACCGCCCGATTGCCGGGCCGACGCATGACAAGGAACTGCCTGTCGGGCGTCATCCGCTGCAGCTCTATTCGCTCGGCACGCCGAACGGCGTGAAGGTCACCATCATGCTGGAGGAGCTGCTGGCTCTCGGGCACAGCGGCGCGGAATACGACGCCTGGCTGATCAAAATCGGGGAGGGCGATCAGTTCGGCAGCGGCTTCGTCTCGGTCAATCCGAATTCCAAGATTCCGGCGCTTCATGATCGGAGCGGCCCGACGCCGATCCGCGTCTTCGAATCAGGCGCGATCCTGCTCTACCTTGCGGAAAAGTTCAGCGCCTTCCTGCCGACCGAGGCTGCTGCCCGTGCGGAATGTCTCTCGTGGCTGTTCTGGCAGATGGGGAGCGCACCTTACCTCGGCGGCGGCTTCGGCCATTTCTACGCCTATGCGCCCACGAAGATCGAATACGCAATCGATCAATTCGCGATGGAGTCCAAGCGCCAGCTTGACGTTCTGGATCGCCGCCTTGGCGAGACCAAATATATCGCGGGTGACAACTATACGATTGCCGATATCGCCATCTTTCCCTGGTACGGTGGCCTCATCAAAGGCTGGCAATATGGCGCGGCCGAATTCCTCAGCGTGCAGGATTACAAAAACGTTCAGCGCTGGGCGGATTTGCTTCTTGAACGCCCGGCCGTCACGCGAGGTCGTATGGTCAACCGCACGTCCGGCGAACTGTCGAGCCAGTTGCACGAGCGCCATGACGTTGGCGATTTTGAGACGAAGACGGCGGATAAGCTGGCCGCCGAGGAGTAACACCTGAGGCTCAGGCGGCGCTGATGATAGGTCAGCGCCGCCTGAGCTGAGACGATCGCCTACCAGCGCGCGTGGACGTAAGGACGGATATCCGTCTCGTAGATCGCTTGCAGCTCAGCCATCACCGCGTCCGACAGCGGCGGCAGGTCGGCAGCCTCGGCATTGGACCGCGCCTGTTCCGGATTGCGCGCCCCAGGAATGGCGACCGTCACCGCGTCGAACATCAAAATCCAACGCAAAGCGAAGCGTGCCATGGTCGTGTCGCCGCCCACGAGCGGGCGCACGCGCTCAACGGCTTGCAAACCAACCTCGTAAGGCACGCCGGAGAAGGTCTCGCCAATGTCGAAAGCTTCGCCGTTCCGGTTGAACAGACGATGGTCGGTCTCTTCAAACTTGGTGTCCGCGCGGAACTTGCCCGAGAGCAGGCCGCTCGCGAGAGGAACGCGCGCGATGATAGCGACTTGCCGCTTCCGAGCTTCCTCGAAGAAAAGCTCGATCGGACGCTGGCGGAAGATATTGAATATGATTTGAACACTGACGACGCCGGGAAACTCGATCGCCTTCAAGGCTTCCTCGACCCTCTCGACGCTGACGCCGTAGTCTCGAATTTTCCCCTGCGCCTTCAGCTTGTCGAGCAACTCGAAGACCTCGGGGTGATAGTAGAGATCGGTTGGCGGGCAGTGCAATTGTACGAGATCGAGCGTATCGACTTCCAGATTGCGCAGGCTACGGTCTATCCAGCCGGTGAAGTTCTCCAGCGAGTAGCCTTCGACAGATTGCTTCGGCAGCCGGCGGCCGGCTTTCGTCGCGATGTAGGGTTTGTCGCCACCACGCTCCTTCAGCACGCCCGCGATCAACCGTTCGGAATGACCGTCCCCATAGACGTCGGCGGTGTCTAAGAAATCCACACCAGCGTCGAGCGCCGCGTGCAGCGCCTCCTTGGCTGCGGTGTCATCAACCTGGCCCCAGCTCGCGCCGATCGCCCATGAGCCAAAGCCAACTTCGCTGACGGCGCGCCCGGTACGCCCAAATTCACGCGATTCCATCCTCGGCAACTCCTCAATCCGTTATAGCAACAAGATATCAAGAACTCTGCATTTCTCGCAGAGGGTCTTAGCGAATGCAGTCTTGTGAGACAAGCGGCCGCAACGCTACGCAAATGACCGCCGCGTGAAGCTGCATGCCGAATGCCGCTCAGCTTCCTCCGGGCTTTCGGGCGGCGGTCGGGACATTCTTCTGCGCGTCACCCAAATAGAGATCGCGCATCAGACTGTCGTCCCGCAATTCGGCGATCGGGCCTGTGGCGACGACACGGCCGTTGTGCAGAAGGTAGCCGCGCTCCGCGACGCTCAGAGCAAGTCCCGCATTCTGCTCAACGAGGAGCACTGCCGAGTTGAACGTGTTCTTCACATCCATGATGACGGCGCGCACATCTTTCACGAGTTTGGGTGACAGCCCCAACGACGGTTCATCCAGCAACAGGATTTTGGGCCGGGCCATCAGGCCGCGCGCAATCGCCAACATCTGCTGCTGGCCGCCGCTCAACTCTCCGCCCTTGGCGTTGCGCTTCTGGGCGAGAATCTCGAAATACGACTCCATGAGCTTGACGTCGTTCTCGACATTCTCACGATCGCGCCGCCCGTAGGCGCCGAGCCGCAGATTCTCGCGCACGGTCATGTCCGCGAAGACACGCCGTCCCTCGGGCACCATCACGATGCCGAGACCAACCGCGCGGTCCGCCGCGAGGCCCGTCACGTCCCTGTCCGCAAAGCGGATCGTGCCGGCGCGCGGCTTCAGTAGACCCGATATCGCGCGCAACAGCGTGGACTTTCCGGCGCCGTTAGGGCCAAGGATCGTGACGATCTCTCCTTGCCGCACATCAAGGGAAACACCGCGATTGACGATGACAGAGCCATAGGCGGTATCCACTTGGGCGAGTTGTAACAGCGTCATAGATCGCCCCCGAGATAGACTTCGAGAACCTTCGGGTCTTTGAGCACCACCTCCGGCGGCCCTTCGGCGATCTTGGTGCCGAAATTGAGCACGATGAAGCGCGTGCAGACGGCGCCCATCAATGCCATATCATGATCAATCAGGCATACGCCGATACCCATTCCCGGAAATCGCAGGATGAGGTCGCGAAGCTCGCTTGCTTCGCTGTCACTGAGCCCCGCCGCAGGCTCATCCAGCAGCAGCATGAGCGGTTCCGCTGCCAGCGCCACCGCGATGCCAAGCCGCCGGAGATTGCCGAAAGAGAGCGACCCCGCGATCTCTTCCTCCCGGCCCGCGAGCCCCACGAAGCGCAGGATGTCTTCTGGATTAGTCCAGCGCTTATCGGCGCCGCGAAGATCGCGGCCATGTTCGTAGCCGATGCGTACGTTATCGCGCACACTGAGGCCGGGATAGGACATTGCCTGCTGGAAGGTGCGTACAAGACCGCGGCGCGCGATCCGATACGCGGGCTGGCCGGTGATGTCTTCTCCATCCCAGATGACGCGGCCCGCCGTTGGCTTGTGAACGCCGGTCACAACGTTGAAGAGCGTGGTTTTACCGGAACCGTTCGGCCCGATGACGCCGGTGATGCCCTCATCATCGATCGCGATGTCGACGCCGTCGATCGCCACCACGCCCCCGAATTTCTTCCGCAAACCGCTGATTACGAGTGCCGCCACAGCGTCAATCCTTCATCTCAACGCCGTCATATCGCGGCTTATCTCGCGCTGATCCGCGTCTGTCGAGAAGGGACTGGTACAGTCCGAGGATGCCGCCGCTTACCCCGCTCGGCAGAAGGAGGATGACAAGCAAAAGCCCGACGCCGTAGGCGATGCGGGAATCGATTGGGTCGAGGCCGCCAATCTCGGGCAAAAAGGTGACGATGACAGCGCCGATGAGCGGCCCATAGAGCGGACGCGCACCGCCGAGCATCACCATCAGCGCCAGGTAGAGGCTTGGGAAGGCGCCATAGAGCGTGGGCGATATATGTCGGAGGTAGTAGGCCTGCAGAATGCCGCCGAGCCCCGCGAATGCCCCGCTGAGCGCGAAGACGCCGATCTTCCGGAGGTTCGTGTTTATACCGACCGCGCGCGCAAGCGGTTCATTCTCGCGGATGGACCAGAGCGTGCGGCCGTAGGGCGATCGGACGAGTGCGTAGACGGCCACAATTGTCAGCACCAGCGCCGCGATGACGAGATAGTAGAGGTTGGTGAGCCCCCTTGCGAAGTTGATGCCGAAAAAACCGGTAACCGGCCATACATCGAGGCCTGTCGCGGCGCCCGTGAAGGTTCCGCCATTGGTCAGCGCAATCTCCAGCAGGGCGCAGAAGCAGAAGGTGATGATGATGTAGTGCTGGCCACCGACTCTGAGCGCCGGAAGACCGACGAGAGCGGCCGCGATCGCCGAGAGCAGAATGGAAAACGGCAGCGCCTCCCAAAAGCCGAAACCCAGTTGGTTTGAGAGGATGGCGGCGGTGTAGCCGCCGATCCCCATGATACCCGCATGCCCGACGGACATGATCCCAGCCTGCCCGAATTGAAGGGACAAGCCATAGAGGGCGATGGCCGTGAAACCGGTGCTGATGGCGAGCGACAGGTATCGGTAGCCGGGATCGAGCAAGGGGAAGACGATCAGCAGCGCCAGAACGACGCAACCCACCACCAGATGCTCGCGTGACGGTCGCTCTACCCAGCCGGGGCGGGACCGGCGTGTCATCGCCGATGGAGCCACGCCACCCATGCGATCGGGGCCCCGCGAACCCATTTGGGCCGGCTTTCGGTCATCTCCGCTCATGTCGCGCGCGGGCCGAGTGTTCCGCCGAGCAGACCCTGCGGGCGGAGGATGAGAACGATGATCATGACGACCAGAGCGTAGGCGTCTGTCCATTGCGGAAACCCGTACTGGGCCGCGAGCGCATCAACAAGCCCAAGGATGAGGCCGCCGACGACTGCCCCGCCGACATTGCCGAGCCCCCCGATCAACGAGACCGCGAAACCACGAATGACGATCAGGCTGCCCGTAAAGGGCGTGATCGGGAAGAGCGCGATCATCAGTGCGCCACCGAGACCCGCCAGGACGCTTCCGTAGATGAAGACGCCGGTGACATAGCGACGAACGGGAATGCCCATCAGCGCGGCCGTATCCTGATCGGCGACACTCGCCCGGAGTGCGACACCGTAGCGGCTGCGGGAGATGCCGAAATAGGTGACGGCCACAACAACGACTGTCAGAGCAACCACGACGGCACGCATGCCGATGATGTAGACGCCGCCTATATCCCAGACGGCAGTGACAGGGTCCGGGATGCTCTTCTGCACTTCGTTGACGAGTTTGATGACGACATTCTGCAGGATCACGCTGAGCCCGATCGACATGATGAAGCCGTTCATGGGGCGGCCCAGCGTGAAGCGAAAGAGCGTCCGCTCAGCGACGTAGCCAAGGATACCGACCACGACCATGGCGGCGATCATCGCGAGAAAGAAATTCACGCCGGATGAGACCAGAGCCCACGTCACCATGCCGCCGACCATCAGGAATTCGCCTTGCGCGAAATTGACGATGCCGGCGAGGCCGAAGATGAGCGTGATTCCCATTCCGATCAGGATGGTGACGCTCGCGACCGAAAGGCTGTTGATCAGCTGTTGAAGAAAAATGTCCATACCGCATCCCGGATTCCGAGTTCCGATTCTGGCGGCGGCGGCCACATCGCCGCCGCCAGATCAGCTCCTGGCGCTGTTGCCTGATCAGCCCCCGGTGTCACCCGGCGGGGGTGCCGGCGGCGGCTGGTTCGTCGTGCAAGTGAAGTCGTCGGATGTGTTAGGCTTCACGGCGCAAACCTCCGTCGCGAAGGTGACCTGGTGATTGGCATTGAAGACCAGGGGCACGGGGGACACGACGCCCTGATACTTCATCTTGAGCAAGGCGTTGACGACGGCGTCCGGGTTGTCCACCGATCCGACTTCCTCCAAGGCTTGCGCATACATGAAGAAATAGTCGTAATAAAGCAAAGACACCGAAGATTGCGGCCCCTGTGAAGCGCCGGAGCCAAAATATTTGCTAAAATAATCGGCGACCACGGGCCGCTTCGGCCCACCCCAGCACTCCGGCACGCAGCTTATCGCCACCGGCACGGAAGCCGTCAGATGGCGCGATGCATAGATGCCAGGGTCGACGCCGAAGAGGAAATAGGCAGGGGCGACGTGAATCTGCTCGGCCACCGGAAACGCGGTCAGCGTCTCATCCCCGTTGTACCAGAAATGGACGATGTCCGGGTGCAGGCTCTTGACGCGGGTCAGGATGGGCAGGAAATCCGTCGTATCAGGCGGATATCTGACGACTTCGACCTTCTGCCCCAACGCCTCCAGCGCCTTCACATAATGCACGGAAAGGTAGCTGCCAGTCGCGTCATTGCCGACAAGCACGACCGAATTGGTCGGCGGCTTCGCCATCATCGGCGTCAGCAGCCGCAGCACACCCGTCGCCGTGCTGCCGCTGCGCTGCCATTCTTGCGGTTCGGTCTGGAAAGCGTAGTGAAGCCATCCGTCCGGCGCGACGGATTGAGCGTTCAGCGCGCTGCCGAGCGAACTATTACCCGAAAATTGCAGGACCTGCGCCGGGCCGGTGATCTTGGCCATGGCAATCGAGAAGTCATGAGTCTCGGTGCCCCAGATTGCCTTGACACCGATATCGTTGACAAGTTCCTGCGCGGCCGCCACCGTCACGTTCGGGTCGGTGCGGTTGTCGCGAATGTAGAGCTTGATCTTATAGGTGTCGTTACCGACATGAATACCGCCTTCGCCGTTTATCTTCGCGGCGGCGAGATTGGCGGCGGCGACGATGGTATTGCCTGCGGAAACGAAGGAGCCGGATTCCGCGGCAACGACGCCGATCTTCAAATCCTTGTCCGCGGCCAGGGCATGGCCCGAAACCAAACCGGCGAGCGATAGCGCCGCTAGCCCCAGCCCCAATTTAAGTTTTCTCATTAGGTTCCTCTCCGCTTCTTTGATCGGCTCTTGTGAGGCCGGATTACTTAAGGCCTGATTATCCTGATTATTCAGATGTTTGATTAAGGCAAACCTAAAGCCAGGCTAGCGGGGCCAGGCAATACCAGTTGCCCGGTTGTCCTATGATAATATGAGTTGTAACCCGCGATTCCGCCAGCGTCAAGAAGTCGCCCCGGGGGGGCGGCGGATCATGCGGACGCAGAAAACGCCACCGTAATAGAAAGGGATCAGGGACGAGGCTCACTCGATAAGTGAGCAGGCGTCAGTTAGCGCATCATCATCCGCGACATTTTGATCGCCGCCGCTGCCGCGCCGAAACCGTTATCGACATTGACGACCACGACCCCGGGGGCGCAGCTCGCCAAGGCGGAATGCAGTGCGGCCAGGCCATGGGCGGCCACCCCATAGCCGACGGAGGAGGGTAGGGCGATGATCGGTGCCTCGACCAGCCCTGCCAGGACGCTGAACAAAGCGCCTTCCATGCCGGCCGCCACGATGAGCAGGCGCGCGGCGCGCAGCTCCTCCAGCCGCGCCATCAACCGCCACAGCCCGGCGACGCCGACATCCATGACCATCGGCGCCGCATAGCCATGAAAATTCAAGGTCCGCGCGGCCTCGGTCGCCACGCCAAGATCGGAGGTTCCGGCGGCGACGATCACCACACCCTCGATCGGCTTCGTATCGGGCGTCACCGCACCCAAAATGCCGGTGGCGGAGAGGAGATCAAAATCCACGGTCGCCCTTTGGCGGCCCGGCAGCGCCGCGAACTGCTCCGCGCTCAGTCTGGTCAAGAGCAGGCGCTGCCCCTCGGCCGTCGCGCGGTCGAGAATCGCCGCGATCTGGTCCGGCGACTTGCTGGCGCAGAGCACGGCTTCAGCAACCCCCGTGCGGCCCAGCCGCTCCCAGTCCAGAACGAAGGTCATGGCGGCGGACGCAGGAAGGCGGAGCCGCGCCGATACGGACGCACGCCCAGGAAGGCGCGGCCTTCCGCCAGGCAGAGCCCTCTCGCCGCCGCCTCATCCACCCCAGGCCCCGCCTCGATCACCACGCCCGCGCGGGTGATGCGGCAACGCAGATCGGTGCCGGCGGGCAAGGCGGGTGCCAACAGCCGCTCCATCCGGTCGATGAAGCCGAGATCTTCCGCGCGGATCGCGATGCCCGTTTCCACGCGGCTTGAAAGGCATGGCTGCCCGGGCAGTTCGGCGAGATCATCAAGCCCCCAGGCGCGGGCAAGGGCGCGCACAGCGTCTTTCTTCATCTCGGCGACAACGAAGGGATGCACCACGCCATGCTCGGCCGCCGCCGTCAGGCCCGGCCGGTAGTCCGACAGATCATCGAGATTGGCGCCGGAGGCGATGGGCATGTCCGTCACGGCGGCGATGCGGGCGTAGAGGTTGGTTTTGCAAAAATAGCATCGGTCCACCGGGTTCGCGCGGTAGCGTGGATCGTCGAACTCGCCAGCACCAGTCACGAGCAAGCGCCATCCGGCACGGGCCGCATGGGCGCGCACGCGGGCGGTCGCCTGGGCGGGAACCGCTGGGGACGCCGCATGCACCATTAGGACGTCAGGAAGGCGCCGGTGGGCGGCATGAGCCAGCGTCATGCTGTCAACACCACCGCTGACGGCGATGGCGAGGCGCGGATAGCGGTCGAGCACGATATCCAGCATCACCCTTCCTCGGCACGGCGCTTGATGGCTCGCCGCGCTTCCAGGCTGGCGCCGGCAGCGAGATCGTCGCTTTCGGCCTTGCGGCTTGCCGTGTCACCCCGGTCCACGACCTTGGTCCGAATACCGGCGACCGTCTCGAACCGACGCGGGAGGGTGTCGCGCTTCTCGATATGCCAGCGGAGGCCGATGGTCGATGTCTCGGCGAAGCAGGCCGCCGCCACCGTGGCGTGATCCTCGGCCCGCAGCAGCAGCCGGAAGACCTGAACCGGGCGTCCCTTCTTGCCGAACGCTGTGCTGACAACGAGATCCCGCACCTCCGGCAGCGCGCGGAGCCGGTCACTCGCGATGCCGATCTCCTCCCCGGTCATGTCGTCAATGTCGAAGCTGAGGACAGCGATTTCGTCGGCCTGGCTCGGCTCCGCCATGTCGAACACGCGGGCGCAGAGGATGTTCGGCATCCCCGGCAGATCGCGCGTGCCGGCGCCGGTGCCGCTCGCCCGCAATCGCCCCGCGACCGTGGCGGCGGAGACCAGATGGCGCAGGATGGCGGCGCCGGTGGGCGTGACCCGCTCGCCGGCGATTCCGTCATCCCGCCAGGAGAAGCCGGTGAGCAAGCTTGCGGTGGCGGGCGCAGGGACCGGCAGAAGGCCGTGGGCTGTGCGCACCAGCCCGCCGCCGCGCGGCAGGTCGGAGACCGCCCAATCGGCGCCCGGCAACGATGCTGCGATGCTGCCGGCGGCCACCACGTCCATCAGGGAATCCCAGTCGCCGATCTCGTGGAAATGCACATTCTCCAAGGCCACGTCATGGATGGCGGCTTCCGCTTCCGCGAGGTGCCTGAGAATGGCGATCGCCTGGACAGCGGTGCCGGCCGAAAGGCGCGCGGTTTCGATGCGCGTCACCATATCCGCGAAGCGTGACGCATGATGGTGATGACCGCCTTGCGTGAGCCCGAAGCGTAGGCATCGTAGACCGCCGCTCATGCCGGCATCGAGCTGAGGCTCGCCTGCGCCCGCAGGCAAGACAGCAGCGGCATCCGCCAGGACGCGATCCCGGAGCATGGGCAGGGCGTCGATCATTGCCGCCACGAACATGTCGCCCGCGACGCCGCCCACGGCATCGAGCATGATCGCGGTTTTGGTCAAGCTGCGATGCCTTCAGCAGCCGGCGCGTATATCGGGACGACATAGGGACCTTCGGGAATGAAGGCGACATGCGGGTCGCCGTGGTGGGAGATGCTGGCACGGATGGCGGCATCGAGATCGGGTGCCATGGTCACGCAGGTGATCCGCCGCTCCTCCTCGGTCAAACCCGTCGTATGGAGTTCGACAGAGCCGAGGCGGGTGGCTTTCAACTGCATCTCGGTTTGCCACTCATCGATTTCGGCGAGGGTCTTCGCTGTCAGCGTCGCGAGAAACCGCTGCGGTCCCAGCTCCGCCAAACGGGCCTGCGCGTCACGGAACTCCGCCGATCCAAACCCCTCGGAGCATTGCGACGCCATGATCAGCGTGCCCCCCGGCGCCAGGATATCCAGCGGTGTCACCATGCCTTTGATGGTCTGGTAGTAGGTCTTGTCGAGCGGATAACCGGCGGAGGAGGTCACCACGGTTTTGAACCGGCGCGGCACCGGGACGCGCGTCGCATGCGCGACGAAATCGACCGCCGCCAGATGGCTCGCGATGATCTCGCCGAAGGTGACGTGCACGAGATCGCGGTCCTCGTCGATGACCGTGTTCAGGGCGAAGACTTCGCCAAGGCGGCGAATGATCTCCAGCTGCTCTTCGTGCAGAGGGTTGCCGATGAGGTTGCATTGCACCGCGAGCGGATCTTCCATGAAGCGCGCGGAATGGAAGGTGCGGATTGTTGTGTGATGCGCGATACCAGGTGCCACCACCTTCCGGCCGCCTGACCAGCCGGCCATGAAATGCGGCTCCACCAGGCCGGTGGCGATCCGCAGATCGGCTTCGGCGAAACGGCGATCGATGCCGATGGGCGTGCCGCGCGTGGCTGTCGTGCCGAGATCGATATGCGCCGCATCATCCCGCGCGAAATGATTCTCGACCCGGACATGGTCGAGAACCCAAGGGTCGCCGACCAATTCCTCAAGCTCCGCACCCTCATTCGGGCGGTGCAACCCGGTCGCCACAAGGACGGTGATCGCGGAGAGCGGAATGCCTTGGGCGGCCATCGTCTCGATCATCTGTCGCAGAAACAGGTGGTTCGGCACCGGCCGCGTGATGTCGCAGATCAATATGCAAGCGCTTTGGCGTCCCTTTGCCAGATCGCTGAGGGATGGGCTGCCGATGGGCGTGTCGAACGCGGCGCGGATCGCGGCCCGTCCGTCGGCCAGTTTGGTCAGGGCGCTCTTCCGGATAACGGTCGGGATGCAGCCCTCCGGCGGCGTCACCGCAAGGTGCCCGCGCCCGAAAGACAGGTCGATCATTTCTCGCGACATCGGCGTGTTCCCTGCTGCCTCACGCCTCCATGATAGCCTTAACAGGCCGCTTTGAGGAAACCGTCCCGCCCCGGTCAGGCGTGCCCTCGGGGCGCCGATAATTCCCCTGCCGGGTAAGCTGAGCCATAATGCGGCTGCGGCGACGAACTCGCTCAGGCGAAGGATGAGACCTATGCGCGAGATGCGGTTCGACACCACGGCCCGGAGCGGGTTGCTCACACCCGCGCTGGGCGGGTTGATCGCGCTGGCCATCGGCATCGGCATCGGCCGCTTTATTTATACGCCGATCCTTCCCCTCATGGCAGACCAACTCGGTCTCTCGAAATTCAGCACGGGTCTCATCGCTTCGGCCAATTTCGCGGGATACCTCGTCGGCGCACTTCTCGCTTCGGGCACGGAGTTGCCTGGGACGCGGCGCTTCTGGTTGCTCATCGGCCTGGGAGGAAGTGCCGCGACGACGGCGGCGATGGGATTTGCCGGCGCCATGTGGGCCTTCATCGCCTTGCGCTTCCTGGGGGGCGTCGCCAGCGCCCTTGTGCTGATCTTTGCCTCCGCCCTGTTGTTGGACCTGATGGCGCGCCGGGGGCACATCGGCTTCAGCGCCGTGTTCTTCGCGGGCGTGGGGGTTGGAATCGCGGTATCAGCCGTGTTGGTCTCAGTGCTGAGCGCGGCCGGATACGGCTGGCGCGAGCTTTGGTTCGCGAGCGGGTTGGTGTCGGCTTTCGGTGCCCTCGCGGCGGCCAGGATGATTCCTGCCGTGGCGGCGGCGCCGGCCGGCCATTCCGGGGCATTCGCGCCGATGCCGAGGCGGCCGTTGTTCAGCCTCATCATTGCCTATGGCCTCTTCGGCTTCGGCTACGTGATTACTGCGACCTTTCTGGTCGCCATTGTGCGCGCCAACCCTGTGACGCGGGAAATGCAGCCCCTCGTCTGGCTGGTCTTCGGCATCGCGGCGGCGCCATCCGTCGCGTTGTGGAACTGGCTTGCCGAGCGTGTCACGATCCCCGGCGCCTTCGCGCTGGCTGCAATCGTCGAGGCCGTGGGGGTTGTCGCGAGCGTCGGCTGGTCCACGACAGGGGGCGTCTTTGTGGCGAGCCTCTGCGTCGGTGGCACCTTCATGGGCCTCACCGCGATGGGCCTGATGCGGGGCCGTGAGCTTGCCGGGGGCAATGCCCGGCCGGTGCTCGGGTTGATGACGAGCGCCTTCGGCGTCGGCCAGATCCTCGGGCCGAGTTTCGCCGGCTTTATCTTCGACCGGACGGGCAGTTTCACGACCCCCTCGATCGTCGCGGCAGCAGCACTCATTGGTTCCGCAGCCTTGGTGCTGACATACCGAATCCCGGCGCGGTGAAATGCTGGGCCAAGAAATCCACGAATAGCCGGATCTTGGGAGGTGTCGGGTTCATGGGCTTGAGGACCGCGTAGAGATCAAGGGCTCGTGCCCGATAGTCCGGAAGGATCTCGACCAACCGCCCTTCGGCGAGATCCTCCGCCACATCCCAGAAGGCTTCGAGCGCGATGCCCTCGCCGGAGAGCGCCCATTCCCTCAGGACCGAGCCATCCCCGCTTGCGAGAGCGCCGCTCACTTTGACTTCCTGTGCGGCGTCCCCGGCCTTGGTGAAGGACCACCGATCGAAAACCTGGTTGCGACGAATGATGCGTAGGCAAGCATGTGAGGTCAGTTGATCCAGCTGCGTCGGCATGCCGTGCCTCGCGATATAGGATGGCGCCGCGCAGAGAACGCGCGGGGTCGAAGACAGTTTGCGGACGATCGCTCCCGGGTCGCTCGGCATCCCAAACCGAAGGGCCAGGTCCAGTCCGTCCGCCTCCACCTCCAAGCCGGCATCGGATAGAACCAGATGTCCCTCCAGGCCCGGATGCAGGGCCACGAATTTGGCCAACAGAGTGCCGATATGCCGCCGGCCGAGATCCGTGGGGGCTCCAACCACCAGCTTACCTCTCGCGGCACCGCCGCGCGACGCGACCTCGGCATGAAGGTCGCGAATCTCCTCGATGATGGAGCGAGCGCGTTCCGACAACAGCACGCCCTCGTCTGTCAGGCGAAATCGCCGAGAACTGCGCTCCGCCAGCTTCACGCCGAGTTTCGCCTCAAGCGCCGCTAAGCGCCGGCTGATCGCGGGTGGAGAAGACTGAAGGGCCAGCGCCGCCGCCGAGATACTGCCTGCGTCGACGATGGCCCGGAACAGGCCCAAGTCTGAGACGTCGTCCATGATGGTCCTCGGATCGCCATAAACCACTACAGGGCGGAATTTTGCGGCGATATTTCGCTAGGAGACACCTAAGCCGAGCCGCTAGGCAAGGCTTATATTTCCACTAAATGGAAACATAGGATCCACCCGCAAGCGTTTCCGACACGGGGGATAAGCGCCATTCTGCCGGCTCGTTATTGAGGCGGGGGTGGGCTCTATGGCATCGACGACGAAGGCGCCCGCAGGGTTTGAGCCCCCGCCAGGTTTGCTTTTGGGGCTGGGCTTGGCGACCTGGATGGAATTTTACACCTATGACGGCGTCAACCTGATCCTCCCCGATATGGCCGGGTCGCTGGGTGTTAGTCAGGATCAAGCGAGCTGGATTTTGACCGTCTATCTCTCGGCGCTCCTGTTCAATGTGCCGATATCGATCTGGATGGCGGCTCATCTCGGGTATCGCCGCTATATCATCGCCGCAAGCATCGCATTCGCGGTGACGTCTGTGGGATGCGCCATGGCGCAGGATTTTGCCACGTTACTGGCTTGGCGGGTCCTGCAGGGCTTCTCCGGCGCGGGCCTGATCATGTGGTGGCGCGCCAGCGTCTATATGCTCACGGCGGGGCCAAGGCGCAGCGCCTCGCTGATGCGTATCTCCGTGATGCTATATTTGGCGACCTCGGCGGCGCTGCTGTTTTGTGGATATGCGACTGATACAGTTGGCTGGCGGGTTATCTTCCTTCCCAACGTGGCATTCGCGGCATTCGCCGTGACGCTCATTGCGCGTCACTATCCTGACCTGCCGATGCCGCCCGAGCTCAGGGCGCGGTCTATCGACGCATACGGAATCCTCCTCCTCGGCGTGGCGCTCGTTTCACTCCAAATCGCCCTGAGCAGAGGCGACGTCGATGACTGGCTGGGGTCGAGGGACATACAACTGCTCTTTTGGATTGCCGCTCTTTCGTTCGCCATGTTCGTCGCCTGGGAGCTGAGCCCACGCAACGCCGCGCCACTTCTGGACCTCAGACTTCTACGAGATCGCAACCTGCAAGCCGCCGTCAGCTTGGGGTTGTTGGCGGGCATCATCCTCTCAGGAAGCATCTACGCTCTGCCTGAGTTTCTGCGGAATGTTTTTCCAACTCCGCTTAGCGCGACCCAAACCGGGGAAGTGATGTGCGCCTATTCGCTCACAGCCGCGTTGATCCGCCCACTGGTCACGACTTCAATAGGCCGGTTCGGCCAGCGCAAGGTCATCACCTTCGCCTTTGTAATGCTAACACTCTCGATGCTGACGTTTTCCTACATCATGACAAGCATCACACCCGTTGTTCTCTACACTATTCCTCTCGCTCTCTACGCGCTTTGCCTGGCGCCGATGCTGTCAGCTTTAGGCGGCGGCACGGTCTCAAAACTGCCCAATGAAAGGCAGCTTGATGCCGTTGCGATCTACATGACGTTTCGGCAATTTGGTGCTTCGCTGGGTGTCACGCTCGTCACGGCCCTTCTCACCGCGCGCGAAACGCTCCATTCGTCCAGGCTGCTGGAGCACGTTCGGCAATCTGCTCCCGCAGCCAAATCCTGGCTGTCCGTCGCGTCAAACCTCGCGATTTCCAGGGCGGGGCGTTCAAGCGTTGACGCAGAAGCGATGGCGCTCAAGCTCCTTGCAAAGGCCGCCAGTCAGCAAGCGCAAACTCTCGCCTATGCCGATGCGTTCCTTTTCATGGCTGGCATTGGGGTTCTGGCTCTTTGTCTCGTACCCATGATGTCACCGTCGCCGGTAGCAAAGAAATGAAAAACGATCAGATTGCCTCAAATCCCGCAATGGGTCAGTCGTCCTTCGTGGATACGCAAGCGTTGGGGCTAACGCCGCGCGGCCGGGGAATCACCCGCAATCTTGCATCGCTCGTCAAAGGCATAATGACGGCTGGGAAAGCAATTCCCGCGCCACCCGCTTGGATCGTTCTCGTCTTCATCGTGCTTCTCGGCATCGCCTTTTATTTCTATGTGCCTGCCATATTTTATGCTGAGACCGACGATGCCTACGTCCAGGCGGATAACGTCAGCGTGGTTCCGAAAGTCTCCGCCTACGTTGTCGCTCTGCACGTCACTGACAACTCAAGCTTCAAAAAGGGTCAGCTTCTCGTGGAGCTTGATCCCCGTGATTTCGCGGTGGCCGTTGCCAGTGCGGAAGCTAATGTTGCCGGCGCGCAGGCTGCGGTCGAAAACGCCAAGGCTGAGGTCGACGAGCAAAATTCGATCATCGCAGCCGATGCGGCCATGCTGACGGGAGATGCGGCGACCTTGAGCTTTGCGAAGCAACAGCTCTTTCGCTTTGCGAAGCTTGCGACGGACGAAGCCGGAACGGTTGAGGATTTTCAGCAGGCGCAATCGAACATTGGTCAGCGGCAGGCAGTTTTGATGAGAGATCAGGCATCATTGGGCGCCGCACGTTCACAGCTTCAGGTCCTGCAAACCCGCGTCGCGCAAGCCAATGCGCAGGTGGCCGCCTCCCAGGCTGTCCTCGCCCGGGCTGATTTGAACCTGTCATACACCAAGATTTATGCGGATATTTCTGGGACCGTGGCAAACCGTACCGTCCAGGTCGGAAACTATGTCCAGGCCGGGCAGGGGCTGTTTTCTGCGGTCCCGGATGAGGTTTATATCGTCGCGAATTTCAAGGAGACGCAGCTGGCCAGTATGCATGTGGGACAGCCTGTGGCCGTCAATGTCGATGCGGTGCCCGGTGTCACCTTCAAAGGCCATATTGATAGCTTCCAGCGCGGCACTGGCTCCTATTTCGCTCTTCTCCCGCCCGAAAACGCGACGGGCAATTTCATCAAGGTTGTCCAGCGCGTGCCGGTCAAAATTCTGCTGGAGCCTGGGCAAGAAGCCAGTGTTGCTCTTTCGCCCGGAATGTCGGTCGAAGCATCGGTGCAGATCAAACCCGTGCCAAGCTGGCTTCCCGACTTCATTAAAAACTGGCTCATCTGAACGCGAATTCTGAGCCTCTCAGAATCCGCGTTCGCGGAGAAAGGCCATGTTGGCGCGCTGATCGGCCGCGGGTTTTGCGATGCCGGCGGCATCCGGCAGGATGTCTTGTTCCACCACCAACCAGCCCGAGAAACTCTCCGCGACAAGTGCCAATACCGCATCGAGCGGAACGTCACCCTGGCCGAGCGCGCAGAAGGCACCACGCTCCCAGATCGCCTCGGCCGGCGCGGCATCTCGCACGATCCCCTCTATCGCCTGGCGGCGCGCATCTTTCAGGTGCAGATGGTTGATGCGCGATCCCCAATCGCGAAGCGCGGATACCGGATCGCCACCGCCGATGATGAGGTGCCCGGTATCGAGGCAGAGGTTCACGCTTGTTTTTTCGAGCATGCGCTCGATCTCCCAGGGCGCTTCGATGAACGTGCCGGTTTCGTTGTGAAAAGTCGGCTCATAGCCGCGGTTGCGGCAGTAATCGGCCGTACGCTCCACGCCGGTGACGAAGCGCGCGAAGCCTGCATCGTCGAGACCCAGGCTGCGGTCTGTCGCCGCCTGGCCCGGGCGGGCGCGGCGGGCGAGCGTGCTGAAATCACCGAGCGTCGGGCGCGGTGGAAGGCTGCCTATGTCCCTGACCGCATCGAGTGAGTTGAGAAGGGCGTCAAGCGCGGGTTGCATCTCCCGCAGGGCATCGGGCTCACTATAGGGCAGTTCGAGATAGGCGCCGGACAGGCCGAGGCCGCGCGTCGCCAGCCGTTTTGCAAGCATGTCTCCTTCCCCGAAGTAACCGACGGGGCCGAGGTCGATGCCGCGATAGCCGGCATCCGCGACCGTATCGAGCACGGCCAGCGGGTCCGGCGTGTTAGGGTCGATACCGACAGTGACTTCAAACGCGCCGAAGCTGACGGGCGCATTGGCGAGGACGATGCGGGGTGCAGCTGTGCTCATGCAAAACCTCCAGAGGCTCCAGTCAGTTTTTCGGCGACACGTGCTGGTCCGCCCTCGATGAGGGACCTGTTTCGACCAGGACGCGGTCGGAAACGATGCGAACCGGATAGACGCGCACCCGCAAACGAGGGTCCCATATCGCCTCGCCGGTTCTCACGTCAAACTCCCACCCGTGCCAGGGACATGCGATAACCGGGGCCGTATCGTCGAGAGCCATGTCACCAGGCCGAAGCGCGGTCATACGACCGGCGAGAACACCCTGACAGAGCGGGGCGCCTTGGTGGATGCATAATGCACTCACCGCATAGATCTTCCCCGACCATCGGACGATGCCGATTTCGGCGCGACCTACGGTCACGGTCGAAATGCGGCCCTCGGCAAAGTCATCGACCTGGCCTACATCGGTGATCATGTCGCAACCTTGCCGCCGAGGGGCGCCAAATCAGCCTCCCGCCAGCCGTAGAAGTTCAGTGCATTCTCGAAGAAGATACGCCGATGCCAGGAGGGTGGCAGACGGGCCGCGATGTAATTTGTCTCGTCAGCGTCCCAATGCGGGTAATCGGATGAGTAGCAGAGGCGATCCGCGCCACCCATCCAGTCAAGCAGCTCCGTCACCTGTTCCCGCTGCGGCGATATTTCGAGCGGTTGGGTGGTCAACCAGACATGTTCTTTGACGTATTCGCTCGGCAGCCGCCGAAGCCAGGGCACCTCGCGCCGCAAACCTTTGTATTCCGTATCAAAGCGCCATAACAAGCTTGGCAGCCAGGCTGAGCCCGCTTCGATAAGCAGAAGGCGAAGACGAGGGTATTTCTCGAACACACCGTGGCTCACGAAAGAAACGAGGTGAGTCATCACAACTTGCGGCCACAGCGTATGCGCTTCGAAATAGAGATTGACGTTACCGCCGCCGGTGCTCGCTGGGTTGGCCCAACCGCCGGCGCCGCCATGGATAGCGATCGGCCGCCCGGTTTCCTCCGCGGCCGCGTAGATCGGATGGAAGATCGGATGGCCGAAGGGGTAACGGTGCGGATTGTCGACAAGCATAACCTGCACCATGCGCGGATTGTCGGCATGGCGGTAGATCTCGGCGACAGCCTGCTCGGGTAACTGGCATGCGACCATGATGGATGAAGCAAGCCGCGGGTCGCGGCTCAGCCAACGGTCGATTGACCAGTCATTGAGGGCGCGCGCCAGTTCGGCCGCGAAATAGGGGTTGTGGTGGCCGGCCACGTGGCTATCGTCACCGAAGGTCAGTATGGCGCGTCGGAGGTCGCCATGTTCCAAAACCTGCCGACGTAATGTATCGAAGTCCGAACCGGGCGCGGAGCCGTCAGCGGGGAAAGTATCCGCCCGCATGAAGCCATGCGGATTGGGTAGCCCATCTTGCACCGTCAGCGGCATGAAGCCGGCCGGCCCGCGATTGGCAATGAAATCCCGCCAGCCGTGAGAAAGATACGGCAGCAGCTCCTCATCCGTCGCCCGTGCATGGTGAACATCGCAGTCGATTATCGGCCCGCTATACATTCCACCATACCTTTGTCGGGTGGTTGGAGCGTTCCAACTCCCGCTTTGTCGTAATGCTTTGGCCGTCGGCGTGTCAAGAACAAACTTCCGCCGAAGGCATGTCGCTTGTCATGGACAGAGTGCTAGCCGAATTCAGCGACGGTATGGAACGCAATCCGCTCTTCATCCAGCAAAAACCCCATCCCGGGCCGGTTGGGAACCGCCACGCGCCCATCGTCGTCGATCGCGAGCTTTTCGAGCAACATCTGGTCTCGGCTGGCCGCCGTGAAGCCACTCGGCGGGTCGTGTGGAAATTCCAGCCAGGCGCAGTTGGACGTGGACGCCGCAAGATGCAGGTTGGCAAGCAAGCCCATGCCATTGCCCCAGGTGTGTGGCGCGATCTCCAGATGCGCGGCCTCCGCCATCGCGGCCACCTTGCGGAGCTGAAACACCCCTTCCGACAGAAGTGCGTCGGGCTGAAGTATGTCGAAGCATTCTTTGTCGATCAGCAGCTTGAACTCATGCAGACCATGGTTGTCCTCTCCGCCCGCGATCTTGATCCGGTCGAGCTTTTGGCGAAGACGGGCGAGGCCCGCATAGTCGTGACGAGGCAGCGGCTCCTCGAGCCAAAGAACGCCAAGCGCCTCCAACTCGCGAGCGACGGCAAGGCAGCGTTGGAAGCCCCATAGGCGATGCCCCGTCAGGCCGGGCTCAATACCGGCCTGGTTCGCGTCGATCATGATTTCAATCCGATCACCGACCGCTTTTCGGATCGCCTCGACAACCTTGAGGTCGTCTCGGACATCGTCGTGGTGGAAGCGGAGTTTCACCGCGCGGTAGCCTTCCGCCAGCATGCGATGGACATCGGCGACGCGCTGTTCGGGTGTCCGCAATTCCGCGGTGGCGCAATAGGCTGTGACGCTGTCTTGTGCGCCACCCCATAACTTGTGGGCCGGGAGCTGCGCCTGCTTACCGAGGATATCCCAAAACGCGATCTCCATGAAGTACACCGGGGCCCCGAGAATTTCGGCATCGCGTAAAATCGCGGTCAGTCGCTCTATGGCTGTCGGGTCCTGGCCGAGGAGATAGGGCGCGACGAAGCGATCCACTGCCACGGCGGCTTCGAGCCCGGCATGCGCGGCGGTATGGCCGACGATCCCCGCATCCGTCTCCACCGAAACAAGGACCATGAGAATATTGGTTTGGTTTCGGCCGCGTGCCCAGGCTGGATGAAACGGCGCCGGCAACGGAAGGTCGACAACCCTGCTATGTACGCGCGTGATCTTCATGGATCCGGTTTCCCCACGAGCTTGAAGTCGGGCCACATCAGTCCAGACGGCGACGCTTGGCAAGCCGTGCGGCACCGAAATGTTGCCGCGCGGTCGCGCCGAGTGACCTCGGCCGGCGGCGCCATCCGGAACCATATCTCCGCAGGACAATTATAGTGCTTGACACGGAAAGGATGCTGCACATACCGTCATTGGCACGTTCCAATTGGCTTCCGCGGCTATCACACTACCCGGCGCAAACCGCTTGTTCGGGAATGATGACGGCTGTGCGCATCACACAAAACAGTCGTGCGTGGATGGTCATCTGTCTGGCAGGCGAGAGAGTATTAAGCGAACATCGTGATGAATACTCAGAGCATAGCAGGGTTGGGGGAGCGGCAGGACCGACAACGCTTCGAGTTAAGCAGTGCGGTCCTGCTGTCGTTGCCAGGCGGCCTTCTGTTTTTTCTATTTCTGGGCCCAGTATTATATGCCCTCTATCTTGGTTTTACGAACCTTGAGCTGATTGGCCCTCATGCGCGAAGGTGGTGGTTCACCGGCCTCGCGAACCCGACCCGCCTCGCGCACGACCCTATATTCTTCCTGTCGGTAAAGCTGACGCTGCTGTTCGTCGTTGGCTCCGGCCTTATCGGGCAGACTGTGGTCGGGTTGGGGCTTGCTCTGCTCATGCGGCAGTCGCTGCCGGCGATCCGGCTTTCGGTTGGCGCTATCGTTGTCGCTGCATGGGTAATTCCAGAGGTGACAGCAGCATTTATCTGGTACGCCTTCTCGCAGGCGGGAGGAACTCTCGGTTTCATTCTCGGCTCGCCGCATCAGAATTTTCTGTTCTCCGCGCCGATGGCCACCGTCTCCGCTGCGAATTTTTGGCGGGGTGCCGCGTTTTCCATGCTGATTTTCTCGGCCGCGCTCCGCAATGTGCCTAACGAAGTGCTTGAAGCCGCCGATGTCGAAGGTGCCTCGCGCTTCAGACGGCTGTGGTCGATCACGCTTCCTTTGCTATGGCCGACGATCGTCACCAATCTCCTGCTGGTGACGATCCTGAATCTGTCAGACTTCACGCTCATATACACCTTGACGCAAGGCGGCCCGGGAAATTCGACGATGACGCTGCCAATCTACATCTATCAAGAAGCGTTTGGTTACTATCAGCTTGGCTACGGGACGATGGTCTCGCTTGTGCTGATCGTCATGGGCAGCCTGTTGTCATTCCTTTTCGTCCGCAACTCCAGGCCCGCGACATGAAACCGCGTGATCTTAAGGCGGCACAGGTTCTGGGACTTAGCGGGCCGCTGATCGTTGTCGACTATCCGCGTGTTCGCTATGCCGAGATTACGGCGAACCTGGCACTGTTTCTATCCGCTGTGGTGTTCGCGCTGCCGCTTCTCTGGCTGGTCCTGGCATCGGTTGACGGTCGGGCAAGCTGGCGGATTCATCTGCCGGCCTTGACTGTCGACAACTTCCGCGCGGTGTTGAGCACACAGGGGCTGCAACCCATAGTGAACAGCCTTTATCTTGCGGCCTTGGCCACGGCGATCTCGACTGTCCTTTCCGTGCTTGCCGCGTACCCGCTCTCTCGGCGCCATGTGCCAGGGAAGCGCACGGTCATGCTTCTGATACTTTTCGCGTCCGGCCTACCGGTTACGATGATGCTCGTGCCGATTTACGCGATCTTCGCGACCCTTCACTGGTTGAATTCAAGGTTGGCGACGTCGCTCTTTCTCGCCGCGACGGCGCTCCCTTTCGCGATCTGGATGTTGAAGAATTATATTGACGCCGTGCCGCAGGAATTGGAGGAAGCCGCCGGCATCGAAGGCGCCGGCACCGTGCGGACGCTGGTTTCTGTGGTTCTTCCACTTATCATGCCCGGTCTTGTTGTGACGGCGGTGTACAATTTCATCAGCGCATGGGGAGCCTTTGTCGTCCCTCTGGTTCTTAATGCCGATCCGAACGATCAACCAGGCACCGTCGCCATTTATCAGTTTCTTGGTGCTCATGGCGTGATCCAGTTCGGGCAGCTCGCGGCCTTCTCTCTATTATTCTCGGCGCCGGTGGTCATTTTGTATCTGTTGATCTCGCACATCTTCCAAGGCGGTTTTGCCTTTGCGGGTGGTGTGCGCGGCTAACGCAGATGGATATCGGCAAGCTACTTGTGGTGGATGCGAATGGCTGAAGTCCGTTTTGAGCACATATACAAGATATTCCAGGACCGGGTGGTCGTGCATGACCTGTCACTCGAGATCGCCGACGGGGAGTTTCTCGTCCTGCTCGGACCATCTGGCTGCGGCAAAACGACGAGCCTGCGCATGCTGGCGGGGCTAGAGCGGCCGACCTATGGACGCATCGTAATCGGCCAGCGCACGGTCAATGCGCTCCCGCCGAAGGCGCGTGACATCGCCATGGTGTTTCAGAACTACGCGCTATTTCCGCACAAGACGGTGCGCGGCAACCTCGCTTTCGGCATGGAGTTGCGGCGAATACCCAAGGAGCAGGCGCGTCTTCAGCTCGAAGAGGTGGCAGGAGTTCTCGGTCTTGAGAGTCTTCTCGACAAGCGTCCCGCCCAGCTTTCGGGTGGTGAGCGGCAGCGCGTGGCACTTGGCCGGGCGCTTCTCCGACGTCCGCAGGTGTTTCTGATGGACGAGCCGCTATCGAACCTCGATGCGACCCTGCGGGCGCAGATGCGGGCGGAACTCATTCGCCTGCATACCCGGTTTGGCGCCACGATCCTCTACGTGACGCATGATCAGGCAGAAGCGATGACGATGGCCACACGCATCGGGGTGATGTCGAAAGGGTGTTTGGCGCAGGTCGGCACCCCGCAGCAAATTTATGACGACCCGGCGGATCTATTTGTCGCCACCTTCGTCGGCCTGCCGAAGATGAATGTGCTGCCCGGGCGGATTCCAAAGGGTATGCCACCGGAGTTGCAGGTGCTGGGTCTTCGGGTGCCGCTGGACCCGGCTGCGTTCCAGTCGCTGGAATCATTGGCGACGTCGCGTGACGTTCTTGTCGGCATTCGACCGGAGGATGTGCTGTGCGAGCCTGATGGCTCAGGCGCGGGCGTGGCGGCCTGCGTGGAAGTTGTAGAGCCACTCGGGTCGGAACTACTCGTCACTATGCGGTGCGCGCCTGATACCACCTTGGTCGCTCGCGCGCCGCCGCGAAGCCCGATCGCCATCGGCGACAAGGTTCTGATTCGGCTGAACACGCAACATCTCCATCTCTTCGACAAGGGCACGGAGCGCAGCCTGTTGCGGCCCAGGGTTCAGCCTATCGGCAAACATGCCGAGCGTCATCTCGGAGAAGCAGCAGTTGCCTAGCCGGCATGAGTAGGCAAGGCGCTAACCGTGACATGCGGAACACGTGCAAATAACTAGAAAAGGAGACGCCTGAGATGCTCACGGGAATTAAGCTTCAACCGCGAACGATCCGAAGGTCGTTAGCCTCGGCAGTGCCACTGTTTGTCTTCCTCGGGTGGGTGGCACCGGCCCCGGCGCAGACCATCAGAGTCGCCTACTCATCATCCTATGTCTTCGACGAAGATGCCGATTCCGTCACCTATTGGAACGATATAAAGAAACAGTTCGAGGCTGCTCACCCGGGCGCCACCCTCGTGCTGGAGCCACATGGCGGCGCCGATACAGATGAGATGAATGCGCTCGCGCTGGAATTTCGGTCGGCATCCACGACGCCGGATGTCATTCAGCTACCCACGACCTATGTCGGTGAGTTCGAGAGTTCCGGCTATCTGCTGGGACTGAATAAATACGTTGACGGAAGCGACTTCTGGTCCCGGTTCCCGAAGAACATTCAGGACGAGGGGAAGATTGACGGAGATGTCTACGCCGTGGACATCGGTGAAAACAATAGCGGTATCTACTACAACAAAACGATGTTGCAGCAGGCCGGTGTCGCGGTTCCCTGGGCGCCCAAGAACTGGGATGACATCTTGGCGGCGGCCAAGGCCGTCAAAGCAAAACTTCCGGGCGTGGCGCCGCTATGGATAGCGGCCGGGACCAGTGCCGGGCCGACCGGCGTGCTGCAAGGTTCGGGTGCGCTGATCTATGCCTCGAAGACACCTGTCATTTATGATCCGAAGACTAAGAAATACGTTGTCGATAGCCCTGGCCTGCGCGAGGTTCTGCAGTTCTATAAGGACGTCTATAGCAATGGCCTGGGTGGCCAGCTTTCCGACGTGTTTTCGCCGAAGGCTGTCGCTGTGCCGGTCGGCCTGATGGCCGAGCAGAAGCTGGCGATCGCGCTTGGTTCAAACTGGTATGGAGGCGCCTGGAAGGAAAAGAACCGCTACTGGCCAACCGCCAGCACCGACGCCGGTGCGACGGCATTGCCGACCTCGCAAGGGCAAGCGCCGGGGCAGAGCGGCACGCTGGGCGGTTGGGACATGGCGGTGTCGGCGACGACTAGCCACCCCGACCTGGCTTGGGCACTCGTCGACCTGCTACAGCAAAGGAAGTCGATGATCTTTCTCGCAAACAAGGCGGGTTTCGTGCCGCCCGACACTGAAGTAGGGCAGGCGTCCGACTACATCGACTATGCGCCGCCGTTCAATGGTGAATTCGCGACGTTCCTGCCGTATGATCAGCTGCTTCCGTCGGACGAGGGTTTTGCCGTCTGGGCTCGTGGGATTGAGGAAGCGACGGGGCAAATCGCGCAGGACCCGACGACCTCTGTCGACGCGGCGCTGAAAATCTTGCGTGACACAGTCGTTGATCAGCTCGGCGCAGATCAGGTCGAAACGATGCAGTAGCGCAGCGTGACGTCTAACGAAATCGGCCGGGTTTCGCCCGGCCATGTGTTAGACCGGAACGGGTAGGTCTTCGCGCCCACCTTGGACGAAGAAGTGAGTCTTCGTGCGAGGGCCTACCAGCGAAACTTATTGACGGATGAGAGACAGCGGAACTAGGTTGACTTGGAACGCTCCATAGGAGGTACGGGACCGGCATGGCGGCCGTGACAATAGAAAAGGTCTGGCGGACGTTTGGCACGCATATCGCCGTGCAGGACTTGAACCTCTCCATCAATGACGGGGAGTTCCTGGTCCTGCTGGGTCCCTCTGGCTGCGGCAAGACAACGTCATTGCGCATGCTCGCAGGGCTGGAGCGCCCGACTTCGGGGACGATCAAGCTGGACGACCGCATCGTCAACGATGTTCCGCCCGGTGATCGAGACATCGGAATGGTCTTTCAGAGTTACGCCCTTTATCCTCATATGACGGTCCACCGTAACCTGCTTTTCGGCCCGCGCGTAAGGCATGAGGACAAGGCTGCAACCCAACAAGCCTTGTCCGACGTTGTCCAGGTCTTGGGCTTGGAGAAGCTCCTAGACCGCCGGCCCAGCCAGCTATCCGGCGGACAACGACAGCGTGTGGCGCTCGGTCGAGCGCTATTGCGCCGGCCTAAGCTTTTTCTCATGGATGAGCCACTTTCGAATCTCGACGCTGCGCTGCGGGGGCAGGTGCGCGCCGAATTGGTACGTCTCCACAGGAAGTTCGGCATCACGACGGTCTATGTCACGCATGATCAGGTTGAGGCGATGACGATGGCCGACAAAATTGCGGTGATGTCTCGTGGGAGTTTGCAGCAAGCCGGGTCGCCTCAAGACGTCTTCAATAACCCCACCAATCTTACCGTCGCGACTTTCATCGGTTCTCCCCCCATGAACATACTTCCCGGGGTGCTACGGGGGGAGGGATCGCGGCTCTGCGTCACGGTATTGGATCAGGACATTATGTTACCGTCATGGTCCCGACTGCTGACGCAGATGAGTCTCCCGCGAGCAGTGTCGGTCGGCATCCGCCCGACGGACATTGCCGCGGTCCCAGGCCCCGCTCCGAATGCGCTCCGCGCGCGCATCGATCTCGTCGAATCATTGGGGGCCGAGACGTTTCTGACCCTCAACAGCGGGCCAAATACGGTCATCTCTCGCGCCCCAGGGCGCTTGCAGATGCACCCGGGAGAGGACGTCGGTATCGAGATTGATTCCGATTTTGTCTATGTTTTTGATAGTGACGTTGGAACATCACTCATCGACCGATCAGCGTGGAATGGCTTTGGATTGCATCGCTCTAATGAAAAGGCAGCATATCATGAAGTCCCCTAATCCGCTTTTATTTTCGACCGTCATTGCGGGGCTTGCGGCATTCGGTTTGCATGCCGGCATCCGACCGGCTCAGGCCGCCGACAACACCGTCATCTCCGTTGCGTACGGTGAAACCTATGTGTTTGACACTGAAGATCTGACCAAGAAGTGGTGGTACGGGGTCAAAAGCCAGTTCGAGAGCGCGCATCCCGGCGTCACCGTTCAACTGGTTCCGATCGGCGGTGGCTATGATGACATCATCAACAAACTCAGCCTGCTCTATCGGTCGTCGCGCACCGCGCCCGATGTGGCGCAGATTGCGACCCCGGTGATCGGGGAGTTCGCGTCTTCGGGCTATCTTGCACCGCTCGACAGCTACCTGCCATCCACGTCATGGTGGTCCCAGTTTCCCAAGGTCATTCAAGGCGAGGGTGTGTATCAGGGCAAAGTCTATGCCGTGAACACGGGTGAAAACGATTCCCAGCTCTACTACAATATGGATATGTTCAAGAAGGCCGGGCTTCCGGTTCCTTGGGTGCCGCACAACTGGAACGACATTCTGGTTGCCGCGCGCGCCATCAAGGCGAAGATTCCCGGTGTGGTCCCCGTGTGGCTCAATGCTGGCACGAGTTCCGGCGACAACGGAATTCTGCAAGGTGCGGGCAACCTGCTTGCGGGGTCGGACATGCCGACGATCTATGATGACAAGACGGGCAAGTGGGTCGTGGATAGCCCGGGCCTGCGCGAAACCCTCGACTTCTTCCATTCCCTCTATGGCGAGCATATGGGGGCTCAGGCCAGCGACCTCTTCTCCCCCTCGGCGGTGACGATACCTCTGACCCTGCTCCAGCAGAGCAAAGTCGCGATCGTCTTCGGCTCCAACTACTACGGTGGGAATTGGACGCAGCTCATCTGCTCGCCGTGCTGGACCAACGCGGCGCAAGTGGCGGGCGTCGTGCCGATTCCGACCATCCATGGCCAGGCGCCTAATGCCGCCACAACGGTCGGCGGTTGGGACTTTGTTGTGTCCTCAGCGAGCAAAAATCCGAAGTTGGCCTGGGATTTGGTGGATCTCATGGAAAATCAGGAGAACCAGATCACTGCCGCGAATTGGGCCGGTTTCGTGCCTGCCGCGCAGGAGTTCGTCAAAGCGCCGGAATTTGTCAACTTCGCCCCTCCCTATAATGCCGTCTCGGCGCAGGTTCTGCCAGTTGGCGTTATTAGCCCCTCAAGCCCTAACTACCTGATCTGGTCGCACGGGCTGCAGGAGGCGACCGGGGCCTTCGTGACCCAGCCGAATACGACGGTGGATGCCGCGATCGGCATCATGAGCAATTATGTGACAAATCAACTTGACCCGTCACAGGTTGAGACTCTGAAATGAGTGGAGGCAGCCAGGAGCTTGACCGGGACGGGAGGGCAGGGGGCGGAAACGCCCCCACCGCCAGTTCCGATCCGCGGTGGCGGGGTGGCATCGATTTCGTCGCGGTCCTGCTTCTCGCTCCGGCTGTTGTGCTGCTTCTTGTGCTTTTCGTTGGCCCGGTCGCCTTCGCTTTTTATCTTGGCTTGACCAATATCTCTCTCGTCGGGCCGACGGCTCTACACTATCAGTTTACTGGCCTCGTCAATCTGCGAAAGATGATGAATGACGAGGTGTTTTGGGAGTCCCTGCGAATTACAGGGATCTTTCTCGCGGTATCCGCGATCTTCGGTGTGACAGTCGTTGGAATGGTGCTCGCGCTCCTCATTCAGCACGCTGTTGCGTGGCTGCGCGTAGCCGTGGGGGCGATCGTCGTGGTGGCCTGGATGCTGCCGCCGATTACAGCCGCGTTGCTGTGGTACGCATTCAGCACCTCCGGCGGTACTTTAAGCTTCATCACCGGCGCTCATATTGACTTTCTCAACGCGTTTCCGATGACGATCATTTGCCTTGCCAATATCTGGTCTACGGCCGGCTTCTCGATGCTCGTGCTTGCGGCGGGGCTGCGGAATGTGCCGAGCGAAGTCCTGGAAGCAGGGCGCATGGAAGGCGCGTCGAAATGGACGATCTTCCGGTCTCTGACACTGCCGATCATGCAGCCGACGATCGTCACGAACATTCTTCTCGTGACCCTTCTCAGTCTCGCGAATTTCTCGCTGATTTACATCATGACGGCGGGAGGGCCTGGGAATGCCACGAATATTCTGCCGATCTACTCCTATCAGGAGGCGTTTCAGTTCAACAAGCTCTCCTACGGTGCTTTGCTGGGTGATGTCATTGTGATCATCGCGACCGTCTTCGCCTATCTCTATGTGCGTGCATCGCGCAGAACGGTGCTGTCCACATGAGTGACCTTGTCGCCGCCCGTCTTGAACCGCCCATAGAGGCGTTGATGAAGGAGGAGGGACGGAAAAGTCCCGCTGAGATCCGCAGTGCCTGGATTGTGAACGGGCTTCTCGCGCTTATCGGCGGCCTGTTTTTAGCACCTCTCGCCTGGATTGCGCTCGCCTCTGTCGACGCCAATGCGAGCTGGGCTCTATCCTGGCCGAGTTTCACATTCTCCCATTTCCACGACGTCGTGCGGGGCGATTTTCTGCAGGCGTTGTTGAATACCTTCTACCTATCCATCATCGCGACGGCGGTGTCGACGATCGCCGGCATCCTGGGCGGCTACGCGCTGTCGCGCCGGCACATTCCGCTGTCAGACGAGTTGATGGTGGGAGTGTTGTTTCTCACCGGCATTCCCGTGGCGATCATGATCGTGCCCGTCTTTCAGGTCTATGCTCAATACGATCTTCTCAATCTGTCGGCGACTGGCGTTTTTCTGGGTGTGACGAGCCTCCCCTTCGCACTCTGGCTTATCAAGACGGCCGTCGACGGCGTTCCGAAGGAACTTGAGGAAGCCGCCTTGATGGAGCGGGCGAATATATTGCAGATCATTCTTCAAGTGACGATCCCCGTCGCACTCCCCGGTATCTTCGCGGCTACGATCTATAGCTTCATCAATGCCTGGGGTGCCTTCCTGGCGCCTCTCGTTCTTATCAGTGATCAGGACGAGATCACCGGCCCGCTGAAGATCTATGGGCTGATAGGATCGGCCGCCGTTCACTACGGGGATATCGCCGCTTTTTCGATTGTCTACTCAGTGCCGGTGATCATTCTTTACGTGCTGATGTCACGCCCGTTCAGCGGTGGCTTTTCGATGGGCGGGGCGGTCAAGGGGTAGGCAACGCGCAGGGTGTGAAGCCACAACAATAATACGCCACCCACGGCGTGTCGGCGCGCCTTCGTTGTCCCGGAAACGATATGCCTCACGGCGAACGAGATTGAGACCTGAATGCCAACGTCAATACGGATTGGACTTGTCACGGAGGCTCTCATCCACTGGACCTTATCCGAGGTCCTGGATTGGCTCGTGGCCGAGGTTCCCGAGATCACCGACATTGAGATTGGAAGCGGCGCCTATGCGCCAACCCAGCACTGCGACATGGCGCGACTGCTGAGCGACGCCGGGGCACGCAGGGCCTGGCAGAATGAGATAGCCGGGCGCGGCCTTCGCGTCGCGGCTCTCAATGTTTGGGGCAATCCGCTGCATCCTGACCCCGATGTGGCGAAGGCTCACGACGAGGCCTTGCGGAATACGATCACGCTCGCAGCGGCTCTCGGTGTGTCGCGGATTGTCGCGATGGCCGGCTGCCCCGCGGGCGCGCAGGGTGACCAGACGCCGGTTTTCCCCGGCGGAGGATGGCTTCCCTATCTGGAGAATCTGCATCTGCGCCAATGGCAGGAAAAGACGATGCCATACTGGCAGAACCTTTCCGCGTTCGCCGAGCGCGAGCACCCCGAGCTGCTCATCTGCCTTGAACTGCATCCCGGCACCGTTGCCCACAACGTCGAGAGCTTCGAGCAGCTTTGTCAGCTTAGCGGCTCCATTGCCGCCAACATCGATCCTAGCCACTTCTTCTGGACGGGTATGGATGCTGGCGCTGTCGTGAAAAGACTTGGCCGACGGGTCGGGCATGCGCATGCCAAGGATCTGGTTTTCAACAAGGAGCAGTTGGCGCTCAACGGTCTCCTGGATCGACGCTGGCCAAGCCCGCCCGAACAAATGCCTTGGACCTTCGCGACAGTGGGAAACGGCCACGACATCGCTTGGTGGACGCAATTCATCGATGATCTTGCATCGCACGGGCAGGCCCATACGCTTGCGATTGAACATGAAGACCCGTTCGTCCCGCCGGAAGTGGGCATCAAGGCTGCGGGCCGCCTTTTGGCGAGAGCCTGCGGTAGTCAGACTGATGGAGACCCGACATGAGTTTCGTGCGTGCGGCCGTCACGGAGAAGCCAGGCGTCATCTCCGTGCAGGAGTTCCCGATGCCCGAGCCGCGTCCTGGCGCGGTTATTATGAAGGTTCATTACTCGGGCATCTGCGGGACCGACAAACACACGTTCCGAGGTGAGAGCAAGCAATACGGCGGCACGGCGCATGAGAAGGACCTCACCTATCCTCTCATTTGCGGGCACGAGAATGTCGGAACGATTGTCGCGACCGGTGGACCCGTGTTCGACAGTGAGGGGCAGGAGCTTCGGGTCGGTGACCGGATCGTCCCTGCGGCTAATGTGACATGCGGCGTCTGCCACTTTTGCCGGAACGGCTATCCGTACTACCTGTGCGAGAGCATGGAGGATTACGGAAACAGTCTACATTGCGGCCCGTCGCCACACCTCTTCGGCGGGTGGTCGGAGTATATGTATCTGCTTCCCGGAACACATCTCTTCCGGGTGCCGGACAATCTTCCTGATGAAGTCGCTGTTTTGACCGAGATCATGTCCGTCACACACGGCGTCGAAGCGGCGCTGGCTTTGATCGGCCAAATGGGAGGCGACCGGTTTGGTGGATCGGTAGCCGTCGTCGGCACTGGGCCGCTTGGCATGTGCCACCTCATCAAAGCGAAGCTTCTCGGTGCGGGGACAATCATCGCAACTGACCTGCACCCGTCGCGTCTTCGGCTGGCCGAGGCTTTCGGCGCAAGCCTGACGCTGTGCGTTGGCGACACGGAACAGGCGGAGCGGGTCGCGCGCGTGCGGGACGCCACCTCTGGGCGCGGGGCGGATATCGTGCTTTCTTGTAGCGGTATACCAGCCGCGTTCACGGAGGCGCTCAAGATGGTTCGTGTTGGTGGCGTGGTGGTCGAGGCCGGGGCCTTTGTCGATATGGGGCCTGTACAGCTCAATCCGAACTCCGACATATGCACACGCAATGTCAGCATCATCGGGATCGGCGGTGAGACGGCCACATCCTACTTGCCATCGATGCGTCTCATGACCGCCAATCTTGACCGGCTACCCTTTGATCGCTTCGTGACGCACCGTCTGCCGCTAGGCCGAGCGAGAGAGGGGGTCGAGCTAGCGCAGACCGATGCCGCGATGAAGGTGGTTATTGCCCCGCATGCGCCGCAATAACGAGAGGCCTTAGATGTCGACGAAGGCGCCGACGATCTTTGATGTCGCCCGCCTGGCGGGCATGTCGAAATCTACCGTCTCGAACGTTATTCGGGGGGCGGAGATCGTCACCGCCGAGACCCGTCTCCGGGTGCAGGCTGCCATCGACGAACTGGGCTATAGGCCTAACGTCATCGCGCGCCAGCTCGTCAACCAGCGTTCGACGATCATTGGCGTGGTGACCGGCGCGCTCTCCAACCCCTTCCATGCGGAGATGACGGAACAGATCGCGCGACATGCGGCGTCAATCGGCTATCAGACGATGTTCGTCAGCGAAGATGATGGCGTGCGCGGCCTTGAAAATCTGCTGGATTACCGTTCGGCCGGAATCGTCTTTCTGTCCTATTCCGGCAAGGATGACAGTGTCCGCGATCTCGTTGAGAAGCGGGTGCCAATTGTTTTCGCGACCTGTAGCGCGGATTGGGGAGATCTCGTTGTCGGGGATGACCGTCAGGGCGGGCTCGCCGCGACCGAGCATCTGATTTCGCTGGGCCATAAGAGGATTGCGCACGTCACCGACCCTGCGACAGCGGATGCCGCGGATCGCGCGCGTGAACGGGGCTATCGCATGGCAATGGCGGAAGCGGGGCTCGAATCAATCATTCTGCATTGGACATCATCGCCCGATGTCGTTGCGAAGGGCCGCCGCAAGGTGCCGCTGGAGAGGGTTTTCAAAGGCCCCGATCGCGTCACCGCGACCTTTTGCTCCAACGATTTCGGCGCAATCAAAATCCTCGATCTTGCCGACCATCTTGGTATATCAGTTCCTGAGGAACTTTCGGTCGTCGGATTTGACGACATCATGACTGCGGGACTGTCGCGGATAGACCTTACAACCGTCGCGCAGCCTCAAGCGGAAATGGCTGCCCGCTGTATGTCAATCCTGACCGACCGCATAAAAGGCTCGCTCAATACGAAGCGCGTATGTCAACTGTTGGACGTCAAGCTTGTTGTGCGCGGCTCTACCGCGCGTCCGAAAGGGCTTGAGAAAGGCCATCTCGCCAGCTGACGAGATCTTTGTCTTCTTCAATATTAGTAGGTGATTTCGATAGCCGAAGTTGTTGACGGAGGTTTTAACAAGCTCTACGATTGGAGCGGTCCAAAAGGTACATGTTTCCGATGACCAAGAAAGTAAAAGTTGGTGTAGTTGGCTGCGGCCTCGTCGCCCAGGTCATGCACCTTCACTATCTGACGGAACTTTCTGATTTGTTCGAGCTGCACGCGATCTGCGACATCTCGGCCAGCGTCAGAACCGCGTGCGCCGAGAAGTATGGCGTCAGCAGGGCATTCGCGGAGTGGAAGAAACTGTTGGCCGAACCGATCGATGCGGTCTTCATTCTTTCATCAGGCAGCCACGCGCCGATCGCAATCGCGGCCGCCGAGGCCGGGCTTCACGTATTTGTTGAAAAGCCAATGTGCTTTTCTGTCGCTGAAGGGCGCGCGATGATTGCCGCCGCCGGGAAGGCGGGAACCATCTTGATGGTCGGCTACAACAAACGGTATGACCCCGCCTATCAGAGAGCGCTTCAGGAGCGTTCGGGGTTGCACGACCTCCGGCTTATCAAAATCACGACTCTTGAGTCACCCTTCCAGCCTTACGTACAACAATATCCGCTGGTGAAGGGCGGTGACATTTCTGAAGAGACGCTTTCGTTTCTGCGTGCTGACAACAGCCGGCGCCTAAAGGCCGCTGTAGGTGACATCGATGAGAATTCCACGCGCGCGTATCATCTTATCCTTCTTGATAGCATGGTGCACGAGTTCAATACTCTTCGAGGCATCATGGGGGAGCCCGAGATCCTCGAATTCGCCGATGTGCAGCCAAACTACGTAACCGTCATTCTTGGTTTTGGTGAAACCAAATGTGTTATCACCTGGGTCGATCTGCCCGGGATTGCGAGATACGAGATGGAATTCGCTTTCTACAGCCCGTCACGCCGGATGACATTGTCGTTTCCGTCGCCCTTCGTACGCAATCTGCCGACAGTGCTGTCACTGGAGGGCGGCGAAGATGGCGGCAGCCGCGCCTGGGAGACGAGTGAGGTCACCTCTTATCAAGAGAGCTTCAAGGAAGAACTCAATCAGTTTTATCGCAGCGTGGTCACGGGCGAGGCGCCGGTGACCTCCGGCGAGGATGGGCTCCGCGATGTGGCACTCTGTGAGGCGGTCATTGACGTTCATATAAATCGTGTCCCCCGGCCGAACCCGACCGCTTGGTAGCATTGGGCTTGCGACGACGACGAGTGATCGGCTCCGTCACAAACTTTGTAAGAAATGATCCATCAATGCCTAAATTCAGACTGGGGTTGGTCGGCGCGGGGAGAATGGGTAGGACCCATCTCCGTGCGCTCGCGGCATCCGAAATCGTTGAGATTACGGCGATCACAGAGTCTTCCGAGCCGGCGAGGGCGGCGCTGAGCGGGTTCAAAGGCCGCGTCTTTGCCGAATTGAGCGGCATGCTTACGGAGGCTGATCTCGACGGCGTTCTGGTGGTGGCGCCGAGCGGCAGCCATCTCGGTATCGTGACAGAGGTGGCGTCAGCCCATCTTCCCATCCTGTGCGAGAAGCCCTGTGGCCTTGTCGTCGCCGATGCGGTGGCCGCGGCGCGGATCGCGGAAGCCAATGCGGTCCCTCTGCAGGTCGCTTATTGGAGACGTTTCGTTCCGGAACTCCAGCGTCTGAAAGCCAAGATCGAGAGCGGCGCCCTGGGGGAAGTCTACTGCATTCTGTGTTATCAGTGGGACCAGGAGCTACCCATGGCTGCGTTCCGCGCGAAAAGCGGCGGCATCTTTATCGATATGGGTGTGCATGAATTCGATCAGCTGCGCTGGCTGAGCGGTCAAGCGGTAACACGGCTTCAGACGGCCGCCGCGACCATCGCTTCCGTTCCTGCGGTGCCAGGCGACGTTGAGAGCGCGGCGGTGCTCTGCACGCTCAGCGGTGGCGGAACTGGGATTATCTCGCTGGGACGAAGGCACGCGCCAGGAGACATGTGCCGTGTCGAAGTTTTCGGCACGGCTGGCGTCGAGGTCTGTCCCTTTCTAAGTCCTGAGACCGGCGAGGAGACGTTTCTGCATGCCCTGATGCTGCAGGCGGAGGGCTTCGCTTCATGGGTGCGGGGAGGGAGTGCTGCCGGCGCCACGGCGACGGACGCCATTGCCGCGCTCGAGCTTGCGGAACGAGCCTCGATCGACCTTTGACGGGTGCGTGCATGCCCAAAGGGAAGGAGAGTGCGATGCGTACAGCCATTGTGGGCACCGGCGGAATTGCCCGAGTCCATGCGAGGCTTGTGGCAGATCTCGGGGGTACCGTCGTCGGGATATGTGGCCGCACGCTGAGCGGCGCCGCCAGTTTTGGCGTGGGCGTGCCCTATGACAATCTGTCTCGTATGTTGGCCGAGCAAAGGCCTGATGTTCTCCATGTTTGCTCTCCCAACCACTTTCATGCCGAGCACGCCCTGGCGGCCTTTGCGAGTGGCGCTCATGTTCTGTGTGAAAAGCCAATGGCCACAAGTTACGATGCATGCTTGCGTATGATTGACGCCGCAGGCGCCGCAGGCCGTGTCGGCGCCATTGCGTACACCTATCGCGGCTATCCACTGATTGAAGTTCTCCGGCAGAAGGTCGCGGACGGGGCCTTTGGCAGCCTGCGTCGTTTGGGTGGCTGCTACCTGTCGCAAGACGTGCAGGCGCCCGACAAATACGTTTGGCTTTTCACGCCGGGGACGACAGGCCGTTCCTATGCACTCATGGACCTTGGCGTCCATTGGCTTAATCTCGTCGAATACGTGTCGGGTCAAAAGATCGTGGAGATCACGGCCCAATTCTCGACACACCAAAAGAAGCGGAGATGGCGTGGAGACGCGGGGGAGGGGCCGAAGCCTCCAGGTGTCGAACATGCGGATGGAAGTGTGACCGTCGATGCGCAGTTGGAGGAGCAGGCTGATCTTCTGGTCCGGCTGTCGGATGGTGCTGCGGGATGTGCCACCGTCAGCGGCGTTTCACCCGGACATCCAAACACGATCATCGTTTCAGGCGATGGATCGGAGGCGGGTTTTGACTGGAACCAGCAGGAGCCCAACACATTTCTTGAGCGGCGAACCAGCGGCAATACGATCATCCAGAGGTCGCCTGACGCCCTGCCGAGTGATCGGGCGTGGATGTCAAAGCTTCCGGCCGGGCATGCCGAGGGCTATTTAGACGCTTTTCGCAATGTCGTGAGCCAGGCGTGGGCGGCGATGCGGGGCGAGCCGGGAGTGTTTCCAACCTTCGCCGACGGCTTGCGGGGCGTTGCGCTTGTCGAAGCGGCGGTTCGAAGTTCAGAGCTGAGGGGAACAGTCGACATCACACGTTGATCGGGTGAGTTAAGCTACGTCGTTGAGCGCACCACTCTCCGCGAGCGCCTCAAGAAGAGGTTGAAGATGGCGCTCATAGGCTCGCCATCGTCCGATACCGCGTGCCGCCGCCAGGTTGTCTGGCGCAATCTGCAACACCTGCCGCATAGCCTCCTTCGCTCGGTCGATGTCGCCAGCGCGATAATATGCGACACCGAGGTTGAGCCAAGCGTCGGCGAATTGCGGTGCGAGCCGCGTCGCCATACGGAAACCATCGACGGCGCGGCCAGCATAGCCCGCGGCGAGATAGGCGAGGCCAAGCGTGTAGTGGGTTTGCGCTATTTTCCCGCCGCGTAGTGTTGCCTTGCGTGCAGCCTTTATAGCGGCCTTCGTGTCCCCAATTCCGAGCAAGGCTGAAGCGAGGTTGAGGCTAGGTGCGGGATCGGCCGGCAGTAGCTTTTGGGACGCACGAAACAGCTCCGCAGCCTCGTCGTAACGAGCGGCGGCCTGCAAGCCGATTCCGTAATGCAACTGGACCCACGCATCCGTTGGTGCCAGCCGATAGGCGTGTTCCAGCAAATCCACGGCTTCTTCGACGGCACCGAGGCGCAAGCGACAGAGGCCGTAGACGCGTAGCGCCGAAGGCGAGGGCGAGTCGTTCGTCGCGAGCGGCTTGAGCAGGTGCATCGCCTCTGAAAATCGTCGCGAGCGGTAGTGCGCCTCCGCCGCCGCGACAATTGTCTCATCATTTTCCATGATAGCGTCGGTACTCAACGATCGGGTGGCAATGCGCGTCCTGTCCCGTGCTTTGGGTTGCAAGGCGTGCTTGAAGCTGACAACGAACCCGGTCTACCTCCGCGCCGCTGACGCGGAGCGGCGCGTAACCCAGCGTATCCATGATGAGTGTTATGTCGCAACGGTCCGAACCCCAGCGGGGGTACAAGGTCTGTGGCCCATCGGCGTTGAAAAAGCCACCCCGATCGCCCGTGTCGAGGTAACTTTCCACGAACAGCCCCTCGGCCAGAATCGGCACATGACGTGGCAATTCAACATGAAAATAGGTCACCGCGCTGGCCTGGATCTGGGCCGACAGCGGTGCCCACGGCCAAATACTTCACCGGAATGAGCACGCCTTCGGCGAAAACGGCATGATCGGGTGACAGGAAGAGATCTCTTTTGGGCTGTCCTGGTGCGAAACTGTCCGCGCGAATTCGGACGGGAAGGACGCTCTCAGGCGTGTGGTGTCGCAGACAGGCAACACGGCGATGGCCGATCCACTGGATCGGCAGCATCTCGCCGTCGAAGGTGACGACACGATCGCCGATCGCCAGGTGTTCCACCGCGATCTCCCCCCGATCCGTCAAGATGCGCGTGCCTGATGCGAAGCACGGAGTGTTACTCACCGTGATCTCCGTGCCGTTGCCGGACGGATCGTCGGCCAGCCCGAAAACGGCATCTGAGAAGTTCCCGTCCATTTGGAGCGCAAAACTCTCGCCACCCTCGGTCACTGTTAGAACGTCGGTGGTCGGGTTGAGGATTGCCGATCCTCCGCTGTCAAAGGGGATGTCGTTCAGATCGATGGCGTCGCCGTCCGTGAACGCGGTCGACTGTGCATCAGGCGTTTCAGTACCTCCGATCGCCAGGGTGGCGCCGCCGGTGGCAAAGAGTATGCCCCCGACCACCTGACTACCCTCCGCCAAATCGAGTGTGCCGCCGATCACCGTATCGATAGCGGTGCCACCCGAGAGGACAAGTAAACTCCCGTTTCCATCGACGACGGTTCCGTTCGCCGTTCCGCCGGAGGCAACAACCTCTACCCCGCCGCTGTGCACCTCCACCGCGCTGGTCACGCCAAAAACCAACTCCGAGCCGCCGCTGAGCTGATTGCCGCTCACAAAGCCGCCCGAGGAGACGAGGCTGATGCCGCCCGCCGCCACCTGGGCGTCGATTGCACTGCCGCCGGATAGCACCTGAAGAAGGGCGCCGTTGCCGATGGTCAAGCCCGTGCTGGTTACCCCGGAGCTGACGGTCGTGACATCACCCGTATTGACGGCAAGCAAATCCGTTCCGCTACTTCCATCGGGAAGAAGGAAGAGGCTCTCCGTCTGGTCGGCGAGAGTGATGCTGAGGTCGACCGTCTTGCCCCCTTCCGTCACGATCACGGTTAAATCGACAAGCATCGCCGATCGGCTGCCGGTGAAAGCCAGGTTCGTGAGGTCGATTCGGTCCCCGTCCGCAAAATTCTCAATTGCGTTGCCGGGTGCGTTGGCAATTGAGAAGGCAAGCGTCGCCTCCCCGTTGAAGGAGATGGCGCCG
The DNA here is from genome assembly GCA_963745125.1 of uncultured Pseudomonadota bacterium. Classification (GTDB taxonomy): domain Bacteria; phylum Pseudomonadota; class Alphaproteobacteria; order Acetobacterales; family Acetobacteraceae; genus Acidisoma. The sequence goes on from CAVUWB010000001.1 coordinate 790,966, forward strand.
GCACCAGCGGCATCCCCCGCACCGAGCAGGAGTGTGCCCTCTTCCAGATTGATGCCTCCGGTAAAGGTATTGGCGAGATTGAGCGCGACGGTGCCCGGGCCTGAAATGACGAGGCCACCGACACCCGTATTCGCGCCGGTCGCCCCGGAGCCGCTCTGATCCGCGATCACACCGTCAATGGTCAGGGTTTGGCCCGCAGCCGCTGCCAGCGTCTCCGTCTGGTTGCCTTGCAGAAAGATGCCATTGCCGAAAGCCGAGCCATTCCCACCATCGTTGGCTCCCCCACCTGCAGTTCCGCCGAGACCGCCGGATAGCGACCCGAGCCCGAGGGTTCCGCCTTCGATGACGACCGTCGCCCCTTGCTCGATGAAGACGTCGCCACCGGCAGCCGGGCCGCGGCCACCGCCGCCCAGGTTCGGGTTTGAACCGGAGTTGTTTCCGCGGCCGGCGCCAAAGCCCCCGAGGCCGCCGGACTGCGCGCCACCGGCGCCGCCGCCACCGAAGCCGCCGGCGCCAGCGCCGCCGCCAAACCCGCCATTGTCGCCAGATGTGTCGATGGAGTTGGTTGAAAATCCGCCGCCGCCGCCGCCGCCAAAGCCGCCACCGCCGATCGTTCCCGCCCCCCCATTCCCGCCCAGCGCGGCGGCATCCGCGATGGTCAGGCTCTCTATCGTCACATTGCCCTGGTAGACGAAGAAGCCCTGATACTGCCCGGCGCCGTCCAGCGTGTTCTTCGCGCCGTCGATGGTGACCGTGACGCCGTTCGCCAGGTTCAGGGCATAGAGATCGGGCGGTGCGGAGAGGTTTTTATTGCCGAAACTGATATTGCTACCGCTGTCGGTTCCCTCCGTGATGTCGCCCTCGAAGGCGATCGTGAAGCTCCCGGAGGTCGCGGCATCAACGGCGCCGTCGGCGCGAGCATCTTGCCATCCACGCCCCGAGGCCGCATTCTGAAACGTCCATACTAAAAACGGCAAGCACACTAAAATCGTGTATTTGCTAGTGTGGGTTCAGGTTCCGAAATTCGCTCGGAGCAGCCCCCAGGCCATAGCGAATTTCGGAACTACCACACTAGGAGGAGACGTCATGATCCGCTTCTATTACCACCCAACGCCGAATCCCGCGAAAGTCGCGCTCTTTCTGGAGGAGACCGGCCTGCCCTACGAGGTCATTCCGGTCGATACCAGCAAGGGCGAGCAGCACGCACACGCTTTCCGCGCCATCAATCCGAACGGCAAGGTGCCGGCGATCGTCGATACGGAGGGCCCAGGCGGCAAGGAAGCGCGCGTCTTCAATTCGACAGCAATTCTGATTTATCTCGCCGAGAAGACCGGCAAGCTGCTGGGCAAGCCGGAGGAACGGCCCGAGCTTCTGTCCTGGCTGCTCTTCGTCGCCGCCGGCCTTGGGCCATTCTCGGGCCAGTCCGTGCATTTCCAGTTTGCCGCGCCGGAGGGCAATGACTATGCCGCGAACCGCTATCGGCGGGAGGCTGAGCGCCACTATCAAGTGCTGAACGATCACTTGGAGGGGCGGAGATTCATTGTCGGCGACGAATACACGATCGCGGACATCTCGGCTTGGGGCTGGCTCGATCGCGCCGCGCGCGTCCGCAAGGGCGCCGAAGACCCGCTGGAACCCTTCCCGAACCTGAAACGCTTCTTCCAAGCGGTTGACGCACGCCCCGCCGTGGCACGGGCACGCGCTGTCGCGAAGGACCATCCGTTCAAGAAGGTGAATGACGAAGAGACTAAACGCGCGCTCTTTCCGTCCAACTATCCGTCGGCCGTCTGAGCGTCCCACAGCCTCATGCCGAGGGTTTGCCGAGCGTGGACAAGGCGGTGCTTACGATCCCCTCCAAAAGAGCTCTCTCCGGACGCACGCGCGACAAGACCCTCACGCCCATGAGCACGCCCAGAAGATGCTGCGCGTGGAATACGGCCGGTGTGTCAGGTTTGATGGAGCCATCGGCCTGGCCCCTTTGAACGCATGTTAGAAAAAACGTCTCCAGGCGCCTGAGCGTTGCGGCGATTGCCTTCCGAAACTCGGCGTCATGCGGTGCGACTTCCAGGGCCGTGTTGACGACGAAGCAGCCTTTGCGATCTCGGTCGCCAAGCGCACGTCTCAGGATATCCTGGAAGAAAGCATTGATGGCTTCGCGAGGTGGCAAAGCCTCGCAGCGTTCGATGCGGGCGCCGACGATGGTCTCGACATACCTGTCCAGGGCACTGCGAAAGAAGGAGCGTTTGTCGCCAAAAGCATTGTAGAGGCTTGCAGCGGTGAGGCCAGTTGCCTCCACGAGATCCCGCACGGACGTTGATTCGTAACCTCGCCCCCAGAAGCATTGGACCGCAGCGTCCAACACGCTGTCTTCGTCAAACTCTCGTGGCCGTGCCATTCCATCTGCCCGATCGTGGTTTCGATCCGGGCATCCTGTCACATTTGTCGGCATCGGTCATTTTATCGTGGCCGTGCCGCAAGCGGCTGTCGCGGCACGGTCTGGAGGGGAAGGGACCTGCCTATTCGGCATCGTCGGGCGCTCGCCGTAACTATCCGGGCCGCTCGCGCGAACACTGTCACACGCTGACGGGCAGTCTGGGGGGCAATGCTGTGGCCGACAATCCGATACATACCTTCTTTCAATACAGCTCGTTTTCCCGGCACGCTGACATCATGCAAGTATTCGTGGACGATATCGCCCTGGCTCAGCTTCTTGTGTACCTGCTGGAAGTATTTTTGACCGCATCCCTGATGTTGGGCTTCCTTGTGCGGTTTTCAGGAAGCTTCGGTATCGACAATCTTCTGGCCAAGGGGATGATCTCCTGGGCGCCCAGCCAGGGGCCGGTCGCACGCACTCTTGCCTTGGCGTCCTGACCATGACCGGCCCTGCTCGCCCCCGTTTCCCAGTTGGTTGGAGGGCAGCCTTCCCCGTGATTGTCGCTGCCCGGTGCGGTCTGACGATTGCCCGCGGGTATCTGGCTAAACTGACAACGACGGTGGCGTCACTCAGCGTACCGGTCAAAGCGGGCGTCGTCCTTGCGTCACGCATCTGGCTCAGCCAGGCGATCTTTGTCCACGTGCTCATGACGATGATGCAGGCGGAAGGCTTCTCCCATGAGCCTTCGGCCTGGAGCGCGCTGGCACAGGGCATATTGCCTTCTCTCCTGGCGGTGGGGCTGCTGACCCGCCCTGTCGCACTTCTGCTTCTGTTCGGAGGCTCGATCGGACTGCATCATGCGATGAACGGGCCGCAGGGCCTTCTGCTGGTCTGGCTTCTGGCGCGGGGTGCCGGCCCGGTTTCGTTAGACCATCTGCTGGGCCCAGGGTTGACGAGGGTGCCGCTTTGGGGCTTCCGAGCTTTGGCTTGGCTATACCGGGGCTTTGAACGCCTGTCGGCGGACATCCTGCCGTTCGGAACACGTGCCTATCTCGCGATTGCGATTGCCGCCGGTTCGGGAATGGCGCACTGGCCGCAGCCGATCTCCGGTGATCCGTTGACGGCGCCCTGGTGGATCCTCCTGCTCGGATGGGCCTTGATCATTGGCCTCCTGACCCGGCCTGTCGGTATCGTCCTGTGTCTGGCGTCACCCCTCTCGTTACTGGCCGGCCAAAATCACGAAGCGACCGGCGTGGTGCTTCTGTTGCTCATCCTGGCTGCTTCGGGTGCCGGAAAGCTGTCGCTTGACTGGGTCGTGGCCAAGGCGGCGGCCCTCACCGATGACCTCGCGCCGGAGCCGGCCGGCAGCCTGCCGCATGTCGTGGTGGTCGGCGGCGGGTTCGGTGGAATGGCGGCTGTACGCGCTTTGCGGTCCACCGCCTGTCGCGTCACCCTGATCGACCGCCGCAATCACTCGCTTTTCCAACCGCTCCTCTATCAGGTGGCGACCGCGGCGCTTTCTCCTGCGGACATCGCTTTGCCCATCCGCACGGCGCTACGCGGACAGCTGAATGTCGGTGTCCGTCTGGCCGAGGTCACGGGCATTGACCTCGGCGCGCGGCAGGTTCTCCTGCGGGCAGACAAAGTTCCGTTCGATTATCTGGTCCTCGCGACCGGTGCCCGGCACAGCTATTTCGGGCATGACGAGTGGGCTTCGGCGGCGCCCGGTCTCAAGAGTATCGAAGATGCAACGACAATGCGCGGCCGGTTGTTGCGTGCTTTTGAGGAAGCCGAGAGCGAGGCGGATGTTGAAAGCCGGACGGCGTGGCTGACGTTCGTGATCGTGGGCGGCGGCCCGACCGGGGTTGAACTGGCGGGTGCCCTTGCCGAGCTTGCACGGACGGGTATGGAGCGAGAGTATCGTCGTATCGATCCCACGACTGCCCGCGTCATTCTCGTGCAATCGGCGCCTCGTCTCTTGCCTGCTTTCTCGCCGTACTCGTCGCGTCGCGCGGAGGAATCGCTCCGCGCGCTTGGCGTGGAGATTCTGACGGGTGCGAAAGTCACCGGCATCGATCCAGGGGGCGTCGATATCAACGACATGCGCATTCCGGCGCGGACTGCCTTTTGGGCGGCTGGCGTTGCTGCCTCTCCCGCTGCCAAATGGCTGGGGCAGGAGAGCGGTCGGTCAGGCCATGTGGTCGTTACCGAAACGCTGTCGGTGGCCGGCTGCCCAAACGTCTTTGCGATCGGCGACACCGCCGCGTCAAACGGTTGGCTGGGAAATCCTGTGCCCGGTCTGGCGCCGGCCGCGAGGCAGCAGGGGAAATATGCGGCAAGGGTCATCGCGGCGGCAATCGCCAACCGGCCCGCTCCGCCCGCGTTCCGGTATCGGCACTACGGCAATCTTGCGACGATCGGACGTCTTGCCGCGGTTGCCGAGCTAGCGAACGTCCGCCTGTGGGGCGCGCCCGCCTGGTGGGTCTGGGGCTTAGCTCATGTCCTTTTCCTGGCGGGATGGCGCAATCGGATGGCCGTGATGCTCAACTGGGTCTGGGCCTACGTCACCTATCGGCGCGGCACGCGGCTCATCACAAATTCCGCAGAGGAAGGGCGCTAAGCCGCCTGGTCGGGCTGCGTCCGAACAAAGTCTGGGCCGGCACCCGGCCCAGTCTCGCAACCTGCGTGCGTTTCCAGAAATATAAGTGTCCAGCAGGCAAGTCAGGATGATCTGCGCTGTAACCATTCTTCGGATCGCGCCGAACATTGATCAGAACCGTTTGATCGTGGCCGCGTCAACCTTTGAACAGTGCCTTGAAGAGGTGAACCCCTGGGCTTGTCGGATCGCCGAAGATGATGACTGATTCGCTTGTCGACCGCCTGAGCAAGGAGTTGCGGACGGTTCGCCCTCGCAGCCTGCTTCGGGATGCCCTGGTCCTCATCGTCCTCGGCTTCGTGGAAATCACCGCATTTCTGGCTATGGGCCTTATGCGTCCGGATATGCCCGTTGTGATGGGTAAGCCGTCATTCTGGTGGACGCTCGTGAGCATGGGGCTCATCGCCGTTCTCGGGACAGGGCTCGCGCTCATTTCAACTGATCCCACGCCATCCCCCCGCCGCGGTTTGCGCTGGCTCCCGATACTCATCGCTGCGATCTTTGTCGCGGGCTGGCTCATTGACGCGGGTCAAGCCGGGATCGCACATCTGCTGGCGCGCATCGATTGGTGCGACGGGATCCGGTGTGTGTGGAAGATGACCGTTCTATCGATGCCTCCGGTCATTGCGCTTGGGTTTCTCGTAAGACGAGGGGCGCCGTCGGATCGCAGCGGCACTGCCACCGCCGCGGCGCTGGCTGCGGCAGGTTGGGGGGCATTCGTCTTCGTTTTTGCCTGCCCATCTGATGATCCGCTTTACGCCGCCATCTGGTTCACTATGGGTTGTGGGATCGTGACAGCGATGGGGCAGTTCGTGTTGTCGCGTGCCACACGATGGTAATTCGCATCGCGCCGCGAATCACCTTCTAGAGCATAAAGGCATCGACGAAGTTTTCCCGGTCAACGGCGTCGGTGAGAGCACTTATGTCCGGTGCGGCCGGTCGATCGTCGATGAGCGTCGGGACATGGCGGCGCACCGCATTATGGAGAGCGTTGGTCTGATTGGCGAGGACAACGCCCGAGCGAAGATCGCAGGCCTGAGCGGCGACGATCAATTCGATGGCGCCCAGAAGACGAAGCCGGTCGACAATCGCACGTGTCTTCAACACGATCGAAGTCGCCATAGTTCCATAGTCTTCGATACGGTCGGCGACAGGCAGAATGACGGCTGGCATCGGCGATGCGTTGAACTGGATTTCGGCGACGAGCGCGGAAACAGTCTTCTGCAAGGCCGAGAAGCCGCTTCGGCCTTCAAGAGGGGGCGCGAGGAAACGCGGCAGGTCGCTCACCCCGGGCGACATAAGCTGCATGATCCGCTCGCCGGAAAGCGCCGCCACACGGGACAAGGCGAGGCCAAGCCCCTCAAAAGATAGCGCGAGATGCGTCGTGTCAAAACTGGCGGTTGCCAGAATCTCAGCCTGCGAATGCAGGATGGCGGGATTGTCGTCGGAGGAATTCAATTCAATTTCGACGATGCCGGTCACCTGGTCGACCGCCGAGAGCGCGGCGGCATGCACGGGACCGAGACAGCGGAAGCTCAAGGGATCTTGGAGACGCCTCGCCGCGCCGGGACGAGTGAGATTGCTGCCGGCGAGGCTTTCGAGGATCCGCTGTGCAACCCGATCAAAGCCGGGGACGGGATGCAGCTGCACTGCGGCTTGGCACAAAGGCGAGAGATTGGCCCGGAATGCTTCGATAGAAAGGCACGCCGCCGCCAGAAGGACCGCGAGGACCCGGCGCGCATCGTGGGCAGCAAGCGCACCCAGCCCGGCTGAGGCCGCGTTCGATGAGACCAGCGCCAGCCCGTCCTTCGGGCCGGGATTGGGCGGGACCAGGCCAGCCTTGGCCAGAGCCGCTCCGCCGGCCATCACCGATCCGCCGGTTTCCGCCTCACCGTCGCCGAAAACCACGGCGGCGATATGAGCAAGCGGCGGAAGATCGGCCTGGCCCACGGAGCCGATCAAGGGCACCACGGGATGAACATCGGCGTTGAGGAGCGCCATGAGCGCTTTCGCGGTATCCAGGCTGATCCCCGAATAGCCCTGCACCAAACGGCCAAGGCGCGCGGCCATGATCGCCCTGACCTCTTCGGAAGAGGCGCGACCGCCGACACCGACCGAGCGCGCCAGGGGAATGCGCCGTTGGAGACTTGTATCGCCCGAGGCTATCGGCGTATCGACCGCAGCGCCGAGCCCCGTCGTCACACCATAAATGGCGCGGCCAGCGGCGATTTCCGCCACGAGTGTGGAATGCCCGGCGAGGATCGCCGAACGGCCTTCGGGCGCCAGGTCAACACGCGCATGATCGCGCGCCACCAAGACAATGTCGGCCGCAGAAAGTCGCCCTGCTCCGAGTGACAGCTCCCTCATGGCTCCATCCACGGCGCGGCATCCGTTTCCAGCGGTTCACCCTTACGCGAAACGGAGCCTCTGGCCGATATCGAGCTTCGCGGCCTTTTCAAGCATGGCGTGACCGAGTGCGATGTCGGACAGAGACAGGCCACGATGCCAGAGCAGGATGGTTTCATTGTCATCGACACGCCCGGTTTTGTGTCCGGCAACGATCTGGCCGAGTTCAGCATGGAGCGTCGCCTCTGACAAACGCCCTGTCTCGACATGCGCCCGGAGGCTTCCAAATTTCCCGCCTTTGCACTGGCCCCAATCGTCGACAACGATTTTGGACATGACGTCCGTCAACGAAAGTTCGACCGCGCTCATGGTCCCGTAGGGAATGACCAACGCGCCTGGCTTGATCCATTCGGTTTTGAGGAGAGGGGTGGGTTCGCTCAAGCGGGACGCTTCAACGACGACATCCGCCCCTTCGACGCAGCTTTGCCAATCGTCGGTGACAGTCACCAACTTGCCGAGGTCTTGGCTCAGGCGCTCGGCGAAGGCTGCGCGACTGTCGGGCCTGCGGGAATGGACGCGGATTTCATCGAAGTTGAACAGGTGATCGAGCAGCCGCACGTTCCAGTAGGCGGTGCCGCGCGCACCGATGTGACCAAGGACCTTTGAGCCTTTTCGAGCCAGGTATTTGGCACCGATCGCCGTTACCGCACCCGTGCGCATGTCGGTGATACCGCTGGCATCGAGAATTGCCTTTGGCACCCCGGTTCGGGGATCGAACAGCAGGAGGACAGCGAGTTCCGACGGAAGGCCAAGCTTGTAGTTGTCGACGAAATCCCCGACGACCTTGACGCCAGCGAAATCGATAGGCTCCCGCAACGCGCCCCGCAGGACATTGAAGTGCCCGTTGGCAACTCCGGGCTCAAGGTGAACGCGCGGTTCTATGACGCTCTCGCCTCGGCCTTGCGTCTCCAGGCTGGACTCGATTGCCGTCAGAATCTCGCTGTCCGAAAGCTTCAGCTCTTCTATGTCGAGGCGGTTTAGATACGAAAGATATATCGGCTTCACGGCGGCACTTTCTGCTCGGCTCGGGTTCGGCTTGAGCGAAAGCAGATAGCGACCGATACGGCCGTAAAACGGAATCTGCTTTCCGCATTGTAATCGCAATCCTCAATCCTAGAGTGGCGAAGTCCTTTGCGTCAATGGGCTGCGCCGGCGAACCGGATAGCGAGGGTGATGGAGTTGCCATGCACTTTCACAAGATGGCATTGTCTTCCGCCCACAAGCGGCGGCGGTTGGATCGGCGCTTTTGTGATCGCCCACGTCATGCGTGCGGGGCTGCTCGCCGTTTTTTGGGCAGTCAGATTCCCGGCAGTTTGCATCTTCGGGCGCGGGTCGCGCCTCCGCGAGCGATTGCAAGCGAACTGGACTTGACAGTCCAATTTTGATCCGATATCAGCTGAAGCACCCCGCCGGCCTAATCGGCAAGCGGGATTGATGTATGTTATTTCTTCGCAACGATAATGCTTTCCCTGAACTGGAGATGCTGGCTGTCAAGGGTGACGCTATCTCCACAAGCCGGTCTCAGCCTACGCAAGTCATGCAATAGGCGCCGGTCGGCCTCGGATGTGGTCAGATGGTTGCTGATACAAAATCAAACATAGTGACCTGGACGGGGGGGTCCAACGTGCCTTCCGGCAAGTCGGATAACCCACCGATATAGTCGAGACGACTTTCGCCGCCGGCGCTCAGAGCTGGCCGACCCAGATTAACGTTCCGACAAGAGAGATGCAGACATGGGTAAGCTGGACCAGAAAATTGCCTTGATAACGGGTGGCACCACCGGGATCGGTGCGGCGACCGCGAAACTCTTCCGGTCGGAGGGGGCTACCGTGATCGTCACCGGCCAGAACCCGAAATCAGTCGACGCAATCAAAGCAGAGCTGCCGGGTGTGGAGGCATTTGTGTCCGACCAGGGCGACACGGCCGCCACCAGGGCGTTGATTGATCAGATCAAGGCTAAGCACGGCCGGATCGACGTCCTGTTCGTCAACGCCGGCATCGCCCATTTCGCGCCCATCGAGAATGTCGATGAAGCATTCTTTGATAAACAGTTTAATGTGAACGTCCGTGGGGCCTATTTTGTTGCCAAGCACGCTGTGACGATCATGCCCGATGGCGGGGCAGTGATCTTCACGGGATCCACCGCCGCCTCGTCCGGCGCCCCCGCTATGAGCGTCTATTCGGCGACGAAGGCAGCTGTTCGTTCTTTCAGCCGCACCATGGCGGCAGAGCTTGCTTCTCGCAATATTCGCGTCACGACTTTGAGCCCGGGCCCGATCGAGACGCCTATCTTCGGGAAAACGGGACTCAGTTCGGAGCAGATCAATGGTTTCCTGACGGACATCAAGACCCGTCTCCCGCTTGGCCGCATCGGCCAACCGGGGGAAGTGGCTGCGGCGGCACTATTCCTCGCCGCGGACGCGACATTTACGACCGGAGGCGAAGTGCTCGTGGCCGGTGGCCTCGTCGACATCTGATCCGAGCTACATCCGTGGCCGTGACGATCACCGCGCGTTCCTGCGTCTGAGACGGAATTCGCTGCGGTGGCTGACGTTGTATTCAAATTACTAACTACTGAAGGACGATCCTGTGACAAAAGTGGCGCTCTACGTGGAGCTTAAGGCAAAGTCGGGCAAGGCCGAGGAACTGGCGCAATTTCTTGCAAGCGCGCAGTCTTTGGTTGAGCTTGAGCCAGAAACGGTTGCCTGGTTCGCAATCCGGTTTGACGAAACGACCTTCGGCATCTTCGACACGTTCAACGATGAGGCCGGCCGGCAGGCGCATCTGAGCGGCCGCATTGCCGAGGCCCTCATGTCCCGTGCCGAGGAACTGCTTGCCGTCATGCCGGAGATCCGGCAGCCGACCGTGATCGCGGACAAGCTGCCCGGCTGATCCCGGGGGGTGTGAAAGCACCCGCACGGCTTCGCGAAGCGGGAGCAAAAGGCGGTCCCTGCGGCCGCCTTCTGTCTCGTCGACATCCGCACGAGATGAGTGTCCGGCGCTTACAAAAGAAAAACTGAGTTGGGGGGAGTTCGAAATGCCTTTCAAATACGCCTTCAATACATGGGCCTATAGCTGCTTCCCCGTCTGGGTGCCGTCCTATCCGTTTGAAGAGGCAATCCGGCGCATCGCTCGCATCGGGTACGACGCAATCGAGATCGGATGTTCGGCACCGCATGCCTGGCCCGCGCATCTCAGCGCCGGACGTCGCCGCGAACTCAAATCCTTGATTAGAGATGAAGGGCTTGTCACGGCGAGTTTGCTGCCGACGCCGGGAGGCGGGCCTGGCAACAATCCTTGCTCTCCGTTGATCGAGGAGCGGATGTCCGCCATTGCCCATTACAAAGAGGTTGTTGACCTTGCGCATGATCTCGATGCGCCGCGTGTTCTCTTCATTTGTGGTTGGCGTGTCTTCGGGACATCAAGAGAGCAGGCTTGGGAGTGGAGTTGGGAGGCGCTGATCGATGTCGCGCGCCATGCGAGTGACCGCGGTGTCAGCATCATCGTGGAGCCCACGCCCGCTGCTTCCAATCTCGTTGATACCGCAGGCGAGGCTCTGCAACTTCGCGCCGAAGCCGGCCTTCCTAACATCAAGGTTATGTTCGACACCTATCACGCGCTCTACCGGAACGAGGTGAGTTCCGATTATGCCTATGAAATGGCGCCACATCTGGATCATGTGCATTGCGCGGACACCGATAGATTGCCTCCCGGTGAGGGCGTTGTCGATTGGCTGGGTGTCCTGCAAGCTCTCAAGGACACCAACTTTGCCGGCTATCTGACGATGGAGATTGGCTTCGACACGAGAAACGCAGACCCTGATCGTTACGCGCGCAGCGCTCTCCGCTATCTCAAGGCCACCGAGGCGATGCTCGACTGACGGCGAAAAGATCATGCCTTTGTTCAAAAACGTAACCAAGCGGCGCCTCAATGCGGGGCAACTGGCACTCGGCTTTGGTGTACACCATCTGCGGTCCGTCGCCACGCCGATGGTCGCCGCGTCGACTGGCCACGATTGGATGTTCGTGGATGCCGAACATGGCGCGTTCAACATTCACGAAATCGCCCAGCTTTGCATCGCCGCTTTGCCGGTCGGCGTCACGCCGATTGTGCGCGTCTGCGCTGGCGCGATTGACGAAGCCACGAGAGCGCTGGACAACGGTGCGCTCGGTATCGTCATTCCGCATGTCGACACATCGATCGAAGCAAAACGCATTGCGGATGCCTTGCATTATCCGCCGATGGGGCATCGAAGCTGGGGCGGACCGCCGGCGGTCTATGGTTACGATGCGCCATCGACGGCTGAAGCCCAGGAGAGTATCAATGGCGAAGTCCTGACGGTCGTCATGCTGGAGAGTGTCGAGTCCATACGGAACGCGGATGCGATCGCGGCGGTGGAGGGGGTTGACGTGCTGTTCATCGGCACGTCTGATCTGACCGCCGATATGGGCATCTCAGGCCAATTGGGTGATCCGAAAGTGATCGAGGCATATCAAGCGGCCAGTGATGCCTGCAAGAAACATGGCAAGACCCTGGGTATGGGCGGGGTCTATGACGAAGAAAATGCCGCGCGTTATGTCAGGATGGGGGCTCGGTTTTTACTGACTGGGTCCGACCATCAGTATGTTTCGGACGGTGCGAGACAGCGGACCGGTTTCTTTTCCGGCCTGGTGGATCATCTTAGCTAGAGTGAGCGAAACCTGCCGAGGGATGCCTGCTGCGCCAGCGACGTTTGGCCTTGCATTCTGGATTGGTCATACTAGAACGCTGGGCGTGAACGTTTACGCCCAGCCTCGATGTCCGCCTGGGCGTGAAATCAGGGCCGCAAAGGAAAAACCTGATGGGACTTCAGCAGCAGCTTGACGACTTCAAAGCTGAGTTCATGCGGACTGCTCCCCCTGGCAGACCGGCTCTCTATGAAGCCAAGCTCGAGGAGCTGCGCGCCAGCTTCGAGTTGGAGAGCGCGATCGGCCTTGGCGACCAAGCGCCGGCCTTTCGATTGCCGGATGCCAAGGGCGAGGTGGTGTCATTGCATGACCTTCTGCAATCGGGGCCGGCTGTCGTGACCTTCTATCGCGGCGGCTGGTGCCCATATTGCAACATCCAGCTTCGCGCGTATCAGGCTACCCTGCCGGAGATGACCGCCCTCGGTGCAAGGTTGGTTGCGATCTCGCCTCAGCTGCCGGATGGCTCGCTTTCGACCTCCGAGGCGAATGCCTTAACCTTCGACGTATTGAGCGATGTTGGCAACGCTGTCGCCCGACGCTTTGGTCTCGTCTGGTCACTGCCCGAAGAGTTGCGCGCGGCACTGCGCTCAAATAACAAGGCGCTACCCGGCATCAACGGTGATGAAAGCTGGGAACTGCCGGTGCCAGCCACTTACGTCGTCGCTCAGGACGGTCGCGTCGCGCTTGCCGCCGTTGAGGTTGACTACCGCAAGCGTTTGGAACCCGAGGCGATCCTCACGGCTCTCCGAACGCTGCGAGTAAGCTAACTCCGGCGCCGAAGATCGCCGGCAGAGCGGTTGTCCTTACAGGTGAGCCGTCACCCGGCGGCGGCTCTGCTCGGAATGATCGCCGGCCAGGTGATGCGGGCCTTGAGCCAGGCCGGACGCGCGCACGACATCGACGAGTGCTCGGCCGGCACCCAGGATATGATTTTTGAGCGCGGTTGAGGCCGCCTTGCTTTTGCGACTGCGGCACAACTCGATGATTTCTTCATGCTCCTTCTCGGCGCGCTCTCGCCCGTCGGTATAAAAGATCTGCATGCGCGTAAATCGATCGGTATTTTGCAGAAGTTGAGAAGCTAAAGCCGACATTCGTGGGCTAGCCGCATGCCGATAAAGGCAATCGTGCAAGTAAGTGTTTAGCTCTCCCCAGCGACTTACGTTAGATCGTCTCATCTCATTGCTATACTCCTCCATAATTTGGTGGAGCTCATTAAAGTCGGCGTCGGTGAGATGAGGTAACGATTTTTCGAGAAGTCGTGGCTCGATCAGAGCGCGCAGCTCGAATAGCTCCTCGATGGCTTCAATTTGGATCCCTGTGACTTCAGCTCCATGATGGGCGCGGATACTAACGAGGCCCTCGGCTTCAAGCTGAACTAACGCTTCACGGACAGGAATTCGACTAACGCCGAGATCCTTTGCCAGGGCATCCTGACGCAACGCCATACCTGCAGGATAGAGACCTTCCAGGATACGCCTCCGGATTTCGACGGCGGCGGCGTTTGCTCTTGTGCTCGGCGGAACAAAGCTCACGGAGTTCATCAGCGCAACCAGCGGTTCCTAGATGTGGCAAGCCCCAGATAGCAGCAACCTATCGCACAGACACATCAGGAAAAGAATACAAACGGCGGTAGACTTTATAAAAGTGATCAGGAGCGAGCGTCGCGGCCGCTTCTCATAAGAGAACCTTGAGCAAGGGTCTGCGGCGTCCGGAAGCGCGTCTATGGTCGTTACTAGGTGGGGTTCGCACACGCAGCAATGCGCGCCATTTCAAAGTGCTGTCGAAAATAGGCTAGGACTTTTGGCGGGGGGAGGTGCTCGCGTTGATTGGGCGCCAACATGCTGCGCCGCAGCACCCCGGGAGGGTTCAGAGTTTTTTCGCGTCCAGTCGCGTCCCAGGCGGTTTTTCACGTTGACGCCATAGATTGTATATTATATCCATCGCCGGTGACGTCTACTGTCGAATAATAAATAAGGGGGTCGTAAAATGTGGGCAGGCGTATTTCCCGCCGTGACGGCGAAGTTCGATGAGGCGGGTCAACTGGACCACGCTGAGATGGAGCGTTGTTTCGCACTCCAGACCGAAGCCAACGTGGATGGTATCATCGTGAACGGCTCGCTCGGCGAGGGGCCGATGCTGTCCCACGACGAGCGGCTGGCGGTATTGAAGACGGCCAAGTCAATCGCAGGCGGCCGCCCGGTGCTGGCGACGATTGCGGAAGCGTCCACTGTTGCTGCGGCGGATCTCGCAAGGCGCTCCGCCAAGGCTGGAGCCGATGGATTGATGGTAGTTCCGAGCACGATCTATCATACGGACCCCGAAGAGACCGTCGATGCGCTGAAAGCTGTTGCGGCGGCCGCTAATCTGCCGGTGATGATCTATTCGAATCGGATTGCTTATCGTGTCGACGTTACGGTCGACATCATGGCGGAGCTGGCTTCGGACAGTCATTTCGTCGCGATTAAGGAATCGTCTGATGATGTTCGTCGGACGCTGGACATCCTGAACCGATTTGGCGATCACTTCGATCTCTTCACCGGGGTGGATAACCTTGCATTTGAAGCGCTCTCGGTCGGCGCGGTGGGCTGGGTGGCTGGCTTGGTCACGGCGTTTCCGAAAGAGACCGTGGCGATTTACAATCTGATCAAACAGGGTCGCTCTGCCGAAGCGCTGGCCATTTATCGCTGGTTCCGGCCGTTGCTCGACCTGGATGTCAGCACCTATCTCGTCCAGAACATCAAGCTGGCCGAAATCCATGCCATCGGCAGCAACGATCGCGTGCGTCTTCCGCGCCAGCCTTTGCGTGGCAAGACGAGGGCCGCGGCTGAGGCAATCATTCTGGCAGCGTTGGAACAGCGCCCTAATCTCGAAAACTACGCTTAATTCGGGCGGGTTGCGTGCCCCGGCAAACATTCACGGAAAGGCATCGTCGTGACGTCGATCGTAAATGTGCAAATGTTTGTCGGGCATTCGACTAAGTAAACGTAAGATTTGGCGAATCGAACATCTGAAGCTTTCATCATGTGGGCCGGTGAGGTGCGGGTAATGTTCGTTCCAGCGGCTTCAGGCTGCTCCGTATTTTAAAGCTCTTTATAAATCAAAATAACCCTCAGATTGGAGGTAATGATGGCGCCAAATCAAACTTCGCCGAAGATACGGGAATATGGTCAATTCATCGGCGGGAAGATGGTGGCCTCATCATCTCTGACCTATATCGAGCGGGTAAATCCAGCGACCGGGCAAGTGGTCGCCAAATGGCCGGAAGGCACATCGGCGGATGTTGACCACGCCGTTGCGGTTGCCCAAGAGAGTTTCGAAAATGGCAGTTGGGCCGGGCTGCCGGCTTCGCAACGCGCGGACGTTCTTCGCAAAGTCTCGGACTATTTGAAAAATAGTTCGGAAGAGATGGCGCTGATCGAATCCCACGAAACGGGAAAACCGCTTAGCCAGGCGGTCGAAGAAATCCGTTGGGCGGGTGACATCTGGGACTATGCCGCGGGCCAAACGCGCGGCATTCATGGTGACAGCCACGCGAACATCGGCGACGACAAGCTCGCCATCGTCTTGAAACAGCCAATCGGTCCGGTGGGTCTTATTGTCCCATGGAATTACCCGATGGTCGTGCTGTCGCAAAAACTGCCTTATGCGCTCGGCGCCGGTTGCACGATCGTGCTGAAGCCGAGTGAATATACCGCCGGGTCCGCCTTCGCGTTGGCAAAAGTTTTGCAGGATGCCGGGCTTCCGGACGGCGTGTTCAATGTTGTCGTGGGCTTCGGCGACCCCGTCGGCCAGCGGATGGCTGAACACAGCCAGCTTCGGGCGATATCCTTCACCGGCTCGACGGCGACGGGCCAGAAGATTTTGCGCGCGGCGGCTTCAAACATGAAAAAGGTTGTGTTGGAGTTGGGCGGCAAGAACCCCAATGTGGTGTTCGCTGACGCGGATTTGGCCGCGGCGGTGGATGGCACGATCAAGGGCTTCGTCTACAATTCGGGGGCGGAGTGTTGCAGCGGCAGCCGGGTATTCGTCGAGCGGCCGGCGGTTGAGACGTTCACGCGCTTGCTCCACGAAAAGCTGCAGACGATCAAAGTCGGCGATCCGCTAGAGCACGACACAACCATGGGTGCGATTATCAACCAGGCGCAGTACGAAAAAATTCTGCGCTACATCGAGCTTGGAAAATCCAGCTCCAGGCTGCTGACGGGCGGCTCCGCACGCGCTGACCTGCCCGGTTTGTTCATCGAGCCGACGGTATTTGTCGACGTCCCGGAGGACGCCGCTATTGCCAAGGAAGAAATCTTCGGCCCTGTCGTCGCGGTGATCGCGTTTGACACGATGGCTGATGCCATCCGGCTGGCAAATGACACCGAATATGGGCTGGCCTCCGGGGTGTGGACAAAAGACCTTGAGACGGCGATGACGATGTCTCGCAAACTGCGAGCGGGCGTGGTTTGGCTTAACACCTATCTCGATGTGCCCTCCGAAGTGCCGATTGGTGGTGTGCGCCAAAGCGGATACGGCAGGGAAAATGGCCGGCAGGCAATTGATGAGTTCGTTGTCCTGAAGACTATTATTGCGCAGAATCCCAGCTCCTACGGTCACTATCTCGCCGGGTAGTGAGGAAACGTCAGTGACCAACAAATCATATGATTATATTGTCATTGGCTCCGGAACGGCCGGCAGTGTCGTAGCTGCCCGGCTGTCGGAACAAAAGTCTGTTTCGGTCCTTCTGGTTGAAGCGGGCGAGCGGCGGGAATCCATCTTTATCAGAATGCCGGCCGCCTTGGCTTACCCGCTGACAGACAACCGTATCTTGTGGAGTTATGATACGGGTCCGGAGCCGGGTCTTTCGGGGCGACATATTCAGCATGTCCGAGGCCGGCTTGTCGGCGGCTCGTCATCGATCAACGGAATGGTCTTTGTTCGCGGAAACGAAAAAGACTTCGATGGCTGGCGGCTGCCGGAATGGACCTATCAGAAATGCTTGCCATATTTCAAAAAGCTCGAAGACTTTGATGGCGGGGCTGATGCGCATCGCGGCACGGGCGGCCCGGTTCGCATTAAATCCTGCGCCGCGAACGGCGCCATTTATGATGCGTTCCTGAAGGCCGGACAAGAATACGGGTTGCGCCTCAACCCTGACTACAACGGCAAGGAGCAGGAGGGGGTTCACCGCTACCAGGCAAATATCGATAACGGGCAGCGTGCGGGCATGCTGCATGCCTATTTGAAGCCCGCCGAAAACCGCACCAACCTCCATATCAAAACCCATACGCAGGTCTCACGGATTTTGTTTACAGGTCGCCGGGCCTGGGGCATCGAAGTGCAGACGGGAGATACCGTCACTCAAATCGCGGCCGACCGAGAGGTCATCCTATGCGGCGGCGCCTACGAGTCACCGAGACTTCTGATGGCTTCCGGCGTTGGCGATACATCGCAACTAAAAGCGTTGGGCATAGCCTCGGTCGCCGATGTCCCGGGTGTTGGCAAGAATTTGCACGATCACCCCTGCGTCCCGGTCGCTTACTCGTCGCCGATCAAAGGCATTTCCCCGGTTTCCGGCATGACGAAAGCCAGGATGGCACTCATCGGGGCGCAATGGCTGTTCTTTAAGTCGGGCCTAGGGGCGAGCAACTTCTGGGAGACGGGCACGTTTTTCAAGAGTTGGCCGGACGTGGATTTTTGCGACATTCAACATGAATTTATTCCGATGGTCGGCGATTTCACCCATGGTTCCAACGAGCTGTATGATGGGCTGCTCTATCAAACCTGCCTGATGCGCCCGAAGAGCCGGGGAGCTGTGAGCATAAAGGCTGACGACCCGAAACGCGGCATCTCTATCCAGCATAATTATTTTGCGCAGGACGAGGACATGAATGATCTCGTCGCGGGCGTTCGCCGGACGCTCGAGATGATTCATCAAAAGGCGTGGGATGGAATTCGTGGGGCGCCCGTCGGGGAGAACCTGGCGGCGATGAACGACTCCGAACTCGCCCAGTGGGTGCGCGCCAATACGAGCACGCAATACCACCCTTGCGGCTCCTGCAAGATGGGGCTGGATGATCAGGCGGTCGTGGATCAGGACGGGCGTGTCTACGGATGTGACGGTCTTCGCGTCGTGGACGCATCGGTTATTCCGGCAATTACCAGTGGAAATCTGAATGCACCGACGATCATGGTGGCGGAGAAACTCGCGGACGCGATCAGAGCTGGCTAGCGAAGCAGCCAGAAGAGTGCAGTTACAGTTAACACCAAGCCATCTAGGGCAGGATCGTCAATGTTTCTCGATAAAACCATAACAGTCGTCGGTGCCCACGCCGAAGGTGAGGTGGGCCGGGTGATTACCGGTGGTGTGCTGCCGCCCCGGGGGAGCACCATGTTTGATCGTATGATCAACCTTGAGGCCGACTTACCATGGCTGCGGGACATGCTCTTGTTCGATCCGCGCGGGAGCGTGAATGCTGCCGTGAACCTCATCACGCCTCCGGCCCGCGAGGATGCCGATATCGGCATGATCGTGATGGAGTCCGATTATTTCGTCCCCATGTCCGGGTCGAACCTGATCTGTACCGTCACAGTAGCTTTGGAGACGGGCATCATCCCGATCTCTGAGCCCTACACCAAAATCCGTGTTGATACGCCCGCTGGAATTGTCGAAGTCACCGCGCATTGCGAGGGAGGGCGCTGCCGGCGCATCACATTCCGCAACGTGCCGTCTTTCGTGATGCATCGCGACAAACATATCGAAGTGCCGGGACTTGGCACTTTGCGCGTCGATGTCGCCTACGGCGGCATGATCTACTGCCTCGTTGAGGTCGGCGACGTCGGCATGACCCTGGCCCGTGATGAGGCCCGCGATTTGGTTGTTGTCGGCGAGAAAATCAAAAGTGCAGCCGCCGAGCAGCTGCCGTCCATTCACCCTGAAAACACGCAGATCCATACGATCAACCAAACGGAATTCACCGGCCCTCTGCAAATGGTAGGCGGGGTTAAGACCTCTAAAAATGCGGTGGTCGTATCACCGGGCCGCTTGGATCGGTGCCCATGCGGAACCGGCACCTCTGCCCGCATGGCGTTGCTTCACGCGCGTGGCGATTTGGCAGTTGGCGAGCCTTTTCGGCACACGTCCATTCTTGATACCGAGTTCAACTGTGAGATCGCGAGCACGACCACCCTCGGCGGGGGTTCGGCCATTGTTCCTCAGATTTCAGGACGCGCTTGGCTGACCGGTATTAGCCATTACGGTGTCGATCCGACGGACCCTTTTCCGGCGGGTTACCGGCTGCGGGATACTTGGTTTCAGTAAGCAGGCAGCATTTCGTCGCGTAAAGGAAAAGATGCCAGGATAAGCGTCTCGGCGCTGGCTAATTAATATTGTATAAAATTTGCGTTGCATATTGTATAAAATAATGTGAATTTGCCGGGCGCCGAACGGCCTGGCGAAAAACACTAAGATGGCAATTCCATGGGGAGAATACGGATGACGCATCCACCGCGCTCTGACGACCAGCATTCCGAAGATGCCCACCTGATCAGGCTTGGGTATCAGCCACAGTTTAAGCGGGTGCTCGGTCTGTTTGCCGACTTCTCGCTTGGCTACTCTTATATGGGGCCGATGGTCGGCGTCTTCGGCTTGTTTACGGTGGCATTAACTGCCGCAGGACCGGCCTTCTTCTGGACAATGCCGGTAATTCTCCTTGGGCAGTTCTTGGTCTGCCTGGTATTTGCGGAAACGTCGTCATCTTTCCCTGTTGCCGGCGGCGTCTATCAATGGGCAAAGCGCGTTGGTGGTCCCCGTTGGGGATTTTTGGCGGCCTGGATTTATACGCTGGGTCTTGTCGGCTCGATCGCCGGCACTGCGGCCTCCGGCGGGTCGTTCCTTGCATCGCTTCTGAACATTCCCGCGACGCAGGATTTCAGCACTTGGGCCGGGCTGGGAATTGCAGCCGTCGCGATCCTCATGAACGTCAGTGGCACGCGCATATTGGCGAAAGCAACAGAGCTTGGCGTCTGGGCCGGGTTGTTCGGCTTGTTGATGTGCGGTGTTTATATGCTGCTCTTCGCGCGCGTGCAGCCCTGGTCGGTCTTGTTCCAGACCTTCGGGACAGCGAAGGCGGGCTTTATGGCCCCGGCACTCGCCGCCAGCCTGATCGGTGTCTGGATTTTCTACGGCTTCGAGGCCTGCGGTGATCTGGCGGAGGAAGTCGAAGGTGCGTCGCGCGTCGTACCAAGGGCGATGATCCTGACCGTGATTTGCGGCGGTGCATCGGCGCTGCTGATTACACTCGGGATTCTGATGGCACTGCCGGATATGGCGAATGCCGTGAGCGGAAAGATTGCTGACCCGGTGACGCCCGCCCTTGTGCGGAGCGTTGGTCCCCTTGGTTCGAAACTGGCGCTGGTTTCGCTCATTATCTGCATCACCAGCGGCACGGCCTCCATCCTTGCCTCTACCAGCCGCTTGATGTTTGCTTTGGGTCGCGACAAAACCATCATCGCGAGCGGCTTTTTCTCGAAAATGAATCATCGCGAGCAGCCGATGAATTCGATCCTGTCCGTATCAGTCATTTCCTTGGCAATTATGTCGATTGGATTTCTCTCCGCCAATGCGGTGACCGACATCATCAGCTTCGCGACCACGGGTATTTATACCGCGTTCCAAATGGTGGTGCTGGCTGCGTTGATTGCAGGGTTCCGTGGCTGGCTGCCAACCGGCAGCTTCACGCTCGGCAAGTTTGGCCCATTGGTGAGGTTTTTCGCCCTCGTTCTCGGCGTCTCCACGATCATTAATTTGGCCTGGCCCCGGCCGAGCGGCGCCGGCGGCATCTACAACTATCTCATCATCATATCGATGGCGATCATCGTGGTTGTCGGGCTTCTGCAAGCGATGACCCTGAACCCGAAAGAGGCCGGGGCAGGAGCGGCCGCAGACTAACACTGCGTCGCGGCCATCTCATAGGCAATGCGGGCCATCCTGGCAGTAAGTGCCAGGATGGCCTTTTTGTTTGTGCCGAGCGCTCGCTTGGGCAATGGGTTCCGGTAACACTTCCGCAGCGGCTCGTCCTCGCGATCTCACGGTCGCCCCCGGATGGGCGGGAACCGAGGCGGGGTCTGGTTGTGAGCGGTAACCCTTTGGGGCAGGATCACTAGCCCCTCTGGAGTTTGCTCTCCGCCATTAAGGTGCGGCGCGTCCAGTCGATAGCACGGATTTTGGCGCGCCGCGGCGCAATCCGTTGCGATATCGATTGGTATGTCAAATATTACATCTTGACACACATGTTTTCAGGGATAGGCTGAATTCGCATTCTGTTTCAAGGGGGCGGCGTTCCATGTCGGGTGGTTCGCCGTTCCCGTTCCGGTACGCGGCCGGCGTCTTATGAAGCTTCATTAGAATGAAGCGAATAGAACATGATACGAGGAGAGGAGGGGGATGTTAGATGCGAATTCGAAACAATATCGGCTTTGCATGCAGCACTTTCGCCCTTATCGAAGTCTTCCCGTGCAGCGCACGCGCCGTATACCGGTGAGCGCTCCTATCTGGTTCCCCGGCGGCCGTTGACGTTGAGAGCGCTGGCCACCGTCACGGCGACACAGGTGATATACGTGCCTATTAATCAAGGAGGATCTACGATGACCGCATCAAAAACTCGCCGGCCCAAGTTGAAGTCACTACTCTATGCGACGGCTGCAGCGGCAGTAACATTGGCTGTTGGCACGGCGAATAGCCAAGCCGCGGGCGTTGTTAAAGTTGCCTTTAGCGCCGATTACTACCCCAGCACGCCCCAAATGCTCGCGCAATGGATGGTCCAGATTGCGCAAGGTTCGGCGAAGAAATTTAATGGCTTGCAAGTCGTGGCGGAGCCTATTCATGGCGGCTTCGACGACTTCATCACCAAACTCAGCCTCATGTATGGCAACCCGTCCACAGCCCCGGATCTCGCCATTGTTCCCGGGCAGGAAGTCGGGCAGTGGGAAAGCTCCGGTCTCCTCGCGAAATTGGACCCCTATCTCAAAACGACCGATTGGTGGAGCCAGTTTGTTCCTGCCATCCAAAATGAGGGCCGTTTGAACGGCAGCACCTATTACGTGAGCATGGGCGACGGCGACAATGCCCTTCTCTACGACAAGACGATCTTTGCGAAATCCGGCTTGCCGGCTGATTGGAAGCCGAAGAATTGGGAAGATATCCTGGCCGCCGCGCGCCAGATCAAGAAAGCGGACCCGAGCGTTTGGCCGCTTTGGGTGATCACGGGAACGGCCCAGGGCAGCGAGGGCGTTGTTCTTGGATCGGCCAATCTTCTGGTCGCCTCCAGCACGCCTTATGCGTACGACAATGGCACCAAGAAATGGGTGGCCGACAGCCCGGGCGTTCGGGAGGTTATCAATTTCTATAAGGAAGCTTCGGCTGAGGGTGTGCTGGCGCCGCCGTCCGAAATTCTTGACCCGAATGCCCCGGGCATTGTCGGGCCTTTCCTGCCCAAGCATAAGATCGGAATTACTTTAGCCGCCAACTACGTCCCCACGCTTTTTAACCAGCAGATTTGCGGCCCCTGCTGGCCACAAGCCGGGGAGCAAATCGGGTTTGCGCCGATACCGACATCTCATGGTCAAGCGCCGGGCCTCGGCTCGACCCTTTCCGGTTGGGGGCTCATCATGAACGCCAGCTCGAAAGACCTTGCTTCGACCTGGAAGGTCTTTAACTACATGATGGAAAAAGACAATCTGATCAACCAAGACAATCTTGGCGGGTTGGTTCCTCCGATCGTCGCGTACAATACCGATCCGGTTTACGTGAATTTCGCGCCGGCATTCCAGACGCCGTTCGGTCAGTTGGTAAGCAACTCGACCGTGTTTCCGCCGCTGCCGGACTTCAAAGTCTGGGCATTCGCTCTAGCGCAGGCGACTGAGACTGTCGTTCTTCATCCCAATACCTCGGTGGATACCGCGGCTGCGGGAATGAAGGCGTACATCGCCAATCAGCTCGACGACAGCCAAGTCGAAGTTCTGAAATAACGAGTGGGCTAGATGCCGGCGACGCGACTATCGTCGCCGGCATATAACGAGGGTCTTGAAGTGCGGCAAACGGTAGTCGGTATTCAGCATATTGGGTTGACCGTCCGAAATTTGGACGAGGCTCTTGCTTGGTTCAGCGCTGCGCTGGGGTTTCATGAACTGTTCCGCGAGGAACCTTTCGAGATTCAGACCGAGCATTGGCAACAAGCGCTTGACGTTCCGATCGGCACGAAGCTGGAAGGCGTCGTGATGATCGGCAACGGGGCGGGATGCGAAATTGAGCTTTTCCAGTATGCCGCGGCCGATGCGCGAGGGGATCGTCCGCGGAACTTCGACAATGGCGGCCATCATCTGGCGCTTCTGGTAAGCGACTTGAAAAGCACGCTTGCGCAAGTCATGGCTGTCGGTGCCGAGCAACTCGGTGACATCAAGGATAATCCGCATGGCCCTTGGGAAGGGGCCGATTGGATCTACCTCAAGACACCCTTCGGTCTCTACATTGAGCTGCTCGAACTGCCGGAGGGCGGCATTGGCCATGAGAGAGGGACGAGACGGCGTATCCATCGGCCGCTGCCAAATGCCTGACAATGCTTAGAGCAATGTCGGATCAGGTGGAATCACCTGATCCGAAGATTTGCGTTCTTAATCAAAAACATAGATCGTGATGACCGAAGGTGTACGCACCGCAGGTCTGAATCACACTCTGAAATATTGATGAGAGCCCGATCGCTCGGGGTAGGATCGCGTGGCGATTCCACCCCGAGCGGTCGGGCTCTCGCATTGCGGCACCGCGAGCAGGACCGGTTCATATTGGCTCACAGGCATGCTTTAGCTGCTTGGCTACTTTACCGGCAACTCGCAATAACACTCAGACGGCGACCGAACTGAACATCGTGTTGCTCTGACAATACGATAGTTATGCCCATGCACACCATCACCCTAATCCGGGTGGTTCTGGTAACGGCGGGCATCAAGAAGTGTACTCTGGTTGCAACTACAACATATCGATAAAGCAATAATAAAAAATATGCTCGACGAGGGGGCTGGCGGACTACGTAACATTGACACACGCTGTCGGGCATATGTCCTATCATCGACGGGCGCATTTCAGTCGCGGACGTTCGCATGAGTTGGAGCGACTTGCCCGCCAGCGCTAATCTTGGCAGAAGCAGCCGCTTGCCGTCGAGAATTGAATGCCGTCCCTCATCCGCGCGGGGAGGTCAGCTGAATCGGGAGAAATAGATGGCCACCCAGGATGGCACCCCCGCTCATGATCTTCGAACCCGGAAAGGCATAAGCCACGGGGCCGAACCGCCGCCGCTGGCCTTTATCACACGCTTATCCTTCTACCCCTGGCTGGTCGTCGGCGTCACCTGCGTCGGGGCCTTCATCGGCCAGCTCGATGCCAGCATCGTCCAGCTAGCGCTCCCGACGCTTGCGGCGAAATTCCATGCCACGCTGGAAAGCGTGAGCTGGGTGGCACTCGGTTACCTCCTGGCCTTCGCCGCATTCCTCCCGGTCTTCGGGCGGCTCTGCGAAATGTTCGGCCGAAAACTGCTCTATATCGGCGGCTTCCTCCTCTTCACGCTCGCTACGGCTCTGTGCGGCATTTCCGTAAACCTCCCCTGTCTCATTGTCTGTCGTATCCTGCAGGGGATCGGGGGAGCCGTGCTCGGCGCGAACAGCGTTTCTGTCCTCGTCAAGGCGGTCGGCCAAACCCGGCGCGCCCGCGCGATGGGTGTGTTCGCCACTGCCCAGGCCGTGGGGCTGGGCCTCGGGCCAGCGGTCGGCGGCATTCTGCTCAGTGCTTACGGCTGGCGTTGGATTTTCTTCGTATCGGTTCCCTTTGGCGCGATCGCCGTCCTTCTCGGCTGGATCACGCTGCCGCTGACGGAGGATCTCTCGAACGACAAGGTTTTCGACTGGTGGGGGGCCGTGTTTCTGATGCCGGCGCTGATCGCCCTGGTGTTTACGCTCAATCAGGTTTCCGCACTCGGGCTATTCTCGCCCCAGCTTCTCGCCTGCCTCGTCGCTTTCGTTCTTCTAATGATATTGCTGATCCGGCGGGAGCGGAGCTTCGCTTTTCCGCTTGTCAATCTTCGCCTTTTCTCTGCCCCTGAATTTTCCTTGGGCGCCGTGGGCGTGCTGCTCGGATACGCGCTCCTCTACGGAATGTTCTTCCTGATCTCCTTCGCGCTCATCCGCGGCTATCATCTGTCCCCGTTCGTCGCCGGACTCAGGCTAACCGCCATTCCGGTTTCTCTCGGAATTGTCGCGCCCTTCAGCGGCGCGGTTGCCGACCGTCTTGGCACGCGGCTTGTCAGGGTCGTGGGAATGGCGCTGTGCCTCACGGCGCTGATCGTGCTTGCGACGATCGCGCCCGGGCCGCGTGTCGGCCTCGACCCTGGGCTTGCCCTGCTCGCCCTGTTCGGCGCGGGGCTCGGCATATTCATCGCCCCCAATAACAGCGTGACGATGAGCGCCGCGCCGCGCAGTCATTCCGGGGAGGCCGGCGGGATACTCAATCTCATGCGCAGCCTCGGGACTAGCCTTGGCGTCGCCTCCGCATCCTCGATGTTGTCATGGCGTTTCCGAACGCTGACGCTGGCGCCTTCGAGCGCACTGATTTTTAAAGGTCAGCCCTTGCTGGGCGCGGTCGAAGCCAGCTTCGCCCTCTTGATGCTCTTCGCGGTCATTGCCGGCGTCGTCTCGCTCGTCAAAGCGCGCGCGCCTCATCAGGAAGCATGATGGGGATGCCGCCCCGAATAGGATAGGCGAGGCTCGCCGCCCGGCTGATCAGCTCGTTGCGGGCGCGGTCATAGATCAGCGGCTGCTTGGTCAAGGGGCAGACGAGGATTTCCAGAAGACGCGGATCGACCGGCTGCGGCTGCGGCGGGGGCTCGGGCGCGGCCGCATTCTCTGCCTCTTCGGCCTGTGGGTCGCTCATGTGGTCATCTCCTTCAGCTTGGGCGCGATGGGCTGCCCTCGGGCTCCTGGGCGTGCATGCCGAATTCCAGCAGAGCTTGCAGGATCCGTAGGTGCGCGGCCGATGATTCCGCCTCCAGAAGCGCCTGTTTCTCGGATGGGGCGAAGGGGCACATCATGCTGAGCACAGTCAGCAATGTCGCATCGTCCAACTCCGCGATCATGTCCCAATCGGCGGTCAGCCCCTGGCGATCGAAATAGCCCCGGAGGGCGGTGAGCAGGGTCTTGCGCCGCAGCCCGATATCGGGCTGCGGCGGGTCGAGATCCCCGGCATAGGGCGCGAAATCCACGCGCATGCGGCGGTACCCGTGCCGGGGCTCCACCTCTTCCTCCACCGCGAAGCGGATGATGCCGAGGAGGGACAGAACGATGCGGCCGTCCTCCGTCTCGGTGAAGGAGGTGATACGCCCGAGGCAGCCGATGGTGAAGACGGCCGGCCCGTGGGTGACGGGCGGTTTCAGGCTATCCGGCTGGATCATGCCGAACATGCGGCCGGCGGCCAGCGCATCCTCGACCATGGCCAGGTAGCGCGGCTCGAAGATGTTCAGCGGCAGCCGGCCGCGCGGCAGCAGCAGCGCGCCCGGCAGCGGGAAGACCGGGAATTCGTCCGGCAGATCGCCCAGCGCCGGTTGGAACGGTGGCGTTCCCGCGGCCATGTCAGCTGAACAGCAGGGCGGAGAGCTTGCGGCGCGCCGCCATGGTGGCGGGATCGTCGAAGCCCCAGGCCTCGAAGAATTTCAGCAGTTGCAGCCGGGCGGCGTCCTCGTTCCAGCCGCGCTGGCGCCGCATGATGTCCAGCAGCGCCTCGGCCGCCTCCTCCCGCCGGTCGAGTGGCATTCAGCGCGGTGGCGAGGTCGTAGCGGGCCTGGTGGTCGGCCGGGTCGGCCGCCAGCCGCGCCTCGAAGCTGGCGAGCTGGCCGCGGCGCCTTGCGGCCTTCCTCGGCCAGCGCCAGCGCGCTGCGGGCGCCGGCGATTTCGGCGTGCTCGGCGATCTTGGCCGGCACCTCGGCCAGAGCGTCCTCGCGCCTGCGTCCTCGTCGGCCCAGCGCGAGCAGGGCGCGGATCAGGCCGCCCCAGGCTTCCGGCGTTCTCGGGCTCCTGCTGCCAGCAGCGCGCTGAACAGCTCGGCGGCCTCCTCGGGCTCGCCCTGCCTCCAGCGCGGCGCTGCGCCTCGGCCAGCAGGTCGGCCGCCGGCATGGTGCCGCCGGCGAGCTTCAGCAGAGCCTCGACGAAGCGCTTCACCTCGCGATTCCGGCAGCGCGCCCTGGAACAGGTCGGCGATCTGGCCCTGCCAGAAGGCGGCGACGGTGGGGACGGATTGCAGCGGCAGGCCGAGCTGGGCGAGCTGCTGGACCAGGGCGCGGTTCTTGTCGATGTCGATCTTGACCAGCTTCACCCGGCCGCCGGCGGCTGCGCACGACCTTTTCCAGCGTCGGCGTGAGCGTTTTGCAGGGGCCGCACCAGGTCGCCCAGAAATCGACCAGGACGGGGAGCTGCGCGAGGCCTCGATGACATCCGTCATGAAGGTCGTTCTGGTCGCCGTCGATGATGATGCCGCGGCGGCCGCAGGCGGGTTCTGGCCGAGTGTCAGGTCCATCGTGTGATCGTCCGTCGCTCTATGGTCGTCGTCGTCTGATCATAGCGTCGGTCGTGGCGACGTTACCATCGGCCTTGTTACGGCCGATTACTGCGGGGTGGGTTGGCCAGCGGCGTGGCATGCGTGGCGGCAGCCCAAGCCCGAATGCGACCGCCGCAAGCTAGCGGGTTGATCGCATGGCGCGGACTGCGCTTGCAATCGCGGCGGAAGCCGCCTAGAAGCCGCCCTCCACGGAGCGCGGGCGTAGCTCAGGGGTAGAGCACAACCTTGCCAAGGTTGGGGTCGAGGGTTCGAATCCCTTCGCCCGCTCCAGATTTTCTTAAGAAAATCAGGTGTTTATGACGATGGCCGCACAAGCGGCCATTGGCGTTTTGGGTGTGGTCAACACCTGGTCAACACCGACCTCGAAGTGCTGTGGACTGCTGAGGCGGGACGAACACAGGAGGCAACCATCCGAACCCGGTCGCAGCTGAAACGAGGGACTCGTAAGAGGCCGAAGCGCGCCTCTCGGGCTGTGTCCGTGGGGATGCGAATTGGTGCGCCTACGCGACGAGGCCGCCCTCACACGACCGGGGGTCCTGCGGCCACAGCTTGCTCACGCCGAAATGGATGTTCGGCGGGCAGCTCCACCCGCACTGTCAGTCCCCCGCCCTTTCGATCGCCGAGGGTGATATCCCCGCCGTGTTCCCAGACGATCGAGCGCGTGACGGAAAGGCCGAGACCGACTCCGCCCGTGTCGGGGTCTCGGGCGCTGCCGATCCTGTAGAATGGCTCGAACACCTTCTCCCGCTCGCTGCGCGGGATTCCAGGGCCTTCATCTTCGATGGTGATCACGACCCGGCCAGCCTCAGAGGCGAGCGTTACGTCGGCCTTGCCGCCATATTTAATTGCATTGTCCACGAGGTTGGAGATCGCCCGCCGCATGGCAGTCGGCCGACAGGAAATCGTCACGTCGCGCGGTCCGGAGAAGGTCACCTTCTCGCCGGCGTCCACGGCATCCTCGCAGATGCCCTCGACCAGGGCGCTCAGATCGACCAGCGATCGAGCCTCCTGCTTCGCGTCGTCCCGCGTGAATGACAGGATCGATTCGACCATGCAATTCATCATGTCGAGCTCGTCGAGCATCTTCTGCTGATCCTCGAGGCCTTGAGCCATTTCGATGCGCATGCGCAGCCGCGTCAGCGGTGTCCGAAGATCGTGGGACATCGCCGCCATCATGCGCGTGCGATCTTCGTTGAAGCGGCGGAGCCGTTCCCGCATTCGATTGAAAGCCCTGATGATTCCTTCGATCTCACGCGGCCCATGCGGCGGAACTGATGGGTCGTCGCCGCTGGGGCCGAGGCGATCGACCGCTGCGGAAAGTTCGGAAAGCGGCTTTACGACGCGCCTGGCTGCCGCGACCGATAAGAGCGATGCCAAGGCAA
This sequence comes from uncultured Pseudomonadota bacterium, assembly GCA_963745125.1. Taxonomy (GTDB): domain Bacteria; phylum Pseudomonadota; class Alphaproteobacteria; order Acetobacterales; family Acetobacteraceae; genus Acidisoma. The sequence goes on from CAVUWB010000001.1 coordinate 820,148, forward strand.
GCGCGAGGATCACCCAGGCAGCAACGCTCGCGAGAGAGAACTCGGCCGCCACGGGGTCGTCCGGAGGCGGCGGGTCAAGGTTGAACACGACCAGAAGCCATTGACCGTTCGAGAGGGACGCTTCGATCCAGACACCGTTCTCGACGCGCCCGCCCGCCGGCCCGGCCTTCTCATCGGCTAAACGATAACGATCGGCGACGATCACCGGTCGCGGCGCGCCCAGAGCAGCCTCGATGCGATGGCGCATAGCCTCCGCGTCTGGCTCGCCACGGTTGCCCAGATTCGGCGCGGGCCCGTCGAGCAAGCGAAGGCGGACCTGCGGAAGCTGTGCGTTGGCGACGACGGTCTGTCTGTCCGCTACCGGCGTACCGTCAAGGATATCGAGCAGTGCGGCCACCCGGCCGGGAAGCTGCAGCAGGAAGCGTTCCTCGACCTTGGGAAGCTCCTGCCGGCGCTCGAAGCCAAGATAGGGCAGCGCGGTCGTCACTACTCGTTGAAGGCCGAATCCGAGGACCAGCGCGACGACGACCGCAAGTCCGATGGTCGTGGTGATGCTGTCCGGTCGCCGCATCACCAGGGTGCTCCGTTGAGGGTAACGTCGGCTGTGAGGATGTATCCCTCGCTACGCATCGTCTTGATCAGCGCGGGCTCCTTGGGATCAGCTTCGAGACGGCGGCGCAGCCGGCTGACGTAGAGATCGATGGTCCGATCGAAGGCATCGCTTGACCGCCCCCGCGCCAGATCGAGCAGCTGGTCTCGTGCGAGCACGCGTTGCGGATGCTCGACGAGTGCGAGAAGCACGTCGAACTCAGCGGCACGGAGATCGACCAGCGCGTTCGCCGGCGAGCGTAGCTCCCGTCGCGAGACGTCCAGGCGCCAGCCCGCGAACTCGAAGACCCGCCGCGCACCAGCTGGCGATCCGGGGATCGGCATCGCCGCGCGCCGCAGGACGGCACGAATGCGGGCAAGCAGCTCGTGGATGCCGAATGGCTTCGCGAGATAATCGTCGGCGCCGATTTCGAGGCCGGCCAGCCGAACTTCACCCAGAGGATCCTCTTCGCCGTCGTCATGTCTCCGCCCCGACCAGCTTCTCGACCAGCGCGGCGAAGTCCTCGTCTATCACGGCCCAGTCGCGGAATTCGGCGAAGGCCCAGCGGCCGAAGCCGCCGAGCGCGCTGAATTCCTGGAACCCAGAGCTCGCGCGTCGTCTGGGCCTTGGCCTTGTCGCTTTCGTCCTTGATGCCCTTCACCTCCAGCACGAGGTTGAGCGGTTCGTCGCCACCGTCGTCGAGCCGGACCAGGAAGTCCGGCAGGTAGCGCCGGGTGATGCCGCTATCGAGATAAGGGATCTCGAAGCCCAGCGCTTGGTTCTTGGCGTAGGCTAGGACGCGGGGATGGGTCTCCAGCGTCAGCGCGAGCTGTTCTTCCCAGCTACTATCCAGCACAACATGGCTGATGTGGCTCCTCGGCGGCTGCGCGCCGGTCTCCGGGCTTTTCACCGCGGATGTGGGCGGCCTCACCAATATAGGTGTCGTCGCCCACCTTCGCTTCATAGGTGAGGTGCTTGCTGCACTTAGGGAAGGCGCAGACGCCGCCGCTCCGAAAGGCGAGGATTATCCTTGTAGGGTAACTAGCGGCCACGGTCACCGCCGATCTGCGTGCGGCCTCGGGAGCGCTTCGTCGAGTGAGCGGGCGCCAGGCCGACGTCGCCCAAGTGGTGAATTCGAAGTAGCGGACGCCGTGGCAGCTTGACGGTCAGTTCGAGTTCTCCGCCGACTGCCTCGACATAGCTTCGAAGGGTCGAGAGATACATATCGGTCTGGTTCTCGATTTTGGAGACGGAAGGTTGCTTGATGTTGAGTGCCGAGGCGATATCAGCCTGTGCCTTGCCGGCGATCCGGCGCAGCTCGCGCAGGCCCTCAATCTCCTGCCTCAGCTCTTGAGAACGGGCATCGATCGCCGTCCAATTCTCCGACGGCATCTCAAACTCAGCAATTATATCGTTTAGTCTCCGCCCCATCTCTCTTGCCATAGTTCGGGATTTCAGGCCTTCCAGGTGCCCCGAAATAGCTTGGAAGCTATGTCTGGTCAATCGAGGTAGTGCGGAGACGAGATAGGTTTGCGCTAAGTCGGTCGCGGGGCCACTGGGCGTACCTGCTCGACGGCGGCGCTTAGAGCTTCCCGCAACTGGGCGGCACCCGGCCCATTCTCTGCAAGCCGTCGAGCGATGAGGCGAAGAAGATTGCTGTCGGTCCCTGAACGTTGCGCGCGGGACGCTCCTTTCCGGCTCTCGTTCGTGACGGGCTTCCCGGCGAGGGCCGCTGCGAGCTTCTTCGTCACGCGATCGGCCGCCCGGCGAGACGGGTCCGTTTGGACGTGAGCATAGATCGCCGTGGAGCGTGGATTGGAGTGACCAAGGATCGCTCCAGTGAGCGCGAGCGCCTCGCCGTTGGACGTCGCGGTGGAGCCCATGGTGTGGCGCAGAGTATGAGGCGTAACTCCACGCAACTCGGCTTTCTCGATAGCCTTATTCCAAACGCTCTTCATACCCTGGTAGTGTCCCTCACCCCGCTCGGCGGGGAAGACAAACTCGGAATATTCCTGCCTGTTGATGCTCCGCAAAAGCGCGATGGCGGCTGCACCCAGGGGGTGGAGCGACTTCCCAGTCTTGCTGTCGTCGAGCTCCAACAGGCCGTCGTCCAGATTGACTTCCGGCCACTTTAGAGCCGCGATCTCGTTGCGCCGGCATCCCGTAAGCGCCCAGAGGCGCGCGATGTTCAGCGCCTTCGGGTTGGCACCTTCCTGCTCCAGCGCATCGAGTGCGGCGCCCAACTGGGAGACCTCTTCAAGCGTCAGGAACCGCTCCCGCTGGTTGTCTGTCTTCCGCACCGCGGCGGTCTCGCAGGGATTGCGTGAGACAATCTCACTCCGCGCAGCGAAGCTGAAAACTGCGGATAGATCCCGGACGACCTTGCGGGCGATGCCGTCACCGCCACGGACGATGATGCGTTTGCGTGGCCCGACCTTTTCGTCGCGCGCGGTCTTGCCCGCCGCAACGTCTCGGACGAAGCGCTCGACATCGCCGGCGTTAATCTCGCTTACTCGCTTGTGGCCCAGAAGGGGCACGACGTGGTTGCGCAAACGGGCAATCGTGAATTGCTTGGTGAGCGGCTTCATTGGCACGCCCTGCCGCTTGCCGCGCTGAACGACGCAGCCCTCCTCATCATAGAGGTCGATCAGGCCGCTCATCCTCATCTCGGCGCGCTTCGCCCGGCGCTCGTCGGCTGGGTCCTCGCCTTTCGCCACACCGCCCAGCAGTACCTTGGCCTGCTTGCGAGCGGCTTCTGGTGTCAGAGTGCCGAATCGCCCGACAGTGATAAAGCGCTGAGCCGCCGTGCGACCGCCACCCTCTGCCCGATACCGAACGATGAACGTCTTCGCGCCGCTCGTCTCGATACGGACGCCAAATCCCGGGAGCGCACTGTCCCAGAGGTAGTAGCGCTTATCCCTTTTAGTCGCGGCGTCGACCGACCGCTTTGTCAGAAGGATCCCTACGCGCTTAGCCATTGCTCGTCTCCAACCTATCCCACCGTCCGGCTAAAGCCACAAGGTCTTGGTCAACACCTGGTCAACACCGTGAACGGAAGTTCTTGACATAGTCTAGCGGGGCATGGGATAGGATGTCAATGAGAATGTCGATATATCAATGTGATAGTAGGGTCCTGGGATACTGTGGGATACCCCTGAATGTGACGTGCTTAACCTTGCCAAGGTTGGGGTCGATGGTTCGAATCCCTTCGCCCGCTCCAAATTTCCCTTGTCCGACCCGGAGACATGGGTAACAGGTTGTTCCTAAGACATAGGTAACAACCTGGGGCCGAACGGGTTGTCGATGGGTTGCAAGGTTTTCTGCTCCAGATCGATGTAGCCCAGATCGTAGTGCATGAAGCTGACGAGCCAAATGCCGTCTTCGACCTCTTTGAGGCTGGCGAGCTGACCTGCGAGCAGCTGAGTTCGGGCAGCCCGGGTGGCGCCTGCGGAAAGCGGCGGTCAACTATAGCGTGGATTGCGCTGACTGCCGCAACCTTGGCCGAGGATCATCGCCCCACAGGCTGCGGCAACTGGTTGGCGTAGCGCCACGGCCGACGCGAGCGATCTGCAATCGCTGTGACGCCTTCCTCCTTAGAGTCGAACCCCAATCAAATTCTTGATTTAAGATAGGTTGGGCACCGTTTTGCGGTCATCTCCCTGATCGTCCGGTTCATCCGCTCGACCTGACGGTTCGTCCGAGGGTGAGGCAGTCATCCAGTGGGAGCAGCGTGTGCCTCCTGCCATTCTCGCGAGCAGAGCACTCCATAAAATGCCGGGACTAAACAACTAGAGCGTTGCCGTGGCGAGCGATCAGGACGCGCCATCCTACTTCATCCTCGCCATTGAAGATCCACTGGCGCGCCGCAACGTCTTCAATTCCAGGGACACTTCGTTGGCCCGCTTATGGTGATGTCGCCCGTCACCGAAGCGTGCCAGAGGAAATCCGAACACGTCATCATCACCATACGCGACTAGCACACGGTTTAGTTCGATCCGGCCTTTGAGTGCGCAATGGCAACAAACATAGGTACGATCACATTCAGTTTGGTCGAATTGACCATTACTGAGCCAGCCATTCCGTACAATTACGGAGATACAGAACGCCTGCATGTCAAAATTGGTACGATATTTCTATCAGAACGAAGAAAGTTGCCGAAAGCATCTCGATGACGGCCCTGATCCGCGGGTTTCTGACCGTTCCACTTCAGGTGTCTCGTTGCTAAGACACCGGCTTGGGGTATTTACATATCTGGAGCGTCGGAATACCGTCCCGTTACTCTATCGGCGGGATAATCGCCGCATATCCTGTGCGGCGGCACGTTCAAGTCAGCCTGATTACGTTTGATCACGTCCAGATGCTTCGGTTCACCGAGCACGAGGTCTTGCCATGACGTCCTCAACGGTTCTTGCCGTGCCCATCCGGGTGGATGCGTTTTTCGCGGCAAAAGGGCAGGCGGTCGTTTCGGCGGAGACGGACTTTTCTCGTCTACCCTTCTCGACGCCCACTGGGGACATCAACCCCGAATCCGCATGGCTTGGCGAGCGGATTGCCTATCAACCGTTTGATGACGATCGCTTGCAGCTTAAAGCCGGTGTCCACCTCCATTGGCAGCTTCCGGAAGCGCTCCGGACCGGCACAACCCGAGGTCAAGTGTTAAATTTTCCTTTCGACAATACGGTTGTCGAAAGCCTTCGCCGGGGAAAGCTGCCCGGTAATCTCCCGAAACCTCTTCAGGACGCCGGTATCAGTGACGAGACCGAGGTGGTCGAAGAGCGCAACGCTGACGGAACGGCCGACCGGTGGCGTATTCTGGGGCTGCAGAATGGCGGCAGCGCAACGATCCGCGTCGGACTCATCGCCGGGGTGCAACAGCTTCGCGTCCATCTCTACGAGGCCAATCTCGGCTTTCCTTTGGTGCCGAACCGGTGGCTGGTCCGGCGCACCGGATACGGAGAGGCACGCTTCTGGCTCGTCGAGAGCGATTACCTGCACGATACGGAGCCACCGCAGGACCCCAAAAGGCTATCGCCGATCCAATTTCCTGTGCTCCCGCCCTTCCCACCGGGCGGACCCGGCGCAAGCCGTCCTTACCAGTGGCTCGGGCGCGTTCATGACTTCGCGGAGGGCCTGCCGGATGAATTGCCACCAACGCCCGGCGCAAGCCGTAAATCCATCGGTCTGACCGCGATCGGCTACGGCACATTGAGCTTCGCCGCATTCTACCCGAATTGCTACAGCGTGTTCGGCTTTCACGACCCGGACATCACCTCTCCCCCCGACGGTAAGCTCGAATATCACGTCGTCGGTTGGCACGGGCACCAGGGGCACGATGCGCTCCGCTCGCCGCCGTTCATGGCCGCCCTGGAGCACGTCAAGGAGCGCTACAAGGGCATCGATCCCACGCCTGATTCGCCCTCGGCTCGGGCGTTCCAGGCCGAGGCTCTCCGAACCGCATATGGCTGGATCGCGGACGGCTTTCCCGAACCGCCGAAGCTCGACCTGCAGCATCCGCCGCCCGACCGAACGTTCCCGAGCCGCAGTTTTCTTGTCGGGGGCGTCCGGCCCGGGAACGACGCTCCCCCGCGCGCGCTAAAATGTACCGTGGCGATCGGCCATACCGGGACTGAGGCGCTGTCAGCCTACGCTGCCGCGACGCTGGGCCGCCCCGAGTTGGAGGATCAACTTGAGGGGCTGCATCTTTGGCCGAAGCTCGAAGGTGTCCGGATCGATGTCGGGCCGAAATTTGGTGAAGCGCGCCACGAAAAGGAGTTCTCGCCCTTCGATGCCGGGAGGCGTTGGGTCTTCGCCCAAGGCGACGCCGAGCCGGGCAAGCCCGGCTTGGGTCTTCCGCGTTCCGACATCCTCTCACGTCTGGAAAAGCTCAACCCGCTGCTCAAGAAACTCAACAAAGCCGAGGCCGAGTTTGATCAGAAAGCGGCCGAGCTTTCGGCGCGGCGGCGTCAGCTTTACGCGGAATGGTGCAAATACCTCATCTGCGCCTACCCACCGCTTGGCGAGCAGGACCACTACCCCGACATGGATACGGTGCGGGAGTTCATCGAAAGGCACAGTCTGGTCGCCGCAGAGAGGGCGCGCATGGGCCGGCGATCCGCACGGGAGGCGCGGGAAGCCGCTCTTCGCGATCTTCGTGACGCCCTCGCGGCCGAGGCCGGCCGACAGTCCGGGGTCGAACTCAAGGTTCGGCAACCGCCACGCTTCTGGGCCCCTAAGGAGCCCGCGATCCTACTGGCTGGCAGCGCAATACCCGTTCCTCATCGGCCCAATCCGGCCGAAGCTCTGACCTGCACGGTCCATGATATCGGCGGCTTCGGCGGTTTCGGTGCGATCAAGCGCGATCAGGCGATCAAGCTTGCTGATCTCGCGGCTGCCCATCCGCTCGCCGTCGCGGCGGACCAATGGCATCCGATTTTCCTGGACTGGCAGGTCCATCTGAAGCCGCTTTTCGAGGGGAGCAACCTACCGGCGGATGTGACGGACTTCCGGCCCGACTTCGTGACGTCCAATTTCGAATTCGATCCCAACTCCGCCGACCTTCGGTTCCGGAAGGAGGCTTCGCTGCCGACGAAGAATGCGCCGCGGACGCGCTATAGCGGGCGGTCGATCGTGACGCCGCATATCGGCCGTTATCTGCGCAATGAAATCGAGGCGTGGCTGCGCCGGGTATTGTCGATCGATGCCACCCAGACGGATCTCGTGACGGCAGCCCGCGCCAAGCTGGGCCAGTCAAGGAACGGCGTGGCTGAAAACATCCTGGCAGCCTATGCCCACTTGTTCGTGGGCGACGCAGGGCAGCCGGCCCCGCATTTCATCGCGCAGGCGCTCACAGGCTTCAATCCCGCGCTCCTGATGCAACGCTCCACCCTGCAGTTGCCGATCGCCGATCCGCTCGGTTTCCCGGAAGACCGGGCTTTTGCCGAGCGTGTCGCGATCGCGATCGGCAACGACAAGCGTGGCTCGCCCATGCCGCTCACGGAATTCCACCCGATCCGCGCGGGCCTGCTGGAAATCGAGGCGCGCTCACCTGCTCTTTTCCCCGATCACCAAGGCGCAGCCGGCCGGGTTGTGGGGACCGCCGGATATCGAGCTTATTGCAGGAAAAACCTACATTAAGAATCCCGATGTCAAGGCACCGATGTTCACGAAGGAACTGCTCACCGGATTCGTCTTGGGCGTGTGGAAGGGTGCGCCAACACCGAAGTCACAGCCAATAAGGACGCAAAACACCACCATCAAGAGCGTGAAGGTTCCAGCGGCGCCCACCCTGCCGGTCGCGGCCCTCGATCCGAGCCAACGTCATGAGGTATTGCGCATTCTCGGGATGGAAGATCTGCCCGCAGCCGCCTGATCGGCTTCAACAGAAGGTATCCAGTGATGAAGGCGGATGAAGCGGCTCTCCTTGACAATGACATTCCGGCTCTGACGGATGGTATCTACGAGCTGCGCCTCACTGAGACGATCACGGTTTCCGGCACGACAAAGTCATCCACCGACCATGTTCGCACCTTCACGATACGCGGACCGCAATTCGAGTTGGCGCCGCAGGAGATCGTTTCATGCTATCCGCCGTCCAGCACGCACGGCGACTACGGCAATGTTCTGCCGCATATCGCTCTGACCCGCAGCAGCTTGCCATGGGAACGGTTGCCCTCTGCGGACAGCAGCAGCGATCCGAACGAAAGACGGCCATGGCTCGCGGTGGTTCTCGTCCATGAAGATGATACACGCCCGGACAAGAACGGTAAGACCGCCGTCGCGGTCAGGCAAATCAAGCTCAGCGATCTGAGCAAGACTCACGCGGATGACAAGAGCGTCCACTTTCCCCTCCCATTCACGCCCGATGGTAGTAAGGCGGACCGCGTGGTTCGTGTTCTGGACGTGGACTCCGAATTTGCCGAGGAGTGGCTCCCGACATGGCGCGAACTCAAGGCTTGCTGTTGTGTGCGGATTGGCGCCAGCGGAACGCAGGCCGTTGCCGCAGCCCATTCCCGCCGCCGGCCTTCTGCCGGAATCACGAGAGCACATCTTTTGTCTCTGGAAGCATGGTACGACGCCAGAAAGCTGCTTCCCCTGCCTGCAGGCAAGACAAGACGGCGCTTCGTTTCACTCTTTGACTGGCCATTCGTCTCTGACCCGGTCGCGAAGGCAAAGCGAAGCTTCGCATCGCTCTCAGAAGGCCTTGATGTCGGACTGCTGCAAATGCCAGGCCAGCCTTCAGCGAAGGACGCCCACGCAAAATACTTGCATGACCTCGGCGCCGTTGCCGTTCCCTCGTTCCGCCGCTCTGGTTTGACCCGCGCGGCCGTCTATCACGGCCCGTTCGCTCCTTATAAAGACGCGAAGACACACGCCGCCGCGGAAGGCGTCATGCTCCGGCCTGTGCGAACCATGGTCTTTGGGGCCTTCGAAGACGTGAGCTATCCCGCCGCTTACGAGCTTGGCCGTCTGATGCTGCTGCACGACCCCGCTGCCTCGCGGCGGCTCTACAACTGGAAGGTCGGGCAGGAGCAACAATCCCGGAGTTGCGACGGTGAGGATCATCTGCCCTTCGTCCGTGCAGCGCATAACCATCCGTTTCCCGTCGAATGGTTCAGACGCCTTATCGATCTCGAAAGTGTTCCGTTTGCCTATCTTGTGCCACGCCAGGATATGTTGCCACCTGAAACTGGACGCATGTTCGAAGTTGCGACCACTTGGCTGCGGAAACTGATCGACGGTGCGTTGTCAGTCGTCTGGGTTGGAAAGGGCGACGAGCGGAATGCCGCTCTCCGGAAGATTCTCGACGAAAAGCGAGAGGCGCTTTTTAAGAATATTCCGGAGCGCAGCGGATTGCTGATCCGTTCTGCTCTGATGTCGGACTGGCCGAACCTCACCGTCCAGACAGAGCCGGATCAGGCTAAACTGACTTCCCGCAAACTGTCGCGTGATGTCGGTCTCTATCTTTTCGAAAACGCGACGAAACTGACATTCTCAGTTCCCGCCGAACACCTTCACTTCGAATGGAACCCTTCCGGCTCGGATCCGACAACGGCAGCCGAGTTTGCAGAAAGATTTGTCGCCAGGAAGGATCGGCTGGAGCTAGCGTTGTGAAGCGGTCTCCAAACTGAACGTCTGTTCTTGTAAAGCATGGTCAGCAGGATCTTACCCGAGGCTGCGAACTGGATCGAGAACGGCCGCTCGCTATCAGGCCGTTTGAGACCAGCTTCTAGACCATGATGACTTCGCCTGTCCGACGTCCTCGTAGTTTAGTAGTAGCGCCAGCGTCCGCCGTTGTAGTAGCGATGCGCGTAATACCTGCCGCCGTAGCGGTACAGATAGTATCGGCCTCGATAATAGTAAACATTCTCAATCGCGCCGTCGGTTGGAGATGCCACGACCGTCACAAGCGGTTGCGGGGCGGGTGCAGCGAGGGCTTGGTGCGGTGGCAATACAGTTAGGGATCCGGGGGCTACAACCCCCACGAGGAGCAAGATCGAGCGTAAGTGCATCATGTCTTCTCTTACAAGAGCCAACGAAGCGGGCAAGCACCGTTCCGCAAGGGACCGGTCCATGACGAATACCAACAACCGCTTAGTAGCCTAGCGTAATCCGGGTGACATCGCCACCTGATTGTTCGAGATCGCGCGCACCGCAAAATAGGACCTCGCGCCCATCCAGGATCCTGTGGCGATGACGAGATCGCTGTTCAGCTTCCAACGTATATGTTGAGAAACGCCCGCTTGAGACGACTAGGCTGAACGACTATGCGGCATTGCGCAGTGCTGTCCGCGAGATGAATTCCGATCGCACTCTGCCCGATGCCACGGAGCGACATTCATCAAACCACCTAAACGGCGTGTTGCAGCCGGAGCAGCACAGCGTCTCGGCCGATTTCCAGATTTAAGCGGAACAGCCTCGCCGCGATCTTAAGTCTTTTGGCTAAATTGCCGCTGACGGTGGTTCGTATAAATGCGTGCATCATCCGAATGGTGCAAAAGCCCATGCCGATTAGGCCGTAATTGGAGTGCCGAGAATACGTGCTGGCGAGGCGGGTGTCGGTGAACCGGTTTTGACGAGCTTCAGAACGTGTGAAGGCTAAGAGAACCGTGAGGCGAGAGATTTGACCGACTGGCCTGCCGCCCATTTGCTTGACAGGTTAGCAGGGCAGTCACCGTCGAGCCGAATGGTTGCGGCAGATATCTTCGCGTTTAATTGATACGGTTTAATACGTTATGGGCATCACCGTCCTCGGCCTGATTCTTATACCGCTTAGCCTGATGTGGGCCACGAATCCCGTCCGCTTGCTGCAACTCGCCTTCATCGCGGCGATCTTTGAAGCTGGCGCGGCGCTCGTGCTGGGTGGCAGTTTCGGCTTGCAGCCAGCCCTGGTGCCAGGGCTTCTCTTTGTCGGTTACCTAGTCGCGCAATATGCCTTGGGTATGCGCTATTCGGGCGAGGGCCGAGTGCTCTGGACGTTGACGCCACTCTTCGGCCTGCTTCTCTATGCGACGCTGTCGATTTTCGTGCTGCCGCAGGCTTTTGAGGGAAAGGTCATGGTCTGGCCGGAGCGGCCGGATCTTCTCAATCCCGGTTATGTTCCGTTGACCTTCACCTCCGGCAACGTGACGCAGACCCTCTACTT
>CAVUWB010000002.1:0-961967 GCA_963745125.1 uncultured Pseudomonadota bacterium
CGATCGTCAAGCAGATGATCGGGCCGGTGCCGAGGATTCAGGGGACGTTTTCCGAGCCGGCCGGATTCGCCTTTTACCTCTCCGGCCTGTTTTTCTGCTGCCTTTGGCTGAACGCACAGGGATACCGCATCATGCGGGTCAACCTGCTGCTGGGCTTGTCAATCCTCGCCATGATGGTGTCGACATCAACAACCGGGCTGCTCACGCTTGCGGCTGGCGTGCCGTTGACCACTGTCTTCGCGGGGCTTCGCGGTGATCGCGCCGCCGTTGCGCGGCTGATGAAAACCATGGTTGTGATCCTCGGTGTCAGCGCCGTAGGTATCGGCCCAGTTTTCATCTTGAAGCCCTCCCTTTTGGACTCTGTCCACCAAGTCTACCTCGCGACAGTTAATAAGGGCGACAGCGACTTGTATCAGGAGCGTACCGGACTTGACAACGCGGCCGTCGCCACGGTCGCCCAGACCGATGGCCTCGGCGTCGGCTGGGGCAGCTTCCGTTGCTCCAGCTTGGTGCCTGGCCTGTTAGCGAATGCCGGTATCTTTGGAATCGCTATGGTGATGTGGTTGGCTTGGCGGATAGGCGTCACGGTCCAGCGCATCGGTCTTCGGAAGTCGCGCCACTCCGGCAAGATCGTCATCGATGGCTTTATCGCGGCTCTCTTAGGTCAATTTGTGGCGGCCTTGCTTTCAGACCCGATGATCAACTCATTAGCCTTTTTCCTGCAGCTCGGCTGCGTGGTGGGCACTGCGGCGCGGATAGCGGCCGAAATCCAATCCAGCCGGGAATTGGTCGCGTCTCGGCTTATGGCGAGCTTTGCCTACACACGCGGCGGCGATAGGGATAGGTTTGGCGAAGGAGGCGGCAGAGAACCTCGGGGCGGCCTTGTGAACCACGGCGGGCTTTCCGAAGGCCGTTTGACTTAAGTCAGGCGGATACAGCGGGACTGGTTCGCTTTCGCTCACGATCCCGCTCTACGTTTCTGATTAAGAACGCAAATCTTCGGATCAGGTGATTCAACCTGATCCGATATTGCTCTAGAGCAGATCCCGATCATATGGAATCATCTGATCGGGTGAAGATGCTCGTAAAAACAAAGAGCTAGAGCGGTGACTGTGAGCGTAAGCGAATAGGAAACGCTCTAGACCAGCTTCGGCATCGCCCCGGCGACCAGCTCGATCTGGCGCGCGATGCGCGTCAGACCATCCGCCACCGGGTCGGCGGCCGGTGCGTCCAGCTTCGGGCGTGGCGGCAGAGAACGGTCAGCGGCCAGCGGTGAGGTGCCGAGAATCACCGCGATGCTTTCGCGGACCCAAGCGCGCCAGGCAGCCAGATCCTCGGCCGAGACGCTCGGCGCCACACCATCCGCCAGCTCGCCCGCACGCAGAATGCGGATGACACTCAGCCGCCCGGCGATGCGCCGCAAAGCCGCATCGATTGTCAGCGCGGCATCCAGATGGCTGCCAGTGATCAGGCGCGGTTCCAGCATGCCGCGGCTGAGCGCGGATTCGAGCGTGTTGCTCGCAATACCGGCCTGGCGGCGCGCGGCGTCGGACGGTGTCGAGGTTTGTTCCCGCAGAAGCTCCGCGAAAACCATGTCCGCCGAGGCGGCGTGGGCGGCGATGGCGCGACGGACCTCGGCAACCGCCCGCTGAGGCTGCCGCCCGGGCCAGAGTGCAAGGCTGCACAGCAGCGCGAAGACGCCGCCTAACACCGTATAAAGCGCCCGCATCATCGCGATATGAATCTCGGAGGCGCCCGGCGTTCCCGATTCCACAAGCAGGATGACCATGGGCGTCAACGCGCATAGGAACAGGCCGTAGCTGACCTTCCGCAGGGTGAAGGCGATTACGGCCAGCGGAAACATCGCGAGGCTGACGGTCAGCGGCGTATGCAGCACGAGGCTGAGCGCCGAGGCGATCAGCCCGCCTAACACCGTGCCGCCGATACGCTCCAGCATCCGTTGCCATGTCGCACTGAAATGCGGTTGCATCGTCATCAGCAGCGTGATCACCAGCCAGCGCTCGTATTCATGCTCGTGATGCAGCGTATAGGAGAGGCAGGCGGTTGCCGCGAAGCCGGCCATCGTGGCGTGACGCAGATGCGCCGAGCCGCGATTGAGGTTGGAGCGGATCGGGCCCAGCACCCGCTCCTGCCACGGCAGGGCCGGGCGTCCATCGGGCAGGCTCCCCGGAAGCAGGTTCTCTGGCGCGGTGAGCGTGACGGCGACGGCAAGCCGCTCCGTGATTGTCGTGACCAGCCGGCGCAGCGGCTCATGCTCGCCGAGGCGATCGACATAGCCGCGGATGCCGGCCAGGCCTTTAGTCAGGCGCGCCACGTCCGGCGCCTCATCCGTATCGATGCCATGCGCGATGACCAGTATCTCGTTGCGCAGATGGCGGAGAGCGCGGGCGGCGAGGGTGATGTCGGCCGCCGTCCCCGCCTCCAGAAGATCGGCGACGCCGCTGAGCGCCCCGAAAGCCTGGTCCACGGCCTCCAGCCGCAGCCAGGCGCGCTCGATGCGTGGGCTGCTATTGCCGTGGGCACGGGCGAGGCCGAGCACGCGGGTCCGCGCCGCTTCGATGGCGATCCGGCCGTCGCCGCGAAAAATGCGGCCATTGCGCTCCCATCGGGCGGCGGTCTCAGAGGGGCTGGCTTTGGCCGCCAGGATTTCACGCATGTCTTGTGCCATGGCGGCGAGCGCGCGGTAGCAATCTCCGATGGAGCGGCGAAACGGCGCCGTGGTCTGAATGCGCCAGATGAGGCTGGTCAGCACGATGGCCCAGAGCGAGCCCGTGAGGAACATGCCGCCCGAAATCAGGGCCGATGTCAGATTGGGCTTTGGTAGATCAACCGCGAGCACGATCCAGACCGAGAGCAGGTTGCCGACCTGCATGCCGGCGGGGCCGTACACGCGGGCGAAGCTCGCCGCGAAGATGAAGAGCCCGGCGAGGGGCACGGCGAAAAGCAGGCCTTGCGCGCGGGCAAGGCCGAAAACCACACCGACGAGCGCGCCCAGCACTGAAAAGGTGAAGAGAGGTGGCAGCCGTTCCTGCCCAGGTGTGCCCGCATCGGCGAGGCAGGTGAGCAGGGCGCCAAGCGCCGTCAGCAGCAGCAGCGGGAAGTTCAGCCAGGCATGGAGGACGACGATCGCCGCGACGGAGAGGCCGGCGCGCAACCCCTCCGCCACGCTGAAGGCGCTGGTATCGAGCGTGAAGGAGGAGCGCTTAAGGGCGGTCACGGATGAGGCGGACGCGACCGCACGGGGTTAGCCGCGCGGCGCCCTAACTGTCTCAGGCGGCTTTCGCCATTTCCCGCAACACGTAATGCAGGATGCCGCCATGCTGGTAGTAGGCCACCTCGTCCAGCGTATCGACGCGGCAGAGCAGCTTGACCTCGTCCTTCGTGCCGTCCGGCCGGTGGATGACCAGCGTCACATCCATCCGGGGGCTGAGCTGCTCCAGGCCGAGGATATCCAGTGTCTCCTGCCCGGTGAGGCCGAGGCTGCGGCGGTCGACGCCATCCTTGAAGGTCAGCGGCAGTACGCCCATGCCGACGAGGTTGGAGCGATGGATACGCTCGAAGCTCTCGGTGATGACGGCTTTGACGCCGAGCAGCATGGTGCCCTTCGCCGCCCAGTCACGGGAAGAACCCGTGCCGTATTCCTTGCCGCCGAAGACGACCAGCGGCGTTTCCTCGGCCTTGTAGAGCATGGCCGCGTCGTAGATCGGCATCACCTTGCCCGAGGGGTAATGGGTGGTGACACCGCCTTCGGTGCCGGGCGCCATCTCGTTCTTGATGCGGATATTGGCGAAGGTGCCCCGCATCATGACCTCATGGTTGCCGCGGCGCGCGCCGTAGCTGTTGAAGTCTTTCTGCTGGATTTGGTACTGCAGCAGGTATTCGCCCGCGGGTGAGGTTTTCTTGATGCTGCCGGCGGGGCTGATGTGGTCGGTCGTGATGCTGTCGCCGAGCAGCGCCAGAACGCGCGCGCCCGTGATGTCCGTCACCGGCTTGGGCGTCATGGTGATGCCCTCGAAGTAGGGCGGGTTGCGGACATAGGTGGAGCTGTCGCTCCACTTATAGGTCTTGCTCTCGCCCTCGACCTCGATCTCCTGCCACTGGCGCGGCCCCTTGAAGACGTCGGAATAGCGGCTCTGGAACATCGGGCGCGTCAGCGTCTCACCCACGATCGCGTTGATTTCGGCGGCTGTCGGCCAGATGTCCTTCAAAAAGACCGGCTGGCCATCCTGCCCGGTGCCGAGCGGGGCGGTCGTGATATCCTCGTTCATCGTGCCGAGCAGCGCATAGGCCACCACCAGCGGCGGGCTCGCCAGATAATTCGCCCGCACATTCGGATGCACCCGGCCCTCGAAGTTCCGGTTGCCGGAGAGAACGGAGACCGCCACCAGCTTGTTGGTCTCGATCGCGTCGACGATCTCGTCATCGAGAGGGCCGGAATTGCCGATGCAGGTGGTGCAGCCATAGCCGACGGTCTGGAAGCCGAGCGCGTCGAGATCGGCGGAGAGGCCGGAGGCGTTGAGGTATTCGGTCACGACCTGAGAGCCGGGGGCGAGGGAGGTCTTGACCCAGGGCCGCGCGGTCAGGCCAAGGGCACGGGCTTTGCGGGCGACCAGGCCGGCGGCGACGAGGACATAGGGGTTCGAGGTATTGGTGCAGCTGGTGATCGCCGCGATCACCACATCGCCATGGGTGATCGCATAGTTGCGGTCGCCGACCTTGGCACGGGTGCCCACGTCATTCGCCGGCACGCCCAGGCTTTTCGTGAGTTCGGTCTTGAAGGCGGCGGAGGCGTCCTTCAGCGTCACGCGGTCCTGCGGGCGCTTCGGCCCGGCAATGGAGGGCTGAACGGTGGAGAGGTCAAGCTCCAGCGTATCGGTGAAGACCGGGTCGGGCGTATCGCTGTCGCGCCACATGCCCTGCGCCTTGGTATAGGCTTCGGCCAGCGCGATGCGGTGATCGGACCGGCCGGTGAGGCGCATGTACTCGACCGCCAGCTTGTCGAGCGGGAAGAAGCCGCAGGTGGCGCCGTATTCCGGGGCCATGTTGGCGATCGTCGCACGGTCGGCGAGCGGCATATGGTCGAGGCCGGGGCCGAAGAATTCGACGAATTTGCCGACGACACCCTTCTTGCGGAGCATCTGGGTCACGGTCAGCACGAGGTCGGTCGCGGTCACGCCCTCATTCAGCTTGCCGGTGAGGCGGAAGCCGATGACATCGGGGATGAGCATGGCGATGGGCTGGCCGAGCATCGCGGCCTCGGCCTCGATCCCGCCGACGCCCCAGCCGAGCACGCCAAGGCCGTTGACCATCGTCGTATGGCTGTCGGTGCCGTAGAGCGTGTCGGGATAGGCGAAGGTCTCGCCATCCCCCTCCGCCGTCCAGACATTCTGGGAGATGTATTCGAGGTTCACCTGATGGCAGATGCCGGTGCCGGGCGGGACGACGGCGAAATTGTTGAAGGAGCCCTGGCCCCAGCGCAGGAAGGTGTAGCGCTCGGCATTGCGCTCGAACTCGATATCGACGTTCTTTTCCAGGGAGTCGGCGGTGCCGCTTACATCGACCTGGACCGAATGGTCGATGACGAGATCGACGGGAACGAGCGGGTTCACCTTGTCCGGATTGCCGCCGAGCTGAAGGATGCCGTCGCGCATGGCGGCGAGATCGACGACGGCGGGAACGCCCGTGAAATCCTGCATCAGGATGCGGGCGGGGCGGAACGGAACTTCGCGGGTGGAAGACGCCTTTTCCAGCCAGCCGGCCAGGGCGCGCGCGTCGTCCGCCTTGTAGGCGACGCCATCCTCGAAACGGAGGACGTTTTCGAGCAGAACCTTGAGGCTGACGGGCAGGCGGGACACATCGCCGAGCGCCGCCTGAGCCTCGGGGAGCGAGAAATAGGTATAGCTCTTGCCATCGACATCGAGCGTCCGCTTGGTGCCCAGACTGTCCTGCCCGCTCATTTTCATGCTGCCATATCCCTTGAGGAGGAGCCCTCCCGGCGGGGAGGAGCCACGAATTCCATATGGGCTTA
This sequence comes from uncultured Pseudomonadota bacterium, assembly GCA_963745125.1. Taxonomy (GTDB): domain Bacteria; phylum Pseudomonadota; class Alphaproteobacteria; order Acetobacterales; family Acetobacteraceae; genus Acidisoma. The sequence goes on from CAVUWB010000002.1 coordinate 6,050, forward strand.
AACCATACCCCTTTCCCCCGGTCCACGCCGCGCCGCGCAAGGGAAGAGCCGGTATGCTGCGGGCGCGAGCGCGTGAAGAGGCAGGTCAGGCGTGCTTGAGGTCAGGAGCGTGGCGGCTTTCCGGGGGGACTACTTGGTCTTCGCGGATATTTCCTTTCGCCTGGAGCCGGGGGGCGCGCTGGTGCTGACGGGCCGTAACGGCGCGGGTAAGACTACCCTCTTGCGGCTCATCGCCGGGCTCGTCCCACGCGCGGCCGGCGAGGTTCTCTGGGCGGGCGAGGATGCGCTGGCCGACCTGCCGAGCCATGCGGCGAGGCTCGCCTATCTGGGCCATCAAGATGCCGTCAAGCCTGCGCTGACGGCGGCCGAGAATCTCTCGTTCTGGGCCAGCGGGGCGACGAGCGATCGGGCTCTCGCGGCGGTCGGGCTGGAGGAACTCGGCCATCTGCCGGCGCGGATGCTCTCGGCCGGGCAGCGGCGCCGCGTCGCGCTTGCGCGGCTCGCGCTCTCCGGGGCGAGGCTGTGGCTGCTGGATGAGCCGACGGCGGCTCTGGACACGGCCTCCGTCGTCCGGCTGGGTGCGCTCGCGGCGGAGCATCGGGCGCGGGGCGGCATGGTGATCGCCGCGACGCATCTCGACCTGCCTTTGCCGGATGCGTCGGAGTTCAGCCTCTCGTGATCGCTGCAATCACACGGCTTCTTGCGCGGGAGCTGCGTCTCTCTCTCCGTCATGGCGCCGATACGCTGGCGGTGCTGATGTTCTTCGTGCTGGCGGCGGGTCTGTTTCCGCTGGCGGTGGGGCCGGAGCCCCTGCTGCTCGGCCGGCTGGCGCCGGGCATTATCTGGGTCTGCGCTCTGCTCGCGGCGCTGCTGCCGCTCGACAGGCTCTTCGGCGCCGATTTCGAGGATGGGTCGCTGGACCAGCTACTCCTCTCGGGGCTGCCGCCCGCGCTGATGGCGCTCGCCAAGGCAGCGGCGCATTGGCTGACGACCGGGTTGCCGCTGCTGATCGTGGCCGGCCCGTTGGCGATCATGCTGCGCATGCCGCCCGCTTTGCTGGGGCTGCTGTTGCTGGGGCTACTGCCCGGAACGCTGACGCTGTCGCTGCTGGGCACGATGGGTGCGGCGCTCGTCATCGGCGCGCGGCGCGGCGGCGTGCTGCTGCCTCTGCTGGTTCTGCCGCTGGCGACGCCGGTGCTGATCTTCGGCGCGGCCAGCACTGGCCCATCACCACGCCCGGCGCTGCTCATGCTGGCGGCGCTGTTGGTTCTGGCGCTCCCCCTCTGCCCCATCGCGGCGGGTGCCGCCGCGCGGGCGGCGGCGGAATAGGCACCAGCTGAATGCGCGTCAAACCATGCTACAGCGCCTCGGCGTCCAGTTCCCCGGTGCGGATACGCACCACCCGCTCGACCTCCATCAGGAAAATCTTGCCGTCGCCGATCTTGCCGGTATGGGCCGCCTTCATGATCGCCTCCACTACCTGCTCCGCGAGGGCGGAGGGGACAGCCACCTCGATCTTGACCTTGGGCAGGAAGTTCACGTGGTATTCCGCGCCGCGATAGATTTCCGTCTGCCCCTTCTGCCGGCCAAAACCCTTCACTTCCGAAACGGTCAGTCCCTGCACGCCAAGCGGCGTCAGCGCCTCCCGCACGTCGTCGAGTTTGAAGGGTTTGATGATGGCCATGACCAACTTCATGTCGCCGTCCTCTATTGTTCGTCTTCGTCTTGGGCCGCGAGATGCGACTCAGGCTTCGCCGAGCGGAGACATTCAAATCCCATGCCATGGCGCGGATCGCCGGGCGGATGGCGGCTTTCCGCCACTGGCGCGCGCCGGCGGTTTCGCCTGCCCGAATTACAGGCAGCCCGATTGCTCCGGTGACGAAAGGTTTAGAGCAGGTGGCCTTTCGCCAGTCACACCCCCGACTCTATAGAAAGCCGGCAAAAGTGAGATTTCGATGACCGAAACGAGCGTGGATGTCTGCATCTTGGGCGCCGGCCCTGTCGGCGGTTCGCTCGCCTGCCGTTTGGCCGAAGGCGGCGCGCGGGTTCTCGTCATCGATCGCAGCCCGCTCTCGCCGATGGAACATCCGGATTTCGACGGCCGCGCCTACGCCATCGCCGCCGGTTCGCGCCCCTTTCTGGAAGCGGCGGGCCTCTGGGGCGCGCTGCCCTTCCAGCCCTGCGCGATCGAGCAGATCCGCATCTCGGACGGCAAGCCCGGCCGTCCCGCCTCTCCGTTGTTTCTGCATTTCGACCATCGGGAACTCGGCGAGGGACCGTTCGGCTGGATGGTCGAGGCGCGCGGCCTTCGCATCGCCCTGAACCGCCGCCTCAACGCCGGCGGAGGCGTCATCCTTGCCGCCCCCGCCGAGGTGCGTGTCGAGCGGGATGAGGCGGATGCGCTCATCGCGCTCGCGATCGGCGAGCGGTATCGCGCGAAGCTGGTCGTCGCGGCCGAAGGGCGGGAAAGCCCTTTGCGGCGCGCGGCCGGCATCCCGACGATCCGCTATCCCTACCGGCAGAGCGGCATCGTCTGCGCCATCGCCCATGAGAAGCCGCATAACAACACCGCGCTGGAGCACTTTCTCCCCGGCGGTCCCTTCGCGCAGCTTCCGCTCTGCCCCAGCGCCGGGGCGCCGCATGTCTCGGCGATCGTCTTTACCGAGGCGGCGGCTGTGGCGGCGGCGCTTGCCGGGCTCGGGGCACCGGCCTTCACCCGTGAGGTCGCGCGGCGGCTCGGCGATCATCTCGGCGCCATTCGCCTGCTGGGCCGCCGGTGGCACTATCCGCTCTCGGCGCTGCTCGCCACGCGCTACGTCGATCGCCGCCTGGCCTTGGTGGGGGATTCCGCCCACGGCATCCACCCCATCGCCGGGCAAGGCTTCAACCTCGGTTTGCGTGATGCCGGGGCGCTCGGGGATCTCGTGCTCGCGGCCCTCGCGGCCGGTCAGGACCCGGGCGAGGCCGGGCTGCTCGCCCGCTATCAGCGGCGGCGGCGGCCGGACAATCTCGCCATGCTCGCGGCGACCGACGCGCTGGACCGGCTGTTCAGCACCGACAATCCGTTGCTGCGCCGCGCACGGGATATCGGGATCGCCACCGTCCACCGCTTGCCGCCGGCGAAGCGCTTCTTCATGCGCCGGGCGATGGGGCTTGGGTAAGCGCGCTTATTCCGGCTGGCGCCCAGGCCCACGGGCGATCGGCGCCACGAATTGCGGGTTGGAATCGGTGTCCCAGGGAAAGAGGATCCAGGTGCTCTGGGATACTTCGGTGACGAAAGTATCCACCACATCCTTGCCCGCCGGCTTCGCGTAGACGGTCGCGAAATGGGCCTTGGGAAGGATGTTGCGCACCACGCGCGCCGTGGTTCCGGTATCGACGAGGTCGTCGATGATGAGGAAGCCCGTGCCGTCGCCCGCCGCCGTCGGCGGCTTGGTGACGACGGACTGGCCGATGCGCTCCTCATCATAGGTGGTGATCGAGATGCTTTCGATCAGCCGGCATTCGAGTTCGCGGGCGATGATCGCCGCCGGGATCAGGCCGCCACGGGTGATGGCGACGATCCCGCGCCACGGGCCGGCATCGATCAGCCGCCAGGCGAGCGCGCGGGCATCGCGATGCAGTTGGTCCCAGGTGACAGTGTAGTAGTGCTGCGCCATCAGAATAGCTTTCCCCCATCGGGCACACGGAAATCGGGCCGAACCAGAACGACACCGCCTTGCGGGTCGGGGAAGCCCAAGGTCAAGACCTCGCTGACGAATGGCCCGATCTGGCGCGGTGGAAAATTAACCACTGCGCAGACCTGCCGCCCGATCAGGCTGCGCGTCTGGTAATGAAGCGTGATTTGCGCCGAGGATCGCTTGATGCCGATGTCCGGCCCGAAATCGATCCAGAGCTTGATCGCGGGCTTCCGCGCTTCGGGAAAGGGCTGGGCGTCAGTCACGGTTCCGACGCGAATGTCGACACGCTCGAAGTCATCGATCGAAATCGCCGTGTTGCTCATCGCCGGGAAATCCTTGATGCGTCGAATTGACCTCTCATGCGGCGATTCGGGGGAGGGATGCCATTGCTGGCAACCTTGATCAGTGACGGTCCAAAAAAAACTCTGCACGAGCAGCGATATGATTCCAGTATGTTTTCTACATTTGACGCCCGCCCGCGCAGGGCCAGGAACTGCAAAATCAACAAAACGCTGGGAGAATGGCCCGATTCCGGCTCGTCATGCCAGAGAGGGGCGCCGTCCTCGGCAAGATGAAGCCGGGTATGACAACGGGTTAAAGGTGGGAAACCCCCGCATCCGTGGCGGCCGACCCCTGGCTCAGGCGAGGATTTGTGTGAGAAGTAGCAGCATGAGATCCCACGTTCACGGTCTTCCCCCGCCATCGGTCCCCGACCGGCCTCGCCTCGCCTCGGCGATCGCGGCCTCGGCGCTGCTGGTGGGCCTCGCCGCGAGCGGTGCGGCCTGCGCGCCCACGGCCTCCGCGCAGGAAGGCCCCCCGAGCTTCCGGTTCCTCGTGCGGCAGGTCTTGCCCGCGGTCGTGAATATCGGCGTGACCGAGACGGCGGCCGCCGCCGCGGCGGATGACGACGGGGACGGCGGGGACCAGGGCGGCGCGCCGCCCAACAGCCATGACAAGGTCTTCGGCGCTGGGTCCGGCTTCATCATCGACCCGAGCGGCATCATCGTGACCAATAATCACGTCGTCGGCGGGGCGAGCCGAATCACCGTTTCCTTGGCGGACGGAACCCAGCTTCCCGCCCGCATCCTCGGCATCGACCAGTTGACCGATATCGCCGTCATCAAGGTGGCGGCCGGCCGGCCGCTGCCCTATGTGCATTGGGGCGATTCCCGGCAGGTCGAGGTCGGTGACTGGATTCTCGTCGCCGGCAACCCTTTCGGCCTCGGCGGCACGGTGACGGCGGGCATCATCTCCGCCCGTGGCCGCGACATCATGAGCGGCCCTTTCGATGACTTCCTGCAACTTGACGCGCCGATCAACCCAGGCAATTCGGGCGGCCCCGCTTTCGATATGAGCGGTGGCGTCGTCGGTGTGAACACCGCGATCATCTCGCCGACCGGCGGCTCCGTTGGCATCGGCTTCGCCATTCCGAGCCAGATCGCCGAGGGCGTCGTCGCCACCTTGGAACAGCACGGGCATCTTGATCGCGGCTGGCTCGGCGTCGCCGTGTCGGATGATGATGCGCGGGCCGGGGTGCAGGTCACGGCTGTGGTGCGGGACGGCCCCGCCGACCGGGCGGGTTTGCAGAGCGGCGACCGAATCCTGACCGTTGACGGCGAATTGGTGAGTTCCGCCCTCGGCCTCATTCGCGCTGTCGCCGAGATCCGTCCCGGCCGTTCTGCACGGCTGACCGTGGCGCGCCGGGGACGTAGCCTGTCCGAGATCGTGGTGGTTGGGCTGAGACCCTCCACGGAGCAGGAATAGGCCCTATTTGTTGATGTAAAGCCGGGCGGGCGTGATGGGATGCGGTGGTTCAGAGCCGCGCGCACGAAGGGCGCCGAGGACCGGATGAGGTGGGGGAGTTTGTCGATGCGGATTCTGCTGGTCGAGGATGATCGGGACGTGGCCGGCTTCGTGGTCAAGGGCCTGCGCGAGGCCAATCACGTGGTCGAACATGCGGCGAATGGCCGGGATGGCCTGTTCATGGCCGCGAGCGAGCAGTTCGATGCCATCATCCTGGACCGTATGCTGCCCGGCGGCGTAGACGGGCTGAGACTGCTGGAAACGCTCCGCGCGCAGGAAAACACGGTGCCGGTGCTGTTCCTCTCAGCCCTTGGCCAGGTGGATGACCGGGTCAAGGGCCTCAAGGCCGGCGGTGATGATTACCTCACCAAGCCCTTCGCTTTCGCCGAGCTGCTCGCCCGGGTTGAGGCTCTCACCCGGCGCGGCAAATCCGATTCCCCGGTCACGCGGCTCGCCGTGGGCGACCTGGAGATGGATCTCCTGTCCCGCAGCGTGAAGCGCGCGGGCCAGAAGATCGACCTGCAGCCGCGCGAATACCGGCTGCTGGAATACCTCATGCGGCATGCCGGGCAGGTCGTGACGCGGACGATGCTGCTGGAGGGCGTGTGGGATTACCATTTCGATCCGCAGACGAACGTCATCGATGTGCATGTCTCGCGGCTGCGGCAGAAGGTCGACAAGCCTTTCCCGAAGCCGCTGCTGCATACCGTTCGTAATGCCGGCTACATCATGCGGCCGGATGGGGAAGGCTAGAAGGGGAGCCATGTATCCCGGAATCCCGTGAACCGCATCGTCTCCATCGAGGCTCCGCCCAGGGCCGGCATGCCGGCCCCTGACAGCAAGCGCGGACGTTTGCTCTCCCGCCTGCGGCGTTCCCCGCTGTTGCGGTCGGCGGGTCTTCGCTTCGCCGCTCTCTATGCCATCATCTTTGGGCTCAGCGCGCTCGCTCTCGCGATCTTCCTGTGGTGGGCGACGGCGGGGCTGCTCAACCGGCAGGTGGAAGGGGCGATCAGCGCCGACGCGCAGGGTCTGGGCGAGCGGTATCAGGAGGGCGGCATCCCGGCCCTGATCGGCACCATCCAGGATCGCCTGTCCCAGAATGTCGACGAGAACGCCATCTATCTGCTGGTCGACCCCGATCTCCATCCCATCGCGGGCAATCTCGAAAGCTGGCCAATGCCGGTCTCCACCGCCGACGGCTACTTTGAACTGCTGGTGAAACGCGGCAACCGCGACGCCCTGGCCCGCATCCACAGCTATGATCTGCCGGGCGATTTCCACCTTCTCATCGGCCGGGATGTCGGCTCCCGGGCGAAGCTGCGCTCGCTGTTGACGGCGGGGCTGCTTTGGGCGGTGCTCGTCATGATCGTGCTCGGCTCGGCGGGTGCCCTCGCCATTCAAAGCCTGTTCAAGCGCAGCCTGGCCGACGTATCCGCGACGGCGGATGCCATTTCACGCGGGGATCTCTCCAACCGCGTGCGCATATCGGGCCGGGGAGACGAGTTCGACCGGCTCGCCGAGACGATCAACGACATGCTGGACCGTATCGCCCGGCTGATGGATGGCGTGCGCCAGGTCTCCAACGCGATCGCGCATGATCTGCGCACGCCCATCACCCGCGCCCGTTCGCGACTGGAGGATGCGGCGCTTCATGCGCGGGATGCGAGCGACCTGCATGCGGCGGTAGAGCGCGCCACCTCCGATCTGGACGGGATCGTCTCCGTCTTCCAGGGCCTGCTTCGCATTGCCGAGATCGAGGCCGGGTCGCGCCGCTCCGCCTTCGCCTCGCTCGATGTCTATGCCCTTCTTGCCGATCTGCACGAGCTGTATGGCGCGGCGGCAGAGGAGCAGGAACAGCAGATCGATCTGCTCGCGAAGCCGCCCTTGTCAATGTATGGCGACCGCGATCTGCTGCAGCAGGCGGTGGCCAATTTGCTTGAGAATGCCTTGAAGTTCTCGCCGCCGGGCAAGCCTATCCTGCTTGGCGCCGGGCGGCTCGGCGACCGAATCGAAATCGTGGTGGCGGATTCCGGGCCGGGCATTCCGCTGGAGGACCGAGCCCGCGTGACCGAGCGGTTCTACCGTGGCGAAAGTGCCCGCAGCACACCGGGCTCGGGGCTCGGCCTGTCACTGGTGCAGGCCGTGGTGCAACTGCACAATGGCTCGCTCCGGCTGGAGGATAATCATCCCGGCGTCCGCGCCGTGCTCTCCCTGCCGGCGGAATTCAGCGCCAGCCGCCGGCTGGTCAAGACCGAGCGGCCGCCGGCCCCGAGGCCGACGATCCCGGTGAAGAGCTAGAGCGTTTCCTATTCGCTTACGCTCACAGTCACCGATCTAGCTCTTTGTTTTTACGAGCATCTTCACCCGATCAGATGATTCCATATGATCGGGATCTGCTCTAGCTTCTGGCGGAAGCGCCGTCTGCGTGGTGACATTCCCTAACCCTCGACTCGAGGAGGGGGGATGAGGAAGACATGCCATGACCAGTGCTGCCGCCATCTCGGCCAGGCTCGACCGGCTGCCAGCGAACCGCCGGATCTGGACGATGGTGGTGCTGCTCTCCCTCGGCGGCTGCTTCGAGTATTACGATCTCTTCCTGACCGGCTATATCGCCCCGGGTCTCGTGCGCAGCCATATCTTCACCGCCACGACGGCCGGTTTCTTCGGCAATAACGGCATCGCGAGCTTCGTTGCCGCCTTCTTTATGGGCCTTTTTATCGGCACGATCGCCTTCGGCTTCGTCGCCGATCGTTTCGGACGGCGCTCGATCTTCACCGCATCGTTGATCTGGTACAGCCTCTGCACTCTCGCCATGGCCTTTCAGCACAGCGCCGGCGCCATCAACCTTTGGCGGCTGCTGGCGGGCATCGGCATCGGCGTCGAGCTGGTGACCATCGACACCTATCTTTCGGAGCTGATGCCGAAGCATCTGCGTGGCCGCGCTTTCGTGGTGAACGCGGCGATCCAGTTTACCAGCCTGCCCGTCGCGGCCGCCCTTGCCTGGTGGCTGGTGCCGCGAACCCCTTTCGGTATCGATGGCTGGCGCTGGCTAGTCGGCATCGGCGCGGTGGGCGCCGTCATCGTCTGGTCCCTACGGCGGTCTCTGCCGGAATCGCCGCGATGGTTGGCCCAGCATGGCCGGCTGGACGAGGCGGACGGCATCCTCTCCCGGTTGGAGGCCGGAGCGGTGGCCGAAAGTGCCGCCCGGCTGCCCGAACCCCGGCTGGCGCCGGAGCCACAGGCACGGGGCAACTTTCTGGAAATCCTGCATCCGCGCTACCTGCCGCGAACGGTGATGCTGATCCTGTTCAACATCTTCCAATCGGTCGGCTACTACGGCTTCGCCAACTGGGTGCCGACGCTGCTCATCAAGCACGGGATCACGATCACCCACAGCCTGCAATACACCTTCATTATTGCGATCGCGGCGCCCTTCGCGCCCCTGCTTTTCTTTCGCCTCGCGGACCGGGTGGAGCGGAAAGCGCTGGTGATGGTGAGCGCGCTCTGCGTCGGCGTGTTCGGGCTGATCTTTGCCGAGGTGCGCAGCCCTGCCGCGATCATCTGTCTCGGCGTTCTGCTGACGGTCGCGAACAATGTGATGTCCTTCGCCTTCCACACCTATCAGGCGGAGCTTTACCCGACCCGCATCCGGGCCGTGGCGGTGGGTTTCGTCTATTCCTGGAGCCGCCTTTCCGTCGTGTTCATGGCCTTCGTCATCGCCTTTACCCTGCGGGGCTTCGGCGTCTCGGGCGTTTTCACGCTGATCGCCGGCAGCATGGCGGTGGTGATTCTGGCCATCGGCCTGCTGGGGCCGCGCACGCGCAACCTGTCTCTGGAGGAGATCTCCGGATAGGGCCGATTGAGATTGCTACTAGAGCAATATCGGATCAGGTGGAATCACCTGATCCGAAGATTTGCGTTCTCAATCAAGAGCATAGAGCGGAATCGTGAGCGAAAGCGAACCGATACCGCTCTATGGCGGCCATCCGGTGCGACGTTCTGCGCTTCCGGTGCTCATGGCCTCATACGGCCACTCCGCGCCGGTTCTCGCCCGCCACGCCGGGCGGCGCCTTCGGCACCTCTGGCTCGCCAGAGCGCAATCTTAAACGGCCCCAGAGCGGGATGGCCCGCAGGTGGAAGGCCGGCAAAGAGAAAGGGCGCCCCTTGCGGGACGCCCTTCTTCCGTTTCAGCAAACCCCCGGAGGGGAAGCTTACTTGATGATGATTTCGACGCGGCGGTTCTGAGGCTCGCGCACGCCCGGGCCCGTGGGGACCAGGAGGTGGGTTTCGCCATAACCCGCGATCGAGATCGCGCTGGCCGGAACACCGTCGGCGATCAGCTGAGCCTGAACGCTCTTCGCACGGCGGATCGACAGGCCAAGGTTGTAGGACGGCGTGCCGGAGGTATCCGTGTAGCCGTTGACCTCGATCTGCGTGGTACTGAACGTGCGTCGAGTTCTGAGCGGCCTCGGCGATGATCTCCGTGGCACGCGGGGTCAGGTTGTACCGATCCCAGTCGAAGAACACCAGGTAGGTGCGAGCCGGGGCCGGGGTCGGAGCAATGACCGGGGCCGGCGGCGGCGGCGGCGGGGACGGGGTGTTGAAGGCGTAACGGAGGCCGAGCAGAACGGTCTGGTTCTGGGCGGGGCCGAAGGTGTAGGAGGCCGGAGCGCCCTCAAACGAGCCCTGGAACTTCTCTTTGTTCGTCGTGCCGATGTAGTGGTACTCGGCCGTGAAGGAGAGGCCCGGAGCCGGCGGGATGGGAATCGAGAAGCCGGCGATGCCCTGGTAGGCGAAGCTGCCAGCGGTGTCGCTGATGCTCGTCACGCCAGCGCTGTTGATGCTACCGCCCGGAATGCCGGTCCACAGATAGCCGACGCCCGCACCGACATAGGGGTAGAAGAAGGGCACGCCGACATCGATGTCATACAGCGCGTTCGCGAACACGCCATACTTCTGGGTGTAGCCGTGGAAGTCATACTTCGGGGCGATAAAGCCCGGCTTCAGCTGCTTCTCCTGGGCGCGAAGGTAGATGCCTTCGAGCTCGAAGCGCAGACCATTGCCGAGACCGTAGCCGATGCTACCGGACCCGGAAACGCTGCCCTTGTAGAAGGCGCGGCTGCCGCCGAGCCCACCCGGAGCATAGTTCAGCTTCTGGGTTGATTGATAATCGTAGCCGGCACCAGCGCCGACATACAGACCGCTAATCGGCTGCGCCTTCGCAAGCGTGGGAAGGGCGATAGCCGGGACCGCCAACACAGTCGCCGCCATGAGCGCGCTGCGGAGCTTCATTCTAATTCTCCTCATTGACCGACGCATACCATTCAGCCCGGGCGGTCGCGCGGAGGCGTTGCCTGCTGTTCGGTGAACTTAAATCTACCACCTTCTTCAAGGTTTCCCAGCCTTATCGCTGCGTTTCCGTCACACCGTGATAAAAAGGCAACAGCGGCCCTCCAGCCAGGCCTTGACGCAGGATTGCAGGCTAGAACTAAGGTTTTACAGCTTTCCACGGCAATGGTGCCGCAGCTCCCGCAACACCCGAAGTGATACGCCTGCTACACTAAAGCGTGAACACGGCGGACGCAAATTCATCAGCCGCAACTGTCGACCGAGATGTCCGTCGCCGGATCATGCATGCCGGAAAGAGCGGGCTCGGCCTTGAACACCCAGCCGCGAAACTCGGGCGCGCTACCGGGTGCGGCGTGTGAGTCCGTGACCTGGAGAAAGGCCGCCGCGTCCGGCGGCAGGCTCGGCGGGCGGACCAGACAGGCGAGAACGGTCACGGTCAGGAAACGGACAGTGAAGGGTGTGCCGACAATCGCCGACACGGTGCTCGCACTGCCGTAGATCTTGTCGAGGACGGTCAGCTGCGCCTGATGTCCGGGAAGCCATTGGCTCGGCGCCGGGACGGAAGGCCCGGTGGCCGAGGCGGGCGGCTCCGGCACGGGGGGCGCGATGGGACCGGCGGCAGCCGAACCTGCAACGCCCGGCTCCAACACACTGTTCGCATTCGTGTTGGGCGGCGGCGGCAGCGCCTCATTCTGTATCGGCGCCAGGGAGGAATCGCTGGATTGGGCCCACGCCGCCCGCCCGCCCGGGCTGGCGGCCGTGAAACCGAGGGCGAGCCCACCCAGAACAGCCAGGCGGGCGAGATGACGCACGCGCGCCTTCATGACGGGTCGCGACCGCCGGCTCGGGGGTCGCGCAGCGCCTCCACCATCGCATGGAGCAGGGCGCGCATCCCCTCGGCATCGACACCCATCAGTACCGCATCATCAAAGCAATCGCGCAGGGTTTGGGAGAGTTCGGCGTGATTTTCGCGCAGCACGCGGAGCTTTTCCCGGCAATCGACCAGCGATCCATCCGGCCGGGGCCAGTGATCCGTCGCCGGAACCGCGGCGGGGCCGCTATCCGCGGGTCGGGTCAAGGAGAGACACTCGTGCCCGAGTTCGGCGTTTGCCCGGTTTTCGGGGTGGACTTCTGCAGGGATGAAACGAGGTCCGTGACGCTGAAGATGAACTTGCCGAGCAGATCCTCAAGGCTGACCGAGCCTTGGGTGATGGTGACGTGGCCGCCCGTGGCGATCATCTGCTCGCTGCCGCCTGGGACGAGCGAGAGATAGACGCCGCCCAGCAAACTCTGGCTCGCGATCGAGGCGCTGCTATCCGTGGGCAGCTGGATATCGTTCTGCACCGTGAAATTGACGACGGCGAGATAGCTCTTGGGGTCGATCGAGGTTCCGGTGACCGAGCCTACCTTGACGCCCGCCATGCGAACATCCGAGCCCACGGTGAGACCGTCGATCCGATCGAATTCCGCGCTGAGGGGATAGCCCGCGACCCGGCCGGCGCCGGATGTCGCCAGCGCATAGGCCAGGAAACCGGCGGCAACGAGCAGAACCAGGAGGCCCGCCAGGACCTCCGCGGCGTTACGCCGCGCCATCGCGACCCTATTCTCCCGGCGACCAGGCGTCGTAATCGCCGGTGGCCCGGCGCCGGCGGCCACCGCGATAATCATGGCCCGCCGGCCGGTAGCTGTAGGCCGTGCCGGTGCGGTTCGGCAGATGCGGTTTCTGCCAGGGCAGGCGGCCGGCGTCCGACAGGGGCGCGTCCACGGTATAATGCAGCCAGGCGTGCCATTCGGGTGGAACCGTGGAGGCATCAATGGCGCCGGCATAGACAACCCAGCGCCGGGCACGCAGCCCGCGCCGCGCCGACTTTTCCTCAAAATAGCGGTTGCCGAACCCATCCTTCCCCACGGCGCGGCCGCGCAGGCGGGTGAAGAGGGCGGTGCCGATATAGCCGATCTTCGCGAGGTTCATGAGGGTCGTATAAGCGATGGGAGAGGACTGGTCCATCACCCGCAAGAATATCTAGAAATTGTGTGCCGGTGCCGCGCTGACCGCTAGATCATGCTTTCGTGCTGGCTTGGGATGAGATAGCTTCGACCGCATGAGAACGAGCAAGGCTTGGCATGGCGTGCGGCTTCGCTGGGTTGACGCGGCGGGAGATCCCGATGCGCCCCCGGTGAGGGTTCAGCTGCCGGCCAGTTGGGATGACGCCGCCGCCGCGGCGATCGCGATGATCGCGCCCGGCGCCCGCATGATCGCGCTCCCCGACCTTGCGGAGGGCTGGATCACCCGTGCCGCCACCCTCGCCGATGAGGCGGGGATCTTTACCCAGGCCTCCTTCTCCGCTGCCCTTCACGATCTGCTGATCCGGGGACGTGGCGCGCCCGGCCAGGCGATCTGGGAAAGGCCGCGCGCCTCCGGCCAGGACATGCCGCGCTTCGTCTTCAACCTTCCGGCCTTTCTGGACGCGGATGCGGGGTTCGACTGCGACGGATTCCGCGACGCCGTCGAGATCGCGACGGTGGTTCTGACAGTGCTACGGCCGGATGCCCGCCGCCTTGCTTTGGGCTTCGCGGATCTCGACGGGCTGCTGGCCGGCCTCGGGCTTGACTATGACAGCCAGGCGGCTCGCGACGTGGCGGCCTCCATCGCGGCACTTCTGCGCGGGCGGGCCGAGTGCGCCTCCGCCCGCCTTTCGGGGATCACCGGGCGGAGCTTCCGGCCCGGGAGCTGGCCGGCGCCGCCCGGCTATGAGGGGACGCCCGAGCCTCACCGCCTGCCGGTGCTCGCCGATGCCGCGCGCCACGCTTTCGCAGAGGCCATGGCGCTTCCCGGTTGCGGGCATGAATGCCTCGCCGCGCTGACCGATTGCGATGCCGCCGAGGCGCTTCTGGGGGTGGAGACGACGGGCCTGGCCCCCGCCTTCGCGCGAACCGGGCCGGATGGCGTGCTGACGCGGGCCGCACGGCACCTTCTGGCGGCGCGCGGCCTCTCGCCGGAGACCGCGCTCGCCCGTGTGCTCCAGGGCGATGCGCTTCTGTCGGTGCCGCCTCCGCAAGCGCATGCCGCCATGTATGCGGCCGTCGCTGGCCTGATGCCGGCGCCGCAGCCGAGGCGGGCCCCAGTTTCGGGGCAGCACGACGCCCAACCGGCTGCGGCGGTTTCGCCGCAGGTCGCCGTCGCCGTCGATCTGCCGACACGCCGCAGCGGCACGATGCAGAAGGTCTCGGTCGGCAGCCACCGCCTCTACCTGCGGACAGCCGAATACGCGGATGGCAAGCTCGGCGAGGTCAGCATCACCCTCCAGAAGGAAGCGCCGGCCTTCCGCGCGCTCATGGATGCCTTCGCGACGGCTGTGAGCATCGGCCTTCAGCACGGCGTGCCGCTCGAACCTTTTGTCGAGGCCTTCATCGGCACCCGGTTCGGCACGGCGGGCGCGGTCGAGGGCGATGCCGTCGTCGGCTCCGCCACCTCGATCATCGATTATGTGTTTCGCCATCTCGCCGCCGCGAACCTTGGCCGGACGATCCCCGATCCGGAGGAGAGCGCGGCTGAACCGGCGCCGACACTGCCGCTCGACCTGCCGCGCGAGGCGCCGGAGTCTCGGCGCAAGCGGCTGCGCCTGGTGTCCTGATTTCGCCTCCGGCCGGAACGCTCCGGCCGATCAGGCGCGCGCGTCCCGCATTTCCAGGCGGCGGCATGAATCGAGCAGAAGGGCGGCTGCCTCGTCGATCCGGTTCACGATACGCGCGGTCGGCGCCGCAACCGTGACGATATAGGTCGTGTGTTGCCAGGCGAAGGACGCCGACAGTGTGGTCAGCCCCTGAATACTGTGCTCGGCGTTGATGAAGTAGCCGCGCGCACGGCCGGTCTCGATCAGCCGCAGCAACTCCTCGGCGGTTTTGGGAGTATGCGGCGTCAGTGGCACGAGACGAAATCCGCTCCAGAACGTCTCCGAGCTTGCCGGTATCGAGCGTCGCGAGCAGGGCCAGGCCGGCCGAGGTCGCGTGCAGGCTGGCAATGCTGTCCCCCGGCCGCAGCTGAAACCGCAGCGGATGCGACGGATCGAAGGTCAGGAGATAGGTGCCCGACAATCCGCTGACCTTGGCGAGAAGTACCGTCTCATCAAGCGCGTTACGCAGCTCCCGGAGCACGAGTTCGGCTCGCAGGACCACAGGATCGTTCTCGGTGATAACTTTCCCCAGCTCGAACAGCCGGAGGGTCGGGTAGTAGCCACCGCGTGGGGAGATTTCGTAGATAAAGCCGCGCTCCTGCAATGCTTGCAGAACATCGTGGCAGCTCGATACGGGAATCGATAGAAGCCGGGAGATATCGGACAAAGAGAGAGGGCGCTTTTCCCGCGCGAACAGCTCCAGAAAATCCAGCGTTCGCTCCACGATTTTCGACACGGTCTCTCCCGAACCCTCTTGCTATTATCGCCAAGGCGAAATTCAGCTTTCTCGGTAGCCTTAGCAACGATATTCTTCGCTTCGGTATATGCGAAATGTGCAATCTGACTGTGGATGCAATGGCTTTCCGGGCAATCTTGCGCGGTCCATGCAGCCATAGGTGAGGATTGTGGAAATGAGATGGCCCTGGCGGGCGTGGGATAAGGCGGATTTCGCGCCGCCCGCCGGATCGCGCTCGGCCGTCAGAACCGGCCCGCTCTCGTTGAAAACCCGAAAAAGGTAGCGGGCGCGGCTGTCACCCGGCCCGCCGCGAAGCCTCAGTTTGAGGGCGAGCGGTTCCCCAACCACAGCGCCGCGCCGCCATCGATGCCGGCCTCGTTCGAGACGAGGGTGATGGTGTTCGGCAGGTCCCCGGTCACGTATTTGGAATTGCCGCCGCCGATATAGAGATGATCGTAATGGGTGAGCTTCTGGAGCGTCTCGATGACGTAGGCCACCCTTTTGTTCCAGCGCTTCTTGCCGATCTTCAGCAGCACCGCGTTCCCGACATAGGTGTCGTACGTGTATTTCTTGTGGATCGGATGCGTCGACAATTCGAGGTGCGGGGCAAGCTGGCCGTTGTAGAAAATACCGGTGCCGCAGCCGGTGCCGAGGGTGAGGGTGAATTCGAGGCCATGGCCCTGGATCACCGCCAGGCCTTGCATCTCGGCGTCATTGACGATTTTGGTCGGCACGCCACCCAGCCGTTGAGAGACGAGAGCGGCGAGGTTGACCCCGTGCCAGACCTCCTCGCCCAGATGCGGCGCGGTGAGGATGACATTTCCCCGCACTGCGCCAGGGAACCCGATCGCGATCCGGTCATAATGGGGCAAGGGCCGGACGAGATTGGCGATGGCCTCGACCAGAACGCCAGGCGGGGAGGGGTGCGGCGTGTCGATCCGCACCTTGTTGGCCAGCATCTTGCCCTGAGGATCGATCACCGAGGCCTTCACCCCGGTGCCGCCGATATCGATCGTGAGGATAGCCCGTATCGGCGGGCTGTCCTCAGTGCCGGTTGAAGCCTCGTGGTCGTGATTCAGATCGGCAGCCACGCCCTTCCCTCCCGCTCCAACAGCTCGTCGGAACTCCTTGGGTCCTGCGGAGCCTGCTTCATAGTTGGGGAAGGATGTGGGCGTTTCGGCCCAGTTGTCCACTACCGGCTGGACGACCTTCCAGGCGGCTTCCAACTGGTCGGCGCGCTGGAACAGCGTGGCGTCGCCGATGAAGCAGTCGAAGATGAGCGTTTCATAGCCGGTGGCGGGCGCCTGCTTGAACCAGTCGTCATAGTTGAAGCTCATGGCCACATGCTCGAAGGTCAGCATCGGCCCCGGCTTCTTCGCGTTGAACTTCAGCTTCATCCCCTCTTCGGGCTGGATCGAGAGGATCAGCCAATTCTCCCCGAGCGCATCGACCCGGGTATCGCGGAACATCGCGAAGGGCGCCTGTTTGAAGCGAATGGCGATCTCGGTCTTGCGCTTGGCCATGCGCTTGCCGGTGCGGAGATAGAAGGGAACGCCCGCCCAGCGCCAGTTATCGATCGTCAGCTTCATCGCGACGAAGGTCTCGGTGGAGCTGCTGTCGGAAACGTCCGGCTCTTCCCGATAGGGGATGACCGGCTGGCCGGCGATCTTGCCCGCCCCGTACTGCCCGCGCACTGCATCGTGGGGGTCGAGGGCGTGCATGGAGGTGAAGACCTCGGCCTTCTTGGCGCGGATGGCATCGGCGTCGAAGGCCGACGGAGGCTCCATCGCCGTCATCGCCAGTAGCTGGAAGACATGGTTCGGCACCATGTCCCGCAGCGCGCCGGTGCTCTCGTAGAACTTCCCGCGACGCTCCACGCCCACGGTCTCGGCCACCGTGATCTGCACATGGTCGATGCGGTCGCGGTTCCAGATCGGCTCGAACAACCCGTTGGCGAAACGCAGCGCCATGATGTTCTGGACCGTTTCCTTCCCCAGGAAATGGTCGATCCGGTAGACTTGGTCTTCCCGCAGGACCGAGAGGACCTGCTTGTCGAGGGCGATGGCGGAGTCGAGATCGTGGCCGAAGGGCTTTTCGATCACGACGCGGCGCCAAGCATCGCCGTGCTCCACGGTCAGCCCGGCATGGCCGAGATGTTCGACCGTGGGGCCGAAGAACCGCTCGGCGACGGCCAGGTAGAACAGCACGTTGCCGCCGAGACCCTTCTCGCCGTCGAGCTTGGCCAGAAGGTCGCTCAGATGCTCGAAGGTCTCGTCCTTCGACAGATCGCCCGAAAGGTAACTCATGCAGCCGGCAAGGTGCGACCAGGCACCTTCGTTCAGAACCTCGCCCGGCTCGCTGCCTTCGCCGCCCTTCTTGATCGTCGAGAGCAGGAAGTCATGCAGGTTCTTCTGCCAGGCGGAAACCTCCTGCTGCACGAGATCGACGCCGATAAGGGCGAAGTTCTTAGGCAGCAGGCCGGAGCAGGAGAGGTTGTAGAGCGCGGGCATGACGAGGCGCTTTGTCAGGTCCCCGCCCGCGCCGAAGATGACCATCGCGCAGGGCGGCGCGACGGGCGGCTGTTTTGAGCTGTCGTCGCCCCCGCTCATTCGTGAACACTCGGCGCGACGCTATGGCCCTCGATATGGCCGCCGAACTTGTTGCGCATGGCGGAGAGCAGCTTGTCGCCGAAGCTGTGTTCGATGCGTGACCGGAAGCGCGCGTAGAGCGCGGCGGTCAGAACATCCGCCGGGACGGCTTCCTCGATGGCGGCGTTGATCGTCCAGCGGCCTTCGCCGGAGTCATCGACCTTGCCGGTGAATTCGGCAAGCTCGGGGCTTTCGACCAGCGCCATGGCGGTGAGGTCGAGCAGCCAGGAGGAGATGACGCTGCCACGGCGCCAGACCTCGGCGGTGTCGGCGAGGTCGAGCGTGTAGCGCTCATCCTCGGGCAGGCTGAGGGACTTCTTGCCGCTCAGGATATCGAAGCCTTCGGCATAGGCCTGCATCAGCCCGTATTCGATGCCGTTGTGAACCATCTTGACGAAATGGCCGGCACCAGCGGGGCCGGCATGGATGTAGCCGTGCTCGGCGCGGGTATCGCCCTTGAAGTTCGGCGTGCGCTCGATGCTGCCGAGCCCCGGGGCGAGCGTCCCGAAGATCGGGTCGAGATGGTCGACGATGGCTTTTTCGCCGCCGATCATCATGCAGTAGCCACGCTCGACGCCCCAGACGCCGCCCGAAGTGCCGACATCGACGTAGTGGAGGCCCTTCTCCCGCAGCGCCTTCGCGCGCCGGATATCGTCCTTATAAAAGGAGTTGCCGCCGTCGATGATGATGTCACCGGCTTCGAGGAGGCCGGTGAGCGTGTCGATCGTGGTCTCGGTAATGTGACCGGCGGGAAGCATGACCCAGACGGCGCGCGGCTTGGCGAGGGCTTTCACGAGCCCTTCGAGCGAATGCGTGGGCACCGCGTGTTCGGCGGCCAGCGCGTCCACACTGGTGGGGTTCACGTCAAAAACCGCGACCTCATGCCCGTTGTTCATAAGACGGCGGGCGATATTTCCCCCCATCCGACCGAGGCCGATCATACCGAGCTGCATGCTAGTCTCCTGATAAGGGGTCCTGCCTGGTGACAGGATAACGTGCCCTTGATCAGGAAACTAGCTGCGCTCCCGCGACAGTTTCGTGGGCAGTAGAGGGGGGCGGCGGAGGGTTGGGCGCCCCTCCGCCGCGCCGGGTCGATTCTAGCCGTGCTGGGGTGGCCGGACCGGGCGACCCTCGCCACCGCGCGGCGCCTGCGGCCGAGGCGCTTCGGCCCGAGGCGCTTCGGCCCGAGGCGCCTCAGCCCGAGGCGCCGGGCGTGGTGCCTCTGCCCGAGGCGCTTCAGGTCGCGGGGCTTCAGATCGCGGTGCTTCGGGACGCGCCTCAGCCGGCCGCGCCTCAGCCGGCCGCGCCTCAGCCGGCCGCGCCTCAGCCGGCCGCGGTGCTTCGGGTCGCGGTGCCTCGGCCGGCCGCGCCTCTGCGGGCCGCGGCGCTTCGGCGCCGTGGGTGATGCCGGGTGCACCTTCCGGTCGTGGCGCATTGGGGGCGCCACGCAGCTCAGCACCGGCAGGCCCGCCGGGGCGGATCTCGCCGCCGGCATTGGGCGCCGCCGGCTTGAACTCCGGTCGCGGCTCAGTGCCACGCGCGCCGGGTGCCGCGAGCGGCGGCAGGCCGCGCTGGGGCGGGAGGCCTGGCGCGGCGGGGCGGTTTTCGGCCCCGGGCGCTTGCGGGCGGCCGCCCGCTTCCGGCACGGCGCCGTTCAGCGCGCCGGGCGGACGCGCCGCGCCGTGTTGGAAGCTGGGCGCCACGGCCGCATGCGGTACCAGCTCGGGTGCGGCCCGGCGCCCGCCGACCTCGGCTGAAACCGGCCGGATCGCGGGGCCTTGGGCTGCGGGCCGGACGAAGGCACCCGGCGGCGCGGCAGGCAGATGTTCCCGCTCCGCGAAGGCGCGTGTCACGCCGAGCGTGCCGGCGGTCGGCCGGGGCAAGCCTTGGGCGCCGCCGATCTCGCCCGGCCGGAAGGCATCCGCCCGCACATTCTCGGGCAGAGGCCGCGCCACCTCGTTAATCGGCCGGGAACCCAGCATCGCGTCACGCGGCGCGAAGGTCGCGCCCTGCCGGTTGAACCCTTCGCCGGGGCGGCCGCCATTGTTGAAGTTGTTGATCGTCACGTTCTGGTAGGTGACCCGGTTGTTCACGATCCGGACGTTGTTTTGATAGAACTGGTTGTAGTTCGGCACATACGCCCGGTTATAGGCGCCGAAGTAGCGCGGCGAGACGCCGTAAGGCGGGTAATAGGGGTCGTGGATGCCGAGCGGCGCCCAGCCGATGGCGCCGGAGGCGAAGGCCGCGCCCGCGAAGGCACCGACCGCCGCGCCCAGGAAGGTGACGAGCGCCGGGGCATAGACCGGCTGATAGGACGGGCCATAGGCCGGATAGCCGGCCGGTTGCGGAACCCAGCCCCAGCGTCCGTCAAACTGCGCCCACCGTCCGTAATGGAAGGGCGCGAAGCCCCAGGGGGCGCTGTCGACCCAGGTCCAGCCCCAAGGCTGGACATAGGCCCATTGGCCGCTCCGGTAAGGAACCCAGTTCGAGGCGACCTGCGGGAACCAGACCGTGCCGACGCTCGGCTGCGGCTGCCAGGACCCATATTGGCTGAGCACGGCAGCCCCGGTCATCTGCGCGCAGGCGGCCGGCGCCTGAGTCGCGGTCGGCGGCTGCGGCGGTGTGATCTGTTGCAGCATCGAGGACAGGAACTGGTCCTGCTGCAGCGCCTGTAGCTGCGCCTGGACGGGGTTCGTGCCCTGGACAACTAAGGTTTGCTGGGCGCCGACCGTCTGCGGATTGTTCGTGCCGAGCCCCGTGAACTGGATCGAGCCGGTGACGGTGGTGACATAGGTGGGTGTGCTGCTGTCACCCGCATAGATCTCGTATTGGCCGTTGGTGGTGATCTGCGCCGTGCCGCGCGGCGTCTCGATGACGACGCTTTGCCCCTGCTGAAGGGCCCCGATGTCGAGGAAAACCTCGCCCTGGGACAGGGAGCCGGTGATTGTCGTCTGATCGATTTCCTGCGCTGTCAGCTCCGTGCCGCCGGCGAGCGCGATGCGGGTCGAATCCACCATGACGGAGGCGGCGGCCTGCGGCTGTGTCCAGACTGCGTCGCCGGTCGCCACCGGGTAGTTCTGCGTCGCCGTGACCCATTGGTCCTGGCTCGCGCTATGGAATGAGACGGAGCCCGAAAGGTTCGAGAGCCATCCCACCCGGGCCGGCGGGTCACCGCCTGTCGCGGGGGCGGTGCCGGGCGGCGCTGGCGGGGGGGCGCTTTGGGCGGCCGCCGGCAGGCTGAGCGCGAAGTTGCCTGTGGCGAGCGCCATGCTGGCAACAACGGTCGGGAGAAGCGACCATCTTATGCGGAGGCTCATGATGTCATTGCCTTATTGAAAAGTTTGTCGGGCGGGACGTTCGCCCGTGTGGTCGGGGCGAAGTGCGACTGATTTGAGGCGGAAACCGTCCACCGCCTGTGGCAGTTCCGTAGCTCTCTCGAATGTGAAACGGCGAATGTGCAATTCCGGCCCGGCAGGATTCGCGCCGCCATCCGAACGTCTCGTTCATAGCACGGAAAAGCCCCACTTGGAGCGTAGGTTCAATGAATGGGCGGCCTCGATCGGCCGTGACCTCGGGGGATAAATGTCATGGAGCGCATTGTCGGACGGCTGGCGCGCCTCGCGATTGCGGGTGGCGCGATAGCTCTGCTCGGCGGCTGCTACTACCCACCTGGCTCGCCCGGCTATGGTTATGCGGCACCGGCCTATGGGCCATCCTATCAATCGGTTTACCCGGCGGCCCCCGTGGTTGTCGGCGGCGTCTATGGCGGCGGCTATGTGGGTGGCGGCGGTTGGAACGGTGGCTATTATCATCCGCCGCCGCCGGGCGGTTGGAACGGTGGCTATTATCATCCGCCCCCGCCGGGCGGCTGGAACGGCGGCGGCTGGAATGGCGGCTATCATCCGCCCCCGCAGGGCGGCTGGAATGGCGGCTATCATCCGCCCCCGCAGGGCGGCTGGAATGGCGGCTATCATCCGCCCCCGCAGGGCGGCTGGAATGGCGGCGGCTATCATCCTCCCCCGCAGGGTGGTTGGAACGGCGGCGGCTATCGCCCACCCCCGCAGGGCGGCTGGAATGGCGGTGGCTATCACCCTCCCCCGCAGGGCGGCGGAGGCGGTGGCTATCATCCGCCCCCACAGGGCGGTGGAGGCGGCGGCTACCATCCGCCCCTGGGCGGTGGCGGCGGGCGGCCGTACCAGCCACAGCCAGGGTAGTGACGGCCGCTTGCGGCCGCGCTTGTTCTGCGGTGCAGTAACCCCCGGTTCCGGCCATGTCCGGACTCTTGGGGGTTGAAGTGTCTGATTTCGATCGCGTAATTCGTGGCGGCGTGGTGGTCACCGGCAGCGACGCTGTGCGGGCCGATATTGGCATCAGGGGCGACCGCGTCGCCGCCGTCGGCCTCGATCTCACGACGGATGGCGCCGAGGTGATCGATGCCGGCGGCCTTCTGGTGACGCCGGGCGGCATCGACTCTCATTGCCATATCGAACAGCTGGAGCCGGACGGTTCCTCTTACGAAGACACCTTCCCGATCGCCTCGGCCGCCTGCTTCGCGGGGGGCACGACGAGCGTCATTTCCTTCGCCGCCCAGTTCAAGGGCCAGCGGCTGGGGCCGGTGGTCGCCGAGTATCACCGCAGGGCGGCGCGCGGCATGGTCGATTACAGCTTCCACCAGATCATCAACGACCCCTTCGATGCGATTATCGAGGAGGATGTGCCGGCAATCGTCGCCTCGGGCATCCGCAGCCTCAAGGTGTTCCTCACCTATGATGATGTGCGGGTGAACGACCGGCAGTATCTGCGGGTGCTGGCCGCGGCGCGCCGGGCCGGCGCGCTGGTCACGGTCCATGCCGAGAATTACGACGCCATCGGCTGGATGACGGAAGCGCTGCTCAAGGCCGGGCTGACGGCGCCCAAATACCACGCCTGGGGACGGCCGACGGTCATCGAGCGGGAAGCGACCCACCGGGCCATCGCCCTGGCCGAACTCATCGACCAGCCGATTCAGATCTTCCACGTCTCCGGCCCCGAGCCGGCCGAGGAAATCGCCCGCGCCCGGGCGCGGGGCGTGCGTGTCTGGGGCGAGACCTGTCCCCAATACCTGGTGTTGCAGGCGGCCGATATGGACCGGCCTGGCTTCGAGGGGGCCAAGTTCATCTGCAGCCCGGCGCCGCGCGGCCCGGCCGAGAGCGAAGGGCTATGGCAGGCGATCCGTGCCGGCACGATCGACATTATCTCCTCCGACCATAGCGGCCACAGCTTCTCTCAGGAGGGTACGGGCAAGCGGCGCCATGGCACCGACGCGCCCTTCACCCGGATTCCGAACGGGATACCCGGCCTCGCGGCGCGCCTGCCGATCGTCTTCAGCGAAGGCGTGTCCAAGGGCCGGATCGACGTGCAGAGCTTCGTGCGGCTGACGGCGACCAACCCGGCGAAGCTCTTCGGGCTCTATCCGCGCAAGGGGACCGTGGCACCGGGCGCGGACGCCGACCTCGTGATGTGGGACCCGAAAAAGCGGGTGACCCTCACCAACAGCCTGATGCAGCACGCGATCGACTACACGCCCTATGAGGGGTTGGACATCACCGGCTGGCCGGTCATGACGATCGCGCGCGGCCGGACGGTGATGCGGGACGATGTCGTGACGGCCGAGCCGGGCTCCGCCCGCTTCCTGCCGCGCGGGCCTTATGACTTGATCAAGCCGCGCGGGGTGTTCCCTAACGGGTTCGACACCTCGGCCGTGCTCACGTGAGGTCGCCCGCGAAAGCCTCGGCCAGCAGAGTATAGGAGCGGCGGCGGGCGGAATGGTCGTGAAGGATGTTGAGGACCATGACCTCCTCGGCGCCATATTCCTTGGCGATTGCTTCCAGCCCGGCGCGCACCGTCTCCCCCGTGCCGAGGATCAGGCGGCGCGACCGCGAGGCGGGGCCGGCGTTATCGGTTTCCAGAAAGCGTAGCGCTTCCTCGGGCGTCGGCACACCGATCAACTGCCCCCGATGCAGGAGACGGAACAGCATGCGGGAGCTGGCGGCGAGCCGTTCCGCTTCCGCTGCCGTATCGGCGCAGATCGACCAGGCGGCGACCATCACCGTGGGCTCGGTGATCGCGCGGCGCGGGTTCGGCCGGAATGACTGGCGATACTGTTCGGCAAGGGGCGCGCCCCGGGGGTTGATGAAGTCGGCGACGCAATAGGGCAGGCCGAGTTCCGCCGCCCAGGCGGCGCTATCGGGCGAGGTGCCGAGCACCCAGGGATCAGGCTCCTCCGGCCGCCCCGGCAAGGTCTTGCTGAGAGGCGCGAAGGGATGGTCCTGCGGCATGGTATCGTCGAGATAGGCGAGCAGTTCCGCCAGTTGCTGGGGGAAATCGTCCGGCGCCCGCTCACGCCGGTCCCGCTGCAGGGCATAGGCGGCGCGGCC
The DNA here is from genome assembly GCA_963745125.1 of uncultured Pseudomonadota bacterium. GTDB lineage: Bacteria > Pseudomonadota > Alphaproteobacteria > Acetobacterales > Acetobacteraceae > Acidisoma. The sequence goes on from CAVUWB010000002.1 coordinate 30,356, forward strand.
ATCCGTGCCCGGCGCGCGCCCGAGCCCGAGGTCGATCCGGCCGGGGAACAGGCCGCTCAGCATGCTGAAGGTCTCGGCGACCTTGAACGGGCTGTAGTGCGGAAGCATGACCCCGCCGGTTCCGAGCCTGATGCGCTCGGTCGCCATGCCGACGGCGCCGATGAGCGCCTCCGGGCTGGCGGAGGCGAGGGCGGGAGTCGCGTGATGTTCCGCGATCCAATAGCGGTGGAAGCCGCTGCTTTCCGCGAGCCGCGCGAGATCGATGACCTGCCGCAGCGCCTGGCCGCCCGAACCTCCGGCGGCGATGGGAGCCTGATCGAGAATGCTGAGACGAAGGGGAGGCCGCCGAGACGTCATGATGGGTGAAACTGGTCCCGGCCGGTGCAAAACTCAACCGGCGTGAACGGTGGAGGGGACCTGCCTCCATTATGGCTTGCGAATGGCTGCCCGGCAGCGATGGGCGGCCGTTTCGCTTGCAATGCGGTATGCGATGCGCGATAGGAGCCCCGCTTCGTGCCCCGGCTGCGGGACGCGGAGTAATTCGCACGCGGGGCGCCTTTCCCAGCCGATCATCGGCCGGGTCCGGTGCCGTGAATGGCTCGGCCCCGCGGAGGATCAACCGGACGAACAGGAAAGGAGCACGCCGATGGCGATGCCCGAATTCACTTTGCGCCAGCTTCTGGAAGCCGGCGTTCACTTCGGCCACCACACCCGTCGCTGGAACCCGGCCATGGCGCCGTATCTCTTCGGCGTTCGCAACCAGGTCCATATCATCGACCTGCAGCAGACGGTGCCGATGCTGGATCGCGCGCTGCGCGCCATTCGGGACACGACGGCCAATGGCGGCCGCGTGCTCTTCGTCGGCACCAAGCGCGCCGCCGCCGACCATGTCGCCGACGCGGCCCGCCGCTGCGGCCAGTATTACGTCAACCACCGTTGGCTCGGCGGCATGCTGACCAACTGGAAGACGATCACCGCGAGCATCAAGCGCCTTCGCCAGATCGAAGAGCTGGTGGCCGGCGAGACCCAGGGCCTGACGAAGAAAGAGGTGCTGGAGATCACCCGCGACCAGGAGAAGCTGGAGCGTGCGCTCGGCGGTATCAAGGAAATGGGCGGCCTGCCCGACATCCTGTTCATCATCGACACGAACAAGGAAAAGCTCGCCGTTCAGGAGGCCAACAAGCTTGGCATCCCGGTGGTGGCGGTGCTCGACAGCAATTCCGACCCGCATGGCGTGACCTACCCGATCCCCGGCAATGACGACGCCATCCGCGCCATCATGATGTATTGCGAGCTGGTCTCGGGCGCCGTGCTCGATGGCATCAGCGCCGAGATGGCCGCCTCCGGCCGTGACGTGGGTGCCTCCGAGGAACTGCCCTCCGCCGTGGTGCCGCAGGGCGGCGCCGATGAGGCGGCGGAAGAGGTGGTCGAAGCCTGAAGCGCCGCCCTCTCTAGTTTGATCGCGTGATTCAGACCTTCGGTTCGCCACCTCCGGTCATCACGCTCTAGGCTGATACGGTGGCGAGCCTGCGAAAGGGCTCGCCAAAAAAGACTGACGGTGGTTTCAGCACGGCTGAAACCACCCAACCGCACGGAGATCGATGATGGCCGAGATCACAGCCGCGTTGGTGAAGGACCTGCGCGAGAAGAGCGGCGCCGGCATGATGGATTGCAAGAAGGCGCTGACCGCGACCGAAGGCGATCTGGACGCGGCGATCGACTGGCTGCGCAAGAAGGGGCTGTCCGCCGCCGCCAAGAAATCGGGCCGCGTCGCCGCCGAGGGGCTTATCGGCCTGGCGAGCGGGCCGCAGGTCGCGGCCATGGTCGAGGTCAATGCGGAGACGGATTTCGTCGCCCGCAACGAGACCTTCCAGGACTTCGTCGAGACGGTGGCGCGGATCGCGCTTGAGACCGGCGAGGATGTCGAGGCCATCAAGGCGGCGAACTTCCCGGGCACGCAGCACAGCGTCGGTGAGCAGTTGACGCAGATGGTCGCGACCATCGGCGAGAACATGAACATCCGCCGCGTCCGCGTGCTGCGGGTGAAGAGCGGCGTCGTCGCCACCTATGTTCACAATGCGCTGAAGCCGGGCCTCGGCAAGATCGGCGTGCTGGTGGCGCTTGAGGCGGCGAGCGAGCTGGACGGGCTGGAGCTGCTCGGGCGACAGGTCGGCATGCACGTGGCGGCGACCCGGCCTGACGCGCTCGATATCGATGCGGTCGACCCGGCGGCGCTGGAGCGTGAGCGCGAAGTGTTGAGCGAGCAGGCCCGGGCTTCCGGCAAGCCCGAAGCCATCATCGCCAAGATGGTCGAAGGGCGTATCCGCAAATACTACGAAGAAGTGGTTTTGCTGGAGCAGGTCTGGGTGCATGACGGTGAGAGCCGGGTGCGTGCCGTGGTCGCCAAGACCGGGGCCAAGCTGGTGGGCTTCGATCGCTTTCAGCTCGGCGAAGGCATTGAGAAACAGGCATCCGATTTTGCGGCTGAAGTTGCGGCCACCGCAGGCATTTCCGCGCCTGAGCCGGTGGTCTGACCAGCCAGGGGCGGGGCGCGATCGGTCTCGGCCGGCGACCTTGCCCCTGATCTCCCACGCCCCGGCCGGCCCGGCCGGCTTACCCGCCGGATCGGGCTCGACGCGGCCAGGCGGCGGCTGCGGATACTTGTGGCCCCCTGTCCCTGCCTCTAGTGTCCCGACCGGCCTACGGCCAGACGGATCATGATAGACCTCAAGGACACGATGGACGGTCAGCCAATCTACAAGCGCGTGCTCCTGAAGCTATCGGGCGAGGCGCTGATGGGATCAGCCGAGTACGGCCTCGACTCCCAGACGGTCAAGCAAATCGCGCAGGATATCGGCGCGGTTGTGGCCATGGGGGTGGAGGTCTGCGTTGTCATCGGCGGCGGCAACATCTTCCGTGGCATGAAGGGGGCGGCCGGCGGCATGGACCGCGCCCAGGCCGATTACATGGGCATGCTGGCGACCGTGATGAACGCGCTGGCGATGCAGAGCGCCTTGGAGCAGGCGGGCCTGCCGACCCGCGTGCAATCGGCCATTCCGATGGCAAGCCTCTGCGAGCCCTACATCCGGCGTCGCGCCCAGCGGCATATGGAGAAGGGGCGGATCGTCATTTTCGCCGCCGGCACCGGCAACCCCTTTTTCACCACGGATACCGCCGCCGCCCTTCGCGCCGCTGAGATGGGGTGCGAGGCGCTGCTCAAGGGAACCCAGGTGGATGGCGTCTATTCCGCCGATCCGCATAAAGTTTCCGAAGCAAAACGGTTTGACACTTTGACCTATTTGGAGGTCCTGTCCCAGGATCTGGCCGTGATGGATGCGGCGGCGATCAGCCTGGCGCGGGAAAGCCAGTTGCCGATCCTGGTCTTCAACCTGCATCGTCCGGGGGCCTTCGCCTCGGCGATGCGTGGCGAAGGCGCCTTCACGATCATCCGCGACGCTTGACGAGGGAGGGGTCCGTGCCCGCTGACTTGAATGCTTTGAAGCAGGATCTGACACGCCGGATGGAAGGCGCGGTCGAGACCCTGCGCAAGGACCATAGTGGCCTCAGGACCGGCCGTGCCAGCCCTGCCTTGCTGGAGCCGGTGCGGGTTGACGCCTATGGTTCGGTCACGCCGCTGACGCAGGTCGGCACCATCGCGGTGCCCGAAGCGCGGATGATCACGGTTCAGGTCTGGGACCGCAGCCTGGTCAATGCCGTCGTCGCCGCGATCCGCGATGCGGGGCTGGGGCTCAACCCGGGGGCCGACGGCCAAATCGTGCGCGTGCCCATCCCGCAGTTGACCGCTGAGCGCCGGGCCGAGCTTGCCAAGGCCGCCGGCCGCTATGCCGAGAACGGCCGCATCGCCGTTCGCGGCGTGCGCCGGGACGGTATGGAGCAGATCAAGGCTCTTGAGAAAAAGAGCGAGATCAGCAAGGACGATGCGGAGGATTGGTCGACGCAGGTGCAGAAGCTTACCGATTCCTTCGTCAAGAGGATCGATGAGTTGTCGGCTGAAAAAGAGCGCGAGATCCGCCAGGTATGAGATTGGGCACCGATGACCAGCGCCTTGGCCTCTGACCAGGCTGCCTTGTCTTCGGGCGCCAACGAGCCGCGCCCGAAAACCAAGGGTGGCCCCATCGTTCCGCGCCATGTGGCGCTGATCATGGACGGCAACGGCCGCTGGGCGAAGGCCCGTGGTCTGCCGCGCGTCGCGGGGCACAGGGCTGGCGCCAAGGCGGTTCGCCGCTGCATCGAAGCCGCCATCGATCATGGGGTGGAGTGGCTGACGCTTTTTGCCTTCAGCAGCGAGAACTGGCGGCGCCCGGCGGGCGAGGTGATGGAGTTGACCAGCCTGCTGCGCCAGTACCTTCGCAGCGAACTGGCTGAACTCTCCGCCAACGGTGTCTGCTTCCGGGTCATCGGCGACCGGACGAAGTTCGCGCCCGATCTGCGGGCCGAGTTCGAGCGGGCGGAGCGGCAGACCGCCGGCAACCGCCGCCTCAACCTCACCGTCGCCCTGTCCTATGGCGGGCGCGGCGAAATTCTGGCGGCGGCCCAGGCCGCCGCGCGCGCGGCCCAGAACGGTACGCTCGATATCGAGGCGCTGGACGAAGCGGGCTTCGTCCGTTTCCTCTCGACCGCGATCATGCCCGATCCCGATCTGCTGATCCGCACCAGCGGCGAGCAACGCCTGTCGAATTTCCTGCTATGGCAATGCGCCTATGCCGAGCTGGTGTTCATGGACGTGCTCTGGCCGGATTTCGGCGCCGAGAATCTGGCGGCGGCTCTGGCGGAATTCGCGCGGCGGGAGCGCCGGTACGGTGCCAGCGTCGCCTGACCCTCCTTTGCCGGAGCCCCCTTTGTCTGGATCGCCGCTGAACTCGCCCGCTTCCGGCGAGGCGGGCGCAGGCCGCGCGGCCCCGCCCGCCCGGTCGGCGCGCTGGGGTGATCTCGGCAAGCGGGTAGGCTCGGCGATCGTGCTGGCACCTTTGGCACTCGGCTGCCTATGGCTCGGCAGGGCGCCTTGGGCCGCGCTGATCGCGTTAGGGGCGGCGGGCTGTGCCGCCGAATGGGCCGGCATGTGCCGCGCCGCGCCGAGGAACTGGCCCGCCGCGTTTCTTCCGCTCGGCATGGTGGCCGTCCCGCTCGCGGCCCTTTTCTGGGGTGGCGGATGGGCGCTGATCCTGGGCGCGTGCCTCACTGTTATCGGCTGGGCGCTGTTCGGGCGTGATGGGCGCGCCGCCTGGCTCGCCGCCGGTTTCGTCTATCTCACCCCCGCCGCTGTCGCGCTCGTGCGGCTTCGCCATGCCCATCTGGTCGGCCGCTGGGACATGCTGTTCCTGGTTCTCGTCGTCTGGGCGAGCGATATTGGCGCCTATCTGGTCGGGCGGCTGGTGGGCGGCCCCAAACTCGCCCCGGCGATTTCGCCGGGCAAAACCTGGTCGGGGGCAGTCGGCGGGCTGGCCGCGGCCGCGCTCGTGGGCTCGGTCGTAGCCCTCTGCGCCGGCGGCCGCCTGCCGCTGCCGCATTGCGTCGCCACAGCCGTCATTCTAGGCGCCGCTTCCCAGATCGGCGATTTGCTGGAAAGCTGGTTCAAGCGGCATTTTGGCGTCAAGGATTCGGGCCGTTCGATTCCCGGCCATGGCGGCCTGCTCGACCGGCTCGACGGAATGCTGACCGCGGCACCGGCCGCCGCGCTGATGGCGGTTGCAATCGGGGGAGGAGTTTTGCTGTGGCAATAAAGACGATCAGCATCCTGGGCAGCACCGGAAGCGTCGGCACCCAGACACTCGACCTCATCCTGGCGGAGCCCGGCCGTTATCGCGTCCGCGCCCTCGTCGGCGGCCGCAACGTCGCCCTTTTGGCCGAGCAGGCGCGGCGCGTGGGCGCGGAGATCGCCGTCATCCATGAGGCCGCGCATCTCGGCGCGCTGCAGGCCGCGCTGGCGGGCACGGGTATTGAGGCTGCCGCCGGCCCCGACGCCGTGCGGGACGCCGCCGCCATTCCGGCGGACTGGACGATGGCGGCGATCGTCGGCATGGCCGGTCTGCACCCGACCCTCGCGGCTATTCGCCGGGGTGGCGCCGTCGCCTTCGCCAATAAGGAGGTTCTCGTCTCGGCCGGCAGCATCATGATGGATGCCGTGGCGGCGGCGGGCACCCGGCTGCTGCCGGTCGATTCCGAGCATAACGCCATCTTCCAGTGCCTGGAGGCGCATAACCGCGGCGCGGTCGAGCGTATCATACTGACCGCCTCCGGCGGCCCGTTCCGGCAGACGAGCCGGGAGGCGATGGCCGCGATCACGCCCGAGGCGGCGCTCCGCCACCCTGTCTGGTCGATGGGCGCCAAGATCAGCATCAATTCGGCGACGATGATGAACAAGGGGCTGGAGGTCGTCGAGGCCGCGCGGCTCTTCGGCCTGGCGAGCGAGGCGGTGGAGGTCCTGGTCCACCCGCAATCCGTCGTCCATGGCATCGTTTGTTACTCGGACGGGAGTATGCTGGCGCAAATGGGATCGCCCGACATGCACATCCCCATCGCGCATGCGCTCGGCTGGCCCGAGCGGCTGACGACGGACGCCAAGCGCCTCGACCTCACGAGCCTCGCGAATTTGGAATTCACGCCGCCCGACCTGGTGCGTTTCCCCGCGCTTCGCCTGGCGCGGGAGGTTCTGGCGGCCGGCGGCGCCGCGCCCGCCATCATGAACGCGGCCAATGAGGTGGCGGTGGCGGCTTTCCTCGCCCGCCGCATCGGCTTCCTCGACATCGTCGGCATGGTGGAGGCGGTGCTGGACCGGCTTGGCGCGCCGGCGGCCACCGACCTTGATGCCATTATCGGCTTCGACGAGGCCGCCCGGCAGGCGGCGGATGCCATGATACCCCTGCGGGCCGCCTGACGGTGGCCGGGAAACGGAACAGAGCCTGACCTATGCACGACCTACTCGATCTGCTGCGCACCCTTGTTTCCTTCGCGATCGTCCTCGGGGTGCTCGTTTTCGTCCATGAGATGGGCCACTACCTCGCCGCACGCTGGCGCGGCGTGCATGTGGAGGCCTTCTCGATCGGTTTCGGCCAGTCACTGGCGCGATGGACCGACCGGCGCGGCACGGTCTGGAAGCTCTCCTGGATTCCGTTGGGCGGCTACGTGAAGCTGCATGGGCTGGAGCGCCCGCAGGACGCGACGGCGGAGGAGCGTGCCGCCTGGCAGAATGGCCGCACCTTCCACGAGAAATCGGTCTGGTCCCGGATGATCGTGATCGCGGCGGGCCCGGTTGCTAATTTCGTGCTGGCGGCCGTGCTCTTCATCGGACTGTTCATGGTGGTGGGCAAGCCGCTGCCCGAGCCGGTGATCGGCGAGATCCTGCCGCATACGGTCGCCGCCGGCGCCAATCTCAAGCCCGGTGACGTGATCGAAAGCATCGCGGGCGTTCCGGTGAAGACGTTTGCCGACGTGCAGCGGCAGATCGCCCCCAACCCCGGGCGGGACGTGCCGCTTGTCGTTCTCCGTGGGCATGACGTGATCGTCCTGCGGCTCACGATCGGCAGCACGCCGGACGGCCATGGCGGCACGCGCGGCGTTCTCGGCATCATGGAGGGTGAGCCGACCTTTCAGCGCCTGGGGCCGGTGGAGGCCGTGACGCAGGGGCTGGGCGAGACCTGGACCGTCGGCCGCGAGACCCTGAACGGGCTGTGGCAGATCGCCGCCCATCGGACCGGGCTGAGCGAACTTGGCGGCCCGCTGCGCATCGCCTCCCTCTCCGGTCAGGTGGCGGCGCTCGGGATCGCGAGTCTGATTTCCTTCATCGCCGTGCTATCGGTCAATCTCGGGCTGATCAATCTCTTCCCGATTCCGGTTCTCGACGGCGGCCATCTGCTTTTTTTCCTCGCGGAGGCGATCAGAGGCCGCCCGATCTCGGCCCGGGCGCAGGAATACGGCTTCCGGGCCGGTTTCGCCCTGCTGCTCTGCCTCTTTGTCTTCGCGACCTGGAACGACATCAACCAGCTCGGCTTCGTTCGCTGGGTGACGCAGCACGTAGGATGACGTAAGGGAGGCACGCGGGTGGAGCGAATTTGACGTTTGAGTTGCTGTCGGCGGCGCGCTCGTTCTCAAACGTCAAGTTCAGAAGTTCCACGAGAATCATAGAGTTGCTAGCGGTCCTTTGGTTCCGACATTTGCCGTAACGGCTGCCGCAAGCGGGATGCAAATGTCGGAACCGGACCGCTAGATCGCGAAGCGGTGAGAAACCCCTTGCCGCGACAACGGGCCCTGCGATAGGGCAAAGCCGCCGAGGGACCGCTGGTCCGCCGGCAGGGTTTTGCCGGGCTATCAACGAGCTATGGCGCGTTTTCCATGCCTCTCGGCGCGGAGATCACGCTGTCGGCGGTGCGTCCGATGGTCGGCCCGCTGGACTTCTGCCTGCCTGGCCGCCGGCCCGGCTCTGCTGATCGGCCCCGTGCCGGAACTGAGGGAGACGCGTTCTTTGCTTCGCACTCGTGCTGCGCTGCTCGCAACAGCCTGCCTTCTGCCCGCGTTTGTCCCCGGTGCAGCTTTCCCCCAGGCGCTTCCACACCCGCATCACCGCCAGGCCGGAGGCCAGGCGGTGCCCGTGCCTTCCGGCAATACGGTTCAGGCGATCATCGGTACAGGGCAACCACCGGATCGAGACGGGGACGATCGAGTCCTACATGCTGCTCGTCGCCCGGGGATCAGTTCGACCAGAAGCTTATCGACCAAAGCCTCAAGACGCTTTATCGCGACCGGACTGTTTAAGAATGTCACGATCACCCGCGACGGCCCCAATCTGGTGGTCGATGTCAGCGAGAATCCGGTCATCGCGCAGGTGGCGTTCGAGGGCAACCACGAGATTGTAGACAAGGATTTGCAGTCGGTCGTGTCACCCTGCGCGCCAACGCGGTCTACACGCCGGAAGCGGCGGAGGCGGACCGGCAGACGATCCTCGATGCCTATGCGCGCAAAGGCTACTATTCCACCACGGTCATGCCGCAGATCATTCTGCTGCCGGAAAACCGGGTCAACCTGATCTTCAAGATCCATGACGGCAAGGCGACCTTCATCAGCCGCATCACCTTCGTCGGCAACGAGCATTACAGCGAAAGCACATTGCGGGACGTGATCAGCAGCCGGCAGAGCGCCTGGTGGCGGTTCCTGTCCTCGGCCGATTCCTATGACCCGTCCCGTGTCGGGCTCGACCAGGATCTGCTGCACCGCTTCTACCTGCGCAGCGGCTACCCTGACTTCCAGCTCCTCAATACGGAGGCGGAGCTGGCGCCCGATCGTTCGTCCTTCTACCTCACCTTCGTCCTCAACGAGGGGCCGCGCTACCGCATCGGCAATGTCGCGATCGTCTCGCATCTGCCGCATTTGGACGGCGCGACCGCTCAAGGGCGACCTGAAGCTCGCGCGCGGCGACTGGTACAACGGCGACGCCATCTCGCAGACCGTGCAGGCGATGAGCACCGATGTGCAAGGGCCGTGGCTATGCCTTCGTCCAGGTCACGCCCGATCCAGACCAAAAGGATCAATGCGCGCGGGCAGCACGTTGTCGACGTGACCTTCGAGATCACCGAGGGGCCGCGCGTCTTCGTCGAGCGGATCGACATCACCGGCAACAGCCGCACCGAGGACAAGGTGATCCGGCGCGAGTTCCAGCTTGCCGAAGGCGATGCCTTTAACGCCGAGGCGATCAAGCAGTCGCGGGAGAGGCTGCAGGAGCTGCAGTATTTCAAGAGCGTCGATATGAGCACCGAGCCTGGTTCGGCGCCGGACAAGATCGTGTTGACGACCAATGTGGAGGAGGAGGCCACCGGCTCCTTCACCATCGGCGGCGGTTACTCGACCGACGACGGCGCGCTGGTCGACCTTGGCCTCAACGAGAAGAACCTGATCGGCACCGGCATCGATGCCGGCATCAGCGGCGTTCTGGCGCAGCGGGCGAGCCAGATCGACCTTTCCGTGAACGACCCCTACTTTCTCGACCGCAATCTTCTCCTCGGCGGTGAGATTTTCGATACCACGAACAACAACCTCGATATTTCCCAGTATGAGGAAAGCCGGACCGGCTTCACCATCCGCACCGGCTATGCCTTCAATAACTACCTGTCGCAGACCGTTGACTATTCGCTCGTCGATCGTGACGTGTTCGACGTGCAGAGCGATGCCAGCCTTTACGTCAAGAACGAGGCTGGATGGTCACTCTTGTCGCAGGTGGGGCAGACCATCACCCTCGACCACCGGGACAGCACGCTCGACCCGCATAGCGGCTACATTCTGCGGCTGGGCACCGATGTCGCGGGGCTTGGCGGCAATTCGGATTATGTCCGCTTCAAGATCGATGCCGGTTATTACATCCCGCTCGATTACTTCACCGGCAATCATAACTGGAGCATCGCGCTCAAGGCTGGTGCCGGCTACCTGTATCGCTACGGCGGCTCCAACTTCCTCATCGATAACTTCTTCCTCGGCGGCGAGAATATGCGCGGCTTCGAGGAAGGCGGCGCCGGCCCGCATGACGTGGCCACCGGCGACAGCTTGGGCGGCGATACCATTGAGACCGGAACGGCCGAGCTGCACTTCCCGCTGCCGATCTCACCGGATATCGGGTTGTCCGGCCGCATCTTCACGGATGTCGGAACGCTCTACGGGGTTCAGAGCACGTTCGGGCCGGTTTATGACTATCATGGGCCGCGTGTCTCGGTCGGTGTCGGCTTCTCCTGGAACACGCCCTTCGGCCTCATTAACATCGATCTTGCCGACCCGATCGTGAAATACACGGACGATCAGACCCAGGTCTTCCGGTTCGGTTTCGGCACGAGCTTCTAATCGCCGTTTCGGGTTTCTGACGTCTCACTTCATCTGGCTTCGGTACAAGGTTAAACCTCCTTTGCGACATATCTCCCGCTCCATCGCCGTCGCCGCGGCCGTGCTGACCCTCTTCCCGCCGGTGGTCTTCGCCCAAAGCAGCCAACCGGGATGGTTCGTTCCCAACCAGGCAGCGCCAGGCGGCGGTGCGCGCCCTGCCGACGAGCGCGGCGCTCGTCGCCTGATCCGCCTGCCCGATCTCGGGCCGCCTATCCCGGCGACGCCGAAGGCCGACCCCGCCGCCGCGGCCGCGGCCGAAGCGCAGGCGAATGCGCCGATCCCGACGCTGCCGTCGCTGATCCATGAGAATCCGCCGCCGGCCCCGGTCATCGGGGTGATCGGTGTCCCCGACGTGCTGCAAGCCTCCACGGCGGCCCAGGCCGTCGACAAGGTGATTCAGGCACGGCGCGCGGCGCTGACGGCGGAAGCGCAGAAGGAGCAGGATCTCTGGCGGCGCACGCAGGAAGCGCTTGCCGATCCGCGCGCGCGCTTCTCCCCGGACGAGCTTCGGGCGCGCGAACTGCAATTGCAGAACCGGATCGCGAGTGACCAGCTTGCCTTCCGCAACCAGGAGGCGCGCATCCAGGCGGCGGCGCAGGTGTCGCTCGGCCAGATCGAGCGGACCTTGATCGCGGTGATCCGCCAGGTGGCGCAAAGCCGGGGCATGAACCTGGTTCTGCACCGGGCCCAGGTCGCACTCAACATGAACGACTTCGACATCACGGATGAGGTGACGAAGCAGCTCAACCAGGTGCTGCCGTCGGTCTCGGTGCAGCCGGATGCCGCTTTCGCCAGTGTCACCGCCGCCTCCCTACAGGCGGAGCAGCAACAGCAGGGTCAGCAGGAACAGCAGGAACAATAAGGTTTGGTGCAGCCTGTCGCCGGGGACCCGCGCTTTTTCCGGCGCGCGGGTCCGTTTTCGCTCAGCCGCATTGCCGAGATGATCGGCGAGGGTGCCGCCGGCTTGCCTGGGGAGCGCCTTTTTCATGGCGTCGCGCCGTTGCAAACGGCGGGGCCTGACCAGATCAGCTTCCTGACGAACCGCCAATACAGCGGGGAATTGGCCAAGTCGGGCGCGGGTGCCGTGCTGCTGGAGCATTCGCTCGTCCATCTGGTGCCCGCAGGCACGATCCCCCTCGTCTCGAAACGGCCGGTCAGCGCTTGGGCGCGTGTGGCAGCGCTGTTCCACCCGCTGCCGCCGCTGAAACCCGGTATCCACCCTTCGGCCGTGGTCGATCCCACGGCGCTTGTCGCGGCGGATGCCGAAATCGGCCCGTTTGTGGTGATCGGGGCGCGGGCCGAGATCGGCGCGCGCTGCCGCATTGGTCCGCTCGTTTCGATTGGCGACGGCGTCATGATCGGCGCGGATACCCGGATCGGCTCTCATGTCAGCATCAGCCACAGCCTCATCGGCGAACGGGTGTTCATTCTGCCCGGGGCGAGGCTGGGGCAGGATGGTTTCGGCTTCGACCCGACCCCGACGCCGACGGGTTTTACCTCGGTGCCTCAACTCGGCCGTGTGCTGATCGAGGATGATGTCGAGATCGGCGCCAACAGCATGGTCGACCGGGGCTCGGCCCAGGATACGGTGATCGGGGCCGGCTCCCGTCTCGACAATGCGGTGCAGATCGCCCATAACGTGCGCCTTGGCCGCTGCTGTGTCATCGTCTCCCAGGTAGGTATATCCGGGTCTACGACACTGGGTGACTACGTGACCGTAGCCGGGCAGGCAGGGCTGGCTGGACACCTTCAAATCGGGCAAGGGGCGCGGATCGGTGCCCAGGCGGGCGTCATGGCGGATGTCGCGCCCCGATCCTCAGTTGTCGGCAGCCCTGCGGAGCCGGTGAGGGAATTTTTTCGGCAGGTCGCATTCCTGCGCCGGATGATGCGGCGCGACGATGCTGCCAAACATGAGACGGATGCAGGCTAGGGCCTATGGATGCAGAGACGGATCGCGGTCATTCCTTGACGAATGAGACCCAGGAAAAGCATGTCGTTGACATCGCTGGCATCATGCTGGCGATTCCGCACCGCTACCCTTTTCTGCTGATCGACCGGGTGGTGGATCTCATTAAGAACGTCTCTGCGATCGGCATCAAGAACGTGTCGATCAATGAGGGATTTTTCCAAGGGCATTTCCCCCATCACCCGGTGATGCCGGGTGTGCTCATTATCGAGAGCATGGCGCAGACTGCGGCGGTCCTCGTGGTCGAGACGCTCGGCCCTGATTCGCGCGGCAAGGTCGTCTATTTCATGTCGGTGGAGGGCGCGAAATTCCGCCGCCCTGTCGTGCCCGGCGACCAGGTCCATGTCCATGTGGCGAAGCTGCGCAATCGCGGGAACGTATGGAAATTCCACGCGGTGGCGCGCGTTGACGGAGTCTCCGTGGCGGAGGCGACCTTCGCGGCGATGATCATGGATCGCGTGGAATCGTGACCGGCATTCATCCGGCGGCGATTGTCGAGGAAGGCGCGTTCATCGGCCAAGGTGTCGAGATCGGCCCATGGTGCCATGTCGGCGCTGATGCGGTGCTGGAGGATGGGGTTCGCCTCATCTCCCATGTCGTCGTGGATGGCCATACGCGGATCGGCGCCGGCTCGACACTCTATCCTTATTCCAGCGTCGGCCTGCCCCCGCAGGACTTGAAGTATCGGGGGGAGCCGACGCGATGCGAGATCGGCACCGGTTCGCAGATCCGTGAACACTGCACCATCCATCGGGGCACTGCCACGGGAAGCGGCGTCACCCGGGTCGGGGCCAAGTGTTTGCTGATGGCGGTGGTCCACGTCGCCCATGACTGCTTGCTGGGTGACGGCGTGATTATCGCCAATAACGTCGTGATGGGTGGGCATGTCACCATCGAGGACGGCGCCGTCATCGGCGGCAGCGCGGCCTTGCACCAGTTCGTCCGTATCGGGCGCGGCGCCATGGTGGGCGGTGTCTCCGGCGTGGAGGCCGACGTCATTCCCTTCGGGCTGGTGATGGGCAATCGCGCCCGCCTTTCGGGGCTCAATATCATCGGCTTGCGCCGCAGGGGGCTGGACCCCGCCGCGATCCGCCGGCTCCGCGCCGCCTTCCGGCTGCTGTTCCGGCATGAGGGTGTATTCGCCGCCCGCCTGGCGGAGACGCGGATGCGCTACGGCGCGGACCCGATCGTCGCCGAGATCCTCAGTTTCATCGAGGCACCGAGCAAGCGCGGTCTTATCCGGCGGGACAGCCGCGCGGTCGAGACCGACGACGCGGCCTGATCGTCCGCCATGACCGCGGCCCTTGGGATCATCGCCGGGAGCGGCCCGCTTCCGGCCCACGTGGCGCGGGCGGCGCAGGCAGCAGGGCGGGAGGTCTTCATCGTCGGCCTAGAAGGCCATGCCGAGGCCGCGCGAATAGCACCCTTTCCCCATGCCTTCATGCGGATGGGGGCTGCGGTCCGGATGCTCGCGCTGCTGCGCGAGAAGGGATGCCAGGATCTGGTGTTGGTGGGGCCGGTCAAGCGCCCTTCCTTCCGTGACCTCAAGCCTGACGCGGACGGCGTGCGGCTGCTGGCGCGCATCGGCCGCGCCGCCTTCGCCGGCGATGACGGGCTGTTGAAGGCGGTGATTCGTGTTCTGGGCGAGGAAGGGTTTCGCGTGCTGGGCGCGCATGAGGTGCTGGGCGGGTTGATCGGCCGGGCCGGCCTGCTCACGAAGGCCGCGCCGGATGAGCAGGCGCAGGCCGATATCAGCCGGGGGATCGCCGTATGCCGCGCGCTTGGCGCGGCCGATGTCGGGCAGGGTTGCGTGGTTCAGGTGGGGATCGTGCTGGCGGTCGAGGCGGTGGAGGGCACGGATGCGATGCTGTCCCGCTGCGGCGCGCTCGCCTGGCCCGGTCCGGGCGGGGTGCTCGTGAAGCTGGTGAAGCCGGGGCAGGACCGGCGAGCCGATCTGCCGACGATCGGCGCGCAGACCGTGCAAGGCGCGATCGCGGCGGGTCTGCGCGGCTTGGCCTTCGAGGGCGGCGGGACGATCATCATGGATCGCGACGCGATGGTCGCGGCGGCGGATGCGGCCGGCTTCTTCATCCTCGGTCTCGAGCCTGAGCGTTACGCAGGCTCTCATCAACTTTTTAGAGCGTGATTCAGACCTCGGGGTGGTTCCACCCTCGGTCATCACGCTCCCGTGCGTGACGTGATGAGATCGATATCACTGCGTGGCTTGGCAGACGGCGCGGACGGCGTCATGTTGCGCCCCGCGGGCCGCCGTTCGGCGCAATCTCGCCCAAGCCACAGAGCAGCGATAAAAGACAAGGATAACGAGCCATGAGCCATAGTCATGAATTCCGCTACCTGCACACCATGCTGCGCGTGGGTGATCTGGAGCGTAGCATTCGATTTTATACAGAGAATTTCGGCATGAACGAAATTCAGCGCTGGGACGTGCCGGAGGGCAAATTCACGAACGTCTTCCTTGGCTACGGGGATGAGGCGACGCACACCCTTTTGGAACTCACCTACAACTACGGCGTCGAGAGTTATGACTTGGGGAGCGCCTTCGGTCATCTCGCCCTCGGCGTCCCCGACATCTACGCGACCTGCGACAAGCTGCGTGCCGCTGGCGCCAAGATTTCGCGCGAGCCGGGGCCGGTGAAATTCGGCACCACCGTGATCGCCTTCGTCGAGGATCCGGACGGCTACAAGATCGAGCTGGTCGAGCGCTGAGCCGCATTACGGTTTCGTAAATTTATCACTCGCGGGACGTCGCCCCGCGAGTGATGCGCCGCTTTCATTGAGAGCGGGATTGGTTCGCATTCGCTCACTATCCCACTCTAACTCTTTGTTTGATCGCGCGATTCAGACCTCCAGTGATTCCACCGACTGTCAGCACGCTCTAAGCGCCCCGCGTCACACCATGCCTCCGCTCATCATCGGTTGATGGTCTCGGTACTACCGCCGCCCGTGATCGCCACCATCGGGTTGCACGGCAGCGCTTCGACCTGGGTTTTCAATATCGTCCGCGAACTGGTCGGCGAGACGGCCGGCAAGGAGCGGACGCTCGCCTTCTATGCCGACGAACTTGCCCAGTTTCCGGAAGAGGCAGGAGAGGCGGGCAAATACCTCGTCATCAAATCGCATCATGGCAGTCATGATCTCGATGCCTGGCTACAAGGGCAGGCCGCGCCGGTCATCCTCAGTCTGCGCGATCCGCGTGATGCCTGCCTCTCGATGTCACAGCGCTTCTCAGCCCCGCTACGGCACAGTGTGCAATGGATCGCCCAGGATTGCCGGCGCCTCCTCCAACTGGCGGAGCGGGGCTATCCGCTCCTCCGCTTTGAGGATCGCTTCTTCGAGGAGAGAGCCTCGGTCGACCGGCTGTGCGATTGGCTCGGGCTGGGCCGCGCGCCTGCCGTAAGGGATGGAATCTTCGACCGCTATCGCACGGATGTGGTGCGATCCTTCGCCCGCAGGCTGGGGGAACTTCCGCCCGAACGGCTGACCATGGTGGCCGGCCACCGCATGGATCGTGTCACCCAGGTTCTGGCCCCCCATATCGGCGATGCGCGAAGCGGAAAATGGCGTGACCTGCCGGCCCAGCCGCAGGCGGAACTCACCCGGTTCTTCCGCCCGTTCCTGGAGCGGTTCGGCTATGAAGCGGACGGGCCGTAGCGGGCTCCGGCCTCGCCAAAACCCCGTTGGTTATCGTATCACCATCGGTGGATGGCCGGATTCGGCTGCCCCCGCCCGCGGAGATTGACCCATGGAAACGATGACGCCGCGCTCGCCGCCCGCCGACGATGCCGACCACGCAGAGGTGAGCAGCCATACCGCGACACAGACTTTCGAGACCCCGGGCATCAAGCCCATGGGCAGACCCAGCCTGACGACGCGCACCGTGATGCGCCTGGTATCCTGGGTCGAGCGTCTGAATCTTCGCTCCGCCAAACTCGGCAATCCCCCGGTCTATGACAACGCGATCTTCCCCTGGGCGCGGGAGATCGAGCGCGAATGGCAGGCCATCCGCGCGGAGCTTGACCGCGTGCTGGTGCGCCAGGCCGACCTGCCGAGCTTCCACGACATCTCGACCGATGTCTCCACTATCAGTACCGATGCCGGCTGGAAGACCTTCTTCCTCACCGGCTATGGCCATACCTCGGCCAACAACACGGCGCTCTGCCCGGAAACCTGGCGCATCGTGCAAAAGATCCCCGGGCTGCAGACGGCCATGTTCTCCATCTTCGAGCCCGGCAAGCATCTGCCGGCCCATCGCGGCCCCTATAACGGCGTGTTGCGGTTTCATCTCGGCCTCAAGGTGCCGAACCATCCGGACAAGATCGCCATCCGCGTCGACCGCCAGATCTGCCATTGGCAGGAGGGCCGCGCGCTGATCTTCGACGATGCCTTCGAGCATGAAGCCTGGAACCATTCCGATGAAACGCGGGTGGTTCTGTTCGTCGATTTCAACAAGCCGCTCCGCTTCCCCGCGAACCTCATCAACGCCCTGCTGCTGCGGATCGCGATCTTCACGCCGTTCATCAAGGAAGGCGCGGATAACCACTCCGCCTGGGAAAAGAAGTTCTACGCGGAGGCCGAGGCCCTGCGGAACGCGCCCAGGCCGCATTGACCGCAACACGGAAAGAGGACGGATGATGACGACGAGTGCCAATTCCCGGACCGCCGACCATGAGGTCGATAGCCTGTTCCTGGAGCGGTGGTCCCCGCGCGCTTTCACCGAGGAGGCGATTCCCGAGGCGGATCTCTTCTCGATGTTCGAGGCCGCGCGCTGGGCGCCCTCCGCCTCCAACCTCCAGCCGTGGGTCTTCCTCTACGCGCTTCGTGGCTCGCCGGACTGGGACCGTTTCTTCGGCCTGTTGATCGAGTTCAATCAGGGCTGGGCGAAGCGGGCGGCGGCGCTGGTGATCATCGCCTCCAACTCCGTGATCCAGAAGCCGGGCGTGGAGGAGACTGTCGTCTCGCACAGCCATTCCTTCGATACCGGAGCCGCCTGGTCCGCCTTCGCTTTGCAAGGCACGAAGCTCGGCTGGCACGCTCATGGTATGCTCGGTTTCGACGTTCCGGGCGCCTTCGCCGAGCTGGACCTGCCGGCCGGCTACAGGGTGGAGGCGGCCGTCGCGGTCGGCAGGCTGGCCGACAAGTCTATCCTGCCCGACTACCTACACGCCCGTGAAGTTCCGAGCCACCGCAAGCCCGTCAGCGAATTCGCGTTCGCTGGCAGCTTTCCGCGGTGAGTGGGGCCTCTGCTGACAGGCAGCGCCTGCGCGCCCTGCCCAAGGCGGAGATTCATGTCCACCTCGAAGGCTGCGTCTCGCGGGAACAGATCGCCGAACTGGCCAAGGCGGCGGGTGAGCCGCTGCCGCGCCTGATCGGCGATCTCTTCGCCTTCAAAAACGCGGCCGTGTTCCAGGGCTTCCTCGACTGGAGTTGCGGGCTTGTCCGTACGGCATCGCAGGTCGAGGCGATGGCCTACGCCTTCTGCGAGCGGCTCGCCCGGGATGGGACGGGCTATGCCGACCCGATCATCAACCCGACCCATTGGCCGAGCTGGCGCTATCGCCTGCCGGAGATGATCGCGGCGCTCGACCGTGGGTTCACGGCCGCCGAGCAGGACGGTCTTCCCCCCGTCGGGCTGTGCCTCAGCCTGCTGCGCCAGCAATCCGCCGACGAAGCGGCCGAGTTGCTGGATATGATGATCGCGCTGCGCCATCCGCGCGTGGTCGCGCTGTCGGTCGATGGGAATGAAGCGGCGGCCGGCCGCACCGGGCCGCGTTTCGCCAATACCTTCCGGCGGGCGGCGGCGGCAGGCTTTCGCCGGACGGCCCATGCGGGGGAATCGAGCGGGCCTGACGGCATCCGTGACGCCATTCGCCTGCTGGGCGTGGACCGTATCGACCACGGCGTGCGCGCGGTCGAGGACCCTGCGTTGATGGACGAGATCCGCGACTTCGACATCGCACTCGGGATGGCGCCGCTGGACAATGTTTGGCTCGGCCTCTACCCGAATTGCGCTCACCACCCGATCGACCGGCTGCGGCGACACGGCATCGGGGTGTCGATCAACACGGACAATCCGGAGCTGCAGGGGACGACGCTCGTCGAAGGATACGCCCGGATGGCCGAGACCTTCGGCTGGGATGATGAGGATCTGCGCGCCGTGGCGCGGACCTCGATCGAGGCGTCCTTCGCGCCGCCCGAGGTCAAGCGGGATCTGCGGGCGGCGCTGGCGGCCTGGTAGCGTCGGGCGACGCGCCGGACGTGGCGCTCGCTCTGGGGGACGCTGCCAGCCCGAGGAAGACGATGAGCGCCCGGTTGAGGCGATGGATGTCCGTCTCGTCGAGTTGACCAATCCGACCACCGAGCTTCGATCGTGGCATCGTCGTGATCTTGTCGGCCATGAGGCGGGACGCTTCACGCAGCCCATTGCGCGGATTTGGTGCGACCGGAA
Source organism: uncultured Pseudomonadota bacterium (assembly GCA_963745125.1). Classification (GTDB taxonomy): domain Bacteria; phylum Pseudomonadota; class Alphaproteobacteria; order Acetobacterales; family Acetobacteraceae; genus Acidisoma. Next base: position 49,666 of record CAVUWB010000002.1, read on the forward strand.
GGCGGAAGAGTGGTGCTTCTGTCGCATCGGTGGTCATGGGGCAGATCGTGACCGAATCCGTCGCCGCAAAACCATTATCCTGCAGAATGACAACGGGCCTCGGTATGCCTGCGTAGTCCTTGCCACCTGACGCGACCCAGATCTCTCCGCGCTTGGGCGGGTCCGTCGCCGGCTTTTGCGCCATCACGCATCGTCATCCGGCCACCAGGAGATTGCATCGACGAAGGCCTGATCCTCCGTGGCGCGGGCGCTTCTGGCCACAGCCAGGGATTGACGATGCGCTTCGACCTTGAAGGTGGCGCTGTTCGTATCGGGAACCCAAATCTGAACCGGGCGAAGACCCTGGGCGCGAAGGCGCGCCCGATGCTCCCGAACCTTGATACGGGAGGAACTTCTTGATGATGGCGCGGATACCACGGCGGCTCTCAACGTTCGGTTACATGTAACCATAGAGGATTGGGACGCCGGGCGCGACAGCTTTTTCGCCTTCAGACCGCCTGGCCAGCGGAGAAGCCGCTGGCCCAGGCCCATTGGAAATTGTAGCCGCCGAGCCAGCCCGTCACGTCCACGGCCTCGCCTACGAAATAAAGGCCGGGAACCGATCGCACCTCCATCGTGCGGGAGGATAGGGCCCGCGTGTCGACCCCACCGCGCGTGACCTCGGCCTTGGCATAACCCTCGGTACCGGAGGGCACCAGATGCCAGCGCTTCAGCCGCTCCGCCATCGCTGCCAGCGCGCGGTCAGTCAGGCCGCCGATGGGTGGCGCGTCTTCCTCGGGTGCCAGCGCCTGCGCCAGGCGCTGCGGCAGCACTTCGCCGAGCGCGGTGCGGAGCGCGACCCTTGGCCGTTCGCGCTTGCGGGACAGCAGCCATTCCAGCGCGTCCTGTGCCGGCAGAAGATCGATGGTGAGGCTGTCATCGGCGGCGAGATAGCTCGACGCCTGAAGGATCGCCGGGCCCGAAAGGCCGCGATGCGTGAAGAGCATCGCCTCCCTGAACGTCGTTCTCCCGACCGTCACGATCGCTTCGCAGGCGGTGCCGGAGAGCGACCGCATCATCCCAAGGTCCGGTTCCGCGAAGGTGAGCGGAACCAAGGCCGGGGCCGGCGGCACGACGGGGACGCCGAACTGGGCCGCGACCTCATAGGCGAAACCACTGGCGCCGAGTTTCGGGATGGAGAGGCCGCCGGTCGCGACCACGAGGGCAGGGGTCGCGAAGGTGCCGCCATCCGTCTCGACATGAAAACGCTCATCGCGGCTGAGGGCGGTGACGTCGCAACCCATCCGCATATCGACGCCGGCCGCCCGGCAGTTAACGAGGAGCATCTCGACCACCTGTCGCGCCGACCCGTCACAGAAGAGTTGCCCGAGCGTCTTTTCGTGCCAAGCGATGCCGTGGGCGTCGAGGAGTGCGATGATATCGGCGGGCGTGTAGCGGCTGAGCGCCGATTTCGCGAAATGGGGATTGGCCGATAGGAAGCGCGTGGCCGGGGCTTCCCGGTTCGTGAAGTTGCAGCGGCCGCCGCCGGAGATGAGGATCTTGGCGCCTGGTGCCGCGCCATGGTCGAGCAGCAACACCCGCCGCCCGCGCTGCCCGGCGGTGATTGCGCACATCATGCCGGCGGCGCCGGCGCCGATCACGATGGCGTCGAAGGCCAGATTTACCGCCAAGACGCCGCTATCCTTCCAGCAGATGCCCGAAGGCGCGGAACGGACGCAGCCGGTCGAAGATGATCTTGATGATCGCGAGCATCGGCACGGCCAGAATGGCGCCGGCGACGCCCCACATCCAATACCAGAAGATCAGCGACAGCATCACCGCCACCGGGTTGATGGTGAAACGGCTCGCCAGCAGCATCGGCGTGATGATTTCGCCCTCGGCGATATGGATCGCGAAGTAGAGGCAGGCCGGCAGGATGGCGATCCAGGCAAAGCCGTCGGTCACGATGCCGATGGCGAGGAACATCAGGATGCCGAAAAACGGGCCGAGGATCGGCACGAAGTTCAGGCAGAAGGCGACGACGCCCCAGAGGATCGGCCCCGGCACGCCGCAAATCCACATCACCAGCGCCGTGGCGCAGCCGACGACCGCGTTGATGATCGTGATCGTCAGCAGATAGGCGGAAAGATCGCGCTCCATATGCATGGAGATCTCGACCGCCTCGCGCTTGTCGTCGAAGCGCGGCAGAACTTCCACGAGACGGCGCAGGAAGGTCTCACCGAAGACCAGCAGGTAGAACAGCACCAGCAGCGTTTCGAGCAGGTTGGAGGCGACGGTGCCCGTGCCGCTGAATACATCGGTGACCATGCTGACGGGATGGGACAGGAAGGAATCATCGCCGTCGAGATGGACGCCCATGGTGTCGAGCACATGTTCAAGATGCGCGACGGGCTTTTGCAGCACCGCGAAGCGCTGTTGCAGCATCGGCCAGGCATGCGGCAGTTGTTCCGCCCAGCGCGCGGCGGGGCTGGAGAGCAGGGCGCCCAGCCCCACGAAGACACCGAGCAACAACAGCAGCGAGACGAGGGCGCCGACGATCTTCGGAACGCGGATACGCTCAAGCAGCTTCACCAGCGGCTGGAACAGCAGCTTGAGGACGAGTGCGAGCACGACCGGCAGGACGATGTTGCGGGCGACATAAAGGCAGGTCAGCACCGCGATGATCGTCAGGATGCCGAGGAAGACGGTGTTCCAGTTCCTCGGTAGCGGCTTGTCTGGAGCGGCGTCGCCATCGCCCTCCTCGGGCTCGCCCACCGGCATGCCGAGCGCTTTGCCAAGCTCGCCCCGGGCTATGTGCGCGTGCTCGGCACCGGCGCCGCCGGCATCTTGGGTAATATCCAGCGCCGCTGGTCTCGGCATCACAACTTCGATCGAAAAAATCGCCGCCGCGATTGGATCACGGTCAGGGCTCTCATTCAGCCAGCCTGGCACGGGCAGACCCGTCTCATTCGGAGAGATGGGGTTGCACGGCATGGATTGGTAGCCGTCCTCACCCTTGCCTTCCGCCGGCATAAGCGGCCTTCTGAAGCGGTGCAAACCCGGTGGAGATAGAGAGATGATCGAAGATGTGGAGGCCGACAAGGTTTGGGAGGCGCTGAAGGCCGATCCGGCCGCCCAGCTTTGCGACGTGCGGACCGATGCCGAGTGGAACTTCGTCGGCCTGCCCGATCTGCACGCGATCGGGCGGGAGCCGGTTCTGATCCCCTGGCAGGTCTACCCGAGCATGCAGCGCAATGCCGGCTTCGTCGATCATCTGCGGCAGGCGGGGCTGGCCTCGGAGACGCCGATCTACTTCATCTGCCGCAGCGGCGTCCGCAGCATGGCGGCGGCCCAGGCGGCGGCCGCCGCCGGTTTCACGCAGGTCTACAACGTCGCTGAGGGCTTCGAGGGGCCGCCCGATCCGGACGGCCACCGGGGCACCGTATCGGGCTGGAAGGCCGCCGGGCTGCCCTGGCGGCAGCGCTAGAGCGTGATGACCGCTAAGGTCTGAATCACGCGCTAATTGTTGTAGGCCACGCGGATCACGACCAGCCAGGGATAGCGCGCGTCGAGCACGGTGCCATCGGGCGTGGCGAGCATCCCCTGGTCCGTCACCGGCACATGGGTCAGGGCGACGGCATCCTCGACATTTCCGCCGATGATGCTGATCTGCCCGGGCTGCTTGGCGACGACGATGCCGCAATGGCCGGTAAAGCGCCCTGCCGGCAGATCGGCGTAGGTCAGGGTGGCCGCACCATCCCGCCCGAAACAGATCAGGTCGCCCACGGCGGGCGCATAGGCGTATGGCGGCTCCGCCTCTATGCCGTATTGCCCGAGATGATTCTGCGTCTCCGCGATCGCCGCGTTGATATAGACGCTGTGCGATTCCGAATAGGGGAAGGACGGGCCCGCACCCGCCATGCGCATGACGAAGGAGATGAAGGCCGCCGACCAGGCATAGGCTCCGTCATCCTCGGGGGCGAAAATATCGCCTGAGCCATCGTGTTCGCCGGTCCAGCCCGCGCTCGGCTCGCTTTCGTCCATCCCGAGCCACCAGTAGAGGCCAACGCGCTGCCAGAAGCCGGGCTGGCGTTCCGCCTTCGCATCGGGATCGACCGGCCCGTCATCCGCCGGGTTGCCGTCGTAGACGACCTGACCCCAGGCGCGCCATTCACCGACCGCGATCGCCACCGCGGAGGCGCGGTTGAACTGGCCATAGCAGTTGCGCACGAAGGGCGGCTCCTGCGCGTCATCGACCTGCGCGGTACACGCGGCGACCGATGGCGGCGGTGGGGCGACGGCCGATGCGCGCGGCCCCTTCGCGCCACCGGCGCAGGCGGCGAGTGCCAGCATGCAGAACAGCGTGCCGGCATTCCGGCAGGTGCCAGCAAGGCCGCCCATCAGAATCCGCTCAGGCGCGTTCGGGAAAGAGGGACAGCAACCCTTCGGGCGAGGCGTCACACCGCCCGCGTTCGGTGATCAGCCCGGTCACCAGCCGCGCCGGCGTCACATCGAATGCCGGGTTGGCGGCGCCACTCCCCGGCGGCGTATCTTGATGGTCGCGATCGCGCCGTCGGCGGTTTGACCCGTCATCAACGTCACCTCCTCGGCGGCGCGCTCCTCGATCGGGATATCCGCCACGCCATCCGTGATCGTCCAGTCGATGGTGGCGGAGGGCAGCGCCACCCAGAACGGCACACCATTGTCCTGCGCGGCGAGCGCCTTGAGATAGGTGCCGATCTTGTTGGCGACATCGCCGCCGCGCGTGACGCGGTCGGTGCCGACGATGACGAGATCGACCTCGCCGTGCTGCATCAGATGGCCGCCGGCATTGTCGGCGATCACGGTATGCGGCACGCCATGGCTGCCCAGCTCCCAGGCGGTGAGCGAGGCGCCCTGGTTGCGCGGGCGTGTTTCATCCACCCAGACATGCACGTCGATGCCTGCGTCATGCGCCGTGTAGATCGGCGCCAGCGCGGTGCCCCAATCGACCGTCGCGAGCCAGCCGGCATTGCAATGCGTCAGCACATTCACGGCCCGGCCAGGCTTTTGCCGCGCCCGAATGAGTTCGAGCCCGTGGCGGCCGATCGCCTCGTTCTGCGCCACATCCTCGTCCGCGATCGCCGCCGCTTCCTCATAGGCCGCGGCGACGCGCTCCTCCACGCGCGTATTGCGCAGCCGGGTCAGCATGCGGTCGAGCGCCCAGCGCAGATTGATGGCGGTCGGCCGCGTTGCGGCGAGCATCGCCGCGTCGCGCTCCATCGCGGCGGTGGAGGCGATCGGCCCGCACCGCCAGGCACAGGCCGTAGGCGGCGGCCGCGCCGATGAGCGGCGCGCCGCGCACCTGCATGACGCGGATCGCCTGCGCCATCTCCTCCTTCGTCGAAAGCCGCAGGATGTCGAGCGACCAGGGCAGTTTGGTCTGGTCGATGATGCGGACGGCCCATCCGTCTTCATCCAGCCAGATGCTGCGATAGGGAGTGCCGTCGATCTTCATGGTGCGGGAACTTTATGCTGAGGGGCCGATGATGCGGTGATGCAGCACCGCGATGAGCGTGAAAAGGCGGCGCGCGGTATCGAAGTCGATATCGACCTTGCTCTCCAGCCGCGCGGTGACCAGGGCGGCGCCTTCGTTGTGCAGGCCGCGACGCCCCATATCGATCGCCTGAATGCGCGCTTCCCGCCCCTCCTGAACCGCCGTGGCGTAGCTGTCCAGCATCATCACATAGTCCTTGATGAGACGCCGCAACGGGCCGAGCGCGAGGCCGATCAGCGTGACCGGCTGCATCGCCTCGTCGCGGATATCGAACAGCAGCCGGCCGTCCCGGACAGAGAGCGTGAGCACGAAGGGGCCGGCGCCGGCACCGCGCGGCGCGAACATATTTCCCTCCTCCAGCTCGCGGATCGCCTGCGCGCGGTCAGCCTCGATCACCACGGGCAGGTCGCTCGGCAAGCCGTCGTCGAGAATGACCCGCGACAGGCGCGGCGTGGAGGCGTCGGCCTTCATCGTCATTGCGGCAGGACTCCCCGGTCATCGCCGTCATGCGCGGTCTTTTCCGCGCCGAGCTTGAACAGCACGCCCACCATGCCGCCCTTCACCACGGGAAGAAGCACAAGGGTGAGGATCGTTGCCAGAGGCAGCGTGATGGCGCCGTAGACCCAGAGCGAAAGATCGGTCGTCTGTTCAAGAACCAGCAGCAACGGCACGACGATGTGCAGCACGAGCAATATGGTGAGGTAGGGCGGCGCGTCGTCCGATGGGTAGAGGCCGAGCGGCGCTCCGCACAGACCGCAATCCGCCGCGACCCTGAGATATCTGTCGAACAGAGCCGTCTGCCCGCAGGCGGGACAATGCTGGCGGATGCCGCGAAGAACGGCGGTCGACATGCTCGCCACCGGCCAGGCCGGCGCGTTCCGTACGCGGTTGGGTCGCCATAAGATGGGACCGCTGACATCTGGCATGACGACTTCGCTTATGGCTGTTGGTGACAAGATCGGCGGTGTACCTCACGAATTCCGGAGCCCTGGGCATCGGCCCGACCGATCGGTCCGACGAGCATTCGGTTCCTGGAACAGAAGCTGTTCTAGTGTCCCTACTCGAAAGTTCGTCATGCTGTGGATGGGCGGTTTACGAACTTTCGAGTCGGTAGGGACACTAGCAAACCTATGATTCTAGTGTGGTTTACGGCTCCGAACTCCGCGACATCGCCGGGCACTCAGTATGGCGGACTTCGGAGCCGCCACACTAGAAGAATTCGGGGGCCGAAGGAAGCAGCGTGCGTGGGCCGGCCATGGCGACTCGGATGCGCCGAGGCGCGGGGACCGCAACACTTCGTCAATCAGGCTGTGCTTTCGCACGGTATGAGCGCGGAGCGGCGGGTTTGGCGGGGCCTGCGTGCCGATCTCGGCGGAGGCATGCCCGCGACGGCGGCGGCGTTCGCGCAAAATCGGGAAGAGACTGATGCACTCAACAACTCTGCGGATCGATGAAGCGCGCGTTGACGCATCTCACCAGTGCCTCGGCTGCGGAACCTGCTGCCCGTCCGAAATAAAAATGCGCAAACAGGCGATAACGCTACGCCTTTTTCTTGACAGTTTGATTTGAGACTTGAGATAGCGAAAGTGCCGTGCCACGCGGCGAGTCGCGTGGGCTGCACGGTTGGCGTGGCAGAGGGGTTGAAACTATCCGGTGGTAACGCATCAAGAAGATGCAAACCCTCAGGTGCGTTCCGCGGGAGAGATGCCCGAGGGAAGAGGTCTCGGGGCGACCATTGTCTGTAGCGGTGAGACGTTGCGTTGGCTGGGCCTTATTGCCGGAACCATACGCGCCACTGTCGCGGGAAGAAGAGTGACGACGCCGGACGAAACTCCGGCCGATGATAACCAAAGCATTAACGAGACAGAAGGAGTGATGCTGTGAGCAACGACAATACGGCTGACACGGGCTCGGCCCCGCGCGCGAAGGCGATGGCGGTTCGGGCATCGACGCGCCGCGCGCCGGCGAAACGCGCCGCCACCGCCGCGACGAAAACCACGAGCGCGCGTAAGCCCGTGGCCAAGGCAACGAAGGCGGCTGCCAAGACCAGCAAGTCCGCCGCTAAAACAGTGAAGGCGCCGGCTCGCGCCGCGGCGAAGAAGACCACGACCGCGGCACGCAAGCCCGCCGCCGCCGCCCGCAAAACCACGACCGCGCGGAAGCCCGCCGCCGCGAAGAAGACCGCGACCGCGGCGCGGAAGCCCGCCGCCACCGCGCGCAAGGCGCCCCCGGCCGCGAAGCGCGCCGCCGCGAAAACGACGACGACAGCTCGCAAGACGGTCGCCTCGCGCACGGGCACGGCGGCCGCCGGCCGCAAAACCGCGACCGCGCGCAAGCCCGCCGCCGCCGCGCGCAAGCCCGCCGCCGCCGCGCGCAAGGCAGCCCCGGCCGCGAAGCGCGCCGTCGCGTCCCGCAAGCCGGCCGCCGCCGCGCGCAAAATCGCGACGTCGCGCAAGACCGCGACGAGCGCACGCAAGACCTCGACCGCGTCGCGCAAGCCCGCCGCCGCCGCGCGCGCCACGACCACGGCGCGTAAGGCCACGACGACTGCCCGCAAGCCGGCGACGCGCACGCCTGCCGCCGCGCGCAAAGCTTCGGTTGCGAAGAAGACGACAACCCGTGGCCGACGTGCCGCCGTCATGCCGGCGATCGATCCCGTGATCGATCCCATGATGGATGAGGCGCCGGCGGCCGCCGAGATGGCAAAGCCGAAGGTGCGCCGTCCGCGCAAGCCCAAGGTGGAGTCAACGCCGATCCTCGCCATTGAGGAGACGGGAATGGAAGAACCCGCCGGCGAAGAAGCGAGCGAGTAGACACCGCATCGGCTAAGAGCTGAACGCTCGGGGTGGGAGTCGCGGTGCGATCCTACCCCGAGCGTTGCTCGGTCTCTCATCGACATCTTAAAGCGTGATTCAGACCCTCGGCGGCCATCCCATCGCGCCTGCACCCCATGTGTGGTTGCGCGATCATCAGCGGATGAGTGGGATATGCTACCTAAGCGAGAAACCTAAACCGGGAGGAGATCGGCGAAGCGCCGGCCCTGCTCGGCCCAGTTCGGAAGAGCACGGCCCGCCTGCCAGGCGGCTTCCGACAGGTCATGGCGCAGCGGCGCGCTGAAGATGAGCCGCCGCAAAGCCTTGGACAGTTGCGCGTCGTCCCCCGGTTCGACAATGACGCTGCCGTCACGCGGGATCACCTCGCTCGCCGCGGCGCTGTGGGTGACAGCGAGCGGCAACCCACGGCGCACGGCCTCGGCCACCGCCATGCCGTAACCTTCGTACAACTGCCGGAGACGAAGAGATCCGCCGCCTGCCAATGCGTCTCCAGCTCCGCCGGCGTGCAGCCGCCGACGAAAGTTACACGGCCGGCGAGACCGGAGGTTTCCGCCAATGCCCGCAGTGTCGCCGCATGGTCCGGGTCTATCCCGCCATCGCCGCAGATGGTCAGCGCCCAGTCAAGGTCGGAGAGCCGCGCCAGGGCGCGCAGGACGGTGTCATGGCCCTTGCGCGGGATCAGGCTGCCGATGGCCAGGAGCTGGCATCTATGGCCGCCGGAGCCCGCGCTGCGGGGTGCTACGGGGATGCCTGGGCTCACGACGGTCAACGGATTCCGGCGGCAGCGTGAGGGCCGACGCCAGGCCGCCGCGGGTTGCCTCGCTCGGCACCACGATCCGCGCGAGCCGCGGCAGGACGCGCTGCTCGATCTCGGCGAAGGCGCTCCGCTCCGCCGGCGGGAATTGCGGTTCCAGCGACATCGGGTGGTGCACCATGCCGATGGCGCGCGGCCTCCTCGCAGGCTCTGCCTCAGGCCGTCGAAAGCGTGGAGGCAGAAGCCGTCGATCACGGCACGGCGGCGGGCGCCTGATCGCGATGCGCCTGCCACAGCGCGGCGGCGGAGGCCTGCGCCGCCGCATCCGGCATGGGGTGCTGGCCCGCGACCGGGCACGAACGTCACCTCATGGCCGAGGCCCCGAAGTTCTGCGGCGAGCCGCGTGTCGAACACGATCGCGCCGGTCGTGGCCGGAAAGTTGCCGGGCACGAAAAACGTGACACCCCATCAGGGCCGTCATACCTTGAGATGGTCGGGGATGGTGAAGCCAAGGTGATCGGGAATGCTCCAGACCTCTTTGATCGCCCGCGTGCGGCGGAAGCCGGCTCGCTCATAGGCGGGCAAGGCGCGCGGGTGATCGGCGGTGCAGGTATTCACCGTCATGCCCCGAATGGGGCCGGACCAGGCGTTGTCAATGGCATGGTGCAGAAAGGCGGTGCCGAGGCCACGGCCGATGGCGTGTGGCATCAGACCGAAATAATTCAGGTTGATATAGGGCCAGGTCGTCGCATCCAGCTCGTAGAAGCCGGCCTCCTCGCCATCGAGGGAGAGCATGTGGATCGCGACCTGAGGGTTGCGGAGCACGGCGGTCAGGTCGGCATCCGGCATCACGCGCCGCAGCCACCACAGATAAGGGTGGCCGACCTTCATCTGCAGCGCGCGATACTCGTCATTCGTGGGAAAGCGCAGGCGGCGGACCTCGGCATTGGGGGGCAGCGCCGGATGCGGGGCCTACGGGCAGCGCTCCATCATCCGCAGAAACGTCACCGTGACGCCGACGCGCGTCACGGCCTCGGCTGTCCCGCATCCCGTTTCCTCGCGCTTTGCCCAACATCGCGCCCAACATGGCCATATCAGTCGTCCAGGAAGCTGCGCAGCTTGCGGCTGCGGCTCGGGTGCTTCAGCTTGCGCAGCGCCTTCGCCTCGATCTGGCGGATGCGCTCGCGCGTCACGTTGAACTGCTGGCCGACTTCTTCCAGCGTGTGGTCGGTGTTCATGCCGATGCCGAAGCGCATGCGCAGCACGCGCTCCTCGCGCGGCGTCAGGCTGGACAGCACCCGCGTCGTGGCCTCGCGCAGATTGGCCTGGATCGCGGCGTCGAGCGGGATCACCGCGGCCTTGTCCTCGATGAAGTCGCCGAGATGGCTGTCCTCCTCGTCGCCGATCGGCGTCTCCAGGCTGATCGGCTCCTTGGCGATCTTCAGCACCTTGCGCACCTTTTCCAGCGGCATGCCGAGCTTCTCGGCCAGCTCCTCGGGCGCCGGCTCGCGGCCGATCTCGTGCAGCATCTGGCGGCTGGTGCGCACCAGCTTGTTGATCGTCTCGATCATGTGCACGGGGATGCGGATGGTGCGCGCCTGATCGGCGATGGAGCGGGTGATCGCCTGCCGGATCCACCACGTGGCATAGGTGCTGAACTTGTAGCCGCGGCGGTACTCGAACTTATCGACCGCCTTCATCAGGCCGATATTGCCTTCCTGGATCAGGTCGAGGAACTGCAGGCCGCGATTGGTGTATTTCTTGGCGATCGAGATCACGAGGCGCAGATTGGCCTCGATCATCTCCTTCTTCGCCCGCGCGCTGTCGCGCTCGCCGCGGCTGACCGTCATGTAGACGCGGCGGAACTCGCTCGATCGGCAGGCCGGCATCGTTGGCGATCGGCGCCGATCTGGGCCGCGCAGCTCAGCGATCTGCTCGCATGCTTGGCGACGAAAAGCTTCCAGCCCTGGCCGGTGAGGCCGCCGACGCGCTCGAGCCAGTTCGGGTCGAGCTCGTGGCCGCGATATTCCTTCAGGAATTCGTCGCGCGGCACCTTGCAGGATTCCGCCAGCGCAGCAGCTGGCCCTCCAGCGCCGTCAGCCGCTGGTTGAGCTGCTTGAGCTGGGTGACCAGCTCCTCGATGCGGTTGTTGTGCAGGCGCACCTGCCGCACCTTGCGCGACCAGTTCCTCGCGCTGCTTCTCGTAGCTTTTCTCGGAGCGGAGGTTCATCTCCTCGCCGCTGGTCATCGATCTCCAGGCGCTTGTGCTGCACCTTGTGCAGCTTCTTGTAGAGCGCCTCGATCTCCTCGAAGGTCGCGAGCACGTCGGGCTTCAGCTTCTCCTCCAGCGCCGAGAGCGACAGGCTGCTGCCTTCGCCTTCTTCCTCGTCGCTGTCATCGACCGCGTCGAAAGCCGGCGGCGGAGGGGTCGGGCTCGTCGCTCTCGCCCTCGGCGGGCGGGTTGCCCATGCCCTGCGTCGCTTCCAGGTCGATGATGTCGCGCAGCAGCATCCTGCCGGCCTTCAGCGCCTCATGCCAGGCGATGATGGCGCGGAAGGTCAGCGGGCTTTCGCACAAGCCCGCCGATCATCATGTCGCGGCCGGCCTCGATGCGCTTGGCGATCGCGATCTCGCCCTCGCGCGACAGCAGCTCGACGCTGCCCATCTCGCGCAGATACATGCGCACGGGATCATCGGTGCGGCCGGCGGTTTCGGCATTGATATTGCCGCTCTGCTCCGCCGCCTCCTCGTCCTCGGCCTCGAGGGGTTTGGCGGCGATCGCCTCGCCTTCCTCGCTCTCCTCGCTCTCGACGACCTGGATGCCCATCTCGCTGAGCATCGACATCACGTCCTCGATCTGCTCGGAGCTGTTCTGCTCGGGCGGGAGGACGGCGTTCAGCTCGTCGAAGGTGATGTAGCCGCGTTCCTTGCCCTTCGCGATGAGCCGCTTGACCGCACCGGATTGCGTGTCGAGCGTGGTTTCCGTGTCGGTATCGGGGGCGGGTGCCTCGGCAGTCGCAGCAGGCTTCGTTGCCATCATTCACACCTCTCCGCCGTGGGTAAGCTCGTCGTCTTGATATAGCCTCGCGCGTGAGGCGCTGTTCGGATTGTCATGCGGGCTGATCCATTTCCCCGCGCCGCAGCCGGTCCCACGACAGGGTGAGTGCCACCAGCTTGCGCTGGTTGGCCTCGGTCAGATCGGCCTCGCATGCGCGTTGAGCCGCCCTGACATCGGCCTCTATGTTTGGCCCGCGCATGAAACCGTAAATTTGCCACCAATGAGAGGCCGCCTCGGCAGGCGTCGCGCCCGGCATCGCGCAGGCCGGGAGTGGACGCGCGCCAAGGACGGCCGAAACTGCCGCATCATATCCGAGCCGGCGGAGATGGGCGTTCAGCGCTTCCGAGTCAAGAACGGGGTGGCTCTCCAACCATGCTCGCAACGCATCGCGCAGCTGCGCCAGCGGCTCGGGGAGGTCCAGCATTTCAAAAGGTTCTTCCAGATCGGGCAAAAGATGCGGATGGGTGAGCAGGATCGCGAGCAGCACCCGCCCGCGTTCCGTGGTCTGCTTTTCCTCGTCATCGAGTCGCGGTCGCGGCCCGATGGGCACCGGCGGCGGTGATGCGCCACGCCACGGCTTGTCGCGACCGCCGCCCATAGCGCTTCGGGCCTTGAACGCCGCGCCGGAGGCAGCACGGCGATCCTGGTACCAGCGGTCGCGCAGCGCGGCGCGATAGGTATCGGCCAGCGCCCGGTCAGGGATGGCGTGCGCCGTCTCGTCCAACCGGTTGCGCAGTAGCGCCCAGCCCTCCGGCGAGATCGGCCCGATCTCATCCTTGATGAGGCCGTAGATGGCGGTGCCGAGATCGTCCCGCGTCAGCTCATCCGCCATGCCCTGCCGCCCACGGCGGCCGACCACCGTATCGGGGTCCTCGCCTTCTGGCAGCACGACGATGCCGAGGCTGCGCTCCGGCGTCAGCAGCGGCAGCGCAAGCCCGATCGCGCGGCGCCCGGCCTTGCGGCCGGCGGCATCTCCATCGAAGCAGAAGACCGGCCGCTCATCCTGCTGCCACAGGGCGTCCATCTGCTCCGCCGTGATGGCGGTGCCGAGGGGTGCGACCGCCGGGAAACCGGCCTGGGACAGAGCGATCACGTCCATATAGCCTTCGACCACCACCATGCCCTGCCGCCGCGCGTTCATACCCGGGCGTCTGGCCAATTTCGCCAGGTCCGGCTTCGCAAGATCGAGGCCATAAAGCGTCCGGCGTTTGGAGAACAAAGCCGTTTCCGGCCCGTTGAGGTATTTTGGCTGGCCCTCTCCCATGATCCGGCCGCCGAAGCTGATCACCCGTCCGCGCGGATCGCGGATCGGGAACATGACCCGGCCGTAGAAGAGATCGACCATGCGGCCATCCTCGGCCTGCTTGATCAGCCCTGCCTCGATCAACTGCCGGGGCTCGACGCCCGCGCGCGCGAGGTCGGCCGCGAGCGCGCCGCGCCCGGCGCCTGAATGGCCGAGACCGAAACGGGCGATCGTCTCGTCCGTGAGGCCGCGCTTGTGCAGATAGTCGAGCGCCGGCCGGCCCTCGGCTGTCGCGAGGCGCGACTGGAAGTTCTTGGCCGCCAACGCCAGCACCTCATGCAGGTCGGCGCGGCGGCGCTCGGCGGCGGCCGCCTCGGGCGTGGGGCGCGGCACGTCGAGCCCCGCCTCGGCGGCCAGGGTCTCGACCGCTTCCATGAAGCCGGCGCTCTGCGTCTGCATGACGAAGCCGATGGCGTCGCCATGCGCGCCGCAGCCGAAACAATGATAGTGGTCGGCATAGACGTAGAAGGAGGGCGACTTCTCGTTGTGGAACGGGCAGCAGCCCTTCCAGTCCCGCCCCGAGCGGGTGAGCTTCGTCCGCCGCCCGATGAGCGCCGCGAGCGGCGTCCGGGCGCGCAGTTCGTCGAGAAAGGACGGTGGAAGCGCCATGCTCCCGGTTAACCCGCGAGCACGTCTTTCACAATCGCGCCGATGCGCCCCATGTCGAGCGCGGCCCCATGCTGCGTCTTCAGCGCCGCCATGACGCGGCCCATATCCTTGGATGAGGTCGCGCCCGTCGCCGCGACCGCCGCCTGCGCGGCCTCCCGCATCTCGGCCTCGTTCAGCGCCCGGGGCAGGAAGCCCTCGATCACCGTGATCTCGGCCTGTTCCTTGGCCGCCAGTTCAGGCCGGCCGCCCTTTTCGTAAAGCTCGATCGCCTCGCGGCGCGGCTTGATCATGCCGCGCAGCAGCGCCAGCACCTCGTCATCCGCGATGCGCTCCACCCCGCGCGGGCGGGCCGCGATATCGGCGTCCTTGAGGCGGGCCATGATGAGGCGGATGGCGGAAAGGCGCTCGGCCTCGCCGGCCTTCATGGCGGCTTTCATCGCGGCGCTGATGTCGTCTCTGATGCTCACGGTCTCGTCTCCATCGTCACGGGAAGTTTTTTACCAATCCCGGCTTGGGCATTGAACTGGGAAATAACTTCCCGTATGTGGGCACCATGCCCTTAGCCGTCAATGATATCGTACAGCGCCTCGGCGGTCCCGAAGCGGCGGCCCGCCTCACGCATGTCAGCGCCGAAGCGCTGCGCAAGTGGCGGCAATCGGGCGTCATCCCCTCCAAACACTGGCGGACCATCATCGCCGCCACCGGCCTCTCCCTGGGCGACATGCCCGGCGGCCCCGTCGCCTCAGCCCCGAAGGACAGCCCGATCATGCCGGATGCCCCCGCCCCGATGACGGACCAGAGCCGCGACTCCGCAGTGCCGGAGGGTGCGACCGCTTTGCTGGTGCTGGCCGATGGCAGCGTGTTCTGGGGCAGCGGCTTCGGCGCCCATACCGCGACCGGCGGCGCGCGGGTGGGCGAGGTCTGCTTCAACACCGGCATGACCGGCTATCAGGAGACGCTGACCGACCCGTCCTATCGCCGGGCAGATCATCACCTTCACCTTCCCCCATATCGGCAATGTCGGCGCCAACGCCGAGGACATCGAGGCCGCCACACTCGCCGCCCGCGGCCTGGTGGTGAAGCAGGACATCACCGAGCCGACCAACTGGCGCGCATCGCGCCAGCTTCGTACGCCTGGCTGCGCGCGCATGGCATCTGCCCGGCATCGCCGGCGTCGACACGCGGGCGCTGACCATGCGCATCCGCGACGGCGGCGCGCCGACCGGCGTGCTCGCCTTCCCCGCCGACGGCCGCTTCGATCTCGCCGCCCTGCAAGCCAGGGCTGCGGCCTGGCCGGGGCTGGAGGGCATGGACCTGGCGAAGGACGTCACCTGCACGCAGACCTACGAATGGGACGAGACGGTCTGGGCCTGGCCCGAGGCGCACGGCCGCCAGACCGCCCCGCGCCACCACGTCGTCGCGGTCGATTACGGCGCGAAGCGCAACATCCTGCGCTGCCTCGCCGCCGCCGGCTGCCGGGTGACGGTGGTGCCGGCGACCGCGACGGCCGAGGATATCCTGCGCCACCAGCCGGACGGCGTGTTCCTCTCGAACGGCCCGGGCGATCCGGCGGCGACCGGCGAATACGCCGTGCCGGCGATCCAGGGCGTGCTGGCGCAGCGGCGTGCCGATCTTCGGCATCTGCCTCGGCCACCAGCTGCTGGCCCTGCGCGCTGGGTGCCGAAACCTACAAGCTCGATCGCGGCCATCGCGGCGCCAACCAGCCGGTGAAGGATCTGGCCACCGGGCGGGTGGAGATCACCAGCCAGAACCACGGCTTCGCGGTGGATGAGACAGACGTTGCCGGAAGGCGTGACCGTGACCCATGTCAGCCTGTTCGACGGCAGCAACGAGGGGATCGCCTGCACCGGCGAAGCGCGCCTTCTCGGTGCAATACCATCCGGAGGCGAGCCCCGGCCCCAGCGACAGCCACCACCTGTTTCATCGCTTCACCGCGATGATGGATGCCCAATCCTCCGAAGGGGATGCCTGAGCCATGCCGAAACGTACCGACATCCGCTCGATCCTCATCATCGGCGCGGGCCCCATCGTCATCGGCCAGGCCTGCGAGTTCGACTATTCGGGTGCCCAGGCCTGCAAGGCGCTGCGTGAGGAAGGCTATCGCGTCATCCTCATCAACTCGAATCCGGCGACGATCATGACCGATCCGTCGCTCGCCGACGCGACCTATATCGAGCCGATCACGCCCGAGATCGTCGAGCGCATCATCATGCGTGAGAAGCCGGATGCGCTGCTGCCGACCATGGGCGGGCAGACGGCGCTGAACACGGCGCTGGCACTCGATCGCGCCGGCACGTTGGCGCGGCTCGGGGTCGAGCTGATCGGCGCGAAGGCGGACGTCATCGACCGCGCCGAGGACCGGCTTAAGTTCCGCGATGCGATGGCCGAGATCGGCATCGAGAGCCCCAAAAGCGCCATCGCCCATACGCTGGCGGAAGCGCGTGCGGCGCTGGCCCTGGTGGGACTGCCCGCCGTCATCCGGCCGAGCTTCACGCTCGGCGGCACCGGCGGCGGCATCGCCTATAACAAGACTGAGTTCGAGCGGATCGTCGCCGGCGGGCTGGAGGCCAGCCCGACGACCGAAGTGCTGATCGAGGAGAGCGTGCTCGGCTGGAAAGAGTATGAGATGGAGGTCGTGCGCGACAGCGCCGATAATTGCATCATCATCTGCTCCATCGAGAATGTGGACCCGATGGGCGTCCATACCGGCGACAGCGTGACGGTCGCCCCCGCGCTGACGCTGACCGACAAGGAATACCAGCGCATGCGGGATGCGTCGGTCGCCTGCCTGCGCAAGATCGGCGTCGATACCGGCGGGTCGAACGTGCAGTTCGGGCTTAACCCGGCCGATGGGCGCATGGTCGTCATCGAAATGAACCCGCGCGTCTCCCGCTCCTCGGCGCTCGCCTCCAAGGCGACGGGCTTCCCCATCGCCAAGATCGCCGCCAAGCTGGCCGTGGGCTACACGCTCGACGAGTTGCGCAACGACATCACGCGGACGACGCCTGCGAGCTTCGAGCCGACCATCGACTACGTGGTCGTGAAGATCCCGCGCTTCACCTTCGAGAAATTTCCCGGTACGCCGGCCCTGCTCTCGACCAGCATGAAATCGGTGGGGGAGGCGATGGCGATCGGCCGCTCCTTCGCTGAAGCGCTGCAAAAAGGGCTGCGCAGCATGGAGACCGGCTTCTCCGGCCTCGATGAGATCGAGGCGCCGGGCGACGGTTCCGCGGAAGCCTACCGCACGGCGCTTTCCGCGCCGAGGCCCGACCGGCTCGTGATGGCCGCGCAAGCGATCCGCGCCGGCCTCAGCCTTGAGGAGATTCACGACTGCTGCAAATTCGACCCCTGGTTCCTGGGTGAGCTGAAGCGCGTCGTGGCGGCGGAGGCCGAGATCCGCGCGCAGGGCCTGCCGCGAACGGCGCGGCAGTGGCGGCAGATCAAGGCGCTCGGCTTCTCCGATCAGCAACTCGGCAAGCTCGGCGGGCTGACGGCGGCGGCCGTCAGCGAATTGCGCGCGCGCCACGGCGTGCGCCCCGTCTATAAGCGCATCGATACCTGCGCGGCGGAATTCGCCTCCGCCACACCTTATATGTACTCGACCTATGAGACCGGCTTCGCCGCCCCGGTCTGCGAGAGCGACCCCACGGACCGGCGGAAGGTGATCATCCTCGGTGGCGGACCCAACCGCATCGGGCAGGGTATCGAGTTCGACTATTGCTGCGTCCACGCCGCTTATGCGCTGAAGGATGCGGGGTTTGAAACCATCATGGTGAATTGCAACCCCGAGACCGTCAGCACGGATTACGACACCTCCGACCGCCTTTATTTTGAGCCGCTGACCGCCGAGGATGTCATCGCGCTGATCCGCCGCGAACAGGAAAACGGCACGGTGCTCGGTTGCATCGTGCAATATGGCGGGCAGACGCCGCTGAAGCTGTCTCAGTCTCTGGCCGCCGCCGGCATTCCGCTGCTCGGCACGAGCGCGGATGCGATCGACATCGCCGAGGATCGCGAGCGCTTCCAAGTGTTGCTGCATAAGCTTGGCCTGCGCCAGCCGGAAAATGGGATCGCGCGGTCAACGGAAGAGGCCGAGGCGATCACCGAGCGCATCGGCTTCCCCGTCGTCATCCGGCCGAGCTACGTGCTCGGCGGCCGGGCGATGGAGATCGTGCATGACCGCACGCAGCTCGCGCGGTACATGCGGGAGGCGGTGCGCGTCTCCGGCGAGAATCCCGTCCTCATCGACCGCTACCTGAACGACGCGATCGAGGTGGATGTCGACTGCATCGCCGATGGCGATCAGGTTTTCGTCGCCGGCGTCATGGAACATATCGAGGAGGCCGGCATCCATTCCGGTGACAGCGCCTGTTCGCTGCCGCCCTATTCCCTGTCGCCCGCGATTGTCGAGGAGCTGAAGGGCGAGACGGTCGCGATGGCGCGGGCGCTGAACGTCGTCGGCCTGATGAACGTGCAATATGCGATCAAGGACGAGACGATCTACGTGCTGGAGGTCAACCCCCGTGCCTCCCGCACCGTGCCCTTCGTCGCCAAGGCAACCGGCGTGGCTGTGGCGAAGATCGGCGCGCAGGTGATGGCGGGCGCCAAGCTCGCGAGCTTCGACCTTGAGGATCATGCCGGCGGCCCGCATGTGGCGGTGAAGGAATCCGTCTTTCCCTTCGCGCGCTTCCCCGAGGTGGACACCATCCTGGGTCCCGAGATGAAATCGACCGGCGAGGTCATGGGGCTCGACACCAGCTTCGCCCGCGCCTTCGCCAAGGCGCAGCTCGGCGCCGGGGTTCGCCTGCCGATGGCGGGATCGGTCTTCCTCTCGGTCAAGGATTCCGACAAGGCGGCCCTGGTGCCGCTGGCCCGGCGTCTGACCGAGATGGGCTTCGGCATCATCGCCACGCGCGGCACCGCCGCGCGCATCCGGGAGGCGGGGCTGGAGGTGCGGCAGGTCGCCAAGGTGCTGGAGGGACGGCCGCATTGCGTGGACGCCATCCAATCCGGCGAGATCCAGATGGTCATCAACACCGCCTCGACGCCGCAATCGATCAGCGACAGCTTCGATATCCGCCGCAACGCCCTGACCCAGGGGGTTCCGCACTTCACGACCATCGCCGGGGCCAGGGCTGCCGTCCATGCGGTAGCGGCTATGAAGTCGGGCCCGCTTGAAGTCGCGCCATTACAGTCCTACTTTCGTTCCCCATTCTGAGGACCCGTCTCCGGAAAAGACCCGGGGAATTGGCCGGGCTCAAGGATGGCGGGGAGGCTGGAGCCGGATCATTCCGTGATCCGGCTTCGCTGTATTGTTAACACCAGTCCGAACGGACTGACGATCGTGAGGACACCGAGTGCAGAAATTTCCGATGACCGGGCCCGGCCTTGTGCGCCTTGAGGCAGAGTTGCGCCATCTGCGCAGCGAGGAGCGGCCAGCGGTCATTCGTGCCATCGCCGAGGCGCGCAGCCATGGCGATCTCAGCGAGAACGCGGAATACCATGCGGCACGGGAGCGGCAGTCCTTCATCGAAGGCCGCATCCAGGAGCTGGAGGAGATCGTCTCCGCTGCCGAGGTGATCGACCCGGCGACGCTGTCCGGGGACGCCGTGAAGTTCGGCGCCCATGTGAAGCTGGTGGATGAGGAGACGGAGAAGGAGGCGAGCTACCAGATCGTCGGCGTGCATGAGGCCGACATCAAGCAGGGGCTGCTTTCGGTCTCCTCGCCCTTGGCGAAGTCCCTCATCGGCAAGAAGAAGGGGGACACCGTTTCCGTGCCTGCCCCGGGCGGAGATCGGTCCTACGAGATCATCGCTGTCCGGTTCGGCTGACCGCCGGCCGCCATGACACCCACCTTTTCCGATATCGAGGCGGCGGCCGGCCGCATAGCCGGCCGCATCCTGCGCACTCCCTCGGTCCCGAGCGATGTCATCAGCCGCGCGACGGGCGCGGAGATTGTGCTCAAGCTCGACAATTTCCAGGTGACGGGCGCGTTCAAGGAGCGTGGGGCCGCGAACCGCCTGGCGCTGCTGACCCCGGCGGAGGCACAGCGCGGCGTCATCGCCATGTCCGCCGGCAATCACGCCCAGGCGGTGGCGCGGCATGCCCATCTGCTGGGTATCCAGGCCACCATCGTCATGCCGAAATTCACGCCGACGACGAAGGTGACGCGGACCGCGTCCTGGGGCGCGCGCGTGGTTCTGCATGGGGAGATGCTGGCCGAGGCGGCAGCCCATGCGCATCATCTGGCCGAGACCGAGGGGCTGGTCTTCATCCACCCCTATGACGATCCCGCCATCATCGCGGGCCAGGGCACGCTCGCGCTGGAACTGCTTCAAGACTTCCCCGATCTCGATACGCTTGTGGTGCCGGTCGGCGGCGGCGGCCTGATCGCCGGCTGCGCACTGGCCGCGCGGGCGATGAAGCCCGACCTGCAAGTGATCGGGGTCGAGGTCGAGACCTATAGCGCCATGGCGCAGCGGCTCGCCGGCAGATCGGTTTCCGTCGGCGGTTCCACGATCGCCGAGGGCATGGCGGTGCGCGATGTCGGCGAACTGCCGGTCGAGATCCTGCGCGCACTGGGGGTCGAGGTTCTGGTGGTGCCGGAAGTCGCGATCGAACAAGGCATCGCCCTCCTGGCCGAAGGGGCGAAGCTTGTCGCTGAGGGCGCGGGCGCCTCGGCCCTCGCGGCCGTGCTGCACTACCCAGATCGCTTTGCCGGCCGGCGCGTCGGCCTGCCGATCTGCGGCGGCAATATCGACGTGCGCATCCTGGCGAATACCTTGCTGCGCAACCTGCTGCGGGACGGCCGGCTTGTACGCCTGATCATGGAGATGCCGGACCGGCCGGGCATGCTGGGCGATATCGCCACCCGCATCGGTGATGAGGGCGGCAATATCCTGGAAGTCGCCCATCACCGGCTGTTCACCTCGCCCACCGTGCAGGCGGCGCAGCTCGAAATCATGATCGAGGCGCGGGACGCGGCGCATGGCGCCCTCATCGAAGCCAAGCTGCGGGAGCGCTATATCGTTCGCAGGGCGTAAGGCGAGTACGAGCGGTCAAGAGATAGCTAAGATATATCTTGACTCCTCTGTGTTTCGATATATCTTGGATATGTCGATACACAGAGGAGACGACATGTTCAGACATTGCAGAGACGACGAACGGGGCCACTGGGGCCGCCGCTTCGCGCGTGACGAAGGGTTTGGCCCGGATTCTGAGGAGCGCGGCCGTCATGGCGGGGATCGCGGCGGCCGCTTTGGCCGGCACGGGCCGCATCTTTTCCGCGAGGGTGGCGGCGGCCGCGCCCGGGTCTTCGACCAGGGCGAGCTGCGCTTCGTGCTACTGGCGCTGATCGCCGAGGCGCCGCGCCATGGCTACGAGATCATCAAGGCGATCGAGGACCGGCTGGGCGGCAGCTATAGCCCGAGCCCCGGCGTGGTCTATCCGACGCTGACCCTGCTCAACGAGCTGGGCTTCGCGACGGTGAGCGAGAGCGGCGGCGGCCGGAAGCTTTATACGATCACCGAGGAGGGGCGGGCTCATCTCGCCGAGAACAAGCCGGTGGTGGATGCGGTCTTCGCGCGCATGGACCGCGCTTCGGCCTCGACAGCCGGCGGGCGGGCGCCGCAGGTCGTCCGCGCGATCGAGAATATGAAGACGGCGCTGCGGCTACGGCTTTCGCGGGGGCCGCTGGGCGATACGGAGGCTCAGGCCATCGCGGATGCGCTGGACGCGGCGGCGCGTGCGATCGAGAATGCCTGAGCCCAGAGCGAGCAGGGGAAACGACGTCATGACCGAAACGACCGATCCGGCGCGGCTGGCCTCCGAGGCGTGGTGGGAGACGGGGAGTTCGCCCCGCTACATGGCGCAGCTTTGCAAGCATTTCGCGCATCGGCTGCCGGTGACGCTGAATGAGCGTGACGGGCGGATCGCCTTCAGCTCCGGCATTTGCGACGTCGCGGCGGAGGAGACGGGGCTGCGGATGCGGATCACGGCGGAGGACGAAACCGATCTGCTGGAGCTGCAATCGGTCGTGATCCGGCATTTGCAGCGCTTCGCCTTTCGCGACCTGACCGAGGCGGCGGCCACGGCGATCGTCTGGGCGAGGGTTTAAGCCGCCTCCGGCGGCCAGGCGAGATCGATGACGACCGGAACGTGATCCGATGGCTGCTCGGCGCCGCGTTCCGCCCGATCCGGCGCCGCCGCGACGAGGCATTCCGCCAGCCGGGGCGAGAGCAGCGCGAAATCGATCCGCAAGCCCCGGTCACGCTCCCAGCAGCCGGCCTGATAATCCCAGAAGCTATAGGCCGGCGCCCGGGGGTGCAGCGCGCGCACGGCATCGGTCAGCCCGTTATAGATCAGCCGGCGATACCGCGCCCGCGTCGCGGGCCGCAGCAGCGCATCCGTCGGCGCCAGAGCGCCCGCCGCATAATCCAGCTCCGTCGGGCAGACGTTGAAATCGCCAGTGATGACGATGTCCCGGTCCTCGGCCAGCAAAGCCTCCGCCCTGTCACAGAGCGCGTCCATCCAGGCGAGCTTATAGGAATAGCCGGCATCGCCGCCTGAATTGCCGTTCGGCAGGTAGATGCCGATGACGGTCAGCCCCTCGGTCTCGACCTCGATATACCGGGCCTGGGCATCCTCGGCCGGCAAGCCCGGTAGGCTGCGGTGGCGGATGGTGATGTCCCGGTGGGAGAGGGCGGCGACGCCGTTATAGGCCTTCTGCCCCACGACTTCGGCTTTGTAGCCGAGTTCCGCGAAACCGGCCGCCGGGAAGGCATGCGCCTCGCATTTGATTTCCTGCAGCACGACGATGTCGGGCCGCACCCGCTCCAGCCAGCGCTTCACATGCGTCTGGCGGACGCGAATGGAGTTGACGTTCCAGGTGGCGATGCGCAACGAGCCGTTTCCAATACCACGATGCCCCGACATTTTAACGAGTAGGTCGGGGCGGATGGCTCTCTAGCCCAACCGACTCACGAAGACGCCATAGCTCGAGCATCTCGATTCGAGGGGTGGGATTCTGTTCGACGAACGGCCGAAAGTCGTCTTCTTTCCCCCACCAATCGCTGATTGTGAAACGGGTAGTAGGAATCCCAAGCGAGGGGGCACCCCACGAAAGGAACGCGAGGCCAGCCGATTGAACATGTCGGTTGCACTTCGCGAAAACTGAGGCCGCTAGCAAAGCGTAAATTATTCGCTTCGGCATCCGAAGGGTATCTGCGGCCATGTCCCAAGCGGTCTGACCATCTTGGAAGTCGGTTAGCACGAACTCTTGGGGCATCGGCTCCCCATGGGCATGCGTGCATCGGTAGATATGGTAAACAATATCTGCAAAATCCGGATCGTAGATCGGCTTTCGCCGATCATCATAGAGCATAAGGTTGTTGAATTTTGTCTTTGCCATATCGACGCTTGAGGCTGACATAAACTCGATGATCCAGAAATACTCCCTTATGAACGATTTGTAATCATATCGCGATGACCGCAATGTGCGGAAATGATTCCGCGCTGACGGATCAAGTGCAAAGCACGCGTGCATAAGAGCTGCGTCGAACTTCCCCAAATCGGCTGCTTCGATCGCGTCGACTACGTGTCGGTCTATCTGCATCAGTCGATCGAGAAGCTGGTGCCGCAGCCGCAGGAGGAGGTGGCGTTGGGGTTCTTGATGGCGAAATGCGCGCCCATCAGCGCATCCGTGTAATCGAGCTGCGCGCCGCCGAGCAGATCGAGGCTGCTGGGATCGACCAGAACCCGCGCGCCCGATGCTTCGATCACCAGATCGTCCGGCGCGGCGGGCGCCTCATCCAGATCGAACTTGTATTGAAAGCCGCTGCAGCCGCCGGCCAGCACCGCGACCCGCAAGGCGGCCGGCGCTGGCTGGCTATCGAGGATCTCGGAAATGCGGGCAAGCGCCCGGTCGGTCAGGCGAAAATTCGGCGTTTCGATGCTCATGCTTATACTATAGCGCTTCGAGCAATCCGGTTGAAGGGCCACCATGGAGCTTGCCCCCTATGCTGTCCGAGCAGAGACCTCGCGCGGACGCCTGATCCCCGAGCCGCAAAGCGGCATGCGCGGCCCCTATCAGCGCGACCGCGACCGCGTGATCCACTCCACCGCCTTTCGCAAGCTGCAGTACAAGACCCAGGTCTTCGTCAATCACGAAGGCGATTTCTACCGCACGCGACTGACCCATAGCATCGAGGTGGCGCAGATCGCCCGCTCGATCGCCCGCGCGCTGGGGCTGGACGAGGATCTGACCGAGGCGCTGGCGCTGGCGCATGATCTCGGCCACCCGCCCTTCGGCCATCCGGGCGAGGCCGGGCTGGACAGCGCGCTGCCGCGCTTTCGGCGGCTTCGACCACAACGCCCAGAGCCTGCGCGTCGTGACGCTGCTGGAGGCGCGCTACGCCGGCGTTCGACGGGCTGAACCTGACCTGGGAGACGCTGGAGGGGCTGGCCAAGCACAACGGCCCGCGTCACCGCGCCCGCCGGCTACATCGCCGACTATGACGCGACCCATTCGCTGGACCTCGGCACCCACGCCTCGGCCGAGGCGCAGGTCGCGGCGCTTGCCGACGACATCGCCTATCACAGCCATGACCTGGATGACGGGCTGCGCGCGCAGTCTGTTCACCCTCGACGATATCGCAGGCGCTGCCGGTGGTGGGCGAATGCGCTGGCGCGAGGCCCGCGCGCTGCCGCGCTGACCTGCCCGAGGCGCGGCTGCGGCACGAGACGATCCGCCGGGTGATCGACGCGCTGATCCAGGATGTGGTGGAGGAGAGCGCGGCGATCCTGCAGCCGCCTCGACCTCCGCTCGGCCGATGCGATCCGGGCGGCGCCGGCCAGCGTGATCGCCTTCAGCCCGCCGATGGCCGAGGCCAATCGCGGCGATCAAGGAGTTCCTGTTCGCCCGCATGTACCGGCATTGGCGGGTCAACCGGATGGCGGCGAAGGCCCGGCGGGTGACGGCCGCGCTGGCCGACACTGTTGCTGGAGGATCCGAGCCTGCTGCCGGATGACTGGCGGCGAGCGCGCGGGCAGGCCCGGGCAGCCAGCGCGCCGCCGACGACGGTGCGCGACTACGTGGCGGGCATGACCGACCGCTATGCGCTGGACGAATATCGCCGGCTGACCGACCTCGTGCGGTTCAAGGCTGATACGCACGCATGACCGAGAATCTGTTTGCCGACCATGCGGGATCATGTCCTGGAGGCGCTGCATGCGCTTCTGCCCGAACTCGCCCGAGCAGATGCGCGCGGGTCGAGGTGACGCCGACGCGCGACCCCGCGCATGGCGACATGGCGACCAACGCCGCGATGGTCGCGGCGAAGCCCGCCGGGCAGAACCCGCGCGACGATCGCCGCCGCGCTCGGCCGAGCGGCTCGCCGTCGCATCCGATGCTCGCGAGGCCGAGCCGGCCGGGCCGGGTTTCGTCAATCTGCGCGCTGAGCCCGGGCGCGCTGCTGCGGCCAGCTCCCGGTGATCCTGCGCGGCCGGCGAAGCCTATGGCGACGGCGCCGTCGGCGCGGGCGTGCGCGTGAACGTGGAATATGTCTCCGCCAACCCCACCGGGCCGATGCATATCGGCCATTGCCGCGGCGCGGTGGTGGGCGATGCGCTGGCCAACCTGCTGGCCAAGGCCGGCTTCGCGGTGACCAAGGAATATTACATCAACGATGCCGGCGCGCAGGTCGATCGCGCTCGCCTGGGCGGCCTATTGGCGCTACCTGCAGGCGCTCGGCAGCCCGATGACGGCGGAGGAGTTCGCCGCCGCGGTGCCCGGCGGCCTGCAATATCGCGGCGAGTATCTGGTCCCGGTGGGCGAGGCGCTGGCCGCGCGAACACGGCGCCGCGCTCGCCGACGCCGGATCTCGGCATCGCCGACCCGGCGCTCTGGCTCGACACCGTGCGCGAGACCGCGCATCGCCATGATGCTGGCGGAGATCCGCGAGGATCTGGCGCTGCTCGGCGTGCGGCAGGATGTGTTCACCTCGCGAACGCGATACTGCTGGAGAGCCGGCGCCGTCGACGCGTCATCGACGCAGCTGCGACGCGCGACGGGCTGATCTATGAGGGCGTGCTGGAACCGCCCAAGGGCAAGACGCCGGACGATTGGGAGCCGCGCCCGCAGACCCTGTTCCGCTCCACGCGAGTTCGGCGACGACGTGGACCGGCCGCTGCGGAAATCCGACGGCAGCAACACCTATTTCGCCAACGACATCGCCTATCACGCCGACAAGATCGCGCGCGGCGCGCGATGTTCTGATCGACGTGCTGGGGCGCCGACCACGGCGGCTATGTGTCGCGCATGAAGGCGGCGGTGCAGGCGGTCTCGGACGGCCGGGTGCCGCTGGAGGTGGTGCTGTGCCAGATCGTGCATGTCATGCGCGGCGGCCAGCCGGTGCGGATGTCCAAGCGCGCCGGCACCTTCGTGACGCTTGCGCGACCTGATCGAGGAGGTCGGGCGCGACGCCGTGCGCTTCACCATGCTGACGCGCAAATCCGACGCGCAGATGGAGTTCGACCTCGACCAGGCGGTGGCGCAGACGCGCGAAAACCCGGTGTTCTACGTGCAATACGCCCATGCCCGCTGCCGCTCCGTGCTGCGCGCGGCGCGCGGAGAGTTCTGGTGCAGAAGCGATCGAGCCGGAGGCGCTGGCCGGCGCGGTGCTCTCGGCCCTCGACGACCCGGAGGAGCTGGCGTTGATCCGCCGGCTGATCGGCCTGGCCGCGGATGGTGGAGGCGGCCGCGCTGGCGCGCGAGCCGCACCGAATCGCGTTTTTTCTCTATGACTTGGCGGGCGACTTTCATATGCTGTGGAATCCAGGGCCGGGACGATGCGACGCTGCGATTCCTGCAGGCGAGGAGCCGGCCGGAGACACGGGCCCGCCTGGCGCTGGTGGCGGCGACCGCCATCGTGATCCGCTCCGGGCTGGCCGTGCTGGGGGTGACGCCCGTCGAGGAGATGCGTTGAATGTGGGAAGACGAGGTCCGTATTCCGCCGCCTAGCTATCGCTCCACGCCGCAGCGCCGCGCGGCCGAGGCGCGGCGGATGATGGTGGCGGTCGGCGGCGTCGGTGCCGTGCTGTTGCTATGCGTGGGCGGCTATTACGCCGCGACCGGCGGCGGCGGCTCGGGCGGCGTGCCGATTATCCAGCCGCAGCCCGGACCCATCAAGGTCAAGCCGGCCGACCCAGGTGGCTTGCAGGTGAGCGCGCAGACGAGCGCGCTGCTGGGGGGTAACGGTTCGGGTGCGGATGCCAATCTGGCCCCCGCGCCGGAGGCACCGGACCCCGCCGCCCTGGCAGCGGCTGCCAAGCAGGAGCAGCTGGCTGCCACCGCGCCGGTGGCGGCGGTCGTGCCGCCGCCACCGCCTCCACCGCCCGCGCCCGCAATCTCAGTCCCCTCGGTGCCGGAAACGGCCGTAGCATCCGCGCCGGAGAAGACGGCGTTGAACATTCCGCCCCCGTCACCTGGTGCTGCCGCCGTTCACAACCTCGCCGAGGAATACACGCCACCCGCCGCCTCGGCGCAGCATGGCCATGTGCATGTGCAGTTCGCGGCCCTCGGCAGCCAGCAGGCCGCTGCCCGCGTCTGGGACCATCTGGCGCATAAGATGCCCACGCTGTTCGACGGGCGGTACCCGATCTTCGCGGAGGCGCATGTCAACGGCCACACCTATTGGCGTGTCCGGACTGCGGGTTTCGCTTCGGTCGCGGAGGCGTCGCACTTCTGTGACGATGTTCGCGCGCGCGGGGCCGCCTGCACGGTCGCGCTGTTCTGACGCTGGGCCTTCGGGTTGAAACCTGCGATCCTCGGTGTCTCCGGCCCCATTCTGACGCCTGACGAGGCGGCTTTGTTGCGTGGGGCGCCGCCGGCCGGGGTCATCCTGTTCGGCCGGAATATCATCGACCCGCCGCAGTTGAGCGGGCTGATCGCCGCTTTGCGCGCCGTGCTGCCGCCGGATGCGGTGACCATGATCGATCAGGAAGGTGGGCGTGTCGCGCGTTTGCGGCCGCCGCACTGGGCGGCGCATCCGGCGGCGGCGGCCATCGGCGCGCTGCATGAACGCCACCCATCATCCGGTCTGCGCGCGGCTTGGCTGAACGGCGCCGCGATCGGTGCCGAGTGCCGCGCCGCCGGTTTCGACATCGTGGCCGCACCCGTGCTCGATCTCGCCGTGCCCAGCCAGAATCGCGCCGTCGTCGGCGATCGCAGCTTCGGCGCCGATCCGGCGGCGGTGGCCGCACTTGGCCTCGCGATGGCCGAGGGGCTCGCGGCGGGCGGCGTGATCGCGGTCGCGAAGCATGCGCCGGGCCATGGAAGGGCGAGGGTGGACAGCCATTTCGGCTTGCCGAGGGTCGCGGCGGCGGGGCCGGACTGGTCCGCCGATATCGCGCCCTTTCGGGAGGCGGCCGGGCGGATTCCCTCTATGATGACCGCTCATATTCTTTACGAAGGCTTGGATGACGCCCGTCCCGCAACCCTCTCGCCGATCGTGGTCCACTCCGTCATTCGCGGGGCGATCGGCTTCGCCGGGCTGCTGTTCTCGGATGATCTGGCGATGAACGCGCTCCAGGGCACGCCCTTGTCTCGCGCCGAAGCCGCTTTGGCCGCCGGCTGTGACATCGCGGTCTATTGCCCGGGCGATATGGCGGGCAATGCGGCGATACTGGCGGCGCTGGCCGATGATGCGGGGCTCGCGGAGCGTTTGCGCGATCTGCGGCCGAAGCCCGCAACGCCCAATCTCGCCGGCTGGCTCGACGAGCGCACAGCGCTGCTGGGGGCGGGCGGATGAGCAGCGTGATTCTGGAGATCGCTCTGGGGGTCGTGGCGGCAGTCCTCGCCATCACGCTGCATGAGGCGGCCCACGGCTATGCCGCCTGGGCACTGGGTGACGATACGGCGAAACTCGCCGGGCGCCTTTCGCTCAACCCGCTGCGGCATATCGACCGTGTCGGCACCATCATCCTGCCGGGCATTCTGCTGATCGGGCAGCTGATCACGATCGGCCATGTCGGTTTCATGTTCGGATGGGCGAAGCCCGTGCCGGTGGCGGCCTGGCGGTTTCGCGACCCGCGCCGGGGCATGATGCTGGTGGCAGCGGCGGGGCCGGCGATGAACTTCTTTCTCGCCTGGCTCGCCGCGCTGTGTAGCTGGCTGCTGCCCTATGTCACGCCGCGGGATATGGCGCCCACCGCCTCCTTCATCAACGATTTCATCCTCGCCAATGTGGTGCTGGGCCTGTTCAACCTGCTGCCGATCCCGCCGCTCGATGGCGGGCGCATCATCGTCGGCCTGCTGCCCTTGCCGCTGGCGCGGCAATGGGCGCGGATGGAGCGTGCCGGCATCGCCATCGTCATGATGCTGATCTTCATCGTCCCCGCCGCCGCCCATCAGTTCGGCTGGCAGTTCGACCCTGTGCGCACGGTGCTGAACCGGGTGGTTCCTTGGGCCATGCGCCTGGTCTTCAACCTCGCGGGCCAAAGTGTCTGAGGCCGGGGTTGCGGCGGAGGCCCCAGCCTCGGCACTGGCGGTCTCCGACAGCCACAGCCTCATGCTACGGCTGGAGGGGTTCGAGGGTCCGCTCGACCTGCTGCTGGAACTTGCCCGCAGCCAGAAGGTTGATCTCGCCAGCATCTCGATCCTGGCGCTGGTCGATCAGTATCTGGTGATCATCGAGGGGGCGCGGCGGATTCGGCTGGAACTGGCGGCCGACTGGCTGGTGATGGCGGCCTGGCTCGCCTGGCTGAAGTCGCGGCTTCTGGTGCCGGCGGGGACCGAGGAAGCCGAGGATGCCGAACAACTGGCCGAGACCTTGGCCGGCCGGCTTGCCGAGCTTCAATCGATGCGGCGAGGGGCGCAATGGCTCGCGGCGCGGCCCCAGCTTGGCATGGATGTGTTCGCGCGCGGCATGCCGGAGGATTTGACGGAGACGGATCGCTCCGGCCTGCGCCTGGACCTGCCAGGCCTGTTGCGCGGCCATATCGGCGCGCTGCGCCGGCAGGCGGCCACGCGCCGCTACACGCCCCGGCCGATGATCTGGTGGAGCGTGCAGGACGCGCTGCGGCGCCTGGGTGCCATGATGGATCAAGCGCCGGACTGGACCGAGTTGCAGCGCTTTCTGCCCGAGGTGACGCCGGTTGAGCCGTTGGCCCGCCGCGCGGCCATCGCCAGCACCTTACTCGCGGGGCTGGAGATGGCGCGTGGCGGCGCCATCGACCTTCGTCAGGAGGAGAGTTTCGGCCCGATCATGCTGCGGCGGGGATCGGGCTCGCCGTCGTAGCCGGCGCCGATGTGGCGGCCGTGGGCGACGCGCTGGCGGCGGGGGTAAGCAGGCTTGTCGCGAGGCGCGCCGTTGCTTTCTGCACCAGGGCCTCGTCGGTGAGGCCGAAATGGCTCACCGCCTCGGGCACCGTCTGCTTCACATAGCCGACCATGGCGGCGAGAGCCGCGCTGCGGATATTGACGTTGCCGAGAGCCGCGTCTCCCGCCTCCTGCGCGAGATGCAGGCCGATGCCGACCGCGTTGTCGAGCGCGGTGCTGACGGCGGTGCGGTGCGTCTGATCCAGATTCAGATTGAGGAGGCCGCTGAGTTTCAGCACCACGGCGGGCGCGCTGGCGGCGAAGACGGCGGAGGCCAGCGTTGTGGCGACATCCGCGATCGGGGAAAGATCCATGATATATTCCTGATTGTTGGGGAGATTTGTGAGAGTTATTGGCGGTGACGTCCGCGAATCATCGCGTGATCGCGGGCCGTTTTACGCCGGGTCAATCTTCGGTCACTACGATAACGATAATGAACCGAATTCATAACTTCTTTACCAGAACGGCAAAATGTTGATCGGAAGACGATTTGGCAGTGATATGAATGTCATTGTGAATGAAGAGCACCTCCGTCAGCGGTCATGGTGTTTCGGTCACAGTGAGACCGTCGTTTACGCGCCTCTTCTCAGATTTGGGGAGTGCGGGCGTCTGATCGGCTATCACCATGCGAACGAAAACAGTTGGGCGATCCTGGATGGCCGGCTCGCCTTGCTTGACGAGGCGGGGCTGCCGAGCACGATCTTCGACCGAAGTTCGATCGGGCTGGACGGGCGTCTTCGGCTGGAGGGTCGGCACCGGGACGGAACGATTATCCATTTCCTGCGCGAGGTCGATTTCGGTGACGGTCCCGCGCTGTACTCGCCGCATATCAAGCTCATTCAGCGGAAACCGGTGGGCCGGCGGCGCAATCTGGTTGTCCTGTGCGCCAATGAAAATTCGCTGCATACGGGCTGGGAGCGCGACATTCTGGAAAGCGATCGGTCCTGGGATCTCTGCATCGCCTATTACGGCAAGCCGGAGACGTTCCCGCCCGAGGATTTTTCGGAATTTTCCTGCCTGCAATACAAGCAGCGAAAGTTCATCGCGCTCAAGAATCTCATGCACAGGGGCAGCATTCTCTGGAACTATGATTACATCATGTTTCCGGATGACGACCTGCAGATGAAATGGAGCGACCTGAACATCCTGTTCAACATCTGCCGCACCTATCAGCTTCAGCTCGCTCAGCCGTCACTCGACCCCGACGGGGTGATCAACTACCAGAACAGCAAGCAAAAACCCGACTTCCTCATTCGCTTCATGACGATGGTTGAGGTCATGGCCCCGATCTTCTCGAATCAGGCGCTGCGGAGCTGCATTCACACCTTCGACCTCAATCAGAGCGGCCATGGCCTCGACTATGCCTGGACCAAACTGGTGGACGGCCCTTTGACGAAGATTGCCGTTATCGACCGGGTGGCGATCCGCCACACAAGGAAGACCGGTCATAGCTACGACCTCGATGAAGCCATTCAGGAGGGTTATGAGACTTCGGACAAATTCGGATTTCTCGATCAATACACGATGCGGGAGCTAGGCGGCATCCTCGCCCATAACGTGGTTGATCCGGACAAGGTCGAACCTGGGGAAGAAATGACTTTGGATAAGTTTGAAGCCGCCGCGCCTGTGATGAATGGTCTAGGCTAGAGAACGCTGGTGGAAGCAAATCCGCGTATCGTGCTGGATTCGGATCGTGTGCGGGGACGATGCTGGCGCTTCGGGATCGATGGCGGAATGACACATGCCCCGTTTCTCCGGCTGACGAGCGACGGCCGCATCATGGGCTATCTCAACCCCAATGAATATAGCTGGACTATTCGAGAGGGTCATCTCGTCCTCGCCGATGACGCCGGGCGGGATTCCACGCTATTCGATCAATGCTCGGTCGGGGATGACGGGCTTCTCGTTTTGAAGGGCTCCTTCCGGGACGGTGACACCATCCATATTCTTCAGGAGATTGTCGCGGATGGGGAGCCTGTCTCGCCGGACCCGGCGGTGCAACTCATCCGGAGGCGGGCAGCCGGTTCGCGGCGGAACCTTGTCGTCCTCCGCGCAAACGAGAACTCACTGCATCCGCAATGGCGGCAGGATCTCCTCGACAGCGAGCGGTCCTGGGATTTCTGCAACAGCTTCTATGGTAGCCCCGAGAACTTCCCGCCGGAGGATTTCGCCGAATATGCAGTGCTGCAGAATCAGGATCGGAAGTTCACCGCGCTGAAGAAGCTGATGCACGCGGATAGCGTTCTCTGGGGCTATGACTATATCATGTTCCCGGATGACGACCTCGACATGAGCTGGAACGACATTAACTCGGCTTTCGCGGTGTGCCGGGAATACGGTCTGCAACTCGCCCAGCCCTCGCTCGATCCAAACGGCTTTGTGAACTACCTGACGACGCGGCAGAACACAGCCTATCTTCTCCGTTTTGTCAGCATGGTCGAGGTCATGACGCCTATATTCTCTCGTCAGGCTCTCCGCGCCTGCGTGCATAGCTTCGACCTCACCGCGAGCAGCTTCGGCATAGATTACGTCTGGTCCAAGCTGGTGCAGGGGCCGCAGACGAAAATCGCTATCATCGACAAGGTTGCCGTGCGGCACACCCGGCCCACGGGCCAGAACTACGATATCCAGGGCGCATTCGCCGAGGGCAACGCATTATCCGCCCGCTACGGCGTGCGGGAGCATTTCGCGATCAATGAGCGCGGCGGCATTTTTGCGTAGAGCCTGATGACCGAAGGTGGAATCACCGGAGGTCTGAATCAGGCGATCAAATTGAAGGACTAGAGCAATATCGGATCAGGTGGAATCACCGGATCCGAAGATTTGCGTTCTCAATCAAGAGCATAGAGCGGAATCGTGAGCGAAAGCGAACCGATACCGCTCTAGGAGCTCCCGCTCATATCCGCACGGTGATCCGATCCGTGTCCGTGGCGATGCCGGCGGCCTGAAGCTCATCCACCGTCTCGCCGCCGAGCAGCGCGCCGACCGCACCGACCGAGATCGTGCCCGAGGTGAGCACGAGCCCGGAGCCGAGGCTGATGGTTTCCGGGCCGCCGGCGCCTGTCGATACGCGGCCGAGCAGGCTGCCCGTGGGTGTCACGATGGCGGGCTGCTGGCCGGCGAGCAGGGTCGCGAGGGTCACGGCGTTGGTGCCGTTGCCCTGGTCGATCGGCAGCGTATCGGTGACCGATAGGGCGACGGCCGCCGGAAGATTGGCGATGGTGGGCATCTCAGAACCTCTGGGTTCAGAGCGTGATGACCGGAGGTGGGATCACCGCAGGTCTGAATCACGCGATCAAGGGAATGTCAGGCGATGGCGGCCCAGCCGGTCGAGCCGGTTCCGGTCTGTTTGACCCAGAAGATGCTCCCCGCGCTGCCGGTGAGGTTGCGGTAGTCTGATCCCGGCGTCGCCGTCACCACGCCTTGGGGGCTGCCGCTGCCGACCGTCGTCGTGCAGCCCGTCGTCTGGCTGTCATTGACCCAGCAAACAGCGCCGCTGCCGGCGGGATGAAGGCGCACATTGCCGGATATGCTGTGCAGCGTGACGCTGCCGTCGCTCGCCGGCTGCACGTAATCCGTCTGCTGGTACCGGCTCGCATACCAGCCGGCATTGAGCCCGACCCATTCGATCTCGGAATTCGCGGGTGTTGTTATTGCAACGCCAGAGCCGGTCGATTGCGCGGGCGTGCTGCCCGCCATGGCCCATTGCACAGGCACGCCGCAGTAAACCCTCAGCCGCTTGCTCGGCTGCACCGGAATGCCGACGAAGGCAGTGGCGGCCGCACCAGACCCGCCGCCGCCGCTCAGCGTGACCGACGGCGCCGAGGTATAGCCCGATCCCAGAGAGACCATCCGAAAGCCGATGACCGCACCGTTCGTGATGAAAGCGGTGGCGCTGGCGCCGGAGCCGCCGCCGCCGCTGAAACTCACCGTGGGCGCGCTGGAATAGCCGCTGCCGCCGGCGGTGAGCGTGACGAAGGTGACGTACATCTCGTAATTGGTGGCGTTCAGGGAGCGTATGCTCTGGATCGCCGAGGAACTCGCGGTGATGGAGACGGCATCGAGCACGTCCACGTAGAGAAGGCTGGTCAGGCCGGAGAAGTTTCCGTTCCCCGGGACAAAGGGGTTTTCGATCGAAAAGCTGGAGCTGCCGTTGACCGTGTTGCCCTCGATCATCGCGGTGTTCGTCAGCGGTAGCAGACAGAGGCCGGCATCTGTGCCTGGTGCGACAAAGTTGTTGCGGGCAACATATACGTTCTGGGGCCCGTCGATCAGCAGAATACCGCTGCCGCCGGTTGTGATGTCGATGGTGTTTTCCGTGATGGAGCAGTCGACAGAGGGCACCCCGATCGGAGAGCCGCCGGCATTGGTCTCGTTATTGTAGATGACGATGCCATAATAACTGGCAGCGGCGATGGAGTTGCCGGTGATGCGGGGTTGCTGCGCGCCGCCGGCATTGATGGCGATGCGCG
Organism: uncultured Pseudomonadota bacterium; assembly: GCA_963745125.1. GTDB lineage: Bacteria > Pseudomonadota > Alphaproteobacteria > Acetobacterales > Acetobacteraceae > Acidisoma. The sequence goes on from CAVUWB010000002.1 coordinate 84,607, forward strand.
AGGTGGTCACCAGATTATCGGCGATCATCGTGAAGTTCGCGGCACCGGCATCAATGCCGAAACCGGCGTGGTTGCTCACCACATTGCCGGTAACGGAGCTTGCCCAGGCGTTGGCGAGGATGCCACCGTTATTCGGATTGCTGCCGCCGTTGATCTGCCCAGCCTGGGCCAGTGTGGAGAGTGTTTGCGCTTCGGCCAGCTGGTCGGCGGCACTCGGCGGATACCAGCGCGGCCAGTCGAGCGAGAGGCGCGTGCCCGGCTCCATCTTCGGCGCGGGGCGGCCGAGGATCGTCAGCGGATAGCGGCCGGCGGCGGCCATGATCATCCGCACCAGCGCGAGCAGGCCGTTCTCTCCGTAGGATATGCGCAGATTGTCGGCGAGCCAGATGAGGCCTTGGTTCATCAACTCCAAAGCGCGGCCGGATTGCGCGGCCGCGATCCGGTCGGCGGAGGAGCGGTTGCCGTGCACACTCTCCAACGCCAATTCGCGAAGCACACGCACATAGTCGATCACGGCATTGGCGGCGGTGCCGCCGATTTCCAGCAGCCGCGCGTCCCCATCCTTGCTGACGACAAGCGCATTGCCGGCACCTTTGATGATCTCGCGGTCGGTGGTTGCGGGTTCCTTGATCAGCAGCGTGGGGTCGGAGCTGTAGGTGAGGCCACGACCGGCCTGCGAGAGCTGGTAGTCGATCTCGATGCTGGTTTCGACCGCGGCGCGGAAGGTGCAGGAGCCATCAACGCCGTCTCCGCCGGGGAGGTTGCGTATCCATACCAGCGGCACGAAACCGAGGCCGTGCCGCACGGTGCGGGCCGCATCGACGGCGGGCCCGCCGATCGGCGTGGTGCCGACGGGCCAGGGCAGGAACCAGGTTTCAGCCTCCGCATCCCACCGGCGCATGAACCAGTAGTCAACGGAGGGTTCGGCGATCTCATAGCCTTGGGCCGCGAGCTGGGCACCTCGGACCTTGTATTGCTCGGTCACGCTGGCGAGTGTGTCGGGCGCATCCACGCGCCAGACCGGCGTGAGGAACAGGCTGTCGAGGACCGAGACGTAGACCCTGCCTTTGAGAATACGCAGCAGAAGGGCCACGGACCCGACGGAGCCGCGCAGCGCGGCATCGATCATGACCGCGTTCAGCCCCGCATCGCGCACAAGATCGGCGAGGAAGCTGCGAAGTTCGAGATCGGCACAGACGATCGCGGGAAAATGGCCCTCGCTGAACAGCAGTGCCACGCTGTCTTCCACCACCGTCCGGCAGAGGGCGTAGCGGATCGAGGGGCGGCGATGGCGGATCGGAATATATTCGCCGCCCGCCCCGCGTTCCTCGTGAAATTGATAGGGCAATACGTCATAGAGGGTGCCCGCGAGCACGCGCCGCAGTACGTCGAGCGTCGCGACGCGCGGGGGATAGTCCGGGTCGCGCGGGATCAGCGCGCAGATCGCGTCGAACATCGGGTGACTTTCAGAAAACGGGGGTTAGCGGCTGAGCAGCGGCACGTGCAGGCGCCGGGCCGGGGCGGCGGGGGCGGCCAGCGTCATGAACGCGCGTGACAGCGCGTCGACCTGGTCGTCCTTGCGGCCATGGGGAAAGTCCCGCAGCTCTTCAAGAAAGGGACGATTCCATGGTGCACGCACGACACTCAGATTGCCGGCTTCGACCTGCGCCGCGACAGGCCCGGCGCGGGTGAGTTTCGCGCCCGTCTCGGGCGAGGACCGCACCGTGAAACCGGCGAGCTTGCGGGTCAGATAAGCCGCCTGGGCCTGCCCCGCCTGGCCGGGGTCCTGGGGCAGGGCGACGACCACGGCCGGGCCGTCCCGCTCGGCGGTCGAGCGCAGTGCCGCTTCCACTTCGCCGGGCGTGCCGCGCAGACGCTGGATATCGGTCACGATGAAACGGCCCTCCGCGTCGCGGTCCAGTCTCAGCCCCACCGTCCAGTCGGGGTCGCGGCCGGGCGCGGGCAGGGCCGAGGCCAGATCCCAGGCGCGCACGGCGATACTCTCGCCGGGTGCCATGCCGCAGACGGTCACCCGTTCCGGCATGAACAACCCACCGGACGGCGGTCTCGGGTCCTGCTGGAACAGGGCGGCAAAGGCCCGTTCACCCATCGCGGCCCGTTTGCGGGCGAGGGCCGGGGCGTCTTCCCATTCAGGCCAAAGTGCCTCGCCCTCGGCCCGGCCCATCGGGTCTGGCGGCACGGCGAGCGCGGGCAGCCGGAGCGTGGTCCAGCCCGGCTCCATCTCCAGAATGCGGCCGCCGAGATCGTCCTGGTGCCATCGCGTCATCACCAGAACCACGCGGCCGCGCGGCTTCAGCCGGGGCAGAAGATCCGTCCGGTACCAGTCCCAGGCATGTTCGCGGCAGAGCGGCGAATCCGCTTCGGCCCAGGATTTCACGGGGTCATCAATGATGACGAGGTCGGCCCTGCGGCCGGTGATGGGTCCACGGATGCCGGCGCCGAAATACTCGCCGCCCTGGCTCGTGCGCCAGCGATTGGCGGCCCGCTCGTCGGTGGCGAGCCGGTAGTTCAGCAGGGCGCCATGTTCCTGCACCAGCGCGCGCGCGCGCCGGCCGAAATGGCTCGCCAGATTATCCGTGTGGCAAGCCATGATGATGGCGGCCCTCGGGTGTTGACCGAGATACCAGGCGGGGAAAAGAACCGACACATAGGTCGATTTGGCCGAACCGGGGGGCATCAGCACCATCAGCCGGTCGGTCTCGCCGCGGCTGACGGCATCGAGTGCCGCCATCAGTTTCCGATGATGCGGGGCGGGCCTCTGCTCGTATTGTTCGAGCACGAATTCCGCCCATGCGACAAGGCCCAGATCCATACGGTTCGGGGCCTCATCAGTTGAAAGTTTATCGGGGGAAGCGCCGTTTTTTCTCAGTAGGGAAAGAACCGGGAGCTTCGCGCCTCGGCTGCGTCATCGACACAACCAGGCATCATATAAATTTATATAGGGATTTCTGGGGCGTTTGTCCAGAAAAAATTTGCGATATCGGAATAAAAAACTAACGTGCAAGATGCGTCAGACAGCGATGCTTTCCTCAGCGATACCGAAACGCTGCATATAGCCGGCGAAGAAGCCGCGCTCGCGCTGCGCATCCACGCCGTGATCGGCGAAATTGTAGACGTTGCGGCCATAGCCGCCGCGCTTTTCGCGGTTGACCTCGGCCGTGATATCGCGCACCGCGCCATCGCCCAGGGTCATCCCGAAATGGGCGTAAAGGCGCGAGATTGTGCCAAGCGGATCACGTGTCAGCTCGCGATAGTGGATATGGCAGATGGCGTCGCCGCCCTCGTTGGAATTCGCGGCACGCATCATGGCTTCCACACCCTCGTGCCAACGGCTCGTCACCTGCGCGCCAATCTCCGCCCTGTCCTGGTCGCGTGTGAAGGGCTGCCGCAGGATCTCGGTCAGCTTCGCGACGGAGGGCAGGACCTTGAGCGGATCGCGATGCACGAAAACGATCCGGGCATCAGGGTAGATTGTGCGCAAGGCGTCCAGCGCGAAGACATGATCCGGGCATTTGAGCACCCATTGCACCTGCTCGGGGTCGTCGTTGGACTGGTGCTGCAGGTGCTGGAGGAAGCGCTTGTGGAAGCGATAAGCGAGGGTATGGCCATGCGCATCCTGCCAGGCCAGATAGCTCGGGATACGGAAGGTCGTGTCGAAGCGCAGCGACTGAAAGACCTGGGCGGTGATTTCCGTGCATTCCTGCGGCATGCGTGCCGTCAGCGGATGAACGTCGCGGAAGCCCGGTGCCATGCGGGCGAAGGTGCGCAGCTCGCGCTCGGTCTGCTCCACGCGCCTGTCCCGGCCGCTGGCCGGGGCATAGGGCGCCATTGTCTGCCAGCAGCTCGGGCTGCGCATCGCGGGGTCGCAATCCAGCAGCCGGTGCAGGAAGGTGGTGCCGCTGCGGGGCAGGCCGGTGATGATCAGAGGGCGGCGGATCGGCGTCTCGCACAGGCCGGGGGCGCGTTCTTCCTCCTGCCGCAGCCGCAGCAGGTTGCGGAGGCAGCGGATCACGTCCCAGCGGACCGCGAGGCGACCCACCAGGGAGAGGTTTGCCTCCGTCTCCAAGGCCGAGAGCAGGATCAGCAGGCCTTCGATAAACTGGCCGGGGCCGAAATCCTGCCCGAAGGCGGATCGGTCCCGGCCCGCCAGAGCATCCGTGATGAGCGCCTCGGCGTCGAGAGGCCGCCAGCCCAGCCCCGTGATCCGCGAAACCCGATCGGCCAGCTGCAAGGCGGAGGTAACGATAGTCACGGTGGAACGTTTTCCTTGAAAAGTCTCGCGCTGCTAACGGGGCGGCCGAACTCGGTCAAGCGAGCCCTGTCGCCGGTGCGGAGCAGCGGCGGCTTTTCCACCGCGCGTCGTGCCCGCGCGGCCTCGGCGGCTTTATCCTCGGCGGCGAGCCGGCGCAGCGCGAAGATGATGATCCGGATGCCCTCCGCGTGCCAGCGTTGGATGGCCTTATGATCGGCGCCCAGCACCTCACCCAGGCGCCGCCAGGAGAACAGGTGCCGGCCGCTGATCGGGTGGACCAGCGCGCGGCAGCCGACGATGCGGCGCAGCAGGTAGCGGTCCTGCGGGATCAAGGCGAGGTAGCCCGGGGCTTTGTCCATACGGGTGATCCGGCTGGCGGATGGCATCGCCGGCCGTGCCTCGGCGGCCGACCACCCATAGGCTTCGGCGGCTTCGCGCAGAATGGGCAGGGCGGAGGTCTTGAGCGCCGGCGAGAACCCGGTCACCGGCAAGGACAGGAGGGTGGCGCCGGCTTCCTCCAAGCAGGCGATCAACCCCTCGTATTCGGGTGCGGGCTCGCGCGCCGGGCGGTGGCGGTGGGTTTTGGCGCTGGCCGACGCGGGTCGGCTTGGCGTGGCTGACGGAGCGCTCATGCGCGTGTCCCTGAGGTTCGAGGGGCGTGGAGGGGGGAGATTTGTTAGAGGGAGTGGCTGAAGGGCGAGCCTTCGAGCAGGGTGCCGCGCGTGAGCAGCCGCCAGCTCAGCGGGTGCCCGGGTGGCAGAGGAAGGCGGTCATCGCCAGGAAAACCTTTATGCGCGGTCGGGTCCGCCACCTCGACCAAGACCTGAATAGGGCTTGAGCGGAGGCGGCTCATTCCGCTAACGTCCATTTGGTTGCCGGAATGGACTTGAATGGACATAATACCCTCCGGTTCAACGAAACAATAACAAAACGTTAGTATAACTAACATTTGGTGGCAAGAGGGAAATTGGTTCGTTTTCGTCGCCCTGATGACGCGGAGGTGAATGCTCCGCTCGCCGACCCGGATGCCGCCTCGGAAACCGAAGGCGTCGCCATCCGGATTCGCGAGGCGCGCCGCGCGCTCGGCCTGACGCAGGATGAGCTGGCGCGTCGCGTGGGCGTTTCCCGCAGCGCGATTGCCCAGTGGGAGACTGACCGCACGGGCCAGGTGCGGGCCAACCTGGCCCGGGTGGCGGCCGTGCTCGGCGTTTCGAGCGGCTATCTGCTCACGGGTGAGACCGAGGTCGGCCCCGCATCGGTTGAGACCGCGGATGAACGGGCGCTTCTCAACCTTTATCGCCAAATACGAGAGCCTGGCCGGTCCGAGCTTCTGCGCCATGCGCGGCGCATGGTGGCGCTGCAAGGGTCGCCACCCAACACGACGGATTGAAGCCGCCGCGGGCCCTCTGTTTCACGAAAACGAGCCGTCGCAGCCTAAATCGTGAGAATTCGTTAAATGATCGTTGAGAGCAAAGTCGTGGATCGCGCGGCGTAAGGATTCGCTCATCAACAACGTTCCATTTCGCGGGGCGTGATCGTCCCGCGAAAACGCCCGCTCCTCAATACAAATTCTTCAAAATACTATCGGCAGCGGCCGTCTCGGTCAGCTGTGGTTTCGCGCCTGGTTTCTGTCGCAGCGTTAACCTCACGGTTACTTTGCCTCTGTAACTGGAGAAGGGGGGCACGCTTACAGCGGCCCACAGTTTCAGCGCGGCGCGAACCGAGAGGATATTGCAAGCATGGCCGGACCTACAGTGAGTGGCTCAACAGTCGCCCAACAGTTTACGGGCGCGGGCGCGGCGACAGCCGCCCTCAATGGCTTCTTTAATTCGACCACGATTTTTTCTGTATTGTCCGCGGGTGGCGTTTCTACCGTCAGCGGTCCCGCTGTCGTTGCAAACACAAATTCGGCGTTGACGGTTAGCGGCGCGACGGCGGTTGTCGATACATCATCCGGCGGCAACAGCGTGACCGTGACGACGCCGGCCGCCGTCTTCGCCGGACCGAATGATACCGTCACCGCGACCGCCGCATCCACGGTCTTCGGCGCGAATTCCGGCACCACGAGGTTCAGCGCCTCCGGTAACGGCAGTTCCGTCGCGGGCGGTGCCGGCGGCTTCGCGGGCACCGTCTCCGGCGCCAATTCGACCCTGATCGGCGGCAGCGGCATCAGCATCGTCACCGTCACCGGCGCGAACAGCCTGGCTGTCACAGGGAGTTCGGGCGTCACGGGTATCAACGAGTTCGGGCAGCACGGGCGCTGAAACCATCGCCACGAATCCCCTGGGCAATTCCGGCACGCTGGTCGCGTTCCTTGGCTCCGGTGCCGATACTGTTCTCGGTGGCGGCGGCGCCTCCACCATCCAAGGCGGCAGCGGCGGGGATGTCTTCGCCTTCATCAAAGGCCATGCCGGCGGCTCCGAAGTCATTCTCAACTACACCGCGAGCGACAACCTCGCCTTTGCCGGCTACGGCTATACGGCGGCCAATCTGCCGACTGAAACCGTGGGCGCACTCGGTGACGTCATCACGCTCAATGATGGCACGTCAATCACCCTGGTTGGTGTCGACCACAAGCTTTTCTAAGCTGAATTCTTCGGCTTGCCTTGCCGCAGTCACCAGCCGTAGGGCGCCGGAGAGCGCCTTACGGTCGTGCGCAATAACGTCAGGCGTAACTCGGCAGTGGGTTGGCGACCGTCAATCGGTCAAAACAGGCCAATATCAGAGAAAGCTTGCGAAAAAGCAGCGTCACGTCGCTCAGCTCGCGGTCCAACCGATCATCCGGGTCGAGATGCGCGAGCGAAGGCTCGCCCGATACCAGCCGCGCGCCGGCAGAAACGCGCAATGCGGCCGCCGGGCGGCCATCGATCGCCACGGCCACGGGCTGGCCGATATGGCATCGGCGCCTGAGCACAGGCTCATCCTCGGCGCTCGCTACCCGGCTCAGCGCCGGCCAAAGGTCGGCGTTCAGCCACACATAGATCTTCCGGGCGGCGGCGAGATCGAGGCAATCATCTTCCGGCTCACCCTCAGCCCGGACCGCCGCGCCCAGGCCCGATCGGCGGATCGCAAAACCGCGAATGGTCTCGGTCGCGTCCCAGTCAAAGGGGTTTTCCCCGGGCGGCTGGTGGTTCACCGGCACCAGCCCATTCGTATCGGCGATACAGCGTTCGACATGGCCGACAAAGCGATGCAGCACCGCCCTCCGTCGCGCGGCGGGCACATCGGCAAAGGCCTGCATTTCCGCCAGAGCCGCCTGCCAGCGTGTAACCAGGCCGTGGTTGCCGGCGGGCGGAAGTGCCGCCAGCCCCGGCTGTGCCCGGGGCCATTCGGGCCGGCCGGAATAGAGCCCGAGCCCGGAGGCGAGCGGCCGCGCCGCCAGCCGGGCCGCCACGGCGGCGGGCGCCAGCAGGGCACCGGCAAAAGGCGGCCCGGTGAAGAACTTCGAGCCGGTGATCTGCACGATCCAGCCTCGGCCGATATAGTCCCGCACCGTCCCCGGGTTCAGCCGCGTCTGGCAGGCATCGACGATGACATCCATCGCCCCGGCGTGGCGGGCGGCGAGTGCCTCGGCGCAGCCCATGCTCGGCGCCCGCAGCCCAGTTTTCGATACGTTGAGGATATGCAGCACGGGTCTCCGCCCGGCGGCGATGGCGGCGGCCACGGCCGCCGCGCAATCCGCGTCCACCGCCTCGGCCGGGCGCACGCCCCCATCGGCCCGGCGAACCGCGATCGAGACCAGCGCGGTGTCGTCGCGGAAGCCGGCGATGACCTCGCCCTTGGGAACTGAAGCGCCGCGCGCCGTATCGATGGCGAAGTGCCGCCCGCGTGCCGCCAAGGGCACGCCGCTACCCGTCTCCTCCGGCGCCAGCAGAATATTCGTCACCGGCCTGTCTTCGGCGAGGCTCGCGAGCGCCAGGGCGATAAGCTCCGAGTCGGTGCCGGATGCTGCAAGGACGACCGCCGTCCCCGGCGGCAGCAGAAAATGCAGCGCCAGAGCCTGCCGAGCCAGGTCCGCCTCCGCCGTGACAGCCTCCTCGGCGGAGTCCTTGAAACTCGCCGCGATCATCCGCCGCCGCGCGGCCTCGGCGCCGAGATAGCCGCGTTCGGAGCAGGAGGAGGCGGTGGAGGAGGCGAAGGTTACGGCCCAGGGCCGGGGCCGGTGGCTGCAGCCGTAGCCGTTGAGGCCGGTGAACGGGTCGGTGGCCAGCCGGGCATCGCCGCCCTGCTCCATCAGCCATTCCGTGGGGCCCAGCAACGCCCAGGCGCGGACAAGCCGCTCATAGGTATCGGCGGAAAGGGTCGTATCGAATAGCGATGGCTGGTGGCGGGCAAGCCGGGCCCAGACAAGCCGGGCGATGCTCAGCTCGGGCGCTGCTTGGCTCGCCATCGGGGCCACCCAGGCGGGTAGGGACACGCCTGCGCCCACATCGGTTTCCATGGCGACCGCGAGCGCCGCGCAGCGCGCTGCGGCGAGCCCCGCCAAAGCCGGTTCGGCCACACCCGCGAGCCAGCCGAGTTCGATGGCATGGCGCAGGTGGAACAGGCTCTCACCCGTGGCGGAGACGATCGGCGCGCCAAGAATGATGCGGCCGGCGCCCGTCAGGATGAAGGGTTCCGGCAGTGCGCCGTCGCTCTCTATATGGAGACCGGCGAGGAGAAGCCGCAGCTCCGGCTGATGCAACCGCTCCGCGACGGGGGCAGGCATAAGGTCAGGCTGCATCGGCACATCCTTCACCGGGGCTCAAGGCCCGTCCCGACCGGCGCTTTCGCCTCGAAGCACGTGGGGACCCCGCTGGCCAGCAAGACGACACGCCTTCGCATCAAAACTCTCTGGCTGCGCATAATCAGGGATGAATATCGCACGGACCGAGTTGCCGCAAAGGGTTTCCTGCTCCATGGCGCCCCGGAAGGTATCCCCGGCGGCCGGTTCTTTCGCGGATGTCACGAAACTGCCACGCGACTGTCATTCCAGACGCAGCTATCCCCTCCTACAGCCACGCGGCGGTCGGTTTGGCCGCTCTTTTTCATGCCTCTCGGAGATTTTCATGACGGACGGCTCAATCGCGGTGCGGCTCACGCGCGCGCAATTCCTCAAATCGGTGAGCTTGGCGGCCGCCGGCCTGGCCCTGCCGGGCGTCGTCGGCGCGGCCGAGGCCGCGACCGTCACGATTCTCGAGACCGGCTCCAGCCTGCTCTATCCGCTCTTCAACCTCTGGGTTGAGGGCTACAGCAAGATTGCCCCCAACGTTCGCATCACCACGCAGAGCACGGGCAGCGGCACCGGCATCGCGCAGGCCGTCGCCGGCATCGCGCAGATCGGCGCCTCGGACGCCTATATGGCGGGTCCGCAGGTCAAGAAGCACCCGGGGATCCTGAACATCCCGCTCGCCATCTCGGCGCAGAACGTGATCTACAACCTTCCCGGCCTGAATGGCAGCAACCTGAAGTTCAGCGGCCCGGTTCTGGCTGGCATCTACAGCGGCGAGATCACCTCCTGGGACGACAAGGCGATCGCGGCACTCAACCCCGGCGTGCCGCTGCCCAAGCACCCGATCATCCCTGTCCACCGCACCGACGGCAGCGGCGATACCTTCATCTTCACCCAGTATCTCACGAAGTCGACCCCGTCCTGGGCGAGTTCGGTCGCCTACGGCACCACTGTCAGCTGGCCGGCCGTTTCCGGCGGCATCGGCGCCATCGGCAACCCCGGCATGGTGCAGACCACCTCGCAGAACCCGTATTCGATCGCCTATATCGGCGTGAGCTTCGAGGCGCAGGTCACCGCCGCGAACCTTGGTATCGCCATGCTGCAGAACAAGGCGGGACAGTTCGTGCTGCCCAACCCGCAGACCATCGTCGCCGCGGCTTCCGGCCTGGTCGACGCCACACCGCCGGACCAGCGGATCAGCCTGATCTTCGCGGACGGTGAACTGGCCTACCCGATCATCAACTATGAATACGCCATCGTGAACAAGAAGCAGCCGAACGCCGAACTCGCCCGCGCGATCAAGGGTCTGCTGAGCTGGGCCATCGATCCGAACGGCGGCAGCTCCGGGGACTATCTGAGCCGCGTGCATTTCGTGGCGCTGCCCGACAAGATCCGTGAGGCGAGCGCCGCGCGCATCAAGACGATCACCGCCTGATCGGATGAGCAAGAGTATTGCCGAGGTGACACCGGCCGGGTTGGCCCGGCCGGTGTCGAGGTCGAGACGGCGGGCGGCGGTGCCGTTCCGCCTCGCTTTGGTTGTATTCGCCGCGGTGATCCCCTTGATCATTCTGGCGGTGCTGCTGTTTCTGCTGGTCTATGCTTGGCCCGCGATCAAGTTCAACGGCATCGACTTCCTGCTGACCAAGACCTGGGACCTCGGCAATCTCTACGCCGATCCGGTGGAGAAGCACGGCGTGCTCGCGCCGATCGGCGCCACCTACGGCTGCCTTGTCTTCATCGCTGGCACGCTCGCCAGTTCCTTCATCGCCCTTCTGGTCGCGGTGCCGATCAGCCTCGGTATCGCCATCTTCCTGGCCGAAGGCGTGCTGCCCGCGCTCAAGACACCCTTCGCGATCGTGGTCGAAATGCTGGCGGTGGTGCCGAGCGTCGTCTACGGCCTTTGGGGCATTATCGTTCTGGTGCCGATCGTCGCCCATTACATCGCGCCAGCGCTGGACGCGGTGCTGGGCTTCATACCGTTTTTCCGGGCCGGCGGCGGCAGCGGCTTTGGCCTTCTGGCTTCGTCTCTCGTGCTCGCGCTCATGGTCATTCCGGTGATCACGATCACCGTCTATGACGCGATGACGCGCATCCCGAAGGAGGCGAAGGAAGCCGCCTACGCCTTGGGGACGACGAAGTTCGAGATGGTGTTCTTCACGATGCTGCCGATGGTGCGGCCGGCCGTTATCGGCGCGGTGATCCTCGGCCTCGGCCGCGCGCTCGGTGAGACGATGGCGGTTCTCATGGTCTCGGGCGGCGCGTTGAACTACATGCCGACGACGCTGATGACGCCGATCAGCACCATGGCCTCCTTCATCGTGTCGCAGCTCGACAGCGCCGAGCAGGATGAATCCGGTCTCGCCGTGCAGTCCCTGGCTGAGATCGCGATCGTGCTCTTCGTCATCACCGTCCTGGTCAACATGGCCGCGCGGCTTATGGTCCGCTCGGGGAGTGGCGCCCGTGGCTAGCGCACATGTCGCCGGCCTCCGGGCCGACACCAGGCGGCGGGCGGTTTCCGGCCGCCGGCTCCGCAGCGCGGCGGGCTGGGCCTTCTGCGCCGTCGCCTTCGCGCTGGTGGCGGTGCCGCTGGTCGATATCATCCTGCTCATTCTGGTGCGGGGCTTTTCCGCGCTGTCACCCGAACTGTTCACGCAGGTAACACAGGGCGTCGGCGGCGGCCTGCTCAACGCCATCACCGGCACCATCGTCCTGTCCCTGGGTGCGCTCGTGATCGGCGTCCCCATCGGCGTCAGCACCGGCGTCTACCTGTCGGAATTCGGCAACGGCCGGTTTGGCGCGGTGGTGCGCTTCCTCGCCGATGTGCTGACGGGCGTGCCCTCGATCGTGCTTGGCTATTTCAGCTATGTGACGATGGTGATCTGGCTCGGCTGGCAGTTCTCGGTGCTGGCGGCCTCCATCACCCTTGCCATGATCATCCTGCCCTATATTGCGAAAATGACGGAGCTGGTGTTGCGGCAGATCCCCGTCGCGATGCGGGAGGCCGCCTACGCCCTCGGCGCCAATGACCGCAAGGTGGTGGCGCGCGTACTGCTGCCGGTGGCGATGCCCGGCATCATGACGGCGGTTCTGCTGTCGCTGGCGATTTCCGTGGGCGAGACGGCGCCGCTGATCTACACGGCGGGCTGGTCCAACTACGTCTGGAACGGGCACCTCACCAACGCGCCGATCGGCTATCTGACCTATGTGATCTGGAGCTTCATCAACCAGCCTTTCGCCTCGGCGCATGCTTTGGCCTTCGCGGCGGCTTTGCTGGTGATGCTGACGGTTCTGGCGATCAACCTTGGCGCCAGGGCGCTGCTGCGCAAGAAGGTCTGAGCGAACCAATCACGCTCTGAGGCGGCGAGGTTCCGGTAGCCTCGCCGCGCTTCCTGGCTTAATTTTTGCCCCGCATGCAGCCGCTGACGCAATTTCTCGCCCCCTGGCACGACTTCTACGCGCTGCTCGGCACGGCGTCGGCCACGATGATCGGCCTGCTTTTCGTCGCCGCCTCCGTCGGCAGCGGCGCCTTTTCCCGTAGCCGGCGCGGCGCCCAGCGGATGTTCCTCTCCGCGAGCGTGGTGGCGTTCGGGGTTGTCCTCGCGGTCTCCCTCTTCGTCGTGGCTCCCCATGAGGGGTGGGAGACGCTGGGTGGGCTGGTCACGGCCGCCGGTGTTTTCGGGATTGGCTATTCGGCGGTGACCTGGGCCGATACGGTTCGTGACGGTATCGTCAAGCGGATTGATCTGGAAGATCGCCTCTGGTACGCGCTCGGCCCCGTCGCCGGCTACCTTGCCGATGCCGGGGCGGGTGCCATGCTGATGATGCGCATGCCCCTCGGCTGCTGCGCTTTGGCGGTGGCGATGGGCATTCTGCTGCTCGTCTCCATCCACAATGCCTGGGACATCACGATCTGGAGCGTGACCCGGAACAACGACTGAGAGGCCGAGCGTGCTACCAGGCTAGCAGCCGCGCCGCCGCCTCGGCCATCTCGGCCTCGCCGCCGCAATAGCTGAAGCGCACGAAATCCTCGCCGTGGCGCGCGTCGAAATCGACGCCGGGTGTCGCCGCGATACTCAGCTCCCGCAGCATCCGCGCGCAGAAATCCGGGCTTGCCTCGCCGCGGCCGGAGATGTCGGCATAGAGGTAGAAGGCGCCCTCGGCCGCGCTGAGGCGTGGGAAACCCGCGCGGGGCAGGGCATCCAGCAGCAGGTCGCGCGACCTGCGATAGCCGGCGCGCTGCGCCTCCAACTCCTCGGTGCAGTCGAAGGCCGCTTCGGCCGCGACCTGGGCGATATGGGGCGCGCTGATGAACATGTTTTGCGCCAGGCGTTCGGCCGGGCGGCGGAGGTCCTCGGGCAGCACCATCCAGCCGACGCGCCAGCCGGTCATGGAAAAATATTTGGAGAAGCTGTTGATCACGATGGCCGAGGCGCTGAAGGCGGCGGCCGTGGCGATCGGGCTGTCGTAATGCAGCCCGTGATAGATCTCGTCGCTGATGAGGCGCACGCCATGCGCGTGGCACCAGCGGGCGAGGGCCGCCAGCTCGTCCCGGTGCAGCATCGTGCCGGCCGGGTTGCAGGGGCTGGCGAGGATCAGCCCGTCGGGCAGTGGATCCAGCCGCTCCAGCATCGCGATGGTGGGCTGGAAGCGCGTTTCGGCGCCGGTTTCCAGGATCACCGGCCGCATGCCGAGCGCCGTCAGGATATTCACATAGGGCGGGTAGTAGGGCGCGGCCATGGCGATGCGGTCGCCCTGATCGAAGGCGGCGAGGAAGGCGAGCGGAAAGGCGCCGGAGGCGCCGGTGGTCACGGCGACGCGGTCGGCAGGCAGGTCGAGGCCGTACCAATCACCATAGTGCCGAACGATCCGCCGGCGCAGGCTGGATAGGCCCAGGGCTTCCGTGTAGCCTAGCGGATGGGCATGGCCGAGCGCGCGCTCGGCGGCCTTGATGGCGCCCGCCGGTGCGCCGAGCGCCGGCTGCCCAACCTCCATACGGATCACGCGGGGGTCGTTCGCACCACGCCGCGCCTCATGCGAGTTGGCGGCCGCGATCACATCCATAACACGGAAGGGCGGAACCTCGCCGCCACGGCCCGTTTTGAGGGTCACGGAGTGCTAGCGCGTCGGCTTGCCGATATGGCCGACGGCCAGCCCCTGGCCGCGTGGGTCAGTGATCCAGACACAGCTTTTGAAATCGCCGGGCACACGCGCCGGGCAGTTCACCGCATTCACGCGCCCGGGATCGGGCACGACCGTCCCGAAATAACGGCCGAATTGGCGCAGCGCGTAGTCGGCCGTCAGCCCCACGGCGAGCGGCGCCCCTTCCTGGCCGGTGCCGCCGATGGCCGCGCGGAAGGAATTCGTCGGCTCATTCCAGATGAGGGAGGCCGACAGCAGCGGCGCCTGCCCATGGGTCGGCGCGGCGGCGAGCAGAATGCCGGTGCCGGGGGCGATGCGGCCGGTGCCGAAGAGGTTGTTCATGGTGAGCGTGCAGGCCACGGCCCCGCCCGAGCCGTCGAGCGTGACGAAGCTCGTGGCGGCGGCGAGCGGCGGCAGATGTCCACCCGGCAGGCCCGGCTGCTTGAGCAGGGCCTCGGGGTCGGCCGCGTCCGTGCCCGCCCGGTAGGCGGTAGCGACGGCGAGTGCGGCCGCATTGGCGCCCGCGATATTGTTCGGGTCATGCCGCAGTTGGTTGAAGGCGGCGGCGGCGGCCAGCCCGCCATCGGCCGGGGGTGGCAGGAAGGTCAGCACATTGCCGCCGTCACGAACGACGATCGGCGCCTCCTCACGCGGCACGGCCTCGTACAGGTCGGTCATGCTGATCGGGCCGCCGGCCTCCGCGGAGCCGGAGACGAGCGCATACGCGGAGTCACCCTGGTAGAGGTCAGTCACCCCCTTGGTCCGCAGCGCGTCGAGCGTATTGGCGAGGTCGGGCTGCACCAGCGGCTGCCCCACGGCGAGCGGTGCGCCGGCCGGAGTGCCGAAGACCGCGCGCGCGCTGGGGTCGGCGAGAAGCGGGCCGGAGACGACGGAAAGATCGTTCTCCAGCGCTTGCGAGACCGGCACGCCGAGCGCCGCCAACCGCTGGGCGGGGCCGATCAGCTGCTGGATCGGCGTATAGCCGTAGACGGCTTGCATCAGCAGCAGCCCGCGGGCCGTCATCGGCACGGCGGCAGGACGCACGCCACCGCCGGATGCGGGCGGCGACACGAAGACGAAGGCCTGCGGATGGGCCTCGCCACCGGTCTTCACGAACGGCGAGTAAGCGAGGCAAGCGCCGCCGCCGCCCAGTGAGGCGCGGGAGGGGAGCGTCACCGCCAGCGCGAATCCAATCGCGACGGCGGCATCCGCCGCTGTCCCTCCGGCCGCGAGGATGGAGCGCCCGACCTCCGCCGCCTCGGGCTCATCCGCGATCACGACGCCGGACCAGGCGGGCGTGGCGACGCCGGCAGGGATGGCCTGGGTGGGGTCGGGCCCCGCCCCGGGCAGGCGATGGTTGAAAAAGCCGCTGCCGCAGCCGCTGAGCGTCAGCGCCAAGGAGGCGAGCATGGCGGTCGAGCGGAAGAAGGTCGTCTGGAAGGGGCGGCGGGGCGAGGCGGGGGAGGGTACCATCATCATGTCCGCGCGGACGCGCTACTCCAGCTTGGTTCGCAGGTCATTGGTTTCAGCAGCCGAAAGGTGCCATAAACGCGTTCAATAGGCGCGGCAACCGCGCGCCTTCCCGGGCAGGCTCGCGGGCGGTTCCGTGGCGTCGTCCGATCCCCGACAAGGAGATTTCCGCCATGGTGTTTCGTTCCCTCGTCGCGGCCGGCGCTTTGGCGGTAAGCCTCAGTCTCGCAGCATTTCCGGCTTTCGCACAGCAGAGCTTGCCGGCGGGGGCGGACGCGGCCCTGTCGGCTGCCCAGCGCGCGGAGGTGATTGCCCTGATCCGCCAGGAACTCGTGCAGGACCCCTCGATCCTGCGGGAGGCGATCGCGTCTCTTCAGGCGCAGGATCAGGCGTCGCAGGCGCAAGCCCAGGGCAACGCGATCTCGGCGAACCAGCAGGCGCTCACCGGGGACGCCGCCGATCCTGAGATCGGCAATCCGCAGGCCCGGGTCTCGGTCGTCGAATTCTACGACACACGCTGCCCGTATTGCCGTGAGATGCGGCCCGAGTTGACGGCGCTCGCCCAGCACGACCCGAATGTCCGCGTTGTCTTTAAGGACATCCCGATCCTCGGGCCGAACAGCGTGATCGAGGCGCGGGCATTGCTCGCGGCGCAGCGCCAGGGGGGCTATGCCGCGATGCAGGCGGCGTTCATGAGCGACAGCACCACGCCGACTGACGCCACGCTTCGGGCGACGGCGACGCGGCTCGGCATGAACGCGGACCGGCTGATGCAGGATATGAATGATCCCGCCATCGCCGCCCGGCTCGCCGCGAATACGGCGCTCGCCCAATCGCTCGGCATCAGCGGGACGCCGGCGATCGTGGTCGGGAACCAGCTCGTGCCGGGCGCGATCAGCCTCGACGATCTGCGGAAGCTCGTCGCCCAGCAAGGCTGAGCGACGGAGATTCACCCTGGCGCCAGCGCGAAGCGCTCGGCGAGCAGGAAGGGCGCGCCCCGCGCCGCCTGCGTGAAGATCGCGACCGAGGATACCAGTCGCGGCCGCGCCAGGGCCGCCGCGAAATAGGCCTCGGCGATCGGCCGCGCATGCGCCATCTCGGCCGTCTCCAGCCGCCGGCTGAGCGTGATGTGGAAGCGCCAGAGTTGGAAGACGTAAGGGTAGCCCCAGCGTTCCAGCATCGTCTCCTCAGCCTCCGTCAGCCCATGGCGCCTGCGCCGGGCAAGCTCGGCTGCCTCGGGCTGCTCGCGAAACCCGTCGAGCGTCGCGACCGCGCTATCCGCCAGCGCCTGCAGGTCGGGGCTCGGCTCCTGCTCACGCAGGGCGAGAAACCCGTCGAGATTGGTGACGGCGAGCGGCGGTAGAGGAAAGGCGGTCAGACCCGCCGCCAGTTCGCCGACGGCGGCCGCGAAGTCCTCATAGCGCGTGCCGGGGGCGAGGCGCATCGGCGGCTTGAGCGTCGCATGCAGCCCATAGGCCGCCGGCTCGTCAGTGAGCTTCGCGATCCCGATACCCTCGGGCTGGTTCAGCGTGGTGCCGGTCTCCGGGTCTCGGCCCAGCCAGCGATTGCCCGCGTCCCAGAGCGGATCGTCCCGTTCCGGCGCGTAATAGACGGCGACGCGGAAGATACTCGATGTATTCACGCCACTCGATCCCCGCGCCGTATGACCGCCTCAGTAAAGTTCTCAAACGGACACTCAGCAGCCGGGGTGGTAGGGGTGGTAATAGCAGTAGCTCGGGCGGGGCGTGACGATGATGCAGCCCGAGAGGGATGCGCCCATGCCGACCAGAAGCATCACGGCGGCCACGGCTTTCATCGTGCGGGCGAATCGGGGCATGGTTTCCTCCGTCTAAGATGAGGGTTTCTACCTACGTCATGCACGGATGGGTGCGGGTGCCATTTACGTGAACAGCGGCCTTGGCGCCATTCTCCTCGTCTATATTAGTGCTGCGCGCGGTGCCGAGGGCTTCGCGCCAGATATAGGCGAGGAACCCAGATGGTGGCGACAATCGAACTGTTCGAGAGCAGCCTGGCGGAAGCATCGCCGCCGGACGGTTACGACCTCGCCCTGCAAGCGCTGTGGTGGGCCGGGAAGGGCGATTGGAACCGGGCGCATGAATGCGTGCAGCAAGATGAGGGTAACCCGCGCTGCGATCATGTTCACGCCTTCCTGCACCGGCAGGAAGGCGACCTCGGCAATGCCCGGTATTGGTATCGCCGCGCGGGCCAGCATGAGGGGACGGGGCCGCTGCCCGATGAATGGAAAGCGATTCTCGGACAGCTGCTATAGAGATCAAAGCGCGTCGAGGGATCGCACCAACGGAGCCGCCGCCGGGTTATGGGCCAGACGCTCCAGCACGATCTGCCCGCTGGTGAGCGGGCGGCCGTAATAGGACTCATCCATGTCGGTCTGTGGCTGAACCAAGGTGCCGGCGAGGCTGATGCCCGCATAAGCGCCAGAAGACGACGCCCAGACTATGATGTCGGCGCCGGCATTCGTGGTCGTGGCCCCCGCGACTGTCGAGCCGAGGGTCGCGACGGCGATGCCGGCATTGGCGCCGATCTCGAATCTGTTGGACATCAGGGCATTCAGCGCCCGCTCGCTCATGATGAACATGATCAGCTCGGATTCCTGGGCCCCGATCTGCAACCCGAAACTGCCCGAGGCAACCGTATAGAAGGCCGGGTTGCTCCACAGCCCGTTGCGGCCCCGTGCCATCAGCACGGCCCGTCCGCCCTCGCCGCCGACGAAGAAGCCGGCCTTGAAGATTTGCGGGGCGATGAGAATGGCATGCGCTCTCGGGATCAGCTGCAGGGCCGTGCCGAATTCCTTGTCATGGCGCAGATCCTCCAGCGTCACCAACGCATGGTCGACGACCGCCTGGGGGCCAGAAGACGCCCGTGCCGGCGCGGTTGTCACGCCAGCCGTCGCGGCAAGGCCTAGAGCTGCTCCGATGGGAAAAAGATGTCTGCGGGTTACCACGATGCCGTCTCCTATCCAGTCTATGGGATCGTGATGCTCAGATATGGGCGCAAACGCATTCCGCAAGCGAAACCCGGCCTTGGCTGCCATGGCGTTCCACTCCGCGGCGGTGATGCGGATAATGAGCAACGGGCGCGACAAGGGTATTGATCGGCCGCGCCGCGTGCCCAAGCTGGGATAGCTTCAAAATTCCGCAGAATTGCGTGGTGAGGAAGCCCCTGGCTCCCGGAGTAGGATTCGAACCTACGACCGAGCGATTAACAGTCGCTAGCTCCGGCAAAACATGGCATCACGAGGGATAACGTTATCGTCAAGATTGTTGTCTGATTTCAGGTAGTTAATCGGAAGTTGTTGATCATCAGATAACATGCGATAACTTGGTGAGGCACGGCATTTTGCTGCCCCGGTGCTGCCCCGAGAACGACCAAGCGACCGCATGGTAAAAGTTTCGCTTACCGACCGATACATCAAGACGCGCAAGCCTGCGGCGCCCGGTGCCCGCGAGGATCATTTCGACGTGATAGTGCCCGGCCTAGCACTCAGGGTGACTTCGACCGGCCATAAAAGTTTCGTCTTGATGGCCCGCTTCCCAGCTCGGCCGAAGAACACGACCAGGCGCCTGCTCGGCGAATATGGTGCGCTGACGCTCGACGCCGCTCGCGACAAGGCTAGAGACTGGCTCGAGCTGGTCGGGAAAGGGATCGATCCTCGGATCGAGGAGGAGCGGCGGAAGTCTGACGAGCGCCGAAAGGCAGCGAATACCTTTGAGGGGATCGCCCGGGCCTACCTCGAGCGACATCAGTCACTTGCCAAGCACGGGGAGGCGACGCGGATCCTGGAGGCCGAATTTATCACGAAATGGGGGACTCGCCCGGCCGGCGATGTCACGACCGAAGAAGTGGCAGATGCCATCCGCGCGATCGTGAAGCGAGGCGCCCCCTATCAGGCTCACAATGCGCTCGGACATCTCCGTCGCGCCTATAACTGGGCGGTTAATTCGCACGAGTTCGGGCTCGCTGCCTCGCCGGTCAGCGTCCTACGACCCAAAGACCTGATCGGCGCGAGGAAGCCCCGCACGCGCATCCTGACCGATGATGAGCTTCGCGCGATCTGGAAAGTCTGCGCCGACGGGCCGCTACCCAAGGACGGCAAGCGCGTGAGGGCGGCGCCGGATGCCACCGTCATGGGCTACCCCTATGGTCCAGTCGTGCGCCTCCTCGTTCTGACTGGTCAGCGTGAGAATGAAGTCGCCGGCATGACCTGGGACGAGATCAATCTGGACCAAAAGCTCTGGACGATCCCAGCCGGGCGGATGAAGTCTGCCCGAACCCACGAAGTGCCGCTGGCCCCCGACGCGTTGGCGTTGCTTGCGTCGCTGCCGCGGTTCGGGGGGCGACACGTGTTCACCACCACGGCCGGTGCCAAGCCCCTGAACGGCTTCTCCAAGGCGAAGGTCCGGCTCGACAAGCTGAGCCACGTCAAGGACTGGGTGATTCACGACCTGCGCAGGACGGTGCGGACTCATCTGTCCGCGTTGCCAGTGCAGGACATGGTTCGCGAGCTCGTGATCGCACACGCTCAACCCGCGTTGCACCAAGTCTATGACCAGCACCTTTACCGTGACGAAAAACGCGAGTGCCTGGCGCTCTGGGAGGCGCGGCTGAGGGGCATCCTGGCACGGAAGGACGGTTAGAAGAGCGCTGGCTTGCGGGCGCGCGGTTTTTTTGCGCTCGGCATGGGTTCCGGGACCGGGACCGCATACTCCCCGTCCGCGTCAGGTGCATTCAGAACACCCAACTTCGACGCCATTCGCCGCGCCACGACATAGAGGTCGACCGTCACAAGAGAGGCAGGGTCGGAGAAATTAATAGCCACCTGTTTCGCGACATCCGATAGGGATCCAGATTGTACGATCGCCGAACGTGGCGATTTTCCTACTTCGTCACCAAGAGGCTGCGTGGACGGCGCCAACACTAAAAACTTCCGCCCCACGAACAGCGGCTCCGTGATCAGTCGGCTCAGCCTGGCTGCTACACCAACGCTGATACCCAGGCGGTTGAGGTCAGCAACGACCGCTATCCGGACGGCGTCAAGCATCGAATACTGACGACTACGACCGGTGCCTGGCCCCGGCGGCAGCAGCAGGTAATTCCGCAACAGCCAAGCATTGAACGTCACGCGCGGCACCCCGGCGGCGTCACAAACCTCGGCTGAATTGTACGTCCGGTCGTCAGCCATCTCCTTCATCCGCAGAACATACAAGCATCGATTACCGCTTGCAACCCCTCGATGCTTCATGTTAAAGCGATAAGAGATGCTTGTATGTTATGGAGGTTGCCGTGTCCGAAAGGCTTCTGCGTTTCTCCGATCTTAAGTCCGAGAAAGGGGTCCCGTGGTCCCGGATGCATCTCGATCGCCTGGAGAAGGTCGGGAAGTTCCCCCAACGGGTTCGTCTGAGCGCCAGCACGGTCGCGTGGGTGGAGACTGAGATCGACGCCTTTCTGGCAACGAAGGTTGCCGAACGAAACGGCGCCTAAATGAGTAACCCCCCGCGCGGGAACGCGGGGAGCACCGAAAGCTATGTCTCAGGCCGGGATGCCGAAAGCATAGTGGAATCGGGCTCCTTCTGCAAGCCGCGCATCACTCTGGAACGTCGGGAGACGCCCTGTGTTTGATGCATATTCCTTCTACCGGAAATCGGATCCGGATTTGAATCCACACTTCCGCCGTCACTGGCACGAACGCGAGTTCACGCCGGCTGAGCTGGATCGCCTGAGCGACCACGAGCTGTCGGTCGGTCACGTCCAGCGGGCTGAGATGCTGGCCTGGCGGGCTGCGGCGTTGCGGGGGGCGCGGGGATGAGCGGCATGATCCAGAGGGTAGGAAAGCTCAGCGAGGGGATCGACCTGTTCGCCAAGCAGAGGGAACCGCAGATCGCTCCCCCAACGCCCCAGGCGGGGGCTGTGCGGTTCCAATACGATGAGCTCGCCCCTGAGGTTGCGGCGCTCGCCAGGCAGGCGGCTGACGACATCCGCGCATGGCAGAAGAAGTCGATCACCGATATCGGGAATGCCCTCATCCACGTGAAAGCGGCCCTCGATCACGGCGCTTTCGGCAGGTGGCTCGACGCGGAATTCGCGATGGGTGCCAGGACAGCAGAGAACTACATGGCTGCGGCGAAGTTCCTGGAGGGGAAATCCGAAACCATTTCGTATTTGCCGCCAGCAGCCATCTACGCGCTCGCCGCTCCATCCGCCGATCCCGTCGTTGTCGATGCCGTTCTTGCCGAGATCGAGGGCGGAAAGGTTGTCCCGGCAACCGTCGTGCGGGAGCGCCTCGCCGAGGCCACCAAGACGAGGGTGGCGGCCGAAGCCGAAGCGAAGAAGACACCTGACGAAATTCGGAAGGCGAAGGAAAAAGAGAAGCTCCGGCGCCAAGCCGAGAAGGATCGGCGCGACAAGTGGATTTCGGAACAGGAAGCTGCTGACGCAAAGCGACATCAGGCGGCGAGGGTGGCGGCCGATTTTCTTGTCGAGAAGCTTACAGCGAATGATATAGCAACTCTCCTGAAACTCATGAAGCCAACCGATTTCTGGCACGTGACGCGCTTCTTCATTCCGCATAACTATTTCGGTGATGCTGTCCGAGTGGCTGACGCTGAGAGCGTTTTGCGGGACTACCAGGCGAACACTGCTCCAAGCTCTACCGGGGTGGAGACGCAGCCATGAGCGACTTCCCCCTTTCCGCCAAAGACCGTTCGACCCTACACGCGGATACGGTTGGTCTGGTGCGTAAGTTCCTGGTGACAGTCGGTGGCGACTGGCCGGCGCTCGGCGCGATGATCGAATCGACGACGAAAGAAATAATGTCGCGGCTAGCCGCGAACGGGATCCCGCCAGATATCGCGGTTGCCGTCGCGGCGGAGTTTTTGGATGACGCGCTTGCCGAGGCAACGCGCCTCCGGGGCGCGATGACTGCCGGAGTGGGGCAGGCATGAGCGCTAGCGTCGAGATCGCCACCTCTTCGCGTGCTACCGTGACCGCGACCGCTCGAACGTTCGCTGTAACCTTCTTCACCAACTACGGAGCGAGTTCTAAGCGCGAGGGAGCACACACGCTCGCCTCTTTGGCGAAGCTGGTGCGTGCAACGGATGCCCCAAAGAAGGCGGACCTTCCCTGGCTGAAGCTCGCACGCTTTGGAGAATCCCGAACCGACAAGGGTAGTCTTCGGCACGACGCCAATATGCTTGCGATCAGCGGCATCGAGGTAGATTACGACGGAGGGGCAACATCATTCGCGGAGGCGGCCGAAAAGCTCACCAAGGCCGGATTGATGTCTCTGCTTTACACAAGCCCGTCGCACACCGAAGATGCACCCCGTTGGCGTGTCATCTGCCCGACCTCAGAGGAACTGCCGCCGGACCGGCGTGAACATCTGGTCGGCCGTCTAAACGGTCTTTTCTCCGGCGGATTTGCGTCGGAAAGCTGGACGCGGTCGCAGAGCTATTACTTCGGAAGCGTGGGACGCAACCCGTCTCATCAGGTTGAGGTTGTCGACGGCGAGCCTATCGATGCGCTCGACGAGCTGGATGAGATCTGGATCGGTAAGCCTGACACCGCATCACCGGCGAAGGCGGGATCCGTGGGAAAGTCTGGTGCGGCGGACGAGGGCGCGCTCCTCGCCGAGATCACCGGAGGCACCTCCTATCACACGGCCGCCGTGCGCCTCCTCGGGAGGTGGGCGCTCGACAATGTTCCGCTGATGGATGCCCGAGCGAGGCTCATCGCCGCTTTCGATGCTGTCCCGGAGTCTGACCGAGACGCCCGGTGGAAAGCGCGCCGCGACGATGTCGATCGCTGTCTGATGGACATCTATGGCAAAGAAGCGAAAGGACGCGACGAGCCCACGGAGGGAAAGAAAAGCCGGCGCAAGGCACCCGCCGCGACCGCATCCGAGACTGACGCCGAGGCCGACGAGTGGTCGCAATATTTGCAGCGGGACGACCATGGTAACGCGATTCCGAACTTGGCGAATGCCGCACATATTCTGCGGAGGGCGCCCGCCGTCGTCGGGCTCTTCGCCTATGACGAGATGCTCCGGCACTCGCTGCTACAGAAGGCAATTCCCGGCGGTAGGAGCGAGCCGCTGGTTGAACCGCGTCCTATGCACGATGCCGATGTTGGGGTGGTTCAGGAATGGCTCCAGCGGCACGAGCTTCGACGCCTCGGCAAGGACGTAACACATCAGGCGATCGATTTGGTCGCGCGGGAGAACGGCTTCCACCCTGTGCGTGAATACCTGACAGGGTTGATCTGGGATGGAACCCCGCGTCTGCTGACCTGGCTGCACAAATACATGGGCGCCGAGGCGTCGGATTATCACACCGGTATCGGGAAGATGTTCCTCATCGCGATGGTCGCCAGGATCATGCGGCCCGGGTGTAAGGCCGATTACATGCCGGTGTTTGAGGGACCGCAGGGAGCCAGGAAATCGACCGCTTGCGCTATCCTGGGGGGGAAGTGGTTCAGCGATAGCTTGCCCGACCTTCATCAGGGTGATGCCGTCAGGCTGTCTATGTCTCTTCGCGGGAAATGGATCGTCGAGATCGCTGAGATGTCTTCGATATCCAAGGCTGAGGCCGGGGCCCTGAAAGCGTTCCTTACGCAGACTGAGGAAAGATATGTGCCCAAATACGGGCGTGTTGAAGTCATCGAACCCCGCCAATGCGTCTTCATCGGCACCACCAACAAAACCGCCTACCTCAGAGATGAAACGGGCGGCCGACGCTTCTGGCCCGTGAAGATCGGCATCATCAAGACAGACGATCTGATCCGGGACCGCGACCAGCTTTTCGCGGAGGCAATGCACGTCTTTGCCGCTGGGACTCCGTGGTGGCCGACACAAGCATTTGAGCAGGAGCACATCGCGCCTCAGCAAGAGGCTCGATACGAGGCTGATGCCTGGGAAGGGGCTGTAGCAAAGTTTCTCGAGGAACTGCCTTCCGACAAGAAGTTAGTCACCGTTCTCGATGTCGCCCGCCAATGCCTGTTCATCGATACTCCGCGATTGGGCACAGCCGACCAGCGTCGCATAGCAGCAGCTATGGAACGATTGGGTTGGCGTCGTGGCGAGCGGACGATGACCGGTCGCCCATGGGTTCCTTGCCATGACGCATGACGCACATGACGCACTTTTGCCCTTAAAGTCCATGCACGCGCGCGCACACACACGGAATGCACCTCTAATAGAAAATGCGTCATGTGCGTCATGTGCGTCACCAATAGACGCCGACCCCGAAGCAGACGAGCGTGACGCGATCCAGAACGAGGCGCGATACGCGACCCGCCAGACGATCCCCCAGGCGGCGATGGTCGTGGGGTTGCTGGCGTGCGCGAGGTGGCCGCGATGACTTCAACAGGAGAGCAAATGACCAACATAGTGCCGATGCGGGCCAGCGCTGCCTGCGTAACCACCGACGAGTATTTCGGCGGTTGCCCACATTGTGGGAAGACTGACGGCTACATCACCCTGAACGATGACGAGCACTGGTTTGTGTGTGAGCGGCATAGCGCTCGCTGGTATGTCGGCTCGGGCCTGTTCTCCGTCAGCGACGAACCGATGACGCAGGCGGAACTGGCAAAGCAGTACCGTGCAATCTCATTCAGGATTTTCGAGCCGATCTTCGCCCAGCCCGAGAGAGGCATCTCCTAAACGCACGCGTCTGCCAGAAGCTATGCAAATTTCGGGTCCTGGGAAGGGGCCACCCCTGTTTTAGGGGCATTGCGCACCTCGATGTGTCCCTACGGACAACGTTTTGTAAGAGGGTTGTTGTAGTAAATGGCCACGCAAGTTGAAGTCGGCGAACATCTGGGCATCTCTCAGCAGGCCGTAGCTGATCTGCTTCGGCGGAAGATAATTCCAAGCGGCGCCGGCCGCGGTTCTCTCGATGTCGATGAGTGCCGTCTCGCGTATCTGCGTCACCTGCGCGAACAGGCTGCCGGTCGGCTGGGTGTTGGCGCAGGTGAGCTCGATCTGGTTGAAGAGCGAGCGCGTCTGGCGAAGGCACAAGCCGATCAGCAGGAAATGCGCAACGACTTGATGCGCAAGAGAGTCGTCCTGGTCGCGGACGTGATCAGAGTCCTCGGCCCCAGTCTCTCGCAGATACGAGCCCGACTTCTAGCCTTCCCGGCCGAGCAGGCGCCTGCGGTCCATCGATGTAAAACGGTGGTTGAAACACAGGCGTTTCTCTCACGTATTATCAACGACCTTCTCACAGAGCTGAGCAACCCACAGGAGTATGCACATGGACCTTTTGATCGAAACGACAGCAGCGATGTTCAAATCGGAGACGAGAGCGAGAGCGATAGCCCTGACCATCCAGCACGTGGCGGAACAGAACCCTCAATCAGGCATGTTAAGGGTGGTCGGGGAAACGGCATCAATCATCATCGAGCTGGCGGCAAAAAGCGCGGAAGTAATGCCGACGGCCATCGCTGACATGCTGCTGCGGGACGGAGAGAATGACGGCGAGGAGTTGGTGGCCCTGTTGACGGATGGAGCGATCGAGATATCCGCCGCGCTCACGGAACTGTCTCGCATGGAGACCGCTGGTTCCGTTTACCTGATGCAAGGGCGGCTTGCTGCTTGGGACGAAGCGTGCGAGCGGCTGGCCGATCTTGCAGCTAAGAGTGGGATCAACTTGAAGTCCGAGGAAGGCTGACAGTGGCCGGTATCCTGACCCCGCCGACCCCAGAACAGGCGAAGCGCTTCGCCGATGCGTTGGATGACAGTTGGCGGGTCCTTGCCTCGATCGACCCTGAGTTCGCGTCTGTTCAGCGATATTTCGCTATCGCGATCAGGAAAGGGGCGCAGATTGCGCGCCCTGCAACACCGCCACCAGCGCCGCGCCGTCAGAGGGCCGTCACCGGCACCCAAAAGGCCGAGGCCGCCCTGGCTGCAGCGGAGTGGCTCAACGCCTATCGGGACCGCCTCCAGCCCGCCAGCGGCGTCCCCAGCGCGAGAGCGATCTGGGCGGCTTATCAGCGCGACGCCAACGCGCCGGTAATTCCGAGGATCGTGCTGATGGCCGCCCGCCCTCCCGAGTGGAAAATGGAAGTGCGCCAATAAAAATAACGGCGCGCCAACGGCGCAGATGACGGCGCAACCTGGCCCCGTTACCTTGGTGCTCATGAAAAACGCGCCCGCCCTTCGCATCGCTCATCTCCTAGGCCGCCCGACAAAGGCGAGCAAGCAACCAACGACGCGGGCCGTCACTAAGAAGCCGCTGCGAACTCCTAGACGCCTCGGGGGGCAGGCGGGCAGCGAAGGCGGGCTCGAATCGCAGCGGTGGCCATGTTTCAAATGGGAAGCCCGCTAGCCCCCAAAAATCGCCGTTCGCGCACCTCCTGCCGGTCTCCTTCGAGCACGATCACGATCACGATACCGCGGCCGCCGCCCCGATCGCCACGCGTCCGATGTCGAACGCGGCCGCCGCCATCTTGGCAGCCACTGCGAAGGCTCGGACCCCGACGGGAACGGGCGCCGCGAAACCCACAGGTGTCGCCGCTAAGATCATCGCGGCGGGCAAGCGCGCCCGAGGCGAATCCTGATCGATCTCCACCACTTTTGAAAAGGATTGTTATTATGGGCCTCAGTCTTGCGTCAGTCGGCGCCGCCAACGCTTCCGGAGTTGTGCTGGTCGTCAATCCGCCGGCGGTTCCAAATTCTGTAACGTTCAACGGGGGCCACGTGCTTTACGCAATGAGTGCCACAGCCCCGCCGGGCACGCCCGGATTTTTGATCGCTCTCGATGCCGCGTCAGTGCCCGCGTCCGGCGCCGCGCTCACTGGTATCCACCAAGTGCAAGCTGTGGGTGAGGGCGTGACCGAGAACATTACTCTCGGCGTTCCGGACGATTTCCAGAATGGCGTGGTTCTGCTGTTCAGCTCCTCGACCACAGTATTCACGCCGGTCACTGCGGTTTGGATCGGCGGGCAGGCGCAGTAATTCGTGATCTCCGCGGGAGAATTATCGGTGACGGACTCTTCGTTGCAAAACCTTCGGCCAAAAAACGCGACCGCCGCAGCCTTCCGCGACGCCCTGGCGCTGTTGCGTGATGAACGTGCGGCCGCCCAGAACAGGCTGGCCGATGAGGCCGAGCGTCGCCCTGGTCTTTTGCTGACCGGGACCGTGATACAACTCCGTGCAGCCGAAACGGCGGTGCGCGACGACGAGCTCGAGCTCGAGCGGCTCGCCGCTCTCGAAGTTGAACTGTCGCGCAAGCTGAACGAAGCCACCATTGCGGAAGCTGCCGTCCGCCACGGCGAAAAGGTCCGCGTCGCTATCGACGCGATCGAGACCTTCAACGCGGAATTCGGTGCCCGCTATCTTCCCGCCGCCGCCGAGATCGCCTCCCTGGTAGCGCTGGAAGATGCGGCCGGGCGCGCGCGAGAGGCGCTGCGGGACCCGGCGACGCGTGCGCTGCCGGAGCTGCCAGAAATGGCGAAAGCCTTCGTAGGACGGGATGGCCGGGGCCTCGGTTTTCTGACGCGTCTTCCGGCCGCGGAACCCGGGCCTGGAATCGTATGGCCGCGCTAACAAGGAAATAGATACATGTCAGAATCGTTAGTAGCTGTCTTCGTCTCTCGCGGCAGGTCCGTCCTTACAGGCTCGTGGCCAAATCCAGATCGCAACGGTCCCGGCACGAAAATCGAGTTGCCGACCGAGGAAGCCGCCCGCCTTCGAAAGATGGGCTTCGTCCAGGAAAAGGCGCCCTTCCTGCCGCCACCGACCACGCCGAACCCGGCCCACATCGGCCCCGTCAGCCCGAATGTCAGCGTCCAGGGCCCCACCTATCGGCGATGATCATTTCAATTTCGAGTGCCGGTCGCATGGCCATCCCTGCCATCAGGGGCGATCGTCAACTCGGAACGTCGAAAGTCGGAGAGTGCGACGTAAATCCAACCCCGACCCCCGGCGCGGATGCCCTCCTTGCTCCGGCGGCCGGGACATCCCGAATGATTGAGGAACGCGAATGACCACCCTTCCCTCCATGCGTTCAGGCGGCGTCACGGTCGCGACCGGCGGCGCGGCCGGCGCCACCTCGGCCAAGACCCCGAGCAACAACGTCACGCTCATCGCCGGCGGACAGTCTCTCGGCGGATGGCAGTCAATCCGGGTGACGCGGAGCCTGGACCAGGTTCCGAGCACCTTTGACATCTCGCTGACGGAGCGCTTTCCAGGCCAGGCAGCCGCCGTGGTCGTGCAGCCGGGCGACCCCTGCACGCTGATGATTGGGGCCGATACCGTCATCACGGGCTACATCGACCGCTACAACCCCAGCTTCTCCGCACGCAGCCATCAGGTCCGCATCTTTGGCCGCAGCAAGTGCGAAGACCTGGTCGATTGCAGCATCGCGCCGACGGACCTGAACGGCATGACGATGACGACGACCTCGCTCCAACTATTAGCGCAGGAATTGGCCTCGCCGTACGGGATCACGGTCTCCAGCCTGACCGGGAACAACGTGCCCGTATCGGCGATCGGCGGCGGGCCGCTCACCTTCTCCGCTATCCTAACCGAGACACCTTACGAGATCATCGAGCGCGTCGCCCGCTACGCCGGGGTGCTCGCCTATGACGGGCCCGACGGCAACCTGATCCTGGCCAATGTCGGAACCTCAACAATGGCGTCCGGTTTCCAGCAGGGCGTGAACGTCGAGTTGGCCGACGTGTCGTTCTCGATGGACCAGAGGTATCAGAAATACCTGCCGGTCCTGATGTCGTTCAACATGTTCGGCAGCCAGGGGCAGGGCGGCGTCACCTATGCGCCGGCTTTCGACAAGGGGGTTCCTAGGTTTCGCCAGCTTATCGTTGTCAGCGAGCAATTCGCGGTCTCTCAACAGTTCTTACAGCAGCGAACAAGCTGGGAAGTAAATCGTCGCATCGGCCGATCGCAGGCCGTTCGCCTGGTCTGCGACTCGTGGCGCGATCAGGCCGGAGCGCTTTGGGCGCCGAATGCTTTTGCGCCGATCAACCTGCCTGCCCTGAAACTGACGCCGAAGAAGCCGTGGATCATCGGAGAGGTCACCTATCACCGAGATGACGATGGAACGCACGCCGAGTTGGTCCTGATGCCGAAAGAAGCGTTTACGCCGGAGCCAGTGCTGCTCAACGCGGGCTTTTTTTGGGATCCGGACGACGGTCCTCCCCCGATCGGCGGCGGCGGCGCGGCGCTTCCCGATACGATCGGCCAGTAGGAAAAAACGATGTCAGGCTCTGGCTCAAACATCCAGGTCAAGATCGGCTTCGATGATGAGGCGCTAAGCCGAATCCCCGAGGCTCGGAAGCAAATCGACTCGTTGCAGTCGAGTTCGCGCAAGGCGGCTAAGGGTATCCTGACCCTCGGCCGGTCGGGCGAGGCCGAAAGGCTCTCCAAGGGCATGCGCGGCGTTGCCCGCGAAAGCCTAGCCGCCTTCGAGAACATGGGCCGCGTCATGGGCCCGCTAGGTGTCATCACCAGCGCGGCCAGCGTCGCGGGCCTCGGCGCCCTGGCCCGAGAATGGGCAAGCTTCGGCAATTCGCTTAACAATTCTTCGCAGCGGGCCGGCGTCAGCGCCAGCAAGTTGAGCCAGTTCCAGGTTGCAGCGCAACTCACCGGAGCATCCGCGCAGGTCGCTACCGCAGGCATGACGGGCCTCAGCGACGCCATCTTCAGTGCCGCGACTGGGAAGAATCCGCAGGCCATTGCCGCCTTCAACAAACTTCACATAGCGCTGCGGAATTCAAACGGGCAGCTCCTTACGGCGGCGCAGATCATGCCGCAGGTTGCGCACGGGCTGGCTGGAATCAAAGATCCAAACCTCCAGTCCACCCTGGCCGACACGATCTTGGGTGGCAGCGGCGACGAGCTGATGCCGCTGTTTCGTCAGTACCGATAAGACGATGGCGGCGGCCCAGAGCACCGGCGCTGGATTGACGCCGAAAATGGTTCAGGATGCCGTCGCCGCCAATGCCGCCTGGACCCGCTTCGGCCAAGACTTCGCCGGCATCACGAATCGCATCGAGGATGAGTGGTCAGGCACCACGACGAAGATGCTGACGGCGACGTCGAATTGGATCGAAAACAACAAGGGTCTCGCCGATTCCTTCACGAAGGTCGGTGTCGGTATTCTATCTCTAGGCGCCCTGAGGCCGGCAGCATGGGTGATGCGGCTGCTGGGTCTCGGCTCGGTGGTCGACGCCGCGACGCCAGTTGCCGCGACCGCGGCATCGGTCGCGGGCATCATCGACATGGTCCAGCATGCCTCGACGAGCGCGACCGACAACTACGATATGACCAATCAGGATATGGGCAAGCAGACGCCCGCCGGCGTCAAGGCGACCGCCGACACGCTCCGCGCCGTCATGAAGGCTCACGGAATGCCGGATGCCAGCATCGCCGGCATCGTCGGAAACGTGATCGCCGAAAGCGCAGCGGACCCGACCCGCCAGCAGGTTGGCGGACCGGGTTACGGCCTGGCCCAATGGTCACCCGATCGCCAGGCCCAATTCAAAAGCGTCATGGGGAACGACATCCACGGCTCGACCGCCAAGCAGCAGGCGCAGTTCATGTGGCAGGAGCTGAACCAGCCCCAATATGCTCCAGTCCTGAAGGGCCTGATGAGCGGTAAGCTGAGCCCGTCGCAGTCGGCCGCCCTGTTTGAGGGCGGGTACGAGATGCCCGCTGATCTTGGCGGTCCTAACGGCATCGGGCGCCGGTCACTTTACGCGAATGCCTGGTACAACGGCCTGCCATCGTCTGCTGGCCTGCCTTCCTCTTCGTCCGGCCTCCCGAAGCCGCCTGCCTCTGCCGGCCCACGCCTGCCGCACCCTGGACAGACGCAGTTGGCCCCGGACGGTGGCCTTTGGTATCCGCCGACATCTGACTCCAGCTCAGCCAGCCACGCCGGGATGTACCAGTCCGGCCTCGACGGCAAATGGTATCCGTTGAATCCTGGCGCCAGCCGCCCCGCGTCTGGCCCCAGCATAACGGGCGGCATGCAGAGGTCAGCGACGGTGATGGGCCAGGAGATTCAGCGGCTCGGGCGCCTTGCCGACACGATTGAGACCGGCCCGTCGCAGCCGGGCATCCAGGGCGGTTCGGGCGCCTCCGACGCCGTGACGCATACCGTCAGCGGCAAGCTTGACGCTCAGATCAGGCTGTCTGGCGCGCCGCCGGGCACCAAGACTAGCGTGACGACCAATGGTGACCTGTTCGCTCAGTCCGGGGCGCCGAAGGTGCAGGCCAGCTCGGTTGGCCAGGGGATGCAGCCGTGAGCGGAGCGCTCGGCTAGACCGCATGGGTTCTGCGCAGCGGCTGCGCGAAACCTCCGGAGACCAGGCGAGCCGGAAACACGCCAGTAACGCGAGCTTGGCAGTCTCCACCGGCTGCGGCGGCGCCACTGGTCATGTAAGTCGCCGGCCCGAGTTGCGGCGGGCGCAGGGTGTAACCTTCCCTGTCCGCAGCACTCACGGTTCAGGGGCGCCATCGGATAGCGCGCCACCGTGACGCGCTATCCCAGTGCAGGAGAACGCCGACCACATCGCGGAATGGGTTAGGCTGACGGATGATAAGAAGGTGGCGCAAGATGCGCCGAAAGGCCCAGTTGGACACAGACCCCAAGGCGGCATCAACGCAGCCGTCCGTGAACTCGGCATTGACCGCACCGAGGCGCAGCGCGCGCGAGGCGTTTAGAGACGACAATTTGTCGTCTTTATATCCGGATCGCCCATAGCCGCCCGCGAGGCGCAAAGCGATCGGCTTTGAAAACACATCGCCGAGACGCCCCCCCACCCCGCGCGTGCGCGCGAGGCGCAAGACCCCAAGGAATTGGGTAACATCGAGTTACCTAACCCCCATCCCGCGCGTCCTTTGGGTAGGTCAAGTATAACATTGTTATCCTTGACCTCTCCGGTCTCGGCTCACCCCCCCCCCCGCGCGCGAGGGGGACGGCCTAAGGATTGTTGAGACCCTTGGCGGGAGCGCATCCCACGCGCTCCTGCTCCAGCCGAACCACGTCCCGCAGGTTGGCGGCGCGCCACCGATCTTCCCGACCAGCCTCCGGATCGTCCTGGCAACCCCTATGCTTGGGCAGGTAGAAGAAAGCCTCGCATCGCGCACGAGCGAAATGCCCCTCTGCTGTTTGGGCGCGAAGAGCTACGATCTTTTCTTCCAGCTCCGACGCGGGGTCCAAAAGCACCCAGGCCGGGTCATCGTTGTCTATGTCAGCCCCCAACGCATCGTAGGCAGCGGCGAACGCGCGTTGGATGCTCAGGTATTGATCGCAGGCGGCCATAAGCTCGGCGTCGGGGTTCGGCTCTTCGCCGAGGCGCATGACGTCCTTCACGATAGACCAGATCAGCGGGATCTCATCGTCGGGCACTTCATCGCCATTCGGGTGGGTGGCCTCGACCTTGGCGGCCCGCGCTTTCGCTATTATTCCCGCCAGCGTCTTCGGCTCGGAATCGCACATCGTATCAAGGGTGCGCATATAGGCATCCCACCGGGGATCTTCCTCGATGGGCACTTCGCCCGCTCTGGCGTTGAACGAGGCGTGGTTCCCGATGTGCTCGGCGCAGATCCGGATCAGATCGGCGTCTGGATTGGGTGCGATGACCATCAGCCCGCCCTCCCCAGCACATCACGCGCGAGAGACCACGCGACCTGGCTGCCGCTGCCCTCGGAGGGCCCGTCCTCCGGGGCGCCGTCACACGTCTCCCAGAGGGCAACGCGCGCCTTCGCCAGAAGCCCCTCGGGCGTGCGAGCCTGAAGGGTCGCCACCCGGTCGCGGATCTCCCAGCCGCGCTCGACGAGCGCGCCTATCTCCAGCCAGGCCGCGACACTCTGCGGGTGGCTGCTGGGAAACAACTCCTCGAAGCGGTTCAGCTCCTCACTGCGGGCGTTGCGCTCCCCGAACTCCCGGCACAGCGCCAGCAGCTCGCCGTCCAGTTCGGCGGCTTTCGTCTGCCCGGCCGCCGCTGCGGCCAGGACCAGCATCGCAAGACCGCCGGCGGCGGCGTCACGACGCGAAACCGAATTCCGGGCCATTAATTTGGCCCTCCTTCTATAACCCGGAGGTTGGGCTTCTGCGGCCCGTAGTCGGCAAGCTTGTAATAGTCCCTGCCGATCAAACTGAAATGGTGCACTAATTCTTCCGGCGCCTGGCCGCGAAGGGCCATCTCCACCAGTCGCTTCACGCGCAAAAGGTTCGTTTCGGTGACGGTCGCGTGCAGCTCCTTGATGTTCTGCATAATCCGCTTCCGCAACGCCAAGTCTTCTGCGGTCGGCTTGGGAGCCGGTCGCGGCGGTAGCGGCGGGAGTATCCTCTGCTCGCCTTGCGGGGACTCGGCGGCATCGGAGCGGGTCACACTCTTACGACGGCTCATAGGCTGAGTTCCTTCATCCGCCGCCCATCAATGGTCAGGGCCGGGGTGCGCGCGATGGCCGCCTCCAGGTCCTCGATCGCCGTGCGCATCCGGCCCAGACAAGCGCAGAGCCGCAGCAGCAAGCCATCGGGGTGAGCGTCGAGGTCGATTGGGGTGATGGGCAGCGGTCGTGCCCTAGATGTGGTATTGGCGTGTTCAGCCATAGCCGTTCTCCCAAAAGAGCGGTGGTGGTCAGGCCGGGCGGCGGAGTTGGCGCTCCCTGCTCGGCCGGTTGCCCCTTCCCAGGGCGCCCTATTCCGCATAAAACATGCGATATGGTCAATAGGAATTTCGCATGAAAGATGCGATTACGCCAGCGCAAAGCCGAGCGGCGCGGGGACTGATAAGCTGGTCGAGAGAGAAATTAGCTGAAGTGGGCGGTGTGCCGGTCCGCACGGTGGCGGACTTCGAGCTCGGCAACACAAGCCCGCGCGGGACAACAGTCGCCGCCATTCGTGCCGCCCTGGAAGCGGCCGGCGTGGAATTCATCGCCGAGAACGGCGGCGGGCCGGGGGTGAGGTTGAGACGAGCATCGTGAGCACCATTCGGCGCGCCAACGCTTCGGTAGGAAGCATACTCGATTTCATTCGCTACGCGCGCCTCATACTGCGCCGCGCGCGCTCGCAGTCATTGGATTGGGCGCAAGGCGCCTTTTTTGTGTTGGTCATGGTTGTCGGGTTTATAACGCGACACACTCCAAACTCGACGCTTCTATCGAGCATTGAAAGCTGGTGGTCTGCCGCCACCCTCTTGTTTGCGGCCGTGATTGCAAAACTCTTCTTCGCACCCTTTTGGATCCACCAGGAGCAAGTCGCTCGGATTGCGACGCTAGAAGAAGAGAACGCCGGGAGCGCCGACAATACCGCACCACAGCCTTTGACTTTTGAATTCGGGCATGAGGGCGGCTTTGTTAAGAAGTCTATGCTCGCGAATGGAACCTATCGCTACGAAGGAGTTGTCAGACTTAGAAACAGCGGAAATGGGTTTCTAACGAGTGTGACGGTGCGAATAAAAAGCAGTTCACCACCACTCCCCGATAGGTCGTTCAGGATCTTGAAACCTGGCTCGACCCTTCAACGAGGCGAGCCAGCCAATGTCTACTTTGCAACCTATTTCGACAAAATCGAGGGCTCCACAGCAACCTTTATTCGACTTTCATGTCCAGTGTCGCCGGGTTGGGGAGAACGCCCCACTGACATCGCGCCGCCTACCGCATCCGCTCCACTTAAACTAGTCATTGAGGCAACCGCTGACAAATGCCCGCCGGAGGAGAAGCATTTTCTGATTTGGGTAGATGACGGCAAATCGCTGAGGGTCGAAGCCAACTGAGGTG
The DNA here is from genome assembly GCA_963745125.1 of uncultured Pseudomonadota bacterium. Taxonomy (GTDB): domain Bacteria; phylum Pseudomonadota; class Alphaproteobacteria; order Acetobacterales; family Acetobacteraceae; genus Acidisoma. Next base: position 119,980 of record CAVUWB010000002.1, read on the forward strand.
CGGAGAGCGTGGCGGGGCAGGAGACTCCCGCCCCGCCGTTCGCTATCCTGAACGGTACAGAATCACCGGTAACATCTTGTGACCGGTGATCTGACTTGTTGTCGCCGCCTCCCTTCGACTTCCGCCAGCACCTCTCCGGAATTAGGTAACCGCGCGTCACCTAACTCCGGAGACCCCCGCATTCCGCGCGCGGGCGCGAGGCTCAAGCAAGTTTCAATCGCCGCACGATGCGACGATTGAAACTCCACCCTCGCGGACGGCGGCGTTGATGCCTCGATCCTTCGGCTGACGGCCGCCAGAGAGGTCGCGGCCTACAGTCCCATCAAGGGGAGGGCCTGCACGACTGATCCGCCGGCCCTTTCGACATCATTTTTTGCTGATGAGAGTGCCTTCTCGTAGGAGGGCGCCTCACGGTCAAAATCAACGAAGAGCGTGTTCTCTATAACAGCCACGAGCGCATCGCTGCACCCAGCCTGATACAGGCGGTCTTCGTAGTCATCCCTCCGCGGGTCAAGCCCCTCAACCTGCAGTGTGAAAGAGAACCTATCCACGACACGCTCCCTTAATGCGGGCAGCTATCAACACGTCGGCGGACTTGACGCGCATGGTTAAAGGGGTCCTTGGGCGTCGACCAGACCGACAGGATACACCCGCCGCGTGCGGAATACTTGCAGAAGAGTCTCCCCCAGGCGTGTCCGTTAGAGGGCACATACTCCCATCCATTAAACTCAGCATAGGCGACAGCTAATTCAATATCCTTATCCGGATGCGTCGGGCGGCTCATACTCGCCTTCTAGTTTGGAGACGGGCTGTCATCCGCCTGACACAGGGTGGGGCGAAGCGAGCCTAGCGTCAATCCGGTGGGAGGCCGCGAACTAGATTGTGACGGCGGGTTGCCAATATGTCACTTACAAAAAAAAGGCGCGCCAAGACGAGCGAGTTTAGCGTCTCGCTGCCCCGAACGCTGCCCCGAGTTCGGGAGCGTCCCTGCCGGAGAGGTAAAATCGGCGCTAAGTCATTGAAGCCCCTGGCTCCCGGAGTAGGATTCGAACCTACGACCGAGCGATTAACAGTCGCTAGCTCTACCGCTGAGCTATCCGGGACCGGCGGGCGGCGCACCCTATAGCGGAGGTGTAACGCCCATGCAACGCCGCCAACCCATGCCATCCAAGCCCCTCAAGCAGCTCTCCATCCTGCCCGCGCGCTGCCTTCTCCCTGGCCGAATGCCGTGCTAGAGACCGCGTCCAGGCGCGAGAGTGGCGGAACGGTAGACGCAGTCGGCTCAAAATCGACCGGCGCAAGCCATGGGGGTTCGAATCCCCCCTCTCGCACCATCCCACCAAGGGCCGTGACCCATCCCGCGATTTTGTCGGACCGTCCGCCTTTTGCCGGTCCATTCCGCCCCTAAATCATCCAGCCATAGCCTACCGAGAGGCGCGGACAGCGAATGCAACTCTTCCAATGCCAGAAATGCAGCCAGTTGCTGTATTTCGAGAATACCCTTTGCGAGTCCTGCGGCTCGACCCTCGGTTTCGAGCCGGTCGCCGTCCGGCTTCATGCGATAGGGGCCGATGGCCAGGTCTGGCGCCCGATCGCCGAGCCCGACCGGGCCTATCGCTTCTGCGCCAATGCCGGGCAGGGCGTTTGCAACTGGCTCATCCCGGCGGACAATGCCGGCGAGTTTTGTCTGGCCTGCCGCCACAACCGCACCATCCCCGACCTGTCAGAAGGCGAAAACCTTCTCCGCTGGCGCAGGCTCGAATATGCCAAGCATCGGCTGTTCTATCAGCTCATCAAGCTCAGGCTGCCGTTGCCCACGAACAGCGAACGTCCCGGCCATGGCCTCGTCTTCGACTTTCTGGCCGAGGCGCGGCAGCCCGGCGCCCCTCGCATCATGACGGGCCATGATGACGGGATCATCACACTCAACCTTCGGGAAGCGGATGATGCGGCGCGGGAGAAGCTGCGCGCTCAGATGCACGAACCCTACCGCACCCTGCTCGGCCATTTCCGGCACGAGATCGGGCATTTCTACTGGGATCTGCTGGTGAGGGACGGCGGCAGGCTCGACCAGTGCCGCGCGGTGTTCGGCGATGAGCGGGAGGATTACGCCGAGGCTCTCCAGCGTCACTACCAGAACGGCGCGCCAAGCAACTGGCAGGAGAATTACATCTCCCAATATGCGACCATGCATCCTTGGGAGGATTTCGCCGAGACCTGGGCCCACTACCTGCACATCGTCGACACGCTGGAGACGGCGGCGGCCTTCCGGCTGGGCGTGCATCCCGGGAAGATCGACGCGCCCGATCTGCATGCCGACATCACCCTCAACCCCTATGGCGCAGGGCAGATCGAGGGCTTGATCGAGGACTGGCTGCCACTGACCTTCGCGGTCAACAGCCTCAACCGCAGCATGGGGATCGCCGACCTCTATCCCTTCATTCTCAGCCCGGCGGTGATCGACAAGTTGGGGTTCATCCATGCGCTCGTCCAGGGCACCCTGCCGGATCAGGGCGTGCTGGCGGCGTGACCGGCCGCCGCACGCGGTTGGTCTATCAAAAGAAAATCCGGCCAGGATTCTCACCCCGGCCGGCCTTCTATTCATAGTCAAACGTGGCAGGCTATTTCAGCGCGTCGCGGACGCTATCCTTGGCCCCGCCGACGGCATTCTGGACCTTGCCGGCCACCTTCTCACCCTTGCCTTCGGCTTCGAGTTTCTTGTCGCCCGTTACCTTGCCTGCGGCTTCCTTCACGGCGCCTTTGACCTGGTGGCCGACACCGGCGGTACGATCCTTATCCATAACGTCTCTCCTTTATGAGAGGTCTCCCGCAGATGGCCTGCGCGCCCTCTGAAAAATAGGTTGGAGCGCGCCAGGGGCTGCAAAAGGGGGTGAAGGGGTCGCGGCCTTCACGTCAGCGTGCGGCGCCGAAGGCCCCAAAAAAAAGCCGCGCCGTTGCCGGCGCGGCCTTTCATGCGGCGGAGCCCGGGCGTCAAACTCTAGAGCGCGGAGCGGCGGCCGAAAATGGCGTGATAGATGACCAGCAGGATGATGGCGCCGATGACCGCGACGATCATGCTGTAGAGATTGAAGCCAGTGACCCCGGCCGCGCCGAACTGATTAAAGATGAAGCCGCCGACCACGGCGCCGACGATGCCGAGGATGATATCCATGATGAAGCCCTCGCCGGCGCGGTTGACGATCTTGCTCGCGATGAAGCCGGCGATCAGGCCCAGCACGATCCAGCCAATGATAGACATAAGCGCGTTCCCCCTGTGATGGCGCCATCGCCCGGCCTGCGGTCGATGGGCTCTGTTATCGAACATGGGGTCGCGCCGGCCAATTCAAGTGATCCGGAACGGCCTTCTCCGGGCAAGACCGCGCCGATGTGGCCCTTCGGCCACAGGCGGGTTCACGATGCCGCTTTAAGCGCGGGGTAGAGCGCACGATACTGGGTCAGCCGCGCTTCATAGGCCTGTTGCAGTGCGGGAACGGGCGCGATGGCAGCCAGCCGGCGCGGCGGTGTGCAGAGCGCGGCCGGGTCCTCGCCCGTCGCCGCCAGACGCCCAAGGCGCGCGGCGCCGAAGGCCCCGCCATGCTCGCCATCGGCGAGCCGGTGCAGCGTGATACCGAGGACCGAGGCGAGAATCGTGATCCAGGTGCCGCTGCGCGACCCGCCGCCGATGACATCGGCTTCGGTGATGACCGTGCCGGCCGAGCGTAGCGCGTCCAGGCAGTCCCGGAAGGAGAAGGCGACCCCTTCGAGCACCGCCTGGGTCAGGGCCGCGCGGCTGGTATCCGCCGAGAGGCCGATGAAAGCTCCACGGATCGCGCCGTCATTATGGGGCGTCCGCTCGCCGGAGAGGTAGGGCAGGAAGGTCGCGGCGGATGGGCCAACAGGCACCTCTGGCAGCGCTTGGAGCAGCGACGGCTCTTTCTCCTGCGCGACCCCGCTCCACCAGGCGAGGCAGGCGGCGGCCGACAGCGTGACACCCATCTGATGCCAGAGCCCCGGCAGGGCGTGGCAGAAGGCATGGACGGTCGCATCGGGATTCGGGCGGAAACGATCGGTGGTCGCCCAGAGCACGCCCGATGTGCCGAGCGACACGAAGGCGCTGCCGGGGCGAATCGCCCCCAGCCCGACGGCGCCGGCGGCATTGTCGCCCGCGCCGCCGGCCAGTACCGGCGCCTTGGCCAGGCCCCAGCGCCGGCGCAGATCATCCGTGAGTTGGCCGGCAGGTGCGCTACCTTCGACGAGCTGGGGCATCTGCGCGAGGGTGAGCCCGGTGGCGGCCAGTGCGGCCTCGGACCATGCGCGGGCGCCGACATCCAGCCAGAGCGTGCCGGACGCATCCGACATTTCCTCGATGAACGCGCCGGTCAGCCGGAAGCGCAGGTAGGCTTTCGGTAGCAGAACGGTGCGGGCGCGCGCGAAACAGTCAGGCTCATGCTTGCGCAGCCAGAGCAGCTTGGGCGCGGTGAAGCCGGGCATCGCGGGGTTGCCGGCAATCTGGCGGAGAGCGGGGAAGCTCGCCTCCAGCTCCCGGCATTCCAGTTCCGATCTCGTATCGTTCCAAAGAATCGCGGGCCGGAGGGGCGCGCCGCTGGCATCGAGGAGCACGGCACCGTGCATCTGGCCTGAAAGCCCGATGCCCCTGACCGCCGCCATTTCGGCGGGATGGCTCGCCGAAATGGCATCGAGCGCGCGGAGCGTGGCCTGCCACCAGTCCTCGGGCGCCTGCTCGCTCCACCCCGGATGGGGGCGGGAGATATCCAGCGCTTCGGTGTGGCTGGCGCGCAGGATCTCCGTCTCATCGACTAACACGGCCTTAATGCCGGAGGTGCCGAGGTCGATACCAAGATACATGCGCGTTTCCCCCAGGGTCATTCCTTATGAGTGGAGGAGATAACAGACTGGCCTGATTTCTCCGAAATTCACCGGCGCTTGCGGGTCGCTCCGAGCGAATTTCAGGATCACGAGGCGAATGAACCCCGTCCCGGCGGCCTCAATGGCGAAAAAGCTGCAAGTTGAAGAAATCTTTCCGAAGCGGAAAAAAAGCTCAGAATCCTGTTGCTGTGCACCATCGGGCCCGTTAGAAACTTTCTTAAGGTTAACGTCCGCTTAAGCAGCGGGACGGCATTCGGTGGGCGGCACCGCCTGGCCAAGATGTTTATTCGGAGAGAATGACGATGAGCGGGACGACGGTTAGCGGCGGTAGCGTACCTAATAATTTCACCGGGGCAGGCGGCGCGGTTTTTGCGTCGGTGTTCACCAGCGGCACTCCAGTCACGCCGGTCGGGCCGGGCAATTCCACCATTCCGGGCGCAGTGGCGGTGTCGGCCTCGGGCGGCACCTACACCCTGTCGGCGGATGCGGTTGCCGATACCTCGACCGGCAGCAACAACATCACGCTGCTCAACTCTTCGACCGTCTTCGCGGCCCCCAATGATACGATCACCTCCGCGGCGGCCGTGACCGTCTTCGGCGGCAGCTCGGGGAACACGACGTTCACCTCCACCGGCGCGCATAGCTCCATCACGGGCGGCGCGGGCCTTATCACGGGCGTGTCCTCCGGCGGCAACAGCACCCTGATCGGCGGCACCGGCGGCGCGGCCTTCACGGTCGGCGGCTCCGGCAGCGAGGCGGTTGCAGGCAACAGCGGCGTGACCACCGTTGACCTCACGGGTAATGGCAACCAAATCGCCACGAGCCCGCTGCCTGGCCCGAACTCCGGCGTTCTGTCCGCGGTTCTCGGTGGCTCGGCGGAGAGCGTCATCGGTGGCGGTGGCCAGTCCACCATCAACGCTTCCAACAGCAACAACGACGTCTTCGGCTTCGTCAAAGGTCATGCGGGCGGCACAGAGTTGATCACTGGCTTCAACTCGACCGACAACTTCGCGTTCCAGGGCTACGGCACAAATGCCATCTCGAGCGAGAACTTCGCCGAGTCCAATGGTGTTGGCATCGACAAGATCACGCTGACCGACGGCACGACCATCACCGTCGAAGGCTCGTTCACGCACTCCCTCTTTGGCGGCTAATTCCTCGCCCGATGGTCTGCCTGCTCAAAAGCAGGCAGACCGCGGCTCATCGGCTTCTGGAAGCGCTCTCGGTTTCGGCCGGGGGCGCTTTTCTTTGTGCTATCGATAGGCGGGCAACAAGGGCCGGCTGTTCCATGTCCGCAGATGCCGAGACGCTGATCCAATGACCCGCCGCCTGCTCCTGCACGGCGCGCGCGTGCTGACCGAGACGGGTGTGCAGGACGATGCCGCTGTCCTGATCGAGAACGGGCTGATTCTCGACATCCTTCCCGGGGCCACGGCCAGTGCGCCGGATGCGGTGGAGGAGCGGCTGCCGGAGGGGGCGATTCTCGCCCCGGGCTTCATTGACGTTCAGGTCAATGGCGGTGGCGGCATCCTGTTCAATGAGACGCCGACGGTCGAGGCCGCATGCGCGATCGCGGCGGCGCATCGCCGATTCGGCACCACCTCTCTGCTCCCTACCGTGATCACCGACCGGCCCGACGTCATGCGCCAAGGCGCCGAGGCCGCCCGCGCGGCCTCCCTCATCCCCGATAGCGGTGTCCTCGGCGTGCATCTGGAGGGGCCGTTCATCAGCCCGAAACGGCCGGGGGTACACAGCCCCGGCTTGATCCGGGCGATGCGGCCTGCCGATGCGGCTTGGCTCGCGGCGCTCGCCGGCACGGTCCCGTTGCTTGTCACCCTGGCGCCGGAAGAGGTGGAGACGGCGTTTCTGGATGAGATGGCCACCGCCGGCGTGGTGATGAGTGCCGGCCATACCGCCGCCAGCGCCGAGCGCGTGGCCGACAGCCTGTTACATGGCCTGCGTGGCTTCACCCATCTTTTCAACGCGATGCCGCCGCTTGTGGGGCGGGAACCGGGGCCGGTCGGCGCGGCCTTGGCCGATGGCACGGCCTGGTGCGGGCTGATTGTGGATGGGGTCCATGTCCACCCGGTCTCACTGCGGCTGGCCCTTGCGGCGCGGCCTTCGGCACGAATGCTGCTGGTGACGGATGCCATGCCGGTTCTGGGCACGGCGGATGACAGCTTCTCGCTCTACGGGGCCAAAATCCTGCGCCGCCATGGCCGGCTGGAGCGGGAGGACGGCACGCTGGCGGGCGCCGATCTCGACATGGCGGCGGCGGTTCGGAACAGCGTGCAGATGCTGGGGGTTTCGGCCGAACGCGCGCTCCGCATGGCCTCGACCTATCCGGCGGATTTCATGCGGCTCGCCGATCGTGGGCGCATCGCGCCCGGCCTGCGGGCGGATATGGTGCTGCTCACGGAGGCATTGGCGGTCCAGGGCACCTGGATCGGCGGCATCTGGGCCGGGGCCTGATCCGGCCTAACCCTCCACCGGCTTGCCGCGCAGCCGTTTGACGCTGCCGCGAAGCACCTTACTCTCCAGCCGCCGCTGCTTGGCGCCGAGGCTCGGCCGGGTTGGCCGCCGCTTTCGCGGCACGACCGCCGCTTCCGCCAGCAGGGCGACCAGCCGCTCGATCGCATCCTCGCGGTTGCGCCCCTGGCTGCGGAAGCTTTGGGCGAAGATCACGATCACCCCGTCCTGCGTCATACGCTGCCCCGCGCGCGCGGCGAGGCGCGCGGCCATGCCCTCCGGCATCGCCTCCCAGGCACGGGTATCGAACCGCAATTCGACGGCGGTCGAGACCTTGTTGACATTCTGGCCGCCAGGGCCCGAGGCATGGACGAAGCGGATATCCAGCGCGCGCTCATCGATCGACAGGCCGGCGGTGATCGGGATTGTGGCCATGGCGTTCTCATATAGAAAAGCGGCGGCCCGTGCTGGCCGCCGCTGAGATAGGCGCGCGGGTGAGACGCTATCTTATCCGGCGATAACCCGAAGCTGGGCGGTGCGCGGCCGCTCGACCATCTCCTCGTAGAGGGAGAGATAGTCCTCTGCCATCCGCCGCGCGCTGAAGCGCTGCTCGAACCGCGCGCGCACCTTCCCCCGGTCCAGCTCACCCAGGCGGCGCACCGCGCGCACCGCGTCCGCCTCATCCCGCGTGATGAAGCCGGTCAGCCCGTCCTCGACCACCTCCGGCACGGAGCCGCGCTCGAACGTGATGATGGGAGTGCCGGAAGCCATGGCTTCGATCATGACGAGGCCGAAGGGCTCGGGCCAATCGATCGGGAAGAGCAGGGCATGGGCGCCGGAGAGGAAATCCGGCTTCTGCATTTCATTGATCTCGCCGATGAACTCGACATGCGGCTGCTTCAGCAGCGGCTTGATCACGGCCTGGAAATACTCCTCGTCAGCGGTATCGACCTTGGCCGCGATCTTCAGCCGCATCCCCGCCTTGCCGGCGATGTGAATTGCCTTGTCCACGCCTTTCTCGGGCGAGACACGGCCGAGCACCGCCAGATACTCCTGGGCGACGGGGCGCGGTGTCAGCGCGTGCAGCGGCAGCCCGTGATGCACCGTGCGCACCCAGTTCAGGTTCGGCACCGGCGCGCGCTGGCTGTCCGAAATGGAGACCAGCGGAACCTTCGGGAAAGCCCCGTAGATATCGACGAATTCCGGCAGGTCGAGGCGCCCGTGGATGGTGGTGACAAAGGGTGTCGGCTGGCGGGAAAACAGCGAGAAGGGCAGGTAGTCATTGTGAAAGTGGATGACGTCGAACTCATCCACGCGGTCGCGGATGGCTTCCATCATCTTCATATGCGGCGCCATCCGGTCCCGGATATTGGGGTCAAGCCGCAGCGCCTCATCGCACATCGGCTCCAGCCGGGCGGTGGTGCGGCTGTCGCCACTGGCGAAGAGCGTGACCTCGTGGCCCATCGCCACCAGCTCCTCCGTCAGGAAGGAAACCACGCGCTCCGTCCCGCCATAGAGCCGTGGCGGCACAGCTTCATAGAGTGGGGAGACCTGGGCAATACGCATCGAGACACTCTCCTGGGGACCGGCGCTGTCCATGCTAAGGCAGAGCGCCGCGGCGTTAATCGATAGCTTTTCGTAAGATAGACGATCGGGCTCAGACGGAACCTTAACGGGGCCTGTGACAGCCTTAAGCATCGGTAGCGAATGTGGCGAAATCTCGGCGCTAAAGCCTTGAAATATAGGCACTTGGGCGAAACGCGCCCTATTTCCGCTATGATCTAATTCTATTGCTCCCTCAAGGCCAGTTGATGCCGCGCCGCCGCGCACCGCACCAACTTGGCATTCTGAACGCGACTTGCGAGACGATGCGGGACCAACCGCCGGTCTTTGACCGAATGTTGATTGGTCCCCTGAAATGAGGGTGTCGGGAATGCACGGTTTCGATCATTCTGCCGTCGAGCGTCCGGAAGCGGGCGAAGGCGCGCAGGCGCCGTCGGCGCGAAAGACGGCAGATATGTTGTCGCTGCGCGGCAGGCCCATCCGGTTTCTTCTCCACTTCGCCGCGCGCCACCGTTGGGCGCATGGGGCGGTTCTCGCCTCGGTGCTGGTTGCCGTGCTCTGCTCGGTGCTGACGCAATACGGCTTGCGCGATCTCGTCGATGCCATCTCCCACGGGCATGGCCCGGCCGCGGTCCGTGGTGTCTGGATCGCTTTCGCCGTGCTTGCCGTGCTGATCGCGGCCGATAATCTGATGTGGCGTGTCGGCGGCTGGATTGCCGCGAGCCTCTTCGTCCGCGTGACGGGCGATGTGCGGCGCGACCTCTTCAACCATCTTGCCGGCCATGCGCCGAGCTACTTCGCCGACCGGCTGCCCGGCACGCTCGCCGGCCGGGTGACGGCGACGGCCAACGCCATCTTCACGACCGAGAACACGCTCGCCTGGAACATTCTGCCGCCTGTCGTGGCGGTCATCTTCTCCATCGTGCTGGTAACGTCGGTCAGCCCGGTGATGGCCGGGACCATGTTCGGGATCAGCGCCGCGCTCGCCTTCGTCATCTTCATGCTCGCCCGCCGCGGCGGCCCGCTTCACCGCACCTATGCCGGCTCGGCGGCGCGCGTCGATGGCGAATTGGTCGATGTCATCGGCAATATCGGCGTTGTTCGCGCCTTCGGGGCGACCTTCCGCGAGTCGAAGCGGATCGCCGATACGATCGGCGAGGAGATGCACGCCCGCCATACCAGCCTCAAATATCTTGAGAAGCTGCGCCTGCTGCATGCAGTCGTCACCGCTGTCTTCTCCGCCGGCGTCATGGCCTGGGCCGTCATTCTCTGGGGCCAGGGTCACGCGACCGCCGGTGACATCGTGCTCGTGGGCTCGCTCTGCTTCACCATCCTGCACGGCACCCGCGATCTCGCGGTGGCGCTGGTCGATCTCACCCAGCATGTCGCGCGGCTTGAGGAGGCGACGGCCACGCTGCTGCTGCCCCATGCGCTGCCGGATGCGCCGCAGGCACGGCCGTTGCTGCTGACCGCCGGGGGCGTCACCTTCGACGATGTCCGCTTCTCCTATCCCGGCCGCCCCGAGATTCTGAAGAGCGTCAACCTGCACATCAAGCCGGGCCAGCGCGTCGGCCTCGTCGGCGCCTCGGGCGCGGGCAAATCCACCATGCTGAGCCTGGTGCAGCGCTTTTACGATCCGAGCGCGGGCCGCATCCTGATCGACGGCCAGGATATCGGCCGCGTGACGCAGGAAAGCCTGCGCCAGGGCATGGCCGTGGTGCCGCAGGACATCTCGCTCTTCCACCGCTCGGTGCTGGAGAACATCCGCTACGCCCGGCCGAACGCCACGACGGCCGAGGTGCTGGAAGCCGCCGAACTGGCCCGTTGCCGCGAGTTCATCGAGGCGCTGCCCGAGGGGTTTGACACGATCGTCGGCGATCGCGGCATGAAGCTCTCGGGCGGCCAGCGCCAGCGCCTCGCGATCGCCCGCGCCATCCTGAAGAACGCGCCGATCCTGCTGCTGGATGAGGCGACCTCGGCGCTCGACACGGAATCGGAGCAGGCGATCCAGAGCGCGCTCGATACCCTGATGGAAGGGCGTACCGTGATCGCCATCGCCCATCGCCTTTCCACGCTGCGGAACTTCGACCGCATCGTGGTGATGGAACAGGGTGCCGTCATCGATGACGGATCGCCGGCCGAGCTTTCAGCCCGGCCGGGTCCCTACCGGGACCTGCTGTTGCGGCAGAACGTCATTCCGATGTCGCGCGCGGCTTAAGCCTCTCAAGACCTCCACGAGGGAAGAACGGCGATGGACGAGACGATTTTCGGTCGAGCCTTGTCGGAACTGCGCGGCAGCGCCGCCGCCGCCGCCGGAACCACCAGCGCCCCGGCGGAAGCGGGTCGCCTCATCGTCGTCTCCAACCGCGTGGCGCCGATCGAGGAGGGGCAACCCACGGCCGGCGGCCTCGCGGCCGGTGTGCTCGATGCGCTGCATGAGAAGGGCGGCCTCTGGGTCGGCTGGAGCGGAGAGATTGTGGACGGGGCGAGCCGAGATCCAGGCCGAGCGCCAGAAAGGCCGCATCCAGCTCCAGATGCTCGATCTCGCCCGGGCGGATTACGCCGAGTATTACCGGGGCTTTTCCAACTCGGCTCTCTGGCCGGTGCTGCATTACCGCTCGGCGCTCGCCCGCTTCTCGCGCGCGGATTATGCCGGCTACCGCCGCGTCAACGCGCTCTTCGCCGCCGCCGTCGCCGCCAAGCTGGAGCCGGAGGATGTCGATCTGGGCGCATGACTACCACCTGCTCGTGCATGGCTGCGTCCTTGCGGGAGGCCGGGGTCACCAACCGCCTCGGCATTTTCCTGCACACGCCGTTTCCGGCGGCGGCGGTCTTCATGACCATCCCGGTCCATGCCGAACTCGTCCGCGCGATTTGCCAATATGACTTGATCGGGTTTCAGACCGAGGCCGACCGCCGCGCTTTCGAGGATTACGTGCTGCGGGAGGCCGATGGGCATCTTCTGCCCGGCCGCGCCTTGGTCGCCTTCGGCCGCGTCGTTCGCACCGGCGTCTACCCCATCGGCGTGCAGGTCGGATGAGATCCGCCGCCAGGCGGAGCCACCGGCCGATGGGCCGGCAGATGGCCCGGCTGCGCCGCTCGATCGGCGACAGCCGGCTCATCATCAGCGTCGACCGGCTGGACTACTCGAAGGGCCTCGCCGAGCGGTTCCTCGCCTATCGAGCGATTCCTTGAGCAAAATGACCGGCGGCGCGGTTCTGTCACGTTCCTGCAAATCGCGCCGCCGTCGCGCAGCGATGTCGAGACCTATCGCGAGATCCGGCTGGAGCTGGAAGGCGAGGCCGGCCGCATCAACGGCCGCTTCGCCGAGCTGGATTGGACGCCGTTGCGTTACCTCAACAAGGGCTTCCCGAGGCAGGCCCTGATGCCGATGTACGCGCTGGCCGATGTCGGCCTCGTGACGCCGATGCGGGACGGCATGAATCTGGTCGCCAAGGAATATGTGGCCGCCCAAGACCCCATCGACCCGGGTGTCCTCGTTTTGTCGCAATTCGCCGGCGCCGCCTGTGAGCTGAAGGCGGCCCTGCTCGTCAATCCGCACGATCCGGATGAGATCGCGGCTGCGTTGGAGAGGGCGCTGTCCATGCCGCTCGCCGAGCGGCGGGAGAGGCATACGGAGATGATGGCTGTGTTGCGCCGCAATAGCCTCTCGGCCTGGCGTGATCGTTTCTTGGGCGATCTCGGCGCCCGGCGTTAGAGCGGGATGGCCGGAGGCAGTATGGCCGGAGGCATGAATGGCGCGCAGCCGGTGAAAGATCTTAACGTTCGCTTACGGAGCGGCTGCAAATCCGCCCCATTCGCGGACCAGACTGAGATTGTAACCTTCGCGATGCTTGACTGGAGATAACATGTCCACCGTATCGCCCCGCCCTGCTCTCGCACCCCGTTTCTTCGGCCGGGCGCAGGCCTGGCTGGCCGCGCAGCCTTCCACGCGGATGGCTGTGGCTCTGTTCTCAGCGGTCTGCCTTATCGGCTTCGCCGCCCGCCTCTACGGCATCGACAATATGCCGTTCTGGCTCGATGAGGTGACAACGGTCACTCGTTCCAGCCTGCCGTTCTGGGACATGGTGGCGGACTCGCTGGCCAACCACCACCTGCCGTCCTACTTCGCGATCGCGGCACTCGTCGGCCATTACGGTACGAATGAGGCCGTGCTGCGCCTGCCCTCCGCCTTCTTCGGCGCGATCTCCTGCGGCGTGCTCTTCCTGATCGGCCGCACGCTGGGCGGCTGGCGGGCAGGGCTGGTGGCGGGACTTCTGCTCGCCTTGTCGCCGCTTCAGGTTCAATACGGCCAGGAAGCACGGTCCTACACCTTCGTCATCCTCATGATGGCGATCGGGTTGCTGGGGCTCGTCGAACTCGCGCGTGATCCGCGCGGCGCCAGCCTGCCATGGCGTAGCCCGGGCGCCCGCTTCGCCCCTTGGGTGATCTACACCCTCGGCACCGTGGGCGCGCTCAATGTCCTCAGCACGGCCTTCTTCTGGCTCATTTCCGCGAATATCGCGGCGGTCGCGATCCTGACGGACCGGACCATCGATCGCGGCCGCTTCCTGAAGCGCTGGCTGGCGGCACAGGGAATTGTGCTGCTCTTCACGCTCCCATGGTTCGGCGCGATGGATGTGTTGACCGGCGGCAAGATGACGAATGCGACCAACTGGGTGCCGGCCATCACGATGCACAGCTTCGTCTCGGTGCTCGGCTCGCTCTATCTGATGCGCGTCTCGCGGTTGATCAACTTCCACCTTTTCCCGGCCGCCATCCCCGGCTTCGGCGCGCTTGTCATCGTCTTCGCCATCCTGGGTATCGCGCGGCTGCGCTCCTGGCGGCGGGAGGGCGTTTCTTCCGTTCAGGGCGAGGCGCGGTCTCGCAGCCTGCTTCTGGCGCTGACCATCGTCGCGACCGTCCCGCCGCTGCTGATCCTGCTCATCTCTATCGTCAAGCCGCTCTGGATGCCGCGCTACCTGCTGTGGTGCTCGGTGCCCTTCCTGATCTTCGTGGGGCTCGGGGTCAACCAGCTGCCGCGCCGCTGGCAGACGGGCGCCGCCATCGCGATGGTGATCCTGGCGACCTTCAACCTCGCCCCCTACTACCGGGCCGAGACCAAGCCGCGCTGGGATCTGGCCGCCACCACCCTGGTCAAGATGATGCGCCCTGGGGATATCGTCCTCACCCCCGACGATCTGCCCGTCCGCATGATGAACTTCTTCCTCAGCCGCCACGGCGAGGTCATCCCGGCCTCCAACTGGACGATCGACATCTTCGAGGCGGCCCAGCACCTGCAGAGCGGCGGCCGGGTCTGGGTCATGTTCGGCCGGGTCGGCCAGGCGGACCGGACGCCGCTGCCGGACTTCGCGCGGATCATCCAGCCGCTCGGCAAGCCGGTGGCCGTGGTGCATGAGGGCGAACTGATCACGATGCGGCTTTATGACCGGCCGCCCCATGCGCCGGTGGAGGCTGTGGCGACGATTGAGGATTGCATGGATAGTGCGGCGCCGCTGAAGCACAAGGCGAAAGTGCCCCCGATGCCGGCCTGCGACACGCTGGCGTTTCAGTAGGCCGGGGAACGGCTGAACGAAAAAGGCCCGCGCGGAACCCCGCGCGGGCCTTTTTTTATGAGCGGTAGCCGTGAGCTTACAGCTCGACCTGCTCGACCGAGACAACTTCCGGCACGTAATGCCGCAGCATATTCTCGATGCCGTGCTTCAGCGTGGCGCGGGAAGAGGGGCAGCCGCTACAGGCGCCCTGCATATGCAGCTTCACGACACCATCACGATAGCCGTGGAAGACGATGTCGCCGCCGTCGCTGGCGACCGCGGGGCGGACCCGCGTATCCAGCAACTCCTTGATCTGATCGACGATCTCCTGGTCTTCCGGTGATACGTCCTCCTCCGCCGCCACGGCCGCGGTGTCCACCGCCGGGCGACCGGAGACGAAATGCTCGACGAGCGTGCCCAGCACCTGGGCCTTAAGCCCTTGCCAATCCTCGTCTTCCGTCTTGGTCACGGTAATGAAGTCGGCGCCCAGGAACACGCGGGAGACGCCGGGAAGTGCGAACAGGGCGCTCGCGAGCGGGCTGCGGTCAGCCGCCTCGGCCGATGCGAAATCCGCGGTGGAGCTTCCCATCACATCGCGCCCCGGCAGGAACTTCAGCGTCGCTGGGTTTGGCGTGCCCTCGGTCTCGATGAACATCAGATATCAGCCTGCTCTTGAGGTAAGGAAGGCGGCTTTATACAGGACTGGCACGGTCCTGTAACCCGACAAGCCCCCCGGCCTGGGTTGCGTTCTCGTCGGCCGGGATAGCCGCCGGCCCGAAGTCAGAAAGTGAATCAGACCTACGGGTATTTCCACCCTCGGTCATCACGCTCTAGAGCAGATCCCGATCATATGGAATCATCTGATCGGGTGAAGATGCTCGTAAAAACAAAGAGCTAGAGCGGTGACTGTGAGCGTAAGCGAATAGGAAACGCTCTAGTGCGCGCCGCGAATGACCTTGTAGTTCTGCTTCACCACCTCCAGCAGTTCCGGCACCGAGGTCTCGGCCGAGGCGCGCTCGAACGTCACCTCGCCATGCTGGAACATCATGATGCGGTCGGCGACCTCCAGGGTCTGGGCATAATTATGCGCGATCATGATGAGGGAGAGGTCCCCGCGCTTCTTCAGCCGGTCGATAAGGTCGAGGATCAATCCGGATTCGCGGGCACCCATGGCCGCCAGCGGCTCATCGAGCAGCAGGATCTTCGCCTGCGAATAGACCGCCCGCGCGATCGCGACCGCCTGGCGCTGGCCGCCCGACAGCATCGCCACTTCTTCGTTCACGTTCGGGATATTGACGCCGATATCCTCAAGCGCCTCCTGCGCCCGGCGCCGCATCGCCCCGTTGTCGAGCAGGCGAAGCGGGCCCGCCCGCAGCGGTTCCCGGTTGAGGAACATGTTGTGGTAGATCGACAGGCCGGGAACGAGCGCCAGATCCTGATAGACGCATTCGATGCCGAGCGCGCGCGCATGGTCCACCGATTTCAGCGCCACGGTCTCCCCGTTGATCGTCAGGGTGCCGCTGGTCGGCGCCTGGAAGCCGGTGAGGATCTTGATCAGCGTCGACTTGCCGGCGCCGTTATCGCCCAGGATTCCGAGCATCTCGCCTCTGTTGAGGCGGAGGGAGACGCCGTTCAAGGCCGTCACCGCGCCGAAGCGCTTGACGATGTTCTCGGCCCGCAGAACCTCCTGCCCGCCGGTGGTGGCCATCGGCATGGGGGCCGCCTGAACCTGGCTCATTTAAGCTTCCCCTTGTTGCGCAGCCGGGCGAAATGGATGTTGAAGACCATCGCGAGCAGGATCGCGGCGCCGATGATGATGTTGAAGGTGAAGGCGTTGATGCCGTCGATGGTGAAGCCATCTTGCAGCACGCCCAGCACCAGGCCGCCGAAGAGACCGCCGATGATCGTGCCCGACCCGCCCATCAGCGAGGTGCCGCCGATGACGGCCGCCGCCACGGCCAGGAACATCATGGGCGATCCGCCCGCGAGCGGATCGGTCGAGCCGATGCGCGACGCCTCCAATATACCGGCCAGGCCCGCCAGCGCGCCGGTGATCACGAAATTGCCGATCTTGATGCGCGTGACGTTGATGCCGGATTCGGCTGAGCCGATGAGGTTGCCGCCAACGGCGATCGTATGCAGCCCCCAGCGCGTGTTGCGGAGCATGCCGTGCATGAGCAGCACAAGGATGACGGCCCAGGTGATTTCCTGAAAGCCGCTATTGCCCATCAGCCAGGTGAAGAGCCCGTTGGTCGGGGTATCGACCGGGAAGCCGGCCGAGACGGTCAGCGTGAAGCCGTTGATGAGGAACATCGTGCCGAGCGTCGTGACGAAGGACGGCACCCGCAGCTTGACCGAGACGAAGCCGTTGAAAAACCCGATGGCGCCGCAGCCGATCAGCGCGAGGAGGAAGGAGATGATGAGCGGTATTCCGGCGTCATGCGCGAAATACATGATGAAGGGCGCGAGCGCGAAGACCATGCCGGCCGAGAGGTCGATCTCCCCGCAGATCAGCAGCATGATCTCGCCGCAGGCGATGATGACCGGTGCCGAGATGAACTGCGACAGCGTCTGCAGATTGGCGCGCGTCAGGAAATTGGCGTTGGAACTCTCGAAATAGATGATCAGCAGAATCGCGACGACGAGGATGCTGGCTTCGCGGATGCGGAGGAAACCGTGCAGGCCACGTTTGCCGATATGGGGGCGCGGTTTGGCCCCTGGTTCGGCCTGCGCTGGCTTCTGAGTATGTGCGCTCACGGGCGTTCCAGTCACTGAGAGAGGGGCCAAACCCCAAAAGCGGCGGGCGCCGGGTGGCGCCCGCCGTGGCACAGGCGGTCGGGTCAGATCGCGCCGGTGGAGGGCACGATCTGCGGCGTGCCGGAATTACCCTCGTACCGGGTCTTGGTGGCGAGGTAGGGCGCGACCGTGCCCTTGGTCACGAACTTCAGGCCGGTGTTGATGTCGGCAGGGCCGACCAGCCCGCCCGAGGCCTTGAACATGAACATCTCCAGCACCGTATAGAAGCCCTGGAGATAGGGCTGCTGGTCGATGGTGAAGTCACCGAAGCCTTCGCTGATGTTCTCCAGCGTCTTCGGGAGGAGGTCGAAGCCGCCGCCATGAATGCCCTTCGCCGGCAGGCCATACTGCTTCATCGCCAGGGTGACGCCCATGGTGGTGCCGCCGTCGACCGCATACATGCCCTTCACGTCCTGATGGCCAAGATAATAGGCCTGCACCTTGCCGATTTCCTCGTTCAGCGTCGGGCCGCTGGCCACTTCCTCGATCGTGATCGACTTGCCGGATTTCGCGATCGCATCCTTGGCGCCGTCGAAACGGGGCTGGATGTTGAGCTGGCCCGGCGTGGCGATGAACAGCGCGACATTGCCGGAAGCAACTTCATCCGCGATGCGCAGGCCCATGAGATAGCCGGCCTTGTAAAGATCCTGGCCGATATAGGCCAGGCGCCGGTTCGGGCTGCCGAGCGGCACGTCGGCATTATAGGCGAAGACAGGGATGCCGGCGTCGAGCGCACGGTCGGTCGGCTCATTGAAGGCCTTGGGGTCCACCAGGCAGCAAGCGATGCCGTCGGCCTTCGCGGCGATGGCTGCGTTGAAGGAGTTCACCATCTGGGCCGCGTCGCTGGTCTCGGACCCGGTCCACTGATAGCTGCAGCCGAGCAGCTTGCAGGCATCGGCGATGCCGTATTGGGTCGGCACGAAGAAGGGGTTCGTCGTCACATGGTTGATGAAGACGAAGTGCCAGCTCGGATGGTCCGGAAAGGAACTGGCGGCGGCGCGGGCCTGGGTCGCGAGGCCGGCCAGCATGGCGGCCGCGCCGCCGGCAACGGCGCCGGTCAGCAATCCGCGGCGCTGAAGGGCGCTGCGCGTCTCCGGGCTCACTGTGTCGGTGGGCTCAACCGTCATGCGGTCTTGATCGTCACTCATCGTAAGCTCCCCAAAACGGGTGGGTCCTCTCGGAACGCCGCCCGCAGCGCATTAATTGTGGTACCCTGGCTTGGCCCGGGGCACAGTCGCGCCCGACCGGCGCGCGTCCCCTTTTTTGGAACAGGGGCTTTTGGGGTGTCAATGGTCTGACCTATTTCATAAGGCAAGGATAGCACCGTCAAGGCGATATTTCGCTGTTGCTATGAATTTCGACAAAAGAAGTCCTGGGTTTCGACAAAAGATGCGGGGGAGAGCAAATGACACAGGCTGAGGCGCCACCTGGCAAAAAGCCACTCTGGGTCATTAACGAAATGACGGCGGCGGAATTCGCGAACCTCTTCGCCGGCGTGTTCGAGCACACGCCCTGGGTCGCCGCGAAGGCCGCGCTCGAACGCCCGTTCACGACCCGGCCGGCTTTGCTGGGGGCCATGGCGAAGGCGCTCGCAGTGGCGCCGGAGGAGGATCAGCTTGCCCTTCTGCGCGCGCATCCCATGCTCGGCGGACAGGCCGCGAAGCGTGGCGAGGTCACCCCGTCCTCGCGGGAGGAGCAGGCGGCCCTCGGCCTTGACCGGATGGACGGCGATGAGGAGGCCGCCTTCGCGGCGATGAATCTCGCCTACCAGAAGCGGTTCGGGTTTCCCTTCATCATCGCGGTTAAGGGGCAGCGGGATCGCGCCGCCATTCTCGCGGCGCTCACCCACCGGTTCGAATCGAGCGCGGACGCCGAGCGGCAGACCGCGCTCGCGGAAGTTCTGAAGATCGCCGGCTTCCGGCTTGATGCCTTGATCGAAGGCGGGTGAGGCAGCGTGATGGCCGGCGGTGGCGCGCTCAGCCTCAGCGTGCATGTGCTCGACACCGCGCGGGGTGAGGCGGGGTCGGCGCTTGGTTTCTCGCTGGTCCGGATCGAGGCGACGGGCGAGCGCGTCACGCTCGCCGTTGGCGAGACCGATGGCGCCGGGCGCTGGGCACTCGGGGCGGGCATCATTCTGCGCGCCGGTATTCACGAATTCCTCTTCGCCGCCGGTGCCTATCAGGCGCGGTTTGGCGCCCCCGGCTTTTACGACGTGATCGCGATCCGCTTTCGCCTGACGGAGGATGGCGGCCATTATCATATTCCGCTGATCCTCTCGCCCTTCGGCTACAGCACCTATCGCGGCGGATAGGGGGTGGAATGGCGAGGCCGGACGCCCATTCCGCCCCGGCGTGCCGCCCGCGCCTTTCCGAAAAGCCACACATGGCTTCAAAGGCTTGAAAGAAGCGCATTCTCCGGCCGCTGCTTCCTTGACACCAAGGGGGGTGGTCGGTAGCAGACGGTTGCCCAGGCGGCCGGAATGTTTCACGTCTTGTTTCGGTTGAGGGGCAGTTGAATGAGCGGCGACCGCGAGGGCCAGTCTTTCGAGGAACGCTTGGCAAAGGCGCGCGACAGCGCCGGGCTCGATCGGCCGCCTCCCGAGGCGAAGGCCGAGACGGCTACGGATAGCAGCGCGATGCGCCTGGCCATGCGCCTTGGGGTGGAAATGGTGGCGGCGCTTGTGATCGCTGTGGTGATCGGTTGGGGTCTCGACCGGCTCTTCCATACGCGACCGTGGTTGATGATTGCCTTCGTGCCGTTGGGCGCGGCGGCGGGATTGCGTAACGTGTTTCGGGCCATGGGGCCGGAGCACAGAGGCTGACACGGCGACCAATACGGCTACTGGGAAACGTTCATGGCTGCACCAACGATCGACGCGCTGAGCCAGTTCCGACTGACCACGGGCCTTGGGGCGATCGGGCACGCTGTCAATTTCACGAACTCGAACGAGATGATGCTGGTCGCGGTCGTGATCGTCATCGCGCTGTTCTCGGTCGGCATGCGGACCCGCGCCGTGGTGCCGGGCCGGCTGCAATCCCTGGTGGAATCGCTGTACGAGTTCGTCTACGGCATGTGTCTGGACAACATCGGCGAGGAAGGGCGGAAATTCTTTCCGCTCGTGTTCACGATCTTTATTTTCATCCTGCTCGGCAACCTGCTCGGCCTGTTTCCCTACTTCTTCGCCTATACGAGCGGCATCGTCGTTACGCTCACGATGGCTCTGTTCGTGTTCCTGTTCACGACGGGCGTGGGCTTCTATGTCCACGGCTTCCGCTTTCTGAAATTCTTCGTGCCCGACGGCGTGCCCGGCTGGCTGCTGCCGCTGCTGGTGCCGATCGAAATCATTTCCTACCTGTCGCGGCCCGTATCGCTCTCGGTTCGACTATTCGCCAACATGACGGCCGGGCATGTGATGCTCGAAGTGTTCGCGGGTTTCATGATTTTGCTGACGGCGAGCCTTGGGGTTTTCGGCGCGGTCGCCTCGATCATTCCGCTTGGGCTGAATGTGGCGCTGATCGCGCTGGAACTGCTGGTGGCCTGTTTGCAGGCCTACGTCTTCGCCGTGTTGACCTGTCTGTATCTGCACGACGCCGTGCATATGCACTGACCTGACTTTCCTGAAAGGACAACGGATTATGGATCTTTCTGCTCCGCTTCTCGCCAAGGACATCGGCGCGGGCCTGGCCACCATCGGCGTGGCCGGCGCCGGTGTCGGTATCGGCAATCTCTTCGGCGCCTTCGTCTCCGCCGTCGGCCGCAACCCGGCCGCCCGCGACCGCATGTTCCGCGACGTGCTGCTGGGCTTCGCGCTGACGGAAGCCGTGGCGCTCTACGCGCTCGTCATCGCGCTCGTCATCCTCTTCACCTGATCCGACAGGCCCTGAATCCGATCATGCGCCGCCTTCTCGCCACCGTCTCGCTCATCTGCGCAGCGGCCTTCGCGTCGCTGACCCTGCCTGGCGCCGCCCATGCGGCGTCGAACATGCCGCAGATGGATTTCAGCAACCCGCTGAATCTCGCTCAGGTGGTCTGGCTCGTCATCATCCTGGTCGTGCTGTACTTCATCCTCGCCAAATGGGCCTTGCCCGGCGTGGGCGTGGTTCTGGCCGATCGCGCCCAGCGTATCCAGGCCGATCTGGATGCGGCCCACGGCGCGAAGGCCGAGGCCGATATGGCCATCGCCGAATTGCACGCGGCCATCAAAGCCGCGCGTGATGAGGCGACGGCGGATGTGAACAAGGCGACCGAGGCGGCGAAGGCTGACGCCGCACGTCAGGCCGAGGCTTTGGCCCGGAAGCTCGACGAGCAGTTGGAGCGGGCCGAGGCCGACATCGCGGCGGCCAGGGCCGAGGCGATGAAGGCGATCCGCCCGATCGCAACGGA
Organism: uncultured Pseudomonadota bacterium; assembly: GCA_963745125.1. Lineage (GTDB taxonomy): Bacteria > Pseudomonadota > Alphaproteobacteria > Acetobacterales > Acetobacteraceae > Acidisoma. Next base: position 141,633 of record CAVUWB010000002.1, read on the forward strand.
GACGGCGGGGTTGCTGGTCAGTCGCCTGACCGGGAAGACCGCCGATCAGGGCCCGCTCGGCCACGGAATCGAGCAAGCCCTGGCCGCGCGCGGCTTGGCGTAGAGCAGGAGATCGCCCGATGGAATACGAAGCGCTGACCTCCGCACCCTGGGTCCATGGGGCCTTCTGGGTTCTCATCGCCGTTCTCATCTTCGTCGTGGCTTTTGGTGCCAAGATCGCGGCTCCGCTCGGCCGGATGCTCGACAATCGGGGAGCGGCGGTGCGGCAGTCCCTTGACGAGGCGGCGCAGCTCAAGGCGGAGGCTGAGGCGATGCTGGCCGATGCCCGGAAGAAGCGGGCGGAGGCCTTGGCCGAAGCCAAGGATATCCTGGCCCGCGCCCATGAGGAGGCTGTTCGCATGGCCCGAGAACTTGCGGCGGAGGCTGAAATGCGCGCCCGCGCCCGCGAGCGGATGGTGGATGAGCGGATTCAGTCTGCTCAGGCCTCGGCCATCGCCGAGGTTCGTGCCTCTGCGGTCGATGTCGCGATCGCGGCGACCGCCCAAGCCCTGCGGGAGGGTTTGTCCGCCGCCGAGGATGCCAGCCTCGTCGATCATGCGATCGCGGAAGTGCCCGGCGCCTTCACCCGCCGCGCCGCCTAGAGCAATATCGGATCAGGTGGAATCACCTGATCCGAAGATTTGCGTTCTCAATCAAGAGCATAGAGCGGAATCGTGAGCGAAAGCGAACCGATACCGCTCTAAAGCGCGCGGCGACCCTGGGGGCGCCGCCGCCTCCGGTCATCACGCCTTACAGATACGGCAGCAGCAGCCTTGCCCCCGCATCGCGGATGCGGACAGGCAGGCTGCGGGCGTTGATCTCCTTGAGTTCCAGACGCTGTGACTGGTTCGCTTTCACCAGCGCCTCCAGCAGCGCCGACAGCTTCGGGTCATAGACTTCAACGCATAGCTCGAAGTTGAGGCGGAAGCTCCGCATATCCCAGTTGCTGCTGCCGATCAGCGACCAGGAGCCGTCCACCACCATCACCTTGGAATGCCGGAAGGGCGGGGGACAACGCCAGATACGCACGCCGTCCCGCAGCAGGGGCGAGACATTGGCGCGCACCGCCCAATCCAGCAGCCGGTGGTTGCCCTTCTCCGGGATGACGATCTGCACGTCCACCCCGCGCATCGCGGCGAGGGAGAGCGCCGTCGTCAGCCGTTCGTCGGGCAGGAAATAGGGCGTCATGATGCGGATGCTGTCGCGGGAGCAGGCAATCGCCTGCAGCACCGCGAACTCCACCTTCTCCAAATCTTCATCCGGCCCGGCAGTGACGACCCGCGCGACGGAGGAGCCCACCGGGTCCAGCGGCGGATACCAGGTTTCGCCGCCCAGCTCCTCATCCGCGACGAAAGCCCAATCCCGCCCGAAGGCGAAGGCGAGCTGTGCCACGACCGGCCCTTCGATCCGGAAATGCGTATCCTGCACGGGGTCACGCGGATGGGTCGCGACGAGGTTCTGGTCGGCGATGTTGATGCCGCCCGTGAAGCAGATCCGCCCGTCGACCACGAGGATCTTCTTATGGGTGCGCAGATTCAGGAACGGCATCCGCCAGGGCATGTACGAATGCATGAAGCGGCCGACCGGCACGCGCGCCGCCCGCAGCTTGTGATAGGCGCGGGAGAGCAGCCAGCCGCTGCCGATACCGTCGACGATCACGCGGACCTGCACGCCGCGCTTCTGGGCCGCCTGCAAAGCATCGATGAAGCGGCCGCCGATCTTGTCCGCCCGCATGATGTAGCTGGATAGGCCGATGCTGCGCTCGGCGGCCTCAATCGCGGCCAGCATCTCAGGATAGGCCTCGTCGCCGTTGGACAGGATGCGCACCGAATTGCCCGGCTCGGTATGCCGCGCCGTGATGCGGCGAATGCCGCGCCGCAAGGGCGCCAGGTGGTTGTCCTCCTCGGCCAGTTCGGCTCGTTCCAGGGCGCGGTGCCCATGCCGGGCGGAGGGTGCGCGCAGGCGCCGGGCGCGCCGCTTCACCCGGTTCACGCCGAGTACGAAATAAGCGAGGCCGCCGAAAAAGGGCGCGAACCAGACCAGGCCGATCCAGGCCGCGGCGGCCGCGACCTCCCGCTTGGTTTGCAGCACATGCAGCGTCGCGATCACGGCGATGACGAGGCCAAGACTGAGTTCGGTATCGGGCTTAACCCTGATCAGGAACTCGATCAGTTCATCCATGGGCGCTCATCGGCTGCGATCTCCCGGCGGGTTATGTCACCTCATCGGAACATTTGCGCTCCCGCACAAAAATCTAGAGCGTGATAATTAAAGGTGGAAGCACTGTAGGTCTGAATCACGCTCTAGATGCTGTTGGGAGACCGATTCACGCTCGGGGTGGATCGCATGGCGATTCCACCCCGAGCGATCGGGCTCCAGAGGCCGCCGGCGCGGCGGCGCGGCGTCTAATTCGGCGCGATCCAGCCCTGGCCGGCGAAGTAGTCACCGACATTCGTCGCCACCTTCGTCGCCAGATCCTCCGCGTCCTTGGCGAGGCCGGTGCGCTGCCGGGCAGCGGTCCCGGCGACGGAGCCCGCGACCGCCAGGGCGACATGGCCGGCGGCGGCACTCGCGACGCCAAGGCCGAGGCCGGGGGTTCGCCCGCTATTGGCATTCGCGTCATAGCTTTGCAGGGGCTCCGTATAGCCGCCCGGCCCGGCGCGCAGCACCTGCACATCGGCGAAGACCTCGCTCTCGCCGGCGCCGAAGCCGATGATGGCGCGGCGGGTCGAGTTGCCGGCGGTCACGCGGACGATCTGGCCTTGAATGAGAACATCGCCGGGCGCGGGCGCGGCATCCGGGGCCACGGCGATTGCCGGGAGGCCCATGCGGTTGATCGCGTCCACGAGCGTCTCGGAGATGGTGCTGGTGACCTGATAGGCCAGGTGCGCGCGCTCCGCCTGCGGGTCGGGCGCCCCGTTCAGCGCTTCCAGCCTTGCCCTCACGCCGGCATCGAGCTGGATGGTGTTCGGGTCGATCGTAAAGCCATAGACCAGGACTTCCCTCGGGCGGGGTATCTGATGGCCGGTATATTGTGCGGGCGGCACGTAGGTGCCGGTGTTTTGCACATGCGTCGCGCAACTGGTGGCCCCGAGTGCCACGGCCCCCAGCATGGCGACGGAGAGCTTGGCGGTCACGGTCTGTTTCATTGTCACCCTGGCGATTCTCCGACGTTAGCAGACCATGCCTGAATTCCGGCGTCGATACGACTATCGCCGCCGCGCCCCATTCAGGAGAGAGGGCATAGCCGGCAGGGTGGCGCGCACCCATCTTTGCAGCTAACCCAGGATGACACGATTGCTTCGTGGAGAGTGGCTATGGACGATCTCACCCCGACACAGGACTTGTCTCCGGAACAGGTCGTGGCGCGTCTCGAATTCGGCTATGAGCGCGCCTGCGGTGCCTTGCGGGAGGCGTTGAGCCGTTACGCCCAGACGGGCATCGGCCCGACGGCGGCGGAGCGTCGGCATTTTCGCTATCCGCGGCTGGATGTGGCCTGGCACCCGACCACCAAGGTTCGCCACACCACCCGCGCCTGGGCCAAGCTTCAGGACCCAGGCGTCTACTCCACCACCATCACGCAGCCCGGCTTTTTCCGCTCCTACCTGCTTGAGCAGCTGGAGCCCCTGGTGAGCGAATTCGGCGCCACGCTTTCCGTGCATGTCAGCGACCTTGAGATTCCCTATCCCTACGTCACCGAGGTCGGGGATGAGTTCGTGCATGGGGCTGTCCAGGTCGAGGATCTGGCCCGGCTCTTTCCGACCCCCCGACTCTCTTCAGTGGGGGATGAGGTGGCGGACGGGCTTTGGATCTTCGATCCGGGCAAGCCGCGCCCGCTCGCGCTGTTCGACGCGGTGCGGACCGATTTCTCGCTCAAGCGCCTCGCCCATTACACGGGCGGCAGCTGGCGCCGGATTCAGCCTTGGATTCTGCTCACCAACTACCAGCGCTATGTCGATGGTTTCATCCGCTTCGCGCTGGAGGAGCTTGCGCGCCCTGGCTCCCGCTATCTGGCGCTACACCTGCCCGGCGGCCGCACCGTGACGCGCGAGACTGACCCTGCGGCCGTGGCGGGCATCGTCGCCTCCGCGCCGTGGCAGAGCTTCCAGATGCCGGCCTACAATCTGGAGCGTGATGACGGGCACGGCATCACCATCGTCAATATCGGGGTCGGCCCGTCCAACGCGAAGAATATCACCGACCATCTCGCGGTGCTGCGCCCTAATTGCTGGCTGATGATCGGCCATTGCGGCGGGTTGCGGCAGAGCCAGGTCATCGGGGACTACGTGCTGGCGCATGGCTATCTGCGCCGTGATCGAATACTCGACGATCTGCTGCCGCCGGAAGTGCCGGTGCCGGCGCTGGCCGAGGTTCAGCTTGCCTTGCAGGAGGCAGCAGCGCTCGTGACCGGGGATCGTGGCGATGCGCTGAAGCGTCGTCTTCGTACCGGCACGGTCGTCACCTATGACGACAGGAACTGGGAATTGCGCTGGTCGCAGGAGCGGCGGCGCATCAACCTCAGCCGCGCGATCGCGGTGGATATGGAAAGCGGCACCCTGGCCGCCCAGGGCTATCGGCTGCGCGTGCCATACGGCACGCTCCTCTGCGTGTCGGACAAGCCGCTGCATGGGGAGATCAAGCTCCCGGGTGCCGCCACGGCCTTCTACCAGCGCGCGGTGGGGGAGCATCTGGCGATCGGGCTGCAGACGATCGACCTGTTGCGCGACCAGCTTCACACCTTGCACTCGCGCAAGCTGCGGGCCTTCGACGAGCCGGTATTTCGTTAGTCTGAACGGCAATAGCACGTTGCAAAACCGATTTAAATTATGTTAGTAAATCTAACGTAACCATGAGGTGCGGCGATGCTCCCAATCAACGAGACGACACTGAAGGCATTGGCCCCCGGCGAGAGCGGCAAGCGGGCCGATCGCCAGGCGGCCATCATCTCCGAAATGGGGCCGGCCTTGGCGCCGACACTCGCCCAATACGCGATCGATACGCCGCTGCGCATCGCGCATTTTCTCGCCCAGATCGCCCATGAGTTGGATGGTTTCTGCACGACCGAGGAATACGCCGACGGCCGCGCCTATGAAGGGCGCCGCGACCTCGGCAATGTCGAGGCCGGAGACGGTCCGCGCTACAAGGGGCGTGGGCTGATCCAGCTCACCGGGCGCATGAACTACGCCGTGGTGGGCAAGGAACTTGGCATTGATCTCGTCAATCGTCCGCTCGCGGTGAACGATCCCATCACCTACCTTCTCGTCTCGTGCAGCTTCTGGACCCGGGTCAGGATCAACCCCGCCTGCGACGCGGATGATCTCTATGCCGTTACGCGGCTGGTCAATGGCGGTCTCAACGGTCTCGACAGCCGCCGGGCCTATCTCACCCGCGCAAAGGCGATGGTCGCACCTTTGGCCGCGCGGGAGGCGGCCTCGCCCGGAGTCAGTATGCCGGTGCTCTACCGGGGCGCTGTGGGCGCGGAGGTGGCGCGGCTGCAGCAGGAACTGGCGGCCCTGGGCTATCCGGTGGCGCGGGACGGCAGTTTCGGGCCGGGAACCGAGACGGCGCTGCGCCACTTTCAGGCAGCACACGGCCTGCCGGCCAATGGTGTTACCGGGCAGGCGCTTTGGCAGGCGCTCGCCTAACCGGAATTCGGTTGCGAACCGACAATCCATTGTTAGCGCTTCCTCAGCCACAATGTTGCGCCGGTATGAGAGATGGGTTTGGGCAGCATGGGGCCTTCGCTTTTTCTTCCGGTGCCGGAAGGCTTGCCGGCAGGCGGTTCGTCCGCCGCCAAGCTGGCGCCTGCGGAAAAGGATGTGCTCCTCGCCATGGCCCTGCTGCATCAGCGGCTGGGCACCAATCCGGCGCTCCAGCAGCCGGCCGCCAATGGCTACCGGAAGCCCTGCCCGCCCGGCCGGGTGGAGTGGCAGGGCGAGGCGCTGCACGGCCGGACCATCGTCCTGCTGGGGGAGGATGGGCATGGCGACCAGATTTAACATCTGCGCTTCGCGCGCCACCTTCTGGCCATGGCGCCCCGCCGCCTGGTCAGGATGTGCTGCTCGACTGGGCGCCGGTCCTGGCATCGTCTGGCGGGGGAAGCTGCTTGAAACCATCGGCTGCGCCGCCACGCCCTGGCGGCGATAGGAGCGCGACCGCCACGGATGGGCCGCTGACCCCCTATACGATCCTGGTGCCCACGATCTACGGGCAGATGCTGGTCAACCGGCATGACATCAACCAGACCAACGCGCTCATCAAGACATGCCGCGCTCATGATCATCATGAAATCGAGATGATATCGAGGCTCTTTGATATCATCGCGGCGCCCTGCGGCGTCTTCATCGATGTCGGTGCCAATATCGGCACGCACACACTCGGCATCGCGCGGCATCTGGGGGCGCGCGGGCGTGTCTATTCCTATGAGCCGCAGCGGCTGTTGTTTCAGATGATCTGCGGATCGCTGGCGCTCAACGCTATCACGAATGTTTTTTGCATGAATGAGGCCGTGGGCGCCGCGCCCGGGAAAATCGCCGCACCGCAATACGACTATTTCAAGCCGATGAACTTCGGCAGCGTCGAATTCGGTGAACGGCAGAGGGAGGCGCTGCATCAAAAGAGAGTGAGCGATCCCGCGAATGCCGAATATGTGAGGGTCTCGACACTGGATGATCTCGATCTCGCCGAGGTTCACGTGATCAAGATTGACGCGGAGGGCATGGAGTTGGAGGTGCTCGCCGGTGCGCAGGCCACGATCGCCCGCTGCGGCCCCATTCTTCTGGTCGAACATCTGAAGGTGGATCGCGACCGGCTGCTGGAAGCGCTCACCTCGGCCGGCTATCAAGCCTATCTTTACGCAATCAATCTTCTGGCGATTCCAAAGCGTTATGAAGCGCGCATCCTCACCAACCGGCCGCCGTTAAAGCCCGGTTGGTGAGGATACCGCCCTCGTCACAAGCTTTAACGCCAGTAGCCATAGGCCGGATGGGCGTAATATCCGCCGCCATAATATCCCGGATGGCCGTGGTAGGGGTAATAGCAGCCGCCGAGCGAAAGCGCGATCAACACGCCGGCGCCGAGGCGAAGCAGGTTTGCCTTCGACATGATGAAACCTCCGTTGTGTGCGGCCAAATCTTGGCGCGCGCTGTAGCAAAGGTTTGGTCGAAGAGTGTCCGAAACAAGGGTATTGGTTACAAAACGATGCCGCCAAGAAGCGCGCGCGCGGCCACGGCATCGGCCGTGATCTGCGCGCGAAGGGCGTCGAAGCTCGGGAATTTCTGCTCCGTGCGAATGAAGTTTCGCAGCGAAACGGCGAGTTCCGTATCGTACAAATCGCCATCGAAATCGAAAATATGGACCTCCAGCCGGCTTTCCATCGTGTCGGTGACGGTCGGGCGGTAGCCGATATTGGCCACACCCCTGCGTTCCGTCCCATCCGCCAATCCGACCGTCACGGCATAGACGCCGCGCGCCGGCTCCAGATGGCGGCCGAGCGGCAGATTCGCCGTCGGAAAGCCGATCGTGCGCCCGCGCTTGTCGCCATGGGCGACGATCCCTCGGATGGTCCAAGGGCGGCCGAGCAGGCCGTTGGCGCGCTCGGGGTAGCCGTCCTGCAACAGGCGCCGGATGCGGGTCGAGGAAATCGGGCCGCTCGACATCGCTGAAGGCGGGGGCGATCGAGAGGCCGATGCCCATCGCCTCGGCCCGCGCGGAGAGGAACGCCACATCGCCGCCGCGCCGATGGCCGAAGGCGAAATCGGCGCCGCAGATCAGATGGCGGGCGCCCAGCCGCTCATGCAGCACGGCGCTGGTGAAGTGCTCGGCCGATAACTGGCTGAAAGCATGGCCGAAGCGCAGCACGAACAGCCAGGCGACGTGGAGGTCGGCGAGGGCGGTCGCCTTCTCGGCCAGCAGGGTAAGCCGGAACGGCGGGTCGTCCGGGCCGGAAGAATTCGCGCGGATGCGGCTCGAAGGTCAGCACGGCGAGCGGGGCGTCCGGCCGCGCCGCATGGGCCGCGCGCAGAACGGCGGCATGGCCGAGATGCACGCCGTCGAAATTGCCAAGCGCCACTGTGGCGCCGCGCGCTTCGGGAGGAATGGGGTCGTCAGGACCGATGATGCGGATGCTCATAAAGGTCGAGATGCCAGCGCGGCCGGCGGTGTCAAGTCATCCCGCCTTGGGATGCGCGCGACGCCAGACATCCATGAGCTGCGCCGTATCCACGGCGATATAGCGCTGGGTGGTGGAGAGGCTGGCATGACCCAGCAGTTCCTGAATGGAGCGCAGGTCGGCGCCCTGCGCCAAGAGATGGGTGGCGAAGGAATGCCGCAGCGCATGCGGGGTCGCGTGCTCGGGCAGGCCGTTCAGCCGCCGGAAGTGCCGCAACGCCTTCTGCGCGATGGCCGGGTCCAGCCGGGCGCCACGCGCGCCGAGGAAGAGCGGCGCATCTGCCGTCGGCTGCCAGTGCAGCGCGATCCAGCGCGCCATCGTCTGCCGCGTGATGGCGAGCACGGGGACGATCCGCACCTTGCCGCCCTTGCCGGTCACGCGCAGCGGCGCGTCCGACCCCGGCAGCGGCGCCTCACCCCGGTTGAGGCCGAGCGCCTCCGAAATGCGCAGCCCGCAGCCGTAGAGCAGGGTGAACAGGGCTGTATCCCGAGCCTGGATGGCCGCCGTATCCGACACCTCGCCGATATCGGCGGCGATCGCGCGGGCATCGATGGGGGTCAGCGCGCGGGGCAGGGGCTTCCGCGCCCGGGGTGTCGCCACCAGGCCGATGGCGGCATTGGCGACGCCCTCGCGCCGCTCGACATAGCGGAAGAAGGATCGCACGGCAGAAAGTTTCTTCGCCCGCGTGGCATTGCCATGGTCCTCCGTCGCTTCCTGCGCCATCCAGGCGCGGAAATCGGCGGCGGTGAGCGCCGCGAGATCGGCGAGGCCGGGCTCGGCGCCCAGATGGCGGCTGAGGAAGCCGAGGAAGCCCGCGATATCGCGCCCGTAGGTCTCGACGGTGAGCACCGCCGCGCGCCGCTCGGTGGCGAGCCAACGCAGCCAGTCCTGCCGTGCGGCCTCGGCCATCATGTCGGCAGTTTGGGGGGGAGTGGACTTCTGCGCACCGCCCGGACACATCCTGGTTGTCGTATGGCACAGGGTAGCGATCATCCGGGCGGGATACGAGAGGGCGGCGCGGATCGCGTCTCGGTTCTGCTGCCGGTGCCGCTGGCCGGGCCGCTGGATTACCGCGTCCCGCCCGGCACTGCCGTCACGGCCGGCGATGTCGTCATGGTGCCGCTGCATGGCCGGACCATGCACGGCGTTGTTTGGGATAGCGCGCCGGACCCCTCGCTGCCCTTCGCGCGGCTGAAGCCGCTGGCGCCCGCGCCCGGCCTGCCGCGTCTGGCACCCGCGCTGCGCCGGCTGATCGACTGGGTGGCGGCCTATACCCTCTCCGCGCCTGGCGAGGTGCTGGCGATGGTGATCCGCGCGCCGCTGCTGGTAGCGCTGCCTCAGACCCTCGCCACCGGCTGGCTGCCGGGGGAGCCGCCGCCACCCGCCGGGCTGACGCCCGCCCGGCGCCGGCTGCTGGATGTGCTGGTGGATGGTCGGCCACGCGCGCTCGCCGACCTCATCCGGGAGGCCGGGGTCGGTTCGGGCGTGGCGCGCGCCATGGCCGATCGCGGCTGGCTGCGGCCGGTCACGATGGCGCGGGCCGAAGCCTTTGAGCGGCCCGACCCCGACCATGCCGGTGCGGCCACCCTCTCGGCCCAGCAGGCCGAGGCCGGGCGGAGCCTGGTCGAGGGCGTTCGCGCCCAGGCTTTCGCGGTCACGCTGCTGGATGGCGTCACCGGCTCGGGCAAGACCGAGGTCTATCTGGAGGCGGTGGCCGAGTGCCTTCGCCTCGGCCGCCAGGCGCTGGTCCTGCTGCCCGAGATCGCGCTGTCCGCGCAGTGGCTGGAGCGCTTCGAGCGCCGCTTCGGCGTGGCGCCGGCCGTCTGGCACTCCGATCTCACGCCCGCGACGCGGCGCACGCACCTGGCGGGCGGTGGCGAGCGGCAGGCGCCGGTCGTCGTCGGCGCCCGCTCGGCGCTGTTCCTGCCGTTCCCCGATCTCGGCCTGATCGTGGTCGACGAGGAGCACGAGACGGCGTTCAAGCAGGAGGAGGGCGTGGTCTACCACGCCCGCGACATGGCGGTGGTCCGCGCGCGGCTCGAATCGCGCGCCGGCCGTGCTGGTCTCCGCGACGCCGAGCCTGGAGACGGTGGCCAATGTGGAGGCCGGGCCGGTACGGCCGGCTGACGCTTGCCGCCCGCCATGGCGGCGCGGCGCTGCCGAAGGTCGAGGCGATCGATCTGCGCGCGACCCCGCCGGAGCGGGGCCGATTCCTGGCGCCGCCGCTGATCGACGCGATCACGCGAGACGCTGGCGCGCGGCGAGCAGGCGATGCTGTTCCTCAACCGCCGCGGCTATGCGCCGCTGACGCTGTGCCGGCATTGCGGCCACCGCATGCAATGCCCGAACTGCACCGCCTGGCTGGTCGAGCATCGGCAGCGCCGGCTGCTGCAATGCCACCATTGCGGCCATGCTGAGCCGATGCCCCAGGCCTGCCCGGCCTGTGACGCGGCGGACAGCCTGGCCCCGGTCGGCCCGGGCGTGGAGCGCATCACCGAGGAGGCGGCGCAGCTCTTCCCCGACGCGCGGCGGCTGGTGATGGCGAGCGACACGATCGCCGGGCCCGCAGGCCGCCGCGCGCGGCCGCGCGGCGATCGCGGACCGCGGAGGTCGACCTCATCATCGGCACCCAGATCGTCGCCAAGGGCTGGCACTTCCCGCATCTGACGCTGGTCGGCGTGGTCGATGCCGATCTCGGCCTCGCGGGCGGCGATCTGCGGGCCGGCGGAGCGGACGCGTGCAGCTGCTGCACCAGGTCGCCGGCCGCGCCGGGCGGGCCGAGGCGCCGGGCCGCGTGCTGCTGCAAACCTTCTCGCCCGAGCATCCGGTGATGCAGGCGCTGATCGGCGGCGATCTCGCCGCCTTCATGGCGGCGAGGCCGAGGGCAGGCGGCCGGGCCATTGGCCGCCCTTCGGCCGCCTCGCCGCGCTGATCGTTTTCGGGGAGGATATGGCGGAGACCGACCGGGTCGCGGCGGCCCTTGGCCGCGCCGCGCCGCGTGGGGAGGGGATCGAGGTGCTGGGCCCGGCACCCGCGCCGCTGGCGATGCTGCGCGGCCGGCATCGCCGGCGCCTGCTGCTCAAAACCCGCCGGGACATCGTGGTGCAGCCGATCTTGCGCGAGTGGCTCGGGCGGGTGCCGGTACCGCGCGGCGTGCGCCTGGATGTCGATGTTGACCCCGTAAGCTTCATGTAAGCGCAATCAGGGCGCTAAAGACTGTTACCCTCCGTTGCTTCGCCGGAATCCCTATGATAGGTCGGCCGCATTGAACGCAGCTGGCATTGGCGTCTCGGGAAACGATCTCGGGCATCGGTCCCGGATGTGTCTCGACAACAGATGATGGGTAGGACACGTGGCCTCGGGCGCCGGCACTCATTCACCGAACCAGATCCTGGCAGGGCGCTATGCGCTCGCACTCTACGAATATGCGGAGGAGATGGGCTGGCTCGATCGCGTCATCGAGGAGATGGACGCGCTTGGCCGGCTGATCGACGAAAGCGCGGATCTGCGATCGTTTCTTGCCAATCCGTTGATCGATGACCAGGAAGGCACCAAGGCCGTCCGGGCTGTCCTTCTGGCGCAGGGCTTCGGCACCATCATGCAGGATTTTGTGGGCGTGGTGTCGAACAACCGCCGGTTGTTCTTCCTGCGCCCGATCGTGCAGGCCTTCGCCGCCTTGGTCGACAAGAAGCGCGGCGTCGTGCGGGCGGAGGTTGTCTCCGCCCATCCGCTCACGGATTTGCAATCGACCCAGCTGCGCGCGCGCCTGACCGAACTGGGCTATGGGAGCGTGCAGATCAGTGAGACGGTGGACCCGTCTCTTCTCGGCGGCCTCGTCGTCAAGCTCGGCGCCCGTCTTTACGATACCAGCCTCAAGTCGCGCTTACAGCGACTGCAATACGCGATGAAGGGAGCCGCCTGACATGGAGATCCGCCCGGCAGAGATCTCGGAGATCCTGAAGAAGCAGATCGCCAGCTTCGACACCGACGCCAATGTGGCCGAGACCGGCCAGGTGTTGAGCGTCGGCGACGGCATCGCCCAGGTTTTCGGGTTGCAGAATGTGATGGCCGGCGAGCTGGTCGAGTTCCCGGGTGCCGGCCTTAAGGGCATGGCGCTGAACCTCGCCGCCGACAGCGTCGGCATCGTCATCTTCGGCGACGACAGCCGCATCCGCGAGGGTGATACCGTCGTCCGCACCGGCGAGATCGTGGACGTGCCGGTCGGCAAGGAGTTGCTCGGCCGCGTCGTGGACGCTCTGGGCAACCCGATCGACGGCCGTGGGCCGATCGCGACCACGGAGCGTCGCCGCGCCGAGGTGAAGGCGCCCGGCATCATCCCGCGCAAATCGGTCCATGAGCCGATGCAGACCGGCATCAAGTCGATCGATGCGCTGGTGCCGATCGGGCGCGGCCAGCGGGAGCTGATCATCGGCGACCGCCAGACCGGCAAGACGGCTGTGATCATCGATACCTTCATCAACCAGCGCACGATCAACGCGGGTGATGACGAGAAGCGCAAGCTCTACTGCATCTACGTCGCCATCGGGCAGAAGCGCTCGACCGTCGCCCAGCTGGTCCGCACGCTGGAGGAATACGGCGCGATGGAATATTCCATCGTCGTCGCCGCCACGGCGTCCGACCCGGCGCCGATGCAGTTCCTCGCACCCTATACCGGCTGCGCGATGGGCGAGTATTTCCGCGACAACGGCATGCACGCGCTGATCGCCTATGACGATCTCAGCAAGCAGGCGGTCGCCTATCGCCAGATGTCCCTGCTGCTGCGGCGGCCGCCGGGCCGCGAAGCCTTCCCGGGCGACGTGTTCTACCTGCACTCCCGCCTGCTGGAGCGTGCGGCGAAAATGTCCGACGCCGAGGGCGCCGGCAGCCTCACCGCCCTGCCGGTGATCGAGACGCAGGCCGGCGACATCTCGGCCTATATCCCGACCAACGTGATCTCGATCACGGACGGGCAGATCTTCTTGGAGACCGATCTCTTCTTCAAGGGCATCCGCCCCGCCGTGAACGTGGGCGCCAGCGTCTCTCGCGTCGGTTCCGCCGCCCAGATCAAGGCGATGAAGCAGGTCGCCGGCCGCATCAAGCTCGATCTCGCCCAGTATCGCGAGATGCAGGCCTTCAGCCAGTTCTCTTCCGACCTCGACCCCGCCACGCAGAAGCTGCTGGCGCGCGGCGCGCGGCTGACGGAGCTGCTGAAGCAGCCGCAGTTCCATCCGCTGGCGGTGGAAGAGGAGGCGGTCGTGATCTTCGCCGGCGTGCGCGGACTGCTCGACCGTGTGCCCGTGGGGCGCATCGTGGAGTTCGAGCGCCGTTACGTCTCCGATCTCAAGACGCGCGAGCCCGGCATTCTGGAGGCGATTCGCAACGATCGCGAGATCAAGTCGGAGACGGATAAGAAGCTGACCGACTTCATCACCAAGCTCGTCGATCAGTTCGTTTCCTGAAGGCCGGCGCGAGAGAACCTGAAACATGCCGAGCCTGAAGGCCCTCCGCACGCGGATCAACAGCGTCAAATCGACGCAGAAGATCACCAGCGCCATGAAAATGGTGGCGGCGTCCAAGCTGCGCCGTGCCCAGGCGCAGGCCGAGGCGGCGCAGCCCTATGCCGATCGCATGGCGCGGATGCTGCGCGCGCTCGCCGCCAGCCTCGCCGATCAGCCGGCGGGCAGCGGGCCGCCGCTGCTGGCCGGCACCGGGAAGGACCAGAAGCATCTGATCGTGGGCGTGACCGCCGATCGCGGCCTCGCCGGCGGGTTCAACGTGAATTCCGCGCGCGCCACGCGCAACCTCGTGCGCCGGCTGGAAGCCGAGGGGAAGACGGTCAGGCTGCTCGCCGTCGGCCGCAAGGGGCGGGACTATCTCCGCCGCGAATTCTCCGACAAGCTGGTCGAGAACCCGATGAAGGGCGGCAAGAAGCGCCCCGAATTCGGTGACGCCGAACTCGTCTCGGGCCTGATTCAGGAGATGCTGGCGAAGGGCGAGGTCGATAGCGTGACCCTCGTCTACAATCGCTTCGTGGGCGTGATGTCCCAGGTTCCAACCGAAATCAGGCTGATCCCGATGGCGCCTGAGAAGGCGGAGACGCGGGACGGGGAGCGGACGGACGGCGAACGCGCGAGCTATGAGTTCGAGCCGGATGAGGAGGAAATTCTCGCCCGGCTGCTGCCGCGCGCGCTCAGCATCCAGATCTACCGCGCGATGCTCGACAATGAGGCGGGGTTCTACGCCGCGCAGATGACCGCGATGGATTCGGCGACGCGGAATGCGGGCGATATGATCAAGCGTCTGACGCTCAATTACAACCGCGCGCGTCAGGCCAACATTACTTCGGAGCTGGTCGAGATCATCTCCGGCGCGGAAGCCGTCTGAGAGACGTATAGGGTAGGATACGAAAATGGCGAACAATTCGGTCGGTCGCGTCACGCAGGTTCTGGGCGCCGTTGTCGATGTGCAGTTCGAGGGCGAACTGCCCTACATCTACAACGCGCTCACCACCAAGATCGGTGATCGCACCCTGGTGCTGGAAGTCGCGCAGGAGCTGGGCGAGCACACGGTGCGCGCCATCGCCATGGATACGACCGACGGGCTGATCCGTGGTCAGGAAGTGGCCGATACCGGCTCCTCGATCTCCATGCCCGTCGGGCCGGCGACCCTCGGCCGCATCCTCAACGTGATCGGCGAGCCGATCGACGAGCGCGGCCCGGTCGAGGCGAGCATTCGCCTGCCAATCCACCGCGAGGCGCCGGCCTTCGAGGATCAGGCGGCGGCGGCCGAAATTCTCGTCACCGGCATCAAGGTCGTCGATCTGCTGGCGCCCTATCTGAAGGGCGGCAAGATCGGCCTGTTCGGCGGCGCGGGCGTCGGAAAGACGGTGCTGATCCAGGAGCTGATCAACAACATCGCCAAAGAGCATGGCGGCGTGTCGGTCTTCGCCGGCGTCGGCGAGCGGACCCGCGAAGGCAATGACCTCTACTACGAGATGATGGATGCGGGCGTCATCAAGACCGATGGCGACGGGTCCAAGGTGGCGCTGGTCTATGGCCAGATGAACGAGCCGCCGGGGGCGCGCATGCGCGTGGCGCTGTCGGGCCTCACCATCGCCGAGTATTTCCGCGATGAGGAAGGCCAGGACGTGCTGTTCTTCGTCGACAACATCTTCCGCTTCACTCAGGCGGGCGCCGAGGTTTCCGCGCTGCTCGGCCGCATCCCCTCGGCGGTGGGCTATCAGCCGACGCTCGCCACCGATATGGGCGCCTTGCAGGAGCGCATCACCTCGACGAAGAAGGGCTCGATCACCTCGGTGCAGGCGATCTACGTGCCGGCCGACGACTTGACCGATCCGGCGCCCGCGACCTCCTTCGCCCATCTGGACGCGACGACCGTGCTGAACCGCGCCATCGCCGAGCAGGGCATCTATCCGGCGGTCGATCCGCTCGAACTCCACCTCGCGCTCGCTCGATCCCCGGATCGTGGGCGACGAGCATTACCAGGTGGCGCGGGATGTGCAGAAGCTGCTGCAGACCTACAAGTCCTTGCAGGACATCATCGCCATTCTGGGCATGGACGAGCTTTCCGAGGACGACAAGCTGGTCGTGGCGCGCGCGCGGAAGATCCAGCGCTTCCTCAGCCAGCCCTTCCATGTCGCCGAGGTCTTCACCGGCAGCCCCGGCGTTTTCGTGCAGGTCGCGGACACCATCAAGGGCTTCAAGGACATCGTCGCCGGCAAGTATGATGATCTGCCGGAAGCCGCCTTCTACATGGTCGGCACGATTGAAGAAGTGATTAAGAAGGCCGAATCGCTTCGCGAGAAGGCCTGACGCATGCCCGTCTCCCTGGAGATCGTCAGCCCGGAAAAGCTCCTGGTGTCGCAGGCCGTGGATATGGTCGTGATCCCGGCCTCGGAAGGCGACATCGGCGTTCTGCCCGAGCATAGCCCGATGATCGTGCTGCTGCGTGGCGGCGAGGTCATCCTCTATGAGGGCGAGCGGATCACCTCCCGCTACTTCGTGACCGGCGGCTTCGCCGAGATCACGGAGGAGCGCTGCACGGTTCTGGCCGATTCGGCCGAGCCGACCGCTATGTTGGATCGCGGCATGGGCGAGCGGGAGTTGCAGGTGGCGCTCGCGGATTCTCGCCGCCGCCGAGCGGGCGGGCGAGTTGGATCGGCTGGTGCCGATCATGGAGCGGGTGCAGGTCGCGCAAGCGATCGTGGACACGGCGGCGGCGTAGCCTGCTATCGGGTCGGACGGCATCGCCTCATCGGAGACTTCACGATGGAATTGCCGAAGGTTTATGAGGTGCGCGCCCATTGGGACGCCGAGGCCCGGGTATGGTGGGCTGAGAGCGATGATGTTCAGGGTCTTGTCGCTGAGGCGGCGACGGTCGAGCTTCTTATTCAGGAGGTCAGACATCTCGTTCCGGAATTGCTGGTTCTAAACAGCAATCTGCAGGCGGCGGGTTCGATACCGATGCGTTTTATCGCCGATCGCTCTGAAGACCTGCGGCTGAACTGATCCTCGGCACACCGCCAATGAGATGCTGAAGCAGGCGGGACTGCCGAAAGCCTTCTGAAAGACTTCTTGGTGAGAGCCAAGGTTCTCCAACCCCCTGTTTCCATCTAGAGCGGTATCGGTTCGCTTTCGCTCACGATTCCGCTCTATGCTCTTGATTGAGAACGCAAATCTTCGGATCAGGTGATTCCACCTGATCCGATATTGCTCTAACTGATCAGGCCGAGCAGCAACGCCTCCAGCCGTCTGGATTGAACCCGCGCGTCGAAATCGCGCCGCGCGTGTACCCGGCCCGCATCCCCCAAACGCCGCCGCTCGGCCGGATCGCTCATGAGGGCCGCGATGCCGGCGGCCAAGGCAAGCGGATCGCCCGCGCGCACCATCGCCCCGGTTTCGCCCGGAAGGATCACCCCGTTCAGCCCCGCCTCGTCCGACGCCAGAACCGGCAGGCCGAGGGCCATCGCCTCCACGGCGACGCTCGGCAGCCCCTCCGCGTCGCCGCTTTCGGCGCGGATGCTCGGCACGACGAGGAGTGCTGCCTCGCGCATGAGGGCGGCCACGGCCTCGGGGCTCTGCCAGCCCAGGAAGCGGAGCCCCGCCCGCCCCCCGGCTTGCTGGCGAATGGCCTGTGCCATCGGCCCGTCGCCGACGATCACCGCCTCCACACCCGCCCCCTCGGCATCGAGGCGGCGCAGCGCGTCGATCAGCACCGGCAGTCCCTTCTTCGGCACGAATTGGCCGACGAACAGCAGCGGGCCGGAGGCGGTGGCGGTGCGAACCGGCGTCTCCTCGGCAATCTCGGTGCCGATCGGCAGCAGGAGGAGCTTTTCGGCCGGAAAGCCGCGCCCGATGAGCCGTTGCCGGACGCTTTCGGAGACGCAGATGAACAGCCGGGCCTCGGCCATCAGGGCGGGGAGGCGCCGCGCATAGAGGCCGGGCGGAAAGCGGCGATAATGCTTGTCCTTATGGGCGTCACCGCCATGGAAGGTGACGACGAGCGGCACCCCAAGCGCGCGGGCCAGCGGCAAAGCGAGGGCGCCGCCACGGCCGAACTGCGCATGGATGACGGCCGGGCGCTCCGCCCGCAGCCGGGCGAGATCGGGCACGATGCCCATTTCCTTGAAGGCGGCACGACGAACAGCCCCCATCGGGCCGTCCCCGCCGAGACGATGGACAGCCAGGCCCTCGGCGGCGGGCGTCACGCGACGGCCGACCCAGAGCGGCCGCAGCCGTGAAAAGCCGAGATATTGCCGCCGCATGAAGCCCGCTTCCGAGGGCGGCAGGATCACGTCCCGGTAGATCAGCGCCGTGGGCGTCGTCATACCGGCAGGGTCAGCGTCACCCGGGCACCGCCTTCCGGCCGGTTGGCGATCGTCAAGTCGCCGCCATGGGCGCGTGTGATGTCGCGCGCGATGGGCAGGCCGAGGCCCACACCGCCCGTTTCGCGGTTCCGGCTCGTCTCCAGCCTTTGGAAGGGCTGCATCACACGTTCCATCGCCTCCTGCGGAATGCCGGGGCCGTCGTCCAAAATCTCGATCCGCAAGGATGAGGCGGGCCGGATCGCCGGCGAAAGACGCACATAGGCCGCGTCGCCATATTTGATCGCGTTGCCGACAAGATTGGTCAGCGCTCGCTTGAAAGCCTGTGGCCTCACCCGCACGGTCAGGTGATCCGGACCGTCATAGCTGAGCTTTTCGGCGAGTTCGGGGGCGGAATCGCTCGCCTCGTCGAGCACGGTGCGCAGCAGCTCGGCCAGATCGATGGGCGAGACCGGCTCGTTGGGGCTGGCGATGCGGCCGAAGGCGATGGTCGCCGATACCATGGCCTCCATCTCGTCCAGGTCGCGCAGCATTTTCGCCCGTTGGTCGTCATCCTCCATGAACTCGGCGCGCAGCCGCATGCGGGTGATGGGCGTGCGCAGGTCATGGCCGATCGCGGTCAAGAGCAGGGTCCGATCGTCCACGAAACGCCGGATGCGGCCGGCCATGGTGTTGAAGGCCGAGGCCGCCGCCGCGATTTCCGACGGCCCATCCTCCGGCAGCGGTGGCGCGTTCACGTCTCGGCCGAGCGCCTCGGCGGCGGCGGCGAGGGTTCGCACCGGCGCCGTCAGCCGCCGAACGGCCCAGATGGTCATGGCCGCCGCCAGCACCGTCATCAGCACGAAGGCGATCAGGAACTCGGTCCCCTGAAGGGCGTCCGGCCCGGGCAGCCGGCTGGAAATGACGAGCCAGGCGCCGTCCGGCATTTGCAGCCCGGTGAATTCCTGCCGGGATTCGGGGTCGACCGCGAAGCGCACACGCTGCGGCCGCAGCTCCGGCGGTAGCGGGAAATTGTCCATATTGAGCAGGATGCTGTGCCGGATGGGCGGCGGCGACGGCATCAGGTTGGAGAAGAGCGGACTCAGCCCGGGCGTGACCTTGACCGAGAAGTTCTTCGGGATCGGGATATGGCCCAATCGATCCGCTCTCTTGTCGATCGGCGTTTCGGCAATATCCCGGTAGATGCTCATGACCCGGAAGGTGAACACGCGGACGGCCGCGAGGCGCACGAGGTCATTGCGGTCGAGGGTATGGATGCCGAGGCCGAGCGTCTGGACGACGACCAGCCCGACGATCAGCACGAAGGCCGTTCGGGCGGCCAGGCTGCGCGGCCAGAGTCGGATACGTCGGTGCCAGGACATTGGATATAGAGGCTAGCCCAGTACCCGGCCGGGTGAAATCATTTGGATAGCAGGCGGGATGCCGCCGAGGTGCCGAGGATCAGGCGCGCTCGACCGTCGCCGCGAGGACGTAGCCGCCGCCGCGAACCGTCTTGATGAGCTGGGCGCCGCCGCCCTGGTCATCGAGCTTGCGGCGAAGGCGGCTGACCGCCACGTCGATCGCCCGATCGAAGGGGCCGGCCTGGCGGCCGCGCAGCAGGTCGAGCAGCATGTCCCGCGTCAGCACGCGATTCGCCCGTTCGAGGAGGGCGAAAAGCAGGTCGTATTCGCCGCCGGTCAGCGGCACCTCGACACCCTCGGGGTTGAGCAGGCGGCGCCGCGCGGGTTCCAGCGTCCAACCGGCGAAGCGGAGCGGCCGGGCGATGCGCTCGCCCGCGGCCGAATTCTCCTGCGTATCCGTCGCTCGCCGCATCACGGCGCGGATGCGTGCCATGAGTTCGCGCGGGTTGAACGGCTTGGCGATATAATCGTCCGCGCCGAGTTCGAGCCCGATGATGCGGTCCGTATCCTCCCCCATCGCGCTGAGCATGACGATGGGCACATCCTCCTGGTCGCGAAGCCAGCGCGCGAGGTCGAGCCCGCTTTCCCCAGGAAGCATGAGGTCAAGCACGACAAGCTGGAAGGCGCCGCGTGTCCAGGCCCGGCGGGCCTCTCGCGCATCCCGGACAGAGGTGATGCGGAAGCCGTTCTTCTCCATGAAGCGCGTGAGAAGGTGGCGGATTTCATGGTCGTCGTCGATCACGAGTAAGTGCGGTCGGATGTCCATAGTATCAACATAGGGGAGCGAGCCGCCCGCGTGCAGATCCATCGAGCCTCTGTTGCACTTTGTCGCGTTCGGGACGGATGCGCGTCACAGAGTGGGTCCATTCAGCCTCATCTCCAACGGAGGAAAGACAAAACTTATGGGACGTTTCACAACCGCCGCCATCATCGCGCTCGCGCTTGGCTGTGCCGCGGCCGAGAGCCATGCTGACGGTCTACAGGCGCCCGCCCGCGCGCAGGCTGCGCCGGTCGAGCAGCTTCTGGCAGATACGGCAGGCACGCCGGCGGTCGGGGGGCCGGCGCTGGATGCGCCATCGTCTCCATCGGCCCTGCCGCCGGGCGGGCCGGTGGGTGCCATGCCACCCCCGCCGCCCGGCCCGGGCGGCATGGGCTGGGGCGGCCAGCCGGATATGCGCCCGGACGTGCTGCGCGGCGCCTTCTGGCGGCTTCGCCAGATGGAGCAGACCTGGGGCTTGTTATTCAACCAGCGGGACAAGAACCTGAGTGACAGCGACGTGCAGGTTCTGGCCCAGGCCATCCTGCTGGTACACGGCAACCACAGCTGGAAGGTCGTGGATGTCGCCGACGCCGCCGATGGCCAGGCGACCTTCGCCTATGCCACCGCTGACGGTTCGGTGATCGCCCGTTTCCAGATCGATCGCCACAGCGGCCGGGTGCAGCGCATCGGCTGATCGGTTCGCCCGGATGCGTGGCCGTTCATCCAGCCGCGCATCCGTCGCGATTGCTTGCGGAAGGATGCGATGGGCGCTGCGAGCGCAGTTCGTATTCTTTCAGAATTTTCCTACTAAATCATGAAGTTGCTGGAGAATTTCGCACGCTTCCGGAAGAAAGTTTGGGTTGATCACAAGGCTTGGGACCGGCGATACAGGAGCGATGCAAGGGTCCTTCCGGTGGTAAAGAAATCTCAATCTTCACGAATGCCCGGTCCACGCGGCCGGAAGACGCCCGCCTCATCCCCCGCCGTATCGATCAGTGACGATGTCCTATCGCTGACGATGCCGGGGGGTGCGGAGGTGCCACCCGGCACATTCGACGTCTTGTTTGACGGCGAGGCCAGCGGGCAGGTCGTGGTCGCCTCTGCTGGCCGGACGCTGGCGGTACCGCTGCCACCTCATCTCCTGCCGGACCGGCTTGATCTGATTGACAGCGCCACGGGCGGCAGCCTGTTGCCCGCGCCGATATCGCTGGATGCAGCATTGCAGATGCGGATCGAGCGTGTCTCGATCGGTGATGGCGCCGTCACCGTGGAGGTGACGCTGGCGGGCAGGCCGGTGTCTCAGCTCGCGGTTCTGGTCCGGTCCGAGCCGGATACGGTCTTCGCGCTCGGCTATGCCAGCCTCGCCAGATCGGCGGTCGAGGACCGCAGCCGGTATGTCTGCACGCTGCCGCTGATGACATTGTTGCCGATCGGCATCGTGACACCGCTGGCGGTCTATGTCAGCGGCCGGCGGTTGCAGCCTGATCTCATGGGGCAGGGGCAGGCAGTCGGACTCGCCGGCTATGTCGAGCATGCCGCGTCCGACGGCATCGGCGGCTGGGCCACCGACCTGCGAGACCCGGCGCGGCGCCTGATGATCGATGTGGCCTCAGCGGGGCGCCGCCTCGGCACGGTTCCGGCGTCGATTCCGCGACCCGATCTCGCAGCGATCGGGATCGCGGCACCTTGCGGTTTCGCCGTTCCGAAGGAGATGTTCCAGAGGCTGCGGAACGGTGACTCGCTCTCGCTCCTGATCGCGGGAACCCAGACGCATCTGGTCAACAGCCCGCTCACTCTGACCGTCGAGAGCCATATTCGCGGTCTTTTCGACAATATCGACGGCAACCAGGCCTGTGGCTGGGTGATAGATCTGAACCGGCCCGGTGTGCCTTGCATCGTGGAGGCTGTCTGCGACGGGCGGGTTATCGGTACCACGGAGGCCGCCGGGCTGCGCCGCGACGTGCTGGAAGCCGGCCTGCCCACCGACCGCTGTGGCTTTCGCATCAGCTTCGATGAGCCGCTCCATACGCTGTTCGACCGCGACATCGTCGTGCGGATCAAGGGCACCACCATCGTCCTCAATGGCGGTCCGCAGCAGCCCAAGCTCAATCCGAATATTCGCGCCTATCTGACGCCGGACCGGGGGCTCGCCCCCGCTGTGATCCGCCGCTTGCGGGCACGGATGAACAGCGGGCTCCAGGGCCTCGGCGTCTCCCTGATCATGCCGGTCTACAACACCCGGAACGACTGGCTGACGGAGGCGTTGCGGAGCGTCTGTACGCAATGGTGCGACGCCTGGGAGCTGATCTGCGTCGATGATGCGTCGACGGAGCCGCATGTGGCGCGCGTGCTCGGCTGGTTCGCGCAGATGGAGCCGCGCATTCGCGTCATCCGCTCGCCGCGCAACCAGGGTATCGCCGGTGCCACGACACTCGGCATGCGCGCGGCACGCCACCCCTACCTGGCTCTGATGGATCACGATGACGTGCTGGAGCCTGATGCGGTTCATCACCTGGTCGCGACGGCGCGAAAGACAGGCGCCGATTTCCTCTATAGCGACGAGGCATTGACCGGCGAGGACAGTTCGGTCGTGCTGGATGTGCGGGCACGGCCCGCCTTCTCCTACGACTATTACCTCTCCCACCCCTATTTCGTGCATCTGATAGCTGTCCGCACGGAGATCGCGCAGCGGATCGGCGGGTTTGACCCGAACCTCACCATCTCGGCGGATGTGGATTTCATCCTCCGCGCGATCGAGCAGAGCCGCAGCGTCGCGCATATTCCGCGCGTCCTCTACCGCTGGCGTACGCATACGACGAGCACCGGCCATGAGAAGCAGGGCCAGGTGATGGAGGCGACGACCCAGGTGGTCCAGCGTCACCTCGATCGGGTGAGCCCCGGCGCCCGCGCGCGGGCGGCGCGAGAGTTCAACCAGTTCGAGGTTACATGGCCCGATCCTGGCGGCCGGGTGCTGATCGTGATCCCGACCAAGGACGGGATCGACGTGCTGCGCCAGTGCATCGAATTCGATCGAGGCGACGACGCCGGCGGAGGAATACAGCCTGGTCGTGATCGACCATGAGTTGAAGGAGCCGAAGTCGAAGAAATATCTGGCAGGATTGGCCAAGCGGCACAGCGTGATGCCTTATTCGGGCGTCTTCAACTATGCGCTGATGAACAACCGCGCCATCCGCACCCACGGGGCGGACGAGCCCTTCGTGCTGTTCATGAATAACGATATCGAGGCCCCGATGCCCGGCTGGCTGCCGCGCATGCGTTCGCTGGCGGGGCGGGGGGATGTCGGCGCTGTCGGCACAGCGCTGATGTACAGCGACAAGCGTGTGCAGCATGGTGGCGTCATCATCGGCATCAACGGCCTCGCCGATCACGCGCTGCGGTTCGAGCCCGTATGGGAGGGTGATGGCAGCCGAACGCTGGGCTACAACGCCTCCCTGACCTCGGTCCGGGATTTTTCCGCCGTCACCGCCGCCTGCATGATGATGCGCCGCGCTGTCTTCGATGAGGTTGGCGGTTTCGACGAGAAGTTCCTCGTCGGTTTCAACGATACCGACCTCTGCCTGCGCGTGGGCCGCGCCGGATACAAGATTTTGTATGACGGCCGCACGGTGCTGTTTCACCACGAATCCGTCACCCGCATCGCCAAGGCTCAGCTCAAGCACCCGAAGGATGACCAGAAGCTGCGGACGGATTGGGGACATCTGCTGCGGGCCGGCGACCCCTACTACAGCCCGCTTCTGGAACTCTACGGGCGGGACCATCGCCTGCGGCTGGAGCCATGCGGGCCAGCGGCAGCCCGGCTCGTGCCCGTCGTGCTTGCCGGCCAGAAGGTGAGGCGCTCGTCCCCGCCGGCGGAGAAAGCCGGGCAGGGCAGGCAGCGGAAGCGGAGCGCGGGTGCGAAACTCCGGGTGGCGAGCCCCGCAGATCAGCCGGGCCAACTAGCCGGGCGAACTAGCCGGGCGGACTAGCCGGGCGGAGACCGCTCCAGGTCGGCCTTTCGCCGCTCTGCCCGCCTGCGGTCGGGGCGCCGCACCTTGTCGATCTGCGCATTCAGCTCGGCGCCGAACAGCACGGCATAGGCGCTGACCCAGAACCACATCATCACGCCGACCGCCGTGCCGAGCGCGCCATAGGCGGCGCTGTAGCTCGCGACGTGGCTCACATAGAAAGAGAACAGCACCGAGACGAGCAGCCAGAGGATGGCGGCGGTAAATGCACCCGGCAGCACCGGCCCCACGCCATCCGGATGCGGGGCCGGCCCGATCCTGTAGAACAGCATGAGCATCGTCAGTACGAAGACGAACAGCCCGGCGATGCCGGAAAGATGGGCGAGCTGAGCGGTATAGGCGGAGAGGCCGAGCGCTGAGAAGGCCGTCGGCAGGCCGACGAGCACGCAAATGCCGAGTACCGCCGCCAGCACCGCGCCGAAGGTCATGACGAAGGCCAGCGCCTGGAAATGCAGCATGCCGCGCGTCTCCTTCCGGCGATAGGCGAAGTTCAGCGCCCAGATGAGCGATTTGGTTCCCGAGGCGGCGGACCAGAAGGCGATCATGAAGCTGACGACGAGGCTGATGCTCAGCGTCCCGCTATGGTTGGTCACCAGCTGCTGGACCCGGTCCGACAGCAGCTGATAGGCGGCGGGCGGCATGATCTGCTTGAGATAGGCGAGCTGCGGCTCGACCGTGACCGGATCGAAGACCATGCCGTAGATCGAGATGAGCATCGTGATCGCCGGAAACAAAGCGAGGGTGGCGTAGAAGGCGCATCCGGCCGCATTCAGCGACATGTAGTCCGAGATCATGGCGAGCGCCGTCGCCCGCAGCACGCGGCCGCTCGGCGTCTTCATCTGGCCTTTGATTTCGCGCTTCAGTGCCTCGTTCACGATCGGCATGGTGTCGTCCCTACACCCTCGTGGTCCGGTTCCGACATTCGGGACTCAAACGTCAAATTCGCTCCACTAGCCTCTTTGACGGCCATTTGCCGCCGGATTCAACCGTAAAGTGAAATCATCTACTTTCAGGATGTTAGAACGCACTTAATCATTGCCGCGAGATGTCCGCTGGCGCCCCGGCTCTTTCAGTTGTGACTCCAGCGGGTGTCGCGGGGTTGTCAAAAATTCGTGCCTTGCGGCCCAAGATCAAGGCGTCTATGTGCGGCTTACGCAGCAACGCACGTGCCTCTGGCCCCTCGGGGTTACGCAACGACGTCAAGCGTTCTGGCAACTCCTCGTTGGTCGCTGGTTCGTTCGACCGTTTCGCAACCTCGCCCGTCGCCTTGAAAGGTGGGCGATCTTCATGAGGGGGCAGTGCGATGACACCCAAGATCGCCCGATTTCTTGACGCCCATCAGCCGGCAACGCCGTGTCTGGTGCTGGACATCGATCGCGTGGAGGAGAACTTCCGCGCCCTTCGCCGTGCCCTGCCGCTCGCGACGATCTACTATGCGGTGAAGGCCAACCCGGCGCGCCCGGTTCTGGAGCGGCTGACGAGCCTCGGCAGCTCTTTCGACGCCGCCAGCATCGAGGAGATCGAGCAGTGCCTGGCGGCCGGCGCGGCACCCGCCGCGATCAGCTTCGGCAACACCATCAAGAAAGTCTCAGCGATCGCGCGCGCCCATGCGCTTGGGCGTCGACCTGTATCGCCTTCGATTCGGAGGAGGAGCTGGACAAGCTCGCGCGGGCACGCGCCGGGCAGCCGCGTCTATTGCCGGCTGATGGTGGAGAATGCCGGGGCCGACTGGCCGCTGTCGCGGAAATTCGGCACCACGGTTGCCGAGGCGCGCCGGCTGATGCCGCTGGCGGCGGAGCTGGGGCTGCGATCCTTAGGGCCTGTCCTTCCACGTCGGCAGCCAGCAGACCGACACCGCTCGCCTATGAGGCCGCGATCGGCGAGGTGGCCATGCTGTTCACCGATCTGTCCGAGGCGCGGCGTCAACCTGCGCATGCTGAACCTCGGGCGGCGGCTTCCCGACGCGCTATCGCGACGACGTGCCGCCGGTCGGCGGATTTCGCCGATGCGATCATGGACGCGATGACACAGCATTTCGGCAATGCGCTGCCGGAGATGGTGATCGAGCCCGGGCGCTGCGATGGTCGGCGATGCCGGCATTGTTTGCAGCCGAGGTCGTGCTGGTGAGCAAGCGCAACCCTGATCCCGCTGCCGCGCGCTGGGTCTATCTCGATATCGGCCGATTCGGCGGCCTGGCCGAAACCGAGGGCGAGGCGATCCGCTATCGCCTTACCACGCGGCATGACGGAGGGCCGACGGGCCCGGTGGCGATCGCCGGCCCGACCTGCGACGGCGCCGATATCCTCTATGAGCGGAGCGGCTACGATCTGCCGCTGGCCCTGGCGGAC
Source organism: uncultured Pseudomonadota bacterium (assembly GCA_963745125.1). GTDB lineage: Bacteria > Pseudomonadota > Alphaproteobacteria > Acetobacterales > Acetobacteraceae > Acidisoma. The sequence goes on from CAVUWB010000002.1 coordinate 168,219, forward strand.
GGCGACCGGGTCGAGTTCGACACGGCCGGAGCCTATGTCACGACCTACGCCGCCCAGGGGTTCAACGGCTTTGCCCCCCTCAGCGAGCATTATATTTAACCGCCTGAAGTCAGGCGGCGCGGCTGCCTCCGCCGCGAGGCCGTGCTCTTGCGCCTTCACGAACGTCTCGAAGGCCGCGGCCTCCAGCGGCCGGCTGAAGAGATAGCCCTGCACCTCGTCGCAGCCCTCGGCGCGAAGCTCCGCGTATTGGGCTTCGGTCTCCACACCCTCCGCGACCACCCGCAGCCCGAGGCCGCGGCCGAGGCCGATGATGGCGCGCACCACCGCCGATCCGCCCGGCCGGCTGTTCATATTGTGGATGAAGGCTTGGTCGATCTTCAGCCGGTTGAGAGGCAGTTTCTCGATATAGGTGAAGGAGGCGTAGCCGGTGCCGAAATCATCGACCGCGAAGGAGATGCCGAGCTTTTGCAGGTCGATGATCTGCCGTCGGGCCTGCTCATGATCCTCAAGGAAGGTCGTCTCCGTCAGTTCGAGGTCGATGAGCTGAGGCGAAACCCCTGAGCGCTTGATCGCGCCCACCACGAGCTGGGCCACGTCGTGCTGGCGGAACAGCGAGGCGGAGAGGTTGATGCCGACGCGAACCGGCATGCCGCTTCGCTCCCAGGACGCGGCCTGACGGCAGGCGGCATCCAGCACCCAGAGGTTCACCGCGTTCATCAGCCCCGCCTCCTCGGCGATGGGGAGGAAACGGTCCGGATAGACCAGCCCATGGCCCGGCCGGTTCCACCGCACGAGCGCCTCGGCCCCGGTGATGCGGCGCGTCTGCGCATCCTGCTGCGGCTGGTAGTGAAGCACGAGTTCACGGCCGAGCAGCCCGGCGCGAAGATCGATCTCAAGCTGCGCCGCGTCCCGCACGGCGGATTGCATGTCAGGTTCGAACAGGCAGACGGTATTCCGCCCCTGGTCCTTCGCCCGGTACATGGCGAGGTCGGCGTTTTGCAGCAGCGCTTCCATCGTCGCCCCATCGCGGGGAAACAGGGTTATCCCCAGGCTGCAACTCGTGTGAATGGTGCGCCCGTCGATCGGGAACGGAGCCTCGAAGCAGTGGCGGATTCTTTCGGCAAGCTGGACGGCCCGGCTCTCGGCCTCGGCGCCGGCGCCGATCTGCGTTTGGATGATCGCGAACTCATCGCCGCCGAGCCGCCCGAGACACTCATTGGCGGAGAGCGTCTTGGAGATGCGCTTCGCCACCTCCGCGAGCAGGACATCGCCATTATGATGGCCGAAGGCATCGCTGACGCTCTTGAAGCGGTCGAGGTCCAGAAAGTGGAGCGCGAACTCGGAATTCTCCGCCGCCGCGACGCCGATCGTATCTTCCAGCCGGCGGTGAAGCTGAAGGCGGTTCGGCAGGCCGGTGAGCGCGTCATGATGGGCGACATGCAAGATGTGCCGCTCCGCGCGCTTGCGCTCGGTGATGTCGAGCGAGGTAGTCAGCACGGAGGTCACGAGATTGAAAGCGGACTTCAGCGGCGTTTTGGTTGTGAGGAAAACCCGGCTGGCACCGGAAGCGTCCTCTATCTCCTCCTCGAAAGCGGGGAGCGGTAGCTCGCTCGCGAAGACCCGGGCGTCGAGCTGCCGGGATCTGTGGGCATGGTCGCCCCGGAATCCGGTCTGGTTGCCGTCTTCCTCGCCGCCGAGCGCCTCGGTCTGGTAGGCATTGACGAAAATGCAGTCCCCGCGCCGGTCGGAGGCGCTGATCATGGCCGGCACGGTGTCGATAACCTGGGCCAGCCGGTCCCGGCTGTCGCGCAGAAGCTCCTGCCGCTCCTGCTCGACATCGTGCAACTCCTTGGCGAGCGCATAGGCGCGGCTGCGGATGAGCTTCTGCCGCGTGCCGATCTTCAGGAGGTTGCGGGCGCGGGTGAGGAATTCCTGATGGTCGATGGGCGTCTGCACGAAGTCCGTGGCGCCGGCCTCCAGCGCCTCCAGGCGGAAGGCGCGGTCGTCATAGGCGGTGATGACGATGATCGGCACATCCATCCCGTTGGGGAGCGCGCGGATCTGCTGCGTGAAGGCAGCGCCGGTCATCTGCGGCATTTTGTAGTCCGTGATGATCAGATCGGGGATCTTGGAGCCAATCCATTTCAGCGCCGGATCGGGTGCGGCGAAGGCCTCCACCTCAATCTGCTCGCCGAGAGAGCCCGCGAGCTTCGAAAAGATGCTGCGGTTGGTCGCTCGGTCATCGACGATCACAACGAATGGCATGTATTCCCCATTTACCACCCCTGATGCCCGGCTGCGGCGACCTGAACCCCAGGGCGTGTGGTTCAAACGTGATCCCTAGCGCAACCCGGCTTCGACTTGAACCCGAATCACGTCATACGACTAAGTCAGGTGGGGTGGGGCTTCCACCAAAAGGCTGATAGGGCCATCTCCCCGCCATGACATGGGTGCTGCACCAGCGAAGGCCTGTGGGCAGACGGCACCTGGCCGACCCCGCGCCCTATGGACCTGGCCGGTCCTTGCCCTAATCTGGCACCGGATAGCCGAGGAGACTTGCCGCCATGCGCCGCCCTGAAGCCCCTGCTCTGCCGGATGGTGCCGAAGCCGGGGCCGCTTCCGCCGCCGCCGAACGCCTGCCCTCCTGGGATCTGTCGGATCTCTATGATGGGGTCGAAAGCGCGGCACTCGCGCGGGATCTCGATGATGCCCGCGCGCGGGCATCCGCCTTCCGGCAGGATTACGCCGGCAAGCTGGAAGCGGAGCCGGCGGCGGGCCTGGCGGAGGCGTTGCGGCGCTATGAGGCGATCGAGGAGATCCTCGGCCGCGTCATGTCCTATGCCCAGCTGCTTTTCAGCGGTGACAGTTCGGATGCGGCGATCGCCCGCTTCTACCAGTCGATGAACGAGCGGGTGACGGAGATCACGACGGATCTGCTGTTCTTCACGCTCGAACTCAACCGGCTCGATGAGGCCGCCCTCGCGCCGAAGCAGGCCGAGCCGGCGCTCGCCCCATGGGCCTCATGGCTCGCCGATCTGCGCGTTTTCAAGCCGCATCAGCTGTCGGACGAGATCGAGACGCTTCTGCACGAGAAGGAGGTCACGGGCGCCAGCGCCTGGAGCCGCCTCTTTGACGAAACCATGGCCGGCCTGCGGGTGACGGTGGCCGAGGAACGGCTGACCGTCAGCGACGCCCTGAACCGCCTGTCGGACCGCAACCGAGAGACGAGGGCGGCGGCGGCGCAGGGCATCAGTGCCACCTTCGGCGAGAATATCCGCCTCTTCTCCCTGATCACCAATACGCTGGCCAAGGACAAGGAGACGGTGGATCGCTGGCGCCGCTACCCCACGCCGGGCAGCTATCGCAACCGATCGAACATGGTGGAGGACGAGGTCGTCGATGCGCTGGTGACAGCGGTCGTCGCCAACTATGCGCGGCTCTCACACCGCTACTACAGCCTCAAGGCCGGCTGGCTGGGCCTGCCGCGCCTCCAGCATTGGGACCGGAACGCACCGCTGCCGGCCGATGTGGATGCGAGCGTATCCTGGGCCGAGGCGCGCGCCCGTGTGCTCTCAGCGTATGGCGCATTCAGCCCAGTGCTGGCCGGGATCGGCCAAACTTTTTTCGATCGCCCCTGGATCGATGCCGGGCTGCGGCCGGGCAAATCGGGCGGGGCCTTCGCCCATCCCACCGTGCCTTCGGTTCATCCTTACATCCTGATGAATTATCACGGCCGCACGCGGGACGTGATGACGCTGGCGCATGAGTTGGGGCATGGCGTGCATCAGGTGCTGGCCGGTGAGGCGCAGGGCTATCTGCGCTCGGGCACACCGCTGACGTTGGCGGAAACCGCCAGTGTCTTCGGCGAGATGCTGACCTTTCGCGCGATCCTGGATGCCGAGACCGATCCACGCCGGCGCCGGCTGCTGCTGGCCGGCAAGGTCGAGGATATGCTCAACACCGTCGTCCGGCAGATTGCCTTCTATCGCTTTGAGGCGCGGGTCCATGCCGAGCGGCGGACGGGTGAAATCCTGCCTGAGCGTCTGGGCGAGATCTGGCTCGACGTGCAGACCGAGAGCCTGGGGCCCGCCTTCGACTTCACGCCCGATTACGCGGTCTACTGGGCCTATATCCCGCACTTCATCCATTCGCCCTTCTATGTCTATGCCTATGCTTTCGGGGACTGCCTGGTGAATGCGCTCTATGCGGAGTTCGCCGCCGGGCATCCGCGCTTCCAGGAGAAATACCTCGACATGCTGCGCGCTGGCGGAACCAAAAGGCATAAGGAGCTGCTCGCCCCGTTCGGGCTGAACGCGGCGGACCCTGCCTTCTGGACCCGTGGCCTCGATATCATCGCGGGCTTCATCGACGAACTGGCCATGGCCGAGCCCCCGGCCGCCGGGGGCATGGCTTGATGCCGGATAAGGTTGAGGGCAGGGAAGCGACCCTGCTCGGCAGCGTCAGGCGTTTCGCCCGCACCTCCGGCGCCGTCGGCGGTATAGCCGCGCGCGTGGCCGGCGAGCGGGTCTTCGGGATCAAGACCGACCGTGCCTCTCATGCCGAGGATTTGCGCCAGATTCTGGGTGGCCTGAAAGGGCCGCTGATGAAGGTCGCGCAGATCCTGACGACGATCCCCGATGCGCTGCCGCCCGAATATGCGGCCGAGTTGGCCGAGTTGCAGGCCAATGCGCCGCCGATGGGCTGGCCTTTCGTGCGGCGCCGCATGTCGGGCGAGTTGGGGCCCGACTGGCAGACCCGGTTCGAGAGCTTCGGCCAGGAGGCAGCAGCGGCGGCGAGCCTCGGGCAGGTGCATAAGGCGATCCTGCCGGGCGGGGCGGAGGTCGCCTGCAAGCTGCAATACCCCGACATGCCGAGCACGGTGGAGGCGGATCTCCGCCAGCTCAAGATCGCGATGGCGATCTACCACCGCATGGACAACGCCATTCAGCATGACGAGATCTACAAGGAACTGTCGGAGCGCCTGCGCGAGGAACTCGATTACCTCCGCGAAGCAGCGCAGATGCGGCTCTACCACGCGATGCTGGAGGCGGTGCCCGATGTTCATGTGCCGGAGCCGATCGCCGATCTGACCACGCCCCGGCTACTGACGATGACCTGGCTCGACGGTGGCCCGTTGCTGCGTTGGATCGAGACGAAACCGCCGCTTGAGGCCCGCAACCGCGTGGCGAAGGCGTTGTTCCGCGCCTGGTATGTGCCGTTTTACCGTTACGGCATCATCCATGGCGATCCGCATATGGGCAACTATCAGGTGCGGCCCGACGGGGCGGTGAATCTCCTCGATTTCGGGGCGATCCGCGTCTTCCCGGCGAGCTTCGCGCGCGGCGTGATCGACCTTTTCGAGGCGATCCGCGACCACGACGATGGCAAGGCGGCTGATGCCTACCGCGGCTGGGGTTTCGTCGATATCACCCCGGCCAAGGTCGACAGTGCTGAACGGCTGGGCGCGCTTCCTCTATGAGCCGCTGCTGGATGACCGGGTGCGGCGCATTCAGGAGGAAGATGGGCAGTACGGCCGGGCAGTCGCCGAAGGGGTTCATTCCGGGTTGCAAAGCATTGGCGGCGTTCGCCCGCCGCGCGAATTCGTGCTGATGGATCGCTCGGCGGTGGGTCTCGGCAGTGTCTTCCTACGCCTGAAGGCCGAGCTGAACTGGAGCCAACTCTATCACGAGGTGACGGCCGATTTCGATGAGGCGGCGGTCGCCCGGCGCCAGGCCGAGGCGCTGGCGGAGGCCGGGGTTCCGCCGACGAAATGATTGCAAGCTGGGACGGGATGACCCGAGGTCATCCCGTCCCAGCTTCGCGAACCGATTGCGGCAGCCGCAACTAGCCCGAATGGCCAGCGCTGCCGGCCGAGCCGCCGGGCGAATTCACTGAAGCGCCGCTGCCGCCCGGCCCCGGCGCGGTGCCGGTCACTGGGTTCGTCGGCGGCGAGGTTGCGGGAGAGTCGACGGGCGCGGTCAGCGGCGCCTCTTTCGCCGTCGTTCCGTCTTCGGCGCAAGCCGCCAAGCCGAAAAGTGCGACCGCGAGCGGCACAATAAGCGCGAATTTTCGGGTCATTGCCATCCTCTTCAAATGTCTGCTGTCACCCCCTCCAGGTGATGGGCGGCGCTTTTCAGTCAACGCGCGCCACAGGGCACAATTCCGTGACGGTCCCCGCCGCAGCCGCATGCCTTGACGGATGCCGCCACGCCGGGGATTGGGTGATCCCCTACCGCCGGCTCACCGGGAACCCCGACCGCGATGGACAGAATGACTGGTTTCGGCGCCATCCTTGATCAGGCCGATGCGTTCCTGCTCGACCAATTCGGCACGCTGCATGACGGCGTCACGCTCTATCCCGGCGTGGCCGCGCGGATGGCAGCCCTCCGCGACGCGGGAAAGCGGCTGATCATCCTCTCCAATTCCGGCAAGCGCTCGGCGCCCAATATCGCGCGGCTCGCGGCGATCGGTCTGCCGCCCGAGAGCTATGACGGCTTTCTCAGCTCGGGCGAGGTGGCGTGGCAACTATTGGCCGATGCGCGCCATCCGGCCCTCGCGGGCGCGCGGCGCTGCCTGATCCTGGCCCGAGGCGGCGAGGCCGAGGCATTGGCGGGCCTCGACCTGGAACGGACCGAAGACGCGGCGACGGCGGATCTCGTTCTGCTCCTCGGCAGCGAGGCTGACCGGATCGCGCTCGATGCGTATCGGGAACGTTTGGCGCCGGCGGCGCGGCGCGGCATCCTCTGCCTCTGCGGCAATCCGGACCGCGAAATGGTGATGGCGAATGGCGGCCTGGCGCCGGCGGCGGGCCGGATCGCCGAGCTTTATGCCGAGATGGGCGGGCCCGTCCTTTGGATCGGGAAGCCGGGGCCAGCGATCTATGACGCCGCCTTCGCCCTGCTGCGGCCGATGCTGGGCGATGCGCTTGACCACAGCCGGGTCTGGGCCGTCGGCGACAGTATCGAGCATGACGTGGCGGGCGCGGCGGCCCAAGGGTGCCGTTCCGTTCTGGTGATGACCGGGATCATGGCGGGGCGGGGCGACGCGGCGCTGGCGGATGAGGTGGCCCGCTGGGGTGTGGCACCCGACGTCGTGGTTCCGGCTTTCGCCTGATCGGGCCGGCGGACCTTTACGAGATGGGCAGCGTGCCCATGTCATGGCCAACAAAAAGGAGATCGTTGATGATTGTTGCGAGGTCGTTGAAACTCGCGGGAGGGCTGCTCATGCTGGCCGGCCTGTCGGCCTGTGTTGTTCCGCCGCCGCCCGGATACTATCACCGGCCGCCACCCCCGCCGGGCTATTACCGCCCGCCGCCACCACCACCGTATCGGCCGCCGCCACCACCGCCGCCCGGTTACTACCGGCCGCCGCCGCCGGGTTACTGACCTAGAGCGGGATTGGTTCGCTTGTCGCTCACCATCCCGCTCTATGTTTTTGATTAAGACCGCAAATCTTCGGATCAGGTGAGTCCACCTGATCCGATATTGCTCTAGAGCGTTTCCTATTCGCTTACGCTCACAGTCACCGCTCTAGCTCTTTGTTTTTACGAGCATCTTCACCCGATCAGGATCGATTCCATATGATCGGGATCTGCTCTAGCCAAGCCGGAATTCGCTCAAAATGTCGGGCGAATTCCGGCTTCCGGATAACGGAGTTGGTTAGTTCTTCGCCTTGTCGACCAGGCGGTTCTTGGCGATCCACGGCATCATCGCGCGCAGCTTCTCGCCGACTTCCTCGATCGGGTGTTCGGCCAGGCGGCGGCGGGTGGCCTTGAAGCTGGACTGGTTGACCTTGTTCTCCAGCATCCAGTCGCGCGCGAAGCGGCCGGACTGGATGTCGTCCAGCACGCGCTTCATCTCGGCCTTGGTCTCGGCGGTGATGATGCGCGGGCCGGTGACGTATTCGCCGTATTCGGCGGTGTTGCTGATCGAGTAGTTCATGTTGGCGATGCCGCCTTCATAGATCAGGTCGACGATCAGCTTCACCTCGTGCAGGCACTCGAAATACGCCATTTCGGGCGCGTAGCCGGCTTCCACCAGCGTCTCGTAACCCGCCCTTGATCAGCTCCACCAGGCCGCCGCACAGCACGACCTGCTCGCCGAACAGATCGGTCTCGCATTCTTCCTTGAAGGTCGTCTCGATGATGCCGGCGCGGCCGCCGCCGATGGCGGAGGCATAGGACAGCGCGATTTCCAGCGCATTGCCGGACGGGTTCTGCGCCACCGCGACCAGGCAGGGCACGCCGCCGCCGCGCTGATATTCGCTGCGCACGGTGTGGCCGGGGCCCTTCGGCGCGATCATGAACACGTCGATGTCCGGCCGCGGGTCGAGCAGGTTGAAATGGACGTTCAGGCCGTGCGCGAAGGCCAGCGCCGCGCCGGGCTTCATGTTGGCGTGCAGCTTGTCGCGGTACAGATCGCCCTGGCCCTCATCCGGGGTCAGCACCATGACCACGTCGGCCCATTTGGCGGCATCGGCCGGGTCCATGCACCTTCAGGCCGGCGGCCTCGGCCTTGGCGACGCCGGCGGAGCCGGGGCGCAGGCCGATCGCCAGGTCTCGCGCACGCCGCTGTCCTTCAGGTTCAGCGCATGGGCATGGCCCTGGCTGCCATAGCCGATGATGGCGACTTTCTTGCCCTTGATCAGGTTCACGTCGGCATCGCGGTCGTAATAAACGCGCATCTTAACTCGTCTCCTGTGCAAAATGTATCAGCAGGCTGTCGTCTGGACGTCGCCTCGGTTCAGATGATCGTCTTGGTGCCGCGGGCGATCGCGGCGACGCCGGTGCGGGAGACTTCGGCCAGGCCCAGTGGCCGCATCAGATCGATGAAGGCGTCGATCTTCTCGGTCGCGCCGGTCAGTTCGAAGACGAAACTTTCGATGGTGGTGTCGACCACGCGGGCGCGGAACGCGTCGGCGATGCGCAGCGCCTCGACCGCGTTGCTCGCCGGTGCCGACGACCTTGATCAGCGCCATTTCGCGCGCGACGATGCGGCCCTTCGGTCGTCAGGTCGGCCACGCGATGGACCGGCACCAGGCGGTCGAGCTGCGCCTTGATCTGCTCGATCACCATGCTCGGTGCCGCGAGGTGACGACGTTGATGCGGCTGCGGCCGCGTCCTCGTCGACCGGCGCGACGGTCAGGCTGTCGATATTGTAGCCGCGGCCGGAGAACAGGCCGATGACGCGCGCGAGCACGCCGGCCTCGTTTTCCACCAGCACCGAGATGGTGGCGCTGCGGACGAACCCCGTCTCGTCCGCTCATCACACCAGCACCATGCCGGCGCTGGTGACTTCGGCGGTATTGCGGTTTTTCTCCGGGCCCAGCAGCATCTCGTTATGGGCGGCACCCGATGGGATCATCGGGAAGACATTCTCGCTCTGGTCGACGGCGATGTCGGCGATCACCGCGCGGTCGCAGTCGATCATTTCGATGATGACGCGATCGAGGTCGTCGACCGTCGTCGCCCGCATGCCGACCCCGTGGAAGCTCTCGGCGAGCTTCACGAAATCGGGCAGCGACTGGCTGTAGCTTTCGGAATAGCGGCCGCCATGCAGCAGCTCCTGCCACTGGCGGACCATGCCCATATACTGGTTGTTGAGGATGAAGACCTTCACCGGCAGGCGATATTGCGCCAGCGTTCCCATTTCCTGGATGTTCATCAGGATGGAGGCTTCGCCCGCGATATCGATCACCAGCGCGTCCGGGTGCGCGATCTGCACGCCCATGGCGGCCGGCAGGCCGTAGCCCATGGTGCCGAGGCCGCCGCTCGTCATCCAGCGGTTCGGCCGGTCGAAGCCGAAATGCTGGGCGGCCCACATCTGGTGCTGCCCGACCTCGGTCGTGATGAAGGTCTCCCGCCCGCTCTGCTGCGTCAGCTCAAAAAGGCGCTGCACCGCATATTGCGGCTTGATGATCGAGCCGGGCTCCCGGGGCTGAACGAAGGCGAGGCTGCGTTTCTCGCGCCACTGGTCGATCTGCCGCCACCAGGTCGCCATGGCCGAACGGTCCGGCCGCGCGCCTTTCGCGCGGATGGCGGCGAGCAGCGCGCGCAGTGCCGCTCCGGCATCGCCGACGACCGGCACATCGACGACCACGTTCTTGTTGATGTTCGACGCATCGATATCGACGTGGATTTTTTGCGAACCGGGGCTGAAGGCGTTGAGGCGCCCCGTCACCCGGTCATCGAAGCGGGCGCCGATATTCACCATCACGTCGCAATCATGCATGGCCATATTGGCTTCGTAGGTGCCGTGCATGCCGAGCATCCCGATGAAATGCGGGTCGCTGGCGGGCAGGGCGCCCAGGCCCATCAGCGTATTGGTGCAGGGCATGCCGGTCTCGGCCACCAGCTCCCTCAGCAGGGCGGACGCCTCCGGCCCCGCATTGATCACGCCGCCGCCGGTATAGAGCACCGGGCGTTTGGCGGCGTGGATGAGTGCCACCGCTTTCTCGATCTGCGTGGGGTCGGGCTCGGTGCGCGGGCGGTAGCTGCGATGCGGCTCAGCCGAGGCCGGCGAATAGGGCGCCGGGTTGATCAGGATGTCCTTCGGCAGGTCGATCACCACCGGGCCGGGCCGGCCGCTGCGGGCGACATAGAAGGCCTCATGCACCACGCGGGCGAGGTCACCCGGTTTCTTGACCAGGTAGTTATGCTTGGTCGCCGGGCGGGTGATGCCGACGGTATCGGCCTCCTGGAAGGCGTCATTGCCGATCAGATGCGTGGGCACCTGGCCCGTGAGACAGACGACGGGGATGGAATCCATCAGCGCGTCCACCAGGCCGGTCACGGCATTGGTGGCACCCGGTCCGCTCGTTACCAGTACCACGCCGACGCGGCCGGTGCTGCGCGCATAGCCCTCGGCGGCATGGACGGCCGCCTGCTCGTGGCGGACCAGGATGTGGCGAATGGCGTTCTGCTGGAAGATGGCGTCGTAAATCGGCAGGACCGCGCCCCCGGGGTAGCCGAAAATAACCTCCACGCCCTGCTCCTTCAGCGCGCGCAGAAGGATCTGCGCACCCGGCATCGGGAGATCGGCGGGGGAGGTCACGGCGTTCATCGGGAAATCCTTTGCACTGCGGCCAGACACAGGGTTTCACGGGAATGCCCGTGGTAGCCCCTGGTGAGGGCGGGTAATGAACCCCGCAAGGCCGCCGCGTCAACCGCCTTCGCGAATAAAACACGTCAGATCAGCTATTCCGCTTTCCGAAAATTGCGCCGTGTCGCCGATTTGCGCATGGATCATATGCAGATGACCCTCATCGGCGAGTTCATGATGCCGGAACCAGGTCGTCTGCCGCTTAATGTAATGGTTGGTATTCGCAATTCCCTGGGCACGGGCTTCCGCCAGCGTCATCTCCCCACGCAGATAGGCGGCAAGCTCCGGCACCCCATGGGCGCGCGCGGCCGGCAAGGCGGGGTCCAGCCCCGGCGCCATCAGCGCCCGCACCTCATCCGCGGCGCCGGCGGCGAGCATGGCGTCGAACCGCCGGGCGACCGCCGCTTGCAGCTCGGCGCGTGGCGGATCGAGCCGGATGGCCCGGAAGCGCCAGGGGGGCGGCGGCATCGCCGTCGCCCGGCGCCAGGATTCCAGGCCGCGACCCGTGCTGAGCCAGACCTCATAGGCGCGCGCGATGCGCTGCCCATCGGTCGGCGCGATGAGGGCGGCGGTCTCCGGATCGTGGCCCGCGAGTTCCGCATGCAGCCCCCCGGGACCGAGGGTGATGAGCGCGGCTCGCGCCTCCATGCGCGCGGCGGGGTCGACCGGCGGTATATCCGACAGGCCATGGCGAAGCGCGGAGAAGTAAAGGCCGGTGCCGCCGCAGAGGATCGGCACCAGGCCCTTCGCATGGGCCTGCCCCATTTCGATGAGCGCCGCTTCCCGCCACCAGGCGACATGGCCCGGATTCACGGCCGACCGCACGCCGTACAGCGCATGCGGGACGGCTGCTTCATCAGCGGGCGTCGGCCGCGCGGTGAGGATGCGCAGCTCCTCGTAAATCTGCATCGAATCCGCATTGATCACGATGCCGCCGATCTGGCGTGCGAGCATCATCGCCAGCGCGGATTTCCCGCTACAGGTCGGGCCGGCGAGGAACAGCGCGAGCGGAAGCTGCTGCCTCCGCCCTTCCGCCGACGAGGCGGCCAGGTCAGCCACCGTGTCTGTGACTCAAGCCGTTTTGGCATTCACCCATGCCGGCAAGGCATCTTGCACGACATCGCCGGCCCAGCCAGTCTCCGCGCCGCATGAGCCATATCCTTACTCTCGTTGCCGATCGCCAATCCACCAGCCTCTCCGCTGCCATGATCCGCAGGGTCGGGGAAGCGGTGCGTGGCAGTGCCCCTGTCGTCCTGAGCGAGGGCGAGGCTGCCGACATTCCCTGTCTTGAGCCGCCCGATCCGATCGCGATCCAGCAGGCGCTGGACAATGCCGCTGTGGACTGGATTGTCACCAAGAGGCGCGGCCGGCGCAAGGGTCTCCTTGTAGCCGATATGGACAGCACCATTGTGACGAGCGAGACGCTCGACGAACTCGCCGCCTATGCCGGGGTGAAGGATGAGATCGAGGCGATCACCCGGCTCAGCATGAATGGCGAGATGGATTTCGCCGAGGCATTGCGCGCGCGGGTCGCCAAGCTGCGCGGGCTCGATCTGGAGGCTTTGGAGAAGACCTGGGCGCGGACCGAGCTGATGCCCGGCGCCCGCGCGCTGGTGGCGACGATGCGTGCGCATCACGCGCTGACCGCGCTCGTCTCCGGCGGTTTCACCTTCTTCACCGGGCGGGTCGCGGGTGTCGCCGGCTTCGATGAGCATCATGCCAATGTGCTGATCGATGACGGCCGGGTGCTGACAGGCACGGTGGGCGAGCCGATTCTGGACCGCGACGCCAAGAAGGCGACGCTGTTGCGGCTGGCGGAGGAGCGGGGGCTGAAGCTCTCGGCAACGCTCGCCGTGGGCGATGGCGCGAATGACTTGGCGATGCTGGCGGTCGCGGGGCTCGGCATCGCCTATCATGCGAAGCCGATCGTGGCGCGGGAGGCGCGGGCGCGGATCGATCACGGCAATCTGCGCGCGGTTCTGTTCGCGCAGGGCTACCCTGCCTCTGCCTTCGTGACCGATTGATTTTCCCGAGAGGAGAAAGCCCGATGTCGACGCCGGTTCATGACTGGGTCTTGCCGCGCCTCAACGCTTTGATCGCGGAGGCGGCGGCGAACGGCATGGAGCGCGAGGTCGTCGTCGCGGTGATCACCGATATCGTCGAAGGGCCCGGCTATAATGACGTCGAGGTGCGGGAGGAGGATGCGCCGGCGCCGACGACCGAGACCGATATGGCACGGGAACCTATTCCGACGAACGCCCTGCCGGTGACCCGCGCCGCCTGGTTTCCCGGCGAGATCTCGGCCTTGCCCGACCCGGACTAGAGCGGTATCGGTTCGCTTTCGCTCACGATTCCGCTCTATGCTCTTGATTGAGAACGCAAATCTTCGGATCAGGTGATTCCACCTGATCCGATATTGCTCTAGGCAATCCTGTCAGCCGCCGAAGAGGGGCGGGTCGTAGTCCACCGCGACGAAGGTAAGCCCGTCGGGCGGCGCCGTGGGTCCCGCCGCCGATCGCGCCTTGGCCGCTAAAGCCGCTGCCACGCGGGCCGGCGCCCATGCCCCTTCGCCCACCAGCTTCAGCGTGCCGACCATGTTGCGCACCTGGTGGTGCAGGAAGCTCCGCGCCTCGGCCTCAATCACCACATGGGCGCCGTCGCGCCGGACATCCAGCCGGTCGAGCGTCCGCAGCGGCGAGTTGGCCTGGCAGCTCGCGGCGCGGAACGAGGTGAAATCGTGCCGGCCCAGCAGATGCCGCGCGCCCTCGGCCATCAGCCCGCATCAAGTTCGTGCGGCAGGTGCCAGACATGCCCCATCTCCAGCGCCGGGCGCGCGCGCCGATTGAGGATGATGTAGCGGTAGCGGCGGCGGATGGCCTTGAAGCGCGGATGCCATCCGTCCGGCGCCAGCAGCGCTGCCCGCACCACCACCGCATGAGGCTTCATGTAGAAGTTCAGCGCGTCCCGCACCCGGTCCGGCGGCAAAATGCCGGGCAGGGCGATCATCGCGACCTGGCCCTCGGCATGGACCCCGGCATCCGTCCGCCCGGCGACGGCACAGGCTACGGGCGCGCCGCCGGCGAGATGGGCGGCGGCATCCTCCACGATTTTCTGTATCGAGAGGCCGTTTTCCTGGAACTGCCAGCCGACGAAGCCGCGCCCATCATACTCGATGAGCAAGGCGTAGGACGTCGTCACCTGCCGCCTCTCAAGAACCGAGCCGGCTTCCCGCCGGCAGCGCGAAGCCGCGCAGGAATTCGGCGGCGGTAACGGCGCCCCGCCCGGCCCGTTGCAGCCGCAGAATCCGCAGCGCGTCCACCCCGCAGCCGACCGTCAGCGCCGCGTCAAGCACACGGCCCGGCTCGCCGCTCAGCGGAACGACCTCGGCCTCCAGCACCTTCAGCACCTCGGCGCCGAGCGTGGTAAACGCGCCGGGCCAGGGGTCGAAGGCCCGCGTCTGCCGCTCGATCCGGTCGGCCGGCAGGCTCCAATCGATCCGGCCATCCGCGCGGGAGAGCCGGGCCGCATAGCTGGCGCCCTCCGCCGGCTGCGGCACGGCGGGCGGGTCTTCGGCGAGCGCTTGCAGCACGAGATTGGCGCCGAGCGCGGCAAGGGCGTCATGGATCTCACCCAGCCGCGCGCGCGGCCCGATGGGAATGGCACCGCGCAGCAGCATGGGGCCGGTATCGAGCCCCGCATCCATCTGCATGATCGTGATGCCCGTCTCGGCATCGCCGGCCAGGATCGCGGCCTGGATCGGCGCCGCGCCGCGCCAGCGCGGCAGCAGGCTGGCATGGATGTTGAGGCAGCCGCGACGCGGCGCGTCCAGCCAGTCACGCGGCAGGATGAGGCCGTAGGCGGCCACGATCGCGGCATCCGCTTCCAGCGCGCGGAAAGCGGCGAGGGCATCCGCGTCACCGCGCAGCTTGGCGGGGTGCCGCACCGGAATGCCTAAGCTCTCCCCGGCGCGATGCACCGGACAGGGCTGCAACGCCTGGCCCCGACCGGCGGGGCGGGGCGGCTGGCAGTAGACCGCCGCCACCTCATGGCCGGCGGCGACGAGCGCGCCGAGCGCGGGGACCGCGAAATCGGGGCTGCCCATGAAAATGAGGCGCATCGGTCTCAACCGATCTTCCGGGCGCGCTTTTCCTTGGCCATCTTCCGCAGGATCATGTTGCGCTTCAGCGCCGACAGATGATCGACGAACAGAATGCCGTCCAGATGATCGATCTCATGCTGAAGGCAGGTGGCGAGCAGCCCGTCCGCCTCGATCTTCTGCGGCTTTCCGTCGAGATCTTCATAGGCGACGACAACCTTCTCCGGTCGCGTGACCTCGGCATAATGGCCGGGCAGCGAGAGGCAGCCTTCCTCCCGCGTCGCCTCCTCGCGGCTTTTCTGCTCGATGCGCGGGTTGATCAGGGTGATCGGCGCGGGCTTCTCATCCGGTTGCAGGTCGATGACGGCGAAGCGCAGGTCGATCCCGACCTGGGGGGCGGCGAGGCCGATGCCCGGCGCGGCATACATGGTCGCCAGCATGCGCGGCACCATCGCGCGCACCGTTTCGCGGTCGGCGGCCGCGACCGGCCGCGTCCTGGCCTTCAGCCTCGGATCGGGGGCGAGAAGCAGGGTCAGCGTCTCGGCGGCGGGTTCGGGTGGTGTTTCGCTGATGGGGGCGGTCATGACCGGCATTTAGCCGCAGGACCTGCGCCGATCAACGGAGTGCCTTGCATACAAGGCCTTGCAACCTTGGTCGCGCGGACCCACAATAGTTCACACGAGTGCCACTTCTGGGCTCGTGAATGCTTCGCTCTCACCAGAGGGGGCTCAGGCCATGACCACCCGCGTTTTCACCTCGCCTCTGTTCCTGGGCTTCGACCATCTGGAACAGATCCTGGAACGGGCGTCCAAAACTCAGTCCGAGGGCTATCCGCCTTATAATATCGAGCAGACCGGCCCATCCGGTCTTCGCATTACTCTGGCCGTCGCCGGTTTCAGCATGGAGGATCTCCAGATCACCCATGAGGACAATCAACTGGTTATCCGTGGCCGCCAGGGCGAGGACACGCAGGATCGTGTCTTCCTCTATCGCGGCATCGCGTCCCGTCAGTTCCAGCGGGCTTTCGTGCTGGCCGAGGGGATCGAGATCAAGGGCGCCTGGCTGAATAACGGCCTGCTCCATATCGATCTGATGCGGCCGCAGCCCGAGACGCGGGTGCGGACAATCCCGATCGACACGATTGACACGGCGGCCAAATCCACCGCGGCGGCGGTGCCGGCGCGGGCGCGACGGGATATCCGGGAAGTCGCCGAGGCGCGGACCGAGATCGGACCGCAGGTGGGGATCGCCCGGATCGTGGGCGAGCAGTGACCGCACTTCTTGCAAGAACTCGCACGAGGACGGGCTTGTGAGCCGTCCTCCGAGAAAGGATAAACGAAAGATGCGTAGTCCGAACAATACCGATGGCTTGGATACTTCCGCCGTCCGGATTCTCGACATTCGCCACATCACGACCGACCAGCTGGCACAGCTCGGCGTTTCGCAGCTCGCCTACATCAAGCCGGTCACGGTCGGCGGCGAGGATGTGTTCGCCATCCATGCGGCGGACGGGACGCCCATGGCCGTCGCCCCGAATCGCGAGCTCGCCTGGGGCGCGATCATCGAGCATGAGATGGTGCCGACCCTCGTCAACTGAGCCGGTTTCCTCGGGCCATCGGCGTGTCCCCGGGCGGCGCGCGGTTTTCGCTTCCGCCCGGCAGCGGGCTATCGGGCATGTCTTGCTGATGGCTAAACCGACCGCCCGCTACCTGTGCCAGAGCTGCGGCGCCGTTCACCCCAAATGGGGCGGGCGGTGCGAAGCCTGCGGCGCCTGGAACAGCATCGTCGAGGAAGTGCAGCCAGCCGCCCAGAGCCGGGCCATCAGCGCCGGGCCGGCAGCATTCCCCTGGTCGGGCTGGAGGGCGAGGCTGAGCCGCCGCCGAGGCGCCGGACCGGGTTGCAGGAGCTGGACCGCGTGCTGGGCGGCGGTCTGGTGCCGGCCTCCGCCATTCTGGTCGGCGGCGACCCCGGCATCGGCAAATCGACCCTCATGCTCCAGACGGCAGCGGCACTCGCCCGGGCCGGCGGCCGGGCCATCTATGTCTCGGGCGAAGAATCGGTCGATCAGCTGCGGATGCGGGCACGGCGCCTTGGCCTCATTCGAGGCGCCGGTCGAACTCGCCGCCGCGACCGGAGTGCAGGATATAGCGGCGACGCTCGCTTCCGCCGGCCGAGCGCCCGCCGGGGCGGTCTCTCTGCTGGTGATCGATTCGATCCAGACCATGGCGCATGAGGCGCTCGATTCCGCGCCGGGCACCGTCGCCCAGGTCCGCGCCAGCGCGCTGGAACTCATCCGCCTCGCCAAGGCCGAAGGCTTCGCCCTCGTTCTGGTCGGGCATGTGACCAAGGACGGCGCGCTCGCCGGCCCGCGCGTGATGGAGCACATGGTCGACGCGGTGCTCTATTTCGAGGGCGAGCGCGGCCATCAGTTCCGCATCCTGCGCGCGGTGAAGAACCGCTTCGGCGCGACGGATGAGATCGGCGTCTTCGAGATGACGGAGCACGGGTCTGGCGGAGGTCGCCAACCCCTCCGCGCTGTTCCTGGCCGAGCGGCGCGGCAATATCGCCGGCAGCGCCGTCTTCGCCGGGCTGGAAGGGACGCGGCCGGTGCTGATGGAGATCCAGGCGCTGCTCTCGCCCAATCCCGGCGGATCGCCCCGCCGCTCGGTGCTCGGCTGGGATGGCGGCCGGCTCGGCATGCTGCTCGCGGTGCTGGAAAGCCGCGGCGGGCTGCGGCTCTCCCAGCACGATGTCTATCTCAATGTCGCCGGCGGGCTGCGAATCACCGAGCCGGCCGCCGATCTCGCGGTTGCCGCCGCTATCGCCTCGGCCGCCGCCGGGCAGCCGACCGACCCGAGCCTTGCCTTTTTCGGCGAGATCGGCCTTTCCGGCGAGGTCCGGCAGGTGGCGCAGGCCGAGTCGCGGCTGAAGGAGGTGGCGAAGCTTGGCTTCACCGCCGCCGCCATGCCGCGCCGGCTGGGCGGTGGCTCCCGACGGCCGATCGCGGCGCCGGCTGGCCTGGCGCTGGTCGAGATCGGCCATGTGAGTGATCTTCTCGGCCGGTTCCGGGACCGTCCCGCACCAGCCCCGGCCCGGACAGCGGAGCCTGCCTTGGAAGAATTGCAATGACCTGGTTCGATCTCGCCATGCTGGCCGTGCTGGCGCTTTCGGCCCTTCTTGCCTTCTACCGCGGCTTCGTGCGGGAGGTGCTGGGCGTCGGCGCCTGGGTCGGCGCCATTTTCATCGGGTTCTGGTTCGCGCCCTTCATCGCGCCGAAAATCACCCAGTGGGTCGGTTCGGGGGATATCGCCTATCCGGCCGCCATCGCCGCCGGCTTCCTGGTCGCGCTGATCGTGCTCTCCGTCATCAGCAGCTGGGTCGGCGCGCTGGTGCGCGGTTCGGCGCTGGGCGGGGTGGACCGCACGCTCGGGCTGGTGTTCGGCCTGGTCCGGGGCGCCGCTGTCCTCGTCTTTTGCTATGTCGCCGCGGGGTTGGTGACGACGCCGCAGGACTGGCCCGAGCCGATACGGGATGCACGGCTGCTGCCCTATGTGTATGAGGGGGCGCAACAGGCCGTGGCCCTATTGCCGGCGCAATACCACCCGCATCTCGCGGCGCCGCCGGTGACGCAGCCGCCTAGTCTGCAGGATTTGCTGCGGCCCGAGCCGAAAGGCTCCGCTCTCGCATCGCCTTCGCCGCCCACCAACCAGAGTGCGAGCAGCGATGGCGGCGGCGGTCAGGGGCAGTAGCGTTACCGCCTGAATTTGGCGGGGCCTTTTGGGGACAAAGTCGATGATGGACATATATGGCGCCGATCGGGCCAGCGAAGCCGGCGACGACGACAAGCTGCACGAGGAATGCGGCGTCTTCGGCGTCTGGAACGTGCCGGACGCCGCCGCCGTCACCGCGCTCGGCCTGCACGCCTTGCAGCATCGCGGGCAGGAGGCCACCGGCATCGTCAGCTTCGACGGCGCAGCGCTTCCATTCGCACCGCGGCCTGGGCCTGGTCGGCGACAATTTCAGCGACGCCCGGGTGATCGCCGGCCTGCCCGGCACGCACGCCATCGGCCACAACCGCTACGCCACCACCGGCGACACCGTGCTGCGCAACGTCCAGCCGCTCTATGCCGATTTCGAGTTCGGCGGCTTCGCGGTCGGCGCATAACGGCAACCTGACCAACGCCATCGCGCTGCGCCGCGCGCTGGTGCGCCGCGGCTGCCTGTTCCAGTCCACCACCGACTCGCGAGGTGTTCATCCACCTGATCGCCATCAGCCTGTATTCCACCGTGGTCGACCGGCTGATCGACGCGCTGAAGCAGGTGGTCGGCGCCTATTCGCTGGTCGCGCTGTCGCAACGAGGCGCTGATGGGCGTGCGCGACCCGCTGGGCGTGCGCCCGCTGATCCTGGGCCGCATCGCCGCATGCGGACGGCACCGGCGGCTGGGTGCTGGCCAGCGAGACCTGCGCGCTGGACATCGTCGGCGCCGAGTTCGTCCGCGACGTCGAGCCGGGCGAGATCGTCGTCATCAACGACCAGGGCGTGCACAGCATCAAGCCGTTCGGCCGCACGACCGCGCGCTTCTGCGTGTTCGAATACATCTATTTCGCCCGGCCGGATTCGGTGATGGAGGGCACGCCGGTCTACGACGCGCGCAAGCGCATCGGCGCCGAACTGGCGCGCGAATCCGGGGTGCCGGCCGATGTCGATCGTGCCGGTGCCGGATTCCGGCGTGCCCGCGGCGATGGGCTATGCCGCCGAAAGCGGCATCCCGTTCGAGCTCGGCATCATCCGCAACCACTATGTCGGCCGCACCTTCATCGAGCCGACCGACCACATCCGCCATCTCGGCGTGAAGCTGAAGCATTCCGGCCAACCGCGCGGTGCTGGAGGGCAAGCGCGTCATCCTGGTGGACGATTCCATCGTGCGCGGCACCACCAGCCGCAAGATCGTCGAGATGGTGCGGGCGGCCGGCGCGACCGAGGTGCATATGCGCATTTCCTCGCCGCCGACCACGCATTCCTGCTTCTACGGCATCGACACGCCGGAGCGCGGCAAGCTGCTGGCGGCGCGCCACGACGTGGAGGAGATGGCCGAGCTGATCGGCGCCGACAGCCTGGCCTTCATCTCGATCGACGGGCTGTATCGCGCGCTGGGCCAGGCCAAGCGCGAGCGCCGTGAACCCGCATTACTGCGACGCCTGCTTCACCGGCGACTATCCGATTCCGCTGCACGACACGGACCCGCGGGCTGACCGGCAGCTCGCGCTGGTAACTTAGAGCGTTTCCTATTCGCTTACGCTCACAGTCACCGCTCTAGCTCTTTGTTTTTACGAGCATCTTCACCCGATCAGATGATTCCATATGATCGGGATCTGCTCTAAAGCGGGATGCGTTCGCTTCCGCTCACTCCCCCGCTTTAACTCTCTGTTTGATCGCGTGATTCAGACCTTCGGTAAGTCCACCTACGGTCATCACGCTCACGACCGGAACGCCTCAGCGCAAGCCCGGAACGTCAGCCGGGCGCCCTCAACCACGCGGTCCCGCTCGGTGGGGGCCGCTGTGCCGAACCCGTCCAGCGCCAGGCGAAGTGCCTGAAACCTCGGGCCGGCTGCATCGGCGCTGGCTGACAGAAACGTCGTGGCACCGGCCGGGATGGCATCCGGATATGACAGAATTTGCCGCAAAATCAGGATGTTGCCGAGCGCTGATCCAGTGGCGACATAAAGCCCGCCGAGGATCATCGCAAACCCTTCCAGCCCGGGCGCGAGGGCTGCGGTCCAGGGCGGTGTCAGGCCGAGGGTCTCAAGATCGCGGTCAATGAGGCCGACGAGCCCGCTCTGTGCCTCGGGCACGCCGTGGCGATCACACTCCGCCGCGAAAGAGCGGCGCCAATCGCCAGCGGCATGATGCAGGGCGCGAAACATCAGAAGAAAAGAGCCGTAGGTCCCGCGCGAGATTTCGCTGCCGATCAGATTCTCGAGCGCGCGATGATCCTCGGCCACGCTCTGCCGCAGCAGCAGCGATAGCGGAAGATCGCCGGGCCGGTGATCAGCCGGCGAGCGATTCACGCTGCATCTCCAGTTCAAGCCATCGTTCCTCTGCCTCGGCCAGCGCGGTCTCAGCGGTGGCGAGAGCGGAACTCGTCGTGGCGAACGTCTTCGGGTCGCGGCTGTAAAGATCGGGGTTCGCCAGCACCGCCCGCAGCCGGGCAATGTCCGTCTGAAAGGCGCTGATCTGGCCGGGCAGTTTCTCCAGCGCGTGGCGATCCTTGAAGGTCATCTTGCGGGCGGGGCTGGCGCCCACCTCTGTCCGGGTTGCGGCCGGCGCGCGTGGCGAGGCGGCAGGCGGGCCCGCACCGGCCGCCGGCCGGCCAGGCAGATCGGATCGCCGCTGCGCCATCATATCCGCATAGCCGCCGGCATATTCCGTCCAGCGGCCGTCGCCCTCGGCCGCCAGGGTGGATGTCACCACCCGGTCGAGGAAATCGCGATCATGGCTGACGAGCAGGACGGTTCCGCCATAGTCGGTCAGCATCTCCTGGAGCAGGTCCAGTGTCTCGAAATCGAGGTCGTTGGTCGGCTCGTCGAGCACCAGCAGATTAGAGGGGCGGGCCAGGGCACAGGCGAGCAGCAGCCGCCCGCGCTCGCCGCCCGATAGCGTGCCCACGGGGGTTCGCGCCTGCTCAGGCTTGAACATGAAATCCTTCATGTAGCCGACCACATGCCGCCGTTCCGCGCCGACCTGCACCATGTCCCCATGGCCGTCGGTCAGCGTCTCAGCCAGCGTGCGCGTGGGGTCGAGCGCCGCGCGCTGCTGGTCCAGCGTCACCGCTTCCAGGTTGGTGCCGATGCGGACGGTGCCGCCATCGGGCGCGACCTCGCCGGTCAGCAGCTTGAGCAGTGTCGATTTGCCGGCCCCGTTGGGACCGACGATGCCCAGGCGATCACCCCGGAGCACCCGCAGATCGAGCTTGCGGACGATCGGCCGATCATAGGCTTTGGACACGCCCTCGGCGACGAAGACGAGCTTGCCCGAGCCTTCCGCTTCGCTCGCGGCCATGCGCGCGCCGGTGGCGATCGCGGTCCGCTCCCGGTGGCGCTGGCGGAGGGCGGCGAGTTCGCCGACGCGGCGGACATTGCGCTTGCGCCGGGCGGTGACGCCGTAGCGCATCCAATCCTCCTCCCGCGCGATCTGGCGGCCGAGCTTGTGATGCTCCGCCTCTTCCTGCGCCAGCAGCTCCTCGCGCCAATCCTCATAGCCCTCGAAACCCCGGTCGACGCGGCGGGTGAAGCCGCGATCGAGCCAGATTAGGGAGCGGGACAGCGTGGTGAGCAGCCTGCGGTCATGGCTGATGAGCACGAGCCCGGCACGCAGGCGGGCCAGTTCGGTTTCCAGCCATTCGATGGCGGGCAGATCGAGATGGTTCGTCGGCTCGTCCAGCAGCAGCAGGTCGGGCTCAGGGGCGAGGACGCGGGCGAGCGCCGCGCGCCGCCCCTCGCCCCCCGACAGATTGGCCGGCTTCTCCTCGCCCGAGAGGCCGAGGGCGGTGAGCAGGCTGATGGCGCGATAAGGGTCGTCCCCGGGGCCCATGCCGGCCTCGACATAGGCGAGGGTGGTCGCGAAGCCCGAAAGGTCCGGCTCCTGAGGCAGGTAGCGGATGGTAGCACCCGGCTGGATGAAGCGCGTGCCGCCATCGGGCTGCATCAGGCCCGCCGCGATCTTGAGCAGCGTGGATTTGCCGGAGCCGTTGCGGCCGATGAGGCAGATGCGGTCGCCCGCGCCCACGCTCAGCTCTGCCCCGTCGAGAAGGGCCGTGCTGCCGAGGTTGATGCGGATATCCTGAAGCATGAGCAGGGGAGGTGCCATGGGCGTGGTTGTCGCCGATCGGGCATGGGTCCCGCAAGGCGCGCAGGCCGCTTGCTTGACAGCCCGAACCCTTTCCGCGACATGCGCGCTGCGTCCCAGCTGTGTCGCTACACTCGAGGTTCAAGCAGTCCTATGGCTCAGCGTAAAACTGGCGGCTGGGGTGACAGCCTCAAGACGGTCATCTACGCCGCCTTGATCGCCATCTTCATCCGGACCTTCCTGTACGAGCCGTTTAATATTCCCTCGGGGAGCATGATCCCGACGCTTCTGGTCGGCGATTATCTCTTCGTTTCCAAGTTCAGCTACGGCTATTCGGACTATTCATTTCCGCTGTCGCCGGGCCTCTTTCAGGGGCGTATCTTCGGCAGCCTGCCGCAGCGCGGCGATGTCGCGGTCTTCCGCCTGCCGCGCGACCCCAGCATCGACTACATCAAGCGTATCGTGGGCCTGCCGGGCGATAGCATCCAGATGCAGGACGGCCATCTTTACATCAACGGCAAGGAACTGCCGCGCGAGCCGGACGGTAATTACACGACCGAGGGCGATGACGACGGGCCGCCGATGGCGCTGAAAAAGTATATCGAGACGATGCCGGATGGGCTGCAGCATCCGATTCTGAAGGCATCGGACGATGGTCCGCTGGACAACACGCAGGTCTACCATGTGCCGCCGGGCTACGTGTTCGGCATGGGTGACAACCGGGACGACAGCCTGGACAGCAGGGTGCTGGACGCGGTGGGCTATATTCCGGTAGCGAACCTCGTGGGCAAGGCGGAGATCATCTTCTTCTCGATCGACGCGCGCTATCCCTGGTGGGAGGTGTGGGAATGGCCGTTCGAGATCCGATGGGACCGCATCCTCCACACGATCCATTGATCGCGGAACAAACCGCCGCGCGCCGGCCTTCGGGCACGGGCAAGGGCGGCCAGGGCAAGGCGGATGCCGAGGCCGCCGTCGCTGCCGCCGAGGTGGAGACCATCCTCGACTACCATTTCCGGGAACCCCGGCTGCTGCGGGAGGCACTGACCCACCGCTCGGCCGCCGGCGCCGGCCGCGGATCGAACGAGCGGCTGGAATTTCTCGGCGACCGTGTTTTGGGTCTCGCCGTCGCGGTCTGGCTCGCCGAACAATATCCCCGCGAGCAGGAAGGCGCGCTCGGCCGCCGGCTGGCGCATCTCGTCTCTCAGCATGTGCTGGCGCGGATCGCGGAGGAGCTGGGCCTGGCGGCGCTGCTTTCGGTGGCACCGGGGGAGGCGCGGGCAGGGGTTCGCCGCCGTGCCTCCGTGCTGGCCGACGCGGTGGAGGCGCTGCTCGGCGCCATGTTCCTCGATGGCGGGTTGGAGCCTGTGCAGCGCTTTGTGCGTGCGCGCTTCGCGGGGACGATGATCGCCGAGGCGGAGCCGCCGAAGGATGCGAAGACAGCCTTGCAGGAATGGGGGCAGGCGTGCGGCCTCGGCCTGCCGGCCTATGAAATCGAATCGCGTGATGGGCCATCCCACGCGCCGAGCTTCGTGATGCGGGCCAGCCTGGGCGGCGAGGCCGATCAGGGTCGGGCCGGGACCCGCCGCGCGGCGGAGCAGGCGGCGGCCCAGGCTCTGCTGACGCGGCTGAAGGCAGGGGCAAAAGCGCGATGAATGCATCCGAGGCCGAGGCAGAGCCCGCACGCTGCGGTTTCGTCGCCATCATCGGCGCGCCGAATGCCGGCAAGTCGACCTTGCTCAACCGCATCGCGGGCACCAAGCTCTCCATCGTCAGCCCGAAAGCGCAGACGACGCGGTTCCGCATCATGGGCATCCTGATGCGCGGCGCCTCCCAAATCCTACTGGTGGACACGCCCGGCATCTTCCAGCCGAAACGCAGGCTCGATCGCGCGATGGTCGCGGCGGCCTGGACCGGGATGCAGGATGCCGACCTCACTGTGCTGCTGGTGGATGCGAAGGCCGGGCTCTCGGATCTGACCGAGGGGATCATCGACCGGCTGGCAAAGGCCCGGCGAGAGGTCTGGCTCGTGCTCAACAAGACCGATCTGGTCGAGCCCGCGCGGCTGCTGCCGCTGATCGCCACGATCAACGGGCGGCTGAGCTGCACGGAGACCTTCATGGTCAGCGCCACGACGGGCGAGGGCGTGCAGGAGTTGCGGACCGCACTGGCGAGGGCGATGCCGGAAGGGCCTCATCTTTATCCCGAGGAGGATCTGACCGACCTGCCCGACCGGCTGCTGGCCGCCGAAATCGTCCGCGAGCAGATCCTGCTGCAGACGCATCAGGAAGTCCCGCATGAGACGACGGTGGAGACGGAGAGCTTCACGGAGCGTCGCGACGGCTCGGTGCGGATCGACGCCACGGTCACGGTATCGCGGCCGGGCCACAAGGCTATCCTGATCGGGGCGGGTGGCGCGCGGATCAAGGAGATCGGGGCGAAGGCCCGGCTGGAGCTGACCAAGCTCTTCGACCGCAAAGTCCATCTTTTCCTGACGGTGAAGGAGCGTGCCGGGTGGGACGAGAAGACGCAGCATCTGCGCGCGCTCGGGCTGGATGAGTGAGGCATGCCGCCGGCGCGCCTGCCTTCCCCCTACGTGACCTGACCGCCTGACGTGAGATACCGATGAGCCGCATCGCCTATGTGAATGGCCGCTACCTCCCGCTCCCCGGCGCGCAGGTGCGCGTCGAGGATCGCGGCTTTCAATTCGGCGACGGCGTCTACGAAGTCGTCCACCTCCATGCCGGCCGGTTCACCGACGAGGAAAAGCACCTCGACCGCCTCGACCGCTCGCTCGGCGAAATCCGCATCCCCTGGCCCGTGAAGCGCACGGCGCTTGCCGGCATCATCCGGGAGGTGGTGGCGCGGAACCGGCTGCACGCCAACGGCCTCGTCTATATCCAGGTCACGCGGGGCGCCGCCCGGCGGGAGCATGTCTTCCCCTCCGCCTCCACCCGGCCGACCCTGGTCGTCACCGCCCGCGCGATCGCGGCCTTCCCGCGCGATGTGGATGCCTGGGCGACGGCCATCATCACCGGCCCCGATCAGCGCTGGGCGCGCTGCGACATCAAAACCGTGAACCTGCTGCCGAACGTGCTCGCGAAACAGGCTGCGCGGGAGGCCGGCGCCTTCGAGATGGCCATGGTCGATGGCGAGGGCATGATCACCGAATGCGGTTCCTCGACCATCTGGATCGTCGATGAGGCCGGCCAGCTCCGCACCCGGCCGCTCGGGCATGAGATTCTGCCCGGCTGCACCCGCGCCGCCCTTTCCGAACTGCTGGCGGATGAGCGGGTGACGCTCTCCGAGACCGCCTTCAGCCTGGATGAACTGCGTCGGGCGCGCGAGGTGTTCCTGACCAGTGCCACGAGCTTCGTCCGCCCGATCACCCGTGTGGACGGCAACCCGGTGGAGGATGGTAAGGTCGGCCCGATCACCCGCCGGCTCTTTGCCGCCTTCGCACGCCATGTGAAGGGTCCGCTGTCCAATACCGCCTGAAGCGTCGCGGCCGTGGACGGAGACGCCGCGATGCCGAAAAAGCCATACGAAGCGCCGAGAGAGAGACGAGCCGATGTCCCAAAGCCGCCGTTCGGTCATCCTGCGTAGCCGCCCCAAGGGCGCGCCGACGCTCCACAACTTCTCGGTGGAAGAGGAGCCGATGCCGCAGCCGGCTGAGGGCGAGGTGCTCACCCGCACCCTCTGGCTGTCGCTTGACCCCTATATGCGCGGCCGGATGAGCGACGCGGCTTCCTACGCCGCGCCGGTCGAGATCGACGCGCCGATGAAGGGCGAAACGGTCGGCGAGGTGATCGCTTCCCGCGATCCGCGTTTCGTGCCGGGCCAGGTCGTGCTCGGCGCCTGGGGCTGGCAGAGCCATATCGTGACGGCCGCCGACAGCCTCATCCCGCTGCCCAACGGCGCGCCTTATTCAGCCTATCTCGGCGTGCTCGGCATGCCCGGCACGACCGCCTATTCGGCGATGAAGGATATCGGCCAGCCGAAAGCCGGCGAGACGGTGGTGATCTCGGCGGCCTCCGGCGCGGTGGGCTCGGTCGCCGGGCAGATCGCCAAGCGCGCCGGGGCGCGGGTGATCGGCGTCGCCGGCAATGCCGACAAATGCCTCTATGTGCAGGAAACGCTTGGCTTCGACGATTGCATCGACCACCGGGCGGTGATGGATCTGGAAACCGCGCTTCGCGACGCCTGCCCGAACGGCATCGACGTCTATTTCGAGAATGTTGGCGGTGATTTGCAGCAGGCGGTCTTTCCGCTGCTAAATTCCTTCGGCCGCGTCATCATGTGCGGCATGGTTGCCGAATATAATGATACCAAGCCGCGCCCCGGCCCGAACCTGATGTCCGTCGTGCGCAAACGGCTGAAGATCGAGGGCCTCATCGTCTCGGACAAGCCGGGGCGTTACGCGGAATGGCGGGAGCTGGCGGCGCCATGGGTCGCCGACGGGAGCCTGCATTACCGGGAGCATGTGGTGGACGGGCTTGAGAATGCGCCGGCCGCCTTCATCGACCTGCTGCGCGGGCATAATTTCGGCAAGCTCGTGATCCGCGTGGGCGAGCTTGCGAAAGGAGAGTGACATCGTGAGTGCTGATCTCAGCCCGCAGGACCGGGCCAAGCAGGCGGCGGCCGATGCGGCGGCGGCCATCGTCGAGAATGGAATGCTGGTCGGCCTCGGTTCGGGCACGACGCTCCGCCGCTTCGTCCGCAGCCTTGGTCTGCGGGTCGGCCAAGGCCTTAAGATCACCGGCGTCCCGACATCGGAATCGACGCGCGCTTTGGCCGTCGAGGTCGGCGTGCCGGTCGCCGATCTCAACGATGTGGGCGAGTTGGACCTCGTGCTGGATGGCGCCGATGAGATCGACCCGCACGGCCAGATGACCAAGGGCGGCGGCGGCAACCTGCTGTGGGAGAAGATCGTGGCGACCGCCGGGCGGCGGTTCGTCGCCGTGATCGACGAGACAAAGCCGGTCGCGCATCTCGGCAAGTTCCCGCTGCCGGTCGAGGTTGTGCGCTTCGCCTGGCGTTCGACCGAGCGGCAGATGCGGGGCCTTTTCGTCGAGAGCGGCTATCTGGAGCCGGTGATGACGCTACGCGGCGGCGAGGCATCCCCTTTTGTGACGGATAGCGGCCACTACATTCTGGATTGCGCGCTCGGCCAGATTACGCATCCCGAGCCGCTCGCGATCGCCCTGAACCGTATTCCGGGCGTGGTCGAGAACGGGTTGTTCATCGACATCGCCCGCTCGGCGATCCTCGGCCGGCCCGACGGGTTGGTGGAGACGATCACCTACGGGTGATCGCGGACGGCCGCCCCATGCGGGGCGGCCCAACGGGAGAAAGACCATGATCGATATCAGCGCAGCGGGAACCTTCACCCTCGGCGGCCGAGGTGTGAATCGCCTGGGCTACGGCGCGATGCAACTGGCTGGTCCGGGCGTCTTCGGGCCGCCGAAGGACCATGCCGCCGCGCTCGCCGTGCTGCGGGAGGCGGTGGCGAGCGGCGTCAACCACATCGACACCAGCGATTTCTATGGCCCGCATATCACGAACCGGGTGATCCGGGAGGCGCTGCACCCCTATCCGGAAAGTCTCGTCATCGTTACCAAGGTCAGCGCGCGGCGCGGCGCGGACGGATCGTGGCTGCCCGCCATGTCCCGCGAGGAGCTGATCGCGGCGGTGCATGACAATCTCCGCAATCTCAAGCTCGATGTTCTTGAGGTCGTTAATCTTCGCAGCATGCTGGGCATCCACGGGCCCGTGGAAGGCTCGCTGGAAGCGCCGCTCACGGTGCTGGCCGAGTTGCAGCGGCAGGGGCTTATCCGTCACATCGGGCTCAGCAACGTGACAGCGACGCAGATCGCCGATGGTCGGCGCATCTGCGAGATCGTCTGTGTGCAGAACGCCTATAATCTGGCGCACCGGGCGGATGACGCGCTGATTGCCGAACTTGCCCGCGAGGGCACGGCCTATGTGCCGTTCTTCCCGCTCGGCGGTTTCACGCCCTTGCAGTCAACGGCACTATCGGATGTCGCGGCCGGGCTCGGCGCCACGCCGATGCAGGTGGCGCTCGCCTGGCTGTTGCGGCGGGCGCCGAATATCCTGCTCATTCCCGGCACATCCTCCCTCGGGCATTTGCGGGAAAATCTGGCGGCGGCGTCGCTGGTTCTGCCGGAAGAGGCGATGGCCGTGCTGGACCGGATTGCGGGATAAGCGATGCCGGAGGTCTTCGACCTCGCGCGCTTTGTGAAGGCGCAGACGCCGCTGATGCCGCAGGTGCTGCGGGAATTGGGCGCCGGGCAGAAGCGCAGCCATTGGATGTGGTTCGTCTTCCCGCAGCTCGCCGGGCTGGGGCATAGCCCGATGTCACGGCATTATGCGATCGCCTCGCTGGCGGAAGCGCGGGCCTATCTAGCGGATGACGTGCTGGGGCCGCGTTTGATGGAATGCACGGCGCTCGTCAACGCCGTTGAAGGCCGCTCGCTCCATGCGATCCTCGGTAGCCCCGACGACAGGAAGTTCCAATCCTCGATGACGCTTTTTGCCAAAGCAAGCCCGGAGACACCGGTCTTCCGGGAGGCGCTGGCGCGCTACTGCGATGGTGCCGAGGATCGGCGGACCGCCGATCTGTTGGGAAGCGTCTAGAGCGTTTCCTATTCGCTTACGCTCACAGTCACCGCTCTAGCTCTTTGTTTTTACGAGCATCTTCACCCGATCAGATGATTCCATATGATCGGGATCTGCTCTAGCCGCCGCTTCCCCGCCGTGCCGTCACCTCGATCTCGATCTTCATGCGCGGATCGGCGAGACCGGCGGCGATCATCGTCGCGGCGGGTCTGACCTCTCCGAACGCGCGTTGCAGCGCCGGCCAGCAGGCCGGGAAATCCTCCGCGCGCGGCAGGATGTAGCGCACACGCACCACATCGGCGAAGGAGCAGCCGGCCTCCGACAGGGCGGCGCTGATGTTTCGCAAGGTCTGCTCAGCCTGTTCCGCGACATGCTCTGAAATTGTCATCGTCGCGTAATCGAACCCGGTCGTGCCGGAGACGAAGACCCAGTCCCCGTCAACAACGGCCCGCGAATAGCCGATGTCGGCCTCGAACCGCGATCCCGACGAAATCAGGCGGCGCATCGCAATCTCCTCTCAAGCCGGAAGCGGCTTACGTATACAAGCCGAGGTCGATACCGTTCTTTGCCCGATCAAATTCATCATCGGGAGCGGGCCCTTGGCGCGCCAGATTGAGAAGAGCCTGGTTCATCTCCACGAATGGACGCATCTTCTGCTCATAACGCGCAAAGGCAGTCTCCGGCACCTCGCGAGAATTCTCCAACTCCTTCGCCAGGACATAGGCGCCAATGAGCGCCAGACTGGTTCCCTGACCGGTGAACGGTGATGGGCAATAGGCCGCGTCGCCCACGAGGCTGACGCGGCCATGCGACCAACCGGGCATTTTCACCTGAGCGAGAGGACCGAACCATAGGTCGCTTTCCCGGTTCAAATGCTTGAGCAGGTCAGGTATCGCGCCCCGCAGATGGGAACATCGCTGCCGAATGAGGGACCTCTGGGCCTCCGGATCGCCCTGCGGATACTCCTCCGGCGCGAGGGCGAAGCCTAGGTTCACCCGCAGATTGCTATTGTCCAGCGACGGATAGACGACATAGCCGGATGTCTCATCCCGGAACGATAGCTGCCAATCCTCAAGACCGAGGATGTTAGGCGCGGTGAAAATAGCGAAGCCGATCCCAAGCGGATACACGGCACGGGCATCGCTTTCGAATGCAAGCCGTCGAACGCGCGAGTGGAGGCCATCGGCGCCGACGACGATATCGAAGTCCCGCGCAGGAGCGTTTTCGAAGGTGACGGAAACCCGATCCTCGCCGGCATCGATCTTCGTGACGCTGTCGCCAAATCTGTAATCGACGGCGGCATTCGAGGCGTCGACGAGAAGGCGCGAGAAATCGTCGCGGAAAATCTCGACATCCCCCGAATTCAGCCGCCCCGCGCTCGCTGTCCGTTCCGTGGTTCTAGATATCTCCCGGCCGTCGGCATCCACGACGGACATGCCCTTGTGGTGCGTCCGCAAATCCACGACCGCAGGCAGGAGACCCGTCTTTTCGACGACGGATAGCGCCGGGCCGCGGATGTCGATAGCCTGACCGCCGGTTCTGAACCCTGGCGATCTTTCGACGATTGTGACGTCAAACCCCGACTTGGAGAGCCAGAAGGCCAAGGCAGGGCCTGCGATGCTGGCCCCGGAAATCAAGACAGATGGCATTCGCGCGTTCCCCTTCGACATGGCCGACGAGTCTCTCTACGACATAGTCGACAACTTTCGCCATCGGCCGGTTACCGCTCGGCGGGGTCGAGGGGATTTTCCGGCCAGCTGTGCTTCGGGTAGCGGCCGCGCATGTCGCGCCGCGCATCCGCCCAGGCGCCGCGCCAAAAGCCGCCGATATCGGCCGTGATCGCGATCGGCCGGCCGGCCGGAGACAGCAGAGCGAGACGCAGGGGAACGCGCCCGCCGGCGAGGCGAGGCGTCTCCGCCAGCCCGTAGAAATGCTGCGCGCGGGCGGAGGCCAGAGGCACCGGCTCCGCGTAATCCACCGCCGCCCGGCCGCCCGGCAGAGCCAGATGCGTGGGCAGGTCGCGCTCCAGCCGCGCGCGCAGGCTCCACTCCAGCCGGTCGAGCAGGAGCGCCGCCAGATCGAGCCCCGCGAGATCGCCGAGCCGCGTCAGCCCGTGCAGATGCGGACCGAGCCAATCGGGCAGTGCGTCGAGCAGGGCGGCGTCGTCGCTCGCCGGCCAGATCTCGGGCTCCAACCCGTGCATCAGCGTGAGCCGCACTTGCACGCCGCGCGCCGCCTCGGTCCAGGGTAGGCGGGTCGGGTCGCGCGCCACGGCCGCGAGCAGGGCGGCGGCGGCCTCGGCGGCGTCAGGCGGCCCCGACCGATCCTCCAGCACCAGCGACCCCAGCCGCCGTCGTCGGCGCGCGAGAATGCTGCCGGTGACGGGGTCGAGCGTCGTCTCCACCGTCTCCGTCACCCGCCGGGCGAGCGCCGCCGGCAATGCGGCGGGATCGAGCACCGCCGCCATGCGGATACGGGCCGAGGTCTTCATCTCCAGCGAAGCGACGGCGAGCAGGGAGGCCCGCGCCAGCGGGTCATTCATCGGCAGCTTGGCGCCGCCGCCGCCGGAGAGCCGGAAGCTTCCGGGCTCGCCGCGCCGCTGCGCCAGCCGGTCGGGGAAGGCGGCGGCAATCAGCGGCGCCGGGTCGCCGCTGCCCGAAGCCTCGCCTCGCAGCCCGAGCCGGCCGCGATACTGCCGCGCGGCCTGGCGGATGCGATGCACCGCGCCGCGATCGGCCTGGGCGGCGGCCGGGTCAGCCAGCGCCTCCAGCCGCAGCATCACGTCGGCCGGTGCCTCCGGCCCGGCGCGGAGCGGGTCGCGCTCCTCCAGCAGCGCCGCGAGGTCGCAGGCGAGCATGCCTTCGGCCGGTGTGCTGGCCGCCAGCATCATCGCGGCGAGACGGGGATGGGCGCCGAGCGCGCTCATCCGCCGGCCGAGCGGCGTGATCAGGCCGTCCGCCGCCATCGCCTCCAGATCGATCAGCAGCGCTCGGGCGGCGGCCAGCGCGCCCTCCGGCGGCGGGTCGGGGAAGGGCAGGGCAGTGGCCGCTGTGCCCCAGGCGGCGCAATCCAGCACCAGCCCGGACAAGTTCGGCCTCGGTGATCTCCGGCCGGTCGAACGGCCGCAGCCCGCGATGCGTCGCTGTCGTCCAGAGCCGGATCGCGAGGCCCGGCGCCTCGCGCCCAGCGCGGCCGGCGCGCTGGTCGGCGGCCGCGCGGCTGACCCGCTCGGTCGTCAGCCGCGTCAGCCCCGTATTGGGGTCGAGGCGCGGCGCGCGGCGATAGCCGCCATCGACCACGATCCGCACGCCCGGCACGGTCAGCGAGGTTTCGGCGATGGAGGTGGCGAGCACGACGCGCCGCCGCTCGCCCTCGCGGAGCGCCAGATCCTGCGCCGCCGGGGGCAGATCGCCATGCAGCGGCAGCACCAGCGCATCCACCTCCGCGAGCGCCGCCTCCGCCCGGCGGATCTCGCCCATGCCCGGCAGGAAGGCGAGCATATCGCCCGGCGCCTCGGCCAGCACGGCGCGGATGGCGCGGGCCATGGCTTCCGGCAGGTCGCGCGGGCTGGCGAGGTCGCGCGGCTGATGGCGGATCTCCACCGGGTGCATGCGGCCGGCGCTCTCGATCACCGGCGCGTCCATCAGGGCCGAAAGCCGCGCGCCATCGAGGGTCGCGGACATCGCCAGCAGCCGCAGGTCGGGCCGCAGCAGGGCTTGCGCATCCAGGCAGAAGGCGAGCGCCAGATCGGCCTCCAGCGAGCGCTCATGGATTTCGTCGAGGATCACGGCCGAGACGCCATCCAGCCCCGGATCGGCGAGCAGCCGGCGGACGAGCAGCCCCGTCGTCACCACCTCGATCCGCGTCGCGGCCGAGACGGCGCTGTCGATGCGGGTGCGGAAGCCCACGGTCTGGCCCACCGCCTCGCCGATCAGGCTCGCCATGCGGGTGGCGGCGGCGCGGGCGGCGAGCCGCCGGGGCTCCAGCATCACGATGCGGCCGGTCGCCCAGGTGGCTTCGCGCAGCAGCGCAAGCGGCACCGTCGTCGTCTTGCCGGCGCCGGGCGGGGCCACCAGCACGGCGTTGGCACCCGCCTCCAGCGCCGCGAGAAGCCGCGGCAGCGCTTCCGCGACCGGCAAGCCCTGCCCGGGTACCAGCCGCCGGAGCGCCGTGACCCATCATCTCTGTAATGCGCTCGGTCGCTATGGAAGGAAGCCCCCGTGAAGGCGTAGATGTGAAGGTGTTAGAGAGGCTCCATGACACATCAGGGTGCGGTTACGAAATCGCTGCGGGCAATCCTCATCCTCCTGGCCGTCATCCCCGGGGGCGCCGGTTTCGGCGCGGGATTCTCCACCCCGGCGCGCGCGGCGCAGAGCGAGATGGCCGCTACCCTCAACAACCAGGTGAGCCTGGTCTCGGACGTGGACAGCGTGGCACCCGGCCAGCCATTTCACATCGGCCTGCTCTTCGAACTCGGCCAGAAATGGCACATCTACTGGACCAATCCGGGCGATGCCGGGGCGCCGCCGACGATCAACGTGAGCCTGCCGCAGGGCGGCTCGGCCGGCGCCATTCAATGGCCGACCCCGAGAGTGATGAATGACGGCCCGGTCACCAGCTACGGCTATTCGCGGAAGATCGTGCCGATCCTGCTGCCGCTGACGGTGACGCCCGCGCGGACACTCGCTGTCGGCTCCTCCTACACCGTGACCGCGCAAGCGACCTGGCTCGTCTGCAAGGACATCTGCGTACCCGGCTTCGCGAGCTTCACGCTCACCTTGCCGGTGGCCGCCAAGCCGGTGCCGGCGCCCGAGGCGACCTTCTTCGCGGAGGCGGCGCGGGACAGCCCCGCCGCCGTCCACTGGCCTGCCTGGATCGAACCGGACGGGAAGCTGAGTGTTGACGGTACCGGCGCCACCGCGGGCAGCGTCGCCACCGCCTATTTCTTCCCGCTTCAGCCCGGCCCGATCAATCAGGACTACGATCAGCCGCTGACGATCCATCACGGGCGCGTGATCCTGGCCCTCAAGCCCGGCTCTGATTTCACGGCCTCGCATCCGCTCTCGGGCCTGCTTGCGCTGACCATGGCGGATGGCAGCGAAAGCTCGGCCATGATCTCCGCCCAGCCGGGGCCGCCGCCGCCTGAAGCGCCTGGGGCGGGCTTCGCCGCGCTGCTGTCGCTCATGACCTCGGCCGCGTTTTTGACCCTGATCGGCGGGGCTTTGCTGGGCGGGCTCATCCTCAACCTGATGCCCTGTGTCTTTCCGGTGCTGGCGATGAAGGCGGCCCATCTTGCCCAGCTCTCGGGCGACCGGGCCGGCACCGCGCGACGTGACGGCCTGGCCTATGGGGCCGGTGTGCTGGCCAGCTTCGCCGTGCTCGGCGGGGCGCTGCTCGGCTTGCGAGCAGGCGGCAGCCTCGCCGGTTGGGGCTTCCAGTTCCAGTCGCCCGTCTTCGTCCTCGCGATGATCTGGCTGCTCTTCGCTGTCGGGCTGAGCTTTTCCGGCGTGCTGGTGGTTCGTGGCCGCTGGATGGGCCTGGGGCAAGGCCTTGCGGGCCGGGGCGGTGCCGTGGGCAGCTTCTTCACCGGCGTGCTCGCCGCCATCGTCGCGACACCCTGCACGGCGCCCTTCATGGGCGCGGCCATCGCGGCGGCGCTCGCCGGGCCGCCTTTGCCGGGGATGATGATCTTCCTGGCCCTCGGGCTGGGCCTTGCCTTGCCGCTGGTGGCGATCAGCCTCATCCCCGGTTTCGCGCGCATCCTGCCCCGCCCGGGCCGGTGGATGGATATTCTTCATCAGGCCCTGGCTTTCCCGGTCTATGCCAGCGTTGTGTGGCTGGTTTGGGTGGCGAGCCGGGAAGGTGGGTCCGACTTGCTGCTGGCGGCGGGCACCGGGCTGCTGCTGATCGCCCTCGCCGCCTGGCTTGGCCGGCTTGGCGGCAGGGTGGCGCCGATCCTGGCCGCCGTGGCCGTTATTGCTCTGATTCCCGTTGTCTGGAACGCGCAGGGCGCCAAGCCGGACACAGCCCATCCGGTGGCCTTCGGTGGCGAGCCTTTCTCGACCGCACGGCTGGCGGCGCTGCGGGCTGAGGGCAAGCCTGCCTTCGTCGATCTCACCGCCGCCTGGTGTGTGACCTGCCTGGTGAATGAACGGATCGCGCTGGGTCAGCCGGCAGTGCAGGACGAGTTCCGCCGCCAGGGGGTCGCCTACCTCGTGGGGGACTGGACGCGCGGGGACCCGGACATCACCGCCTATCTTAAAAAGCACGGGCGGGATGGCGTGCCGCTCTATGTCTTTTATCCGGCGGGCGGCGGCAGCCCGGTGACGCTGCCGCAGATTCTCACGCCTGGGCTGCTGCTGAGCACGCTCGGCGCTTCGGCGGGGTAGAGGCGCCGCCCAGGCGGGCGGGTGTTCAGCGGATAAACTGATCGACGTAACCGGCGCCGAGCCCGACGGTCTCATAATGGGCGCGGCACATCTCGATCTTTGTGAAAACGTCTTCGTAGCCGACGTTCCGCCCCCACGGGTCCACGTAATACATGCAGCCGTTGACTTGGAAAAAGGTGATCATCTCGGCAACCCCTTCATCCACGACCAGGGTATGCGTCTCGCCCGGTGGCTCGAAGGCATAGGAGCCTTCCGACGCGACCCAATCATGCTCCAGATAGCGCCAACTGCCTTTCAGGACGAAGGCATGGACCGGGCCGGGATGGCGGTGGCGGCTCAACACGCCCGACTTGCGCACGCGCAGGAGATTCATCCAATAGCCTGCGGAACGGTTGAGACAGAGCGGCCGGAAGGAAACGCTCTCCGCCTGCGGCACCCAGATGCGCTCATCTTCTGGAATTGCGGGGGCAACCACAAGGTCAGGGATCATGCCAGAAGGCTGCGGATACTGGTAAGGCATCCGCCGCAGTGTTTCGGCATCAAGGTGGCCGGCATCGCCCGGCCCGCGTGTGTCCATCGCCATGAGGCGACTTTAGTTCTGTTTCGCGTCGGCGGCGCGTTTCATGCCGACGAGGGCGAAGGTGCCCCCTTGCGGGTCTTGCGCGATGATGATCCAGGCGCCGCCCGGCACCTCCTGCGGGCCGAACTGCAAGGTGCCGCCATGGGATTGGACGCGGTCCAGCCCCGCATCGATATCGTCGACAACGAAATAGTAAAGCCAATAGGGGCGCGGCGACCGGCCATCGGTCATCATGCCGCCGATCGCATCCCCGCTCGCCTTGAACAGTTGATAGGTTCCCATCGGGCCCATGTCGTGAGCCCGGTCCTTTGTCCAGCCAAAGGATTTCTCGTAGAAATCCCAAGCCTTCTCCCAATCGCCGGTATGGAGTTCGTGCCAGCCGATCGTGCCCGGTCGCATCAGTTCGATTGGCGGGGGTGCCTCACCCATTCCCTTGAACAGCATGAAGACCGCGCCCTGCGGGTCGTTGACGACCGCGAAGCGCCCAACCGTCGGGATATCCTCCGGCGCGCGCCAGATACCGCCGCCGGCCGCCTTGATCTCCTCGGCCTTGGCATCGACATCGTCCACCGCGACGTAGCCGGACCAGACCGGGTGTGGCGGCCCTTGCTCCGGCGGCAGTGTCATCATGCCCGCGACAGGCCGGTCGCCGAGGCTGGCAAGCCGGTAATCCATCCCCGGCATTCCGGCGGACTTCACCGTCCAGCCGACGACATGTGAATAGAACTCCACCGCCGCCGGTAGATCAGTTGTACAGAGTTCATACCAAACGAAATCACCTTGCTTCATCGCCCGTTCCCCCGGTTGGCGGCCGCTTTGATCAGCAGTCCGATGTTGACATAAAACGTTGATATCAACATATCTGGGCTATGTCAAAGCCGGTACCCTTTGAAACCACGTTACTGGTTCGCGACATCTGTCTTTGCCTGCACGCCCAGCGCGCGGCACGGGCGCTGGCTCGGCGGTTCGATGAGGTTCTGCGCCCGGTGGGGCTGACCAACCAGCAATTCTCTCTGCTGATGGCGCTGAACCGGCCTGAGCCGCCGCCGATGGGACCGGTCGCCAAGCTTCTGGCCATGGACAGGACAACGCTCACCGCCGCGCTCAAGACCTTGGAGCGGCGGGACCTCGTCCGAGTCGAGGTGGCGTCCGCCGATCGCCGGACGCGGCTCCTCGTCCTCACCGCCGCCGGAAGCGAGGTATTGGCGGCAGGGGTTCCGATCTGGCGGGAAACCCATGCGGAGATTGAAGCCGAGCTTGAGGGCTTCGGCCCGGATGCGCTTCGCGCGGCCCTTGTCCGGGCCTCGAACATTTGACGGGACCGATATTATTGGGGCTAGTGTAACGCCTTCGAAAGTCGCCGACCCATCGGGCGAGTTTCGGAATCTGATGCGACAGCAACAGATCAGGCGAGGATTGAATGTCTCCATCACGTCGTCCGTCAGCGGGTCTACCCATCGGGTCGCTCATCGTCATTGCGGCAGTCGTCGGCATAAGCGCCGCTGCCTTCGCCTATACCGCCGGGTGGCTATCGCCGGAGCGGCTGACGCCCGTCAAAATCGTCGATGCGCTGGCACCGCCCGGCGGCCCGTCCTTGGGTCATCGGCGCAATCATGCAAAGGGCATCTGCTTCACGGGCGTATTCACGTCAAACGGGGCGGGCACGGCACTCTCCAAGGCGGCGGTGTTCGCGAGCGGCCAATATCCCGTGCTCGGCCGCTTCAACCTCGCCACCGCCGATGCAAATGCGAGCGACGCGACCGTGCGCGTGCGGGGCATGGGGCTTCAGATCAGCAGCCCGGCGGGGGAGGTCTGGCGCGCCGCCATGATCACCGCGCCGTTCTTTCCGGTCTCCACGCCGCAGGACTTTTACGATCTGCTCCGTGCTTCAGGCAGCACGGACCCGGCGGCGATGAAATCCTTCATCGGCGCGCACCCGGAGTTCCTGAATTTCGTGAAATGGGCGACGACGGCGCCATGGACGAGCAGCTACGCCGAAGATCGCTTCAACAGCCTGGACAGTTTCACCTTCACCGACGCATCCGGCAACGCCCGCGCGGTGCGCTGGTCCTTGATTCCCGCAGCGGCGCCCGAGGCGATCTCGCCCGCCGATCTCGCCAAGCGCGGCCCCAACTATCTGGAGACTGAAATCGCCGCGCGCGTCGGCCACGCCCCGCAAAGCTGGAACCTTGTTGTGACGGTCGCGAATCCCGGCGACCCCACCGACGACCCAAGCAAGGCGTGGCCGCCGGACCGCCGCAATGTCACGGTCGGCACGGTCGTCGTGCAGCAGGTCGAGCCGGAGGCCGACGGGCCTTGTCGTGATATCAACTTCGATCCGACTGTGCTGCCCGCCGGCATGGCGACGTCGGACGATCCTTTTCCGGCAGCGCGATCGGCGGCCTATGCCGTCTCCTACGATCGCCGGACGGCGGAAGCGGCGGATTACCCGCACACAGCGGCAGGGGGCACGCAATGAGGTCGAGACGGGCACAATTCTCCGCGCCGCAGCGGCTGCTCCACTGGCTGATGGCGGTCTGCATCCTCGCCATGCTTTTCATCGGCGTCGGCATGGTCGCGACCGTCACGCCGCGATACCTGACGCTCGTCCAGATTCACAAGCCTTTGGGAATAGCCATACTGCTGCTGGCTCTCATTCGATTGGTATTGCGGTTCCGCTACGGCGCCCCGCCGCTGCCGGCGGCGATGCCGGAGCCCATGAAGCTCGCCGCGCATCTTTCGCACGTCGCCTTCTACATCCTGATGATCGTCATGCCGCTGCTCGGCTGGGCGATGCTGTCAGCGGCGTCCTACCCGGTCGTGCTGTTCGGCGGCGTCCACCTTCCGCCCATCCTGCCCTTGAACGCCACGCTGCATACCGTCCTGTGGGACGCGCATCACTACCTGGCCTTCGTCTTCTTCGCCCTGATACTGCTGCACGTCGCCGCCGCACTCCTGCACGCGCTGGTGCGGCGCGATGGTGTGTTTGAAACGATGGCTTCCATCGGTTCCCGCGATTGAGCGGC
Organism: uncultured Pseudomonadota bacterium; assembly: GCA_963745125.1. Taxonomy (GTDB): domain Bacteria; phylum Pseudomonadota; class Alphaproteobacteria; order Acetobacterales; family Acetobacteraceae; genus Acidisoma. Next base: position 207,895 of record CAVUWB010000002.1, read on the forward strand.
GATTACGTCAGCCGCTGATCCTGCCCACGGATTCAAGCTCCACCGACAGCCGTCTCAGGCTTGCCGTATGCGGATGCGTGATTCTCCCCGCCCGGAGATCCGAGACGCTCAGCACCTCCACCAGCTCGCCCGCCTGCATGACGCCGATCGTCGGGCATAGATGCGCGACGACGGCGAGGTTGTGACTGACGAGGATATAGGTGAGCCCGCGAGCCGCCTGAAGATCGGCGAGGAGGTTGAGGATTTCCGCCTGAACGGACACGTCGAGCGCGCTGGTCGGCTCGTCGAGCAGCAGTGCCTCGGGCTCGGCGATCAGCGCCCGAGCGATCGCCACCCGCTGCCGCTGGCCGCCCGAGAGCTGGTGCGGATAGCGGAAGCGGAGACGCGGCGACAGGGCCACTTCCTCCAACGCGCGGGGGATGCGCGTCTCGGTGTCGCCGATGCCATGGACCATCAGCGGTTCGGCGAGCTGACGGTCGATCGTCTGCCGCGGATGCAGCGAACCGTAAGGGTCCTGAAACACCATCTGCAAGCGGCGGAAGGCGGCGCGCGACCGCGCGCGGGGCAGTTCCGTGCCATCCAGCAGTATGCGCCCCTGCCAGTCGCGGGTGAGGCCCGCGAGCACGCGCAGCACGGTCGATTTGCCGGAGCCGGATTCGCCGACGATGCCGAAACTCTGGCCTGAGCCGACGGTGAAGGACAGGTTCCGGACCGCTGTGAAGCCGCCGAAGCGGACGGTCAGAGCCTCCACCGTGATCACGGCAGCGCCCAGCTTGGGTCGCGCACCAGGACAGGGAGTCGGTGGCGCGGCTGTTCAAGGCTCGGGAGGCAGGCGAGCAGGCCGCGCGTATAAGGGTGCTGGCTGCGCGTGAGATCTCCGGCTGCGAGCTGTTCCACGATGCGGCCGCCGTACATCACCAGCACCCGGTCGCAGAAATGCGCGACGAGCGGCAGGTCGTGGCTGATCAGGATCAGGCCCATGCCCCGGCGTGCCACGAGGTCCTCGATCAGCCGCAGGATTTCCGCCTGCACCGTGGCGTCGAGCGCGCTCGTCGGCTCGTCGGCGATCAGCAGTTCGGGGTCGCCGGCGAGCATCATCGCGATCATGACGCGCTGGCCCATCCCGCCCGAAAGCTCATGCGGATAGCGGCCAGCGACGGCGGCGGGGTCGCGGATCTGCACCTGGGCCAGCAGGTCGATCGCAGCGGCGCGCGCCGCGCGGCGGGACAGGCGCTTGTGTCGCCGCAACGGCTCGGCGATCTGCGCGCCCGCCGTCATTACCGGGTTGAGGGCGAATTTCGGGTCCTGCAGGATCAACCCGGCGCGGCGCGCCGCGAATGGCGCCGAGCGTGCGCGGGGTCGGCGCTTGTGATGTCGATGCCGTCGAAACAGCAGCTTCTTCGCCCGCACCACGGCGCCGCGCGGCGTGAGGCCGATGATCGCCCGCGCGGTCAGCGATTTGCCGGAACCGGATTCGCCGACGATCGCGAGCTTCTCTGCGCCCGATCGTGAGGTCGATGCCCCGAACGGCCGGCCGCAGCGTGCCATTCTCGGGGAAGCCGATGTGCAGATCCTCGATGTCTATCCGCACGATCAGCGCGCCTTCGGGTCGAGCACGTCGCGCAGGCCGTCGCCCAGCAGGTTGAAGGCGAGCGACGCGACGAAAATCGCGATGCCGGGCGCGGTCGGAATCCACCATTGCTGCAGGATGATAGTCGCGTGAACTGGCGATCATCGTGCCCCATTCGGCGGCGGGCGGCTGCGCGCCCATGCCGAGGAAGCCGAGGCCGGCGGCGGTCAGGATGATGCCCGCCATGTCGAGGCTGACCCGCACGATGACGCTGGAGAGGGCGAGCGGCACGATATGGCGCAGGATGATGCGGGGTGCCGGCGCCCCATGAGCCGCACGGCGGCGATGAAGTCGGCATCACGAATGATCAGCGCGTCGGCGCGGGCGAGCCGCGCATAGGGCGGCCAGGAGGTCAGCGCAATCGCGATCACCGCGCTGCCGATCCCGGGTTTCAGGGCGGCGACGAAGGCGAGGGCGAGGATGAGGCGCGGGAAGGCGAGAAAGATGTCGGTGAAGCGCATCAGCACGCGGTCCGCCATTCCGCCGAGATAACCCGCGACGCAGCCGACGAGGAGGCCGAAGGGTGCGACCAGCGCCACCACCGCGACCACCATGCCGAGCGTGATGCGCCCGCCATAGATGAGGCGGGAGAGCAGGTCGCGGCCAAGCTCATCCGTGCCGAGCCAATGCCGCGCCGAGGGCGGTTGCAGCCGTTGCGCGAGGTTCTGGGTATAGGGGTTTTGCGGCGCGAGGAGCGGGGCGGCGATCGCGACCAGGATGAGCAGCGCCACGACGATGAGGGCGCCGAGCGCCAGCCGGTTGTCGGCGAAACGCCGCCAGGTGCGATAGCGTTCCCCCCAGGCGATCTGCCGGCGCGATGCCGGGTCTTCAGCACGCAGCCAATCCCGCAAGGATTGGCTGGGCACGGGCGTGATGGCGGGTTTCGTGCCCTCGTTCATCGGTGTGCCGTCAACGCACGCGGGGGTCGAGCAGGCGGTAGGCGAGATCCGCCAGCAGATTGAGCGCGACATAGATGAAGCCGATCACCAAGGTCGCGCCCAGGACCGCGTTCATATCGGCATTCAGCAGCGAGGTGGTGAGATAGAGGCCAAGGCCGGGCCAGCTAAACACCGTCTCGGTCAGCACGGCGCCTTCGAGCAGGCCGGCGTAGGCGAGCGCCAGAACGGTGACGAGGCCGACCGCGATATTGCCGAAGGCATGGCGCCAGAGCACGACCCATTCCGGCATGCCTTTTGCCCGCGCGGTCACGATATATTCCGCGCCGAGCGCTTCGAGCATGAAGGCGCGCGTCATCCGGGTGATATAGGCGAGACTGAAGAGCGCCAATACCAGCGCCGGCTGGATGAGATGGGCGAGGGCGTCCTGGAAGGCCGCCCAATTCCCCGTCAGCGCCGCGTCCACCACGAGCATGCCGGTGATCGTCGGCACTGTCCCGTCATAGATGACGCCGATCTGGCCGGAGCCGGGCAGCCAGCCGAGTTCGGCGTAGAAGACGAGCAGGAAGATGAGGCCGAGGACGAAAACCGGGATCGATTGTCCGGTCAAGCTGACGACACGCACGATATGGTCGAGGCGCGAGCCGGGCCGGGCGGCGGCGAGGACGCCCGCCGGCACGCCGACCAGCGCCGCGATGATGATCGCGGCGGTTGCCAGTTCAAACGTCCGTGGAAAGTATTGAAGGATATCGGCGGCGACGCTGTTGCTCGTCATGACCGAATGGCCGAGATCGCCCTCGGCGAGGCGTTTGAGATAGATGACGAACTGCACCGGCAGAGGCCGGTCAAGCCCGAGTTCGGCACGGACATGGGCGACCACGTCTGGCGTCGCGTGGTCACCCACGATGGCGAGCACCGGGTCGATCGGCATCACCCGGCCGATCACGAAGGTGACGAGGATCAGCCCGAACAGCGTGATGGGGATGCTGCCGAGACTAGCCGCGAGAGCGCGCAGCCGCCGGCTTCCGCGCGGCACGCTCAGGTCTTCTGTGTCTTGTCGTAGCGGATGAAGTCCGACTGCGCGCCGAGGTGAAAGCCTTGAACATTCCGGCGCACAACAGCCGTCACATTCGCTTGCAGCATGAAGGCGATCGGGGCGGTGTCCCAGAATTCCTGTTGCATTTGCTGATAGATCGCGATGCGCTTAGCGGTGTCGATCTCCTCTGCTGCGGCCGCGACCTGGGCGGTCAATGTCGGATTGAAGAAATGGCAGCGCCAGGCGATGATCTTCAGCGTGCTATGGTCGGAATCGTCAGGATTGGCGCAGAAGCCCTGGGCATTTGAATTTGGATCGAAATAATCAGGATACCATTCCGAGATCATGAGCTGATGCTGGCGGGCGCGCATCTTGGTGAAGACCTGGCTTTGGGTCGCGGGCAGCAGCGTCACCTTTACTCCGATCTCGGCGAGGTCGGCCTGCACGGCGGCGGCGATATCCGCGAAGGGCTGTTCCGAGAAATGGTCGAGCGTCACCGCAAAGCCGTCCGGGTAGCCCGCTTCGGCAAGGAGAGCCTTAGCCTTTGCAGGGTCCTTCTGGAAGGGCTGGGCCGTGGTCGCGCCGAGGATGATGCTGGGCTCGAAACCCTGGTTCACGACCCAGGTCGCGGGGACGATGTTTTTCTGAATACCGTCATAGTCGATCGCCCATTTGATCGCCTGGCGCACGCCCTCCTTGGCGAAGGGCGCATAGCTTTCATTGCCGGCGAGAAACATCTGCGTGGTGGATGGCGTCGTCAACCGATACAGCTTCGGATTGCCGGCGAGCGAGTTCAGCAGATCGGGCGTCAGGTCGCGCGCGATGTCCGCATCCCCGTGCTGGACCATGAGCGCCTGGTTCGCGGCATCCTTCACATGGGCGATGAAGACACGCTTGGTCAGCGGCTTGGTCGTGGCATGGGGATTGGCGTCAAGAATGACGTGATCGCTCGCTGACCAGGAGGTGAGCTGATAGGGGCCGGAGCCGGCGGAATGGCTTGTCAACCAGTGGTTGCCGAGATCGCCGTTCTGCTGGTTGGCGAGTGCCGTCGCCTTCTCGACGATGCCGCCGATGCCGGCGGAGAGGCAATAGAGGAAGAAGCTGGTCGCGGCCGGCTTGGGTAGATCGATCACCAGCGTATGCGGGTCAGTCGCACGGATCGCCTGGGCGACATTGTCTTTGGTGAAGCCGAACTGCGTGAGGATGAAGCCCGGCGTGAGGTTGAGCGTGACAACACGCTGCAGGGAGAATTCCGCGTCAGCCGCCGTCAGTGGCCCGCCCGAGGAGAAGACCGAATCCGGGGTCAGATGGAAGGTGAATGTTCTGCCGTCGGCGGAAACGTTCCAGCTGGTCGCGAGATCGCCTTCCATCTGGCTCAGATTATCCAGATTGGGCGAGACGAGCTTGCGGTAGATGTTCGTCGCCACCTCGGTATCGGTGAATTCATAGGACTGGGCAGGATCGAAGGAGATGATGTCGTCGATCTGCTTGGCCATCACGAGAATGCCGGGAGGCGTGGCGGCTTGCGCGCCACGGCCCGCCCACGGCATTGCAGCGACAGCGGCGCCAGATGCTCCGGTCGCCAGCAGCACACGGCGTGTCAGCATTTTCGCTCTCCTTCTATGCGCGCTGAGCATAAGCGCAGGAGAAGCCCAACAGGAAGCTCTTACTGCGCTGATGTCCAGAGAGCGGGCAGAAATTCATAGCCGCCGCCATTCTTCACGATATAGCCCGTGGCGGGGAAGGGCGCGTGGTAGAAGGAGACGCGCAGCTTCTCGGCCGCCGCGAGGTCCAGGATGCGTTTGCGGGTGGCGACGGTCTCCGCCGGGTCCATGTCGAAACTGGCCACCCAATCCGGATGGCGGATGAAGACCAGCGGATTATTGGTGATATCGGCCACGAACATCATGGCCTGATCGCCCGAGGAAACGCGGATAGCGGACATGCCGGGCGTGTGGCCGTTGGCCCGCACGGCGGTCAGGCCCGGCATGATCTCGGTGTCCCAGGCGTAGCGGCGGACCTTGTCGGCGAACGGACCGAAGACCTGGCGGCAGATGCCGAAATTGCCCTTCGCCGCCTCGCTCGCGCCCTCCATGCGGGCGTCATCCATCCAGAAATCCCATTCCTTCTCGGGGACGAGAATCTCCGCGTTGGGGAACACCGGCGACCCGTCCTTGCGGCACAGGCCGAAGATATGGTCCGGGTGGAGATGGCTGATGACGACGGCCGAGACCTCCGCCGGCTGGATGCCGGCGGCCGCCAGATTGCCCAACAGATGGCCGGTGCCCGGTGGTCCGAATTCGCCGAGCCCGGTGTCGATGAGCACGACCTCATCGGCCAGCCGCAGGGCCAAGGCGGTGAAGGTGATCGTCAGCTTGTCGCGCGGCATGCCGGCGGCGGCATAAGCCTCGCCGACCTCTTGATCGGTAGCGTTGACCACGAATCCCGCCGGCATGTCGCGCACCAACACGCCGTCATGGAGAGCGATTGCTTCGATCTCGCCGATTTTGAATCTGTAGAAACCGGGCGCCTGAACGCCGCCACCAATGCTATCCGCCATCGACCGGTCTCCTCATGGCCCTCAATACGAAACCGGAGGCGGGCGGGAATGCCCCGCTCGCCTCCGGCCGGAACGCGCTCTCACAAAGGCTTAGCCGCGGGAGCCTGAGGTGAGGTTCGACACGTCATAGCGATCCGCGTTCATCACCTTGTTCCAGGCCAGCACGAAGTCGTTCACGAACTTCTGCTGAGAGTCGGCGCAGCCATAGACCTCGGCGAAGGCCCGCAGTTGCGAGTGCGACCCGAAGATGAGATCGACACGAGTGCCGGTCCACTTCGCTTGCTTCGTCGTCCGATCGCGGCCCTCAAACCCTTTTCCGGGGCCCAGCGGCTGCCATTCGGTGTCCATGGTGAGCAGGTTGACGAAGAAGTCATTCGTCAGCTGCCCCGGCCGGTTGGTGAGAACGCCGTGCTTGGAGCCGCCGGCATTGGCGCCGAGGACGCGCAATCCGCCGACCAGCGCCGTCAGCTCAGGCGCCGTCAACCGCAGCAATTCGGCCCGGTCCACCAGGGCTTCCTCGGGCGCCATGAACTGCGCACCCTCATAGTAGTTGCGGAAACCGTCGGCGGTCGGCTCCAGGGGCGCGAAGGAGGCCACGTCCGTCTGCTCCTGCGTCGCGTCCGTGCGGCCCGGCGCGAAGGGCACCGAGACCTCGGTCCCCGCATCCTTGGCCGCCTTCTCGATCGCGGCCGCGCCGCCTAGCACGATCAGGTCGGCGAGCGAGACCTTCTTTCCGCCTGTGGCCGAGGCGTTGAAGGCGGTCTGAACCGCTTCAAGCGCGCTCAGCACCTTGGCCAGCTCATCCGGATTGTTGATCTTCCAATCCTTCTGCGGTGCCAGCCGGATGCGCGCGCCGTTGGCGCCGCCACGCTTGTCCGAGCCCCGGAACGTCGAGGCCGAGGCCCAGGCGGCCGAGACGAGCTGAGACACCGAAAGCCCGGTGGCGAGGATCTGGGCTTTCAGCGCCGCGATCTCCTGCGCGCCGATCAGCGGATGGTCCACGGCCGGGACCGCGTCCTGCCAGAGCAGCGTCTCCTTGGGGACGAGTGGGCCGAGGTAGCGCTGGATCGGTCCCATATCGCGATGGGTGAGCTTGAACCAGGCGCGGGCGAAGGCGTCCGCGAACTCATCCGGATGCTCGTGGAACCGGCGCGAGATCTTCTCGTAGGCAGGATCTTCGCGCAGCGCGAGATCCGATGTCAGCATGGTCGGAACCTGCTTCTTCGACGGATCATACGGGTCCGGGATCGTGGCCTCGGCGCCCTTCGCCTGCCACTGATAGGCGCCGGCCGGGCTCTTCGTCAGCTCCCACTCATATTTGAACAGGTTCTCGAAGAAGTAGTTGCTCCACTGGGTCGGCGTCTGCGACCAGGTGACTTCCGGGCCGCCGGTGATCGCATCGGCGCCGAAGCCCGTGCCGTATTTGCTGCGCCAGCCGAGGCCCTGATCCTCGATGACCGAGCCTTCCGGGTCGGCCCCGACGAGGGAGGGGTCACCAGCACCATGCGTCTTGCCGAAGGTGTGGCCGCCGGCGATGAGGGCGACCGTCTCGGCGTCATCCATGGCCATGCGCGCGAAGGTCTCGCGGATGTCGCGGGCCGAGGCGACGGGATCGGGCTTACCGTTGGGGCCTTCCGGGTTGACGTAGATAAGGCCCATCTGCACGGCGCCGAGCGTGCTCTCCAACTCGCGTTCGCCGCTGTAGCGCTCGTCGCCGAGCCAGGTCCCCTCCGGACCCCAATACAGCTCTTCCGGCTCCCATGTGTCGGGGCGGCCGCCGGCGAAGCCGAAGGTTTTGAAACCCATCGATTCCAGCGCGACGTTGCCGACAAGGACGAAGAGATCGGCCCAGGAGATCTTGCGGCCGTATTTCTGCTTGATCGGCCAGAGCAGCCGGCGCCCCTTGTCCAGGTTCGCATTGTCCGGCCAGCTATTGAGCGGCGCGAAACGCTGCTGGCCGCCACCGGCGCCGCCGCGGCCATCGCTCGTGCGGTAGGTGCCGGCGCTGTGCCAGGCCAGGCGGATGAACAAGCCGCCGTAATGCCCGAAGTCGGCCGGCCACCAATCCTGGGAGTCCGTCATCAAGGCGTGCAGGTCCTTGATCAGCGCGTCCAGATCGAGGGTTTTGAACTCCTCGGCATAGCTGAACGCCTCGCCCATCGGGTTGGAGCGCGGGGAATGCTGGCTGAGCGTGCTGAGGCTAAGCTGATTCGGCCACCACTCACGGTTGCCCCTGCGGGAGCGCCCGTGCGCCACCGGGCACTGGCCGCCGCCCTTTTCGTCGGTCATCCCATCCATTGGTCTTCCCTCCCGTTTTGTTGGTCCGTATCCGCCGTCCCGGCCGATCGCCGAAGCGAAGCATGAGGCAATGTAGCGCGAGGAGCCGCCCCTGGGAAATCGATTGCCCACTGGCGGCTGATTGATAGAAACGATCAAGCCCCGGTCAGACCCGATGAACGCCCTCGGGCAAGTGATCGCGCAGCGTGTCGGCGAGCAGGTTGATATCACGAATTCGTGAATAACTACGGCGCCAGGCAAGCCCGATGCGGCGCCCGATGCCGGCTTCCAAAGGCCGCATCCGGACCGCGCGGGTGCGGCCTTCACCGCAGGCCATCGCCGGCAATAACGTGCTGCCCAGATCCGTCGCCACCATCTGTACGATGGTCTCCAGGCTCGTGGCGCGGAAATCCCCCTCGGCATCGCCGCCCGTCGTCCGGCAGATCGCGAGCGCCTGATCCCGCAGGCAATGCCCCTCGGTCAGCAGCAACAGCCGCTGCCCGCGAAGGTCATCCTCCGTCATGAGTCGCGGGGCCGCCGGTTTGCGGCCACGGGGCTCGGCGAACCAGAAGGGCTCGTCGAAAAGGGGGAGCGTCTCCAGCCGATCATCGGCAATCGGCAGCGCCACCAGCGCCGCATCCAGCCGATGCGAGCCGAGCCTTTCCAGCAGCCCGGCAGTGAGATCCTCGCGCACTGTCAGCCGCAATTCCGGATACTCTTTCTTCAGCGCCGGCACGAGCCATGGCAGGAGGTAAGGCCCGAGCGTGGGGATAACGCCGAGGCTGAACGCGCCGGCGAGCGGGCCGGAGATGGTGCGCCCGGCGGTGACGATGGCCTCGGCCTCGGCGAGGACACGGCGCGCGCGGACGGCAATTTCGGCGCCGATCGCCGTCACGCTGACCGATTGGGTCGTACGCTCGAACAGTGTCACGCCGAGCTGCTTCTCAAGCTTCTTGATCTGCGTGCTGAGGGTCGACTGGCTGATCTCGCAGGCGGCGGCCGCGCGGCCGAAATGCCCATGGTCGGCGAGGGCGACGACATAGCGCAGGTCCTGCAAGGTCACGCGCAATTCCAACTCATGGATCACATCAATAGAAAGCCGCGCGCTGATTGATGTGCCGGCCCGGCGGCCGGGTCAAGCGGCCTTACTCGAACTGCTGCGGCGGCAGCATGCGCGCCAGCACCCCGTCTCGCCGGACGGCGACATGAAAGACGGTCGCGGTGATATGGAGCAGGACAAGCGCGTAAAGCAGCCACTGGCCGATGGCGAGATGCACCCAGGTCGCGGCATCCGCCAGGGCCGGGTCGTGCGGCGCCAGGTCCGGCACTTTGAAGATCCAGAAAAACACGAGCGAATGCCCGCCCGCGAAGGTCAACAGATAGCCGGATATCGGCATGCCGAGCAGCACCAGGTAGAGCAGCGCGTGCGATGCGTGGGCAAGCGCGGCCTCGACACGCCCGAGTGTCCCGGGCAGCGGTGGCGCCGGATGGGTCGCGCGCCAGGCCAGCCGAAACGCGACCAGGAGCAGAACGGTAAGCCCCATCGACTTGTGCAGCACGAGGAGCGTGTCGCGCAGCGGGGCGGTGTGCGGCATGTTCCTCATCACCCAGGCGATCGCGACCAACAGGAAGATGAGTGCCGCGACCACCCAATGGAGCAGCTGCGCGGTTCCGGTATAGCGGTGGACGCCCGCCTGCGCGGGCTCTCCCGTCGCGGTGAGCCGGCTCGTCTCGGGCATATTCCAGTCATCCTGTCCGATTGTCGCGTTGAGAAGCGCCGCGGCCTATCGCTTCGACTTGCTGCAGCCTGCGAGAAGAACCAAATGAGGGGCGCGCCAATCGGCGTGCGGGCCGCCTTGTTGGCTGATGTCCTGTCGTGGTGCAAGGCCTCGCGGTGGGCGCCTCGCGCTGTGCATGCGGTCACATCGGCGCGATGTGCTACAAAACGGCGGCACGTCGCGGACCGCAAGCCTGTCGGATTGGGGGGAAGGTATCATGCCGGTGACTGCCGATATGTCGATCTCGCGCCGTGGCCTCATGGCGGGCGGTGTCGTCGCCGTGATGACGACATCGGCGCCCGTGGCAACCTCGGATGCGGACGCAACGCCCGCCGCCGCGCCCGTCATGATGAACGTGACATTCACGGTGAACGGCGAAAGCCGCTCGCTCAATCTTGATACGCGCACCACCCTGCTCGATGCCTTGCGGGAGCATCTGCACCTGACCGGCACGAAGAAGGGATGCGACCATGGCCAATGCGGTGCCTGCACCGCGATCGTGGACGGAAGACGGATCAACACCTGCCTGACCCTCGCGGTCATGCAGGATGGCAGCAGCGTCACGACGATCGAGGGCCTCGGCTCGCCGGACCGGCTGCACCCCATGCAGGCGGCCTTCATCAAGCATGACGCATATCAGTGCGGCTATTGCACCCCGGGCCAGATTTGCTCGGCGGTCTCGGTGCTGGAGGAGATCGAGGCGGGCATCCCAAGCCATGTGACGGCCGATCTGACCGTTCAGCCGAAACCCACCAACATGGAATTGCGCGAACGCATGAGCGGCAATATCTGCCGATGCGGCGCCTATTCCAATATCGCCGAGGCGATCGCCGATGTGGTGGGGGCTGGCGCATGATCCCCTTTACCTATGAACGGGCGGCGACGCCCGCCGAGGCCGCCGCCGCCGTGCAAAACCGGCCGGATGCGAAGTTCATCGCCGGCGGCACCAATCTCCTCGATTTGATGAAGTTGCAGATCGAGGTGCCAACGCATCTGGTCGACGTCAATCATCTGCGGCTGGACGCTATCGACACGACGCCTGACGGTGGCCTGCGCATCGGCGCTTTGGTCCGCAACACAGATCTCGCCGCTGACATCAGGGTCCGTCGCGACTATGCCGTTCTGAGCCACGCGCTTGTGGCGGGTGCGTCCGGGCAGCTCAGGAACAAGGCGACCACGGCCGGCAATCTACTGCAACGCACGCGCTGCCCTTATTTCTACGACACCAACCAGTTGTGCAACAAACGCCAGCCGGGCTCGGGTTGCGCGGCCATCGGCGGTGTCACGCGATCGCTCGGGGTGATCGGGATCAGCGCCTCCTGCATCGCGACCCATCCGAGCGATATGGCGGTTGCGATGCGCCTTCTGGACGCGCGCATCGAGACGGTCAGTGCGGGCGGCGAAACCCGCTTCATACCCATCGCCGCGTTCTATCGCCCGCCGGGCGATACGCCGCATATCGAGACGGCGTTGCGCCCGGGCGAGTTGATCACGGCAGTGACGCTTCCGCCCCCGCTGGGCGGCAGGCATTTCTATCACAAGGTCCGTGACCGCTCATCCTACGCCTTCGCGCTGGTCTCGGTCGCGGCCGTGCTTCAGCCGAACGGCACCGGGCGCGTGGCGCTGGGCGGCGTCGCACCGAAGCCATGGCGGGACGAAACGGCGGAGGCCGATCTGCCGCAGGGCGCGAGGGCGGTGTCAGCGCGACTCCTCGCGGGCGCGGCGCCGATGCCGGACAATGCCTTCAAGGTGCTTTTGGCCGAACGCACGCTCGGCGCGCTCATTGCCGAAGCGAGGGCTTGACCCATGCGCTTCGATACGCCCGCCACCACCAATCCGATCGACCAGCTCAAGGTCGTGGGGCAGCCCCATGCGCGCATCGAAGGGCGCCTCAAGACGACCGGCACCGCGCCTTATGCCTATGAGAGGCATGACGCTGTCGCCAACCCCGCTTACGGCGTGGTCCTTGCCTCGGCCATCGCGAAGGGCCGCATCCTCGCGATCGACGACCGTGCCGCGCGCGCGGCACCCGGCGTGCTCGCCGTTGTCACGGCGGCGAATGCCGGCTCGTTGGGAAAGGGCAAGTTCAACACCGCGAGGCTCCTCGGCGGCCCAAGGATTGAACATTACCAGCAGGCGATCGGCCTTGTGGTGGCCGAGACCTTCGAGCAGGCGACCTCGGCCGCCGCCCTGGTGAAGGTGCGCTATAAGGAAAGAAAAGGCGCTTTCAGCCTCGCGGCCGAAAAGCCGACGGCGCCCCTGGCCGGAGGCGGGGCGGGTGCCGCCGAGACATCCGTCGGAGACTTCGAGGGCGCGTTCGCAACAGCGCCGATAATGGTGGACGAGACATATGCCACGCCCGACCAATCGCATGCCATGATGGAGCCCCACGCTTCCATGGCTGCTTGGCAAGGCAACCAGCTCACGATCTGGACATCGAACCAGATGATTGCCTGGAGTGTCGGCGATGTCGCGCGAACGCTCGGGCTCGACCGCGACCAGGTCCGTCTGATCTCGCCCTATATCGGCGGTGGTTTCGGCAGCAAGCTGTTCGTGCGCTGCGACGCCGTGCTCGCGGCACTCGGCGCCAGTGCGGCCGGTCGAGCTGTCAAGGTCGCACTTCCCCGACCGCTTATCATGAACAACACCACTCATCGCCCGGCGACCATTCAACGTATCCGGATCGGCGCCGGGCGGGATGGCCGTATCACCGCGATCGGGCATGAAAGCTGGTCCGGCGACCTTCCTAACGGCAGCCCGGAAACGGCTGTCATGGCCACGCGGCTGCTCTATGCGGCGCCCAATCGGATGACGGCCATGCGCCTCGCGGTGCTCAACCTGCCGGAAGGCAATGCCATGCGCGCGCCGGGTGAGGCGTCAGGGCTCATGGCGCTTGAGGTCGCGATGGATGAGATGGCGGAGAAGCTCGGCATGGACCCGGTCGCGTTCCGGATCACCAATGACACGCAGGTCGACCCGGAACATGCCGATCGTCGCTTCTCCCAGCGCCATCTGGTGGAGTGTCTTCGGCTGGGGGCGGATCGCTTCGGCTGGGCCGCGCGCCGGGCCCCGGGACAGGTGCGCCGAGGGCGCTCGTTGATCGGGATGGGCGTGGCATCCGCTTTCCGCAACAACCTGCTGACGAAATCGGGCGGGCGGGTCAGGCTCGACGCGCATGGATCAGTCACCGTCGAGACCGACATGACCGATATCGGCACGGGCAGCTATACGATCATCGCCCAGACGGCGGCGGAGATGATGGGTGTTCCGCTGCAAAAGGTATCGGTGCGGCTTGGCGACTCCCTCTTTCCGGTGTCATCGGGCTCAGGTGGGCAATGGGGCGCGAACAACGCGACATCGGGGGTCTATGCGGCGTGCGTGAAGCTGCGTGAGGCGGTCGCCCGCAAGGCTGGGATCAACGCGGGAGATGTGATCTTTGCCGATGGGCTGGTCATGGGTGGCGGCCGTCAGATACCGCTCGGCCTGGTAGCGGGCGCGGAAGGGCTCGTCGCCGAGGACAGCATCGAATACGGCGATCTCGGCGAAACATTTCAGCAATCGACCTTCGGCGCCCATTTCGTCGAGGTCGCGGTGGATGCGGCGACCGGAGAAATCCGTGTGCGGCGGATGCTCGCGGTGTGTGATGCGGGCCGCATCCTCAATCCCTTGACCGCGCGCAGCCAGGTGATCGGCGCCATGACGATGGGCGTGGGCGCCGCGCTGATGGAGGAGCTGGCGGTCGATACGCGCCGTGGCTACTTCGTCAACCATGACCTCGCCGGCTACGAGGTTCCGGTGCATGCCGATATTCCGCATCAGGAGGTGGTCTTCCTGGAAGGCGCGGACCCGGTCTCCTCACCGATGAAGGCGAAAGGCGTGGGCGAATTGGGTCTTTGCGGCGTCGCGGCGGCGGTGGCCAATGCCGTCTACAACGCAACCGGCGTGCGGGTGCGCGACTATCCCGTGACGCTCGACAAGCTGTTGCCGGGGATGCCGGAAGTGAGCGCCACGTAGCCTGACTCCTACAAATCGGGCCGCTGTGGCCAGACCAGGATCCTGCCATGAAACAGCCTCTTGGCCGATGAGGCCAAAGAGCGGCGTCAGACGGCGGCTCCTCGCTTTTACCTCGATCGGGGTTCAGCGCGCGAGAAGGCTTACGCCGCCTCACTCTCTTCGATCTGATCGACCCGGTCTGGATAAAAGGCGAGGTGGTCGCGGATGGCGGCGACCGCCTCATAGGGTGCCTCGTAGGTCCAGACCGCGTTCAATGACCGATCACCGCCCGCGGGTATGCTGTAATAGCTGCACTCGCCCTTGTAGGGGCAGTAGGTGTTGTGTGCGCTCCGTTCCAGAAGAGACATATCGGCATCCGCGCGCGGGATGTAGAGAACCGCCGGATAGTTGGCCTCACGCAGCATGAGGGCCGCACGGGTATCGGCAATCACCCGGCCGCCGAGCATGACGCGGATGCGGCGCGGATTGGCGGTGATCGCGATCGGATGGTCGGGGCCCGGAATTTTCACGGTCCTGGCAGCGGTGGTTCCGGACATGTCTCTCTCTCCTTCGATGTCGCGGTCATTCAGCGTCCCGCATTGGCGTGCGGTTTTGCGGCCGTTTACGCGGAATCACAAGCGTCGGGTGACTCATAAGACCGCGAGCACCGACTTAAGTTTTGCTATTCGTCCCGGCAATGGCCATGGCCGGAAAGCAAATATCAGAAGCGGACCACTAGCGATCTTGCCTCGCAAAGTAGCGAGGTTTTTGAATTCAGGATAGGCAACGAAACAGCGGCACCGATTCTTGCCCGCATCACAATCATCAGATCCGTGACGCTTTCCGGAATTCAGTTTTAGTCCGTTGATCGCGGGCGATAATCCGCCTATTCTGTCAGCTCTAAATATGGCGTTCGTATTTCGACCTTTGGAGATCTATATGAACTTGCCTCGTGCGACATTTATTGTCATCGGCTTAACCGCTTTCACGGCGGCAAACCCCGCCTTTAGCCAGCAAGTGGCGGCGCCGGCCACAGGCGTCTCGACCGCCGCGCCTGACTCCGACCCGGCCTTCATGCTTGGGTTGCGCCGGGTTGGCGTCATGGCCGGGGAGGTCGTCCAGTGCACGGCGGAGGCCAATCGGCAGGCGCCGATCGCCGAGGCTGCGCAGCTGAGCAATGAAATCGCCCTGCATTTCGGGCTGGCCGCGGCGTTCAATTTCAGTGCCGCCGTCGGCTACGGTGCCGGAAAGCCCTTCGACAAAGCGGGATGCGCGCCGGCCACCACGGGCTGGAATGGCGTCAAGCAGAAATACCTCGGCCAATGAACAAGCCAATGGTTAAGTTTCTGTGCGCCGTCGGGCTCGGTCTGCTCGTCTCGGCCCAAGGGGCGATGGCCATGTCCTTTCCCTCGGGCTCCGCGATGTCGGTGCATCGGCGTGAGGCCGGCGCGGGCGCGACGCTCGTGCAATACCGTCGTCCTGCCGGCGGCTATGGCGGCCAGTTCAATGCGAATAATTTTCGCAGCAACGTCACGACCAACCGGAACGTAAACGTCAATACGAACCGGAATGTGAATGCCAACGTGAACGTCAACCGGAACGTGAATGTCACGAACTATGGCGGGAATTACGGGCCCAACTGGGGTGGTGTCGCTGCCGGCGTCGCTGTTGGCGCGGCCATCGGCGTCACCGCGACGGCTGCCGCCTCGGCGGCCGCTTATCCGCCGCCGCCCCCTTACCCATACCCGTATGCCTACCCGCCGCCGTACTAGAGCAATGTCGGATCAGGTGGAGATCACCTGATCCGAAGATTTGCGTTCTTAATCAAAAACATAGAGCGGGATGGTAAGCAAAAGCTAATCAATCCCGCTCTGACGGCGCGTGAGTTTCGGCGTGCCGCGTGCTGGGGTTCAGAGACTGTTTAAGAATGCGCTATGGCGAGCCAGAGGCCACGAAGTGGCCGCCCGGCGTGGTGAGCGAGAACCGGAGCGGAGTGGCCATAAAAGGCCATGAGCACCGGAAGCGCAGAGAGCCGCGCCGGATGGTCGCCGTAGTAGCATTCTCAAACAGTCTCTCAGAGCATGCGGCCGCGCCTGAGCAGGATCATCGTGACAATGATGGTCGCGACCATCAGCGCCATGCCGTACCAGAAACCAAGGTGCGTCTGGTTCCAGGGCAAGCCGCCGAGGTTCATCCCGAATATGCCGCTGATGAGCGAGATCGGCAGAAAGAATACCGTGACGATCGAGAGAATGTAGAGGTTGCGGTTCGTTGCCTCCATCAGCCGGGCCGAAGCCTGTTCCTGAAGAAGGCGTGCCCGCTCCTGCACAAGGTCTAGATCATGACCGAGCGCGCCGAGGCCTTCTATGGCGCTGCGCAGCCTGATGGCATCGGCTTCCGCGACCCAGTTTGGCAGTTTCGCCAGCAGGGTCAGCAAGGCATGTTGCTGCGGAACCATGTGCCGGCGAAGCCGTGCCGCAAGGCGCCGGACACGCCCCAGCTCCTCTCCCGGCCGGCTCGCCCGGCTCTCAAGAATGCCCTCCTCGACATCATCGACGCTATCGGCAAGGCCTAGAATAAGGTCGCCAAGCGTATCGGTCACATGGAGGAGGAAATTGGTGACCAGAGCGATGGGGCGACCGTCCTGCATGCCCTCGCTGATCGTCTTCCGCAGCTTCTCGATCGCGGCGAGCGGGCGGAGGCGAACACTGACCAGGCAATGATTGTCCAAGTAAAGCCGCAGAACATCAAGGCCGTCGGTTTGATTGGCGAATTCGTGGTGCAGATCTCCGATGATGCCGCACAACCCGCTGCCGATGGCCTCGATCCGCATATGGTTGTCAGACCCTAGGAGCAGGGTTTTGGCGGCTTCGGGGATTCTCTCGCAGGTCGTGATCCATTGCTGGGCGCCGGGATCGCCATGATCGAAATGTAGCCAGACGAGCGTGTCATCTCGGTTAAAGTGCTGATTGATATCGGCAGCGCGAATGACCGCCATGGTGCCATCGGCTTCAATGCTGTATCCACAGACAAGTCCATTGTCGTCGAGGGCTGGTGCCACAGAAGGTCTCCGCGCGTGCAATTTTAGGTTGACCCGTAAGCATCCAGAGAAACCCCGGACGTGCCACTTGTCCAGGTTCAGGCGGATGAAAATGGTTGGCAGGACATCGGTCGGGTCGGGCGGCGGGCAGAGCAACTCGCCCAGGCCATGCTGCGCCGCATCACTCCTTGCCCAGTCTACGGCGGCCGACACGGAAGTTTCAGATTGTCGCCATACGTATTTATGGCAAACACGTTACAGAATGAGGGGAAATCGATGTTAGAGCTTCGTGACAGGGCCCGAGATAGAGGGGCGAACGCCAAAACCGTTCAGGAGTATATTGACGAGGTCCCGGTCTGGGGTGACGGGACCTCACTACCAAGCACACCGCTCACCAACATGCAGCGCCGCATCTGGCTGCTCGCCGCCGCGGGAAAATTCTTCGAGGGTTTCGTCGTGTTCATGGGTGGCATCACGGTGCCGCTTATCGCGCGCGAGTTTCATCTCGCCGCCGCCGAAAAGGGTTTTGTCACATCGGCAAGTCTCGCGGGCATATTGGTCGGGACGATGCTGCTCGGCGGTCTATCTGATTACTTCGGCCGCAAGCGGATGTTTATCGTTGAGATGATCATCTTCTGCCTGTTTCTGGCGCTGCTGGTCCTAGTTCAAAACTTTATCTCGCTGGTCATATGCTTGCTCGGTGTCGGGCTGGCGCTTGGCTGCGACTACCCGACCGCTCACATGATCATCTCGGAGAGCATTCCGTCCAGTTCGCGCGGGCGGCTTGTGCTGGGTGCATTCGCGTTCCAAGCGATCGGTGCCACCTGCGGGTTGGCCGTCGGCGCGCTTGTCCTGGTTCTGCATCCGGAGATCGACGCGTGGCGCTGGATGTATGCGACCGCCCTCATTCCGGCGATTGCGATCACGGCCGCCCGGTTCTTCATTACGGAGAGCGCGAACTGGCTCATCGTTCGCGGCCAGCATGAGCAAGCAGAAGCTATGCTTTCAAAGCTTCTGCTCCGGACCCCGCGCTACCCGCAAAGCATAGCCATTTTGCGGCATGTTCGTGATGAAGCGCATGCTTCAGCCCAGAATTTCGGGTCGCTGTTCAACAAGCGGAATTTGCGCGCCACGATATTTGCTTCGGCGCCGTGGTTCATTCAGGATCTCGGCACTTACGGCATCGGCGTTTTCACCCCGACGCTGATTGCGACAGCCCTTGGAAAAGCGCCGGACAAGATCCGCAGCCCGGCAGACCTCGTCGCCAGCGGCATTCATTCGGCCGAGGCCTCGGTGATCACAACCGCCATGCTAATCGTGGGGATCATCTTCGCGATTTTCCTGTCGGACAGGCTTGGCCGCATCCGTCTTCAGGTTTTCGGCTTTTTGGGCTGCGCGGTCGGCCTTGCCATCGCATCCTTTTCGATCGGGGCATCCGCGTCCAATCAGATTATTCTGATCTTCGCCGGTGTCATGCTGTTCAATTTCATGACGAACCTTGGCCCCAATGCGCAAACCTACCTGCTGGCGGGCGAAGTTTTCCCGACCGAGGTGCGTGGGATGGGCGCGGGCTTCGCGGCGATGGTCGCCAAGATCGGCGCGGTCGGGACGACGTTCGGCTTTCCCCTGCTGCTCGTGGACCTCGGCACAAAGTCTCTCCTCTGGGCGCTCGTCGTAAGCTCGATACTCGGCGCGGTCGTCACCTGGCTCTTCCGTATTGAAACGACGGGGGTAAATCTCGACGAGATCGGCCGCTAGAGCGGTCGGCCGCTAGGGCGGTATGCGCGTGCCCTCGTGGCACGGCATTCCGCCCTCACTCTTGGTTTGGTCGCGTGATTTGGGCCTTCGGCCGTCACGCTCTCGACACGTCAGTTAGGGATCTTACCTGTGAAGAAGCGTTTCTCGTTCGCGCTGATCGGCGCCCTTGCCTTGTCGGCAGGCATGGCCCATGCAGCAACAGTCAAGCTGGCTGAGACCGGCTCCACTCTTCTCTATCCGCTTTTTGGTACCTGGGTGACGGACTATAAGGCGATCGCGCCGGATGTTGCCATCACCGCCGCCGCGACGGGTTCGGCCGCCGGGACGAACGCCGCGCTCAACAAGACTGTCGCCATCGGCGGCTCCGACGCGTACCTGTCCGATGAGGACGCGGCGCAGAACCCCGACATAATGGATATCCCAGTCGCCATTTCCGCCCAGATCATCAGCTACAATCTTCCCGGCCTGAACGGCCCGTTGAAGCTGGATGGGCCGACGCTTGCCGGAATTTATTCCGGTCAGATTCAGCAATGGGACGATCCCGCGATCAAGGCGATGAACCCCGGCCTGAACCTGCCGAGCAAACCCATCATTCCCGTTCGCCGGGCGGATGGCTCCGGCGATACCTTCATATTCACCCAGTTTCTCGATTTCGCGGCTGATAGTTGGGAAGACAATCCTGGCTTCGGCATCAGCGTCGATTGGCCCTCGGTCAGCGGAGAACTGACCGCGACGGGCAATGCCGGGATGGTCAAAACCCTGGGCGGTACGCCCTATTCGGTCGGCTATGTCGGTGTCAGCTACGCCGCCGATCTGGCGAAAGCCGGTCTCGGCTCGGCGCTCATCAAAAACCAGAATGGGAAATTCCTCCTGCCCACACCGCAGACGATCGCGGATGCGGCCTCGGAGCTTGATCCCAGAACACCGCCCTATGAGCGCATTACCCTGGCCTTCGCCCCCGGCGACGACAGTTATCCGCTGATCAACTACGAATACGTCATCGTCTCCAAGACCCAGCCCGATGCGGATACGGCGGCGGCGTTGCGGAACTTCCTGACCTGGGCGGTGAGCACGGAAGGCGGCAATGCGCCGAAATACCTCGATTCGGTTCATTTCATACCGCTGCCGGATTTCATTCGCGCCTTGAGCGAAGCCCAGATCGGGCAAATTCAATAGGCGGATAGCGCGCCGCCCGAACGCAATCGTATTCGATGGATATCGGGCACCGGGAACTCTGACGAGTTCCCGGTGAACGCGCCTGGATGGGCCATCAACGGGCGGGAATGGCATCGAAAGCCAATCGAAGGTAAGCTCCCGGTGCCGCGCGGCCGACGCGGGGAGGGGGAGGCTTTCGGTGATGAGGCTACAGTCCTCGCGCTTGCTTCGCGCTTCGCCGGTCTGGGCCGCGGTGGTGCTTCTCTACATCGTGGCCTCGATCGTCTCGCCGGCCATGCTGAAGCCCGCACAGATGCTCAACATTCTTCAGGTCGCGGCCTTTCTGGGCTTGGTCGCGGCGGGGCAGACCCTGGCGTTGCTGACGGGCGGCATTGATCTCTCGGTTGCCGGCGTCGTGACCATGACCAACATCGTCTCCACCAGCCTCATGCTGGGGCAGAACCAGAACATCGCGCCGGCCATCCTCTGTTGCCTCGTCCTGGGCGCCGGGGTGGGCGTGATCAATGGCATTCTCATTGCCGTGCTGCGCGTGGCGCCCATCATCGCCACCCTCGCCATGAACTCGATCCTCTTTGGCGCGGCCCTTGTCTACACCGGGGGCGCGCCGCACGGTTCGGCCGCCCGAGCCTTCGACGTCATCGGCCAAGGCCGCTGGTTCGGCCTTCCGGCTAGCGCGATCTGCTGGCTCGTGGTGGCTATCGGCGTTGCCTTCATGATGCGTCGAACGACGTTCGGCCGCTGGGTCTATGCCGTCGGGGCCAATGAAACGGCGGCGCGGCTCATGGGGGTGCCGACGCGCCTCACGCTGATCGCGGCCTATGCGCTCAGCGCTCTTCTCGCCGTTCTCGGCGGTCTCCTCGTGACCGCCTATATCGGCAATCCGAGCCTTGGCATCGGCAATCAGTTCCTTCTCACCTCCGTCGTGGCCGTTGTCGTCGGCGGGACCGCGCTCAGTGGCGGCATCGGCAGTGTTGCCAGCACCATCGCCGGTGCCCTGTTCGTGACAGAGCTGACGAGCTTCACGAACATTGCCCAGGCATCGACCGGCGTCCAATATGTGATTCAGGGTGTGTTGATTGCCGCGAGTGTTGTCGCGTATCGCAAGATCGGCGGTCCGACCACGGCATAGTCAGACCACCGCGTAGCCGGACCACCCTATCCAAGCATTCATAAAAACGGGGAGGATGAATATGAAACATCGGGGAATGATCAACCGTCGGTCAGCGCTCCGCTGGGGCGTGGGCGCGGCCGGCCTGGCGGCGTTAGGAGGCCTCGGCGCCCCGGCTCTGGCCGATGTCATCAGCAGCGCCAAGATCGAAGGGTCCGCGGAGATGGCCAAGGCCATCCAGAAACCCGGCAAGCTGCGCATCGGCTTTTCCAACGGCTTCTCCGGCAATACCTGGCGCACGGAGTGTCTCGCCTCGATGAAGGACGAGGCGCAGGCAAACGCGGACCGCTATGACCTCATCATCGTCGATGGGCAGGGCGACATCAGTAAACAGGTCAATGATATCGATGATCTCGTGGTGCAGAATGTCGATGCGCTGCTCTGCATCGCCAACTCAGGCACCGCCGTGGTGCCGGCCTTGCGCAAGGCGACCCGGGCCGGGATCATCACCGTGCCCTTCAACCTGCCCGTGGAGGGTGAGCACTGGACAGCCTATATCGGCACCGATCCGCAGAGGAAGGGTGCCACCACCGGCAAGCGCCTGAGCGACATGCTTGGTGGTACGGGCAAGATCGTGGCGCTGGGCGGGCTTCCTGGCAACTCCTACACCGCTGAGTGCTGGGCCGGTGCCAAATCGCAGTTCGCGCCGGGTATCGAAGTGCTGGCCTTCAAGGATGCCTCCTGGGAGGAAGATCGGGCGAAGGTCGTCATGGCCGATCTGCTCGCCGCCTATCCGCAGATCGACGGCATCTGGTGCGATGGCGGGCAGGATGCGGCGGGTGCGCTGAAGGCGATGATGGCCGCCAATCGCCCGCTGGTTCCGGTAACGGGAGATGACTACAATGGCTTGCTCAAGCTTTATGCCGCGCAGAAAGCCAACTATCCCAAATTCCAGATCGCCTGCGTTTCCGAGCCGGTGTGGGAGGGTGTGGCCGCCCTGCGTACGGCGGTGAAGCTTCTCTCCGGTCAGGATGTGCCCAAACGCCAGACGATCTATCCGGAACTCATCGATGACAGCAACTACCAGCAGTTTATCAAACCCGATCTTCCTGATGGCGTCTTCGTTGATTCCTCGCTGACGGATGACCAGCTGAAGCAGCTCTTCGGCTGATAGAGCGTGCTGGATTCGCCGGCGCTTGAACTGAGAGGTGTGGAGAAGAGCTTTCCCGGCGTGCGCGCCCTGAAGGGCGTTTCCTTTGCCTGCCGCGCCGGGGAAGTCCATGCCCTCATGGGTGAAAACGGTGCCGGCAAATCGACCCTCATGCGCATCATCGCCGGGGTTTGGAAGCCGGCGGCCGGGCATATTCTGGTGCGCGGGCGCGAAGCGCAGATCGCGGGCCCCAAGCAATCCCAGGATCTGGGCATTGCCATGGTGTACCAGGATACGCGGCTGGTTCCTGATCTCGATGTCGCACAAAACGTCTGGTTCGGGCGTGAGCCCGGCGGCACCATCCTGGTTGATCGGTCGGCCATGGACCGTGGCGCGCAAGCGATCTTCGACCGCCTGGGCGTGGCGATCGGGCTGAACACGCCGGTTCGGGACCTCGGCGTCGCTCAACGCCAGCTGGTCGAAATCGCGCGAGCGCTGACGGCGGACCCGCAGGTCCTTATCCTGGACGAGCCGACCTCGGCGCTCGACGCGGCGGAGATTGCTCATCTCTTCACGATCATCGAGGAACTCAGGCGGGGCGGCACCGCCGTCATCTTCATTTCTCATCGTCTGCCCGAAGTCTTTGCCGTCGCCGACCGCATCACGGTGCTGAAGGACGGTGAGGTCGTGGGCACGGTCAACAGGGATGATGTCGGCCACGAACAGCTTGTTGCGATGATGGTCGGGCGCGAGATGGCGCTCGCCTATCCCGAGCGCGCCCGCACGCCCGGGCGCGATTGCCTCGTCGTCGATCGCCTGTCGAGCCCGGGGCAATTCGAGGATGTCTCCTTTCATGCCCGTGCCGGCGAGATCCTCGGGCTGGGCGGTATCCAGGGCAATGGCCAGGCGGAGGTCGTGCGCGCCCTGTTCGGCCTCTCCGGCTGGGGTGGAAGCGTGACCCTGGCTGGCGAACGCTTCCGCGCGCGATCGCCCGCGCAGGCGATCAAAGCCGGTCTCGTCTATGTTCCCGGCGAACGGCATCGCGAGGGCCTGTTTATTCCTCATTCGATCCGCGAGAACATCTCCGTCCCCCATCTTTTTGGCTGGGCCAAGCTCGGCCTTGTGCCGCGAGCGCGGGAGAGGCAGGCGACGCTCCGCGCGATCGATGCCTTCGCAATCAAGACGCCTTCAGGCGAGCAAAGCGTCCGCACCCTGTCGGGCGGGAACCAGCAGAAAGTCGTGCTCGGCCGTTGGACCACGGGTTCGCCACGGGTGTTTCTCTTCGAGGAGCCGACCCGCGGTGTGGACGTGGCGACCAAGCTCGAAATCTACCGGCGTATCCGCACGCTCGCGGATGACGGCGCGGCGGTCATCCTCGTCTCCTCCGACCTTCTGGAGTTGATCGGTCTCAGCGATCGCATTCTGGTTTTCTCGCGCGGGCGCATCGTGCATGAAATCCTGGGCGCTGAGGCCACGGAAGAGGCCATCGTCGGCCGCGCGACAGACGCCGGCAGCACGACGGCTCAATCGCCGCTGGGCGCGCGGCTGGCGGAGGCGAGCGCCAACCCCGGTAGGCGCCATCATGCGATGCTCGCGCGCTATGCCGGGCCTCTGCTGCTGGCGGTTCTGATTGTCGCTTTGGGCGTCGGCACCTCGCAAGTCTCCCCCTTCTTCGCCTCGATGCGCAACATCTCGAACATCGCTGGCCAAGTGGCGCCACTGGCACTCGTGGCGCTCGGCCAGTTCTGCGTCATTCTGCTGGGCGGCATCGATTTATCTGTCGGGCCGCTCATCAGCCTCGTCACCGCGATCACCTCCTTCCTGGCGGTCGATGAGGGCGGGCTGCCGACCATCTATGCGGTCGCCGCCAGTCTCGGCGTCGGTCTTGTTATTGGCCTGGTCAATGCGGGCTTGATTGTGCGCCTCAAGATTCCGGATTTGATCGCTACCCTTTCGACCTATTCGGTGGTTCTCGGCCTCGCCCTCATCATCCGGCCAAGCCCCGGCGGCCTGGTGAGCGATACGTTTCTGGATGTTTTCACCAGCAGCATCGGGCCGGTGCCGGTCGCGGCCCTGGTGGTCGTGATCCTGTTCGGTCTCGCCGAGGTTCTGCTGCTGCGCGGCCGTTTGGGGCAGAGGCTGTACGGTGTGGGCTCAAGCGCCGAGGCGAGCGACATCGTGGGCATCAACACCGCTTGGGTGCGCGGGGCCGCTTACGTCTTTTGCAGTCTTTGCGCTTCGGCCACCGGCCTGTTGATCGCTGGCCGCATCGGCAGTGGTGATCCGCAAGCCGGCAGTTCCTTCACGCTGGCTTCCGTCACCGCGGTCGTGGTCGGCGGTGTCAGCGTCTTTGGCGGGCGCGGCACGGCGCTGGGCGTGCTGGCTGGTGCGATCGCCGTGGGTCTGATGGAGAATGCGCTGAACCTCATGCAGGTCTCGGCCTATTACCAGTATATCTGGACCGGTGGGCTGACCCTGGTGGCCGTGGCGGGCTATTCGTTTCGTATCGTGAAGAGGCGGCGGTCGTGATCTCTCCACTAGAACCGCTGGCAGACACAACTATCGCAGCGGGAGCAGTTCGATGACCTTCACTCCGGATTTCAGCGTCGCCGGTAAAACGGTTTTGATCACGGGAGGAGCGGGGGGTATCGGCGGTGCTTTTGCGAGGGCCTTCATCGCCCACGGTGCGAAGGTCATTGTCGCCGATCTCAACCTCCCGGCCGAGACGGCGCCTGCTATCAGATATGAGACGCTGGATGTCAGGGATGACAAGGCCGTGGAAGCGCTGGCCGCGAGCGTCAATGTTCTCGACGTCGTCATCCACTGCGCCGGCCGGCTGGTGCGGTGGGAGGAGTACAAGCCCGAGGTCTTCATGGACATTCTGAATATCCATCTCGTCGGCAATCTTCGCCTCGCCAACGCCTTTCGGCCGCATCTCAAGGTTTCCAAGGGATGTTTGATCAACATCGCCTCGATGTATTCCTACTTCGGCGCCCCCCACATTCCCGCCTATTCCGCTGCCAAGACGGCGATCGTCTCCCTGACCAAGTCGCTCGCGATATCCTTCGCGTCAGACGGCATCCGGGTGAATGCCATCGCCCCAGGCTGGATCAAGACCGAGATCAGCCGGCCGGGCCGGGAGAATCCCGAATTCAATGCGAAGGTGGTCGCGCGGCTCCCAGGCGGAGAATGGGCGGCACCCGAGGATGTGGCGGGCACGGCGATCTTCCTCGCCTCCGCCGCGTCCAGGCTGATCACGGGTGTGACCATCCCGGTCGACGGCGGATACTCGGCGAGCTAAAGCAATATCGGATCAGGTTGAATGACCTGATCCGAAGATTTGCATTCTTAATCAAAAACATAGATCGGCGCTTCAGAGCCTGTCCGCGCCGATCCTTCGCACGTTTATGGGCTACGGCCGGGAAATGCTGGACCGGCCGGCTGGATCAGTGGCTTCCCTTTGAATGGGCCCAGGGGTCATAGCACGAGCCATAGAAGTTCTGATTGTTTGCGCACGCATTCGTGCTGGCTTTGTCCGTCGCCGCTGTCGGCATGGACACACAGGCACTTTGCGCCCAGCTGGAGCCTGCTCCAACAGTTGCCCCGGTGAGCACAAAAAGACTAAGGGCGATTGTCCGTGTGAGACGCATTTGATTACTCACTTTCCTAATTTGCCATACCTTCGTCATGCGCTGGAACGCGATGACGATTGCTTACGTCCTCGGCCTATAAACAAGAAACGGCCGATTCCGCCTGCATCGACTTCAACACCAGGGCCATTCCCCCGCGATGCGGCCGTCGATTACCTTCATGATCTCCTGGGCACGCCGACGAGCGCTGGACCGGATCTGAACTCCGTCATAAATACGTTTTCCAGTGCCGTCATCTATGGAAGATAAAAACCATTCCATGTAGCGCGCGTCATTTCATATCATGCGTGTCCAGAAGTTCATTCACTGGCTTATTCGTCGTCATCGCCTGCCGGGTTACAAGCGTGACCTGCTAACAGTTTTTTAATTCGCATATGATCAAGATGATAGCGGCAAGCGTTAAGCGCGATTCCGCTATGCGTTTCAGTTGCGCGTTGAGGCCGATCACGATTTCATGAGGGCTCATGATCAAGCGACGCGACGCCCGATCATATTATTGCGATGACATTACATCCGCATCCAGCAGTTGCCGCGAACATGGCAACCGATTGCCCGGCGGTCGACGGCGAAGGCCTCACCGTATGAGGTACCCGATTGTGTTTGGCCTTCGGGAGGGCGCGCGCCGGCTCCGCCAGGGGGGCAGCCGCCTCAACCGCCCACGGGCAGGGCAGGGCACCAGGCCTCGGCGGCATGATGAGAGCGAATGGCCACTGCCGAACAGGAATGTGGAGCGGGTAGCGGGAATCGAACCCGCGCATTCAGCTTGGGAAGCTGACGAGCTACCATTACACCATACCCGCCCAAGGGTGGCGTGCTCGGCGCCTTCATATCGTCCCCGGCGGCGTTTGAAAAGCACCCCCCGCCACGGGCGGTTGACGCGGCCCCGCGCCCGGTCCTATGGAGGGGCTTGGCACCGCGTGCCCCTCGTGATTTGTCCGGCCGGATTGCGGCGAGGTGAAACAAGCGCGCTAAAGAGGCCAGTGAGGACGCTTGCGCCCTTGCTGCATCCACGGCCGGGTTTCTCTATGAGAGGCCCTTTGCCATGACCGACAGCCCCCAAGCCCCTCCGCCCCGCCACCCTCCTCGTTCATGGCGGCACCATGCGCAGCCAGTATGGCGAAACCGCCGAGGCGCTCTTCCTCACCTCCGGCTTCGTCTACGACAGCGCCGAGCAGGCCGAGCGACCTTCGCCGGCGAGGTCGAGCACTTCCAGTATTCCCGCTTCGGCAACCCGACCGTCGCAGATGCTGGAGAAGCGGCTGGCGCTGCTGGAAGGGGCGGAGGCCTGCCGCGCCACCGCCACCGGCATGGCGGCCGTCATCCGCGGCGCTGCTCTGCCACCTGAATGCCGGCGACCGGGTCGTGGCTGCCCGCGCGCTGTTCGGCTCCTGTCACTGGATCGTCTCCACCCTGCTGCCGCGCTACGGCATCGAAACGGTCTTCGTCGATGGCGCCGATCTCGACCAATGGCGGCAGGCCCTGGCGCAGCCGACGCAGCTTGTGCTGCTCGAAAGCCCCTCCAACCCGATGCTGGAGATCGTCGATCTGCAGGCCGTCGCCGATCTGGCCCATGCGGCCGGCGCGATCGTCGTGGTCGACAACGTCTTCGCCACCCCGCTGCTGCAACATCCCCTCGAGCTTGGCGCCGATGTCGTCGTCTATTCCTGCACCAAGCATATCGACGGGCAGGGCCGGGTGCTCGGCGGCGCCGTGCTCGGCCGCAAGAAATGGGTCGAGGAGGTGTTGCAGCCTTTCATCCGCAATACCGGCCCGTCGCTGTCCCCGTTCAATGCCTGGCTGCTGCTCAAAGGGCTGGAGACGCTCAGCCTGCGCGTCGATGCCGCCTGCCGGGCGGCCGAGCAGATCGCGCGTTTCCTGGCAGGCCGCCCCGAAGTGGCGCAGGCCTGGTATCCGACGCTGGAAAGCCACCCGCAGCGCGAACTCGCGATGCGCCAGATGTCGGCGGGCGGCACGCTGGTGACGTTCGATCTCGGCAGCAAGGACGCGGCCTTCCGCTTCCTGAACCGGCTCGGCCTGATCGCGATCTCGAACAATCTCGGCGATTCAAAGTCCCTCATCACCCATCCGGCGACGACCACGCATATGCGCGTCGGTGCGGAGGAGCGGGCGCGGCTCGGCATCGGCGACGGCACGGTGCGGCTTTCGGTGGGGCTGGAGGATGTGGCCGACCTCATCGAGGATCTGGCCCAAGCGCTGGACGGCATCGCGCTGCGCCAGGCGGCGGAGTAACGGCCGGAATGCGCATCCGCCCGGCGGTCGATGGCGACCGGGATGCAGTCTGGTCCATCATCGGGCCGATAATCGCGGCGGGGGAGACCTATGCGCTTCCCAGCACCTGGTCGCGGGAGGAGGCGCTGGCCTACTGGTTCGCGCCGGAGAATGAGGTCTTCCTCGCCGAGGCGGAGGGTCGGCCCCTCGGCACCTGCTACCTCAAGCCGAATAAGCTCGGCGGCGGCGCGCATACCGCCAATGCCGGCTTCGCGACCGCCGAGGCGGCGCGGGGCCGTGGCGTGGCGCGCGCCATGGGCGAGCATCTGCTGGCCTATGCCCCGTCCCGCGGCTTCCGGGCCATGCAGTTCAATTTCGTGGTCGGCAGCAACACCCCGGCCGTGCGTCTGTGGACGAGCCTGGGTTTCGAGACGCTTTGCCGCGTGCCGGAGGCTTTCGACCATCCGACGCTCGGGCTCGTCGATGCTCTGGTGATGTTCAGGCGGTTGTAGCCGCCCTTATCCAGGCGCGGGCTTGAGCCAGCCATGCGCTACCGCATCGGCGAAGACCGTCTCAGCCACGGCCCAAAGCGCGGGTGATCCTTGGGCGATCCGGCCTGTCAAAGCGCGTTCCCGCCCTTCGTCGAAGTCGTAATCGGTCCAGGTGCCCCCGCCGACCACATGGTTGAGCAGGATCGGTTGCAGCCGGTCGCAGGCCTTGGCGAAGCGGGCATCCGGTGTCTCGGCCGCCTCGAACTCGTCCCAAATCGCGCGGAGTGCGGGCCCCTGGTCGGCGGGCAGCAGGCCGAACAGCACATCGGCGGCAGCCTGTTCGCGCGCGGCCTGCCCGACAGCGGCCGCCTGGTCGTAAAGCGGGGTGTCGCCGGCCTCGATCTCGACCAAGTCGTGCAGCAGCAGCATCTGCACCACGCGCCATACGTCAACCGGCCCCACCGCGTGTTCCGACAGCACCATCGCGAAAAGCGCGAGGTGCCAGGAATGTTCCGCCGTGTTTTCGCGGCGGGAACCGTCGCTGATCCGATTGCCGCGAATAACCGTCTTCAGGCGGTCGGCCTCTAGCAGAAAGCGGAATTGATCGGCGAGCCGGCCACCGGTGCGTTCGAGCCAGATCCTGGATTTCACCGCGGCCCCCCGCCCGAAGATGTGAACACAGCAGGCGCGACGCGCGCGATAGTGTGGTGGCTGCTGATACCTCTTAGCTTGCTTGAGGATCGTCGCCTATGCCTCTTGCCGATCAGGATTCCGCGAGACGACACCGCCGCTGTCCGGCCGCCCGATATCTGGGGCGGAGCGTATGATCGTCCCCGCCGCGCTGGCGGAGCTTGAGCGATTCCATCGCGCCCCGATCGAACGGCTCTTCGGGCCAAATCCCCCGCGTGACGGTATCGACCCGTCGCTGAACTTCCTCTTCGTCTGTTTCACCAACCGCTGCGGGTCGAACTATCTCGCCCATCTGATGGGCTCGACAGGCATGCTCAACGTGGCGGAAGAGGTCTTCAACGCCCCCACAGTGCAGGAGCATGCTGAGCGTGAGGGGCTGCGGTCGCTGCATGAATACATCGGTTTCCTCGACCGCCACCTGAGCGTGAGGGGTTGGCTGGCCGCCAAGCTCGGCATCGAACAGCTCGTGATGCTGACGGAGGCCGGGATTTTCGATGAGATCATCGGCCGGACGAAGTTCATCCTCATCGAACGGCGGGACACGGTCGCGCAGGCAATTTCGCGCCTAGTGGCACTGCAAAACGGGGCCTGGACCTCCGGCCACGCCGCGAAGATGGCGGATGAGCAACTCGTCTACGCCCGGGAAGCCATCGATGCGGAGCGGGCGATCATCTCCTTCCACAACCAGGCCTTCTACCGTTTCTTCGCGTCCAACAACCTGAGCGCGAAACACATCGCCTATGAGACGCTGTTGGAGCAGCCCGAGCGGCTGCTGGCCGAGATCGGCGCTTGGCTGGGCTTCCCGCGTTTTATCGGCCGTCTCGCGGCGGTCGGCATCGAGCGGCAGGAGAGCCCCATCAAGCGGGCCTGGCGGGAACGGTACCAGCGCGGGGCCTAGCCTAGAGCGTGATTGGTTCGCGTTCGCTCACCATCGCGCTCTATGTTTCTGATTAAGAACGCAAATCTTCGGATCAGGTGATTCCGCCTGATCCGATATGGCTCTAGCCCGGCGGCCAGCTGCCGCTTTCGGGAAACTCCACATCCCTGTGGACATGCACGGACATCAGAATGCCGAAGGCGAGCATCGCAGTGATGAGCACGGAGCCGCCGTACGAGACCAGCGGCAAGGGCACGCCGCCGACCGGGATTGCCCCCATCACCATGGCGATATTGACGAAGACATAGAGGAAGAGGTCGACGCTGATGCCGAGTGCCACCAGCCGCCCGAATTGATGGCGACATCGCAGCGCGATCAGCATCCCCCCCAGCACGATCAGCAGCAGCAGGAACAGCACCGAAAGGCTGCCGACCAGCCCGAACTGCTCGGCGATCAGGTCGAAGATAAAATCCGTCTGCTTCTCGGGCAGGAAGTCGAGGTTGCCCTGGCTGCCGTTGAGGAAGCCGCGCCCCAGCATGCCGCCCGAGCCGAGCGCGATCTTCGATTGGATGATGTTGTAGCCGGTGCCGAGCGGATCCCGCTCCGGATGCAGGAAGGTGATGATCCGCTGGCGCTGATAGTCGTGCAGATGGTTGTAGGCGATCGGCAGGGCCGACCCCAGGACGCCGATGACGATGACGAATTTCCACCAGCGCACCCCCGCCGCCAGCAGGATGGCGGCGCCGATGGTGCCGGTGATCACGGCGGTACCGAGGTTCGGCTCCTTCAAGATCAGTCCGACCGGCAGCAGGATCGCGAGCGCGGGCGGCACGAGGAAGAGCAGCTTGCCGACGCGCTCGTAGCTCGCCCGGTGGAACCAGTGCGCGAGGGCGAGCACCAGGAAGATCTTCATGAGTTCGCTCGGCTGCAGCTGAAAGCCGCCGATCGCGATCCAGCGCTGCGCGCCCTTGCCGACATGGCCGTAGCGGGCGACGGCGAGGAGCAGCACGATCCCGAGCGCGTAGAGCCACCAGGACCATTTGGCGATGACCCGGATATCGGTCATGGCGAGGGCGATCATCAGCACCAGCCCGACGAAGAAGCGGACGAGCTGCTTCTGGGCATAAGGCTCCGGCGAGCCGCCGGCCGCCGTATAGAGCGCCACATAGCCGACCGCCGCGAGGCAGCAGATCAGCAGCAGATAGAACCAGTTGGTCTGCCAGACCTTGCCCGCGATGCCGAGCGAGCCTTCCCGCCAAAGTCGCCGCTCCATCATGATGGGTGCCTCATGAGCTATGGAGGATGGGCGAGGCGGAGGGCGCCAATGGCGCGTCCCTGCCGGCGGGGTCGAGCGTCAGGGCGTCGGTCATGATGTCCCGCGCGAGGGGGCCGGCCACGTCGGCGCCCGCATTGCCGTGCTCCACCACCACGGCCACCGCGTAGCGCGGCGCGTCATAGGGGGCAAAGCCCATGAAAAGCGCATGCGGCCGCAGAGCCCAGGGCAGGTTCAAGGAGTTGAAGCCGCGCTCGCGCGCCGCGCGGCCGATGCGAATAACCTGGGCACTTCCGGTCTTCCCCGCCATCTGCACGCCCGGCAGAGATAGGCGCGCCGCGGGCGCGGTGCCGTTGGGGGCGTTCACCACCTCCCACATGCCTTCGCGGATGAGCGAGAAGTAGTGTTGGGACAGGCTCATCTCCGGCCAGTCGGTGGCGTTGGTTCCGGCCTGGAGGACGCCGCCGCGATGGCGGGCGACGTGCGGGCCGACCGCGCGGCCCGTCGCGACGCGCGAGCAGAGCGTCGCGAGTTGCAGCGGCGTCGCCAGGATGAAGCCCTGGCCGATGCCGCTGATCACGGTATCGCCCAAGGCCCAGCGCTTGCCCTGCCGTTCCCGCCACGCCTTCGTCGGCATCAGCCCGGACGCGACGTTGGTGATATCCATGCCGGTATCGATGCCGATGCCGAAGCGGTTGGCCATGGCGGCTATCGGCCCGATCCCGGTGCGCAGGGCGACATTGTAGAAAAACACGTCGCAGCTGTTCTTGAGGCCGCCCTTCACGTCCAGCGGGCCGTGCCCCCATTTCCGCCAGCAATAGAAACGCGCGTTGCCGAGGTCGAAATGGCCCGGGCAGTAGATGATCTCGTTAGGGCCGATGGCGCCTGAAGTGAGGCCGGCCATGGCTGTGACCGTCTTGAAGGTCGAACCCGGCGGGTAGAGCCCGGCCGCTGCCTTGTTCACCAGCGGCTTGCGCGGATCGGCCATCCAGGATTGCCATTGACTGTTGCTGACCCCGGCGTCGAACAGGCTGGGGTCGAAGCTTGGCTGGCTGACCATCGCCAGCACCTCGCCATTGCGCGGGTCCATCACCACGGCGCTCGCGCTCAAGCCTTGAAGGCGGTTGGCGGTTGCCTGCTGCAACGCGCTGTCGATGCTGAGGCCGAGGTCGATGCCGGGCGTGCCCTCCTGCCGGTCAAGCTCGCGGATCACCCGCCCGACGGCATTGACCTCCAGCTGCTGCGCGCCGTCGTGCCCCCGCAGATCGAGATCGTCATAGCCTTCCGCGCCGGTGCGGCCGACCCGCGATCCGGGCATGGCGAGCGTCGGGTCAGCCTTGAGATCGGCATCATGCGGCGGCCCGACATAGCCCACGACATGGGCGAGCAGGTTGCCCGTCGGGTAGATGCGGGTCGAGCCGACATCGATCAGCACGCCGGGCAGCTGCGGCGCGTTGACCTCGATCAGCGCCATCTGATCCCAGGAGAGAAAATCCTGAAGGAGCACAGGGACATAGCGCTGATGGGTGCGCAGCTCGCGCAATATCCTGGCGCGCTCGCTGTCGGAGAGCGGGACAAGCTGCGAGAAGGCATCGAGGACGGAGCCCGTGTCGCTGGTCTGCTCGACCATCAGCAGCGCCCGCCAGTTCTGGCGGTTGGTGGCGACGGCGGCGCCGAAGCGGTCGAAGATGCGGCCGCGCGAGGCCGGCAACAGGCGGACGCTCACCGAATTGCCGCGCGCCATCGACATGTATTTGGCGCCATCGACGACCTGCATCTTGTAGAGGCGTGCGCCCAGCAGCCCGAAGACGGTCATTTCCGCCCCGGCGACGAGCAGCGCCCGGCGGGTGAAGACCCCGCTGCGCATGACTTCCTTTTTCATGGGCGCAGCATAGCAGTGGCGACCCTGCCCATCACACGCGCTCCGGCGCGGCGATGGTGCGGTGCGCGCGGGTGAACCCTGTGGCCAGCACCGGATACAGCCCCGCCGCGAGCAGAAACTGGAAAATCCCGCCGATCAGCGGGTAGACCGTCCAGTTCATCACGCAAGCCAAGGCCCATTGCAGGCTCGCCGCCACGGCGGCGACGGCCACGAAAACCAGCCAGACAAAGAGAAAACCCTTCTGCGGCAGATACCTCCGGCTGCGGATGACGAAAAGCTGGGTCAACAGCAGCACGAGGACGGTGCTGCCGATCGGCATCTGCCCGAGAAGATCCGCGAAAAGGCCGAGCATGAAGACGAGCGGGGGCGGGACCGAGGCTGGCCGGAACAGGGTCCAGAAAAACACGGCGGCGAGGGTGAAGGCGGGCAGCAGCTGCGCCTGCCCCGGCAAGCCGAAGGGTGCGGTCAGCAGGATCATGCCGATGATGGTGGTGCCGGCGGGAAATCCGTGGCGGGCGGCTCGGTCCAACCGCTGGCCCCAGCTGCGCCGCGGCCGGATGCCGGGCGTTTTGTCCATGGCTCACCGGCCCGCGGAGGGCTGCCGCCCGGGTGGTGCATCGGGCGCCGCCACGGTCGTATCGCCGTAATCGAACAGACGCACCATCGAAAGATGGTCGAGATCGGCGTCAGGATAGATCTGAGCCGTATGGTCGGCATTGTAGTGAACCGTTCCCAGCGGCAGGCCGGCGGGAAACGCGCCCGCCGCAGCGCTCGTCATGACCCGCTCGCCCTCCTGCGGGGCGCCGCCTTCCGGCCAGTAGCGGAGCACCGGCAGGGCGCCATTGGTTCCTTCCATGATCGCGCGCCCACCGCTGGTCTCCAGCGTCACGGGTATGCGGCTGTTGATATCCGTGATCAGAAGGACCCGGGCGCTGCGGGTGCCGACTTCGGTGACGCGCCCGACCACGCCGCGATCATCGAGCGCGATTTCGCCCTTCACGATGTGATGCGGCGGCGTCACCGCCAAGAGAACGGAGCGGGCATAGACGCCGCCGGAATCCGCGACCACGGGGGCGGTGGTGAAGACCGGTGCCGCCGGCGGTATCCAGTTCAGCTCGGCCTTGAATTCCTGATTCTGCGCCTCCAGGGCGAGGGCCGCGACCTGCCAGCGGCGCAGCTTCTCATTCTCCGCCCTCAGCCGGGCATTCTCCGCCCTCACTTCCCAGAGGCTCGCGACATCACCGCCGACGCCGCGAATATTGGCGAGCGGCTGCGCCATCGCGGCGTAGATCGGGGAGAGGATGTCGGTCAGCGCGACCCGGACCTCCACGGCCAGAACCGCATCGGCTTTGCCGATGAGCATGAGGCCGAAGGCCGCCGCGATAAGGACCGGAAGCGACAGCTTTTCCAGCGCCTGACGGACAGGAATTGAAAGCCGTATCACCTTGTCCGCATCTCCGATCACTTTCCTCCTGGAGAAAGCGGGCTATACGCGCGGCCGCGCGGAGAATTGAAATCTTAAACCTGTGCGGTGCGTCGGGGGCAGCCCCGCAGCCAGGCCAACGGGCGCCCGACCGGTGCGTCAGTACATCGTCGTCAGCACGTTCTGGAGACGCTTCATCTCCTCCAAGGCGCGGCCTGTCCCGAGCGCCACGCATTGCAGCGGCTCCTCCGCCACCACGACCGGCAGGCCCGTCTCGTCCCGCAAAACCTGGTCCAGCCGGTGCAGCAGCGCCCCGCCGCCGGTCAGCACGATGCCTTTATCCACGATATCGGCGGCGAGTTCGGGCGGCGTGTTTTCCAGCGCCACCTTCACGGCCTCGACGATGGCGCTGACCGGCTCGGCCAGGCTCTCCGCGATCTGCCGCTGGCTGACCATAACCTCACGCGGCACGCCGTGCATGAGATCCCGGCCCTTCACCTCGCGATAGGGCCCGTCGATGCCCGGCGCGTCCGTCATCGCGGCGCCGACATCCATTTTGATGCGCTCGGCCG
This sequence comes from uncultured Pseudomonadota bacterium, assembly GCA_963745125.1. Taxonomy (GTDB): domain Bacteria; phylum Pseudomonadota; class Alphaproteobacteria; order Acetobacterales; family Acetobacteraceae; genus Acidisoma. The sequence continues at coordinate 243,384 of CAVUWB010000002.1, forward strand.
TGCTCTCGCCGATCAGCAGGTTATGGTTGCGGCGGATATAGCTGATGATCGCCTCGTCCAGCTTGTCGCCGCCGGTGCGGACACTGCGGGCGTAGACGATGCCGCCGAGCGAAATGACCGCGACCTCGGTTGTGCCGCCGCCGATATCCACCACCATGCTGCCGGAAGGCTCCGTCACCGGCAGTCCGGCCCCGATCGCGGCGGCCATCGGTTCCTCGATCAGCAGCACCTTGCGGGCGCCCGCGCTCTCCGCGCTTTCCTGAATCGCCCGGCGCTCGACCGCGGTCGAGCCGGAGGGGACGCAGACGATGATGAGCGGGCTCGCGAAGCCACGGCGATGATGCACCTTGCGGATGAAGTGCTTGATCATCTCCTCGGCGACCTCGAAATCGGCGATCACGCCGTCACGCATGGGCCGGATGGCCGAAATATTGCCGGGTGTGCGGCCGAGCATGCTTTTGGCCTCTTCGCCCACCGCCAGCACCTGCTTCTTGCCGCGCACATCGGCGATGGCGACGACCGAAGGCTCGTTGAGCACGATGCCGCGCCCCTTGACGTAGACGAGGGTATTCGCCGTCCCGAGGTCGATCGCCATGTCGGCAGACATCATTCCGAGAAGCCGAGAGAACATGAAGACCAAACCTTCCACGCGGGCAGCATTGCGGGGGGCTTACCCGTGAGGCCATGCGATCACAAGAGGGGCAGCGCGCGGACCGGCCTGCGGCACCCGGTTCCCCTACCGGGTTTTCGCCGAACTCGGCTATGCTTCTCGTCCCATGACCGTATCCGACGATTCTCTTCGCCTCGCCGAAGCCTTGATCTTCGCCTCCGCGACCCCTGTCACGCTGCGCGCGCTCACCGGTCTGCTCCCGGAAACCGAGGAGGCTGACGCCGTGATCGCCGCGCTGCGGGAGCGCTATGCCGGCCGGGGTGTGGAACTGGTGGAGGTGGCGGGCGGGGTGCAATTCCGCACCGCGCCCGATCTGGCGCCGCGCCTGACCCGTGTCATCGAAGTGCCGCGCCGCCTGCCGCGCGTCGCGATGGAGACGCTCGCCATCATCGCCTACCGCCAGCCGGTCACACGCGGCGAGATCGAGGAGGTACGGGGCACCGCCCTGTCGCAGAACACCATCGATACGCTGCTGGAAGCGGAGCTGATCGCGCCTTGCGGCCGCAGAGAGTCGCCCGGGCGCCCCACGATCTGGGCGACCACGCCGGCGTTTCTCGCCAAATTCGGGCTCAAATCGCTCAAGGATCTGCCCCGGCGTGACGATCTCATCAACAATTCCCTGATGATGGCCGAACCGCCTGCCGGGCCGGCCAGGGAAGAGGCATCGGCGCCGGCCGAGGAGTCCCAAGCGAACGAGCCTCCGGCGGACGAGCCTCGGGCCGACGAGCATGGGGCGGACGAGCCGCCCGCCGAACCGGGCGCGCCGCCGGCCGGGTGAGGTTCCCCACGCATCGACTTCCTGCTAGCAGTCGCGCCTGGGGGAGCAACCGCCACGCATGTTTGATTTTCTGTCCTGGGCCCATATCGCCGTCATCGCGGCTGCCGCTCTTATCTTCATCGGCCCCAAGGACATGCCGGTGGCGATCCGCTCGATCACGACCATGCTCAAGAAGGCCCGCCGCATGGCCGGTGAGTTTCAGGGCCAGATGGATGATCTGGTCAAAGAGGCGAACCTGCATGAGGTGCGGGACGGGCTGGCCGAGATTCGTGGCAGCCTCAATGTCCGCAATCAGCTTGGCCGGATGATCGACCCGGATAACTCGATCCGCTCGGCCTTCTCCGATCCGATGACGCCGCTGCGGGGCGCCGCCGCCCACCCGCTGAACCCCGCTTCCGAGCCGGTGGAGACCGTCGCGGTCGGGGAGTTCCCAGAATACACTATCTCCCGGCCCCAGGAGCCGGAGACGGTTGTGGAGGCGGGTCCGCTCCGCCCTGTCTTCATTCCGCCCGGCATTACCTTGACGGAACGGCGTCCGGCCTTCATCCCGCCCGGCATCCGCCGGTAACGGCACTCACCAGAACCATCTGAGGCAGCCGGCTGTGGCGCGCGACGAGAACGACATTATCGACGACAAGCCGATGCCCCTGCTGGAGCATCTGTCGGAGCTTCGCCGCCGCCTGCTGTGGTCCGGCGTCGGCTTCATCCTCGCTTTCCTGATCTGCTATCATTTCTCCTTCCACATTTATTCTTTCATCGCCCATCCGCTGGTGGAAGCGCTCAAAAGCCGGGGCCAGACGCCGCGTCTGATCTACACCCAGCTGTACGAGGCGTTCTTTACCTACATCAAGGTCGCGGTCTACGCGGCCTTCTTCGTCTCTTTTCCGCTGATTTCCTCGCAGCTCTGGCTGTTCATCGCGCCTGGCCTCTACCGCAGCGAGAAGCGGGCGCTGCTGCCCTTCCTCCTCGCCACGCCCGTCCTGTTTCTGGCAGGCGCGGCGCTCGCCTACTACTTCATCTTCCCGGTCGCCTTTCGCTTCTTCCTGAGCTTTCAGACGCCCTCTGCGCATCCGACGGCCGACGGCATGCAGATCGAGCTGATGGCGCGCGTCTCCGACTATCTCGGCCTGGTCATGAAGCTGGTCTTCGCCTTCGGCATCGCCTTCGAGCTGCCGGTGGCACTGACCTTGATGGGCAAGGTCGGGCTCATCCGGTCGAAGACGCTGGCGAAGTTCCGCCGCTATGCCTACGTCGGCTGTTTCATCGTCGCGGCCGTGCTGACGCCCCCGGATGTGCTGACGCAGACGGGCCTCGCGGTGCCCCTGATCCTGCTCTACGAGATTTCGATTTTCGCGGTCAGGCTGGTGGAGCCGAAGCTGGATGAGGACGTGTAGCCATGCATGACATCCGCGCTATCCGCACCGGCCCCGACGCCTTTGATGCCGCCATGGCCCGGCGCGGCTTCGGGCCGCAGAGCGAGGCGATCCTGGCGCTCGATGCCAGCCGCCGGGCCACGCTCGCACTTCTGCAGGAGAAGCAGGCGAGGCGGAACGAGCTGTCGCGGGACATCGGCCGCGCGAAGCGTGAGGGTGACGAGACGGAAGCGCTCGAAACCCAGGCCATCGCGCTCCGCGCCGAGATGGATCTCCTCCAGTCTCAGGCCGATGACGTCGACGCGCGGATCAAAGCGGTGCTGGAAGCGCTGCCCAATATCCTCGATCCGGAGGTGCCGGACGGCCGCGACGAAAACGCCAATGTGCTGCTGAAAAGCTGGGGCGAGCCGCGCCGCTTCGACTTCAACGCGCGCCAGCATTTCGAACTGGGCGAGGGGCTCGGGCTGATGGATTTCGCCGGTGCCGCGAAGCTGGCGGGCGCGCGCTTCACCGTTCTGCGCGGGGCGCTTGCGCGGCTGGAGCGGGCGCTCGGCCAGTTCATGATCGATCTGCACACGACCGAGCACGGCTACGAGGAGATGGTGGTGCCGTCTCTGGTGAACGATGCCACCGTCTATGGCACCGCCCAGCTGCCGAAATTCGCGGAGGATCTGTTCCACACGACGGACGGGCGCTGGCTGATCCCGACCGCCGAGGTGCCGCTGACCAATCTCGCGGCGGGCGAGATCACGCCCGAAGCGCGGCTTCCCTGGCGGATGACGGCGCTGACCGATTGCTTTCGCAGCGAGGCGGGCTCCGCCGGGCGGGACACGCGCGGCATGCTGCGCCAGCATCAGTTCCGCAAGGTCGAGATGGTCTCCATCACCCATCCGGATGCGAGCGAGGACGAGCATGAGCGCATGACCCGCTGCGCCGAAACGGTGCTGGAGCGGCTGGGCCTCGCCTATCGCCGCATGGTGCTGTGCGCTGGCGATACCGGCTTCGGCGCCGCCAGGACCTTCGATCTGGAGGTGTGGCTGCCGGGGCAGGCGGCGTGGCGGGAAATCAGCTCCTGCTCCAACACGCGGGATTTCCAGGCGCGGCGCATGAATGCGCGGTTCCGGGCGGCCGACGGCAAGACGCTCGGCTTCGTCCACACGCTGAACGGCTCGGGCGTGGCGGTCGGCCGGGCGCTGATCGCGGTGATGGAGAACTATCAGCAGGCCGATGGCTCGATCCGCGTGCCCGAGGTGCTGCGGCCCTATATGGGCGGGCTTGAGCGCATCGCGGCCGGCTAGGCGCGGCCGGCTAGGCGCGGCCGGCTAGGCGCCCCCGGCTAATCCGCTGCCGCGATCGCCGGGATGCGCTTAAGCGTTCCGATCACCTGCTCGCCCGTGATCAGCCGCGTGCATTCAAACTGCCGGTCGGTGCCCTTGTGGCGCGGGCAGTAGAGGAAATCCTTGTGGTCGAAGCGATGCCGCACGTCGTTCCAGCAACTGTTGCAGGTATGCCAGTTGATGACGCGATAGGGCGTCGCGAACTCGTTATTGGGGTGGGTGAAGCCGCTTACCATCACCACCGGGCAGCCCGCCGCCCAGGCAAGCCAGGAAAGCCCGCTGCTGAGCCCCACAAAGGCGGCACAGTGGCGCAGCCACCGGGCGCGCTCGGTCAGCGGGCGGTCCCCGGTCTCGTCCTCCACGCCGTGCGGGATGGCGTTCCAGACGATGCCCTGGCCGCTGACGGGTTTCTGGTCGATACAGATCACGCGGAAGCCACGGGCTTTGAGGAAGGCGATCACCTCTCGCCAGCCGAACGGATTGGTCCAGTGTTTGCACTGGGTCGAAGCCTGGACGGCGATGCAGACATAAGGTTCGGCGATCGGCCGGCTTTCGTCCGGCAGACTAAGGCGCGGCGCTTCCTCAGCCGGGTCGATGCCGAGGATATAGCCGGCGGTGCGATGCAGCCCGACATGGCGGAAATCGGTCGGCTGCCACTCATACGCGGTATCGTCGAAGAATAGCCCGAGGCAGTAGGTGGCATAGGCGGTCTCGGCGAGTTTCTGCTCCACGACCTGTTCATGCGTGACCAGCCGCAGGTGGCGATAGGCGCCCTGCAACAAAGGGATGATGAGGCCGGACATAGCGCAGGTGACATGCGCGCCATGGACCTCCGCGAAGCGCGCGGCGTAGGAGAACCAGCCCATGGTGTCGCCCAGCGTGCCCACGGGGAACTGGATGAGCACCTCCCGGCCGCGCACGTCATACTCATGTGAGATGACCGGGGTTGCCGTGCCGGCGGCATCGACATCCCAGACATCGATACCGAAACGAATGTAAAAATGTTTCGAAGAGCGGACCAAAGCGCCCTTGTTGTCGCTCTGGAAGAGCACGTTTCCGGTATCGAGGTCACGCAGCCGGACGCGCCAATTGCCCTCCGTCCGGCTAGGGAGGACGACGCGCGCGCCGTGGTTGATATCGAAGCGGATGCCGTGCGGGCCTTGTTGCGTTGGAATTTCGGCCGGCGGGGGAAAGCTTGATTTAGCGGGGCCCGCGCCGAGATGGCTTTCCGCCGGGCTGCTTGATGACGGGGTCGGCGATGCGGGCTCGGAGAGGGCTGTCTCCTCGGCCATCACGGCCGTCCGCGCATCTCCGTCCATAGCGGCCGTTCCCTGGCTGTGATCGTGAGACGGCTATACCGCACCGGCCATCCGGCGCCAAGTTGGGCGCATCAATGCGTCAGCATCTTGATCCCGACAAGAATGAGAACAAGGCTGAGTATCGGCTTGAGCCAAGCCTCCGAAACGTAGCGGGCGCTGTAACTGCCAACCACGATCCCAGGGATGGAGCCGATCAGAAGCAATTCCAGCAGCCGGAAATTGACGGCGCCGAGATACCAGTGGCCAATACCGGCGATGAGTGTCAGCGGCACGGCATGGGCGATATCCGAACCCACGATTTTGACCACGGGCAAGCGTGGATAGAGGAAAAGCAGCGCGATGGTGCCGAGGGCGCCGGCGCCCACCGAGGAGATGGAGACGACGATGCCGACGATGAAGCCGACCAGGACCGTCAGCCAAATAGAGGTATGAAGGCCGAAATCCGGATTGCGCTTCGTGGCGATCGCGACCACCCGGTCCTTCAGGAGCAGGGAGATCGCGCTCAGGAGAAGTGCGACGCCGAGCACGAGGGAGATCAGGGACGTCACGGCTTTGCTGGTCGTGCCAAGGTGAGCGATGACGATCAGCGTGATGATCGTGGCGGGAATGGAGCCGGCGGCGAGCAAGCCGACGATGCGCCAGTCGATGGACTTGCCGGCGCTGTGGATGGTGGTACCGACGGATTTGGTCACCGAGGCGAACAGCAAATCCGTGCCGACGGCGGTTGAGGGGTGAAACCCGAAGACGAGCATCAGAAGGGGCGTCATCAAGGAGCCGCCGCCGACCCCGGTCAGCCCGACGAGGATTCCCACGAGCAGCCCCGAAACGACGTAGGCGAGCGACACACCCGCTAAACCGAAGCTCGTCATAAACTTAGCCCTTCACTAGAGCCTGATGACCGGCGGTGGAAAGGACCGGAGGTCTGAATCAGGCGATCAAACAATGGGATAGAGCGGGATGGTGAGCGGATGCGAACCGATCACGCTCTAAACCTCAGCGGTCATACGCTGCCCGCTCGTGCAACGTCAATAAACGCACGGACGATCGTGCAACTAATTTCGTTGCGCCCGGCGGCATCGCGCTCACGTCAAATTCGCTTCGTGCGCAACCCTATGATTCTTACAAGACTTCTGAGTCTGATGTTTGACCTGAACCGCCGACCGAGGCGATGTCGAAGGGCGCGGTTTGGTAGATTTCGTTAATCCAGTTGCTGAAAAGCAGATGGGCATGAGCACGCCAGGCGTTGGTTGGGCGGCAGGCCGGATCATCCCCGGGGAAGTAATTCCTCGGCACGGGAATGTCCGCGCCGCCGGCCGCGTCGCGCAGATACTCGTCTTCCAGCGAGGTTGTGTCATACTCGACATGATTGAACATATGCAACATACGGTGTGAAGGGTCGTCGAGCAAACACAGGCCGGTCTCCCGGCTCTCGGCCAGAACCGTCAGCGCCGAGGAGGATGGGATGTCACGCGCCCGAACCTCTGTCCAGCGTGACACAGGAACGGCGAAATCATCGGAGAAGCCGCGCAGGTAGGGAGATGTGGGAACGAGGCTCCGGTGAGAAAAGACGCCGAAAGCCTTTCTTGGCAGGTTATACTTCGGCATTCCGTGGAAATGATGGACCGCAGCCTGAGCCGCCCAACAAAGCGTCAAGGAATGGTGAACGTTGCTTTGCGTCCAATCGAAAATGCGCCGCAACTCCTCCCAATAGCGCACGCCTTCAAATGGCAATCGCTCGACAGGCGCCCCCGTGATAATGAAGCCGTCGAAGCGCTCCGCGCGCACATCCACCCAAGGCCGGTAGAATGACGCCATGTGGTCGGCGACCGCGTTCCGGGCGACGTGGTTCGTGACCCGGACCAGCGTCAATTCCACCTGGAGGGGCGTCGCACCGATGAGCCTGGCTAATTGCGTTTCGGTGCTGATCTTGTTCGGCATCAGGTTGAGCAAGCCGATCCGCAGCGGCCGGATGTCCTGCCGCACCGCATCGGCTTCGCGCATGACCATGACGCCTTCCGCCTCCAGCGTGCGCCGGGCGGGAAGATCGTCGGGGATCTTGATCGGCATAGTGACGTCGTACCCTTCGGATCGCGGGGCAGACGCAGTGGCTGAGATCCGTTGATTGCCGGAGCGGCCACATCCTCCTTTTCGGGAGCACCACCTTGCCCGGATCGGCAGGTTGGCGTCGGGCGTCGCCCCACTCTTGATGCTCGACGGCTCTTATAAGGTCTTGCCTGCAGTGACAATGGGGAGGCAATGCCCCTCGGTATCGGGGGGCGTGGGATGATGAACGCTGAGCTACTGCCTTTTCTGGCTTTCGCCATCGTCGCCTCCGCGACGCCTGGACCGAACAATATCATGGTCCTGGCCACCGCCGCAGCTTATGGGCTGAGGGCCACCGTGCCGCTCATTCTGGGTGTGGCACTTGGCTTCGGCTTCATGGTGGCCGTCATCGGCCTCGGCGTCGCCCGGCCCTTGGCGGCCCATGCCGCCCTGCACGAGGCCCTGCGCTGGGTCGGGGCGGCCTGGCTTCTTGTGCTCGCCTGGAAGATCGCGCGCGCCAGGCCGCCATCCAACTCCGCCGCGCCGCGGGCTGGCAGTCCGGTCGGGTTCTGGGGCGCCTGCGGCTTCCAATGGGTGAACCCCAAGGCCTGGGTGATGGCCCTGGCAACGGCGACGACCTACACCACGCCCGGGCGCGATCTAACCTTTCAGGTCTTGGTTCTGGCCGCCATCCTTATGCTCGTCAGCCTGCCCGCCGTCAGTGGCTGGGCGCTGCTGGGGGTTCACGCCCGCCGCCATATCCGGTCGCCCAGGCGGATGCGGATCTTCAATCTCGTGATGGGACTGCTGCTCGCGGCATCGGTCATCCCCGCGGTGCTCGAATAGTGATCACCGCCGTGGCTTGCCGGGCGGCGCGATCCCGTTTCTTCTGGTCGATGTCTCAACGGCAGATGAGTACAGCGAGATGACCGAGTTGACCGAGTACCGGATCGCGGTTCCCGACCAGCGCCTCGATGCGATCCGGGACGCCCTGGCCCGGTTCGACTGGAGCATCGTGCCGGACCTCGCCGAAGACGGGGATCCGTGGTCCGCCGGAATCTCCACCGCTTTTCTGCGTCGGGTTTGCGAGCGGTGGGCCACCGGCTTCGACTGGCGCGCGCAGGAGGCGGCCATCAACCGCTTCCCCCAAGCCATGGCCGATATCGATGGGCAGCGCATCCACCTGCTGCACGAGCGCGGCTCCGGCCCGCGGGATACGGCACTCGTGCTCACCCATGGCTGGCCGGGTTCGATTGTGGAATTCCTGGGCGTTATCGATCGCCTCGCGCATCCTGAGCGTTTCGGCGGAGAGGCGGCGGATGGCGTGGATGTGGTCGTGCCGGCTCTGCCCGGCTTCGGCTTTTCCGGCCGGCCGCGGGCGCCGATAGGCCCGCGCGCCATCGCCGCGATCTGGGACAGGCTGCTGCGGGAGCGCCTGGGCTATGAGCGCTACATCGCCCAGGGCGGCGATTGGGGTTCCATGGTCTCCGCCATGGCGGGCCTCGATCACGCGGTGGAAAAGGGCGGCGGTTGCGAGGGCATCCATCTCAACCTGCTCAGCTGCCGGGTGGACGGAGACATCGAGACTGACGAGGATCGCGCCTTCGCGGCGCGCTACGAGCCTTTTCAGCGCGACGGGCGCGCCTATGCCGAGACGCATCGCACCACGCCGCAGACATTGGGCTTTGCGATGGAGCGCAATCCGGTCGGGCAGGCGGCCTGGATCATCGACAAACTTCACGCCTGGGCGGATCTCGGCGGCCGTGAGCCCGATGCGGTATTCGGCCTGGACGAATTGATCACGAACGTCATGTTCTATGTCGCCAACGACAGTTTCACGACCTCCGCCTGGATCTACCGCGCCGCCGCCAGCGAGGTGTTGCGCGTTCTGCCGCCTGGAACCTGGATCTCCGTGCCGACAGCCTTCGCCAGCTTCCCCCGCGAACTCCGCCCGCGGCCGCCCCGGGCGCTTCTGGAGAAAACCTACAATCTGGTCCAGTTCACCGAGCACGATCATGGAGGCCATTTCGCTGCCCTGGAACGCCCGATTGAGTTTGCAACGGATGTCGCGAACTTCGTCCGCCATATTCGGCGTACACGGCGCGTCGTTCCGTCAACGCCCCTCCGCCGGGGGTGACAACGCCGCCTCCTGTACGATGTCAGCGGCGAAGAGCGGCAGCTCAGCGCCGTGACCGTTGGGAGCAGGCCCAAAGTTTGACACGGTGACGCCGAGCAGGCGCACGCCTTTCGCGGTCGGAAGGATGGTTCGCACGAGGTCGATACTCGCCTGCCGAAGCTGATCATGCCGGGCGACTTCTGCCGGGAAGGTTCGGCTTCGCGTCACCTGCTGGAAGTCGGCGAATTTCGCCTTGACCGTCACGGTCCGGCCAAACGCCGTCGCTTTTTCGCACCAGGCCCAAACTTCGTCGGCCATGGCCACAACGCCCGCCTCGATCTCCGGCGCCGTTCTCAGATCATGCTCGAAGGTCGTTTCCGAGCCGGAGGATTTGCGTGGCCGGTCTGCCACCACCGGCCGATTATCCTCGCCATGGGCAATGGCGAGATACCAGCCGGCGGCCTTGCCGAAGTGCTTGCGCAGAAGCGGCAGCGATTGCGCCCGCAGATCGGCGCCTGTCGCGATACCGAGCGCCTGCATTCGGGCTGCCGTCACCGGCCCCACGCCATGAAACTTCCCGACCGGCAATGAGGCGACGAAGTCCGGCCCCATCTCGGGCGTGATGACGAATTGGCCGTTGGGCTTCCGTCGGCCCGAGGCGAGCTTCGCCAGGAATTTGTTGTAGGAGACACCTGCCGAGGCGGTGAGGCTCGTCGCCTCGAAAATCCGCGCCCGGATTTCGCGCGCGGTGGCGGAGGCTGTCGGCAAGCCCCGGCGGTTCTCCGTCACGTCCAGATAGGCTTCATCGAGCGCGAGGGGCTCGATGAGATCCGTGTAATCCGCGAAAATCGCGTGGATCTGGCGGGAGACAGCGCGATACACCTCGAAGCGGTGGGGAACGAAGATGAGATCGGGGCATAGCCGCATCGCCGTGGTGGACGGCATGGCCGAACGCACCCCGAAAACCCTCGCCTCATAGCTTGCGGCAGCCACCACGCCCCGCTTGGCACCATAGCCCACGGCCACAGGACGGCCGCGAAGCTCGGGCTTGTCGCGCTGCTCCACGGATGCGTAGAACGCATCCATGTCAACGTGGATGATCTTCCGCATCGGCATGGAAAGACCATAGCACGTCTGGGCGACAAATTGCAGCTGATGCGGCAAAAGCCGCTATCCGCCGACAGGAAACCCAAGGGAGCTGGGATCGGTTTCGAGACTTGTTTCGGGTCTGTTAGTGTGCTGAATGTGAGGCTCATCTTATCTTTAAGGAGCCAGCGGGTTTGCCGACAGTGTCGGTTGCAATGACGACATTCAATGGTGCTCTCTATCTTGATGAGCAACTCGATAGTCTGCTTGGTCAACGGCACCTTCCCGACGAACTGGTCGTGGGCGATGATGGGTCGGAAGACGAGACGCTCGCGATACTGGAACGGTTTGCGCGGAAGGCCCGCTTTCCCGTGTTCGTCAGCAGGAATGCGGAACGCCTCGGATTCCGGGAGAATTTCATTCGCACGGCGGAGCGTTGTCGCGGTGAGCTGATCACCTTCTGCGATCAGGATGATGTTTGGCATGCCGATAACCTTTTGAAGGTGGCGACGTGCTTCGAGGATCCTGATGTGCTTCTGACCTTCCACAATGCGCGTATCGTGGATGGCTCGCGGCGCCCGGTATCCGCTTTCTTCGCGGATCCGCCGGCGCCGGCGCGGTCTTCGCATCTCACCTTGCCTGCGTGGTTCGCGACCTACGGCTTCACACAGACAATCCACCGCAGCCTTTTACCCGCGACCGCGCTTTGGCACAGCGTCAAGGATTACTTCCGGCCAGACACGGAAATGGGACATGGAGTCTTCTTTTTTCTCCTCGCCACGGGCTTGGGAACCGTCTGCTATCTGAATGAGGAGTTGGCCGAGTACCGCCTGCATGGGCGAAACACGATGGGCTCCGGAAAACGCACGCGCGCGACCAGGCTGGAGCGTTGGCACTACCGCCTGGAAAACCGCGCCGACATCTACCGCCATCTCGCGCAAGTCGCCGTGTTGAACGCCGATCTGTTCGCGGCGTTATCAAACATGACATTGCTGTCGCCACTTCTTCGCGCGCGTGCGGTGGAGGCGGCGGAGGCTTGGAAAGTGCTGGGCCCCATCTATGCCGAGCGTACGACCTTGTGCTCCGCCCCTTTCCCTTCGCGTGTCGGGGCTTTCAGCCGGCTATGCAGAAGCGGGGCTTACAGCGAGCGTAGTTTTTGGACGTTCGGCGCGAAGGGGCTGCTGAAGGACGCCGTTCTCGGCTTGGTACTCGCAGATATCGTGCTGAAATACGGCAGGCCGCCGGCGCCCTCGGCGGACCGCACCTGCCGCCGTGGTCGGCGCAGCGTTACATCCGCTCTATAGTTTTGATTAAGAACGCAATCTTCGGATCAGGTGATTGGACCTGATCCGATATTGCTCTAACGCGCGAAATGTCTCGTCAAATGCCGTGACGTGAATTTCGCGCCCCAGGCGAAGCGTAGCAGCGGCCCGAAACTATTGGCGGCCGAAGGCCCGACGAAATACAGCTTTGGCACCGACGATTCAAAGAACCGTGACAGGCGCGGCGTGCTTTGCACCTCCGCGATCCGCGCGCGAATTGTCTCATCCAGAAATTCCAGGCGCTGAAGATCGACCTTATAGCCTGTCCCCGCGAGAATGTGGTCCGCGATGATTTCCTCCCGGTCGCCGTCGGGCTTGACGAAGGTGGCGGCGACCTTATCCCCGCGCGGTTCCGCATGCTGAAGCGCCATCTGGACGCGAATAGGAACCTTCCCTTCGACCAGCCGGCGGCTCACCCATCCCGCTGAGGGGCCGAGATGCCCGCGCGTCACCCGCAAGCGGAAATGCTCCGGCATTCGGTGAAACACGGTCGGGAGATCGGAGGCCATGCGAGACCGCCAGCCAAGCCCGAGCCCGGACCGGGGTTTCAGAATCCTCGAATAGGCCAGCTCAAGCCCGCGCTTTTTGTCGGGTGGGTGATTGAACCAGATCTTCGGCCGCCGGGTCATGATTTCCACCTCGGCGCCCGCTTCATGCAGCAGCCCGGCTGAATCCACGGCCGATGAGCCCGCTCCCAGAACGAGGAATTTGCGCCCGGCCGGATTGGCCATCGCATGCGGCTGGGAGGTGTGGGACGCGAAACGCGGAGGCAGGTGTCGGAGTTCGGGCGGAAGATAAGCATAATGCGTGATGCCGACGGCAATGATGACATGGCGCGCGTAGATTGCCTCATCGTCGTCCAGACGAAGCAGGAAGCCGCCCGGTTCCGCCGTGATTTTTGCGACGTGCCGGGTATCGAGGTCCGGCAGCAGGCGCTGCTGAAACTCGCGCCCATAGGCATAGAACACTTCCACCGGTATGGGCACACCGACATCGGCATAGGCGTGGCCATGCCGCTTGCAGAAGTCCCGCAGACGATTGCGCTGATGAGGATCAAATATATCGGAGGCAAAACCCTCCGATTTGAGATACATGCCGGTCGGCATGTGGCTTTGCCACACAGCCATCGGCGAGCCAAATATTTTAAAATCAACCCCGCGACCGGAGAGATAAGCCCCGAGCGACAGGCCGTATGGCCCTGCTCCCACGATCGCGAAGTCTATCCAATTCGTCATTATATCGATTACCCGCGTTCTACCCTTCAAAAGTCACAGCCCGTCATGTTACCACTATTTTCATGATCCGCTTGTTCAGGCACAGAGTGTTGCAAACGCCCGCCCTGGATCACCTTCCGGAAGGTCTCTCACTGCGGAATGGCTAGCCTTAAAATCCTCATAGTGGCGACAACATGGTGGCCGTCGGCGGCCTATCTAGCCATGGCATTCGATCGAGCCGGCGCAACCGTATATAGTCTCACCCCGACCGGCAATCCAGTTCGCAAGCTCAACTTCGTGAAGGGCGTGCTGACCTACTCCGCGCGCGATCCGGTTAAATCATTAGTGGCAGCCACTACAACTTTTGAGCCATCAATGATTATCCCGATGGATGATCGGGCGGTGAGCCATATCCATTTGCTCTATTCGCGATGCGAAGCCTTGAGCCCGGATCTCGCGCGGACTATTCGATCCGTGATTGAGCGGTCGCTCGGCTTGGCCGCCGGCTACGGGATTAGCGGAACGCGCCATCCGTTTTTGGAGGCGATGCGGGGCAGGGGCATCATCACGCCCCCTGGCGCGGAACTGCTGTCCGTGAGGGACGTGAGGGCCTGGTGTGCCTCGCAGCCGCCGCCTTGGGTGATCAAGGCGGAAGGCAGTTGGGGTGGCTCCGGGGTTCTGATCGTGGAGACCGTGGCGGAGGCTGAGAAGGCGTATGAGGAGCTATCCGCGCCTCTCGCGTTTCATAAGGCGCTCCGCTTCCTGCTCGTCGATCGCGACCCCTTCACGCTGGCGCGATTTCTCCGGCGGAAGCAACGGAATGTGATGGCGCAAGCCCATATCCGAGGCACGCAAGTAACCTGCATGGCCGCCAGTTCGGAAGGGCGGCTTCTGGGCATCGTCATCGCCGAGGTCCTTTCAACGCAAGGCCGGGTGGGGGCTTCGACTTTCTTGCGTTTGACCGATAACCCGGACATTGAAGCGGCCGCTTCGGTCGTGGCGAACCATCTCGGTCTCTCGGGGTTTTTCGGGCTCGACTTCATCATGGAAGACGAAACAGGCCGCTGCCTGTTGATCGAGATGAACCCCCGGGCGACGCAGTTGGGTCATATACGCCTCCAAGGCGCTGATCTGGCAACGCGACTGTGCGCGGCCACGGGTATGGATGTTTCGGCATCGGATCGTCTGCCGGATCATTCGGAGCTGATCGCGGTTTTCCCCCAATGCCTCCGGTTTGCCGAAAGCGCCGGGGGCGACTGGGAATTCGCGCATGAGGACATTCCCTGGAGCCAGCCGGATCTGGTGCGGGAATTGCTGCGCCTCCCCTGGACCAGGCGCGGTCTTCTGGCAAGGCTGGAAGCGCTCATTCGCCGCAATGAGGCCTTCGGATCGGCGATCGAGCCGCGCCGTATTCGCGAGATCCACGCGGAGCTTGAGCGGCGGCACCGGCAAGCCGCGTTGCCGGATCAATCAGCCTCGGCGGCTCAGGGGCGTGCTGCGGTCGATCTCAAGCGGTAGGTTCAGATCACCGCGCCCACAAGCTCGGCGGCGGCCTTCGCCGAAAGCGGCCTCGCGAAGAGGAAACCCTGAACCGCGTCCGCATCGGCGGCGAGAGCGATGTCCAGATGTGCCTCGGTCTCGATCCCCTCCATCACGACCAGCATTCCGGCGGAGTGGGCAAGCATGACCATGGACCGTATGAACGTGATGGTGGTGGCGCTCCCCCCGGCGTCTTCAAGAAAGCTGCGGTCGAGTTTGACGATATCTGCGGGAAGGCGGCGAAGGTAGGAGAGGGACGAGTAGCCCGTGCCAAAATCGTCGACAGCCACGCGCACGCCGAGATTGCGAACATTGGCGAGAACGTAGGAGGCTGCGGCGTCGGTCAACATGCTCTCGGTCACTTCCAGGCACAATGCCGAGGCCGGGAAGCCCTCTGCCTCCAACATCTCCGCGAGGCTTGCGCAGAATTGCGGTTGCGCGAGTTGTGAGGCAGAGACGTTGACCGCCAGTTGAAAATCCGGATGCGGGCAGTTCTGCTGAAGAATGCGCCCCTCGCGCAGTGCTCTTGTTAGCACCCAATCGCCGAGCGGAAGGATGAGGCCGGATTTCTCGGCCAGGGGAATGAAGGAATTGGGCGCCATCCACCCCAGCCGTGGATGGCGCCAGCGCAACAGCGCCTCAAATCCCGCGAGCGCGCGCGTGCCGGAGACAATTGCGTAGACGGGCTGATAGACCAGAGCAAGCTGGTCGTCGCTGCTGAGCGCCTTGCGCAACTCGCGGTCCAGCTCGAACTGCCCGGTCGCCCGGTCGTGGAGTGACGCTTCGTAAAGCATCCAACGGTTGCCACCGCTTTGCTTCGCCGCGTACATCGCCATATCCGCCGCGCGAATCAGATCCCCTTCGAGCTGATCAGCTGTCGCGATGCCGATACTGGCGGAGAGGTAGCAGGGGCGGCCGTCGATCTGGAATGGCTCCTCGATGATCCGCCTGATACGATCGGCGATCGCGGTGAGTGTGCCCCGATCCAATCGCTCGTAGAGCAAAACGAATTCGTCTCCACCGAGGCGCGCCACCATGTTGCCGAGCCCGGCACAGGGCAGCAGGCGTCGTGCGACCTCGACCAGCAGCCTGTCTCCGGCGGCGTGTCCCAGCGTGTCGTTCACAACCTTGAACCGGTCCAGGTCCAGAAAGAGCAAGGAGGTCGTGCTGTCGTGCTCGAACTCCGCCAGACGTTCGAGCAGCAGGCCGCGATTGGGCAGCCCGGTCAGGCTGTCGTAGTATCGGAGGTTCGCGAGTTCCTCCTTTGTCCGCCGTGCTTTTTCCGCAGCGATCGCGCGCCGGAGTTCGTATGCGATCGCTTCGTCGGCGGGCGACAAAGGGGCGGAGCGACCCCTTACGATCTCCTTCCATGCGGCAAAGGATGCACGCGGGGAAAGCCGCCCGCTATCCGCCTTGAGAGTGGCATGTTCGGCCGGGTTGCCGCCCCAGGTGACCGTTCGGGAGATCTCGGGCCGGAACCACAGGATCGCGTCGCCGGCGCCATGGTCGAGAGGCAGCAGCAGCGCGCCGCTGCCACGGCTCATGCAATCGGCCAGTTCCGGGTAACGGAGTGCGATGTCCTCTACTGCCAGAACATCGCCGCCGGCCGCGGCGGAGAGGATCTTCAGGGCACGTTCCGCCTTGGCATGCGGCGGTGTGGTCCCAAGGCTGATGAGCGTGCCGGACATGCGAACCAGCGCGCCGCCCGCATCCACCAATTGAAGCAACTCGGATTCCGCGGCCGCGACAGTCTCAACGAGAGGCAAGCGCGATTCCAGGCGGCGGGTCAATGTCGCTAACCGGGCGACCCGTCCCAGACGCTCGGCCTGTATTTCCGCCTCGCCCAGGCGGGCCAGCAGGAGTGACATAACTTGGCCGATGGTCGCGGCGGCGGCGCGCAGCTCCGGGCCAGCCACGCGCGGCGTTGCATGGTGGCAGACGAGCATCCCCCAAAGCCTTGGCCCGTCCGCGAGGCCGATCGTCAGGCTCGCCGCCGTTTTCATGTTGCGCATGTATTCGCGATGGACGGGTGAAACGCTACGCAGCGCGCTGTAAGTGAGGTCCAGCGGTGCCGCGCCCGCCAATGCCGGACCGACGAGAAGGGGGACGGGATCGTAGCTCGAATCCGCGATCGCGCCGATCGGGTGGAGCAGGTATTGCCGCCGCGCCTGGGGCGGGATGTCGCTCGCCGGGTAGCAAAGCCCGAGATAGGGCGCCGCACCCTCCGCGCAGGCTTCCGCGATGACCTCACCATGGCCGTCCGGGCTGAAGCGGTAGGCCATGACGCGGTCATAACGGGTCATGGCCTTCAGCCCGCGCACGGCGAATTCACAGATTTCGCGGCTTCCTCTCGCTTTATTGAAACTCTCCAGAACCGCGCGCAGCACGGTGACGGGCGATCGCCGGTCGGGCGCTTTTCGTGCGGGCTCTATGTCGATGCAAATAACCTGGCCTGACCAATGCGCATGCAGGTTGAGCATATAGCCCTTTGAGCCATGCGGCCGGCGGATCGGCTCCAGGGGCGGCCCGCTCTGGCTTGCCGAGGCCAGAAGTGCGCGGCATGCGGTCTTGCCAATAGCGTGCTTGAGCGGGCGCCCGAGAACGTCCTCCGCCGCGATGCCGAGGATGGCGAGAAGGTTGGCGCTGGCATGGGTGACGAGCAGCCCGTCCACATCTGCGGCGATGACGGCGCCGTGTGGTTGGATTGCGCCCGGAATATGGATCGGCTCCCGCTCACAAAGAGACAGGTCAAGCTCCTGCCGGGCGGTGAGCGGCAGCTCAGCGCGCTCGCTCATCGCGGTGTCATGAGAGGTCTGAGCAAAGTAGGATCAATCACACAATGTAAAATCTTTCTGTTATAATATTCTAAGTCGGGAAATGGTCGTTTCTTCCTTTATTCAAATCCACTTGAACATTACCCTGCGAGGACGGGCGGCCGAAGAGAGGTATCGATGCATACATATGACAAAGTCTGTAACCAGGAAACGATCTTTCGCTTCCAAAAAATCCCCGGTGGCAATGTCGCGGCCTTTGCACTTCAAGGATAACGATGGGGCCGCGCGGCAGCCCACCTTACAGGGGCGCGGTGAGCGCTCTCAGCAGCGAAAATGGAGTATTTCGTGCCTTTTACGGGTGTAATAGGAAGAAATAACTCTCCAGCTATGGCCCAGAACTCCCGTGTCGGCGGCATCCTCGGCCGAGGAGTTGTTCGCGCGCTGTCTGAGGGAGTCACGGTTAGGTGACATGGACGTGGCTGCGGCGACCGCGAAGCTGATCATCGGCGGCTCGCCTCGCGAGGCAAGCGCGGAACTACGGCTCGATGCGCGGCTGCGGCTGATATGGATCGAGTTTCAAAACGGGCAGAATGCGGCCGCCCGTGAAACCTCGGAAGCGGCCATAGCCGAGGCCTGCGCGATCGGGGACCGTGCGCGAGAATCGATCGCGCGATCGCTCTATGCCCGCGTGCTCGCGGAAGGCGCCGATGGTCAGGCGGCCGCCAATGAGGTGGTCGCGGCCCTCAAATTGGCCTGCGCCGTCGACGATGCGCTCGCCCATTCGATCGCTTGCGGCAATCTCTCCCGTCTTTGCGCACGCCAGGGCCTGTATGAGACGGCGGTGGATTTGGCCCGGCAGGCGGTCGAGCAGGCCGAACGCTCGCGCGACGCGGAGGCGATCGCTCTCGCGATCTCCAACTACGGCTCTCTGCACGCGGATTACCTGTACCGCTATCGCCCCGCTTCGGAGGCGCAGAGAAAGGACTATCTGACGATCGCCATCAACGAGAGTCGCCGTGCCGTTCTCATCGCCCGGGCTCACGGGGATGGGGAGATGCAGCGCCGCGCGGGCTATAATCTGAGCGAGTTCCTTCTCACCAGCGGCGATTTGCCCGGGGCGGAGGCGGCGATGCAGGAGACCGATGCCGCGGTGGGCACGCCCTCCCGTCGTGCGCGGGTCCATGGGGGGCATGCGAAGGCGCTTCTACTATTGGGACAAGGCAACCCCGGGGCGCTTGCGGCGCTCGAAGAAAATCTTGAGCGATGCCTGGCCTATCCGTTCCCGCAACTCGCGATGTTCGCCTCCGAACACCGCTCCCGTCTGCTGGCCGAGGCAGGCCGCTATCGGGAGGCTTATGAGGAGCATCGGCGCTTCCATGAACTGTTCAAGCGCCACAGCCGGCAGGATCAAAGCTGGCATGTGCAGTATCGCATCATTCTGCATCAGATCGAGGAAATGCGGTCGCTTGCCTCGGTTGAAAGTGCCCGAGCCGAGCGGCTGGCTTTGGAACATGAAAGCCTCAGTTCCGAGGCAAAGCGGCTGTCCCGTGAATTGCTTGAGGATGCGCTGACGGGGCTCGCCAATCGGCGCCGGCTCGATCAGTTGCTGGCGGAATTGGGGGTGGCCGGCATGCCTTATGCGATCGCGATTTTGGATCTCGATCACTTCAAGCATGTGAATGACAGGTTCTCGCACGCGGTCGGCGACCGCGTTCTTCGCGAAGTGGCAGACATACTAGGCATCGTTTTGGAAGAGCAGGAGCGGCTGAGCGTCCGGCTCGCGGTAAGGCTGGGCGGGGAGGAGTTCGCCATCGCACTGGCATCCGCGGGCGCGGTCATCACCATGGCCGAGGCGCGGGCGATCTGCGAGGCGGCGCGGCGGGCGATCGCCACCCATCGCTGGGAAGCGATCGGCCTCGGGCTGCGGGTGACGGCGAGCCTGGGCCTTGCGACGTTCGAAGAGGCACCGGACGCGGTGGGGCGGATGTGGATCGCCGATGCCCGGCTGTATGATGCGAAGCACGGCGGCCGGGATCGCGTCGTGTCAGACGATGCGGGCCGGGCCTCGCGCTTGTCGGATTTCGCCCGACCCCGTGCATGAACGCACCGGCCGAAGCCCAGCGTTCCGAGCAGGGGTGATCGGCCGCCGCCGGACGCGGCCACCATCTTGCCCGCCGAATTGCGGTACACTATCTCCCAGGAACAAGCGTGATTTCGCCAAGCCAGGACATGTTCTTGGATAGTAAGGGGGCGACCTTGGATGCTCGGTGCGATTGCTATTGCCTGCGTCAGGCCACGCGCCGGGTCACCCAGCTCTATGACCGCGCGCTCGCGCCGCTGGGTCTCCGTTCGACCCAATATACACTGCTGAGCGAGATTGAACGGCTTGGCCCCATTTCCCTGATCCCCCTGGCCGAAGCCATGGTGATGGACCGGGCAACGCTCGGCCATAACATCCGGCCGCTGGAGGCGCGCGGCCTCATCACGATTGAGATTGGGCAGGATCGCCGCAGCCGGGAAGTGTCGCTCACCCGGCCGGGCAAGGATCTGCTGGCAAAGGGAGCGCAGCTTTGGCGCCATGCCCAGCAAAGCTTCGAGCAGGCGATCGGCCGGGATGAGGCGGCCCAGCTGAGAGCGGATCTTCAGCGGGTCGCCACGGCCGATTTTCGCGAAGTCCTGAGAGGCGGGGCCTTTCCGCTTACGCTGGCACCTTCTCCCGCTGCACAGCCTTCCGGACCCCGATGCTCCGAACGATCGTGTAGAAGGCGGGGGTAAAGAGCAGCCCGAAGCCGGTCACGCCCAGCATGCCGAAGAAGACCGCGGTGCCGAGCGATTGGCGCATTTCGGCGCCCGCGCCCGTCGCGACCACCAGCGGCGCCACGCCGAGGATGAAGGCGAAGGAGGTCATCAGGATGGGGCGAAGGCGCGTCCGCGCCGCATGCACGGCGGCGTTTGCGGCGGTCGCTCCCTCCTCCTCGGCCTGGCGCGCGAATTCCACGATCAGGATCGCGTTCTTCGCGGCAAGACCGACCAACACCACGAAGCCGATCTGAGCCAGGATGTCGATCGGCATGCCGCGCAACAGCAGGCCGCTGACCGATGCCAGCAGGCACATCGGCACGATGAGGATCACCGCCAGCGGCAGTTTCCAGCTCTCATACTGCGCCGCGAGAACGAGAAAGACGAAGAGCGCGGCGGCGGCGAAGACGAGAAGCGTCGGCGTGCCCTTCTGCTCCTGCTGGAAGGCGAGGTCCGTCCACTCGAACCCGATGCCGGATGGCAGCACCTGATGCGCGAGCTGTTCCATCCGCGTGAGCGCGGTGCCGGTGGCGACGCCCGGTGCGGCGGTGCCCATGACCTCGGCCGCGGGGAAAAGGTCATAGCGCGGCACGCGATACGGGCCGGTCGTGTGCTCAAAATGCGCGACCGTGCTGATCGGGACCATCTGGCCGGCGGCGTTGCGGACTTCCAACTGGCTGATGTCGCCGACATTGGTGCGGAACCGGCCGTCCGCCTGGGCGATCACCTCATAGGTGCGGCCCAGATAGTTGAAGTCGTTGACGTATTGCGAGCCCAGATAGATTTGCAGCGTGTCGAAGATATCGGTGGGCGTCAGCCCGACCTTCTCCGCCTTCTCGCGATCGATGTCGAGATAGACGGAGGGTGTGCGGGTGCTGAACAGGGTGAAGACGCCCGCGAAATGCGGGTCCGCGTTGGCGGCGGCGACCAGCGTCTGCGCGGCCTTTGCCAGCGCATCCGGCCCTAGCCCCGCTCGGTCTTGCAGCATCATCTTGAAGCCGCCGGCACTGCCGAGGCCCGGCACCGGCGGCGGCGGGATGGTCAGCACGAAGGCCCCCTGGATGACGGAGAGGCGCTGGCGGAGATCGGCGAGCACCGTCGCGGCCGTGACACCCGGCAGGCTGTGATTGTAGAGCGAGGGTAGGCCGCTGAAGATCGTGCCGGCGTTGGAGGCGACCGTGAAGGTTGTCGCATCAAGGCCGGCGAACGGCGCCACATGCTCGATCCCGCGTGTCTTCAGAATGATGTCCGTCGCCTGCTTCACCACCGCTTCCGTGCGATCCAGCGTCGCACCCGCCGGCAACTGCACCACCGTGATCAGATAGCCCTGATCCTGCTCCGGGATGAAGCCCGTGGGCGCGCGGGAGAACTGGAATGCCGCGAGGCCGATCAGGCCGATATAGACGGCAAGCACAAGGCCCAGCATCCGCACAAGGCGCGCGGTGAGCCGGCCGTAATCATCCGACAGCCGCTCGAACCCCCGATTGAACGCCGCGAAACCGCCCCGCACCAGCCGCACGGCGATCGTCTGCCGCTGCTTGTCTTGAAGCTGGTGCGGCTTGAACAACACCGCGCAGAGCGCCGGGCTCAGCGTCAGCGAGACGAGGCAGGAGATGACGGTAGAGGCCGAGATCGTCACCGCGAACTGGCGGAAGAACTCGCCGGAGATGCCGGAGAGGAAGGCCGACGGCACGAAGACGGCGCAGAGCGCGATGGCGATCGCGATGAGCGCGCCGCCCACCTCATCCATCGTCCGATGCGCGGCCTCCTTCGGCGTCATGCCGAGGCGGAGGTTACGCTCGACATTCTCGACCACGACGATCGCGTCATCTACGACGATGCCGACCGCGAGCACGAGGCCGAAGAGCGACAGGTTGTTGAGCGATATGCCGACCGCTTCCAGGATGACGAAGGTGCCGATGAGCGAGACCGGAATGGCGATGACCGGGATCAGCGACGCGCGCCAGGTTTGCAGAAAGACGATGACGACGCAGACGACCAGAAGGATCGCGATGAAGATGGTCTTGATCACCTCATCGACGGATTTGGCGACGAAGATCGTGGGGTTATAGATCACGCGATAGCTGACGCCGGGCGGAAAGCTTTGCGCCAGCGTCTGCATCGTCGTCAGCACCTCATGGGCGACTTGCAGCGAGTTGGCACCCGGCTGCGAAAAGATCAGCAGAGGCAGACCGTCCAGCCGGTCCATATAGGCGGCGGAGCCATAATCGGCGGCGCCGATCTCGACGCGGCCGATATCCCGCAGGCGCGTGACGCGGCCCTCGCTGTCGGACTTGATGAGGATATTCGCGAATTGCTCCGGCGTGGAAAGCCGGCCCAGCGTCTGCACATTGAGCTGGAATGCCTCATGCGTCGCGACCGGCGGCTGGTTGAGGATACCGGCGGAAACCTGCACGTTCTGCGCGCGGATCGCCGCCAGAACCTCGCTTGCGTCGAGGTTGCGCGCCGCGATCTTGTCAGGGTCGAGCCAGATACGCATCGCGTAGTCGCGCCCGCCGAAAAGCTGCACGTCACCCACGCCCTGAAGCCGGGCAAGGCTGTCCTTCACATGCAGCGTTGCATAGTTCGAGAGGTAGAGTTCGCTGCGCGACTGATCGGGCGAGATCAGATGAACGGCGAGCAGGATGTTCGGCGTGGATTTCCGCACCTGAACGCCCAGCTGCTGCACGTCAGCGGGCAGTCGCGGCAGGGCATCCTCGACCCGGTTTTGCGTCAGCATCTGCGCCACGTTGAGGTCGGTGCCGATGCGGAAGGTGACGGTGATGGTGAGCTTGCCGTCGCCCGTCGATTGGCTGCTCATATAGAGCATGTTCTCGACACCGTTGACCTCCTGCTCGATCGGGGTCGCCACCGTATCGGCGACGACCTCGGCCGAGGCGCCGGGATAGGAAGTCGTGATCTGCACGGTGGGCGGCACGATCTCGGGGTATTGGGCGATGGGCAGGATCGCCAGCGCGCCGAGGCCGATCAGCGTCAGGAAGACGCTGAGGACGGTCGCGAGGATTGGCCTGTCAATGAAGACGTGCGTGAGGCGCATGGTGGAAGTCCTTGGGAACTTCAGGAGAGAGACGGGCGCGGGCGTGCTTAGTCTTGCGCGTCGGCCGCCGGGTCGAAGGCGATCGTGCCGGCCTGGGCCGTCACTTTCGTTCCGGGCATGGCGTGCATGAGGCCGTCGATGATGACCCGATCCGTCTGCGCGAGGCCCGAGCGGATGACACGCAGGCCACCGCTGAGATCACCGATCTCGACGATCTTCGGCACCACGGTCCCGTCAGGGGCGACGGTCATGACGAGATCCTGCGATTGATCGGGGATGACGGCGGCATCGGGGATCAGCAGTGCGGGTGAGGGCGGCGCGATCGCGAGGCGCACACGCGCGAATTCCCCCGGCACCAGAAGCAAGTTCGGATTGTCGATGGTGGCGCGCGCCAGAATGGTGCCGCTCGACGAATCTATTGTATTATCAATGAAGTCGAGTGTGCCGTGGCCGTTGAAACGGCCGTCATCGCCGAGGCTGAAATCAACGCGGCTCGACAGCGGGCCGGGGTTGTTTGCCCGCGCCTCAGTGAAGGCGAGGTAATCGGACTCGCTCAGATGGAAGTTGAGATAGATCGGGTTGAGCGAGACGAGGGTGGCGAGCAGCGTCGTGCCGCTGGTGCCGCCCCGGCTGCCGGTGACGAGGCTGCCGACAGAGACCTGATGCGCGCCGATCCGGCCCGTGAACGGCGCGGTGACATGCGCATAGTCGATGTCGAGTTCCGAATCCGCGAGTTGGGATTGGGCCTGCGCCAGGCTTGCTTCCGCCGCTCGCTGGTCCGACGTCCGCTGATCGAGATTCTCCGTCGTGCCGAACTGGGTGTTCTTGAGCTGCTGCGCGCGCCACAGCTCCGTGCCGGAAAAGGCAAGCCTCGCCTCCACGCTTTGGATCTGCGCCTGCTGCTCCGCTGCCTTGATCGCATAGGGGCGCGGATCAATCAGGAAGAGCAGCTCGCCCTGATGGACGATGTCGCCATCCTTGAAATCGATCTGCGTCAGCGTGCCGCCGACTTGCGGCCGCAACTCCACCCGGTCGACGGCCGCGAATTGGCCGAGAAAACCGGCCCATTGCCCCACATCGCGGCGAAGCGGCGTGCTGACGGTGACGAGTGGTGGGGCCGGCGGTGGCGGCGCCGCGCTCGCGCCGCCTTGCCTCATCGTGGCCCATACGCCCCCGATCGCGAGTGCCGCGACCAGGAGAACGCCGAGACGTGGCGCGCTGAAAAGCCGGCGCGGGCGCACGCTTTCGCGAGCGATCGCGCCCGCCAGGGGGGGGACTGAGTCCGATTCCGAGATTTTGGTCATGCTGTCCGTTACCGTGGATCACTGCGGGGGCATTTTCCCGCTCGGAGCGCCTTTGCCCATTATGGGCATATAAGCGCAATCTGCAAGAAGCCTCTGGCTGGAGAATTTTGCTGGCGGAGACCGCGTCAAACCAGCGGATGTTGATGAGAAAAGAGCGCGGTTGCAGGAGTTACGAGGGTTGTTCCAGCGTAATCGAGCGGGCAACG
Organism: uncultured Pseudomonadota bacterium; assembly: GCA_963745125.1. GTDB lineage: Bacteria > Pseudomonadota > Alphaproteobacteria > Acetobacterales > Acetobacteraceae > Acidisoma. Next base: position 268,322 of record CAVUWB010000002.1, read on the forward strand.
GTTTGTAACAAAGGCCCGGGCGCGCCGCTCCGGGCATATGCACATATCACATAGTCGGGAAACGTATGGGGTTCGGCTAAGCGCCGCTGACGGCGGGCGCTTTCATGGCGCGGTAACCTTGCTCATCATGACCTCTAACGCACCCGACATCGCCTTGATTCTGGCCGCTGTTTCATTACCAAGTTGATGGCGCTCCGCGAGCCAGTGCAGGTCGTTGTAGGACAGCCATGTCGTGGCCGAGGCGTCCCGCCAGACCAGCGCTTTGAGCGGCAAGTCGATACCCATCGTCTGGCGGCTTTCCATCAGCGGTGTGCCGGCAACGGCATTGCCAAAAATCAGCAGGTAGGTCGGCGGCAATGACAGGCCCGCCGCTACCGCGCCGGCCGCGTGATCGATCTGGGCAAAGACCGTCATGCCATGGCTTAGCACCTCCGCCTCCAGCCGATTGACCGTCTCCTCCGGCCCATAGCTGCTTTGCAAGGTGATCAGTCCATCGGTCGTCATGGCGCGCACTCCTGTGATCGATGCCTGGTTCAGGTGGCGCGCCGCCAGCCACGGCTTCGGGTGACGGCATCGCTGAATGCCTCGGCCCAGGCGGCCCCGGCATCGCTCTGGGGCGTGAATAGCCTGCCGCTGTCCGGCAGCGAGGCTGAAATCTCCATGCCCGGCGGACAGGCGAGGGCAGCGGCGCCGAGCGCCGTCAATTCATCGAAATCCCTGCGCAGCACGTCACGCTTCAGGACGTCGGCAAGAAATTGGGAGAAGTAGTCGCTTCGCGCCACGCCGCCATCGATCCGGATCGCGCCGGCGATCGGCGATTGGCGATCGATCTCGCCGATCACCTCGGCGGCGCATAGCGCGATACCTTCCAGCACCGCCTGCACCATGTCGCGGCGCGTGGTGCCGCCGGTCATGCCGATCCAGACGGCCGCCGCGCTCCGGTCCCAATAGGGGCAGGCGAGGCCGGATAGCGCCGGCACGAAGGCGAGCCCCCTGGCAATCGCGGGTGGCTCGGCGAAGGCGCTCAACTCGGCCACATCCGTGAACAGGCCGAGTTGCCCGGCCCATTCCACAGCGGCACCCGCATCATAGACGCCGCCATCCACGGCATAGGTGGTTTGGCCGTCGAGCCGCCAGGCGGCGGTGGGCAGCAGGCCACGCTCCGGCCGTTTGACGATCGCCTCCCCGGTCACCGCGAGGGCGAAGGCACCCGTTCCGAAGGTGATCTTGGCGTCACCTGGGGCGCGGCAGCCATGACCGTAGAGTGCGGCCTGCTGGTCAACGACCGAGGCGCGGACGGGCCCGTTCGCGACGCTGCCGAAATCCCCCGCACTGTCCAGGATCGTGGGCAGGCACTCCCCCGGCACGGCGAAAAGATCGCAGAGCGCCGCATCCCAAGCGCCGGTCTCAAGGTTCATGAGCGAGGTGCGGGAGGCGGTGGTCACATCGGTCACGAACCGGCCGGTCAGATGATGCAGGAAGAAGGCATCCGTGGTGCCGAGGCAAAGCCGCCCGGCGGCGCCGGCCGCTTTTACCTCGGGCAGTTCTTGCAGCAGCCAGGCAAGCTTGCTCGCGGAGAAATAGGGGTCGAGCGGCAAGCCCGCCCGCGCCAGCGTTTCGGCCTGCGCGCCGGCCGCCGCCAGTGCCGCAATCGTTGCGGCCGTGCGGTTGTCCTGCCAGACGATGACCGGGGAGAGCGGCTGCTTTGTAACCCTGTCCCAGGCGAGGCAGCTTTCGCCCTGATTGGCGAGGCCGATGGCCTGGGCCTTGCCCGCCGCCTCCAGGCAGGCGCGCAGATTGGCCAGCAACTCCAGCGGGTCATGCTCCACCCAGCCGGGCCGGGGAAAGCATTGGCCATGCCGAACGGCATGGACGATGCGCGGCGCGGTGCCGGGTTCCAGCACCAGGGCGCGCGTGCTCGTCGTGCCCTGGTCCAAGCCGATGATCCGCCCGGCACTCATGCGATGATCTCGGCGATGATGGTCCCGGTCTCACCGGCAATGCGCAGCGCCGTGAGGGGGATCAGAATCCGCCGCTCCGGCAGGGCGGAGATCGGCCTCTCGAACAAGGTGCGGTCACCGTGGCGCAAGCGCAGCCGCCCCGAGACAGCGTGCGCCGCGCGCAGCTCCAGACCCTGCTTGCCGAGGCGATTATCGGGTGCGGCGAGGCGCTGCGGCACGACCAGCTTCACCCCGGTTCCGGCCTCGACTTCCAGACGCGGTGCTGGCGCGGGCAGCCGGCCGTCCAGATCGGCCAGGAGGCAAAGCGCGATTCGCCGACCTTCGCGAAAGCTCCAGCCCGCCGTTTCCACGGCGCGCAGAATATTGCCGGCGGCGAAATAGGCGGGGTCGGAGCAGCGGCCGAACTGATCGATGGCGGGCCCCTGGCTCGCCGGGTCCAGCGCCAGATGGCTCGCGCGGATGAGCGATGCCTCGGGCAGGAATTGCCCGGTCAGCAGCACGCCGTCACAGACGATGTCGCGCACCACGCCGTCCCCCGCACGCCGGACGGTCACGGCTTCAACCCGTGCCGTTCCGTGGATGGCTTGGATCTCGCGGCCCAAGAGCAGGGGAATGCCCAACAGCCGGGGCAGGAGCGTGAGCGGAAAGCGGGCGGTCGGGCGGTTATTCGCCTCAATGACGGCGGCGGGCCAGATGCCATGAGTGCGGCAGGTGGCGATCGCCGAGAGGCTGACCAACTCGGTGCCGAGAATGACCGGGCGGTGGAAGGGGATGAGTCTGTGCAGGTTGATGTAGGCTTGCAGCGCCCCGGTATTGAGGACGCCGAGCGGCCGGTCGCCCGACAGCAGCCGCGCCGAGCGGGGCGTCTCCCGCACGCCGGTTGCGACGAGCACGCGCCGCGCCTGGATCTGTTGCCGCCCGTCCGGTATCGCGATCTCCAGCAGGCCGTCCGGCAGCAGCCGCGTGACGCTCTGAAGGCAGCGCATCTGCACGCCCGCCGCGCGCGCCTGCTCCACCAGCCGCCGCGCATAGGCCGGCCCGGTCATGATGCGGCCGAATTCCCGCAGCCCGTAGGGCGGATGCGCGCAATGCCGTGGCACGCCGCCGGCCTCGCTCTCGCGTTCCAGCACGACGACTTGGTGAATACCGCCTTGGCGGAGCGCAATCGCCGCCGAGAGGCCCGCCGGCCCGCTGCCGATGATGGCGATATCGACGGTCTCAGGCATCGGCGGGGCCGATCGCGAGTGGGGTGGTAAAGCGGCCCTCGGTCAGCGCGGCAAGGCGGGCGCCGCAATAGAAGCCCTGGCAGCGGCCCATGCCGGCGCGGGTGCGGCGCTTCAGCCCGCCGATATCGCCGGCGGGAAGCGGGCCGGCGAGGGCCGCTTCGATCTCCCGCTTCGTCACCAGCTCGCAATGGCAGATGATCTCGCCATAGCCTGGCTTGGTCCAGTCCCGGGCCTCATGTTCGGCGAGGACGGGCAGAGCGGCGCAGGGCCGGCTGTCGGCCGCCGCGCGAGGCTGCGGGCGGTGCCGGTCGCCATACAGCGTCGCCACATGCTGCGCGATGCCGAGCGCGCCGGTCAGGCCCGTGGAGCGGATACCGCCGGCCACAATGAGATGGCGCGCCGCGTCTTGGCGGATCTGGTAGTCGGCGTGCTCCGTCGCCGGCCGCAGCCCGGCATAGGTCGCGGTGACGGGCATGCCGGCCAAGGCGGGAAGAATGGCGCGGGCCTTGGTGATGAGCTGTTCCATCACCTCTCGTTCCACGGTCGCGCGGATACGGTCCGTCTGCTCCTCCGCCGTCGGGCCGACGAGAAGGTTGCCGAAGATGGTCGGCGTCAGCACGATACCCTTGGTGCGCTCCGTCGGCACGGGCAGGATGATCGCTGACAGCAGAGGTGCGGCGGCCTTGTCGAAGACCACGAACTGGCCTTTGCGCGGCCGGATGCCGAAGGCGCGCCCCGCCTCCAGCCGGTCATCGACGATATCGCCCCAGAGGCCGGCGGCGTTGATGACCGTCTCAGCCGTGACCGGGTCCTTGTTCGTCTCCAATGTCCAGATGTGCCCATCGAACCGGCCGGAGAGCACCTCCGTCTCCCGCAGCACGGTCGCCCCATGGGCGATCGCTTGGTGGATATAGGCGAGGGGGGTGGACCAGGGATCGATGAGATATTCGCCCGGCACCAGCAGCCCGCCCAGCACATTGGGCGAAAGATGCGGCTCGCGCGCCAGCACCTCGGCGGGCGTGAGCGGGCGCACATCGGCGACGCCGTTCTTCCAGGCTTTGGCGGCGATCTGGTCGAGCTTGGAGACTTCATCCTCGGTCCAGGCTGCGAGGATTGCCGAGCTTTGCAGGAGCGGGAGGCCCAACTCCTCCCGGATGCCGAGAAATTCGGCGTAGCCCGCCTGAACGCACTGCCATTCAAGGCTGCCGCTGGGCGCATCGAAGCCGGTATGCAGGATCGCGCTATTGCCCTTGCTGGCCCCGGCCAGAATGTCGGCCGCTTTCTCGATGACGGTGACCCGCGCGCCCATCAGGGCGAAGCGGCGGGCGATGGCGCAGCCCACAACACCCGCGCCAATCACCGCGACATCGAACCGGACCGCCGATGTCATGTCTTGATCCATCCATCCGGAGATCTGGTGTCACGCAACGGGTTGCTCAAGCCGGCGGTGCGGCTTGAACAACCCGTCTTGTGGCGGTGTCAGACTTCGCCCACGGCCCTTTCCTCGGCCGCGATCTCCTTGGCGCGGGCGGCAACCGCGGCGGCGCCGATCGGCGGCCCGGGGAAGTGCTTCCGCGCGACGCCGAACCAGATGATCGCCAGCAGAACGATCAGCCCGATGAAGTAGTTGTCGAGGATATCATTGGGCGGCCGCGTTCCGATGTAGATGATCACCAGGCCACCGACCAAGCTGACGATCGCGAGCGGCTTCGACAGAACACCGAGGCGGAAAGGCCCGAACTCCGTCCAGCGCGACCCTTCCGCGAAAAGCCCCGCCGCGATCGGCATCGTGTAGGAGATATAAAGGAACATCGCGCAGCCGGCTGCCAGCGCCGCGAAGGCGGGGGAGTAGAGCGTGGCGGCGATCGACAACACGGCTGTCAGCCAGATCGCGGGTACGGGCGCGCGGTGGCGGGAGCTGACCTGACGCCAGAACTTGTGGCCCGGCAGGCCACCGTCGCGGGAGAAGGCGTAGACCATGCGAGAGGTGGAGGTGACACCGGCCAAGGCACACAGATAGTTCGCGAGCACGATGCCGATATAGAGGACATCCTTCATCAGCGGATTGACCGGAAGGGCAGCGAGCAGGTTGAGGATAACGTTGCTGCCGTCGGCTGCCGCCTTCGTCTGGTTCGGCATGGCGAGGATGAAGGCCCCGGCCATCGCCAGGCCGAAGACTGCCGACCAGATGATGGAGTTGAGCATGCCCTTCGGCACGTTGTGCCGTGCGTCCACCGTCTCCTCCGAGGTATGGGCGGAGGCGTCGAAGCCGGTCACGGTATAGAGGGGGTAGAGCAGGGCGAGCAGGAAGAGGTAGAAGGGGCTTGTGCTGGCCGGCACGACACTGCCACCCGGCGCGCCCGAATAATTGTGGAAGCTCACCAGCCGCGACAGATCGATATGCGTCGCACCGACAAGCATGGAGAGCGTCAGCAGGACGGCGACGACCAGAATGAGATAGCCGGAGAAGTCGATCAGCCTCGTCGTGGTCTTGATACCGAAGTGATTGAACAGCGCTTGCGACAGGGTGATGATGACGACGGCGATCGTCTGCTGCTCAAGCCCCCAGCTTGACGTGTTGATGCCGAAAATATTTCCGAGAATGAGGCCGGTGAAAAGAAGGTAGACGCCGACGTTGACGGAGGCGATGACGAAGATCAGGCCGAGCATGTTGAACCAGGCGGTGGCCCAGCCCCAACCGCGCCCGCCGAGGATGGAAGACCAGTGGTATAGACCGCCCGCCGTGGGATAGGCGGAGGCGATCTGCGCCATCGACAGGCCGACGATCAGCGCAAAGCTGCAGCCGACGATCCAGCCAAGGATGGTGGTGAGGCCGCCGCCGGTGCTGAACCCGACCTGAAAGGAGGTGATGCCGCCGGCCAAGATACAAATAATTGAAAACGATACAGCAAAGTTGGAAAAGCCGCCCATCCGGCGCGACAATTCCTGCGCATAGCCCATCTTGTGTAGTGTTTCCGAATCCGCGGCAAGTATATCTTTGTCCGACTGGCTAGACATTGGTGCGACCTCTCGAAGAAAATACGTCTTTCACGAATAGAAGCGATGATTACTGTGGGTTAATCATCCAAGGCTGCGTCGTATCGAAATCTCTGCCGCTCGCGTTGAAAGGCAGCCAATCCTGCGCGCACCCGACCGTTCGGGCACGCCGAACGGTCGATTCAATGCCCATTCAGTCATCTACTTGACACAATTCAGCGATGCAAGCTTCTTATTGCCTGCGCGATGAGAGCGCGGCGACCGGAGCTGGAGGAACCTCGGGTCTTAATTCCACGCTAAAACAATGAATTAGGGAGGAATAGGAAGCCGATGGCGAACTCATTCCGATCTAAATATTTTCGGAGCTGGCTTTGGGCCCGACGGAGCGACGAAACGCTATCTTGGACATGAGCCGTGCGGGTGCGAGCCTGGCGGTGGAGGAAATCGCGGATCGCTTTGGCGTATCGCGTGAAACCGTTCGCCGCGATCTTGCCCGGCTGGACGATGCCGGCCTGCTGCGCCGCGTCCATGGCGGCGCGGTGGTACCACGCTTGAGCAACGAGCCGCCCTTTCAGGAGCGGCAGATGCTGAATATGGAGGCGAAGCGGCGCATCGGTCTGGCCGCCGCTGCCCTTTTCGAGCCGGGTGACAGCGTGATGATCGATACCGGTAGCACGACCGAGCAATTCGCCATGGCGCTGGCCGCCAAGACCGATATCACCGTCATCACCAACTCGAATCGAATAGCGATGGCGATCTCGGCGGGGCCGGGGAAAAATCGCATCTTCGTTCTGGGGGGCGCTTTTCATACCGAGACCGGCCAAATCCTGGGGTCTCTCTGTATCGAGCAGTTGGCGAATTTCAGTGTCGATCACGCCGTGCTTGGCGTCGGCGCGCTGAGCGCCGATGGCTGCCTGATGGATTATGACGTGGACGAAGCCGCTCTGGCACGGGCCATGATCGCACGGGCGCAGACGGTGACAATCCTTGCGGACCACTCGAAATTCGATCGCCGGGCCCTGATTACGATCTGTCAGCTTGAAACGGTGACGAAACTCGTGACCGATCTGGCACCCTGCGGCGCTTTCGCGGATATGCTGGCCGCATCCCGGGTTGCGGCCATCGTTGCGGCCGACGCCGCTTAATCGGTCCGCCCCGGTGCGGGCCGATTGCCAATACGAAATTCAGTTCCGTAGAAGATCTTTGGGGAGCGCCCGACAGAGGCAAGCATCGATATAGCAACGTATAAGTGGTTTCATGATTGAGGAGTTGGAATGTGCTGCGCGCCGCCCCACAATGGGCCGGACTTCGTAACCTTCCAGGGTGGGACCATTATGGCATTGCGCCGAAATCTGGGGCTGATGGAGGTGGTCGGCCTCTCCTTGTCGATGATCGCGCCAACCACGGCCATGGCCTTTAACGTCACACTGGCGGCGGGCGTCGCTGGTGTCGCGGCGCCACTGGCCTTCGCCATCAGCACCGTGGTGCTGGTGATTGTCGGGCTCTCCTTCCTGGTTTTCGCGCGCCGCATATCCAGTGCAGGCTCTGCCTACGCCTATATCACGGCGGAGTTCGGACCCTGGGTCGGCTTCGTCGCCGGTTGGGCGCTTCTGCTGACCTACACCGCCTTCGGCTCGGGCATCGCCGCGCTTGTCGGCGTCTTTCTGGACGCGGCACTGGGCAACTACCATCTCGCCTTTCCGAAACTCTGGGTTCTCCATGGCACGCTCGCCATCCTGCTCGCCGCCTATCTCGCCTATCGGGACATGCAACGCGCGACCCGGCTGATGCTGGTGCTGGAAGCGACGTCCGTCCTGGCCATCATCGTGCTCGGTGTCATCATCCTCGAACAGGTCGGCACTAAGGGGGGCCTCTCCCTCGCGCCCTTCATGCCGGACAAAACCGCTGGCTGGTCCGGCGTCGGCTTCGCCCTCGTTTTTGCCGTGCTCTCCTTCGCCGGATTTGAAGGTGCGGCGACTTTGGGCGAGGAAGCGGCGCGCCCCAACCTCGCGATCCCGGTGGCTGTGGTCGGGACGGTTATCCTGGCCGGACTCTTCTTCGTGTTCACCGCCTATGCTCAGGTCATTGGCTTCGGACTGGGGAATATGAAGGCGCTGGCCAACGCGGCAGCGCCGCTCAATGACTTAGCCCTGCGCTATGTCTCGCGTGATTACGCGACGGTGCTTGACCTCGCGGCGACGATTTCCGCATTCTCCTGCGTGCTCGCCTCGCTGAGCGCCGCCGCGCGGATGCTTTTCGCATTGAGCCGGGCAGGGCTCGCGCCCGGTCTCGCCACCACGGTCCCGCAATACGGCACGCCCGGGCGTGCCGTCATCGCCATAGGCGCCGCCATGCTGGCCGGTGTTCTGATCTGGGCGCCCTTTGTCGGCGGCAGCAATTACTACGGCGATTTAGGCACGATCGGCACGCTGCTCCTTATTCTCGTCTATATGGCAGTAACGGCGGCGGCGGCGCGGTACGCGATCAGGCAGCGTGACTTCGTCTGGGCGATCTTCGGGGCGCTCGGCGCTGTTTTCATGCTTTGGCCGCTCTACAACTCGGTCTATCCGGTGCCCGCCTTCCCCGGCAATCTATGGCCCTATGCCGTGGTCATCTATCTGGTGATGGGTGTCGGGCTGCTGGCCTTCCGGCCGAGCCTTGGGCATGCGCCACTGACAGATTGATCGGTCAATGTTCCGTCGCGTCGGCACTTAATTACGGTTTTAGATACCATTTTTTGCCAATGCGGCCACAACACTTGATGCGCCAACGGGAATTCATTATGATCTACGGCGCCATTCGTGAGATGAAGCGCCAGGAACTGTATGTCTGACGCTGTACTGTAACAATGTCCGAAGATATTGTGCTGCCCTCAGCGTTAAGTGATCACAACAAATCGCGCGATCGCTCTATGCTTTCGCAGAAATTTGGAGGTTCGCAATGGGTTCCCCCGATGCCGGCACTGTATCAAAGTCCATAAGCGCCTACGGTTCAGCGCGCTCGACAGTCGGCGGCCAGCCGCTCACCGCCGACGAATTGCGGCGCATGCAGCGTTATTGGGAAGCCTCGCTCTATATGTCGGCCGCGATGATTTACTTGCGGGACAACCCGCTCCTGCGGGAGCCGCTCAAACCGGAGCATATCAAACGGCGTCTGCTCGGGCATTGGGGTTCCGACCCCGGGATGAGCCTCATCTACATCCATCTCAATCGGCTGATTAAGAAGTATGATCTCGACGCCATCTTTCTGGCAGGCCCCGGCCATGGCGCGCCGGCCATCATCTCCAACGCCTATCTGGAGGGTGGCTATTCGGAGGTCTATAGCGACATCAGCGAAGACGAAGAGGGTTTGCGCCGCCTCTTCAAGCAGTTCTCCTTCCCCGGCGGGATCGGCAGCCATTGCACGCCGGAAACGCCCGGCTCCATCCATGAGGGCGGTGAACTCGGCTATTCGATCTCGCACGCCTATGGCGCCGCATTCGACAACCCTGATCTGATTGTCACGGTCATGGTCGGCGACGGTGAGTCCGAAACCGGGCCGCTCGCCACGGCCTGGCATTCCAACAAATTTCTCAACCCGGTTCGCGACGGCGCCGTGCTGCCGGTGCTTCATCTGAACGGCTACAAGATCGCCAACCCCACCATCCTTGCCCGCGTCACCCATGATGAGGTGGAGCATCTTTTTCGCGGCTACGGCTACGAACCCTATTTCATCGAAGGGTCCGATCCCGAGACGATGCACCAGGCGGTCGCCGCGACACTGGAACACTGCATCGAGGAGATCCGCCGCATTCAGAAGGAAGCCCGGTCGGGGAAGGCAGAGGAGGTCACGCGGCCCCGTTGGCCGGTGGTGATCCTGCGCAGCCCCAAAGGCTGGACCGGACCCCGTGAAGTCGATGGTCACAAGGTGGAAGGATTTTGGCGTGCCCACCAGGTTCCGCTGGCGGAGGTCCATGAAAAGCCCGAGCACCTCAAGCTGCTGGATGGCTGGTTGAAGAGTTACCGGCCGGACGAGTTGTTCGACGCCGAAGGGCGCTTGATGCCGGAACTGCGCACGCTCGCCCCGGAAGGGGCGCGCCGCATGAGCCGCAACCCGCACGCGAATGGCGGCTTGCTGCGCAAATCGCTCCGCATCCCGAACTTCCGCGACTACGCGGTGGCGGCGGAGGAACCGGGCACGGCCCTTTTCAGCCCAACCGAGACTCTCGGCCAGTTTCTGCGGGATATCGCGCGCGCCAATCCACAGAATTTTCGTGTCTTCAGCCCGGACGAGAACGCTTCCAACCGATTGACCGCAATCTACGAGGCCACAAAAAAGGTGTGGCTTGGCGCCTACTTTCCCGAAGATGCGGATGGCGGCGAATTGGCCCTGGATGGCCGGGTGATGGAGATGCTCAGCGAGCACACACTTGAGGGCTGGCTTGAGGGCTATCTGTTGACAGGACGGCACGGCTTCTTCTCGACCTATGAAGCCTTCGTCCACGTCATCGATTCGATGTTCAACCAGCATGCCAAATGGCTGGAGAAATCGCGGGAGCTATCGTGGCGCGCTGAGGTATCCTCGCTCAACCTGCTGATCACCTCCACGGTCTGGCGGCAGGACCACAACGGCTTCACGCATCAAGACCCCGGCTTCTTGGATGTTGTCGCGAATAAGAGCCCGGAGGTCACGCGCATCTATCTTCCGCCTGACGCCAACTGCCTCCTCTCCGTCGCAGACCACTGCCTCAGAAGCCACGACTATATCAACGTGATCGTGTCCGATAAGCAGCCGCATCTTTCCTACCTCGACATGGATTTCGCGGTCCGGCACTGCACCAAGGGTGCGGGCATCTGGCCATGGGCGAGCACTGACCACGACGTCGAGCCGGATGTTGTGATGGCCAGTTGCGGCGATGTGGCGACGATGGAAGCCTTGGCGGCAACCGCGTTGCTGCGCGGGCACTTCCCTGATCTGAGGCTGCGCTTCGTCAATGTCGTGGATCTGTTCCGCCTGCTGCCGGAATCGGAGCATCCGCATGGGTTCTCCGATCGTGACTTCGACGCGCTTTTCACATCGGACAAGCCGGTCATCTTCAATTTCCACGCCTATCCCTGGCTCATCCACCGACTGACCTATCGCCGGACCAATCATGGCAATATCCACGTCCGTGGCTACAAGGAAAAAGGCAATATCAACACGCCGATGGAACTCGCCATTCAGAACCAGGTCGATCGGTTTACCCTGGCGATCGACGCTATCGACCGCGTGCCGTCATTGCGGATGAGAGGCGCGCATGCGCGGGAGACGCTCAAGAACCAGCAGCTCGATTGCCGTCGCTACGCCTATGCCGAGGGCATCGACCCGCCCGACATCGTCAACTGGACGTGGTCGGTCTGACCCGGAGCGCGGCGCATGGCGGGTGATCTGATCGGCGTCATCAATGCCGGCTCATCCTCCGTCAAGTTCAGCGTTTTCGAGGGTGAGCAGGCAATCCTCACGGCGCAGGTCGATGGCATTGGCGCTGATCCCAAAGCCACGGCCAGCGGCCGGAATCATGAGCCGGTCGCACCCCCGGAACTCGGCGAGACCCCGCCGAAAACGCCGAGCGACGCAATCCCCGCTATCCTGCGGTGGTCGGCGGCGTCGCTCGGCGGCCGAGGCCTCGCGGCGTTGGGTCATCGTGTCGTCCACGGCGGCGCGCATTTCCTCCGCCCGGTTCGCATCACGCCGCAGATCCTGTCGGAGCTGGACAGTCTGATCCCGCTTGCGCCGTTGCACGAACCTTTCAGCCTCGCCCCGATCAAGACAACGCTGCGGCTGCATCCGGACCTGGCGCAGATCGCCTGTTTCGACACGGCTTTTCATCACACCATGCCGGAGGTGAACCGTGTCTTCGCACTGCCCTACGCCTACGCCGAGGAGGGTGTGCGGCGCTACGGCTTCCATGGGCTGTCTTACGAATATATCGCCTCCGTCCTGCCGCAGCAGGCGCCCGAGATTGCAGCAGGCCGTGTCGTCGTCGTCCATCTCGGCAACGGATGTTCGGCCTGCGGCATGGTGAAGGGGCAGTCGGTTGCGACGACAATGGGCTTCACGGCGCTGGACGGCCTGCCGATGGGGACGCGCTCCGGCGCGCTCGACCCGGGAGTTATTCTCTATCTTCTCATGCAGAAACGCATGACACCGGAGGCGATCAGCGATCTGCTTTACAAGAAATCGGGCATGCTTGGCCTGTCCGGCCTGTCCTCCGATTTTCGGGCGCTGCTATCAAGCGACTCTTCCCGTGCCCGTCTCGCGATCGATGTCTTTTGCCGGGAGACGGCGCGCCACATCGCGGGCTTGGCGGCCGCGCTGGATGGGTTGGATGGCGTGGTCTTCACGGCGGGGGTGGGCGAAAATGCCGCGCCCGTCCGGGCAGCGATCGCGCGCGCCTGTGCCTGGATGGGCCTGTCTCTCGACGAGACCGCCAATGCGGCGCATGCGGCTCGTATCAGCGCGGCGGGCAGCCGCATCGCCGCCTATGTCATCAAGACCGATGAGAACCGCATGATCGCGCGACATGCGCGCGCGATCCTCCAAACGTAACGACTCAAATATCCAGATTGGCGACCTTGAGCGCGTTGCCGACGATGAAGTCCCGTCGCGGCTCCACCACATCACCCATCAGGGTCGAGAAGACCTGCGCCGCATCCTCGGCATCGCCGATCTTCACTTGCAGCAGCGTGCGCAAATCCGGGTCCAGCGTCGTCTTCCAGAGCTGATCCGGGTTCATCTCCCCCAAACCCTTGAAGCGCTGGATGGCGAGGCCGCGCCGCCCATGGCCGAGGATCGCCTCGAAGGCGGCGGCCGGCCCTGCGACCCGCTCCTCCCGGTTGTCGAGCTTCAGCACCGCCGGCTGCCCGAACTCCTCCGCGATCCGGCGGGAGCGTTCGGCCAGCCAGCGCGCATCGGCACTGCGGAGCGCGGGGGCGTCGAGCGTATAGCGTTCCCCCACGCCGCGCAGACGCCGGGCGAGGGTGATGCCGCTCGCCATATCGCCCGTGCCGATCCAGCCCGCTTCACCGTCCAGCAGCATCGTGTTCAGCCGCTCGGCCAGCGTCTGCGCATGGGTCAGGGCGTCAGCGTCATCCGTCGGCACGGCCAGCGCGCCGGCGATCGCCGCCTGTTCCAGAATGACGGTGGGCGCGGTCGTCGCCAGCCGGCGGACACGGTTCCAGGCCTCGCGCAGGAAACCCACTTCAGCCTGGAGCGCCTCGCCCTCGATGACTTCGCCATCGGCATAGGTCAGCCGGGCCTCGGCCAGCGCCTTGCTGAGCAGGAAGTCCTCCAGCGCGCGGTCATCCTTCAGGTAGCGCTCGTCATTGCCGCGCTTCGCGCGATAGAGCGGCGGCTGGGCGATATAGAGATGCCCGCGCGTGATCAGCTCCGGCATCTGGCGGAAGAAGAAGGTCAGCAGCAGGGTGCGGATATGCGAGCCGTCGACATCCGCATCCGTCATGATGACGATGCGATGGTAGCGCAGCTTCTCGATATTGAAGCCGCCCTGCTCGGGCTCGCCGGTGCCGATGCCCGCGCCGAGTGCGGTGATCAGCGTGCCGATTTCGGCGCTGCCCAGCATGCGGTCGAAGCGCGCGCGTTCGACATTCAGGATCTTGCCTTTCAGCGGCAGGATCGCCTGGAACTTGCGGTCGCGGCCCTGCTTGGCGGAGCCGCCGGCCGAAGTCACCCTCGACGATGAAGATCTCGCATTTGGAGGCATCGCGCTCCTGGCAATCAGCGAGCTTGCCCGGCAGGGTTGATACATCAAGAACGCCCTTCCGCCGCGTGAGTTCGCGCGCCTTGCGCGCGGCTTCCCGCGCGCTTGCCGCATCCATCACCTTCTGGACGATGTTGCGTGCTTCCTTGGGATGCGTTTCCAGCCAATGGCGAGATCGCGTCCGCCGCCGCCGCCTGCACCGCCGGCGTCACCTCCGAACTCACCAGCTTCTCCTTCGTCTGGGAGGAGAATTTCGGGTCGGGCACTTTCACCGAGAGAACGGCCGTCAGCCCTTCGCGCATGTCATCGCCGGTCAGCGCCAGGTTGTCTTTCTTGCTCATGCCCTCGGCATATTTGGTCAGCACGCGGGTCAGCGCCTGGCGGAAGCCGGAAAGATGCGTGCCGCCATCCCGCTGCGGGATGTTGTTGGTGAAGCACAGCATGGTCTCGTGGTAGGAATCGTTCCAGGACAGCGCGAATTCCACGCGAATTCCGCTTGCCTTGTCCTCCAGATTGCCGGTGACCGGAACGCCGAACAGCGGCGCCCGCGCCCGGTCCAGCCATGCCACGAAAGCAACGAGGCCGCCTTCGTAGAAGAACCGCGTCTCGACGGCCGGTGCGTGGCGTTCATCCCGCAAGGTCACGTCCAGCCCGGAGTTAAGGAAGGCGAGTTCGCGCAGCCGGCGCTCCAGGATCGCGAAATCGAATTCGATATGGGTGAAGGTGCCGGCGCTCGGCTTGAAGATGATCTCGGTGCCGTGCTCGTGTTCGCTCGGCCCGGTTTCGCGAAGCGGCGCATCGGGCTCGCCATGCTGGAAGCGCATGTAATGCTCGCGGTTGTCCCGCCAGATCCGCACTTCCATCCATTCGGACAGGGCATTGACGACGGCCGCGCCCACGCCGTGCAGACCCGCCGGAGACCTTGTAGGAGTTCTGGTTGAACTTGCCGCCGGCATGCAGCCGCGTCAGCACCAGTTCGGCGGCGGAAATGCCTTCTTCCGGATGGATGTCCGTCGGGATTCCGCGCCCGTCATCGCGCACGGTGACGGAGCCATCCCCGTTCAGGCTGACCTCGACCTTGGTCGCGAAACCGGCCTGCGCTTCGTCCACCGCATTGTCGATGACCTCGAAGGCCATATGGTGCAGGCCGGAGCCGTCATCCGTATCGCCGATATACATTCCCGGCCGCTTGCGGACCGCATCGAGCCCCTTGAGAACGGAAATGGAGGCGGCGTCGTAGACATGGGGGTCGGCGGCGGACTCAGGCGTAGGCGCGGCGGGATCGGACATGCCGAGAATCACTCCAGGATGCGGGGATTAGATCCCATCATAGCAATTCTTGGCGCTTTGGCCTAGCGAAACCAGGGTTCGGCGTCAGACCGGCCGCCATGCACAGGCTGAATTCAGCGCGGTCCCGCAACAATGCCAGCGGTTCCGCATCCACCCCGGTCAGAAAGACCTGGCAGCGCATGTTCAGCAGCGCCTCCAGCAGGGCGGCGCGATGGCTTTCGTCCAGATGCACCAGCGGCTCGTCCAGCAGCAGCCACGGCCCGAAGCCCCGGGCCTCGGCGATCGCAAGCGCATGGCCGAGCACCACGCCGAGCAGCAGCGCCTTCTGCTGCCCGGTGGAGGCCAGCGCGGCCGGCCGCCCGCTCGCGAGGTCCGCGAGCGCCAAATCGGCCCGATGCGCGCCGAGCGAGGCGGAGCCCGCGGCGGCGTCGGCGCGCCCGCGCCGCCGCCAAGCGCCTCGCGCAGCCAGTCCTCGACCGCCAGGGCCGGCGACCGGTCCAGCCGGTCGGCGATCGGGCAGATCAGGGAAAGCCGCGCCGGCGGGAAAGGGGCGACGGCGCCGCTGGCCAGCAGCGCATTCAGCCGGCCCACCAGGGCGCGCCGTGCCGGCGGTCGCGGCGACCGCGTGCCGCGCCATGCCGTCCTCCAGCCCGGCGAGCCAGGCGGGTTCGGCCCGGCCCTCCGCCAGCAGCCGGTTGCGCCGGGCCATCGCGGCGTCGTGGGCCGCTACCTCACGCGCATGGGCGGGGTCCAGCGCCCACACCAGCCGGTCGAGGAAGCGGCGCCGCCCGCTCGGCGCTTTCGCCGAACAGCCGGTCCATCTGCGGGGTGATCCAGGAGATCGCGATGTGCGCGGCAATCTCCGCCTGGCTCGCCGCGCGCGCCATCCAGCCGCAGGACACGCGCCGGTCGCCCGCCCTCGGGCGGGCTGCCGGTGCCGATCAGCAGCGGCTCCGCGAGGTCGGGCGTCGTCGCCCGCGCGGCGACGGCCCAGCTCGTCCCGCCATCGGGGCGGAGGCGCGGAAACTCGGCGACCCGCGCCTGGCGCAGGCCGCGCCCCGGCACCAGCAGCGAAATCGCCTCCAGCAGGTTGGTCTTGCCGCTGCCGTTCGGCCCGGAGATCACGGCGATCCGCGCCGCTTGGGCGCCAACTCAGCGCCGCGTAGTTGCGGAAATCGGTGAGCGTCCAGGCGCGTGAGGCGAAACGGCGCCTCCGCTGATGTCTCAGACACGCATCGGCATCAGCACATACAGCGCGCTCGCATCGCCCGCGTCCCGCACCACGGTCGGGGCCGAGCCGTCGGCGAACAGGAACTCCACCTCGCCGCCGATCTGGTCGGTGATGTCGTTGAGGTAGCGCGCCTGGAAGCCGATCTCCAGCGGGCGCGGCGTTATAGTTCGACGCGGTCGCCGTCCAGCTCCTCGGTCGCGGTGCCCTGCTCCGGGCTGGCCGCCGAAAGCGTCAGCAGATCGCGCGTCCAGCGACAGCTTCACCGGCCGCGACCGCTCGGACGAAATCGCCGCGACGCGCGCCACCGCGTCGGCGAAATCCTTCTTGCCGACGCGCAGCACCTTGTCGTTGTCGCGCGGGATCACCCGCTCGTATTCCGGGAATGTGCCGTCGATCAGCTTGCTGGTCAGCCGCATGTTGCCGAGCGTGAACTGGATGCGCGTGTCGGACAGCGCGATCTCGACATCGCCGCTGACCTCATCCAGCAGCTTGCGCAGTTCGTTGACCGTCTTGCGCGGGATGATCACGCCGGGCATCGCGCTCGGCCCCGTCGGGCAGCGGTTCCTCCACGCGGGCGAGGCGGTGGCCGTCGGTCGCGACCGCGCGCAGCACCTTCGCGCCGTCGGCGCCCTGTCGGCCGCGTGCAGATAGATGCCGTTGAGGTAGTAGCGCGTTTCCTCGGTGCTGATGGCGAAGCGGGTGCGGTCGATCAGGCCGCGCAGCAGCTGGGCCGGCAGGCGGAAGGCGTGCGGCAGGGTGCCCGCCGTCATCGACGGGAAATCCTCGACCGGCAGCACCATCAGGCTGGTCGTATAGCGGCCGGCCCGCAGCGCCAGCTGCGCGTCGCCGCCCGGATGGTCGAGCTCGACCTCGGCGCCCTCGGGCAGCTTGCGCACGATTTCATACAGCGTCGCGGCCGGCGCGGTGCAGGCGCCGTTGCGGCGGTGGTGGCCGCGCACCTCCTCGACGATGGCGATTTCCATGTCGGTCGCGGTCAGGGTCAGCGTGCCGTCCCGCACGCGCGATCATCACGTTGGCGAGGATGGGGATGGTGTTGCGCTTTTCGACCACGCTCTGCACATGGGCCAGCGCCTTCATCAGCGTGGCGCGGTCGGCCTTGAACTTCATGGTCTAACCTCGGAGAGCCTGAAAAGGGCGGGCAGATTAGCAGTAAGCGCCCAGCCTACAAGCGCCCTCGGCCATTCTTCAGTTTTCGAGCATCCGCCGCAGCAGTTCGACGTCCTCGGCGAAGGCGGCGTCGCTTTCCATCAGGCTGCCGACGCGGGAGACGGCGTGCATGACGGTGGTATGGTCGCGGTTGCCGAATTTGCGGCCGATCTCCGGCAGGCTGCGGCTGGTGAGCTGCTTGGCCAGATACATCGCCACCTGGCGCGGCCGCGCCACGTGCGCGGGCGCGGCGGGCGGAGGACATGTCGGTCAGGCGGATGTTGTAGTGCTCGGCGACCTTGCTTCTGGATTTCCTCGATCGTCACGCGGCGGTCGTGCGCCTTCAGGATGTCGTGCAGCACCTCCTGCGTCGGTCTCCAGCGTGATCGGGCGGCTGAACAGGTTGGCGTGCGCGACCAGCCGGTTCAGCGCGCCTTCCAGCTCGCGCACGTTGGAGGTGATCTTGTGGGCCAGGAACTCCAGCACCTTGGCCGGCACCGCGACGCCGGCGCGCGCGGCCTTGGCCTCCAGGATGGAGATGCGCAGTTCGAAGGTGGTGGCGTGCAGGTCGGCGACCATGCCGCAGCCCAGCCGCGTGCGCAGCCGGTCCTCCAGCCCCGACAGGTCGGAGGGCGACTTGTCGGCGGAGACGACGATCTGCTTGCCGGCATCCACCAGCGCGTTGAAGGTGTGGAAGAATTCTTCCTGCGTGTTGTCCTTGCCGATCAGGAACTGCAGGTCGTCGATCATCAGCACGTCGACGCTGCGCAGATTGTCCTTGAACTCGATCGTGGACTGGCTGCGGATGCGCCGCGATGAAGCGGTACATGAATTTTTCGGCCGACATATAGGCGACGGAGACCGGCGGCGCCGACCGTCGCGGCGCCGGTGCAGCTCCCAGGCGATGGCGTGCATCAGATGCGTCTTGCCGAGGCCGACGCCGCCATACAGGAACAGCGGGTTGAAGCCCGGCGATGGCCGGGCTGCTCGGCCACGCGGCGGGCGCAGGCATAGGCGAATTCGTTCGGCTTGCCGACGACGAAAGTCTCGAAGGTGAAGCGCGGATCGAGCCCGACGCCGTCGCCGCGCCCGTCCAGCCCGTCATCGGTCGCCGTGAGGTCGGCTGGCTCCGCAATGATGCCCGTATCGGCGCCGGATGATGCCGTGGCGGCCACGCTCGCGATGGGGGGTGACATCGGCGTCGTCAGCCCTTCCGGCGCACGGCCGACGCGGATATCGACGCGCCGCACGCGGCTGTTCTCCGATTGCCACAGCGCCGTGATGCGGTCGCCGTAATGGCTGCGCACCCAGTCGCGCAGGAAGCGCGTCGGCAGCAGCACCGTCACCTCGTCTCCGTCGCAGCCGCCGAGGGTCATCTGCCGCAGCCAGGTGCGGTATTCGACCTCGCCCACTTCACTTTGCAGCCGGGCGCGGACGCGGCTCCACTCGCCTGACAAGTCGGCCGGCGTGGTGGATTCGGGGGGCGCCACCTTTACGTCGGATACGGCTCTCAACTGTAGCTCCATGACGTGCCAAACCATCTGACATCGCAAGGCTCCGCTTCCAAGAAGCGAGACTACGACAGCGAATTTCTGAAAACGAGGGTCGCGATCAGCGCCCCCCGTGTGAACTTCATGACAGGCACGTTAGGTCACAGCGGGGGGTCTAGGCAACCAGAATTCAAAGGCGCCGCAATATCGCGACGCCAATGTGAAAATTGGCTGAAAGTATATTTTCGTATAGAGAGGATGCGGTTGGGTCGAGCCACAGCATTCATCCAAATACGGACGCCGGGCTATTGCGACTTCGTCAACGATGGCGGTTATGACTATTCTTAGTCATGACCGCCTGGATATCATTACGGAGCAGACAAGCCAAAAAGTCGGAAAGCCCAGTAAAACGGGGCCTTCCGATGGTCAGGCAGCAATTTAGACCGCAATTGCCTTGATACGGCTCGACATGCGGGAGATCTTGCGGGAGATCGTATTCTGATGCGCGACGCCTTTATTGGCAGCGCGCTGAAGAAGCGGCTGGGCAGCCTTGAGGGCGGCCTGGGCCACGTCCTTGTCGCCGGCCGCGATGGCTGTCTCTACCGACTTGATCACGTGGCGCATGCGGGTACGGCGAGCGACGTTGCGCGCGGTGCGCTTTGCGGTCTGGCGTATACGCTTACGGGCGGAGTCAGTATTGGCCATGGTCGAGCGACATCCAAAAATCGTTAATGCGGGTGCGGAGGAAAGCGGGCACCCCCGGTGAGGGGGCCTGTCTAGATAGGGGGCGGCGGTGAGTCAAGCACGCCGAGGCGGCCCGAAAGCGCCCCAGATTTGCGTTTCCTTGGGGAAAGGCATTGACGGGATTGGGCTTCAATGCTGCGTGCGGGAACAGAAAAACGTGCTGCGCCCCGATTGGACGATGCGGGTAATCCCGCCGCACTCCGCAGGCCCCGGGCAGCGTTCGCAGGCGATGCCCGTTCGGCCATAAACCTTCCATGCGTGCTGAAAATAGCCGAGTTCCCCATCCGGCTGGACATAGTCCCGCAGGCTGGAGCCGCCGGCCGCGATCGCCTCCCGCAAGGTCTCCTTGATGGCGGGGACAAGCCGGGCGGCTCGCGCGCCAGGCACCGAACCCGCGAGCCGCCGAGGGCTGATTCCGGCGCGAAACAGCGCTTCCGACACGTAAATATTGCCGAGACCGGCCACGATCCGCTGATCGAGCAGGGCCGCCTTGATTGGTGTCCGCCGGCCGGCCAGCGAGGCCGAAAGGGTCGCGGCCGTGAAGGTTTCATCCAGCGGTTCCGGCCCCATATCCCGAAGGAGGGGGTGCGCGTCTTCTTCCGCGGTCGGCATCAGATCCAGAAGGCCGAAGCGGCGCGGATCGATAAACCCGATGCGCCAGCCCTCCTCCGTCTCCATGATCAAATGTTCGTGCTTTTCCCCATCCGGCGTATTCGTGCCAGGGAGGCGTATCGCCATGCGGCCGGACATGCCCAAATGGATCAGCAGGCTGTCGCCGCCGGATAGTCTCATCAGGATGTATTTGCCCCTGCGTCGGAAGCCGATGACCGCGCGCACCGGTCAGCCGCGCCGCGAGGCCGGAGGGGATCACGCGCCGCAGATCCCCGCGCGAGAGGGCGGCGCGGCGGATCAGCCGGCCTTCCAGCCGCGCGGCCAAGCCGCGCATCACGGTTTCGACTTCAGGGAGTTCCGGCATATGTCGCGCCATCGTATAGGGGACGGGCGATGAGCGACAAAGCCATGATAGACGAAATTCCGGCGGACCAGACCGATTTCGGCTTCCGCGCCGTGCCGCGTGCCGAGAAGAAGTCTCTGGTACGGGATGTCTTCGCCAGCGTGGCGCCGCGCTATGATCTCATGAACGATCTCATGTCGCTCGGCATTCACCGCGTCTGGAAGCAGATTTTCACGACGCTGCTCGATCCCCGGCCGCGCCGCCGCCTGCTCGACCTTGCCGGCGGGACCGGCGATATCAGCTTCGGCTGGCTCGCAAAGGGTGGCGGCCCCGCCATCCTGTCGGACATCAACCCCGCGATGCTGGAGGTGGGGCGGGACCGGGCGATCACGCGCGGCTATCTCGGCGACCTCACCTTCCTCGTCGCCGACGCCGAGGCTCTGCCGATCCCCTCCGGCAGCATCGACACCGTCTCCATGGCCTTCGGGCTGCGAAACTGCACGGATAAGGCAGCGGTGCTGGCCGAAGCGAAGCGCGTGCTGCGGCCGGGCGGCCGTTTCCTCTGCCTCGAATTCTCCCGGCTTGAGGTGGCGGCCCTGATTCCGCTGTACGAGGCTTGGTCTTTCAAAGTCCTGCCGCGTCTCGGCCGTGTTTTCGCGGGTGATGCGGAAAGCTATCAGTATCTGGCGGAAAGCATTCGCATGTTCCCGGATCAGCAGGCGCTGGCCGGGATGATGCGGTCCGCCGGCCTCTCCCGCGTCGCCGTGCGCAACCTGTCCGGCGGCATCGCCGCCATCCATTCCGGCTGGAAGCTATGACCCTCGCGGGCCGGCGCATTCTGCTCATCATCGCGGGCGGTATCGCCGCGTATAAGGCGCTGGAACTCATCCGCTTGCTGCGGAAAGAGGGCGCCGAGGTGCGCTGCGTGCTGACCGCCGGCGGCGCGCAGTTCGTCACCCCGCTGTCGCTTCAGGCGCTGTCGGAGGACCGCGTTTATACGGACCTCTTCTCGCTGACGGATGAGAGCGAGATGGGGCATATCCAGCTTTCCCGCGCCGCGGATCTGCTGGTGGTCGTTCCGGCTTCCGCCGATATCCTGGCGCGGATGGCTGCGGGCTTGGCGAGCGACCTCGCCACCACGCTGCTGCTGGCGACGGATAAGCCGGTGCTGGTGGCGCCCGCCATGAACGTGCGGATGTGGACCCACCCCGCGACGGTCGCGAACATGGCCGTGCTCAAGGCGCGCGGCGTCACCGTGGCCGAGCCCGAGGAGGGGGCGATGGCCTGCGGCGAGTGGGGGCCGGGGCGTCTCGCTGAGCCGCCCGCCATCCTGGCGCGGATCGCGGCGATGCTCGGCTCGCTCCCGCTAGGTGGCGGCGCGCGGCCTCTCGCCGGACGGCATGTTCTGGTGACGAGCGGCCCGACGCATGAGTCGATCGATCCGGTGCGCTACATCGCCAATCGCAGCAGCGGTCGGCAGGGCCATGCGATGGCGGCGGCGTTGGCGGCATTGGGTGCCGAGGTCACGCTGGTCAGCGGGCCGGTCGCGATCCCTGATCCGCCCCTCGTGCGGGTGGTGCATGTGCGAAACGGCGGAGGAGATGCTGGCCGCCTGCCGCGCGGCCTTGCCGGCGGTGGCGGCGGTCTGTGTCGCGGCGGTCGCCGATTGGCGTGTCGCCGCGCCGAGCGCGGGCAAGATCAAGAAGGTGGCGGGCGCCGGGGCGCCTGAACTCCATCTCATCCCGAACCCCGATATCCTGGCGGCGCTCTCGGCGCCGGGCGCCGACCGCCCGGGCCTCGTCGTCGGTTTCGCCGCCGAGACGGATAATTTGATGGCGCATGCCGCTGAAAAGCGGCGGCGGAAAGGGTGCGACTGGCTGGTCGCGAATGACGTGTCGGAGAAGGGCGGCATCATGGGCGGGCAGGAGAATGAGGTGCATCTGATCACGGCGGACGGCGTGGAGGATTGGCCGCGCATGGCGAAGGAGGCGGTCGCCGCGCGTCTTGCCGCACGCATCGCGGCCGCGCTCGCATGAGCGAGGCGACGGTCGCGGTGGTTCGCCTGCCGCATGCCGAGGGGCTTGATCTGCCGCGCTATGCGAGTTCGGGCGCGGCGGCGATGGATCTGCTCGCCGCCGTGGATGAGCCTATGGTGCTGCCGCCCGGCGGCCGGGCGGCGGTGCCGACCGGGCTGCGGGTTGCCCTGCCGGCGGGGCATGAGTTGCAGATCCGGCCACGCTCGGGCCTCGCCCTCAACCAGGGGATTCTGGTCGCCAATGCTCCGGGCACGATCGATGAGGATTATCGCGGCGAGATCAAGGTCATTCTGATGAACGGCGGTGCCGCGCCTTTCGTGGTCACGCGCGGCATGCGGATCGCCCAGGCGGTTCTCGCCCCGGTGACGCGGATCGTCTGGCGCGAGGTAGCGGTGCTTGACGAGACGGCGCGCGGGGAAGGCGGGTTCGGCTCGACCGGCGTTTAGAGCAGATCCCGATCATATGGAATCATCTGATCGGGTGAAGATGCTCGTAAAAACAAAGAGCTAGAGCGGTGACTGTGAGCGTAAGCGAATAGGAAACGCTCTAGAGACTGTTGAGACCGCTACTATGGCGGCCATCCGACGCGCCTTTCCGCGCTTCCGGGGCTCATGGCCTCTTACGGCCACTCCGCTCCGGTTCTCGAAAGCCACGCCGGGTGGCACTGCGTGGCCTCTGGCTCGCCATAGCGCAGTCTCAAACAGTCTCGTAGCTCACCTGTAGAAATGCGCGACGATCATCCGGGGCAGCGTGGCATCCGTCGCCAGGATCGCGGCGAGTGGTGCCAGCCACCAGATCCAGCGGGGCAGGCTTGGCCCCACCCCGCCCGGCAGCGCAAATAGCAGGACCGGCAGTAACGGGATGAAGTAGCGGCCTTGAATGCCGTCGACGCGATCCATCCCCACAGGTGTCCAGGTCAGATAGAGCGCCACGAAGATCAGTTCGACACAGCCGAGGATCGCCACCGCCGCCACCGGCACCGTGAACCACCGCTCGCCCGGGGCGCGCGGCTCCGTCACCGTGGCGGTGATCGCCGAGACGATCGCCGCCGTCCACAGCGTGTAGAGCAGGCGCGGCAGGCGGATCGAAAGCGCGCCGAGAACACCCATGAATTGCAGCCAAAGGGCCGGCAGGGCCCGCGCATCCGCCGTGAGCGGCAGGAAGGCCGACCACAGGGGGTGGTGCAGCACCACCATGACCTGCGCGCTCGCCACGGCCGACCGGAACAGGCGTTGCGGGTCGCCGGGCCAGAGCGGACCGGGATGATAGGGTTGCCCAGGCAGCAGTGGGACGGAGACGAGGGCTGCGACCGCGACCGACCATAACAGCCCCGGCACGGCGACGAGCGCCGCACCCGCGCCCCGCCGGGCGAGCGAGCGGGCGTCGAACCCGCCCCATTCCACCAGAGGGGGCACCACCAGCGGCAATAGAGCCAGCGGTAGAAACGGCGGCTTCTGCAGGACGAGCACGGCGAGCGCGGCACAGCCGCACCAGAAGAAGGCATCCCGGCCACCGCCCCCGGCTCTCGTCAGCAGCGCCACCCCGAGCGCTGCGAGCCCGATCGCCAACCCGTCCTGGCTGACGGAGCCGGCGAGCCAGATCGTCATCGGCAGGCTGAGCGTGACGAGCAGCAGCAGCCTGCCCCGCCGCGCCAGCAGGAGGGCGAGGGCGCCGAGACAGGCGAAAGCCGCCACATTGGCGAAGCGCGCCAAAATGATGGCCGCGTGAGGTTTCGCGCCCATCAGAATTGCCGAGCCCAGCCCCAAGGCCGCCGGAATATAGGTGATCGGCGCATAGGCCGCCGTATTGGCGCTGCTGACGAAGCTCGGCTGCGGCTGCCAGGGAATGCTCCGCACCCAGCCGAGGCGTGCCGCGCGGGTGGCATCGGCTGCCAGCGGCGCGATATCGCCGTTCCCGGCGATCGCCGCCAGCGCCAGCCCGGTATTGCCGGTGACGCCGGCATCGCGGGCGCCCGTCTCGATGTTCAGCCCGGCCGCCCGATGCCCGATGATCTCGCCATGCAGCAGGCTCGCCGCCCGCATCACATGGGTCGGCTCGTCCGGCACCTGCCCCGTCGGCACCCGCCAGGCGCAAACGGCCACCAGCGGCATGACGAGAACGAGAAAGGCGAGGGGGGCGGCAAGCCCTCCGGCACTGCGCATCGATCGAAACTCCTCGCCTCATGCGCCCGTCATGCGATGGCCGGCCGGGCGTGAGAGCCCCTCGTGAGCGAATTTGACGTTTGAGTGCCACCCGCCGCGATCTCGTTCTCAAACGTCAAATTCAGAAACTCCACTAGAATCATAGAGTTGCTAGTGATCCTTTGGTTCCGACATTTGCCACAGCCGCCGCCGCAGGCGGGATGCAAATGTCGGAACCGGATCACTAGCGACCCCGACGCCCCCTGTCATGTTTCAGCAATCTGTCATGTTTCAATAGCAGTAAATGATGGTGACAGGCCCTATCGCGTGGGATAGAGCCCAAGCATCCGAGCGCTTTGCCGCGAGCGGCCCATCAACAATTCAGCCGAAGGCACTGACCATGACCGTCCTGGCCTTGCCCGCCTTCGCGAGCGGCCGTCGTGCCCCCAACCTGTGGGATGCGGCTGCCATCTTCTGCGTCCTGGCGATGCTGATTCTGATCGCGCATGCCGCGCACGGCACGCTGGCCCCCCTGCCGAAGACGGACACCATCACGCTCGATCCGCGCTGGCTCCCTTATTACGCGCTCAGAACGACGATACGGATGTTCGTGGCGCTGGTCTTCTCGATGATCTTCACGCTGATCGTCGCACCCCTCGCCGCGAAAAGCCGGCGGCTCAGCATGATCATCATCCCGGCGCTCGATATCCTGCAATCGGTGCCGATTCTGGGCTTCCTGTCCTTCACTGTCCTCTTCTTCCTCAACCTCTTTCCCGGCCGGGTCATCGGCGCCGAGCTTGCTGCGATCTTCGCGATTTTCACGAGCCAGGCCTGGAACATGACCTTCAGCTTCTACCAGTCGCTGACGACGGTGCCGCGCGACCTTGATGAGGCGACGCGCAGCTTCCGCCTTTCGGCATGGCAACGTTTCTGGCGGCTGGAGGTGCCCTTCGGCATGCCGGGGCTCGTCTTCAACACCATGCTCTCAATGTCCGGCGGGTGGTTCTTCGTCGTCGCCTCGGAGGCGGTGACAGTGGGCAACACCACCTTTCTGCTACCCGGTATCGGCTCCTACGTGTCCGACGCGCTGCAGGCGAGCAACCTTCTCGCCGTCTTCTACGCCATCATCGCGATGCTCGTGGTCATTCTGATCTATGACCAGCTGCTGTTCCGCCCCCTCGTTGCCTGGTCGGCGAAATTCCGCTTCGAGATGACAAGCGGCGGGGAGGTGCCCGACCCCTGGGTGCTCGCCTTGCTGCGGCGGACCCGGCTGTTGCAGATCGTGGGCGACTGGATCAGCGATCTCGCGACCGCGATCGGCGGCATGCGGATGCGCCTGCCGATCAACCTCCCGGCCTCCCGCTCGGGGGAGCCGTCTCGCGTGCTCGATATCATCTGGATCGCGTTCATCTCCATCCTGGCTCTTCTCGCGGCCTGGCGCATCGCCACTTTCGTTGCCGCATCAATTACATTGGCGCAGTTCGGCGAGGTCGTTCTCCTCGGCGTCTATACGATGATCCGGGTCATGGCGGCGCTCGTGATCGTGACGCTCGTCTGGGTGCCGATCGGCGTCTGGATCGGGCTCCGTCCCCGCTGGGCGCGCATCATTCAGCCGATCGCCCAGTTTCTGGCGGCCTTCCCGGCGAACCTCCTGTTCCCGATCGTCGTCATCGTCCTGGTGCGCTACTCGCTCAACCCGAATATCTGGCTGATGCCGCTGATGATCGTCGGCACGCAATGGTATGTGCTGTTCAATGTCGTCGCCGGCGCCTCGGCTTTCCCCGGCGACCTCAAGGAAGTCTCGGCCAATTTCGGCATCCGGGGCCTGTTGTGGTGGCGCCGCGTCATCATTCCGGGCATCCTTCCCTATTACATCACGGGCGCGCTGACCGCCTCGGGGGCTGCCTGGAACAGCGCGATCGTGGCCGAGGTCGCTTCCTGGGGCAAAACAACGCTGAACGCGGTCGGCCTCGGCGCCTATATCGCCGATGCAACCACCGCCGGGAACAGCGTGCAGATCGTCCTTGGCGTCTGTCGTCATGACCGGCTTCGTCCTCACCATCAATCGCCTGCTCTGGCGGCCGCTGCACGCTTACGCCGTGCGCCGCACCACCTTCTGACCTTCCGCTCCACCGGCAGGAGACGCCCATGGACCAAACCGTGCAGACCGAAGCGCCCCTACTTGTCCGCATCCAGAAATGCCGGCAGTCCTATCCCAAGGAGTCCTCGGCCGACATCATCATCCTCGACGATGTCGACCTGACGCTCCGCGAGGGCGAGATCGTCGGCCTGCTCGGGCGGTCGGGCTCCGGCAAGTCCACGCTGCTGCGCATCGTCTCCGGCCTGCTGCGCCCGACGGCGGGCGATGTCCGCTGGCGCGGCCGGCCCATCACCGGCCCTGTCCAGGGCGTCGCCATGGTCTTCCAGAGCTTCGCGCTGTTTCCCTGGCTGACGGTCGAGGAGAACGTCGAACTCGGGCTGGAGGCACAGGGCGTCGCCCGGGCCGAGCGCGAGACGCGGGCCGAGGAGGCGATCGATCTCATCGGCCTCGGCGGCTACGAGAACGCCTATCCGAAGGAGATGTCCGGCGGCATGCGCCAGCGCGTCGGGCTGGCCCGCGCCCTCGTCGTCCATCCCGACCTGCTGCTGATGGATGAGCCGTTCAGCGCGCTCGACGTGCTGACGGCGGAGACGCTGCGCACCGACCTGATCGATCTGTGGTCGGAGCGGCGGCTGCCGGTCAAATCCATCCTGATGGTGACGCATAATATCGAGGAGGCGGTGCTGATGTGCGACCGCATCCTGGTGTTCTCCTCCAACCCCGGCCGGGTGGCGAGCGAGCTGAAGGTCCGCTTCCCGCATCCGCGCAACCGCCTGGACCCGGCTTTCCGGCAGATGGTGGACGATATCTATGCGTTGATGACCCGCCGGCCGGTGGAGCATCACAAGGCGCCGGTCGCGGATAAGGGCGCGCCCCCGCCGGTGCAGCCGCTGCCCGTCGTCGGCACCAACCTCATGGCCGGCCTGATGGAGACCCTCGCCGGCGAGCCCTATAACGGCCGGGCCGACCTGCCGGCGCTCGCCGACGCCTTCCAGATGGAGGCGGACGAGCTGCTGCCCATCGGCGAAGCCTTGCAGATGCTGCGCTTCGCGGAGTTGGAGGAAGGCGACATCAAGCTCACCGATGCGGGCCAGCGCTTCGTCGGGCGCGGATACCGACGACCGCAAAGAGGAGTTCGCGGCGGCTCTCCGCGCCCATGTGCCGATCATCAACCAGATCCGCCAGGTGTTGGATGAGCGCTGGAACCATCGGGCGCCGGCGCTCCGGTTTCAGGACGAGCTTGAGGATCACATGTCGCCGGACTACGCGGATTCGACGATGCGGACGGTGATCGCCTGGGGCCGCTATGCCGAGCTGTTCAGCTACGACCGCGAGGCTGACCAGTTCAGCCTGGAGGAGGACGAGGAGGAGGAAGCCCGAAAGACTGATTGAGACGAGCACGCCGGCGGGTACTCCCCACCCGGCCGCCTCGGGGCGTGGATGACGCGCTTTCGCCTCTCGCCTCGGCGCGGCGGGCTGTGGTAGCCCCGTCCTATGTCTGGTCCTCAACTCGATCTTACCCGGCTTCGCGCGTCTCGCATCATCTCCGTCGCCCGGCTTGCCTTCAGCCGCCCGGATACGGAGTTCCTCTGCTTTGGCGAGTCCGACCAGCCGAGCCCGGCGGTGGCGATCACGGCGCTCACAGCCTCTATCGGGCGGGGTGAGACGCGCTACCCCGATGTGCGCGGCCTGCCGACGCTGCGCCACGCCATCGCCGACTATCTCTCGGGGCTGCATCAGCGCCCTGTGGGGGAGGATCGCGTCGTCGTCACCGCCTCCGGCATGGCGGCGCTGGCGATCAGCCTCTCGGCCATCGTCCGGGCCGGGGATCGCGTGGTGCTGCATGAGCCCGCCTGGCCCAATGCCGGCAATGCCGCCCGCCTGCACGGCGCCGAGGTCGAGGCCCTGCCGCTCGATGCGCGGCCTGACGGGCGCTTCCATCTGGATCTCGGCCGCCTCAGCGCCGCACTGGCCGGTGCGCGCTGCTTCATCCTCAACTCGCCTAACAACCCGACCGGCTGGACGGCGACGCGGGAGGAGCTGCGCGAGATCCTCGCCCTCTGCCGCCGCCACGGCTGCTGGCTGATCTCGGACGAGGTCTATTCGCGCCTTGTCTATGACGGGTCGGACGCCGCGCCCTCGATCCTCGACCTGGCCGAGCCGGATGACCGCGTCATCGTCTGCAACAGCTTCAGCAAGACCTGGGTCATGACCGGCTGGCGGCTTGGCTGGCTCATCGCGCCGCCTGGCGTTCGGGATGAATTGACGGAAGTGGTCGAGATCACCCATTCGGGCGTGGCACCCTTCATCCAGCAGGCCGGGCTCGCGGCCATCGCCGACCGGGCGACGACAGAGAATTTCCGCGCCCATTGCGGGGAGGGCCGGGCTATCGCGGCGCGTTTCCTCGCCACGCTTCCCGGCGTGCGCTACGCCTCTCCCGACGGTGCCTTTTATGCCTTTCTCAAGGTCGAGGGCGCCGGTGACAGCCTCGCCCTCGCCCAAAGGCTGGTCACGCAGCACGGTATCGCGGTCGCCCCCGGCATCGCCTTCGGCGACAGCGGGGAGGGATGGCTGCGCGTCTGCTATGCCGTCGCGCCTGATCGGCTGACACGCGCGCTTGGCCGCCTGGCCGAGGGGCTGGTCACACGGTCGGCGGCGGCATGAGGCGGTTCCGATGAGCCTTTGCGCGGTCTGCGGCGCGGTCGTCCGCCCGGTCTTCAAGGCGCCGGCGCCCGAACTCGCGCCCGATCTGGATTTCCGCCCCGGCGAGCCCGCGCGGTCCACGCTGCGGCGCTGGGTGACGGAGTGTTCCGGTTGCGGTTCGGCGGCGCCCGATCTCGCCGCCCTCGGCCCGGAGGATGCCGAGGTTGTGCGCGGGGACCCGGAATATGCGGCGTTGCGCGCCCAGGCGCCGGCTTTCGCGCGGGGCTTTCTGCTCTGGGCGCTGCTTTGCCAGCGCCGCGACGCCGCCTGGGCTGCCGCCGAGGCCCTGTTGCAAGCTGCCTGGGCGGCTGATGATGCGGAGGAGACGGAATGGGCGGTGGTCTGGCGGCAGCAGGCCGCCGCCATCTGGCCGCATGCCGCCGAAGTTCAGCCGCGCCTTTGCCTGGTCGATATCTTCCGCCGCGCGGGGGATTTTCAGAACGCGGCGGCGGTGGCCGAGGCGCTGGCGCGGGACGATCTCGATGAAAGCTCCGCCGCCATTCTCGCTTTCCAGCAGCGGCTTATCGCGGATCGGGAGAGCGGCCGTCAGCTCATGAGCAGCGCGCTGCGGCCACCGGCCTCCCGGCCGCATGTGTCTCATCAGCAGGCGCGGCCGGCGCCGGGCGGCGGCCTTTGGCACCGCCTGTTCGGGCGCCACTGAGCATGGCGCCGCATAACAGGCTGGAGCGGGCGGCGGGCGGCCGCGTCGCCGGGCTGGATGAGGTCGGGCGCGGGCCGCTCGCCGGGCCCGTGGTCGCTGCCGCCGTCGTCTTCCCCAAGGGCGTGCCGAAGCGGCTGGTGCCGCTGCTTGACAATTCAAAGAAGCTCACGGCGGAGCGGCGGCTCGCCGCCTCGATAGCGCTCTATGCCTCCGGCGCGGCCGAGATCGGCGTTGCCGCCGCATCCGTGACCGAGATCGAGCGCATCAATATCCTCCAGGCGAGCCTGCTCGCCATGCGGCGCGCGGTGATGCGGCTGCCGAGCCTGCCCGATCTCGCGCTTGTTGACGGCAACCGGCCGCCGGACCTTCCCTGCGCGGTGCGCTGCGTGGTCGGCGGCGACGGCATCAGCCTCTCGATCGCGGCCGCCTCCATCATCGCCAAAGTGGCGCGGGATCGGCTGATGACGCGGCTGGCGGCCCGCTTCCCGCATTATGGCTGGGAGCGGAATGCCGGCTACGGCACGCCCGCGCATTGCGAGGCTATGCTCCGCGCCGGCATTTCTCCCCACCATCGGCGCGGCTTCGCCCCCGTGCGCGCGATTCTGGAGGGCGGCATCCTGCCCCCGATCGCGGATGCGATCCTACCCAAGATCGTGGATGCCGCGCTGGCGGACTTACCGCCCCCGCCGGGTTCCGATATCGTCCTGACCACCGTAGCCTTCTAGAGCTTTCGCGATGCTGACCCGCCTGTCGTGCCGCCCCTGCCGTGCCTCCGCCTGCCGCTTGGTATGACGCCATGAGGAGGACCGTGGATCTCACCCGCGAACTGCCGCTGGACCAGTTGCTGCTGGGTGACTGCATCCATCATATGCGGATGCTGCCGCCGGCTTCGATCCACTGCGTCTTCGCCGATCCGCCCTACAACCTGCAGCTGCAGGGCCAGCTCAGGCGGCCGGATGAAAGCGTCGTCGACGGCGTCGATGACGATTGGGATCGTTTCGCCGATTTCGCGGAGTATGACCGCTTCACCCGCGAATGGCTTACCGAATGCCGCCGGCTTCTGCGCAAGGACGGCACGCTCTGGGTCATCGGCACCTACCACAACATCTTCCGCATCGGCGCGATCCTCCAGGATCTCGGCTTTTGGGTCCTCAACGACATCGTCTGGCGCAAGTCGAACCCGATGCCGAATTTCCGTGGCCGCCGCTTCACCAATGCGCATGAGACGCTGATATGGGCGGCGCGGGGCCAGGATTCGCGCTACCGCTTCAACTATCAGGCGATGAAGACCGCCAATGATGATGTGCAGATGCGCAGCGACTGGTTCATGCCGGTCTGCGGCGGCCCGGAGCGCTTGCGCAATCAACATGGCCTGAAACTGCACCCGACGCAGAAGCCGGAGGCGATGCTGCACCGCGTGCTGCTCGCCTCCACGGCGCCGGAGGATGTGGTGCTCGACCCGTTTTCCGGCACGGGCACGACGGCGGTTGTCGCCAAAAGGCTTAACCGCCACTTCATCGGCATCGAGCGGCATCCCGCCTATGTCGAAGCCGCCTGGGCGCGTCTGGCCAAAACCCGGCCGCTCGGCGCCGATGCGCTCGCGGTGACGCCCTCCCGCCGCGAAGTGCCGCGCATCGCTTTCGGCAGCCTGGTGGAGAGCGGCGCGCTTGTCGCCGGCACCGTGCTCTATGACCGTCAGCGCCGCGTTTCGGCCGTCGTCGGCCCCGACGGCAGCGTGAGCGCGGGGGAGTTGCGCGGCTCGATCCACAAGGTCGGCGCCGAGTTGCAGAACGCGCCCTCCTGCAACGGCTGGACCTTCTGGCATTTTGAGCGCGACGGGAAGCTTGTGCCGCTCGACGTGCTGCGCCGATAAGAGACTGTTTGAGAATGAGGGATCGGCTGTCGCCTAACCGCGACGCGCGGCCGGCGGATGAGCCGGTGGATATTCTCGTGCTGCATTATACCGGCATGCAAAGCGCGGACGCCGCGATCGATCGGCTGTGTGACCCCGCCGCCCGCGTTTCGTCCCACTACGTCGTCGCCGAGGATGGCGTGGTCTGGCGGCTGGTGCCGGAGGAAGAACGCGCCTGGCATGCCGGCGTCTCCTTCTGGCGCGGGCATGAGACGCTGAACGGCCGCTCCGTCGGCATCGAGATCGTCAATCCTGGCCATGAATGGGGCTACCGGCGGTTTCCGCCCGCGCAGATGGCGGCGGTAAGGGATCTCTGCCTCGGCATCCTCGCGCGCCACCCGATCCCCGCGCGCAACGTCGTCGCCCATTCGGATATCGCGCCCGACCGTAAGGAGGACCCGGGGGAGTTGTTCGACTGGCCGGGCCTCGCCGCCGCCGGCATCGGGGTCTGGCCCGATTTTCCGGCCGCCGTCGGCGATGGGGCGGTGGATGTCGCGGCGCTGCGGGCGGACCTCGCCGGCATCGGCTATCCGGTGCCCGCGCCATCGGCGGGCGAGGCGGTTTTCGCCACGCTCCTCCGCGCCTTCCAGCGCCGCTGGCGCCCCGCTGGCATCACCGGCCACGCGGATGCCGAGACCGCACTGCGCGCCTCGGTGCTCAGGGCGGCGCTCTCTGGCCCTTGACCGGGCGTGGCCGCTGTCGCAATCAGCGCCCGCCAGACGGTTGGACGGCCGCTGCCATGCTCGCGAGGGCCTGGTGGAGGAAAGTCCGGGCTCCACGGGAATACGGTGCCGGCTAACGGCCGGCGGGGGCGACCCCAGGGAAAGTGCCACAGAAAACAAACCGCCCGCGCCGGCGTCGGCCGCCGCGGGCAAGGGTGAAACGGTGCGGTAAGAGCGCACCGCCGCTCCGGTAACAGGCGCGGCAGGGTAAACCCCACCGGGAGCAAGACCGAATAGGGGCGGCCGGCGGCACGGCAGGCAACGCGTCGTGACCGCAGGGACATTCCCGCCCCGTCGCCCGGGTTGGTCGCGTGAGGCGCGCCGCAAGGTGCGTCCCAGAGGAATGGCCGTCCAGCGCCGCGCAAGGGCGCGGACAGAACCCGGCTTACAGGCCGTCTGGCCCCTTCGATCGGCGCAAAGCCTTGCGTCGCTTGGGGGATGATCGCCGCTCGGAATTTTTCTGCGAGGCACCACGATCGAACAAAATGAGAACGAAACATGTCGGCCGGGCGGCCCGACGCGGCGGCCGGAGAAGCTGCGAACCATTTGTTTTCAAGTGAGAATCATGAGTTTTTGCTAAACGGCGGGACCAAATTCCTTTGACGCCCAGTTACACCCATGATAACCCATGGCATCCCACGGTGTGGCGGGTGCGGCCGGGTCGCATCCAGTTTTCAAGTCAACGGAGGCGCTTCGGCCAACGGAGTGAAAGGGGGCCCGATGACGAACTTTCTCGGGAGCCACCTGAACCGGCTGGACGCCAAGGGGCGCGTATCCGTTCCGGCGTCGTTCCGGAACGCCTTGAAATCGCTGGACACGAATCAGGAGGGGAGCGTCTCGATGATTCTACGCCCCTCCCACAACTACCCCTGTATCGAAGCCTGGCCGAAGCCCTTCTTCGATCGGCTGGCGCAGTCGCTGGACCGCTATGAGCTGTTCAGCCGGGAATATGACGATCTGGCCGCCGCCATCTACGGCGAGGCCTATCCGACGGATTCCGACAAGGAAGGCCGCATCATCCTGAACGAGATGCTGCTGGCCCACGCCGAACTCACTGACAACTGCATTTTCATGGGGACCGGCCCGACCTTCCAGATCTGGGAGCCGGCGGCCGCCCGCCGCCGCGCGGCCGAGGCGCGGCAGAACGTCAATGCGCGCGGCCTCACTCTGCCCGGCAACGCCCAAGCCTCTCAGCCGCAGCCGGGGAGCACGCCGCGATGACGGCGGCCACGGGCAAGGTGGAGGGCGGCACACATATTCCGGTCATGCTGGCGGAAGTGCTGACCGCGCTCGATCCGCAGCCGGGCGAGGTCTATCTGGACGGCACATTCGGCGGCGGCGGCTATACGCGCGCCATGCTGGAGCGGGCGGGCTGCACGATCTGGGCGATCGACCGCGATCGCGAAGCGATTGCGCGCGGCGCCGTGCTCGCCTCCAGTTTTCCCGGACGGCTGCATCTGATCGAGGGCCGATTCGGCGACCTGCTCAGCCTTCTCGGTGCGCATGGTGTAGACGGACTCGACGGCGTCGTGCTCGATCTTGGTGTCTCCTCATTTCAGATCGACGATGCCGCGCGCGGATTCAGTTTTCGTATGGACGGCCCTCTGGATATGCGAATGGGCGGCGAGGGGCCGAGCGCCGCCGACCTCGTGGCGCGCCTGTCGGCCGACGAATTGGCCGATATTCTCTTCAAGTTTGGGGAGGAGCGGCAGTCGCGCCGTATCGCGCGCGCCATCGTCGCGGCGCGGGCGGAGCAGCCGATCGTCACCACAACGCAGCTTGCCGGCATCATTCGCGGTGTTTTGCCGCCCGACCGCTCCGGCATCGACCCGGCGACGCGGAGCTTCCAGGCGCTTCGTATCGGCGTGAATGAAGAATTGGTTGAAATAGAGCGTGCTTTGAATCAAGCGACACGCATACTGCGTCCTGGGGGGCGACTCGTCGTTGTCTCCTTTCACTCGCTTGAGGATCGTATCGTTAAACACTTTATGAACGATGCGGCGGGCCAATCGCCCGGCCCATCCCGCCACGATCCGCGCGGCCTGCTGCCGACGGCCGAGGCCCGCTTTGAGTTGGTGACCCGTAAGGCGTTGCGGCCGGGCACGGCCGAAATCGCCGACAATCCCCGCGCCCGCAGTGCGCGCCTCCGGGCGCTGCGGCGGCTCGCTGTCGAGGAGGTCGCGGCGTGATCCGTCCCTTCACCTGTGTCTGTCTGATGCTCGCCGCCGGATCGGGGCTTTACCTCTATCAGGTTAAGCAGCGCGCCTTCACGCTCGACGCTTCGCTGCGCAGCACCTTCCACGACATCGACGAGGCGCGGGACCGCACGCGCATGCTGCGGGCGGACTGGGCGTTGATGAACGATCCGGAACGGTTGCAGGCGCTGGCCGCTCAATATCTCACGCTGCAACCGATGCAGCCGGCGCAGCTCGTGACGATGGATCAGCTGGCGTCGACGCTGCCGGCGCCGGTGCCGTTCTCCGCGACACCCGCGCCGACGGCGCCCACGGCGCCGAAGCCGGCGCCCGTCATCGACCCGACGCAGGGCGTGCCGATGGCCGAGGTGCAGCCACGGCTCATGCCGCATACCGGGCCGGTGGAGCCGGAGATGGCGCTGGCGCAGCCTCCGGTCGCGGCCGTTGCAGACCCGGCGCCGCCCGTTGTGGCGGCCGATCCGGTGCCGGCTCCGGTCCCCGCGCCCGTGGCCTCGGTGCCGCTGCCCGCCCCGTCACCCACACCGACTCTGGCCGCCCTCGCGCCGCCCGCCGCGATCGTTGCCGTACCGGAGGCGAGCCAGGCTCCGGCTGCCCCACCGCATGCCGAGGTGGCGGACGCAGCGCCATCGCCCAAGCCGGCCGCATCGCCGAAGCCTGCACACCACTGGGTCCGCCATCCTAGCCCGGAGAGCGGGACTTGGCTTGCCGATGCGAACGGAACGCCGTTGCAACCGCACCGGCATACGGCGCATCACCCCTCCGCCGCGCCACGGCAGTTCTTCGCCGCCAATGTTCCGGCGCCGGTGGCGGACCCCACGCCGCGTATCACGCCGCCGGCCGCGACGGTCATGTACAGCCCGGCTTCGGGGTCGTCGCTCGGCATGGCGGCATCCGCCGCGCTGGCGCCGCCGCGCCCGCTCTATTCAACCTCGCAGTAGGCACGTCGGGTCATGAGCGACGCGCCCCCACCCGATATGACGCCGAACAATCCCTGGGGCCCCCGGCCGCGCCAGGGCGGCGGCCTCCCGCATGGCGAGACGGTGCGCGTCACCTCGCCCGATCTGCGCCGCCGCGCGGCGATGGAAAAAAGCAAGACAAGGCTGGTCGCAGTCTCCGGCGTCTTTCTTCTGCTGTTTATGGCCATCGCCGGCCGGCTTGCCTTCGCGACCCTGATCAACCCGATGAAGCCCGCGCCCCGCATCGTCGAGCAATTCGTGCCCGAAGCACCGGCCGCCGTGCCGCCGCCGCCCACCGGGCGCGCCTCCATCGTCGATGAGAACGGGCAGATTCTCGCCGTGTCGCTTCCGGTCGCGGATCTCTACGCCGATCCGCGACAGATGATAAACACAGACGCCGTGGCGATGGCGCTGAAGAACGTGTTGCCGCAGATCAACGAGGCCGATATCGCGCGCCGGCTGGCTTCCGCCAAGGCCTTCGTCTATGTCGCCCGCCAGATCACGCCGGCGCAGGAACTCGCCATCAACAACCTCGGCATTCCTGGCCTGTCGTTCCAGACCTCGTATGAACGCCGCTACCCGCTGGGCAATACGGCGGCGCAGGTGCTCGGCGGTGTCGATGTCGACAGCGACGGCATCGCGGGCGTCGAGAAATACTTCAACGCGCGCCTGAACAACGACCCCACGCCGCTCCGCCTTTCCATCGATGTGCGCGTGCAGACGATCCTGCGCGACGAGGTCGCGAATGCGGTGAAGACCTTCACCGCCATCGGCGGCTGCGGCATTGTCGAGGACGCGACGAATGGCCGCATCCTCGGCATGGTCAGCATCCCGGATTACGACGCGAACGATCTCGCCACGGCGGCCGATGCGGAGAAGTTCAACCGCTGCGCCACGGGCACCTATGAGCCGGGCAGCGTGTTCAAGCTGCAGACGGCGAGCATGGCGCTCGACGACAACGTCATCCACATGTGGGACTCGTTCAACACCACGCATCCGATTCCGATCGGTCGTTTCCACATCACCGATTTCGAGCCCAAGCACTATTGGATGCAGCTGCCCGATATCATGCGGTTCTCATCCAATATCGGCGCCTCGCGCATTTCCGTGCTGGTCGGTAAAGAACGTCAGCGCGCCTGGCTGCAGAAGCTCGGGCTGATGACGCGCGAGCCCATCGAACTGCCGGAAGCGGCGGAGCCGCAGGTGCAGCCCGAAAGCGCCTGGGGCCGCGCCACGCTGATGACGGTTTCCTTCGGCAATGGCATCGCGGAGACGCCGCTGCATATCGCCAATACGGCGGTCGCGATCGTCGATGGCGGGATGCTGTACAAGCCGACGCTGCTGGCGGGTGATCCGGGCGATCCGCCCATCACCGGCACGCGCGTCATGCAGGAATCGACGTCCGACACGCTCCGCCGCATCATGCGCCTGATCGTGACGGACGGCACCGGCAGCTTCGGTGAGGTGCCGGGTTATTTCGTCGGCGCGAAGACCGGCACGGCGCAGAAGGTCTCGGTCCACGGCGGCTACAAGAAGC
This sequence comes from uncultured Pseudomonadota bacterium, assembly GCA_963745125.1. Classification (GTDB taxonomy): domain Bacteria; phylum Pseudomonadota; class Alphaproteobacteria; order Acetobacterales; family Acetobacteraceae; genus Acidisoma. The sequence goes on from CAVUWB010000002.1 coordinate 306,106, forward strand.
ATTCGAACTACAGCTCCTTCGTCGCGGCCTTTCCGATCTATGCACCGCGCTACGTCGTTTATGTCGCGATCAATTCCGGGCATGCGACGGCGGCGACGCATGGCTTCACGACGGGCGGCTATATGGCGGCACCCTCCGTCGCGCAGGTCATCGCCCGCATCGGGCCGATGTTCAACGTGGTGCCGCGCTTCGACAACGTGCAGGCGATCAACGAGGAACTCGCGATTCCGATGCCCTATCCGGCGCCGTCGGGCGTGGTGCCGCTCGGCCCGAACAATCCGGGCGAGCCCGACGACATCGCCGATGTCGCGCGGCCTGATCGCAAGCCGGAGCATCGGGCAGCGCCCAGGGTCGCGGGCGATGGCGGATGGGTAGCACCGGCGAACGTGGTCGCCACGCTGCGGCACGACGCGATGTATCGCGTCCCGGCGCCGGCCACCGATGCGGCTCGTTGATCTGATGCAGGTCGCACCCGTCACCAGCCCCGGCCGGCCCGGCTTCGGCCGGTTGCCCGGCGCGGTGGATGTCAGCGGCATCACCGCCAACAGCCGGGAGGTGCAGCCCGGCTTCGTCTTCGCCGCTCTGCCAGGCAGCGCGCATGATGGGCGCCAGTTCATCGCCGATGCCGTGGCGCGCGGTGCTGCCGCCATTCTCGCCCCGCAGGGCACGGATTGGCCGGCCGGCGTGCCGCCCCGGCCGATGATTCTGGACCCAGAGCCGCGCCGGCGCCTGGCCCAGATGGCGGCGCGGCTTGCCGGCCCGCAGCCGCGCCGCATCGCCGCCGTCACCGGCACCAACGGCAAAACCAGCACCGCCGATTTCCTGCGGCAACTCTGGACGCTCGGCGGCCACGCCGCGGCCTCGCTCGGCACGCTCGGACTGATCGCGCCCGGCATGCCCTGCGGCGCGGGGCTGACCACGCCCGATCCGGTCAGCCTCGCCCGGATCTTGGCGGACCTCGCCGGGGGCGGCATTCAGCATGTGGCGGTCGAAGCCAGCAGCCATGGGCTCGACCAGTTCCGGCTGGATGGGCTGCGGCTTTCCGCCGGCGCCTTCACGAACCTGACCCGCGACCATCTCGACTATCACGGCGGGATGCAGGCTTACGCCCGCGCGAAGCTCCGCCTTTTTGCCGAGCTGCTGCCGCGCGGCGCGCCGGCCGTCGCCGCGATGACGCTGGAGCGCGGGGTGAGGGAGGCGATGGCCGCGCTCTCCGCCAAGGCCGGGCTGAACTTCGGCACGGTGGGCGAGAGCGAGGGCGATGGCGGCACGATCATTGCCCTGCACCGTGCTGTGCCGAGGCCGAGCGGCCAGGTGCTCGCGCTGAGCACCGCCGGCCGCCGTTTCGATATCGATCTGCCTCTGCCTGGTCGTTTCCAGGCCGATAACGCGCTTGTCGCCGCCGCCATCGCGCTCATGCTGGGGGAGACGGCGGCGCTCGACCGGATGGGCGGCCTCGTCGGCGTGCGCGGCCGCATGGAGCTGGCGGCGACCCTCGCCAACGGTGCCGCGGCTTACGTCGATTACGCGCATACGCCCGATGCGATCACCCGCCTGCTCTCGGCGCTGCGCCCGCATGCGGAGGGGCGGCTGGTCATCGTCTTCGGTGCCGGCGGGGATCGTGACCGTGGCAAGCGCCCGCTGATGGGTGCGGCCGCTCTCGCCGGGGCGGATGCGGTGATCGTGACCGATGACAATCCGCGCACCGAGGATGCCGCCGCGATCCGCGCCGAGGTCATGGCCGGCTGCCCGGACGCGATCGAGGTCGGGGGGCGCGAGGCCGCCATCGCCGCCGGTCTCGGCCTGCTCGGGCCGGGGGACGTGCTCGTCGTTGCCGGCAAGGGTCACGAACAGGGGCAGACGATCGGGCGCGAGACGCTGCCCTTCGACGACGCCGAAGTTATCCGCCGTCTCACAGGCAGCACTGTATGAGCGCGCTTTGGACGGCCGAGGATCTCGCCGCGGCGGCGGGCGGCGTCATGACGCGCCCCTTCGCGGCGAGCGGCGTCTCGATCGATACGCGCACGGTGAGCGCGGGTGATCTGTTCGTGGCACTGCATGGCGAGAACCGCGACGGGCATCTGTTCGTCTCGGCGGCGCTGGGCGCGGGTGCCGCCGGCGCGCTGGTCGATCGCGATCCCCCGGATGCGGATGAGGACGCGCCACTGCTCCGTGTCGCGGACACGCTCGCCGGCCTCACCGCGATCGGGGCCGCGGCGCGCGCGCGCTTCACCGGGCGGCTGGTCGCGGTCACGGGCAGCGTCGGCAAGACGACGACGAAGGAGATGCTGCGGCGGATTTTCACCGCCGCCGGCCCGACGCATGCGGCCGTCGCCTCCTACAACAATCATTGGGGCGTGCCGCTGACGCTGGCGCGGCTGCCGCGCGACGCCGCCTTCTGCGTCGCCGAGATCGGCATGAACCATCCGGGGGAAATCGCGCCGCTCGCGCAACTCGCCCGGCCGCATGTCGCGGTGATCACGAATATCGCGCCGGTCCATATCGGCCACATGGGCAGCCTCGACGCGATCGCGGCGGAGAAGGCGGCGATCCTCGCCGGCCTCGCGGAGGGCGGCACGGCGATTTTGCCGGCTGACAGCCCGCAGCTCGCAATCCTCATCGCCGTCGCCGGCACGGCCCGCGTCATCCGCTTCGGCGCCGGCACGGACGCCGAGGCCCGGCTGCTCGACGCGAGCAGCGATGCGGAGGGCGTGAACGTCGCCATGAGCCTGCATGGCACGCCGCTGCGCTTCCGCTTGTCGGCGCCCGGCGCCCATATGGCGATGAACGCGGTGGCGGCCGTGGCGGCAGCGGTGGCGGCGGGTGTCGAACCCCATCACGCTTCCGCCGCCCTCGATGGTTTCGCGGCGCTCGGCGGTCGTGGCGCGCGCCGCCGCCTCGCTTTGCCGGATGGCGGGGAAGCGCTGCTGCTCGACGAAAGCTACAACGCCTCGGCGCCGTCGGTGCGCGCGGCGCTCGCGGTGCTCGGGCTGCAGCCGGCCACGCGGCGGGTCGCGGTGCTCGGCGACATGCTGGAACTGGGCGAGGCGAGTGCGGCCGAGCATGAGGGGCTCGCCGGCGATGTCGCGGCCCATTGCGATCTGCTGTTCGCCTGTGGCCCCGCGATGCGGCGGCTGTTCGACGCGGTGCCGGCGGAGAAGCGCGGGACCCATGCCGCGACCTCGGCCGAGCTTGCACCCGTGGTCGTGGCGGCGGTTCGGCCCGGCGATGCCATTCTGGTCAAAGGCAGCCTCGGCAGCCGCATGGCCGCCATCATCGCGGCACTCCCTGTCGGGGCCGAGACGCGGGAGCAGGGCTGATGCTTTACAATCTTCTCCTGCCCTTCTCGAACCATCTCCATATCCTCAATCTTATCCGCTACCTGACCTTCCGGTCGGGTGCCGCTTGCCTCACTTCGCTCATCATCAGTTTTCTGCTCGGGCCTCGCGTCATCCGCATGCTGCGGAGTTTGCAGAAGCAGGGCCAGCCGATCCGGCTCGATGGGCCGGCGCGGCATCTGGTGGAGAAGAAGGGCACGCCGACGATGGGTGGCGTGCTCATCCTCAGCGCGCTCACCATCTCGACGCTGCTATGGACGGATCTCGCCAACCCTTATGTTTGGGCGGCACTCCTCGTGACGCTGGGCTACGGCGCGCTCGGCTTCGCGGATGATTTCCTCAAGGTGACGAAGCGGAACACCAAGGGCCTGTCCGGCCGGTTCAAGTTGATCGGGCAGGCGAGCATCGGCCTGCTCGCCTCGATCTGGATCATGGTGCATATCGGCGGCCCGCTCGGCAGCGGCATCTCGATTCCCGATTTCAAGAATGTGCTGATTCCGCTTGGCATCTTCTTTCCGCTCTTCGGCATGCTGGTGATGATGGGCGCGTCCAACGCGGTCAATCTCACCGACGGTCTCGACGGTCTGGCGATGGTGCCGACGATCATCGTCGCCGGCGTCTTCGCCCTCATCGCCTATCTCGTCGGCAACCGCATCTTCGCGGTCTATCTCGAACTGCCCTTCGTCCAGGGCTCGGGCGAACTCGCTGTCTTCTGTTCCGCGCTCATCGGCGCCGGACTCGGCTTTCTCTGGTACAACGCGCCGCCGGCCGCGGTCTTCATGGGTGATACCGGCAGCCTCGCCTTGGGCGGCGCTGTCGCCGCCGTCGCCGTCGCGACGAAGCATGAGATCGTGCTCGCGATCGTCGGCGGCCTTTTCGTCGTCGAGACGCTTTCCGTCATCATCCAGGTCTTCTGGTTCAAGCGCACGGGCCGGCGCGTCTTCTTGATGGCGCCGCTGCACCATCACTTTGAGAAGAAGGGCTGGGCCGAACCCACCATCGTCATTCGCTTCTGGATCGTCTCGATGATTCTGGCGCTCGTGGGTCTCGCGACCCTGAAGATCCGCTGATGGAATTTCCCCGCACCCTGTTCGCCGATTCGCGTTTCGCCATTCTCGGCCTCGGCCGGAACGGCCTGCCCGTGGCGCGCGCGCTCAGCGCCATGGGCGCCGAGACGTTGCTTTGGGATGACGGCGCACCGGCCCGGGATGCCGCGCGGGCCGAGGGCTTCCAGGTCGCCGATCTGCGGGAGGGTGATTTCGCCTTCTCGGCGCTTGTGCTGTCGCCGGGGATTCCGCATCGCCTGCCGGCGCCGCACCCCGTCGCCGCCCGCGCCATCGCGGCGGGCGTGCCGATCCTGAGCGATGCGGAGCTTCTGTTCCAGGCTGTGCGCCGCGCGGGAAGCCAGGCCCGATTCGCCGGCATCACCGGGACGAACGGCAAATCCACAACGACGGCGTTGCTCGCGCATATTCTGTCGGAGGCCGGGCTGCCGGTCGCGGCGGGCGGAAACCTCGGCACCGCCGCGCTCGCGCTGCCGCTGCTGCCCGATCACGGCATCTACGTGCTCGAAATGTCGTCTTACATGTTGGAGCGAATCGCAACTCTCCGCTTCTCTGCTGCGGCAATGTTGAATCTGTCGCCCGATCACCTCGACCGTCATGGCAACATGACCGGCTATGCCGATGTAAAGCGTGCGATTTTCGCACGCCAGACAGCGGCCGACGTGGCTGTGGTCGGGATTGACGATCCGCTCTCCTCCGCGATGGCCGATGATTTGTCGTCCGGGCCGATGCAGTTGGTGCGGGTCAGCGGCCTGGGTGCGGAGACGCAATCGCCCGCGCTGCCGGGGGCGCACAACGCCCAGAACGCCGCCGCCGCCACCGCGATGGCGCGTGCCCTCGGCGTCGACCCGTCCACGATCGCGACGGCGATCCGAAGCTTCGCCGGGCTGCCGCACCGGCAGGCCCGCGTCGGCAGCCATGACGGCACCGTGTTCATCAATGACAGCAAGGCGACGAATGCCGATGCCGCAGCCCGCGCGCTCGGCTGCTACGACCGCATCGTCTGGATCGCGGGCGGCATCGGCAAGGCGGGCGGCATCGCGCCGCTCGCGCCATTCTTTCCCCGTATCGTCCATGCGGAGCTGATCGGCCGTGACGCCGGTGTCTTCGCCGAGACGCTGGCAGCCCATGCCGTGCCGCACCGCATTGCCAGCACGCTGGATGCCGCCGTCCCCGCCGCTTTCGAGCGGGCGCGTGCGCTGGGTGCTGGCGTGGTGCTGCTCTCCCCGGCGGCCGCGAGCTTCGACCAGTTTTCGGGCTTCGAGGCGCGGGGCGACCGCTTCGCCGCGCTCGTCGCGGCTCTCTCGCAGCCAAACACGACAGCGCTGGGCCAGATCGGGCCGGGCGCGATGAGCGGGAGGGCCGCCTGATGCTCGCTCTGTCACGGACGGATACCTCAACGCTCGGCCGCTGGTGGTGGACGGTCGATCGCTGGACGCTGCTCTGCATCGGCATGCTCATCGGCTTCGGCTATGTGCTGGTGTTGGCCTCCAGCCCGGCGGTCGCGCATCGCATCGGCGACCCGCGCGACCTGCTCATCGCGAAGCAGGTGACGTTCCTGGCGCTCGCCGGCCTTATCGTTGTCGGCGTGTCGCTGATGCAGCCCAAGGGCATCCGCTGGCTCGCGCTGATCGGCACGCTCATGGCTCTGCTGCTGACGGCCTTCACCCTCGTCCACGGTGTCGAGATCAAGGGCGCGCGGCGCTGGATCAACCTTCCGTTCCTGTCGCTGCAGCCGAGCGAGTTCCTCAAGCCCTTCTTCGCGGTCGTGACCGCCGGGCTGCTGGTGGAAGCGCGCAATACCGAGAAATTTCCGGGCCGGTTGCTAGCGCTGATGCTCTACGGGCTCATCGCGCTGCTGCTGAAGACGCAGCCCGATATCGGGATGCTCGCCGTCATCAGCATCGTCTTCCTGGCGCAGCTCTTTCTCGACGGTCTCAACCTGGCGCTCGTCGGCATCGCCGCTGGCGGCCTGGTGGTGAGTTTCATCGCCGCCTTCTTTCTGATGCCGCATGTGCATGTGCGGGTGGAGCGCTTCCTGCACCCGACCGAGCAGACCGCTTATCAGGCGCTGACCGCCTTGCAGGCTTTCGGCAATGGCGGGTTGCTCGGGCGTGGCCCGGGTGAGGGCATGGTCAAGGACATCCTGCCCGACGCCCATGCGGATTTCGTCTTCGCCGTCGCGGGGGAGGAGTTCGGCCTCGTCGTCTGCCTCTTCATCCTCGGCATCTTCGCCGCCATCGTGCTGCGCGGCCTGCTACGCCTGATCGCCGAGAACGATCAGTTTGTGCTGCTCGCCTCGGCCGGGCTGCTGATGAGCTTCGGCCTTCAGGCCTTCATCAATATGGCATCCTCGCTCGAACTCATCCCGACCAAGGGCATGACGCTGCCCTTCATCTCCTATGGCGGCTCGTCCGCGCTATCGGTCGCCGTGGAGATGGGCATGCTGCTCGCGCTCACCCGACGTCGCTTCGCGAGTGACCGCTCATGAGGGGGCCGCGCGTGATTCCCGTGGTCATCGCGGCCGGCGGCACGGGCGGGCATTTCTTCCCGGCCGAGGCGCTGGCGATGACGCTGGCGGGCCGTGGCTACCGCCCGGTGCTGATGACGGATGGGCGTTCCGCCGGGCGTGGCAGCCAGGCTTTCGCGGCCGATGACCGCCATGTGCTGCCGGGTGCCGGCATCGCCGGCCGAGGCTTCGCGCGCGGCGTGCGGGCGGCCGGCGCCTTGGCGGCGGGCACCTTGGCCGCCCGGCGCATCCTCACCGGGCTGAATGCCGGCGCGATCGTGGGTTTCGGCGGCTATCCCTCCGTGCCCCCGGTGGTCGCCGCGCGGCTCGCACGGCTCTCGATCCCCGTCATTCTGCACGAGCAGAACGCCGTGCTCGGCCGCGCCAACCGCACGCTTTCCCGCATCGCGACACTGCTCGCGCTGAGCGCTGAGCCGACAACGCGGGTTCCGGCGGGGATGCGGACGGCGCTGGTCGGCAACCCGGTACGGGGCGCCATCGCGGCGCTCGGCACTATTCCCTACGTGGCGCCCGAGCCGGACGGGCGGATCAATCTGTTGGTGACGGGCGGTTCGCTCGGCGCCCGCGTGCTGAGCGAGGTCGTGCCCCAGGCGCTCGTCGCCCTGCCCGAGGGTTTGCGGTCGCGCCTCTCCGTGGTGCAGCAGGCGCGGCAGGAGGATGGGGCGGCCGTCGCCGCCACCTATCGGGCCGCCGGCATCGCCGCCGAGGTCGCGCCCTTCTTCCCCGATATTCCGCGCCATCTCGGTGCCGCGCATCTCGTCATCGCCCGCGCCGGCGCCTCCACCACTGCCGAGCTTGTGGTGGCCGGCCGGCCCGCGATCCTGGTGCCGCTGCCCAATGCCATTGATGACCACCAGACCGCCAATGCGGCGGTGCTCGCCGGGGCCGGGGCGGCCTGGGTGATGCCGCAACCGCGCTTCACGGCGGCGGCCCTCACGGCCCAGCTCGCCACGCTGTTCAACGACCCCGCTGCCCTGGCGACGGCGGCCACCGCCGCCCGGGCGCGGAGCCAGGTTTCGGCGGTGGATGCGCTCGCCGATCTCGTCGAGCGGATGATGGTGCGGGAGACGCAGCGGTGAGGGCGCTTCCGCTTAATATCGGCACCATTCATTTCGTCGGCATCGGCGGCATCGGCATGTCCGGCATCGCCGAGGTTCTGCACAATCTCGGCTATTCCGTGCAGGGCAGCGACATCTCGGATTCCGCGAATGTGAAGCGGCTGCGCGGCGAGGGGATCGCGGTCGCGATCGGTCATGAGGCCGCCAATCTCGGGCAGGCCCAGGTCGTCGTCGTCTCCTCCGCCGTCAAGGGCGACAACCCCGAGGTGCAGGCGGCCCGCGCCAAGCTGCTGCCCGTCGTGCGCCGGGCGGAGATGCTGGCCGAGCTGATGCGGCTGCGCTGGTCGGTCGCTATCGGCGGCACGCATGGCAAGACGACGACGACGAGCCTCGTCGCGGCGGTGCTGGAGGGTGCGAACCTCGACCCCACCGTCATCAACGGCGGCATCATCAACGCCTATGGCACCAACACGCGGCTCGGCGCCGGCGATTGGATGGTGGTCGAGGCGGATGAGAGCGACGGCAGCTTCCTGCGGCTTCCGGCGGTGATCTCCGTCGTCACCAACATGGACCCCGAGCATCTTGACCATTGGGGCAGTCAGGAGGCGATGGAGGCCGGCTACCGCCAGTTCGTCGGCAATATCCCCTTCTACGGTTTCGCCGTGCTCTGCGTGGACCATCCGGCGGTGCAGCAGATGATACCGCGCCTCGCCGACCACCGGATCATCACCTACGGCTTCAGCCCCCAGGCCGATATCCGCGCCGATCGCGTCGTCACCGACAAGGCGGGCGCCAATTTCGAGGTGACGGTCACGGACCGGCTGCGCAACCGGCAGCGCCGGATGGGGCCGTTCCGCCTGCCCATGCTCGGCCAGCACAATGTGCAGAACGCGCTCGCCGCCATCGCGGTCGGCACTGAGATGGAGATCGGCGAGTCCTCGCTGCGCACGAGCCTCGCCGCCTTCCGGGGTGTGAAGCGCCGCTTCACCAAGACGGGGGAGACCGGCGGCATCACCGTCATCGACGATTACGGCCATCACCCGGTGGAGATCGCGGCGGTGCTGAAGGCCGCGCGGCAGGCCGGGGCGCGCAACGTCATCGCCGTCGTGCAGCCGCACCGCTATTCGCGGCTGCAATCCCTGTTCGAGGAATTCTGCGCCTGCATGAACGACGCCGATACGGTGATCGTCGCTGATGTCTATGCCGCCGGAGAGTCGCCGATCCCGGGCATCGACCGCGACGCGCTGGTGGACGGGCTGCGGGAGCGCGGGCATCGCAGCGTCGTGCCGCTGCCGGGGCCGGATCATCTGGCCGAGATGGTGCATGCGATGGCGCATGCGGGCGACATGGTTGTGTGCCTCGGCGCGGGCAACATCACCGCCTGGGCGAATGCGCTTCCGGCCCAACTGGCCGCGCTGCAAAACCCCGAGGGCCGACGCGCGGCCGGGGCGGTCGCATGAGGTCCGTGATGACGGCCAACCCGCCGGACGAGGCTTCGCCCCTGCCGCCGCTGAAGGGCCGTGTCGAGCCCAATGCCGCCTTGGGGCCGCTGACCTGGTTCCGCGTCGGCGGCGCCGCCGAATATCTGGTGAAGCCCGCCAGCGCTGGCGATCTCGCTCAGTTCCTGCGCGCCCTGCCGGTTGATGTGGCGGTGACGGTTATCGGAGCGGCCTCGAACCTCATCATCCGTGACGGCGGCATTCAGGGCGTCGTCATCCGCCTCGCGCGCGGCTTCTCCACCATCACGATCGGAGGCCGATGGCATCGTCTGCGGCGCGGCCGCGCTGGATGCGACGGTCGCCGAGCATGCGGCGGCCGCCGGCCTGGGCGGGCTGGAATTCCTCTGCGGCATTCCCGGCAGCATCGGCGGCGCGGTCGCCATGAATGCCGGCGCCTATGGCAGCGACATGGCCGCCTGCCTCGACTGGGCGGAGGTCGTCACCCGCGCGGGCGAGCTGGTGCGCCTGCCGGCGGCGGAGCTGCACCTGTCCTACCGCCATTCCCGCCTGCCGGCGGGTGCTGTCGTCACCCGCGCCCGGCTGCGCGCGGCACCTGGGGATGCGCGGCTGATCGCGCGCCCGCATGGCCGAGATCCGTGAGTCCCGCACCGCCACCCAGCCCGTCCGCGCGCGGACCGGCGGCTCCACCTTCGCCAATCCGCCGGGCATGAAGGCCTGGGAGCTGATCGACAGCGCCGGCTGCCGGGGCTTGACCCGGGGCGGCGCGCAGGTGAGCGAACAGCATTGCAACTTCCTGCTCAACACCGGCGGCGCCACCGCCGCCGATCTGGAGGGGCTGGGCGAGGAGGTGCGGCGCCGCGTGCTCGCGGCGACCGGCATCACCTCGTATTGGGAGATCAAGCGCATCGGCCAGCCGCTGCCCCGGGCGGAGGTGGTGGCATGAAGCGCGTCGCGGTCCTTTACGGCGGCATCTCGGCGGAGCGGGAGGTCAGCCTGACCTCCGGCCGGCAGGTCATCGCCGCATTGCGGACAGCGGGCTACGAGGTGGTGCCGGTCGAGGTCGGGCCCGATCTCGGAGCGGTGCTCGCCGCGCTCGACCCCCGGCCGGACGCGGTTTTCAACGCGCTGCACGGCCGGTTCGGGGAGGATGGCACGATCCAGGGCGTGCTCGACTGGCTCGGCATTCCCTACACGCATTCCGGCGTGCGGGCTTCCTCCATCGCCATGGACAAGGTTGCCGCCAAGACGGTCTTCGCCGCCGCCGGCCTGCCGGTCGCGCGCCACAAGATCGTGGATATCGCGGCGCTGGAGGAGGCGGACCCCATGCCGCGCCCCTATGTCATCAAGCCGCAGAAGGAAGGCTCCTCCGTCGGCGTCTACATCATCAAGAACGGCGACAACCGCCGGGCGGAGATCGCGCGCGGCTGGGCCTTCGGCCCCACCGCGCTGACCGAGGAATACGTCGCCGGGCGGGAGCTGACCGTCGCCGTCATGGGCGACCGCGCGCTCGCCGTCACGGAAATCACCTCCGCAGCGCGGCTTCTACGATTACGAGGCGAAATACAGCGACGGCGGCTCACGGCACGTCATTCCGGCGCCCGTCCACCCAGAGATCGCCGCCCAGGCGATGGAGGTGGCGCTCGCCGCGCATCGTGCGCTCGGCTGTGTCGGCGCCACGCGATCCGACTTCCGCTACGACGATACCGAAGGCGAGCCCGGCCGGCTCGTTCTGCTGGAGGTCAACACCCAGCCGGGGCTGACGCCCGCCTCCCTGCTGCCCGAACAGGCGGCCTATCGCGGCCTCGATTTCCCCGCGCTCTGCGCCTGGATGGTGGAGGCCGCGCAATGCCGCGCCTGAGCAAGCCATCCCCGATCAACGCCCAGGCTCAAGCTCATGCTCAAGCCCATGCTCAGGCGCGCATGGCCAATGCCCGCATGCTGGCGAGCAGCAGCGTCGTCGACCGGCCGAGCCGTCGCGTCCTCCTCACGCGGAAGGCGAAGCGCTTCTTGCGCCCGGTTCTGGCGGCCTCCGGCATCGTCGCCTTCATCTTCGTGTCGAGCCTCGCGCTGCGGGACGCAGGCAGAAGCGACTCGTCGAGCGGGCTGCGCGCGGTCCTCGGCGATGCCGGCGCGGCCATGGGCCTGACCGTCCGCAGCATCGTCATCGACGGGCGGGAGAATACGCCCGAGCCGATCCTGCGCCAGGCGCTGGGCATCATGATCGGCCAGCCCATCCTCGGCTTCTCGGTGGCCGAGGCGCGGGCGCGGCTGCTGTCGCTCGGCTGGGTCGAGGATGCGGTGGTGGAGCGGCGGCTGCCGGATACGCTGGTCGTGCGCCTCATCGAGCGCGCGCCTTTCGCGGTCTGGCAGGACCACGGCCATTTCCGCCTCATCGACCGCAACGGCGAGACGATGGGCGAGCAGGATGTCGGGCGGGCCGCCGAGGAGCTGTCTCTGCCGCTGGTCGTGGGGGCCGGCGCGCCCGAAGCCGCGACCGAGCTTTTTGTCGAGATGGCGCCCTATCCCGATATCCGCAAGCGGCTGGTGGGGGCCGTGCGGGTGGGGCAGGAGCGCTGGAACCTTGTGCTGAAATCGGGCGCGACCGTGCTGCTGCCCGGCGAGGATCAGGACGCGGCGCTCGACCGCCTCCAGATGCTCCAAGGCCGCATGCAGCTGCTCGACCGGCCGGTGCAGTTCATCGACCTGCGTCTTTCCGACCGTGTGGTTGTGCGGCCGCACCCGCTGCCGCCGGTGCCGCCGGAAGCTGATGACGGCACGGGGTCGGCGAGCAATGGCGCCGGCGGTGCTGGCACGGGCGCGGCTGGGGCCGCCACGCCCGGAAAAAAACAGGAATAGGGAGGGCCGGATCATGAACGAAATGTCCTATCGCGCGGTGCCGCCCGTCACCATCGATCTGCCACCGCGAACGCGGCCGCCACGCCCTGGTGTTTTCGGCGCGCTCGACATCGGCTCGACCAAGATCACCTGCATGATCGGCCGCAGCGAACCCGATGGCACCCGCCGCGTCCTCGGCTTCGGCTGGCAGAAGGGCCGGGGCATCCGCCATGGCGCCATCACCGATCTCGACGAGGCCGAGCGCGCCATTCGCGCCGCCGTCGGGCAGGCCGAGGACATGGCCGATACGCGGCTTCGCACCGTCACGGTCAATCTCGGCTGCGGCCAGCCCGAAAGCCGTCTGTTCAACGTGCAGTGGCCGGTCGGCGGCCGCGCGGTGAGCGAGGAGGATATCCGGCATGTCGTGCTGGAAGGCCGCAACCGCGCCGAATCCGAAGGGCGCGACGCCATCCATGCCCTGCCGCTTTCCTTCTCCGTCGATGAGACCATGCGGGTCGAGGACCCGCGCGGCCTGCATTGCGAGACGCTGACGGCGCGGCTGCATGTGATCGACGCGGTCTCCACCGCGCTGCGCAACCTCCATGCCTGCCTCGACCCGCTGCGATCTGGAGATCGCCGAGCTGGTCTCGGCGCCGTTCGCCGCCGGGCTCGCGACCCTGGTCGAGGATGAGCGCGAACTCGGCGCCACTGTCATCGACATGGGCGGCGGCACCACCAGCATCGCGGTGTTCGCCGAGGGGCAGCTGCTGCACACGGCGCAGACCCTGGTCGGCGGCATCCATGTCACGAACGACATCGCCCGGCTGCTGTCGACGCCGGTGGCCCATGCCGAGCGGCTGAAGACGCTCTACGGCAGTTGCCAGGCCAGCCCGGACGACGAGCGCGAGATGCTGCCCGTGCCGCTGGTCGGCGAGGAGGAGCATCAGATCGCCAACGTGCCGCGCAGCATGGTGGTCAGCATCATCCGCCCGCGCCTGGAGGAAATCTTCGAGATCGTGAAGGACCGGCTGGAGAATTCCGGCCTGTCCCGCATGGCCGGGGCGCGCGTCGTGCTGACCGGCGGCGCCTGCCAGCTCGCCGGCGCGCGCGAAATGGCGGCGCATATCCTCGGCCGGCAGGTGCGCTTGGGCCGGCCCGTGGGCCTGCGCGGCCTGCCGGATGCCGCCGCCGGCCCGGCTTTCGCCACCGCCGCCGGGCTGCTCGCCTGGGCCGCCGGGGAGGGCCGCTCGATGCAGGATATCGACCTCGAGATGACGCGCCCGAGCGGCCCGATCAGGCGCTTCATCACCTTTCTGAAGGAGCGGATCTGATGCTGCCCCTGTTCCGCGCGGCCGCCCCACCAGCCCCGCGCGCTGTCCCTTTCACATCATGCCAAGAAGCGCCGATCGGACACGCGCTGCCAGGCACGTTTTTCCAAGGAGACCGCTCATGACCCTGAACCTGACTGTTCCGCAACAGACGCATACCGATTTCACCCCGCGGATCACCGTCATCGGCGTGGGCGGCGGCGGCACCAACGCGGTCGACAACATGATCGCGCTGAATCTGCAGGGCGTGGAGTTCGTCGTCGCCAACACCGACGCGCAGCAGCTGATGCACAGCCGCGCCGACCGGCGCATCCAGCTCGGGCCGCACATCACCCAGGGCCTCGGCGCCGGCGCCAAGCCGGAAATCGGCCGCGCCGCGGCCGAGGAAGCGGCCGACGGAGCTGGACCGCCATCTCGAAGGCGTCCACATGGTGTTCATCACCGCCGGCATGGGCGGCGGCACCGGCACCGGCGCCGCGCCGGTCATCGCCCGCATGGCGCGCGAGCGCGACATTCTGACCGTCGGCGTGGTGACCAAGCCCTTCACCTTCGAGGGCGTGAAGCGCGCCCGCGCCGCCGAGGCCGGCATCGCCGAACTGCAGCAATACGTCGATACGCTGATCGTCATCCCGAACCAGAACCTGTTCCGGATCGCCAATGAGCGGACCGAGCTGGAAGGAAGCCTTCAAGATGGCCGACCACGTCCTTTACATGGGCGTGCGCGGCGTCACCGACCTGATGGTCGTGCCCGGCCTCGTCAACCTCGACTTCGCCGATATCCGCACCGTCATGGCGGAGATGGGCAAGGCGATGATGGGCACCGGCGAGGCCGAGGGCGAGAACCGCGCCATCCGCGCCGCCGAGGCCGCGATCAGCAACCCGCTGCTGGAAGACACCAACATGGCCGGCGCGCGCGGCCTGCTGATCAACATCACCGGCGGCGAGGACATGACGCTGTTCGAGGTCGATCAGGCCGCCAACCGCATCCGCGAGGAAGTGGACGAGGAGGCCAACATCATCTTCGGCTCGGCGATCGATGCCAGCCTCAACGGCCGCATCCGCGTGTCCGTGGTCGCGACCGGCATCAATTCCGCCGCCATCGAGTATCGCCCGAAGCTCGAACTCGCGGCGAGCAATGACCGTGTGGTTCTGCCGCTACAGGCTTCGGCGGCGGCGCCGGCCGTGGCGGAGACGATACTGCAGGCAACCGGCACGGGCGGCGCCCATGCGGTCTCCGGCGGTTTCAACCCCGCCTTCAGCCCGGCCACCCCGCAATGGTCGGCGATGCAGCCGGCCGCCTCGGCCGCGGCACCGCAGCCCACCGCCTTCCAGCACAGCCCGGCCCACATGCCGGCGATGACGCCGGCAACCCCGGCGCTGCGCACGCCCTCCACCCTGCCGCAGCGGCCGGCCAGCACGCGCGGGCTGTTCGCGGAGCCTGTCGCCCGCCCGGCCGCCGAAGCGGTGGCGCCCGCGCCGGCGCCTTCCACCGGCACGAGCCTGTTCAACCGGGTGACGGGCGCGATCAGCAAGCGGGCACAGCCCGCCGCCGCCCCGGCGCCGCAGGAGCCACGGGCCGAGGCGCGCGCCGAACCGGTGGTGGCCGAGCCGCGTCAGGCTGAGCCGCGCCAAGCGGAGCCGCGCCTGGCCGAGCCGAGGGCCGAGGCCCGCCCGGCGGTGCGGCAGGCGAGTGTCGATGAGATGGGCGGGCTGGAGATCCCGGCCTTCCTGCGCCGCCAGCACTCCTGATCCGTGCCTGATAGCCGGCGGGCAGCCCTGATATCGCATTTTCAGAGGCTGCCCGCCGGTAATACCACGCCATCCGCCGCTTCCCCGGTCCAGCGGCGGCGGATGATGTAGACCGGGCGCTGCTTCGTCTCCTCATAGATGCGGCCGATATATTCGCCGATGACCCCGAGCGCGGTGAGCTGCACGCCGCCGAGGAACAGGATCGCCACCATCAGCGACGGGTAGCCGCTGACCCGGTTGCCCATGATCAGCGTGCGGCCGATCAGGAACAGCGCGTAGAGCAGGGAGGGCAGGGCGACGGCGACGCCGATATAGGAGGCGGCGCGCAGCGGCACCTCGCTGAAGGAGGTGATGCCCTCCAGCGCGAAGTTCCATAGCCGCCAGTAATTCCAGCTGCTGCGCCCGGACTGGCGCCCGGCCCGGCGATAGGGGACGGAGGCGGTGGGGAAGCCGACCCAGACGAACATGCCCTTCATGAACCGCCGCCGCTCCGGCATCCGGCGCAGCGCATCCAGCGCGGCCCTGGAGATCAGCCGGTAATCCCCGGTATCGCGCGGAATCTCGATCGCGCTCAGTTGGTTGATGACGCGGTAGAACCAATGGGCTGAGACCCGCTTGAGCCAGCCCTCACCCTCCCGCGCTTGCCGGACGGCATTGACCACGTCGAACCCCTGCCGCCACTTGGCGATGAGGTCGGGGATCAGCTCGGGCGGGTCCTGCAGATCGGCGTCGATCGGGATGGCCACATGGCCGCGTGCCTGATCCAGCCCGGCGGTCAGCGCCGCCTCCTTCCCGAAATTGCGTGACAGGTCATAAACCCGGACACGGGGGTCACAGCCGGCGAGGCGAATGAGGCCCGGCAGCGTGCCGTCCTCACTGCCGTCATTGACGCAGACCAGCTCCCAGCTCAGCCCGGTGCCGTCCAGCACTTGCGCCAGGCGGGCGTGGAGCGGGCCGATATTCGCCTGTTCGTTATGGAAGGGGACGATGACCGAGACCACCGGGGCATCGCCGGCAAAGGCTTCGTCCAGCAGGGGTGCGTGAAGGTCCGGCACGGGGGCAGCTTAGCAATGAAATTCGATACGATAAAGCACCAAATTATGTCACCGTTCCGGGAAGCGTCTTGGCGGGCGGCGCGATAATCCCATCTAGTGCGGCAGCGCATCCCCCCTTTCGTCCGGAGCCATCTGTGCCCAGCACCCCCGCCCGCCGTGTCCGCGAAGGCCTGCCCCATCCCTTGGGTGCCACCTGGGACGGGGAGGGCGTGAACTTCGCCCTATTCTCGGCCAATGCCACCCGTGTCGAGGTCTGTCTGTTCGACGCCCTGGGCAAGCGGGAGCTGGAGCGAATCGAGCTTCCCGAATACACGAACCAGATCTTCCACGGCTGGATCGAGGGTATCGGGCCGAGCCAAGTCTACGGCTATCGCGTCTACGGCCCTTACGAGCCCGCGAACGGCCACCGCTTCAACCCCAACAAGCTGCTTCTGGACCCCTATGCGCGCGCGCATACCGGCGACCTCGAATGGAACCCCGCCGTCTTCGGCTACCAGATGGAGAGCGGCGACGACGCGACCTATCGACGAGCGCGACAGCGCGCCCTTCATGCCGAAATGCGTCGTCGTCGACCCCGATTTCGATTGGAAGGGCGAGCCCGACCGGCACCCCATCCCCTGGGATCACACGATCCTCTACGAGACCCATGTGCGCGGCTTCACCAAGCAGCACCCGAAGGTGCCGGAGCATCAGCGCGGCACCTATGCCGGCCTCGGCCATAAGGAGGTCACCGGCTATATCAGCTCGCTCGGCGTCACCTCGGTCGAGCTGCTGCCGATCCATAGCTTCATCAACGACAGCCATCTGCTGGAGCAGGGCCTGACCAACTACTGGGGCTACAACACGATCGGCTTCTTCGCGCCCGATCCGCGCTACGCCTCGGAACGGCGAGCAGTCGCTGCGCGAGTTCAAGGAGATGGTGGCCCGGCTGCACGAAGCCGGGCTCGAGGTCATTCTCGACGTGGTCTACAACCACACGGCCGAGGGCAACGAACTCGGGCCGACGCTGTCCTTCAAGGGCATCGACAACGCCAGCTACTACCGGCTGCTGCCGGACCAGAAGCGCTACTACATCAACGACACCGGCACCGGAAACACGGTCAACCTCAGCCATCCCCGCGTGATCCAGATGGTGACCGACAGCCTGCGCTACTGGGTGGGGGAAATGCATGTCGACGGCTTCCGTTTCGACCTCGGCACCATCCTGGCGCGCGAGCCGAACGGCTTCGACGAGCAGAGCGGCTTCCTCAAGGCCTGCGGCCAGGACCCGCTGCTGCAAACCGTGAAGCTGATCGCGGAGCCCTGGGATTGCGGGCCCGGCGGCTATCAGGTCGGCGGCTTTCCGCCCGGCTGGGCCGAATGGAACGACAAGTTCCGCGACACGGTGCGCGACTTCTGGAAGGGCGATGCCTCGGCGGCGGCCATCGCGCCGCGCCTCTGCGCCTCGGGCGATATCTTCAACCGCCACGGGCGGCGCCCCTGGGCCTCGCGTGAACTTCATCACCGCGCATGACGGCTTCACGCTGAACGACATCGTGACCTACAACGAGAAGCACAACGAGGCGAATGGCGAGGACGACAAGGACGGCAGTTCCGACAATCGCTCCTGGAACTGCGGCGCCGAGGGGCCGACCGACGACGCCGAGATCAACGCGCTGCGCGACCGCCAGATCCGCAACATGCTGGCGACGCTGCTGCTCGTCGCAGGGCACGCCGATGCTGCTGGCCGGCGACGAATTCGGCCGCACCCAGCAGGGCAACAACAACGCCTATTGCCAGGACAACGAAATCAGCTGGCTGAACTGGGAGATCGAGGAGAAGGGCCAGGCGCTGATCGACTTCGTCGCGCAAGCTGACGAAGCTGCGCCACGACTACCCGATTCTGCGCCGCAACCGCTTCCTGCGCGGCGTCTACAACGAGGAGCTGGGCGTCAAGGACGTGACCTGGATCAACGCCTCCGGCGACGAAATGCAGGACGGGCAATGGGACGATGCCGGAATGCGCTGCTTCGGCATGCTCATCGACGGGCGGGCCCAGCCCACCGGCATCCGCAAGCGCGGCGGCGACGCCACCATGCTGCTCGTCTTCAACGGCGCGGCGGAGGGCGTGAACTTCACCCTGCCGCGCCTGCGCCGGGGGCGATGAGTGGACGTTGATGATCGACACCAACCGGCCCGAAGAGGAGGCTGATGTGTTCAGGAGCGGCGATGTCTACACTGTCACCGGGCGGTCCGTGCTTGCCTTCGGCCACCCCAATGAAAGCGACGGCTGACCATGACGAGGCGAGCATGATCCGGCGGGTCCATGCCATGCCGCACGGGGCCGAACTGCATGAGAACGGCGTGCGGTTCCGTCTCTGGGCGCCCGGCGAGCATCAGGTATCGATCGAGATCGACGGGCGCGCTCCGGTCCATATGGCGCGCCAGGCGGATGGCTGGCACGAGCTGATCACCATCGGCGCGCAACCCGGCTCGCTCTACCAGTATGTGGTGGCGGACGGGCTGCGCGTGCCCGACCCCGCCTCGCGGTTCCAGCCCCGCGATGTCCATGGGCCGAGCGAGGTCATCGATCCGCGCGCCTATGGCTGGCAGGATGGGGAATGGCGCGGCCGGCCGTGGTCAGAGGCCGTCATCTGCGAGACCCATATCGGCGCCTTTACCCCCGCCGGCACCTTCCGCGCGGCGATCGAGAAGCTCGATCATCTCGTCCGCGTCGGCGTGACGGTGATGGAGATCATGCCGGTTTCGGATTTTCCGGGCGCCCGCAACTGGGGTTATGACGGGGTGCTGCCCTATGCGCCGGATAGCGCCTATGGCCGACCCGAGGATTTGAAGGCGCTGGTCGATGCCGCCCATGCGCGCGGGCTCAGCGTGTTCCTTGACGTGGTCTATAATCACTTTGGGCCGGACGGGAATTACCTGCCGGTCTACGCGCCGCAGTTCTTCACTGACCGGCACAAGAGCCCCTGGGGCGCCGGCATCAACTATGACGGCGAGGCGAGCCGCCCGGTGCGGGACTTCGTGATCCAGAACGCGCTCTACTGGCTTGAGGAGTTTCATCTCGACGGGCTGCGGCTGGATGCCGTCCATGCGATCCAGGACGATAGCGGGACGCATGTGCTGGAAGAATTGGCCGAGACGGTGCGGGCGACCATCACCGACCGGCCCGTGCATCTTCTTTTGGAGAATGAGGATAATCGCGCCCGCCTGCTGCGGCGGGATGAGGCGGGCGCGCCGCTTCGCTACTCGGCGCAGTGGAACGACGATATCCACCACGTCCTGCACGTCGCCGCGACCGGCGAGGGCGTTGCCTATTACGAGGTCTATCACGGCCAGACCGAGCTTCTCGGCCGCGCGCTGGCCGAGGGCTTCGCCTTCCAGGGCGAGCTGATGCCCTATAGCGGCCGGACGCGCGGCGAGCCCAGCGCCGGGCTGCCGCCCTCGGCCTTCGTCGCCTTCGCGCAGAACCATGACCAGATCGGCAACCGCGCCTTTGGGCAGCGCCTCAACGCGCTTGCCTCTCCGGCCGCCGTGCAGGCGGTCTCGGCCGTCTATCTGCTGCTGCCCCAGGTGCCGATGATTTTCATGGGGGAGGAGTTCGGCGCCCGCACGCCCTTCCTCTTCTTCGCTGACCACGCCGGCGAACTGGCCGAGAAGACGCGGAACGGCAGGCGCGCGGAATTTGCCCGCTTCCCGGAATTCAGTGACCCGGAGAAGCGGGAGACGATTCCGGACCCGGTGGCGGAGGAGACCTTTCTGGCCTCCAAGCTACGCTGGGAGGAGGCGGATGCCGCGACCGAGGCGTGGTTCACCCGCATCCTGGCCGTGCGGCGGGAGGTGATCCGGCGGCTCGATGGCAGGATCGGCGGGAATGCCGGCCGGTATGAGATCATGGGCGCCTCCGCCGTCGAGGTGCGCTGGACGATCGCGGGTGGTGCTGCGTTGATCTTGCAGGCCAACCTCTCGGACACGGCGGTGCGTGGCTTCGGTGAGGTCGTGGGCCGGCTGTTCTGGCAGGAAGGCGAGGCCGTGGACGGCCCTACCTTGGCACCCTGGACGGTGCGCTGGTTCATCACCGATCCGTAAAGCGGCCGAGAGTATGATGACCGGAGGCGGAGTAACCGAAGGTCTGAGTTACGCGATCAAGCAAAGAGTGAGAGCGGAGGGGCGGGCGGCGGAAACTCATGGTGCTGCTCTAGGGGCTATTTCTGTGTGTGTATTGTTCGTGGAAGACGAATCTCTCATTCGTGAGATCATGGCCGAAAGCCTGGAGGATGCCGGATTCGCGGTGGTCCAGGCCGCGACGGGGGATGAAGCGATCGCCGTGATTGCCCAATCTCCGGTCACGTTCACGGCGCTGGTCACGGATTTTCATATGCCGGGCAAGGCCGACGGGGCGGATGTCGCCTCCCGTATCCGGGAAAGGTGGCCCGGTATGCCGGTCGTCATCGTCTCCGGCCGGCCGGATGTCCTGCAAGCCTCCTGGGAGGAGCAGAACGGATATCGGCTGATCACGAAACCCTACGGGCCACGCCAGCTTATCGGCGTATTGAAGGAGCTGATGCTCGCAGCCTAGATTGATCCGCTTTGCCAACGAAGCCGATAAAGTCTAGTGAATGCGGAACGTCTCGCAGTGTGACGGATTGAAACATCCGCTCACGAAACCGCGAAATTAGGTCCACAGCTCTCGCCGACGACCTATGTGGCGCTGTACGTGACGTGCTGTACGGGTTGACCGAGTGGAGCGGGACAGAATGAAGCGGGGCGGCCTTTGGGTTCTTGGCATCGTCGTGCTGGTCGCGGTGGGCGGGGGCGGGTGGCGCCTGATACGCGGCCCCCTCCAATCGGACGCGGCAACACAGCCCGCCCCGCCGCCCGCCGTGCCGGTGACGGTCACATCGGTCAAAGCGCAGGATGTGCCGATCTTCCTTGACGGCCTCGGCGCGGTGCAAGCCTTCAACACGGTCGAGGTCAAGGCCCAGGTGAACGGGGTCCTTCTCGCTCTCCCGGCTCCGGAGGGGCAGGAGGTTCACAAGGGCGATATCGTCGCCCGAGATCGACCCCGCGCCCTACAAGGCGGCGCTGGATCAGGCCGTCGCGCAGCGGGCCGAGGATGAGGCCCAGCTTCAAAGCGCGCAGCTTGACCTGCAGCGCTTCGCCACGCTCGCCAAAAGCAGCTTCGCTCCCGATCCAGCAGGTGGACGACCAGCAGGCGACGGTGGGCAAGGAGACCGCCGCGATCGAAGCCGACAATGCGTTGATCGAAACCGCGCAGATCAATCTGGGCTACTGCACCATCCGCGCCCCGTTCGCCGGCCGCGTCAGCCTCTATCAAGTCGATGTCGGCAATCTGATCCAGGCGAACGGCTCATTCCGGCATCGTCTCGATCGACTCAGGACAAGCCGATCGCCGTGGTCTTCACCCTGCCCGAGGCCGAATTGCCCCAGGTGCAGGATGCCCGCATGAAGGCCACGCTGAATGTCATCGTCACCGACAGCGAGACCGACAAGTCGCTTGCCACCGGCACGCTGATGACGCCCAACAACGCGATCGACACGACAACCGGGACGATCTCGCTCAAGGCCCAGTTCCCGAATGCTGACGACCACCTCTGGCCGGGGCAGTTCGTCAATGCGCATCTGGAGGTCGAGACCCTGCACAACGCCCTCACGGTCCCGTCGAACGCCGTGGAGCATGGGCCTGACGGGCTCTATGTCTTCGCGGTCAAGCCCGATGACACGATCGAGCAGGTTCCGGTCACGACAGGCTATCAGAGTAACGGCGTTACCGTCGTCACGAAGGGGTTGAGCCGCGCAAGAAACCGTGGTGGTGACCGGCCAGTCCCGCCTCGCGCCCGGCACGAAGGTCAAAACATCCCCGGCCGGAGACCCAAACCAGGCATCGACGGCCGAGGCCGCTGGCGGCAGCGCCTCGCCAAGCTGATGGACGCGCTCCGGCTCTCTCCTCCATCACGCTCTCAACTACGTTTCGTGAGGCGCCCCGCCCGATGAGCATCTCCACGCCCTTCATCCGGCGGCCGATCGCGACCTCGCTGCTGACGGCGGCGATCTTTCTGGTCGGCCTCGCCGCCTATCCGCTGCTGCCGGTGGCGCCGCTGCCGAACGTGACAGTTCCCGACGCTGACGGTCACCGCGCAGTATCCCGGGCGCCAGCCCGGAGACCATGGCCTCCACCGTCGCGACGCCGCTGGAGACCGAGTTCGGGCAGATGCTGCCCGGCCTGTCGCAGATGACCTCGGCCAGCGTGCTCGGCACCACGCAGATCACCCTGCAATTCGACCTCGACACCGATCTCGGCAATGCCGAGACGCTGGTGCTGGAGGCGATCAACGCGGCGCAGGGCTCGCTGCCGAAGAACATGCCGAGCCCGCCGACCTTCCGCGCGATCAATCCCGCCGACAGCCCGATCATGATCCTGGCGATGCAGTCGGACCAGGCGCCGATCACCGACGTGGACAACTACGCCGAAAACATCGTCGAGCAGCAGATTTCCCAGCTGCCCGGCGTGGGCCAGGTGCTGGTCGGCGGCCAGCAGACGCCGGCGATCCGCGTGCAGGTCGATCCCGCGCGGCTCGCCGACATGGGCATGACGCTGGAGGACGTGCGCAACGTCCTGACCAATGTCACGGTGGATGACCCGAAGGGCAGCATCGACGGGCCGAACCGATCCTTCACCATCTATGCCAACGACCAGCTGACGACGGCTGAGCCCTACAACAACGTCATCATCGCCTATCGCAACGGCGCCGCCGATCCGCATCAGCGATATCGGCCGCGCCGTCGCCGGGCCGCAGAACCGCGAACTGGCGGCCTGGACCAACGGCAAGCGCTCCGTCCTGCTGCTGGTCTTCAAGCAGCCGAACGCCAACGTCATCTCCACCGCCGACGGCGTCAAGGCGAAGCTGCCGGCGCTGGAGGCCGATTTCCCGCCCGACATCCACCTCAACGTCGTGTCGGACCGCACGCTGACCATCCGCGCCTCGGTCAGCCGACGTGGAGTTCACCCTGATGCTGTCGATCGGCCTGGTGGTGATGGTGATCTTCCTGTTCCTGCGCAATGTCTGGGCGACGGTCATTCCCAGCGTCACCATCCCGGTGGCGCTGGTCGGCACGCTCGGCGTGATGTATGTCTGCGGCTTCAGCCTCGACAACCTGTCGCTGATGGGGCTGACCATCGCGGTCGGCTTCGTCGTCGACGACGCCATCGTCATGCTGGAGAACATCTTCCGCCACATCGAGGACGGCATGAAGCCGATGGACGCGGCGCTGAAGGGCGCCGGCGAGATCGGCTTCACCATCGTCTCGATCAGCTTCTCGCTGATCGCGGTGTTCATTCCGCTGCTGCTGATGGGCGGCATCGTCGGCCGGCTGTTCCGCGAATTCGCGATCAGCGTCTCGATCACCATCGTGATCTCGGCGTTCGTGTCGCTGACGCTGACGCCGATGATGTGCTCGCGCTTCCTGCACGCACGAGACGCATCAGCCACGGGCGCCTCTACAACGTCGTCGAAGCGCATGTTCGACGGCATGCTGCGGCTTCTACGAGCGCACGCTGGATGTCGCGCTGCGCTTCCAGCTTCA
This sequence comes from uncultured Pseudomonadota bacterium, assembly GCA_963745125.1. GTDB lineage: Bacteria > Pseudomonadota > Alphaproteobacteria > Acetobacterales > Acetobacteraceae > Acidisoma. The sequence goes on from CAVUWB010000002.1 coordinate 330,125, forward strand.
TCACGCTGATGGTGTTCCTCGGCACCGTGGCGCTGACCGTGCGTGCTGTACATCATCATCCCCAAGGGCTTCTTCCCGACCCAGGACACCGGCATCATCATCGGCATCACCGAGGTCGCGCAGGATGCCTCCTTCGACCAGATGTCGCGCTTGCAGCAGCAGGTCGAATGCCGTCGTGCTGCACGATCCCGCGGTCGTACTCGGTCGTGTCCTCGGTCGGCGCCGGGCGTCGGCGGGCAGACCGCGCAATAACGGGCGCATGTATATCACCCTGAAGCCGTGGGATGAGCGCAACGACGGCGTGATGCAGGTGATCGCCCGGCTGGAGCGACGACGATGCCGACGGTCGCCGGCATCCGGCTGTTCCTGCAGCCGGCGCAGGATGTCAGCGTCGGCGCCCGGCTTGGCCGCGACGCTGTATCAATACACGCTGCAGGACTCCGAACCAGGACGAGCTGAACAACTGGGCGCCGAAGATCCTGGCGAAGATGCAAGAAGATCCCGCTGCTGCCCGACGTGACCTCGGACCAGGAGAATTCGGGCACCACCGAGACGCTGACCTATCGACCGCGACCAGGCAGCCCGCTTCGGCATCCAGCCGGCGACGATCGACGACATGCTGTATGACGCGTTCGGCCAGCGCGAGGTGGCGCAGTATTTCACCGGCAACAAGGCCTATTACGTCATCCTGGAGGCGCTGCCCGACGAGTTCGGCAAGATCGCGACGCTGCGGCAAGCTCTATGTGCAATTCGTCAACCGGCGTCGCCGTGCCGCTGTCGACGCTCGTGCACCAGACCACCGTGCCGGTGCAGCCGCTGGCGATCAACCACCAGAGCCAGTTCCCCTCGGTGACCATCTCGTTCAACCTGAACGGCAACGCCTCGCTGGGCGATGCGGTGACGCAGGTGAACCAGCGATGCAGGCGTCGATGGGCGTGCCGCCACCGTTGCAGGGCAGCTTCCAGGGCACCGCGCAGGCGTTCCAGTCGTCGCTGAGTTCGCGAGCCCTATCCTGATCGCGGCGGCGCTGGTCGCCGTCTACATCATCCTGGGCATCCTGTACGAGAGCTACATCCTGCCGCTGACCATCCTGTCCACGCTGCCGTCGGCCGGCGTCGGCGCGCTGCTGATGCTGATGCTGTTCGGCTACCAGCTGACGGTGATCGCGCTGATCGGCATCATCCTGCTGATCGGCATCGTCAAGAAGAACGGCATCATGATGGTGGACTTCGCCATCACACGCCGAACGGCGCGACGGGCATGGCGCCGCATCGACGCGATCCGCCAGGCCTGCCTGCTGCGCTTCCGGCCGATCCTGATGACGACGATGGCGGCGCTGCTGAGCGGCCTGCCGCTGATGCTGGAGAACGGCGCGGGCTCGGAACTGCGCAAGCCGCTGGGCTTCGCGATGGTCGGCGGCCTGCTGCTGAGCCAGGTGCTGACGCTCTACACGACGCCGGTGATCTACCTGTATCTCGACCGGTTGCAGCACCGCCTATCGCCGTCACGCGCCAAGCGGCGGCTGCCGAAGCTGGCCGAGAAGATGGCGCCGGCCGAAAGCCATGCGGATTGAGGTTAGACGCTCCAAGGAGGCGTTTTCGCTGTGGCGCGCGGAGCGATGGAACGTTCTGATATCATAAAAGATTGACCATTCAATAGCCTCGGCCCATCTTCCCATGATAGCGGATTGCACGCAGAATGACTGGACGTGACCGGGGGAGGATGCGGGAATGGACGCCGATATCTTCGACCTCGCGCCCGTATCGCTTTGGTTGCAGGATTTCGGTGGCGTGCTGCCGCTTTTCGCGGCCTGGCGTGCGGCCGGGGTCAAATCCCTAGCGGAATTCTTTGCCGAAGATTATTCCCGTATCGCGGAATGCGTGGCGCGCGTCCGGATCCTCCGGGTCAACCGCTTCACGGTGGATCTCTACCGGGCATCCAGCGCCGAAGATCTTCTCGGCTCGTTCGCCCGAATCATCTGCCGTTTCGATCTTCCCGGCATAGGCGGCCTGTTTGTGCAGCTCTGGGAGGGGCGTGGCGGTTTCGTTCATCAACTGGTGAACCGTTCGGCGACCGGCCGGCCCATGAATGTGGTCGTGACCGGAACCGTGCTGCCGGGCCATGAGCGGACGCTCGACCGGGTTCTCGTCGCGGTTCAGGATTTGACCACGCAAGAGGCGACCCGCCGGGATCTTGCGGAGAGCGAACGTTATGCCCGCGGCCTGTTCGATCACTCGCCGATCTCTCTCTGGGTTGAGGATTTCAGTGCGATCAAGCGGCTGCTGGATGAGGCGCGGGACAGCGGTGTCACCGACCTCCGCCGGGTCATCGCCACCGATGAGGATTTCGCCGGCCGCTGCCTGGACGCCATACAAATCGTCGATGTCAACGATTACACGCTGCGGCTCTTTCAGGCGCCCGACCGGGAGACGCTGCTGTCTCGGCTACCGGATGTCCTCCGCGACAAGGTCATCGATACCTTCAAGGATCAGCTCGTCGAATTGTGGGAGGGCACGCTTCAGCAGGAGCGTGAGATCACCAGCTACGCGCTCGGCGGCGGGGAGCTTCATCTTCACATGCGGCTTTCGGTCTTCCCGGGCCATGAGTATGACTGGTCGCTGGCTTTGGTTGCGCTGACCGATATCTCCGCCCGCAAAAGGGCGGAGTCCGCCCTCGAATATCTCCGCACGCATGACGTGCTCACCGAGCTTCTGAACAGGGCGTTTTATGTCGAGGAGATCGAGCGGCTGCGGACCCGCGCACAATTCCCGGTCTCGGTCGTCGTCATCGATCTGAACGGGCTGAAGCGGGTCAATGACCGTCTGGGCCACATGGTCGGGGATGAGATGCTGCGGCGCCTGGGCCGCGTGCTGGAGGGCGCTGTCGGCCCACCCGGCCGCGCCTGCCGCATCGGCGGGGATGAATTCGCGATCCTTCTGCCGCGGACGGATACGGCGGCGGCGCAAGCCCTGCTGGGGGAGATCCGCGCCGCCCTTCTCACTGACAATCAGCTTCACGCGGATGCGCCGCTGGAGGTCGCAGCCGGGCTGGCGACAGTGACGGAGGGGGAGCGTCTCGAAGATGCGATCCGGCTGGCGGATCAGCGCATGTATGACGAAAAAGCCCGCTTCTATGAGGCAAGCGGCGCCCGGTCGCGGCACCGGCACTGATGCCGGGCGAAAGACGGGCCGGCGGATGATCCGCCGGCCCCGTTGATCATCCCGCTTTAGCCGAAGACTTCCGCGAGCGTTTCCCTGGCCGCGCGCACCACAGCCTCGGTCGAGATGTCGAACTTCTTGTAGACATCGCCGATTTTGCCCGAGGCGCCGAAGTCGTGCATGCCGACGAAGCGGCCCTGGAAGCCCAGATAGCGATCCCAGCTCATCCGGACCGCGGCTTCCACGGCCACGCGGGCATTGCTTTCGCCCAGCACGGCCTGCTGATAGGCGGCGTCCTGCTCCTCGAACAGCGAGCGGCACGGCATGGAGACGACGGCCGTCGGGACGCCCTCCGCCTGCAAGGCCGCGCGCGCCTCGACCGCGAGGTGCAGCTCGGAGCCGGACGCCATGATGGTCAGCTTGCGGGGGCCGCCCTCAGCTTCCAGCAGCACATAGGCGCCCTTGGCGGACTTGTTTTCGTTGCCGGCTTCCTTGCGCAGCAGCGGCATCGGCTGGCGGGACAGCGCGAGGAAGGCGGCGCGGCGCGGCTGATCCAGGATCAGCTCCCAGCATTCGGCCGTCTCGATCGGATCGCCGGGGCGATAGACGCCGAGATGCGGAATGGCCTGCAGCGCCGACATGTGTTCGACCGGCTGATGGGTCGGGCCGTCCTCGCCGAGGCCGATCGAGTCATGCGTCATGACGAAGGTGGTGCGGATATCGCATCATGGAGGCGAGGCGGATGGCCGGGCGGCAGTAATCCGAGAAGCACATGAAGGTGCCGCCATAGGGGATCAGGCCGCCATGCAGCGCGATGCCGTTCATCGCCGCCGCCATGCCGTGCTCGCGCACGCCGTAATGGACGTAGGAGCCGTTATAGTCGCCCGGGCTTGATCTCGACCTGGTTCTTGGTCTTGGTGTTGTTCGACGGCGTGAGGTCGGCCGAGCCGCCCAGCAGTTCGGGGATGGCGTCGAACAGGTGGTTCAGACACCGCGCCGCTGGCCTGGCGGGTCGCCAGCTCCTTGCCGCTGGCGATGAATTCGGCGCGGGCGGCGGCGATGGCGTTACGCCAGTCGGCCGGCAGCTCGCCCCGCATCCGGCGCTCGAACTCCTGGCGCAGGTCGTCGGGCGCGGCCTTGACCCGGTCGGCCCAGGCCCTGCCGTGCGTCGCGGCCCTTGGCGCCGATGTCGCGCCAGGCCTTCAGCAGGTCTTCGGGGATCACGAAGGGCGGCGAGTCCCAGCCCAGGATCTTGCGGGCGCCGGCGATTTCCTCCTCGCCCGGGGCGTCGCTATGGGCCTTCTGGGTGCCGGCCTTGGTCGGGAAGCCGAAGCCGATGATCGTCTTGCAGGCGATCATGGTCGGCTTGTCCGTCACGGACTGCGCTGTCTTGATGGCCTCGCGGATGGCGTCGGTATCATGGCCGTCGATCTCCAGCGTGTGCCAGCCGGAGGCCTGGAACCGCTCGACCTCGTTGTCGGAGACGGCGAGGCTGGTCGCGCCGTCGATCGAGATCGAGTTGTTGTCCCAGAAGCAGATGAGATGGCCGAGCTTGAGATGGCCGGCGAGCGAGATCGCTTCCTGGCTGATGCCTTCCATCAGGCAGCCGTCACCCATGAAGACATAGGTGAAGTGGTTGACCAGCTCGTCGCCGAACTTGGCGTTCATGATGCGCTCGGCGAGCGCGAAGCCGACCGAGTTGGCGATGCCCTGGCCGAGCGGGCCGGTCGTGGTCTCGATGCCGTCGGCGTGGCGGTATTCGGGATGGCCGGCGGTCTTGGAGTCGACCTGGCGGAAGCGCTTCAGCTCCTCCATCGGCATGTCCTTATACCCGATCAGGTAGAGCAGGCTGTAGAGCAGCATCGAGCCGTGGCCGTTCGACAGGATGAAGCGGTCGCGGTCGATCCAATGCGGGTCGGCGGCATCGAACTGCATGAAATCCTTGAAGAGGACGGTCGCGATATCGGCCATGCCCATGGGCGCGCCGGGATGTCCGCTCTTTGCCTGCTGCACGGCATCCATCGAGAGGAAGCGGATGCAGTCGGCCATGTCCCGCAGATGCTGGTCGCGGGGCGCAGGCACTGTTTTGGGTGCAGGAGGGGCCGAAGCGTCTGCCATGGAAGGGTTCCTTTTTCGCGAGGTCGTCCAGGGAACGGGTATGGCATGGCTTGTCGCCGGCTGAAACCATGCGGCGCAACGTCGCTCAATCTTCACGCGGGTTTGCGCCGTGTATCAGGCGCTTGAGACGTGGCCGGCAGCGGGAAGGTGGCCGAAACGCCCTTAGTTTTCGGGCGTCAGAGACACCATCGCCAGGCCCTCACGGACCATGCCGAGCTGTTCGGCCGCGCCTTCGGAGAGGTCGATGATCCGGTGGCGGGAAAAGAGCCGGTCGGTGATCGTCACGACGACCGAGCGGTCGGTGCCGGCGAGCTTCACCAGAACCCGGGTGCCGAAGGGCAGGGTGGCGTGCGCCGCGGTCATCTCATGCTCGTTAAAGATCAGTCCGCTCGACGTGCGGCGGCCATTGTGCCGGCCGCCGTAAAAGGAGGCGACGCCGGATTGGATCGGCAATCCCTGGCTCTCGGCCAGCATCCGGTCGGAGGAAATGGGAGCCTCGAAACTCGCCAGCCGGACGGAGGCGCCGATGGGGGTGCCGCTGGGGGGCGGGGTGATGCCGGCCTCGGCCGGGTTCCAGCCATCGGTCTCGGCGACGCCATAGCTGTCAACGGAAGGGACGACGTGGCGGCCATCCACATGCCGGATCGCGAGATGGCGGAAGCCGACATGGCGGTTGTTGCGGCCGCCCAGCATCGCCGAACGGGTCCGCCCGGTCCGGCTATACACGATGCGGCCGGGGTTCTGATGAGCCTGGTGGCCGGCTTTCTGCACATCCACATCAGCATGCGCTTGCTGGCTAAGCGCGAGCATGAGGAGTGGTGCCAACGAAAGCGCGAGGCGCGGGGTCATTCCAGGTCTCTCCCTGTCCTGGGGTGAAGAACCAGCGGTTCACTCATCCCTATCTGACCGCCGAGGGCCCGTTCGGCTCGGCCAATGACGATCAATCTATTGCGACAAGCTGGCGTCGCTTCGGAAATTTCCCCGCTAACCGCCTGAACAAAAAGAAGATTGCCAGGCTGGGGCAGGAAAGAATAAGTAGTCACACTTGCGATAAAGCCCAATCCGACTGGCAATGCAAGCAAAAGGGGGTGAATGACGGCGTGTTTCTCGGCCAGTAACGTTATAGGGAACAGCTTCCTGTTCTTGTGTCACCGCCACATGATCTCGCCACATTTCCGCCTTGATTGTGGCCGGCAGGTGGCAGATGGCCATCGTTGCTGCTTTGAGAATGTTTTGATTGCCAAACGCGCCGGCCTCGCCCGTGGCCGGATGCCCGCTCTAACGCATTGTTCGACCGTGCTAATCAGGCTTGCCGGGGCGTCGCCCCCCTCCCATGAGGGCAGCGGGTCGGCAGCCGTGCGCCCGCCACCATTGCCTTGGGGGCTTTGGCCGGGCAGAACCTGTGGGGAACAACGACTGTCCACCACGAAGCCCTGTCTATGAATATCGAAGTCCATCCTGCCGCGGCGGAATTGCGCGCCGCCGCCCTGGCCGCGCGAGAGGCTTCGCGCCTCCTCGCCCTGTCGTCCGCCGCGCAGCGCAACCTCGCGCTGACCGCCGCCGCTGCCGCGCTCCGCGCCCGGCAGGAGAGCATCCTCACCGCGAACGCCGCCGATCTGGAGGTCTATGAGGGCCTGCCGGCGCTGCGGGACCGGCTGAGGCTGGATGCCCGGCGGGTTGAGGCCATGGCTGTCGGGCTGGAGGAGATCGCGGCCCTGCCGGACCCGCTCGGCCATGTCCTCTCGGAATGGACGCGGCCGAACGGGCTGTTGTTTCGCCGGGTGTCGACGCCGATCGGCGTCATCGGCATGATCTATGAGAGCCGGCCCAATGTCGGGGCCGATGCGGCGGGCATCTGCCTGAAATCGGGCAACGCCGTCATCCTGCGCGGTGGGTCGGATAGTTTTCACAGCGCCGTGGCCATTCATGCCGCGATCGAGGAGGGGCTGCGCGCCGCCGGATTGCCGGCGGCCGCCGTGCAGGTGGCGCCTGGGCGGGACCGCGCATTTGTCGCCGCCATGCTGGCGGCCTCCGGCCTCATCGACCTTATCATTCCACGCGGCGGCAAGGGGCTGGTGACGCGGGTGCTGGCCGAGGCGCGGGTTCCCGTGCTCGCCCATGCCGAGGGGCTTTGCCACACCTATATCCATGCCGCCGCCGACCCCGAGATGGCGCGGCGGATCATGGCGAATGCCAAGATGCGCCGGACCGATGTCTGCGGCGCCACCGAGACCATGCTGATCGACGCTGGCATCGCGCCCGCGCTGCTGCCGAAGATCGTCGATGATCTTCGCGCCCTTGGCTGCGATTTCCGGGCCGATCCCGCGGCACGGGCGATCCTTCCCGGCCTGCCTGCGGCCGGAGAGGGCGACTTCGACACCGAATGGCTCGACCGCGTGCTCTCCATCCGCGTCGTCGGCGGTGTGGAGGAGGCGCTCGCGCATATCGCGGCCCATGGCAGCGAGCATACGGAGGCGATCGTGACCGAGGATGCGGCCGTCGCCGAGCACTTCCTCAACGCCACCGCCAGCGCCGTCGCCCTCTGGAACGCCTCCACCCAGTTCTGCGATGGCGGGGAGTTCGGCTTCGGCGCCGAGATCGGCATCGCCACCGGGCGCATTCAGGCGCGCGGCCCTGTCGGCGTGGAGCAGCTCACCACCTTCCGCTACCAGGTTCGCGGTACGGGTCAGGTGCGGCCCTGACACAGCTCGCGACGGGCTTGGCCGGAAGCCTGCGGCTGGAGGCCTCGCCCGACCCTTTGCCTCGGCGGGGCGACCGCCGGCGGATGAGGATCGGTATTCTCGGCGGCTCCTTCAACCCGGCCCATGCAGGGCACCTTCATGTCGCCCGCACAGCGCTCAGGCGCTTCGCGCTCGATCAGGTTTGGCTGATGGTCTCCCCCGGCAATCCGCTGAAGCCCGCGCGCGGCATGGCGCCGTTCCTGGAGCGGCTGGCATCCGCGCGGGCCATTGCCGACGGGCGGCACATCCTCGCCACGTCCATCGAGGCGAGCATCGGCACGCGCTACACGCGGGATACTCTGGCGCGGCTGCATCGCCTGTTCCCCTGCGCCGATTTCGTCTGGCTGATGGGGGCGGATAATCTGGAGGATCTCGCACGCTGGCAGCGCTGGCGGGAGATCGCGGCGAATACGGCGCTGGGCGTACTGCCCCGGCCCGCGCATAATATGAGCGCGCTGGCCGGGCGCGCCGCACACTGCCTGCGCGGCCACCGCCTGCCCGCTCGGCAGGCCAGCCGGCTCGCGGCGGCAGCGACGCCGGCCTGGATTTTCTTGCCTACCGCGCAGAATGGATTATCCGCTACGGCGCTGCGCGCCGCGAAACAGGGCGCCACCCGGCAGCCGGCTGCAAAGGCCGCCTGATGCGCTGCGCTAAGAATGGAGAAGGTCAATAGCCCGCAAGCCTCCTGCCGATCCGGCCGCACCCCGCCGCCGCGTCGCCACCCCGCGCACCGGATCGGCCGCCGCCGCCGGTCCGCCCGCCACCATCCGCAAGAAGGCCGTCATCTCCGGCCCCCGCGCCAGCAGCCGCAAGGTCGCGACCCCGCCGCCGGAGCTGGACCGCTTGCAGGCCGTCATCGTCGGCAGCCTGGAGGACGACAAGGCGCGAGAATATCGTGACGCTCGATCTGGCGGGCAAGGCGAGTTTCGCCGACCGCATGGTGATCGCGACCGGCCTCGCCGACCGTCAGATCAGCGCCATGGCGACGCATCTGCAGGAAAAGCTGCGCGAAGGCGGTTTCGGCCGCGTCCGGATCGAGGGCGAGGGCGGCTCCGACTGGGTGCTGATCGATGCCGGCGACATCGTCGTGCATCTGTTCAAGCCCGATTCGCGCGATCTCTACGCGCTGGAGAAGATGTGGGGCGCGGATCTGGACGAGGCGAGCTGAGATAGGCGCGCGCCGGCGCCCACCATGATGCGTGTCATCGCCATCGGCCGGCAGCGCCAGGGGGCGGAGGCCGAGCTTTTCGCCCGCTATGCCGCGCGTCTCAGGCCGCCCCTCGGCCTCACCGAACTCACCGAAGGGCGCGGGGCGCCGTTGGAGATCAAACGGCGGGAGGCCGCCGCCCTCATCGCGGCGCTGCCCACGGGCGCCTTTGCCGTCGCGCTCGATCAGGATGGCGCGGCACCGGATAGCCAGACGCTGGCCCGTATGGTGGCCCAATGGCAGGATCTCAGCCGCCCGATCTGCTTTCTGATTGGCGGGACCGAGGGGCTGGATGCGACCGTCCTCGCCCGCGCGGATGCCACGCTCTCCCTCGGGCGGCTGACCTGGCCGCATTACCTGGCGCGCGCGATGCTGGCCGAGCAGCTGTTTCGCGCCCATAGCATCCTGACGGGCCACCCCTACCATCGCGACGGACGGCCGTGATACCAGCAAGGGTGCTGAATGAGGAGGAATGGCGAGCCATGACGGAGCAACAGCAGAGGCCGGTGATGCTCGTCATTCTCGATGGCTGGGGATGGCGTGAGGAGAACGCGGAGAACGCGGTCCGCCTGGCCCATACACCGACCTTCGACCGGTTGTGGGGCAACGGCCCGCACGCTTTCCTCGCCACCGCGGGCGAGGATGTCGGCCTGCCGGAAGGCCAGTTCGGCAATTCGGAGGTCGGCCATCTCAATATCGGCGCCGGGCGGGTGGTGATGCAGGAGCTGCCCCGCGTCACCCGCGCGGCGCGCGATGGGTCGCTTGCCGGCAATCTTGCATTGCAGGCGGTGATCGCGGCGGCCCGCGCCGGGACCGGGGTATGCCATCTGGTGGGCCTCGTCTCGCCCGGCGGTGTCCATGCGCATCAGGACCATGCGGTGGCGCTGGCGAAGATCCTCACCGATGCCGGCATCGCCGTTCGGGTGCATGTGATAACGGATGGGCGGGACACGCCGCCACGCTCCTGCGCCGGTTTCGTGGCGCGTTTCACGGAGGATCTGCCGCCCGGCGCGCGGATCGCGACGGTAAGCGGGCGTTACTACGCCATGGATCGCGACAACCGGTGGGAGCGGGTGGAGCGCGCCTGGGACGTGATGATCGAGGGCGATGGCCCGCGCTTCGCCTCGGCCGCCGAGGCGATCGACGCCGGCTATGAAGACGATATGGGTGACGAGTTCCTCGTCCCGGCCGTCATCGGTGACTATACCGGTGCGCGGGACGGCGACGCCCTGCTGGCCTTCAACTTCCGCGCCGACCGTATCCGGCAGTTGCTGACGTCCTTCCTCGATCCGAGCTTCGGGGGATTTGAGCGGCCGCGCATGCCGCGTTTTTCCGCCGCTGCCGGCCTCACTCAATACGGCACGGCGCTTGAGCCCTTCATGCGCACGCTCTTTCCCCAGATCAGCATGAACCGGCTGCTGGGCCAGGTGGTGGCGGAATCCGGTCGTCGCCAGCTGCGCATGGCCGAGACCGAGAAATACCCGCATGTCACCTACTTTCTGAACGGCGGCGTCGAGACGCCGAATGCCGGGGAGGAGCGGGTCCTGGTGCCGTCCCCCAAGGTCGCGACCTACGACCTGCAGCCCGAGATGTCGGCGCCCGAGCTGACCGCGAAAGCGGTGGCCGAGATCGACAGCGGTGCCTTCGACCTCATCATCCTGAACTTCGCCAATCCGGATATGGTCGGCCATACCGGCGTGCTTTCGGCGGCGATCACGGCGGTGGAAACGGTGGATCGCGGCTTAGGTGAGATCGCCGCCGCCATAGCCCGGGCGGGCGGGGCACTTCTCGTCACAGCCGACCACGGTAATTGCGAGATGATGCGCGACCCGGTGACGCATGAGCCCCATACCGCGCATACGCTCAACGTGGTGCCGGTTATGCTGATGGGCGGCCCGTCCGGGGCAGCGCTGGCCAATGGGCGGCTCGCCGATATCGCGCCGACGCTGCTCGCGCTGATGGGCCTGCCCCAGCCGGCGGAGATGACCGGCGTCAGCCTGCTGCGGAGCCTGGCTTCTGCCGCAACCGATTAGAGCCTGATGACCGGGGGCGCGATAACGGCGCGGTTTGCGCTGCTGGCGAGCCTGTGTTTCATCGCGCCGGCCTTCGCGGACACGCCCGCGCCCCCGTCCTCTCCCGCGCTGCGGCGGTTGCAGGCGCAGCAGGCCCTGCATGAGGGCGAGGCCGCCGCCGCCCGGGCGCGCGTCGCCGCGATCGCCGCGATGCAGGCGGCGCTGGCTCAGCAGCGAATCGAGACTGCGGCGAAGCTGCGCCAGGCCGATGAGGCGACCGCCGCCGCCGCTGACCGCATGGCGGATTTGGCGGCGCGGAAGAAGGCCGTGGCGGCGGCCTTGCTGGCGCGCGCCGCTGCCTTCGCCCCGCTGCTGCCGCTGATCGAGCGGCTGGCGCTCTTCCCCTCCGAAACGCTCCTCGCCGTGCCCGCCACGCCGAAGGACACGCTGCGCGGTGTGCTGGTGCTGCGCGGCCTGTCGCGGGAGATCGGGCGGCAAGCTCAGCAGCTCAAGCAGGAGCAGGACCAGCTCGACGCGCTGACGGCGGCCATGGCCGCCGCGACGCCGGCGCTGGAGCAGGCCGAGGCCGTGCAGGCGCAGCAGGGCGCGGTGCTTGACGCGGAGATCGCGAGCGCCGCCGCCAGCCGGCAGAGTGCGGAGGATGCGGCCGCCGCCGCCGACCAGGCCGCGGCACTCGATGCGGCGCGGAGCCAGACTTTGGAGGAGGCGCTGGCGAAGATCGCCGAGGCGCATCGGGAGGCGCTGGCGCGGGCCGCCCGGCTGGCCCGCCGAGCCGCCCGGCAGGGCCGTGTGGCCGCCGCCGCCGCCGATGCGCAGCGGGAAGCGGAGCTGGCGGCGCCGAGCGGCGCCGGTCTCGGCACCGCGAATGGCGGGCTGACGGCGCCCGTGGTGGGTCAGGTCGTGCGGTCCTGGGGCGATCCGACCCCGGCGGGGCCGGCGACCGGGATTTCATACCAGACCCCACCGGGCGCGCGGGTCGTTGCCCCCTGCGCCGGCGGCGTGGTGTTCGGCAGCCCGTTTCACAGCTATGGTCTGCTGGTGATTCTGGACTGCGGGGGTGGCTATGACTTCGTTCTGGCTGGCCTCGACCGGCTGGACGTGACCGTCGGGCAGCATTTGCAGTCCGGCGAGCCCGTCGGCATCATGGCCGGGTGGAACCCCAGCCAGCCGGCGGACCGCCCAAAACTTTACCTCGAATTACGTTTAAATGGGGCCCCGGTGAATCCTGCGCCATGGCTGCACGCTCAGGGTTGATTGATGAAGTGGTTCCTTCACACAATGGCGATCATGTATCGTTGATTCCTGCCCCCTCGAACACCGCGCCCGAAGCCATGTCGGCATTCGGGGCGGCTATAGGAACGTTCGGATGAAGTTTCGCTCTGGTTTGCTGATCGGTACGGCTTTCATCGCCGGTCTGGCTTTGGCTCCCGTTTCAGATGTCTTGCTCCACCGTTTCGGTGGCGGCCTCGGCATCACCCATGCCATCGCCGCCGAGGATAACGGCGCCGGCACCTACCAGCTGCTCAGTCTCTTCGGGGATGTGTTCGAGCGTGTGAAGGCCGACTACGTGGTGCCGGTGAACGACCAGTCGCTGGTCGAGAATGCCATCAACGGCATGCTCGCCGGGCTCGACCCGCACAGCGCCTATATGAACGCCGAAGAATACCGCGACATGCAGGCCCAGACGGACGGTGAGTTCGGCGGGCTGGGGCTGGAGGTCACGCAGGAAGACGGCTTCATCAAGGTGATCAGCCCGATCGACGGCACGCCTGCCGCCCGCGCCGATATCAAGCCGAACGACCTGATCATCGAGATCAACGGCAAGTCGGTCGAGGGTCTGTCGCTCGATACCGCTGTGGATGAGATGCGCGGCGCCCCGGGCTCCACCATCGCGCTGACCATCAAGCAGGCGGACAAGCCGAAGCCGGTCGTGCTGACGCTGACGCGGGAGGTCATCAACGTTCCCTCCGTTCACTCGGCGCTTTATGGCGATGTCGGGTATATCCGCCTCTCGGTCTTCAGCGAGAATGCCGACCAGGGCATCCGCGACGCGATCGCCAAGCTCGACAACGAGTCACATGGCCATATCCACGGCTACATCCTCGATCTGCGCAACAACCCCGGCGGCCTGCTGGATCAGGCGGTGGCTGTCGCGAACGACTTTATGAACACGGGCGAGATCGTCTCCACCCGGGCGCGCCACCCCGAGGATAGCGAGGTCTGGAGCGCCAAGCCCGATGGCGATCTGGTCGGCAACGCGCCGATGGTCGTGCTGATCAACCCGGGCTCCGCCTCGGCCAGCGAGATCGTCTCGGGCGCGCTGCAAGACAACCGGCGGGCGATCGTCCTTGGTGAGCGCAGCTTCGGCAAGGGCTCTGTGCAGACCGTGATTCCGCTGCCCGACAACAGCGCGATGCGGTTGACGACGGCGCGCTACTTCACGCCGTCGGGCCGTTCCATCCAGGATCTCGGCATCACGCCGGATATCGTCGTCGCCTCCTCGGACAGCGCGGACAATACCTTGCCGCCGCTGCGGGAGAGCGATTTGCAGCATGCGATGCTGAACCCGAACAGCAAGCAGCTGCCGCCGCTGCCGCCGCGTAACGATATCCCGCCGATCGCCAAGGAAATCCCGAAGTCACCGCCGGCCGGCTGGGCGAAGTTCGACCCCACCAAGCCCTCGACCGACTTCCAGTTGCAGGAGGCGATCAAGGTCGTGGACGCGATGCCGGGCGACAAGAGCGCATCGAACTGAGCACGCATCCCATGGGCGCCGAGGATATGCCCTACCGGCCGAATGTGGGCGCGGTGCTGTTCAACCGGCAGGGGCGTATCTTCGTCGCGCGCCGCGCCGATTTCCCCAATGCCGAGGGGCCGGCGGGCGGCTGGCAGCTGCCCCAGGGCGGCATCGATCCCGCCGAGGACCCACGGGTCGCCATCTTCCGTGAGCTCGGCGAGGAAATCGGCACCGACAAGGCCGAGATCATCGGCGAGCATCCCGACTGGCTGCAATATGACTTGCCGCCCGAGCTGCTCGGCCGCGCGCTCGGCGGCAAATACCGGGGCCAGCGGCAGCGCTGGTTCGCGCTTCGGTTCACGGGGGCGGATGCGGATATCCGGCTCGACCTCGACCCGCATCCGGAATTCGATGCCTGGCGGTGGGAGGAACTCGTCAACCTTCCGTCACTTGCGGTCGGCTTCAAGCGGGATATCTATGCGGCGCTCGCGATGTCCTTCGCGCGCTTCGCCATCCCTGCCTGAAAAAAAGAGCCAATCATGAGCATGATCAAGCTGACGGCCGCCGACGGCCATGAGTTCTCCGCGTATCGGGCCGGGCCCGAGGACGCCACGAGGGGTCTTGTCGTCGTGCAGGAGATTTTTGGCGTCAACAGCCATATGCGTTTCGCGAGCGATGCCCTGGCGGCGGCTGGATTCGCCGTGATCTGCCCCGCTTTGTTTGACCGGGCGGAGAAGGATGTGGAGCTTGGCTACACGGCGGAGGATGTCCAGGCCGGTATCGCACTCCGCGCCCGCGTCACCGACGCGCAGGTGATGCTGGATATCGAGGCGGCCGTGGCGGCCCTCGGCACGGCGGCTACCGGCATCATCGGCTATTGCTGGGGCGGCACCATCGCCTGGTGGGGCGCCACCCAAAGCCACAGCTTCAGGGCGGCGGCGGGCTGGTACGGCGGCGGCATCAGCGCCACGAAAACCGCCACGCCCAACTGCCCGGTGCAGCTGCATTTCGGGGCCGAGGATCACGGTATCCCGCTCGCCGATGTCGATGCCATCCGCGCCGCCCAGCCGGGCGTGGAGGTCTTTGTCTATGAGGGCGCCGGTCACGGCTTCGGCTGCGAACAGCGGGGGAGCTTCGACCAGAAAAGCTTCGATCTGGCCCAGAGCCGCAGCCTGGACTTCTTCCGTAAACACCTGGCGTAGCGGCGCCACTCAGACCTTCGGCGATCTCAGCTTCGGCCATCGCGCTCTTGAGCAATATCGGATCAGGTGGAATCACCTGATCCGAAGATTTGCGCTCTTAATCAAAAATAGAGCGGGAGGGTGAGGTGATGCGAACCCATCCCGCTCTAGACGGTTGTTTTTGCAGCCGGTGTGGCTTAGCCGCTTGGAAAGCCGGGCGGGACGTCACCCGCTCCCGGAATCGCTGCTCCAGGAGAGGCTATGCGTTCGCCCCGCGTGGTGATGTGGCAAAGGATCGCCGAAGTGCTGGCGGCCGAGATCGGCTCCGGGAGTATCCAGCCCGGCGCACGCATGCCGACCGAGACGGCGCTTGCCCAGCGCTTCGGCGTCAACCGTCACACCCTGCGCCAGGCGATCGGCGCGCTGTCCACCGCCGGTCTCGTCAGTGTCCAGCACGGGCGCGGCACCTTCGTGCGCCCGGCGCCTATGCTGGAATACCCGATCGGCGCGCGGACGCGGTTCAGCGAAATCCTGTCCCGCCAGAGCCTGATCGCCGATGGCGAGCTTCTGGCGGCGCGGGAAAGCCCGAGCCCGGCCGAGGTCGCCGAGGCTTTGGGCCTGCCGGAAGGGACGCCGGTGGCGGTGCTGGAGATTCTGCGCCGCGCGGATGGCTTGCCGGTGAGCGTCACCACCTCCCACCTGCCGCTGCCGCGATTTCAGGGCATCGACGCGGTCTTCCGGGAGACGAATTCGATCACCGCAGCCCTGCGGGCCTTCGGCGTGGCCGACTACACGCGGCGCAACACGCGGTTGTGGACACGGATGCCGACGCCCGAGGAGGCGGTTCTGCTGCGCCAGCGTGCCGATGTGCCGGTGCTGGTGATGGAGACCGTGAACCAGGATGAGCACGGGCAGGCGATCGAATTCGGCATCGGCCGTGCCGCCGGCCAGCGGATGCAGGTTTTGGTCGCGAATTGAGGGTGTCTTCAGCCCCCGACGGGCGATGGCCGACGCCCGCCGGGGATGGGGCGCAGCGGTTCAGTGATTCGTCGTCACCGTGAAGTTCGAGATGCCGTTGCTGTCCTGCGCCTTCACGCCGCTGAAGATATCCGAACCGTTGACGGCGACGCCCTGGATATAGAGGTTGCGGTCTTCGCTGGCCGACCCGCCATAGGCGTCATTGACGAAGCCGACGCCGATGGTGTGCGAGCCGGCGCCCCAGTTCCCGGTGAAGGTGAAGCTTTGCGTCTTACTGGCGTCGTGAAGCGCCGACACCACTGCCGGCGTCGTCACCGCCTTGCCGTCGACATAGAGCACGAATTGGGCATCGCCCTTCCACGCATCCTCCGACAAGGTGAGGGTGAGCGAGTTCGGCCGGTGCTGCTTCGGTGGGCGTGGAGCCGCCCACGGCGAAATCCTTGCTGCCGTTGCTGTCCAGCGTCGCGCTGGTGCCGGCATAGGTCACGCCATTTTCCGAAATGGAATTGACGTAGAGGTTGCGGTCCTCGCTGGACGAGCCGCCATAGGCGTCATTGATGAAGCTTACATCCACATCATTGACGCCCGAACCCCAATCGCCCTTGAGCAGGACGGTTCCGGCGTCACCGGAGGCATGCAGCGCGGAGGCCGAATAATCCCCGCCGACCTGCTGGCCGTTCACCTTGACGGTAAACTCGGCATTCCCCTCCCAAGCATCCTGGGAGACGTTGAGTGCGATCGTATCCGAACCCGAGCCGCTGCTGCTTGTCGTCGTCGTGCCGCTGCCCGAGGAGGAACTGCCTGTCGAGGTCGATGAACCGGTCGTTTTCGGTTCTGTCTCCACGATCAGGGGATGATCGGTGAGGCCGAGCGAGACACTGCTGACATTCGAGAGCGTTTCGATCGGGCTGCTGCTGCTCAACGGGTCGAAGACCTTCACGGTCTCATAGGTCGCGCCGAGGTTGACCGTCACATTCTGCGTGGGCGCGGTGATCTGCGTGCCCGTGGATTCGTTCCAGATCTTGGGCTCATTCCAAACCACGATATCCGACGCGCCATCCGACTTCTGGATCTCCAGGCTGTTGCCGGTGGAGGGCAGCCCGGTGATGGAGTAGTCCGCAGCCTTGGTCGTGAAGGTATTCGCGTTCGTGCCTGTATCGGCCAGAATCGTGGTCAGGTTGTGGATCGCGGTGGCGGCTTCTTTCGCGTCGTTATTGTAGTCGAACAGGCCGAAACCGTCGTCGCCCTGTGGCGAGCCCGGCTTGTAGGCATCCATCAGCTGGTAGAGATCGGTATGCGCGATGCCGTTCTTCGCATCATCCATGAGCAGGTCGAGCGTATAGCGCGCCTGCACGCTCTGGTTGACATCGCCTGTCGTGCCGCCGTTGGTGCTGTAGCCGGTCTCCGTATAGACGGCGGGGCCGGTCGCCGGCGTTTCGTTGCCGAGCGCCTGGGTGCGGTTCACCCATTCCTCGGGCGGACCCCCATTATTCGGGTAAGGATGCTGCGTGTCGTAATCGGCGAGGCCCGGTGTCGTCGCCGGATTAGGGCCGACCGCCACGCTGCCCGCGTTGTAGCCCGTGAAATAATCGACCGCGACGCCTTTCAGGTCGGCGTCGGAATGGACCATGGAATAGATCGCGCTTTGCATGTTGAGCGCGCCCTGCAAGCCGCCGACGCCGTTATAGGTAACAGGCCAGTTGTTGATTTCGTTCGGCCCTTCGACGGCGGTGACACTGCCGGGCACCGCTTCCGCCACCTGATTGACGAGCGCAATGCTCGCCTGGAGACCGGCGGTAGTCGTCGCGTTGATGTTGAAGGTGAAATGCACGCCGGCCTTGGCGACCGCGATGTAACTTGAAATCGGCGCGGAGCCGCCGGAGCCGTCACTGATGCCGTCCCGCACCTGATCGACGCCCAGATATTTTATGTCGGCGATGACGTTGGAAATATTCGCGTAGCCACCATCCGTATATGGAATATGCGTGTTCACCCCGAGCGTGTCGATGAACGCGGCTGCCCGCATGACCGTTGTGGACATGAACCAATCTCCCGAAACAAGATGAGAAATCTCCGATCAACGGAAATTCTATCTCTTCATGATATGATCTGTGACAAACGGCTGTTGGGCCCGATCGGCTCGATGAGCGGCGATCGAGCAACCGAATGTCGCGGCGGAATGCCGGAACCTTCTGTTGCGCACACTATCCGATTGCCAGATGGAAGACCCTTCAGGCAACTGGACTATCTTCAAGTCACGTTCCCGATCAGGAGAACGTGACAAGTGAAATGCGTTACGTTGTGATTCGAGTCAACCCAAAAACGACACGCATGCGCACGATGATTTTTTGCGTGACGTTGTCTTGAAACCTATGTCGATAAAATCAGTGGATTTTAGACAGGATCTGGTGAAATAACATCGTAATGACAGTGCAACATGAAAACACCTGTTGCGCGATCCGCCGTTCGGGGCACGACGGGTGCCGGCGGCCTCGTCCAGATGTCGAATGGCACGATCAGCGCAACACATGCTTGCCGGTCGCCGCTGAACGGATCAGCGGCGGTGGGACGCGGAATAACGGCGTTCGGGCATGCGCGACAGGGAAGGAATAGCGGGGCCTGTCGCGGGTCGCGACTTGTCCCGGCGCGGCGGCGGAAAGCGGCCGGCGTCCAGGATATCAGCGCAAAAAGATGCGAAGACGGAATATAGAAAGCGCAGTCACAACCTGTTGAAACATAATCATTTACATATCGTTATATCCCATCTGGGGAAACCTTAGGACGATGTCGCAAAGGATATACTGAACGAGGCGTGACTTTGCGATGCGGATTAGGGTGTCGGAAATAAATTGTGATGTCTGAAACGAGCGATAGCCCTGTTTGCGGCTTGCGGTGCCGCTTTTTGAAGCGGTTGCCGCGCAAACGCGCAGCAGGACGTGGCGACCGGAGGTCTATGCCCCGGCTTTAGAGCGTGATGACCGTAGGTGGACTAACCGAAGGTCTGAATCACGCGATCAAACGAAGAGATAGAGCGGGATGGTGAGCGACAGGCGAACCAATCACGCTCTAAGATGGTCATAGGTCGCCGTCAGGCGCGCGCGGAGATGGTCCGCGCAGAGGATGGGGGCGTAGCGCGGCGCCTCGCCCGGCGGCACGCAGCCGGGCAGCACCGCCACCAGCGCGTCGGGGTTGGCATCGGCGAAGAAGGCGACGGAATAGCGTTCCGCTTTCGGCCGGAGAACCCGATGCGGGGTCGAGACATAGACGTCGTTGGTCCAGCGCATCAGGCAGTCGCCGATATTGCAGACGAAGGCGCCGTCGACATGGGGCGCGTCCAGCCAGGCGCCGTCGCGGCGGCGCACCTGCAGCCCGGCCACGCCGTCCGTCGCCAGGATCGTAAGGTTGCCGTAGTCGGTATGGTGCCCGGCGCCGATCTCGGCGCCCTCGGTCGCGATCCCGGCGGGGTAGTGCAGCAACCGCAGCGTCGCGATAGGGCGATCCATCTTGTCCGCGAAGAAGTCCTCAGCGATGCCGAGGTCGAGCGCGAAGCCGCGATGGATATCGAGTTGCAACGCCATGCAGGCATCGTAATAGGCCAGCACGCGATCCCGCCAGCCTGGCAGATCCGGCCACAGATTCACGCCGCGATAGGGCTTGCCGGCCAGCACCTCGGGGTCATCGGCGGGCAGGTCGAGGCCGATATTGAAAGCTTCCTTCTGGTCGGGCGAGGCCGTTTCATCCAGCCGTTCGCCCGCGATACCGACATAGCCGCGATTATGCGGGGAGCGTTTGATGGAAAGTTCGGCCTTGGCCGCATCGGGGAGCGCGAAAAGCGCGTGGGCGGCCGCGAAGACGCCGGACGTGACCGGGGCGGGGACACCGTGGCCGGAGACATAGAAGAAGCCGGTATTGCGGCAGGCGTCCCCGATGCTCCGCGCGACGGCCTGCCGGTCAGCCATTTCGGGTGAACGGAGGCCGGAGACGTCGATGATGGGGAGGTCGGTCATATCGGTCTCCTGATGCCGCGTTGCACAAGTTTCGCATAATTGCCGGCGTGGGAACACCGCGTGACACGAGCGCTCACGGTAAAACCGACAGCGTCAGAGTTCGTTAGTTTGAGGCAAAGGATTGGGGAATGTTTCCTCTATATGAGAGCGCCCTCAGTTTGTTGCGGGAGCTTGCATGGCATCCTACGCGCTTGTCGGAAACACATGGCCCGCAGGCACCACCACGATCACATACAGCTTTGCCACAGGCCCGGTGAATGGAAACCCGCTGACGGCGGAGATCACTAACCCTGCGCAGAGAGCTGTCATCGCCGATGCCTTCGCCGCATGGACCCAACTCTCGGGGATTTCCTTCGTCGAGGAGCCGGACGGTTCGGTCGCGAATATTCGTATCGGCTATGCCGATAATCTGACAACGGCGGGCGTTCTCGGCCTGACGACCTTGAGCTTCGGGGCCAATGGCATCACCGATCCGACCTCCGCCTATATCAGGCTCGAAGATCCGTCACAGATTCCCTTGGTCGAGGATACCGAGGGGCAGCTGTACTATCTGCTCAGCGGCAGCGAGAATCAGGATGCGACCCTGGAGCAGCTCGCGATCCATGAGATCGGGCATGTTCTGGGCTTCGCCGACAATAGCGACCCCAATTCGATCGAGAATGCGGTTCTCGGCGTTCAGAACAGAAGCTTCGACGCGACCGATCTTGCCGGGGTGCAGGCGCTCTATCCCGCTACGGCCGCCTCGGCGCTGCCGGCCTCGGCCGTGCCGCCGCCCGCGCTCTTCTCCCTGGCCGATACGACCGAGGGCGGCGCGACTGCTGCGATAACGGCGAACAGCTATGATGGCCCCTTAAGTTTTCTCGCCCATGGCAACGCCTTCTCGTACAACGGCTCCGACAACGTTCAGGTATCGGCGGTTGGCGCGACCGATCCGCTGATCGCCACGGGTTCCGGCAATGACGTTCTGACAGGGGCGGGCACTGGTATTAGCGTGCTGGACGGCGGCACGGGGGCGAATATCGAAACCGATGGCGGCAACGGGGCGACGACATTCGTCCAGAACGGTTATGTCGCCGGCGCGACCTGGGACTTTCTGGAGAATTTCCACGGCGCGGATGAGGATATCATCTTCGGCTACATTCCCGGCCTGTCCAGGATCAGCGTCCAGGACAGCGGTGGAGCGGGGGGTTATACCGGCGCCTCCGTCATCATCGCGCCGGGCAATGGCAATAGCGAGGTGGCAACCTTCGTCGGGCTCTCCGCATCCCAGATCCACGGGTGCAGCGCGGTGATCGATGATGTGCCGAGCTGGGTTCTGTTCCAGTAGCCTCAACAACCCGGGGGTTCAGATGACGCCCTGGTCGGCGAGGGCGGCGATCGCCGCCTCGTCCAGCCCCAGCCTTTCCGCCAGGACCGTGCGGGTATGCTGCCCGAGCGTCGGCGGTGCGGTCCGGTATTCCGGTGGCGTTTCCGACATGCGGATCGGATTGGCGACCAGCGGGACGGAGACGCCGGCCGCATGCTCCATCCGTATCTCCATCCCCCGCGCCACGACCTGGGGGTCGGCGAAGACATCGGCGAGGGTGTTGATCGGCCCGCAGGGGACACCCGCCGCTTCCAGCGCCGCGATCCACGCCCGCGTCGTGCGGGTGACGGAGACCGCGGTGAAGGCCGCCACGAAAGCCTCCCGGTTCGCGACGCGCGCCTTGTTGGTGGCGAAGAGGGGGGCGGCCGCCCAGCCAGGATGTCCGGCGACCGTGGCGAGCTTGGCGAATTGGGAGTCATTGCCGACCGCCAGAATCATCGCGCCATCGGCGGTCGGGAAATCCTGATAGGGCACGATATTGGGATGGGCATTGCCCATCCGCACCGGGGCCGAGCCCGTCGTCAGGTAGTTCATGGTCTGGTTCGCCAGGCTGGCGATCTGCACATCCAGCAATGCCAGGTCGATATACTGGCCGGTACCGGAGACGGCGCGATGGGCGACGGCCGCCAGGATGGCG
Source organism: uncultured Pseudomonadota bacterium (assembly GCA_963745125.1). Taxonomy (GTDB): domain Bacteria; phylum Pseudomonadota; class Alphaproteobacteria; order Acetobacterales; family Acetobacteraceae; genus Acidisoma. Next base: position 352,288 of record CAVUWB010000002.1, read on the forward strand.
TTGCAGGCATAGAGGCCGGTGAGAATGTCCGTCACCGCCACGCCGACCTTCTGCGGGCCGGCACCGGCTTCCCCATCCCGCCGGCCGGTGATGCTCATCAGCCCGCCCATCCCTTGGATCAGGAAGTCGTAGCCGGCGCGGTCGGCATAGGGGCCGGTTTGCCCGAAGCCGGTAATGGAACAGTAGATCAGCCCCGGATTGACGGCGCTGAGGGCCGCGTAATCGAGCCCATAAGCGGCGAGGCCGCCACGCTTGAAGTTCTCGATGACGATGTCGCTCTCCCGCGCCAGCGCCGTGATCAGCGCCCGGCCTTCCGGCCGGGTAAAGTCGATCGTCACGGATTGCTTGTTGCGGTTAGCGCAGAGGAAATAGGCGGCGTCCCGGGTTTCCGCCCCCGCCGCGTCACGCAGAAAGGGCGGACCCCAGCCGCGCGTATCGTCCCCCGCCACGGGACGCTCGATCTTGATCACATCGGCGCCGAGGTCGCCGAGCAACTGGCCGGCCCAGGGGCCGGCAAGCACGCGCGAGAGGTCGAGAACACGAAGGTGGGAGAGCGCACCGGCCATGATCCATCGTGATAGGCGATTCGCGGGAAACAGGATACCAGCGGACCGTCTCGCGGGAGGATGACAGCATGACGGAGACGCATTTCTATGAGCCGCCGGCCGGCCACAGGCTGCGGCACGACCCGCTGAAGGCCATCGTCGCCCCCCGGCCGATCGGCTGGATCAGCAGCCTCAGCGCGGAGGGCGTGGTCAACCTCGCACCCTACAGCTTCTTCAACATGATCTCGGACGATCCGCCGATGCTCATGTTCAGCAGCACCGGCTGGAAGGATAGCGTGCGCAACGTCTCCGAGACCGGGGAGTTTGTCGCCAACCTCGCCGTGCGGTTTTTGGCGGAGCCGATGAACATCAGCTCGGCCGCCGTGCCGGCCGCGATCGACGAGATGGCGCTGGCCAAGCTCGAAAAGGCGCCCTCGATTCTCGTGGCGCCGCCCCGCGTCGCTCAGGCGCCGGCGGCGCTGGAATGCAAATGCGTGTCCATCCAGCGTCTCCAGGGCCTCGGTGGAGTTGAGTCATCGAATTACATGGTCATCGGCCAGATCGTCGGCGTGCATATCGACTCGGCCTTCCTCAAGGAGGGCATTTTCGATACGGCGGCTGCCCGCCCGCTTGGCCGCTGCGGCTATCGCGGTGACTATACCGAGGTCACGAGCCTTTTCGAGATGGTGCGGCCGCCCGCGTCCATCCGGTAGCGCGCGGGGTCAAACGGCGGGGCGGTGCTTGGCAAGGATGCGCCTGGGCCGGGCCTCCAAAAGATGTCCACGGGAAACTCTAATGCAGGACCGTGGAGAATTCGATTCATCCACAGAATTATACTGTTGCTGAGTTTTCGTTTAGATTTGCCAGCGGAACTTGGTGCCAGGCGATACATTACGTAACCGTTTGTTACGATTTGTTGTGCCCCTGCCCGCGCGGCATCCGCGCGGGCAGGGGGATGACTCAGCCGAGTTTGACCGCCCGGCCGGTCTTGAGGCTTTCGAGCGCCGCATCGGCGAGGCGCAGCGCCTCGGCACCGTCATTGAAGCTTGTCAGCGGCGTCGTGCCGGCCGCGACGCTCTCGACGAAATGAGCGACCTCATTGGCATAGGCCTCGGCGTAGCGCTCGATGAAGAAGGGCAGCACCACGTCGCCCTGAGCTGTGCCGGCGCCGGAAAAGGACTGGACGGTCGTCGCCGTTTTGTTGCCGGCAAGCAACATGCCCTTCTCGCCGAAAACCTCGAGCCGCTGGTCATAGCCATAGGCGCAGCGGCGGCTGTTGTTAATATGGATCAGCGCGCCCGAGGCCGCCCGCAGCGTCACCATCGCCGCGTCGATATCGCCGGCGGCCTGGATCGCCGGGTCGACAAGGTTGGCGCCAAAGGCTTGAACCTCGACGATTTCGCCAGCGAAATAGCGGGCCAGATCGAAGTCATGAATCGTCATGTCGCGGAATAGCCCGCCGGAGACGTTGATATAGCCGATCGGCGGCGGGGCGGGGTCGCGGCTGGTGATGACGATCTGCTCCAGCCGGCCGATCTCGCCTGCCGTCACCCGGTCATGCACCGCGCGGAAGGACGGGTCGAAGCGGCGGTTGAAGCCGATCATTACGGTCGCGTTCAGCCCGGAGATCTCGTCCCAGCACTGCGTCGACACGAGCCATGTCGAGCGCGATCGGCTTTTCGCAGAGGATCGCCTTGCCGGCCTTGGCGGCGGCGGTGATGAGATCGACATGGGTGTCGGTGCTGGTCGCGATCAGCACGGCGTCCACCTCGGGGTCGGCCAGCACCTCATCGATGGAGGCGGCGGCCTTCACACCCAGCTCGGCCGCCATCGCGTCGGAGGCGCGGGTGAAAACATCGAAGACCGAGGTCAGGCTCGCCTGCGGATGGCGGGCGAGGTTGCGGGCATGCATGGTGCCGATACGGCCGCAGCCGAGGACGGAGAAGCGGATCATGGGTCGTTCTTTCCTAAGAGTATAAAGCGCCGTGGGGCGGTTGTGTCATTCCGTGCGGCGTTGGTCCGCGCATCGAGCCGCCATGGCCCCCGGCGGCGCTTAGAGCGTGATGACCGAGGGGGAGGAACACCCCGGAGGTCTGAATCACGCGATCAAACAGAGAGCGAGAGCGGGATGGTGAGCGAATGCGAGCCAATCACGCTCTAGAGCGTTTTTATTTCTTATCGGAAGATATGGAAGGGATATTCCATTTGGGCTATCTGTTGTCAACGGGGGATGAAACGGATGGACATGGAAGACGGCGGCCAAATGCCGCAGGCGCAGTCGGACGCCGAAGAAGACGCCACGATGGATGCCGAGGGCGCGGATATCGCCTCGGCGCCACGCGATTTCCGCGAACTCAGGGCGCTGATCCTGGAACGGCGGGAGCATTTGCCCAAACGCCTTGTGCAGGTCGCGGATTTCGCCATCCGCCACCCGCAGGAGATCGCCTTCGGCCGCGTCGCCGAGCTGGCGCGCAAGGCGTCGGTCCAGCCCTCCACCATGATCCGCTTCGCCCAGGCATTGGGCTATTCGGGCTTCTCCCACCTGCAACTCGTCTTCCAATCCTATGCGCGTGACCGCTGGCCCGACTACAATACGCGGCTGGAGGTGCTGCATGACGGCGCCCATGGCAGCGATGTGCTCAGCCTGCTGGGCGGGCTGGTCGAGGCCTCCTGCGTCTCCGCCCGGGATTTTCGCCAGAGCGTGGATGTGGAGGCTTTGGAGCAGGCGGTGGATCGGCTGGCCCGCGCCCATACCATTCACGTCATCGGCGTCCGCCGGGCCTTTCCGGTCGCGGTCTACCTCACCTACGCCCTGCAAAAGCTCGGCGCGCGATGCGATCTCATCGACCAGCTCGGCGGCCTCGGCTCCCGCCAGGCCGATCTCATCGGCGCCGAGGATGCCCTGCTCGCGGTGAGCTTCACGCCCTATGCGGGGGAGACGCTTGCCTCCGCCCGCGCCGCGTTCGAGCGGGGGGTGCCGGTCGTCGGCATCACTGACTCGCCCTTTTCGCCTTTGGTCCAGGTCGCCCATGTCTGGCTGGAGGTGGCCGAAGCTGACTATTCCGGCTTCCGCTCCCTCTCGGCGAGCTTCGCGCTGGCGACCACGCTCGCGGTCGGCACCGCCAGCCAGAGGTCGGGAGATTTGCGGCCGGTTCGGGTCGCTCAGAGGGAGGAACGCAAAAAAGAACAAATGGACCGCATTGACAGAAATTTGGAACAGTGATTTTATTTGTTTTAAGCAAAGGCGGTCTGAAACCGCAATCAGGAAACGTCCTTCCCGGCTGACTCGTACACTCCCCGCCTGCCGGATGGGCGCGCCCAGACAAGGATAAGGGGTTCCCCATGGCCGCACCCACGCTCGATCTCATCACGATCGGCCGCTGTTCGCTCGACCTTTACGGTCAACAGATCGGCGGCCGGCTCGAAGATATGGGTTCTTTCAGCAAGGCCATCGGCGGTTGCCCGGCGAATATCGCCGTGGGCACCGCCCGTCTTGGCTTGAAATCCGCGCTCCTGACCCGGGTGGGGGACGAGCAGGTCGGCCGTTTCATCCTGGAACAGCTGGCGCGCGAGGGCGTTGAGACCGCGGGCGTCGTCACCGACAACCATCGGCTGACCGCGCTCGTCATCCTGGGCGTGCGCGACAGCCACACTTTTCCGCTCATCTTCTATCGCGACAACTGCGCGGATATGGCGCTGTGCGAGGATGACGTGAACGAGGATTTCATCGCCTCGGCTGCCGCCGTGGTGGTGACGGGCACGCATTTCGCCCAGCCGGGCACCGCCGCCGCGCAGCACAAGGCGATCCGGTTTGCCAAAAAGCATGGCCGCCGCGTCATCTTCGATGTCGATTACCGCCCGAACCTCTGGGGGCTTGCCGGCCACGATGCGGGCGAATCCCGCTACATCCGCTCCGACGCCGTCACCGCCCATCTGGCGCCCGTGCTCGCGCAATGCGACCTCATCGTCGGCACCGAGGAGGAGCTGCATGCGGCCGGCGGGTCTGAGGACACGGTGCAGGCCATCCGCAATATCCGCGAGAAATCCACGGCCACGATCGTCTGCAAGCGCGGCCCCATGGGTTGCGTCGTTTTTCCGGGCGCGATTCCGCACAGTCTGGATGACGGGGTGAGGGGGCCGGGCTTTCCGGTCGAGGTCTACAACGTCCTCGGCGCCGGCGATTCCTTCATGTCGGGCTTCCTGCGCGGCTGGATGCGGGATGAGCCGCTGGAAACCTGCTGCGCCTATGCCAATGCCTGCGGCGCCTTCGCCGTTTCCCGGCTGCTCTGCTCGCCGGAAATCCCGACCTTCCCGGAACTGCAATTCTTCCTCGCCAATGGTAGCCGGCACCATGCCCTGCGGCATGACCAGGCGATCAACCATGTCCATTGGGCGACGACGCGGCCGGCGAGCCCGCCGGGCATCATGGCGCTCGCCATCGATCACCGGATACAGCTTGAGGCGGTCGCCCGCGAGGTCGGCGCGCCTTTCGAGCGCATCAGCGATTTCAAAGTGCTGGCCGTGCAGGCCGCCGCGCGCGTCGCCGACGGGCGGCTCGGCTTCGGCATGTTCATCGATGGCCGCTACGGGCGGGAGGCGCTGTTCCGCGCCGCCGACCACAAGCTCTGGGTTGCGCGGCCGGTGGAGCTGACCGGTTCCCGCCCGCTCGACTTTGAATATGGCGGCAGCCTCGGCACGCATCTTATCGAATGGCCGACGAGCCAGGTCATCAAATGCCTCTGCTTCTATCACCCGGACGATCCGGAGGAGCTGCGGCTGCGGCAGGAGCGGGAGCTGCTGCGCGCCTATGATGCCTGCCGCACGCTCGGCCGTGACCTGCTGGTCGAGATCATCGCCGGCAAGCACGGCACCTTGCAGGATGACACGATTCCGCGCGTCATCCAGCGCATCTACGACATCGGGATAAAGCCCGACTGGTGGAAGCTGGAGCCGCAGAAAGGTGCCGCCGCCTGGGCCGCGATCAGCGAGACCGTGCAGCGCAACGACGAGTATTGCCGGGGCGTGATGGTGCTGGGGCTGGAAGCGCCCTTCGAGGATCTCGCGGAATCCTTCCGCGCCTGCGCGGGGGTGCCGGTCGTGAAGGGTTTCGCTGTCGGCCGCACGATCCATATAGATCCGGCCCGCGCCTGGCTTGGAGGCAAGATCTCGGATGCCGAGGCGGTGGACCAGATGGCGGACCGCTTCGCGCGCCTCGTCACCGCCTGGACTGACGCGCGCGGCACCAAAGCCGCCTGACGCCCTGACGCATAGAAAGAGAACGAGACATGCTCGCGATGCGCAAAATCCGGCTCACAATGGCTCAGGCCCTGGTCCGCGCCATGGCCGCGCAGAAAACGGTGGTGGATGGCCAGGCGGTGCCCTTCTTCGGCGGCGTCTGGGCGATCTTCGGCCATGGCAATGTCGCGGGCATGGGCGAGGCCCTGCACGGCGTCCGTGACAGGCTGCCGACCTATCGCGCGCATAACGAGCAGGCCATGGCCCATGCCGCCATCGCCTATACCAAGGCGCTGCGCCGGCGCCGGGTGATGGCCTGCACCACCTCTATCGGGCCGGGCGCGCTCAATCTTGTGACGGCGGCGGCGCTCGCGCATGTCAACCGGCTGCCGCTGCTGCTGCTGCCCGGCGATGTCTTCGCCACGCGCCGCCCCGACCCGGTGTTGCAGCAGGTCGAGGATTGGCAGGACGGTACGGTCAGCGCGAATGACGCCTTTCGGCCCGTCTCCCGCTATTTCGACCGTATCACGCGGCCCGAGCAGATCATCCCGGCCTTCGCCCGTGCGATGGAGGTGCTGACGGACCCCGCCGAATGCGGCCCCGTCACGCTCGGCCTCTGTCAGGACGTGCAGGCCGAGGCCTTTGACTTCCCCGCGTTTTTCTTCGAGGAGCGCATCTGGGCGCCGCGCCGCCCGCGCCCGGATACGGAGGAGTTGGCCGCAGCCACGGCCTTGCTGCGCGAAGCCAAACGCCCCTTCATCGTCTGCGGCGGCGGCACACTCTATTCGCAGGCCGAGCGCGAACTCGCGGCCTTCGCCGAAACCCATGGCATTCCGGTGGGCGAGACCCAGGCCGGGAAGTCATCGCTGGCGACCGCGCACCCGATGAATATGGGCGCCATCGGCGTGACCGGCACGGGGGCGGCCAATGAGCTTGCCGCCGATGCGGATGTCATCTTCGCCATTGGCTCGCGGCTACAGGATTTCACCACCGGCTCCTGGGCGCTGTTCCAGGGCGAAGGGCGGCGCATTCTCGGCCTCAACACACAACTTTTCGACGCGGCCAAGCACAATGGCCAGCCGCTCATCGCCGATGCCCGCGCGGGGCTGGGCGAGTTGGGCACGGCGCTGGGCGGCTGGAAGGCGCCCTCGGAGTGGACCGCGCGGGCGGCTGAGGCCAAGGCAGCCTGGCTCAGAACCGCCGAGACCTATACGGCGGCGCCGGTCGAGCAGGGGAACGAACTGCCGTCCGATGCCCAGGTTGTCGGTGTCGTGCAGCGTCAGGCGCGGCCGAGCGACGTGGTGCTCGGCGCCGCCGGCGGCCTGCCGGGCGAGCTGCATAAGCTGTGGCGGGCCGAGACCCCGGGCGGCTACCACATGGAATACGGTTTCTCCTGCATGGGCTACGAGATCGCGGGCGGGCTCGGCGTGAAGATGGCGCAGCCGGAGCGCGAGGTCTTCGTCATGGTCGGTGACGGATCATACCTCATGCTGAATTCCGAGATCGCGACCTCGGTCATGCTCGGCCGCAAGCTGGTGTTGGTGATCCTCGACAATCGCGGCTACGGCTGCATCAATCGCTTGCAGCATGCGACCGGCGGGGCGGGCTTCAACAACCTGCTCAAGGACAGCCTGCACGAGGTTCTGCCCGGGGTGGACTTCGCGCTGCATGCCCGCAGCCTCGGTGCCACGACCGAAAAGGTGGCGAACCTGGCGGAGCTGGGGCCGGCCCTGGCGCGGGCGCGCGCGAGCGAGAAGACCTATGCCGTGGTTATCGACACCGATCCGCTCATCACCACGGATGCCGGCGGGCATTGGTGGGATGTGGCGGTGCCCGAAGTCTCGGTCCGGCAGGAGGTTCATGCCGCGCACGAGGCTTATGTCGCTGGCGTCGACCGCCAGTTCATCGGGAACTGAATGCCTACCTCCAACGCGCGGGGCTGATGCCATGTCAAAACTTCTTCTCCACCCGACGGCGCCGGATCAGGACGGTTTCGTCCACCAGGTCACGCCCGCCAGCGCCGGCTGGAGCTATGTCGGCTTCTCGGTAGTCGAACTTTCGCCCGGCAAGGTCGTCTCCCGCCGCACGGAGGGGATGGAGGTTTGCCTCGTCATCCTGACCGGCCGTGTGCGGATCAGCGCCGGCGACGAGGATTTCGGGCTGCTCGGGGAACGGGAATTGGTTTTCGACGGCCTGCCCTGGTCGGTCTATATCCCCGCCCATTCGCAATGGACGGTCGAGGCCGCGACCGCCGCCGAAGTCGCGGTCTGCGCTTCGCCGGCCGAAGGCAAGCTTCCCGCGCGCATCATCCCGCCGGCCGAGGTCGGCGAGGAGGTGCGCGGCAAAGGCACCAATACACGCCATGTGCGCAACATCCTGCCCGATACCGGCACGGCCGAGAGTCTCCTGGTGGTTGAGGTGGTGACGCCGGGCGGCAACTGGTCGAGCTATCCGCCGCATAAGCACGACGTTGATGATCCGCCGCGCGAGACCTATCTGGAGGAGACCTATTATCACCGCCTGAAACGCGGGTCCGGTTTCGCCCTGCAGCGTGTCTATACCGATGATCGGTCGCTGGACGAGACGATGGCGATCGCAGACCGCGATGTTGTGCTGGTGCCGAAGGGCTACCACCCCGTCGGCGCACCCCATGGTTTCGACTTGTTCTATCTCAACGTGATGGCGGGGCCTGTACGCGCCTGGCGCTTCACGATGTCAGCCGATCACGCCTTCCTGACCTGGTAACTAAGCTTCCCTTCACGGAGACATCATGGACACGATCCAGCACTATATTGGGGGCAAGCTAACCTCCGGCACATCGGCCCGCACCGGCCGATGTCTTTCAGCCGGCCGACGGTTCGGTCGCGCGCAAGGTCATGCTCGGCACGGCGGCGGATGTGGATGCGGCGGTGAAAGCCGCGACCGCCGCCTTCCCGAAATGGGCGGCGACCACGCCGCTGGCCCGCGCCCGGGTGATGTTCCGCTTCCGCGACCTGATAGAGCAGAACGCCGAAGAAGCTCGCCGCGATCATCACCGACGAGCATGGCAAGGTGCTCTCGGACGCGCTGGGCGAGGTCACGCGCGGCATGGAGGTGGTGGAGTTCGCAACGGCCGCGCCCGAGCTGCTGAAGGGCGATTTCACCGAACAGGCCGGGCGCGACATCGACGCCTATTCGATGCGCCAGCCGCTGGGCGTCTGCGCCGGCATCACGCCGTTCAACTTCCCCGTGATGGTGCCGCTCTGGATGCTGCCGATGGCGATCGCCTGCGGCAATTGCTTCATCCTCAAGCCCTCCGAGCGCGACCCCAGCGCCTCCATGCTGATCGCCGATCTGCTGAAGCAGGCCGGGCTGCCGGATGGCGTCTTCAGCGTGGTACACGGCGACAAGGAGGTGGTGGACGCGATCCTGGAGCATCCCGGCATCCATGCCGTGAGCTTCGTGGGTTCCACGCCGATCGCCGAATACATCTACAATACGGGGATCAAGCACGGAAAGCGGGTGCAGGCGCTGGGCGGCGCCAAGAACCACGCCATCATCATGCCGGATTGCGACCTGCCGAAGACGGTGGATGCGCTGATGGGCGCGGCCTACGGCTCGGCGGGCGAGCGCTGCATGGCGATTTCGGTGGCGGTCGCGGTCGGCGGCATCGGCGACAAGCTGGTGGAGACGCTGGCGCCGCGCGTGCGGGCGCTGAAGATCGGGCCGGGGACGGATAACAGCAACGAGATGGGCCCGCTCGTCACCCGTGTTCATCTGAACAAGGTCAGCGGCTATATCGATGCGGGCGAGGCGGAGGGTGCGAAGCTCGTCGTCGACGGTCGCGGGCTCAAGCTGCAGGGCTATGAGCAGGGACACTTCATCGGTGGCACCTTGTTCGATCATGTGACGCCGGAGATGACGATCTACAAGGAAGAGATCTTCGGGCCGGTGCTGGCGGTGGTGCGGGCGGAGACGTTCGACACGGCGCTCGACCTCGTGAACAAGCACGAGTTCGGCAACGGCACCGCGATCTTCACGCGGGACGGTGATTCGGCGCGCAATTTCGCGCATCGCGTGCAGGCGGGGATGATCGGGATCAACGTGCCGATCCCCGTGCCGATGGCCTACCACAGCTTCGGCGGCTGGAAGCGCTCCCTTTTCGGGGACCACCATATGCATGGCCCCGAGGGCGTCCGCTTCTTCACCCGCTACAAGGCCGTCACATCTCGCTGGCCCACGGGCATCCGCTCGGGCGCTGAATTCATCATGCCGACTTTGGGGTGAGAGCTAAGAGGCGCCGCCCAGCGGCGCCTTTCTCGCTGGGGCACGCGCCCAAGGACCGCGAATGGCTTGACTTTGACGCGGCCGCAGCCAAACCTGAACCCACGTCCGGGGCAGAGCAATTGCTCGAAGGGTGAGGGAATGACCAATAACGAGACATTTGTGGCAGCCCCTTCCGATGCCATGGCCGAGCCGCCGGCATCGGGCAAGTCGGCGGCGCTGGAAATGCGCGGCATCAGCAAGACCTTCGGTTCGGTGAAGGCGCTGACGAATGTTTCGTTGACCGCCTATCCTGGTGAAATCCACGCCCTGATGGGCGAGAACGGCGCCGGCAAATCGACGCTGATGAAGATCCTTTCAGGCGCCTACCACGCCGACCCCGGCGGTGACATTCATATCGACGGCAAGCACCTCCAAATCGGCAGCCCGCAGGCGGGCCGGCGCAGCGGTATCGCGGTAATCTATCAAGAACTCGCCCTCGCGCCCAATCTGACGGTCGCCGAAAACATGTTTCTTGGTGAAGAGAAGCGGAAGAACGGCATGATCGACCGCGCCGCGATGAACGCCGCGGCGCAACCCTATCTCGACCGTTTGGCCGCCCCCTTCAGCCCCGCCGCCCGCGTCGTTTCGCTCTCGATCGCAGAGCGCCAGCTAGTCGAGATCGCGCGCGCTCTCGCCGGCCATCCGCATATTCTCGTCATGGATGAGCCGACGACCTGCCTGTCGGCGCGGGAGGCCGAGAAGCTTTTCGCCATCATCCGCACGCTGAAATCCGAAGGCATCGCCATCATCTACATCAGCCACAGGATGGGCGAGGTCTACGAACTCTCCGACCGGGTGAGCGTTCTGCGCGACGGGACGATGGTCGGCACGCTCATGCGGTCCGAGTTGAGCGCGCAGACCCTGGTGCGCATGATGGTCGGCCGCGACCAATCCTCCTTCTACACCAAGGCGCATCGCGCGCCGGAGGCTGATCGCAAGATCGCGCTTAGCGTGCAGAACATGGATGACGGCAACCGGGTCCATGACTGTTCGTTCAGCGTGGCCGCAGGCGAGGTTCTGGGTATCGCGGGGCTGGTCGGCTCCGGCCGGACCGAACTCGCGCGGCTCATCTATGGTGCCGATCAGAAGAAGCACGGCAAGGTTTTCGTGAACGGCACCGAGCGGCAGATCACCAATCCGCGCCAGGCGATCGACGCCGGGATCGTCTACCTGACCGAGGACCGGAAGATTCTCGGCCTCTTCCTCGACATGAGCATCAGCGGCAACATCAATATCAATGTTCTCGACGAGGATGCGCGGCCGGGCGGCGTTCTCAACCTCGCGGCCGCCCGCAAGCGCGCCTCGGCCGCGATCAAGAAGCTCGGCGTTCGCGCCCCGAACGCGGAGATCAATGTCGGCAGCCTTTCCGGCGGCAACCAGCAGAAGGTGCTTCTGTCCCGCCTGTTGGAAAGCAAGCCTCGGGTTCTGATCCTCGATGAGCCGACGCGCGGTGTCGATGTCGGTGCGAAGTCGGAAATTTATCGCATTATTGATGATTTGGCGCGTACAGGCGCGGCTATTGTCGTCATCTCCAGCGAATTGCCGGAGGTGATCGGCGTGTCCGACCGTGTCGTCGTGATGCGCGATGGGCGCCTGGTCGGCGAGGTGACGAGCCATCCCGGCGCGCCGATCACGCAGGAGGCGATTATGGAGTTGGCAACTGATGTCTCGGCCGCGCATGCGGCCTGACTATGCGGCGACGATGAGGGACGGGCCGGCGGCGGAATTTTCGTCACCAGGTGTTGCCCTCGTTTCGCTGCCCGGCTATCGCGCCTATGAGGGGACGACCGAGATCGGAAGGAAAAGAGGATGGCAGACGCTTTGAGCGAACCTGTTGCCGCGCAGCAGGCCGCCTTGTCCCATAAGCAACGGCTACGGAACCTGTTTCAGTTCGCCGGGATGCTGCCGGTTCTTATCCTGCTTTGCATCGGTTTCGGCCTGGAGAATGGCCGCTTCTTCAGCCTGACGAATGCCTCCATCGTGCTGCAGCAGGCAGCGATCAACACCGTGCTCGCCGCCGGCATGACCTTCGTCATCCTGACGGCGGGTATCGATCTCTCCGTTGGCTCCATTCTGGCGGCATCAGCCATGGGCGCGCTCATCGTCTCGCTCATTCCGCATATCGGGATGCTGGGCATCGTCGCCGGCCTGGCCGTCGGCCTTGTCTTCGGTTGCATCAACGGATTGTTGATCTCCGTCGTCCGCCTGCCGCCCTTCATCGTGACGCTGGGCTCGCTGACGGCGGTGCGCGGCATCGCGCGGCTGATGGGCGGCGACACGACCGTTTTCAACCCCAGCCTGCCGTTCGCCTTCATCGGCAACGGCACGCTGTTCGGCGTATCTTGGCTCGTCATCATCGCGCTCATCGTGGTGGTGGTTTCCTGGTTCATTCTGCGGCGCACTGTGCTTGGCACCCGCATCTATGCCGTCGGCGGCAACCCGGATGCAGCGCGGCTCACCGGCATCAAGGTCGGCGGCATCTTGATGTTCGTCTATGCGACATCGGGTTTTCTCGCGGGGCTCGGCGGCGTCATGTCAGCGGCGCGGCTCTATGCGGCCAATGGCCTGCAACTCGGCCAGAGCTACGAGCTTGACGCGATCGCGGCGGTCATCCTCGGCGGCACCAGCTTCACCGGCGGCATCGGCTCGATCTGGGGCACGCTCATCGGCGCGCTGATCATCGCCATCCTGACGAACGGCCTGGTTCTGTCGGGCGTCTCCGACATCTGGCAGTTCATCGTCAAGGGCCTGGTGATCATCGGTGCCGTGGCGCTCGACCGTTACCGCCTGGCTCATAACGGCCGCACCTGATCGGCACGGCTGATTCAAGTTTCACATGCGGGGTTTGATCCCCGCATGAGAAGGCGGCGCAAGCTGCTCTGATTGCGGAAACATTCAAGAGGAACGACAATGAATTTCAAACGTCTCGGTCTTTCGCAACTCGCCCTCGGCGCGGCGCTCATGGTCGGTCTTTCCGGCACGGCCATGGCCAAAGATATCAATGTGGTCGGCATCACCGTGGGTTCGCTCGGCAACCCATATTTCGCCGCGACCAATAAGGGCATCGCGGCCCGCGCCAAGGAAATCACGCCGAGCGCCAAGATCGTCGCTGTGTCCTCCGATTACGACCTGAACAAGCAGTTCACGCAGATCGACAACTTCATCGCGGCCGGCGCCCAGGTGATTATGGTCAATGCAGCGGACCCGGTCGCGATCGCGCCTGCGCTGCTCAAGGCACATAACGCGGGCATCGCCATCGGCGCCTTCGACGTGGCCGCCACCGGCGCCGACGTGACGGTGATGACCGACAACGTGAAGGCCGGCGAGCAGGCCTGCCAGTATATCGTCGATCATCTGGCGAACCACGCCGGCAATGTCATCATCGTCAACGGCCCGCAGGTTTCCTCGGTTATCGACCGGGTGAAGGGCTGCGAGAAGGTTCTCCACGGCTATTCCGGCATCAAGATCCTGTCGGACGATCAGAACGCCATGGGTTCGCGCGACGGTGGCTTCTCCGTCGGTCAGAACCTGCTGACGCGCTTCCCGCATATCGATGCCGCTTTCGGCATCAACGATCCGACCTCGATCGGGCTCGAACTGGCGGCGAAGCAGCAGAACCGCAGTGATTTCTTCATCACCTCGGTCGATGGCGCCCCGGATATCGTGCCCGAGATCAAGAACAAGGACGGTATGATCAAGGCGAGTTCGGCGCAGGACCCCTACGGCATGGCGGCCCAAGCCTTCGCCTTTGCGGTCGATGTCGCCAACGGCAAGGCCCCGCCGTCGAAGATCGTGCTGTTGACGCCGACGCTGATCACGATCGACAACATCAACAGCTACAAGGGCTGGGACCCGACGAAGGCGCAATAAGCGCCTGCCCGAACGGCCCCCGGCTTCGCGCCGGGGGCCGTTTTGATTCCTAGAGCGTTTCCTATTCGCTTACGCTCACAGTCACCGCTCTAGCTCTTTGTTTTTACGAGCATCTTCACCCGATCAGATGATTCCATATGATCGGGATCTGCTCTAGAGCCTGATGACCGAAGGTGGAATCACCGGAGGTCTGAATCAGGCGATCAAACAATGAGATAGAGCGGCATTGTGAGCGCAAGCGAACCAATCACGCTCTACAGGCTGATCCAGCGCTCTTCCCGCGACGACAGCAGCGCGGCGTCGATCACACGCTGAACCTCATAGGCCTCACGGAAATCGGCGAAGGGGCGCGGGCCGCCGGCGAGGGCCGCGAGGAAATTCCGGATCTCGATTACCTTGAGATCGTTGAACCCGATCTGATGGCCGCCCGCGATGCAGAAGGCGCCATAAGGCGGGTGCTCGGGCCCGGCGCAGATGGTGCGGAATCCGTTGCGGGAGCCATCTGACTCCACCTTGTAGTAGCGCAATTCGTTGAAACGCTCCTGGCTGAAGACGAGCGCGCCCTTCTCGCCGATCACCTCGAATTCCAACTGCATCTTCCGCCCGGAGGAAAGCCAGCTCGTCTCGATCGTGCCGCGACAGCCGCGCGCGAAGCGCAGCAGCAGGCGTGCCTGATCATCCACCTCCACGGCGCGGATCTCGTCCGGCTTGCCGGCCATCGGGCGGCGGTCGATCACCGTTTCCACATCGGCACAGAGCGAGGCGATCGGCCCCAGCAGGAAGCGCGCCATGCCGATGATATGGCTGCCGATATCGGCAATCGCCCCGGCGCCGCCCGCAGGGTCCAGCCGCCAGGTCCAGGGCGAGCGGCGGTCGATCATGAAATCCTCCGCATGAATGCCACGGAAGCCCCAGATCTGGCCCAACTCGCCGCCCTCGATCATCTCGCGCGCCAAGGCGAGCATGGGGTTGCAGATGTAGTTGAAGCCCACCTGGGTCACGACGCCGGCGCGTTCGGCCGCCAGCACCATCGAGAGCGCTTCCTCGGCCGTCGGCGCCAACGGCTTCTCACAATAGACGGGCTTGCCGAGCGCGAGGGCCGCGAGCGAGATCGGCGCGTGCAGCTTGTTGGGGGCGGTGATGTCGACGACATCGACCGCCGGGTCATTCACCAGCGCCTGCCAATCGCCGACCGAGCGCGCGAAGCCGTATCGGGCAGCGGCGGCGGCGGCCAGCTCATCCGTCGCATCCGCCAGTAATTCCAGCACCGGGTCGAGCGGAAGCTCGAACGCACCGCCGACGCTGCGGAAGCCGAGCGCATGGGTGCGGCCCATGAAACCGGACCCGACGAGGCCAATTCGGATTGATTTTTTCATTCACGTCCTCCCGTGGAATGCGGAGTTCATCTATTGGCACGAATGCAGGCCGGCGTCATGCTGATTTGGGAAAATTGCCGCACCATGGCAAAGCTGCGCTGCAATACCGGAGAGCGAGCGTGGCGGACGGAACCAAAGGGGCCTGGAATTTCGGCAGCGACAATGTGGCCCCCATCGCGCCGGACATCATGGCGGCGATGGTCGCCGCCAATACCGGTAACATCAGCTCCTACGGTGCCGACCCCTGGACATCCCGGCTGACTCAGCGCCTGCGCGACATCTTCGAGACAGAGCTGGTGGCCTTCCCGGTCGCCACCGGCACCGCCGCGAATGCCCTGGCGCTGTCCGTGCTTGTGCCGCCATATGGTGGCGTCCTCTGCGCCGAGGTTGCGCATATCAACACGGATGAATGCGGCGCCCCCGAGTTCTTTACCGGCGGCGCCAAGCTCGTCGGTCTCCCGGCGCCGGACGGGCGCATCGCCCCGGCTCAGCTCACGGGGCCTGTCGAGCATGCCCGCGCGCTCGGCGTGCACTACGTGCAGCCCGCCGCCGTCAGCATCACCCAATCCACCGAATGGGGCGCGGTCTACAGGTCCGGAGGAGATCGCGGCCCTGGGCGAGGCGGCGCATGCGGCTCGGCTGCTGCTGCATATGGATGGCGCCCGCTTCGCCAATGCGCTGGTGCATCTCGGCTGCACGCCGGCGGAGATGACCTGGAAGGCAGGCGTGCAGGCGCTCTCCTTCGGTGCCACAAAAAACGGCGCCATGGCGGCCGAGGCGGTGATCTTCTTCGACCCTCATCTCGCGCGCGGCTTCGAGCAGCGGCGCAAGCGCGGCGCCCATCTCTGGTCGAAGATGCGCTTCATGAGCGCGCAACTCGTCGCCTATCTGGAGGACGATCTTTGGCTGCGCAACGCGCGGCGCGCCAACGGCATCGCCACCCGTCTGGCGGAGGGGCTTGGGCAAATCCCCCGCGTGCGCATGCTCCATCCCGTGCAGGCTAACGAGCTTTTCGTGGTGATGCCGGAGGCCATCGTCGCCGCCTTGCTCGCCGAGGGCTTTGGTTTCTACCGCTGGCCGAGCCCGCCTGGGGAGAATGACGCGGTCATCCGTCTTGTCACCTCTTTCGCGACCGATCCCGACGCGGCCGAGGCGCTGATCGCCGCCGCGACACGCCTGGGGAACAGCAGGTAGGCGGCATTTCGCGTGACGGGTGACGCGACATGGGCGACCTGCCTTCCGCTGTTCCATAAACCGACGCCGGCCGCCGGAGACTGCGAAACGGTCGTCATATTCGGAATGACGCGCGGTGGAACCAGCATGATCGCCGGTGCGGTCAGGGGTTTCGGCTATCATCTGGGCGACGCGCTGCTCGTCAATCTCGAAGATCAGGACTTCGTCTATAAGACAGATGAGCAGATGAAGGAGACGATCCGAAGCCGCAATGAGACCCATCGCCTGTGGGGGTGGAAATATCCCATTGCCGCTGAATATCTCGATCGTCTTCTCCCGCATCTCCGCAATCCGGTCTTCATTGTCGTGACCAGGGATCTGACCGCGACGGCCGCGGCCCTGACACGCTGGGACGACCGGGACCTGAGCGGCGCCTTGTCCGAGGCGATCATTCAGAGCCAGAGGAATCTCATTTTGGCCATCCGGCATCGGCTGCCGACGCTCTATGTGAGCTACGAAAAAGCGAGCCTCGACAACGATCTTTTTTTGACGGAGCTGGCGTGTTTTCTGGGCCGGCCGCTTGTGGTCGAGCGGGAGAGGCTGCTGCGCTTCATGGCGCCGGGCTCGTATAAATCCTACGAGGCCGTTGTGTTGTCGCCGGAGTGACCGGCCACTTTGGACTAATCCCCGGTCGTCGGCACTGCCGTGATCGAGTTGAAGGGGCTGCCTTCCTTGATGCGGGTGCTGATGACGACATAGAGGATCACCTTCTTGTCGGTGTCCAGCAACCTGTAGACTTCAAGCTGCTTGAAGAAGACCGAAAGCGAGGCTTTGAAGATCCGCTGCTTCGTCGGCAGGTTCGTGGGGAAGGTCACAGGGCCCACCGCGCGGCAGGCGATGGAGAAGCGAGACGGGTCCTCGGCCAGGCCCAAGCTGCCGGAGACGCCACCGGTCTCTGCGCGAGAGACATAGCAGGAGACATTGGGCACGTCCGGATCGTCGTAACGGTCGATCACGATGTGATCGTTCGAGCCAAGCAGCCGGAAGGTCGTATCCACGCTGCCGATCCTGGTCTGGGCCTCGGCCGATCCGCCGCCGGCCGCGAGGCCGGCCACCGCAAGCCCGAGCGCCAGCAGGCCGGCACGAACCATCACTCCATCTCCTCCGCCACGATTTCCTGCACGTTCATCGCATTGCCCCGCCAGACGAAATCCTTGCGAAGCCACGCCTCCATCCAGAGCGCCGGCAGCAGGAAATCCCTGAGCGCGCAGGCGGCCAGCATCCGGCTGGAGAAATACCAGCCGGCCGAGCGGGCCAGGATAGCCTCGCTGCCGAACCAGAGTGCGCCCAGCACCGCGGCGACCACGGCCGCGTTCACGTTATACTGCCAGGCGGCGTAGATGCCGGCCACGATCGGAAAGAAGCCGCCGACGAATAGCTCGGGCAGAAACATGAGGGGAAAGGTGCTGCGGCGAAGCATCGACCAGCGCGCCTGGCGCGACCAGACCTCGGCCGCCGTACGCTCCCCCAGCGGCTGGTCGAAGGGCGTATCGACCAGATGCACCCGCAGGCCGGCCCCGCGCACCATCTTGGTGAAGGCGGCATCCTCGGCGATTTCGGCACCCAGCGCCTTCAAGAGGCCGCCGGCCTGTTCCACCACATCGCGGTGGAACAGCATGTTCTTGCCCTGGGCGAAGCCATGGCCCAGAGCTTCGCCGACATACTGCCAGCGGGCCTGGAACGTATTGAGGAAGGCGCATTCGACCTCGGCCCAGAAATTCGCCGGCCGGGCGCCGATCGGCATGGAACAGACGAGGCCCGTATCCTCCCGCCAGCGGCCGAGCAGTTGCTGGATATAGTCACGCGGCATCAGCACGTTGCTGTCGGCCATGATGATCCAGCTATGGCGGGCCGCATCCCAGCCTTTGAGCACGTTGTTCAGCTTGGGGTTGGCGCTGCGCCGGTCTTCGCCGATCAGAAGCTGGGCGGGGATGTGGCTATGCTTCTCCATCAGGCTGTAGACGAGGCCGGCGACGGGATCGTCCCCCCGTTCCAGGCAGAAGATGATCTCGTAATCCGGGTAATCGAGCGCGAAGGTGGAGGCGAGCGTTTCCCGTTCGTAATTATTGATGCGGCAGAGCGGCCGGATGATGGTGACGGGCGGCGCGCCGCTGGGTGCGGCGAGGGGGCGCCGGCGCTGCCGGCAGCGGACCGAGCCGATCGCCACACCCGTCAGATTGAGTGCAGTCCCGACAACGCTGAAGACGGCGGCATAGGCGGCTGGTGTCATCTCGCCTTCAACTCCGGGCTGGCGCTATGCGGTCCGGCGTCACGGAGGGGTGAGTTCGCGCGCGCCGCTTGCCGCTTGATACAGATCGCCTAAGGAATGTCCAACGCTTCCCATCTCCATGTTGTTACAGGCAGAAGACATTACGTTTTGTCGGCGCGAAGGCTCACGGCCTGTTGAGGCTTGAGGCCGTGTTTGTCGGCGCGAGTGGGTTTCACCTGGTCGCCGGCCCGCACATGATCCCGGGCATAACCATGCCAGGAGGCCTCATGCGTCGAACCGCTCTGCTGCTCGCCACCGTCTCCCTCGCCAGCTGCGGCTATGGCGCGTCCAGAGAGGCGCACGAGGCGCAGATCAGTATGATCGGCATGACGGCGGCGGATTTCGTCTCCTGCGCGGGGCCGCCGCTGAAGACGACCAAGCTCAATAGCCGGGCCGAGGTCGACACTTATAGTTTCGCGCCGCCGAACGGCGCGGGCTTTACCCTTAACCTGCCGCTGAACCTGGGCGGGGTCACCCTTGGCAGCGGGGGCACGGGCTGCATCACCAACGTGCGGCTGGTCGACAACCGGGTGACGGAGGTCCACTACTCCGGCCCGAATGACCTCGACGTCGGCGATGACGGGGTCTGCGACCCGGTGATCCGGGGTTGCATGCGCCAGCCGGAGGCGACGATGCAGCCGGTGACCGGCCAGGATTACGATAAGTCCACGGCCTTCACCTCGCCGGCCGTGCCGCGGCAGCCCGCGGGCGCGCAGGAGCCGGAGACCGCGCCGATCAGCACCGTCACCGGGAAACCGTAAGTTCCTTGGCTGTTCCGGCGGGCGCCGAAAGCCGGTAAGGAAGAGGATCATCGTATCCTCTTCCGGCAAGTTGGGGCCAAACCATGGGACATGAGTTTTCGACGGGCGCCGCCTCGGCGCCTCTGACCCTCGGCAATGTCGATCGCGCGGCGCTGAGGGAGGCGCGGATCGATCTCGCGGCCAGCCTGCGCATGGCGGCGCGATTCGGGTTGGAGGAGGGGATCTGCAACCACTTCTCCGCCATGGTTCCGGGGCGGGACGACCTCTTCCTGGTCAACCCCTACGGGCTGATGTTCCGGGAGGTGACGGCGTCCAGCATCCTCGTTTGCGATTTCGAGGGCAATGTGGTGGACGGGGAAGGGCAGCCGGAGGCGACGGCCTTTTTCATCCATGCGCGCTTGCACAAGCAGTTGCCACGGGCGCGGGCGGCCTTCCATACGCATATGCCTTATTCGACAGCGCTGAGCATGGTGGAGGGCGATCCGCTGATCTGGGCCGGGCAGACCTCCCTGAAGTTTTACGGCCGGGTCGCGGTGGATGAGCACTATAACGGCCTGGCTTTGGATGACGCCGAGGGCGACCGTATCGCCACCGCCATGGGCGATGCGGATGTGGTCTTCATGCGCAATCACGGGGTGATGGTGACCGCGCCGACGATCGCGATGGCTTGGGATGACCTCTACTATCTGGAACGGGCGGCGGAGGTTCAGGTCAAGGCGATGAGCACGCGGCGCCCGCTCGTGGTTATTCCGCCGGATTTGGCACGGAAGACGCAGGATCAGATGCGTCCGGCGGACCCCGAAAGCGCGCGGCTGCATCTGGAGGCGGTGAAGCGCCTGCTGATGCGTGAGGAGCCTGAATTCGCTTCATAAGATAGAGCCTCGCGAGCCTATTCTTACCAAGAAGGAATGACCTTCTTTCTCGGAACCAGCAGTGTTGTCTGCGAACCATAATATTTCTGAAAAGAATGGTTTTCCGGGGCTGCCGGCCACGATTGGCTGTCGGGTAGATCGGCGTTAGACCAAAAGACGTAGACCGATCTATCCGAAAAGACGACGCCCGTTCGGTGTTCCGCGCGTTGAACTTTTGAAACCGGGCATAGCTTTACCCCGTATGGGTGGAGCCACGGTTGTGCTGACGCCCGCCGGTAGAGCATCGTTTGGCGGGGAATGCAGTGGATCTGTTGGAGCGTCATCATTGGGCAGCCAGTCTTCGTGTGATCGCGATCAGGGGGCAGATCGAACGGCATCACGACATCCGGCTGCGCCACGTCGAGTTGGGTGACGCGGCGGCGACTGAAGAGGTTACGGCCCGTATCCGGGCGCTGGGGCAGGAACTGGTCTTCGCTGAGGCGATCAAAGCTGCGGTCGAGGCCCGGGCGCGGCGCCTTGGGCATCGCGGACATGGCGGGGCGGTGATCCGGCGGGCCTGAAGCCAATGAGAGCAATATCGGATCAGGTTGAATCACCTGATCCGAAGATTTGCGTTCTTAATCAAAAACCTAGATCGGGATGGTGAACACATCCCGATCTAACGCACGTCAAGCGCTATTTAGCGCGGACGGAGGGGCGGACCCTCCATCCTCACAGCCACTTGCCGCTCCCAGATGCACCAACCAAGCCCTTGTCTTGCCAAGTCATATGGTCATATGATAACCCGGTTCTGGTTAGACTTGGCGTCTGAACCAGAAGACACGGCGACAAAAAGAAACTGGCGGCGAAGTTGGAGGATCGGAATGAAAAGGATGAGTGCCTTGCGGGGCGCGGCTCTCGCGGCCGCGTGTTTTCTGAGCTGGACCACGTCGCCGGCAGTGGCGGCGCCGGACCGGCATCAGGATTGGTCAAAGCTTCATATGCTCTTCCTGATATGGACGTACAATAACAACCCCTACTTCGTACCAATGCTGAATGGTGTCCAGGACGCCGCGAAGGCCGAAGGAATCAAGGTCGACGTCGAATACGGCAACGAAGACCTGAGCACGATGAACAACATTATCGAGACCGCCATCGCCAACGGCACCAACGGGCTTGCGGTCACCATTTCCGACGACAACGCGCTGAATTCAGTGCTTTGCAAGGCGATGAAACAGGGCATTCCGGTCATCGCCTTCAGCCAGGACAACTCCAAGGGCGCCAATGGCGGGACCTGCCGCCTCGCTTTCATCGGCCAAAGCTTCTTCAATACCGGCTACGTTCTGGGCAAGCGCATGGTGGAGCAATACCATCTGGGCAAGGGCGATCTCGTCTTCACGCCGGTCGAGGCTCCGCAGGCCGTGTATGCGGTGCAGCGCCATGGCGGCGTCGCCAAAGCATTGGCCGAAGTCGGGGCGAGGACTGAAATTCTGGCGACCACAAACGACCATGCCCATGCGCTGGACGTGATGACCCAGTATTTGATCGGGCATAGTAACGTCAAAGCGATTATTGGTCTCGGTCAGACACCGACGTCGCAGGCGGTGCAGGCGCTGCATGATGCAGGCCTGACAGGCGTTCCGGCAGCCGGCTTTGATGTCGATTCCGAAATTATTAATGACATCGAAAATGGCACGCTCACCGCGACCGCGGATCAGCAGCCCTACCAGCAGGGCTACATGACCGTCACCGAAATGGCGGAGGTGCTTAAATTCGGTATCGTTCCGGCTGATCTGGCGACCGGCGGCACCGGGTTGATCGACAAGAGCAATGTCGGCCTCGCGAAGGAATGGGCGGGCGTCGCCCGCTGATACTGAAAACCGGACACTGCGCGGCCGGGCCGAAAAGCCCGGCCGGGCTAGTGGAGCAGGGGAGTAAAGACCTTGAGTGCCACGGCACCGCTGCGTGCGCCAAGCTACAACACGACTGTGCAGGCGGTTCGCAATGCCATCCGCAGTGATTCGGCGGGCGGGATTGCAGTTCTGTTCATTATTGTGCAGTTGGTTTGTGTCATTGGCGGTCTACTCTTTCCGGAACAGTTCCGTTACCTCAATCCGGCCAATATCCGGGTGACGTTGAAGGCGATCGCACCGCTCGGCATTATGGCCCTGGGCGTCGGTATGCTGATGATCGCGGGCGAGTTCGACCTCTCGGTCGGGGCCGTCTACTCGTTCTGCGCCGTCTTCGCCGCCTCCGTGGTCAACGGCCAGTTCGGCGATCTTGGCGGCGGGATAGCGCCCTTCGTCGGTGCGGCGCTCGGGGTGATCGTCGGCATCCTCGCGGGGCTGGTGAACGGCCTTGTCACGATTCGGTTCCAAATTCCGTCCTTCATCACCACGCTTGGCGCGATGCTGCTGTGGCAAGGCGGCGTGCTTTTGTATAACGGCGCGGATTCGGTGAGCTTCCAGCCGACCGGGCCGTTCAACGCTCTCTTCGCCGGCGAGTTCGGGCTGTTCAATGCCGGATTCGTCTGGCTGATTGTGCTTGCGGTCATCTGCTATTTTCTTTTGCATCACCACAAGATCGGCAACCATTTCTATGCCGTCGGCGGCAATCCGAAGGCGGCGATCGCGATCGGCATTAACCCGGGAAAGGTGAAGCTGATCGCCTTCGCCATTACCGGCGGCCTGGCCGCCTTCTCCGGCATCATCGCCATGGCGCGCGTCGGCAGCGTGCAGCCCGGCGGCGGCCAAGGGTTTGAACTGCAGGCCATCGCGGCCAGTGTAATCGGCGGCGTCGCCCTGACCGGCGGACGCGGGTCGATCATCGGGGTGGTACTCGGCACGGCACTTGTTTTCACGATCAACGACATCTTGCTGTTGCTGCGCGCCCCAGGTTTTTACTTCAGCATGTTCGTCGGCGCGCTGATTGTCTTCGCCGTCATCATGAACCACACGATCCGGCGGCGGGGCTGAGCCGATGAGCGTGACAACCGGGACCAGGACTTCGTCCGCCTCCGCTGAGGCCGGCAATTCCCCGCTTTACGAGGCGCGAAACATCTCCAAGCGCTACGGCAACGTTCGGGCGCTGAGCGACATGAGCTTCCGCGTCGAACGCCGCGAGGTGGTGGGTTTGCTCGGCGATAACGGGGCCGGGAAATCGACGATGATCAAGATGATGTCGGGTATCGTCAGGCCCGACACGGGGCAGATCCTCGTTGATGGGCAGCCGACCACCATCGCCAACCGTGGCGATTCCGAGCGTGCCGGTATCGAGACGATTTACCAGGACATTGCCTTGGTCGATGAGATGTCGATCACGCGCAACATCTTCATGGGGCGTGAAATCACCGGCCCGCTGGGCTTCATGCGTCACCGGGCGATGCGGGACCTCGCCCTCCATGTTTTGAACAGTTCGGTGCAGATCTCGGGCATCGGAAATCCGAACCGGGAGGTGGGCGTTCTTTCGGGCGGGCAGAAGCAGGCGGTCGCCATCGCCCGGGCGGTCTATTTCAAGCGGCGTATCCTGCTGCTCGACGAACCGACCTCCGCCCTGTCGGTTCGCGAGACGGAGCACCTGCTCGACTATGTGGCGAAACTGCGGGAGGAGAATGTGTCGAGCGTGTTGGTGACGCACAACCTCTACCATGCCTTCATGGTCTGCGACCGTTTTGTGGTCATGAGCCACGGGACAGCGGTGTACGAAGCCCGGAAGGCGGAGACGAGCATTCAGGAGTTGACGGACCACGTCGTCCGGGCCTGATCCGGCGGCGACCCTCGTCACCCGGCGCGCCATCGGTCATAAAGGTCTGAGGGTCGAATCTTGGGGCGATAGCATGAGCACAGCAGATGTCGGGGGCCGCTTTGCCGGCAAACGTGTCCTCGTCACCGGCGGCGCCGGCGGTATGGGCCGCTCCGCTGCCTTGCGCTTCGCCGAGGAGGGCGCTGATGTGGCGATCGTCGATATCGCCCGCGAGGCCGGTGAAAAGATATTGGCCGAGTTGCGGCACACCGGCCGGCAGGCTTTCTTCTTCCCGGCGGATGCAAGCTCATCGTCGGACATTCAATCCGCGATCGAACGGGCGTCGGGCGCTCTCGGTGGCATTGACGTCCTCTTCTGCCATGCCGGAACCATCATCGTCCGTCCGCTCCACGAAACGAGCGATGAAGACTACGATCGCCTGATGGCGATCAATGCACGTTCTGCTTTCCTGACTTGCCGGGCTGTATTGCCGGGCATGATGCTGCAGCGCAGCGGGGCCATCGTTATCACCTCCTCGATCGGCGGTGAGCGCGGCTTCCCGCTGGAAGGCGTCTATTGCATGAGCAAGGGCGCGGTTCTGCAGCTCGCCCGCACAATCGCGGCGGAATATCGGAGCTACGGCATCCGTTGCAACGCCGTCTGCCCGGGGTTCGTCCAAACCGCGCATGGTCTGCGCGAGATCAAGGAACTCGATCAACTCGGCCAGAGTTGGGCGGATGCCGACCTGGCCGCGACGCAACAGCGGATTTGCGAACCGGAGGAAGTGGCTGCCGCCGCTCTGTTTCTCGCCTCCGATGATGCGAGTTTCGTCAATGGCGCCGCCCTGTATGTCGACAACGGCTGGCATTCGAAGGGCTAGCTCTGAGACAGTCTCTCACAAATCTGGGGAGATTGCTGGCCGGCCGTAGCTCACGTAGTCAAGGTACGGATAAGGCAATAAAGGGGGCAGGGGCGATGCTCGAAAAGGGCGGACACTGGCGGAATTGGGTGGGCAATCAGTCTTGTGTGTCCCGCTACAAGGGCGCGCCGGAGAACGAGGCTCAGCTGTCCGAGATGGTCCATGAAGCAAATGCCGCGGGCCTGAACCTGCGCGTCGCCGGGTCCGGGCATTCGTTCACGCCCGTCGTCGGCACCGGCGGCGTTCTGCTCTCGCTGGCCAATATGCGGGGTGTGCTTGACACTGATACGCAGCGCGGACGGGTGACCGTTGCGGCGGGAACCCGGATCGGCGAGGTCGGGCAGGCGCTGAAGGCGCGCGGCCTGTCGCTCGCCAACCAGGGGGATATCGACAGCCAGGCCATAGCCGGCGCCTTCGCCACCGGGACCCACGGCACGGGGGCGAAGCTCTCCTGCCTTGCATCGCAGGTCGTCGGCATGCGGCTGGTGCAGCCGGATGGGTCCATTCTCGCGATCGACGACAGCGACCAGGAGATGCTGCACGCGGTGCAGGTCTCGGTCGGCGTGCTCGGGGTGATCTCAGCCATTACCTTGCAGACCATGCCCGCCTACAACCTCCACGAGAGGCTGTGGCGGGATGACTTTGAAACCTGCATGGCACGGCATGACGAACTGGCCGCCCAGCATCGGCATTTCGGCTTCTTCTGGTGCCCGGTCCCGGAAAGCCGCCACCTCTACTGCCTGCCGGACACGTCCTCAGTCTCGTCCACTGAAAAGTTGGCCGATGTCTGTGAGATGAAGGTCATGGACATCACCGATGCATCACCGATGGAGCAGCCCTTCGAGCGCATCGCCTATAGCTCGGAAATCTACCCGATCGAATATGTGCCGAATTTTCATGAGCTTGAATACGCGGTACCGGTTCAGCACGGCAAGGAGGCGATCAGAGCGGTTCGGGAACTGATGCTGACCAAGCATACGAATTGCATTTACCCGATCGAGTATCGGTTCACCGCAGGCGACCCGGCCTGGATGAGCCCATTCCACCATCAGGACAGCATCACGCTGTCGGTGTCCGGCGGTCCCGGCATCGATTATTGGGCGTATCTTCGCGATGTGGATGCCATCCTACGCCGCTACAGCTCTCGCCCCCATTGGGGCAAGCTCCATTTCCTGGATACTGACGATGTGACGGATCTATACCCGCGTGCCGGGGAATTCCGCGCATTGCGCCGCCGCTTAGACCCGGAAGGGCGCTTCCTGAATGATCATCTGCGGATGTTGTTCGGCTGAGCGCGTGCGGATTGTCAGGTCAAGTACAGCCTCGGGCGCCGCTCGCCCGTTGCCAACCAGATTAGGCGGGACGGCGTGTGGAGGATCGAGTTCCTCGATCCTCCACACCATTTTGACTAGCCGCGTGCCGCCGGGACCGGCGGAGGCGCGGGGGTCGGAGGGGGAGCCGGCGGGGGCGCCTGGACCGGCGCGGGCGGCGGCGGCGGCGGCGGCGAAGCACACGCCGAGAGGGCCACCACAGGAACCACGACGGCAATCATTGACACAACACGAAGCAGCCTGTGGCGGGCCACTACTGCCTTAGAAACGACAGACATTCCGTTACTCCCTCATTGAATGGGTCGTAGACAAACCAGAGTTTAAAGGGAATTCTTTCTCAAGAGTCAAACTACGAGTAGCGTGAATTGGAGAAGATTCGCATTGGCCCCCCAAAAACCACTGACTTTCGCTCGGGCTCGCCTGTCGGGGCACGCCAGGGTTGTAGACAGCATAGTCGCTCTCGCCGCCGTATGCATGCTTGCTGGTTGCGCCGTGGATCAGGGACCCGGTGCGGTTGGCCCGACCTTTGATCAAGGTGCGGCATCCGCGCCGGCGCCGTATGCCGATACTGAGCTCAGCAGCCGGATCGATGGTACGTCTACAATAATCATCGCCGGCGACCGGCTGAATGCCCGGTTGCTGCGGCGTTTCTACGCGCGCCATGGCTTTGAACCGGTCTGGGCGACCCACCCGGCGCAGGCGAATTCATTGGTGAACGCCGTGCTGCGCGCCGGCGATCAAGGCCTCGACCCCGAACTGTTCCACGCGGCGCTGCTGCGGCGCAGATCGACATTGCCGCCGCTCGATCGCGAATTGTTGTTGTCGGCCGCCTTCCTCTCCTACGCCGATGCGCTGGCCCGGGGCGCCGTGCCGGTTGAGCGCCGAGGCGATGACGAGGTGCTGACACCCGGCCCGATCGATGTGACGGCCTCGCTGGACGACGCCCTCAACAGCCCGAATCCAGGGGCGGTGATCGAGGCGCTGGCGCCGACGACGCCGACCTACGAGGCGCTGCGCCAAGCCCTGCGGTTCTATCGATCGGGTGGGGCAACGACGAACCGGCTGCGCACGATCGAGGTGAACCTTGAACGCCAACGCTGGCTGCCGCGCTCACTGCCGGCCGACCGCGCCTGGGTCAACGTCGCGGACGAACGGCTGGTCCTGTATCGCGCCGATCAACCGGTTTTCTCGACACGAGTCGTTGTCGGCGAAGATATCCCGATCAACCAGAGCCCGGAGTTTCGCGCCGCGATCGATGCGAGTTTCTACAACCCCCCATGGGTCATCCCGAGCGATATCGTGACGCGGGAGATCCTGCCGGATATCCAACACGACCCCAACTATCTGGCGCTGAACCACATGGTGCTGCTGGCGGACGGCGAAGCGGAGCAGCTGCCGGGGCCGGATGCGGGGCTCGGCCTGATCATGTTCGATATGCCGAACCCGTACGATGTGTTCCTGCATGACACCCCGGATAGAAGTATCTTCAAGCTCGCGGACCGTCGCCTCAGCCATGGGTGCATCCGAGTACAGAACCCCCAGGAATTCGCCGCCCTGCTGATGCAGCAGCCGCTCGCCGCGGTCGCCCAAGGCATTGCGGAGGGTTCGGTCACGGGGATGACCACCCGGCACAATCTATCCATGCCGATGCCCATCTTCGTGGTCTATGAAACCGCCTTCGTGGATACCGCCGGGACGCTGCAATTCCGCCCGGATTTCTACAATCGCGACGCCGCGATCTGGGAGCAGTTGCAGGGACCCCCGCAGGCGTGAGGTCTCACGACGCAGACGAATAGTCGGCAGGGACCCCCTCTTGCGGCGGGGAGGTCCCTTACAATTTGCTGTAGTGGCTGTCCCATTCAAGCAGTGGAGGATGCTATGATTCGGTACGACACTGCGCAGTCTTCACCGGTCGTCGAGATAGAAGTTTCAGGGCGGGTTACGGATCACGACCTGCGCCGGACGATCGACAGGCTGCGGTCGGATATCGAGTTGCACGGTAAAACACGGGTGCTGGAGATCGTCTCTGGTTTCACGGGCATAGAGCCCGCGGCGATCTGGAGCGATCTCACGCTCGCGCCGCCCCTTGTGCGAAAGATTTCGCGCGCGGCGGTGGTGGCTGACGCAGGATGGCTTCGGGGGCTGACAACCCTGAGCAGCGTTTTCGTCAAGGCTGAGGTGAAGAGCTTCAGCCCCGATCGGATGGCGGAAGCACGCGCTTGGATCTCTGCCGCTTGACTAGAGCCCGATCGTTTGGGGTGGAATCGCTTTGCGATCCCACCCCAAACGTGAATCGGTCTCTCATCAATATCTTAGAGCGTGATTCAGACCTTCGGTTCTCTCCACCTTCGGTCATCACGCTCTAGAGCGTGATTGGTTCACATTCGCTCACCATCCCGCTCTATGGGTTTGATAAAGAACGCAAATCTTCGGACCAGGTGAGTCCACCTGTTCCGATATTGCTCTAGCTATCAACTGAGCAGGTCGTGTTTGAAATGATAGTCAGAAAGATCGAAACGATCCGGGTGGCGGAGCACGCTAATCTCTGCTGGGTCCAACTACACACCGACGGCGGCCTCGTCGGGCTAGGCGAGACATTTTTTGGCGCGGCGGCGGTTGAGGCCTATGTTCATGAAACGGCAGCCCCGCTCCTGTTGGGTAAGAATCCTCTCGCGATCGACAAAATCGCCAAATCGCTGACCGGCTACCTAGGATTCGCGGCGACGGGGGTCGAGATGCGCGGGAACTCGGCCATAGACATCGCCTTGTGGGACCTGTTCGGCAAGGTGACTGGGCAACCGGTGGCACAACTGCTGGGCGGCTTCACGCGCGACGCCATTCGCACCTACAACACCTGCGCCGGCACCGCCTACATGCAGAAAGGCGGGCAGACCATCGGCAACTACGGGCTCGGCCAAAGCGCCAAGGAATACGCCGACCTCGACGCATTCCTCAACCGGGCGGATGACCTCGCAGAGGACCTGCTCAGCGAGGGCATTTCGGCCATGAAGATATGGCCGTTCGATAGTGCCGCCGAAAAGACCGGCGGGCAGTGGATCAGCGCGGAGGATCTGCGCGCCGCGCTCACGCCCTTCGAGAAAATCCGTAAGCGCGTCGGCGATCGTATGCAGATTATGGTCGAGTTCCACTCGATGTGGCAGTTGCTGCCGGCAATCGAGATTGCCAGGGCATTGGCGCCATTTGATACCTACTGGCACGAAGACCCGATCCGCATGGACTCGCTCGGCGACCTCCGGCGCTACGCGGCGGCTTCACGCGCGCCGATTTGTGCGTCTGAGACGCTCGCGACACGCTGGCGCTTTCGGGACTTGCTCGAAACCGGGGCGGCCGGCATCGTCATGCTTGATCTTTCATGGTGCGGCGGTCTTTCCGAAGCGCGCAAGATCGCGTCGATGGCGGAAGCCTGGCATCTGCCGATCGCGCCGCATGACTGCACCGGTCCCGTTGTGTTGGCCGCCTCGACGCATCTGTCGCTCAACGCCGCCAATGCTCTTGTGCAGGAAAGCGTTCGGGCCTTCTACCGCACTTGGTATCGAGACTTGGTGACCGCGGTGCCGGAGGTCCAAAACGGCATGATCACCGTGCCGCCCGGCCCCGGTTTGGGGCTCGCGCTCCGTCCGGATCTTGACAAGAACTTCGCTGTTACCCGTCGCGTGAGTGAGGCCGACTGACCGGGTGATCGCCGCACGCCATGCCCATCAAGGTTTGCGGATGCGACATTTCCCCGCATCGTGCTCGATCGGCGCGCCTCGCTCTCCAAAAAACTCATCGAATGCACGTTTGACCATCGGCCAAGTGCCATTCTCATAATAGTCATCACCGACCAGGACCCCTCCGGGCGCGAGAGCAGGCCACCAAGCCTGCAAATCAGACATCACGGATTGATAGTCATGGCCACCATCCAGATGAATCATGTGCGGGAATAGATCCAGTGACGTTATTATTTGAACCGCATTGAGCGAATCCATCGGCAATGGGACGACGTAGTTCTCCACATCAGAATTCGTGATATTTGAGAGGAACTTCTGATAGAGAAATGGGTAGCCATTCCGCGACCTGAAATCCGGGGTCAGGCTTCCGAGCCAATGCTCGCTGGAGCCTAAGAAAGTATCTACAGATATGATGGCAGAGTCGGATTTTATTTTTTTGACCTCTTCGGCCATAAAGACCGTGCTTGCTCCTTTCCAGACACCGATCTCCACAATAATCGGTGGCCGAATCTCGGTGATCGTCTCGGACAGCAGCCGGTGTTGACTATTCCAACCCTGCAGGTCGCGATCATAAAGATTATGCTGAGGATCTTCAAAAGGGTCTGCCCCCTGCCACAACCGCTTCATGACCATTTCGCGTATTCTGCTGCCGGCAAGCAGTTCAACTTCGATAACGCGGAAGATGTATTGCGCCTGTCCGGAGCCGACATACCAACCTTCGGGCTTTCCGGTCCCCAGAGATACGGACGCATGATGGCTCTCAAAGACAATCACTATGCGGAGAAACCCATCAGGCTGATGCTCAACAACGATTTCCTCGGCATGCTCGTCGATGTCGATTTTGCCGTCCTTTCTGATACTGCAGATTGTTGATCCACCCAGCCGAACCAAAAATAGATTGGTGTCGCATGAACCAGTCGGCCTCGCGACGAGCGTTAGCTTGACCCGTGCGCCTTTCAACCTGGGATCGGCCATACGAAGAAGATGCCAATCCAGTGCGCGCCCGTCGCTTAAAACGAGGTTCCCAGTTTCATCCATCTGCAAGGTGGCCGCGTGAACCGCTGTCCACTCCACCTGTTCCACCACCCGCGTATGCGTCTGCATTATGCTTATCCCGATCGGTCGCGCTAGGCGGCAAGTCGTGTGTCTATATCACGCCGCATGCTCGGTGCTCCAGGCAAGGGCCGGCGAAAGAATGTCCCGCGCGGTCCGCCGGCCGAAGGCCTCGAACCCTTTGCGGGCAACCGATCGACGCCGACCTTCGTCAAGAACCAAAGCTTCCGTCGCAGCCGCGAGCTGCGCGTAAGGGACCGCGACCAAAGCATCCGCGAGGTCTGGGTCGAGAGCTTCCCCGTCATTCAATTCAGTGACAACGGCCCGGCTGTTGGCAAGCAGGTCAAACAAGCGAACCATCTCCATCCGGCCATTTTCGTGGTAGTGTATGTTCAAAACCACTTTTGAACGTGCGATGAGATCATCGAGTTCCTGATTGAAAACACCGAACCTTGCCACAACAGAAAGGCCGCGCGCACGCAACGTATCGAGAATATGGCTTCGGCGATCGTTAAAGGAGCCAAAGAAAAGAACGTCAATGTCGCTTTCCGGTGCGGATACGACCCGCGAGAGAGCGGCAACATAAAACATCTTGAAATGATAAACGGGTTTTTCAAGAATACGACACAGATCCTGCGAGTTCCGAATATCATAGTCCCAGACGGTCACTCTTTTCAAAAAAGTGATGTAGTCATCCGTTACGAACGGCGAGGAGGTATTCTCGACGTTCAGCACAATACTGCCCTCGGGCAAAATCTGGCGCTCTCTTTTGTCAAGGAGCGTTGCCCCGACAATAAGCAGTTGGCGATCGAATGTGGTCGGCAGTTCGTGCAACACCTCACACGGCCGGCCGATTTCGAGCAGACCCTGTATCAACATTCTGACAAGACTTGCCAGAAAGGTTGTCATCCCGGGATGAACAAAAATAGCGACACCCAGCGAAGCGGACTGCTCCTCACGATACCCGGCAGCCCGGTCAGCCTCAGTGGCGAGCGACTGCGTGTCTACGGCAACACGCTCTGACGCTTCTTCGTCGGCGTGAATAACGAGGGGAGGAAGGCAGACGAACGCTTGAATGGTCGGATATAGCCCGCACAAGGCGACGTCGAGGCCCGAATCCTCCGTTACCACCTCCGCATCCGGGAACTCAATCAATCTTCGGCGGAGCGGAAGGCAGTAGTCCAATGCCGCTTTCGCACCTTGCGGCGAGATGGAATAGCCTTGAAGCCCGAAGGAATGGAGGAGCTTCACCGGAGCGGCAGCATGGGCCTCGGCCCGGAAGCGCGCCGCGCCCGTTTCTCCCTTGTATTGCCACTCGCCGTACCCGACGAGTTTTACCTTCGAGATGCCGAGGTCAACCCAGGCGAAGAGTGGATTGATCAGGCATCCCCAGTGAATGATGTCCCAGTGAGACGGAAGCGCCGCCAGCACTTCCTCCGCGCGGCGTCGAAACTCAGTCGAGACAACAACGTCATCTTCAAAAATCGTAATACTGCGGCACTCCGCCACGGCAATCTCCCACAACTTGATGTGGGACATCGCGCATCCGAGTGTGCCAGACAAATAGGGGAGGGAGTCGGCCATATAGCCGGCTTGGATAAGAGCGTCCCTGTTGATACGACCACCATCCGTCGCTGATATACGTGTGACATCACCCAAGTCACGATTTCGTTCTAGAAATCGTGACATGCGCGCAACGCTGCGATCCAGATTAATGACATGCAGGGAAGGGAATTCGACTGCCATATCTGATCTTTACAAAAGCGCTTTATCACAAGCGAGAGGGCAGACTGCCGTCATGGTCCGCGTATTCTGCGACGCGGCCCTGTTCGAGCCACCAATAATAGTCGCGTGACTGATCATCGCGCGCTGAAACCACGTATTCGGCATTGCCCGGCACAAACGGCAAATACTCGCCGTAACGATCGCCCAGAAAACGCTTTTCAACCATGTCGAACGGAAGTTGTCGCTCAAACTCCCGCCCAATGAGATTGTCATGAGGGTGGGTCTTCTCCAACGCCGCGAAACGCATGATCGCGTCTCCCGCGACAACCTGAAGCGCACTCTCAGCATACCCTCCATAGGACGGGCACCATAATGCAGTCCAGCCTTCCTTGATCTCATTGAAGTAGCGTTGGACGCGGGTGCCTATCAGGAATGAATCTGACTCGACGTGAATAACTTTCTCAAAGCCGTTTTGTGCGGCGAACCGGCCGGCAAAAGCGAATGAGCGATACCATCCAGGAAAATCAAAGACCGAGTTACGGCCGAGATGAGTTCTGAAATGGTAAATCAGCAGGGGCGGTATGGTCTTGAGAGCATCTTCGCCGCTCGCCTCGGTTTGAATTTCGGCGTCAGGCCAGTCCGGCAGGATTCTTGATCCATCATCGGCGATCAGAATGGAGTGATACTTCAGCTCGGACGATCTTATGGCTTCAAGCCAGCGATGATAACGCCCGCTCCAGTGTTGACGAGATGACGCAAATGAGGTGCAGAACAGCAAGGTCTTTGGCGCGTCTTCCGGTTGCCTACGGCGGTGCATCTTCGCGGAAGGCACCGGAAACTCCGCGGCACCGTTCTTGCCGATCGCGGCGTCCGCATAAGGGCGAGCGCTTCCGAGGAGAGACCGCGCCCGGTCGATCGCATCGACAACATAATGCGGGTCATCCTGACCGAAGACAAGGTAGCCATAGGTCACGCGCGTATCCAGGTATTGCGGGATGCCCGCTTTCCGCGCGCTGTCCGAAAATACCACATATTCATGCCGGTCCGTCTCGTCTTCATATGTCAACTGCGTCAACACATCCGCGCGGATCAGATACGTGCAATGAACGACCGGAACCTCGACGATGCCGCGAACATAGCCGTTGAGCAGCCAATGATATTGGTCACATTCCCGGTAGTAGCCGCGATCGTCAATCTCCGCGTGGTAGTTTGAATAGTAGCTGCCAGCTTCGATCGAACGCAGCAGCGGGGCCGTGATCGGAAGATTAAGCGCCACCAGTTCGGTGAGGGTGGAAGGGTGGATAAAGTTGTCCACATCGGCGACAAAATAAAAGGCACAGTCCTTCTCTAAAGCGCGCCGCAGACTGATGTTGCGGATTCGTCCAAGAACACGGAAGCGAACGGGGTTCCACTCATGCACAGCGAAGGTCTCAACCGGCTCGGGAACGTCGCTCGCATCAAACTCGACCGATGCGTAGTGGCTTCCAGCGCGCTCTACCCATTCGCGAAGGATGCGTTCAGTCCCATCCGTATTGTTGTTCGTCCTGATATAGAGTGAGATTGCGCGCTTGGGGTAGTCGAGCTTGTCGATGCACTCCAGATAAAAAGGCAGTGCCTCCTCTTTCTGCTTGGCGAGGATGGCGAGCATCACATGCGGCGTCTGCGTCGTTTGGGAATGCAGGCGCGGGTGTGCCGTGATGGCGTGTCGATCCAGCAAACTCTTTTGCCCGAGAACGCCGAGGTTGGCGGGCGACGGCAGCTTGTCAGCCGCGAAACGCGCATTGGCGCAGACTCGGTCACGTTCCGAGCCGGGGAGGTGAGGGCTGCCGAGCAGTCGGAGGCAGGCGTCCAGGCTCTCGCGATATTCGCCCGCCCAATAGGCGTTGATGGCGAACTCATCCAGCAGCCCATAGTCATAGATCCAGCGTTGGACAAAGAGCCCGGTGCGGGGCACCGGAAGCACTAGGCCGCGCCTGGCATAGTGGAGTGCATCATGATTTCGTCCCTGCATGCGGCAGAACTTGGCGGCCCCGTGCAGTGCCTCGGCCCGCGTTGCGAGGGCATCAGCCGCCTTGACAAAGCTCGCCAGCACCTCATCGGCGGGAAACCCGAGCCCCTCTTTCAGTTTGGCCGCTTCGTAGAGACTCTCGAATACCTCTTCCTCCCAAAAACCGAGTTCCGAACGCTTGAGATAATTCACGAGTGCTTTGTCTGCTTGGCCGCAATCACGATAGCTTTGCGCCAGGTAGAAGGTATAGCGGGATATGAGAAAGGGATCTGCCTCTGTCGCGAGCGCGTTTTCGAGCGACTGCGCGTCGTCCTCATATTTCTTGGGGTTTTGGCTTCGCGCACCACCTTGGCCGACGTCAATGAAAAAACCTTCGGCTGTTGCGCGTGAGAGGCGTCCTTCGGGCGCCTCCAGATATTCGTGAAGCACCGCCTTGAACGTGAATTTCAAGCGATTGCGGCATAGTTGCGGGCGCATAAAGGTGGAAGCGCCGTGCCGAATTTCGGTGTCGTATATGTCAGTGTTCAGCGCCGACTTGAACAGGGCTACGTCGAACCCACCCTCAAACACGAGGGTGTCGTCCGCATCCATAATGAGAGCGTAATCCACTTGGCGAACGTGCCGCAGCTGAGCCAGCGCGTGTGAGCGGTTGTAGGCGAAATTCTGCCAGGGTTCCTCAACCACGCGCCCCGGAAGCTTCTCCTGAGCCAGCCAGTTCGCGATCGCATCCTGCGTGCCGTCGGTGGACCCGGTATCCTCTATCAGGACGTAGTCTATGAGGGGCCGCACGCTGTCGAGGCAACGCAAGATCACCCCGCTCTCGTTTTTGACGATCATGCATAGGCCGATTGTAGGCGCGTTGGATGTCATTTGATCACCAGCATTGACAGTAGAGTCTCTCGGCCGACCATTGCGGAGGCACGGGTTCGTTGGTGGTTTCATCCATATGCGCGAGTGCCGGATGACACCTCATACTATCACGTGCTGGCCGTTCGGATGGAAGGCGCTACCCCAACCCGTTGAAAATCTTGTGATCAAATCCTTGTAGAACGATTGTCGTGCCATCGTTCAGCTCAATGGTGTCCGAACCTTTGACGACGGCCTCGAAAGCGATCGGGTCCGCTCCATAGCCGCCGAACACGATCGTGTCGTGCGCGTTAAATCCGGTGATCACCTCCGTGCCGCCAGCGTGGCCTGCGATGAAGCCGTAGACGTCAGGGCCGGCGCCGCCAAGCACTGTCGCCTGGCCGCTGCCGCCGATCACCGTATCCGCGGCGTTGTTGAGCGCTATGAGCGATGTGCCGCCCGCGGTGAATGCCTCTTCGGTTCCGGTTCCCGTCGTGCCGTTGATCGAAGTGTTTCCGGCCGCCGCTGCTATGAACGTGCCCGGGGCAGAGCCACGGGCGAACTCCTGCGCATTGGTGGCGCCGCCGATGAGTGTCGAGGCGCCGGTGCCGGCGACCAGGATGTTGGAAGCGGTCCCTCCGATGAGGACGGTACTGGCGCCGCCCGAGGCGCCAAAAACGGTCATATCGCCAGATCCACCCCGAACCGTGACCGCTTCCGACCCCGCGGAATAGAAGACATTCCCGCTCAGAATTGTGGTCGCACCAGACGCCGCGTAAATTGTCGTGTCACCATCAGGGGATGGTGTGCCACCGGGGCCTGTCGCGCCTGTGGGACCGATGTCCCCGGTCGCACCGGTGGCACCTGTGGCTCCGATGGCGCCGGTATCCCCTGTGGCGCCGACGGCGCCAGTCGAGCCGGCGGCGCCCGTGGCGCCGGTCGCTCCGGTTTGACCAGTGGCGCCGGTCGCGCCGGTTGCCCCCGTAGAGCCTGTCGAGCCCGTGGCACCGGTCGCTCCGGTTGTCCCCGTAGAGCCTGCCGAGCCCGTGGCACCGGTCGCGCCGGTGGCTCCGGTCGAGCCTGTTGCCCCGGTCGTGCCAGTCGAGCCGGTCGAACCTGTGGCACCGGTCGCGCCTGTTGAGCCCGTGGCGCCGGTGGCGCCAGTCGAGCCGGTCAAACCTGTAGAACCGGTCGCGCCTGTCGCACCGGTCGAGCCTGTTGCTCCGGTGGAACCCGTTGCTCCGGTTTGACCAGTGGCGCCGGTCGCGCCGGTGGAACCAGTAGCTCCGGTCGAGCCAGTGGCGCCCGTTGAGCCGGTGGAACCCGTGGCTCCGGTAGAGCCAGTCAAGCCTGTGGTGCCGGTCGCACCCGTCGAGCCGGTTGACCCAGTGGCTCCTGTGGCACCAGTCGAACCTGTCGCGCCCGTCGCTCCGGTCGAACCTGTGGCACCCGTTGCCCCGGTGGCGCCCGTGGCGCCGGTCGAACCGGTTGAGCCTGTGGCTCCGGTAGAGCCTGTTGCCCCGGTTGAGCCT
Source organism: uncultured Pseudomonadota bacterium (assembly GCA_963745125.1). Classification (GTDB taxonomy): domain Bacteria; phylum Pseudomonadota; class Alphaproteobacteria; order Acetobacterales; family Acetobacteraceae; genus Acidisoma. Next base: position 389,619 of record CAVUWB010000002.1, read on the forward strand.
GTGGCACCGGTCGCTCCGGTGGAACCCGTTGAGCCCGTGGCGCCGGTCGAGCCGGTGGCGCCCGTCGAACCTGTGCCACCCGTTGCCCCCGTTGAGCCCGTTGCTCCGGTCGAGCCAGTGGTGCCCGTTGAGCCGGTGGTGCCTGTAGCACCGGTCGCGCCAGTCGAACCCGTCGCTCCGGTTGAGCCTGTGGCGCCGGTAGAGCCCGTGGCGCCGGTCGCGCCTGTGGCGCCGGTCGAGCCAGTCGAGCCGGTGGAGCCTGTGGCGCCGGTCGAGCCGGTTGACCCGGTGGCTCCTGTGGCACCAGTCGAACCTGTCGCGCCCGTCGAGCCTGTGGCGCCCGTCGAACCTGTGCCACCCGTTGCCCCCGTTGAGCCCGTTGCTCCGGTCGAGCCAGTGGTGCCCGTTGAGCCGGTGGAACCAGTGGCTCCTGTGGCACCAGTCGAACCTGTCGCGCCCGTCGCTCCGGTTTGACCAATCGCGCCAGTGGCGCCAGTCGCTCCGGTTGAGCCTGTGGCGCCGGTGGAGCCCGTGGTCCCTGTCGACCCGGTCGCACCCGTAAAGCCTGTGGCGCCGGTTGCACCGGTGGCGCCTGTGGCGCCGGTCGAGCCAGTCGAACCGGTGGAGCCTGTGGCGCCGGTCGAGCCGGTGGAACCCGCGGTCCCTGTCGACCCAGTCGCACCCGTAGAGCCTGTGGCGCCGGTCGAGCCAGTCGAACCGGTTGAGCCTGTGGCGCCGGTCGAGCCGGTTGAACCCGCGGCGCCGGTGGCACCTGTCGAGCCCGTCGCTCCAGTGGCGCCGGTCGCGCCGGTGGAACCCGTGGCGCCGGTTGCGCCGGTGGAACCAGTAGCTCCGGTCGAGCCGGTAACACCGGTCGCGCCAGTCGCGCCTGTTGCTCCGGTTTGACCAGTGGCGCCGGTGGAGCCTGTTGCCCCGGTTGAGCCCGTTGCTCCGGTTGAGCCCGTTGCTCCGGTTGAGCCCGTGGCGCCGGTCGACCCTGTGGCGCCTGTCGAACCTGTGGCACCCGTTGCGCCAGTAGAGCCTGTGGCACCGGTCGCTCCGGTGGAACCTATTGAGCCGGTCGCGCCAGTCGAACCTGTGAAGCCAGTGACGCCCGTCGCGCCGGTTGCCCCCGTAGAGCCTGTCGAGCCGGTTGACCCAGTCGCTCCGGTTGAGCCTGTGGCGCCGGTCGAGCCTGTTGCTCCGGTTGAGCCCGTGGCGCCCGTGGCACCCGTTGCTCCGGTTGAGCCGGTTTGACCAGTCGCGCCAGTGGCGCCCGTGGCACCCGTTGCTCCGGCTGAGCCGGTAGAACCGGTCGAACCTGTAGAGCCGGTCGCTCCGGTTTGACCAGTCGCGCCGGTGGCACCTGTCGAGCCCGTCGCTCCAGTGGCGCCGGTGGAACCAGTAGCTCCGGTCGAGCCGGTAACACCGGTCGCGCCAGTCGCGCCTGTTGCTCCGGTTTGACCAGTGGCGCCGGTGGAGCCTGTTGCTCCGGTTGAGCCCGTGGCGCCGGTCGAACCAGTGGCTCCGGTGGAGCCAGTCAAGCCTGTGGCGCCGGTGGAACCCGTTGAGCCGGTGGCTCCGGTAGAGCCTGTTGCCCCGGTCGTGCCAGTCGAGCCGGTCGAACCAGTAGCTCCCGTGGTGCCCGTCGCTCCGGTTGAGCCGGTGGAACCAGTGGCTCCTGTGGCGCCCGTCGCTCCGGTTTGACCAGTGGCGCCGGTCGAACCAGTAGCTCCCGTGGTGCCCGTCGCTCCGGTTGAGCCCGTGGCGCCGGTTGCACCAGTCGCTCCGGTTGAGCCGGTGGAACCAGTGGCTCCTGTGGCGCCCGTCGCTCCGGTTTGACCAGTCGCGCCGGTGGCACCTGTCGAGCCCGTCGCTCCAGTGGCGCCGGTCGCGCCGGTGGAACCAGTAGCTCCGGTCGAGCCGGTAACACCGGTCGCGCCAGTCGCGCCTGTTGCTCCGGTTTGACCAGTGGCGCCGGTGGAGCCTGTTGCCCCGGTTGAGCCCGTGGCGCCGGTCGAACCTGTGGCTCCGGTGGAGCCAGTCAAGCCTGTGGCGCCGGTGGAACCCGTTGAGCCGGTCGCGCCGGTAGCACCTGTGGAGCCAGTTGAGCCAGTCGCGCCGGTGGCACCTGTAGCTCCGGTCGCACCCGTGGAGCCAGTTGCGCCTGTCGAGCCGGTGGTTCCAGTGGCACCGGTCGCTCCGGTTGAACCCGTGGCGCCGGTCGAGCCTGCTGCTCCGGTCGCGCCGGTCGCGCCTGTGGTGCTGGTCGCTCCGGTGGAACCAGTGGCTCCTGTGGCACCAGTCGAACCTGTCGCGCCCGTCGCTCCGGTTTGACCAGTGGCGCCAGTGGCACCCGTTGCTCCGGTTTGACCAGTGGCGCCTGTCGAACCAGTGGCGCCTGTTGCTCCGGTAGAGCCCGTGGAGCCGGTATCACCTGTGGCGCCGGTCGCGCCGGTGGAACCAGTAGCTCCGGTCGCGCCGGTTGAGCCTGTTGCCCCGGTTGAGCCCGTGAAGCCGGTCGAACCGGTGGCGCCTGTCGAACCAGTGGCGCCGGTTGCACCGGTGGCGCCCGCGGCGCCGGTCGAACCGGTTGAGCCTGTGGCTCCGGTAGAGCCTGTTGCCCCGGTTGAACCAGTAGCTCCGGTCGAGCCGGTAACACCGGTCGCGCCAGTCGCGCCTGTTGCTCCGGTTGAGCCGTGGCGCCTGTCGCGCCGGTTGAGCCTGTTGACCCAGTCGCGCCGGTGGAACCTGTTGAGCCGGTTGCCCCAGCCGGGCCGGTCGAGCCAGTGGCACCCGTTGCTCCGGTTTGACCAGTGGCGCCTGTCGAACCTGTGGCGCCGGTTGCACCGGTGGCGCCCGTCGAACCGGTTGAGCCTGTGGCTCCGGTAGAGCCTGTTGCCCCGGTTGAGCCTGTGGCACCGGTCGCTCCGGTGGAACCCGTTGCGCCGGTTGAGCCCGTGGCTCCTGTCGAGCCGGTGGCACCCGTCGAGCCTGTCGAGCCTGTGGCGCCGGTCGAGCCTGTCGAACCGGTGGAACCTGTGGCGCCGGTCGAACCTGTGGCACCCGTTGCCCCGGTTGAACCTGTGGCGCCGGTCGAACCTGTGGCACCCGTTGCCCCGGTTGAGCCTGTGGCGCCGGTTGCACCGGTGGCGCCCGTCGCGCCAGTGGCGCCGGTCGCGCCGGTGGAACCAGTGGCTCCGGTCGAGCCTGTTGCTCCGGTTGAGCCCGTGGCGCCTGTCGCGCCGGTTGAGCCTGTTGACCCGGTCGCGCCGGTGGAACCCGTTGAGCCGGTTGCCCAGCCGGGCCGGTCGAGCCTGTGGCACCCGTTGCTCCGGTTTGACCTGTGGCGCCTGTCGAACCTGTGGCGCCGGTTGCACCGGTGGCGCCCGTCGAACCGGTTGAGCCTGTGGCTCCGGTCGAGCCTGTTGCCCCGGTTGAGCCTGTGGCACCGGTCGCTCCGGTGGAACCCGTTGCGCCGGTTGAGCCCGTGGCTCCTGTCGAGCCGGTGGCGCCCGTCGAGCCTGTCGAGCCTGTGGCTCCGGTCGAGCCTGTCGAACCGGTTGAACCTGTGGCGCCGGTCGAACCTGTGGCACCCGTTGCCCCGGTTGAACCTGTGGCGCCGGTCGAACCTGTGGCACCCGTTGCCCCGGTTGAGCCTGTGGCGCCGGTTGCACCTGTGGCGCCCGTCGCGCCAGTGGCGCCGGTCGCGCCGGTGGAACCGGTAGCTCCGGTCGAGCCTGTTGCTCCGGTTGAGCCCGTGGCGCCTGTCGCCCGGTTGAGCCTGTTGACCCGGTCGCGCCGGTGGCACCCGTTGAGCCGGTTGCCCCAGCCGGGCCGGTCGAGCCTGTGGCACCCGTTGCTCCGGTTTAACCAGTGGCGCCTGTCGAACCGTGGCGCCGGTTGCACCGGTGGCGCCCGTCGAACCGGTTGAGCCTGTGGCTCCGGTAGAGCCTGTTGCCCCGGTTGAGCCTGTGGCACCGGTCGCTCCGGTGGAACCCGTTGAGCCGGTTGAGCCCGTGGCTCCTGTCGAGCCGGTGGCGCCCGTCGAGCCTGTCGAGCCTGTGGCGCCGGTCGAGCCAGTCGAACCGGTGGAACCTGTGGCGCCGGTCGAACCTGTGGCACCCGTTGCCCCGGTTGAACCTGTGGCGCCGGTCGAACCTGTGGCACCCGTTGCCCGGTTGAGCCTGTGGCGCCGGTTGCACCGGTGGCGCCCGTCGCGCCAGTGGCGCCGGTCGCGCCGGTGGAACCAGTAGCTCCGGTCGAGCCGGTAGCACCGGTCGCGCCTGTTGCTCCGGTTTGACCAGTGGCGCCGGTCGCGCCAGTCGCGCCTGTTGCTCCGGTTTGACCAGTGGCGCCGGTCGCGCCAGTCGCGCCTGTTGCTCCGGTTTGACCAGTGGCGCCGGTCGCGCCAGTCGAACCCGTTGCTCCGGTGGCGCCTGTAGCACCGGTCGAGCCGGTGGCCCCCGTCGAGCCTGTGGCGCCAGTGACACCTGTCGCACCAGTTGCGCCAGTGGACCCTGTCGAGCCAGTTGCGCCGGTTGAGCCTGTGGCGCCGGTCGTCCAGTCAAGCCGGTAGCACCGGTCGAACCTGTAGAGCCTGTTGCTCCGGTAGAGCCAGTCGAACCGGTTGAGCCCGTGGCTCCGGTCGAACCTGTGGTCCCCGTCGACCCAGTCGCACCCGTCGACCCTGTGGCGCCCGTGGCGCCGGTCGAACCGGTTGAGCCAGTCGCACCTGTAGAGCCCGTGGCCCCGGTGGAACCCGTTGCGCCGGTCGAGCCTGTGGCGCCTGTCGAACCTGTGCCACCCGTTGCCCCCGTTGAGCCCGTTGCTCCGGTCGAGCCAGTGGTGCCCGTTGAGCCGGTGGAACCAGTGGCTCCTGTGGCACCAGTCGAACCTGTCGCGCCCGTCGCTCCGGTTTGACCAGTGGCGCCTGTCGAACCAGTGGCGCCTGTTGCTCCGGTCGAACCAGTGGCGCCTGTTGCTCCGGTCGAACCCGTGGTGCCTGTCGCTCCGGTTGAGCCCGTTGCTCCGGTTGAGCCCGTGGCGCCGGTCGACCCTGTGGCGCCTGTCGAACCTGTGGCACCCGTTGCGCCAGTAGAGCCTGTGGCACCGGTCGCTCCGGTGGAACCCGTTGAGCCGGTCGAACCCGTGGCTCCTGTGGCACCAGTCGAACCTGTCGCGCCCGTGGAGCCGGTGGCACCTGTCGAGCCCGTCGCTCCAGTGGCGCCGGTCGCGCCGGTGGAACCAGTAGCTCCGGTCGAGCCGGTAACACCGGTCGCCCAGTCGCGCCTGTTGCTCCGGTTTGACCAGTGGCGCCGGCGGAGCCTGTTGCCCCGGTTGAGCCCGTGGCGCCGGTCGAACCAGTGGCTCCGGTGGAGCCAGTCAAGCCTGTGGCGCCGGTCGCACCCGTCGAGCCCGTAGAGCCTGTGGCGCCGGTCGAGCCTGTCGCACCGGTGAAGCCCGTAGCACCGGTCGCTCCGGTGGAACCCGTTGAGCCGGTCGAACCCGTGGTGCCTGTTGCCCCGGTCGAACCCGTGGTGCCTGTTGCCCCGGTCGTGCCAGTTGCTCCGGTAGAGCCTGTTGCTCCGGTCGTGCCAGTTGCCCCGGTCGTGCCAGTTGCCCCGGTCGTGCCAGTTGCCCCGGTCGTGCCAGTTGCCCCGGTCGGCCAGTTGCCCCGGTCGTGCCAGTTGCTCCGGTAGAGCCTGTTGCCCCGGTCGTGCCAGTTGCTCCGGTAGAGCCTGTGGAGCCGGTTGCGCCTGTCGAGCCGGTGGTTCCAGTGGCACCGGTCGCTCCGGTGGAACCAGTTGCTCCGGTCGAGCCGGTAGCACCGGTCGCGCCAGTCGAACCTGTGGAGCCAGTGACACCTGTCGCTCCGGTGGAACCTGTCGCGCCTGTCGAACCCGTGGCGCCGGTGGAGCCTGTTGCTCCGGTTGAGCCCGTGGCACCGGTGGAACCCGTGCCTCCAGTGATGCCCGTCGCTCCGGTCGAGCCAGTGGCGCCCGTTGAGCCGGTGGAGCCTGTGGCACCTGTCGAGCCAGTAGAACCTGTGGCGCCGGTCGTGCCAGTCAAGCCGGTAGCGCCGGTCGAACCTGTAGAGCCTGTTGCTCCGGTTGAGCCGGTGGCGCCAGTCGAACCTGTGGCTCCGGTCGCTCCGGTGGGACCCGTTGAGCCGGTCGCGCCTGTAGAGCCGGTGGCCCCGGTCGCTCCGGTGGACCCGTTGAGCCGGTCGCGCCTGTAGAGCCGGTGGCCCGGTCGCCCGTGGAACCTGTTGAGCCGGTGGCTCCAGTGGCACCGGTTGAGCCTGTGGCGCCGGTTGCACCGGTGGCGCCCGTGGCGCCGGTCGAACCGGTGGAGCCAGTCGCTCCGGTTGAGCCTGTGGCGCCGGTCGAGCCAGTCGAACCGGTGGAACCTGTGGCGCCGGTCGAACCTGTGGCACCCGTTGCCCCGGTTGAGCCTGTGGCGCCGGTTGCACCGGTGGCGCCCGTCGCTCCGGTTTGACCAGTCGCGCCGGTGGCACCTGTCGAGCCCGTCGCTCCAGTGGCGCCGGTCGCGCCTGTAGAGCCGGTGGCTCCGGTCGCTCCGGTGGAACCTGTCGAGCCGGTAGCGCCTGTTGAGCCGGTAGCGCCTGTTGAGCCGGTGAAACCTGTTGAGCCGGTGGCCCCAGTGGTACCGGTTGAGCCTGTGGCGCCGGTTGCACCGGTGGCGCCCGTGGCGCCGGTCGAGCCTGTTGCTCCGGTGGAACCCGTTGCTCCGGTTTGGCCAGTGGCGCCCGTTGCTCCTGTTGAGCCTGTGGCGCCCGTTGCTCCTGTTGAGCCTGTGGCGCCCGCTGAGCCGGTGGAACCCGTGGCTCCGGTAGAGCCAGTCAAGCCTGTGGCGCCGGTCGCACCCGTCGAGCCGGTTGACCCAGTGGCTCCTGTGGCACCAGTCGAACCTGTCGCGCCCGTTGCTCCGGTTGAGCCTGTGGCGCCGGTTGCACCGGTTGCACCGGTTGCACCGGTTGCGCCGGTTGCACCCGTTGCTCCGGTTTGACCAGTGACACCGGTCGAGCCGGTGGAACCAGTGGCTCCAGTGGCGCCCGTCGCTCCGGTTTGACCAGTGGCGCCGGTGGAGCCTGTTGCTCCGGTTGAGCCGGTTTGACCAGTGGCGCCAGTGGCGCCTGTGGCACCCGTTGCTCCGGCTGAGCCGGTGGAACCAGTGGCGCCGGTCGCGCCAGTCGAACCTGTGGCTCCGGTCGCTCCGGTGGGACCCGTTGAGCCGGTCGCGCCTGTAGAGCCGGTGGCCCCGGTCGCTCCGGTGGAACCGGTTTGACCAGTCGCGCCAGTGGCGCCCGTGGCACCCGTTGCTCCGGCTGAGCCGGTAGAACCGGTCGAACCTGTAGAGCCGGTCGCTCCGGTGGCACCGGTCGAGCCCGTCGCTCCAGTGGCGCCGGTGGAACCCGTTGAGCCGGTGGCTCCGGTAGAGCCTGTTGCCCCGGTCGTGCCAGTCGAGCCGGTCGAACCAGTAGCTCCCGTGGTGCCCGTCGCTCCGGTTGAGCCCGTGGCGCCGGTTGCACCAGTCGCTCCGGTTGAGCCGGTGGAACCAGTGGCTCCTGTGGCGCCCGTCGCTCCGGTTTGACCAGTCGACCCGGTCGTGCCGGTCGAGCCTGTCGCACCGGTGGAGCCCGTAGCACCGGTCGCTCCGGTGGAACCCGTTGAGCCTGTCGAACCCGTGGCTCCTGTGGCACCAGTCGAACCTGTCGCGCCCGTCGCTCCAGTGGCGCCGGTCGAACCCGTGGTGCCTGTGGAGCCGGTGGCACCTGTCGAGCCGGTTGACCCCGTGGCGCCGGTTGAGCCGGTGGACCCAGTGGCTCCAGTGGCGCCCGTTGCTCCGGTTTGACCAGTCGCGCCGGTGGCACCTGTCGAGCCCGTCGCTCCAGTGGCGCCGGTGGAACCAGTAGCTCCGGTCGAGCCGGTAACACCGGTCGCGCCAGTCGCGCCTGTTGCTCCGGTTTGACCAGTGGCGCCGGTGGAGCCTGTTGCCCCGGTTGAGCCCGTGGCGCCGGTCGAACCAGTGGCTCCGGTGGAGCCAGTCAAGCCTGTGGCGCCGGTCGCACCCGTCGAGCCCGTAGAGCCTGTGGCGCCGGTCGAGCCTGTCGCACCGGTGGAGCCCGTAGCACCGGTCGCCCCGGTGGAACCCGTTGAGCCGGTCGAACCCGTGGTGCCTGTGGGTCCGGTCGAGCCCGTGGTGCCAGTTGCTCCGGTAGAGCCTGTTGCCCCGGTCGTGCCACTTGCTCCGGTAGAGCCTGTGGCGCCCGTCGCTCCGGTTTGACCAGTCGGCCCGGTCGTGCCGGTCGAGCCTGTCGCACCGGTGGCGCCTGTCGAGCCTGAGGCGCCGGTGGAGCCTGTTGCTCCAGTTGAGCCCGTGGCGCCGGTGACACCTGTCGAGCCCGTCGCTCCAGTGGCGCCGGTCGCGCCGGTTGAACCAGTAGCTCCGGTCGAGCCGGTAACACCGGTCGCGCCAGTCGCGCCTGTTGCTCCGGTTTGACCAGTGGCGCCTGTCGCGCCAGTCGAACCCGTTGCTCCGGTGGAGCCTGTTGAGCCGGTGGCGCCTGTAGCACCGGTCGAGCCGGTGGCCCCCGTCGAGCCTGTGGAGCCAGTGACGCCTGTCGCACCAGTTGCGCCAGTGGACCCTGTCGAGCCTGTGGAGCCAGTTGCGCCAGTGGACCCTGTCGAGCCAGCGGCGCCCGTCGCGCCGGTTGAGCCTGTTGCCCCGGTTGAGCCCGTGGAGCCGGTCGAACCGGTGGCGCCTGTCGAGCCTGAGGCGCCGGTGGAGCCTGTTGCTCCGGTTGAGCCCGTGGCGCCGGTGGCACCTGTCGAGCCCGTCGCTCCAGTGGCGCCGGTCGCGCCGGTTGAACCAGTAGCTCCGGTCGAGCCGGTAACACCGGTCGCGCCAGTCGCGCCTGTTGCTCCGGTTTGACCAGTGGTGCCTGTCGCGCCAGTCGAACCCGTTGCTCCGGTGGAGCCTGTTGAGCCGGTGGCGCCTGTAGCACCGGTCGAGCCGGTGGCGCCCGTCGAGCCTGTCGAGCCTGTTGCCCCGGTCGTGCCAGTCGAACCTGTGGCGCCTGTCGAACCAGTGGAGCCGGTCGCACCGGTGCCGCCCGTGGCGCCGGTCGAGCCAGTGACACCGGTCGAGCCGGTGGAACCAGTGGCTCCTGTGGCACCCGTTGCTCCAGTTTGACCAGTGGCGCCAGTCGCGCCTGTTGCTCCGGTCGAGCCGGTAACACCGGTCGCGCCTGTTGCTCCGGTTTGACCAGTGGCGCCGGTCGCGCCAGTCGCGCCTGTTGCTCCGGTTTGACCAGTGGCGCCGGTCGCGCCAGTCGCGCCTGTTGCTCCGGTTTGACCAGTGGCGCCGGTCGCGCCAGTCGCGCCTGTTGCTCCGGTTTGACCAGTGGCGCCGGTCGCGCCAGTCGCGCCTGTTGCTCCGGTTTGACCAGTGGCGCCGGTCGCGCCAGTCGAACCCGTTGCTCCGGCGGAGCCTGTTGAGCCGGTGGCGCCTGTAGCACCGGTCGAGCCGGTGGCCCCCGTCGAGCCTGTGGAGCCAGTGACGCCTGTCGCACCAGTTGCGCCAGTGGACCCTGTCGAGCCAGTTGAGCCAGTCGAGCCAGTTGAGCCAGTCGAGCCAGTTGAGCCAGTTGAGCCAGTTGAGCCAGTTGAGCCAGTTGAGCCAGTTGAGCCAGTTGAGCCAATTGAGCCCGTTGAGCCCGTTGAGCCCGTTGAGCCCGTTGAGCCTGTTGAGCCTGTTGAGCCTGTTGAGCCTGTTGAGCCGGTCGTGCCAGTCAAGCCGGTAACACCGGTCGCGCCAGTCGCGCCTGTTGCTCCGGTTTGACCAGTGGCGCCGGTCGCGCCAGTCGCGCCTGTTGCTCCGGTTTGACCAGTGGCGCCGGTCGCGCCAGTCGCGCCTGTTGCTCCGGTTTGACCAGTGGCGCCGGTCGCGCCAGTCGCGCCTGTCGAGCCTGTAGCACCGGTCGAGCCGGTGGCCCCCGTCGAGCCTGTGGAGCCAGTGACACCTGTCGCACCAGTTGCGCCAGTGGACCCTGTCGAGCCAGTTGCGCCGGTTGAGCCTGTGGCGCCGGTCGTGCCAGTCAAGCCGGTAGCACCCGTCGAACCTGTAGAGCCTGTTGCTCCGGTAGAGCCAGTCGAACCGGTGGAACCCGTGGCGCCTGTCGAACCTGCGGCACCCGTTGCCCCGGTTGAGCCCGTTGCTCCGGTTTGACCAGTTGCGCCCGTTGCTCCGGTTGAGCCTGTGGCGCCCGTGGCGCCGGTCGCTCCGGTTGCCCCAGTAGAGCCTGTCGAGCCGGTAGCACCGGTAGCACCGGTAGAACCGGTAGAACCTGTAGAGCCGGTCGCTCCGGTTGAGCCTGTGGCGCCGGTTGCACCGGTGGCGCCCGTGGCGCCCGTCGCTCCGGTTGAACCCGTGGCACCAATCGAACCTGTCGAGCCCGTCGCTCCGGTTGAACCCGTGGCACCAATCGAACCTGTCGAGCCCGTCGCTCCAGTGGCGCCGGTCGAACCCGTGGTGCCTGTGGCTCCGGTTGAGCCCGTGGCGCCGGTCGACCCTGTGGCGCCTGTCGAACCTGTGGCACCTGTTGCTCCGGTAGAGCCCGTGGAGCCGGTATTACCTGTGGCGCCGGTCGCGCCGGTGGAACCAGTAGCTCCGGTCGCGCCAGTCGAGCCAGTGGCTCCCGTTGAGCCGGTGGCTCCAGTGGCACCGGTCGAGCCGGTGGCACCTATCGCGCCCGTGGAACCTGTTGAGCCGGTGGCTCCAGTGGCACCGGTTGAGCCTGTGGCGCCGGTTGCACCGGTGGCGCCCGTGGCGCCGGTCGAACCGGTGGCTCCAGTGGCACCGGTTGAGCCTGTGGCACCGGTGGAGCCTGTCGAGCCGGTAGCACCAGTCGCGCCAGTCGCGCCGGTTGAGCCCGTGGCGCCGGTTGCACCCGTTGCTCCGGTTTGACCAGTGACACCGGTCGAGCCGGTGGGACCAGTGGCGCCCGTCGCGCCGGTGGAACCAGTAGCTCCGGTCGAGCCGGTAACACCGGTCGCGCCAGTCGCGCCTGTTGCTCCGGTTGAGCCTGTGGCGCCCGTGGCGCCGGTCGAACCGGTTGAGCCTGTGGCTCCGGTAGAGCCTGTTGCCCCGGTTGAGCCTGTGGCACCGGTCGCTCCGGTGGAACCCGTTGAGCCGGTTGAGCCCGTGGCTCCTGTCGAGCCGGTGGCGCCCGTCGAGCCTGTCGAGCCTGTTGCCCCGGTCGTGCCAGTCGAACCTGTGGCGCCTGTCGAACCAGTGGAGCCGGTCGCACCGGTGCCGCCCGTGGCGCCGGTCGAGCCCGTGACACCGGTCGAGCCGGTGGAACCAGAGGCTCCTGTGGCACCCGTTGCTCCGGTTTGACCAGTGGCGCCGGTCGCGCCAGTCGAACCTGGGGCTCCGGTCGCGCCTGTAGAGCCGGTGGCTCCGGTGGAACCTGTCGAGCCGGTAGTGCCAGTCGCGCCGGTCGAACCGGTGGAGCCCGTGACACCGGTTGAGCCGGTGGAACCAGTGGCTCCAGTGGCGCCCGTCGCTCCGGTTTGACCAGTCGCGCCGGTTGAGCCTGTTGCCCCGGTTGAGCCCGTGGAGCCGGTCGAACCGGTGGCGCCTGTCGAGCCTGAGGCGCCGGTGGCACCTGTCGAGCCCGTCGCTCCAGTGGCGCCGGTCGCGCCGGTTGAACCAGTAGCTCCGGTCGAGCCGGTAACACCGGTCGCGCCAGTCGCGCCTGTTGCTCCGGTTTGACCAGTGGCGCCGGTCGCGCCAGTCGAACCCGTTGCTCCGGTGGAGCCTGTTGAGCCGGTGGTGCCTGTAGCACCGGTCGCGCCGGTGGAACCAGTAGCTCCGGTCGCGCCAGTCGAGCCAGCGGCTCCCGTTGAGCCGGTGGCTCCAGTGGCACCGGTCGAGCCGGTGGCACCTATCGCGCCCGTGGAACCTGTTGAGCCGGTGGCTCCAGTGGCACCGGTTGAGCCTGTGGCGCCGGTCGAGCCAGTCGAACCGGTGGCTCCAGTGGCACCGGTTGAGCCTGTGGCACCGGTGGCTCCTGTCGAGCCGGTAGCACCAGTCGCGCCAGTCGCGCCGGTTGCACCGGTGGAGCCTGTCGAGCCGGTAGCACCAGTCGCGCCAGTCGCGCCAGTCGCGCCGGTTGAGCCCGTGGCGCCGGTCGCGCCTGTGGCGCCGGTTGAGCCCGTCGCTCCGGTTGAGCCTGTGGCGCCGGTAGAGCCCGTGGCGCCGGTCGCGCCTGTGGCGCCGGTTGAGCCTGTTGCTCCGGTTGAGCCCGTGGCGCCGGTCGAACCAGTGGCTCCGGTGGCGCCGGTGGAGCCTGTGGCGCCGGTCGCACCCGTCGAGCCTGTGGCGCCGGTCGAACCTGTGGCTCCGGTCGCTCCTGTCGCGCCCGTGGTGCCGGTGGCTCCGGTCGAGCCAGTGGCGCCCGTCGCTCCGGTTGAGCCCGTGGCACCTGTGACGCCGGTCGCGCCGGTTGAGCCTGTTGCTCCGGTAGAGCCGGTTGACCCAGTCGCACCCGTCGAGCCGGTTGACCCAGTCGCGCCGGTTGCGCCGGTCGAGCCTGTGGCACCCGTTGCTCCGGTTTGACCAGTGGCGCCTGTTGCTCCGGTTGAGCCCGTGGCGCCCGTTGCTCCGGTCGAACCAGTTGCCCCCGTAGAGCCCGTGGCCCCGGTGGAACCCGTGGCACCGGTCGCGCCTGTAGAACCCTTAGCACCGGTGGCGCCCGTCGGGCCCGCCGAACCACCAGGCGAAACGCCACTCGCGGTGATCGTGAGCTGCCCGGTACTAGCGGCGAAACTAAACGAACTGGTCGTAACGAAATTGCCGAGAAACGTGACTTCGTCGACGATGGTGGTTCCTTCAAGGACCTCAACCGTCGCTTGGTTGTTCCCCAGCACGACCGTGGTCGTCGGCGTCGCGCTACCGAGACCTTGCAGTATCAGAGTGTCTCCGGTCACAAACCCCGCGATGTCCGTATTGACATCCAAAGCGGTCGCTTCGGTCACAGTTCCGAAGTTGCCATTTGTGTTTACAAAGTCGATGGTCTGGCCGCTGACCCCAACCCCGCTTCCTATTAACAGCGATGCGTTGCCATAGAGATTGATCGTGCCGTTGCCGACAACGTTGAGATTTCCGGAGAATGTTGCGGTCGTCGTGCCTCCGCCGCTCGTGCCAACAATATCCAGCGCGCCGTCATTCTCAAAAAACTCAGAGCCGACCGAGCCCGTCGTCCCCGCAAATGTCCAGGCGGTCGTCGTCGTTTGAGGCGTGATCGAATTGGTGCCGTTGACAAATATCGTTCCTCGGTTGACCAAGGACAGCGCCGTGTTGAAGCCATTCCCAAGAAGCGGAATTGCGGCGTCAATGGTCCAGGTGGAGGTACCGCTCCCTGTTGCCTGCAGCAGAGTGGCCGGCATACTAATTACATTGAGTCCGCTCAGCACATTGTTGGTAAAAGTAATGCTCGTGCTTGCGGCCGGTGTCATGGAAGGCACTACGCCGGTGGACCACCGGGCAGTGTCGAACCAAGTATCGAATACGGCGCCCGAGGTGTAGGTAACCGTCGTGCCAAGTAGCTCGGTGAAACTCGCGCGGACAGGTTCAATTACGGGGGGCGGTGTCTCCGAGACGATGCGCCCAAAGCCAAGTTGCCAGCTGCCGCCAAGCGTCGCGTTGCCAACGGCGCCGGCACTGGCGGCAATGCGGATGCCAGTCGCCTTGGCCAAATCACGAACGAACGCTTTGCCACGGCGGCCAGCGGCTGTGTGGCAACTCCAGAGATGGAGTGCCTTGCCGGGGGCAAGCGCGCGGCCAAGGCAGGCAAGATCACCCGCATCCGACTTGATCGAATTGGTAGACCAATCGCCGGCCAAGAAGCGTAGCCGGCCCGGCGCGCCGTGGGTGAGGATGTGGATCGCATCCAGACCTCGGCGCCCCTCAAGCGCCGCGGCGATTTGACGAGCAACCGGAATTCTGGGGTCAAGTATCGCAACGACGACACCGGGCCTGACGCCGTCACGGAGTTTCGCGTGATCGGGCACGGACTGGTCGACGAACAGGACCTCGCCTTCGTCTGCGGACGAGGTCTCATCGTAGCGAGACGGCCGAGCATCGGAAAATGCGATGTCTTTCAGTCTCGTAGACTCGTCGCAGAGCACGTGTCACCGTTAGGGTTTCAAACGAATTACCCTAGAGTTAAGGGATTCGATTTCCGTGCGCTTCGATATTCTCCGCAACTAGTATCCAGATTTTGACTGAAAATCAGCTCGTTTGGGCCCTCCGCCGGTAGCGGGCGCCGAGATTCATCCGGGGAATATGCAATCTTTCGATCCGGCCCCACCCTCTTGGGGGCGTATAAACCGGGTTGCGCGGTCGAACTCGGATTCCAAAATGTGCTCTAGAGCAGATCCCGATCATATGGAATCATCTGATCGGGCGAAGATGCTCGTAAAAACAAAGAGCTAGAGCGGTGACTGTGAGCGTAAGCGAATAGGAAACGCTCTAGTCTCGTCGTCGATATCGGACGAACCTCGTCAAATACCGCGCGCGTGACGTCGCCGCCTCATGCATCCGACGCCAAGCGTAGGCTCGTGAACTGCCAGCGCTGATTGGGGGTGAAGAAGTTGCGGTAGGTTGGGCGCGCATGGCCTGGCGGTGTCGCCAGGGAACCGCCGCGAAGGACCATTTGATTGATCATGAACTTGCCGTTGTATTCGCCGATCGCGCCTTCAACCGGGGTGAAGCCCGGATAGGGGAGGTAGGCACTGACCGTCCACTGCCACGCTACTCCGGTGATCTCCTCGAAATCCGGCGCCGCGGTGCCCGCTTCAAACTCGGCTTCGGTCGGCAGCCGCGCGCCGGCCCAACGGGCGAACGCATCGGCTTCATACCAGGAGATGTGCCGAACCGGCGCATCCGGATCGAGCGGTCTCAGGCCGCCCGGACCCATGATATGCCAACCGTCATCCCGCTTGTGCCAATGCATCGGGGCGTGCCAGCCTTCGGCCTGGACGGTCGCCCAACCGTCACTCATCCAGAGTGCGACGGTCAGATAGCCGGCATCATTCATAAAATCGAGCCACTCGCGATTGCGGATTAGCCGGTTTGCCAGCCTGTAGGGCCTGAGAAAGGTTTGGTGCCGGGGGCCCTCACTGTCAAAAGCGAAACCTGTCCCGTCATGCCCGATCGAGACAAGACCGCCGGGACAGTCGATGAAACGGGTGGGTCCGGAGGCTCCCCTTGGCTCCTGCCACGTCGGCAGCATGGCGGGGAAAAGCGGGTTCAGCGAGAAAGCGTGCACAATGTCGGTCATCAGCAGCTCCTGGTGCTGCTGCTCGTGCTGCAGGCCGAGTTCCACGAGTTCCGACACGCCAGGCGGTGGGTCCGCGAGCAGGCGGGTCATCGCTGCATCCACATAAACCCGGTATTCCCCGACCTCACTCGTGGAAGGGCGGGTCACGAGACCGCGGATGGGGCGCGGATGGCGAGCGCCCACGGCCTCATAATACGAGTTGAAAAGATAGCGGAAATCCGAGCTGAACGGGATGTAGCCGGGTAGGTTAGGCACCAGCACGAATTCTTCAAAGAACCAGGTTGTATGGGCGCGGTGCCATTTCGTCGGGCTTGCGTCCGGCATGGACTGAACACATTGGTCCTCCGGCGAAAGATGCGCCGCCAGATACTCGGTGTGGTTCCTGACCGTGCCAAAACGATCCAACTGCGTGCCAGTGCTGATATGTCCCACCGCTGCAATCCCCTCAATTACCGCCGAGAGAGGCGGCATTTCTCACCGATCGCGCGGCTGCCGCCCGCACCTGCCCACCAGCCTCTTCAATCTCGTCGCATCCCGCGCAAAAAAGGCGATGCTGCATCTGCGTGGAGATGTCGCACTCTACCATGCGGACTGCAAGCCGAGGGCCTGGCGCCGGCTGTCATGCGGGGCTAAAGTCGGGCAACTGTCCGAAATGTTCTTGACATTTGGGCGGAGCCGAGCCTAGCTTTCGGCCAAAGTCAGACAAAAGTCCGAATTGACGGCGGCGAGAGGTTGAGCAAATGCAGCTGCTAGAGGACCAGGTTGTTCTCATCACCGGAGGCGCGGCAGGCCAGGGCCGTGCGCACGCAGTCGCATCCGCTCGTGAAGGCGCGCATGTGGTCGTGGTCGATGTTTTTAAGGAAGGCGCACCGCCGTATAAGGGCGTTGTAGAGGACGTCGAGCGTCTTGGGCGTCGTATCATGACGATCGAGGCGAACGTTACGTCTCAAGCCGCGCTTGATGCCGCTGTAAGGAGAGCCGTTGCCGAATTCGGCAAGATCGATGCCGCGATCGTTAATGCCGGGATTTACAGATCGTCACCGTTCTGGCTGATGGAGGAGGACGACTGGGATACCGTTCTGGCGGTCAATCTCACGGGCGCCTGGAAGACCGCGAAAGCAGTAGCGCCTCATATGATTGAGCGCGGTTCAGGCTCGATCGTTTTGATCTCCTCCGTTGATGGCATCGATCCGGAGGTTAACTCAACCGCTTACGGTGTCTCAAAAACAGGTGTGTTGGGCCTGCTGAAATACATGGCGCTTGAGCTTGCCCCGCATAACATCCGCTGCAATGGCGTGGCGCCGGGGTTCATCGATACAGCGATGGTGAATGGTCAGGCATTCTACGATGCCCTTGCCGGCGAGCCGGGAGCGGGAACGCGGCAGCATCTTATCGACCATGGACATCAGTTCACGGCGATGAAGGGTGTATCCTTGATTGATCCAATGGATGTCGCCAATACGGTCGTCTATCTGAATTCCGATTTGGCCCGATATGTGACCGGCGTCACGATCCCGGTCGATGCTGGCCACCTGTTGCTGGGGCGAGTTCAACCGCAACCCGGCTAAGTAGGCTGGCCCGCGTGGTCACATGCGCGCCGAGCAAGCGTAGGGTGTTGATGCCATCAAGCCTTCGCGGCCAAAACCTGCATGATGAAGGCGTGCGCCTGTTTGTCGGACAAGGTTGTATCGCCAACAAATCGTTGGATGGTAAGTCCCTCCCAAACGGCCTCCAGCCTTGTCGCCTTTTGCGGCCCATAGAGGTCTACGAGACGCGCCTTGGCCTGGCGGGACCAGCTGCCCAGAAACGCCCGGTAGCGGGGGTCACGAACGGCTTGAGCGATCAGTTCGTAGAGCAAGACCGCATCGGTACGGTCGTCGCGCTGAGCTTTGACAAGGGCGAGTATCGCCTCAGCGATTTCTTTATCCGTGTTCGCCGACTCAAAGTATGCTGTGTATTTCGCATCGATCGAGCCGGCAAAATGCTTGAACGCGGCCAGCATAAGCTCATCCAAGTTCGCAAAATGGTAGTTGGTGCTGCTGAGCGAAATTTCCGCCGCCGCGGCGACCCGACGATGCGTAACGCCTTTGACGCCATGGTCTACGATCACCTTCAGCGCAGCGGTCAACAAAGCCATCCTGGTCGCGTCGGATCGCTTCGTGTTTTTTGTCGATCTCTCACCCATACTTCGCTTCCAGACGTCGCCAGCCGGTCCAGTCTAGCAGTGACGAAATAATCGGCGCAATCCCCGATCTTGAAGGAGCACGAACATGAGACTTGGTATCTTTAATGTTCCATTTGCACCCGGATATGCGGCGGGCGAGCGCACGGCACGGCAAATGATGAATTGGGATCTCCAGATCACCGAATGGGCGGATCAATATGGTCTGGAGGATGCCTATTTCGGCGAGCACTACACGCTGGGTATGGAGCCGGGTCCGGCGCCGGACTTAATGATTGCAGCTGCCTCTCAGCGAACGAAGCGGCTCGTTCTCGGCGCGGCGGCGCATTTGCTTCCCTACCACAACCCCGTCGCTCTCGCCTATCGCATGATGTGGCTCGACCACATGACTGGTGGTCGCTATGTCGCGGGTGTGGCGCCGGGGGCTTTTCCCAGTGATGCGCAGCTGTTCGACACGGGGAAGAACAACCCGAAAATGATGAGCGAGGCGCTCGACATTATTGAGGCGATCTGGACGCGCGAGGGGCCTTTCCGCATTGATGGCGAATTCTTCAAAGTCGACATGCCCGCTTACAGTGACAAGCTAAAAGGCCCGCACCTGAAGCCACTGCAGAAGCCCACGATCCCAATTATGATGACCGGCATGCAAGCGCGATCACCGACGTTGATTGAAGCGGGCCGTCGTGGCTATCTGCCGCTGAGTCAGGCGGTCCATGAAAGCGCCCTCATCCGCCATTGGGAAACCTATGCGGAAGCAGCCCTGGAGGCCGGCCATGCTCCCAAACGGTCGGACTGGCGCATCTGCCGAGACATCTTTGTCGCGGAAACGGATAGCGAGGCGCGCAGGCTCGTGCGTGACGGGGCGATGGGCTTCCTTTGGGAAAAATGGAATCTTCCGAACTTCAAGCGGCTTGGTATCAGTGACCTCCTCGCCGGCGGGGAAATTCCCGCTGACGACCTATCGGTCGACTGGGTGATCGACAATATTTTCCTTGTCGGATCGCCTCAAACGGTGGCCCAGAAAATGCGGCACCTGTCCGGCAAGGTCGGAGGCTTCGGCACCCTTATCACCTTCGCCCATGAATATCACAAGGATGCGGAAGCCTATCGCCGCAGTATCGAACTGCTTGGAACAGTCGTCTCACCGATGGTCGCTGACTTGATGCCCACGGAGTAGGGTCGAAGAACTGAGGGAACTCAACTGTGAAAGGACTCCGCTCATGAGCAATAAGGATTTAGAACTGCCGGTTGCCACAGCCAAGCTGGCGGATGGCGTGGCCTGGATGGAAGGTCGCTATATGCCGATTGTGGAGGCGCGCATTCCCGTCACCGATTGGGGATTTACGCGCGCCGACTTAACCTATGACGTCGTTCACGTCGTGGGTGGTGCGTTCTTCAGATTAGACGACCATCTTGATCGCTTCGAAAGGTCGCTGCGGGGCTTTCGCCTTGTGCCGCCGACCAGCCGGAGCGAGATCAGGACGATATTGCATCGTTGTGTTGCCCTGAGTGGCTTGCGTGATGCCTATGTTGCTATGGTCAGCACACGCGGCCGCCCGCGTATCGCGGGTTCGCGTCGGCCAGCCGATTGCGACAACACCTTTATCGCGTATGCTCTACCTTGGATCGACGTCATCCCCCGGGATGTGCAGACTCGCGGCGCCCATCTCTGGGTTGCATCGGTGCCGCGCATCAATGTGAGTTCGGTCGATCCGACGTTTAAGAATTATCTCTGGCGGGATTTTACGGTGGCGGTGCTTGAGGCGCATGACCACGGCTACGATACCGCCGTGCTCTTGGATACGGAAGGATTCGTAACGGAAGGCGCCGGCTTCAACGTTTTTGTTGTGAAGGACAATGTTGTGACGACGCCCGATCGCGGCGCGCTGGAGGGTATAACCCGTCGCTCCACGCTCGAATTATGCGAGGCGCTCCAGTTGCAGAGCGAGGTGGCACCCTTACGCCTCGACCAACTCATGCAGGCTGATGAAGTATTCTGCACAACCACCGCAGGCGGCATCATGCCGTGCTCCCGCGTCGGCAATCTTTCCATTGGCAACAATATTATTGCGAACGATAGCCCGGGTCCGATTAGCCTGGCGCTGAAGGAGCTTTACTGGCAGCGGCACCGGGAGGGCTGGTATGCAAGCGCCATCGACTATGCCGATATCCTGGCTGAAGACGGAAAGCCATATCTATGACCCCATATCTAGGATCAGGGGGCATGGTTAGGGCGGGTTCTGAAACTCCGGTGATTTCAAGGAGTTTAGTGGTGGAGCCAATCGGAATCGAACCGACGACCTCCTGAATGCCATTCAGGCGCTCTCCCAACTGAGCTATGGCCCCGCCTTGGGTGGGCGGCATATAGACGCGGCAGGACCGCATGATCAAGCCCTCTCCTTCCGGAAGTCACCTAAGCCGCGCGCATGGCTGAGCCCCCGAGACCCGACGCCCCGCTGGGCACCGCCGTTCTCACCCCCGCTGAGCGGGAGGCGACCACCAACCGGGCCGCCTTCCGACACTGGCTGCGCGCCGTACATGGCCGCATGCTCGATCCCCCGGAGGCGGCCCTCCGCCGCTGGGCGGAGGCCGAACCCGCGGCCGCGGCGGCCCTTATCCTGGCCTTTGCCGGGCCTGGCTTCGCCTCGGCCAGGCTTGCCGCCGGGCTGCTGCTGCTGGCCGATCTGCGCCCCGATGACCGGATTCTCGTGCTCGGCCCAAAGCCCGGCTGGCTGGCGGAGGCGCTTGAGGTGACGGAGGGGCGCGCCGCGCGGGCAGGGGAGGCGACAGTGCTCGTCACCGATCGTCGGCCGGACACTCTGCCGCCGCTGCTGCGGCGGGCGATTCTCCTGAATGGCGTCACGCTGGCCCTGCCGCCGGAGATCACGGTCAGCCGCCCGGAGGACTGGACCTATCCGTCAACCAGCGAATCGAGCGCCGACTGAAGAATCCGCGCGGCCGCCATCCGGTCGACCACCGCCGCTCGCCGCTTGCGGCTGAGATCCGCCTGGCCGATCAGCATCTCATGCACCTCGGCCGTGGTGAGCGTCTCATCCCAAAGTGCCGCCGGCAGCCCGACCGCATCGGACACTGCCCAGGCCCAGTCCCGCGCCGCCTGGGCGCGCGGGCCCATCCGCCCGTCCGAGGCAAGGGGCAGGCCGATGACGAGGCCACCCGCCTCCTCCCGCGCCGCCAGCCGCCGCAACTCCGTCGCGATGCCGGCGAGCTTGCCACGCGGTATGCTGCCGTAGGGGCTGGCCACGCGCAGCCGCACGTCGGAGAGCGCGACGCCGATCGTCTTCGATCCCGGGTCGAGGCCGATCAGGCGCTCCTCGCGCTCCAGCCCCGCGCGAAGGTCCGCCAGGTTGATGACAGCCATGGGCGCCTTTATGGTCCGCGCTCCCTGAAACCCCAAGGACCTTTTCGCTCCATGGCCTCCGCATCCGCTGCCCTCGACCCCGCGACCGTCCGCCGCATCGCCCGGCTCGCCCGCATCCGCGTGGCTGACGAGGAGGTGGGCGCAGTTGCAAGCCGAACTCAACGGCATCCTGGGCTGGATCGAGCAGTTGAACGAGGTCGATGTCGCGGGCGTCGAGCCGCTCGCTCCGGGGCCGGCCGATGGCGCTGACGATGCGCGAGGATGTGGTGACCGACGGCGGCTAGGCGGAGGCGGTGCTGGCCAATGCGCCCGACCGCGTCCGGCGACTTCTTCGCCGTGCCGAAAGTGGTCGAATAAGCATGACACTGGAATCTCACCCTGAGCGGCGCGCGGGACGGGCTGCGCGCGCGCGATCTCCGCGCGCGAGCTGACGGAGGCGCATCTGGACGCGATCGAGGCGCTGAACCCGCGGCTGAACGCCTACATCACCGTACAGCCGAGCAGGCGCTGGCGCAGGCCGATGCCGCCGATGCGGCGCTGGCGCGCGGGCAGGGCGGGCCGCTGACCGGCATTCCGCTGGCGATCAAGGATCTGTTCTGCACCGAGGGCGTGCGCACCACGGCCGGCAGCCGGATCCTGGAGCCCTTCGTGCCGCCCTATGAAAGCACGGTCACCGCCAACCTGCTGCGCGACGGCGCGGTGTTCCTGGGCAAGACGAACCTGGACGAGTTCGCCATGGGCTCGTCCAACATGACCTCGGCCTTCGGCCCGGTGGAGAACCCGTGGAAGCGGCGCGGCGACAACACGCCGTGCTGGTGCCGGGCGGCTCGTCCGGCGGCTCGGCGGCGGCGGTGGCGGCGCGGCATGGCGCTGGGCGCGACCGGCACCGACACCGGCGGCTCGATCCGCCAGCCGGCCTCGTTCTGCGGCATCGTCGGCATGAAGCCGACCTATGGCCGCTGCTCGCGCTGGGGCGTCGTGGCGTTCGCCTCCTCGCTGGACCAGCCGGGGCCGTTCGCCCGCACGGTGGAGGACTGCGCGATCCTGCTCGGCTCGATGGCCGGGCACGACCCGAAGGACTCCACCAGCGCCGACCGGCCGGTGCCGGATTTCGCGGCCGCCTGCCGGCGCGGCGTGAAGGGCCTGCGGATCGGCGTGCCGCGCGAATACCGCGTGGACGGCATGCCGGCGGAGATCGAGGCGCTGTGGCAGCAGGGCCTCGCCTGGCTGCGCGACGCAGGGGCCGAGATCGTCGACGTCTCGCTGCCGCACACGAAATACGGGCTGGCGACCTACTACATCGTGGCGCCGGCCGAGGCGTCGTCCAACCTCGCGCGCTATGACGGCGTGCGCTTCGGGCTGCGCGTGCGACGGCGAACGACCTGACCGACCTGTATGAGCGACACGCGCGCCGCCGGCTTCGGCGCGGAGGTGCGGCGGCGCATCCTGATCGGCACCTATGTGCTCTCGGCCGGCTATTACGACGCCTATTACCTGCAAGGCGCAGAAGGTGCGGGCGCTGATCCTGCGGGATTTCACCGATGCGTTCGCGCAGGTGGACGCGCTGCTGACGCCGACCGCGCCCTCCGCCGCCTTCGCGCCAGGGCGAGAAGATGGACGATCCGGTGCAGATGTATCTGAACGACGTGTTCACCGTGCCGGCCAACATGGCCGGCATGCCCGGCATGTCCGTGCCGGCCGGGCTGGATGCGGACGGCCTGCCGCTGGGGCTGCAGGTGCTGGGCAGGCCGTTCGACGAGGAGACGGTGTTCGCGGTGGGCGCCGCGCTGGAGAAGGCGGCGGGCTTCTCGGCCAATGCCAGCGATCCGGATGGAGGCGCGGACGATGAGCTATACGATCGAGGGCGCGACCGGCCCCTGGGAGGTCGTGGTCGGCCTGGAGGTCCATGCCCAGGTCGATCAGCAAGGCGAAGCTGTTCAGCGGCGCGGCGACCGAATTCGGCGCCGAGCCGAACAGCCAGGTCAGCTTCGTCGACGCGGCGTTCCCCGGCATGCTGCCGGTGATCAACCGCGAATGCGTGGCGCAGGCGGTGCGCACCGGGCTGGGGCTGAACGCCGCACATCAACCTGGTCAGCCGGTTCGACCGCAAGAACTATTTCTATGCCGATCTGCCCGCCGGCTATCAGATCAGCCAGTACGCAGCACCCGATCGTCGGCACCGGCGTGATCGAGATCGAGCTGGCCGACGGCAGCATCCGCAGCCATCGGCGTCACGCGCCTGCATCTGGAGCAGGATGCCGGCAAGTCGATGCACGACCAGCATCCGACGCAAGTCCTTCATCGACCTGAACCGCGCCGGCGTGGCGCTGATGGAGATCGTCAGCGAGCCCGATATGCGCACGCCCGGAGGAGGCCGGCGCCTATCTGCGCAAGCTGCGCACCATCCTGCGCTACCTCGGCACCTGCGACGGCAACATGGAGGAAGGCTCCATGCGCGCCGACGTGAACGTCTCGGTGCGCAAGCCTGGCGAGCCGTTCCGCACGCGCTGCGAGGTGAAGAACGTGAACTCGGTCCGCTTCGTGATGCAGGCGATCGAGGCCGAGGCGCGGCGGCAGGTGGAGGTGTGGGAAGCGGGCGGCGCGGTGCAGCAGGAGACGCGGCTGTTCGACCCGTGCGCGCGGCGAGACGCGGCCGATGCGCAGCAAGGAGGACGCGCACGACTACCGTTACTTCCCCGATCCGGACCTGCTGCCGCTGGTGCTGGAGCGAGGCCTGGGTGGACGAGCTGGCGGCGGCCCTGCCGGAACTGCCGGATGCCAAGCGGGCGCGCTTCATGAGCCGAGTATGGCCTGCCCGCCTACGACGCCGGCGTGCTGGTGGCGGAGCAGGCGACGGCCGATTTCTACGAGGCCGTGGCGCGAGGGGCGCGACGGCAAGCTCGCGGCCAACTGGGTGATCGGCGATTTCTTCGCGGCGTCTGAACCGGACTGGGCGGGCGATCGAGGACAGCCCGGTTTCGGCCGCCGCCCTGGGCGGACTGCTCGATCTGATGGCGGACGCACGATCAACGGCCGCATCGCCAAGGAGGTGTTCGAGGCGATGGTGGAGACCGGCGAGCCGGCCGCGGCGCATCGTCGAGGCGCGCGGCCTGCGCCAGGTGACCGACACCGGCGCGATCGACGCGGCGGTGGAGCAGGTGCTGGCCGCCAATCCCGACAAGCTGGCGGAATACAAGAGCGGCAAGGAGAAGCTGTTCGGCTTCTTCGTCGGCCAGGTGATGAAGGCGATGGCGGGGAAGGGCAACCCGGCTCTGGTGAACGAGGCGCTGAAGCGCAAGCTGTAGGCCGAGCTGAAGGCTCGGCACGCGGCTGATTGACCGCTCGGGTGGCGGTCGATAGAAGGGGCGGGCAAACGCCGTGTATGTGGTTTGCTTCTCCCGGCGGAGGGGTGGCCGAGTGGCTGAAGGCGGCGGTTTGCTAAACCGTTGTACGGGGTCAACCCGTACCGTGAGTTCGAATCTCATCCCCTCCGCCAAAGCAACCCAGATAAACGCTTGAAATCACTAGACAATAATCCGTTACGGATTGTTCTTCCTACATCTACACATACATTTGGGCCTCGGATCAGGACGAATGACTTTGGTCCGAATTGGAGTCACTTTCCTCCTCGATTTTTTTCACAAACGCGCGAATGAGGGACCCTCAAAACCCTCGAAACGTGGGGTCAGTCGGTCACCGCCCCTACGCCGCAAGGACGCCGTCGCGGGCGCTGTGGCCACAGGGGTCGCCTTCTATACCGCCCGCACACAGTACCAGAAGTGGTTTGCGGCACGCCGACATCCTGCAGCCTGAAAGCCGCATCACCTCTCACGCAAACGCTGTTTCAGCACTAAGTGGAGGCGCCTCAGAGGTGCTGGGCAGACCGAATGCCTTGAGCAATCGACGGAAATCTGACTATCTGGCAATGATACAAGTTGCGGTCCGCTTCACCGGACGCTTAGCCCTTTGAGATGTCGCAGCATGATTCCGCTGGATGCCGAGCCTGATCCCGCCTTGGAAGCAGAAGCGCGTGCCTTGATGGCGAGCGGTCTCGGCAAAGCCGAGGTCGAATTTGCCAGCTCGATAACCGGCGCTATTTTTTGGGTGCTGCGCAACGATGGCATCGACCGGATAAAAAACGGTTCTATGTTCTTCCTCGACACAGGCGAAAGCATGTTCGGCGTTACGGCGTCGCATGTCGTCGATGAATGCCTCGCCGACAGCAGATTGCCGACCTTCGTGCAGTGTATGATCGGCAGCTACCGTGGACATAGCTTATCTATCCACCTTGGCGACCGTATCATCGATGCGCACCCCGACATCGACATCGCAACCCTCAGGTTTACCAGAGACGAAGTCGCGCAGATTGGACGCACGGTGCTGACCGGCTATCAAAAAGCATGGCCACCGCCTTTGCCCTGGACCCAACGGGGCGTCATTTACTCCGGATTTCCCGGCATCGGGCGCAGGGTAGTGGCACCCAGAAGCATCAGTTTTGGGATGGTTACAGCTGGTGGCCTTGCAACCAGCGTCAGCGATATATCGATCTCCGTGCAGATCGAACGGGAGCACCTGATAGATGTAATCGGTGAAGGCAACCTCCCGGAGAATTTCGACTTCGGGGGTATCAGTGGAGGGCCGCTTCTTACGATCGTTCAGACGCCCACCCTGCGATCTTGGATGCCGGGCGGCGTCATTGTCCAAGGTCCTAACCCGTCTACTGATGCTTCAGAAGCTATAGAAGGTTTTGAGGTCATCAAGGCGCGACCGATGAAGTACATAATGCCCAATGGCAAAATTGACAGCCTCCTGTGGGAACAAAATAACATTCGCTAACTTGCGCCTCCGTCAGCGGGCGGCGAGACGCGCCTGGATGTAGGCGTCCGTGTTAGAGCGATTGTCGATGGTGATGTTAGGCGCACGTGGGACAGGCGTGCCGCCGGTGCTGTGGCGCCGCGGAGCGCGGGGTTCAGGCCGGGCAGACCCAGTGGTCACGCTGGATCAATCATCGGCGGCAATCGACCCGTGATAGTCACCAAAGCATCGAGCGGACAATCTCGGGACCAGACACTCAAATGACCGGCCATGCCAGGGTCTTCTATACGCTCGATACCCTTCACAGTATTGTTATAAGCTGCGATTAAGACAACCCAGGGGCACTAAGCGCCGAACAACTTCGGGTCAGCTGGGGACACAGCAACCAGCAGCGCTGTTTCAGAAAGGGAGTAAATGTGAAGAACGGGTTTTCTTACAAGCCTTACCGTCCCAGCGCAAAGGATGCATGTCTATGTGGTTCGGGCCAGAAGTTTCGGGACTGTTGTAAAACTCTCTTGCCCGGTACCGACATCGGCAAGCGCACGCGCGAAATGATGAATGCTCAGCGGGGGCTCCGCGCGATCAAGCATGCACGAGCTGATGTCTCCCAATACACGATTTGGCATCGCAGTCACACTCTCCCAGCGGTGACTCAAGATCCACGACTTCGGCACGGGTTCTTGATGAACATCGACATCGAAGCTCTTGCGGGGTATGTCGAGATTTCTGATGGGGGCCTATGCTCATTACGGCTGGCTCAAAAAATTGCCCGTGGCCCTAACTCGACTAAGAGAAAATATCCACGATCCGCGCTGGCAGAGGAAAATATCCTATCAGCATGCTATCTGTGCATTGTGGCAAGACGACAACGATCGCGCACGGCAGGAGATCGCTCCTCTGCTACCGATCACGCCTGCGGATGAAGATGTTGACCTGCTCCAACTTCACGTCGACATTCACCGCGACCAAATGGGCATGTCGGAGACGATCGCATTTTGTAAGCGGATTGTTGAACTTACCAGCTCTTCTGCCGACAAACTTCAGTATGGAGGCATTCAAGCAGTACAATTATTTCTTGCTTGCGACGATGCGGGTGCAAAGGCGATGGTCGACCAGGTGATAGCCATAGGCCGACGCATGGAAGATGACACTCCTTTTTCAACGACTGCTGAAATCTGGTTCTGCAAGTCACTTGAACTCCGGGCTGTGATTACCAAAGATTGGGCCGCCGTCGACGAGATCGTGACGCGTTTAAGGAAAATTGCGGACGACCCAGAGGCCCTGACTACTGCAGGACGGGCGATGGTAATCCAGTCGCTAGGCGATGCTTATAGATACGCCGGATTGCACACGCAGGCGATCGCAGCATATCGCAAATCTTTTGCGATCCAACCTTATCCGATAATCCGCATATTCGAAGCCGACAGCGAACTCCGTTGTGGTCGAGTTGATGATGCATTTCGGTCTATTCGTTCGGTCGCAGTCGACAAGCTCAATTCGGCAGAACGGGCAGATCATGCCTTTATCTTTTTTGCTATCGCGCTAGCACGCCAGGATCGCCAATCTCTCGCCGACGCACGTGACCTGTTAAAATCTGCGCAGACAGAGGACCCCCATTTCAACATGTTACGGCTTCAGTATATCGTTAAAGTAGACGAGACAATCGAAGCGTTCGATGCCAACCGCCAAATACCAGACATCGGTCCGGTTCTTTCGGCCGTGCAGGCGATATCGCGCTATGTCAAGTTGCAGCCTGGCATCAGTGGCGTTGGAATAAACTTCAATGCCCTCATTGACGACTTCGTGGCAAAGGCGGTGGAAAACGCCCGCCAAGCTCAGAATGAAACACCTGCTTATGGACCCACCAAAGGGGACTGAGATCTGGAAGCCTGCTACTCCGCTTAGCCGCCTTGCAGTCATCCGGGCATGTCCGATTTTGCTGATGCTCCACCCAAAGCCGACTGACTGCTCTCCTGAAGAGTTTCGGGCGCCGAAGGCGTACTGTCGGTGGCGGCGAGAATCCGCGTCTAAACGGCGCGTTTGGTCTCCGGTGATCCTCGAGCGGGGCCATGGCGACTTCGTTGTTGGAGTGATGGAAGCGCGTCACTGAAGTGGTTCCGGGAGCCTGGACGAGGCGAGGCTCAGGGTTCGGGGAGGACATAGCGGCGAGTGCCTGCCAGACTTGCGGGTAAGCACGGCGCCGATCTCAACCGGCAAGTTCTGTATCGACGCCGTGCCCCACACCGTGCTGGGCACGAATGCAGGACGAGTATCCTGCCGATGAGGGCGTTCGTCTACGGAGCGGCTGCGGCCCAAGGGAGGCCGGGGTTGCATCGGGTCGTCTGTTCCTGTGCGCTGGCTGCCGCGGCCAGGTGATCATTTGCAGCTGCTGCGACCGGGGGCAGATCTACTGCAACGGCGGGTGCGCTGCGCGGGCACGGAAACGAACCCTGCAAGCGGCTGGTCGGCGGTATCAGGCGAGCCAGCTTGGCCGGCTGCGACACGCCGCCCGGATGGGTCGCTACCGGTCGCGACAG
Organism: uncultured Pseudomonadota bacterium; assembly: GCA_963745125.1. Lineage (GTDB taxonomy): Bacteria > Pseudomonadota > Alphaproteobacteria > Acetobacterales > Acetobacteraceae > Acidisoma. The sequence goes on from CAVUWB010000002.1 coordinate 417,905, forward strand.
AAGAAAGTGACGCATCACGGTTCACCCTCGCCGGCGGCGAGTGATCTGTTGGCGCCGGTCGCGATGGCGGCCGTGCGTGACGATGCTCCCTGCGCCCCGGGGCCGCGGCTGGACGCGAGCACGACGGCACTCTCAATGCAGAGACGGACGCCGGTTCGCGACGGGTGCGGGTCTGGATGATCCCGCCGACACTTCCGCCGCCTCGCTACACACCGGACACCAACAACCAAATTTAGCCGCGCCAGAAAGACGACGCGCCGGATATGCGCGCTTCTTCACCGCCGCTGACACGTACGAAAGTCCTGGAGGAACGAACCCGCGATGAACTGGCATCGGACTATGGGGAATTGAGCTTTTGGCTTTCGCGAGGAAGGTCTCGGTGAGGGTAGCGAACTCTTACAAGACCACGATCGTTGAGCGGGCAAGATGAGGCGTGCCGGCTTCCTGGGCAGCCGTGCTGTGCTCAACCCAAACGATACAGCCGGGTCACTCCCAGACCATCAAAGCCAGCACCTTCCGCGAAGCGGGTTCGTTCTTCCACCCACCCTCGCCGACGGGGACGTGTGTTAGTGTCCGCTTCGGGAGCTTTGGCGATGTTCGCCGGCTGACTGTGCTTCAATGACCGAGAAAGGCGCTAAAGCGCACACCCATCCCGCCTTTCATCGATAGCCACACCCCCGCAACTCACCCTGGGCTCGCGTGAAGCTGTCATTCTGCGGGATCGTCCCAGGTGCGGTGGGCGGTGTCCTGGAGCGCTTGGAACCGCTCCCGGAATGCAACGAAGGCGGAGTCGTCTACGTCAGCGGCGATTAGGCTGCGAAGTGTCACGATTACCATCCTAACGTTGCACAATCAATATCATTCGATGTTATCTCAACAAATAATTTGCGATATGCAAACAAATGCGGGATGATGCGAATATATTCAGTATTGAGGACCAGATGCGAAATAACACCGAAGCTACAAAAGCTATTACGCTTCATTTGCCCGAATCTATTATTGCCGATCTTGATCAAATTGCCAAAATCGAGATGCGGACACGGTCAGGCGTCGCCCGCAAGATTCTGACGCAGGCGGTCGAAGATATTGGCGCACGGGAGGGAGTTGAACTGTCATGAGCAACCAGAGAATGGACGAGGACGCCAAAGCTATCGCGGAACAGAACGAGCAGCTGCTCAAGAACATCGAGGACGCATTGGATGAGGCGGAACGCCTTGTCAATTCCCTAGAGGCGGAACAAAGAGGAGTTTGATATGGCAAGACTACTCCCCACAATGGCGAACACTGTTCACACGGTTCGCCAGACTGCAGCGCACGCTGAAGGCATGAAGCATGTAGTGAAGGTGCTGAAGCGCGATCGGAGCGAGGCCGCACAGAAAGCGTTCAACGACATCCTATGCCAGCAGGGGAAGGTCGCCCCGATAGAGGAGCGCGACAAATACACTGGCAGATTAACCACCAAGTGGATCGGTTCCTTCCGTGGTGGATTCGGCGACTTCATGGAACCGCCCAAGAAGGCGTCCATGACAGAGGGTGACAGGAGGCGCCGTGCAGATGCGAAGCAGAAACGGGATACCGCCGCCTATGCTGCTCTAGCACGGGAGGAGCGTCGATGATGCTGGAAACTGCGGGCGACTTTTGCAGCTTCCCTCTCAAGTTCGAGGAGCCGATACCGCCTGTTCTGCAGAGCGAGCTGTCGCGCGCAGCGCTCGCCAATCTGGCTTGTGTGACCACAGCGGACGAATTACGGAAATGGTTCAAGTTCCGCAACATTGGCGCTAATCTCAAAGGCGGGCGTTCCTTCTCTGCCAAGTTTCTACGAGTAGCCAATGCCAACGCCGCCGAGGTCCTCGGGCGATGGGCGGCATCCTACGTCGCAGTGTCTTTCGATCCCGACGAAGAACAGCCCGGCAAGATGAAGGCAGAACTATTCGACCTAGATGACGAAGGGCATCTTCGTCTCAAGCCCCATGCGTTCACTTTCGACTTCCTCGATCTCCACGGGGTTTTACGTTCCGGGCCGGCGATACAGTCTGGGTACATACAATATCTGATCTTTAGCGAATATCTACGGCAGAAAGATTGGGAACTGGCTACGGAATGTTGCCCGAATTGCAAGGGAAGAGGACGAGTCTGATCTTTTTCTACACAGCTGTGCCGCAAATGTCACGTCTGTGATCTCTGCAACACAGCAAAGCAAACTGCTTTCAAATGCTTTGAGGAAACAATGGCTAACTACAAACTCCCGGGCGGCTCTCGAAAGGGTCGCCCGAACAGAACCGGGGCAGCAGTCAAGGCGATGGTCATGGGCGCGCTCGACGAGCTAGGCGGTCAGGATTACCTTGTCCAGCAGGCGAAGGCGAACCCGGTCGCCTTCCTCACCCTCCTGGGGAAGCTGCTGCCGCAGCGCATAGATTTGGATGTAGACTTGCCTGCCCTCTGCTTGGAGGAGATGACCGACGAGCAGCTCTATGCCCTCGCTGGCACGGTCACGATCGACGGCAATCCCGATAGCGACCCCACCCCGCCCCTAGTCGACCGGCGCCGGTAGCGCGCAGCAACCCCGATTTTAAAGCGCCTACAGGCGGGTGCGACATTCGCACGGTGACGACATACGGCGACCCCTACATACCCGCCTGTAGGGTCGGGATTCTGGGGGTTCTCGACGGGGATCGCGGCGACGGGTGCGGCTCGAAATGGAGATTTGAGATTTGAGACGGCACCACACCGCAGAAGAATGCGAGTTCTTCAAGCGCGAGGCAGTGGTCCAAGCGGCATTCGATGTCCCGCAGTGGTTGGCGGACTTAAGCGCGCGGGGCATCCGCGTTTCGCTGCTCCGAGGCGGAGGCGCAATCCCAGGGGCAGCAGGGACACTAGTGTGCGTTCCCTGCGAGCTGATGCAGCCGACCGACTGGCACGCCGCGACCCGGTTTGAGCGGAAGATCGTGGCTTGGCTGCGAACTAAGCGCCCATAGGCGCCCTCCCTCCCTGGGGACGATCATGCATGCCTCCCTGCGCCCCGATTTCTGGGCCCTACAGCCCGGTCTGATCGTCGTCGCACTACCTTTAGCGGGGCGCCCGCGGACGCCGCGTAGGGTCGGGGGTTCTCGGCGGGTCAGGCAGGCGACCCCAGCGAGGGGTGGGCGAGGGGTGGGTCGCCCGACGCGCCGCGAACCGCTTCTGATATTGCGCCCGGGCCGTATTGGCGCCCACACCACCCGCGATTGCCGCCTTGACGGCCTACGAACGCCGTCGTCGTCGTCACAGCGCCCCACGACGCCCTGCATCAGGTCGGCGCGCTCGATGACTACGGCGAGATGGCATCCCGTTTTCATGCACGGATGTATGCGTGGCTGTAGGTCAAGCGAACCGTAACGAATATTTGTCCCGAGACTTCAAGTGCTTATCCTGAGCAGGTTGGATTATGGGATATAATCCAACCGTCGCGGATCGGCTTTGATGAGGGCGGATTGCCTATGGCCAGATGGGCGGGTGATTTTTCGCAAACGTGCAAAGGGGCGACCCTCAAAACCCTCAAAACCCACGTTTGAGGTTTTTGAGGGTGACCCCTATGGGGGGTGAGCGAAAAATTCACCCCTCTACAGGTATGTTAGGATTTTTTAGATAGCGGGTTGTCGGTCTGCCGGAGGCCTTCGTCTTTTCCGGCTCGCGGGACTTCAAATAACCAAAATCCTCAAGCACCGGCAGGGCTCGCTCTACCGCGTCACGATCTAAACCTTGCCAGTTTTTTTGAGACACGGTCCGCGCGGTGAACTCGCTCGACAGGTCTTTCAGCCGCTTTGCTAGCCGAACGGCCGCCGTCATGCTGGGGTTAAGTTTCTGGCTGTAGAGGCGACGGGCATGGGTTTCGAGATACCGGCACCATGCGATTGCCCGGTTGACGTGTTCTATCCGCACATGATCTGCTTCAGGCGTGTCGATCAGATGAAACAAGAGCGCCAGAGATGGCATTAGGCTTCGGTATTTGGCGAGATGCGATTCCACCGCCTCGGGCATTTCACCAGGGCGCAGACGGTGTTCCAGTTCGCTCCGCCATTCGTTGAAGGCCAGTTGTCCGCCAACATCAAACTGTATCCACTTAACTTCCTCACCGATATTCGGCGTGATGTTGTCCAGGCGCATATAGACTTCGTAAACCGCGTCACTGGCCGGCGTATCTGGAATTCGGTCTACATGATTCCAGTCCTTCGATACGTCCGGCCAGACGATGAGTTGCATACGCTGCAGTAGCCCATCATCACCGGCCCCGCCGTTGGTCGCCTGCGAAATGTAGTCTTGGAGGGGGCCGGGTTGGATGCCACCAAGAATGCTTAGGCAAAGAGCCTCTACCTCTATCGTGCCGCGTCCGATGCGGTCATAGGTAAAACGACCCCTGCCTTCCCAACTTTCGAGATAAAAGGCACGGTCGGCTTCATGCCCCGCCCGATCCATAGTATTGAGCAACCCGACCAACTCATCTCGAAACACCAACAACCCGCGCGGCGTCTCGTTGAGCAGTTCCCCCAGTTTTTCAACTGTGGGATCGTTGGTCTCATATCGACGATAGAAGGGCTTTTCAGGAGCCGCAGGCAGGCGGTCCATGGCGGCCTTCATGGCAACGCCCGCGTCTTCACCACTTTTCAACGCCGCCTTAACGGCATCTTTCGCCGCCTTGTCTGTTACCTCCTCGACCACGGCCCGTAACTTCAAGGCGAAGTTGTAATCCTCCGTCGCCTCTTCGTGCTTTCTCCTGGCGTCCTTGGAGAGACGACTTATCATCGTCTTCGCCTCCGTCATGGCAGGAGACTTCATCACCGACGGACGACCTACTACCGCCCCCCAGACGTTAGGGATGACCAGCCAATCATCATGCTGCTTGGGGCGAATGCCGATTTGCCGCCCCACCACGGCGGATAGGGTGACGATGGCCGCGACAGCGGGGAAATCGGGCGGGCACTGCATTCGCTCGGCGATGTCCATGACCCAGGGGCGCAGCGTCTCAGGCAGCAGGTCTGGAGTGAACGGGTCCACGGGCGGCAGGCCGGTGGATAGAGGCACAACCTCAGGCCACTCTTCTTGCTTTGTTCCCTCACAGCCGCGCTTAAAAATCCGATCGAGTTGCCGAGCATCGGCGCGTTTGGTTGCCCACTCCGTCGTGACGGGGAATACCCGCAAGGCTGCTTCCATTTCGGCGCGGCTGAACCCGGCATGAACCAATATCTGCCCTACAGAATCGCCGACGCCGCTGCCGGTAGTATCTGTCAGTCCGGAGGTATCCCCAGCTAGTCGGCGGCGGAGGTTCGCGCTTGTCTCAGCTAACGCTAGCACCCTCGCCTCGCCCCCTGAGGATGCTTTGTCCCCAGGCACCCGCCCGGGCTGGGGGTCGGACTGCGGCGGGCGCGGTGGGCTTTCCTTTCCGGTCACGACCATCGAGCCGAGGTCATAAATCGCCAAGCTATCGTGCTCGACCAGAGCCGCCATAACCTCGACTCGGCCGGCATCACGCTTCTTCTTATTTGGATAATTGATCGTGCCCGGCAGGCGCATAATCCGGTCAATGTTCCAGCACGAGCTGTCCCCGCTAAGAAGAGCGCAGACCTGCTTGTTCCGTGCCTCGACCTTCACGAAGTCAAGCGATGGTTCCTCGAGACGCCAGAAGCCTTGCAGACCGCCTCCCGAGTCAATGATGAAGCTCGGCTTCTCGGCGCGAAGCCTCTCACGGGTGGTGTCCTTGTCCCACGCGTCGCCGATCTTGGGCGGGTCAACATCAACGTGAAGGTATCGCGCCTCTACAATGTCGGTCTTGCTTGCCTTACTATTGAGCCCCGCCCGCACGATGTTGACCGACCAATAGATGTTCTTGCCGTTGGCGTTCTGCTGCATCGCCCATTGCACGGCAGCTGTTACATCGTCATCGAACCAGCGCCCGTTGGTGGGGCCGCCAGGCGTGATCGCAACGAGCTGGATGTTGTCCTTGACGCACTCGCGTAGAAACAGCGCGATAGATGCCTCATCTGGGGCGAGGGATTCCAAAGGGACGGATTGCAGAGAGGGAGAATCGAGCATAGACGAAAAAACCTCATGAATAGGCTTGATTTTTCAGCCCGTCCGAGGTATTGTCTGCATCGAGTTGACAGGCTCGCAGGCTTACCTCTTGAATGGCTTCTGAAACCCCTGCTGATGGCGATCGGCAGGGGTTTCGTTTCTCAAGCACTTGGAAGCCCTTCCACGAACCGCTTCAGGCTCTCGGCCGGGACGACGGTCAGGCCGCCCAGCTTACGGGTTTCGAGTTTTCCTTCCTTCACCAGTTTCCAGAAAGTGCCGATGCGGATGTCCAGCATGTCGCAAACTGTGCTGCTGCGATGGACAAGTTTGTTGCTGCGATAAGCAGGCTTGTCGATTGTCTCACTCACTGCGGTTACCCCTAATCGTTGATTCACTCGTATTTCATCACAAATAACGACGGGTCCGCAAATGGATTGCATGGTGTCTATTGTCGATTGTTCGGGGTAATTTCCTCCATACGCTTGATGGCAGCGCGGGCTTAACTCACGGGGCTAGCCTTGATGTCGAAGATACCGAATAGCTCAGTCACAAAGTCGAGGAAGTCGCCGCGCTCCACACTCTTCTTGCCATCCTTTTCTACGGTGCGCGCCGGCTTCTTACCGGTATGCACCAAGAATATCTTCCACAGTTCTTCCATGAAGTATTCCAAATCATCAGTATTTTTCTTCGCGCCTGGCCGAGCTTTGTCGGGAAGCTCTGCGCCAATCAGGGTCTTTAGTTCATGCTCAAGACGAGACACCTTCAACGTTGCCCTTGCCGGGGCAGGTAGTGCCGCTAACGCCCCTTGCAGTCTCAGCGCGGCAGTTCGGACAGCCTGGACCTTACTGTGAGTAGCGGCCGCACCGAGTTGTTCGCGGTCTTTGCGGGCTTGCAGAAGTATCTCACTGGTTGGTGAGCCGTCCTTGTGGGGAACGCATTCTGTTAGATGTAGTGCGCTATGTTTCACCAATGCCGCGGCCGGCCCCCTCAGCTTTTTGATTGCCGCTGCAACCTGTTTTAGAAGATCATTAGATTGCGATTGGGAAACCGCTTGCCCGCCTGCCGGGGTTTTGATGTCATCAGGGGGTTCATCAGGCATGAACGCGCGTCCTCCTCAGAAGCCAGGCAGCGTTTCTCCGGCTGCCTGGCTTTTTGTTTGGGTGCCCCTCCCAACGAAACATCGTCGGAATCCCCGACTATTTCGCGATACAGGCGGGTGCGAGCGCGACCCTGCACGATGTATGCGCGACGACGCGCACCCGCCTGTAAGCGCCAGAAATCGGAGTCATCGTTGCTGCACGAGCGCGTCGAGTTCGCAGGTCGCCGCATGGGGTGCCGTCATGCCGCGATCTATCAATGCGCTTGCACCCTCGTCGGGGAAGCAGCTCAAGGACACAAAGGCCATTTGAGCCTCAGATACGTGTCTAAGGATGCGCGCGGCGTTGATATCCGGGAGGGTTTTGAGGGTTTTGAGGGTCGCCCCTTTGCACGTTTGCGAAAATTCAGGGGTCATGTTTTATTCTCGTCTGCTGTGACTGGGCCGGTCACATAGTCGGCCCAAGCCTGCATCATCGGACGACGTTCCTCGGTCATGAGGTCGTTGGCGTAGGCAGACCGCGTTTCGTTCTTGTTTATGTGGGCGAGGGCTTTTTCGGACAAATGGTCGGGCCATCCTTTGGCAAGGGACCATTCCTTGAAGGTGGATCGAAAGCCGTGCGGCACTGCCGTTCGCCCATCCGGATCACGCCATCGGGGCAATTCACCTTCGCTCAGCCCATCGATCGCCATGCCCCGAAGCAACATGAGCATCGCCCCTTCTGACAGCTCGTCACCCTTGGGGCTGGGGAATACAGTCCGATCCGGGTTGACCCCAAGTTGGGGCATCTCGTTCAAAACCGCCAGGGCGGCGTTGGATAGTGGGACGCTGTGTTCTTCCTCCTGAATTCTTTTTCCCCTTCATGCGCTCAGCCGGGATGGTCCAGACCTTGGCCTTGAGATCAATCTCGCCCCACCTCGCAGCCACAATCTCGTCGGAACGAAGCCCGGTCAGCACCAGGAAGCGTAGTGCCAATGCCGCCATTCCCTTGCGCTCTCGCAGCGCGGCCAGAAAGGCCGGCACCTGCTGCCACGGGAGCGAGGGTTGGTGTCTTACCTTGTGAATAGACCCCGGTGCGGGATAGCTGTACTCGAGATGGCCTTTCCACCGGGCCGGGTTCTCGCCCTCCCGCATGTGAAGGGACTTGGCATAATCCAACACGATCTCGATGCGATTGCGGACGTTGGACGCGGTTGTCGTCTTTTCGTGCCAGATCGGATCGAGCACCTGCTTCACATGGGCCGTCGTGATGCTGTTGACGGGCTTATCGCCTATGAAAGGGAAGGCATAGGTCTCTAACGTGGAAGGCCACTGCACCCTGTGCTTGGCATTCTTCCACCCGGCCTTCTTCGCGTCGATATATTGCCCGGCCACGGTGCGGAAGGTGGTCTCGCGCTCGACCTGTGCGGCTTTCTTGGCTGCGCGATGGACTTCTATAGGGTCTTTTGCGTCTTGGGGATCAAGCAGCAGGCGGCATGCGCGGGCCCTCTCGCGGGCGTCTCTAAGCCCCAGGTCGGGGTATGACCCCAACCCGTGCCAGTGGGGTTTGCCGTCATGGCCCTTGTAGCGGAATAGCCACGATTTGCCGCCGCCCTTGGTGATTTGGAGATACAGCCCGCCGCCGTCGCAGGGGCGGCCGGGCTTGATTGCCTTCTTGACCTGCATGTCCGTCAGCCTGTCGCGCTTCATAGATCGCATGAATGCCTTCATTTCCAACCTACATCTGAGCATACACGTAGGTCGTGAATTCAAGCAATATTATTTGAACGAGAATGAACGGTCTATGCCATTAACTAATGAAATTACTTATCGTTCTTGAACGAAAATGTAGGCGGGTGAATGTGATTGTGGATTTCATCCCCTCCGCCAGCACCCCAGCATTTCCGCCGTTTTTTGATGTCGTTTTCGCGGGTCCCCTAGTTGGCCTCTCTCGCTCGCTGGCGTCTAACCAGGTCGATGAACGCGCGCAGCCGGGCCGGGATGTTGCGGCGGCTGGGATAGTAGAGGCATAGGCCCGGATACTCCGGTGACCAGTCCTCCAGCACCGGCAGCAAGAGCCCGGCTTTGATCGAATCAGCGGCCGCAATATCCGAAAGATAGGCGAGACCCTGGCCCGCCAGGGCCGCTTGCAACATGAGGTCACTCTCATCGAGGGTCAGTTGACCGGGCACGTCGATCGCGACGGCTTCGCCATGCTTTTCGAATTCCCAACGATAGATGGTTCCGTTCCCCGTGCGTCGGCGGATGCAGCGGTGTTGCGCCAGCTCCGTCGGAACCCGCGGCGGTTTTCGTTCGGCGAAATAGGCGGGCGCGCCGACGACGACTGAGCGTATCGGGCCCGTGATCGGCACGGCGATCATGTCGGGCGGGACGAACTCCTCCAGCCGCACGCCGGCGTCGAAGCCCTGCCCGACGATATCCACCATCGCCTCCTCAGTGACCATGTCGACCGCGACCTGCGGATAGCGGCGCATGTATTCGAAGACCAGCGGCGCCAGGATCATCCGCGCCGCACCGAGCGTCAGGTTGAGCCGTAGCACGCCGGCAGGCTCGGTGCGGCGTTCGTCGATCCGCTCCATGGCGGTGCGGATAGCCGCCAGCGCCGGCGCGACCTCGGCCACGAACTGCTCGCCCTCCGCGGAGAGGGCGACGCTCCGCGTGGTGCGGTTGAACAGGCGAACACCCAGACGCGCCTCCAGCGCCGCTACGGCGTGGCTGAGCGCCGAGGAGGACATGTCAAGCTCGCGGGCGGCGACCCGGAATCCGCCGCTGCGGGCGACCGCCACCACCGCTTCGAGTTCAAGCCGGCTCGCTCTCATTGCGCGATTTTCTGCATCACTCTGCGCCTATCTGATCAGATTATCAGATCAGTCTTGGAGTGTCACATCTGGCTGCGCTAGCAATAGGGAGGCAAAGCCATGCGCAGCATCGACACGGTTTACATCGACGGCCAGTTCGTTACCCCGCACGGGGAGGAGTTGTTCGACCTGTTCAATCCCGCCACCGAAGAACGGATCGGCCAGGTACGCCTGGCTGACGCGGTCGATGCCAGGGCCGCGATCGCGGCGGCCAAGCGGGCTTTTCCGAGCTGGTCGCGCACCGCGAAGGCCGAGCGCATCGCCCTGCTGCGCCGCCTGCATGACGTGGTCGCCGCGCGCGGCAAGGCGCTCGCCGCCGCCATGACCGAGGAATACGGGGCGCCGCAGGCCTTCGTGGGCTTCTCCGTCGCGCACGCGGCTGACCTCTTCCTGGACATGGCGCGGACGATCGAGGCTTTCGAATTTGTCCAAACCGTCGGCGGGGCAGAGGTTACCCTGCAGCCGGTCGGCGTGGTCGCCGCCATCACCCCGTGGAACAGCAGTATCGGCTCCGTCTGCGGCAAACTCGCCACCGCGCTCGCCGCCGGTTGCACTGTCGTCATCAAGCCTAGCGAGATGAGCGCGATTCAGACGCAGGTCCTATCGGAAGCGCTGCACGAGGCTGGCTTGCCGGCTGGCGTATTCAATATCGTTACAGGCCGAGGCGACGCCGTCGGCGCCGAACTCACCTCGCATCCCGACGTGGCCAAGGTGACGTTCACCGGATCGACCGCCGTGGGGCGCTCCATCCTGCGCGCCGGCGCCGAAACCATGAAGCGCGTGACCTTGGAACTGGGCGGCAAGGGCCCAAACATCATCCTGCCCGACGCCGAGCTTGAGAGCGCGATCTCGACCGTTATCGCGGCTGGCTTCCTCAACAGCGGCCAGGCCTGCATTGCCGGAACCCGGGTCTTGGCGCCGCGGTCGCACTTGCCCGAGATCAGTGAGCGTCTCCACACGGCGGTTGCGGCCCTGAAGGTCGGCGCGTCGGCCGATCCCGGCGTCAAGGTCGGGCCGATGGTCAGCCAGAAACAGTGGGACCGCGTGCAGGGCTACATTCGCGTTGGCCTCCAGGAGGGCGCCGAACTTCTGATCGGCGGCGAAGGGCGGCCAGAGGGCATCGCGCGAGGATGGTTCGTCCAGCCCACGGTCTTCACCGGCGTCAACAACGACATGAGGGTCGCCCGCGAGGAAATCTTCGGCCCGGTGCTCTGCGTCATCCCATACGATGATGAAGACGAAGCCATCGCCATCGCCAACGATAGCCCCTATGGGCTGCAGGCCTATGTCGAGAGCGCCGATCCGGCGCATGCTCGCCGGGTCGCGGAGCGCCTGGATTGCGGCCGCGTGGTGATCAACGGGGCACCGCACGCGCCTCTGGCTCCTTTCGGCGGGTTCAAGCAGTCCGGGATTGGCCGCGAATACGGGCGGTATGGATTGGAGGAGCACCTGGAGGTTCGGGCAATCCTCGGCTGAGCCGGGCTACCGCAGGGGAATGGCGGCTCGGCGCCCTTGATATTTTCTCTTTGGGAGTAACAATGCGACGGCACTGCCCGTGGCGCTGCTGAGGGTATTGGTCATGTCACGAATGCGAGGTGTCGGACGATGCTGACGCTCTTTTCCTACCCCGGGCTCTACGGCACGGCTGACAATAACCCGTACGGGCTGAAGGTCTTCGCATTCCTTCGCATCTGCGGGATTCCCTTCCAACACGAACACGTCATGGACGCAAGCGAAGCGCCGCGCGGTCAGCTTCCATACCTTCTCGAAGACGGCGATAAGATTGGCGACAGCGACGCCATCGTTGCTCACCTCATCCACCGCTACGGGCTTAAGGTTGATGGAGGGCTCTCGCAAGCACAGCGCGATACTCATCTTCTCGTGCGCCGGGCCCTCGACGATTTGTATTGGGTGATGTCCTATTCTCGCTGGAAAGACGATAGCTATTGGCCAGCCTTTCAAGCTGCATTCCTTGCAGCCTATCCGGTGCTGACCCCGGCTATTCTCGCGGAGGCGCGAAGCTTCAATTTTCAACGATACCATTTTCAGGGCATTGGCCGCTACGAACCTAAGGATGCCTACGCCAGGGGACTAGCGGATCTTGAAGTGATAGCACGGATGGTCCCTCCCGAGGGGTTTGTATTTGGTGCCTCCGCATCCAGCCTGGATGCTGCTATCTACGGGTTTGTCGCGAACATCTACTTTTTCGAGATTGACACGCCACTTCGGCATTTTGTGACGGGGCATCCGAATTTGGTCGCCCACTGTCACCGTATCCACGAGTTGATCAGCCAGAGTAAAAGCTAAGCGTAGTTCGGCACGCGGGACATCCCAATGGGCAGGACAGCCCAACGGCCGCTTGTCGAGCCGCAGCCTCAATCGTGGTCGATGGCCTCGAAGGTGCGGCATCGGCGCCGTTGGCGAGTCCGGGGATCGACATCAGCTCAACAAAAAAATTGAAGTGGTGGGAATAAACCTGGGGCTCGCCCAGTCATGGGAGGCAAGAGGTCGTAGTGGCTCGCCAGCATGGCTTTCCAGCCAACGGCCTCGAAACACGTCACCAGTGAACGAAGGCCAGGTATTATGAACATCATGAAGGTTATTGCGGCGGCTTTGATTGTTTCGACGTTTGGTAGCGCTATCGCGTCGGCGGATACGGTGGACCATGCTCAGACATCTCAGCAGCAGCCGCTGCTCGCCGGCGACGCCAGTGTCGCGTCTACGGCCGCTTCCGATAGTCCCAGTCAGGAAGCGACGACAGTCGCGGGGCATAGTGCTCAAAAGGCAGAGAAGCCGCCGGTGTTTGCCAATTTCGGCCAGTGGGACGAGCCTGGATCCGAGAACTGAGTTTTCCGGTCATCACGCTGAGAGCGTGACTGGTTCGCATCCGCCCACTGTCACGCTCTAGGTTTCTGCTTAAAACGCAAATCTTCGGATCAGGTGATTCCACCTGATCCGATATGGCTCCAGCGGCCCGATTGCTTGGGGTGGTGGTGTCGCCACGCGATACCACCCCAAGCGTATTGTCAGCACGGCCGGGGCCGAGCGCCCGCCTCACGCCGCATTCCAAGCCGTAACGCCGTACCCCGCCCACGGCTCCTTGCAGGACCGAGACGCTTGGGCTTAGTGTTGCGGCGATGGTTCCCGGAGACGGGATTAATAGGGAACGCGGTTCAAGGCCGTGGCTGCCCCCGCAACTGTGAGCGGCGAGTTGATCGTCATGATGCCACTGGGGCAACCTGGGAAGGCGACGATCGATCAGGACCCGCGAGCCAGGAGACCTGCCATCAAATGGCGTCGACGCATTCACATCGGGCGGGGTGCCTCGGTGGGCCCGGGTTCTGCTTGCCCGAGCTTGTTTGCAGAGACAAACGCCGAACGAAGGCAGACGAATAAATGATTAGGATTTTAAGACACGTCTTTAACGATGGCTCCGCCGACATGCGCGGGAAGATCATCGGCATCTATACATTCTTGATTGCCGCCAATATCGGGGCGTGGGCATGGGCGTTCATCGCGTTCCATAACCGCCCGGTCCTGCTCGGGACCGCCCTTCTTGCCTACGGGTTTGGCTTGCGCCACGCCGTGGACGCCGATCACATCGCGGCGATCGATAACGTCACGCGGAAACTCATGCAGGACGGAAAACGGCCTGTGACGGTCGGGTTCTTCTTCTCCCTCGGACATTCGCTGGTCTTGGTCATCGGCACCGCGATCATCGCGGTGGCGGTCGTGAAGATTCAGGACAGTTTCAATTCGTTCAACGCCGTGGCGGGAATTATCGGCACGATCGTATCTGGCACATTCCTGCTGGCTATGGCGGTCATGAACCTGGTCATCGCGCGATCGGTCTACCGGACGTATCGGCAGGTTCGCGACGGCGGCGCCTACGATGATGACAGCTTCAATATTCTACTCAATAATCGCGGCCTCATTGCCCGCTTGCTCCGGCCTCTCTTCCGGCTGGTGGAGCAAAGCTGGCAAATGCTTCCGGTTGGTTTCCTGTTCGGCCTCGGTTTCGATACGGTGACCGAGGTGAGCCTGCTCACGGTCGCCGCGACGGAGGCCGGCAAAGGTATGTCGGTCTGGTCTATCCTGGCTTTCCCGGCCCTGTTTTCAGCGGGGATGTCCCTGATCGACACAACGGACGGTATTCTCATGCTGGGCGCCTATGGGTGGGCATTTGTGAAGCCCATTCGCAAGCTCTACTACAACCTGACCATCACGATCGTTTCGGCAGCGGTCGCGCTGTTCATCGGGGGTATAGAAACCCTCGGCCTGATCGGTGGAGAACTCAATCTTCAAGGCTGGTTCTGGGATCGTATGAATGATCTGAACAACAACTTCGGCGTGCTCGGCTACGGTATCATCGGGATCTTCGCGGTGAGTTGGATCATCTCCACGGTCGTCTACCGTGTGAAACGGCTTGACGAGCTGGAGCTGAAGCCTCAATCTAAAGAACCATGAGATAGCGAATTCGGTCTGAGAGGGGCTCAACCTGTCTGGGTTGAGCCTTCTTCGCTGTCATAGTTAGCGTGACGAGCGCATCAGAAAGGCCTTCGATCCCATGACTTAAACGAGCGGATCGACAGCAGCGTCCTTGTCTGTGCCCCGGCGCTCAAAAGTACCCATCGTCACAGTCTACTTCTGGATCGTGAAGCTTCTGACGACGGCCATGGGAGAGGCGACATCGGACTCGCTCCTCCACCACCTTGATCCGATCAAAGGGGTGGCGATCGGTGCGGCAGGCTTCGTCATCGCGCTCGTCCTGCAGTTTTCCACCGGCGGATACGTCGCCTGGGTCTACTGGCTGCTCGTGGCGATGGTGGCGGTCTTCGGGACGATGGCGGCCGACGTGTTGCACAAGCTGGGGGTCTCGCATCTCACAGCGACGATCGCGTACGGCGTGGCGCTCGCGGGCATGTTCATCGCGTGGCAGAAAAGTGAGAAGACGCTTGCGATGCACAGCATCTGTACCGTGCGGCGCGAATGCTTCTACTGGAGCACCGTGTTCATCAGTTTTGCCTTTGGCACCGCCGCGGGCGACATGACGGCGGGCACTCTGCATATGGGCAATTTCTGGTCTGGCGTTCTCTTTGCGGCGTTGTTCGCGATTCCTTTCATCGGGCGCCGGAGGTTTGGCTGGAGCGAGGTTTTATCCTTTTGGTTTGCATATGTGATGACGCGGCCGCTCGGCGCTTCTTTTGCCGATTGGTTCGGCAAGCCACCCCATAAAGGCGGTCTGGGCTTCGGCACCATCCCGGTCGCGATCGTGCTGACTCTTCTGATCATCCTCTTCGTCGTCTATCTCACCGCGAGCCGCCTGGATGTGCAGCCGGATCGCCGTCGCTCGCGGGGATGATACCCATGCTAACCAGGGCAATGGCCGGTCCGTCATAAAAAAATCCGCACCTCTGCAAGTTAGGCATTGCAGGCGCGCTTGAATAGGAATACGAATGCCATCCGTCCTCTCGAAGAGTTGTCATAGTTAGAAACGTCGGCAGGAACTACCGGATTAGGTTTTGGCGCCGAAAACTAAGCATGGATCGAGCAATGTGATTGCATCGAATTTCATGCTCATATTGAGTGATGACTATGCGATTGAGAGGCTAGCGACGTGAAATCGCGCCGGCGTCTTTATGATTTGTGATCGTCTATGACTTTAAGCCGCAAGTAATGGCGGCTGCGATTCGATCTTGTAACATCAAGTTATTGGATTTCTACCGCACATGCCCCAAATCCGCTTCGAGAACGTCTGGAAGGTCTTTGGAGAGCATCCGGTAATACACGACCTCAACCTTGAGGTGGAGGACGGCGAGTTTATGGTCTTCGTGGGCCAATCCGGCTGCGGGAAGACGACGACCCTGCGAATGCTGGCCGGGCTCGAAGCGCCGACATTCGGCAAAATCTTTCTCGGTGACAAGGACATAACGACCGTTCCGGCAGGTGATCGGGATGTCGCGATGGTCTTTCAGAGCTATGCGCTTTATCCGCACATGACGGTGCGGCGTAATCTTTCCTTTGGACCGAAAATTCGCCGTGAGGAGCGTAAGGAGGTCGAGCAGCGCGTGCAGCAGGTCGCGGATTTGCTTCGCCTCTCGGGGCTTCTCGATCGTTACCCCAAGCAGCTTTCCGGCGGCCAGCGCCAGCGCATAGCCCTGGGCCGCGCGATGATTCGACAACCGAAGCTTTTTCTCCTCGATGAGCCTTTGTCCAACCTCGATGCTGGCCTGAGAACGCATATGCGGGCCGAAATCGGAGAGCTACAGAGGCGGATCGGCGTGACGACCGTCTATGTCACGCACGATCAGGTTGAAGCCATGACCATGGGGCATCGCATCGCAGTTTTCCATCAGGGACGAATCCTTCAAGTCGACACACCGGAGCGGCTCTATTCCGGGCCTGCGAATAAGTTCGTGGCTACATTTATCGGATCACCGACCATGAACATCATCCCGGCTCGCGCGGCGCGGGTGGGAGAGCAGGTCGAGGTGAACAGCCTGGGCGCGCGCTTCCTGGTATCCGCGAGGAGGTTCAGCGCCGGCGCCATTCCGGGCGATGTGGAAGTTGGTCTCCGCCCGGATGATCTTCATTGGACAAAGGACGCGCCTTCCCGTTGCACGCAGTTGGTCCGGGGGCGAGTCACGTCCAAGGAAACCACGGGCTCGGAGACATTCGTCGATGTCGATGTGGACGGCGTTTCCGTCAACACGCGCTTCCCGAGCTTCGCCCAGATCAATCTCGGAGAGACGGTCGACCTCGTCTTCGACGTGGCCGACCTGCATTTCTTCTCGGTGGAGAGCGGAAACACGCTTTTGGCTAGCTGACTGAGCCCAATTCACCCGCATCGTTTGTTGTTAAACTAGAGAGGGTTCGAGATATGAACAAAAAAATATCCCCGCGGAGCTGGATCGCGCGAGCGGCGCTTTGTACCTTTGCTCTCGGTGGCTTGTTGAGCGCGGGCGGTGGCATAGCTCATGCGGCAGGCGACACCATCAAAGTTGCCTATAGCCGCGACTATTTTATGAGCTCGCCGGCCTTGGCGCAAAAGTGGTTCACCGAGGTCAAAACGCAGTTCGAGGCGGCCCATCCCGGTGACACGCTGCAGTTGATTCCGATTCCGGGAAGTTTCGACGATTTCAATACGAAAATCAGCCTGATGTTCAACTCCCGTTCGACCGCGCCGGACGTGATCCAGATCGCGATGCAAACGGTGGGCGATTGGGCGGGCAGCGGTCTTCTCGCACCTCTGAACAACTATGTGGGGCAGACCGATTGGTGGAAGCAGTTCCCTGAGCCGGTCAAGAACGAAGCGGCGATCGACGGGACCGTCTATGGCGTGAGCGAGGGTGACAACACCTTTGGTCTGCTTTTCGACCGCACCCTTCTCAGCAAGGCCGGGCTCCCGAATGATTGGAAGCCGAAGAATTGGAACGACATTCTCGACGCCGCTCGCGCGGTGAAGAAGAGCGATCCCAAAGCCTCCGGCATGTGGCTGATGACGGGCACCGCTCAGGGCAGCGAGGGCGTTCTCATGGGTGCCGCGCTTCTCCTCGCGGGCTCCAGCGACCCGACGATCCTGGACCCCAAGACGAACAAGTGGGTTGTCGACAGCAAGGGAATTCGTGAAGTCCTCAACTTCTACCGTGATGCCGCGTCCGAGGGATTGCTCGCTCCGGCCTCGCAGATCCTGGATGCCAATGCGCCCAACAATGGCGCCCAGCATCTGCCCGGCCATGAGATCGCGATTTCCTTCGCGGGCAATTACTGGCCGACGATGTGGAACACCACAATTTGCACACCGTGCTGGACGGACCCGCACGACGCTATCGGGATTTCGGCTCTGCCCACCTCTCAGGGACAGCAGCAGGCGTCCGATGCCACCTTCGGCGGATGGGGCGCGTCGATGTATGCAAAGACGAAGCACCCGGATCTCGCTTGGTCTTTGATCGACATCATGCAGCGCAAGAACAACATGGTGGAGGTCGATAACTACGGCGGCCTGGTCCCGCCGGTGCCAGCCTACAATACAGTCCCCACATACGTCGCCTTCGCCAAGGAGCCCTTCCAGGCGACCTATGCCGGGTTCTTGCCGAATTCGGTAGCCTTGCCCGCGAGCACGGAATTCAGCGTCTGGAGCTTTGCCATTGCCCAGGCGACGGAGACGCTCGTCCTGAAGCCGGACACGCCGATCGACACCGTGCTGAAGACAATGAAGTCCTACACGTCGCAGCAACTGGGCAGCGACCGCATCGAGACGCTGAACTAGATACCGCGGAGTGCGATTGGTGACTGAAAGGACCCTTGCCAGGAAGCCAGAGCTGCCCAGCGCTCTGAAAGAGTTGATGAAGCGCGAACGCAGGCTGGATCGGGCGCGCTTCAACGTGGCGACAATACCGCTCTTGACGCCTGCTTTGGTGCTGCTTGTCGGTCTTTTCCTGTTTCCGATCGCATTCGCCGTCTATCTGGGCTTCACAAACCTGCAACTCGTCGGTCTGCACGCGATCCGCTTCTGGTGGACGGGCCTGGACAATCTCAATTTTCTGCTGAGCGACGACACTTTCTATCAATCCCTATGGTTGACGGTTGTCTTTGTCGTCGGATCGGGTGCGGTCGCCTCGACCGCCCTCGGTTTGGTCCTGGCGCTTGCCATGGAGAACGCGGCCGCCTTGGCGCGGCAATTGGCGGGCGCCCTGGCCATCGTGGCCTGGACCCTT
Source organism: uncultured Pseudomonadota bacterium (assembly GCA_963745125.1). Taxonomy (GTDB): domain Bacteria; phylum Pseudomonadota; class Alphaproteobacteria; order Acetobacterales; family Acetobacteraceae; genus Acidisoma. Next base: position 436,621 of record CAVUWB010000002.1, read on the forward strand.
CCTCCCACCACCATCGCGATCGTCTGGAAAGCAACGACCTCGGAATCGGGCATCGTACCCACGCTGCTCGGCAATCCGCGATATGACCTGCTCTACAAGCACGCCATGTTCATAGTCTCTGCGGCAAACGCCTGGTCTCTTGCCGGCCTTTCCATGATCATGTTCGCGGCGGCGCTGAAAAACGTGCCGCGTGACATTCTGGAGGCCGCCCGCCTCGAAGGTGCGTCCGCCCGGGAGTGCTTATTCCAGATCACGCTGCCTGTGCTGAAGTCGACGATCGTAACCTCGGCGCTTATGATCATTCTGCTGACCTTCGGCAACTTCACCATCGTCTATCTGATGACCGCAGGCGGCCCGGGGAATGATACCAATATCCTGCCGGTTTATTCCTACCTGGAAGGTTTCAAATTCTACAACCTCGGCTATTCCGCCTTGCTGGGTGATGTCATTGTCATCATCTCAGCGCTCCTGGGCGCGGTATTCGTGGCACTGGGCCGCACACGTCACTAGGTCGGGATTGGTTCGCATTCGCTCACCTTCCTCTTCGGGCTTCCATTGCTTGACGGAACAGCGCTCATGTCTTCTTCCCACGTCTCCGCGACCGCCACACCGCCCTGGGCTGGATTGACGCCGAACCGGGTGAAAGTCTGGACCGGCGCACGCTGGCTCGGCACGGTTGTTTGCACGCTTCTCGCTGTCTTTTTCGTCGTCCCCATGCTTTGGCTGCTTTCGGCGTCGGTCGACAAAAACGCCAGCTACCGACTGCAGGCGCCGCATCTCACGCTCGCGCATTATGGCACCGCGCTTCAGCTGGATAACCTCGGTGGCCTGGGCAACAGCTTTATCATGTCCGCCATTGCGACGGTCGTGGGCACCATCGCTGCCTTCCTCGCGGCCTACAGTTTTTCGCGCCACCACATCAAATGGAAGGGTCCTATCCTTCTCACAATTCTCTTCTTGTCCGGTCTGCCGATCACGATTTTGATCGTGCCGATGTACAAGATGTTCATTTATATGAATTGGCTGACCATCATTCCGGCATCCGTCATGCTGGGTGTCACGTCGCTTCCCTTCCAGATTTACCTTCTTAAGAATTTTATCGATGCCGTGCCGATCGACCTTGAGGAAGCGGCCTTCATCGAGCGCGCCGGAACTTGGCGTGTGCTGCTCTTCGTCGTTCTTCCGCTGACCATGCCCGGTCTCGCCTCGGCGGCGCTCTTCGGCTTCGTCAACGCCTGGGGCAGTTTCCTGATACCGCTCGTCCTGGTCAGCCCGGATAACCAGCAGCCCGCCGCGGTGATGCTATTCGGCTTCATGAGCGCATCGTCGATCGATTACGGGGCGATCGCCGCTTATTCCATTCTTTATTCGCTGCCGGTGGTGATTCTGTACCTTATGGCATCGCGGCACTTCAAGGCAGGCTTCGTGCTTGGCGGGTCTATACGCTGACAGTCGGAATAGGGCTCGGATGTTCGACTATATTGTCATCGGCGGTGGTTCAACGGGCTGCGTCGTCGCCTCCCGCCTTTCGGAACAAGAGGACTGCAAGGTTCTTCTACTGGAAGAGGGGCCGAGGGACCTAAGCCCCTATATTCATATTCCGGGCGCTTACTACAAAACCGCGCAGGGTCCCTTGCTCAAGCGCATCCCTTGGGAGCCGTCCGCCGCGCAAGGGTTCCAAGGCAGCCCGACTATGGTGCAGGCAAGCGTGCTCGGCGGCGGCAGCTCGGTCAACGCCATGATCTATATTCGCGGCAATCCCGATGACTACGCAATGTGGGAGGCTATGGGCGCGGCGGGATGGGGCTATGAAAACGTGCTGCCTTATTTCCTCAAGGCAGAAGGGAATAATCGCTTCTCCAACCATGTTCACGGCACCGAGGGACCTTTAGGCGTCTCTGACATTGAAGGCATTCATCCCCTCACGCGCAGTTGGTTATTGGCCTGTCAGGAATATGGCATGCCGTTCAACGCGGACTTCAATTCAGGTGATCAGCACGGCTGCGGCCTGTATCAGATCACGTCCAAAAATGGTAGACGCAGCAGCGCGGCGACGGCCTACTTCAATCCTGCCAGCAAGCGGCGAAATCTCACGCTTTGGACCAAAACGCGCGTCACGCGCATTATCCTCGACAAGGGAAGGGCCGTGGGTGTTGAGCTGGTCCACAATGGTCGCCGCGAAACCGTTCGGGCCGAACGCGAGATCATCCTTTCCGCCGGCGCGATTAATTCCCCAAAGCTCTTGATGCTGTCCGGCATCGGGCCGGCAGACCATCTACGCGATAAGGGCATTCCGGTTGAGGCGGACATTCCGGGTGTCGGTCAAAATCTGCAGGACCATATCGAGATTTCGTTCGTCTATCAGTTGAAGGGCCCGCAGAGTTACGACAAGTACAAAAAGCTTCATTGGAAGGCCTTGGCGGGTCTCCAATATGGCCTGTTTCGCACTGGCCCCGCTGCGTCAAACCTGATCGAGGGTGGCGCCTTCTGGTGGGGGGACCGCGAGCAGAAGATGCCGGACATTCAGTACTTCATCGTCGGCGGTGCGGGTATCGAGGAAGGGATCGACGGCGTTCCAGGCGGCAATGGCTGCACCATCAATCTCGGCCAAATCCGCCCACGGTCCAGAGGCCATGTTGCACTGCGGAGCGCGGATGACAGCGCCGTTCCGCTTGTTGCACCCAACTACTTCGGCGATAGCTATGATCTTGACGCCGTGGTTGAAGGCGCGCTGGTCGGGCAAGAGATCATGCAACAGCCTTCCATCCGTCGGCTATTGGCGCGGCGCCATGTGCCCGATGGAGAATTCCTAAACCGTGACGAGATGAGAGCCTTCTGCCGCAAGGAATCCCATGCCGCCCTTCACCCCGCCGGCACCTGCCGCAGCGGGATCGACGACATGGCTGTCGTCGATCCCGAGCTTCGGGTCAGAGGTGTCGCGGGGCTGCGTGTGGCGGACGCATCGATCATGCCGACCCTGATTTCGGGCAATCCGAACGCGGTTTGCATCATGATCGGAGAGAAAGTCTCCGACATGATTAAAACGGGGCGGGCGAATTGAGCAAAATCGGATCAGGCGGACTCACCTGATCCGAAGATTTGCGTTCCTAAAGCGCGATGACCGTAGGTCGGAGACAACCGTAGGTCTGAATCGCGCGATCCAACGATGAGTGCGTAGCGAAAGCGAAGACGCCCCGCGCTAAAGGTGCTGCTCCTCCGCCCGGCCCTCGGCGTAGCTGGCCTGTTCTTTCTCATAATAGGCGGGGGACGGGAAATCCCACCAACCCGTGACAAACGGGCCGGCCGCGTCACGCGAGGTTGTCACTTCAACGAGAGCCGGGGCTTTGCTGTCCAGCGCCGCCTTCAACGTTTTCTCAAGATCGGCGGAGTCCTCGCACTTCCAAGCCTCCAGCCCAAAGCCTTTGGCGACAGCTGCGATATCCGCCGTATAGGGCTCACCGTTCCCCTTGTGGTAGTTGAACTCGCTGGCCAGATGCCGCCCCATGAACTTGCGCTGCCCGCCGCGGATCGACATGTAGCCACGGTTGTTCTGAACCAGGAACACGGCGGGAATATTGTTCATGACCGCCGTTCCCATTTCGGGCAGCGACATCATGAAGTCGCCATCGCCGACGATACCGACGACTTGGCGCTCCGGCTGGGCAAGCTTGGCGCCAATCGCCGCAGGAATCGCCCAGCCCATCGGTGAGAACGAACCCGAGGTGAGATGCGTGCGCGGCTCATAGACCGGGAAGGTCTGCTTCACCGCGCCCTGGGTGTTGCCGGAACCGACGACGACAATACCATCGCGATCCATGACGTTGCGCAAAGCACCGAGCGGGCGTTGCGAGGTAAAGGGACATTCATGCGAGTCCCGGCGCGGCGCGAGCATCGCCTCCCACTCGGCCTTGGCCAGATGAACGTCATTCCGGAACGCATCCCGCTTGCTGCTGGTCCTGACGGCCTGCTCAGCGGAGATGGCCGCAAGAATGGCCTCGAGAGTGACCCGCGCATCGGCGACGATGCCGACTTCCGTCGGATAGTTCTTACCGATCTCGTGGTGATCAACGTCGATATGGATCAGCTTTCCGGGCGGAATGGAGAAACTCACGCCCTTTCGGTAGCTGGAGGCAGACCAATCGGTGAACTTACAGCCGACCGACACCACGACATCCGCGCTCGCCGTGATCTTGTTGCCGGAAAGCGTCCCCGTCTGGCCGACGGCGCCGATCGACAATGGATGATCTTCGGAGATCGCGCCTTTTCCATTCCAGGTTGTCGAAACGGCGGCACCGATTTTCTCGGCAAGCTCAGTCAGCGCGCGACCGGCGCCGGCGCTGATGGCTCCGCCGCCAGCAACGATGACCGGACGGGAGGCCCCGAGCAGGAGCGCCGCCGCCTTCTCGACCGCCACAGGATCGGGGTAACTCACGCCGACAGGCATCCGCGCCGCGAGCGGATGGATCACCACGTCGGCGGCCTCGGTCTGCAGGTCCATCGGCACTTCAAGATGCACGGGCCCTTGCCGGCCCGAAAGCATGGTGTTGAACGCCCGGTGCATGAGGAAGGGGATTTCATCCACGCGCCCGGCCTTGTAGGCGCGCTTCGTGACTTGCTCGGTGATCCGGGGGAAGGCATTTTCCTGCTGGCGCTCAATCTCCTGCATCACGCCGTGCCCCTTCATATGGGTGGCGGGGCCGCCGGACACATAGAAGGTGGGGATGGAGTCCATATAGCAGGTCGCAAGGCCGATAATCGTGTTCGCGGCACCCGGCCCGACTGAGGTCGAGCATGCCATTGGTTTGCCGCTCGCACGGAAATAGCCATCGGCCAAATGGACCGCGCTTTGTTCGTGCATGACCTGAATGAAGGGGATCTGCGATCCAGGCTCCAGGAACGCATCAAACAATGACCAGATGCCATGGCCGGGCACGCCGGCGACGTATTCGATGCCGTATTCCTTGAGCGCACGGGCAACGATCTGCCCACCAGTGAGTTTCATGAGTTCCCCCGATTACTTATGGCCGGGCTCATCGACAAAACCGCCCGGCCTGACCCAGCGCGCACCACACCACATCATGAAAAGACCACCCGTTCAATGCGGTCTCTCCACGGCTGCATTCGTATTCTTATTGTCTGGTTCTAGTCACGCACGGAGCGATACGCAAGCGCATAATTGCGATTGCCGCTCGCCCTCTATACTGAACGCTGTTGGCCGGGGTGTTCGCGCTGGAAGCCCTCCGGGCGTTTCCGCATCATGGAAATATGCTCGGCAGTTTGCACGACATCGCCGTGCTGATTGAAGAGTTCAAGATACTCCACGATGATGCCGAGTTCGGGCCGCGACTGGCTCTCCCGTTTCGAGACGAGCTTCCAGCGGACGCGAACCGTGTCGCCAATCAGGATCGGCTTTTTGAACGTGCATTTGTCCCAGCCGAGCGAGGAAAAGCCGGTTCCCTGCACATAATTCGTTCGATGCACCAGCCCTTGGGCAATACACAGGCCGAGCAGACCGTGAGCAATTCGGCCGCCATAAGGCATCTTGTCCGCATATAGCTTGTCAGTGTGAATCTGTGCATGATCGCCGGTGAGACCCGCGAAGAGGTAGACATCCGATTCAGTGATCGTGCGGCCTGGCGAATATCGCCAAACATCAGGCTCGAAATCCTCAAACCAAAGTCCCAGAACCAGGGGTTCAATCAGCTCCGTCACGGTCGTCTCCTTAACTAGACTTTAGAGCGGCGGCACGCCGACAACGTTCTCGGCTACGAACCCGTCGATCTCTCCCGAGGTGAAGCCAGCCTCTGAGAGAATGTCGCGCGTATCGTGACCGACGTCATAGGGGATGCGGCGTATCGTCAACGGCTTGCCATCGCATCGCATCGGGCTGTTCACCATGCGGATCGTCTGCCCATCCGGCAGAGGCACATCGACAAAAACCTCACTCGCCAGAACTTGGGGATCAGCCGATAGCTCGCCATAATCGCTGACGACGCGCTGATACCAGATGCCGTGCGGCGCGAGGGCCTTATCCAGCCTGTCCCACGTCCAGGATTTGAGTTCCTTCGCGAGCAGGCCGGCATACTCGTCACGCACCTCCATCCTGTCCGCATGTTCGAGAGGCCTGAGCGCGGCGCAGTTCAGCGCTTCAGGCAGCTTACTGGCATTCGGGCCAGTGCTGATGACGACCCAACAATCCGCGATCTCATAAACACCGTAGGGCGCATCATTGTACCAGGTGGCGAGATTCTCCTGCCGCTTTGCATTGGCGGCCGAGGCATGTTCGGCATGCCAGATCGTCAGTGCCTCGGACTGCAAATCGATCGCCGACGTCAGCAGGCTGGTTTCGATGCGCGATCCCTCTCCGGTCTCGTTCCACCGGGCATAGCCCGCGAGCACGCTCAGGGCGAGAAGGGCGCCGCCATGCTGGTCAACAACGGGCGCGCCAACTGGCGTTGGCCTGGGGCCGGTCATGCCGATCAGCCCGGAGCGAGCCTGCGCCATGATGTCCTGGCCCGGCCGGTCCCGCATCGGCCCGGTGCTGCCCCATCCGGTTGCGGAAACATAGATGATGTCGGGCTTGACCGCCCTCATCGCCTCATAGCCGAAGCCGAGACGATCGAGCACGCCGACGCGATAGTTCTCCACCAGCGCATGACAGTTTCTGGCCAGCGCATGGATGATGTCCTTCGCCTCTTTCCTCTTGAGATCGATGGCGAGTGAACGCTTGTTGCGGTTGAGCGCCAGATGCGTGGCGTTGTGGCCGGCGATTTTCCCGGGCGGCTTGCGATGCCTTTCCCAGACGCCCGACAGCGGTTCGATCTTGATGACATCGGCGCCGAGATCGGAAAGATACTGCGTTCCCACAGGTCCCTGAACGAAATGGGAAAACGCCAACACTTTGAGTTTAGTCAGCATCCTATCCTCTGGCCTGAGCCGTTCGTGCGTTTCAAAAAGCCGGATAGTCCGGCGGCCCGAGACTTCTGCCCAGCCATTCGATAAGGCCGACGATGTCGTAGACCGGCAAGCCCGTCACGCGACGCAGAGCCGCTGAATGAGGCGGCATATTCGTGCATTCGAGCACCAGCGCCCCCACTTCCGGATGGTGCTCACGCAAGCGTTTTGCCGCCTCGACCACCTCATGCTCCAGCCTTTCGGGATCAGGTTTCGCACCATGATCACCATAGACCGCGTGGAAATGGCTGCCGGGCATCAGGCCCTCAACCGGCGTGTCCGTATCCACGCCGACGGCCGCGAGATGGCGCGCGGTGAGCTTGTCAACCTGGAACGTCAGAATGCCGACCCGCTTTCCCGCCGGAAGCATGGCCTTGGCGAGCGGCACCTGGAGAAGGCTGCTTGACGCCACGGGGACAGGTATCGCGGCCTGCAATTCCTTTTGGAACAGCGCCAGGAAACCGCAACTCGTCGAAATGGCGCCGACACCAAGCTCGACCAACTCCATTGCCGCATCGATGAAGGGCTGTAGCAGGGTCGGGTCGGCCTCCTGCACAACGCGCTGAGGGCTTGCACCTTTCACAACCTTGAACTGAACCGGAAAGGACCAGGTCTGGCCATTGCCGATGTCACCTGGCAAGCGCCGGAAGCGCGTATCGAGCATCAAAACGCCGACGCTGAGATCCGCGATTGTCCCGCGAGGTCTGACCAAGGCGGTGAGAGCCATGGCGTGTTCACCTTCCACCGTGCCCAAAACAATCGACTGGGAGACGCGGCACCCTTACCAGCCAACGCCGCCTGTTTTGCTTGAGCGGACGCTATGCAAGGCGCTCGGCGAAGCAAATACAAAATAACCCCTCTCTTCTACCGAAATTTTCGACCTTTCGGTGCGGCGCCGACCTCTTACAAAAAACACCGCATTTGGCGCCCTGTTATTATGATCGACTTGCTGGTCCGTCGTTGGATAATGCGGCGCATGGCCTCCAGCGGTAAGCATAAAGTCGTCATTATCGGTGCTGGGATTATCGGCGCCGCGGCCGCCTATTACCTGTCTCACCATGCGGTTTCTGTGACGGTTCTGGAGGGTGAGGCGCCGGCGGCCGGGGCGACCGGCGCTTCCGACGGTGCGGTGTCGGTGGGTACCAAACGACCGGGACCGATGATGAAGATCGCGCGGAAGGCACGCGCGCTTTACGAGGAACTCCATGCCGACGGGATACTCGCCGGCATCTATCATCGGCGTAAGACCTTCCTGATCGCGCGCAGCGCGGCGGAACGGGAGCTGGTGGTGCGCCACATCGGCGACCTCAACCTCGCCGGGGAGCCTGCGGAAGAACTCGATCGCGCGCAACTCGATGAGATGCTCGCCGGCCTCGGCGCCAGCGTTCTCAGCGGCGGCGTGGTTCCGGGTGACGGCCATGTGCTTGGCTATGAGGTCGTCTACCGGTTCCTGACCCTGTCGGGCGTCACACTCTTGCGCCACACGGCGGCGCTTGGGGTGGAGACAACCGGCGGCCGCGTGACGGGCGTGCGAACCGAAGCCGGCACCTTGCCCGCCGATACGGTGATCGCCGCTGCCGGCCTCGGTTCCCGCGAACTCCTCGATCTGTCGGACGTTCTGCTGCCGCGCAAAGGCCAGATGCTGGTGACGGACCGGCTGCGTCCTTCCGGCCCTGTTCTGCCTGGCCACATCATCTCGGCGAGCTATCTGGCCGCGAAACGCGCCACGCAGATCCATGACTCGCAGATTGGATTGGTCATCGATCCGCTCATGACCGGCCAACTCCTGATCGGTGGAACGCGCGAGTTTGACAATAGTGACCGGCGCACCGATGCCGACACGATTTCCGCCATCCTGCGAGAGGCGATCGACCTCTATCCCCCGGTCGCGACCTGCCGCGTGATCCGCACCTTCTCCGGCATCCGCACCGCCTCGCGTGACGGGCTGCCGATCCTCGGCGTCTCCCCGCTTTACGACGGCCTTGTGATTGCCACCGGCTTTGAGGGCGACGGCATCTGTCTGGGCCCGCTGATGGGAAAGGTCAGCGCCGAGATTGCGATGCAAAAGGTACCGTCGCTGGATGTTTCCGCGCTGTCGCCTCGGCGTTTTGAGACCCAGGGGATCGAGGCATGAGCACGTTTTCCTGGTGCGGCCGGCCGGTGGCATTCCTGCGTGGCGAAACCATCGCGGCGGCACTTCTGCGCGGTGGTGTGCGGGACCTGACACCGGATGACGCGTCACCCGCGCGCGGCCGTGTCTTCTGCGGCATCGGCGCCTGCCAGTCTTGCCTCGTGCGGCATGATGGCGGGGCCGCGATGGAGGCCTGCCTGACGCTCGCGGATGAGGGGCTGCGCCTGACGCCAGTTCCTCCCGTGGCGCCCTATGTCGCATCGGACGGAACGCGGTCCGATGTCTGAGGCGCCGGTCATCATCGTTATCGGCGGTGGACCCGCCGGCTTGAGCGCGGCAGTCACGCTCGCCCGTTCACGCATGAAGGTTCTGCTGGTCGAACAACGAGACCGGCTGGGCGGTGCGATCCACCGCCAGCCCGCCAATGGCGACACGCCACAGGTGTTGCGCCAGGCCAGCCACGCCCAACACTGGTCCCGCCTGATGGGCGAGTTCACATCGTTGCGCACGCATATCGCTCTTGCAACGTCAACCGTCTTTGTCGGGGTTGACGCGGCCGGGTTGGTCTTGCTCGACAACCGCCGCAGTGCTGAGCTTCTGGCCCTTCGTCCGGCGGGCATGGTTCTCGCGCTCGGTGCGACGGAGATCGTTCATCCCTTTCCGGGCTGGGAGCTTCCCGGCGTGTTTTCCGCCGGCGGCGCGCAGGTACTCCTGAAGGAGACAGGGCGACCGTTGGACGGACGGACATTGATTGCGGGTTCCGGGCCGCTTCTGCTGGCACTCGGCGCTCAGCTTTGCGCCGCCGGGCGGCCGCCGCTAGCGGTGCTGGAGCGTGGCCGGCTGTTCAGTCGCCCGGCGGCTGCGGCTCTCGCCATGCTGCGGTCGCCACACAACCTCTTCGAGGGGGCCGGATATGCGGCGCGGCTGGCGCGGGCGCGCGTGCCCTACAAAGCAGGCGCGCAAGTGGTTTCAGTCACGTCCGCAGAGACCGGTCTCACCGTCGAGACGGTTCGCGACGGGAGCCCGACCGTCTATCACGTCGATAATCTCGTCGTTCATGACGGCATTCGTTCGAGCCATCTATCCGTTGATGTGTCGAAGCTCCCATTCCCGACTGTCGAGGCAGGGGACGGGCGGGAGATATTGGGTGCTCATTGTGCGATGGCCGATGGCCGTCTCGCCTCCGCCAGGCTTCTGTCGCTCCTCGGCCAGACGAGCGTGCCGACCGCCGCTGATGAACACGCGGTCCTTGCCGCCCGCCGCTTTCAGGGCCGGCTCTCCACGCTCTTCGCGGAGCCGCCACCGCCTATTCGGCCCGACGCCATTCTCTGCCGGTGCGAAGGCCGCCGCGCCGGCGCGCTTCCTCCCGGTGCTTCGGCAAGAGAGGCGAAGCTGATCGGCCGTTTCGGCATGGGCGCTTGCCAAGGCCGCTTCTGCGCGGAGGCTACCGCGCGCGCCCTTGGGGACCGCGGGGCTGCGTCCGATTTCCGGCCGGCCGTCATGCGTTGGCCCATCCGCCCGCTCTCGGCGCTAGCTCTCGCGCGGCTGCGGCATGTTTCCACCAATTTGGAAGAGATCTGGAACGATGACGGTACGATTGCATAGGCAAGCCGCCGAATCGTCGACTCACATCGAGGTGACGAACCCCTATTCGGGCAGGCTGATCGGGGAGGTGCCGGTGACGCCGCCGGAGGCGATCAACGAGGCGGTGGTTCGCGCGCGTCGCGCCTGGAGTGCCTTCCGCTTCTCGACACCGAATGAGCGTCGCAATCTGCTGCATGCACTAGCCGACGAGGTTCGGGCCGAGGCCGAACATCTGGCAAGCATCATTTGCGCCGAGGTCGGCAAGACAATCACGGAGGCGCGTAACGAGGTCCGCCGCGCGGAGAATACCTTGCGGCTCTCCGGTGACGGTGCAACCGTCCTGCACGGGGAGATAATCCCCTGCGCGGTCGTGCCGGGATCGCCCGACAAGCATGCTTTCGTCACGCATGAGGCGGCCGGTGTTATCGGCGCGATTACGCCGTTCAACTATCCTCTCAATCTGCTCTGCCACAAACTCGGGCCGGCGATCGCGGCGGGCAATGCCATCGTCGCCAAACCCTCACCCAAGGCACCGCTGGCGGCAAGCCGGCTCGCCGAACTCGCCGCGAATGCCGGCTTCCCGAAAGGGCTTTTTCAGATCGTTCATGGCGGGGCGGAAGCGGCGCTCACCCTGGCGCGGAGTGAGATCAACATCCTGAGCTTCACGGGTGGCACCGCCGCCGGGCGGGCGCTGAAGAACGCGGCGGGGCTGGTGCGCTGCTTGATGGAACTTGGCGGCAACGATCCCCTCATCATCATGCCGGATGCGGATCTGGACCGCGCGGCCGCCACCGCGCTCTCTCATCGCCTGGAGATTGCGGGCCAAAGCTGCGCGGCGGCGAAGAAGATCTATATACATGAGGCGGTGGGTGATCTCGTCTTCGACAAGATCCGCGAGCGCGTTGAGGGCGTGCGAACCGGCGATCCCGCCGACCGGGTGACCGAGATGGGGCCGGTGATCGACGTTGCGGCGGCAATCGAGGTGGAGCGCCGCATCCAGGATGCGACGAAGGCAGGTGCGCGCCTCGTTTGCGGCGGCACGCGCGAGCACGCCGTCATCGCGCCGACCCTGCTGCGTGACGTGCCCGAAGAGGCCGACATCTTTCAGCATGAGACCTTCGGCCCTGTTCTCGCGACCCGCACCTTCTCCGATGCCGGCCAGCTCATCGATACTTTGAACGACGCGCCCTACGGCCTTCAGGCGGGGCTCTTCACCAATGATCACGCATTGGTGCGCCGCTTCGGCCGGGAGCTTCGGGTGGGTGGGGTGATGATCAACGAAGGGCCGGACTTTCGTGCCGAGAACGTGCCCTTTGGCGGAGTTAAAGGCAGCGGGCTCGGGCGCGAAGGCATCCATTTCACCATCCGGGAAATGAGCGAAGTTAAAGTGGTGATCGACTGAAACTGGTAGAGTGAACAACGCGAATAACCGGCCGGACATGGATTCCGGCGCGAAGGAACCGATAAATGTTGGATACGACAGTTCGGCGGAAACTGACCGGCGTCTTCACGGCCCTGGTCTCGCCGATGAAGGGCGGAGAAATCGATCTCCCCGCCTTCGAGGCTCATTTGGAGCGGCAGTTGGATGCCGGTGTCAACGGCGTCTCGCCGATCGGCACGACGGGCGAGGCATCAACCCTCAGTGACGCGGAGGCCGACCAGCTTATCACGACGACCGTCAAGCGCGCCGCCGGCCGCGCCTTCGTCATGGTCGGCGCTGGCGCCAATGCCACGCGGGTCGCGATCGAGAAGGCCAGGCGCGCCGCTGACCTCGGGGCCGACGGTGTTCTGGTTGTTGTTCCTTACTACAACAAACCCACGCAAGCGGGTGTAGTGGACCATTTTGCGGCCGTGGCACAAGCGGTTCGCATCCCGGTCATGCTCTACAACGTGCCGGGCCGCACCGGCATCGACCTCTCTGTCGAATCCTGCGCCAAGCTTTTCCGTGAGGTCCCCAACATCGTCGCGATCAAGGAGGCGGGCGGCAGGATCGAGCGTATCACGGAGCTGCGGCTCGCCTGCGGCGATGACATTGCGATCATGACGGGTGACGACGCACTTGTCTTGCCGGCGCTGGCCGTCGGCGCGGATGGCGTTTACAGTGTCGCCTCCAACATCATTCCGGCGGAGTTGCTTAGTCTCTGTGACGCATGGCGCGAAAACCGGGCAGGGGAGGCGCAAGCGCGCTTCCACAAAATCTATCGGCTGCTCGAAGATCTTTTCATCGAGTCCAACCCTGTTCCGGTGAAGGCAGCGCTCGCGCAGCGGGGCCATATGCAGTCGGATGTCCGCGCGCCGCTAGCATCCCTCTCGGCGGCAAGCTGGAAGCGCTTGGAGCAGACGCTGCGCGAGCTTTGACGGAGGTGTGAGGTGCCGAAGGTTGTCATTTACGGTGCCGGCCGGCTGGGTGTTTGCGTCGCCCGCCTTTTGGCGGGTGACGGGCGCACGGAGGTCCATCTGGTTGATGCCTCGGAGGACGCCTTGGAGGCGGCATCGGTCGATGTCCCCAAAACCGCCCTCGCAAACCGACGCTCGCTGGATTTGAAAGACAGTCATTCCTTCGGTGCGCTGTTGAGCGAGGGCGACATCATCGTGGCGGCAGGTGCCGACTATGAGTGTCTGCCGCTCGCAACCGTGGCCGTGCGCAACAAATGCCACTATCTTGATTTCAACGAAAGCGCATCGTCAGCTGGCAGCATATTCGAACTCGAAGGGAATGGCTTCAGCGCGCTCATCCCCGCCTGCGGTTTCTCGCCTGGCCTGCAGGCTGCGTTGATAGCCGATTTTACCACGGGAATCGGTGATGGGTTCGACCTCCGTGTCTATGCCGGCGTGATCCCGAAGAACAAAGCCAACCAACTCGGCTACGGGCTGGTGACAAATGTCGAAGGGCTTTTGCGAGAATATCTCAGCAAGGTGCTGATTAAGGAAAACGGCACCTGGCGGGAGATTGAACCGCTCAGCCTCAAGGAGACGATCACGATCGGGGGAGAACCGTTCGAGGCCTTCACCACCGGGGGGACGACAAACGAACTGCCCCGCGCCGTTGCCGAGCGCGCCTACAATTACACTTATCGCACGCTCCGCTACCCGGGGCATCTCGACTACATTCAATTTCTACTCGAAGATCTGAAGTTGAGCGAGCAGCCCTACAGCCTGTCGCGTCTGCTTCGCAACGGCCTGTCACCGGTCGAGAACGATCAGGCGATCCTCCACCTCTCCGTGAGCACCGTCGCCCGTCGCTACGGGGATGAGAGCCGCCAGCGGACTTGGCGAATTGACGGGCGCCGTAGCGAGGGCGGGGTGCTCTATCAGATTGCCGCGCGCCATGCGGCCGCGATGATCGATCTCATCGAAAGCGGCGTTCTGGCAGGCCGTGGGCCGATACGGCAGGAAGATATCGATGCGTCGCTGGTTCTGTCGAACCCGCGGATTCAAGCGCTTTTCAAATGAGAAAGGCCAGTCGAGACTGGCTGCACGACATACAAAATCGTACCTATATGCGGGCTATCAATTCGGATTGGCGATCCCGCCACAGCCGCTTTAGCCTGCGTGTCGAAGTGGTTGGATGAGCCTGGAAGGCGATGTTTCGATGCTCAACAAGATGAGGGTTCTTGCCTTCTCGCATTTCCTTCAGGGGCCTGCCGGTACGCAGTATCTCGCGGACATGGGCGCGGACGTGATCAAGGTGGAGCCTCTTCACGGCGTATGGGAACGTCATCGCCATCCGGCCGGCCAAGTGCCGGGTGTCAACGCCACCCACCTCGCCCTCAACCGCAACAAGCGGTCTATCGCGATCGATTTGAAACACGCGCTGGCAAAGGACATCCTCATGCCGGTGATGGAAACCTGCAATGTGGTCGTGGAGAATTATCGCGTCGGCGTGCTCGACCGTCTCGGCTTCGGCTATGAGGATATGAGGACGCGCAAGCCTGACATCATCTACGCTTCGGCGACCGGGTGGGGCAGTTCGGGCCCGATGCGTGACGCACCGGGCCAGGATCTGCTCGTCCAGGCACGATCAGGCATCGTGTCGGCGACCGGGACCGATCGGCCAACGCCCGTGGGCTCACCGATCATGGATCAGCACGGCGCCTCGCTTCTCGCCATGGGCGTGCTGGGCGCCTATGTGCGGCTGTTGGAGACCGGCGTGGGCACGCGGGTGGAGTCCAACCTCTTCAACGCGGGCATTGATCTCCAGATGGAGGCAATCACCGTCTGGCACGCGGACCAGGCAGATCAATCGCGTTTTGAACGCTCCTCCAACCTGGCGACCTGGTTTCATGAAGCGCCTTACGGCGTCTACAAGCTGAAGGACTGTTATATCGCCATCAGCAATGGCCCCAATATCGGCAAGCTGCCGGAGGCCTTGGGTTCTGAGGCGCTGAAACCCTATGCGGGTTCGGACCGGCTGGCGAACCGTGAGGAGATCGCCCATATTGTCGCGGAAGAACTGAAGCGCTGGACCTGGGCTGAAGTCGACGCCGCGTTCCGGCCGCATGGCCTTTGGTATCAGAGAGTTTTGGCCGATTACGGCGAGCTGGACCACGACCCCCAAGCGGCCGCCAACGAGATCTTCTGCGAATTTCCGATCGGGGACAGGTCGGTAAAGACTCATCAACCATCCTGTTCGCTACGATGGGAAGACATGCGCCATCCACCGTGTTCCCTGGAAAATCGGCAACGACACCCACGAGGTATTGGCTGAAGCGGGTTTCAGCGGCGCTGACATTCAACATTTTGTCAATTCCGGTGCAGTCTCCGCTCCTCATGCGGACACCGAGATCGAGGCGGTTTCCTGATGTCGACGAAACGACGTATTCTCATCACCGGGTCCGGCAGCGGCATCGGCGCCGCATTGGCACGGCGGTTGGCTGGGCCGGATGCTTCAATATCCCTCCATGTGCGGAAGAATCGGGATGGGGCCGAGCAGGTAGCCGAACAGCTCAAGGCAAAGGGCGCCGATGTGCGCATCCTGATCGCCGATCTCGCCATACCCGGTGAGGCGGAGCGTCTCGCGTCAGAGGCGATTGACATCATGGGTGGCATTGACGTGCTGGTTTCAAACGCCGGCTACGCGACCGACCTGCCGTTCGGGCGGCTGACGCGCGACGATCTCCATCGCGGCTATGAGGTGATCGAAGCGGCACTGTTCGGGCTTGTCACGACCGCGCTGCCGCATTTGCAGCGGGAAGGGACGCGCGTTTTGGCGATCAGCACGCTCGCCGCACATGTGTTCCGTGCGAATTATCCGGTGTATCCGGCCACCGCCGCCGCCAAGGCCGCGACCGAGGCGCTGATCAAGGTGCTGGCCATTCAGCTCGCGCCTTTCGGTGGAACGGCCAATTGCGTGGCGCCCGGCTTTATCGCGAAGGATAAGGGCGCGCATCGGACGCATGACGATGCAGCGGAGGAACCGATGATCCGGCAAATTCCGCTCAGGCGAAAGGGGCAGCCGGACGAGGTCGCTGCCATGGCCGCCTTCCTTTGCGGCCCTGACGCGGCTTACGTGACCGGACAGGTCATCCACGTCAACGGCGGCATCGTTTAGGCGGGCGGCGATTGCGGGCGCTGTCACCTTTCCGGTGCTTCCCAGTGGAACAGTCACAGTCATGACCATCGAATACGCGATAACCGACCATATCGCCACCTTGCGCCTGAACCGCCCGGAACGGTTCAACGCGCTGGATATTGCGACGATGGAGCTTCTCGGCAAAACGCTTGTCCGGTTCCGGGATGATCCCGATGCCTGGGTGATCATCATCACCGGAACAGGCGACAAAGCATTCTGCGCCGGCGCGGACCTGACGGGAACCACGCCGCCCGCTGAACCCTTCGCGTCTTCGCTGCTCGGCGGCGGGCCGGTTTCAGATGCGATGTATATCCGTCATATGCAGATCTCGCGGCTGAACATCACCAAGCCGATGATCGCGGCCATCAACGGCCATGCCTTCGGCGGGGGAATGGAAATTGCGCTCGGGTGCGACCTGCGCATCGCTTCCAGCAATGCGACCTTCGCGCTTTCCGAAGTCAAGGTCGGGACCATTCCAGCGCTGGGTGGGATTCAGTGGCTCGTGCGGGCCTTGCCGACCGCCGTGGCGATGAAGATGCTCCTGACCGGCGAGCGGATGGACGCGGCAGAGGCCAAGCGAGTCGGCTTTGTGAGCGATGTCTATGAACCTGGAAAACTCATGGATGCGGCTCAGGATCTGGCCGCAAAGATCTGCGCCAACGCGCCGCTGGCGGTTCGCGCCGTCAAATATCTGGCGACGCGCGGTTGGAACATGTCCTTCGATGAGGCTGTGTCCACCGAGGAACTTCTCTGGGGTATTCTGCGCAACACCCACGACCGTATTGAAGGCCGCGCGGCCTTCACCGAAAAGAGACCCCCGAAATACGAAGGCCGTTGACGGGGACTGTGTCATTTATAAGAGGAAGATAAAGTGATATTGAAGGGCGGCTACACAAACTACGAGCAGATGATTGGCGTGCTGATGCTCGACACGCAGTTTCCACGCCCGGCGGGTGATATCGGCAATGCGGCGTCATATCGCTTTCCGGTCCGCTACAAGAAGGTTGTCGGCGCGGTGACGACGAAGATCATGGGCCTCGAACCGGAACCGGAGCTGCTCGTTCCATTCATTGAGGCGGCGAGAGAGCTGGAGAGGGAAGGCGTCAAGGGCATAACGACGAGTTGCGGATTCCTCGCACCATTTCAGCAGCAGCTGGCCGATGCCGTCAGCATTCCCGTTTTCACGTCAGCCCTACTTCAAGTGCCGCTGGTACGCATGATGCTCGGCTCATCGCGGCCGATCGGCGTCTTCACGGAGCGCGCCGAGAATCTCAATGCTCGCCATAGCCTCGCCGCCGGTTGGACGGTGGAGGGGGCGAATGTCCGCATCAAGGGCATGCCGCACGATGCCGTCTTTCCGCATACCTATATCGGCAATCAGCTCGAACTCGATACGGAGGTGCTCGACGCCGAGATGGTGGAGATGACGCGCTCTTTCATGGAAGAATGTCCCGATGCGGGTGCGATCGTTCTGGAATGCACGAATATGTGCCCGTTCAGCAGTTCCATCGCGCGCGTCTCCGGCCTGCCTGTTTTCGATGTCAACACGCTGATCAATATGTTCTACAGCGCCTGCCGGCCCGTGCAGTTCCTGTGATGAGGCGATGGTGTGAGGGAGACGAGCCATGGAGCCGATAACCGTAGGGATTGTGGGTTTCGGAAATGTGGGCCGGGAATTGGCGCGGCGTCTCGTTGCCGGTGCCATCCCCAACATGCTGCTCGTCGGCGTCTCCTCCCGCAATCTTGAGGAAACCCGCAAGCTCGCGGAGGCGCTGGCGCCAGACCTGCCTGTGATGACGCTCGCCGAACTTGTTGAGGCCAGCGCAGTGATCGCGGAATGCGCAACTGCGCCGAGCATGCAGGAGATTGCGCGCTTTGTGCTGCGCCATGGTCGCAAGCTGGTATGTGTCAGCGCGGGCGGTCTGATCGACACGGCGGAGCTTGAGGGCCTTGCGCGCCAGAATGGAGGATGCCTCCGCATCGCGAACGGCGCTCTACCGGCACTCGATATCCTGCGGGCCGTGTCGCAAGGCGTGGTGAAAACCGTTCACCTCACGTCGGTCATCCGGCCCGAAATCCCTGTTCGGGGAACCCTATGCGATCGGGAAAGGCCTCGACTTTCAGGCCCGCTATCCGGAAAAGAAGATCCTCGTGTTTGAGGGGACCACGCGCGCGGCGGCCGCGAATTTCCCTCGGCATATGAACATCGCGACCTCGCTTGCCATCGCGGGCATCGGGCTTGATCGCACGACGATTGAACTTTGGGTCGATCCCGAAGTTCCGGGGGCGCGCAATACGCTCAACATCGTGTCCGACGTCGCGGATGTGACTGCCACTATTCAGAACATCCCGTCCAAGGCCAACAAAAAAACATCGGCGATCGTCGTGCCCAGCATACTATCCGCCCTGCGCGGTTTCGTGGACCCGATCGTCGCCGGCGGTTGAAACAAAGCCCGGGTCAGCGTCCAAATGCCCGGGCAAGGTGCTTCATGCAGAGTTCGCGCAGCGTCCTGACATAGGGGTTGTGCTCAAGATAGGTCGCCTCGCCGAAATAGACCGGTATCTTCGGCCAATGTTGCAGCGGCAACACGGCGGTGTCATCCGGCAGCGTGCCGATCGTCCAGCTAGGAATGATCGCAAATCCGAGACCGGAGGTCACGCATTTCCTGACGCTGGAACTGCCTGATGTCGAGACATGCACCAGCGGCTTCTTTTCCCCGTCGGACATGTAGTGGAGGGCCATATTGCGGATGATGTGACCCAGTTCGTAGGTGATGAGCGGCCGCTTGTCGGCCCATTCCGGAAGTGAGTCCTCGTTCGGTTCCGGCCAGATCTTCGGGTAGATCAGCGCCAAATGGTAGGAGCCGATCAGATACTGCCGCGTCTCCCGCCCTGTCAGGCTGCGTTCGGTGATGAACGCATCCAGATGCCCGGCTGTCACCATATCGACGAGTCCGATATCGCGCTCATGGCATAGAATTTCGGAGTTCTCATAGATCTGGCTGAAATCGTGGATCACCTCTTGAAAAAGATAGTAGAAGATTGCTTGCGGCATGCCGACCCGCACGACGGGGGTTTCGCTCTCCATCACTCTTCCGAGCCGCGCCAGCATTGTATCGAATTCCGGCATCAGCAGTTGAAAGAGAGATTTTCCGCGCGCGGTCAGGACGTTTGACTTCCGGCCTTGTTCCGAGTGAACGAGTTTATAGCCGATTGCTTGCTCAAGGCGCCTCACATGGTTGGCGGCGGATTGGTAAGAGATATTGAGCTGCCGCGCGGCACGGGAATACGAGCCTTCCTTCGCGACCAGGTAGAATGTCTGCATCAGTGTCAGGTTTGCGTCTTTCAACTCTTGATCTCCAACGACCTCACGGACGGCGTTCGCTTTCGTCCATGCAAACGGCTTGCCTGGCGAGGATGCCGAATTTGCTCAACATTTTCAAAGCCTTTCTGGGCCGTTTCTCGTCCTGTTTTCGCGCGCGGGATAGCGGCGAGAGCCACGTGGTGGTATTCTGCGCCCGAGCATCCAAGAAAATCACTGATACTTCTGTCGGTTTTTGGATAACGCTGCGGCGGCGTTCTTGACATTCTCAGCATTGACGGATCGCGTACTACAGGGCTGTTGGGAATGGGAAGCCAGCATGGGGCCTCAGCCGACCCGACGATTGGAGAGACGATGTACCCCGACGCGAAATTGCTGATCGAAGGGCAGTGGCGGGATTCTTCGCTCGATGCGCGCATGGCCGTGATCGATCCTGCCACCGCGGAGACGCTCGGAACGGTCGAAAGCGCGGGGCCGGAGGACCTTGTCGATGCCATGTCAGCCGCAAAGCGCGGCTTCGCCCTCTGGCGCAAAACCAGCGCGCTGGAACGTTCGGAGGTTCTGCGCAAAGCGGCTGGGCTCCTGCGCGAAAGGATTGCGGAAACAGCGGCAATCCTGACCGCCGAGCAGGGCAAGCCGCTGGCCGAGGCTTCCGCGGAAATCAAGGGCGCGGCCGAGCATTTGGAATGGGCCGCCGAGGAGGGCCGACGCGCCTACGGCCGGATAATCCCGGCCCGGCGGAGCGGCGTGCGCCAGTCGGTTCTGCGTGATCCGGTCGGCATCGTTGCCGCCTTCACCCCCTGGAACTTTCCCATCGGCATCGCAGCCGCCAAGGTAGGTTCCGCGCTCGCCGCTGGCTGCTCCGTCATTCTGAAGCCGTCGGAAGAGACGCCGGGTGCCCCGATTGCGCTCGGCCGCGCGCTTCAGGATGCTGGACTTCCCCCTGGCGTTCTGAATATCGTCTATGGCGATCCGCGCATGATCAGTGGCTTCCTGCTGAATGAGCGAGCAATCCGCAAAGTCACTTTCACCGGATCGACCACGGTTGGCCGCGAGTTGACAGAACTTGCCGCGCGCCAAATGAAGCGCACGACCATGGAATTGGGCGGCCATGCGCCTGTCCTTATTTTTGACGACGCCAACTGGAAAGTGGCCGCCGATATCCTGGTGGAGCGGAAATACCGCAATGCCGGCCAAGTTTGCGGATCACCGACACGCATCCTTATCCAGGCACCCGTTTTTGACCGGTTCGTCGCTCGCTTTGTGACGCGCGCGGCGAAGATCCGGGTTGGCCCGGGGCAGGACCCCGCCACGATCATGGGACCGATGGCGAATGAGCGCCGTGTGGCCGCCATGAATGCGCTTGTCGCGGACTTCGGCTCCCGTAGCGGTGAAATCGTGCTGGGCGGAAATCGCAAAAACGGTCCGGGATTTTTCTTCGAGCCGACGGTTGTGATCAACGCGCCTGTGGAATCCCTTGGCATGAACGAAGAACCTTTCGGTCCGATCGCCATGCTCAACCGTTTCGAGGACGAAGCCGAGGCGATCGCCGAGGCGAACCGGCTAGAGTTTGGCTTGGCCGCCTATGCCTACACATCCTCCGCGCGCCGCTCTTTCCTGCTCGCGTCTGAGGTGGAGGCTGGCATTCTTTCGATCAACCATGATGGCCGCGGCTTGCCGGAAACGCCGATGGGCGGTGTGAAGGATAGTGGGCACGGTGCGGAAGGTGGCATTGAGGGGCTGGATGCGTTCCTGACGACGAAGTTTGTCAGCGAGATCAGCCTCGATCCGAGCTGAGCTTGACGAAAACGCTCGGAGCTAAGCAGTCCCGGCAAGCAAACGTCTGTGGAAGAGGGTAGGATGGTTGAATTTCGTGGGCGCGCGGGCGCCGTCAGTTA
Organism: uncultured Pseudomonadota bacterium; assembly: GCA_963745125.1. Classification (GTDB taxonomy): domain Bacteria; phylum Pseudomonadota; class Alphaproteobacteria; order Acetobacterales; family Acetobacteraceae; genus Acidisoma. Next base: position 458,082 of record CAVUWB010000002.1, read on the forward strand.
TGGCCAAGATATCGGCATCCTGATGCTCGATTGCTTTTGTCCTTTCGTGCCGGGCGATGTCGGCAATGCCTACAGCTACTCTTACCCGGTGCTTTATCACATGGTTCCGGGCCTCACGAGCCCGGTTGTGCATGCCGGCGGCCGGGAGGCGGTTCCTCAGCTTGTCGAGGCAGCTCGCTATCTGGAGAGCCAGGGCGTGAAGGCGATCACCAGCGATTGCGGCTATATGCTGAACTACCAGGAGACGGTGAGCGCTTCTGTCAACATTCCGGTCATGCTGTCGGCTTTGCTGCAGTTGCCGTTCGTGGCTTCCACTATCAGCAAAAATCAATCGATTGGAATTCTTTGTGCGAATGAGAAGAGCCTGACGCAGAGGTTGATTGACACTGCTTTCCCTCATCCCACCCGCGCGGTCCATATACGCGGCTTTAATGACAAGAAGGCCTTTTGGACCGCGTTCATGGAGGATGTCGGCTATCTCGATATGTCGGCCGTCGAAACCGAGGTGGACGAGGCGGCGCGTGACTTGATTGAGAAACACCCCGATATTGGCGCCATCGTGCTCGAATGCTCAAACCTGCCGCCCTATGCCCATCTCATCCATGAGGTGACGGGTAGGCCGGTGTTTGACTTCATCACTATGATCAATCACTTGCGGAGCGCGATAGCGCCGAAACGCTATACCGGCGGATATTAGTTGAGGCGCTAGCCGCGGTCGGCCGCCGCCGGCAGGCATTGGATCTCAGCGGCCACAACGCCGTCGTTGACCTGACCCCTTGCGAACAATCGAGCGAAGCGAAGACGAGGCGAGCCTCGTCTTCGCTTCCTTTGTCGCGCGGTCGGCTCATCCAGACTCAGCCAAAATCGCTATGACTGGACCGGATGGTCCTTGTCCTATCCTCCGATTGCCACCCGATATGGCCTATAAATTTGGCACGAAATCGCGCCGATTATTTAGGATTGCGGGCCCCGGTCAACAACCAGATGATCATGGACGAACGATAACACAGGAGACTGTCCATGTTTCGTATCCGAACCCGGTTTTTAAAGGTCGCCGTTGTCGCCGCCGCCGCTCTCTGCGGCGTTGCCAGCTACTGTAGCGCCGCGACGCTGGCGGAAATTAAAAGCAGGGGTGTCTTTCGCGCGGCGATACAGAATGAGCCGCCGTACGCCTTCATCACCGGCGATGGCAACGTCGAGGGACTTGGCCCGGAAGTCGCCACCGTGGTACTTAACCATCTCGGCATTACGCAGATCGATTGGGTGATCGCGCCCTTTTCCAGCCTTATCCCGGGCCTTATCGCCAATCGTTGGGATATGGTGGCAGGTCAGCAAACGATCAAGCCGGAGCGCTGCAAGGTTGTGTCCTTCAGCAATCCGATGAGCACCGCCGGCGAGGCGCTGATCGTGAAGGACGGCAATCCGAAAAATCTGCACAGCTACGAAGACATCAAGGCCAATCCGCAGGTCAAGGTCGCGACGCAGAGTGGCAATATCGAACTCACTTATTTCCAGGCTTATGGCATCGCCCCTGATCAGATCTTGCCCATTCCGAGCAACGCCGATGCCGCCGACACGTTGAGCGCAGGCCGCGCGGACGCTTATGCCATGGAAGACGTCTCGGCAGCACTTCTGCTGAAATCCGGCGCGATGCCCGGCTTCCAGCTCGCTGCCCCGTTCACACAGCCGACGGTGAATGGCAAATCGGTGCTCAGCTTCGGCGGCCACACATTCCGCAAGCAGGATGTGGAGCTTCGTCTGGCTTATGACAAAGAGCTGGCGGCGTTCATGAAGACGCCGGAATTCGCGGCGATCGTCGCGCGCAATGGCCTGCCCCAGGAGAGCACGGAGCGCGCGCTGACCAAGACGGCGGATGAAATCTGCGCCGGCGGCAAGTAGCCATGGTGCGGAGAACGGCAGGAGATGGCGACAGCATGTGCGGGCAGGTCCGAGGTAGCGCCATCTCTTTGCCGATGCTGCTTGTGGAGCCAGACTCTGCGGATAGACGCCCGGCGCGCTTCAGCCCGACGGATAGCCGCGAGAAGGAGAGTGCCAAAGCAATGATGACCCTGCTTCACTATTTCGATTACCTGAGCGTCGGCATCGAGAACACCGCCTTTGTCGGTGCCGTGGCACTGGCGTCAGGGCTTTGTGTCGGCTTCGCCGTCGGCATCATCCGCTTCGCGCGCATCCCGGTTCTGTCCCAGATCTGCTTTGTCTATGTCGAGATATTTCGCGGCACCTCACTGTTGATCCAACTGTTCTGGATCTACTTTTCTCTGCCGATGTTCGGCATCACGGTCAGCCCTCTCACCGCCGGGTGTCTTGGCCTGGCACTCAACAACGGGGCCTATGGCAGCGAGATCGTGCGCGGTGCGCTCGCTTCGGTGCGAAAGCAACAGTTCGAGGCGGCGGCGGCCCTCAACTTCAGCGCTTTCCATACGCTGCGCGTGGTTGTTCTTCCGCAGGCGCTGCCGGAGATGGTCCCGCCCTTCGGCAATCTCTCCATCCTTCTTCTCAAAGACACCGCCCTTGTTTCCATGATCAACATCGTGGATATCACCTTCCGCGCGCAGCAGTTGCGCACGCAGACCTTCGATACGATCGGCGTCTATACCGTGACGCTCCTGGTCTATTTCGGCCTCGCCTTGGTTCTTGTTGCCGCTACCCGTCTGATCGAGTTCTACCTTCGGTCTGATTTACGCGGGTTTGAGCGTTTCAGCACTATCTTGGCCGGAACGCAGTCGTGATCGGGAACCTCGATCTCGACACGACGACGACCCTCACTTTTCTCGAGGGGCTCATTCCGCTATTGCTTCGCGGGTTAATGGTCACGGTGTCGGCAGCGTTGCTCGGCTACGTGATCGCGGCGGTACTGGGGCTTGTGGTGGCCGTCCTGCGTCAGTCGCCCTACCGGATCATCTCATGGCCGCTCGCCTGTTTCGTGGAGTTTGTGCGAGACACACCGTTGTTGATCCAACTCTTCTTCCTGTACTACGTGCTGCCGCGCTACGGCATCGTGCTTCCGGCCTTCGTTACGGGCGCGGCCGCCATCGGCATCCAGTACAGCACTTATACATCCGAGGTCTATCGGGCCGGAATTGGTGCCGTGGAGCGCGGACAATGGGAAGCGGCCAGAGCGCTCAACCTGTCGACGGTCCGGACCTACAGAACAATCATCGTTCCCCAGGCTGTACCGAGGGTTGTACCGGCGCTCGGAAATCTGCTCGTCGGCATCCTGAAGGAAACACCCATCCTTTCGACCGTCTCTGTGTTAGAGATGTTCAATGTCGCGACGATCATCGGCGACCGCACGTATCAATACTCACTGCCGCTGACGCTGGCGGGCATTCTAATGTTGATCACGACGAGCGTCTTCGCCTTCATCATTCGCTTGGCCGACCGGCTCCTGCCGAAAACCGGGATTACATTGCGATGAGCATCATCGAATTTGAGGAGGTTTCAAAATCCTTTGGTCCCCTCACTGTCCTGAACAATTTTAACTTTTCAGTCGCCGAGGGCGAGAAGGTGACGTTGATCGGGCCGAGCGGCTCCGGAAAATCGACCGTGCTGCGCATTCTCATGACGTTGGAGCCCTTCCAGCAGGGGCGTATCGCGATCAACGGCACGCCCTATCACCTGCCCGGCGGCAAGGGGCCATTCCGGGCGACGCCCGCGCATCTGAAGAAGATCCGCTCGCATGTCGGCATGCTTTTCCAGCAATTCAACCTGTTTCCCCACATGACCGTGCTGCGCAATATCGTCGAGGGGCCTATCAGCGTGCTGAAGCTTCCGCGGGCCGAAGCTGAGGCGCGGGCGATCGATCTCCTGAATATGGTGGGCTTGAAAGACAAGGCCATGAACTATCCAGGCCAGCTTTCCGGCGGCCAGCAGCAGCGCGTGGCGATCGCTCGCGCGCTGGCCATGCGGCCGAAGGTTCTGCTGTTCGATGAGCCGACAAGCGCGCTCGACCCAGAACTCATCGGTGAGGTGCAGAACGTCATCCGCTCCCTGGCGAGTGAGCACGACCTCACGATGCTCATGGTCACGCATGAGATGCGGTTTGCGCGGGAGATTTCCGATCGTATCTGCATGTTCGACAAAGGCGTGATCATTGAGGAGGGAACGCCGGAGGCAATGTTCCTGAAGCCCCAACACCCTAGAACACAATCGTTCCTACGTGCGGTCCTCGACCCTGAGGCCCAGGAGCGCGGCGACGCGCCGGCCGTGAGGACGCTGGCATGACACGAGAGAACGAGGCAAGCTAGCTACATGCAGTATGATTATGTGATTGTTGGCGGCGGGTCCGCCGGCTGCGTACTGGCCAATCGCCTGTCCGCCGACATGTCGGTGCGCGTTTGCCTCATCGAGGCTGGCCCGGATACGCCACCCGAGAATACGCCGAAGTCGATCTACGACGATGCGTTTCTTCCCGACTATTTCGAGCCTCATCGCTACTGGACCGAGCTGACCGCCTATGCCGATCCGATCGGCAACCGTTCGGACAGTGAGATCGCCGGCAGCATGAAGGCGCGGCGCTATGAGCAGGCGAAGGTCATGGGCGGCGGTTCCTCCGTCAATGGCCAGGTCGTCATTCGTGGCTTGCCGTCGGATTACGATGAGTGGGAGGCTGCCGGCGCCGCCGGCTGGTCCTATGCCGATTGTCTTCCCTATTTCAACAAGCTCGAAAATGACATCGATTTTCCCAAGCCGGTCAATGGTGAGGTCGGTCCCATTCCGGTTCGCCGCATCTTTCCGCAGCATTGGAGCCGCTTCGCGCTCGCTATGCGTGAGATGGTGGCGACGGAGGGAATTCCGTATGTTGACGACACGCATGCCGATCCGCGCGACAGCTGTTTCCCTTTCTCCCGCAATAATCTCTATGATCACCGTGTCTCGGCGGCGGCGGGTTATCTGACCGAGAGTGTGCGCAGGCGGCCTAACCTGCATATCATCGCCGATACGATGGTCACGGAGATCCTTTTCGCCGCAGACGGGCGGACGGTGGCGGGTGTGCGCCTTCGGGGCAAGGATGCGCCGCCCACGCTCGATGCGAAGGAGGTTATCGTGAGCGCCGGTGCGCTCCAGTCTCCCGCGCTGCTCTTGCGCGCCGGCATCGGGCCGGGCGAGCATCTTCGCGATATGGGCATCGCGGTCCGGGCTGACCTGCAAGGTGTCGGACGCAATTTGCTCGATCATCCATTGATCGGTTATGCCGTTTTCCTGAGCCCTCAGGCTCAACTCAACACCAACGTCAAGATAAGCTCCCTCATGCACATGCGCTGGAGTTCGGGCGTGGCCGGCTGTACGGCCACCGATATGAAGCTCACTGTCTCCGGGCGCTTCGCATGGAGCAAGGTCGGCCGGCGGATCGGTATGGTCAACTTCGGGCCTAATAAAGCCTATTCCCAGGGCTATGTGAAACTGAAGGACCCGTCACCGGAGAGCATGCCCTTCGTCGCTTTCAACTATCTTTCGGACCAGCGCGATATGGAGCGCGTGAAGCGCACGGCACTCTGGGTCAGTAAACTTCTGTCCAGTCCGATGATGCGCGAGCACGTCATCAGCTATTGGCCAGGCATCTACGCGGACAATGTGCGCAACTACACGGCACCAACCCTCCGCAACAAGATCATCACCGATATCGCCGCCCAAATGCTCGACACGCGGGGGCTTCGGAATTTCGTTCTTGGGAAGGCAATGGACAGCCGCTTCCCGCTCGAAGGCGTGCTGAAAGATGAGCGCATGCTGGAGGATTGGATTCACACGGGCATCCAGGGTGACTGGCACCCCTGTGGCACATGCCGCATGGGCGCTGAAGGAGATCGAAGGGCCGTCGTCTCGTCGGATGGTCGCGTTTTTGGTGTCTCGGGGCTGAGGGTGACGGACGCCTCGATCATGCCGACCGTGCCATGCGCGAACATCAACCTGTCCACCATGATGCTGGCTGAGAAAATGGCTGATCTGGTTCTCGGGAAATCGCCGCCGGGATAGAAATTATCCGGTGATCAGGCGCTGCCATCCAGGATGATATTGTCGATCAGCCGTGTGTTCCCGACACGCACGGCGATGGATGCGAGCGCCACTCCGGTGATCGTGGTGCATTCGGCCAATGTCTCGGGATGCGCGATGCTGGCGTAGCCAAGCTCCGCCTGAGGTTCCGTTTCGGTGACGGCGCGCATTGCCGTACGCAGCACGCCACCGCGGCGCTCGCCATGTTCAAACAGGCGGCGTGCTTCCATCAGCGCTCTGAAAAGAACCGGGGCAGCAGCGCGTTGCTCCGGCGTCAAATGAACGTTGCGGCTTGACATTGCAAGGCCATCGGCCTCCCGCACAGTGTCGCAGACGACGATCTCCACTGTGCTATCGAGGTCGCGGACCAACTGCCGGATGACAGCGCATTGCTGGCCATCCTTCTGGCCGAAATAAGCGCGATCCGGCTGCACGATGTTGAACAGCTTCGTGACGACGGTCGCGACGCCGGAGAAATGGCCGGGGCGGGCCGCCCCTTCCAGCACCTCGGCGATTGCCCCCACGTCAATCCGCGTCGCAAAGCCTACCGGGTAGATGATATCAGGCGTGGGGGCGAAAACGAGGTCAACGCCCGCCTTTTCCAGAAGCGCCAGGTCGCGCGGCATGTCGCGCGGGTAGCGAGACAGGTCATCGGTCGATCCGAACTGGGTCGGGTTGACGAAGATGCTCATGGCGACGGCACCGCAGTCGCGGCGGGCACGCTCGACAAGGCTCAAGTGGCCATCATGGAGATAGCCCATCGTCGGCACGAGACCGAGACAGGAGAAATCGCGCCGGGCGACACGCAGATCGTGGATCGTCTCGACGTATTTCATATATCGCCCAGCGCCTCGGCCAGAATTGCGGGGGCCATGTCAGCGCTTTGCGCCCTGGTGGGGAAAGTGCCGCTCCGCACCTCCAGCATATAGGCGCGGATCGCTTCCGTCATGGCAGCGCCGATCTCGGCATAGCGTTTGGCGTGGCGCGGCGATCCACCCTCGAACAGGCCGAGCACGTCATGCCAGACCTGTACCTCGCCATCGCAGCCGGCACCGGCGCCGATGCCGATCGTTGGTATGGTCAACCGGCGAGAGACGGCTGCCGCCAAGGGAGCCGGCACAAGTTCGAGCACGATTGCGAAGGCCCCAGCAGCCTCAAGCGCCAAGGCATCTCGGAGAAGGCGCCGGGCGCCAGCCACATCCTTCCCCTGCACCCGCAGGCCGATCTGATGCTGAGCCTGGGGCGTGAAGCCGAGATGGCCCATCACCGGCACACCACAGGCGCACAGCCGGGCGATGGTCGTGGCCATCGCCTGGCCGCCTTCGAGCTTCACCGCTTGCACTTGGCCCTCCTGCATCAGCCGGCGAGCCGAGGCCAGCGCCTCCGCCTCGGTCCCATAGGTGAGGAATGGCAAGTCGGCGACGAGCAGGGCTTGCCCGCTGCCGCGACTGACCGCGGCCGCATGGCGAACCATGTCGTCCAGCGTCACGGGCAGGGTGCTGGAATGGCCATGTACCACCATACCAAGGGAATCACCAATCAGCAGGGCCGGGACACCGGCGCGCTCGGCGATGATCGCCGAAGGTGCGTCATAGGCAGTGAGCATGACAATCCGCTCCCCAGCGGACTTCATTCTCTGCAAATCGAGGATCGTGTTGCGCACAATAAGCTCCCGGGCAAGAATGTCGACGTGGCAGGGGCACACCGCGCCAACATGAGCTTTTGCAACGAGTTTGCCTAATGGAATCCGGTTGCCCGGACCCCGAAAGGCGTCAGCTCATGCCGCTGGTTTGAGGCCGGTGAGATGGCGAATGAGGTCGTTGCCGGCATCCACGATATGTTTGCGCATAACCTCGCACGCTCGCGAAAACTGGCCTGTCTCGCACAGGTCCACGATCATCTCATGTTCTTTCTCGGCTCGCGAGCGGCTGCCATCATCGACGAGGTGCATTTTGGTGAACCGGTCCGACCCCAGCAGAAGCTGATGCGCGACCGCCTCCATGCGGGGGCTGTTGGCGTGGCTATTCAGCAGCTCGTGAAGCTGAGTGTTGAGTTCGCCCCAGCGAACCACGTTCAGCCTGCTCAGCTGCTCCCTATATTCATCGAGCATTTGCCGTAACATCGAATAGTCCGCGGGTGTCAGATGGGGCGCCGATTTTTCGAGCAGGCGTGGCTCGATGAGGGCCCGCAGCTCGAACGATTCCGCCACGTCTGCCGCCGCGACCTCGACGACGATCGCGCCCCGGTGAGGATGAATTTTGAGAAGCCCTTCGCCTTCCAGAAGAACGAGGGCTTCTCGGACAGGGATACGACTGACGCCGAAATCTTCGGCCAAGGACTCCTGTCTCAGTTGCATTCCGCCTGGGTATCGGCCATCGAGGATGCGCTTACGGATTTCGTCTGCGCAGGCGAACGACCTCGTCGGGGGGAGTTTGACGCCGGTCTTTCGGGCCGGCGCGCGCAGATCGGACAGAGACATGAACTGAAACAAGCCCATCTTGAAAAATGGCGATTTTGCATATTATATAATACGGCCAATCGCAAGGCCGCCTTTTTCAGTTTTGCTCATCTCAACGGCTGTTCCCGGCGAGCCCCGGGGCAGCCCTCGCGGCCGCCCATTCGCGGGGCGCCGGAATGGGCCACACCCTCGACAGTACTCGATCTATTGCGTATATGATATACAGAAAGGCGCCGAGTTGCGTTCGCGCTCAGCGTAAGCTGATAAATCGGAGGACGGATGCAGCTGGATCGGGCGATCACGGTTGTTGGAGCCCATGCGGAGGGCGAGGTTGGCCGGGTCATCACCGGCGGCGTCCTCCCGCCGAAAGGTGCATCCATGTTTGAGCGAATGGTTTCCTTGGAAGCCGACAGCAGTTGGCTGCGCAATTTGCTGCTTTTCGATCCACGGGGCAGCGTCAATGCGGCTGTCAACCTGATCACGCCTCCTGCCCGGACGGATGCCGATCTCGGAATGATCGTCATGGAGTCGGATTATTTCGTGCCCATGTCAGGGTCTAATCTGATCTGTACGGTTACGGTGGCGCTCGAAACCGGTGTCATACCCATGAACGGCGCGGAGACGGTTGTTCGCGTTGATACGCCCGCTGGTCTTGTCGAAGTCGTCGCCGATTGCACGGGGGGTCGTTGTAGGCGGATTACGTTCCGCAACGTTCCTTCCTTCGTCATGCATCGCGACCGGATGATCGAGGTCCCCGGCCTCGGAACTTTGCGTGTCGATGTCGCCTATGGGGGCATGATTTATTGTATCGTCAACTCTGCTGACGTCGGGGTCGCGCTGAGCCGAGATGAAGCGCGCGATCTGGTGGCGCTGGGGGAGCGGATCAAGGCCGCGGCCGCCGAACAGCTTCCGTCGATCCATCCGGAAAATCCCTCGATCCATACAATCAATCAGACCGAATTTGCCGGGCCGTTGACGGTCGTCAATGGGGTGAAGACGGCAAAGAATACGGTCGTCGTGTCCCCGGGGCGGCTCGACCGCTGCCCATGCGGAACCGGAACCTCCGCGCGCATGGCGCTTCTCCATGCGCGCGGCGAACTGGGCATAGGGGAGCGGTTCCGCCATCTCTCAATTCTGGACACTGCGTTTGACTGCGAAATAGTGTCCACGGCTGCCGCTGGCCCGGTGCCTGCTATTATCCCGCAAGTGTCTGGCCGCGCATGGCTGACGGGCGTGAGTTACTATGGCGTGGATCCGGACGATCCATTCCCCGAAGGCTACCGGCTTTCTGATACTTGGTTCCGGTAGAGGAGACATCCGATGGCGCAATCAACCCCGACGAGCGACGTGGCATTGCTCGGGCTCGGCAACATGGGCAGCGCGCTTGCGCGAGCATTGGTCGGTGCCGGTCATCGTGTGACCGTTTGGAATCGTGGTGAGAAGTCCCGCGCCGCCTTCCGCGGCGTTTGCACGGTCGCGGAAAGCCCGCTCGAAGCCTGCGCATCCGCTGATCTGGCTCTGACCTGTCTCTCGAACTACGCGGCGGCCTATGATGTTCTTGACCATGACGAGATCAAGGGCGCCCTCGCGGGGAAGACATTGGTGCAGCTATCCACCGCGACGCCCGAGGAAGCTCGCGCTTTCGGCGCTTGGGCGGCGCAAAACGGCATTGACTACCTGGACGCCAAAATCGGCACGGTGCCAGCGGGGATCGGCGCGCCGATGACGGTGATTTTTTATGCGGGTGCCAAGTCACTGTTCGAGCGTCATGAGCCGGTTCTGAAAAGCCTTTCCGGCCGTGCGACATTCATGGGTGAAGCGCTTGACCGGGCGGTGATGGGCGATTTCGCCTTTCTGAGTGTGTATTGGGCTGGCACCATCGGGCTGCTGCATGGCGCGGCGTTGTGCGCGGCTGCAGGTATGGACATCAAACAGTTTTTTAGCCTGTCGACCTCATTTGTCAGCGAGATATCCGGTCGTGCCGTATCCTTTGAAGAACTGATCTTGAGCAAAGACTATGCGAATGTGCAATCATCGCTGAAGGTCGATCTGGCGGGTTCCAAACTCTGGGCAGATACGGTCAAGGATCTGGGGCTCAACACGCTGTTCGCGCAATCCATTGTCGATATAACGCAAGATGCCGTCGATCGGGGCAACGAAGCGCTCGATACGGCCTCGATGATGGAGACTTTTCTGAAAGCCTGATGACCGCAGGTGCCGGCGCCCGAATGCGGGCAACTTACGGTGAGAAAAGGCTAATCTTGGCGGGGAGCGGCGCCGGATTTGGCGCGGGTGCCGTCGATTGCCGAATTGTGAAGCTGGCCTCGACAACCTCATGGGCGTAGCGGGCGTCGGAGATATCGGGGCTCGTCGCCATATCGATGGCCCGCTTGGCGACTGCGGCGAGCGGCTGCACGATCGTGGATAGGGGCGGGGACAGAAACTTCGCGATGCTGTCGTCGAAGCCGATGACAGAAAGGTCGTCGGGTATTCGCAAATCAAGCTCACGTGCCGCCTGCAAAAGGCCTGCCGCGAAAACATCGGTGCCCATGACGACCGCACTGGGACGGTTGGGCGAAGAGAGCAGCTTTTTCCCAAATATGTAGCCCTGCAAATCTCTGGCTGCCCGTCCCTCATCATAGGGGATCGTACTGACCTGGCAGAGTTCAGGGTCGAGACCTGCTCGCGCAACGGCTGCCCGAAACGCCTGGACGCGACCGAGTTCGACGCTACGCTCAGTCTGAGGCGCACTTCGCCCGCGGGGGTCTGCGCTGACGTAGCATATTTCTCGATGGTTCAACGCCACGAGGTGATCGATCGCTTCTTGGAAGCCGCGTCTCGGATCAATCTCAACCCTATGCGCCTGCTGCAGGTTGAACCGTTCAAGCTGAATGAGGCGGACGGCGGTGCCCTCCAGCATCTTGTAGTTGCTGATACGGAAAGGGTGAGACACGATGACGGCTTCGACGTTGTGGTCCAGAAGGTATTTGAGACCGTCTTTTTCCATGGCTGGGCTGTATTCGTGGTCGATCGTCAACAAAGTATAGCCTTGCCGCGCGGCCTCCATGCGAAGCGCGTGGGCGACATGGGCGAAGTGAACATTGTTGGTGACCGAATCGATGACCAGGCCAAGGGTGAAGCTGCGTTGTGTCCGCAATCCTCGCGCTTGTAGATTTGGGCGATAGCCGGTCTTTTGCAGCGCTTCCAGAACGCGCTCGCGGTTCTCGTCGGATACGTAGCCCGCATTGTGAACCACGCGGGAGGCGGTGGAGGGTGAGACGCCGGCTTCCCTGGCGACATCGGCCATTGTCGGTCGTGCAATCATCGCGTGCCCAGGAATCCTCTTTACAGCATAATGTGCAATAGCTACCATACACCGGACAAGTTCTAACAAAAGGGGAGATTCGGCCCAAAGCAAGGCCATTTTTTTTGATCAAAGTGTGGTGACGTCACCACATTTTCGTCGGATAAAACGCTGATAACGTTTATTATTATAAGAGGGAGGCTTAATTTGGACACGTCTAACATCAACATCGGGACGTCGCGACGGAACCTGATGAAGGCAGCCGTCGGCGGGCTGGCGTCTGCAACTGCATTGACTGCCCCGGCCCTGGCTGCCCCTGTCGAGATTAACTTCTGGGACATGATCTGGGGACCGCCTGAGTATTCGACCACGGCCCAGAAGCTTGTCGATCAATACAATTCCAGTCAGAGCGCGGTTAAGGTGATTTATCGCGTAACGCCTTGGGATAGCTGGTATCAGACCTTCGTCACGGCGATTGCGTCCGGCAGCGCCCCTGACATTTCGACCGGCGGCAGCTTCCAGGCGGTCCAGTTCTTTTCCATGGGCGCGATTCACCCCGTCGATTCTCTGATTGAAGAGATGCGCCAGGACGGAACCTTGAGCGAATTCACCCCGGCGACGCTCGATACCGTCAAATACCAAGGCCACTACGTCGCGCTGCCTTGGGAGATCGATATTCGGGCCCTCATCTGCAACAAGACCATTCTTGCCAAGAATGGCGTGGCCCCGCCGACCAACTGGGACGAATTCCGGGCCGCGCTGAAGAAAGTGACGAACAACGGCGTCTACGGGCTCGTCACCTCCGGCGACATTGACGGCGCGCAGTGCATGATCTCTCTCGCTATGAACAATGGCGGCGGCATCTTTGACGAGGCAGGCAAGCCCGCGCTCAATACCGGCCGGACCCTCGAAGCGCTCGAATATATGGCCGCGCTCCTTAAGGATGGATCGATCAACCCAGCATCCGCCGGGTTCTCGTACGATGACTCGGTCACCTCCTTCTTCAAGGGCGAGGCAGCATTCTTCATCGATAATCCGGCCCTGATCGCGAGTGCGAGCGCGCCCAAAGCCGACCTGGAAGTTCTCGCTCCGCTCAAAGGGCCGCACGGCGACTACGGGACGTTCATCGGCCCCGGCAACATCATGGTCTACAAGCAGTCCCAGTATATCCCCCAGACCATGGACTTCCTGAAGTGGTGGTCGAAGAACCAGCTTCCGCTCTGGACTCAGGGTCATGCGGGCCTGCTTCCGGTGCGCTCCTCCTTGCTCAACGCCCCGTATTTCCAGAACGATCCTGTGCAGAAGTTCACGATCGAAAAGGTCGTGCCGGTCGGACGGACGCTCGCGGCGGCTGCTACCGGCACTTTCCCGCTGCTGAACGAGATTGACGGTGACGGTTTCCTTGCCACCCTGACGCAGAAGATCCTGCAGGGCCACGACCCGAAAGTGGCGGCTGACCAGGCCCAGACCTATCTCATTGGGCTCATAAACAAATGAGCGCCGCAGCGAGCAGGTTAGCTGCGAAACCGACCTTCAGGCTACAGGCCATTTTGAAGCCGGCATTCGTCAGTTGCCTGGCGCTGCTGGCTCCCTCGCTGATTCTATTGGCCCTTGTCGTCGCCTATCCGATGATCAAGGGCCTCTACTATACGGTCACGGACAGCTCGCTTTTCATGTCGGGCCATTTTATCGGCCTGAGAAATTACATCGATCTGTTCAACGATCCCGAGTTTTGGCATTCGCTTTCGTTCAGCGCGATTTTCTCGGTCTTTGCGGTCAGCGGATGCTACCTCTTGGGATTGGGCCTGGCGCTTCTTCTGAACAAGAACTTTCCGCTGCGCGGCATCCTCCGCGTGGCATTGCTCACGCCTTGGATTGTCCCGTCACTGGTGGCCGTGGTGTCATGGCGGTGGATGGTCGCCGACCGGGACGCATTGTTCAATCGCATCATCGAAGCGTTCGGCGGAAGCCCGATCTACTTTCTCGCGAATGATACCTGGACTGTCATCATCGTGATCCTGGTGAAGATATGGATCAGCTTTCCCTTCATGATGCTGTCTTTGCTGGCGGCGTTGCAGGGGATCGATTCATCGATCTACGAGGCTGCCGCGATCGATGGTGCCAAACGGTGGCCAACCTTCCTGCACATCACCGTGCCGGAGATCAGGAACGTGTCGGCCGTTCTCTGCATCTTGATGACGATTTGGACGGTCAACGACTTCGACACGCCCTGGCTGCTTGCCCAAGGCGGCCCCGCGAATGCGACCGAAAATCTTGTCGTGCTTGCCTACCGCTACACCTTCGCTCGCAGTGATGTGGGCATGGGTGCCACGGTTTCATTCGTCACGCTGTTCATCCTGATGGGCTTGTTTTTTGTGGTCATGAAGCTGACGGGGGGAGGCCGCAATGCACACTAAAAAGGGCGGCTGGGGCATGACGGCCCTCGTGTCGTTGATCGCTCTCATTCTCAACGTGCCGATTTTCATCATGATCCACCGGTCCTTCGGTGGGGGGACGGGGTTCGCCGCCACCAGCGCGGCCGCCACGGCCGCGTCACCGTTTTCCAACTATATCTATCTCATAACGCAGACGGCGTTTCTCACCTTTCTACGAAACTCTCTAAGCATCGCGCTCGGGGCCATGGTCCTCAGCCTTCTGCTGGCGGTGCCTGCAGGCTATGCCCTGTCGCGATTTCGGAGCGGGCTGCTGACAACCTACTCCGTCACGCTGTTCGCAATTCAGATGTTTCCGCTCGTTCTGGCACTCATCCCGCTCTTTGTGCTGTTCCGCACCTTCGGGATGATCAACAGCCCGTTTTCGGTCGTGATTGTCTATGCGTTTCTCAATCTCCCGTTCATCACCTGGATGGCACGCGCCTTCTTTGATGCCATACCTTTGGAGCTGGAGGAGGCCGCGCTGATCGACGGATGCACGAACATCGCGGCCATGGTGCGGGTCGTGCTGCCACTGACCTTGCCGGGCATGGCGGCGTCGGGCATCTTCGCTTTTCTGACTGCCTACAACGAATTCTTCGTCGCCAATGTCTTTCTGCATACGCCGGATTCGATGACGCTGCCGGTTGGTATTCAGATGTTCATGCAGCAGTTCAGCACGGATTGGGGTCATATCATGGCGGCGTCCACGCTCATGATGATCCCGACCGTGGTGCTCTTTTTGTTCGCGCAGCGTTTCATTACTTCTGGGGCGATCGCCGGGGCAGTTAAAGGCTAAGCCACGGCTCTTCGGCCCGCCAGTCATTTCAAAATGAGCTAAAGCTATGCAAAAATCTTTCCCGCTTTCTTTTCAACTCTACTCTGCGCGCGAATTTCCGCCGCTGAGCGAACAGCTTAGAATTCTGGCCGAGCTTGGTTACAAGAATGTCGAGCCCTTCTTCGCGCTTCTGGCCGACCCGAAGGAGTTCCGCCGGCAAATCGATCACGTCGGCCTGACGGCCCTGACAGGTCATTTTGACCTGTCTCCGCTGGAGGAAAACACCGATTGCCAGATCGACGCGGCGCATATCATTGGGGCTAAGACGGTCGTCGCCCCCTGGATCGAGCCGGAAAACCGGCCCGAGGATGCGGATGGCTGGAAGCGCCTCGGCGAACGGCTGGAGCGCCTGCGGGAGAAGCTGGCGGCGAAGAACCTCGGATTTGCCTGGCACAATCACGATTTCGAGTTTCATCGCCTGGCCGATGGATCCTACCCCATCGACCATATTCTCGGCGGCAACGGTGTGGAATTGGAATTGGATATCGCTTGGCTCGTTCGCGCCGGGGAGGATCCGGTGGCTTGGCTGGAAAAATACCAGGATCGGCTGGCCGTGGTTCATATCAAGGACCTTGCCGCGCCGGGCCAGAATCTGGAGCAGGACGGTTGGGCGGACCTCGGGCAAGGGGTCGTTCCCTGGGCCAAGCTTTGGCCGTCGGTCGTCGCCAGCTCCGCCTCGGTCGTGGTCCTGGAACATGACCGGCCGGGAGACTGGCAGCGTTTCGCGCGCAACAGCGCCGCCGCGTTCCATGCTCTCGTGGAAGGAAAGGCGTAATGGCCGCGCGCGTCGGGCTCATCGGCTGCGGCAACATCTCGGATACCTATCTCCGAAATGGCCCGCTCTTCGCCGGCTTAGACTATGTCGCCTGCGCCGACCTGGACCCGGCTCTCGCGGCGCGGAAGGCGGATGCCTTCAACATCGACGCCTTGTCGGTTGAGGCGTTGCTGGAGCGGCAGGATATCGATGCGGTCGTCAACCTGACCGTCCCGGTAGCTCATGCCGAGGTGTCGCTGCGGATATTGGATGCCGGGAAAAACGTGTTTTCCGAAAAGCCGTTGGCCGTCAGCCTTGCCGAGGGCAGGGCGGTGGTGAATGCCGCGGAAAGCAAGGGGCTGCGGATAGGCTGCGCGCCCGACACTGTCTTGGGTCCTGGGGTTCAAACCGCTCGGAAGATTCTCGATTCAGGCGGGATCGGCAACCCGATTTTGGGCCTGGCAACCGTTCTTGGCCATGGCGCGGAAGACTGGCATCCCAACCCGAGCTTCTTCTACAAGCAAGGCGGCGGCCCGGTTTTGGACATGGGGCCGTATTACATCAGCACCCTCATACATCTTCTGGGGCCGGTCCGCCGCGTCTCGGCGACGGGCGCGATCGGCTACAAGGAGCGTATCGTCACCAGCGACGGGCCTGCGAAAGGCACGGCGATCAAGGTGGAAACTTTCACCAGCCTGCAAGCGCTCCTGTCATTCGCGAACGGGGTTGAGTTTACCCTGATCGCGAGCTGGGATGTTTGGAACAGCGATCTGCGTCCCATTGAACTGCATGCGACGAAGGGGACGCTGCGTGTCCCCGACCCGAACATGTTCGGCGGGCTCGTGAGCTTCGCGGTCGCCGCGAATGGCTTCCAGACGACGGATACAGGCGAGATGCCCCTCGGCCGGCTCAACCGCCCTGCGGGCGATCCGGCGCCTCGGTATAGTTGCTATCGCGGCCTCGGGCTTGCCGATATGGTGGAAGCGATCGATGAGGGAAGGCCGCATCGATGCTCCGGCGAGATCGCCTTTCATGCGCTGGAGATTATGCTTGCCGTCGAAGAATTGGCCAAGCTGCATCGGGCGATCGACATTGAAAGCACATGCGTGAGACCGGATGCGCTCTCTGCTGCCGAAGCGTCTCGGCTCCTGGTGAAGACGGCCGCGATCTGACATAGTCCTATGAGGCTCCGGGACCACCCCGAATAATCCCGGAGCCTCAGCGGGGGTAGTCGTCTTGCCGTCTTCAGACTTGTCAACGACCGCCGAGCGTCCTCTCACGCGGCCGGCGCTGGCCGCCAATTTAGGCGGCTTTTTGTTTGACGGTGTCTTGATGGGGATATACGGCCCCATCCTGGTTGCCGTGTCGATGCGATTCCATGTTTCGATCGTCACGGCCGGCACCTTGGTCGGCATTCATTTCCTGGGGGCGCTGTTCGGCGCGGCTGCATTCTGGCTGTTGGGCACGCGCGTTCCGTCGAAACGGCTGCTGACCGCATCCTATACCTGGCTCGCTTTGGGGCTTTTCACGCTGATCATGGCGGGGGTTCCGCACAGCTTTCCGCTGTTCTGTTTGGGTGCGATGGCGGCGGGCGTCGGGTTTGGCGGCCTGGATTATGGGCTGAGCCAGATCTTCGCGGCGGGCTATGGCGCCCGAAAGACGGCGATGCTGAACCTGCTGCACGGGTGCTTCGGCATTGGCACGACGCTCGGGCCGCTGCTGATAGGTTTCATCGGCGGGGCGCGGTACGACTATATCTTCGCCATCGGGCTGTTAACGTCTCTGGCGGGTATCTTCCTCGGTCATCGCGGGCTGGGTGACGCGGTCAGGGGAGGGACGCAATCCTCTTCCCATGGGGTCGCCATCGGCTACGGTCTGCTCTCCTCCACAGCCGTTCTTTTCGTGCTGCTCTACCTGGTCCATGTGGCGGTTCAGAGCAGCATCGGAGAGTGGGAGCCGTCTCAACTGCGCGCCTCGGGCTACAGCGGGAATATCGCCTCTCTATGGACCGCCGCCTATTGGGGCGGCATCGCTTGCGCCAGGCTCATCGTCGCATCGGGAAGAATTCATATTCCGCCAAGAAATCTGCTCATCATCTGCGGTTTCGGCACATGCCTTGCGGCGGTTTTGTCCGCGGTTCCGTCAATCCGGCCCGTCGCCTATGTTCTCTTCGGATTTTTCATCGGGCCGATATTCCCGGTGGGGCTGAGCTGGTTGAGCACGATACTGCGGCGGCCGGATGATGGCATCGCGGCAGTCGTGGTCATGTCTCTGGTGGGTGGCGTGATCTTCCCGCCGCTTCTCGGCTTCGCACTCGCGACCTATGGCCTGTCGATACTTCCCTGGGCCCTGCTCGGGTTGAGCCTCTGCGCCGCCGCCATCACGGTGAGTTTGCCCGCTAACCGATAGACCGGGTGCGGGTTCTGCCCGGCTTCTGAATCTTCACGACATGAAGATCCTTGGCAGCGACCGTCAGCAGGCGGCGCATGGCGCGGTCGGCGCGCGGAGGATCGCGCAGCCTGATCGCTTCCAGCACCTCATAATGCGCGGAAGAGGCGCGCCGTTCCGAGGTGGTCGCACCCGTTGAAAGGCGGAACACCGCCAGCAGGACAGATGAGATCGTGGCCGCCCATTGCACCAGGAATAGGTTGCCGGTGGCGCGCAGAACAGCGACGTGGAAATCGAGATCGGCCGCCACCCGCAGTTCAAGGTTCTCGGCCTGCTGCATGCGATTGAACGCCTCCTCGATAGCGGCGAGCTGGGCCGCCGTCGCATTCTCGGCCGCGAGCGCCGCGCCCCCCGGCTCCATCAGCAGTCGGCATTGCAAAAGACTTTTGAGCAGTTCCTCGCTCAACTCCGGCCCGCACCATGACAGCAATTCGGGGTCCATGACGTTCCAGCTATCGCGCGGCCGGACCCTGATGCCGGTGCGCGGCCGCACCTCCACCATGCCTTTGGCGCCGAGAACCTTCACCGCCTCGCGCAAAGCGGGGCGGCTGACGCCAAGCTCCTCGCTCAGCACCGCCATGCTGGGCAGCAGGCTTCCGGGCGGGACCGCCCCGGTCAGCACCCGGCGCGCCAGGGTGGCGACCACCTCCTCATGAACTCTTGGACGCTCCATAATCTTACTTGCGTGCCCTAATAATATGGTTATTGTCCAGAACTAATCATATCGCAGCCTGATGCAGTTGGGAAATGCGGCTCGGGAGCGGCGCAGGGGGGAAGGCCATGGCGGATCGCGACCGCATCGCGCTACGGCATGGCCGGCTGGCGGTGGAGGTGTCTCGCCACGGCGCGGCCATCACCCGTTTTCACTGGCAGAGAGCGGATGGTGTCTCTTGCGCGGTCATGCAGGATGGCGCGGCGGATGGCGACGATCCCCTGCGGTCAAGCTGCTTTCCGCTACTGCCTTTCGGCAACCGCGTGCGCTGCAACCGCTTCACCTTCGGCGGGCGGGATTTCGCACTCACCCCGAATCAGCCGGGGGACAGGCACTACCTGCACGGGGACGGCTGGCTGACCTGCTGGGAGATTGCGGCCCAGGCCGAGGATCAAGTGACGCTTGGCATGCGCCATGCGGCGGGGCGGGCGAGCCCCTACGCCTATTCGGCCGAAATCCGCTACCGCCTCCTGGACGAAACCCTTTCGGTCGCACTCTCCATCCGTAATGAGGTGCCCTTCGCGCTGCCTTTCGGGCTCGGTCTGCATCCCTACTTTCCGTTGACGCCCCTCACCACACTTCAGGCTGGTGCGAGCCATTGGTTTGTCGAGGAGGCGGAGTTCCTGCCCGGCGCGATGGCCTCCGTGCCGGACATGCTCGACTTCAGAGAGCCACGCCGGCTGCCACGTCATTGGATCAACAATGGCTTCACGGGCTGGAATGGACAGGCCGAGATCCGATGGCCGGAGCGTGGCATGTCCCTCGGCATCGGCGGCGGGCCGGCCTTCAGCGACTATGTCCTGTTCATGCCGGATGCGGATTTCGAGCCCGGCTTTGCCGAGGACTATTTCTGCTTCGAGCCGATGACGCACCGCCCCGATGCGCTCAATGCGGTGGATTTGGGCCGGCTGGTCGAACTGGCGCCGGGCGCCGCTTTCACGAGCGACGTCGTCTTTCGACCGCGTGATGATAACGGGCAGTCGGCAAGCCGGGGCGGCGGCGCCATTCTCGATCGGTGAATGCAATGACGGGGCGGCTTCAAGGCAAGATCGCGATCATCACCGGCGGCGGGCGGGGCATCGGCGCCGCGACCGCGCGGTGTTTCGCGCGCGAAGGTGCGGCGGTCGTCATTGCGGAGCTTGACCCCGCGACCGGTGCGGCCATTGCGGGGGAGTTGGTGGCCGCCGGTGCGCGCGCCCTGTTCGTGGAGACGGATGTCGCGGATACCGCTGCGACGGTGCGGGTGGCGGAGGCGACGCTCGCTGCCTTCGGCCGCATCGACATCCTCGTCAACAATGCCGGCATCAACGTCTTTCACGAGCCGCTGGAGACGACGGAGAGCGAATGGCGGCGCTGCTTTTCGGTCGATCTCGATGGTGTCTGGCATATGTGCCGGGCGGTGCTGCCCGCGATGCTGGCGCAAAAGCATGGCGCCATCGTCAACATCGCCTCCAGCCATTCAAGCACCATCATTCCGCGCAGCTTCCCCTATCCGGTGGCGAAGCACGGCTTGCTGGGGCTTACGCGCGCGCTTGGCATCGAATACGCGGCGCGGGGCGTGCGGGTGAATGCGATCGCGCCGGGCTATATCGATACGGATATCGCGCGCGCCCATTGGGCGAGTTTCCCCGACCCCGCCGCCGAGCGCAGGCGCGCGGAAGCGCTGCATCCGCCGGGCCGGATCGGACAGCCGGAGGAGGTTGCGATGACCGCTGTTTTCCTCAGCTCTGACGAAGCGCCGTTCATCAATGCAGCGAGCATCGCGATCGACGGTGGCCGCTCGGTGCTCTACCATGAATGAGCGGCCCAAGTGATGGGCCGCGTCTTGCGCGGCGGTCAAACCAATGGCTCACCTCATTCGGGTGAGAGCCAGCGTGGAATGCCACCCGGGCACCACGCCTCAAAACAAACGGGCCAAGGAAGTAGACCATGAAATCAATAACGGGACTTGCCGCCGCAGGCTGCGCCGCGGGTATCCTGGCGGCAGGCGTCTTCGCGCTCCCGCCCGCGCATGCGGCGGGCGACAAGCCGCTCACCATCGCCTATATCCAGAAGCAGGGTGACCAGCAGTATTTTGTCGATGAGGCGCAAGGCGCCCGCGACGAGGCGAAGGCGCTTGGCAATGTCCGCGTCGATGTCGTCAACGTGCAGATGGATGCGAATGCCGCCATCAGCGCCATGAATGTCATGGTGGGTCAGAAGGTTGACGGCATCGCGATCGTCGTGCCCGATCAGCAGATCGGCCCGCAGGTGATCGACATGGCGAGCCAGGCGCATATCCCGATCGTTTCCTCCGACGACCCGATCAAGAGCGGCACCGGGCAGCCGGCGGCCTTTGTCGGTTTCGACGGCTATCAGATGGGCTACAAGGTCGGGCAGACCGCCGGTGCCCTCTACAAGTCCGCCGGGTGGACAGCGGATACGACGCGCGTGGCGGCGGCCTATGAGCAGCAGCTTTCGGTCTGCCAGGACCGCGAGAATGGCGAGGAGGCGGGTTTCGCCACGGTCGCGGGCACGCCGCCGACGATCATCAAGATCGGCACGGATAATTCGGCGGTGGATGCGCAGAATCGCACCTCGGCCGTCGTCACCGCCAACCTCCAGATCAAGCATTGGATCGTCTGGGGCTGCAATGATGAGAACGAGACCGGGGCGGTCACGGCGCTCGCCAATGCCGGCATCTCGACGGACGGCATCATCGGCGTCGGCCTCGGCGCTTATCTTACCTGCAAGGATTGGCAGGCGGGTCAGCCCTCCGGCAACAAGGCGGCGCTTTTCATCAGCGGCCATGATGTCGGCAGTGCTGCGGTGAAGGTGCTGGTGGATAGCATCCGCAACCACACGCCGCTGCCGGCGAAGACCATCGCCACCACCACGATCGTGACGCCGGCGAACTGGAAGAGCGTGATGGGAAGCTGCGGCTAACCGCTTCGGCGCACCGGAGGAGATGCCGCGATGCAGGATGACGCCGCCGTCTTGCGGCTTGAGGATGTCGCCAAGCGTTTCGGCGCCGTCCAGGCGCTGCGCGGCGTCTCCCTCAACGCCCGTGCCGGAGAGGTTCTGGCCCTGATGGGAGAGAACGGGGCGGGCAAATCCACCCTGCTCCGGCTGATGAGCGGCGTGCATGCGCCAGATGCCGGCCGCATCGTTCTGGATGGCGCGCCGGTTCTCTTCGCGACACCGCACGCGGCCCGCCTGGCCGGCGTGCGGGTGGTGGCGCAGGAGCCTGAGATCATCGCGGATGTTTCGGTGGCCGAGAATGTCTATGCGGGTGCGCTGCCGCGCCGTGGCCGCTTGTTCGACAGGGCGGGGCTGCACGCCCGGGTCGCGGCGGATCTCGCCCGTTACGGTTTCACCGGGGTCATCAACCCCGACCAGCGCGGCCGGGATCTGGCGCCCGCGCAGCGGCAGATCGTCGAAATCCTGCGTGCCCTGACGGGCGGCGCCCGCGTCATCGCCT
The DNA here is from genome assembly GCA_963745125.1 of uncultured Pseudomonadota bacterium. Taxonomy (GTDB): domain Bacteria; phylum Pseudomonadota; class Alphaproteobacteria; order Acetobacterales; family Acetobacteraceae; genus Acidisoma. Next base: position 480,500 of record CAVUWB010000002.1, read on the forward strand.
TTGACGAGCCGACCTCATCGCTCTCCGAACATGAGGTGGAAAGCCTCTTCCGGCTCATCGGCCAGCTCAGGGCCGAGGGCGTCGCGCTGATCTATGTCTCCCATCGCATGAAGGAGATTTTCCGGGTCGCCGATCGCATCCTGGTGCTGCGCGACGGCGCCTCGGTGGGGGAGCGCAAGGTCGCCGAGACGAATGAGCCGGAGCTTGTCCGCATGATGGTGGGGCGCGACCTCTCCACCCTCTTTCCGCGCTCCGAGAGGGTGATTGGGGCCACCGTGCTGCGCGTGGAGAAGCTCTCCACGGCCGATGTCTCCGACATCAGCCTGGAGGTGCGGGCGGGCGAAGTGGTGGCGCTCGCCGGGCTTGTCGGCGCCGGCCGCACGGAGCTGGCCCACGCCATCATCGGCGATACACCGATCCTCGCAGGCCGGATCGAGATTGACGGCCGCCCCTTGGCCTTGCGCTCGCCGCGCGATGCGGTGCGCGCGGGGCTGGCGCTGGCGCCGGAGGAGCGCAAGCAGCAGGCGCTGCTCATGAAGCGCTCGGTGCGGGACAATATCTGTCTCGCCGTGCTGAACCGCTTGCAGGTCTGGCGCGTCGTCAGCCGCGCGGCCGAGCGGCGGATCGCCCGCCAATATGTGGCGGAACTGCGCATCCGCACGCCGACGATCGAGCAGGAGGTGTCTACCCTCTCGGGCGGCAATCAGCAGAAGACCGTGCTCGCGCGATGGCTGGCGCGGCAGGCGAAGGTCCTGATCCTGGATGAGCCGACGCGCGGCGTCGATGTCGGCGCCAAGGCCGATATCTATGCGATCATCGACAAGCTGGCGGCGGCCGGCAGCGCGATCCTTGTGATCTCCTCGGAACTGCCGGAGGTGCTGGGCCTCGCCGACCGTATCCTCGTCATGCAGGGTGGCCGGATGCGCGGATCGCTCGCGCGGGATGAGGCGACCGAAGAGAAAATCCTGAGCCTCGCCATTCTGGAGGACGCCGCTTGAGCACAACCGAACTCGGCCGGGCCGGCCATAAGCCCTCGGCGTTTCGCCGGCTGCTTTCGGCCATCGGCGTGCAGAATGTCAGCCTGCTGCTGGCGCTGGCCGTGCTGGTCGGCTTCATCGGCGTCCAGAACAGCAATTTCTTCTACGTCAGCAATATCGCCACCATCGGCACCACGGTCGCGATCGTGGGCATTCTGGCCGTCGTGCAGACGGTGGTGATGCTTCTCGGCGGGCTCGATATCTCGGTGGGCTCGCAGGCGGGGCTGACTTCCGTCGCCTCGGCCATGGTGTTCACGGCCACGGGCAGCGCGCTCGCGGGCATCGCCGTAGCCCTGGCGCTCGGCCTTTGCACGGGCTTGTTCAACGGCGTCATCATCATCTACGGCCGGGTGAATGCCGTGATCGCGACGCTCGCGACCTTTGCCGCCTATCGTGGGGCTGCCAACCTCATCTCGGACGGGCGAGCCCAGGGCTATACGGGCATCAACCACGTCTTCGTCTTTCTGGCGCGCGGCGATATCCTCACCATTCCCGTCCTGATCTGGATTCTTCTTCTGGTCGCGCTGCTCGTGCAACTGATGCTGCACTTCACCGATGTCGGGCGGAACATCTACGCCGTGGGCGGCAACGCAACGGCGGCGCGGCTCGCCGGCATTCCGCTCAATCGCTACATCATCGGCGTCTATATGGTGACGGGAACCGTCGCGGCGCTTGCCGGCATCCTGCTGACAGCGCGGACGGGTTCGGGGCAGCCGACCTCGGGGAGCCAGGGGCTGGAGTTGCAGTCGATTACGGCGGCGGCGCTGGGCGGGGTTTCCTTGCAGGGTGGCCGGGGCACAATCGTCGGCACGATCCTGGCCGTGATCCTGCTCGGCGTGTTGGAGAACGGCTTGATCATCCTCAACGTCAACAGCTTCTGGCAGGATATTGCCCAGGGTTTCCTGCTCGTCATCGCTGTCGTCATCCAGCAGCGTCGCGGCGGTGGCGGCCGTGGCATCGGCTTGCCGTAGCGGCATTGCCAAGCCGGAACAGCGGATTCTGAGGGGGCGCCCGCCCGGCCGCCCCCTTGGCCCCGGAAATCTTGCTAAGTCGGAATCATACGGCTAGATTCTCTTAGTTGATCGAAACATCGTATAAAGATCGCCTTTCTTGGAGAGGGCAGGGGCGCCGCGCGGCAGGCAGCACACGCCCAGGTCATTTTTCGAGTCGAATTATCTGACGATTGTTGAAGACCACGAAGGATAGCCTCGCCGACCGCAAGATCCGCCTGACGTCAACTCCGCTCCTATGAAGAAGACGAAACGATGGGGTGCTTATCCATGCTGCGCAAGATTCTCCTCATCGGCGGCCTTGGTTTGGCGGCGCTTGGCATGGGAAGCATCAGCCGGGCCGATGCTCAGGCAACCATCTGGAACGGCTATCAGGGCTCCAGCGACGTTTCCTTGGGCTTCGTGCCGGCCACGGGCTCCGAGCTGCATCTTCTGGGCGTTTCGGTGTCACAGGCTACACCGAGCAATTCGATTACCTTTCAAAAAGGCAACGAATGGACCGTGGACACGGGTTCCACCGGCGTCGTGATTACGGCTGATTACCTGCTGAAGGATTACGGGATAAATGCCAACACCCTGTCACAAACTGACAAGGCGACAATCACCTATACAAGCTCGGGTCTGACCTATAGCGGCTTCCATACGACGTTGAATCTTGGCCTCTACAACGCCACCAGCACGACCGGCGGTACGCTTGCGGCGACCGCTCAGTTGCCGGTAATCGTCGCGACGCAGTTGACGGATAGCTCCGGCAACGTGACCAACTTCGATTGTACCAGCGCCGCGGATTGCAATATAAGCAGCGGCTCGGTCGAACAATTCGGCATTGGTTTCGGTCGCGGCACCGGATCGGGCGATACGAATCCGCTGCTCAACCTGACCTCAGTATCCACAGGCAATCTTCAGACCATCGCGCCCGGCTACGTCGTCAGCGCCAGCGGTATCCAATTGGGGCTGACCGCAGCGCAATTGCAGAACACAGCCTTCACGGGTCTGCTGCCAAGCGCGAATACGACATCGACGAGCCTTACCAACGCCTATGCAGTCGCCGCGACGGCGTCCGACTGGCAGACGCCCGCGACGACGATCACCATCGCGAATGCGAAAAACGCGATGGACAACGGCACCTTCTATGGTTCGCTCCTCGTCGATACCGGCATCTCCAATATTGAGCTTTCCACGGGCGGCACATTTTGGAATCCCTTCTACAATCCGGCGAATCCGAGCCAGTCCACCAGCCTGCAGGTCTACCTGCCGGGTCAGACCTCCGGGTCGGGACAGCCGGTTTCCTATGACCTCGTCTACCAAGGGAGTTGTAAAAGCGCGACCTTGGATGCTTGCCCGCAGTCCGCCAATTACATGAATTCATTCGGCCTCAGCCCGATCTATCCGACCAATTCCAAAAATGCGCCGAGCGACGGCATTGCCTTCGTCTCACCGGGCGCAAACAACCCCGTATTTCCCTTTGTCAACACGGGTGCGGAGTTCCTGAACTATTTCAATATTATCTATGATCCGGTCAGCGGCTTTTTCGGCTATCAGGTCAGCCCGACCGCTGAGCAGACATCCAATAATCCGGCATTGACCAGCTCGATCGCTTTGCAGGGGTCGGTGACGATACCAGGCGGCACCGTCGTTACCCTGCCGACATTTCTTTTTGCCGAGTTCATCGATGGCGTCAGCGGCACTGCGGCGCCGCTGACAACGGTGCAGCTGTCGTCGCCCGGTCAGGTCACACTGTCGGGCGTGATTTCGTCGGACATCATCTGTGGCAGCGTCAGTTGCGCCGCCACGGGCCTTGAGATCGCAGGCGGCGGGTTCACGCTGACCGCGAACAACACCTATCTTGGTGATACGCTGGTCGATCCGGGTGCAACGCTGGCACTGGCCGGCGCTGGCAGCATCACCGCCTCTGCGGGCGTTACGGCCAATGGCACTTTCGATATTTCCGGGACCTCGGGCGGGGCCACGATCGCCGGGCTCGGTGGCTCGGGCATCGTGCGGCTTGGCGGCCAAACGCTCACCTTGGATAATGCGAACGGGAGCTTCGCGGGTGTGTTGGCGGATGGCGGCCTGAATGGTGGCATCGGTGGCAGCCTCGTCGTCGCCAGTGGCAGTCAAATCCTGACCGGCACCAATACCTACACCGGGGCCACGACGATCAATCCCGGCGCGGCCTTGTTGCTGAGCGGCAGCGGAAGTATCGCGAATTCCGCCAATCTGCTCGCGAACGGCACCTTCGACATCTCCAATACGGCAGCCGGCGCGAGCATCGTCTCCCTATCGGGCGCGGGCAGCGTCAATCTGGGCGGCCAGTTGCTCGCGCTCACCAACGCCGGCGGCACTTTCGCCGGCACCATCGGCGGCACCGGCGGCTTGGCTATCCTTGGCGGCGCGGAGGCGTTGACGGGCAGCAACAGCTACCTGGGCGGCACGGTGGTCACGGGTGGAGGAACCTTGGGCATCGCATCCGATTCCGCGCTGGGTGCGGCCACCAGCCCGCTCATTCTGAACAATGCCACGCTCACCGCGCTCGGCAATATCACGAGCCAGCGCCCGGTGCTGATCGGCAGCGGCGGCGGCACGCTGAATGCGAACGGCTTCGAGTTCTCACTCAACGGTCCCATCGCCGCCAACGGCGCGGTGACGCTCGCCAATGGCACGACCTCGATCAACGGCGACTTCGCAGCGCCCGCCTTGGTGGTTTCCAGCAGCGGCACCCTGCACGGCATCGGCACCATCAACGCGCCGACGCGGGTGGCCGGCACTTTGTCGCCCGGCAATAGCCCCGGCACCTTGACCTTCACCGAACCAGTCACGCTTTTGCCAGGTTCTACCACGGTGATCGACATTGACGGTACCGGCACGGGCACGGGCGCCGGCAATTACAGCCGCATCCTCGTCGACGGCGCGGGCAATAGCTTCACGGCGGCCGGCCAGTTGCAGCCGCTGCTGCGCGGCATCAGCGGTTCGGCGACGAATAGTTATTCACCGCCACTCGGCCAGAGCTTTCAGATCGTCCAGGCGCAAGGCGGTGTCGCCGGCAGCTATAGCGGCCTCACCCAGCCGGCCAGCGGTCTATCGGCGGGCACGCGGCTCGATGCGCTTTATGGCGATGACGCGATCTCGCTGATTGTCACCCCAAGCGCCTATGGCGACTTGCCGGCGGCCGGCCTCGCGGAGACCAGCAGTGAAGCGGCCATCGGCTCGGCGCTGGACGCGATCCGGCCGGCGGCCGGCGTGTCGCTGACGCCCGCGCAATCGGCGCTCTTCGCGCCGCTCTACCAGCTTCCCGCCAATGCCATCACGGCGGGGCTGGATGAGCTATCACCCTCCATCTACCCGGATGCCGTCATCACCGGGCGCAACGCCTGGTACCTGGTGGCGAACACGGTGGATCAGCAACTGGCGACGCGCCGGGGCTTGGCACCTGACAATGCCGCCAATAGCGCGGCGGGCCCGGACGGCAGCACTGTCTGGGTGACCACGCTTGCCGGCTACAACACCACGAATGCCGGCGGTGGCGCGCCGGGCTTCACCTCCGGCCTCGGCGGTGCGGCGGCGGGTATTGACGCACCCGTCGCGGGCACCGGCCGTATCGGATTGGCCGTGGGCTCGGCCGATGGTCAGACCTGGGCGCAAAGCGGCGGCCAGGCCACGGGCACGACCGCGCAGCTGATCGGCTATGGGCAGTGGCAGAGCGGCAAGCTCTTTGTCGCGGCACAGCTCGGTGGCATGTACCAGCAGGTGAACGCGACGCAGAGCCTGCCGCTCTTTGATGCCTCCACGCGGGGAAGCACCAACGGCACGGCGGCGGGCGGTGGGATACGCGCCGGAATTCAGGAGAGATTCGGTTCATGGCTGCTTGAGCCGAGCCTCGGCTTTGGCGGTTTCAGCTTTCATGAGGCCGATCTGACCGAAACCGGCGGCGGCTTGCTGGCGCAAACGATCGGCGGCCAGTCGATCGGCAGTGCGCAGACGACGGTCGGCGCGAGCCTCCAGCACGGCATCGTGCTCAGCCCGACGGTATCGATGGTGGCGAAGGCCACGCTCGGCTGGTCACATGAATTCGCCAGCGACAGGGCGGAAAGCTGGGCCAGCTTCTCCGGGCTGAGCGGAAGCGGCTATCAGGTGACCAGCGCGCCGATCGGCCGCGATGCCGCCCTGGTCGGGCTGCTGGCCGATGTCAAGGTCGCCTCCTGGCCGATGTCGGTGTTTGCCGGCTACGGTGGTGCGATCAACGGTAGCAGCGACGCCCAGGCCCTGAGCGTCGGTGTTCACTTCATCTGGTAGCGGGGCCGCCGGGTGGCGCGATCCGCATTGCGCTTGAGTATCTGGCGTGCGCGCTCAACCACCACGCCCGTCACCGCCAAGGGCGCGTAACCCATCGCTTCCCAGCGCAGCTGGGCATCCGCCGTTTCCGGCGCGAAGACGGGGTGGAGCTGTACGGCGCCATCGCCATTGGCGAAAGCAGCGCGATGGCCGGTTTCCAGATAGGTCTCGGCCGGTAGCCCCTCCGCCAGGATCACATCATGGCTCGCGAGTTCGATGTGGTAATAAGTCACCTGCCGGCAATCGCGCTGCGCGACGGCATCGCCGTCGATGAGGTATTTTACCGGGATCAGCACGCCGTCCCTATAGAGCGCATGATCCGGGGAGAGGATAAGGTCACGCAGCGGCAGATCCGGGCCGAATGCGTGGGCCCGGAGGCAGACGGGCAGCACCGTCTCCGGCGCCGGGTGGCGCCGGCAATCGATGCGGCGGCGCCCGATCCAGATGATCGGCCGCGCCTCGCCGCTGACCGTCGTCACCTGGTCGCCAATCCGCAGAGCCTCGACCGGCACGCCGTCCGCGGGCGTTTCGATGCGGGTCCCTTCGGCGAAGCAGGAGACAGGCTCGAAGCCCAACGCTCCGTCGGCCAGATCGAACAAGACGCTTTCGCCGAAGAACGCGCCGATGCCGGTGTTGACGTAGCCGCCGCCGTCGTCACCGACAATGGCCTGCTGTCCCGTATGGCCGGACATCACATCAAACCCGTAATTCCAACTGCTGGCGGAGGTAGAGATGCCCGGCGCGGAGAGCGCGACCGTCGTCCCCTGTGCCAGCGATGACTTGCCATCCAGAAAGGGCTTCAGCTTGTCGTAGTCGATGCCCGATGAGCCTGCGTGGATGCTCAGCTCGGGGGCGCCCGTATCGTAAACGAAACCGCTCGGTGTGGTGTAGCTTCCACCGCCATTGCTGACGGTCAGTGTGCCGCTGCCGAGGATCTTGGTGTAGGTAGGTTCATTTGAATTCTGAAACGTATCGAGCGTATTCTGTCCCTGCAAAGGGATAAGAGTACCGAAGGAGGCGATATCCGCCTGCGTCACCCCGAGCTGAAGATAGCCGATCTGGCCTGTGCTGGCGTCGGGCGCGGTACCGAGATTGACGATGAACCCGTTGGAGAGTCCGCCGCTGAGCTGCCCGAGAATGGCATTGATGCCGTCATCGCCGCTTCCCAGGCCGGCACCGAAATCGCCGTAGAACCAATTGTCCAGGGGTGGGCTGGTCGGCGAGCCCGTCAGGTCCGAATCCCAGTTCTGCGCGGTGAAATCACCGGGATTGTCGGCCGAGGTGATCAGCCCGACAGTTGTGTTGTCCACCGTCAGCGGACCGCCGCTCTCGGTCTGAAACGTGACGTTCGTGGATACGGCTTGCCCGGTATAGCTGTTGCCGCTGGCATAGTTGTTGGCGGCTGGAACGGGGGATACAACCGAATAGGATGACCACTGGCTTGGATTGTAGGAGGTATAGAGACCGGAAGCGCCGGTATCGAACTCGTACAGCTGATAGCTCTGGCCGCCATTGAAGCTGAGTTCGATGCCGACTTTGTAGCTGCCGTCGAACGGAAGGACATAGAGCGGGATATCGATGGGCTGCGCGTTTTCGGCCACCGATCCCGCCGTCGTCGATGCGGAGGTGAGCGTCACCTCCGTGTCGCCATTGCTTGCCGTGCCGACGACGAAGCTTGAGCCGGAGAAGGATTGTGACGGATCAAGCTGAAAGCTGGCGAGCGCCGAGCCGCCCGACACGACATCCAGGACATTGGCCGAGGTGAGGGTGGCTGACAGGTTGCTGCCGGAAACCGTCGGCAGGTCGATCGCGTCGCCGGCCGCGAAGCCGCTGATGACGGTGCCGGGCAGGGTGGTCTCGGTCGTCTTGAGCGTCGCGTTGATGCCGGAGAAGGTGATCGCGCCGCTTGTCACGGCGCCGTTTTTCACGATGAGTTCTCCACCCGCCGAGATTGTCGTGTCCGCGATGGTGCCGCCGGAGGCGACCTCGCTCGACCCGTAATTCCCGGTAACGGTGCCGGTTTCGGTGCCGCCCGACAGGATAAAGTTGCTCTCCCCGCTGCCGACCGTCAGGTCCGACGTGCTGCTGTCGAGCGTTACCCCTGCCGCGCCGCTGAGGATGACGACGCCGCCGGAGACGATGTCGGCCCCGCTCGCGGCAATCGTGCCTCCAACCGATGCGTCGGGGAGAACAATGAGGGTGCCGCCACTCTCGACGGTCGTGTCCAAGGCTGATCCGTCAGACTGCACCACCATCACACCGCCGGGGCCGACCGTGGTGGAATTTGCTAAGGAACTGTTTTGATCAAACAAGGTGCCGCCGCTGCTGATGGCGACGCCGATCGCCTCCGCGCCACCGGACAGGACCGCATAGCCACCGCCTTCGATCGTGGCCGCGCTCAACACGGTCGGACTGGCAACACCATTATTGCTGATCACACCATAAGCGAAGGCGAAGCCGCCGCTTTCGATCACTGAGCTGATCGCCACCGCGCCGGAATAGGCATATTGGCCGGCGCCGCTATTGACCGTCGTGCTGATGGCCACGCCGTCAAGCGACTGGTTGCCGCCGCTGTTGATGATGGTATCGAGCGCGGTTCCCCCGGCCTCCACGATCGAGAAGCCGCTATCGACCGCCGTGCCGATGGCGGATCCGCCCGAAAACACATACTGAACCGAGCCGCTATCGAGCGTCGTGCCGCTCGCGAAACCGCCGCTGCTCACAACCTGGAAGCTTCCGCTGAGCGTCACGTCATCCGCCGTGCCGCCGGAGAACAGCGACTGCTGCGCGCCGTCAGCCAATGTTCCGCCGATCGCCGTGCCATTGGCGAGGACCAGTGATTGCGCGCCGCTGCCGAGGGCGAGACTCTCCGCGACCGGCGCCTGGAAAACCACACCCGTTGATGCCTGCGTCACGACAACGCCGGCGCTGAGCACGGTCCCGGCGCCGCTGATCGCCTTCACGGTGGCTCCTGGCTCCTCGATCAGGTAGCCGGCGCCGGCGATGCCGATGCCGGAGACGGTGCTTCCGGACAGCGCGAAGATGACACCGCCGCTGTCGACCACCCCGCCATCGACTATGCCGAAGGCGCTGATCACGGCGGTTCCGCCGGTATCGACGGTGAGGCCGTCAATGACACCGTTCGCGTTTGAGAAGCCACTCAGCACGACTGTCCCGCCAGTCGTGACTGTCATGCCGATGGCGCTGCCGCCGGAAATCGTCTCGAAGCTGCTGCTGCCGACAAGGGTATCGCTGGCCGTCGCGCCAAAGGAGACGATCTGGTATCCGCTGGAGGCCAGGGTCGTATCGACGGCGATGCCGCCGGGCAGAAGCGTCTGCGTGGCGCCCTGTTCGATGGTGGCGCTGATGGCCGTCCCACCGGAGGAGACGCCCTGAAAGCCGTGCTGCGTGACGGTGGCACCCTGATCGGTGCCGTCGATCCTTTCGGTGCCGCCGAGGATGGATGCGGAGAGGGCCGTGGCACCGGATAAGACGACGAGACTGTCGCCGACGCTGGTGACGGCGGGCGTGACGGTGCCGCTACTGATGATCTGGGTGCCCATCGACCCCGCTCCGCTTTACATCTCACAACGATACTACGCGGGCGCGGTTTTGTCAGTCCTTAGCTACTCCAAAGGGTAATGGCGGCCCCCGCTGCACTGTTCTATCCTGCGGGCTCTGCCTGTGTCTCGGCGCCCTATTCCACTCCAACGCTTTGATCGCGCGATTCAGAACTGCGGTTTTCCGGCCCTATCTACAACAGCTCGATACGAGGCTTGACGATGACCAGTCTTACCCGTCGCGCCATGTTAATCGGTGGCGCCGCCGTTGCCGCCGCATCGCGGTTCCAACCCGCGCTGGCGGGTGCCGCCCGCGCGGCTCTGCCGATCCCGCCCGAGTTCCGCGCGAACGCGCAAGGCGCCATCACCTTCGCGGCGGGCACCGGCACGATGCCGTTCCTTCCGGCGCGGAACACGGCGACCTATGGTTACAATGCGAGCTTTCTGGGGCCGGCATTGCGCCTGCGGCGAGGCCAGACTGTCGCGATCCAGTTCAGCAACCATCTGCCGGAGACAACGACCGTGCATTGGCACGGCCTGATCATTCCTGGCGCCGTGGATGGCGGCCCGATGCACCCCATCGCGCCCGGCGGACAGGCCCGGATTGTCCTGCCGATCGACCAACCGGCAGCCACACTCTGGTTTCATCCGCATGTCTATCCAACGACCGCGTCCCAGGTCATCAAAGGTCTCGCCGGGCTTCTGATCATCGATGATGACGATACCGACCGGCTGAAGCTCCCGTCACGCTGGGGGGTGGATGATATTCCGCTCATCATCCAGGACCGTCGCTTCGGGGCGGACGGGCAGTTCTTCGACCGGATGAACCTGACCGCCGTCACCACCGGCTATATCGGCAATGTGGCGCTGGTGAATGGCGCGCAATACCCCGAGGCACGCACCGCGCGCGGTTGGGTGCGGCTGCGGCTGCTCGATGGTTCCAACGCCCGCAGCTATCTGCTGCAAGCATCAGACGGGCGCTCGCTCTTTGTCATCGGCTCGGATGGCGGGTTGCTGGAAAGCCCGGTCGAGATGAAGCAGATCACGATGAATGCGGGCGAACGGTTCGAGGTGCTGGTGGATTGCCGATCCGGCACACCGTTCGACCTTCTCGCACTGCCCATGGGCGCGCCGATCATGCACCTGCCGCCTTTCGACAAGCCTTTGCCCTTGGTGACGATTACGCCTGACGGTGCTGACGGGCCAGGCGAACTTCCCACGTCGCTCGCGACGTTGCCGCCGATCCCCACAACGCTGCCGGCGATCAGCCAGACACTCGTCATGGACATGTTTCGCGACAAGGAGGGGATGATGCCCCTGGCCGAGGCGGGGTTGACGATGGGTGGTACGATCGATGCCGGCGTTGTCACGCGCGCCACCGCGCTGATTGAGAACCAGCCCGCCATGCCGCTTGCGGAGCAGCTCGCCGCCAACGGCATCAATGGCAAATCCTTCGCGCTCGGGCAGCCTGCCTTCGCGGTACCGCTCGGCCAGATGCTGCGCTGGCGCATCGGCGAGGGCAACGACATGATGCCGCATCCGGTTCATATCCATGGCTGCCAGTTCCGGATAGTGTCGGAACGCGGACAGCCGCCGGAAGCCTACCGCGCCGGCTGGAAGGACATCGCACCGATCGCGCGCGGCAGCGTCAGCGAGATTCTGGTACGCTTCCCGTGTCCGGCCGGGGCTGACGCGCCATATGTGGCGCATTGCCATATCCTGGAGCATGAGGACTCCGGGATGATGACGTCCTTCACTGTTGCTTAGAGTCCGAGCGTCACTTCGTATTTAGTAACCGCCGCCGCCGCCACCACCACCGCCAAGCTTCGACGGTGAAAAGCCGAAGCCGCTTGCACTCGCGCTCGTCCCTGATTGGGTGGTGCCGGTGGACGATGGTCCCGAGGCATCCGTGCAAGCGGCAAGCGCGAGAGACAGGCCGAGGACGACGATGGCAGTCCCCATGAAGCGCATCATCATAGCGGAAGCTCCTGTATGGATCTCAGCGATCAGCGACGAGCGGTCGCATCCACCTTGTTGCTTATCCGAAGGCGAACCTGCTTCAGCGGCAGCATGCGATACAAGACACCATCGCGTTGCAGATAGTGATGAGAGAGCGCGATCACCGCATGGCCGCCCGCGAGGCAGATGATGAGCCAGGCGTTGTAGTAATGCAGGAAATAGATCCGATTGCTGGCGACCGAGCTAAACTTGAAGGGCGACGGAATGGCGAACAACCCGAAGAACACCGCGGGCCCTCCCGTCCAGGCATCAAGAAATCCAAGTGTCACTTGGCCTATGAGAAGAACATAGAGAGCGAGATGCATCCCCGTCGCCGCGATATGCTGAAGGCCGTGGGCGGCGGGCGGAATTGGCTTGGCAAACCTCGTCCGCCAGATAATCCGCACAATGAGAATAGCGGCGAGCAGCATGCCCAGTGAAACATGAACGGATTGCATGCCCGTCGCGAGCGGCCCGTTGGGCAGGAACGACCAGATTTCCGCCAGGCCAAAAAGGCTCACGACAAGAAGTGCCGTCGCCCAATGCAATGCAATGACAGCGTGATCATAGCTTGGTGGCATGGCTGAGGACTTTGCTCCAGGCGTGCGTGACGATTTCATAGGGTAATGCCGCCTTTGCTCTCTGGCACCAATGCCGAGGCGAGGGACCGCGCAACCTCGCCGAGGTAGGATGCGGGCTGCGCGCCGATGACCATGAAGGCGTGATGTCCGTCATTCCAATACGAGACATTCAGCCCCCGACGCATTTCCGCTTGCGGTGACAATCGCGGCTCATTCGATGGCATGATGCAGAAAGACAGCGGGCCATTATAGGGGTCGAGATAATCAATCTCGGCGATCGGTGTGCTGTCATACTGCAAGAGCCGAGCCTGCTTGAAGTTCAGTCCCGAAACCTCGCCGATTTTTGGCGTGAGACCCAGACCGAGCGCCTGACCCACAGTCTGTAGCTCCCGTCTTTGAATTTCCCAATCGACAGGCGTATTGGCGAAGGTCTCCGGCGTGTAGAGCCGAACATAGCTGGCGACGATGTCACGCCAATGACCGGGGGTTTCCATGCCAGCAACGGGGCTTGGCGCAAAAGCCAAATGGTCGCCCAAACCGCCCAGCGCCAGCAAGGTCAGGCTGGCGGCAATCATCCATCGCCGCCCGAGAGGCATGACGGTGCGGGCGGTTTGCACCGGCTTCGGCTCAACCCCGGTTGGGCTTTCGCCCAATGATGCCAGCATTCTCGCGACCGGCGCTTCTGACAGAAGCGGCGTGAATGCCTTTCGCATTCCGAATGTCGTCGCGGATAGAGCGGCAAGGCGCATTGCGATCCTCTCATCACGGGCCGCAGCCGATTCCACGCGCGCCCTGTCCTCCTGGCTCAATTCGCCGTCGATATAAGCGACCAATTCAAGGTCCGTGGGGCTGTCGGACATTAAGACCTCCCCTTTGCGCCGGTCATGGCGGCAAGTGTTGCCCGCGCACCCGAGAGGCAACTCATCACCGTGCCGATCGGGATGCCAAGGATATCGGCGGTCTCGCGGTAGGTCATCTCCTCGACATAAGCGAGGAAAACGGTGGCGCGCTGTGCCTCGGGCAAGGCCTGCACACGAGAGATGATCTCGTTCGCGAAGACCTGGGCCTCGGCGGTGGCAACGCCGTCCGTCACCAGCGCGGTCTCAGGGTCGACGAAGCCGCGCCCCATGCGGATGCGGCGTCCGCGCACCTCGTTCATCCAGATCGAATGCAGGATTGTGAGAAGCCAATGGTCGATCCTGGTCCCTGGCTGGAATTGCTCGGCGCGCTCCAGCGCGCGCAGGCAGGTGGCCTGCACTAGGTCCTCGGCCACATCGCGGCGCCCCGACAACACAAGGGCGTAGCGCCAGAGCCGAGCCAACTGCCCGGCGAGGTGCTCACGCACATGGCCGGTTCTGTCGCTTGCGACTGTCACCGGCTCGCGGCGTCCCGTTTCGTGCGGTCGTCGATCACAGACTAAGTGAACCATGGCGTGAAAACACGCCAAGCGGGGATTTATTCAAGACGTTCCACCATATTGCAAAACTCAAGTGGTGTCCGTCTCACCACCACCGCAGGTTGCGGCCGATCGGGACGAATCCCTTCGCCAATTTTATGAATAAACCCCTCTGCGAGGTGTTTACGAGCCTCAACCACAGGCGTTGGGGCTCCATGGTTTGCAACAATACCGACAGGACAAGCAATGGCGCCTCGGCGTGCTGTCCTTCGCTGTGCCGAATTTTGGTTTCCATGGACGCTAGGGCGCCGCGATGACCTATCTGCCAGCCAAGCGCGTCGCCGGTGCGCCGAACGGCCTCTGCCGCGCGCGTAACCCGGTCGTGATCCCTATCGGACCCGACGGCGTTCCGGCCGAGTTCATTGGTTTCGATGGGCTGGAGGGCGGGGAGCATATTGCCATCGTTGTGCCGGGCCGCAGTCCTGACCCATCGCAAGCCCCTTTAGTCCGGTTGCATTCGGAATGCCTGACCGGCGACATTTTCGGTTCCGCTCGCTGTGACTGTGGCTGCCAGCTACAGGAAGCCTTGGAGCAGTTGTCGGCCGAGGGCGGCGTGCTCCTCTATCTCCGCCAGGAGGGACGGGGTATCGGCCTTTATGCCAAGCTCGAAGCCTATCGCCTGCAAGATCGGGGCGTGGATACCTATGCCGCGAACCGCCAGCTCAACTTTCCCGAGGATGCGCGGGATTTCGGCCTGGCCGCCCAGATGCTTTACGCGCTGAACATCGACCGCATCCGTCTGCTGACCAATAATCCCGACAAGATTAGCCAACTCCGCGCCGCGGGCATCGACATCGCCGAGGTCCGTCGCACCGGTGTTTTTGTCACCGATTCCAATCGCGCCTATCTCCAGGCGAAGCTGGCGCATCGCCATCTGCTCGACCCGGAACGTCTCTCGGTCTCGCCGGTTGTCGCGCCGCGCGAGACGGCGGGGACGGTTTTTCCGATCTCTGTTGAAGCAATGACATGAAGGGAATGGTGCCGGCAGTGGGAATTGAACCTACGACCTACTGATTACGAATAGGTTGATGATAAGGGCGAAGCCCGTGGAGTTCCCTTGGCCTGTCGGAACGGAAGGCTATTACATATCTGTAAATGCCTGCCTTTTTTAAGATGCACCCTCCTTTTGCCTACGCAGTTTCCCCTTGCTCTGCGCGTGTTGGAAGCATATTTGTCTGCCTAGCGTCTGCCTGGGCACCTCAGGCAGACATCCAGGCAGACACGAAGGGGCAACCCGATGGCTCGGAAAGACGCGATCACGCAGACGGCGATCGACGGCTGGCTTGCCGCGAAGGCGCGCCCCGCCCACGGCCAAAACATATTCACCGTTCTAGGCGGCCTCGACCTGCTTGTCGGCACCAAGGGTCCGGGACGCTGGCGCTACCGATACCGTCCGCGCGGCGTCGAGCCGGAGACGGGTCGGCGTTATCCCCAGCGGTCCATGACGATCGGGACGACGGCCACGCACAGCCTCAAGGAAGCTGCGGGCGCCGTCGCCGAGCTCAAGGTGCGTGTCAGCAAGGGCCAAGACCCGGCGCTCGCCGACCGTGCGGCGGCCGAGAACGAGCGCGTCGAGGCAGCCGCAGCGAAGCGCAGGGCTGTGTTGGCCGAGGCTGCCCGTGTCACATGCCGAACCAAGCTTGAAGCCTATGGGGAGTTGCTGGCGTCCCGGGGGCGTAGTCCGAAGCACCAGAAAGAAGAGCTGGCCCAGGTCAGGCTTGGGCTCGACGCGGCTGACCTGATGGACGTGGCGCCGGCCGAGATTACGACCGCGCATCTTGAGAAGGTGATGGCGCTTTGCCCCCCGAAGAGCCGGAGCTGAGGTTCGGCGCCCTCGACCGCTTTTTGAGATGGGCGGTCCGAGGACAAGGCGCAATCGCCCCAACCGTGCTGTTGACCGCCACGAGCGCCCGACGCCTCCGTCAGCGCGTCAACGAGTTCTCGATGCATCCGAAATTGCGGGCATCTGGGATGCAGCGGCTCGGCTTAAGAGCGAAGGGCTGCGCGACCTCATTCAATTCCTGATGGTTACCCCGGCGCGCGAAGGTGAAGCCGCGCTCGCGACCTGGGCGGACTTTGATATTACGGGGAAGGCGTGGACGCAGCCCACATCAAAGAACAAGCGCCCGCATCGGTTCCCGCTCAACGATAAGGCGCTCGCGATCCTCGAGCGCCGCCGCGAGAAAGCGGGGAAGGGCGTGACGCCGGGTGCTTTGGTCTTCCCAGGGCCCGCCTCGGGCAAGGTGTTCGGCGGGTGGAGCAACCTCAAGGTGTCTTTGGACGCGCGCCTGACCAAGGCCCACGCGGAGCAGCGCCTCGCCGAGGCCGTGAAGCCCTGGCGCTTGCACGACTTCCGCAGGACGGCGGCCACGGCGCTTGGCGAGCTGGGCTATGATGATGCGCTCGTAGACATGCTCCTCAACCACACTGCGGCCGGGACGCGAGCGTCCTCACACGGACCTACAATGTCTCGCAGCGCTGGGAAGACCGCGTGCGAGCCATGGCGGCATGGAGCCGTTGGATCGGCGCCGCGCTGGGCGAAGCCCCGCAGGAGACCGAGGGCGCGAAAGTGATCGAGCTTGGGGCGCCGCGTCGCATCGCTTGACGACGAATGCAAACGCCACCCTGGAACTCAAAGATTTCATAACCGGCATGCTTGTTGCGCATGCATCGACTTCGTCGTGCGGGCAATCGCCTGCGCCTTGTGCTGCAAAGTGCAGCACAAGGCGCACTACGGCTCGTCAAATCCCTAGCGAAACAAACGAGATAGCCGAGCCCGCCGTTCCCCTAGAAAGGAAAAGTTTCTTCGCTGGGCAGACGGCCACATTTCAGTCTTGAAATATCCGATTACCAATATGAAATTATCCAAACTTCTGGTTACTGGCGCTAGTGTTTGGCCCGCGAGCAACGCTCTGCTATCGCTTGATCTCGATACCATTGTTGTTTCGGAGATCAAAGTGAACGACAGCGAACTGTCTAATCCCACGGGGGCGCTGGGACCAATCGAAATGGACCGCCTGATTTCCCGCCGTGAGGCCGCCGAATACCTCAACGTGAGCGTTGCGACCCTGGCCCGGTGGCAGTGTTTGGGCACCGGGCCTGCATGGGTTCGCCTGAGCGGCAACACCGGCGGCTACACCCGCCAAGCTCTCCAGGATTTTGTTCGTGCGCGGGTGATGCCGCCGAGAGTTCGTCATGCCGCGTGACCGCGAACAGCATGCCGAGGATTGTGAAATCCGCCGCGCGCGGCGGCAGACTTTGGAGGTTGCCTTGCCAGAAAAGAGGCTCAACCGCCGCGACGCGGCGACCTACGTCATCGACACTTACGGCTTCAGGCTGAGCCCCAGGACCTGGAATACGCGCCCATCCCCTATATCGTCGTCAACGGGCAAGCGATTTACCAGAGGGCCGAAGCTCGATAAATGGGCGCAGGGAAAGATCGCCAATGCTTCCCGACGTGTCGGACGTGCTGCCCAGACGCGCGATGTCGTAGCCGCCTAGAACAAAACCGCCGGCTCCGCGCCCCAACGCGAAAACCGACGGTCTTGCATCGCAAATCTCAAGCCTCTCCAACCGAGATCGTAGTGGCAGGCACGTAGGATTTCAAGAGCGCAATAGGTGCGGCCAGCGGTGTTCCCATGAAAGGGACCGCCATGGATTCGATTACGAATGACGAGTTCCTGACCGCCATTTTCGGCGCCCGGGCAGGCGACGCCTATATCAACATCAAGCCCGGCGACCCCGGGTTAGGAAGTTGGGCGGGGCAGCAGTGGAAAACCGTCTCAGCCGCCGAGCGCGCCGGGATGGGCCAGCACAATACCTATTTCACGATAAGCCTTTTCGACGATCACCCGACCGACGGTGCTGTGCGCCGCAAAGACTGTTTCTCGGCGTGCCATGTCGTCGTGATCGACGACATCGGGACAAAGATGAATGAGGACAAGGCAGATTAATTCCTGCCCGCGCCCTCATATGTGGTGAAGACGTCCCCAGGGAATTCCCAATGGGGGTATATCATAAGCCCCGCTGAGACGGACCGGATCGGGTGGACGCAGTTCAGCGCGCTATAATCGCGTTCCTGTCCCGGGACGGCAGTGATCCCGGGATGCTCGGCGTCACGCGCATCGTGAGATTGCCCGAGGGCACGAACCACAAGAAGGAATACGGCCCGGGGGGCGTGAAACACAGGCTGTGCACGTGGGAGCCGAGCCGCCTCTACACGGTGGATGCATTGGGCACAGCGGCGCAGTGGAGCTCGCCCGCGAGGCGGCCGGCGGGTGCACGGGGCGTGCTGGGAGAGTTCAAGAACCCGACCAGCGACCGAGTGTTTAACTGGCTGATGGATTGGGGCGAGATCAGCGAGAGCGTTCGCACGAATGATGGCGGCTACAAGCTCGACTGCCCCTTCGAGGCGGAGCATACGCGGCGGGACGAGCGCTCGGGTGCATATTATCCGGGGACACGCGGCTACGTCTGCAATCACGGGCACTGCAAGGACATCTACAAGCGCCAGGACTTCGTAGCCTGGGCCACGAAACGCAGGAGCGAAGAGACGGGGCGCCAGCAAGCGCGGATTTTGATGTCTACACCCCGAAGCCAGTGTCGACCCCAGAGCCCTATGAGGACTTTCTACGCGAGTTTATCTTCGTGCGGGGTCAGAACCAATTTTACTCCACACGCGCGGACGCGCTAATTGAGAAGAGCGCCGTCGATTTGGAGTGGACGCCCGTGCTCGGGGACAAGCTGGCTCGCGCGAGAAGCCGACCGAGTGGTTCCATGCGCAACGGGCGCCCGCAAGAGCGACAACTCACATATGGCCGGGCAAGGACAGGTTCTTCCAAGATGGGCCCAAGGCTTTCGTCAATACATGGATCGCCGTCGCGCGCATGGATAGTCCGTTCGCGGTCACGACGCCGAGGTCGAGCCGTGGATGAAACTCGTGCGGCACGTCATAGGCGTCGAGGGACCAGAGGCGATCGAAAAAGTGTTGGACTGGTTCGCGCATGTGATCGCGCAGCCTGGGGTGAAGCCTGGATGGCACATGATATTCCAGGGCGGCCAGGGCATCGGCAAGGACCTACTATTGAAGCCGATCGAGTATGGCGTCGGCTCTGACAACTTCAGGCCTGTTAACCCAATCGAGCTATCGGGGACGTTTAATGGCTGGGCCGAGAAGCGCTTCTGCGTGATCGATGAAATCAGAAGCAACTCTCAGGGCACACAGACCGCGCACGACCAGTATAACGCGCTCAAGAGGCTGACCGAGAACACGACGACGCGGCTTCGCATCAACAACAAATACGCCAAGGAATACTCGGCCCTGAATGTGTGCGCGTTTTTCATTACCGCCAACGATCAGAAAGCTGTGGCATTGGAGCCGGACTATTGCCGGTTCATGGTCATCATGGCCGGGAAGAAGGTCACGCCGTGGTCAAGGCAGGACTACGCGGACTTGGCGGACTGGCTGGCGAAAAAAGGTGCGATGCTCTGCGCCGAATGGTTGTGGCAGCGCTATGAGGCCATGGACGCGGTGCGCCGCGCGGACATATTGGCTCGGCCCCCCATGACGGACGGCAAACGCCAGATGATCCAGAACGCCGAAAGTCCGATCGTGGCGTGGCTCCGGGATCAGATCGAACACGCGTGGCCGGACGTGATGACGGCAACGGATATCCAGGCCGCCATCACGGCAGCCGGCCGAGCGGGGGCGCTACCAGCGGGGCTGCTGCCGCAGACATGGAGTATCCCGCTCAAAGGGCTGGGCGCCGAACAGGTCTACAGGGGCAATGTGATGCGCCTCAAGGGCGGCGGCGTGAGCCGGGTGTGGGCCGTGCGCAACCCTGAATTGTATAAGGACGCCGACATAGCCTCACTACACGCGGCTTTGGATATGAAGGCGCATGGGCCGGGCAAAATAGCGGCAGATTTCACGGGTGAAATAGACAAGGTGGTCAGCATTACGAGAACGAAAACACCGGTATCGGATGTATCGGATATTTCAGCCTCCGATACGGGAACCGATACGGCCGCAGCCCCAGCACATATAAGGGATTTTTGACGATATGTATCGGTGTATCGGTTCTATAGGGAAAATAAACTTAGATATTAAATATGGCATATAGGTATTACCTATATGTAATATTACGGTATAGGTATGAGTTGTGGGGAGAGAATAGTCTGGAACCGATACCCGATACACCGATACAGGGCCAACAGTTCACCACGGACAACCAGACGTTGCGCACACCCCGCGCGGCCGCTGCGGCGCTCATGGGACCGCTCGCCCTATTCGAGCCGGGCAAGATGGGCGCGTCATGCCCGGGCGCCACGGCGCAAGTCTGTGCCTGTTGCCGTCGAAACCGGCCCACCGACAGCGGTCGCTTCCCCCGCGCCTGTGGCGCCCCCTCCAGTGCCCCCGGCCGAGGAAGACTTGGCAGCACGCCGGAAATGCCGTCCCTATCGGCCTGCCGGCCCTGATGACCGCCTGGGAGGCTGGCGCCTGGATCACGCCCGCTGCCCGCCGGCGGCACATGGATCGTTTCCGCACGGCGCGCGGCACGCACTCGGAACGCGAGCGACAGACGCTCGTCCAGTTGGCCGCCGAAGTCGGCCCTGCTGCGCTCCAGCGGGCCGCCAGAGCTGCTGCGGCCAGCGCCCTCGGCTTACCCCATTCCGGCTCCCCGCCAGCCCCCAGCGAGACGATATGGGCAGCGTGAGCGCGGGAATGTTCATTCTCGACCAGGAGCCAGCCCAATGAACCGAAAGCCCCGCCGCCCTACGCCACACGCGACGTTCATCGCGAGTATGGAAGCCTTCCGGCTGGCGCACCGAGAGCATGACATCGAGCGTAATCGCGAGCGCCTGCGCATGCAGGTTTTCCCCCTCGGCCAGAGGCTGGCCAATACCCTCATATTGTCCGAGGCGGCGCTCCGCGAGCGACGGTCCGACGCTAATCGGGCGCGCGGCAATCTGCTCGGGCACATGCTCGGCTATTCCCGCGCAACCGAAAGCCTTGGGCTGCCTCGTTGGTGCGATGATGTGGAGCGATGGGAGCGAAGGCTCCTGGATCATATCACGGTTTATCGCCTCCCCGGCACCTCGGGCAAACCGACCATACGCGGCTCATTCGTTACCGCCGAGCCGTATGTCTCCGATGAAGGCTCTTCCAGCCACCAATCTGGCGACGCGGGCTTGCCCCTTACGGGCTGTGCGTGATGCGGCTTCCTGAAGATTGGCGCACGCACGTCCCGGACTACGCTCCTTGCCAGATATTCCTCATCGCCTCGCGGGACATGATGGAGCGCATCTCGGTGTTCGATCGCAGCCATCACTACCTCAAACCTCGCGAGAAGAAGCCTATCCCCGACGCGCCGCCCGACATGAGCAACGTCCGGGACATCATGAGCCTGAGAAGGACCGCCTAGCTATGGACCCCAACGAAACCGAAGCCGCCCAGGACTACGCGCAGACTGATCGCGAGGGTGATCTCGCCGATAGTGCCTTCAACCATCTGGCCGAGGCAGCAGTCATCGCGCGCCTCGACACCACTTCCGTGGCGCTGTTCCTGCTCGCGACGACGCTCGCCAACCTTCAATTCCATACCGGCATCAGCCCGGCCGACGCGGTGCGGAAAGTCGAGGACCTGATTGCCGCGCAGGTCGATGCGCTCGCCGAGGAGCACGCGCTTGCGTGTGAGCCTGCGCCGCCCCCTACGGCGCCGCGCGGCGGCAAGTATCACTGACATGGGAACATACGATGACGGCGCAGACGCGCTCGAAAAGCAGGTGCATGCCGTCGCGATCGCGGAAGCCGTCATTGAATTCGCGCGCCTGACGTGCGCTCAAAACCGGACCCTCGATCCAGCTTTCATTCTTCAACTCCCGTTGGCAGAGACCCTGGCGGCTCTGGCCTACGATCACGGTGTTGACGCTGAGACCGCCATGCGGGGCATCGAGGCGGCCGTCCAGTTTCGCATCGCCCGGAGGGAAGCCGCAGAGACGCCCGCTGCGCCGACGCCGCCGGTGTTACATTGAGCCCATTTCGAGCAGGAGTTTGACCGTGCCGTCCCATGCGTAGGGCTCGTTTCGCACGCATTTACGGCGCGCGCGGGAGAAGGCGCAGTTGGTTGATCGGGTTCGCATGGCGCAGGTGTTGGTCAATCGCGCGGCCCTCTTGGGTGCCGGCAAAGGCCCAAAGCTCAGCGTGCTCCGCGACTGGAACCTCACGCGGCTCGGCGCGCTGACGCGCCGGCCGGCTTGTTATGGGAGGCGGAGGCGGCCGACCCGCCGCGATCGCGTCTGCTTCTTGGCGCGCGTTGTGAGCCGCGAACTTTTGTCGTCGCAAGGTTGCTCGTCACGAAGCCCTGGAATGAAATGCCGGGATGTGCTCATTGATCCGAAGTCAGCAACGAACAGGCGCCCTGCGAGCATCAAATCTGGGGAAAAATGCATGAACGGCTCGTTACACCGACACATTCTCGGCAAAGACGAGTTGCGGCGGTTCCGATGTGGGATTACAAGAACGAAATAACCGCTCCGGCCAAGCTGTTTCAGGACTGTAATTGGAGGCGCAGACATGAACCCACTCGTGCTCCTGTTTCGGTTGCTAATGCTGCCGGTGATCCGTCGCCTGTTTGACAAAATCCCTTACGCCGTGCCCTCCGCACGCGGATGGGGGCGTTTCGAGGCCGCGCATCCCGCACTTGCGGAGAGCGTAGTAGCTGGCGATCTCACGTTCCAGCAGGCCGTTGTAGTTGGCCGCGCAAGCACAAACGGGGGACGGGTTCAAGCAGCCGTCCGTCCCGAGACAGCACCTCAACCTCCGCCGGGGCGTCGAAGGATATTGTCTACGATACTGAAAGGGGCGAACGTCACTCGCCCGAGAACAGGATGAGCAGTATGTGGAAGGTGATCGTCGCGCTTCTCGTTGGCGCGCTCTTTTACGAACTGAGCGACGGCGTCCCATCTTCCGACGGCGCTTCGACGGCGGTCACTTATCCGTCTCTAACCTCCTGCTCTGATCTTCGCAGTGTTGCGTCTTCTGTGTGCTTTGGTTGGGCGAAGGCTTGGGTGCGGGCGTGGCGCCAGCGCCAGCGCCGCCGGAAAGTCGAGAGGGCCGCGCGAACTAAGGAGGCCATGTCGTGATCGTCATCTGGTTCGCCCTCGCCTGGATCGCTTGCGCGGCGCTTGAGATCATCGCTCCGCGCCTGCTCCTCAGCCCGCCGCACTGAATCTCCGGGCGGATCGTAGCGCTACGATTCATTGGCGAGATGGTGCGCCAGCATCCCCGCCAGTCCGACCCCGCCCAAAACTTTGAGAGCCCCCGGCGCCCTCTCGATGAGCGGGGAGGGCCATCTTGCCGACGGGTATGCCGATATCATCCCACAGGCCGATAGGGACACCGCCTCCGCCATTGCCGTTGCCACCGGCCGGCGTCGGCGCGTCGGTTTCCATGCCAGGGGCGTTGCCCGTATCGCCCGCGTCGGTCTCCATGCCGGGAGCGCCGCCGGCATTTGCCGAGCCAGCCGGCGGCACGCCGCCGATGCCTGTGCCCTTGGGCCCTACGAGGTCCTGAGCGATCGCCGAGGTCGTGTCGCTCCCCGTGTAGCGCATCAGGCCATAGCCGGCCGCAGCGCGGAACAGAGGGCCGCCCGGGACAGACGACGGCATCCTGCGGCCGGGACGGCAAACATGTCCAGCACCCCTTCGATGCCATTAAAGGCAGTCGTGTTGGTGTTGGGGGTTTCCGCTCTGCGCCGCCCATTTGTAGGACGTCTGCGCGGCATCGAGATAATAGCCGGCCTGCGCGCCTGCTCATGCCGTCTTTGAGGCTGTCCTGCTTTCGCAAGTTGGCCCGGAGGGCCTCGACCTTGGCCTGCACCTCGGGCGAAGGCATGTCGCGTGTATCTGGTCGCGGGCATCCTGTCGTGTGCCGTGAGAAACGCGGCTGGGTCGTCCCCAACGTCCCTGTCCCAGACGACGGCGCGCACCTTGGCTGCCTGCGTCTCGAAGTCTTTGCGGTTGGCGAAGACTTTATGCTGGTCGAGCTCGAACGGAAAGTAATTGTCAGCATGGCCGATCCCGATCCCAGCGGCCTCGTTCCGCCGCCGCTCTTCATCGAGCAGGAAAAGCGCGTCTTGCCCGCTGCTTCCTTGATGTTGTCAGGGATCGGTGTCGGCGTGCGGTCACCGGGCGCTGTAAAGTCTTCTGCTGTCGCCCTCGGTTAAGACATGACGGAAGGCAAGCTGCTCGGCGTCATTCATCTTGAGCAGCTTGTGATCCTTCAGGACGGCCTCGAAGGCCGCGCTATTCTTTCGCGACCAGCGCCGGGCTTCCTGACCAAACACGGGACCGATCTCACGGCCGGCCGCGTCTTCTGCCGAACGAAATGCGCTCGGCCGGCGCGATCAAATCCGTAATGCGTTGGAAGGCCGCCTGCGCTCCGGGGTTCGGCTGGCGCTTCGCGATGATCTGCATGCGCGACCGCACCGCAAAGCCGATCATGCGCGCGCCGTCGGCGCCCCGCGTCCATATACTGAGGTGCCCCGGGTCCGGGGCTTTCGGATCGATACCCAGATTATCCTTATATTGCTGGAGCCAGTTTTTCTGCGCCACGACCTCACGCCGCAGCACGTTGCCGAGCGTTCCGGGCGCGAGGTCGCGCGGGTCAACCATCTTGCCCCAGACTTTGGGGATCAA
Source organism: uncultured Pseudomonadota bacterium (assembly GCA_963745125.1). GTDB lineage: Bacteria > Pseudomonadota > Alphaproteobacteria > Acetobacterales > Acetobacteraceae > Acidisoma. The sequence goes on from CAVUWB010000002.1 coordinate 505,171, forward strand.
CCGTGCCGAGCCCGTCAGGGCGCTTGGCCGCCGCCTCTGTGCCGAGGAGCGTCTCGGCGCGCATGCGGTCGTAGAGGTTGGCAAGCGCGCCGAAGATCGGCGTGCGCTCTTCGCCCTGCGGGTAGAGCTTGCCGAAGGCGTCGTTTGGGCCGGCGCTGGAATAGTCGGGCTTCGCCACGCCGCGTGTGTCCCCGCCCTGACGCTCGATAGCGTCGGCGACATATGCCTCATGCGCCCGGGCAAGCATCTCTGCCGGGTCAGACCAGTAGCCCTTGGGGCCGCCCTGGATGTCCTTAGCGCCCTTCGCGAACTGCGTCTGTAATTCCCGTCAAGGCGAAGTCTCGCCATATGGGCCTTGGCAGCATCGGTGCCCTTCTCGACGAACTGAAGCTTCAGGGCCTCGGCAGCGGTGTCGGCATCCTTGCCGAAGATGGTCTGGAGCACGTGAACAAAGGCTTCGCCCGCAGTGTCCGGCGAGACCGGCTTGCCGCCGATCGTCCCGTCCGCGATGCCCTTTGTGCGGGAGAGCATGCGGATGGCCTTCGGATTATTGGCGAGGGCGTCGGCAAGATAGTGGTCCAACGCATGCGCCATCTCGTGCATGAAGCTATTGCTACGGCCCGGCAGCAGGATCGTGCGGGACACGGGGTGATAGCTCCCGAGCACCTTGGCATTCCGGCCGAAGGGCTTGGTCGTGAGGCTGAGCCGGCCATTAAGGCCGAGCGCCTTGGTCGGTATGCCCAGCGCCGAGGCCGCCTCTGGCCGCCGTGGTAGAAGTTGCTGAGACCGTCGCGAACCTCGATCGGCTTCTGCCCCGGCAGAACCGCTACATCTTTGAAACCGAAGGCTGACTTGAGCTGGTCCGTGATGACCTTGTTTTGGAACGCGAGCGGCCTGTTCACCATCTCGTCGGGGTCACGGCCGGCGTCGATGAAGACCTGACGGTAGGGGCTCGTCCCCTTGTTGAAGTTGCCGTCGGGCCGTGCGCCACCCAATGGCGCGCGATCCACACCCCTGTCAGCAAGCACGCGCTCATCGGCGGCATACTTGAGCGCGCCCTGCACGGGTGCGCGCGCGCTCTCAAGGTCACGCCGTCCCAGGACGGCTTTCATCGCGTCCACGGGTGTAACTCGTGCCGTGCTCGCGTCCCCGTCCTCGAACAGTCCGGGGGACGTGGATTGCTTGGACGCTTCCTGCGCGTAACGCTTGAGCGTGTCCGCAATGGACGCCCGCGACGCTGGACGCGTGCCCGCCGGGTTGTGCAACGCCCGCACGTATTGCTCGGTTTCGGGGCTCATCGGGTTGAAAGCGTCCCGTTGGTTGAGCACGTCGCTCATACTCTGCCGCTTCTCGCGAGCTTGGCGAACCATGTCGGCCGCCTGGACGAGATGCCGCGACGTATCGAATTCCTGCGGGATTTGCCCGGCGTCGATGCCGGCGCGCAGTTTCGCCCAGGCCGGCGCCGCATCGGCCAAGCCGCCAGAAACCGCGCGGGTCCCGTCATCGGTGCTTTCGAGCCCGCGAGCCAGAACGCCGTTGTCGCCATAGGCTCGCGCCAGCATGGCGCCATTGAGCCGACGCACGCCCTCTGCGCTCAGGTTGCCTTGCGCATGCAAGACCGCGTTGCGCTCGGCCTCGGGCAGCGTGCCGATCCAGTCCCGCACAAACGGCCGGTTCGCGGCGCTGGTCGCGTCCTGGGCCGGATCGTATTTCGCCAGCATGCCGGCCGTCAGCGCGCCGCCATCAGCCTTCGCCTGCTCGGGCGCCGACATGCGCTGCGTCGCCGATTGATTGGCCTCCTGGACGAACGCGCGGCGGTCCTCTGGGGAAAGATCGCTGGTGCGCCGTGCCACGAGGATCGGGTTCGTGATCCCCGCCGTGTCGTGCCCCGCGTCCTGGAGCGCCTGAACATAGCGCGCATAGACGGCGGGATGGCTCGCAGCGGCCTGCTGGACCGCCTGCACACGGCCGTTGCCGCTCTCGATGACGTTGTCCGGGCCAACGATGGGCGCGCCGCGATCGGCCTCCGGGGCCTGCATGAGCCGCGCCGGATCGAGGTTCGCGGCGATCGCGTTGACTTGCGTGTCCGAGGAGACCCGCCCCGTGCGGTCGCGCGGCTGGAGCTCGCCCGTCGCGGGGACAAGCGTGTCCGCTGGGACGACTTCGTATTGGACGTTTATTTTGCGGCCGGCGGGCGTGGTCACGACGCCCGTGCTCGGGCTCGGGCTCGGGCTCGTGTCTGGGACAGGGACCGTGTCCTGGGACGCGGGGGCCGGACTGCTGCCTTCCGTGCCGATGCTTGCTTCTGTCCCGGGGCCAGGAGCTTGGACAGTGTCCAAGCTGGCGTTGTCTGCCGGGGCAACCGGCAGCGCGGGCGAACCCGCAGCGGCAAGCGCAGCCTGGGCCTCTTCTGGCGCTGCGGCCGGCGTCTCTGCGGGCGCGGGCGCGGTAACTTCCGGCGACGCCGGAACGGGAGCCTGCACGTCGCCGGTGGATGGCGGCAGCGCAACGGCACCAGCCTGCGGCTCCTGCGGGGCCGGCAAGTTTGCTCCCGTTTGGTCGGCGACCGGGGAAGCGGCTGGCTCGGAAGGCGGTGCCGGCTCTGTGCTACTCGCGGCAAGCGGCGCGGGCTCTGGCGCCTCGGCGGCGCTCGGCGCGGGCGGCAAGGGAAGATCATCGAAGACACCAGTCGTTGCCGGTGCAACGGGCGCTGCGGCCGGCTGAGGCGCCGGTGTCGCTGTGGCTGCGGCCACTGGCGCCGCCGCGCTCTCCACGTCCTCGACCGGCCCGCGCACGGCGTTGACGACCGCGCCCACAACTGGAGCCGCCGCGCCGATCAACGCGCCCGTCCCCGCAGCGGTGGCGACTTCAGGGACGGAGAAGCCGCCCGTCTGCTCGCCGGCCGCGATGTTCTCGCCCTGCGCGGCGGCGTTGGCCGTGCCCTGCACACCCGCTTGCACGCCGGCAGATTTCAGGACCGTCGGGAGGACCGCTTCGCCGCCGCGCACAAGTTCATAGCCCTCGGGCCCGGCGACCAAACTCTCGGGGGACGCCGCGCCGCCGACGAGCGTGCCCGCGACTGTCGCCGCTTGTCCCAAGACGCCCGTCGCAGCGGGCTCGTTCGCATAGGCGACACCGGGCGCTTGCTCGGCCGTGACGGCTTGCTGTTCAGGCGCCGGCCCTGGAAGCGGCTGTCCCGTGTTCGGGTCAATCGGGTTCTGGACGCCAGAATAAAACCCGCTCGTGAGCGCGTTCACGGCGCCCCCGAGAAGCGTCCCATTGAAGCCCGCACCTGCGGCCGTGATGAAGCGATCGCCGAGCGAGGGCCCCGGGCCCTGGGTCAGATCGCCGGAAGGGGGCGTGGGCGGCATAGGCAAGTCGGCGAAGGGGCTCGCCGCTGTCGGCGTTGCCGCTGCCGGTGCCGGGGGTAGCGGGAGGTCAGCGAACACACTGACGGGCGCGGCCGATGCAGCCCCCTGGGCCGGCGCCGGTGGCAACGGGAGGTCGTCAAAGACGCCCATGTTAGTGTGGCGTCCCGGGCGGCAGATTTGGCAACACACCAAGCTGGATCAAGCGCTGCTTGATCGCGCCGATCTGCTGCTGGATGACTGCGGGCGGCTGACCCGAAGCTTCCCACGCATTGATGCGCTGCTGCGCCTCCGCCATGACTTGGGCTTGCTGGGACAACCCGGACGGCTGCGGCGGCGGAGCTCCCGGCGTTGCCGGAGGGGCAGCCTGCGCTGGGGGCGCTATCGTGCCGGCGAGGCCCGTTGGCGCCACGGCCGACTGGCCCTGTTGCGGAGCGGCCGGGTTGCTCTGAGGCGCGAAGGCGTTGGCGATACTGCTGGGTTGGGGCTGCCCCTGTCCCTGCTGCTGATACTGCGGCGGAACCTGCATCCCCTGCGGCCACGTGATCGCCGAAGGATCGTTCAAATCGATCGACGAGAGGCCGGGCTTGCCGCCCATCCAGTCCGGCATGTGAATGTCGCGGCTGATGTTCTGGCTGTTCGCACCCGTGACATTGAGGATGGCCTGGGTGACGGCCTGTTGCATGTTCCCCCGGACATTCGGGTCGTGCGCGTAGAGCCACGCAGCTTGCAGTCGGATTGGGTTCATGAGGGTCGGAGAGGGCACGTAGGCTGCGACGCGGAAGGTGCCGGGCTTGGCCGCCTGCAAGCGCTGCGTGATGAGATTATCGACATCCACCGCCTGCGTGGCGTCGGTGGTGCCGGGCAGCGGCTGACCTGTGAACTTCGAGATCACGGCATTGATGAGCTGCTGCCGCTCATCCGGGGGAAGGCCTTGGCCGGGCGCGGGGGGCGGACCGCCCGCTGCCTGCGGCGCTGCTGGCGCGGCTCCTGTCGGCGTCTGCGGCGCAGCTTGCGGTCCCGCTGGGGGCGGGGCGAGTGCGGCCTGCTGCACGGGCGGGACGCCTGTCGTCTGGGACGGAGGCTGAACCGCGCCGGTGATGACGGCACCGAGGCCCCCCGCCGGGACACCGGGCACACTCGCCGCAGCCGTCGGCGGATTTACATTTCCCTCGAGCACTCCGGCCGCCGCAGCGTCGCTCGACGCGGGCTCGGGTGTCGCGCCCGTGGCGATGGCTTGCTGCGTCGTCATGAGCCGAGGGGCGCCCGCCGGCCCCACAACGGAGACGGACGCGGCGTTCGCGGCCGCGTCCGTGTTCGCCACGGTCGGATCATAATACTTCGCGCCGGATGCGCCCGCTTGGACAGCCGGCATGTATGTCGGCCCGCTCGGGCCGGCGACCTGGACGAGGGTGCGGGCGTTGTCGCCCTGGATCGTGGCGGCCGTGTCGGCCTCGGCAGCCTTGGCGCCGATGTCGGCCGCGCCAATCGTCGCGCCCGCGCTGATGTTCGCTTGCTGGATCGCGTTCGCGAGCCCCGAGGCGTATCCCGTCGGCGTGTTGCCGTAGGACGTGACGCCAGAGAGCGCGCCGAAGTTGCTCGCCTGGGCGAGGGTCGGACTGCCCGGCGCGCCCGTGCCCGTCCCGGGCGCAGCCTGCGCTGCCATCGCCGTGTTTATGAGTTCGGAAGCGCGGGCAGAGAGTGTCGGGCTGGCGGCGGCCAGCGCCAGCATCTTCGCGATGCCCTGAGGATTGTAGTTCGACGGGTCTGCGGCGAGACCCTGGAACTGCTGGACAGATTGATTGTCCATCTGCTGCGCCGCAGCCTGCGCCGTTTCTTGTGCCGTCCCAGCGCCAAGATAGCGGGCCTGCGCGAGCGCCTGGGGATTGCCGATGATGGCCCCCGCCAGCCCCGTGAGTCCGGCCGCAGCGGCACCCCCGCCGGTGGCGCCCGCGTCCTGATTATACTGGTAGATGCTAAGAGGTTGCGCGCCCATGGGCATGTTCGGTGACCTTCGTTCGGCATCGACGCGCAAGCTGAGAGCTTGGGCGCAGGAGTGATGAGCGCGCGACACTCAACACGGTGGCGAACCACCCGCAGCGAACGACTTGACCATACATCGAGATTGGCCAGGCGTCTAACGTTATGGTGTTCTCCGGCCATGAAATCTTTGGGGAGGGAAACTGTTGTGAGTGGTGAGCCGGGGGCGGCACTAGGCGTGTGGCCATCAGACGAAGCAAGGAACGAGGCACTAAATGCCTACTATCTTGCAGTCGGCAAAGCGTCCTACACCTGGAACGAACTTCACGAAAAGCTTGCCGAACTCTATTTCGTGCTGATGGCCCACGCTGGATCAACTCCCCATGACCCGGGAAATGATCTGGTGCTGGATCGCGCGGAACTACGCCGCCTAGTCTTTTCGAAATGGTATGCGGCTTCGAGCGACACGCGGCAGCGCCGGATGCTTCGGGACCGAATAGAGGCCGGTGTAGACCTCGACCGGCAGTGTTGGTGGCCGGCTGGGAGCGATATACGTTGGCTCCTTGATAAGGTGATGCCCTAGCCAACGACAGAAATAACGCAGTTCATGCGCCGGTATCTCTCTATATCGATACGCGCGACGGGGGATCGGCCGAGGTCGGACCTGCGTATTGGAACGGTCATCCCCGCGCCAAAAGACTAGTGGGTCTGAAGCTTCTCGATGAGTTCGATCGCTGTCAGGCTACGGCAAAATCGCTGAGCAACTTCACGGTATTCATCCACGGCGCGTTGCAGTTTCCTAACCAGATCGGCCGGCCGCCTCGTCCTAAACTGCTGGAAACGTAGGGGCCGTGGGTCGCAGAAATGATGTCGATATAACAACAAAAACTTTTCACTTTTGCAAATCTTGTATCGGCATTAGTCACCATGAAATGGCCCGCGTTCCGGACGGGGGAGGGGCTTGGTTGTGCCCCATCCCAGCCGGCGCAGCACGCGGCGCCGGCCGGATGGCTTGGCGCTCCCTTGCTAAGGGAGCGGCACACCCCCGCGAGCCCTTGGTTTCTCTAGGAAAATAGACCGAGGCGTGCTGCGCTTTGCAACACAAGGCGTGAGAATGCCTCGGGGTAGCCGGGCGCGCGCCGCTGGGACGGGACATAGGACGGCGTGTCCCAAAAATTATTTTCGCCGGCTTTGCCTGTCCCCGGACGGCCTGTGTTGGCTGGCGTCTTGACGCCGATGCCAGGCAATCGGCCGGCCAGATGGCCGTGCGTTGTTTAGTGTAGTGCGTGTATGGGACTGCAAACATACAAACATGGACACTATTGCTATTTGACAATAACTCTACATTGCGCATCATTAGGAGGCGACAGGCGCAATAACACGGAGAAACCGCATGACCGATCATCCTGACTTCATCCCCGATGTCTCGATCACCTACGAGCAGGACATGCTGCCCGAGAAAATCGACGCCAAGGCCCTCGCTGTGGACATCCTGCGCGCTTGCTTCGAAATCGAGGTGGCCGAGGGGACCTGCTATTGGGCGTCCCAAGTCGGGAAGCTCCGGCAGGAGATGGGCGTGGACAAGTTCATCAACGTCCCCGACGACAGAGCCGGCGAGTTGCTCGATCGGGCGCTCAACCTCTTAGCCGAACTCGCAGATCACTATCGTGAGCCCTCGGGCCGCCCTCGTATGCCCATAGCAGAGGCCGGCCTGCGGGGGACTTCTGGAGAATGCAGGCTACTTCCTGGATACCGAAACGGTGGCCGAGCTGAAGCTCGCAGGGGCGAACTGAGATGCCCCTTCTCACACAGGACGAAGTGGCCGCCATACTCCGTTGCAGCCCGCAGACAGTCCGGCGCCTCCGGCTTGCTGGCAAGCTCCCCTACCTGCTCGGACGGCCGACCAAGATTAGGTCTGAAGACCTGGACCGATATGTTTTGAAGAATGCCACCAGAAGGGTCGGGGGGATTAATGGCGCGGCTCCTACACCCGAGCCCAGCAAGGCCGCTCAGAAAGCCGAGGCCGACACCCGCATGCTGCTCTTGCGGCATCGAATGCGCCGACTAAGCAAGGTTCTCTAGAGCCAGGGCGCCCGGTCACACCGAGGCGCCCTTTTCACGCGTGCGTGGGCGCTCGGCGCCCAGACTTCTTGTCTGTCTGTCTGCCTGCTGTCTGCCTGGAACGTCCGCGACGGATCATACGACGGAAGCACCCTTGAGGGAGGGGCGTTAACTAGCTGATAAATATAAGGAAAATGGTGCCGGCAGTGGGAATTGAACCTACGACCTACTGATTACGAATCAGTTGCTCTACCCCTGAGCTATGCCGGCGCGCCGGGGGTCATGTATCGCCATACCGCCCCCAGCGCAACTCCCGGCTTCGCCCTATCCCTGCCTCAATCGCGGGGTCTCCTGCCCATAAACCACGGGCTCCAAACCCCTCGAACGACCAGGAACAGCCTTTATGGGTTATGCGGAAAACGGCGTCTGGCATACCGGGTGGTATGACACCAAGGCCCATGGCGGCCGCTTCCAGCGGACGGAGGCACAGTTCCGCAACTGGATCACCCCCGATGGCGCCGCCGGCCCCAGCGGCACAGGCGGCTTCGCCGCCGAACCGGGGCGTTACCACCTCTATGTCTCGCTCGCCTGCCCATGGGCGCACCGGACCCTCATCTTTCGCGCTCTCAAGGGGCTCGAACCGCTGATATCCGTCTCCATCGTCAACTGGGTCATGCTCGATCACGGCTGGACCTTCGACCCCGCGCCCGGCGTGGTGGCCGATCCGCTCGGCGCCGCCACCATGTTCGATGTCTACAAAAGGGCCGAGCCCGGCTATTCGGGCCGGGTCACTGTCCCCGTTCTTTGGGACCGTCAGCGTGGGACCATCGTCAACAACGAAAGCGCCGAGATCATCCGTATGTTCAACAGCGGGTTTGATCAGGCCGGCGCCCGCCCCGGGGATTACTATCCGGAGGCGCTCCGCCCGGAGATCGACGCGCTGAACGCCCGCATCTACGACACCGTGAACAACGGTGTTTACAAGGCCGGCTTCGCCACGACGCAGGAAGCCTATGAGGAAGCCGTCCATCCGCTTTTCGACAGTCTGGACTGGCTGGAATCGCGCCTCGCCACGCGGAACTTCCTCTGCGGCGACCGGGTGACGGAGGCTGACTGGCGGCTGTTCACCACCCTGCTGCGCTTCGACCCCGTCTATGTCACCCACTTCAAATGCAATCTGCGGCGGCTGACCGACTACCCGAACCTCTGGGATTACACGCGCGCGCTCTATCAGGCACCAGGAGTGGCGGCGACGGTCAACTTCCAGCACATCAAGGGCCACTATTTCCAAAGCCATCCGACGATCAACCCGCATGGCATCGTGCCGGTCGGCCCGAAGCTGGATTTCGCCGTGCCGGCCAAGCGTTCCGTCCCGCTCGGCCAGCGCGCGCCCTAGAGCAGATCCCGATCATATGGAATCATCTGATCGGGTGAAGATGCTCGTAAAAACAAAGAGCTAGAAGAGTAGCAGTCTCCAGAATTACGGGCCGCCGATGAGCGCTGCCTCATAAGCAGCCGGCGTCGTCACCAGGAACTGCGCCGCCTGCAGGTCGAGCGAGGAGCCGAGCGCTGCCGGGCAGGCCTCCCGCAGCTGTAGAATCTGGTCGAGCGTGATGTCCGGCCGCGCGGCCCGCGCCGCGCGCACAGCGGCACCCATGGGCTGCTGCCCGGCGCCCAGCGCCTCCAATTCGGCTTCGACGCTATCCGCCGTGCCGCTCGTGCAGATTTGCGGCATCACGCCGAGGCCCTGCAGCGGCCAGCCGAGCGGCGCCAGAAGCCGCGCCCAGGTCAACAGCAGGGTTCCGCCATCGGGGAGGGGTGTCGCCGCCTGCACCAGCCCCTTGCCGAAGGTGGCACTGCCGACGACGACGCCGCGCCTGTCATCCGCCAGCGCGGCGGCCAGCACTTCGGCGGCACTCGCGGTGCGGCCGTCCACCAGCACGATGACGGGCAGGCCCGGTGCCAGATCGCCACCGCCGGCCTGCCAGAGCTGGTCCGCCGCCGGATCCCGCCCGACAGCGCTGCCGATCGTGCCCTGGTCGATCAGGCTGTCCGCAATCGTCACCGCTTGATCGAGCAACCCGCCACGATTGCCGCGCAGATCAAGCACGATGCCGTGCGGCGCCGGGCTGGCGCCCTGCGCGGCCAACAGCGCCTGGCGCACCGCATCCGCCGTGCTGCGCTCGAAGCCAGTGATCTGTATGACCAGCATCGGTCCTTGCAGGCGTCGCGAAAACGGTCGGCTGTGACACGGAGATCCGCGTCAGCGACAGCGTCCGTGGCCGCCGGTGGCGGCTCAGGGTTTCGAGCGTGACCTCGGAGCCCGGCGGCCCGGACAGCGCGGTGTTGAGCGTATAGGCGTCCTCCCCGTGCGTCGGCACACCATCGATCGAGAGGACCCGGTCGCCGACGATGAGCCCGGCACCGGCCGCCGATCCGCCCGGATCGATCGCCGAGACGAGGGCGCGGTGGCCGGCGACGACAATGGTGAGCCCGGGGCCGCCCGCCTCCGTATCCTCACTCGCCGCCCGAAGGCGCGACATAGCGGGAGTAGGGGTCGAGATGATTGAACAACTCATCGAAGAAGCTGGTGACGATGCCCTCGGTTCCCGCCTCGGCGATCGCCGGGGAGAGCTGTGCCGCGCGGCCGCAAAGCGCGGCAGCGACCGCGCCCCAGCCGGCAGCGTCCCCCGGCGCGGGAAGCGGGACCGACATCACAACCTGTTCGCGATCGACGAGCGCGATGGCTTTCGGCGTCATCGTCGGCCCGACGGAAGGGTCGAGGGCGGTGAGCCCGCGCAAACCCCAGAGCGTCAGCTCGCCCATCGGGATGGGGCTCAGCGTTCGTGGCGCCATGAAGGCGAAGGCCGCGGCATAGACGCTGCTGGCCAGCCCCTGGTTCCAATGCATTGTGCGCTTCCGCCCGCAAGGGCAGGGCCAGAAAGAGGATGGCGATAAAGGTGCCGCGCTTCACGATGGACGCATGCGGGCTGGGCGGGTGCGCGCGGCCTCGGCCACCGGCACCGTCGCCGATCGCCAGGCAGCATCATCTGGAACAGCAGGCCGCCGGTCACCGGGCTTGCTTCGGACAGGCGCACCGTCACCTCCTGCGCCAGGCGGAAGACCATGCGGCTGCGCCGGCCGGTCAGGGTTTGCGTGGCTTCGTCATGCATCCAGAAATCATCGGGCAGGCCCGAGAGCGGAACCAGCCCGCTCGCGCCAGTCTCCGTCAAAGTGACGAACAGGCCGAAGCGCGTCACGCCGGAAATGCGCGCGTCAAACATGCGCCGACCTTGTCGGCCATGAAGGCGGCCAGGTAGCGGTCGATCGCATCGCGCTCCGCCAGGGCGGCGCGGCGCTCGGTGCGCGGTGATGTGCTCGCCGGTGTCGGCGAGCCGCGCCGCCTCCTCGTCGGTCAGCCCGTCCGTGCCCGAAGCTCGAGCGCGGCGATCAGCGCGCGATGCACCAGCAGATCGGCATAGCGCCGGATCGGGCTGGTGAAATGCGCGTAGCGCGGCAGCGCCAGGCCGAAATGGCCGATATTGTCGGGGCTGTAGGCGGCCTGGGACTGGCTGCGCAGCATCACCTCGTTGACCAGCGGCGCTTCCTCGGTGCCGGCGACGCGCGTCAGCACGCGGTCGAGGTCGCGCGGATGGATCTGGTCGCCCGGCGGCAGCGAGATGCCCAAGCCGTGCAGGAAGGTCGCGCAGCGCCTTCGAGCTTCTCGTCCGAGGGCGGCGCATGGACGCGATACATGCAGGGCGTGTGCAGCCGCTCCAGCTCCTCGGCGGCGGCGACATTGGCCAGCACCATGAATTCCTCGATCAGCCGGTGGCTGTCCAGCCGCGGCCGCGGCGCGACGCTGGCCACGCGGCCCTCGGTCGTCCAGCACCACCTTGCGTTCCGGCAGATCGAGATCGAGCGTGCCGCGCGCCTGCCGCGCCGCCAGCAGCAGCGCGGAAGGCGCCGTAGAGCGTGCGCGAGCGGGCAGGCCGAGGTTGTCGCGCCGGCCGTCATGCGCCTCCTGCACCTGCTCGTAGGTCAGGCGCGCGGCGCTGCGCATCAGGCCGCGGCCGAAACGATGCGACAGTCTTCGCGCCCGTCGCGCGTCGATGCGCATCTCGACGAACAGGCAGCCGCGGTCCTCGTTCGGGCGCAGGCTGCACCAGCCGTTGGACAGCGCCTCCGGCAGCATCGGCACGACGCGGTCGGGGAAATAGACCGAGTTGCCGCGCTCGCCGCGCCGCGCGGTCCAGCGCCGCTGCCGGGGCGCACGTAATGCGCGACGTCGGCGATGGCGACGATCAGGCGAAAGCCCGTCGCCGTCCGGTTCGGCGAACACCGCGTCGTCGAAATCCCGCGCATCCTCGCCGTCGATGGTGACCAGCGGCATGTCGCGCAGATCGGTCGCGCCCGTCCGGCGCCGACGCCGCGCGCGCGCTCCGCCTCGGCCAGCGCCTCGGCCGGGAATCCGTCGGGATGTCGTGGGTGTGGATCACGATCAGGCTGACGGCAGCGGGCATCGCCCGCATCGCCCAGCCGCTCGATGACGCGGGCCGGCTTCAGGCCGAGGCCGCCCATGCGGCAGCGGCTCGGCCAGGACGATCTCGCCGTCCTCGGCGCCGCCATCCTCGCCCGGCGGCACGATCCATTCGGCCTTGGCGCGCCGGTCGGTGGGCACGATGCGGGTGAGGCCGCCGCGCCTGCGGAAGACGCCCGAGGACGCGGCCGGGCGTGTCGTCGATCCGCCGGAGCGTGCGGCCCTCGAATTTGCGGGCGCCGTGCGCCTCGCCGATCGGCTTGAGGCGGGCGAGCACGCGCTGCCCGGGGGCGAGCGCTGGCTGGCCGCGCGGCTCGGGCTCCATGAGGATGGTGGGCGGCGGGCCGTCGCCGTGCCAGCCGGCCGGGCGGGCGATGGCGTCGCCATCGGGATCGGTGCCGGTGATCTGGACGACCATCGCCTCGGGCAGGCGGTTGCCGGAGCACGCAAGGAACCCGAGACGCGCGGCGCGCCGTGCGGCGCGGTGAAGCGCTGATGGCCGGCGGGGGCGACCTCGCCACGGCTCGCCAGCTCCTTCAGCGCCGTCGCGCATCGCCACCCGGTGCTCGGGCCCGAGCCCGAAGGCGCGCATCTCGCGCTTGCCGACACGGCCGGGCGATTCGGCGATGAAGCCGCGGATCTGCTCGCGGCTGGGGCAAGCGGCGCCCGGCCCGGGCATCGCTGCCGAGGCCTTGGGCGGCCTCGGCTTCTTGCGCGCGGTTTTCATGCCGGCGCCCGAACGGCGGCTTACTCCGCGGCCTGAGAGCGCAGGCGCGTTCCGGGCTTGGCGGCCGCCTTCTTGCGGCGCTGCCTTCTTTGCTGGTGCCTTCTTCGCGGCCGTCTTCTTGGCTGGCTGCCGTCTCGGCCGCCGGCGCGGCCTTCGCCTTCACGCCCGCCTTCGCGCCGCCTTCGCGCCCGCTTCGCGCGCCGCCTTCGCGCCCGCCTTGGCGCGCGGCCTTGCCTCCGCCTTGCCGCGCGCGCCGACTTCGGCTTCAGCGCCTTGCCCTTCTCGGCCAGCAGCGCCACCGCCTCGTCCAGCGTGATGTCGTCCATCGTCACGCCGCGCGGCAGGTTGGCGACCATCTTGCCATGCTGCGACATACGGCCCGAACCGGCCCTTGCGGACCATGCACCGGCTCCTTGTCCTTCGGATGCGGCCCGAGCGTGCGCACGCTGGCCAGCTTCTTCGCCAGCAGATCGACCGCGCGGTTCAGCCCGACCGCCAGCACGTCGTCGTCGCGGTCCAGCGAGGCGAAGACCGCGCCCATCTTCACGATACGGGCCGAACCGGCCGATGCCCGGCCTCGATCGGCTCCTGCGTCTCCGGGATGCAGCCCGATCAGCGCGCGGCAGCGACAGCAGGCCCAGCGCCTGCTCCAGCGTGATCGTCTCGCCGTCCATGCCCGCGCGGCAGCGAGGTGCGCTTGCGGCTTGGTCTTGCCTTCTTGTCCTCGGCGTCGGCTTCGCCCTGCTGGACATACAGGCCGTAGGGGCCGCGGCGGACGGTGATCTCCTCGCCGGTGTCGGGGTGCTGGCCCGAGCACGCGCATGCCCTCCTTCAGCGTCTCGCCGCCGTCCTCGCCGCCATCGACCGCCAGGCGGCGGGTGTACTGGCAGGCCGGGTAGTTGGAGCAGCCGATGAAGCTGCCATGGCGGCCGAGCTTCAGCCCCAGCCGGCCGTTGCCGCAGGCCGGGCAGAGCGCGCGGGTCGCCGCCGTCCTCGCGCGGCGGGAAGAAATGCGGGCCGAGATCCTCGTCCAGCGCGTCGATGACGTCGCTGATCTTCAGGTCGCGGGTCTGCTCGACGGCCTTCGGAGAAATCGTCCCAGAAGGCGCGCATCACCGCCCGCCAGTCGGCGCGGCCGCCGGAGATGTCGTCGAGCTTTTCCTCCAGGGCGGCGGTGAAGCCGGTATCGACATAGTGCTCGAAGAAGCTGGTCAGGAACGCCGTCACCAGCCGGCCGCGATCCTCCGGGATGAAGCGCCGCTTGCTCCAGCCGCACATAGTTGCGGTCCTGCAGCACGGACAGGATCGAGGCGTAGGTGGAGGGCCGGCCGATGCCCAGCTCCTCCATCTTCTTGACCAGGACTGGCCTCGGAATAGCGCGGCGGCGGCTGGGTGAAATGCTGGCTCGCGCGCGACCTCGCGGCGCGGTGCAGCGGGTCGCGCTCGCCATCGGCGGCAGCATGCGGGTCTCGTCGTCATCCGTCATCGGTCTGGTCGTCGGGGTCCTCGCGATACAGCTTCAGGAAGCCGTCGAAGGCGACGATGGAGCCGGTGGCGCGCAGCGTTGTGCCAGTTCGTCCGTGCCGGCCGTCGGCCACATCGACCGTGACCTGGTCGAGTTCGGCCGACTGCATCTGGGAGGCGACGGCGCGCTTCCAGATCAGCTCATACAGCCGCGCGCTGGTCATGGTTGAGGGCACGGCCGACATCCGCCGGGCGTGCGGGCGACATCGGTCGGGCGGATCGCCTCATGCGCTTCCTGCGCGTTCTTGGCCTTGCGTGCTGTATTCGCGCGGGGCGGCGGGCAGGTAGTTGCCGCCGAAGGCGCCCTTCACATGGTCGCGGATGGCGTGCGATCGCCTCCCGCGCCATCTGCACGCCGTCGGTCCGCATATAGGTGATCAGGCCGACGGTCTCGCCGCCGATGTCGACGCCCTCGTAGAGCTGCTGCGCCACCCGCATGGTCTGCTGCGCGCCGAAGCCGAGCTTGCGGCTGGCTTCCTGCTGCAGGGTGGAGGTGGTGAAGGGCGGGGCGGGTTGCGCTTGACCCGGCGCCGCTCGACTGCTGCCGACGGAGAAGGCGCCGGCCTCGACGGCGGCCTCGCGCGGCCTCGGCGGCGGCGGCGTTCGGCAGGTCGAACTGGTCGAGCTTGCTTGCCGTTCAGATGGGTCAGCCGCGCGGTGAAGGGCGCGCCGGCCGGCGTCGCGATCTGCGCCTCGATCGTCCAGTATTCGCGGGCGCGGAACAGCCTCGATCTCGGCTTCGCGCTCGCAGATCAGGCGCAGCGCCACCGATTGCACGCGGCCGGCGCTGCGGCTGCCCGGCAGCTTGCGCCACAGCACGGGCGAAAGGGTGAAGCCCACCAGATAGTCCAGCGCGCGGCGGGCCAGATAGGCCTCGATCAGCGGCTGGTCCAGCAGGCGCGGCTTGCGCCATGGCGTCGTGCACGGCGTTGCGGGTGATCTCGTTGAAGGTGACCCGATGGACGGTCACGCCGCTTCAGCGCCTTGCGGTCCTCCAGCATGGCGCGGACATGCCAGGAGATCGCCTCGCCCTCGCGATCCGGGTCGGTGGCGAGGTAGAGGGTCTTGCCGCCCTTCAGCGCCTTGGCGATGCGCCGAGACCTGGCGGCTGCCGCGCTCATCGGCCTCCCAGTCCATGGCGAAATCCTGGTCCGGGCGCACGCTGCCGTCTTTCGGCGGCAGGTCGCGCACATGACCGAAGCTGGCCAGGACGGTGTAGCCGTCGCCAAGATACTTGTTGATGGTCTTGGCTTTGGCGGGGGATTCGACGACGACGACGTCCGACATGCTCTACCTGAAAAAGCGCTCACCCGCCCTACTGCGCGATCAAAGCCACGCGGTTGCCAGGCAGCGACTCGACGACTCCACCGAGTTCAAGGTCCAGCAAGGCGGCCATAAGGGCGGCTTGTGACGTGAACTGGCAGTGTCGAAGCAGATCGTCAACCGATGTCGGTGCCGGACTGAGCAGTCGCAGCACGGAGGCGCGTATTTCGCTGGCCTCAATGGGGTCCTCCGGCGGCTCTTCAGACAGGTAATCCGGGCGTGGTGGCAGGCTTGATCGGCGGCCGAATTCCTCGGGTCCAGCCGGGAGATGCCCCAGGATATCGTCGATCGTCTCGGTCAGCTGGGCGCCCTGGCGGATCAAATCGTTACTGCCCTGGCAGCGCGCGTCGAGCGGGGGGCCGGGCACGGCGAAGATCTCCCGCCCGGCTTCGAGTGCCAGCCGCGCGGTGATGAGGCTGCCGGAATGGCGCGCCGCCTCCACCACCACGACGCCGAGCGAGAGGCCGGCGATGATCCGGTTGCGGCGTGGGAAGTGCCGCGCCTGCGGCTCGGTGCCGAGCGGCGCCTCGCTCACCACGGCACCGCCGGCGGCGATGCGCGCCTGCAACCCGGCGTGCTGGGGCGGGTAGGGGATGTCGAGACCCCCGGCGACGGCCGCCACGGTGCGGCCGCCGGCCTCGGCGAGCGCCGCCTCATGGGCCGCGGCATCGACGCCGCGCGCCATGCCGGAGACGACGGTGATGCCTGCACCCACCAGGGCCGAGGCGAGATGGGCCGCCATCCGCTGGCCGTTGAGGGAGGCGTTGCGGCCGCCGACGAGGGCGACCGCGCGGTCGGAGAGCCGGGCCGGGTCGCCCAGCACGGCCAGCGCGGGCGGCGGGTCGGGCAGCAGGGCGAGAAGCGGCGGATAGGCCGGCATATGCGGCATGAGAAACCGGCCGCCGAGCCGCTCGGTCCCGGCGACCTCATCCTCGATCGCGGCGGCGGAGGGGATGGGCTTGTCCGCGCGCCCGGCGGCGCGGACAAGGCCGGGCAGGGCGTCCAGCGCGGCGGCGGCCGAGCCGTATCGTTCCAGAAGGCGGCGATAGGTGATCGGCCCGACGCCCTCCGTCCGCGCGAGCCGCAGCCGGTCGATGAGGTCGCGCGCCTCGGCGCTGCCCGTGTTGCGTTTCACGCGGCGCCGATGCGGGGTTCGGTGCCGGCGAGCAGGCGGCGGATATTGGCGTGATGGCGCGCGAGCACGAGGATGGCGACGACGAGTGCCAGGATGGCATGGGCCACCCCGGCAAACCCCCAGGCGAGGAAGGGCGAGAGGGTGAAGGCCGCGAGGGCTGACGCGGAGGAGATGCGCGTGACGCGGGCGCCGATGAGCCAGATGGCGCACATCAGCGCGCCCTCGGGCCAGCAGGCGGCGAGTGCCACGCCGAGGCCCGTCGCCACACCCTTGCCGCCGCGAAAACCCAGCCAGACCGGGAACATATGGCCGATCACGGCGAAGCCCCCGGCCCAGAGGCCGGCGGTCGGGCTGACGTGAAATTGCGGGATATTCGCCGCGAGCAGAACGGCGGCGGCGCCCTTCGCCCCGTCGAGCAGCAGGGTGGCGGCGGCGAGGCCCTTGCGGCCCGTGCGCAGCACGTTGGTCGCCCCGATATTGCCCGAGCCGATTTTGCGGATATCGCCGGCGCCGCCGAGCCGGGTGAGGATCAGCCCGAAGGGGATGCTGCCAAGCAGATAGCCCAGCAGAATGGCGGGGACGGGGATCATCGCGCGCGCTCCTGCGGGCCGGCGGCGTTCATCCGAACACCCGCCTGCCGTTTTTCCAGGTCCCGATGACCTGCCCCTCGACCGCCCTGCCGTCGAAGGGTGTGTTCTGGGCCTTGCCTGGCATCCGCCCGGCCTCGATCTTCCAGGCCCGCTCGGGGTGAAACAGGCATAGATCGGCCGCCCCGCCGCGCATGAGCCGCCCCTCCGGCCGGCCCAGCACGCCGGCTGGCCCCGCCGTCATCAGCCCGATCGCGCGCATGAGCGGGATCGCGCCGCCATGGACCCGCGCAAGCGTGATCGGCAGCAGCGTCGTCAGCCCCGCGCCGCCGGCCGAGGCCAGGGCGAAAGGCTGCCGCTTGTCGTCCGCATCCCGCGGCTGATGGTCGGAGGCGATCGCGTCGATCGTTCCATCCGCCAGGGCCGCGACGACGGCACGGCGATCCGCCTCCGTCCGCAGCGGCGGGGAGAGTTTGGCATAGGTCCGGAACTCGCCGATCGCGATCTCGTTGAGGTCGAAATAGGGCGGCGCGGTATCGCAGGTGACGCCGAGCCCCTCGGCCTTCGCCGCGCGGATGAGGTCGAGCGCCGCCGCCGTCGAGACATGGGCGAAATGCACCCGCCCGCCGGTCAGCCGTGCGAGTGCGATGTCCCGCGCCGACCTGGATCGCCTCGGCCACCGCCGGGATCGCCGGCAGGCCCAGCCGGGTCGCGAGTTCTCCCTCGGTCGCCGCACCGCCCTCGGCGAGGCTCGGCTCCTCAGGATGCTGGATGACGATGCCGCCGAACCCGCGCGCATAGGAGAGGGCGAGGCGCATGAGCCGTGCCGGCCCGATAGCCCGGCCGCCATCGGTGAGGCCCACCGCCCCGGCTTCCAGCAGAAGGCCCAGCTCCGCCAGCTGCTCGCCTGCGCAGCCGCGTGTGACGGCGCCATAGGGCAGGATGGTCAGGCTGCCGGTTTCCTCGCCGCGCGCCCGCAACAGCCGTACCAGCGCCGGGTCATCGATCGCCGGTAGCGAATCCGGCAAGGCGGCCAGCGTCGTGATGCCGCCGGCTGCCGCCGCGCCGGCGACGGATTTGATCGTCTCGCGATATTCACGGCCGGGCTCGCCCAGCTCGGCACGCATATCGACGAGGCCGGGGCAGAGCACCGCGCCCTCGGCCGCCACCGTCTCCGCGCCGTCCGGCGCCGCGAGCCCCGGCGCGATATCGGCGATCACGCCGCCCCGGATCAGCACATCGGCGGTCTGGTCGAGGCCGCTCGCCGGGTCGATCACCCGGGCGCCCGTGATGAGCGTGTCGCGCAACCCGGTTGGGCTCATGCCGTTCACGAGCGCTTCGCCGTGGCGGGCGGGCGCGCCTGCCGTTCCGGCACCACGGCGGGGCGGGAGAGGCGATCGAGCACTGCCATCCGGACGGCTACCCCCATCTCCACCTGTTCGCGGATGACGCTGCGCAGGGGGTCGTCCGCCACCGCGCTGTCGATCTCCACACCGCTGTTCATCGGCCCCGGATGCATGACCAGCGCATCCGGCCGGGCAACGGCGAGCTTCGCCGCGTCCAGGCCGAAAAAGCGAAAATACTCGCGGCTGCTGGGGACGAGGTTGCGTGTCATGCGTTCTTTCTGCAATCGTAACATCATGACCACATCCGCACCGTCCAGTCCAGCCGCCATGTCATGAAACACGGTGACGCCCAATTCCTCGATCGCGGCGGGCATCAGCGTCGGCGGGCCGACCACGCGCACCGTGCTGCCCATGGCGTTGAGCAGATGGATGTTGGAACGCGCGACGCGGGAATGGCCGACATCGCCGCAAATGGCGATCACCAGCCCCTCCAGCTTGCCGCGATGGCGGCGGATGGTCAGCGCGTCCAGCAGCGCCTGGGTCGGGTGCTCATGCGTGCCGTCGCCGGCGTTGATCACCGCCGCCTCGACCTTCTGCGCCAGCAGGTTCGGCGCGCCCGACTGGTCGTGCCGCACCACCAGCAGGTCGCATTGCATGGCGTTCAGCGTCGACGGCGGTGTCGAGCAGCGTTTCGCCCTTGTTCACGCTGCTGGTCGAGACGGACATGTTGATCACGTCCGCGCCCAGCCGCTTGCCGGCCAGCTCGAAGCTGGTGCGCGTGCGGGTGCTGTCCTCGAAGAACAGGTTGATCAGCGTGCGGCCGCGCAGCACATCGCGCTGCGTCTTGCCCGATCGGTTGAGCAGGGCGTAGCTCTCGGCGAGGTTCGAGCAGCTCCCCGATCGTCGTGGGCGACAGGCCTTCGATGGCGAGGAGATGACGCATGCGCTACCTGACCGAAGTGAATGTTTGGGCGTCGGTTCTCACAAAAAGGCGGTGGCCGGCTTATCCTGTGACGGAAGCGATGCGGGCGAGACTTTCCGCGCGCCCGAGTGCCGCCAGCGTGGCGTCGATCGGCGGGCTTGTCGTGGCGCCTGTCAGCGCCGCGCGCAAGGGCTGCGCCACCTGGCCGAGCTTGCGGCCGGTGTCCTCCGCGAAGGCGCGCAGCGCCGCATCAACCCCCGCTGCGCTGAAATCGGTGTCCGCCAGCCGTGGCGCGAGTGCCGCCAGCATCGCGCGCGCCTCGGGCGTCAGCAGTGCCGCAGCCTTCGCATCGAGCGGGAAGGGCAGGCGGCGGGCCAGGAAGGCGGTGGAGGCCGCGAGGTCCACCAGCGTCTTCGCCCGCTCCTTCAGCGCCGGCATCAGCGCCGCGATCCGCGCCTCGACCGTCCCGTCCAGCACCAGCGCCGGGTCCTCGGACAGGCGGCGCGCCACGTCCCGCGCCAGCCGCCCGTCATCCGCCTGGCGGAGCCAGACGCCGTTGAGATGGGTGAGCTTGGCATAATCCATGCGGCTCGCTGCCCGGCCGACGCCATCCATGTCGAAGAGCGCGATCGCCTCCTCGCGGCTGAGGATTTCGGCATCGCCATGCCCCCAGCCGAGGCGCAGCAGGTAGTTGCACAGCGCCTCGGGCAGGAAGCCCTCGCGCTCGAATTCCAGCACGCTCACCGCGCCATGGCGTTTGGAGAGCTTGGCCCCGTCGGCGCCATGGATCAGCGGCAGGTGGCCGAAGCGCGGCGTCTCCCAGCCCATGGCGCGGTAGATCTGCACCTGCCGGAAGGTATTCGTCAGGTGGTCGTCGCCGCGAATGACATGGGTGATGGCCATGTCATGGTCGTCGACCACGACGGCGTGCAGATAGGTCGGCGTGCCGTCGCTGCGCAGGATGATCATGTCGTCCAGCTCGGCATTGGCGACGCGGACGGTGCCCTGCACCAGATCCTCGACCTCGGTCACGCCCTCCTGCGGCGCGCGGAGCCGGATCGCCGGCCGAGCCCCAGGCGGCGCCTCGGCCGGGTTGCGGTCGCGCCAGCGCCCGTCATAGCGGGGCGGGCGACCGGCGGCGATCGCCTCGGCCCGCATCTGGTCCAGCTGTTCCTTGGTGGCGTAGCAGCGATAGGCGCGGCCTTGCTCCAGCAACGCGAGCGCCACCTCGGCATGCCGCGCCTCCCGCGTCGTCTGATAGACCGGCGGCTCGTCGGAATTCAGGTCGAGCCAGGCGAGCCCCTTGAGGATGACCTCGGTCGCTTCGGGTGTGCTGCGGGCACGGTCGGTATCTTCGATACGCAGCAGAAATTGCCCGCCGCGATGGCGGGCAAAAAGGTAGTTGAACAGCGCGGTGCGGGCCCCGCCGATATGCAAAAGCCCTGTCGGGCTGGGGGCGAAACGGGTGCGGACGGGGCCGGGGATGGGCGCAGTGTCGGTCATGGCGGCTGCTTAGAGCATTTCCGCGGTGCGTGAAAACGTCCTTGGGCGTGTGGCCGCCCCCCTCGGCGCGCGATGGCGCGCGGGCGCCGCCCTCACACGCCTGGATCGAGGCGGAGCAGGGGCGGTTCATGCCCTGGCTGCCCGTCTTCATGGGCGCCGGCAACGTGCTGTATCTTCGCCGAGGCCGTGGAGCCTGCAGCCTGGATCGGGCTGGCTTTCCTCGGCCTGGCACTCTCCCTGCTGGTGCTCTGCTGGCGCGGCCGGCTGCCCCGCGCGGCGGCGAGCTGTGCGCTCGCGCTGGCGCTCGGCTTCGCCGCCGCCAGCCTGCGCACGCAGGCAATGCCGCCGATGCCCCGATCTGCCGCGCGGAGCCGTCAGCCTCTCCGGGGCGTTGTGGCGGTGGAGCCGCTGCCGCAGGGCCGCCGTGTCATTCTGGGTCATGTGGCACTCAACGGCGGCCCGGTGATGGCGCGCGGGCTGCGGTTGCGGCTGCGGGATACGGATCGGCAGCCGCTCGGCCCGGGGGACCGGCTCGCCGTGCGGGCGCTGCTGCGCGCGCCCTTCGCGCCGGCCTATCCCGGCGCCTGGGATCAGCGGCGGGACGAGTATTTCCAGGGGCTCGCCGGGGGCGGTTTCGCGCTCGGCGCGATTCGGCCTGGTGGCGCCGGCCCATGCCGCCGGTCTCGGCCGGCGCTGGCAGCGGTTCCGCCAGACGGTGGCGGCGCGGATCATGAGGGTGGTGCCGGGGCCGCCCGGCGCGGTTGCCGCGACCCTGCTCACCGGCATCAGCACGGCCATCCCGCCCGCGATCCGCACGGATTTCGCGACCGCCGGCCTCGCCCATATCCTGGCCGTCGCCGGGCTGCATATCGGCATCGTCATGAGCACGGTCTTTGCCGCGACCCGCGTGACCTTGGTGCGCTGGGAATGGGCGGCACTCCGCCTGCCGGTGAAGGAGATCGCGGGCGTCGCGGCGCTCGCCGTGGGCGGCTTCTACATGGCGGTCACCGGCATGCACCTGCCCATCATCCGCAGCTTCCTGATGGCCGGCCTCGTCACCCTCGGGCTGCTGCTGGGGCGGCGGGCGATCTCCATGCGCGGCCTGGGGGCCGCCGCCGCCGTCCTCATGCTCGTCGAGCCCGAAGCGGTGGCCGATGTCAGCTTCCAGATGAGCTTCGCCGCCGTGATGGTTCTGGTCGCCGGCTATGAGGTGCTGCGAACCTTCAACCTCGCCTCATTCGCGCATCAGCAGGCGGGGCTGGCCTGGCTCCGGCGCGACCTCGTTTTGGTGGCGACGACCAGCCTGCTCGCTGGTGCCGCGACCGCGCCCTTCGTCGCCTATCATTTCGGCCAGGTACAGATCTACTCCGTGCCGGCGAATATGCTCGCGGTTCCGGTGGCCACCTTCTGGGTGCTGCCGCTGGGCCTCGCCTCGCTCCTCCTCATGCCGCTCGGGCTCGGCTTCCTGGCGCTGGTGCCCATGGGTTGGGGCTGCGCGCTGATGATCAGCATCGCGCGCACGGCGGCGAACCTCCCCGCCGCCACACTTTCGGTTCCGGCCGGGCCGCTCGGCGGCCTCTGCATCGCGAGCCTCGGGCTGATCTGGCTTTGCCTCTGGCAGGGTCGCATTCGGCTGGCGGGCCTGGCACCGCTGGTCTTCGGCGTCTTCGTCATGCCCGCCTTCGCGCGCTCGCCGGATATCCTCATCTCCCCCGATCTCCGCATGGTCGCCGTGCGGGAGCCGGGCGCGGTCTATTTGCAGCAGACGGGGCACGACGACTTCACGCTCGGCGAATGGCGGCGCTTCTTCGGCGGCCTTCCGGTGGTCGCCTTGCCGGGCGCAGGCGCGCCGGCTCAGGGGCGGGTCGTCTGTTCGGCGGATGGCTGCCTGCTGCCGGGCAAGGGAGCGGGCAGCGTGCTGCTGTGGCGCGCCGAGGCGCCGCCCGCCGACTGCCGTGGCATCGGGCTCATCATCGCCACCGGCTATCTCGATGACCTTCAGGGTGCGGGCTGCGCGGGTCTGCCCGTGATCGATCGCGACCGCGTCAGCCGCGATCAGGCGATCGCGGTGCGCCTCGACGGCCGGGTGGTCGCGATACGCGCCGACAGGGGCGGGCGCGGCTTGTGGCCCTGGCTGCCGCCGCTTAACCCGATATCGGAATGAAATGACCGGCTGAAGCGCGGCTGGGGGCTTGGCAGATGCCCGTGGTCCGAACAATACTTCGCGCCAAGGATGCTTGGACATCCAGAGCGGGGCGTTCATGAGCGACAAACTGGCCGTGGAAACGCGGTCTCGGCAGGGTTTGCGTCTGGAACAGGCGGCGCGTGCCGCCTGGCTATATTATGTGGGCCGCCGCACGCAGGATGAGGTGGCGGCGCAGCTCAATATCTCGCGCCAGGCCGCGCAGCGGCTCATTTCGCTGGCGCTTACCGAAAAGCTGATCAAGTTTCGCTTCGATCACGAGGTTGGGCCGTGCATGGAGGCGGGGGACGCGCTCTCGCGCCGCTTCGGCCTATCGCTTTGCGATGTTGTGCCGACAATGGGCAGCAACGCGGGCACGCTTGGCTCGGTCGCCATCGCCGGCGCCCAGCTTCTTGAGAAATGGCTGTCGCAGCGCGCGCCGCTGGTGCTCGGCCTCGGCACCGGCCGCACGCTCCGCGCCATCGCCAATGAGCTGTCTCCGGTTGCCGCACCGCAGCATAAGGTGTTTTCGCTTTGCGGCAGCATCCTGCCCATGGGCCGCGCCATCGCGCTCGACCCCGTCTTGCGGATTGCCGAGCGATCGGGCGCGCAATGTTTCTCGCTTCCTTGCCCGGTCATCGCGGCGACGGTGGAGGAGCGGGACGTCTTGCAGAAGCAACAGCCCTACGAAACGCTGCGCGAGCTGCTGCCGCAGACCCGCTGCATGCTGGTGGGCGTCGGCTCGGTGGATTGGAAAAGCGCTCTGCACAGTGACGGTTGCGTCTCCGATGTCGAGCTGACGGCCCTCATTGAAGGCGGCGCGGTGGGGGAGATTGGCGGCTGGTCCTATGACGCGGACGGCCGGCTGCTGCGGGGTTCGGTGAATGAGCGTGTGGCCGGCGTCTGGCATCTGGCGCTCGGCACCGGGGCGCTGCGGGTGGGTGCTGCCTTCGGCGCCAGCAAGGTCGCCGCCATCCGCGCCGCCATGGTCGGCCGCATGATCGACGGGCTGATTACGGATGAAGCGACGGCCGAGGCGCTTCTGGCGACATGACGGGCGCGCAATGGGACGGAAAGGCCCCTTGACAGAGGGGCCAGGTCTTGATGTTCTGCTCGCTGCCCGAGCATACGCCCATCAAGTGGCGTAGCCGCAACGAGTAGTGAATATAGGGAATAGGAAATGCGCCTCAAAGCGATAGCGGCCTTCGCGGCTGCCCTTCTGTCCGGCACCTGCCTGGCCCATGCGACGACGATCACCATCGCCACGGTGAACAACTCGCAAATGGTCGTCATGCAGAAGCTTTCCTCGGTCTGGGAGAAGAAGACCGGCAACACGATCAACTGGGTGGTGTTGGAGGAGAACGTGCTGCGCCAGCGCGTGACGACCGATATCGCGACCCATGGCGGCCAGTTCGACATCATTACCATCGGGTCCTATGAGACGCCGATCTGGGGCAAGCAGGGCTGGCTGACGCCGGTCGATGGCATTCCCGGCTACGACTACAATGACGTGTTCAGCTCGGTCCGGCAGGCGCTGTCGAACGACGGCAAGCTTTATGCGCTGCCCTTCTACGCCGAAAGCTCCTTCACCTATTACCGCAAGGATCTCTTCGCGGCGGCGGGCCTCACCATGCCGTCCAACCCGACCTGGGCGCAGGTTGACCAGTTCGCGGCCAAGCTCACCGACAAGAGCAAGCAGCAATACGGCATCTGCCTTCGCGGCAAGCCGGGCTGGGGCGAGAACATGGCCTTCTTCGACACGCTGTTGAACACCTATGGCGGCGAGTGGTTCAACATGAGCTGGCAGGCTCAGCTCGAGTCCCAGCCCTGGCATGACGCGCTCACCTTCTACGTCCACCTGCTGCGCGATTATGGCCCGCCGGGCGCCAGCTCTAACGGCTTCAACGAGAACCAGGCGCTGTTCGCCACCGGCCATTGCGCCATCTGGATCGACGCGACCTCCGGCGCCGGCCTGATCTATGACAAGACCAGCAGCCAGGTTTCCGACAAGACCGCGTTCACGGCCGCCCCGGTCGCGGTGACGCCGAACGGCTCGCACTGGTTCTGGTCCTGGGCGCTGGCGATCCCCTCCACCTCGCGCCAGGTAGCGACCGCGAAAGACTTCATCAGCTGGGCGACGTCCAAGGATTATATCGACCTTGTCGGCCAGACGAATGGCTGGACGACGCTGCCCCCGGGCACGCGCCTCTCCACCTATGACAATGCTGACTATCTGGCGGCGGCGCCCTTCGCCGGCGCGGTCAAGACAGCCATCCTGACCGCCGATCTCGACCACCCGACGCTGAACCCCGTGCCCTATACCGGCATCCAATACGTCTCCATTCCTGAATTTGAGGCGATCGGGACGACGGTGGGTCAGCTCGTGGCGGCGGCGTTGACAGGGCAGAGCACGATCGACTCCACGCTGAAGCAGGCGCAGGCCTCCGTCTCTTCCACCATGCAGCAGGCGGGCTATACGCAGTAACGGCGAGCTTACATCTGAACCGGCGGCCCGGCATGCGCGCCGGACCGCCGAGAGCGGGATGGTTACCGGTCGCTCACCATCCCGTTACTCGCTCTTTGTTCGATCGCGTGGTGAAGATCTGTGGTGATTTCACCTTTGGTCATCACGCTCGACGTCTGGCGGCTCGCTTGGGCCTTGGATCACGGCGTTTCCCATGATCCGCGGGCGGTCGCAGACCTGAAAGGATCGCCATGAGTGCCACTCCTATGCAAGCGGGGGGGCCGGCAGCCTCGAAACCCGCGGCGAAGACCGCGAAACCGCCCGGCGGTGGGGTGCGAACACTGCCGCTTCTCGCGCCATCGGTCGGGCTGCTGCTGATCTGGATGATCGTGCCGCTGGCGATGACGCTGTTCTTCGCCTTCCGGCGCTACAACCTGCTCAACCCCATGATCCACGGCTGGGCCGGGATCAACAACTTCAAATACCTGATCGAAGATCCGGCACTGCTGCATTCGCTGGCGGTCTCCGTCATCATCGTCGTCGGCGTCATCGCCATCACCATCGTGCTCGGCACGATCCTGGCGGCAGTCTTCAGCCAGCCCTTTCCCGGGCAGGGCTTCGCCCGCGTGCTGATGATCTCGCCCTTCTTCGTGATGCCGACGGTCAGCGCGCTGGTCTGGAAGAACCTGTTGCTCGACCCGGTGAACGGCCTTGTCGCCAGTATCTTCCGTATGGTGGGGCTGCAGCCGGTCGCCTGGTTCAGCGTCTTCCCGCTCGCCTCGATCATGCTCATTCTGTGCTGGGAATGGCTGCCCTACGCCTTCCTCATCCTGTTTACCGCGCTGCAATCGATGGATGAGGAGCAGCTGGAGGCCGCGCGCCTTGACGGTGCGAGCCCGGTCGACATCTTCCTGAATATCCAGCTGCCGCACATGGCCCGCGCCATCTCGGTCACGATCATGATCGAGATGATCTTCCTGCTCGGCGTCTTCGCCGAAATCTACGTGACGACGGCGGGCGGTCCCGGCTTCGCGACCACGAACCTGACCTTCCTGATCTATCAGCGCGCGCTTCTGGCCTTCAACGTCGGCGGCGCTTCGGCAGCCGGCGTCATCGCCATTGTGCTCGCCAACATCGTCTCCGCCTTCCTCACGCGGAGCGTCGGCAAGAGGTTGGAAATATGAGCCACGCTGTCGCCAAGAAAAGCCACCCGGTTGCCGGGACCATCGCCTGGGTTGTCGCGCTGCTGATGTTCTTCCCCATCGCCTGGATGGTGTTGGCAAGCTTCAAGACCGAGGTGCAGGCGGTGCAGACGCCGCCGCTGATTATCTTCAGCCCGACGCTGATCAACTACCGCGACATCTTCGCCGAGGCGGATTACCTGCATTTCGCCGCCAACAGCGTCATCATCGCGGTGGGCGCCACCTTCCTGACGCTGCTCATCGGCGTGCCGGCTGCCTTCGCGATGGCCTTCTACCCGACGCACCGCACCCGCGGCCTGCTGCTGTGGATGCTATCGACGAAGATGCTGCCCGCGGTCGGCGTGCTGGTGCCGATCTATCTGCTCTGCCGCGATCTCGGCCTGCTCGACAGCCGAACGGCACTTATCGTCATCAACATGATGAGCAACCTGCCGATTGCCGTCTGGATGCTGTTCACCTTCTTCCGTGACCTGCCGAAGGACATCATCGAGGCAAGCCGCATCGACGGCGCCAATCTGCGGCAGGTGCTGGTGCATGTGCTGCTGCCGCTGGTCATGCCGGGGATTGCGTCGACCGGGCTGCTCGGCGTCATCCTCTGCTGGAACGAGGCGTTCTGGAGCCTTAACTTGACAGCGCATAACGCGGCCCCGCTGACGGCCTTCATCGCCAGCTTCTCGGCCCCGCAAGGCCTGTTCTGGGCGAAGCTCTCGGCCGCTTCCGTCCTCGCCATCGCGCCTATTCTCATCTTCGGCTGGTTCAGCCAGAAGCAGTTGGTGAGCGGGTTGACGTTCGGAGCGGTGAAATGAGGCTTGACGGCAAGACGGCGATCATCACCGGCGGGGCGCGGGGCATCGGCCGCGCCATCGCCACGGCTTACGCGGCGGAGGGCGCGCGCGTCGTGGTCGCCGACATCAACGCGGCCGAGGCGGAGGGCGTTGCGGGTGAGATCGGCTCCGGCGCCTTCGGTCTCGGCGTGAACGTGACGCAGCAGGTCTCGATCGACGCGATGGTCGCGGCGGTGGTGGAGCGGGCAGGGCGGATCGACATTCTGGTCAACAATGCCGGGGTGTTCGAGATGGCGCCGATTCTGGAGATCACGCGCGAGAGCTATGCCAAGCAGTTCGCCGTCAATGTCGAGGGGCTGCTCTTCACCCTTCAGGCGGTCGCGCGGCAGATGGTGACGCAGGGCGACGGCGGCAAGATCATCAACTTCGCCTCCCAGGCCGGGCGGCGGGGGGAAGCGCTGGTTGCCGTCTACTGCGCGTCCAAGGCGGCGGTGATCAGCATCACGCAAAGCGCCGGGCTCGGCTTGATCAAGCACGGCATCAACGTGAACGGCATCGCGCCCGGCGTCGTGGACACACCGATGTGGGATGTGGTCGACGCCCAATTCGCGAAATATGAGAACCTGCCGCTGGGCGAGAAGAAGCGGCAGGTCGGGCTGGCGGTGCCCTACGGCCGCATGGGCCGCGTCGAGGATATGGTGGGCGCGGCGGTATTCCTGGCCAGCGCCGATGCCGATTACATTGTCGCGCAGACCCTGAACGTTGACGGCGGCAACTGGATGAGTTGAGTTGGGGCGCCGATCGCGATCTGGGAAAGGTAAGCATGCCGCGTAGGACCATGGCCCTGGCGGCATTCTTCTTGAACCCGCAGGGCGACCATCGGATGTCCTGGCGGCATCCGAACGCGCCGGGGCGCGAGATCCTCGACCTCGATTATTACCGTGGCTTGGTCGATGAAGCCGAGCGCGCCAAGATCGACGCCGTCTTCATCGCCGATCACTTAGGCGTCTGGGACGGTTTCGGCAGTGGCGTCGCGCATTACGCCAATGCGCGTCTCGAACCGCTGTCGCTCGTCGCGGCGCTCGCGGCAGTGACGCGGCATATCGGCTTCATGGTCACGGCCTCCACCACCTACAGCGAACCCTATAATGTCGCGCGGCAGTTCTCCTCGCTCGATCACATCAGCCAAGGGCGCGTCGGCTGGAATGTCGTGACCTCGGCGCTGGCGGAGGAAGCGCGAAACTTCGGGCGTGACGACACGACCGACCATGCGCTCCGCTATCAGCGGGCTGGCGAATTCCTTGATATCACCAAGGCGCTTTGGGATAGCTGGGAAGACGAGGCACTTCTCATCGACAAGCCTTCGGGGAATTTCGCCGATCCCCGGAAGATCCATTACCTGAACCACGAAGGCGCGCATTTCCGCGTCAGGGGGCCGCTCAACCTGCCGCGCTGCCCCCAAGGGCATCCGTTGATCGTTCAGGCCGGCTCGTCGGAGGCGGGGCGGGAACTGGCCGCCGCGCATGCGGATGTTCAGTTCGCGGTGATCCGCAGCGAGGAGCAAGGCCTTCGCTACCGCGCCGATATGAACGCGCGGCTGGCGCGCCACGGCCGCGCGCCCGATAGTTTCCGGCTGATGCCTGGGATTTTGCCCATCGTCGCGCAGTCCAAGGATGAGGCGATGGACAAGCAGGCGGCGTAGGAGGCGCTGATGCTCGATCAGGTGAGCGTCGATCTTCTCTCGACCTGGGCGGGCGTGGATTTATCAACCTTTCCGCCCGATGGGCCGGTGCCGGACCTACCCGAGGTCGCAAGTTTCAACGGTTGGCGGACCTGGCTCGAACTTGTCCGGGACGAGCAGAACCGGGGGCTGACGATACGGCAGCTCGCGCGGAAGATCGCCAATACCGGGTCGGTGCCCATGGTCGCGGGGACCGCCGCGCAGATCGCCGATCAGATGGAGGCGTGGTTCGTTTCAGGTGCCGCCGACGGCTACAATCTGATGTTTCCGCTGCTGCCGGACGATTGGGTGAATTTCATGCGGTCGGTGGTGCCGGAGTTGCAGCGGCGCGGATTGTTCCGGACCGAGTATGAGCCCGGGACGCTGCGGGACCGGCTGGGGCTGGCGCGGCCTGGAAATTCGCATCTGGCGTAAGCTGCCTGGTCAGTTCAGTTCAGTTTGATCCCCAGGCAGAAGCCGAAGACGATAACATGCAAGCCGCCGCCTTTTCGGGCCCGCCGGATCGCGAGCAATGGTAGTTGGCCGCCGCCGCGCCACTGATCGGCGTAAGAGGGCAACCCCTTCACGATCGTCAGCCAGCGGTTGGAAAACAAGAGGCGCATTGGGGACTCTGAGGGAGGGACGGGGTGCGATCCCGCGACCTTATGCCCTGCCAGAATCCCGGCTCAGCCCCAAATAGGGCGCCTCCGCGCAGCCGCTATCCGCATTCATCCAACAGCTCTCGCAGATAGCCCGGCATATCCCGGGGGCCGACTTTCGCCGCGCGGACAAGCTGGTCAAAATGCCCGATCAGCGCGCGGATATGGTCGCGCGACTGCATCACCAGAAACGCCTGTCCGATATAGATCGCCGCCCGGATCGGGCCGTAGATCGTGATCGGCGCCGAATACAATTCCCGCCCGTCGTAGAGAAACCATCGCAAGCTCGGATACAGTTCCTCGCAGAGTGCAATGAGATGCGTGAGCTGCGCGCGCCGGATCTCCGTCGGCAGCCCCTGCCAGCGCCCCTCGCCCCGGGCGAAGCTCACGATCACATGCATCGCCGTCGCCGCTTCCATATCCGTCTCGGGCCGCCGCAGATAATCGAGCCGCGAGCGCGTGATCTCGATGCGCTTCGGCGGGGAGAGGGCGATGAAATTCTCGTACTCGAAGTCGATGACCTCCTCGGTTTTCAGCACATCGGGGAAGCTGCTCGGCACATGGCGGATTTTGTAGCCGGCCGCCTCCTCCAGCCAGCTCATCAGCCGCTCATCGGCGGGGGAGATGACGTCCCGCTCGATGCTCATGCTGTCGGTGAGCAGCCGGGGCTCCTGCGCCTCGACCTCCCGCAGCCCCAATAGCCAGTCGAGGGAGACTTGTCCCACGCGCGCGATGGCCGCGACCGATTCCAGCCGGGGCAGCCGGTTATTGGTGGGCGAGAGGATCTGCGACAGGGTCGAGCGGTCGATACCGACGCTTGCCGCGAAGGCACTCTGGCCGAGGCCGCTGCGCCCCATCACGGCCAAAAGCCGCTCCCGGAACAGGCGGACAAGCTCGGCGCGGTCAGCGGAGGTGAAGCTCATGTGGTGTATTATACACGGTAATGCGAATTATCACTAGATATCGCATTTACGTTACATATGTAACGGAACATGCGCATTATCCGCAAGTGCAAAGTGGTTATATCCTTGAGCCGAAGGGTTTTCCCGATCACAATACGTAGATGGATATCGAAACGAATCGCCCTGGCCGTCGCTCCCCGCGCCATTCCGTCGAATGGCCCACAGTGGTCTTGGCTGTCGTCATCTATGCCGGCTGGGGCCTGCTGACGTTTTTCCATGCCATTATCCCTTGGCCGCTCTTGGCGCTCGGCGGCGGCTGGTTCGTCGCGTGGCACATGTCACTTCAGCATGAGGTGCTGCACGGCCACCCGACGCGGCATCGCCGGCTGAACGACGCCATCGGTTTTCCGCCACTGACGCTCTGGCTGCCATACATGGCCTATCGCGCTATCCATCTACGCCATCACCGCGACGAGCATCTCACGGATCCCTTGGAGGACCCCGAAACCTATTACCTCACGCCCGAGCGCTTCGGGCGGCTTGGGGCGCCGGCGCGGGCGTTATTGCGGTTTCGCAATACCTTTCTCGGGCGCATCACCTTCGGCGCCCAGCGTAGCATGGTGCTGTTTCTCTGGGTCCATCTCGGGCATTGCCTGCGCGGCAATCGCGCCGAGTTGCGGGTCTGGCTGCCGCATCTGATGGGCGTTGCCGTGGTGCTCGCCTGGGTCTGCGGCGTCTGCCATATGTCGATCTGGACCTACGTGCTGTGCTTCGTCGTGACCAGCCGGTCCTTGGCCAGCATCCGTTCCTTCGCCGAGCATCGCGCGGCGGCGGAGCATGAGGAGCGGACGGCGATCGTCGAGAACGCGCCGATCCTCGGGCTGCTGTTCCTCTACAACAATCTGCACGCGGTGCATCACACCCGGCCGGGGCTGCCCTGGTATCGCATTCCCGCCTATTTCCGCGCGCATCGGGAGGCGATCATCGCCGCGAATGGCGGCTTCGTTTATGACGGCTATGCCGATGTGGTCATGCGCTATCTGGTGACGCCGCATCATGAGGGGCCGCATCCGGGCGATGAGGCGCCCCGCGTGGCGCTGCCGGCGCGTCGGGCGTCGTTCGGTCTACCGCCGGCTTTCGTGCGTCTGGCGGGTGCGACATCTCTGCGGACCGATCCCGTGGGTTCGCCGCGTCTCGTGGCGTTGCGCGGGAAGGCGGTGCCTATCCGCTCCAAGGGTTAAGGATCGGCTCAGCGCCGCGGCATATGCGCGCGAAGCACCCGGTTCATATGCGCCTGCCATCCGGGGCCTTCCCGGCGATAAGCCTCCAATACATCGGGGTCGAGCCGTAGCGTCTGATTGATTTTCCGGTCGGGTTTCGCAGGACGACCGCCTTTGCGCCGAAGTGCATCAGCAGCGTGCGGCCCGAATCACGCTCTAAACCAGCTCCGGATACCCCAGCGCGGCGGCCTCGGCCTCATAAGCCATGATCCGCTCGTAGGCCTCGGGCTGAGGCGGCAGCACCGAGACGATCCGCAAACCCGCCAAAGCCTCCCGCAACTCCGGCCCCGCCAGCGCGCGCATCAGTGCCGCCACCGTGCCCGGCGGTGTGGCGGCGGCGGTGATGAAGGGGATGGCGGGGCTCGCCGGCGTCTCCGCCACCACGCGCAGCGCCGCCACCAGCGCCGGCCGGTAGAGCGCACAGAAGCCATAGGTCACGCAGTCGATGGAGGCCGCATCGGCGTCCCCCGCCGCGACCATCTCCATGCTCCGCACATGCCCGCCACTGACGATGACGGTGGAAAAGAAAGCTTGGCCGCCGGCCAGCGGCGCCAGCAAGCGGCGCGGCAGATTCATCCCCGAATTGGAATCATAGCTGTTCACCGCGAAGCGGCTGCCGCGCAGCGCTTCCAGGCTCGCGCGCGGCGATGCGCGGGACACGACGATGAAGGAGCGATGGCCCGGCACGCCCTCCGCGAACCATCCGCAGCCCGGCAGGTCATAGAGCGGCGTGCCCAGAAGCTGGTACTGCCCGTCATAAAGGCGCCGCAGCGGGTAGCCGCACATCTGGCTGAACACGGTTCCGGGCAGGATCGCCTCGGGCAGCGCGAGCAGCGCGGGGGAGAGTGCCGTCGGCAGATCGCCCACCCCCTCGGCGGCGAGCGCCGCACGGAGAGCCGCCCAGAGCGCGGCATTCGCCGGCGCCATCTCCGGCAGCGCATACATGGGCAGGGCCGCGAAAAACCCGCTCACGCCAGCAGGCGCTCGATCTCGGCCAGCAGCGCCAGGATTTCCTGCGCGGCGACGGATTTCGGCGCCGATTCGACCACGCCCAGCCCTTGCGCGAAGGCATTCGCGAAACCGGCGCGGTTGCCGAGCGTGCTGGCGAGCACCGTATAGCCGGCCGCTGCCGCCTCACGCTCGACCATGCTGCGGAGCTTGGAGGCCGCCGGCGCCCGGTTCAGCACCAGCCGCGTCTGCCGCTTCTCGGCCTTCGCAAGCTGCACCGTGCCTTCCGCCGCCCAAAGGTCCGGCGGGCTCGGCTGCAACGGCACCAGCACAATATGCGCGCCGCGAATGGCGAGCTTCGCCTCGCTGTCGACCTGCGGCGGCGTATCGACGATCAGCGCGTCATGCGCGGCGGCGAGGCGGTCCAGCTCGCGGCCCAGCCGCCAGCCGGAGACGTCGGAGAAGCTGATGGCGGGCAGGGGCTTGGCCGACCGCGCGCGGATCTCATGCCAGCGCTTGAGGCTGCGCTGCGGATCGATGTCGAGCAGGCAGACGCGCCGCCCAGGCGCCATGGCCGCCGCCAGGTTGGTGGCGAGCATGGTTTTGCCGGCGCCGCCCTTCTGCTGAGCGACTGTAATGATGAGGGCCATGAGCACGACTCCGCTGCACCGCAGCAGTATAGGCCGCGCCTTCGTTTTTCAAAAAGAAACGGGAGGAAGCGGAAACGCCATCAACTCAGTGTCCGTTGGAGAACTCGCTGAGGCGAGTCAGAGGTCACGCAGTGGCCGGCCGGATGACCGCCTCAGTAGGGTTCCCCGATGGACACTCAGGGGTGCGATTGCACCGTCTGCCAACTTTCGGAGGCAAGCGCGTGCAGAATCTCATCCTCCCCGCAGATGCCGACGAGACGGCCGCCTTCCGTCATCAGCACCGGCATGCCGGTCGATTGCCGGAGCTGGATGACGGATTTCATCGTCGCCTCGCTGCTGATGGCGGCGCAACTCCCTGCCGGCGGGGCGGCGGCGTCCAGCGCCAGCTCGGTGATGGCAACCGGCGCGCCGGCGGCCGTCATCTCATGCCCGTGGCCGTTCGCGCGCATCAGCACCGGCCTGTGGGGGTCGAGCACCGACCAGCCGTCCCGGAGGCGCAGTCGCTCGATCGGGGTCATGAAGGTGCGGCCGCGCAGCACGTTCAGCGGGTTCATGTGCTGGACGAATTCGCGCACATATTCATTCGCCGGCCGCAACACGATATCCTCGGGCGAGCCGGACTGAATGATGCGGCCGCCTTCGAGGATGGCAATCTGGTTGCCGAGCTTCAGCGCCTCGTCCAGATCGTGGCTGACGAAGATGATGGTCTTGCGGACCTCTTTCTGCAAAGCCAGCAACTCATCCTGAAGCTTGGTGCGGATCAGCGGGTCGAGCGCGGAGAAGGGCTCGTCCATCAGCAGGATGTCGGCATCCGTCGCGAAGGCACGGGCGAGGCCCACGCGCTGCTGCATGCCGCCCGAAAGCTCGCGCGCATATTTGTCGGCCCATTTGTCGAGGGCGACGAGCTTGAGCTTCTCCTCGACGATGCGGTGGCGCTCGGCCGTGCCGACGCCGCGCAGTTCGAGCCCGAGGCCGACATTCTCCCGCACCGTGCGCCAGGGCAGCAATGCGAATTGCTGAAACACCATGGCGATCCGGCGCGTGCGCATGAAGCGCAAGGTGGCGGCGTCGCAGCTTGCGACATCGACCTGCTTGTCCTCGTTGCGGACCAGAACACGGCCGCGCGTGACGCGGTTGAGGCCGTTCACCGCCCGCAACAGCGTCGATTTGCCGGAGCCTGAAAGGCCCATGAGGACGCAGATCTCACCCTCCCGCACCGAGAGCGAGGCGTCCTTCACGCCCAGCACCACGCCGGTTCGGGCCAGAATCTGGTCGCGTGTCTGGCCCTGATCCATCAGCGTGATGGCCTCGGCCTTCGCACGGGCGGCCTTGCGGCCCGTGCCGCCGAACAGGATATCGACGTGAGAGAATTCGATGACGGTTTGAGGCGCGTTCATCGCTCAGCCCTCGCTCTCGCGCGGCCGGCAGACGCGATCGAGGATCACCGCCAGCACGACGATGCAGAGGCCGGATTCAAAGCCGATATCGACACGCACGGAATTCAGCGCCTCCACCACCGGCACGCCGAGGCCGCCCGCGCCCACCAGCGCCGCGATCACCACCATCGACAGGCTGAGCATGATGCATTGGGTGAGGCCGGCCATGATTGTCGGCAGCGCGTGCGGCAGCTCCACCTTCCAGAGCAGTTGCGACTTGGACGCGCCGAAGGCCTCTCCTGCCTCGATCAGCGGCGGCGGGACGGAGGCGATGCCGAGCTGGGTGAGCCGGATCGGGGCGGGCAGGGCGAAGATGATGGTGGAGATCAGGCCCGGTACAGCGCCGAGGCCGAACAGCACCAGCGTCGGGATGAGATAGACGAAGGTCGGCAGCGTCTGCATGAGGTCGAGCATCGGCCGGACCGCGACGAAGAGCCAGGGGCGATGGGCGCAGGCGATGCCGATCGGCACGCCGATAAGCATGGAGATGACGGTCGCGAAGATGATCAGCGACAGCGTCTCCATCGTCGCCGTCCAATAGCCTTGGTTCAGAATGAACAGCAAAGCGAGGACGACGAAGAGGGACAGCTTCCAGGACCGGCGGATGGCGTAGGCGATGACGCCGACGGCCAGGATCAGCACCACGCTCGGGATCGCTTCGAGCACGGAGGTGACACCGTTGATCGCCCAAGCGATGCCGTTGGAGATCGCGTCGATGGCGTCCGAGCCGCTGATATCGTTGACGACATTGGCGATCCAGTCGCCGAGCGGGATTTTATGACCCGAAACGATATTAGCCAGCCCGTCCAGCATGCGGCGCTCCCTGACAGGTCAAGAACAAAGTCACGTCATCAACAAAATGGTCGCCCGCGCGGATGATGCGCGGGCGACAGGCGTTCTTTCGACCCGGACTTACAGCCCGAGCGACTTCTTCACCGCGTCTTCGGCCGGCTGGCTGCCGTCGGCGGTCGTCACCCCGGCGAGCCAGGGGGTCATCGCATCCGGATTGGCCTTCAGCCACTTCGCCGCCGCCGGGGCGGGATCGACCTTATCATACTCGATCGAGCCCATGATGGTGTTCTCCATTCCCAGGCTGAATTTCAGCTGGGTGAGCAGCTTGCCGAGGTTGGGGCACTGCTGCACGTAACCGGCGGTGGTGTTGGTGAAGACCGTGGCGCCGCCGTAATTCGGCCCGAAGACCGCGTCACCGCCCGAGAGATACTGCATGTCGAACTTCGTGTTCATCGGGTGCGGTTCCCAGCCCAGGAACACGATCCCCTTGTGGTTGCGGGTCTTGCGCGCGACTTCGGCCAGCATGCCCTGCTCGCTCGACTGAACCAGGGTGAACTTGCCGATGCCGTCTGTGTTGTTCTGGATCATGGTGAGGATGAGGCGGTTGCCGTCATTGCCCGGCTCGATGCCGTAAATCTTGCCGTCGAGCTGGTTGTAGAATTTCGGGATATCCTGGAACGACTTCAGCCCGGCGTCAAAAAGGTAGGTCGGCACGGCGAGGGTGTATTTCGCGCCCTCAAGGTTGGGGCCGACCACATCCACCGTCTTGTTGGCGAGGTATGGCTTGATGTTGTCCGACATGGTGGGCATCCAGTTGCCCAGGAAAACGTCGATCTTCTTGTCCTTCATCTCCTCATAGGTGACGGGGACGGAAAGAATGTCGGTGGTGGGATTGTAGCCCAAAGCCTGGAGAAGAACGGTCGCGGTGCCGGTCGTGGCACTGATATCCGTCCAGCCGACATTGGAGAAGCTCACATTGTGACAGGAGGCCGGGTCGGCCGCCGCCTGGGCGGCGCCGGCCGCGCCCACCATCAAACCTATCGCCGCGACAGCCTGGAGGAGATGTTTGCGCATTATTTGGTTTCCTTGGTCAGTCTTCTGGAAGGCGCGAAGCCCTGGGTCAGCCTGGACGGCCCCCGGAGCCGTAAATTGAACATACTTTCAACCTTCGCCTCCGGTCACGCATTTTTATGGCTGGATTTATTAATCTTACGTCGAATTAGGCCGAATTTTGTCCGATTTGCTCCTTAATTGGGCAATCGTTGCCTAATATCGAACCTCGCTTGCGATAGGCTTTCTTTCTTGATTGAACGTTCAAGCAATCGTAGCTTGGGAGTCACGGCGCTAGGGCCGGGATTCACGGGTGGAGAGCCGCGTGTCGCGCCGGGATTCAGAAGACCTTCGCCGCAAGCAGTTGATCGACACCACCATCCTCGTGATGGCGCAGGTCGGTTTCAGCGCGACGACCTTGGGCCTCATCGCCAAACAGGCCGGTGTCTCGACCGGCCTTGTCGCTCATTACTTCGGCGACAAGGATGGGCTGCTGGAAGCGACGCTGCGCAGCCTCGCCTCCCGCCTCAGCCGGGCGGCGGCGGCGCGCCTGCGCGCGGCGGAAACGCCCCGCGCGCGGCTGCAAGCGGTGATCGACGCCAATCTCGCGCCGGAGGAGATGGATTCGCAGACCGGCGCGGTCTGGCTTGCCTTCTGGGGCCAGGCGATCCATTCCGATCGCCTCAAGCGCGTGCAGCGCATCTATCAGCTTCGCGTCATCTCCAACCTGCGCCACGCCCTGCGGTCGATCGCCCCTGATGGGGAGGCGGAACGGCTCGCCGTGATCATCGCCGCCATCATCGACGGGCTCTGGCTGCGCACGACGCTCGCGGCCGCGTGGAGCCCGGCGGATTCCGAGGC
This sequence comes from uncultured Pseudomonadota bacterium, assembly GCA_963745125.1. Classification (GTDB taxonomy): domain Bacteria; phylum Pseudomonadota; class Alphaproteobacteria; order Acetobacterales; family Acetobacteraceae; genus Acidisoma. The sequence continues at coordinate 543,118 of CAVUWB010000002.1, forward strand.
AGCGCGGCGCATCGCGGCAGGCTTCGTCGATACGCAGCTCGCCGCCACCGTGGAAGGATATGCGATGCCCTCAGCTCAGCCGCCGGCCGCCGAGCCGCCCTTGCCGCGCCTGCCCGGCTGGATAGGCGGCCGCGCGGCGCGGGAGCCTACGGCCGCCACCTTCGTCACCTACAACCCGGCGACGGGGCAGGCCATGGCGGCGGTCGAAATCGCCGGCGCAGCGGCGGTCGAGGCCGCCGTCACGGCCGCCCGCGCCGGCCAAGCGACATGGGCGCGGATGACGGGCAGTGAGCGTGGCCGCATCCTCCGCCGCGTCGCCGATCTCCTCCGCGCCCGAAATGACGCGCTGGCCGAGCTGGAGACGCGGGACACCGGCAAGCCCATTCAGGAAACGAGCGCTGTCGATGTCATATCCGGCGCGGATTGCATCGAGTATTTCGCTGGCCTCGCCGGCGGCATCACCGGGGAGAGTGTCGATCTCGGCCCCGCCGCCATGGGCTATACGCGGCGGGAACCGCTCGGCATCGTCGCCGGTATCGGCGCCTGGAACTACCCTTTGCAGATCGCCTGTTGGAAGGCGGCGCCCGCGCTCGCCTGCGGCAATGCGATGATCTTCAAGCCGTCCGAACTCACGCCGCTCACCGCGCTCAAGCTCGGCGAGATCATGACCGAGGCCGGCGTGCCCGACGGCGTTTTCAACGTGTTGCCGGGCAATGGCGAGACGGGCAGCCTGCTCGCCCGGCATCCTGGCATCGCCAAGATCTCGCTCACCGGGTCCGTTCCCACCGGCAAGCGGGTGATGGCCGCCGCTGCCGAAACGCTCAAGCTGGTGACGCTCGAACTCGGGGGCAAATCCCCGATCATCGTGTTCGAGGATGCGGATATCGAGAACGCGGTGTCGGGCGCGCTGCTCGGCAATTTCTACTCGGCAGGGGAGGTCTGTTCCAACGGCACCCGCGTCTTCGTCCATCGCTCGGTCAAGGATCGTTTCCTCGCCCGCCTCCTGGAACGCACGCGCAAGATCAGGCTCGGCGATCCGCTCGACCCGGCGACGCAGATGGGCGCGCTGATATCAGAAGCGCATATGGAGAAGGTGCTGGCCCATATCGCGCGCGGCGTGGCGCAGGGTGCCCGCCTGCTCTGCGGCGGTGAGCGTGTGACGACGGGCGGTCTCGGCCGTGGCGCCTTCGTGTCACCGGCGATCTTCGATGGTTGCGAGGATGACCAGTCCATCGTGCGGGAGGAGATCTTCGGCCCTGTGATGGCCGTGCTGACCTTCGATACGGAGGAGGAGGTCATCGCCCGCGCCAATGCCACCGAATTCGGCCTCGGTGCCGGCCTGTTCACGCGAGATCTCGCGCGGGCGCACCGGGTGATCGCGCGGCTCGAAGCCGGCACGTGCTGGATCAACACCTACAACATCACGCCGATCGAACTGCCTTTCGGCGGCTACAAGCAATCCGGCCTGGGGCGGGAGAATTCGCGCGCGGCGCTCGACCACTATTCGCAGATCAAGAGCGTCTATGTGGCGCTCGCCGATATCGAGGCGCCGTACTGATGGAGACCTTCGACTATATCATCGTCGGCGCGGGTTCGGCCGGCTGCGTGCTCGCCAACCGGCTGACGGAGGACGGCAAAAACACCGTTCTCCTGCTGGAATATGGCGGCTCCGACCGTTCCATCTTCATCCAGATGCCGGCGGCGCTCTCCATCCCCATGAACCGCAAGCGATACAACTGGTTCTACAAGTCGGAGCCCGAGCCGCATCTCAACGGCCGCCGGATGCACACGCCGCGCGGCAAGGTGCTGGGCGGCTCGTCCTCGATCAACGGCATGGTCTATGTCCGGGGCAATGCGCTGGACTTCGAGGGGTGGGAGCAGGCAGGCGCGCGCGGGTGGGGCTACCGGCATGTGCTGCCCTATTTCCGCCGTGCCGAGACGCGCGAGGAGGGCGGCGATTCCTATCGCGGCGCGGATGGGCCGCTCCATACCTCGTACGGACCCATGCGCAATCCGCTCTACCGCGCCTGGGTCGAGGCGGGGAAGGAAGCAGGCTATCCCGAGACGGCTGATATCAACGGCTATCAGCAGGAGGGTTTCGGCCGCATGGACATGACCGTCCGGCGCGGCCGGCGCTGGAGTGCGGCCAACGCCTATCTCAAGCCCGCGCGCGCCCGCGAGAATCTCGAGGTGCGAACCGGCGTGCTCGCGACCGCCATCGTTCTGGAGGGCAAGCGGGCCGTCGGGCTGCGCTACCGGCGCGATAGCACCGAGACCGAGGTGAGGGCGCGTCGCGAGGTCATTCTCTCCGGTGGTCCCATCAACTCGCCGCAGCTGCTCAAACTCTCGGGCATCGGCCCGGCGGCCGAGTTGCAGGAACACGGCATCGCGGTTGTCGCCGACCGCCCGGGCGTGGGCGAGAATTTGCAGGATCATCTGGAATTTTATTTCCAGGTCGCGGTGACGCAGCCGATCACCCTGTTCTCCGCGCAGTCGCTCATCGCCAAGGGGATGATCGGGGCGCGCTGGCTGTTACGGGCGGATGGGCTCGGCGCCAGCAATCATTTCGAGAGCTGCGGCTTTATCCGCAGCCGCGCCGGGATTCCCTATCCCGACATCCAGTATCATTTCCTGCCGCTCGCCGTGTCCTATGACGGGCAGAGCCTCGCGACCGAGCACGGCATGCAGGCCCATGTCGGGCCGATGCGCTCCAAAAGCCGGGGCTGGGTGCGGCTGCGATCGACCGATCCGCGCGACAAGCCGCGCATTCTCTTCAACTACCTCAGCCATCCGGACGACCGGGAGGAGATGCGCGCCTGCGTGCGGCTGACGCGCGAAATCTTCACGCAGAAGGCCTTCGCGCCCTATCGCGGGCGGGAGATCCAGCCGGGCGCGGGCGTCGAGACCGACGAGCAGATCGACGCCTTCATCGCCGCGAAGGTGGAGAGCGCCTATCACCCCTCCTGCACCTGCAAGATGGGCGATCCGGCCGACCCGATGGCGGTGGTGGACCCGGAAACGCGGGTGATCGGGTTCGAGGGGCTGCGGGTCGCGGATAGTTCGATCATGCCGAGCGTCACCACCGGCAATCTGAACGCACCGACGATTATGATCGGGGAGAAAGCCGCCGACCATATCCTTGGGCGGCCGATGCTGGCACCTTCCAATGCGCCATTCTACACCGCGCCGAACTGGCAGGCCGCGCAACGCTGAGGCTTCCCGATGCCGTTTCTCGCCTATATCGCCGGGCTGGTCGTTTTCGTGGCGCTCGACGCCGTCTGGCTGATTGTGATGGGGCCGAGCTACCGTGCGGTGATGGGGGATATGCTGGCGCCGACGCTGCGGTGGGGGCCGGCGGTGGCCTTCTACCTTCTGGATACTTTGGGCCTGCTGATTTTCGTCGCGCGTCCCGGAACGCGCCACGGCGCGGCCTGGGTGGTGGCGCATGGCGCGCTTTTCGGCCTTTTTACCTATGCGGCCTATGATCTCACCAACTACGCCGTGCTGCGGAACTGGGACCTGACGATAACGATCGAGGATATCGTTTGGGGAATGGTCGTCAGCACCATCGTTTCGCTCGTTGCCTGGTCATTGATGCGGGAGCGCGGACGCCGCCGGCGGTAGATAGCGGCTTAGAGCGGGATGTGTTCGCATTCGCTCACCATCCCGCTCTGAGCCCTTGATCTGATCGCGCAATTCAGACCTCCGGTGATTCCACCTCCGGTCATCACGCTCTAGAGCGTTTCCTATTCGCTTACGCTCACAGTCACCGCTCTAGTTCTTTGTTTTTACGAGCATCTTCACCCGATCAGATGATTCCGTATGATCGGGATCTGCTCTAGACCTTCGGTGATTCCGCTGCCTCGCCGCAGAGATTGGTTGAGGCTGCGCTCTGGCGAGCCAGAGGCGCCGATAGGCGCCGCCCGGCGTGGCGGGCGAGAACCGGAGCGGAGTGGCCGTTAAAGGCCACCCGCCCCGGAAGCGCAGAACGCCGCGCCGGATGGCCGCCGGAGTAGCAGCCTCGACCAATCTCTCAGCCCCGATCGGTCTTGAAGCGATAGATGGTGCTCGACCGGAAGATATGGCCGGGCAGCAGCACCGTCGACGGGAAGTGCGGCTTGTTCGGCGAATCGGGGAAATGCTGCGTCTCGAAGCAGAAGCCGTCGGACTGACGGTAGGCGATGCCGGCCGCACCCGCCGAGCCGCCGCCGAGGTAATTGCCGGTGTAGAATTGCAGACCCGGCTCCGTCGTCGCGACCTCCAGCACGCGGCCACTCGCCGGGTCATAGGCGCGGGCGGCGAGCGTCATCGCATGCGGGCTCGGCTTATCCAGCACCCAGTTGTGATCGTAGCCCCTCTGCATGAGGATCTGCGGATGGGCGAGGCGAATGCCGGCGGCGATCGGCTTCGGCTGCCGCAGGTCGAGCGGCGTGCCCTCGACCGGCGCGATCTCGCCGGTCGGTATGCCGGTCTCGTCCACCGGCGTGAAGCTTTCGGCATTGATCTGGACGATCTGGCCGAGGGTCGAGCCCTGGTCGTTGCCGGCAAGGTTGAAATAGGCGTGGTTGGTCAGGTTGATCACCGTCTCGGCGGTGGTCACGGCCTGATAGTCGATGCGGAATTCGTTCTCGTCGTTGAGGCTGTAGGCGACCTCGACCTTCAGCAGGCCGGGGAAGCCCTCGTCTCCGTCGGGGCTGACATGGGTCAGCACGGCAGAGAGCGCTTGGCCGCTTTGGGCGGTGGTGACACCCCAGACGGCGCGATCGAAGCCGACGATCCCGCCATGCAGCGTATTGCCGTGGTCATTGGCCGCCAGCCGGTAGGTCACGCCGCCGAGGGTGAAGGCAGCGCCGCCGATCCGGTTGGCGAAACGGCCGATGAGGGCGCCGAAATGGCCGGGATTGGCTTCGTATCCGGCCATATCGGCTTGATCCAGGGTGATATTGGCGAAGCGGCCCTGCCGGTCGGGCGCCAGGATGGCGGTGACGATGCCGCCGAGGTCGAGGAAGCGGATCTCCACCCCGGCGGCGTTGCGCATCCGGTATTCGGTGACGGGTTTGCCCGAGGAGAGCGTGCCGAAAGCTTTGTGGGTGACGCCGACCACGGGCATGTCTTGGGTTTCCGCACTCATCGTCTCGTTCCACACGCGCTCATGCTGCGTCCCCCCAAATATTTGCGGCTCACAGCCTAGCCGGGGCGCCGATGCAAGCCCAGAGGGCGCAGGTGTGGCGCGAGACGGGAGTTCCCAAATTGTTCGGGTTGTGCCATATGCAACCCATGGTAGCGGCGCGGCACATCATGAACCTATCTCCTTCCAAAATCTCCTCCCGCGAAATCCGGTCCGCCCGTGGCCGCCGCGCGCAGCGTCGCGGCATCGACGGGGAAGGGCGGGTCGCCCAAGCCCTGACCGCCAGCGGCTGGACAATTCACGGCCGCCGTATGCGCACCTTGGCCGGGGAGATCGATATCGCGGCGGAGCGGGACGGGCTGCTCGCCCTCATTGAGGTCAAGACGAGCCAGTCCCTGGACGACGCGGCCTATGCGCTGGGGCCACGGCAGCGCCGGCGGCTTTGCCAGGCGGCCGCCATTCTCCAGGGCGAAAATCCCGGCTGGGGCGCGGCCGGAACGCGCTTCGATGCCTGGCTTGTCGATGAGCTGGGGCGCATGCGCCATGTGCCCGATGCCTTCCGGGACGAAGGCTAGACGCTGCTGCCAAGGATGTTGTCCGCTAGAGCAGATCCCGATCATATGGAATCATCTGATCGGGTGAAGATGCTCGTAAAAACAAAGAGCTAGAGCGGTGACTGTGAGCGTAAGCGAATAGGAAACGCTCTAGTGTGCTGAATTTGAAGTTCGCTTCACCTCCGCGAGCAGGCGAGTTGTGAATTTCAAATTCACCACACTAGCTGAAACCTTTGCGGGGTGGCGCTTCCGCCGAGACGCTCTATCTTTCCCAGGCGGGTCTCTACCGCATCGCGACACTCACCCGGCAGAGAATGACCTGGATGACCGATCTCGAACCGCAGCGGCCGCTTACCCACCGCTCGGCCCTGTTCCTCGATCTCGACGGCACGCTTCTCGACATCGCGCCCCGGCATGACGAGGTTTGGGTGGCACCCGAACTCCCCGGCGTGCTGACGCGCCTGCGGGCCGCGCTCGGCGGTGCCTTGGCGATCGTCAGCGGGCGCCCGCTTCACGATATCGTGTCTCTCATTCCGCTCGATGGTCTTTGCATCGCGGCCGAGCATGGCGCGCGGTTGCGGCTGCCGGATGGCCGCATGGAGGAGAGCGCGGCCGATCTGCCCGAGCGCGCGGCCTGGATCGAGACGATCGGTGCGGCTCTGCCGCGCTGGCCGGGTGCCTTCCTCGAAGAGAAATCGATCGGCCTCGTCATCCATTATCGCCAGGCACCTAGCTTCGGCGCTGAGATCGAGGCATTCATGCGCGACCTCATCGCCCCGGCGCAGGGCCGCGCCGAGTTGCTGACGGCTCTGATGGCCTTCGAGATCCGGCCGGCCGGCGTGGGCAAGGGTCACGCGGTCGACCGCCTCATGCAGCTTGTCCCCTTCGCCGGGCGCATCCCGGTCTTTATCGGTGACGACGTGACCGATGAGGAGGGGATGGCGGCCGCTGTCGCCCATTGCGGCTTCGGGGCTCACGTTGCCCGCGATTTCGGGGGCGAGGCGGCTCATGTCAGAACCTGGCTCGCCGTGATGGCGGACCGGCTGGAGCAGCCCGGCACGGCCTGAGGTTCAGGCCCGCCGCGCCGCCGCACGTAAAGAAAGGATTGTCCTTGTCTCGCCTCGTCATCGTCTCCAATCGGGTGCAGATCCCGGCGGAGAAGGCGCCTCGCGCCGGCGGCCTCGCGGTCGCGCTCGGCGCCGGGCTGAAGCCTGGAACGCTCTGGTTCGGTTGGAGCGGCAAGCGGGGCGCGGGTGGCCGCACCCCGGCGCTCCATGATGCGCAGGGCGTCACCTATGCGACGGTCGACCTGACCGACAAGGAATACCACGAATTCTACGTCGGCTTCTCGAACGGCGCGCTCTGGCCGCTGCTGCATTACCGCCTCGATTTCCTCGATTTCATTCGCCACGAATACGAGGGCTATCGCGGGGTGAACGCCTATTTCGCCGGGGCGCTGATGCCGCTGCTGCGGGATGACGACCTCGTCTGGGTCCATGACTACCAGCTCATACCGGCCGGGCTTGAGATGCGGCAGCGCGGCGCCCGGCACCGGATCGGCTTCTTCCTGCACATCCCCTTCGTGCCGCCCGAAATCCTCGATGCTCTGCCCTGCGGCCTTCCTCTGCTGCAAAGCCTCTGCGCCTACGACGTCGTCGGCTTCCATACGGAAGACCATCGACACGCCTTTCTCGGCTGTGTCACCGCCTTCCTGCATGTGACGCCGGACGAGGATGGCAGCTTCGTTTATGACGGCCGGCGGGTGCAGACGATCAGCGATCCCATCGGCATAGACGCGGAGGAATTCGCCGCGACCGCGGCGCGCTCCGCCCGAGGGGCCGAGGTGCGGCGCATCCGCGAAAGCCTGTTCAGCCGCGCGCTCGCGATCGGCGCTGACCGGCTCGACTACTCGAAGGGGCTGCCCAACCGCTTCCGCGCCTTCGACCAGCTGCTGCACCGCTTCCCGAGCCATCGCGGCAATATTTCCATGCTCCAGGTCGCGGCCCGCTCGCGGGAGGATGTCGATCGCTACCAGCAGCTACGCCGCACGCTCGACCGGCTGGTGGGCGATATCAACGGCCGCTATTCCGAGTTCGATTGGATTCCGATCCGATACATGACACGGGCGCTGAGCCGGAAGAGCCTCGCGGGCTTCTACCGCGTGGCGCGGGTCGGGCTCGTGACCCCGCTGCGGGACGGCATGAACCTCGTCGCCAAGGAATACGTGGCCGCGCAGTCGAGCGCCGATCCCGGTGTGCTGATCCTCTCCCGCTTCGCGGGCGCGGCGGATCAACTGCGGGAGGCGCTGATCGTCAACCCCTTCGACGCCGACGAGGTGGCCGAGGCGATCAACCAGGCGTTGACGATGGAACTGCCGGAGCGGAAGGAGCGGTGGCAGGCGCTGCGCGAAACCGTCTGGGCCGGTACACCGCAGCGTTTTACCGAGACTTTCCTCGCCGCGCTGCGTGGGGCGCCCGGACCTACTGGAGATCCTTGAGGCAGGCATAGGCGGCGTAAGCGGAGGAGCGGGCAGTCCCCCTTTGCACGCGCCCGGCGATGACGAGCAGCCGCGTATGGGATGTCAACAGGGAGCGCAGATCCGAATTCGGGCCGGTCTTGGGCGCCACGTCCTGATAGATGATCATCGCCTCCGGCTTCAGGGTTTGGGCACAGGCCTCGGCCTTCGCCGGATCGGGCGTCGCCGGATCAGCCTTCGCCGGGGCGGCCAAGGCGCAGGCCGCGAGCAGGAAGGCAGCGGGGAGGCAGCGCTGAGAGAGGGCCATCGAACCGGAATCCTTAGGGCAATATCGGACCAGGCGGAATCACCTGATCCGAAGATTTGCGTTCTTGATCAAGAACGACGGTGAGCGGGGAGTTTAGAGCGGAATTGTGCGCGAATGCGAACACATCCCGCTCTAGAGCGTTTCCTATTCGCTTACGCTCACAGTCACCGCTCTAGCTCTTTGTTTTTACGAGCATCTTCACCCGATCAGATGATTCCATATGATCGGGATCTGCTCTAAAACTCGATCCCTTCCTGCGCCTTGACGCCTGCCTTGAACGGATGTTTCGCCGCCTGCATCTCGGTCACGAGATCGGCGGCCTCGATCAGCGCCACGGGCGCGTTCCGCCCCGTCACCACCACATGCAGGCCGGGCCGCCGCGTGCCAAGGACGGCCAGAACCTCGTCGACTGCCAAATACTCGTAGCGCAGCGCGATGCAGAGTTCGTCCAACACCAGAAGCGAGACCTCCGGCCGCGCCATCTTTGTCTGCGCTTCTTCCCAGGCGCGGCGGCAGGCGGCGATATCCCGCGCGCGGTCCTGCGTCTCCCAGGTGAAGCCTTCGCCCATGCTGTGCCAGGTCAACAGCTCGCCAAAACGGGCGAGGCCCAGGCGCTCCCCCGTGCTCCAGGCGCCCTTGATGAATTGCACGATGGCGACATGGCGGCCTCGCCCCAGCATGCGCAGCGCCAGCCCCATGGCCGCCGTGGTTTTGCCCTTGCCGGGGCCGGTATGGACGAGGAGCAGGCCTTTCTCGATCGTCTTAGCCGCGACCTCGGCATCCTGCGCCGCCTTGCGCCGCGCCATCTTCTCGCGCCAGCGCGCGGCGTCCTGCTCGGTCTCCGTCCCGTCGCTCATTTCACCACCATCGCCAAGCCCGCCACCATGAAGAGCACGCGCGATCGGCCCGCGCCGCCAGCCGCTGGTGCAGCACCCCGGCGGCATCGCGAAAATCCCGCCCCAGCCGATGGTCGGGCACGATGCCGAGGCCGACTTCGTTCGCCACCAGCACCGTCGGCGCCGCCCGCGCATCCAGCGCCGCGAGCAGCGCTTCGGTGGCGGCGGGCACATCGCCCTCGGCCAGCATCAGGTTGGTAAGCCAGAGCGTCAGGCAATCGACCAGCACGGGCGCGCCGCCTGCCTCCGCCAGCGCGGCCGCGAGGTCGAGCGGCTGTTCCACCGTCCGCCAGCGCGCATCCCGGCGTGCTTTGTGCTCAGCGATCCGCGCCGCCATCTCCTCGTCCCAGGCCGTGGCGGTCGCAATATAGGTCCAGGGCGGTGGGCCGGCGGCGATCAGCGCCTCGCCGTGCCGGCTCTTGCCGGAGCGTGCGCCGCCGAGGATCAGGGTGACGGTGGTATCCGGTTGACGGGCCATGGGCCCGGCTCTTAGATCAATCACGATGGTTCCTCCAATCGCTGGTTGGAGGATGAAAAGGGAATGCGGTGCGGGCGGCTTGTCGCCCAATGCCGCGGCTGCCCCCGCAACTGTAAGCGGAGAGCTTCCGGTCATTTGCCACTGGGCCGCTTCGGCCTGGGAAGGCCGACCGGGGGCGCCCGATCCGCGAGCCAGGAGACCTGCCATCGCGCGCCTATCGATCCTCCGGGCGGGGTGCCTCGGCGGATTTTGCCGCCCGAGCCATGGGTCTCCACCCGTGGTCGCATCCCCGTTCCCGCCCGACGCATGGGCTGCCTGGATCGGAGAGCGATGTGGCCGGCGATATATCGACTGCGAATACCCTGCATGTCTGCGTCACCTGCGGCCATCCAGAGGAGCCGAGGCCCGGCCTCATCCTGCATGACCGGATCGCGGCCCTGATGGGGGCGGACGAACCTTTCGCGCTCAAGCCCGTCACCTGCCTCGCGCGGTGCGGCGCCGGCTGCTCGGCGGCCGCCACCGCGCCGGGCAAATGGGGCTATCTGCTCAGCGGCCTCTCGCCCGATCACGCCGGCGACCTCATCGCCTATGCGCGCACCTATGCTGAAACGCCGAGCGGCGCCGTGCTGCCCAGCCGGCGGGCGGCGAGCCTGCGGAATGCCGTCATCGGCCGCATTCCTGCTCTAGGAGGTGCAGCATGAGCGCGCGCATTCCCGCCACCATCATCACCGGCTTCCTCGGCGCCGGGAAGACGACGCTCGTCCGCCATGTGCTGGACAATGCCGGCGGCCGGCGGATCGCCGTCATCGTCAATGAGTTCGGCTCGCTGGGCATCGATGGCGCGCTGCTCGCCGGCTGCGGCATTCCCGGCTGCGACGAGGAACATCGTCGAGCTGGCCAATGGCTGCCTGTGCTGCACGGTGGCGGATGAGTTCCTGCCGGCGATGGAGGCGCTGATGGACCGGCCGAACCCGCCCGAGCATATCGTCATCGAGACCTCCGGGCTTGCCTTGCCCAAGCCGCTGCTCAAGGCCTTCGGCTGGCCGGCGATCCGGTCACGCGTGACAGTGGACGGCGTGATCGCGGTGGTGGATGGCCCCGCCGTCGCGGCCGGCCGCTTCGCTGATGACCCCGAGGCGGTGGCGCGCGCAAATGGCGGCCGACCCCTCGCTCGACCACGATAACCCGCTGGCCGAGGTCTATGAGGATCAGCTCAACGCCGCCGATCTCGTGCTGCTCAACAAGACCGACCTGCTGGATGAGGCGGACCTCGCGCGCGTGACGGCGGCGGTGGCGGACGCCCTGTCGCGCGCGGTCAGCGTGGTGCCGGCGCGCGAGGGGCGCGTCGATCTCTCCGTGCTGCTGGGGCTGGAGGCGCAGGCGGAGGACGATCTCGCGGCCGGCCCTCGCATCATGACGCGGTGGACGGCGCGCATGAGCATGATGACTTGGAGAGTTTCGTCGTCGATATCGGTGAGCAGTCCGCGCCCGAACCTTTGGTCGCGAGGCTGCGGGCGGCGGCCGAGGCGCATGACGTGCTGCGGATGAAGGGCTTCGTCTCCATCGCCGGCAAGCCGCTGCGGCTTGTCGTTCAGGGCGTGGGGTCGCGGTTCCGGCATGAATATGATCGTGCCTGGATGCCGGATGAGGCGCGCGGCGGCGCGATCGTCGTCATCGGCCGGAAAGGGCTCGACCGCGCGGGGATCGAGCGCGCAATACTGCCGTAAGCTCACACGCCGCACTGCACGAGCCGATGCACATTCTGCTCCGCGAGACTCACGGGCTGGAAGAAGGCGAAGCCGCGGTCGAGCCCGAGGGCTCGGCCGCCGACATCCTGTTCCTTTCCTTCTCGGACAGTGACCTGAGCGCGGCGGCAGCGGCCGTGCTCCCCGCTGGCTTCCCGACTGTCCGCCTGGAGCGGATCGGCCGCTATCTGCATCCGCTCTCCGTCGATCTGCTGTGCGAGCGGCTGGTCGCGCCCGCGAAGGTCGTGATCATCCGCCTGCTCGGCGGGCTGGATTACTGGCGTTACGGGGTGGAGGAGGTGGCGGCTGCCTGTGCGGCCGCCGCCGTACCGCTGGCAGTGCTTCCGGGCGATGGATTGGGTGACGACCCGAAGCTCGCCGCGCTCTCGACCATCTCGGCGCAGGCGCGGTGCGCGATCGACGCCTGTCTGCGCCAGGGCAGCGCCGAGAATCTGGCCCTGGCGCTCGTCGGCGCGGCCCATGCGGCGGGTTTGTGGGGTGAAGCGGCCTCCGCCCCAGCCGAACTGCCCGAGGCCGGCCTCTTCACGGACGACGATATCCCGGTGTCCTCGCCGGACGCGGCCATCGTTTTCTACCGCTCGCACATGCTGGCAGGCGAAACGGCGGCGGTCACTGCGCTGATCGCGGCGCTGGCCGCGCGCGGCCTCGGCGCGGCGGCAATCTTCGTGGACAGCCTGAAGAACCCGGCGAGCGCGGGCTTCGTGCGGGACCAACTGGCCGCGTGGCGACCCGCCGTGGTGCTGAACCTCACCGGCTTCGCGGCGAGGCTCGGCCCAGCGCCGTCGCCGCTGGAGGCGGCGGGTGCGCCCGTGCTGCAACTCGTCCAGGCCGGCACCGGCCGCGCCGCTTGGGCGGCGTCCGCGCGCGGACTCTCCCAGGCCGATCTCGCGATGCAGGTGGTGCTGCCTGAAACCGATGGCCGGCTGCTGACAACGGCCGTCTCCTTCAAGGAGCGGGACGCGGCGGGCCGTGCCCGGCTGGTGCCGGATGCCGAGGGCATCGCGCTGGCGGCGGATCGTGCCGCCGGCTGGGTGAGGCTCGCCCGCATACCGCCCTCCGAGCGACGGGTCGCGGTCATCCTGTCGGATTATCCGGGTGCGGAGCGGCATGAGGTCGGCCATGCGGTCGGGCTCGACAGCCTGGCCAGCGTCAGCGCCATTCTCCGCTCCCTCGCGGCGGCGGGATACCGGACGGGCGACGGCGCGGTGAATATCGCGCGGCTGGCGGCGGGGGAGGTGCTGGCCGCCGGCAATATCCTGGTCGCGGTGCAGCCGGACCGTGGCGCGGCGCGGACCGGAAGGCCGGGTATCACGATCCGGCCTGCCGCCGCGCCACGCCTATGTCGCTTCTACCTCTGGCTGACCGGGGCGCTGGATATTCATGCGATGATCCATCTCGGCACGCATGGCACGCTGGAATGGCTGCCGGGCAAGGCGGCGGCACTGTCGGCCGCCTGCTGCCCGGTGGCGCTGCACCCGTGGCTTGCCGGTGATCTACCCGTTCATCGTCAACAACCCCGGCGAGGCCGCCGCCGCCGAAGCGCCGGCTGGGCGCGGTCACGATCGGCCATCTCACGCCGCCGTTGCAGCGCGCCGGGCTGCATGGCGCGGCGGCCGAGCTGGAACGGCTGATCGATGAATACGCGGCGGCCGACGGGCTCGACCGTCGGCGGGCGACGGCGCTTCGCCGCGAGATCCTGGCCGAGGCCAGAAGCGCGGGCCTGCTGGCGGAGAGCGGGGCGAGGCCGGAGGCGAGGGCGAGGATGCGGCGCTGGCCCGGCTCGACGCCTATCTGTGCGACGTGAAGGACATGCAGATCCGCGACGGGCTGCACGTGTTCGGCCAGCCGCCCGCGCCCGCCCAGCGGGCCGGGCTGCTCGCGGCGCTTGCGCCCGCTTCCGGCCGATCTCGCCGCGCGGCTCGACGCCTGTGCCGAGGCGGAGGCGCGAGGCGCTGCTGGCGGCGCTGGACGGCCGGTTCGTGCCGCCCGGCCCGGCCGGCGCGCCGAGCCGTGGCCGCGCCGATGTGCTGCCGACCGGGCGCAACCTCGTACACCTTCGATCCGCGCGCCATCCCGACCCGCTCGGCCATGGCGCTGGCCGAGCGCGCGGCGACGCGCTTTGCTCGCCGCCACGTGCAGGAGCACGGCGACTGGCCGCGCGCGCTGGTGATCGATCTGTGGGGCAGCGCCACCATGCGCACCGGCGGCGAGGATCTGGCGCTCGCTTTCGTCCTGATGGGTGTCGCCCGCTCTGGGATGAGCGGTCGGGCCGGGTGAGCGGCTTCGAGGTGCTGCCGCTCGCGGCGCTGGACCGGCCGCGGGTCGATGTGACCCTGCGCATCTCCGGCCTGTTCCGCGATGCCTTCGCGGCGCAGATCGCGCTGTTCGACAGGCGGTGCAGTGCCATCGCCGCGCGGGATGAGCCGGGTGATTGGAACCCGCTGACGGCAGGCACGGGTGCGCGCGTCTTCGGTCCGGCGGCCGGCGCCTATGGCAGCGGTGTGGCGCTGGATGGCACGCGGCAGGATGCCGCGCGGTCCTATCTCGCCGGTTCGGCCGTGGCCTGGGATAGCGAGACGGGGTCGGCGGATGCGGCGGGCTTCGCGGCGCGGGTGCAGCAGCGGACGGCTTCGTCCATGCCCAGGACCATGCGGAGACCGATATCCTGGAAAGCCCCGACTATGCCGCGCATGAGGGCGGTTTCGCGGCGGCGGCGGCCCTGCTCGGCGGCACTCTGACGCTCTATCACCTTGACACCAGCCGGCCGGAAGCGCCCGTGCCGCGCCTGATCGCCGAGGAGATCCGCCGCGTCGTGCGCGGCCGGGCCGCCAATCCGCGCTGGATCGCGGGCATGATGCGGCATGGCTATCGGGGTGCGGCCGAGATCGTGCGGCCGGTGGAAAGCCTGAGCGGCTTCGCCGCCACGCTGCCCGAGCGGTTCGATGCCCAGTTCGACCAGCTTTTCGACGCGACGCTGGGGGAGCCGGCGGTGGCGGCCTTCCTGGCCGAGGCCAACCCCGCTGCCTTGGCCGCGCTGGCGGCGCGGTTCCGCGATGCCCTGGCGCGTGACCTCTGGCGGCCCCGGCGGAACAGCCTGGCGCTTCCTGCCCTGGCGGCCGAATGACCGCCCCGGCGCTCAGGCGGGGCTGGTGCCCAAGCCTGCTGCGGCCGATGGAATTGGGCGATGGCTGGTTGGTGCGGCTGCGGCCCCAGGGCGCCGTTTTCACTGCCACAGTCGCCCGAGCGGTGGCGGCGGCCTCGGCCGAGCACGGTAATGGGCTGATCGAGATCACCAACCGCGCGAACCTGCAAATCCGGGGTCTGGCGGCGGAGACCATCGCGCCATTCACGGCGGCGATGGCGGCGGCGGGCGTGAGCGATGCCGGGCCGATGGTTCTGGTCTCACCCTTGACCGGTGCCGACCCGGGCCTGGCGGCGGAGACGCTCGCGATCGCCGATCGCCTCGCGGGGTCCGAGATCGCGCTGCCCCCGAAATTCGGCTTCCTCGTGGATGGCGGGGGCGCGCTGCCGCTGACCGGGGTCTCGCTCGATGTCACGCTCTGCGCGGTCGGCGGGCAATGGCACCTGAACGGAGAGCCGGTGCCGGTGGATGAGGCCGCGCCACGCGCCATCGCCCTGGCACGCTCGCTCGCCCAGGGTCCGAGACGGGTGGCGGGTCGGACGGCCACCCCCCCGGCGCTCGGCTTCCACCCCTATGGCGACGGCGAGAGCGGCGCGGTGCTGCTGGCCCCCGCCTTCGGGCAGCTGAGGGCGACGCAGCTCGCGAGCCTCGCCGAGATGGCCGAGCGCCATGGCGATGGCCGGCTGCGCCCGACGCCTTGGAAAAGCCCCGCTATCGCGGGTGTGACACGCGCGCGTGCGGCGATGGTGCAGGCAGAGGCCGAGGCGATCGGCCTGATCGCGAACCCGGCCGACCCGCGCCTCGGCATCGTCACCTGTGCGGGCGCGCCCGCCTGCCGGCGCGGCGAGGCCGAGACGCATGCCGCCGCCGCCACGCTCGCGTCGGCGCGCGGCACGGGCGGGCCGCTCTGGCACCTCTCCGGTTGTCGCAAGGGCTGCGCCCATCCGGGCATCGCCGCCGTGACGCTGGTGGCCGAGGGCGGGCGCTTCGCCCTGATCCGGAACGGTGGACCGGGCGATGAGCCAGCGGCGCGCGACCTGACCCTGGCGGAAATCGCCGCGCTGATGCAGAGCGTGCCGGCATGACCGGTTCTTACGACTATATCCGCGATGGCGCCGCGATCTACGCGCGCTCCTTCGCCATCATCCGCGCCGAAGCCGACCTCTCGCGCTTCACGCCCGAGGAAGCGCGCATCGCCGTGCGCATGATCCATGGCTGCGGCATGGTGGAGATCGCCGAGGCCATCCGCTTCGGCGGCGGCTTCGCGCGCGCTGGGCGCGCGGCGTTGCGGCAGGCGCGCCGATCCTCTGCGATTCGCGGATGGTCGCCCATGGCATCACCCGCGCCCGCCTGCCGGCCGCGAACGAGGTCGTCTGCACGCTCGATGCGGCGGAAACCCCGGCGCTCGCGGCCCGCATCGGCAATACGCGCTCGGCGGCGGCGCTGGACCTCTGGGGCGATCGGCTGGCGGGCGCCGTCGTCGCCATCGGCAACGCGCCGACAGCGCTGTTCCACCTGCTGGAACTGCTCGATGCCGGGGCGCCTCGGCCGGCGGCGGTGATCGGCCTGCCGGTCGGCTTCGTCGGCGCGGCCGAGTCCAAGGCGGCGCTGGCGGCGGATGGGCGCATGCCGTTCCTCATCGTGGAGGGCCGCCGAGGCGGCAGTGCCATGGCGGTCTCCGCCGTCAACGCGCTCGCGAGCGATGCCGAATGACCGCCACCCAACCCGGCACGCTGTTCACACTCGGCATGGGGCCGGGCGATCCGGAACTGCTGACGCTCAAGGCCGCGCGCATCCTCGGCCAGGCGCCTGTCGTCGCTTTTTTTGCCAAGTCCGGCCAGCGTGGCCATGCACGCGCCATCGCCGAGGGCCATATCCGTGCCGGGGCCGAGGAGCTGCGCTTCGACTATCCGATGACAGTCGAGATCCCGCGCGATGACGCCCGCTACGCCGATGCCATGGCCGAATGCTATGCCGCCGCCGCCGCCGCCATCGCGGCGCGGCTCGGGCGCGGGCTGGACGTGGCGCTGCTCTGCGAGGGCGATCCGTTCTTCTACGGCTCCTCCATGTATCTCTTCGACCGGCTGCGGGACCGTTTTCCCATGGCGATCGTGCCCGGCGTGCTCGGCATGAGCGGCTGCTGGGCCGAGGCGGGGCTGCCGATGACCCATGGCGAGGACGTGCTGTCCGTCGTCCCGGGCACGATGACGGAGGCGGCGCTGCATCGCGCGCTGCTCGGCGCCGATGCGGCGGTGATCATGAAGCTCGGCCGCAACCTCGCCAAGGCGCGGGCGGTGCTGACCGCGCTCGGCCGTGCCGACCGCGCCGTCTATGTCGAGCGCGGCACGATGGCGGGATCGCGGATGATGCCGCTGGCCGAGGTCGCCGATGGCACGGCGCCCTATTTTTCGCTGATCCTCGTGCCCGGCCGACGGGGTCCGCGATGACCGGCCGGCTCTTCGTCATCGGTCTCGGACCCGGCGATCTCGACCTTGCTGACGGCGGAGGCGCGGACGGCGCTCGACCGCTGCTCCGACCTGTTCGGCTACGGCCCCTATCTCGAACGGCTGGCGGCGTCTGGAGGCGATCGGTCCGGCCCGTCCCATCATCCGTCCGACAACCGCGAGGAGACTGGACCGCGCCCGCGACGCCCTGGCGCTGGCGGCCGAGGGCCGGACGGTGGGCGTCGTCTCCGGCGGCGACCCGGGCGTTTTCGCGATGGCGAGCGCGGTGTTCGAAGCGGTCGAGGCCGGCCCCGCCGCATGGCGCGGTCTGGAGGTGACGGTCGTTCCCGGCATCACGGCGATGCTGGCGGCGGCGGCCCGGCTGGGCGCGCCGCTCGGCCATGATTTCGCGGTGGTCTCGCTCTCCGACAATCTGAAGCCGTGGGAGCTGGTGTTGCAGCGCCTGGGTGCGGCGGCCTCGGCCGGCTTCGCGCTGGCGCTCTACAACCCCATCTCCCGCGCGCGGCCCTGGCAGTTGGGCGCGGCCTTCGACCATCTGCGCGGCATTCTCCCGCCCGGGACGCCGGTGGCTTTCGCCACCGCAATCACGCGGCCGGATGAGCGGGTGGAGATCACGACACTGTCCGCCGCCGATCCGTCGCGCGCCGATATGCGCAGCCTGGTGCTGATCGGCACCGCCGAGACCCGACGCATCCGCCGTGGCGAGGGCCGGGCGGATTGGCTCTACGCGCCCCGGTCCTCGGCGGCGGGCTCTGCGGCTCGCGGCCGTGCGGTCGTATGAGCTTGGAGCCAGGCAAGCGCTGCATGGGGGTCGGAGACCGTTTCGCCGGACGGGGCGGGCTTGCGCTCCGCCATGACCACGAGCAGGCCGAGGGCGCGGGCGGCGACGAGCTTGCCATCAGCGCCGCCGGAATTCTTCGTCACCAGTACCTCAATCCGGTGGCGCTGCATCAGCGCGCGCTCGGCCGCCTCGGGGAATGGACCGCGCGCGGTGATGACCTCCGCGCACGGCGGCAGCAAAGCCGGGTCGGGCGGATCGACGCTGCGGATGAGGTAATGGTGATGCGCCGCCATCGCCTGGAAGGGCCGCAATTCCTGACGCCCGATGGTGAGGAAGACACGTCGCGGCGCCTCGCCGAGTGCCATGGCGGCGGCTTCCATCGCCGGCACCATCCGCCAGTCATCGCCCGGCCCGGCGGCCCAGGGCGGCCGGCACAGAACGAGACGCGGGACGTTGGCCCGCACGGCGGCTTGCGCCGCATTGATGGATATCTGATGGGCGAAGGGATGGGTCGCATCGATCAGGAGATCGATCGCCTCGCTCCGCAGGTGGGCCGCGAGTCCGTCCGCGCCGCCGAAGCCGCCGATGCGGCATGGGATGGGCGTCGGCAGCGGCGAGGCGGTGCGTCCGGCCAAGGAGAGGATGGGCGCCAGCCCAGGCTCCCGGGCCACCAGCCGCGCGAGCGCCGAGGCTTCGGCCGTCCCACCCAGAATCAGCACCCGTAATGGCAGGCCGTGCCCCATGGCTGGCGATTGTCGGCATCGGCGAGGATGGTGTCGAGGGCTTAGGCGCCCGCGCCCGCGCGGCCATCGCTGAAGCCCGCCTCGTGCTGGGTGGGGAGCGGCATCTGGCGCTCGCCCGGCCGCTCATCAGCGGGGAGCGCATGGCCTGGCCGAGCCCGCTGACCGATGCCATCCCTGCCATCCTGGCGCGGCGGGGCAGCCCGGTGGCGGTGCTCGCCTCGGGCGACCCGTTCTGCTTCGGCATTGGTGGCACGCTCGCGCGCGCGGTGCCGCCGGGTGAGATGCTGTGCCTGCCGACGGCCTCGGCCTTCGGCCTCGCTTGCGCGCGGCTCGGCTGGGCCCTGCAGGAGGTCGAGACCATTTCCTTCTGCGGCCGCCCGCTGGAAGCGATCCGCCCGCTGCTTCAGCCCGGGGTCCGGGTCCTGGCACTCTCGGCCGATCACACCACGCCGACGGCGCTCGCCGCACTGCTGACCCGCTGGGGCTTTGGCGAGACCCGCGTCACGGTGCTGGAAGCGATGGGCGGCTCGGACGAGGATTGCTTTACGTTCAAAGCTATGAAGGCTGTTCATGATCGTATCGCGCCGCTCAACCTGATGGCTCTGGAGGTCGCGGGCGGCCCTGCGCTGCCGCTTTCCTCCGGGCTCGACGAGGATTGGTTCGAGACGGACGGCCAGATCACCAAGGCCGAGATCCGGGCGCTGACCATCGCGGCACTCGCGCCACTGCGGGGCGAGCGGCTGTGGGATGTCGGCGCGGGATCGGGCTCGGTCGGGATCGAATGGATGCGGAGCCACCCTTCCTGTCAGGCGGTCGCCATCGAGGCGCGGGCCGACCGCGCCGCGCGGATCGCGCGCAACGCGGCGGCGCTCGGCGTGCCGGGCTTGGCGGTTCACGTGGGCGCGGCGCCCGAAGCCCTGGCCGACCTCCCCGCGCCGCATGCGATCTTCATCGGTGGCGGGGCAGCCAATCCCGCCATTACAGAGGCTTGCTGGGCGGCGCTTCCGCCCGGCGGGCGGCTGGTGATCAATGCGGTGACGCTGGAGACGGAGCGGGCGGTGATGGAATGCCATGCGCGCTGGGGCGGCCGGCTGACGCGGATCGGCATCGAGCGGCTGGCGCCGCTCGGTGCCATGCAGGGCTTCGTGCCGGCTCGTACCGTGCTTCAATATCGGGCACTAAAGGAATGATTGTGGCTGGTATTGGCTGCCGCAGGGGTGTCACCGCTGGGGCGTTACGCAAGATCTTGGCGGATGCCGTCCGCCACCTCCCCGAGGCTGCCATTGGCGAGGCCTTGACGCTTGCCGTGCCGGAATTCAGGCGGGACGAGCCGGCAATCGCCGAAGCCGCCTCGGTGCTCGGCCTCTCGGTCATCTGGGTGGAGCGGTCGGCGCTCCACGGCGTGCAGGGCCGCTGCCTTACACGCTCGGCGCGGGCGGAGGCCGAGGTCGGCCTCGCCTCCGTGGCGGAGGCGGCGGCGCTCTCGGCCGCCGGGCCGGGCGCGCGGCTGGTCGTGCCGCGCATCACGGGTGCCGGCGTGACCTGCGCGGTGGCAGAAAGCGAGGCGCCGTGACCGTCCATTTCATCGGCGCCGGGCCGGGGGCTGCCGATCTGCTGACGCTGCGCGGGCGGGATATCCTCGCCCGCTGCCCAGTCTGCCTCTATGCCGGCTCCATCGTGCCGGCCGCGATGCTGGCGCATTGCCCGCCCGGCGCCCGGCTGATCGATACCGCGCCGCTCAGCCTTGATGAGATCGAGGCGGAATACCGGGCCGCCGACGAGGCCGGGCAGGATGTGGCGCGGCTGCATTCGGGCGATCTCTCGATCTACAGCGCCGTCGCCGAGCAGACCCGGCGGCTCGACCGCCTCGGCATCGCCTGGACGTTGACGCCCGGCGTGCCGGCCTTCGCTGCCGCCGCCGCCGTGCTGGGGCGGGAGCTGACAGTGCCGGGCGTCGCGCAGAGCCTTGTGCTCACCCGCATCGGCGGGCGGGCGACGCCCATGCCGCCGGGCGAGACGCTGTCCGCCTTCGCGGCGACGGGCGCGACGCTTGCGATCCATCTGGCCGTCCATCGCCTCGCGGAGGTTGTCGCGGCACTGCTGCCGCATTATGGCGCGGCCTGTCCGGCGGCGATCGTGGCGCGGGCGAGCTGGCCCGAGGAATTGGTCATCGCTGGCACACTCGGGACGCTGATGGAGAAGCATGCGGCCGAGCCGGTGGAGCGCACGGCGCTGATCCTGGTGGGGCCGGCGCTCGGGGGCGAGGGCGCGGTCTTGGAGAGCGCGCTGTACGACGCGGATTATGTCCGCCGTTTCCGGCATCGGGCGGGCGCGGCGGGTGAGGGTGGAGACGGTTGATGACGGTGGAGGAGGCGCTGCGGCGCCTGATGGGCGAGCTGCCGGGCTTCGCGCCCGGCCATGTCTGGCTGGCCGGCGCCGGGCCCGGCGATGCGGGGCATCTCACGCTGCACGCCATAGCGGGGCTCGCCCAGGCGGATGTCGTGCTGCATGACGCCTTGGTGAGCGAGACAGTGCTCGCGCTGGCGCGGCCGGGCGCGGCGCTGGTGCCGGCGGGCAAGCGCTGCGGGCGGCCATCCTCCGAGCAGACGACCATCTCGGCGGCGCTGGTGGCGGAGGCCCGCGCCGGCCACCGGGTATTGCGACTGAAGGGCGGCGATCCTTTCGTCTTCGGCCGTGGCGGGGAGGAGGTGCTGGCGCTCGCCGAAGCTGGCATCCCGTTCCGGGTCATCCCGGGCATGACGGCGGGGGTCGCCGGGCTCGCGGCGGCGCTGATTCCGGCGACAATGCGCGGCATCAATCAGGCGATCATCTTCGCGACCGGCCATGGCGCCGAATCGCAGCATGCGAGCCTGAACTGGGAAGCGATGGCGCGGCTCGGCCAGCCGATCGTCCTCTATATGGGCGCGCGGCGCATCGGCACGATCGCGCGCCGGCTGATGGCGGGCGGCATGGCCCCGACGCTGCCGGCGGCGCTCATCATCGGTGCCACGACGCCAGAACAGAGCGTGACGGTGACGGATCTCGGCCATATCGCCGAGGTCGTGGGCGAGGGCGACGAGGAATTTCCCGCGCTGATCGTGATCGGCGCGATCGTGACCATGCGGGCGCGGATTGCGGCTCTGGTGGAGCGGTTGCGGCCGGAATTGGTCGCCGCGCCGGGATGACCGCGCGGGGCCTCATTCTCGCGGCCCCGCGATCGGGCTCCGGCAAGACGACGGTCACGCTGGCACTTGCCGCAGCACTCCGCCGGCGTGGCCTGCGGGTGGGTGTCGCCAAATCCGGCCCGGACTATATCGACCCTGGCTTCCATGCCGAGGCGACCGGCCGGCCGGTCTTCAACCTCGATAGCTGGGCCATGCCGCCTGTGCTGCTCGACGCCTTGCTGGGCGCCACGGCCGAGGGCGTCGAGTTGGTGCTCATCGAAGCCTCCATGGGTCTCTTTGATGGCGTTGGCCCGGCCGGGCAGGCCGGACGGGCGGCCGACCTCGCCGCGCGCTGGGGTCTGCCCGTCCTGCTGGTGCTGGATGTCTCCGGCCAATCGCAGACGGCCGCCGCCACCGCGCGCGGCTTCATCGGCTTCGAGCCGGGTGTCTCCGTCGCCGGCATCATCCTCAACCGCCTCGGCAGCGCGCGGCATGAGGCCGGCATCCGCCCGGCCATGGCGGCGATCGGCCTGCCCGTGCTCGGCAGCCTGCCGCGCGATGCGGCGCTCACTTTGCCCGAGCGGCATCTGGGTCTCGTCCAGGCCGGGGAGACGGCGGATCTCGCGGCCCGGATCGCACGGCTGGCAGAGGTGGCCGAGGCACGGTTCGATCTGGACGCCATCCTGGCGCTGGCCGCGCCGGTCAGTGCCGGCGGCGTGCCCGTCACCGCGATCACACCGCCGGGCCAGCGCATCGCGGTGGCACGGGATGCCGCCTTCACCTTCCTCTACCCGCATCTGCTGGTGGGCTGGCGCGCGGCGGGCGCCGAGATCCGCGCCTTCTCGCCCTTGGCGGACGAGCCTCCACCGCAGGATTGCGACGCCTGCTGGCTGCCGGGCGGCTACCCCGAACTGCATGCGGCGGCGCTGGCGGCGGCGGCGCGCTTCAGCGCCGGATTGAGGCGTTTCGCTGAGACGCGGCCCGTTCACGGGGAATGCGGCGGCTACATGGTGCTCGGCCGGGCATTGACGGATGCCGCCGGGCAGCGCCATCAGATGGCCGGGCTGCTCGACCATGAGACGAGCTTCGCCAAGCGGCGGCTGCACCTTGGCTACCGGCGGGCCGAATTGCTGGCCGAGGGCGCGCTCGGGCCGGCGGGCACGATGCTACGCGGCCATGAGTTCCATTACGCGACCGTCCTCGCCGCTGGTGGAGACGCGCCCTTCGCTCAACTGGCCGACGCCCATGGAACGACGTTGGGGCCGGCCGGCAGCTGCCGAGGCCAGATCACCGGCAGCTTCTTTCACCTGATCGCACAAGAGAATCCGTGCCCATGATGACGCGCCCGTCCGACTTCCTGACCGAGCTTCTGCGGGATTTGCCGCTGGCGGATGAGGCCGCTGGCGATGCGGTTGCCCGGCGCCAGGCACAGCTCACGAAACCCGCCGGCAGCCTCGGCCTGTTGGAGGAAGCGGCCGGCTGGCTCGCGCGCTGGCAGCGGCGGGAGATGCCGCGCCTCGACCAGGTGGATGTGCTGATCTTCGCCGGCAACCACGGCGTAACGGCGCAGGGCGTGTCGCCCTTCCCGGCTGAGGTGACGGCGCAGATGGTCGCCAACTTCCAGGCCGGCGGGGCGGCAATCAACCAGATCGCGACAGCGGTGGGTGCGGCGCTTTCGGTCGTGCCGATCACGCTCGACCAGCCGACGGCGGATTTCACGGCGGCGCCGGCGATGATGCCGGCCGAGTTCCGCGCCGCGCTCAGCGCGGGTTTTGACGCGGTGGTGCCGGGGACGGACCTGCTCTGCCTCGGCGAAATGGGCATCGGCAACACGACGGCGGCGGCCGCCATGGCAGCCGCGCTGTTCGGCGGCGCGGGCGCCGATTGGGCCGGGCGCGGCACCGGCCTCGACGCCGCAGGCGTCTCCCGAAAGGCCGCCGTGGTGGACCGGGCGCTGGCACTTCATGCCGAGGCGGCATCCGACCCGTGGGAGGTCGCGCGCCGCCTGGGCGGGCGGGAGACGGCGGCGATTCTGGGCGCGGTGCTTGCCGCGCGGCGGCACAGCATTCCCGTGCTGCTCGACGGTTTCGTCTGCTCGGCAGCGGCGGCACCCGCGGCGAAGCTGCTGCCCGGCGGGCTCGACCACTCGATGATCGGCCATGTCTCGGCGGAAGCCGGGCATCGGCGTCTGGTGCGGGAGTTGGGGCGGCCGGCGCTGCTCGACCTCGACATGCGGCTGGGTGAGGGCTCGGGCGCGGCGCTCGCGGTCAGTATCCTGCGAGCGGCCATCGCCTGCCATAGCGGCATGGCGACCTTCGCCGAGGCAGGCGTTGCCGGCGGTCGCTGATCTGGTCGCCGCCTTCGGGCTGCTGACCCGGCTGCCGCTGCCGCGCGGGGCGGCGGGCTCTTCCACGGGTGTATCCGTCTGGGCCTGGCCGGTCGTGGGCCTGGCGGTCGGCGCGATCGGTGCGGCGGCTTACGGCCTGGCCTGGCGGGGCGGGCTTTCGCCCTGGCTCAGCGGATTTCTGGCGGTGATCGCCATGGCGGTGACGACGGGCGGCTTCCATGAGGATGGGCTGGCCGATACGGCGGACGGCATCGGCGGCGGTGCCTCGCCCGAAAAGCGCCTGCTGATCATGAAGGACAGCCGCATCGGCAGCTTCGGCGGGCTGGCGCTGATCGCCTCGGTCGGGCTGCGGGCCGGCGCGCTCGCCCAACTCGCCGAGCCGCGTCTGGCGGCGCCCGCGCTCATCACGGCGGCGGTGCTGGGGCGGGCGGCCATGCCGGGCGTGGTGCTGCTCTCCGCGCCCGCGCGGCCCGGCGGGCTGGCGGCCGCCCTCGGCGTTCTGGACCGGCGGCGGGTCGTGATCGGCTGGGGCATCGCGCTGCTGCCATGCCTGGGGCTGGAACCCGCGCATGCCGTGCTGGAGGCGGTCTTCGCGGCGCTGTTGGTGGCGGCGGCGATGGCGGGCCTGGGGGCGCGCCAGCTCGGCGGCTATACCGGCGATACCCTGGGGGCCACGGAGCAACTGGCCGAATGCGCGGTGCTGCTGGTTCTGGCCGCCGTGTCGAGATAGGTGAAATACGGCGGGTTTGTGGTATTATAACATCTTCGCGGCGCTGTAGCGATGCTGCAACCGCTCAAACGGCGTGCGGCGCGGGACTCATTTGTGGCGCCACAGCCGGAAGCGCGGCACGCCTTGCCGGGCCAGCACGATCAGATAATCAAGCTCCATCCGGTAGTCCCAGAACACGGTCTCACCGTGGTGATCCGTTATTCTCTCGACCCAGCAGGCAACCTGATGCGTCTCGATCCAGCGATTGATTTCCTCGATGTTTACCGAGTCACTCTTATCGAGGCGATAGGTGACGCTGGGGCCGTTCAGATTCGGCTTCCCCCAGATCTCGGGCAGCTCGGGGAGGGGTTGCGGAATCGTTTGCAGCCTCATTGCCATCTCGCAATATCGCTGTGAGCGGGATTAATTGTCGGGCTTCAAAATCGTGTTTTTAACGATTTCGTCAAGAGTCCTATTTGGGAAATTTTAACAGGCTCATGCTATTTAGGTAGATCGCGGCCCGAAATATAACCCAAAAGATGGATAAGACGGCCGGCGGCCCGCTCAGGCCGCCGGAAATTCAGTGCTAAATCGGAATCTGTTCGTTCGGAGCTTACTATTCCGCTTTAGCGGATGCCGCGCTTGATCAGCGGAATCAGCGCGTCGATCGTTGCTGGCGTCTCCACGCCCGCGCCCGTATTGATATTCAACCCGGCGAAATGATACCGCGACGACAGCACACATTGCATGACTGGAAGGAAGCCCTGCAAATAAAGCTGCTGGTCCAAGGTTGCCGTGATGTATTTCTCCTGCAAGCCCGCGATCGTGCTCGGTGCCAGGTCGATGCCGCCGACGATGATCTGCCCTGGCTGTTTGCCCACCTGGCGCAGAGCCTGGGGAATGAATCCCGTCACCCCGCCATGCTGCGTGCCGATCGCCTTCAGCTGCGGGTGTGATTCGATGAACGCCACCAGAATGGGCACGGCCAGCGAGGAATCCGAATCCACCTGCGGGGAGATGTTCAGCTCCGTCACCTTGACGCCCGCCTTCACCAGCGTATCGCGCAGCCCACGGTCCGACTGGCTGCGCGTCGTCTCATTGAACACGCCGTATTCGAGCGCCTCGTCGCCCGCCTTCAGCCCCGCCGCCAGCATCGCCTGCGCCGTGATCTCACCGCCGATATAGAGGTCGACGCCCGCATAGCCGGTGCCCTTCGCGCCATAGGTCGCTTCCGCTGTCGGCAGCGGCGTGTTGCCCACCGTGACCCGCGTGCCTTCCCCTTCCGCCTGGGCGATCAGCGGGTCGAAGGCCGCATCACCCGGATGGCCGGTGATGCCGATGCAGGTCGGCCGCGCCGCCATCGCCTGGCGGAACTGGTCGAGCATCGTCTCTGGGTTCCAGGCCGAGAACTGCTCGATCACCTTGATGCCGAAGGCGTGGGCGGCATCGGCGGCCCCGGTCTGCCGCGCGAGCGTGGCGCCATCGCCCGCATTGCCGCCCATCTGCATATACATCGTCATGCCCGCGCCGAGCGGGCCGGAGGTCGTCGGTTCGGTCGCCTGCGCCCCGGCCGCCCATCCGAGCGTGAGCAGCCCGGCCCCCGCCAGTAGCGCCATCCTCGTCTTGGTCATCTTCGTCTCCCCTTGATGAGCGTGTCGCCTCTCACGGGCGATCACGCGAAAACCGATGCAGCCATTCCGCGCCCTATTGCCGCCGCAGGCCGACCATGCCGCTTAGCGCGCGCAGCCTGGCCGGGCTTTCCACGAGCAGATGCAGGACGACCGCGGCGACGAAGACGACGCCTTCGATCGCCTGGACCCAGAAGCCGGCAATGCCCGTGGCGACGACGCCCGCTTCCAGCATGCCGATGATGAAGGTGCCGAAGAACGTGCCGACCATGGTCGCCGTGCCGCCGAAGACCGAGGTGCCGCCGATGAAGACGCCCGCCAGCGCCGGCAGCAGATAGCCCTGGCCCTGGGTCGAGAAGTAATTCAGATTCTCGATCGTCAGCAGCACTGCCGCGAAACCCGCCCAGCACGCCCATCAGCGTGAAGAGCTTCATCGTCTCCCGCACGACATTGATGCCCGCGACCCGCGCCACCTGCGGCTGTCACCGATAAACAGCACATGCTCGCCGAAGCGATGGCGGTTGAGGATGAACCACATGAAGATGGCGAGCGCCGAGCGCCCAGACCGCCTGCATCGGGCAGACGCCGAAGAGGTCGCCGGCGAAGATCGCTGTAGATCACGCTGCCGTGCAGTTCCTGCAACGCGTCGGACATGCCGCCGGAAAGGATGGACGCCGCTCCCGCCCAAAAGAACTGCGTGCCGATGGTGACGATGATGGAGGGGATGCCGACGACGGCGACCAAGCACGCCATTGACGACGCCGATCAAGCGCGCCGCCGGCGAGGGCGGCCGCCAGGCCGAGCCACGGGCATGCCCAGCTGCGTCTCGCAGCACGAGAACAGGAAGCCGGCGAAGGCGAGGGTCGAGGGGAAGGACAGGTCGATCTCGCCGGCCGCGACGACGATGCGTGAGCCCGATCGAGAGCACCAGCATCGGCGGCACGGTGGTCAGGAAGGAGAGGTAGATCGGCCAGCCGAGAAAGACTTCCGGCGCCGCGACCATGAAGAAGCCGACCAGCATCACGAAGACGAGGATGATCGGCAGACCCTCGACCCGCGCCGAGCCGCGGCAGAAGCCCGGCGGCTTGGCCGCTGACCGGGCCTTCGTCGGCAGATGCGTGCTCATCAGGCCGGACCCACGGCATGGCCGCTGTGTTGCAGGTCGATCAGGAATTTCGTCAGCTGCCTCCAGGCTCATCTCCCCGGTGCTGGATATCGGCGACGATGCGCCCGCGATCCAGCACCACCAGCCGGTCGGCGAGCTCGTGCACATGGGCGAGGTTGTGCTCGATATAGATGCAGGCGCGGCCGGAGGTTTTGATCGAGCGCACGAAGTCGAGCACCTTGCGCACTTCGCTGATGGCGAGCGCGACCGTCGGCTCGTCGAGGATGATCAGGTCGGAATCGAAATGCATCGCGCGGCCGATGGCGATGCCCTGGCGCTCGCCGCCGGAGAGTTTGGAGATCGTGCGAATCGGCGTCGATACCGACGCCGCGAAAGCCGAGCTGGCGTTTCAGGATATCATTGGCGATCCGCCGTTCCTCAGCCACCTTGATGAAGCCGAACCGGTTGGTGATCTGGCGGCCGACGAAGACGTTGCGCCAGAGCGGCTGTTTCTCGCCGAGCGACTTTTCCTGATAGACCGTCTCGAACCGCAGGCGGTGGGCTTCCCGCACCGAATAGCGCGCCCAGTCGACCAGTTGATCGCGGATGTAAAGCTTGCCGGCAGTGGGCCGCACGACGCCGGTCAGCACCTTGATGAGGGTGGATTTGCCGGCGCCGTTGTCGCCGATCAGCCCGACGATCTCGTTGCGGCCGATCGCGAGGTCGATCCCCGACAGGGCACGAACCTTGCCGTAGGACAGGCTGATATTCTCGGCCCTGACGATATGCTCGTAGCTCCGCGCCTTCGGCGGCTGCAACTCCATCTGGCTTCCGCTCTTTTTGCTCTTTTGTTGTCGGCGGCAACGCATAGCGGGAATTGTCGGAACAATTCCCAGGCGGAGGTTAGGAAGCGATGCCGGGGCTGTCAAATGGTGATTTGGCGGTTTGGACGGGGGCGCCGTGTCGCGGCGGGGAGTCCTTGCGTTGGGCCTTTAGTGGCGTTTAAGCCGGGTGAGCGTTCAGCCCTCGACGTGGATAGACACCGCCCAGCGCCAGCGTCGGCCGTGAGAGATCCACCGGCCGGCCCTCGGCGAGCGCCATCAGCACCTTCAACGGCCCGCCATGGGCGATGACGACATGCGCGCCCGGCAGCACCACCAGCATCCGCCAGAAAGCCGAGACCCGCGCCACCAGCGCCGTACCCGTCTCACCGCCCGGCGCCGCGAAGCCCATGAGGTCGCCCGCCCATCGATCGAGATCGACACGGGGGATCTCGTCCCAGGGCAAGCCCTCCCAGGCGCCGAAATCCATCTCCCGCAATCGTTCATCGCTGACGGGCGGGGCGTGGCCCCATGCCTCGGCCAGCGCATCGGCGACGGCACGGCAGCGGGCGAGGGGGCTCGTATGGATCATCGCTCCACGCATCGGCGCGAGTGCCGCCACGATCGCCGCGATGCTCGCTTGGTCGGCGAGCGGCAGGTCGAGCCGGCCGTAGCAAAGCCCCGCGCCGCCCGCCACCGCCGGATGGCGGACAAGGACGATGGAGCGGGTCAAGCTGCAGGGTCTTCATAGACGCCGATGATCAGGAGCCATGCCCCGGAAAGGGTCTGTCGCACTCTGTGTGGAACCTTCCTTAAGAGGCCATCGAACGCTTATTTGTAGGCCAGCGAAGTTTTGTGCCCTGATGTGGCATAACGAAACACGATTTCGTAGCGCAGCAGCCAGTCCACTGCCTCCTGCATGGGCTCCGGTGCAAGACGCACCGCGACGGTTCGGCCGCTCTTCGAACGCGTGATGAGCCCGGCCGTGCCCAAGACGTCGAGGTGCTTCATCACCGCCGGAAGCTTGATCGCGAAGGGGCGTGCGAGTTCACCTATGGACATGCTTCCCTCCTGCTCGAGGCGAGCGAGGATCGCCCGCCGCGTTGGATCGACGAGTGCGGCAAATGTCCGGTTGAGTTGTGATTCCTGATACTTCACCATTTGGTGAAGTATCAGGAAGGGACCGCAGCTCTGTCAAGAACAATAGGCGCGCGCGGGTCCTATTGCCGTCGGTTTCGACAAGCTTCAGCCCTTCGAGCCGGGCTGCCGCGACGGAGCGGCTTTCGCGAGCCCGCGGAGCAGGGAAAGCATTTCGGCGTGTGCCGCCGTTGTTCCGTCGCGCAATTCGTCCGTAGTATGCGCGTCCATCAATCGATCCAGCCTCACAGAGTCCGAACGCGCTGCCGCCGTCGGCCATTCGCGGTTGCGCCATGCCACTGTGCCCTCCGGATTATGGCGCTCTTCGCGACGATGTCGGGAACAGACCCATCCGACGGGCCATCATTTGCTTCGGAACGCCGCGGTTTTCCCAGCCGCGAGATAGGACTCGGCATCGAGATGGCCGAAGAGTTCGATCAGTGACGCGACGAGGCCAGTCCATCCGGTCTGGTGGCTGGCGCCGATGCCAGCACCGTTATCGCCATGGAAGTATTCGTAGAACAACAGGTGGTCCCTCCAATGGGGATCATTCTGAAAAATCTCAGTCCCTCCGTGGACCGGTCGTTTTCCCGCCTCATCGCGCAAGAATATCCGCGTCAGCCGATCGGCGATCTCCCTGCCGACTTCAAACAAATTCATCAGATTGCCAGATCCAGTCGGGCACTCGATTTTGAAACTGTCGCCGTAGTAGAGATGGTACTGCAGCAACGCCCGAATGAGCAACGCATTGACGGGCATCCAGACAGGGCCGCGCCAATTGGAGTTGCCGCCGAACATCCCGCTATCCGATTCAGCCGGAAGGTAGTTGACCTGATATTCCTGACGCCCGACCCAGAACGAATAAGGATGATCAGCGTGGTGGCGCGACAGCGCCCGAATTCCACAGGGGCTTAGGAATTCGTTTTCGTCGAGCATCCGGCTCAAAATCCTGCGCAGCCGCCCCTCATCGACGAGAGCGATAATCCCCCTGTCCGCGACGCCGTATTGTCCTGGGCCGGTCGCATGGACCGCAGCGCCAAGCTCCGGCATCCGCCGCAGACGTTCGAACATATGGGCGGTGAGCCTGGGCACGCTTTCTCGCTGCCACCGCTCCACGATGCTGACGGCGCAAATGGGAAGCAGCCCGACCATCGACCGCACCTTCAGCCGGTCACCGCCACCGTCAGGAAGGCGAAGGACATCATAGTAAAAGCCGTCCTCCTCGTCCCACATGCCGTTCGCACCGATCGCGTTCATCGAGCGGGCAATCAGACCAAAGTGAAGGAGGAAATTCGACGCGAGTTCCTCATAGGCCGGGTCATGGGCTGCCAGTTCAACGGCGATCTCAGTCATATTCTGAGAATAGAGGGCCATCCACGCGGTGCCGTCCGCCTGGTCGAGGTAGCCACCCGTCGGCAGAGGTGCGCTGCGGTCAAAAACGCCGATGTTATCCAGCCCTAAGAAGCCACCTTCGAAGAGGTTCCTGCCGAAGCGGTCTTTGCGGTTGATCCACCAGCCAAAATTAGCCGTCAGTTTTCCGAACACCCGCTTGAGAAAAGCAAGGTCGGTTGTGCCATGCACCGCCTGTTCGGTCCGATAGAGAAAGATCGTGGCCCAGCCGTGAACCGGTGGGTTGACGTCGCTAAAGTTCCATTCATAGGCGGGGATTTGCCCGGTAGGGTGGAGATGGTTTCCCATGAGCAGCACGTCGATCTGGTCCTTGGCGAAGTCTACATCGACGGCGGCAAGGGCGATCGCCTGAAACGCGAGATCCCATGCCGCGAACCACGGATATTCCCATTTGTCCGGCATGGAGATGATATGGTCGCTCACCATGTGGAACCATTCGGCATTCCGCATATGGTTCAATGGCGGCCGCAACATATCAAGACCATGCTCCCTCAGCCACATGGCAACATCAAAATGAAAATACTGCTTGCTCCACATCATTCCCGCGAGCGCCTGTCGCATGACATTCGCGGTGTCCTCGTTTGCGCCGGCGGGTGTCATCGCGCCGTAAAACTCGTCAGCTTCCCGCCGCCGTGCCGTGAAGGTTTCCGCGAAAGGCGCGCCAAATGGCTCTAGCGTACCTGTCCAAGTCCTTCACCAACCGCAGCCGGATGCGCGCCGTTTCGCGGGCGCCGATGCGTAGCTCGTAATGGGCGGCCGCCTTGGTTCCGGTGCCGTCGCGGTTGACCGCGTCCTGGCGTCCCGCCACGACGTAGTCATTGATGCTGTCTTTGACATGCTGGGTCGGATTAGCCGTGCCGAACAGGCGGCGGTTGTTCGTCTCGTTCTCCGTGAACAGCAGGCCTGGCTGCCCTTCGCAGTAGAGCGTGTAGCTCCCAATCGTCGCGTCGCTCGCCTTTATCGCGGCGGATCCGGCTCGCCCGGAGACTGCTTGTAAGGACGGTTTCGGCTCATCCGGCCACCAGGACCAGAGATTACGAAACCACAGCGTTGGCAGCACAAAGACCGTTGCCTCGTCCGGCCCACGGTTGCACACACTGATTTCAATGAGGACGTCCGCCGGCGACGCTTTCGCGTATTCGACAAAGACGTCGAAATACCGATCCTCGCGGAAAACACCGGTATCAAGTAACTCATATTCGGGATCGAGGCGGCCGCGACGGCCGTTAGTTTGGATGAGGTCCAGGTAGGGAAATTCCGCCTGCGGGTATTTATAGAGGGTACTTCATGTATGAATGGGTGGGGGTGCTATCGAGGTAGAAATAGCATTCCTTTACGTCCTCCCCGTGGTTGCCCTCGCCGTTGGTGAGGCCGAAGGCTCGCTCTTTGAGGATTGGATCCCTGCCATTCCACAGCGCGAGTGCAAAACATAGCCGTTGCTTGTCGTCGCAAATTCCGGCGAGACCGTCCTCCCCCCAATGGTAGGCACGCGACCGGGCATGATCGTGGGTGAAGTAGTTCCACGCATCCCCATTCTCGCTGTAATCCTCCCGGACTGTGCCCCATTGACGCTCGCTGAGATAGGGTCCCCACAGCCTCCAGGGTCTCAGCTTCTCACGCGCCTCTGTCAGTCGCCGTGCCTCCGCCGTTCCGGACAATGGGGATTGTGTCATCTCATCCGCTCGTCATTCAGGTTTCCAGCGCATACTTTGCCGAGGCTGCCGGGCAAAGTTCCTGCGTTACGTGTGTCCTCGCTGCCTCAGTCTCCCGCCATGCTCATGAGCGTGATGCCGGTGATCTTCCCCCTGGCGTTGAAACCAAGCATCAGGCTGGCCGCATCACCGCGGGGAAAGGCGATCTTGACCACATGGAACGTTTGGTCGTGGGACTTTCCGGCGAAATCGGCGCTCGCGTTGGTGGGGTTGTGCATCTTGATGAAGTTGATATTCATGAAGAAGGGCTTGCCGTTTTTCGCGTGCTGCGTGATGTAGTCAACTGCACTATCAGTCCGACGGAAGAATACCAAAGTTCAGACCGCCAATTCGATGTTCTAACGACTGGTTTTCGCCCGTGGCTAGGAAACTTTATAAAAAGGAGGTCTCAATCGGGCTGTACGACTTTGCATAAATGTCGGTGGCTAATTTTGTTAGCGCAAAACTCATACTCTCAACTAAAGGAATGCGGAACGATCCGACTATCAAACGGATGTCACAAATACGTGAGCGCCCCTACAAATCGCGGTCTACAATCACTATTGCGTCGGTCTCGGTGAAGTATCAATTACACCGAAAGCCGTCGTGCGGCATTCGCAACGGCAAAGCTCGACAACGCCGTTTGCCGGACATATCCGTTGTAGGTAGACGGTGCCCGATACGCGCGGCTCGGTCGTGTTGAGAAGAGTTTCTTATTCAACCTAACGGCGGGAAAGGTCTCCAGGCCGATCACGCCATCGACGCGCCGCTCGCGGATTATCGCCAGATCATCCAGTCCTATGGATTCGACGATTTCTTCGGCGTCGGCGATATCATTGATACGACGCTCGGCGGCTACCAATATGACGAAACCACCACCGCCTTCACGACACACTGGTTCAGAACTCTGGGCGAGGCGCTTCGCGCCCAGGGCAAGCCTTGGTTCCTCGCCGTCAATTTCGTCAATCCGGATGACGTCATGTACGTCAATTCGGATTTACCGGGCGAGATGGTACAGGGCAAAGCCGCCGCGATGCCGATCGCCCGCCTTGTTCAATTATGATATGCTGACATTTCAGGATGCCAAATGGGCGGCGCTGAACGAGAATTATCTGCGCTCCTCGGCGCCGCGGCATGCCAAGATGGCCGATCTGCTCAAGCGTCCGCCGGATTTCGGCAATCGCTGCGCCATTCGCAGCGTCTTCGACGGGCGATACCGCTTCAGCCGTTATTTCGCGCCGATCGATTTCAATACCCCCGCGACCTATGAAGCGCTGGTCGCGCATAACGACCTGGAACTCTACGACCTCAGTCGGGATCCGGAGGAGACGAACAATCTGGCGGTCGATCCCACACTGTCGCGGCGCAGGTGGTTGCCCATGCAGCCGCCTGCGCTATCCGAGCGCGGCTATTCTTTCTCTCAACCGCGTCGTCGCGTAGTCGAGAAAGACCCGCATCTTCGACGGCAATGCGCCGCGCGCGGTATGCATCAAATGGACCGGGAGCGGCGCGAGCTCAAACTCGGACAATATGATGCGCAATGCCTTATTCCGGACTGCATCGGCGCATTGGTAGTGAAGCACGCGCGTGACACCTGTGCCCTGCGTTGCGGCCCAGACGGCGGCTTCGGCCGAGGACACAGACAATCTGGGTCCGATGGGGACATCGACCGTGTCTTTCGGGTTGTCCTTCGATCGGAATGACCACGTCGCGGCCGGCGTTTCAAAGGCGAACGCGATACTGGGCAGAGCGACCAGCTCCTCGGGTCGCACAGGCGATCCGTGCGCCGCGAGGAATTCATGACTGGCGCACACGACGGTCCGCATGGATCCGACACGTGTGGCGACCATGCTACTATCCGGGAGAATCCCGATCCGCGCGGCCATGTCGATATGCTCGTCGAGCAAATGGAGATTGCGGTCCGACAGAAGCAGCCGAACGTTGATCTCGGGATAAGCGGCGAGAAACTCGGTCACGATCGGAAGTATGTGGAGCCGGCCGAACAGCAGCGGTGCCGTCAGGACCAATTCACCGCGCGGCGTACGGAATTCCCCTGCGGCGACTCGCTCAGTCTCGTCGATCTCATCAAGGATGCGTCTCGCGGACGCGACGTAGGTGGCGCCGGCATCCGTCAGCGCGATCGTACGTGTGGTTCGCAGCAAAAGGCGCGTTCCGAGATGGGCTTCGAGCTCGCTGACCTTCCGGCTCACAGTCGTCAACGGCATGCTCAACGCCCTGCCGGCCGCGGAGAAACTGCCCGTGTCCATAACCCGGAGAAGGGTCGCCATTGCTTCAAACCGGTCCAAGAACTATCCCATCAGATGGTAATATCCCTTCCGAATCTACTAGATTATGCGGACGGACGGAAGGCACTATGTAGATGGGATACCAGGGGCTCCCTGGGTTGGTCGTGAGGAAGGAAATCCAATGTCGCGCCTGACTATCCCCGCCCGCGATGATGTCCCCGAAGCGTCCAAGCCCGTCCTGGACGCCATCCACAAGCAACTCGGCACCGTCCCCAACCTCTTTCGGCTGATCGCCAGCAGCCCGGCTGCCCTCCAGGGTTTTGCCGCCAACAACGGCGCGTTGATGAAGACACTCGACGTCAAGACCCGCGAGCGCATCGCCCCGGCGGTGGCGCAGGTGAACGGCTGTGACTACTGCCTCTCGGCCCACACCTATCTCGGCCTGAACCTCGCCAAGATCACGCCGGAAGAAGTTGCTCTGAACCGAAAGGGTCAGTCGGGTGATGCCAAGGCAGACGCTGCGGTGCGCTTTGCCGCGAAGGTCGTCCTTGAGCGGGGCCACGTGGACGACGCCGACGTCAAGGCGGTTCGCGATGCCGGCTTCACCGAGGGCCAGGTCGTGGAGATCATCGCGGTCATCGCCGAAAACGTCTTCACCAATTTGCTGAATATCATGGCGGACACGGACATCGATTTCCCGGTGGTTCGGGCGGCTGAAGCAGCGTAGCGAGAAGGCGGTCCGGCGGTTCCCAGCGGGCGGCCGGCCCGGTTCCGGTTGGAGGCCAAGTTATGTCTTATGGGTTCCTCGATATTGCCGCAACGCCGAGTGTCCGTGCTGTTCAGGCAGCCATGGGCAGTGACCAGATGTGGCAAGACTTCAAGGGCCATCGGGAGTTCGATCGGTTCACGGCCGACGAGATAGCTTTCGTCGAGGCGCGCGACAGCTTCTACATGGCGACGGTGTCACAGACAGGCTGGCCCTATGTCCAGCATCGTGGCGGGCCAGCCGGGTTCCTGAAGGTCGTGGATGAAAAGACGCTGGCCTTCGCGGACTACCGTGGCAACCGTCAATACATCAGCGTTGGTAATCTAGCCGCCGACGATCGCGCGACCCTCTTCCTGATGGATTACGCGGCGCGCACCCGGCTCAAGATCTACACGCATGTCGAGACTATCCCGCTCGAGGTCGATCCGGATCTGGCGGACCTCGTCCAGATGCCGGGATATCGAGCAAAGCCTGAGCGAATGCTGAAGTTCCGCCTCGTGGCCTTCGATTGGAACTGTCCACAGCACATTACACGGCGGTTCACTGAGGCAGAGATTGCAGTCGCTGTGCGGCCGCTGCAGGAGCGTCTCGCCGCGCTTGAGGCTGAAAACGAAAACCTGCGAGCCAGGCTCGTGGCCGCAGAAGGAGAGGTTCCCTGATGGACGCTGGACGCCCTCCCGTCCACGATGGTCGAAGCTGCGGCCCAGAAGGTTCGCATGACGCATCGGACGGAGCCCGACAGCGTGTCCTTTTTAAAGGGTGGGGATGCGATCCTCGTTGACATTTCGCCGCACCAACCACAACAACATTCATGTCCGCGGCTATGAGGAAAAGGGCAACCTCAACATACCGTCAATTCTTGCGTGTTGACTACGATGGCTCTCAGGACCACGCCTTGGGCGCAATAGCACCCGCTCGCGACTTCAGGCCTCTGAGTTTGATCCTTGGCGTCGAGCTCAACCGTAGCTCCCGGAAAACTCATTTGTCGAAAGGAAAGCCGAGCCAGCAAGTTGTCGCACGTGCCTCGCCGTCAATCTGCACCGATCCACCGCGCCGCAGCCGCCGCTGTATCCTCGGGATGGGTGTTGAACGCGATTGCCGCCTGCGGCGCGCCCTGGTGGACAGCGTTCACAACCCTCTCGAAGAACGGCAGGCTCTTAGGTGGAAGACGCAGGCCGCCGCCGATCACGACACAGTCGTAGGCCGCTTTCGCCAACTGTGTGGCCAACATCGCCATGCCGCTATCGTCGGGGGCGATCATGCAGAGGTCGGCGTCCCAGCCGCGCTCAGTCATCGTCGCCTTCGCGATGTCGATGCCCGCTTGGATTTTTTCGGCGTTAAACCCTGGCGGCAGCGAGAGGTCGGAGTAATCGACGGTTTCGGGCTTCTGCCCAACAAACAGTATGCGTGCCACAATCAAGCTCCTTAAGTGGGATAGAGTGGAGGTCGAGCCGGCTCGATAGGAACCCACCGATGGCGCCCAACGCCTAATCGGCGGTTCTGAGATAGCCCAGAATGCTCCCTTGAGATGGTCGACCAGAGCCTTTCCAACAAGATGTTCCCCCTCAGAACTGAACGCTGCGATCCGACGGAGGCGGCATGCTCGGATGCGACAGCACTCATCAATACGTGATAACCCCCCATAGCGCGCGCGGCCGACATAATCCGCTAGTTTTCAACGATAAGACGCGCTTTCCTCGCGCCATGGATGAAGCCGCTACCGATCCTGACCGAGGAAGCCTGACAGCCGTGCCGGCACCCGTTCTGAGCGCGCTCACGGCAGCGGGTCGGGCGGCGCTGGACGAGGCGGCGGTCCTTGCACGCCAGGCCTCGGCGCCGGCGACCCTGCGCGCCTATCGGTCCGACTGGGCGCATTACGCCGCCTGGTGCGAGCGCATGGGCTTCGTGGCCGTCCCGGCGGCGCCCGCCGTGGTCGGCGCCTATCTGGCGAGCCTCACCGACAAGGCGCCGACGACGATCCGCCGCCGGCTTGCGGCACTCGCCAAGATGCACCGCTTCAATGATCTGCCCTGGAACGCGGCGCATCGGGATATTCGCGGGCCGCTCGAAGGGTTGTTGCGCACACAAGGGCGGCCGGTTGTCAAAGCCGCGCCGTTGACGCTCGATCTGCTGCTTCATCACCGAAGCCTATGGCAAGGGGGTGCGCGATGAGGACATCATGCGCCACACCCGCCACCGCGATCTGCGGACCATGCGCGGCTATGTGCAGCGGGCGGGCCTCGTCACCGAAAGCCCGGCCGGGGCCCTCGACCTCTGATGGAGGTTCGGTTCCCCTGGGACCCGAAACCGGCCGCGCCCCCGGTGGTGCCGGCCACGCCTTCGCCGCCCAAACGGCGGGGTCGCCGGCCGGCGATGCAGGCGATGCCGGTCCCTTCGATCTCCACAGCCTGTTGCCAGTGCCGATGACGATCCTTGCGCGCGGTCCGGAACATCCCGCTGCCCTGGCTTGGTTGACAGCGCATTGGGGCATCACCGACAGCCCACGGCAGGTGGCCGAGCGGCCGGGGGCGACGGCAGGGCGTCGCCTGCCGCGTGGTCATCAGGTGGTCGGCTACAGCTTCTTCACGGCGCAGGAGACACCGCAGGCGGCGATCGCGGAACTTGGCCGGCGATGGCCAGCGCTGCGGTTTGATCTGCAACCGCGCTCCTTGGACTGAGAGGGCAGGGGATGGACGGCGCTTCTCTCCCGCCGGTTGCCGATGATCCCGCCTGGGAGGATTGGGAGAGCCCCCTCCGGGTATCGGGCGTCCCGGTGCTGCATCTCGAAGGGTTCGACGGACCCATGGACCTGCTGCTCGACCTCGCGGAGCGGCAGAGGATCGACTTTGGGCGCATGTCGATCCTCGCCTTGGCGGAGCAGTTCGTGGCGGCGATGGCGCAGTTCGGCGACCGGGTCGCGATCGAGCGCCGTGCGGATTGGCTGGTCATGGCGACGCGGCTGGTGCTGCTGCGGTCGCGGCTGCTGTTTCCGGAGAGTCCGGCGGCTGCGGCAGCGGCCGAGCGCGATGCCGCGAGCGAACTCCGCCGGATCGACGATCTGGCCGAGCTGCGGGCGGCGGCGGTCTGGCTCGGCGCCCGACCCGTCCTCGGTCAGGACGTTTTCATCCGTGGCGCACCGGAACGCCAGGGGGTTCACCTCGACGCGAGTTACGAGGTCGATGTCATCGCCTTCCTCTGGGCGAGCCTGTCGCTGTTCGAGGATGACGCCGATGATCTGGATACCGTCGCGCGGTATCGTCCCATCTGGGCGGATCTCCATTCGGTGACGGAGGCCCGCGACCGCATCCTGCGGGTGCTGGGGGAGGGGGGTGACGGGGAGGAGCTGCTGCATTTCTTGCCGGAGGAGCCGGCGACGGACGCGGCCCTTGACCCGCCCGAACGGTCCCTGCGTCTGTCCTCGGCCTGGGCGACCTTCAGCGCCAGCCTCGAACTGGCCAAGCAAGGCGATGTCGATTTGCTCCAGGAGCAGGCCTTCCGGGCGATCCATCTCAGCCGGCTGGCTGCGGAGGCCGTTGCTTGAGCTGGGTTTGCGAAGGGGGCGCGCCGGGCGCTTGCTCAGTTCGCTGGCTCGGAGGATCAGAGAGCGAACGATCCACAGCAGCGTATTCAGGAATAAGCCAGCAGGCGAAATACGAGATGACCAGCGGGGTCCTGGCTTTGGCTTTTGCGGGGGGGAGGCCACATCATTTCACTCATGGAGAACGCTTCGGACCTCGCTCTATCACTGTGGGGGCAAGGACTGGGCGCCGTGCCCGACCATGTGTGGGACAGAACCGAGCTACGGACGCTGGTGCTGGCCGACAACGGGCTGACAGAGCTCTCGGAGCGCGCAAGCGCGTTGCGGGCGCTCCGAATGCTCGATCTTGACCACAACCAGCTACGGCAAATCCCCCGATAGCCTAGCACTACAGTTGCGGATTTTTGGGGTGTCTGAAATCTATGGGCGACCATGATTTGGAGATCATGCGATGTCTGGCGCATCGATCGAGACGACGCTGGAGCTTTGGGCGTCGTCGTTGCGGGATGTGAAGGCGCGGATCAGGCCGCTGTTCACCCAGGAGCGGGTGGCGTGCTCGGCGGGGCGTTCCTGGATGGGCTGCTTGGGGATGAGCGGCGCAAGACGGGATGGATGCGGGCGGAGGCGGCGGGCGATCCCGGCCCATGGCGTCAGCAGGCCATTCTCGGCCGTGGCCGGTGGGATGCCGAGGCGCTGCGCGACATCGTGCGCGACTACGTCGTTGAGACCCTTGCCGCCGATGATGCGGTCCTGGTGATCGACGAGACCGGCTTCCTGAAGCAAGGCAAGGCATCTTGTGGTGTCGGTCGGCAATATACCGGCTCCGCCGGCAAGATCACCAACTGCCAGATCGGCGTGTTCGCCGCCTATGTGTCGTCTCGTGGCCACGGCTTCATCGACCGGGCCCTGTATCTGCCCAAGGTCTGGACCAGCAATCCGGCACGGATGGCGGCGGCGCATGTGCCGGATGGAACCGGCTTCGCGACCAAACCGACGATAGCGGCGCGGATGATCGAGCGTGCGATTGCCGGCGGCATACCGTTCGCCTGGGTCGCAGCCGACAGCGTTTATGGCGTCGGCGATGTCGAGGGAGCCTTGCGACGCGCCGGCAAGGGCTATGTGCTGGGCGTCAATTCCACCCATCACTTCGGCTCCTGGGGCGACAAGCCGGCGGTTGTCGGGACCGCCGAGGCGATCGCGCGCGATCTCGATGCGTCGGCATGGCAGCGCCTGTCGGCGGGCGACGGCACCAAGGGCGCGCGGCTGCACGACTGGGCCTATTGCGAGCTGGCCGACCTCGACGCCGCCGAATACGATGACCAGCGCACCGGCCTCTGGACCCGCGGTCTGCTGATCCGTCGCAACATCGCCGATGGCGGCTTGGCGTTCTTCTCGACCTGGTGTCCCGCCGGCACCGCGATGGTAACTCTGGTGACGGTCGAAGGACATCGCTGGGCGATCGAGGACAGCTTCGAGACCGCCAAGAACGAGTTGGGGCTTGATCACAACGAAACCCGCTCCTGGCACGGCTGGCACCGTCACGTCTCGTTGGTGATGTTGGCCTTCGCCATGATGGCATCCATCCGGCACCACGCGAACGCCATGCCACCCCCAAAAACGACGCGCCGGATCATCCGGTCAAGCACCGCACCACCTCATCGTCGTTGATCCGTTGGTCGGTTCAGGAAATCCGCCGCATCCCTCTCCGGCTGCGACGATGATACGCCATCACACCATGGGACTAAACACATCGCAAGATCGCGGGCGCTGGCCAATATGAATGTTGATCATTCAGTTATGAAGAGTATTCATCGAGCCTGGGAGCAGAACTTCGTTGAAAAATTTTCGATATAAGATTGCTAAGTCATAATCTTCGTGATCAAACTAGAGCGATCTTCGGAGAATTACTCATGAGCGCGACATCGGCATCTACGCCCACCTATTCCGCCACCGCTGTGTACACGGCAGGCATGGAAGTGATCGATGACGGCGTGATTTATGTTGCGAATTGGTGGACATCGGGCAACTCCCCTACGTCGAACAATGGAGTGCTTGGAACCGGCCAGCCATGGACCGTTGTGTCACCCAGCAGCCGGGGCGGGACAACGACATCTATACCAGTACCGACGACACCAGCAGCGCTTACCGCGACGGCAACCACCAGTAGTACCGTCATTTTGAAATGGTCGGCTTCGACGGTTTCGGACGGCGGTACCGTCACCGGCTACAATGTCTATGAGAATGGCACCCTGCTCGCGACTGTCACGGGCACGAGCTATACGGCAACGGGCCTCGGCGCCTCTACAGGCTACAAATTCACTGTGGCAGCGGTCGATAGTGCGGGAGCCTCGGCACAATCAGCGGCTCTGAGCGTGACCACACCGGCGGGCGCCATTCCGGCGGCGCCCACGGCCGTTACGGACAGCAGCCTGACCAGCGCCTCTGTGGCGCTGTCCTGGACGGCACCCAGCACCCCGGCCGGAGCCATGCTCTCCAGCTATACCATCCTCAATAACGGCACGGTGGTCGGAACGACGACGGGTACCAGCTTCACGGTCACCGGCTTGACCGCCTCGACAGCTTATAGTCTCGCGGTGGAGGCCAGCGATCAGTACGGCACCTCCAAACCCAGCACCGCCCTATCGGTGACGACGCCGTCCGCCTCTTCTGGCAGCGGTGATATTGCGGCGTGGAGCGCGACGACCATCTACACGGCGGGCGAGACAGTTCAGGACGATGGTCTGATCTATCAGGCAGGCTGGTGGACCGAGAACAACAGCCCGATCACCAATAGCGGCACCGCCGGCAGCGGGGATGTCTGGACCGTCATCGGCAAGGTCGACACCACGCCCACGGCACCCGATGCGCCGACCGGCCTGACCGCGGCCCCGATTTCAGACAATACGATTGATCTTTTTTGGAGCGCGGCCAATGTCGAGGGCAGCGGCACCGTCAGCAGCTACGATATTTTGCAGAATGGGACCGAAGTCGCCACCACGAGCAACACCTTTTACGATGTCGGCAATCTAGCGGCCTCGACGACCTACCATTTCTCGGTCGAGGCCGTGGACGCCACCGGGACGTCGCCGCAAAGTACGGCCGTGCCGGCGACGACGCTTGCCCCGGGCGCAGAGGCCGCCACCGCGACCTTTTTGCCCTGTGTCGATCTGGGCCTGTCGTCTACGCCGAGTCTGGTGACTTTGGCGGCGGAATCGGGTGTGAAGGATTTCGTTCTCTGCTTCATCCAGAGTTCCGGCACGAATTCGATCGGCTGGGGTGGTATCGGAACGGTCGCCGACGATAGCCTGCCCAGTGGGGTGACCATTCAGTCCGAAGTACACGCACTGCAGGCAGAGGGGGGCAATGCCACAATTTCCTTCGGCGGCGAGGCGGGCACCGATCCGGCAGTCGCTGCCGCCTCCGGCGACCTGACCGCGGCGCAGCTTCAGGCTGAATATCAGTCCGTCATCACCCGTTACGGCATCAATTCGCTCGACTTCGACATTGAAGGAGCGGCGCTGACCGATACGGCCGCCAATACCTTGCGGGACGAGGCGGTCAAGAGCCTCGAAGCCACCAATCCTGGTCTACAAATCTCTTATACCGTGCCGGTGCTGCCGACGGGTTTCGACAATAATGGTCTGGCCCTTATCGACGGCGCCGTGAAGGACGGTGTCAATGTCAACGTCGTCAATATCTTGGCGATGGATTATGGCAGTGCCGTCGACAATGGCGGCGCCCTGGGAACGGATGCGATTGACGCCATCCAGGCGGTCGAGAAGCAGTTGGCGACGGCGGGTCTTCACGCGAAGATCGGTGTCACGCCGGAGATCGGTGTGAATGATGTCTCAGGCGAAACCTTCACCCTTGCGGATGCGCAGCAGCTTGCGAATTACGTACAGACGGATCCGGATGTTACGCGCGTCTCCGAATGGTCCCTGGGCCGTGATAATGGCTCAGGCGCCGGAGAAACCTTCGCCACGCCAATCGCCAGCGGGCTGACGCAAACCAACTACGAATTCGCATCGATCCTCCAGCACGCCTAACGTGTCACTATATTGTGAAATCGTTATATTAATCAATATACCGCTTCTCGTCTGAGTTCGTCGCTCGGATCTGAAGGATCGCCCATCCGCAGCTATGCCTCGTCACGCATGAGGAATGCGTGGAGCAGGTATTTCCGCTCGCCGGCGACCCACGCACCCGTGGGTTTGTCGCGACCGCTATCGTACCAGCAGCGGAGGCGGGAGGGTTATTCAGTCGGGCAATATGACCGCACAACATGTCTAACGTTCGCGCGGCGCACCTCTTGGCGCGGTGCGCTCGCCAGATGCTAGAGGGAGTTCCGTGGCCAAACGATGTCGTGCTCGCCTGAAAGCATTGCCACAATTGGCCTCGCAAAATAGAACCCTTGCATCAGACGGGCGCCCAGCGCGTAAAGCGCTTCGACTTCCGCGAGCGTCTCTATTCCCTCAAAAATCACTTTGACATTCAGGTCCCGGCCCATGCCGATCATCGCGGCGAGAACGGCACGCTTTGCCGCGTGATGCTCACAACCCGCAATAAATGTGCGGTCGATCTTGATGATGTCCGGTTCGAGATTAATGAGCCGCGAGAGGTTTGCGAATGCGGTTCCAAAATCATCCAAAGCGATGTTGAACCCGTGGTGTCGATGATTCTGAATGACCTGCCTCAGATAATTCGGGTCCCGGATGCACTCACATTCAAGGATCTCGAAGGTCAAGCGATCGGGCGGGAAACCGAATTGAACCGCCGCCTCCACCGTATGGGCAATGCTGGCTTGGGCTTCGTAGATGGAATTCGGCAGGAAATTGATGTTGAGGTCGCAGTTGAAGTCCGAGTTTTGACGCGAGGCTGACAGCTTTGTGGCGACATGCCTGGTCAAAAGCATAACGATTGCCATTGTCGGAGCGCGATAGAACCTCCCCCGCGCTTTCCCCATTATTTCCCCGAACAAGAGCCTCATAAGCGATGATGCGGTTCTCGCCCAGATCAACAATCGGCTGAAAGGCCATGGTGAAGAAATCCGAGGTCCGGGCTTCTGCAAAGGCTGGATGGGGGCCGTTTGGTCTCACTGAGGATTCCTTCCGGGCGACGATCCAAATCTGGATTGATAAATCATATTACGTTACAAGATGCAACATAACATCTACGATGACATCGTTACAAACTCGGACGATCGAGATCACCACCAGCCGTGATAAGTCGGCACCTTCAAAAGTTTAAAAAAACGGTCACGGTGTCAAAATAGGTGCCAGGCGTGAAATCGGAACTCGGGGCCGATGCAAAGACGGTTATCGACTGCTGTGTGCCGTTACACAGGCGTCGAAGCCGGATCAAAAGGCAATTTCAGCCCCCCCGAGGAAGGCTCACCCTCGCAACGCGCTTGCTCAGAAATCAAACACTTAGGATACACCGGCTCCGCCCCCGAACGCGCATAGTCG
This sequence comes from uncultured Pseudomonadota bacterium, assembly GCA_963745125.1. GTDB lineage: Bacteria > Pseudomonadota > Alphaproteobacteria > Acetobacterales > Acetobacteraceae > Acidisoma. The sequence continues at coordinate 587,881 of CAVUWB010000002.1, forward strand.
GCTCAACCCGGTTGGTTGTAGAGACCGGCGGCGACAAACTTTAACAATTCAGCCTGCGCAGGCGCATGTCCCCGCGCAGCGGCATCCCGCAGCCGCGCCTCAGACTGGGCAAGGTCGCGGGGAATGCCCTCGACGCCGGCATGCAGCACGCCTAGAGCGAAAACGGCACCGAGATGGCCACCTGCTGCTGCGGCCTCGAAGTTTCGAACGGCTCCAGCCAGATCACGTGGGCCGCCGCGACCATGTAGCATCATCTCTGCCAGCACAGCTTTAGCTGCGGATGACTCCGCCCTCGGCCGCGCGTGCTATCCAGTGTCGGGCGGCGGCCAGCACTTCAGGCGTCTCGGCTTGCCGCAGCAGAAAGCGGCCATACCAGTATTGGCCAGCCGGCGACGCCTCGATCGTATCGGTCATCACGGCAATCGGCACGGCGCCTTCGGCGGCGAGTGCTTGCAAATCGGCCAGGGCGCCGGTTTCGCCCAATTGTGCCGCCTGTTGAAACAAGGCTGCGGCGTGCTGCGCGTCGCGGCCCAGTCGGCCGTCGCTATACAGGCTACCGAGGCGCCAGGCGGCCCGGCCATGGCCAAGCGCGGCCGCGCGGTGATACCAAGCGGAAGCCTCCAACACATTGGGCGGTAACGCGCCTTGTGGTTGGGCGTAGCGATCGCCCAGCCAGGCGGCGGCATCCTTCTCGCCCGCAAGCGCCGCTTTGCGCACCCAGCTTTCGCCTTGAATAGGCTTGGGCGGCCCGCTGACACCCTCCGCCAGCAGGATGCCCCAGCGTGCTTGCGCGCCGCGATGCCCGAGTTTGGCCGCCTCGGCATAGAAGTCCGCTGCCAAGTGCCAGCTGGCAATATCCGTCGCCGCACGCTCGGCCATCACACCAAGGGCAAAGAGTGCGTAAGGCGAACCGCCTTCGGCTGCGCGGTTGAAGCACTGGCGGGCTTCGTCGGCGATCTGGGGCAAATCATCCGCGTGGCGGCTTCGCAGCAGGCCCAGGCCGAGATAGGCTTCCGCCCGACCGGCAGCGGCGGCCTGCAGCAAGAGGGCCTCGCCGCGCGTCTCGTCCCTGACAGTTGGGGGGCCGAAGCAGAAGATCTGGCCGAGGAGTGCCTGCGCCTCCGGTAATCCGGCTTCGGCGGCCCGTTCGGCCCAAAGCATCGCCCCCTCAAGGTCGCGGCCGGATGTCCGCTCGGGTGCGCGAAGGCCGTCGTTATCCGCTTTCCCGGGGTCAGCCCAGAGGAAGGTCGCATAGGCGTGCTGGGCGGGCGCATATCCGGCCGCCGCCGCCCGCCCCAGCCACCGCGCAGCCTCAGTTCTGCTCGGAGGCACGCCCTGGCCATTGAGATAGAGCTGGCCCATTTGGAGCTGCGCGCCAGGATGCCCTCGTCGGGCGGCATTGCCCAATAACCGCACCCCCTCGCGGAATTCGCCGGCGGCATAAAACTTTTCGCCGGTGCGGAAACACCAATTCGGCCCGAAAATCGGCGCTAGCCGCGCTACCAGCCGCGATATCATGAGGGTGGTAGTGGCATCACCCGGGCTGCGTTTCCAGATGGCGGTTCCACTTCAGCGCACAACCGCCACGGTCTTCGAGGCAAGGCCTCATTTTTCGGGCAATATCGGACAACGTAATGACTGACAGTCAAGGTCCAAATGCGGCCCAAAAAAGGAAAATTATAAAGACGCCCGATGCAAGCGGTTGAGCGGTCCTCGACTACCGCCGATTGCATTCCCGGTCATCATGCAATCGGCATGGATCACCAGGCAAGACGACGATACACGCGCGTTTCGAAAAAGAAAAGAGTTGAATGAAATTCATACCCCAAGGAATTCTATACATAGCGCGCGAGCGGCATGCTGTACGTCCAAGACAAAATCATCACAATCGTTGCCTTATCTCGTTGTCGGAACAAAATTCCGCTAAAGATAGAAGCGCAATCTCTGGAAGCCCTATGCGACATAGCGGTATTTATTGTGAAAAAAACTTACTGAAATGCGCCACCAACATGAATGGGGTCAAACGGGCTAACCACGGTCCCTCAGCTCATCTATATGACTTTGCTCACCAGACCCGGTGACTGTGACAATGCCATCCTGAAGCGTCAGCTCAAGGTCCCGGTAGCTGACCGGGAACATCAGATACCACCGCACCGTCCACAAGATGATCTCGCTCGTGAACTGCCGTCCCTTAAACCCTATCCGATTCGGAATGAGCTCCGAGCATCAATGTCACGGAATTGCAATGTCTGTCGTCATTGCCACTTCGATCGTCGAGGTGAATGAGCAAGGTTCATTTGCCAAAGAAAGGTTTTCATCGGCGAATAATTTCATGCTGATTGTGCCGCAGGGGTGGTGGACAGCTTGAGCGGTTTAACCTATCCACCCCATATGGCTGATCCTTGTGGCCGATGGGGTGCATTTGTTTGATCTTCGGATCCTTTAGCTCTCATCAAGTCGTTGCGAAACCGAATGGATGACTTCTTTCGGTCTCACCCGGTATCACGGCAACGTCGGCTCTGAGTGCGCCCTTGGGGGCGATATTACTCTTGTTCCCTTCATTCATCGCTTCAGCCTATAGGGCATGACTCAATGGCCAGTATCGGTCCACAACAAAAAATAGCCGTTCGTGCCCGATCATTGAAAAGTTCGTTGCTGGCATCGATGGCTTTTGTATCGGTGATGGCGCTTCCGCCCCCGATCCCGGCACGCGCACAATCCATGCAGTCCGTTGGTGCGACTGGGACTTTGAACGGAACATCCGCGACTATTAATGGCGGCGGCGCGAGCGCGGTCACTGTCCAGGTCAGCACCTCTCCTCCTGTCGATGCGTCCAGCGGAAGGTCCAATCTCAATCTCGGTGTGGGTGGTGTCCAGTTGCCGCAGAACGAGGCCATCTCGGCTCAATCTATCGGCGGCGATGGCAGTGCGAATGAGACCGGAAAAGACACGGTCGGTAACGGGGGGAACGGCGGCACGACCACCGTGAATGTTGCTTCGGGCCCGACTATCGGACTGACGGGCGCCAATGACGTTGGTGTCGATGCAGAGAGCGCGGGCGGTCAGGGAGCCGGCCTATCGGCCGAGGGTACCCGATATTACTGGCAACGGCGGCAACGGCGGCAGCGTCTCCGTCACGGATTCGGGCACGATAACCGGCTCTGCGTCGGGCGACATTGGCGTCTTCGCGCTCTCTGCCGGCGGTTCTTCCGGGGCCACCGACAACGCGGATTCCACGTTGGGGGGCAATGCCGATGGTGTCAGCGTCACGCTTCAAAACGAAGCGGCAATCACTGTTGGGTCGCAGGCCGGGAGCAATTCCATCGGGGTTGAAGCGGTCAGCGCGGGCGGTCTGTCATGGTATGGCTCGAGTAAGAACAATACGACCAGTTTGGACGGGGATGGCAGCGCGGTCACGGTGACGCTCGGTTCTGAGACATCGATCGCGACAGCCGGCGAACTGGGCGTCGGTGTCCTTGCGGCGAGTACGGGTGGCAACGCCAATACGAGCGAGACGCCACCCGATAGCTTCTCCTCCGATCTCTCGGATGGTGACACAGCGCCGAACAGCGCTCCTTCCACGCGTGCCGCGGCCGGCAATGCCGGAAATGTATCGGTCACGGCGTCGGGCGCCATCACGACAACCGGCAATGTCGGAATCGGTATCGTCGCGGCGAGCACAACCGGCGGCACGGGCCTGAGCAACGGCGCCTTTGAACAGGTAGGGACCGTGGCGCCTGGCTCCGGCTCGCCCGGAACAGCGACAGTCGATCTCACCACCGGCGGGACCATCAGCACGTCGGGAATTGGCGGTATCGGTATTCTTGGACTCAGCCTGGGCGGCCCCGGTGGCGTGATCGATTCCAAGCCCGGCCTGTTCAATTTGCTCGGCGATAATACACCCGGCAACGGCACCAATGGCAGTACCGTCTCAATTACCAATGACGGCAGCATTGCAACGACGGGTACCGTTGGTATCGGCATCGTGGCGGAGAGCATCGGCGGCGGCGGCGGCACCGCCACCGGAACGGGGGGGCTCATTGCCATCGGCAGCGATGGCGGTGCGGGCGGCAACGGCGGCAACGTAGCGGTTCAAGGCGATGGTTCGATTGCGACTCAAGGCATCGGCGCGCCTGACATCCTGGCCCAGAGCATTGGCGGCGGCGGCGGTAACGGCGCCAACGCGACGGGGTTTGCCGCATCGGTCGGCGGTTCTGGAGGTGCAGCCGGCAACGCTAGCAGCGTCAATGTATCCCTTTTTTCGGGCGGCGCGCTCACGACCCAGGGCGATTACGCGCCCGGTGTGATTGCACAGGCCATTGGTGGCGGTGGCGGGAACGGCGGCTACAGTGAGAGTATTGCCACGTTCCCCGTCAGCGCGTCGATCGGCGGAGACGGGAGCGGGGGTGGCTCTGCAGGCACCACGGAGGTTGAATCAGCGGCAACGCTGAGCACGGCCGGCGAGCATTCCCCAGGCATTCTGGCGCAGAGCATCGGCGGCGGCGGCGGCACTGGCGGCCAGGCGTCCGATATTGCCGCCGACATCATTACAATCACTGTCGCGGTGGGTGGATCGGGTGGCCAAGGGGGCAACGCGGGCAACGCGGAGGCACTCAACACGGGCAGCATCGAGACCACAGGTCCCGATTCGATCGGTATTCTGACGCAGAGCGTCGGCGGCGGCGGCGGCAACGGCGGTGCATCGACTGCGAAATCCCTCGCGTTCAGCCCCGACCCCGAGGTTCCGGCGATTGCGGTCGGCATCTCGCTGGGCGGATCGGGGGGAGCGTCCGGCGCAGGCCAGTCGGTCTTTGTAAGTAATTACGGTAACGTCACCACAGAGCAAGACGGATCGACCGGCATCCTCGCGCAGAGCATCGGCGGTGGTGGTGGCAACGGCGGGGATTCCTCGGCGACCGCCAAAGCGATCGGCGCCGGGGACAGCCTATCGGCCTCGGTGGCGATCGGGGGCTCCGGCAGCGGCGGCGGCAACGGCGCCAACGTCACCGTCAATAATGGCAATGTCGGCACGGATTCGACTTTCGGGGTGAACGGCAGCCCGGGAACGATTTCCACCAGCGGCAACGACGCGGCCGGCATCGTGGCGCAAAGCATTGGCGGTGGCGGCGGCAACGGTGGCATTGGCGATTCCAGCAGCTCATTCAAACAAACCGACGCGAACCTGGATAGCGGTAGCGATGCGTCCGGCGACGCATCCGGCGATGCTGCCGGTGACGCATCAGGCGACGCATCCGAAGGTGAGTCGGAGAGCATCAGCATTTCTCTGGGCGCTGGCGTCGGCGGCGGCGGCGGCGAGGGTGGCAGCGGCGGTGTCGTGACGGTGACCAACGCCGCAGGCTCGTCGATCACCACGCAAGGTAGCGGTTCGCAGGGTATTCTAGGTCAGAGCATCGGTGGTGGTGGTGGCAACGCCGGCGGCGGCACCGCAGCCTCTGCGGCCGACAAAGTGACGGCCAATGTCGCGGTTGGCGGCGAGGGTGGCAGCGGCAATCTCGGCGGCTCGGTCACCGTGACCAATAACGGCATCATCACGACGGCGGGTGGCAGCAGCGATGGCATTGCGGCGCAGAGCATCGGTGGCAGCGGTGGCTATGGCGGGTCGGCCGACAGCAAAGTGACCGGTAAGGACAGCTCGAGCGACGACAATAGCGGCAACAGCAGCAGCGGAATGGCGGATGGTTCCGCCAGCAGCACCGAATCGGCTGTCAGCGGCGAGAGCGAGGGTAGTGCCGAAAATGCCGCTGAGGCGGATTCCGCGTCGGATGAGGGGGCGGATGGGTCGGAGGACGGAAGCGGTAACTCATCAAGCTTCGCCGTTACGGTCGGTGTTGGGGGTACCGGGGGCAGCGGCAGTAGTGGCGGTACGGTCCTCGTCACGAATACCGGTCAGATCGTGACCGGCGGCGAATGGTCAAACGGCATCCTGGCACAGAGCATCGGCGGCGGTGGCGGTGTGGGTGGCGGTTCCACGGCCACGGCCGCGCAAGGCACGGTGGCGGCGGCCGTCGGTGTCGGCGGAAGTGGCGGTTCAGGCAACGACGGCGGTACCGTCAACGTCAGCAATAGCGGTGCGATCGCGACGAGCGGCGCTTTTTCCAACGGCGTGTTGGCGCAAAGCGTCGGCGGCGGCGGCGGCGAGAGCGGCGAGAGCAATGCCAGCCTGTCGGGCACGTACAGCGTCGGCGTGGGCATCAGCCTGTCGGGCTCCAGTGGCGGAGGCAACGGTGGCTCGGTCACCGTCACCGACGAGGGGGCGATCACAACGACAGGTGAGCAGGCGGATGCCATATTGGCGCAGAGCATCGGCGGTGGTGGCGGCGCCGGCGGCGCGTCCGATGCTGGCACCACGGGCGGCGACTACTCCGCCAGTGTGGGCGTCGGCGGTGGTGGCGGCGCGGGTGGAACGGGCGGGTCCGTCTCGCTGACGATCGGCGATCAGAGCCCTCAGTCTGGCCCAGCGATCTCCACGAGCGGTACCGAAGCCAGCGGCATCGTGGCCCAGAGCATCGGCGGTGGCGGCGGCACAGGCGGTGCAGGCAGCACGGATTCGGGTTCGAGCACGCTCAACCTTGGTGGCGGCGCGGGTGGCAAGAGCGGCAGTAGCGGCGCCGGCGGCGAAGTCACCGTCACGGATAATGCTGGGTCCATCCAGACCCAGGGCGACACGGCCTACGGCATCCTCGCCCAGAGCATCGGCGGGGGCGGTGGCGTCGCGGGCAGCGCGAGCAGCACCGCCTCGAGCGGGACATTCAGCGGTACCGTCGCGGTTGGCGGTGCTGCGGGTTCGTCCGGAAGCGGCGGCACAGTGAACGTCACCAACGGCGCGTCGATCGCGACGGCCGGCGATTTGGCGGATGCGGTTCTGGCCCAGAGTATAGGCGGTGGCGGCGGCACGGGTGGTGCGACCAGCAATGATGCCTCCTCGCTACTCCTGACGGTCGGCCTGGGGGGTAAAGGGAGCGGCGGTGGCGCGGGTGGTGCCGTGACAGTCACTGACACGGGCGCGATCGTGACGACTGGCAATAACGCCGACGGGATCGTGGCCCAAAGCATCGGCGGCGGCGGCGGCGAGGGCGGTGTCAGCGGCGCGTCAAGCGGAAGCAGCAGCGTCAATCTCAACCTTGGTTTCACGGGCGGCGGCGGCGGCGGGACCACTGGCGGTGATGTGACGGTGAACAACGCCACAACCGGTGAGAGCAGCAGCGGGTCGATCGAGACCCTGGGTGGCACGGCCTACGGCATCCTTGCCCAGAGCATTGGCGGTGGCGGTGGTACCGGGGGCAGCGCGGGCGGTTCGACGTCGGATGGAACGTTCACTGGCACGGTCACGGTCGGCGGCACCGCAGGCTCGGCGGGCAGCGGAGGTACAGTCAACGTTACCTATGGCGGGTCGATCTCAACGGCGGGTGATTTGGCGGATGCCATCCTCGCCCAAAGCATTGGCGGCGGCGGCGGTGCTGCTGGTGGGGCCGGCGAGGCCAGCGGGGACACGACGGTAGCAGCGACGGTTACGCTCGGCGGCGGTGCGGGTGATGGTGGCGGGGGCGGTACTGTCACAGTCACCGATACAGGTGCGATCACGACAACCGGAGACGCCGCGAGCGGCATCGTGGCTCAAAGCATCGGTGGCGGTGGTGGCCTCGCCGACGCGGGCGTAGCGCCAACCGACAGCGACAGTGATGACGGCGCCGATAGCACCAGCGGGAGTGGCAGTCTTACCATCGGTACCACCGGAGGTGGCGGCAATGGTGTCGCCGGGGGGAATGTCACAGTCTCGGCCGACGCCATCAGCACTGCGGGCGATGATGCCTATGGCATCCTGGCCGAGAGTATCGGCGGCGGCGGCGGTTCCGCAGCCGTTGGCACCGGATTCAACCGGGATGGGTTGAGCCTTTCCTATAATATCGGGGGGGACAGCGGCAGCAGCGGCAATGGCGACGGGGTTACCGTTACCGCGAACGATCCCATCACGACCACAGGCGCGCGAAGCTTCGGCATCGTGGCCCAAAGCATCGGCGGCGGCGGCGGCATAGCGACGGCTTCGGCAGCGAACTTGGCTAGCACCGGGCTGGCCGATGATGCAGGCGCGAACAGCGCGACGGGCGGTCTCGTTACCGTGACACTGGCCTCGACCGGAAGCATCACGACATCCGGTGCCGGTGCTTGGGGTATCCTGGCGCAGAGCATCGGCGGCGGTGGCGGCTTCGACGGCGACCCTTCTCTCTCCCTGGCGTCTCTCCAGTCGAATACGCTTGGTCAAAGCGGAAGCAGCAACGCCTTCGCTAACACCGTTACCGTTTCCGTGGCTGGCAATATCACGACGACCGGCGCGAATGCCCACGGCGTCTTCGCACAATCGATCGGCGGCAGTGGCGGTATCGTCGGCGGCGGCAATGACTCGACCAATGCTCTGCTCCTCGCAGGCAATGCCGCGCAGCTTCGCGGCAGCACGAACCAGACCTTCTCGGGCAACGGCGGCACGATCAACATTACCCAGGCGGCCGGCAGCACGATCGACACGTCCGGTCTCGGCTCCATCGGCATCGTCGCGCAAAGTTCGGGGGAAAGTTCGATCGTTTTCCCGATCACCGTAGTCACCGACGGCACGGTGATCGGCGGCACGAATGGCGGTGCGCCCGTGCCCAGCGGCACGGTGGGTGCCGCCGGTATCGTGCTGTCCGGTGGTGGCAACACCACCGGTACTCCAAACACCATCACAGTGGGCTCCAGCGGTTCCGTCAGCACCGTGGACGGTATAAATGGCACGGCGATCCTCACCAACGACGGCGTTACCAACGTCTCCAATAGCGGCACGATCGAGGGCGATATCAATCTTGGGCAAACGCCCGGGACGATCACCAACACTCAAAGCGGAACGGTGAACCTCGGATCGAGCATCATCGCCTCCGCCTTGACGAATGACGGCGTGGTGAACGTGCAGAGCGGCACCACCAACTTGAGCGGCACTTTCACTCAAGGAAGCATAGGCACCTTCGGCTTCATCTATAACGCGGGCTCGAACAGCACCTTGGCCGTGGCGGGCAAGGCAAGCCTGAGCGGCAATATCGCGCCTGTCGTGTTGCCGAACAGCACCTTCCTGCCCTTCACCGACATCATCCTGACTTCGGCGGCAACGTCGCTGGGGGAGACAACGACACCACAGACGCTGCTCTTCGGATGGAATCTCCAGCAGGCCGGGAATACCATCACGATCACGCCGACGCAGAACTTCCTGCACCCGCGGGGGGCAGACGGCGTTGTAACGCTGACACGCGATGAGGATGCGGTCGCCGCCTACCTCGCAAAGGGGTTCCTCGAAGACGATTTCCATCTGGCTTCGCTCTTCTCGGACCTCTACCAGCTCCCTGTTGGAGGAGCCGGTGCCTTCGCCTCCGCTCTTGATGCCCGCTCTCCGCGCGCAACCCAAGGCCAGCCGACCGCGCTGAAGGACTCGGAAGGCAGCATCCTGGGCGCGTCGTTGAGTTGTCCGATTTTCGCCGACGGAACGAGCTTGCTCACGGAGGGCAGCTGCGTCTGGGCGAAGTTCGGTGGCCAGCAGACCAACCAGTATTCCTCCGGTGGCGAACAAGGTTTCGAGGTTACGGGTGCCACCTATCGGGTCGGGGCACAGAAGGAGTTCCTTCCCAACTGGTTCGTTGGCGGATCGCTCGGTGCTGGCACGAGCTGGGCGAATGACGGCGGCGGTTCCACCAGCCTGGGCCAGACCTTCGACGGCAGCTTGGCCATCAAGCACCAGATGGGGCCGTGGCTTCTCGCGGGCTCCCTGGCGATCGCCTCGGGCTCCTACCAGAACAACCGTTTCGTCAACGTGTCGGGCGTCGATGCGTCACTGCAAAGCGACTCCAGTTCTCTCTTGGTGGGAGGCCGGCTACGCGCCGCCTACGACATCCCGCTGAATGGTTGGTATGTGCGGCCCTATACCGATCTTGATATCTATCACATCAACACGCCCTCCTTTCAGGAGAGCGGACCCAGCGGCCTGGCGCTGAACGTCGACTCCGCCGACACCACAAACGTGGTGATCTCACCGATGGTGGAGATCGGCGGCCGCTACGACACGGGCTGGAAGTCCACGGTCCTGCGCTACTACGTCGATGTCGGCGCAAGCTTCTTGCCGAGCAACAGCCGCACGGTGAACGCGAGCATCGAAGGAGCGCTGGCTCAGGATGGAACCTTCGGAACCACCATCAACTCACCGGATGCGCTCGGCGACATCGATTTCGGCCTGCAACTCTACCAGGCGGCAGGTTTCGAGGTGAAGGCGGAGTACGGCATCCAGGCGGGCAACGCCTTCTTCGCCCAGGGCGGCACTCTGCGTCTCGCCTATCATTTCTGATCAATGCCGAGGCCGGAGGTCGCTTGGCCTCCGGCGATCGACCTCCTGCGCTTAACGAAGGCCATACATTATGTCGTTCCGGTTTCGGTATTTCATGTTTCTCTTTGCCGTCGGCACGCCTGTCTCGGCTGTCGCGGCGACGCCCGCGACAGAAGGTGCGATGGCGACCCCGGCGTTTCAGAGTACCGAATGGCGTGTCGAATGCGGCAACAACGGCAAGACCTTGGATTGCCAAATGGTCAACCGCGTTCTCCAACAGAATGGGGCGCAGATCGTCTCGATCACCGTTCATCCTCTGGCGGATGGCCGTAAAGCCTATGCCGTCGTCCAGCTTCCTCTGGGGATCGCACTGGGTGTCCCAGTCCAACTCAGCGTCGATGGTGGCCTGCCGGTCAGCCTCCCGCTTGACACCTGCCTGGCTCAAGGCTGTCTCGCCTCGGCGCTTCTTTCCGATGCTGTCGTGACGAGGGCGCTTACCGGTGCCGTCTTGAAGCTGTCGTTCGGCGCGACGAGCACCAAAACCATTGTGATGACCATGCCACTCTCTGGCTTCGCGGTCGCCTACGATCACATTGTCCACGATGCGCCATAGCGCGTCATGCCGCATGCCGCCGATGGCGACGTTGTTCAGCGGAAGCGGCAAAGCTTGGCTGAGCAGCCCGCAATGGATGATGGAACATGATCGCCGTCCTCATGGGCTCTGGGGCGACCGACGCCGACTTTGTGAAAGCGATGACGAATCGCTTCCAGACGCACAGCTCACCGAGCAGGCCATAACCCGACGTCTCCACGCCAATCCCCTCCTTAAAACCCCAAGGGATTCAAGTCATGTCTAACTCGAGCGTAACGTCCGGTAAGCACTCATCGAATTTCACGGAGAAAAATGGCTCTTCTCTCATCGTGGAAGGTGGTGGTACGGCTGTCGGCGTCACGCTCAGTAGCGGTGGCTCATTGATCGTGGAAGGTGGCGGCACGGCTTTTGACATCGCTGTCAGCAACGGTGGTTTCGCGACGGTGGATGGTGGCGGTACGGCTTCTAACATCACCGTCAGCGGCGGTGGTTCCGCGACGGTGGATGGTGGCGGCGCGGCTTTTGACCTCGCCGTCAACAACGGTGGTTCCGTTACGGTGGATGGCCTGGTCAGCATCGCCACCGTCGCCGGCGTCGAGGTGGTGTCGTCTGGCGGTACCGCCCTCAGCGCGGCAACGCTCTCGGGTGGAACCGACATCATCAGGTCAGGCGGCCTACTGTCTGGTGCTATTGATACGGGTGGCTCCGAAATCGTGTCGGCCGGTGGCGTGATTAGCAACATTGGAGCGGTGAGCGGCACCGACGTGCTTATCTCTTCCGGGGGCACTACAACGTTGGTGTTTGTGTCTAATGGTGGGACTGAAATCGTCTCAACCGGGGGGGTGGCGAGCACTACCCAAGTCGGGATAGATGGCACGCAGGACGTTTCGTCCGGCGGAACGGCTCTCGACACCATAGTGAATGGAACATCGGGCGGCAGCGCATTCGGTAACGAGTTCGTACTAGCCGATGGTACCGCGATCGGCACACAGGTGCAATTTTTTGCACGAGAGACGGTGTCGTCGGGTGGCACGGCATCTGACACGATTTTGACCGGCGCCAATGGTGAGAACGGCACCCTGCTATTGCTCTCGGGTGGTGTCGGTAGCGACACGATCGTGAGCAGCGGGGGTGGGGAGGACGTGGACGGCGGCGCTATCGCCAGCGGCACGGTTGTGACCAGCAGCGGCGTGGAGAACGTATCCTCCGGCGGGAGCGCCCTCGCCACGATCGTCAGTGGCGGCACTCAGTTCGTCTTCAGCGGCGGGTCGGCCATGAGTACGGTAGTCAGCGGCGGGGGCGTCCAGATTGTGTCTGGCGGTGGTGTGGTCAGTAGCGCGGTGATCGACCTCGGCGGCACCGAAGTGATATCCTCCGGTGCGACCGTCACGAGCACGCTCGTCGGCGGTGGCAGTCAGACGGTGTTTGACGGTGGCGCGGCCAGTGGCACGATCCTCTCCAGCGGAGGCGCCGAGACCGTCTCCTCCGGAGGTATAGCGGTCGGGACCACAGTGCAGAGCGCCGATCTTCTGGACGCGGCTGCGGGCGGTTTGGTGACCAGTACAATCGTGGCGGCCGGCGGCACGATTGACGTATTCGGCACAGCCAATGCCACCACGATCAATGCCGAGTCGCTTATCAATCTCTCCGCTGGCGTTCCCGCCGGCGTCTTGGATGTGTTCGCTGGAGGTGTAGCCAGTGACACGGTCATGAGCGCCGGCATCTTGACCGTGTCCTCCGGTGGTGTCGCCATCAGCACGACCATCAGCGGTGGCTTTGAGACCATCTCCGCCGGCGGCGTAGCCAGTGGCACGGTCGTCAATAACGGCGGCGGTGAAGTGATATCCTCCGGCGGCACGGCGACTGGTACGACGGTGAACCGTGCCGGCACCGAGGAAGTGCTCGCCGGCGGGACGGCCGTTGGATCGGTTATCAGCAAGGGTGGCGCCGAAACCGTATCCTCCGGCGGCGTCGCTAGCGACACCACTGTGAGCAGCGGCGGAGAACAGGTCCTGTTCTCCGGCGGCATCGCTAGCGCCACCACCGTAAGCAGCGGTGGAACCGAATTCGTATCGTCCGGCGGCTTGGCCATCGACACCGCAGTGGAAGCCGGCGGCAGCGTCCGCGTCGCGTCCGGTGGCGCATTGTCGGGCGGCGAAAATTCCGGCGGCACGGAGACCATCTTGGCGGGTGGAACGGCAACGGGGCTCGGTGAGGTCAACGGCGGCCAGCTGCTTGTTTCCTCGGGCGGTTCGTTGACGAGCACGTTTCTCGACAGCGGCGGCACCGAAATCCTGTCATCCGGCGGCAAGGCCAGCGGCACCACGATCGACAGCGGTGGCGAGGAGGTCGTGTCCAAGGGTGGCCTGGCCACCAGCGCCACGGTCAGCGGTGGCGGCGAGGAGATACTGTCCTCCGGTGGCACAGCCGACAGCGCCACAGTCGACAGCGGCGGGGAACAGATCCTGTTCTCCGGGGGGGTCGCCAGCGGCACCACGGTGACGAGCGGTGGCACGATCGTCTTCGCCGGCGGGGCAGCCAATGGCTTGATTATCAATGCCGGCGGAACCGAGCTCGTCTTGAGCGGTGTCACGCTGAGCGGCGTCACCATCGGCAGTGGCGTCACGCTGGTCGATAGCGGGACCATCGTCAACGTCACGGTGAACAGCGGCGGCGAAGAAATCTTGTCCTCTGGCGGCACGGCCAGTGGCACCACGGTGAACAGCGGCGCCCTGCAGCTGGTGTCGACCGGCGGCACGGCAAGTGGAACGGTCGTGAACAGCGGCACGGAGATCCTCTCCTCTGGCGGCTCCACCATCAGCACCACGGTGAACAGCGGCGGGTTCGAGAACGTCTCCTCTGGTGGCACGGCCAGCGGCACCACGGTGAACAGCGGCGGGTTCGAGAACGTCTCCTCTGGCGGCACCACCATCAGCACCACTGTGAACAGCAGCGGGTTCGAGAGTGTCTCCTCTGGCGGCACGGCTAGCGGCACCACGGTGAACAGCGGCGGGTTCGAGAACGTCTCCAATGGGGGCGTGGCCATCGGCACCACGATCAACAGCGGCGGCGCCGAGGTCGTGTCCAATGGCGGCGAGACCAGCGGCGCGATTGTCGGCAGCAGCGGCTACCTCATCGTCCTGCCCGGTGGCGCGGCGAACGGCACCGTGGTGAACGGCGGCGGTACGGTCGCGTCGAGTGGGGTCGTTCTCTTTAACCCCGCAACGGGGTTCACCTCATTTGGGAGTTCCGCCAGCGGCCTGGTCGTCGGCAGCGGCGGAACCGAATACGTTCTTCCCGGCGGCGTGGTCATAGGCACCGCGGTGAATAGCGGTGGTGCCGAGCAGGTGTTCGCCCAGGGCGTTGCTGTCAGCACGACGGTGCGCGGCGAGGAGACCGTGTTCTCAAGCGGGATCGCCAGCGGTGCGGTCATCGGCAATGGCGGCGAGCAGATCGTTTCCAGCGGAGGCCTGACCATCAGTGTCACGGTCAGCGGGGGCGGCACGGAAAACGTGTCCTCCGGCGGCACAGCCATCAGCACGGCAGTGAATAGTGGCGGCGAAGGAATCGTCTCCGATGGGGGCGTGACCTTCAGCACCACGGTGAACAGCGGCGGCGAACTGGCTGTCTCCAATGGAGGCTTGGCCTTCGGCACCATCGTGGGCGGCGCCGGCGAGGAGAGCGTTTCTGATGGAGGCGAGGCCTTCAGAACCACCGTGAGCAGCGGCGGCGAAGAGGCCGTCTCCAGTGGGGGCTTGGCCGTCAGCACCACGATCGGCAGTGGCGGCGAACAGGTTCTATCCCTGGGTGGCGTGGCCATTGGCGCCACGGTCGGCAGCGGTGGCACCGAGGTTGTGCTCTCCGGCGGCGCGGCCAGCGGCACCACGGTGGATAGCGGTGGCACGATCGTCTTCGCCGGCGGCACGACAAGCAATCTGGTCTTAGACGGCGGTACGACCGAGGTCTTCGAAAGCGGCGGCACGGTGAGCGGCGTCACGGTCGCTAGCGGCGAAACGGAGATCCTGTCCTCCGGCGGCACAGCCAGTGGTACCACGGTGAATAGCGGTGGCACGATCGTGTTTGCCGGCGGCACGGCCGTTGGCCTGATTGTCGATGCGGGTGGGACCGAGATCGTCGCGAGCGGTATCACGGTGAGCGGTGTCACCATCGGCAGTGGCGTCGTGCTGGTCGATAGCGGCACCGTCGTCAGCACCACGGTCAATAGTGGCGGCGAAGAGATTCTGTCCTCAGGTGGCGTGGCCAGCGGCACCACAGTGAATAGCGGTGGCGAAGAGATTCTGTCGTCGGGTGGCGTAGCTAGCGGCACCATAGTGAATAGTGGTGGCGAAGAGATCCTGTCCTCGGGTGGCGTGGCCAGCGGCACCACAGTGAATAGCGGTGGCGAGGAGATTTTGTCTTCGGGTGGCGTGGCCAGCGGCACCATAGTGAATGACGGTGGTGAAGAGATCCTGTCCTCGGGTGGCGTGGCTATTGGCGCCACAGTGAATAGCGGTGGCGAGGAGATTCTGTCTTCGGGTGGCGTGGCCAGCGGCACCATAGTGAATGACGGTGGTGAAGAGATCCTGTCCTCGGGTGGCGTGGCCAGCAGCACCATAGTGAATAGTGGTGGCGAAGAGGCCCTGTCCTCGGGTGGCGTGGCCATTGACGCCACGGTCAGCAGCGGCGGAACCGAGGTCGTGTTCTCCGGCGGCACGGCCAGCGGCGCCACGGTGACGAGCGGAGGCTCCGAGGTCGTGTCCTCGGGTGGCACGGGCAGCGGCACCACGATCAGCCGCGGTGGAACCGAGATCCTGTCCTCCGGCGGCACGGCCAGTGGCACCACGGTGACGAGCGGAGGCACCGAGTTCGTGTCCTCGGGTGGCACGACCAGCGAGACACAGGTCGGGCTTGGCGGCACGCAGGACGTTTTGTCTGGCGGAGAGGCCGTCGACACCACAGTGAGTGGAACTTCGGGCGGCGGATTGGCAGGCGAATTCGGCGATGAGTTCGTATTAGCTGGTGGTACCGCGATCAGCACACAGGTGCAATTCTTTGCACGAGAGACGGTGTCGTCGGGTGGCACAGCAATTGACGCGGTTTTGACCGGCTCCAGTGGTCAGAACGGCGTCTTGCTATTGCTCTCGGGTGGTGTCGGCATCGACGCGATCGTGGGCAGCGGCGGCGAGGAGAACGTGTCCTCCGGCGGTGTGGCTAATGGCGCTGTTGTGAACAGTAGCGGCGTGGAGAACGTGTTCTCCGGTGGTGTCGTTAGTGGCGCTGTTGTGAACAGTAGCGGCGTGGAGAACGTATCCTCCGGCGGTGTGGTTAGTGGCGCGGCCATTGATTTTGGCGGCCTCCAAGATGTGGCGTTCGGCGGGAGCGCCCTAAGCACGATCGTCAGTACCGGCGGAAACGAGAGCCTATCAGACGGCGGTTCGGCCACTAGTACCGACGGTCAGCGGCAGCGGCGGCGTGCAGGTTGTGTTCTTCCTCAGTGTGGCTAGCGGCACGGTCATCGACCTTGGCGGCTCTCAAGAGGTGTCGTCCGGCGGGAGCGCCCTCGCCACGATCGTCAGCAGCGGCGGAACCGAGGTTGTGTCCTCCGGCGGCACGGCCAGTGACACCACGGTGACGAGCGGAGGCACGATCGTGTTTGCCGGCGGCACGGCAAATAGCCTGCTTATCGATGCCGGTGGGACCGAGGTCGTCGCGAGCGGTGTCACGATGAGCGGTGTCACCATCGGCAGTGGCGTAACGCTGGTTGTTGGCGGCGCCGTCGTCAGCACCACGGTGACGAGCGGTGGCACCGAGGCCGTGTCCACCGGTGGCGCAGAGAGCGGCACCATAGTGAGTAGCGGTGGCACCGAATTCCTCTTCTCCGGCGGCGTGGGCAACGCCACCACAGTGCTCAGCGGCGGCACGATCGTGTTTGCCGGCGGCACGGCCAATGGTCTGGTCATCGACAGCGGTGGAACCGAGGCCGTCGCGAGCGGCGTCACGGTGAGCGGTGTCACAGTCGGTAGCGGCACCACTTTGGTGGATGGCGGCACGGTGAGCTTTGCCCCCACGGGCACCGAGATCATCGCCGGCACTTTGTCGGGCGGCGGCACGCTTGTCATGAACGGCGCCGGCACTTTGATACAGCAAGGGAACGCGCAGGCATTTTCCGGCACCATTGATGCGAACAGCGGCACATTGGAACTCGTCACCTCCGCGACAGTCCCCAGCGGCACATCGGTCAGCCGATCCGCTGGATCGGCCATCGCGAGGTCGATTGCCGCCGCCACCCCATGCCGGATCGTGTTCTGCCGATCCGCATCGCGGCCGATGCCTTCTCTGACGGTGTGCCGTCACGGGATTCGTTCCTCTCACCGGATCATGCGATCTTCGTCGATGATGCGCTGATCCCTGTGAAATACCTCGTCAATGGCAGCACCATCACCCAATGCACGGTCAATACGGTCACGTATTACCACATTGAACTGCCGAAGCATGACGTGGCGCTAGCGGAAGGCTTGACGGTCGAGACCTTCCTGGACACGGGGAATCGCGGGGCTTTGATCGACGGCAACGTCATCGACCTGTATCCGGATTTCTCCTCGATACCTCTCGACAGCATGCTGATTTGGGACGCGAAGGGCTATGCTGCCCTGGTGGTGACCGGGTCGGTGCTCGACGGGGTGCGGCAGCGGCTGATACTTCGCGGCCGCTCGCTGGAGGAGGCCGTTGACCGGAGGGCCAAGGCCATGGGAGGCCATAAGCATCAGCGTGCCAACAAGAGGAACCTCGTGGGCGGGACCAAAAACTGAGCAAGAACGTCTGCTGACGGGGGCGAGAGATTGCGTTTCGCCAATTTTCTCTGACGACGACGGGTGCTGAGGGTATTCCATCTTCAGCACCCGCATTCTGTCTACACCGGGCCCATTCCACGAGCGTTCCCAGCTGAACCTGATCTGACGAAGGTTATCCTATGAGCCAGACTGCCGAGAAGGCGGCGCGAAACTATCCGCGATACTATTCAGGCAAGACCGTCCAGCAGTATATTGACGAGAACCCGATCTGGCCTGACGGTACAAAACTCCCCAGGCCACCTATGACCTCTATGCAGTGGCGTATCTGGGGCTTGGCGATTGCTGGAAAGTTCTTCGAAGGCCTCGTCGTCTTCATGACGGGCGTCGCACTTCCTCTCATCGACAGGAATTTTGGTCTGGGTGCCGGACAAAACAGCGTCATAACGGCCGCCGCCCTCTTCGGTATTCTGATCGGCGCCAGCCTCCTCGGCGGCCTGGCGGATGTCTTCGGTCGTAAGCGTATGTTCATCGCCGAGATGGCCCTCTTCGTCGCGTTCCTGATCGCGCTCACCCTGGCCCAAAGCTTCGTCTGGCTCGCCATTTGTCTTTTCGGGATCGGCTTGGCGCTCGGCTGCGACTATCCCACCGCGCATTTGGTGATTGCGGAGAGCGTTCCCAGTGGCGGTCGGGGCAGCCTCATTCTCGGCGCCTTCGCCTTTCAGGCGGTGGGTGCCATCTGCGGCGCGCTTCTTGGCGTCATGATTCTTTCCTTTCATCCAGGTCTCGACGCTTGGCGCCTCATGTTCGCCGCGACAATCGTGCCCGCCATCCTCGTGGTGATCGGGCGTTTCTTCGTCTGCGACAGTGCTCACTGGCTGGTTTCGCGCGGACGTATGGCTGAGGCGATGACCGCGATCAACAGCCTTCTCAAGCGCGATCCCCAGTATCCAAAGTCGGTGGAGTTGATCGATCCGCATCATGATGAAACTCTCGGCGCCCGTGTCGAGCCCCGGCGCGGTCTGGCCGTGCTGTTTGACAATGCGCCGCATCGCCGGGCTACGTACCTCGCATCGATCCCCTGGTTTCTCCAGGATCTGTCGACCTATGGCATTGGCATCTTCACTCCCGCCATTTTGGCTGCCACCATCGGTGGCGCGGGCGAGGGTCAGTCAGTCGCCAACCTCATCCACGAGGTCGAACTCTCCGCGAAGGGGACCGCACTTCTTGACGTCCTGCTTGTGATCGGCATCGTCGCCGCCATCATCATGGTCGAGCGCGCCGGGCGCATCAGGCTCCAGATCATCGGATTCATCGGCTGCGCTATCGGCCTCGGTCTCGCCGCCCTGTCGAGGAACATGACCGGAACCCCTGAGATAGTGCTGCTTTTCACCGGCTTCATGCTCTTCAACTTTATGACCAACATGGGCCCGAATGCCCAAACCTATCTGCTCGCCGGCGAAGTGTTTCCCACGCATATCCGTGGCTACGGTGCCGGCTTCGCGGCCTCCTTCGCGAAGATCGGCGCGGTGGCTACCGCCTTCCTGTTCCCCTTTCTGCTGAAGGATATCGGAACACAGGCTTTGCTCATCCTGCTGATCGTGTCGTCACTGCTTGGGGCGGTCATTACTTGGGTTTTTCGTATCGAGACACGCGGCACGCTGGAACACGTCAGCGATGTCCATCTGCAACCTGAAAATTTTCAGCGATAGCGGCCGTCGGCTTGCAAGCCGGAGACTGATTTGCGCCGGGCGAAGCGCGGAGTAGGCAGGTCGCGTTGGGCATTCGGCGGCCGGTGACTGCGTTGAGGAACGGGGGAGGGGATTCGATGGCAGGATCAAGAGAAAGCGGCGTTGAGCACGAGACTGCGGCGGCTGGAAAGCGCGCGAACGACAGGCGTGCGCCCGACGCGAAGATTTCCGTGCGGATCCGCCATGGAAAGAGGATCTTCAAAACGGCGAAGTATACGATCTTCAGCCTGCTCATCATCGATATGCTGGCCTATCTATGGGGCTCGACCCTCAACGAGGCGCTGGATTCCGTCGGCTGGCTGCTCCTGTTGGGGGCCTTCGAATACGAGTTCGACCTCCCTGCATGAGAACTACACCAGCGCCTGGGAGAAATATCTGCTCATGGCCGTCCAGACCATCGGCTACGGCATTACGCTGAAGGTCACCATCACCTATGGTGTTACCCATGACTGGCTGGACCTTGCCAATTCTATGCTGTGGCTGCTCGTCTGCGCGAGTATCGCCTATGATATCTACGCTCCGGGCGACTACGGCGGTGCCGAATGGCGTGCCCGCAATGCCGTGAAAATGGCGCTTTACATGGCGCTCGTGGCGATCGCGGTGACATGGGGCGTCGAAGGTGCGTGGTTGGATTTTTATGACGCGGCGCTTTGGATCCTGTGTTTCTCCGTCGTTGAATTGAACATATTCGAGTTCGAGGAAGCTGTGGCTCCCGAACCCTCCTCGGCAAAATAGGAGATTGAGCGCTCACGATCCGTTGACGTACTAGGCATCGGCATCGAGTTCCGCGCCGGCATTCGTCAGCTCATCTATGAGCCAGGCGATGCCGAGGTCGGTCGCGCTCCGCGAATGCCAGGCGACCTCGACTTCGACCAATTCGTGCTCCAGTGACTCATCGAACATGATCAACCCGCCTTCCGCGACCGCTTGCAAAGCGAGCCGCTTCGGCAAGGTGGCTATGAGATCGGACTTGCGCAGCAGCGGTGGTACCGCCGTGAAACTCGGCACAGTCATCGCTACACGTGCCGAGACATCACCGCGTCCGCGTGCCTGGAGCACAGCCCGCTCCATCCAGACACGGCGCGTTAGGCCACGCTCATCAAGGAAGCCGCCGCGAGTTTCTTCCGCCCCTGTCAAATCCACGACGATATGCGGGTAATCGAAGATTCGTTCCCTCGCCAGCGGCTCGCGCGATAGCGGATGGTCCGACCGCATGACGAGGGCGCCTGTCTCCTGCAGAAGAGGTTTGCGGCGGAGATGTCCCGGCAAAGTATCGAACCATCCGACTACGAGATCGACATATCCGGCATCTAGCTGACGGCCGACGTCAACCCGGCTAACGGGCAATATTCTCAACTCGATATGCGGTGCCTTCTGCGCCAGCCGTTCGACCAATCGGGGCAAAAGCAGCGCGCAGACGTAATCCCCCGCGGCAATGCTGAAGACCCGGATAGACTCTGCGGCGACGAAAGGAGCACTCACGAGAGCGCGTTCAAGCAAGGCAAGACCGTCATGGACAGGCGCCGCAAGTTCGAGCGCGCGCTTGGTCGGCTCCATCTCGTTCCCGTCTCTTACAAAAAGCTCATCCTTCAGGGTTACACGTAACCGGCCCAACGCGTGGCTGACCGCCGACGGACTGACGTCAAGCTGCCGTGCCGCTTGCGTCAGATTGCGATACCGCATCACCGTGTCAAAGATCTGAAGCAGATTCAAATCGATGGATATAGTTTTCAACGGGTTGTTGCCATCATCATCTCAAGAGTTACCAGTTGGCGTAGTTGCACACGAGCCTGGGGTGCGATGGCTTCCATCGTTTTATGATATTTGATCCTGGACAACCTGGACACACCAAGGGTTAGAGTAGAGTCGAGTTTAGGACCTGACAATCAGCGTCGCCAAAGAACATCAGATTGACATATATGAGTGTTGTTCATCAAGCAGTGAACATGCTGGGCACTTTTGTTTGATCTCGACATCAGGGTGGATTTCCTACTTGTGAGCGCGCCGGCAAATGGCGTTCGAGCCCCATGGGCGGGGCCCCATTCCGGAGAGCGGCGTTTATCGGCGAATGAACGATGCGCGTTTGTCCTGGCAAAGATTTTTCGGTAGAGGCGCATGCGCGTCTTGAAATTTGTCTTCAGGCGGCTCCTTGAGACCGTGCTTTATGAGTGGTTTTGCTTTGTAACTGAAATGGTTACGATAACGAAATAGAAATCACGAACGTCCGGACCTTGCGAAATTATATGTCCTGCTGGGTGGACGCCGTCAGGTGGAGGATCGTCGTTTGGACGGCCCTATGCTGACTGAATCGGACGCTGCAGCTTCTGCGTCGGAACCTGAGAGTAAAGTTGCCCGGCCATAGACTGAACAACTCCCGACACTTCGGTGGACACGGCAGTCGAAGGAATGAAATCGTATACCTCCAATCAGCTCGGTGATGACTCAATCAAAGTTCTGAAGTAATTAGAAAATTACGCATCGGCGGAGGAATGTTAAAGAGCCAACTTTGCCAAAATGGCTCAATCTCCGCCGACGCTCGTCTCATAATTTGAAAATGGAGATAAGAAATGGATGCCGTCGGCATTCCAGGTTTACAGGGCACAGATCATATCGGCTTTACCGTTCCGGATATTGATCACGCAGTCACATTCTTTCGTGACGTTATCGGATGGGATGTTTTCTATTCACTGGGCAGTATCTCAGATGAAAGCGGCACTTGGCATTGCCCTCAGTTCATTATGGGATTCGTAGAAGTAGCGTTTGACGGTTGCATCTTTGAGGGTCCGATCCATTCGCTCGACCTGCCCGTTAGTCCAAGGATGCTTGGGCTTTGTGAGGCGATGGTCGATATCGCACCGGGCGCATGCATATTCAAATGCGTGCGCCCAGAAGCGCTCTCCGGCCTCGATCGCTGCCTTGATGAGAGGTGCTGCCGATGCGGTGTTGCCCGGCGAGGCAAAATGGGTGCCGTTATCGGTGAGGACAGTGTGAATTTTGCATGGAACAGCCGCGATGAGAGATCGTCGGCTGCAGAGCGTAAAGACAGTCATCCAGCGGCAGCAGCGTGCATCGCTCCATCCTACTTGGAAGTTGGAGCCTCCTGTCTGTCGGATTTCGGGTAAATTCGGTCAGTGGGCGGCATCCCGCGAGCCTCAAGGGCCACCGAGCCCGCTTTCCGGAATGGGGTCGTCCGCGCTGCCGAACGTCAGCCTGAACAGTTGACAGGGGATGCTGGTCATACCCCGCAGGACAGGAGAAGGGACGATGACGCTGACGTGACCTTGATCTGCTCCCCGCAAACTGGATCGTTTTTGAGTAGAGTTTTGCGTGCCATTCTTCCTCGGCTGGGAGGAGGTGAGAACGATGAAGGCATCGAAGTTTTCGGACGCGCAGAAGGCGTTCATCCTGAAGCAGGGAGCTGACGGGGTTCCGGTGACGGACATCTGCCGGAAGGCCGGGATCAGTCAGGCGACCTACTTTAACTGGAAGAAGAAATACGATGGGCTGCTGCCGACGGAGATGCGGCGACTGAAGCTGCTCGAGGACGAGAACGCGAAGCTGCGGAAGCTGGTGGCCGACCTGTCGCTGGATCGCGAGATGCTGCAGGACGTGATCCGCCGAAAACTCTAGGGCCTGCTCGCAAGCGCAAGCTGGTCGACGGGATGTGTGGCGAGTGGGATGTATCGATCCGGCGGGCCTGCCGGGTTCTCGAAGTTGATACCTCCACCTACCACTACAAGTCCCGTCGGCACGACCAGGCCGGAATCGAAGCTCGGATCAAAGACGTTTGTATGACCCGCGTGCGGTATGGCTACCGCCGTGTGCATGTGATGCTCCGCCGAGAGGGATGGCTCGTGAGCGCCAAGAAGGTTTATATGATTTACAATGAGTTAGGCCTGCAGTTGCGCAAGAAGACGCCCAAGCGGCGGGTCAAGGCGAAGCTCCGGGACGACCGGCAACCCGCCACGCAACCCAATGAAACCTGGGCGATGGATTTCGTGCACGACCAGTTGGCAACCGGAAGAAAGATCAGGGTGCTCACGGTGATCGACACGTTCTCTCGCTTCTCGCCGATCGTCGATCCCCGGTTCAGCTATCGGGCCGAGGACGTGGTTGCCGCTCTCGAGCAGACCTGCGCCGCGGTGGCGGTATCCCAAGTCGATCCGCGTGGATCAAGGGTCCGAGTTCATCTCCCGGGACCTCGACCTGTGGGCCTATGCCAACGGCGTAACCTTGGATTTTTCGCGGCCCGGCAAACCGACGGACAACGCCTTTATCGAGGCCTTCAACGGGCGCTTTCGAGGAGAATGTTTGAACGCACACTGGTTCCTGACGCTTGCGGACGCGCAGGAAAAGTTGGAGGCTTGGCGCAGTGACTACAATGAGGTTCGCCCGCACGGCGCAATTGGCAATAGGTCACCAGTCTCACTGCAAAATCCCGATGGCGCACCCAGCCCGTCATCGTGAAAAGAGGCCCGAAACTCTACCTTCGGCCGGTCCAAAGATGGGGTGCAGAGCAAATCACGCTCGGACTCTCGTTATGGCTGGATGAGAAATGGGGGGCACGTCACCCGGCCACCTCTCTGGTGACCCCAAGCGTCACATCTACGCGGCAACAACCGCTCCACACGTAAATCTGCTGAACTGAGAAGATGGCAACGCCTTATCCAAGGACACTTTCAGAAAAACCCTTTCATCATCCTTTGCGTCGACGATCATCATCCGACGATCCAGGGCGACATCCAGAGACAATTTACCGTCAAGGATCGCTTGCAACACCATGTCCGCGGCAATCACGACGATATCTTGCGCACCACCGTCATCCGGGATGACGCGCGGCAGCCCTGGCTGGCAGTTCGGATCGAACCCCTGCTCAGTCGGATGAAAAAACCCCCAGGTCCTGCTTTCGATAAGCAGGATGTAGAAGTCCGGAAGCGCCATAAGCTCGGAGGCCAAGAGGACTGCCTCGAGTTTCGTCCGGAGCGTCTGCAGAGATTCGACAGCCGAGAGGCGTTGCTTCATGTCGCCGAGCGGCCCAGCCGAGGGCGGAGCCTCCAGCATGCCATCATCAATTGCGCCCCGGGTCGCTACTGCAACCGTCAGCGACTTCGGGATGATCGACATCGAATTCGACCTTGAAATCACATATGGCGCACATCGGAGCTTTTCCTTTGCGACGCTCAAGGTGTGACGATGTTGAACCAGAAGTCGAAATTATCGAGCCAGGAGACGAACTCCCCCAATTTCTGCGTATTGCCGGTGATTTTGACGCGGCCTGCAATGACTTCATTTTCCATTGTCGTATTGCCCATCATCACATCGTTCAGGATGGTGCGTGTCATGGTGACGGAGGCATCCGCCGTCTGCGACGTCTGACCCTTGGAATAATGCAGCGCGGAATTTTCCACGCCGACGACATAGCTTTCGTCGGTATCGGTCATCACGAAGTTGAACGAAATCGCCTTGCCTGCTGCCCGGTCCCCGTTCAGGCGGACACCCTGGTAATCCAGGAACATCTCGAGCGGCATGGCCCTGATCGTGTCAGGGCTTTGCGAACTGCCGAATGGCACGCGATGGACGCCGTTCCGCAGCTCCATCGCCCCCGTCAGATAGAAGTTACGCCAGCTGGCGGATTCCGCTTGATAGCCCAATTGCTCATAGGCATCGGCGAGCAACTGCTTGGCGGCGGCATTGCTTGGGTCGGCGAATACGACATGGTTTACCACCTCGGCGACCCAGCGGTATTCACCCTTGTCATAATATTGCTGGGCCTTTTGCAGAACAAAGCCAGCGCCACCCATAAACTCGACATATCGCTTGCCATTCTCGACCGGGGGCAAGCGATGGAGATTCGTGGGGACACCGTCAAAAAACCCAAGCCGCAAATTATATTGCGCGACAAGGTCATGGAAGACCGTTCCATAGTAGCTGCGGCAATACCATTGCTTGGCCAGACTATCCGGTAGGCGTAAGCTTTCCGCGATTTCAAGCGGCGTGTAGCCGGTGTTGGCAAGCCGCATCGTCTGGTCATGCAAATAGCGATACATGTCCCGCTGCGCTTTGAGGAAGGCAATGATGCGGTCATTGCCCCATGTCGGCCAGTAGTGGGAGGCGAAGAGCACATCCGTATCTCCGCCGAACATGTCGATGGCGGTTTGCAGATATTTCGACCAGAGCAATGCGTCCCGCACCTTGGCGCCGCGCAGGGTGTAAAGATTGTGCAGCGTATGCGTCGCATCCTCGGCCGAGCAGAAGGCCTTGTATTTCGGCACATGGAACATGAATTCGGACGGCGCTTCCGATTCTGGGGCCATGATGATGGTGATATCGACGCCGTCGAGCGTCAGCTTCTGACCGGTCTCAGTCGCGAAATCTGTCGGCACGAGGAGCGTGATGGCGCCGATCGACGTAGTCTTTCCCAAACCGCCATCGACGACGCCGGTCGGGCTGCGCGGCAGCAGATTGCCATACATATAGGCGGCACGACGGCTCATCGCATTGCCCGCGATGACATTCTCGCCAACGGCGGCCTCCGTGAAGCCGGCCGGCGCCAGTATCCTGACCTTGCCAGCCTTCAAATCGGCTTCGTTGATGATGCCTCGAATGCCGCCATAATGGTCGGCATGGCTATGCGTATAAATGACATGGGTAATTGGGCGGTCGCCGAGGTGGGGAACGACAAGCTGCTTCCAGACGACAGATGACACATCGGCGGTCATCAGAGGGTCGACCACGACCCAGCCCTGGTCGCCGCGAATGATGCTCATCACGGACAGGTCGTAGCCGCGGACCTGCCAGATGCCGTCAACGATCTTGAACAGGCCGTGGTTCATGTTCAGCTTGGCGTTGCGCCACAAGCTAGGGTTGACCGTTTCCGGCGCATTGTTTTCGGGGCCGCCGGTGATGAAGCTGAACTGCCCCAAATCCCAGGCAGCCCCGCCTTTAGAACTGGGAATGATGCCAGGGTCCGGCAAAGTGGCGATGAGGCCGCGCGCGGCGTCTTCGAAGTCCTGCGTATTGTCGTAGGGAAGTTGATCAGCATAGAGCGCATTCGCCGTGAGTGTCGCCTGAGTGGGCGGCTTGGCGCCGGTTCCTGTCGGCACGGGTGACGCCGCCTGCGCGGGGGCGTCACCACTGGCGGCGCCGAGGCCCGTGACGAGACCCACTGAGATCATGCCGCGGAGAAAGTCGCCCCGCTTCATGGAGAGTGGCGGGATATCGCTGTTTGACATTGCCATGACTTCCATTCGTTCGAGGCGGCAGGCTTACGTCGGATCGGCTAGGTCACCGGAAGCAAGCTGGTCAGTCGCTTGAATCCGGTGGGCGGTAAATCTAAATTTTGAAACTGATGACGATCGTCACTGTATTGCCGTGGAATGTATCAGTGGTACTGACTTCATGCATCCATTTGAGCAGAACGGCCAAAGGCGTCTTGCCTACAACAAATCCATATTGCGCTGCGGGTCCGATTGCCCAGGCACTCGATTCAAAAGAGCCCAGTCGAGCGCCGGCACCGCTGTCGCCGGTAACCTGCTCCATGGGGTAAATTGGTCTCCGTATTCTCAGTGTTGATCGTGTAAGTCACAGCGGCCGAGACATCCCAACCATTGCGTGGATCGAAATAGGTGAGCGCGAACTGCGGCAGGACCGTCCAATAGTTCAGGCCCGTATTAGCGAGATCATCCGCATTATACTTTCCTGTCGGCGTGACGATGCTCAGTGCGACGTTCCAGTAGAAATTACCCCGCTGCCAACCAACGATCACAGGGGTAAAATAGATATCACCGATGTTGACTCCACTGTCTGATCCAGAGATCCCTCCAGAGTGGAGCGTACCGACCCCGGCATGAACATTAATCCCCACCAGCGGAATAGTTGCGCCGAAGGCGTAAGTTCCGCCAAATATCTTGTAAGACGTGACGATCGTTGGCGATGCAACATTGGTCACGAACCATTCGTGCAAGTTCGCCTGAACACGCCCGCCGATAATCGAAGCGCCGACGTTGCCCTCGTAGCAGATCAGGTCGTCTCTAAGATACGCGCCCGCTCAAGCGGCAATGCGTCGCTCATGAAGTCTTTGTAGCCCTTGAGATAGGGACTAGTAGCATCTAGCGGCTGCTTCCGCAACCAAGGGCGATACGAAAAAGACTGCGAAAAGCGCAACTGCAGCAAATCCACCAATGATACCCGCGAGCCTGGTCAGGCCCAGTATCCAAGCCCCAATCACTGCAAGCTTATATCAATTCCCGCAGCTCCTGACTCAGGAGAGGGATTCCCGACGCGGAGCGCAATGTGATTCATAGGAGGCGAACGGGAAGGTGCTCGCCATGGCTGCTCCTCTGACATTGCGCCCAGACTTCATCGCTTCTGATCTGCGCCGCCACGCGCGGCAAAGCCGTGATGCCAGCCAGGCCAGGCGGCTCTTGGCCCTGGCAGTGATTTATGACGGAGGTTCGCGCGGTGATACGGCGCGAACTGGCGGCATCGGCTTGCAGATCATTCGTGACTGGGTAGTGCGTTTCAATGTGCACGGCCTCGAGGGGTTGGTTGATCGTAAGGCCCCAGGCCCAACGCCAAAGCTGGCTCAGGCGCAGTGGCAAGCGTTGGTCGCGATGGTGGAGAAGGGCCCGATGCCGGCGGTGCATGGTGTAGTTCGCTGGCGACTGACGGATTTGGCCCAGTGGGTCTGGGAGGAATGGCGCATTGGGATGGGACTGTCAGAATTTCGTGTGAGGGCGGGTAATATGGAGCCGAAGGAGGCCCCCGAATGCCCCGACGCAAAGCACTGCATATTCCTGACGAACTGCTGGACCAGCTCTTGGCTGGGGCTGACGCCAAAGCCGCCTTTGATGCCAATGGCTTGCTGGACGGTCTGAAGAAAGCACTTCGGGTCGGCACTGTCGGGAATTTCGTGTGGGGCGGTAAGATGGCGGCAAAGGAGGCCCCCAGATGCCCCGACGGAAAGCGCCTGCAATCCCGGATGAGCTGCTGGACCAGCTTTTGGCTGGCGCGGATGCCAAAACAGCGTTTGACGCCAATGGGTTGCTCGACAACCTGAAGAAGGCCCTTGCCGAGCGGGTGCTGAACGCCGAGATGGACCATCATCTGGCGGGAGAAGACAGCAGCAACAGTCGCAACGGCTATGGCCGCAAGACGGTGACGACGGAGACCGGGCGGATGGAGCTCGAGATCCCCCGGGACCGGCAGGCGAGCTTCGATCCGCAGCTCATTGCCAAATATCAGCGCCGCTTTCCCGGTTTCGACGACAAGATCGTGTCGATGTATGCGCGGGGGATGAGCGTGCGGGGGATCGTGGGACACCTGCGTGAACTCTATGGCATTGATGTTTCACCGGACCTCGTCAGCGCCGTGACCGATGCCGTGTTGGACGAGATCGCCACCTGGCAGGCACGGCCGCTGGAGCCCGTCTATCCGCTGGTTTTCTTCGACGCCCTGCGGGTCAAAGTGCGGGACGAAGGCACTGTGCGCAACAAGGCCGTGCATATCGCGCTCGGCGTCCGGGCCGATGGAGCCAAGGAAATCCTCGGTCTTTGGCTAGAACAAAGTGAAGGCGCCAAGTTCTGGCTGCGGGTGATGAATGAACTGCGCAACCGTGGAGTCGAGGACATTCTTCTGGCCGTGGTCGACGGGCTGAAGGGTTTTCCGGATGCCATCCGCGCTGTCTTCCCTGAGGCGACGGTTCAGACCTGCATTGTCCACCTGTTGCGCCACAGCCTGGACTTCGTCTCCTACAAGGACCGCAAGGCCGTCGCTGCCGCCCTGAAGGACATCTACCGTGCCGTCGATGCCGCAGCCGGGGAAGCGGCGCTGACGGCCTTCGAGGATGGACTTTGGGGACGCCGCTATCCGGCCATCGCACAAAGCTGGCGCCGGGCATGGAGCGAGGTCATTCCCTTCTACGCCTTCCCTGATCAGGTGCGGCGCATCCTGTATACAACGAACGCTATCGAAGCACTGAATTCCAAGCTGCGCCGCGCTGTCCGCGCCCGCGGGCACTTCCCCAATGATGAGGCCGCCATGAAGCTTCTCTATCTGGTCTTGAACCGATCGGAGAAGGAGTGGAAGATGGGCCCGCGTGAATGGATCATGGCTAAGGCACAGTTCGCCGTAATCTTCGGTGAACGCTTCACCAAAGCCATGGCGGCGTAATATTCAAATCACCGCCCCACACGAAATTCCCGACAGTGCCCTTCGGGTCGCGTCCGGTGCGGCGGGCAATGGCGGCGATCGACACACCCTGCCGATGCAATTCAAGGATCATCATCAGCTCTCCAAGTCGGACCATCGCGGCCTCCCGTCCCCACGGGGGAACTGGCAGCAATGGCGGCTCGGTTCATTCCGCCGGGGCTAGCCCTGGCGGAATGAACCACTAGAAATGCCAATCAAGGAATTTTCAAAGCCCACTTTCAGGGAGAATTGCAGGACCCATGACAGGCCTCAGGAAGCGCCTCACGAACCCATGCAGTCAACGTCCCACGACCGGGCTAGCCCAATGCCTTCATCGTAGCAGCAATACAGCGATCGTGAGTGAGGTAGTGCTCAACGGCCGCCTCCTTCTGTGCCTGCGAGTACCTTGGGACCCCGGCCCGCATAGCCAACCGGCAAATCGAGACGTTGCTCGTATTCCCGGTGCCAGCCCTTCAGAGCATTCTTGGTTGGGTAACCCAGCTGACGAATGGTCGCCCTGACGCGTTTGCCGAGCTTGATAAAGAGCTCGACCGCTCGAGCCCTGTCTTCGTACGAATACATGAACCACCTTCTGGTAGTCCAAGTTTTCGACCGCATCCCCTGATGGCCAAATTTGCCTGAGCAACAACGCAGCGGAGCGCGCTCTCCGCGGTGTGGCTCTGGGTCGGAAGGCTTGGCTGTTCGCCGGATCCAATCGCGGTGGCGAGCGTGCCGCAGCGATGTATTCGCTCATCGTGACCGCACTCTTGAATGACGTCGATCCTCGTGCCTGGCTTGCCGACGTGCTCCACCGCATCGGGGACCATCCCGCCTCCAGACTACACCAGTTGCTACCGTGGCACTGGCAATCCGAACCTCAGGCAATCTCCGCAGCCTGATCCTCGCCAACGGCACTCACCGGACGGATACGCTTCAACCAGGCACAACGGTTTCTATCCGCCCACAGCCGCATTCACTCGCACTTTCAGCTTCGCCGCTATCTCATACCCGCCGGTGAATACCGCTCATTGCGAGACACAGCCTCCGGCGTCTGGCAGAATGTGACCCGGGTTGCTGTGGCTGGATGAACTTGCAACCAAAGCTGGTCAGTTCTGAGTAATAATCACCAACCTGACAATGCCGGGTAAATGCTTTCAGGATCGGATGAGACTCAAAGCTTTATCCCATTTTTGGGAAAATCTAAATAGCAGTAAAGCCATTATCCACGAACAGATGGGAACCATTTACAAAAGATGCATCGTCGCTCGCCAGAAACAGCACCGCGCGAGCAACTTCCTCCGGCTCGCACATACGGCCTTGCTGCGCCGCAATGACACTGTCCGATGCATCGATACCAAGAGCTGTCAATTTCCCGACTTCATTCATCCCGTGAGGAGTCCGTATAAAGCCAGGACAAACCGCATTGCAGCGAATATTTCGGTCACGGAAATCCACCGCAATCGCACGAGCAAACATGTGCACCGCGCCCTTGCTGGTGTTGTACACAACCTCCATTGGGGTCGCAGCGACGGCGGAAATGGACGATGTACAAACGATGCTGCCGCCGCCGGCTGCGATCATGCCTGGGAGCACGGCTTTTGTGACCAGAAACATGCTTTTCACATTTACTGCCATAAGCCAGTCCCATTCCGCCTCACTCGTTTCGAGGAACGGTTTCACAATGATCGTACCCGCATGGTTGAACAACACGGTTGGCGCGCCGAGAGCATCCGTGACGGCTTGAACTGCTGCGTTGACTTCCGCTGCCTGAGAAACGTCAGCCTGCGCAAAAAACGCCTTGCCGCCAGTCGTGGCAATCTCGGCGGCAATGTCCTCACCGTTCGCCTTCGAGCGGTCGATGATACCCACATAGGCGCCTTCTGCCGCAAACATCCTCACCGCCGCGGCACCTGCACCGCCCGCGCCGCCCGTTACTAACACGGTTTTGTTCTTAAAACGCGGGTTCATGACAATATCATTTCCTCAGGATGTTACGTGACACTTTAACCACCCAACTTCACGGTTTCCTCTGACCCAAGAACAGCTCCGGCCTTACGCAGCGTATCGGGGCGTGTGACGGAGAGCCATCCGGCTCCTAGAGCGAGGGCGACGAGCCAGCCAAGAATGATCCAGGGCATCCAGGTATAAGGCGCGCCTGTATTCTCCACGATCTGGCCAGCAAACAGCCCAACCATCAGCAGTGCCCCTACAGCAGGCAAGAGCATGTGACGAAAGACTTTACCACTCTGCCGCCGCAGGAAATACACGATGGCCGAAATATCCGCGAGAACATACACGACAAGGATCGCGAGCGTAAGCAGAAATCCCAAATAGCCATACACATTGCTGCCGCCATTCGGATTCGTGAGTCCGCCCGATACCGCGCCAACCACGAGTATGATGACAAACGTGAACGCGCTTTGGAACAACACGGCATTGGAAGGCGTGTTCCGTTTCGGGTCGACATATGCAAGCTTGCGCGGCAAAAGGCCTTCGCGGCCCATGGTGTACAGGATACGCACAATCCCGGTATTGGAATTGACGGAAACTGCAAACATGCTGGAGACAGACGCCAGGATGATGAGCGGCGCCATCCACGGGGCATAGATATGCGCCAGATCATTCCACGGCGTTGATGAGCCAGTAAGCGCCTTGATCTTGTCGTCACCTAGGCCGACGACTTCCGCCCAAACACAGAACGTATAGATCACGCCAACGGCAATGGTGGAAAGAGCAATCGCCAGGGGCACGTTTCTCCGCGGGTTGCGGACCTCTTCGCCCAAGGTGGTAGCGCCCTCGAAACCGACGAAGCTGAGGGCAGCAAAGACCGCGCCAACAATGAGCCCTTGCGCACCATTGGGTGACGCGGCTGGGGAAAGGGGATGTACCGAAAGACCGTGCGCACCGCCCATCGCCACCACAATAATCGCCATAATCATAACGATAGCGACCTCAATGACGAACAGGACCATCGCCGTCCGCAGCGATGTCTGAACGCCATCAAGCGCAAGATAGGTCATGAAACCCCACGGTACGATCGAGATAAGTACCCAGGGAATGTTGAAGCCAAACTCCTGTTGGATGGTTTGCTGGAGATAAGCCCCAATGAGCGCGATCTCGATTGGTGGAAGTAGGGCGTAGGCCAGGAACATGAGACCGCCCGTTATAAAGCCGGCGTGCGGCCCCATACCCTTGGTGACATAGGTATAGAACGAACCGGCACTCGGTATCTCAGAAGCCATCTCCATGATGCCGCTGGCAGTAATCAGGATGGCAATCAAGCAGGCAAAATACACGAAAGGCGTCGCCGGGCCGGAAAACGGTGTGGAGAACTGCGGATTAAAGAAAGTAGAAACCGCAGGCCCCATGATCGCGGCGGACATGATGACCGCGCCGGCAAGGCCGACGGAATTAGATTTTAGACTCGCCTGAACAGGCGTGCGGGTATTGGTATCCGACATTTTTCCTCCTTGTTTTAGCTTATGCTGTATGAAGTTAGAGCATCGATCCTAGCATTACATCCGTAACGATTACTTGCCGCGCGGCATGAGTTCTGAAGCCATGGGCTACCATGATTTAGGTTTTATGGAGTGGTTTCGCGCTTGTTGAGACGCAACCGCGCCTGCGGGCATGAGGCCATCTGACTGCCGGCGAGGTGGGCGATTGGCATTGCCATGTCGATCCGTTCTTGTCTTCAGGGCAGGGAGACGATGGCATCGGCAACGGCGTTCATCAGCCCCTCGAGATCGCTCTTTTCGGAGATGAAGGGAGGGCCGAATTGCAGCGTGTCGCCACCGTATCGGACATAATAGCCGGCCTTCCAGCATTTCATCGAAATCTCCCAGGGCCGGCGAGCAGGCTCGCCAGGGGCCGCCTCGATCTGCACCGCGCCAGCCAGCCCAAAATTGCGGATATCGGCAACGTATTTCAGCCCCTTCAACCCGTGGAGCAGACCCTCGAACACCGGCGCCAGGGCATTCACGCGGCCCGCCATATCGTCCTTCTCGAAGATCTCCATGGCCGCAAGGCCCGCGGCACAGGCCAGCGGATGGCCGGAATAGGTGTAGCCATGCGCGAACTCGACCAGATAGTCCGGCCCGCCGGCCGCCATGAAGGTATTGTAGATTTCGGCGGAGGCGATGACCGCGCCCATCGGCACAGTGCCGTTGGTGAGGCCCTTGGCACAGATGATGATGTCCGGCGTGACGCCGAACACTTGCGCGGCGAAAGCGCCGCCCGCGCGACCGAAGCCGGTGATGACTTCATCGAAGATCAGCAATATGTCATGCTTGTCGCACAACGCGCGCAGGCGTTGCAGGTAGCCTATGGGCGGCACCACCACGCCGGCCGAGCCGGAGAACGGCTCCACGATCACCGCCGCGATCGTCGATGCGTCATGCAGCCCGACCAGCTCTTCCAGCGCATCAGCCAGGTCGGCACCCTGACCCGGCATGCCTTTGCTGAAACGGTTCTGCGGCAGCAGCGTGTGGGGCAGGTGATCGACATCGCCCAGCGAACCAAACAGTTTGCGGTTGCCCGCGATGCCGCCGACGCTGGTGGCGCCGTAGTTGACGCCGTGATAGCCTTTCGCCCGGCCGATCAGCCGCGTCTTTGACGCCATGCCCTTCTGGTGCCAGTAACCGCGGGCCATCTTCAGCGCCGTGTCCGCCAACTCTGAGCCGGAGTCGGTGAAGAATACATGCTCCAGCCCGGCGGGCGCCATGGCAGCCAGTTTGTTCGCCAGCATGAACGCAAGCGGATGACCGAACTGAAAACACGGCGCGTAGTCAAGCGTGACGATCTGCTCGGATACCGCCTTCGCGATCTCCGGCCGACGGTGGCCGAACCCGGCGCACCATAGGCCGGAAAGGCTGTCGAACACGTGGCGGCCCTTGTCGTCGATGAAGTGGCAGCCCTCGGCAGCCACCATCATACGCGGATTGTCCTTGAACTCACGGTTGGCCGTGAACGGCATCCAAAAGGCGTTCAGTTCCTCGCGGCTGAGATCGGCTACCGTCTGCACACCAACCGTGCTGGGCGTGTCGTATGGGGCCATGGTTTTTGCGTGCTCGCGCATCTGTTTTGTTAATTGACGGAAGATTAAGAAGCGAATTAGATCGGATAAATTCAAAACTAATTATGCTTACGTATGGAAATACTTACCAATGTCCCCGCTCGCACGCCTGAACGAGGCCGATCTCCGCCTGCTGCGTATTTTCCGCACCGTGGTGGAGTGCGGCGGCTTCAGCCCTGCCGAGGCCAAACTGAACATCTCGCGCCCCGCCATCAGCCAGCACATGGCGGACTTGGAACAGCGCCTGAGCTTGACCCTGTGCCAGCGCGGTCGCGCCGGCTTCCGGCTCACGAACGAAGGTCAGGCCGTCTACGAGGCCCTCTTGCGCCTGATGGCGGCGGTGGAGAATTTCCGTGGCGAGATCAACGCGGTCCGCGCCCATCTGCGCGGCGTGCTGAACATCGGGATCACCGACAACCTGGTAACCTCGCCGCGCATGCGCGTTACCCATGCCCTGCGCGCGTTGAAAACCATCGGGCCGGAGGTGCGCGTGAATATCCGCATGATTCCACCCAGCCAGATCGAATGCGGCGTGCTGGATGGCCAATTGCATGTCGGGGTCACACCCGCCGGACGCACTCTGCCTGGCCTACGCGAACTGCCGCTTTACGATGAGACCTCTCATTTATATTGCGCTGCCGAGCACCCATTCTTCGCACGCCCCGACTCGGATCTGGGCAATGCCGCCATTACCGACGCCGACGCGGTTGCGCTATCCGGTCTGGCCGGCCCGCCGCAGCTGCGCATCGCCGCCACCGCCACCGACCGTGAAGGCCTCGCATTCCTGATTTTGACGGGCTGCTATATCGGCTTCCTCCCCACACATTATGCGCGCCAGTGGGAAGAGCGCGGGCTGATGCGCGCCATCAAGCCTACGCTCTATGCCCAGACCGTGGAATACCAGGCTGTCACCCTGCGCAGCGGCCGTCAGAATCCGGTGTTGTCCACGTTCATGAAACTCTTGGACGAAACGGAGCCGCCGCTCTTCAGGCAGCCACGGGGATAGATATTACCTTTCTGCCGTAGCACATACGTTTCTGCCACGGCGATGCGAGATTAGCGGATCGAGATCGAGTTGACCGTCGAACCATGCCCAACGCCGCCGACGGACGTCGGGCCGGTCCTGTCCGTTCTCCGGAGAACCCGAGCGTGTTGAGGAAACACATGGCGTCATGGCTATGTATTCGTAGCGGCTCGCTAGCGCGGAAGCGAAGGCATCTAGTTCCGCTGAGGCACTGTTGGAACCGCCAATACTCGAAACTACTCGGCAAGCAGCGTCGTTAAGTATTGAAACCTCTCGCGCTCCTCACGTAAGGTCCCGAGCAGCAGCCGCCTCTTCGATGCAAGATATGCCTCTGGCGACAGAGAACTCTTCTCCGGCGCTTTCATCAGAATGATCAGGAACTCGCATCCTCGAGCGCGCGAGACCAAGGTTACTGACAGTTCAATAAACCCTAGATAGCGAAGTTCTTCAATCAAATGGACAAACGACAAGGGCGTGAAGTAGTTCTCGTGTGAGTCGACGTATTCTCCTGTCTTGGAATGAGTAATGCTACTGTCGAGGGCGATGTGTGGATCACCATTGGCAAAAGCAATGTTGTCAATCTTGTGCGGGCCCCAGGCGATTGTGGTTGATCCGTCGACCGATGCCACTACGTTGGTAGAATTTCGGAACAGGCTTCCGAAAGAGTGCCGAATTCTCTTTTGGCTGTGATCTTCGATAACCTTTGCAACATCGGACGAGGCATGCAGAAAATCGAAACAGAAACGACGATCTGGAACGATAAGGAAGAGTTTTCCGTCGCTGGCTAGAAGCTCCGTACAGTCCTGAAGGAATCCGATAAAGTCAGGAGTGTGCTCGATCATATGGCAAGCGACGATCGCACGGAAGTCGCGTTCCGCCGTTGTTTCGGAAAGCTTGTCGCCGGCCCAAACGATGTCGACATGCTCAATTTTCGAAACATCAAGCCCCTGGCTTTCGTATTTTTCGGATACGGTCGCCTGATCAGCATGATCAACGATAGTAACATTGTAGCCAAGTCGCTTTGGAATAACTGGGTTAAGACTTGGCCCTACCTCCATGGACTTCCAACTCGTCGCCACTGAATTCTTGGACGAATTTCCGGAAGTCCCCTATGCGGGCGTCTTGGTCGGTATCCTGGTCTGGATGCCAGAAGAGATCGGGAGTGCCTAAGGAGAACACACAATTGCTCCCGATCCGGAATTCGCTCCGTACGCTGACCAGTTTCGTGCGCTCGGTTGTCTCACCGGCGCCTCCGCTTTGCTGACTTGCATTGCCGAGTGCACTGGGACGATCGGCTTCGGTCTTTGCCGCGACTTCATCCGTCAGGCTAGCGATCTTCGCTTTCGCCGCAGTGAGTTCCGCGTCCGTAGACGCCTGCCGCTCAGAGCTTGCAGCAAGCTGAGCTTTGGCGACAGCCAAGGCTGACTTTGCCCGCCCGTTACTCGCCTCCAGTTCCACAACGCGGTCGCTAGGGGCAGACTTCCACAAATTGCGAACGCCTATTCGTAAGACCATGATATTCTCGAAGTAAGAGTTTCGGGTAAGTTTTACGTATCGGCCGATCTAATGTCCAGCTGTCGGGAACAATCTTTAGTCCCGAAGACATTCTGGATCGCGCATGTGAAGGCGGACCGTGGTCTGAGTGAACGCGTTGCATCGAATCGCTTCAAGCACCCGACCCGCGTGAACCCGTGCCCGACGACCCGTCGTGCGGCCATTGAGGCGGCTCTCCACCACTTTGGGATGGTGTGACGACTAGGGCCTGGCAGTCGGTCGTCGAGAGCGGATGGCGTGTCCGTGTCTCCTCGTTCGTGGCACTGATATATCGTCACAAGCCGCAGAGATTTACGACGCTGATGTCTTTCGAGGATCCGATTTAAAGAATTCATTACCCTCAGCGCGCATAGTCTTTGGCTCATGATTCTGTGATCGTCTAGGATTTCGAGGACCGTGGAGGAGCCGGTGAATGGTCACGATTAGGATTGCGCACGGACGGCTCGAACTCCAAGCGCCATATCACCCGATCTTGCCATTTCGTTCGAAGCGGATTGGCGGCAAGTGGCTCGGGCCCGAGATCGGTTGGGTGTTTCCGCTTGAAGAAGAGCAAGCGCTTCGCCGTGTGTGCCTCGACATCTGGGCTGTCGATGGTTCGTCGGCCCCACTGGATGAGCGAGTGGAACTGCAGATCACGGCCGATGAGCGTGCGCCCGTTCGCTCTGTCTTCGTCGCCTATCAAAGCCCGATCTATCTGGTGGGTCGGGAGATCGCTGCCGCCTTGAGAAATCGACGCGGGGCGCGGCCGGGCAGGGGCGTCAGGTTTCTCGTGGGAAAACCGCACTGCCGCCCGCAGGCGGGTCACGAACAGTCCGATGGTCGGTTCGTCAGACGGCTTTCCTCAACGTCGGCGACACCTTGAACCTGACCGTTTTGCCGGCTTTTACTTTCACGGGCTCGCCGGTCCGGGGGTTGAGGGCCTTACGCGCTTTTGTCTTGACGACGCGGAACGTGCCAAAGCTGGGAAGGGTGAATCCGCCGGCAGTTTTCAGCTCCTTGACGATCGCCGCGATGACATCAGCGGCGGCGCGGTTTGCGGCCACCGCCGTCGACCCGGTAGATTCCTGCAAAACGGCGGCCAGAAATGCTTTGGACACGACAGAGGATCCTTGTTGATTGTGCCCCTGCTTCTGCCAAGCAAAGACCCAGATTTCAAGTATTTTTGCGACAACTCGAGATATGATCTTGGCCGAAGCGCGCCTGCGGACGATAGGACGCTTGATAACCGTTCGTCCACGATGGGTCCCGTAGACCGAGGCCGAGATGAGGGCCGAGCCACCACGAGACTCGGCATTTTAATACACAGAACGATCTTCTTTGAGGGGCTGCGGTGTAGCAGCATCCACGACATCGGTCGGACTCGAGAGCGCCCGGACGCCGAGTTTTTCGATGCTGGCAGCGGCTCGGTCGAGACGGCCCGAATCCCGCGACAAGAGCGCCACGTAGTAACGGTCGCGGGCAAACTCATCCACGGTTGCGAGGCCAACACCCGCTCTTGCTCCGACAATCACAGCCACCTTGGCCATTCGACGCCCCGTATAGAGTTAGTTACCTATTTTTCGGCCAAGCGTGTTGTCTAAAAGACGGCGTCTCGTCCGGAAGCGACGGCCTTCCAGACTGTACCCCCAGACTTACTCTAAGTAGCTGATGCATGACGGCTGGCGCGCAATAGTAATCCCCGCTCGTCTCATGATCGTGTAGCCGGTGAACAAGCTTGCTGTGATGCAAGGTTCGGGAATTGTCATCTTCGGCGAAGATCACAGCGAGAGCGGCCGCACCCCCCGCTTTCGTTCGAGATTCATCGAGGTCTTGCAACACAGCGTTGTCTCACAATGTCTTCAAGCTGGCTGAAGGGAAAGAGCGGCAGATGTCTGAACCGCTCCCCATCGGCGTGCCCGTGACCGACCTATGTCCAACCCAAATGACCGTGGGATTGAGGGAGGTTGAGATCAAGCGGCAGCAGTGGCGAGAGGCTGACGGGGATGCTCGGGCGAAGCTGCTTCGACGCCATGTCGTGCCCGCCGTCATCGGCGTAAGCACGGCCTTTGCGGGCTGCCCTCTTGCTCAAGCTAAAGTGTTGTCTCGGCGCCAGAGCGCGGCTGGTAATGTCGTTTAGCTTGAGGATCCACGCGTAATGCCGCTGTACCCAACCTGGGGTGAGATCGGTCTCCGTCTTTTCCTGACGATGTTGGCGGGCGGCGTCATTGGCTTCAACAGGGGCGCTCGGGGTCACGCCGCTGGGCTGAGGACAACAATCCTGGTTGGTTTGGCCGCCTCAGCCGCGATGATCCAAGCCAATATCCTATTGTCAGTCGCGGGCAAGACTGCGGCGTCTTTCGGCGTTATGGATCTGATGCGCCTGCCGCTCGGAATATTGACGGGCGTGGGGTTTATCGGTGGCGGGACCATCCTGAAGCGTGGTGATCTCGTCACTGGCGTAACAACGGCAGCGACGCTCTGGGTGATGACCGTTATCGGTCTGTGCCTCGGTGGCGGACAGCTTGTGCTCGGGCTGTCGATAACTGTCCTGAGTGGCGCGACACTTTTAATTCTGGGCTGGGCCGATCG
The DNA here is from genome assembly GCA_963745125.1 of uncultured Pseudomonadota bacterium. Classification (GTDB taxonomy): domain Bacteria; phylum Pseudomonadota; class Alphaproteobacteria; order Acetobacterales; family Acetobacteraceae; genus Acidisoma. The sequence continues at coordinate 627,777 of CAVUWB010000002.1, forward strand.
GCGTGACGTGACCCCCATTTCTCATCCAGCCATAACGAGAGTCCGAGCGTGATTTGATCGGTCTTGTTGATGGGTGGCAAGAGCCCGGTGCGCGGAGCCCTTGCGTAGCGCAGCGCGCCGGGCGGGCTCGCCGCTTAGCCCCCCGGCATATTCCCCAGGCGTCAGGTAGCCGAGGCTCGAATGAGGCCGCACCTCGTTGAAGTCCTGCCGCCAAGCTTCGAGCTTGGTCCGGGCGTCGCGGAGCGAGCTGAACAGAGTTCTCGTTCAGGCACTCATCCCGCAGGCGCCCGTTGAAGCTTTCGCTGAAGCCGTTCTGCTGAGGCTTGCCGGGCGCGATGTAATGCCAGCCGACCTTCTTCTTGTCGGCCCATTCGAGGATGGCGTTCGACGTGAGCTCCGTGCCGTTGTCGCTGACGATCGTCGCTGGCTTTCCGCGCCTGGCGATGATGGCGTCCAGTTCGCGGGCCACCCGGCTGCCGCCGATCGAGGTGTCGGGGACGAGGGCCAGGCACTCGCGGGTGCAGTCGTCGTACACTTCCAGAATCCTGAACCGCCGGCCGTCGGTGAACTGGTCGGCAACGAAGTCCAGGCTCCAGCGCTGGTTCGCGGCCGTCGGCGTTTCCAGCGGCCGCCGCTCGCCCAGCGCCCGCTTGCGGCCACCGCGGCGGCGTACGGTCAGCTTTTCTTCCCGGTAGAGCCGCTGGACGCGCTTATGGTTCACCGCGTGGCCGTCTCGGCGCAGCAGAACGTGCAGGCGACGGTAGCCGAACCGCCGCCGCTCCAGCGCCAGCGACTTCAGCCGATCGCGCAGGGCCGTGTCGTCCGGCCTGGTCGACCGGTAGCGCATCGCGCTTCGGTCCGCGCCAATCACCCGGATCGCCCGCCGCTCGCTCATCTCATGGGCCGACCGTAGATACGCCACGGCCTCCCGACGCGCGGCGGGCGTCACCATTTTTTTCCCAGCAGATCCCTCAGCGCAACATTGTCCAGCAGAGCCTCCGCTACCATCCGCTTCAGCTTGGCGTTCTCGTCCTCCAGCGCCTTCAGCTTCCGAGCCTCCGAAACCTCGAGCCCGCCATACTTCGCCTTCCATTTGTAGAACGTCGGCGTGCTGACGCCGTGCTTGCGGCACAGCTCCGCGACCGCCAAGCCACCCTCCTGCTCCTTCAGGATCCCGACAATCTGATCCTCAGTGAACCTCGATTTCTTCATCCGTCCGTCCCTCTCTCCTGGGTCGGACTCTAGCTATTTTTGGAGGAGTTTCAGGGGGTCACGTCAGGCGAATCCCCCGAGAGCAGCGAGCCCTGATCGCGATCGAAGCGGAGTCGGCTGTCACACTGACATTGAGTCTTGCCGAGTTAGTCGGACCGATGGGATTTCGAGTTCGGGTCCACAAGCAGACGAGGGACATCACGTCTCAGAAGACGCTCCTTTGGTTTGATGTTGTCTGGAAGCGAACCGAGATAGCGGGGCCACCGCTGGATCTTCTGCAAGCGATCGAGAGGAGCTATACTCTCTCCCACTTCGAACTTAGATCCGAGGCTCGTCATTAGCTTCGCCATTGTGTCAGCAGGCCTTGAGTCGCCCGCCTCAAGATCTGGTATTAGACGGATGCCGAAGTTGGCCGGTCTTCTTTTTACGAACTTCTTCGTGCATCTGCTTCTGATATTCCGCACGATCGCCGTTTCTGTCCGCAGCGCTCCTGGGACGACCGGGAGCGCCTCAATCGGTATAGGTAAGTGATCCGATTAGTCGGAGCTCACGGCCGCGGGCAGTATTGAGATCGACGCCGACTATCGTAAGGGGGCGGTTCTCCTGCTGGTAATCACGTTCGACGCTCGATGGCGACACGAAGCGAAAATTCCGGCCATCATCTAGCTGCCCTAACATCTCACTGTTCTCTTGAAGGGAGATGACGAACGTCTCTCCGGGAGAAGGCTGCTCCCCTTCGGCCACATCGATTTGCGCGGTGTTCGGCATCTTGCAGGCTCCATGAGGAAGGATATCTTCACGATCTACAGCGCCGCGCTACCCGTTGGCCGGCGCGTCAGCGTCTGGCTTGGCATTGACCCAGCCGCGCTTGGCTGAGCCCTCGTCCCAACCTTTGGACCATTGTTCGGCTTCGGCGCTATTGGCCGCATGAGGGTTGCCAGTGCGAGGGGCAGCAGTTCTTCCGCTCTCATAGCCATTGGTGAAGGCGGTGCTTGGCCGGTCCTGTTCCATTGGTACCATGTGGCACCAGGCGCTGCCCGGACCAACCTGCCGACTTCGTCAAAAAGCCGGCATGACGACCGGAGAGCTTCCGGGGTGCTCCCGAACGATCTGCAGTGACGGCTATTTGCTAGCCCCGCCCCCTGCCTTTAAGGAATTTCGACAATTGATTTTTCACGAGGAAACCCATTGCGAAAATGATCGCAAGGTTGTACTCTGCACCGCATCTTTTCTGATGGGTTGCAGCGCCGTCATGCTCATCGGTTACATTCGTGTCTCAAAGTCCGATGGTACCCAGACGGTGTCGCCCCAGCGAGATGCGATGCTCGCTGCCGGCGTCGACCCGACCCGCATTTATGAAGATCTGGCATCGGGCCCCCGCGATCATCGGCCCGGCCTCGCTGCGTGTCTCAAGGCGCTGCAGCCGGGAAACGCGCTCGTGCTTTGGAGGCTCGACCGGCTCGGCCGTGATCTGCGTCACCTCATCAACACGGTCGAGGATCTCCGTGCGCGAGGAGTGGGGTTAAAGGTTCTCGCCGGCGCGGGCGCTCAAATCGACACGACGACAGCTGACGGTCGTCTGGCTTTCGGCATTTTCGCTGCGTTCGCTGAGTTCGAACGGGAGTTGATCGCCGAACGGACCACGGCGGGCCTGGCGGCCGCTCGAGCGCGCGGTCGCATGGGCGGGCGGCCCCGGAAGATGGACCGGGTCGTGTCCCACAACGTGGTGTAGGAGGCCGTTGACTGGCCTGCCGGAGCGATCGTCGAGTGTCTGGCGCAGGCAGGCCAGTTGGTGGCCATCGCGGTGATCTTGGGTAAGGGTTGAGTTGTCGAGACAAAACCTGAACTTGAGGATCACCACGATGACCGAGGACAAGATCGCGCTTCGCGCCCTTCTGGAGAAGGGGTCGGACGCCACATTCCTACGCGAGATGATCGGTTTTGCCGCCGAGCGGCTGATGCAGCTCGAGACCGAGGGGCTCTGCGGCGCTGGCCCGGGGGAGCGGACTGCGGAGCGGCGCAACCAACGTAACGGGTATCGTGATCGCGACTGGGAGACGCGGGCGGGAACAGTCGAGCTTCGGATACCCAAGCTCCGGCGCGGCAGCTATTTCCCGGCGTTCCTGGAGCCCCGCCGCATGGCGGAGAAGGCTCTGACCGCGGTCGTTCAGGAGGCTTACATCCAGGGCATCTCCACACGATCAGTGGATGACCTGGTCAAGGCGATGGGGATGGAAGGCATCAGCAAGAGCCAGGTTACCCGGCTGTGCGGCGAGATCGATGAGCGCGTCGGCGCCTTCCTGAAGCGGCCGATCGAGGGCGACTGGCCTTACGTTTGGCTCGATGCCACTTACGTGAAAGTCAGGCGCGACCATCACATCGTCTCGGTGGCCGTCATCATCGCCGTCGGCGTCAACACCGACGGCAGGCGTGAAGTGCTGGGCATAAAGGTCGGACATAGCGAGGCGGAGCCCTTTTGGACGGAGTTCCTGCGGTCGCTGACACGGCGTGGCTTGCGCGGGGTGAAACTCGTGATCTCCGACGCCCATGAGGGCATGAAGGCGGCCATCACCAAGGTTCTTAGCGCCACGTGGCAAAGATGTCGCGTGCATTTTATGCGCAATGCACTGGCCTAGCGGGCAAGACGCAGCGCCGCATCGTCTCCGCCTGGGTCGGCACCGCCTTCGCTCAAGACGACGCGGCGGCCGCCCGCAAGCAATGGCGTGAGGTCGCTGATCAGGTGCGGCCAAGCGTGCCGAGATTGGCGGGGCTGATGGATGAAGCGGAGCCAGACGTCCTGGCCTACATGGCGTTCCGACAGGCGCATCGGGCCAAGCTTCACAGCACAAACCCGATCGAACGCCTCAACGGCGAGATCAAGCGCCGCAGTGAGGTGGTCGGGATATTCCCCAATGAGGAGGCCGTCACCAGGCTGATCGGCGCTCTGCTGTTGGAACAGAATGATGAGTGGGCGGTGCAGCGCGGTCGCTACATGACACTAGAAACTATCGCCCCACTGAGCGATGATGCCATCGTCAAGCATGCCAGCACTGGTCGGCTGAACAAGCAGCCAACGCTGCTCAAGAACACCTTCCTACACCACGCGCCGGGACACGATCATGGACCGCGCCACGCTCATTCTGGCGATGACGGCAATGGCGGACCGCAAGACGGTCGCGGCTGACGTAGCCAAGCGGCTCGATCTCACGACGACCACGCTCTACGTCTATGTCAACGGCGATGGGACGCCCAAGGCCGCAGGCCAGGCGCTCCTCGATGCAGCACCTGGTGTCGCGGCGAAGACACCGCTTCGGCCGCCGCCGCCCCGTCCCCTTGAAACCTCTGGCGTGTGATGCCCAAGGGCGCCGCCGTGCCGATCGAGGCGCTGGTGACGCTCCGCCGCCGTCTCGCTGCTCTGCCGGCGCGTCATCCCGATCGCAAGCAGCTGCTGGGGTCGACCATCCAACTCTATGCGATGAGCCGAGCCACACTATACAGGCTGCTCGGCGGTGATCGCCGAAGCGCGCGCCGCACCGATTGGGGCTGCACCCGGGCTATGCCGGTCGGTGAAATAGAGCACCTGTGCGAAACCGCCGCTGCGATGAAGATCCGGACCACCAATCGAAGAGGTCGGCACCTCTGGTCTTGGAGTTGTTGGAGACGCACGGCGTCGATACGCCGAGAACCTTATCGAACAATTCGACGCGAAGCCGGCAGAAATCCCTCAGCTCCTCTGCGGCGATCTCGATCCGGCACGATCACGCGAGCCTTTGGACGAGATGCGCGCCGCCGGACTGGCGACATGATGGGCCTCAATTATATTGCGCATCGCGACGGCTATGGCTTGCTCGCCAGAGAAGCCTGTCCGCTATGTGCCGGCGCATTGCCATTTCGCAGCGAACGGCTTCGGAATTCGGTTGTTGGAAGCATAGTCGCAGGGCTGGGGTTGCATTTCAGTGAACCATAAAGAGGAGCAGCCCAGGCCGCCCCAGCTGATCGTCGGCATCGGTGCCTCCGCCGGTGGCCTTGAAGCCTTCAGGGTGTTCTTCGCGCACTTGCCGGCTGATAGTGGAATGGCGTTCGTGCTGGTGCAGCACCTCTCTCCTGATCATGAGAGCATGCTGACGGAAATTCTGGCCAGGGCCGCGCCGATCCCGGTGGTCGAAGCCAAGCACCACATGCGTCTTGAGCCCAATCGGGTTCATGTAATCCCGCCGGACGCCACCTTGACCGTCGAGGACAGCCAACTCCTTGTCGTCAAACCCGCGCCCTCGCGGTCGAGCCGTCGGCCGATCGATAGCTTCTTCACCTCTCTGGCGAAGGACCAGGGCGACAATGCCGTTTCAATCGTCCTGTCGGGGGTTGGCAGCGACGGCTCGGTCGGGCTGGCCGCCGTCAAGGAAGGCGGCGGGCTGACGATCGCCCAGGCTGAATTCGACCACCACGCCATGACCGGGATGCCGCAAAGTGCTACGGCGACGGGACATGTCGACTATGTTCTGCGGGTCGAAGAGATGCCGGCAAAGTTGATCGAGTATCGCGATCACCTGGCGCTCGTCGCTGACCGCAAGGATGACGACGGCACGCGGACGGACGCTGCGGAACACCTGTCGACGGTTTTATCCATCCTGCGCGCGAAGACGGGACACGATTTCGCTAAATACAAGATCAAGACCGTCACCCGCCGCATCCAGCGCCGCATGCAGGTGCTACAGGCCGACACCGTTCCCGCTTATATCAAACGTCTGCGAGAAAATTCCGCCGAGCTGGACTTGCTTTTTCGGGACCTGCTCATCGGCGTGACCGAGTTCTTCCGGGATTCGGAAGCCTTCCAAGGCCTGTCCGCCGCGATCGAAGCCGCCCTTGGACGCGGTGGAGAAGAACAGTCCTTGAGGATCTGGGCGCCGGCTTGTTCGACCGGAGAGGAGGTCTACAGCCTCGCCATCACCATTCAAGAACTGATCGACGCGCGCGGCGCAAATCTGGACATGCAGATTTTTGGCACGGACATCGACGATCGGGCGATCGAGTTCGCCAGGGTCGGGCGCTATCAACGCACCACGGGGATTTCCGCCGAGCGTCTCAAGCGATGGTTTGTCGAAGTCGAGGGCGCGTTCTACCCAACGCGGCAGATCCGCGCGATGTGTGTCTTCTCCGTCCATAATGTGACGAAGGACCCGCCGTTTTCCAAGCTGGACCTCGTTTCGTGCCGCAACCTGATGATCTACATGGACAGCGAGCTGCAGGATCGCGTCTTGCGCGCCTTCCACTATGCCTTAAAGCCCGAGGGCCTCCTCTTCCTTGGAATGTCGGAGGGCGTCAGCGGGCACGCCAAGCTCTTCACGCCTCATGACAAGGCCGCTCACATCTTCCAAAGGCGCGATGCGGATGCGGCGTTCCCGGCCATGCCAATGCCGGCGCAGGCTCCCGCCGCACCGAATTGCCTTTCCGAATCCGGCCGGGGAGCCGGCGACCGTGTCGATCGCAGCGTCCGCGCGGCACTGGCTAAACACTCGCCCGTGTTCCTGGTGGTCGATCGCCACAACAACATCCTGCGCTACTCCGGCGGGGAAGCCGCCCGATATCTGGAACCCTCGGCCGGAGCTGCCAGCCTCAGTCTCCAGTCCAACCTGAGGAGAAGCCTGCGGATCGTCGTCCGTAATGCGTTGCAATCCGTGGCGAAGACGGGAGAGGGGGTGGTCGTCGACAATGTCTCCGTCATCATCGAGGGGCAGCAACGCTTGCTGAGCGTCATCGTCGAGCCGGTGGAGGACCCGGGCGGAGAAGGCCTTTACGTCGTCGCATTCCAAGACATTCGCGCTGCTCCTCCAGAGCCGAGGCAGGCGGCGGACGGACGTATTCGGAGCCCGGAAGCTCTGGCTGCCGAGCAGGAGCTTCGCACGACCCGAGCGCAACTTCAGGCGACGATCAGCGATCTCGAAACAGCGAACGAAGAAATGAAGTCCGCAGCTGAGGAATACCAGTCGGTCAACGAAGAGCTTCAGTCGACCAACGAAGAGCTGCAGACCTCGAAAGAGGAGATGCAGTCGATCAATGAAGAGCTGCAGACAGTCAACGCCGAGATGATCGCGAAGAACGATCTGCTGTCCAACCTGAATAGCGATCTACAGAATCTGTTGGAGAGCACTCAGATCGCGACGATTTTCCTGAGCGAGGACCTCCGTATCAAGAATTTCACCCCCGGCATGGTGGATATTTTCAGCCTGCGGGAGGGCGACAGAGGGCGGCCCCTGACGGACATCGTCAGCTTGGTCTCCTACGAACACTTGCGGCGCGACGTCGATAAGGTCTTGCGCGAACTGACCGTCCTGGAGCGCGAACTCGACCTGTACGACCTCGGCGCGTCGTTCGTCATGCGCATCCGGCCTTACCGAAGTATCGAGCGGGTGATCGATGGCGTCGTCATAACCTTTATCGATGTGACGGAGCGCAAGAAGGCAGAGCGCGCCCGAGATGTCAGCGAGCGCCGCTTCGCCGGGATCGTCAAGCAGGCAGCGGTGGGTATCACCGAGACAGATCTCGCCGGCCAGTTCCTGCTGACCAACGCCGCGTTCGAGCAGATGGCCGGCCGATCCGCGGAAGAGTTGCAGCGACTACGCCGGCGGGAGATTGTCGCGCCCGAGGACGTTGAGGCCCTGATGGCGCGCTTCGACCAGGCGGCGGGCGACGGGGAGTCGTTCGATGCCGAGTACCGTCTCCTACGTGGGGACGGCGCGACCACGTGGATTCATGCCAGCGTCTCGGTGCTTACGGACGCCGATGGGCGTCCCGCCCGCTTCATCTCGGCGACGCTGGAGGTCGGCCAACGCAAGCGCGCCGAAGAGCAGGCGGAATTGCTCCTGGGCGAGCTCGATCACCGGGTCAAGAACATCTTGACGATCGTCTCCTCGATCGTCGTCCAGACCTTGAAGACAAATCCCTCACCGGAAGCCTTTGCGGCGACGATCGAAGGGCGCATCACGGCGATCGCCCGCGCCCACAGCCTGTTGACCGATCGCGGCGCGACCGGCGGCGGAACCCTTCGCGATATTATCGACACCGAATTGGAACCCTATCGGAGACGGGATCTTTTGGTCGAAGGCCCCGAACTCGTGCTCACGCCCAAGGCCGGCCTCTCGATAGCGATGGCGATCCACGAGCTGGCGAGTAACGCGGCGAAATATGGCTCGTTATCCGACCCTAAGGGCCGACTGGTCATCTCCTGGACGGTGACGGGCCGCCCCGAACGCCGGTTGCGGTTGAGCTGGGTGGAGTCCGGCGGTCCTCGCATTGCTGGGCCTCCGACCCAAAGGGGCTTTGGAACAACCTTGATCGAGCGGTCCATGGCCTACGAATGGGACGCGCAGGTCGAGCGCAGCTTTGCCGAGAGCGGCGTCGCCTGCATCATCGACCTGCCCTTCACCACAGCTGTCGGCAAGTTGCGCCGGCCAGACCGAGCGGAGGATTGAATGGCTGCTGCACGCTTTGCTGAAGGCCGCAAAGTACTCGTCGTGGAGGACGAGATGACGATCGTGCTCATGATCGAAGAGACACTGATCGGCATTGGCGCCGCGGTCGTGGGTCCTGTTGGGCGGCTGGACGCGGCGTTGCAGCTAGCAAGAGAAGCGCCGATCGACGCGGCGGTCCTCGACATCACCATCACGGGCGGAAACACCTACACCGTCGCGGATATCTTGGCGGAGCGCGGCATCCCGTTCGTCTTCTGCAGCGGCTACGGCGACTGGGCGCTCGAAGATCGGCATCGAGATCGTCCGAAGTTGACGAAGCCCTTCGGCATGAGCCGCCTAGAGGTTCAGGTACTCGAGTTGTTGAGCGCGACGGACTTGAACCGAGCCTGACGTGCAGCGGCTATGGACTTGCCTCAGAAAAGTGGAGAGCAGGTTTTGATCAGGCGGCCAGCCTCTCGAATGCGGCCGGGCTGATAAAGTCCAGTGATGAATGTCGCCGTACGGGGTTGTGGAAGCTGTCGGTGTAATTGCTGATAGCTGCCATGGCCGCCTGCCGGGTGAGAAATACCGTCCGCCCGACGAGATCCGATTTCAAGGTTTTGAAGAAGGTCTCGACCATGGCGTTAACACCGAGCACGCGGCAAAGTCGCTGGACCGGGAAGTCCCTCTTCGCCGGGTCGATGAATTCAAACGTAGAAGTCTCTACTTCACCTGACGGACGGCGGCGGAGGCGATTGATATGAACCGCGCCGAGCTTTCCTGGCAACTGTAATCAGATGGCATGATCTGCTGCGTAGTCGCCCTGGTTGGCCAGCATGGCGTTGAGGGTGATGAGGAGTTTGCGGGCGGTTGCAGTTAGGGCGGCTTTAACAGGCTTGCCAGCGGCTTCGAGGCGGCTGCGAAAGCGGGCAAAGGTATCTGAGCGCCGTGAAGCCTGCAGGGCGGCGAGGTAGAGGATTGTTCGTACAATGGGCCTGCCTCCGCCGATGGAACGTTGTGCTGTTCTCTTTCCGCTGTCCCGGGCACCGCATCGATCCGGCGCACGGCCTCCAATGCCAGCGGCGACACGAACACGGGTGTCTTGCCTTGCGCCTTGCGTTTAGCATTCAGAGCCAAATCGGCCAGGATGAAGAACTTCCGGCGTGCATGTGCCCAGCAGGCGGCCTCCGTAATCGGCCCCGGTTGTCGGGCGGGGTCGTAGACCTTCTTGTAGCCGCCGAACGCATCAGCCTGGAGGATCCCGGCATAGGTCGCGAGATGACCTTGCGGGTGGGTGCCCCCACGATCGCGCGAATAGTAGAACACCGCCGCCGGGGGTGCGTGTCCGGCAAACGGCCGGTCATCGCGTAGGTAGACCCATGATCGGGCTATGTCGGTCTTGCCTTTGGCCAGCACCGGCACCGTGGTGTCGTCGCCGTGCAGCCGCTCAGCGGCAAAGACATGCGCCTCGGGGCACCTGAAGATCGGTTCCATTACGGCGCAGCACGCGCCAACCTGGTCCGCCATCGTCGACAGGCTGATGGCCACACCCTCACGGGTGTAGCGTTCGGCCTGCCGGTTGAGCGGCTGGCGCTGCCCGAACTTCTCGAAGGCGATCATGGCTAGGAGGTTGGGACCAGCCCAGCCGCGACGGACGGCGTGGAACGGCGCCGGCGCCTGGCTGATGGTCTCACAGTCGCGGCAGCTGAACTTCTCGCGGACGTGTTGGATCACCTTCCACCGCCGCGGGATGACGTCGAGCGTCTCGGTGATGTCCTCGCCCAGCTTGGATAGCCGCGCGCCGCCACAGCATGTGCACGCTGCCGGCCCGGGTACGACCACCCGCCCACGTGGCAGGTGTTCGGAGAATGGCTTGCGGGCTGGCCGCTTGCGACTGAACCCCGCGACGGTGGTCGTCTTGGCGACATCCTGTTCGGCCCGGAGTTCGTCCTCCGTGGCCGTGGCCTCCAACTCCTCCAGTTCCAATTCAAGCTGATCGATGAGGCGGCGCGCCCGCTCCGAGCGCGGGCCGTAGATCTCGCGCTTGAGCTTCTCGATCTCCAGCTTCTGCGCGGCGACCAGCGCCTCGGCATCGGATCGCTGGGCGTGTGCGATGGCGGCTTCACCCTGGGCGGCATCGGCGCGCGCACGCTCCGCGATCAGCGCCGCTTTGAGCGCCGTGATCTCGTCCGGCAGGGCTGCGGGGTCGGCCTCCATGAGACCGATCGAATCATAAATCGCGCCTGTTTGGTACTGTTTTCTCGCGCAAAGCCGCAGTTTGACCGTAACCTATGCGAGCGAGCCACGAATTTTCAGGATTGATTTTTGGCGGCAATTGCCCGCTGCGGCATCCAGTAATCCCGGATTGCTGGAATGACGACGGCGATGTCGTGATACGCGGTGCGCAAGAATTTCTCGGTCTCTGGCCCCTGGCGAGGGGGGCCAAGCATGGGGCGCCCGAGAGGATTGGTGCAATAGAGCAGGATCGGCAGCATGAGGCCGTGATCCATGCGGCTGAGGTCGAGGAGCGGGTTCCATTTCTGCTGTCGCAGGCGCATGCCGGTCAGGAACCCCATGCACCAGGGCTGAGGCAGCACCATGCCGTCGTCCGTCCGCTCAAAGATCGGCGCGTGTTTTTGAGGCGCGATCGAGAGCCCCTCGCTAATCGTATTGAAGCGTGCGGCGATTTGCCGGCCGACACGAAGCTGCGTTCATCAAAATATCTGAACACTCTGATCGAGCAGGATCATCGCGGGGTGAAGGCCCGAACAGGACCGATGCTCGGCTTCAAACGTTTTAAAACAGCCTCGATCACACTTGCCGGGATTGAGTTGATGCGCCGTATCTACAAAGGACAATTCAACATCAGAAAATTGCGCTTTGAAGGTACAACCACGCCCGCTATCCGGAATGCAGTGCTGGCAACTTGAGCAATTACGACTACATCGTTGCCCCGTTCCACCGACCTCCCAGTTTGCACCAGAGCCGTCGCCGGCGAGGCTCTTAACGTCGATGATGGAATGACCGCCGGTTCACTCTGTTTGGGCGCGGAGATTTTACACCCGACAATCGCTACGGACTGAGAGTCTTCCGCTCGGCCGCACGTCCAGATTGCCAAGGGACCCGCCTTGCAGAGCGACATGGTTCTACAGATCAGAGGCTATAAAAATCCTTCGAGTGCCCGCATAAGGTCTTCCGGTGCCTCTTCTTGCAGGCTATGACCGCAATCGATCGAATGCCCAGTGACGTGCAACGCTTTCTCTCGCCAGAGTGCCAAAACATCGTAGAGCTTGCCGACCGTGCCGCGGGCACCCCAGAGGGCGAGTAAGGGTGCGGTGACGCGGCGCCCGGCGTCCGCGGCGTCGTGTTCAAGGTCGATGCTGGCCGCTGCGCGGTAATCCTCGCAGGCGGCATGGCGCATCGCGGGATTTCGGTAACAGCGGCGATACTCTTCCATGACGCGCGGGTCGACCGCACCAAGGGTCTTGATCTGACCGGCGATATGCCTTTCAAGAAAGTAGTCGGGATCGCCGCCAATCATCCGTTCAGGCAAATCGAAAGGCTGGATCAGGAAAAACCACCAGAAATAGAGCGTTGCAAACTCCTTGTTCGTCAGAGCGTACATGGAGGCCGTGGGGGCGATGTCGAGCAAGGCCCATTTTTGAATGATGTCGGGGTGATCGAGCGCCATGCGATGCGCCACGCGAGCGCCGCGGTCGTGGCCGATGACGGAGAATTGCTTATGTCCAAGTTGGCGCATGACTTCCACCTGGTCGGCGGCCATACTGCGTTTTGAATAGTTGACATGCTGCTCGCCGCCCTCTGGTTTGGCGCTATCGCCGTAACCCCGCAGATCGGTTGCGACAACGGTGAAGCGCCCAGCCAGCTGAGGCGCGATTTTATGCCAGGTTAGATGCGTTTGAGGGTGGCCATGCAGCAGCAGCAGCGGTGCACCGTGGCCGCCCACGGCCGCGCGAATTCTGACACCCTCGGCATCAACATCGCACCAGGTGAAACCCGGCATGATGTCGGGGCGGCCGAACTGATTATCGTTCAACGGCATCGTCGATCACCTTGTCCTGCGGTCCTTCTCAGCGCTTTAGTCGGATGTTCTTCGCGCCGCTGGAGGCGCGACAAATTGGGAAATGACTTAATCTTGCAAAATAGGGCCAAGGCTCTTTTAGCAGGCTGCGGAAAATCTACCATGGCTTGGCGATAAAGGAGGATTCGCCGCCAAGATGGAAGCGGATATCGCCGGTGATAGTGCCGTCTTCCTCGGGTTGCGCGTCGCCGTCGCCGGCGGCCTCATCCATTTCGTCATGACCCATCCAAGCGAAGTGGATGCTGGCTTGCCCGTAGTGGCAATCCAAGCCGCCCTGGGCCGCACCGAAGGCGAGTTCTCTGCCACGCTCGGGGTTGAACTGGATGTAGCCCGGTCCGAGTAGATCGATGAATTCGCTGTCCCAGAGTTCCATCTCCGTGATCCGCCATTTGCCAATCATCGGGTGCGCCGGCGTCGTCATGACGTGGCGCCGAGTAGCTTTGGCAACCGGATCAGATTGGCGGCCGTCGCGGTCAGAGTGACGATCCACCCGACACGCCCGAGCCCTCGATGACGGGTTTTGCGCAATCCAGCCGTGGCTTTGATCCAGCCGAAGGGCTCCTCGATCCGCTCGCGAATGCGCTGGCTGACCGCGTAACCGGAATGGCGGGTGGTGCGGCCATCGATGGCAGACCGCCGCCCCGACAGATTCTGAGCCACATGCGGTGTGACGCCGATCGCTCGCAGGTTAGCGACATGCTCCGCGGCGTCGTAGGCTTTGTCGGCACCGAGCGTGACGCGGCGGCCGCGTGCGGTCGCCGCGACCATGGCTTCGGCCGCTTCGCGTTCGGCCCGGCCTGTCGCATGCGTCGTCCGGACATCGACGATCAGGCCGTTCCTGTTCTCGATCAGCAGATGCCCCATGTAGCACAGCCGAGAGGGCTGGCCGTTGGACTTGCGATAGAGCCGGGCGTCTGGGTCGGTGACCGAGGCATGCGTCTCGTTGCTCCGCTTGTCGCCACGGAAGTCGCGCTCCGCATTGCGACCGGAGCCAGAGGGGTCATCGTCGCTGCCGTCCTTGCGCCGGAAGCTCTTTATCGAGGCCCAGGCGTCGATCAGCGTGCCGTCTACCGAGAAGTGTTCGCTGGAAAGCAGTCTTTTGACCGCCGGATCGCCCATGATCGACAGCAGGAAAGCAACTGAGATGTCACCCGCCAGCAAGCGTTCCCGGTTCTTCGTGAAGACCGTCATGTCCCACACCGGTGCGTCTATGGAAAGCCCGATGAACCAGCGGAACAGCATATTGTAGCTGACCTGCTCCATCAGCTGGCGTTCCGAGCGCACGCCGTAGAAGGCTTGCAGCAGCAGCGCCCGAAGCAGTTTCTCGGGCGCGATCGAGGCGCGCCCCGCTGGCGAGTAGAGCTGGGAGAACTGCGGCGACAGACGATTAAGGGCCGCGTTGACCAACGGTCGGATCGCCCGCAGCGGGTGATCCGCCGGCACCAACGCCTCCGGGCTCAGATAGCTGAACAAGGCCCCGGTCTGCTCGTCCGTCCCGCGCATCTGATCCTCCAACCCGCTCCGTCAGTGAATCAGATCAAACGGTCCTTTGCACCCGAATTTCCGCAACCTGCTAGCGTTCGTGACCGGCGTTATCGATGAAACTGGATATGACATTTCGCATGTTGGAGAGATAGAGACCGCCCCAGAGCACTCTTCCATGGTAATAGGCAGCAACACCAGAATTAGGATCTAAGACAGTAGGCAATTCGAAGAGCGACCAATGTTTTGGGGGGACTTTCGATACATAAGCGATGAGTTCTTGGCTTGGGCGTGAGGTAACCAAGATTGGGATGACGATGAAGGCGAACTGACACCCTCGCGGCAAAGGAATGCGATTGCCCCGTCGAGCGTGGGCAAATCCTGACTTGAACAAGGCCTCGGCCTCCTGAACGCCCGCGCTTTCGTAGCGTGCAATGACGACATGCTGGGAGAGAATGACGAAGCCTTTCCAAGAGAAACAGGTCCTCGACGCCGCAACCGCGGCCATAATCCCGCCGTCTAAGCGGACATTCGCTGAAACGCTGTAATCCGCCTTGCGGAGTCGATCCGCGATCGCGTCGACTTGCACGGTCATGGAGCAATCTCCAATTTGCTAGGCATTTCTAAGTCACGTCACCGCCAAGCCCGGCCCCACCATCACACAGGAGACGCCTGGTCGGCAAAATTTGCGATAGAACCATTTTGGGCGCCTTCTTGCTCCCGACCCAAGCAAGTTTGTGAAAAGCATGCATACTGCTGCTAAATGGCGCTAGGCTATGATGGAGTACAAACTTTTTCTCTTTACGCAGATTTATTTCCCATCCGCGCCTGGATTAAAAGAGTTTAGCGGCAGTGAATTCCAGCTAATTGCTTTTCAAGGCACAGGCTGCGCTTCGGGGAAAGACCATTTTCCCTCAAGTATCTCAGCCTTGGGGCGATACATCCGCACCGTATAGTTCCAACCAGCGTCAATCGGCAAGCAGTTCGGAACCTTTCCATCGCAATCACCAAACTGGATCACAACCGAACCGTCGCTTGATTTTGCAGCCGTAAAATTATTGATGGAATAGGCATTCAGTGAATTAGGGACAAAAAACCCCTTCTCACTGTATCGACTTACCGACCAGAAACCATCGACGGGAACCTCTGCCGGAACACGAAGTCGATAAACAATTTTTCCATTGTTTTCTTTTGGGTGAAAACTTTGGTATACGGCTTCCTTGTCAGGATTGCCGCCCCATCCTGCCGCGACACCAATCAGAAAATGAACCGGATCAACGTCCGATTTGGATCCAAAGGAACGGTCGAAGGTTTTGAGCGTCGACCCTAAAGCCAGCAAGGCATTCCGGACCTTCGCTTGGCTGAGCTTATCCCAGTTCGGAATTTCGAATTTTCCCGGGGCGCCAATCTGTTCAACTTTGATGGCGTCCTGAAGCTTATGAACTTCAACCAGATCCCCGCTTCGGCCGGGATTGACCAAGGTGCGGACAAGAAGACAGAGGTATCGTGTTCCTATCGTATCTTTGGTGAACGTGTGACTGGCGTTTCCGTAAAAAACGCCATGGGTATATTCATCCTCATCGATAACCTGCAGTGACATGAATCGGTCACCGCTATCCGGCAAAGAAACGGTCACAGGACCGGCATCCAAATCGAAGACCGCGAACGAATAAAGCGTATCCCTATTCATCCGAACAACCGTCTGCCTTTCGACTGACGCGGCTTCCCGGCTATGTTTAAACTTGCTCAAATCTCCACCATGCAAGAGATTTGAAAAATACGTGTCGGTTTCCGCTCTGGGGAAATTATCGGGCGTGACCGCAATGGTCTGCGCAGAAGCCAAATGTATAGTGGAACCGAGCAGACCTAGCGCAAAAGCGGATAATCGGATCATTGCTGGAATCTTCACCAAAGCTACTCACTCCTTCTTAACGATCCTCGACGGGATTTCATTTGGCATTGGCTGCTTAGAGCCCCTGGACTGTAGCCAAGGCAGAATACCGTTGCCATACCCTACAGTGTCAAATAAACAGGACCGGTCTCACCCTTGGCCAGCAGATAAGCTAAGAGGTGCCAAAATTCCCGATCCATCCTCTCAATCAAGGCCAGCAGTCTATTTGACCGGAGGAAGCGACGGCCTCTAGAGTTTAGGATTATTGAGGGAGGAGCCGCCATGCAACGCCAATGCCTAAGATCGCAAGGCTTTGTTGCGCTCTTAATGAGCTGCATTTTCGCTTTTGCAGCAATTGCATCGTTCTCTCATCAAGCTATGGCGGCTGAATCCGGGCAAAGCAGCTATTTGAAGGGCTACCAAGATTTCTTAAGTGGCGCTCTGCCGCCAGAGAGTGGGCTCTATCTTCGCAACGACGTTCTTTACTACGACGGAACCGTCAATCGAACGGTTATCGGCGGCCGCGTCGCAGTCAGTCTGCATGAGCAACTCGTCGCCAACGTCACAGCTTTGACATATGTGACGCCCCTGGAAATCCTAGGCGGCACCTTTGTCATGTCGGCGACGGTCCCCTTTGAATATCTCGACGTGACCGCCGGATTGCAGGGGGGCCGCTTTGGAACCTCCACTAGCAAGGATCGCTTCAGCCTTGGCGACGCGTTTTTTACGCCTGCGCTCATTGGCTGGTCATCAGGGAATTTTCATTGGAATGCTGGGTTCAGTTTCGCGGTCCCGAGCGGGGTGTATCATAATGGCAGTCTTAACAACACCAGTCTCAATCGATGGGCCTTTATGCCGCAGTCGGCTATCACTTATCTCGACCTAAAAACCGGATGGAATGCGTCGGCCGCTCTAATCTATGTCGCCAGCACAGAAAATCCTGCCACACATTATCAAACCGGGGACATTGTGGATGTCGATTTTTCTGCAGGCCGTTACCTGAGCAAAACCCTCCAAGTCGGTCTTGTTGGCTATTACGAACAGCAAATCACGAACGATAGCGGCTCTGGAGCGCTGCTCGGACCGAATAAATTACGTGTTTGGGCACTTGGACCCGGTGCAACATACAGCTTCATGCTCGGTGAAACCCCGATTACAGCCACGGCAAAATGGACCCACGAGTTTGCCGCACAGAATACCTTCGAGGGGCAAACTTTTACACTGGCGGCGGCATTGAAGTTCTGACGTCATGCAATATTGCAATAGCATTTAGACCCATTTTTGAGGTATGATCTGCAATCTCAATAGATAAAATATTATTGCTTAAATAACCATCATTACGGTATGGTTCGGACTTAATCACGTCGCGCATCTTCTCGCATTCCAACATGGTTCGCGCGCCAATGATGACGTCAATATCGATTGTATTTCAGCTCGTCCGTATTTTGGATAATTTCGAATTCTGACATTGAGCCGACCGCGATCCAAGCGACCGAACGCCGTTTATCTAAAAGCCTTGCACCTTGCGACTGAGCCTGCCGCCTCTCAAAAATGGAAGTAATGGCAATGTCAAACGGTACTATCCCGCCACTGTCGATGAAGCGGGGCGACTATCTCCGTGGCATGATCTCAGTCGGTCTCGTCACAGGCCTCGGCACCGTCGGGGGCGAGGCCTCGGCGCAGGCGGCGTCACCTGTGCCGACGGGAGCAAGCGCCAAGCCGCCAACCCAGGCGACACTCACCGCGAATGCGCTTTATGCCGATCAACTGGTTTTGTCGCAAATTTCCGGAGTGGCTGAGCCAGGCAGCAAGAGGGAGCTTGCTTACTCCGCCAGCGAATAGAATTGCTCCGCGGGGCACAATGTCCCTCTCGAGCGCATTTGACCTTTACGAATCATGTGCATGATCTCGATACCCGCGATGGTGATCACCGCTGACCAGAACGACTTGAAGCCCAACATCGGTCGTGTCATGCGTTTGATTACCCTGTGATCCTGCTCAACGATATTATTAAGATATTTGACCTGGCGGGTCTCGATCTCCGTCTCATAATCCGCGTTGAAGCTTTCGATTGCAGCCGTGTTCGTACCACTTTTGTCGATCGTGTTCTTCGCGGGAACACCATGCCGATCGCTCGCCTTACGAAGGAAGCGCAGCGCCGCTTTGCGGTCCCGTTCGGCAGTCAGCAGGAAGTCTACCGTAGCGCCAGCTTTATCAACTGCTCGATACAGACATTTCCATCTTCCCTTGATCCTCACGTAGGTCTCGTCCACTCGCTGACGTGACCCCCTGAAACTCCTCCAAAAATAGCTAGAGTCCGACCCAGGAGAGAGGGACGGACGGATGAAGAAATCGAGGTTCACTGAGGATCAGATTGTCGGGATCCTGAAGGAGCAGGAGGGTGGCTTGGCGGTCGCGGAGCTGTGCCGCAAGCACGGCGTCAGCACGCCGACGTTCTACAAATGGAAGGCGAAGTATGGCGGGCTCGAGGTTTCGGAGGCTCGGAAGCTGAAGGCGCTGGAGGACGAGAACGCCAAGCTGAAGCGGATGGTAGCGGAGGCTCTGCTGGACAATGTTGCGCTGAGGGATCTGCTGGGAAAAAAATGGTGACGCCCGCCGCGCGTCGGGAGGCCGTGGCGTATCTACGGTCGGCCCATGAGATGAGCGAGCGGCGGGCGATCCGGGTGATTGGCGCGGACCGAAGCGCGATGCGCTACCGGTCGACCAGGCCGGACGACACGGCCCTGCGCGATCGGCTGAAGTCGCTGGCGCTGGAGCGGCGGCGGTTCGGCTACCGTCGCCTGCACGTTCTGCTGCGCCGAGACGGCCACGCGGTGAACCATAAGCGCGTCCAGCGGCTCTACCGGGAAGAAAAGCTGACCGTACGCCGCCGCGGTGGCCGCAAGCGGGCGCTGGGCGAGCGGCGGCCGCTGGAAACGCCGACGGCCGCGAACCAGCGCTGGAGCCTGGACTTCGTTGCCGACCAGTTCACCGACGGCCGGCGGTTCAGGATTCTGGAAGTGTACGACGACTGCACCCGCGAGTGCCTGGCCCTCGTCCCCGACACCTCGATCGGCGGCAGCCGGGTGGCCCGCGAACTGGACGCCATCATCGCCAGGCGCGGAAAGCCAGCGACGATCGTCAGCGACAACGGCACGGAGCTCACGTCGAACGCCATCCTCGAATGGGCCGACAAGAAGAAGGTCGGCTGGCATTACATCGCGCCCGGCAAGCCTCAGCAGAACGGCTTCAGCGAAAGCTTCAACGGGCGCCTGCGGGATGAGTGCCTGAACAGAACTCTGTTCAGCTCGCTCCGCGACGCCCGGACCAAGCTCGAAGCTTGGCGGCAGGACTTCAACGAGGTGCGGCCTCATTCGAGCCTCGGCTACCTGACGCCTGGGGAATATGCCGGGGGGCTAAGCGGCGAGCCCGCCCGGCGCGCTGCGCTACGCAAGGGCTCCGCGCACCGGGCTCTTGCCACCCATCAACAAGACCGATCAAATCACGCTCGGACTCTCGTTATGGCTGGATGAGAAATGGGGGTCACGTCATCGCCAACTACTGCCCACCAGCCGCTTGTGAGCAGCGAACTCCTTCTCTAGGAGCGGCACGTATTTCAGTATCCAGCGGTTGAGCGTGGAATGATCGACCTCCACCCCACGCTCTCCCATCACCTCCTCGAGCTGGCGGTAGCTGATCGGATAAGCCACGTACCAGCGCACGCCCCAAAGGACGATCCCACGCTCGAAGTGGCTGCCCTTGAAATCCATCGTCATCCTCTAGCCTGCCAAGCCTGTCCCACCATCACACAGGAGACGCCTGATCGGCAAAATTTGCGACAGAACCGAAATTAGTCCATTGATCCAACATGGAATCGTCCTGGCTGCTCGTATCACCTATTATGCACCATCCACGCGCCGGGCGTCTCCGCGCCGCCGGTTCAGCTTATGGAACAGCGAAAAAGGATCTTTCAAAAGATCTCTGTTATGCTAGCGTGCCTGGATGGTTACGCGCCCTGACCCGCTTCGCCCCGATTCGCATATTGCTCCGCTACCGAAGGTAGTGGGCGGCTTCTCCACAATTCTTGCTGATCCACCCTGGAGATTTTCGAATCGAACCGGAAAGGTGGCACCCGAGCACCGCCGGCTCGATCGATATTCGACGATGACGCTCGACGCGATCAAGGCCCTTCCCGTCGCAGCGGTGACGGCGAAGAACGCTCATCTCTATCTGTGGGTTCCGAACGCCCTGCTTCCGGAAGGCATGCAGGTCGTGGAGGCATGGGGCTTTCGATATGTGAGCAACATCGTCTGGGCAAAGCGCCGCAAGGACGGCGGACCCGACGGAAGAGGCGTAGGCTTCTACTTCAGAAACGTCACGGAGCTGCTTCTGTTCGGGGTGAGGGGGTCGATGCGCACGCTACCCCCCGGACGATCCCAGGTGAACATGATCGAGACCCGCAAGCGCGAGCACAGCCGTAAGCCGGACGAACAATACAAGCTCATCGAATCCTGCTCTCCCGGCCCGTATCTGGAGATGTTTTCGCGTCATCCCCGCACCGGCTGGATGGGATGGGGCGACGAGTTGGCTGAGGAGGTTGTGCCACGCGGGCGCGTTCATTCGGGATATGAAGGGGGCGCCATGCTGCCCCCGCTACGCCCGAACGAGCATCTGATTCTGCCGATTGCTGAAGCCATGAGCGCCCGTTTGAGAACGCTTTATGAAGCGGGCCGCAGCGTGCGGGAAATAGCCGAGGAAACGGGCTATTCGATACAAAGGGTCCGCAATCTGCTCAATCTGGCGGAAACCAGTATGCGGTCACGGGGACGCAAGGCGGCGTAAGGTCATCCCGTATATGGGCTGCCGTCCCAGGTCTTCTCGCTGGCCGCGACAATAAGTACGGGACAGGTTCCCATCACCCCGCGCCGGACCCTTAGCGCTGCTTTGTCAAACGTGGTCGTCGTCGACGTCTTCAGGTCTATGGGAAGCGTGAAATCTCTTTCGCCATCAAGACGGCTGTGCTGATAGATGGACCAAAGTCGAGTTGCCAACTTCAAGAGCGATTCCCGGTCCTTCGTGATCAGAACGCCAGCCGATATGACGCCCGCCTCGTACCAAGACCGATATGACGCCAGGTCTCGGTCCAAATTCCCATCTTTGGCGTTCCACTCGATATCGAGCACGACGCGGCCCTTGAAGTTATCGACCCGGTACCCTTCCTGATACACCGGCGGCAATTCGGCGATCTTGTCACCCGCCTTGGAGATAAGGATGCCCCTGGTTTCAAGATCCAGCCGCGTCTCACGCCATCCAAGCCGGTTGAATTCAGCATCTATTTCGGCGGCGATGTCACCCCGGTTGCCGCCGGCCTTCAGCCAGGACGAAGGTTTCAAGCGGTATGTGGAGAGTGTTTGGACGATGTCCCGCCACTCTTCGGGGCAAACCGCCTGAAGAACGGCTGCCGCCGAATTCGTTTCGAGAAACTCCCACGCCTCGCGCGCGACAGGCGGGAGTACTTCAGGGTGATCGTATGTCGTTGTCTGAAACATGAGGCGAGCGTCGCGGATCCGCGCCCGGTTGCCAAGGCCCGCGAGAGCCAGCGGATAGCGCCCTGGCAATCGCGGGTTTCGAGCGGGGGCAGCGCCCCCTATACCAGCTTCACCCAGGTCGATTTCTGCTGGGTATAGGCGAGCACGCTGTCAAAGCACTTGTCCCGGGCATTGCCCGATTGCTTGTAGCCGCCGAAGGGCTGCGTCATGTCGCCCTCATCGAAACAGTTGACCCAGACCGTCCCGGCCTCGATCTCCCGCGCCAGACGATGCGCCGTCGTCAGATCCTTCGTCCAGATACCGGCGGCGAGGCCGTAGATTGTGTCGTTGGCAACCTCGATCGCATTCTCGATCCCGTCTACCGGAATGATGGCGGCGACGGGGCCGAAGATCTCCTCCTGCGCGATGCGCATTCCGGGACCGACGCCGGTAAAAAGGGCGGGCGCCACATAGGCGCCTTTCTCCAGCCCCTGCGGCACATTGCCGCCGAAGGCCAGCGACGCGCCCTCCCTCTTGCCGATATCGATATAGCCGAGCACGCGCTTCTGCTGATCGAAGGTGACGAGCGGACCCATGTTCGTCGACTCCAGCAGCGGGTCGCCGGGGACGAAGTTCTCGCTCTCGCGCATAAAGTCGAACAAGAATTCGTCATGGATCTTCTTGTCCACGAGCAGGCGGGAGCCCGCGTTACAGACCTCGCCCATATTGCCGTAGATGCCGAAGGCGGCCGTCTTCGCGGCGGTATTGAGGTCGGGCAGGTCGTCCATGAAGATCTGCGGCGTCTTGCCGCCGCATTCCAGCGCCACCTTCTTCATGTTGGAAAGCCCGGCATATTGCAGCATCAACTTGCCGACCTCGGTGGAGCCGGTGAAGCTCACCTTCGCCACGTCCATATGCCGGGCGAGTGCCTGGCCGACCGTCTCGCCCGGGCCTTGGACGACGTTGAAAACGCCGGCCGGCCCGCCGGCCTCGACAAAGAGCCGGGCGAGATGCACGGCCGAAAGCGGAGACTGTTCGGCGGGCTTCAGCACCACGCGTTGCCGGCCGCGAGCGCGGGCGCGATCTTCCACACCGCCATGAGCAGAGGGTAGTTCCAGGGCACGATGCAGGCGACGACGCCCAAGGGCTCGCGCGTCGTGTAGTGGAGCACATTGGCCGGCGTCGCCGTGGTGGTGCCGGTGATCTTGTCGATACATTCGGCGCAGAAACGAACAGTCGTCGCGGCGGCAGGCACGTCGATCGTCAGCATGTCGCTGATCGGCTTGCCCATGTCGAGCGTGTCGAGAAGAGCGAGAAGCTCCGTTTCCCGCTCGATGAGATCGGCGAAGCGATAGAGCACGGCCATACGGTCGCGCGGCGCCATGCGGGACCAGCTGCCGCCGCGAAAGGCGCGGAGCCCATCCGCCACGGCACGATCCACATCGGCGGCCGCGCCCTGCCCGACGGCGGCCAGAACCGCACCGTTGGCGGGGTTGATAGTCTCGAAATGGCCGCCGCTCACCTCCACCAAGTCGCCGCCGATGAAGGAGCGCGTCTCAAATCGTAGAGCCGCCGCTTTGTCATGCCAGATCGAGGTGCTCATTGCCGTCTCCACTCCAGGTTTCTAGTTTCAGGAAGCGTAACACGGCGGCGTGCGAGCAGAAGGGGGGTGGCGGGCGCTTTTCCATCTCCTATCCGACCACCCGGGTTGATTGATCGGAACCTTCCCCATCAGCCTTCATTGGGTGTAGCCTGGACCCCGGCGGCGGGTGACGCTGCCAAACAAAATGATCCGGGACCCATCGCGGCTCGGACGATCGGGAGAGCTTCAATGTATAAGCTTGCCAATCCTGCCCCGCTGGGCCTTGTCGGATTCGCCCTCACCACCTGGATGCTGAGTATGGTCAACGCCGGTTGGTTCGGCGTGACCGCCGTGCCCATGGTCCTGGCGCTGGCCTTCGCCTTCGGCGGCACCGCGCAATTCTGCGCCGGGCTTCTGGAACTGCCGCGCGGCAATACCTTCGGCTTCGTCGCCTTCTGCAGTTATGGCGCCTTCTGGTGGTCCTTCGCTTTGTTCGTGGTCTTCTTCGCAGCCCATGTGCCGGCCGCCTTCGTCGGCTGGTACCTGTTCATGTGGGGCGTGTTCACCTTCTACATGTGGATTGGCAGCCTGGCGCTGACCCGCGCCGTCTCCTACATCTTCCTCGCGCTTTGGATCACTTTCCTGCTGCTGGCGATCGGCGATTGGGGCCTGCCCGTGGCAGGCACGCTCGGCGGCTATGCCGGGCTTGTCACCGCTGTTCTCGCCTTCTACGTCTCGGCCGCCGAGGTCATCAATGAGACGCATGCCCGGCAGGTGCTGCCGCTCGGCGTGCGGGTGGCGCCCGATGACATCCGCTCGGCGCAGATTATCTGACGTTATGCGATCCGCTCTTTGCAGGTCAGATCGCGCAGTTCTTAATTGATGACGCAACAACACGGCCGGATGAGGGCATCCGGCCGGAGCGTGTTTTGGTCTTATCGAAAAGCGAGCCAGATCTTGGAAAAAGAGCGCGTTGGGTTTGTCGGCCTCGGTCTCATGGGGCGCGGCATGGCACGAAACATCCTGAAGAAAGGCTGGCCGCTGACGGTGCTCGCGCATCGCAGCCGCACGGCGGTCGAAGCGCTGGTGGCCGAGGGCGCAACGGAGGCGGCTTCGGCGCGGGCGCTGGCGGAGGTGAGCGACGTGGTGGTGCTCTGCGTCACCGGATCGCCCGAGGTGGCCGCCGTCATCGAGGGGCCGGAGGGTCTGGCCGCGGCCGGCCGGCCGATCGTGATCGTCGATTGCTCGACCTCAGACCCGTCGCGCACCCGGGCGTTGGAGGAGGCGCTGCGCCCGGGGGGCATCACCCTGATCGACGCGCCGCTGAGCCGCACGCCGAAGGATGCCGAGGCCGGCACGCTTGACGTGATGGTCGGCGGGGCCGAGGCAGTGGTCGGCCGGGTGCGCCCGATCCTGGACGCTTTCGCCGGCCGCGTGGTGCATACCGGGCCGGTCGGCACCGGGCACACGATGAAGCTGCTGAACAACTTCGTGTCGATGGGCTATGCGGCGCTCTATTCCGAGGCTTTGGCGCTCGGCGTGAAAGCGGGGCTGACGCCGCAGGTTTTCGATGGCGTCATTCGCGGCGGGCGGATGGATTGCCCATTCTACCAGACGTTTTTCAAATATGTGCTGGAGCGGGACCGGAACGCGCATCAGTTCGCGATCCGCAACGCGCTCAAGGATATGAGCTATCTGGCGGGCTTCGCGGGTTCGGTGAGCTTCGCGAACCCGATGGGTGCCGCCGTGCGCAACAGCTTCGCGCTCGCCGCCGGCGCGGGACGGGGCGAGGATTACGTGCCGCAGCTTTCCGACATCATCGCTGAGTTGAACGGGGTCTCGCTCGTGCCGCCGGCCGAGTGATGGTTTGGATCACTCATCCCCGCGCAGATGCCGGGCGGCACGACGGAGATCGGCATCCGTCGTGATCTTGAAGGCGTCCTCCGACCCCTGAACCACCCGCACCGGCAGGCCTGCCGCCTCGGCGACCGAGGCATCGTCAGTGACCGGCGGCAGGTCGGGCCGGCTCGCTACCAGCCGATGCGCGGCGAGGATGGCGGGGAAGGCGAAACCCTGCGGCGTCTGCGCGCGCCAAAGCAGAGCGCGATCGACGGTGCCGGTGATCAGCCCGCCGGCGCAGGATTTGATGGTGTCGAAGACCGGCATCGCCGCGATCGCCGCCGGGGCGGTTTCCAGCGCCGCGATGACGGCGGTGATAGTCTCCGCCGTCACGAAGGGGCGCACCCCGTCATGGATGAGAACGAAATCGGGCGGGTCGGCGGCCAGCGCCTCCAGCCCCAGGCGCACGGAGCTATCCCGCGTCGTGCCGCCGAAGACGGGCGGTGCGAGATCGAGCCCCGCCGTCGCCGCCTCATACAGTGCCAGATCGTCGCGGTGGATGACGGTGGTGATGCCGGTGATCGCGGGATGCAGGCGAAAGGCGAGCGCCGTGTGGCGCAGAACCGGCGCGCCGCCCAGAAGCCGATACTGCTTGGGCTCGCCCGGCCCCATGCGTGTGCCGCGCCCGGCGCAGACGATGAGCGCGGTGACTTTCATAGGCGCCTCATGGACCAGATCACGCCGAGCCTCAAGCGTGTCCTGCCGGCCCACCCAGGGCTCAGAGACTGCTCAATGCGCGGTGCCGTAGTTGCGGAGTCCGCTCGCATCGGAACAGTAGCAGGCCGAGCCAGGGGCGCGCGGCACTTCCATCGGGCAGTTGATGGCGGGGGCGTAGCAGGTGCGCGCGACGACGGGATAAGCGGCCGCGGGCGGATAATAGACCGGGGGCGGCGCGTAGACGACGGGGGGCGGGGCGTAATAGGTCGGCGGCGCCACCACGACCGGCGGCGGCGCGTAATAGTAAGGGCGTGGCGCGTAATAATAGGGGCGCGGCCCGTAATAGGGGTAGTAGCCCGGCCCGCTGACCCAGACACCGCCGCGCCACCAAGCCAGCGCCGGCCGGGGTGTGATGATGCCGCCTGCCGTGAGTGCCGTCATTCCAGCCAGAACGGCCAAGGCCGCCTGCCGGGGGAAGAGACGCTTCGGACCCATCCTGCCGCCCTCACTCAGATCAACCGCGCGCACCATAGGCTGCCGAGAATGTCGAAATTCGGGCGATGGGGCGCCCCGCGCTGTCACGGGCCGGTGAGCCGAGCGCCGGCCTATATATGGAACAGTTGGAACAGCTCTCCGGTGCGCCGCAGCCGGAGGCCGCTTAAATCCGGCACCCAAAGCTCACCCTTGCGGTCCAACCCTTCGGCCGACTGGGTCGATGCCACCGCCACGATCTGAGCCCCTGAGGCCCGGCCGGCCGCGAGGCCCGCATCCGCATCCTCGAAGACGATGCAATCTCTCGGGTCGAGGCCAAGCCCCGCCGCGCCGAGCTGGTAGCAGCGCGGATCGGGCTTGCCCTTCTCGACCAATTCGGCGGTGATGAGAACGCGCGGCACCGGCAGTCCACAGGCGCCCAGCCGAGCGCGGGCGAGGGCCTCGTCCGCCGATGTCACCAGCGCCCAGCAATCCGGCGGGATGGAGGCGATCAGCTCGGCCGCGCCGGCGATCGGCAGCAGCCCGGCAAGATCGTTCCGTTCGGCCTCGTCCAGCTTGCGGGCCTCCGCCTCGGCGTCGATCACGCTGGTCGCGAACATTCGGATGGTCTCGATGGCGCGGCGGCCATGGGCGACAGCCATCAGCCCCACCGGGTCGATCCCCTGGGCGTGGGCCCAAGCGCCCCAGACACGCTCGACGACCGCCCCGGAATCGACGAGTGTCCCGTCCATATCGAACAGGAAGCCCCGCGCCGTGAGTTGCCGTCCGCTTTCAAAACGCATGGTGCCGCCCAATCGTCCCTTAGAGCGTGATGACCGCAGGTGGAATCACCGGAGGTCTGAATCACGCGATCAAATAGAGCGTGATGACCGCAGGTGGAATCACCGGAGGTCTGAATCACGCGATCAAACAAAAAGCGTGATGACTGCAGGTGGAATCACCGGAGGTCTGAATCACGCGATAAAACAAAAAGTCAGAGCGGGATTGTGAGCGAATGCGAACCAACCCTGCTCTAACGCTATCCGGTGATGGCTGGCCGAGCACCGCCAAGCGCCGCAAGTTACTGGCCGGCCTGCTCGGGATAGCGGCCGGCTTTACCGCCCGCGCCTCGGAAGCGCAAATGTCGCCGGCCGATACCTCTGCCCCGCAATCGGCCGCCAGTGGCGAAGACCTGTATGCGTCACCCTATTCGCTGCGCTTCGTCTCGGGCCGAGCGCCGCTCGACGCCGGGTTTGATCAGGGGCCCTGGAACGATCCGGCGGCCGAATCCACCCAGCCCGTGGCGGCGTGGCAGGCAGCCCATGCGCGGCACCCGGACGGATCATGGCCGAGGGGCGCGGCCTGGGGGCCGCCGGCCGCGCAATACCCCGCGCCCATCCTGCCCAAGGCCGATCCGGTCTATCTGCGGGAGCGGGTTATCGCCGTCGCCGCCCGGCAGATCGGCCTGGCCTATCAGCATCACCATATCCCCTCCTGGGTGCCACCCGCCGGCTGGGCATGGCGCGCGGTCACGGCCGGGGCGAACGGGCCGGGCCTCGATTGCAGCAACTTCACCTCCTTCGTCTTCAACTATGCCCTGGGGATCAGGCTGCCGACCGGCATCGCGCTTCAGGCCGAGACGCTGACCCTGCCCGGGCCTGGGGGCGCGGGCTGCCTCCGCGCCGGGCGGATCACCCTCGGGCATTATGCGGGGCTGAAGACAAGCCTGGCGCCCGCCGACCTCATCTATATCCGCGACCACCAGGGCGGCGGCATCGGCCATGTGGTGATGTGGCTGGGCGAGGTCGGACAATCGGCCGACGGCGTGCCGCTGGTGATCGATTGCACGGAGAGCCGGCTGCGGGACGCGAGCGGCGCGCTGATCCCGGCCGGCGTCAGGCTGCGGCCGTTTCGGCGCGGCGGCTGGTATTGGCGCCGCGCATCCCACGCTCATCGCATTATCGGCGCGGGCGCGCCCGCCTGCGCGGCCTCGCCCGGACCCTTTCCGGAGGGCGGCGGCCTGGAATAAAGCGGGATACGAATGCCGGAACCGGACCACTCGCTTGATTGACTTTCCGCGAGGTGCGATCTGGGGCCGGAATTCACCCCAAGGAGCACGTCCTTCATGACCGTCCAGCTAGGCCAGATCGCGCCCGATTTTCAGCAGGATAGCAGCGTCGGGCCCATCAGCCTGCATGACTATCTCGGCACGTCCTGGGGGGTGCTGTTCAGCCACCCCAAGGATTTCACGCCGGTCTGCACCACCGAACTGGCGGCCGTCGCCCGCCTCGCCCCCGAATGGCAGAAGCGGAACGTGAAGCCGATCGGCCTCTCGGTCGACAGCACCGAGAGCCATGAGGGCTGGGCGCGCGACATCGAGGAGACGCAGGGTCAGGCCGTGAACTTCCCGGTGATCGCGGACGGGGACCGTACCGTCTCCAACCTCTACGGCATGGTTCACCCCGAGGCCGATCCGAGCGTCACCGTCCGCAGCGTCTTCATTATCGACCCGAACAAGAAGGTGCGGCTGACCCTGACCTACCCGCCGAGCACAGGCCGGAACTTCAACGAAATCCTGCGGGCGATCGACAGCCTGCAGCTGACCGACGGGCATAAGGTCGCGACCCCGGCCGATTGGCGGCCCGGTGAGCATGTCATCATCGTGCCGAGCTTGTCGGACGACGATGCCCGCGCCCGCTTCCCGCAAGGTTGGAAGACGCTGCGGCCCTATCTTCGCGTCGTCGACCTGAACGGAACGGCCGAAGCCGCCGAGTAACCCTCCGGCGCCGTGGACGAGGGGGAAAAGGCGGCAGCGGCGGCCTTTTTCGTCCCGGGCCGTCATCAAACCTTCACGCCCGGCCCATGGCCCGCATGGGTCTCCTCCGCTATTCCCGCGCATCGAAGCCCTTAGCTGGTGTAGGATTCGGCGGAACCTCGTGGATAGATGCACATGGCGGTGACTGAGCAGGTGAAACCGGCGGCAGAGCCCTCCGCGGTCACGCCCGCCGATCAGAAGATCAGGCTCGCGATCCGCGACCTCAACTTCTATTATGGCAAGGCCCACGCGCTAAAGGCGATCAACCTTGACGTGCCGGATCGGCAGGTCGTGGCCATGATCGGGCCGTCAGGCTGTGGCAAGTCGACCCTGCTCCGGGTCATCAACCGGATGTACGATCTCTATCCCGGGCAGCGCGCCGAGGGCGCCGTCATGCTCGACGATATGAACATCGTCGCCCCCGATATCGATCTGAACGTGCTGCGCAGCCGCGTCGGCATGGTGTTCCAGAAGCCGACGCCGTTTCAGATGTCGATTTACGACAACGTGGCCTTCGGCGTGCGCCTGCACGAGAAGCTGAACCGGGCCGAGATGGATGAGCGGGTGCATTGGTCGCTGAGCCGCGCCGCGCTGTGGGATGAGGTCAAGGACCGGCTGCGCGCGCCGGCAGGCGGCATGTCCGGCGGGCAGCAGCAGCGCCTCTGTATCGCGCGCAGCATCGCCGTCCGGCCCGAGGTGCTGCTGCTCGACGAGCCGACCAGCGCGCTTGACCCCATCAGCACGCTTAAGATCGAGGAGCTGATCGACGAGCTGAAGAAGGATTTCACGATCGTCATCGTGACACACAACATGCAGCAGGCCGCCCGCTGCGCCGACCGCGTCGCCTTCTTCTACTTGGGCGAATTGGTGGAGGTGGATGCCGCCGGCACGATGTTCACGAACCCGAAAGAGCGTCGGACACAGGAATACATTACCGGCCGGTTCGGGTAACGCCGCCCCATGAGTGAGCGGTCTGAAAGCGAGCATATCGTGAAAAGCTATGATCAGGAGCTGAGCCGCCTGCGCGGGCTGGTGACGCAGATGGGCGGGATGGTGGAATCCCAGGCCGCCAACGCGGCGCGCGCCGTGATGGAGCACAACTCCATCGCCGCCGGCTACGCCGTGCAGGACGACCTCAACGTCGACAATCTGGAGCGTGAGATCGCGGATTTCGCGATCCGGATGCTGGCGCTTCGGCAGCCGGTGGCGGCCGACCTGCGCATGATCGTCGCCAGTATCAGGATCAGCAGCGATCTTGAACGCATCGGCGACTACGCGGCCAATGTCGCCAAGCGCAGTCTGGTGCTGAACGAGATCGCCGCGCCCTACACCTTGAGCGGCATCGGCCATATGTGCCGGCTGGTGCAGGAAAACCTCAAGATCACCGTGGATGCGATCGGCGAGGACAATGCCGAGCGCGCGCTTGAGGTCTGGCGCTCCGACATCGTGATCGACGATGTCTATTCGGCGATTTTCCGCGAGCAAATCACCTACATGATGGAAGACCCGCGTAATATTACGCCCTGTACGCATCTTCTGTTCATCGCCAAGAATCTTGAGCGCATGGGTGACCACGCAACCAACATCGCCGAGACCGTTCACTATGCGATCACGGGATCGTCGATCCCCGCCGAGCGCCCGAAGGGCCAGAGCGGCTTTCTCGCCAACCGGCCGGCGGGCGCGTGAGCCTCGCCGATGAAAGCCGGGCTCCCCGGTTAAGGATCAATAAACGTGGTTCCTGACAGTGTCGCGACGTCCAGCAGGCCGCTCGTCCTTATCGTTGAGGATGAGGCGGCGCTGATGACCATGCTGCGCTACAACCTCGAAAAGCAGGGGTTCCGCGTGGAGGAGGCGGGTGACGGTGAGGAGGCCCTCAGCTCGCATCACCGAGTTGAAACCGGACATGGTGCTGCTCGACTGGATGCTGCCGCACCTCTCCGGCATCGAGGTTTGCCGCCAGATCCGCCGGCGCCCGGCGACGCGGGAACTGCCGGTGATCATGATCACCGCGCGGAGCGAGGATCAGGACGCGGTGCGGGGCCTCAACACAGGCGCCGATGACTATGTGACCAAGCCTTTCAGCACCGAGGCGCTGGTCGCGCGGATGCGGGCGCTCATGCGCCGGTCCAACACCGTGCCGGCCAAGGGGGAGCTTCGCTTCCACGACATCGTGCTCGACCTCGGCGCGCATCGCGTCAGCCGCAACGGGCGGCAGCTGCATCTGGGGCCGACGGAATACCGGCTGATGGAATTCCTGATGCAGCGCCCGCGCCGGGTTTTCTCGCGCGAGGAACTGCTGGACGCGATCTGGGGCCCGACCATCCATGTGGAGCCACGGACGGTCGATGTTCACATCCGCCGGCTGCGGAAGGCGATCAACGCGCCGGATGAGCTGGATGTGGTGCGGACGGTGCGGGCGGCGGGTTACGCGCTCGACACTGAACAAACCTGAGAGCCGCAATCGTCACCCGCGCAAGTGTGGCGCGGGCCTCGCCGGCCGCGCCTACCCCTTCGGGCGCCCAGACGGCGTTTAGGCGCCATGATGGGTAGGTGCGCGCAACGAGTACCGCGCATGACGTGAGGGGGGCGCCTACACCCGCAGGTAGCGCAGATCGCCCGGCGGCCGCGCGCCCATGCGGCTGATGGTCTCCGCCGCCGCCCGTGCGCCCCAGCGCCCGCAAGCCGCCAGAGACTCACCGGCCACCAGACCCGCCATGAACCCCGCCGCATAGGCGTCCCCCGCGCCCGTCGTATCCACGACCTCCGTCTGCTCTGCCGCGACCTCCACCCGCTCCGCGCCGCGCAGGATCACGCTGCCATGGGCGCCGCGCGTCAGCACCGCGATCTCCACCTGGCCACGAATGGCCTCGGCTCCCGCCTCGAAATCCGCGCAGCCGGTGAGGGCGGCCAGCTCCTGCTCATTGGCGAAAACGATGTCGGTATGGTCCCGCACCATGGCGCGGAAAGCCTCCAGATTGCGCTCGACGCACAGGAAATCGGACAGGCTGATGGCGACGCGCCGCCCGGCTTCATGCGCGATCCCGGCGGCGGCGAGGCAGGCATCCCGCGATTGCGGCACGTAGAACAGGAAGCCTTCGAGATAGGTGATCGAGGAGCCGGCGATGAGCGCGGGGTCGAGAAACACGGGCGAAAGCGTGGCCGAGGCGCCGAGGAAGGTGTTCATCGTCCGCTGGCCGTCTGGCGTCACGATGATCAGGCACCGCGCGCTCGGCAATGTCTCCTCCGTCGGCGGGGTCGCGTAATGGACGCCGGAGGCGGTGATGTCGTGGCGGAAGATCGTGCCGAACTGGTCGGCGGCGACGACGCCGATGAAGGCGCTGCGGGCGCCCATCTGCGCGGCGACGGCGGTTGTATTGGCGACGGAACCGCCGCTGGTCTGCACCGCCGGCGGCATCAGGGCATAGAGCGCGTCCGTGCGGCGGGCATCGATCAGGTCCATCGAGCCCTTGATCATGCCCTGTTCGGCCAAGAAGCCGTCATCGACTTCGGCGAGGATATCAACGATGGCATTGCCGATGCCGAGAATATCGAAACGGGCGGGGCTCATGCTTTCTCCTGACGGGTGTCGTGAGGTGCGCGCTGTCAGGCAAAGCCTGCGCTCTAACGCTATGTGTTAACAAATTGGATGCATCGGGTTGTTCGAGTTGACGGGTTCATGATACGCCCGCCGCTTCGCCAAGGCAGGGACGAGTATCACGTGTTCAAGCGCCGCAGCAACCGACCCGAGGATGAGATCCAGGACGGTGCCTCAGCACTACCCAGCGGTTTTCCGCAACCGTATCCGGCCGGCGCCGCCGCCGCCCCCCCGCCCATGGATAGCGGCCTTGGCGTGCCGCCTTTCCGACCCGCGCCGACAATGGACAAGGACCCCATCGCAATGGCCCGACCGCCCTTCGCCCCCAACCCGACGACTGTCCCCAATATGCCGAGCCCGCCGCCGCGACCCGGCGTGGGTCCAAGCTCCGGGCTCCAGGCGCCCCCGCGGCCGATCAATGCGGCCGATATCGGTGAGCGGCGCACCCTCGTCGTCGGGCGCGGCATCAGCCTGCACGGCACCATCAACGATGCCGAACGGCTGGTCGTCGAAGGCACCGTCGAGGCGACCATGATCCGCGCGGCTGAGCTTTCCGTCATCCATGGCGGCGTCTTCAAGGGTGAGATCGAGGTCGAGGAAGCCGAGATCGCCGGCACGATCGACGGCGTGATCACCGCCCGCACGAGCCTGATCGTCCGTGCCAGCGGCAGCGTGCTCGGCCGGGCGCGGTGCCGCCGGCTTCAGGTCGAGGATGGTGGCCAGCTTACCGGCCAGATCGAGATGCTGACGGACACGGCAGCCCCTTCGGCTACGGCCACGCCCGCCGTTTCCGCGCCGATGTCGCCGGCTTCGCTCTCCGATCTCAGCCAGCCGGAAGTGCCCTTCGGCGCGACCTACAAGCCCTAACACACCGGATGAGCCGTCGCCCGCGCAACGAGTGCGCGGGCGACGGCTTTATGACGGCCCCGGCCTTACATCCCGAACGCCTGGCGGGCGAGGGCGATGATTCGATGCGCCTCGCTCCAGAGGTCGTAGGGATCGAGCGCTCGCAGATCCGCCCAGGTCACGGCCGCCGCGTCCGATAGCGCCTGCGCTTCGCCGCCGGTCCAGAGGGTGGCGAAGTCGATGATCGTATAGTGGTACCGCACGCGGCCCTCCGCGTCGCGGTGGATGCTGTCCACCGTGCCGGCGAGGCGGATTTTGCCGACCGAGAGCCCCGTCTCCTCCAGCAATTCGCGCCGGGCCGCCGCCTCGGCGGTCTCGCCCAACTCCTGACCGCCGCCCGGCAGCCCCCAGGCGCCCAGCATCGGCGCCCGGCCGCGCTGGATCAGCAGCACCTCATGCGGTGGTTTCAGCACCACGATGCCGATGCCCACCACGGGGCGCTCCGGATATTCCCGCCCGCTCATCCGCCGATCAGCCTGCGCACGCTGTCCTCCTTGTCGAAAAGCCGCAGCAGCCCATCCGCCGCCCGGCCGCGCGGGGTTTGTAGATGGGGGTCACGGTCGAGCAGCATCGTCGCGTCCTTGAGCGCCACCTCGCGCAGTGCGTCCTGGTCCGGAATATCGGCGATGCGGTAGCCGGGAAGGCCGGATTGCTTGGTGCCGGTGACATCCCCATGGCCGCGCAGGCGGAAATCCTCGTCGGCGATGGCGAACCCGTCCTCGGTGTCGCGCAGCAGGGTCAGCCGCGCCTGGGCGAGGGGCGTCAGCCCATCCTCATGCAGCAGCAGGCAGAAGCTTTCCTCCGCCCCGCGCCCGACGCGGCCGCGCAGCTGGTGAAGCTGGGCGAGGCCGAAGCGCTCGGCATGCTCGATGACCATGACCGTCGGCCTCCGGCACATCGACGCCGACCTCCACCACCGTCGTCGCGACCAGCAGCCGGATGCGCCCGGCGGCGAAATCGGCCAGCGCCGCGTCGCGCAGCTTCGGCGTCCTGCTGGCCGTGGGCGAGGCCGACCGTCTCGCCGAAGCGCTGCCGCAGATCGGCGTAGCGGTCCTCGGCGGCGGCGAGGTCGAGCGCCTCGACTCTCCGCCACCAGCGGGCAGACCCAGTAGATGCGCGCGCCACGCTCGAGCGCGCGGGCAAGCCCGGCGAGCACGTCGGCCATGGTCGGCCACGCGTGTGCATGCGTGGTGCGGACCGGTCCGCGCCCGCGCGGCTTCTCGGTCAGCCGGCTGACATCCATCTCGCCCCAATGGGTGAGCAGCAGCGTGCGCGGGATCGGCGTGGCGGTCATCACCAGCACGTCGGTGCCGTCGCCCTTTGCGCCGAGGGTCAGCCGCTGGTCGACGCCGAAGCGATGCTGCTCGTCGATCACCGCGAGGCCGAGATCGCGGAATTCGACGTGTCTTCTGGAACAGGGCATGGGTGCCGACGACGATCGGCATCGAACCGTCCGCGAGGCCGCGCAGGATGCCGCGCCGCTCGGCCGCCGTTCATGCCGCCGGTGAGCAGTGCGACTGGCACCGGGGACAGCGCCGAGAGCGTGCGGAAATGCTGCTGTGGCCAGAACCTCGGTCGGCGCCATGCAGCGCGGCCTGCGCGCCGGCCTCGACCGCGCGCAGCATCGCCAGCAGCGCCACCAGGGTTTTGCCGGAGCCGACATCGCCCTGCAGCAGCCGCAGCATCCGGCGCGGCGACGGCCAGATCGGCATCGATCTCGGCCAGCGCGCTGGGTCTGCGAGGGCGTCGGCGGAAAGCCGAAGCGCCGCAGCGCCTGGGCGCGCAGATGCCCGTCCCCGGTCAGCGACCGGCCCGGCCGGGCATGGCGCGACAGGCGGCGCAGGCCGAGCGCGATCTGCCGGCCAGAAGCTCGTCATAGGCGAGGCGCGTGCGCGCGGCCTCGCGGCCCGCGCTATCGGTATCTGGGGCCTGCAACGCGCCGGAGCGCGGCCGCGAAGCTGGGCCAGCGGCGGCGGGCGAGGAGCGCGGGCTCGATGCCATTCGGGGAAATCGGGCAGGCGGGCCAGGGCACCTGTCATAGCTTTCCGGCGCACCAGCCGGTTGGCGACACCCGCTGTCAGCGGCCAGACCGGCTCGATCCCGGGCATCTCGGCCGCGCGGTCGACGGGCAGCACGTAGTCGGGATGCGGCAGGGTCAGCTTTTCGGCGAAGCGCTCCAGCTGGCCGGAGACGATGAGCGTGGCGCCCAGCGGCATCTGGCTGAGGCGGGCCTGATGGAACAGCACGATATCGGCGAAGCCGGTACCATCGGTGACGATGACGCGCCAGGGCTGGGCACGGCTGCGCGGCGTCTCATGCCGCATGACCTCCACCTCGAGCGTGACGATGCCGCCGGGCTTCGCCTCCGCGAGGCGTGGCCGCTGCCGCCGATCGACATAGCTGTCGGGCAGGTGGAACAGCAGGTCGCGGATCGTGGCGCCGCCCACCAGCCGGGCGAGCGAGGCCGCCAGGCGCGGGCCTATGCCGGGCAGGAGGGTCAGGGGCGCGCGAATTTCTGCGAGGAGATCCATGGTCAATGGCTGACACCGGGCTTGTGCGTGACTATAGGACGCATCACCCATGAGCGATCCCGTTCTCGATCCTGACGAGCCGCAAGCTGATCAGCGGCGCCGGCGTCTTCTGTTTCGCGCCACACATCGTGGAACCCATGAACTCGATCTGCTGATCGGCGGCTTCGTCTCATCCAGGCTTGCCGCCTTCAGCCCGGGTGAGCTGACCGAGATCGAACGACTGCTGGAACTGCCCGAACCCGATCTGGCCGACTGGCTCACCGGCCGTCAACCCGTGCCGCCCGACGTGGAGAGCCCGCTGCTCCGCGCCATGGTGCAGGCGGCGTGGCGATGAAGGTGGGGCGATGAGCGCGCTCACCGTCTATGGCGCGCCGGAAGGGTGGGATGCCGCCCTGCTCGTGCGCCGCGCGCCGAGACCGATGGCGCTATCCTGCATGTGGCGCGGGACGACCCGCGCATGGCGCGGCTGGCGGAGGCGCTGGCCTTCTTCGCGCCGGAGCTCGAGGTGCTGCGCTTCCCGGCCTGGGATTGCCTGCCCTATGACCGCGTCTCGCCGAATCCGGCCATCGTGTCCGAGCGCATCGCGACGCTGGCCCGGCTGCTGGAGCCGGCCGGCCGGCCGCGGCATCGTGCTGACCACGGTCAATGCGCTGGTGCAGCGCGTGCCGCCGCGCGCGATGTTCCCGGCGCGAGCCTGCATGCTGGCCGCCGGCGGCACGATCGCGCCCGAGGATCTCGCGGCCTTCCTGGAGGCCAACGGCTACGGCCGCGCCGGCACGGTGATGGAGCCGGGCGAATACGCCATGCGCGGCGGCATCATCGACATGTTCCCCGCCGGCGAGCCGGACCCGGTGCGCCTCGATCTGTTCGGCGACAGATCGAGAGCATCCGCCGCTTCGATCCGGACACCCAGCGCAGCGGCGAGGCCGTGAAGCGGTCTCGGCGCTGCGTCCGGTGTCGGAAGTGCCGCTCGACCGCGCATCGGTCGCGCGGTTCCGCACCGGCTGGCGCGAGCTGTTCGGCGCCGGAGGCGGCGGAGGACCCGATCTACCAGTCGATCTCCGACGGCCGCCGCCATCCGGGCATGGAGCACTGGGTGCCGCTGTTCCATGACGCCATGGAAACGCTGCTCGATTACTGCCGGGCGCCTCGGTCAGCCTGGACCATCAGGCCGAGCGAGGTGCTGCGGCCGCGGCTGGAGATGATCGCCGACCATTACGAGGCGCGCCGCGCTGTGCCGCGCGACGGCGAGGTGCCGTACCGGCCGCTGCCGCCGGAGCTGCTCTATCTGGACCGCGACGGCTGGGACGCGATGCTGGCCCGCGGGCCGCTTTCGCCTTCAGCCCCGTTCGCCAAGCCGGATGGCGCGACGGGCGTCGATGGCGGCGGCCGCCCGGCGCCGATCTTCGCGCCGGCCGGCGACATGCAGCCCGATGTGTTCGACCAGCTGCGCGCACAGGCCGACCGGCTGGGCGCGGGACAGGCAAGCGCCTGGTGATCGCCGCCTGGACCGCGGCTCGCGCGAGCGGCTCGGCGCGCTGCTGCGCGAGCATGGCGTTCGAGCAGCTCAAGGTGGCCGCCACGGCCGATGCGGTGCGCGCGCTTGCCGCCGGGCGCGGTCGCGCTCGTCACCCTTGGGCTGGAGCGCGGCTTCGTCGCCGACCGCCTGGCGGTGGTGGGCGAGCAGGATCTGCTGGGCGAGCGCATCGCCCGCCCGCCGCGCCGCCGCAAGCGCGCCGACCAGTTCATCGCCGAGGCGACCGAAATCGCCGAGGGCGATCTGGTCGTGCACCAGGAACACGGCATCGGCCGCTATGACGGGCTGGCGACGCTGCACGGTGACCGGCGCGCCGCATGATTGCCTGCGGCTGCATCTATGACGGCGACGACAAGCTGTTCCTGCCGGTCGAGAACATCGAGGTGCTGTCGCGCTTCGGCAGCGAGACGGCAGGGCGTCGCGCTGGACAAGCTGGGCGGCGCCGCCTGGCAGACCCGCAAGGCGAAGATGAAGACAGCGCATCCGCGACATGGCGGGCGAGCTGATCCGCATCGCCGCCGAGCGGCAGATGCGCGAGGCGCCGAGACCATGGCGCCGCCCGAGGGCGCGCTGGGACGAGTTCTGCGCCCGCTTCCCCTTCGCCGAGACCGAGGACCAGGCGCGCGCCATCGCCGACGTGCTGGAGGATCTTGCCGCCGGCAGGCCGATGGACCGGCTGATCTGCGGCGATGTCGGCTTCGGCAAGACCGAGGTGGCGCTGCGCGCCGCCTTCGTCGCCGCGATGTCGGGCGCGCAGGTCGCCGTGGTGGTGCCGACGACGCTGCTGGCGCGCCAGCATTTCCGCGTCTTCTCCGCGCGCTTCGCCGGGTCTGCCGGTCAAGGTGGCGCAGCTCTCGCGCATGGTCACGGCGAAGGAAGCCGACGAGGTGCGCGCGGGCCTGGCCGACGGCGAGCATCAACATCGTCGTCGGCACCCATGCGCTGCTGGCGAAATCGATCGACCTTCGCCGATCTCGGCCTGCTGATCGTCGATGAGGAGCAGCATTTCGGCGTCGCGCACAAGGAGACGGCTGAAGGCGCTGAAGGCCGACGTGCATGTGCTGACGCTGACGGCCACGCCGATCCCGCGCACGCTTGCAACTGGCGCTGACCGGCGTGCGGGAGATGAGCATCATCGCCACGCCGCCGGTCGACCGGCTGGCGGTGCGCACCTTCATCATGCCGTTCGATCGGCTGGTGATCCGCGAGGCGATGCAGCGCGAGCGCTTCCGCGGCGGGCAGGTGTTCTGCGTCGTGCCGCGCATCGAGGATCTGGAGCGCATGGCCGAGCGGCTGCGCGAGATCGTGCCGGAGGCGCGCACCGTGCCAGGCGCATGGGCGGCTGGCGCCGACCGAGCTGGAACGCGTGATGACCGAGTTCGGCGACGGCAAATACGATATTCTGCTCGTCCACCAATATCGTCGAAAGCGGGCTGGACATGCCGGCGGTCAACACGCTGATCATCCATCGCGCCGACATGTTCGGCCTGGGGCAGCTGTATCAGCTGCGCGGCCGCGTCGGGCGCGGCAAGCAGCGCGGCTACGCCTATCTGACCTGGCCGCCGAACCACCGGCTGTCGGCCGCGGCCGAGAAGCGGCTGACGGTGATGCAGACGCTGGATACGCTGGGCGCCGGCTTCACCCTGGCCTCGCACGATCTGGATATCCGCGGCGCCGGCAATCTGCTGGGCGACGAGCAGTCCGGCCATATCCGCGAAGTCGGCATCGAGCTCTACCAGCAGATGCTGGAGGACGCGGTGCGCCGATCTGCGCGCCGGAGAGGGCAAGCGCCGAGCCGGCAGGACCGCGACTGGACGCCGAACATCGCGCTCGGCCTGCCGGTGCTGATCCCGGAGACTTATGTGCGCGATCTGCCGGTGCGGCTGGGCCTGTATCGGCGCATCGGCGCGCTTGGCGTCGGATCGCGCGAGACCGAGGCGATGGCGGCCGAACTGGTCGACCGTTTCGGCCCGCTGCCGGAGGAGGTCGAAAACCTGCTGCGGGTGGTGGCGCTGAAGCGGGCGTGCCGCGAGGCCGGGGTGGAGAAGCTGGATGCCGGGCCGAAGGGCATGGTGCTGAGCTTCCGCGGCAATGCGTTCCGCAATCCGGCCGGGCTGGTGCGCTGGCTCGTCGCAGCAAGGGCGGACTGGTCCGGCTGCGGCCGGACCATAAGCTGGCGTCTCGCGCGACATGGATGTGAGCCGGCGGATCAAGGTCGCGAAGGATGTGCTGGGGAATTTGTCGCGCCTGGTGGGGCAGGCGAAGGCCGCGTGACGATGCGGTGTTTTCACGGTCCGGACGCGATATATTCCAAAAAACCATCTTGGCTTGGCGAAAAGATTGTCGTCAGATGCGCCCTCTTATAGGGATTGAATGATCATGGGTTTCATCAAGGGTCTTTGCGCCTGCCTCTTCACGCTATCGCTGGGTTTGGCCGGATGCGCGTCGCCGGACAAGCCGCCGCATCTGGCTTCGGCACATAAGGTCAGCGGCGGCTCGGGTGCTCAGCAGCCGGGCGTCGCGGGCGCCGGCGACAATAACGGCCCGAGCCCCGGCGCCGTGCCGTAAGGCATTGCTCTGATCGGGCTTCACGGCCCGACCGGAGTTATTCGCGTTCTTCATCAAAAACCTAGATCGGGATTACTTCGTCTATCTGAAGTGATCCCGATCTAGAGCGTTTCCTATTCGCTTACGCTCACAGTCACCGCTCTAGCTCTTTGTTTTTACGAGCATCTTCACCCGATCAGATGATTCCATATGATCGGGATCTGCTCTAGAGCTTGCGCCGCACGACATAAGTATCCTGATGCCCCCACCAGGATGCCGCTTCAAACAGCAGCGGCTCGGCTTCTGCTATTCGTGCGAGGGCATTGAAGACATAGGCGGGGGTGACGATGGTCTGGCCGTATGCGCTGGTATCCAGGTCATGCTGCTCGCTTTCCGCCTTGAACCAGTATCCGCTGCCACTCAGCGCGGGGTTGCCGAAAAACTTCGCGCTCTCCGCGCCATGGGTCGTGAAGACGAGAATTCCGCCGACGCTCACTGAGCGGAGGAGCGCGCGGAGCCAGCCCTCCCACGTCGTATGCGGCATATGGGAGAAGAAGGAGAGCGCGAAGGTGGCATCGAAAAGCGCGCCGGCGTCGAACATCTCCGGCCTATGGCTTGATTGCAGCGTTTCGAGTCCGATTTTTTCCGCGATATAGGTCATCGCGGCGGGATGGATATCGCAGGCGGTCACGTCATACATCGTCCGCCGCTTCAGATGACGTGTCACGCATCCATAGCCGGAGGCGAATTCCAGCACCCGCATTTGCTTTTCCCGCTGAGGCAGGAAGCGTGACACAAGCGTGCAGAACCTGTCACAACTGCGGGCCCCGTCGTCGAAGTAGTATCGAATGGCGTGCGATTTCTTCTCGAATCCCGGATGCGATATCACGAATTGAAAGATGAAATCTTCCGCGTGGATGCTGGCCTCGACTTTGTGAACTCGGGCCGCCTCTTCTATTTCGAGGCTGAACTGGCTGGGGTCGATCAAGGTTCTTCGCCTGATGGTCGTAGCCGGTGGGGTGCGAGGTCAGATAGTGTCAAGTCACGAGTAAGATTTTAGCCTGTGCCTTCTGTTGAAAACAAGAAGCGTCCGTGCCTCAACCGAGAAGGTTCAGCAGATTTTAACCGAAGAGTTCGGGCAGGGCGAACCAGATACCGTTGTGGGTTGGGTCGGCGTAACCCCAACCGCACCATTCTACCATAATTCTGTGAAGAATGTCATTCGGTTCTGTACCGTAATGTGTTTGCTCGATCCAATGATGGCCGGTTCCTTTGCCACCACGAACAGGTTTGGCGCCGTGCGACCCCGCCCCAAGCGTTACGCGGTCTCTCGTCAAGGACAGATCGGCTGGAGCAAGCCGCGCATGGGGTGCCACCGCCGGCATCCTGCACTACCGCGCCTCTTCGAGGCTGAATTCCTGGCTGTCCGGCGCGAAAGAGCCGACCTTCTCAATCAAGGTGGCACTCGTGCCCTCGGGCAAATAGAAGTCGGGGTCGAACATCGAAATCCCGAGTGCCGCAAGATACTGGCTCAGCATCTCGGGCGTAAATCTGTCGCGCTTTTTTCGCAAAAGATATCGGTCTGTGTCCTCGAACGGTTGAACCGCTCCGGCAAGACCGAAGGTCCACCTGTATCCATCGTAAGAAACGCCCACAGACCTTATGTTATTCAGCCAGTCCGTAGGTTCCGGCCCATACAAATTCATGATCACGGCGGGATACCTCCGTGGGCTGCCTTTCGGTATGCAGACGGCGCGCAGACCGTGACATTTCAACTGCCTCGCCATGTATGCCATGGGGGGGTACGCGTCCGTCCCTCGGTGTCCATTGTCCAGAAACGCAGTCCAGTTGGACCGCGTTGGAATAAACAGAAATCTGCGGGACCTGACGCTATTTAATGGCAATAAAGATTGCATGGCTGCTTCCAGCCCGCCTGAGATCGTTCGCCGGACCACGGAAACGTCGAGATCGGCATAGACACGAGTGGTCCACTCGACGTACATGCTGACCGCCCGTTCGGTGTCGTATTGCAGGAATCCGAATTCGTCGGTGATTGGTGCTAGACGTCCGTTGAAAAGTTCGTCCATTCTATTTTACCGTTTTCAAAATGACTTTACCCTTTGGATCGTTTTCCAAAATTCGATCGCGATGCCCGGGCCCGCGCGTCGAACTCGGCCTATCATATTCGATGTAGACCCTCCTACCGTTTCGATCGGTATATTGTAAGTCAGGCCGATTGATTCCCACGCGCTTTCCGGAGGCATCAAGCTGCTGCTGGTTGACCCTAACGTCCGTAGCACCGTTCGCTTTGGCTGCGGCGATATCGGCCTGAAGCCGGGCATTCTGGGTCAGGCTCCTACCAATTGGACGCTTGACCGCAAAACCTTCGCCGCCGCCTCAGCGAGGCCGAAGGCCGGGGGCGCCAACAGCGCCGAAATCGCTATCTCCGGCGCGGCCAGCATCGCCGCGTCGAGCACACCGTCAGCGAGGATCTCCGCCGCGCCGCCGGCTGTGGCTGTCGCGAGGACCGGGCTCGCCTGTCGATAGGTGGTCGGCAGAGAATGAGAGGCGGCGGCTCGGGCGGCATCGCGCGCGGCGCGATACTCATACAAGGCCCGCCCTGGGTCATCATGCGCGGGCGGCGGCGGCGGCGGCGGGGGCGGCGGGGCATGCCGGGCGATCTTAGCCGCGTTATAATTGCGATAACGGTCCGAAACCTGGAACAGCCGTGACAGCTCATCCGGCGTCATGCCGCTCATGATGAAGTCCATGGCCTGGCACAGCTCGGCGGACAGTTCTTCCGGGTCGGCAGCCGGTGTCACCGGATACAGCCTGGCCGGCGGCGGTGGCGGCGGTGGTG
The DNA here is from genome assembly GCA_963745125.1 of uncultured Pseudomonadota bacterium. Taxonomy (GTDB): domain Bacteria; phylum Pseudomonadota; class Alphaproteobacteria; order Acetobacterales; family Acetobacteraceae; genus Acidisoma. The sequence continues at coordinate 670,840 of CAVUWB010000002.1, forward strand.
GTGGCGGGCGGAGTGCCGGAGGCTCCGTGTACGGCCGGGCCGCCGCCGGCTTCGGCGCCAGCAAGGAGTAGGAGCGGAAGGTCAAATAACGAGGATTGCCGGGCACCTGCACGAACAGGGTATCGGGGTTCGTGGCGGTGGGGGCGGAGGGAATGCGTGTGTAGGAAAATCCCGGGTTGCCGCTGTCGCTCATTCGTCCGCCGTTCGGTGAGTGTTAGTTATCACTAACAAACAAGAACCGAGAACGCAACGAAAATGGTGGAGGGGGTGCGTTTGGGGGCGGCCGCGCCCGCCCGTGGCCAGCCATGACTTCACCCGCCCGGCCCGAGGCGGTTAGGATACCGCCATGCAGCGCTTCATGGACTTGCTCCCGGATGGCTTCACCCTCGCCATCATCGCGACGGTCGCCCTGGCCTCCGTCCTGCCCTGCCACGGGGTGGGGGCGACCATCTTCAGCGGCCTCACCACGCTCGCCATCGCCATCATGTTCTTCATGCAGGGGGCGAGGCTGTCGCGGGACGCGGTGATAGCGGGGCTCGGCCAATGGCGGCTGCACGCCGTCATCCTCGGCTCAACCTTCGTGCTGTTCCCGCTGCTGGGCTTCGGCTTCCGCGCGCTTTTCCCGCATCTCGTCAGCCCGCCGATGCTGATCGGGTTGCTCTATATCTGCCTGCTGCCTTCGACCGTGCAGTCCTCCATCGCCTTCACCTCCATCGCCCATGGCAATGTGCCGGCGGCGATCTGCGCCGCAACCTTCTCGACGCTGATCGGCGTGGTGCTGACGCCGATCCTCGCTAGCCTGATGCTGAACACCCATGGCAGCGGGCATGGCGGGGGCTTCGGTGCGATCGGCAGCATCTTCATCGAGCTTCTGCTGCCTTTCCTCCTCGGTCAGGTGCTGCGGCCTTGGATCGCGGACTGGGCGCTCCGTCACCGCAGCATCCTCAAATATACCGACCGGGGCTCGATCATCCTGGTGGTCTACACGGCCTTCAGCGCCGCCGTGATGCGCGGCATCTGGCATGAGCTGCCGCTGTCGGGCTTCGCCGAGATCGTCATCTCCAACGCCATTCTGTTGGCGCTGGTGCTGCTCATCACCACCTATGGCAGCCGGGCGTTGGGCTTCGCCCGCGCGGAGGAGATCGCCATCGTCTTTTGCGGATCGAAGAAAAGTGCGGCGACCGGCGTGCCGATGGCCAATGTGCTGTTCGGCGCGTCCACCGTCGGGTTGATCGTGCTGCCGCTGATCATCTTCCACCAGATGCAGCTGATGGTCTGCGCGATCCTCGCCAAGCGCTATGCCCGGCGCTACGAGGCGGACGAGGCCTCCACGCCCCAGGCCGCCGAATGAGCGGCGCCGAGCCCGACTGGCTGCTTTGGGCGCGGGAGATCCAGGCGACGGCGCAATCCGGCCTCGCCTTCACCAAAGATCCCTATGATGTCGAGCGCTACCAGGCGCTGACCGCGCTCGCCGCGCGGATGCTGTCGGCACGGACGGATGGGGCGGCGCCCGGGCTCACAGCGCTGTTCGCGGCCGAGCGCGGCTACGCGACGCCCAAAGTGGATGTGCGCGGTGCCGCCTTCGACGCCGAGGGTCGTATCCTGATGGTGCGGGAGGCGCAGGACAATGACCGTTGGACGCTGCCTGGCGGCTGGGCCGATGTGAACCAGACCCCGGCGCAATGCGCGGCGCGGGAGATGTTGGAGGAATCCGGCTATGTGGTGCGCGTGGTGAAGCTCGCGGCGTGCTGGGACCGTGCGGCCCAGGGGCATCACCCGGCGGGGCTGTTCTCGATCGTGAAGCTGTTCTTCCTGTGCGAGATCACCGGCGGCGCACCTGCCACCAGCCTGGAGACGAGCGAGGTGCGCTTCTTCGCCGAAGATGAGGTGCCGGCGGACCTATCCTTCGGGCGGGTGATGCCGCGCCAGATCGCGCGGATGTTCGCACATCGCCGCGCGCCGGGCCTGCCGACGGAGTTTGAGTGAAGCGTGTTCTTTCTTGTAAGAAAGAACCAAAGAACTTTCATTCAAAGTGACAAATATATAGAAGTCTTTTTGCTTCTTTTTCTTCAGAAAAAGAAGATTTTTACTAACTAGCTTCGTTGGCCCGCCACACGCAGATACGCGCCGCGCCGAAGCGGCGATCGGCGAGGAGCGGCGCCTCGGCCGGCGGCGGCTCGGCGCCCGCGACCTCGGCGATGATGAGCGCATCCGCCGTGAGCCACCCGGCCTTGCCGAGCGCGGCCACGGCCAGCGGCACGAGAACTTGCCCGTAGGGCGGATCGAGAAAAACGAGCCCGCAACGGGTGCCGCCGGGCGGCGGCCGTTGCGCATCGGCCGCGATGACGCGGCAGAGCGGCTCGGCACCGCAGGCAGCGATGTTGGCCCGCAGCGCGGCGAGGGCAGGGCGCCCGTTCTCAATGAATGTGGCCGAGGCGGCGCCGCGCGACAAAGCCTCCAACCCCAGGGCGCCGGTGCCGGCGAAGACATCCAGCACGGCCGCACCGCGCACCGCACTCTCACCCCAAGGCGCGTGCATCAGCATGTCGAACAAAGCCTGCCGCGCGCGGTCGGAGGTCGGGCGTGTCTCCAGCCCCTCGGGCGCCATGAGCCGCCGGCCCTTATAGCGTCCGGCGATGATCCTCACGGCTTCGCGGCGGGTTTCTCGGGCGCCTTGGGCATCTGCTCCCGCAGGATCTTGGGCGGCACTTCCTCGACCGAGCCGCGCGTCAGCAAGCCGAGCTGAAACGGCCCGTAGGCGATGCGGATGAGGCGGGAGGTCGCCAGCCCCAGATGCGCCATCACCTTGCGGACCTCGCGGTTCCGCCCCTCCCGCAGCCCGATGGTGAGCCAGGAATTGTCACCCTTCCGGCTGTCGAGCCCGGCATCGATGGGGCCGTAGCGCTCACCCTCGATGGTGATGCCCTTCGCAAGAGCGGCCAGCGCCGGCTCGTCCACAAAGCCGTTGACCCGCACCCGGTAGCGGCGCAGCCAGCCGGTCTCCGGCCGTTCCAGCAGCCGCGCCAGCGCGCCGTCATTGGTGAGGAGCAGCAGCCCCTCGCTGTTCAGGTCGAGCCGGCCGACGCTGATCAACCGGGGCAGGCCGGGGGGCAGCTTCTCGAAGACCGTGGGCCGGCCCTCGGGGTCCTTATGCGTCGTCATCAGCCCGACAGGCTTGTGGTAGCGGAACAGCCGGCGGCGCTCCGGCGCGCCCACGGTGCGGCCATCCACCTGCACGATGTCGCCCTCGGCGACGAAACTCGCCGGATGGTCGAGCGTCGCGCCGTTCAGCTTGATGCGGCCCTCGGCGATCATCCGCTCGATATCCCGTCGGCTGGCGACACCCGCGCGCGCCGCCCATTTGGCGATGCGCTCGCCCCGCTCTTCGGATTTCCCGTCCTCATCGGTCATCGCGCGGCCTCGATCAGCGCGCGGAAGATCAGGGCGTCGCCGGGATCGGTATGGAATTCCGGGTGCCATTGCACGCCGAGGCAGAAGCGATAGCGCGGGTCCTCGACGCCCTCGATGACGCCATCCGGCGCCACGGCATTGATGACGACGCCGGGGCCGGCATCGCGCACCGCCTGGTGGTGCGAGGTGTTGACCGTCATCCGCGCCGCGCCCGTGACGCGGGCGAGCAGAGAGCCGGCCGCGACTGAGACCGTGTGGCCCGGCTCGTCATGCCGCGTCTTCTGCTCATGGGCGAGGCAATCCGGCACACTGTCGGGGATATGCTGGATGAGCGTGCCGCCGAGCGCCACCGCCATGAGTTGCTCACCCCCGCAGATGCCGAGAACCGGCATATCCCGCGCCAGCGCGCCGCGCAGAAGGGAGAGTTCGGCGGCCGTGCGGCCTTCCTTCAGCACCACGGTCTCGTGCCGCTCGCCTTCGCCATACATCGACGGGTCGATATCGAAGGCGCCGCCGGTGACGATGAGCGCGTCGAGCCTCTCGAGCCAGTCGGCGGCAAGTGCCGCGTCATGGGGCAGGGCGACGGGCAGGCCGCCGGCCTCGGCCACGGCGGCGGCGTAGTTCTGCCGGATCGCATACCAGGGGTATTTGGACCAGCCGCCCGGCGCCTCGCTATCCAGCGTGATGCCGATCAGGGGGCGGCGCGTCATTCCGGGAACTCCGCGAGCGCCGCGCGCGTCTTCGCGGCGGCGGCGGCGAGGTCGGGCGTGCTGGCCGACAAGGCGGCGATGCGGCGCGCCGCCTCGGTGCCGGGGGCGATCAGCCCGCGCAAGGTGCAGAGAAAAGGGGCGAGGGCGGCGGCATCGGGCAGTTCGCCCTGGGCGCCCGCCTCATCCATCGCGACGATGAGGTTGCTGAAGCCCCGCAGCCAGGCGAAGCGCGGGTCTTCCATGACGGCGCCGAGCAGCTTGTAAGGGTTTCCGGCGAGCCCCGTATCCCGCGCCTGGGCATGGAGCAGGGCGCGGTGCAGGTCCATCACGGCGGCGGAGAGCGGCCGCTGGATAGTGCTGGGGGCGGGTTTGTCGTGTCGTATTGCCATGACAGGCAGATGGCATGGCGGCGCGCCCGGGTCTACAGCGGCATCGCCCGCCGGATGGCCGCCTCATAGCACGGCCAGCATCCCGCCATCGACATAGATGACCTGGCCGTTGACATAGGCCGATGCGGGGGAGGCGAGGAAGACAGCGGCGCCGATGGAGATCCTCGGGCCGGCCCCAGCGCCCCGAGGGCGTCCGGCCCTTGACCCAGGCGTCGAATTTCGGGTCCTCGACAAGCGCCTTGTTCATATCGGTAGCGATATAACCCGGGCCGATCGCATTGGCTTGGATATCGTGCGCCGCCCATTCGGCGGCCATCGAGCGCGTGAGCTGCTTGATGCCGCCCTTCGCGGCGGTATAGGGGGCGACGGTCGGGCGCGCGACCTCGCTCGTCAGGGAGGCGATGTTGATGATCTTGCCGCCCGAACCCCGGCTGATCATGCGGCGCGCGGCCTCGCGGCCCATGATGAAGGCGCTGGTGAGGTTCGTCTCCAGCACGCGGCGCCAATCGGCGCTTGCCAGATCAATCATCGGCTTCCGGAACTGAATGCCGGCATTGTTGACCAGGATGTCAATGGCGAGGCCGCCCGCGTCGAATTCCGCGAAAGCGGCGAAGACGGCTGCTTCATCCGAAACATCGAAGGCGCGGGCCGAGGCGGCATGCCCGGCGGCGTTTAGCCCGGCAGCCGCCGCCGCGAGCTTCGCTTGGTCGCGCCCGTTGAGCACAAGGGCCGCGCCGGCTTCCGCCAACCCCCGCGCGATCGCAAGGCCGAGCCCGCCGGAGGCACCCGTGACGAGCGCGGTGCGGCCCGTGAGGTCGAACAGCGCGGCGACACGCATGCCTCCGTCCGCTGCCCTCGCGATCTTCATGATGACAAATCCTTCGCGGTTTTGTGCGACCTGCGCGGCCATGCTAAGGGCGGCACAAGCATGACAGAACGACGTGACAGAACAAAGAGTCGGGGCCGGCCATGAAGATCACCGCCATCAGCACCCGCATCGTCAACGCCGAAATGCGGAACTGGGTCTTCGTGAAGGTCGAGACCGATGATCCCGGCCTGTTCGGCTGGGGTGAGGCGACGCTTGAATGGAAGACGCGCGCGGTCGTCGGCGCGGTTGAGGATCTGACGCCGCTCCTGCTCGGCCGTGATCCGCGCGATATCGAGCAGGCGGTCCGGCTGCTGAAGAAGCAGAGCTTCTGGCGCCTCGGCGTGATCGGCATGAGCGCGGTCTCCGGCATCGAGATGGCGCTGTGGGATATCCTCGGCAAGCATCTCGGCGTGCCGGTCTGGCGGCTGCTGGGCGGGCAGGTGCGGGACCGCGTGCGCGTCTATACCCATCTCGGTCTCGGCGACATGCGCGCCGTCTATGAGACGCTGGAGGCCGCCCCACTGGTGGAGCGCGCGCAGGCGGTGATGGAGAAGGGCTACCGCGCCTTCAAGGCGGTGTTCATCCCCTATACCCACTACTACGCGCCGCTGCCGGAGGTAGATAAGGTGGCGCGCATGATGGAGGCGCTGCGCGCCGCCGTGGGGCCGGAGATCGAGGTGATGGTGGATTTCCACGGCCGGCCGGCGAGTGCCGCCGCCGCGCTCGCCTATATTCAGGCGCTTGAGCCCGGCCGCCCGATGTTCGTGGAGGAGCCGGTGCCGCCGGGCGAAACCGCAGCCCTCACGGCTGTCGCGCGGCGGAGTTCGGTGCCGCTGGCGACGGGGGAGCGGCTGATCGATCGCGCCGAGTTTCATGATCTGCTGGCGGCCGGTGCCGTCGGCATCCTTCAGCCCGATATCTGCCATTGCGGCGGTTTGCTGGAAGCCAAGAAGATCGCGGCGATGGCGGAGGCGGTGTCGGTCGGCGTGGCACCCCATAACCCGCTGGGGCCGATCGCGGGCGTCGCCGCGCTGCACTTCGCCGTGTCAACGCCGAACCATGTCATTCAGGAGGAGATGGTGGGCGCGGTTCCCTGGTATTTCGATGTCGTCCAGGGGCCGATCCGCATGGTGGAGGGGTTCTGGCAGGTGCCGGATGCCCCCGGCCTCGGCGTCACGGTCAATGAGGCGGAATGCGCGAAGCATCCCTTCCAGCCCGAGGTCATCCACACCCGCAATGCCGTGCTGGATGACGGCACCATCGTCGATTGGTGAGGCGGCCTCGGCCGACGCCCGGGGGTCATGACCCCCGGGGTGAAGAAGAAGCTACAATCAAGCCAGGCCGAGCCGCGCATCGATCGAGTATTTCCCGGCGCCGGTGACGTAGAGCAAGATGAGACCGCCGAAAATGCTGATGTTTTTGTAGAAATTGATCATCGCCTCGAACTCAGCCATGCCGGTCTGCGTCCAATACTGATGGCCGATCAGGCCGGTCGCGACCGTGTAGAGGGCCAGGAAAATGGCGAGCGGCCGGGTCGCCACGCCAATCAACAGGGCAATGCCGACGATCAGCTCCGCGAAGATCGCGAATAGGGTGGCGAGCGCCGGCGCGGGAAGGCCGAGATGGGCGAAATAACCCTCCGTGAAGCTGAAGCCGGTCACCTTTTCCCAGCCGAAAATGACGAACAAACCCACAAGCGTGATCCGCGCGATCAGGATCACCACGTCGCGGCTGCCCGCGGCGCCGAAATCATTGACGGAAGAGTCGCTAGACGTAGTCATGATGAACAGGCTCCACTAAAGCGCGCCGGCCAGGGCTGTGCAGCCCGCGGTCCAAATCACGCGGTCACGTTGAAACCGGGCAATTCCGGTCATTGAGGATGGTGTAGCAAATACAACTCTTCCAGATTAGCCTATATATCTCGATGGAAACCATCGGATTTTCTGATAGAGACGGCGGAACTCTGTCAGGAGCCGGCGGATTGCTCCAGCGCGCTTTTCGCCGCGCGAAGCGCGGCCCAATGCGGCGTCAGACCCAGCGCCTGACGGTAGCGGCGGAGCGCGGCACCCGGGCGACGTTCGGCCGCAAGGGCGTCGCCCCAATCCTTCAGCGGATCGGCCCAATAGGGGGAGAGGTGATGGGCGATCCGGAAACGCCCGATCGCCCCTTCGTCGTCGCCATGTCGCATGAGGGCCAGGCCCTCCCGGTCATAGGCGAAGGCGAGGCTCGGGGCCACGGCCTCCGCGCTCCGATAGGCCTGCTGAGCCTCCGCCCATTTCCCGCCAAGGTCGAGCGCATCGGCCAGAAAGGCACGACAGCGGACGAAGTTCTGAGCGCGGAACAAAGGCCATACCGCCGCCGTCGGGGCGCCCGCGGCGGCCAGCGCGTAGCCGAGCTTGCACTCAAAATCCGGAAAAAACGCTTGCAGCGTTGGCTGCATCTGCCAGATGCGGTCGGCGTTCTGCAAAAGGCGGACGGCCTCTGCGTATTGACCACGCTCGACCGCCTGCTGTCCCGCCAGCGCGAAGTTGTCATAGGCCGTCGTCACGTCGCTCGCCGGTGATTCCGCGAGGTATTGGCGGACCTTGCCCCAATCATGCAGCACGGCCTGCTGCTCGGCGATCCAGGAACTGCTGTCGTATTCCGCGCCCTCTCGCGCGGCCACGCTGCGGTCGGCGAGCAGGCCGGCGATGACGCCCTGCGCATTCATCGTCATCTGCGCGAAATTCGTCCAGTCATAGAGCGTTGGCCCCGCATCGACGATGACGCCGCGCGCCGCCCTTTGCATGGCGATGCCTTCGCGATAGGCGGCCTCCTCACCGGCGGTCACGGGCAGAACGCCGATGAGATTGTTCCAAGCCCGCCAGTAACGCGGATCGATCGAGAGCGCGAGCAGAAACTTGTCCGTCGCCGCGGCCATTTTGTTTTGACTGAGCAGCGCTTCCCCCCACAGGTTGGCGAGCGCCGGCCGCTCCGCATCGGTCAAGGCGGAGAAGCTGTCACGGATGAAGGCGAGGGCGTCATCCTCGCGCCCGCTATCCAGCAGATATGTGGCGTAGAGGTCGGGCTCGGCACGGCCGAAGAGATACTCGGCCGCTTTGCGAACGAGATCATCGATACCGGCCTCGGAACCCTGGAACGTCGCTGGCGGAATCCCATCCCCACGCACAGAGAGGACGAGCGCGCCGCTGGGCGTGGTGATGAGAGCGCCGTCGATATGAACATCGTGCCCGAACATCCGGTGCAAGGCGTCGCTGATCTGACCGATGGATATGCCGGTCTCCGGCACTTCGACCTCGACATTCTCCGACCAGGCATCCGTGATCTGGCGCCGCGCGGCGGCGAGGCGTGTGGCGCTCTGCATTTCCAGCAGCACGTCGAGCACCTTTCCGGCGACGACCCGCCCCGAAAGACCGTCCCAGCTCAGGGATTGCGGCGCATCGAAAGGGGCGACGATGACGGAGCGGGATAGCGCCGCCCGCCACCACATGGTGCCGACGCCCGCCGCGAGGGCGATGCCGACGACGACGAAGGCGGCCTGGGCAAGGATGCGGAGAATATCGCTGAGGTGCTTGAGGCGCGTCGCCTGCCGGGTGGCGACCTGATCCTCCTCGAAACTGGCGATTTGCAGGTCGATGAAATGCTTGTGCGAGGTGAGGAAGGCGGCGGCCGCCTTTCGTCCTTCGGGGTCGTGCATGGCATGGTCGAGGGCATGGCTTGCGGCGAGATCGCCCGACAGCCGCGTGGACTCAGCCTTCTCCGGCTCGATGCCGGCAGGGATGATACCTTCAGCCAAGGCGCCCTATCTCACAATCGCGGAGGTTGATCGGCACGAGTCTTTGCTTGAGGTACACTAACGACATCCGCCGATCCGAGGAAGCGGGTGGCGTTTTCGTGCCGGGGGTCGATGCGCTCATCCGCCTGACGCCCGCGCCGGGGCGACCTTCGTCCGCCTCATCTCGCTCGATAGTGAGATCGCTTTTTCTCAAAATGACGATATCACTCAATCGAAACCTGACCCTGAACAGGTGGGATCGGAGAGGAGCGAGCCGCATGGCGAATGCGTCTGAGCAAGCGGTCATGGATCGCGCCGTAAAATATCTTGTCGCGAATTACAGCCCGAACGGGGTCCGCGTCGGCTGGCTGATGATTGCCTCGATCCTCGTCGAATCCCTGGGATCTCTACTCGATCGCCTTCGTGCTCATCTTCCTCAAGCAGATCTTCCACCCCTCGGCGGCGGTGCTGGGCCTGGCCGCCGCCGGCACGCAAGGCGGCGCCATCATCGGCGCGCTGCTCGGCGGCTGGCTATCGGACAAGGTGGGCCGGCGCGCGATCTTCCTCTCGACCATGATCATGTTCGTCGTGCTGGCGCTCGCCCAGGCTTTCGTCCCCAATATGATCTGGCTTGTGGTGATTCGCCTGCTGCTCGGCATTCCGCTCGGCAGCGATATTTCCAACGGCTACACCTACATCATGGAATTCCTGCCCAAGGGGCAGCGCGAGGTGATGGGGAATCGCTGGCAGTTCATGTTCGCGGTGGGTGAGATCGTGGCACTTGCGGTGATCGCCCTTTTCCTCGTCATCGGGCTGCCGCATGGCGTGATCTGGCGCCTCACCCTCGGCCTCGGCGCCTTGCCGGCAGCGATCATCTTCGTGCTGCGCTACAACCTGCCGGAAACCGCGATCTGGCTCATCCGCCATGGCCGCATCCGCGAGGCGAAGGAAGTCGCGGCGCAGATGTATAACGACACGCTCGACTTCCTGCCGAACCAGGATATCACGGTGACGAAGCCGCGCCCGAGCGCCTTCCTCGCCGATATTCGCCGCGATCCGATCCGCTGGCGCGCCACGCTTTTCGGCTGGATCGGCTGCTTCGCCCAGGGCGCCGAATTCTCGACCTTCGCGTTTTATATCCCGACGCTGTTCGTGCTCGTCGGCGTATCGGGCATTCTCGGCACCAACCTCGTGACCCTCTGCCTCTATATCATCGCGGCGATATCGGCCTGGATCGGCCCGTTGATCACACCACGCATCGGCCAGCGGGGCCTCAGCATCGCGGGCTTCAGCATCGTCTTTGTCTCGCTGCTGGTGGCGGCTTTCGCGCTCTACACCCATCACATCATTCTGCTGCCCTTCGCGGCCGCCGCGATGCTCTGGGGCCATTACTGGGACGCCGAGAATGTGATGACCATCCCCTCGATGGTCGCGCGGCCCGAATATCGCGGCACCGCCGCCGGCTTCGCCTATATGTTCGTGAAGGTGCCGAGCTTCCTCGCGATCTTCCTCTTCCCGATCCTGTTCGGCGCCATCGGCAAGGCGAACGCCACCTTGTTCACGGCGATCTTTCCGCTGATCGGCCTCCTTGCCGCGATCTTCATCCTGCCGGAGGTCTATGGCTACGATCAGGATTGAGCCGGCCGCAGCTATTTCGCGAAGAGGCCGGTGAGGTCCTTGAACGCCTTGAATTCCAAGGCGTTCCCGGCTGGGTCCAGGAAGAACATCGTTGCCTGCTCACCGGCCTCGCCCTTGAAGCGGATATGCGGCTCGATCGCGAAGGTGACGCCTGCGGCGCGGAGCCGCGCCGCCAGCGCCTCCCATTTCGGCATTGTCAGGACCACGCCGAAATGGGGCACCGGCACGTCATGCCCATCCACGGCGTTGTGGTGCGGCGCATCGGAGGCTGCCGCGCGCGGCTTGTAATGGGCCACGATCTGGTGGCCGAACAGGTCGAAGTCGATCCAGATATCCGTGCTGCGGCCTTCCGGGCAGCCGAGGACCGTGCCGTAGAACCGCCGTGCCGCCGCGATATCATCAACCGGGAAGGCGATGTGAAAGGGCGTCAGCATCGTATCGGCGTCCATGGCGGCAACCTTTGTTCGCGGTTCACCCGCCGATTATGTCGGGTTCCGCGCCAGAGGTCGATCCGGCGCTGCCGATCGAGGAGGATGAGGCTTGCCCCGGGCTGAAGGCGGGTCAGCTCCAACGCTGTCGCCAGGCCCACGATACCGCCGCCGATGATACAAAACTCATGGGTCATGCCCATTCGGGACTGGCCGTTCGCGCGCCGGCCGCCAAGGGACGAAAGCCCCCGTCGCGCCGGAGCGCTTCGATATAGCCGCCGGCCGCGCTATTGAGTGCGCCCAGGGGAAGAGCGAGAGGGTTTGACGATGACGCAGTATCAGGACACGCAGCTTTTCATCGACGGCCAGTGGGGGCCGGCGGAGGCAGGCGGCGTTCTGCCTGTTCTGAACCCCGCGACGGGCGAAGAGATCGGCAGCCTGGCACGGGCCGAGCACCCGGATCTTGACCGCGCGCTCGCCGCCGCTGATCGCGGCTTTCGCGTCTGGCGCCGGACCTCGGCCTTCGACCGCGCTAAACTGATGCGCGCCGCCGCCAATCTCCTGCGTGAGCGGGCGGAGGGCATCGCCCGGCTGATGACGCTGGAGCAGGGCAAGCCGCTGGCGGAAGCGCGGATGGAGACGCTGGCTGCCGCCGATATCATCGATTGGTTCGCGGGTGAGGCACCCCGTGCCTATGGCCGCGTCATCCCCTCCCGCGCGTCGCATGTGTTGCAGACGGTGGTGCGGGAGCCTGTGGGGCCGGTCGCGGCCTTCGCGCCCTGGAATTTCCCCATCAACCAGGTCGTGCGGAAGGTCTCGGCGGCCCTGGCGGCGGGCTGCTCCATCATCGTCAAAGGGCCGGAGGAGACGCCGGCCTCGCCCGCCGAACTCGTGCGCGCCTTCGCCGATGCCGGCCTGCCGGCGGGTGTCGTCAACCTCGTCTATGGCGATCCGGCCACCATTTCCTCCTACCTCATCCCGCATCCGGTGATCCGCAAGATCACCTTCACGGGCTCGACCCCGGTGGGCAAGCAGCTCGCCGCGCTGGCGGGGGCGCATATGAAGCGCGCGACCATGGAACTCGGCGGCCATGCCCCGGCAATCGTCTTCGAGGATGCCGATGTCGATGTCGCGACCCGGCTGCTCGCGACGGGCAAGTTCCGCAACGCCGGCCAGGTCTGCGTCTCGCCGACGCGGTTTCTGGTGCAGGAAGGCGTCTATGACCGCTTCGTGGCGGGGTTCACGGCGGCGGCGCGCGCCGTGAAGGTGGGCGACGGCCTCGCTGAGGGCACGGTCATGGGTCCGCTCATCACGGCCCGCCGCGTGCAGGCGGTGGATGCCCTCGTCCAGGACGCGGTGCAGAAGGGCGCCGAACTCGTCACGGGTGGGGAGCGCATCGGCAATGCCGGCAATTTCTACCAGCCGACCGTGCTGAGCCGGGTGCCGCTTTCCGCGCGCGCGATGAATGAGGAGCCCTTTGGGCCGGTCGCCCTGATGGTGCCGTTCAGGAAGCTGGATGAGGCGTTGGAGGAGGCCAACCGGCTGCCTTATGGCCTGGCCGCCTATGCCTATACGGGCTCTGCCGCCACGGCCCAGGCGCTCTCCCTCAACGTGGAAAGCGGCATGCTCTCGATCAACCATCAGGGGCTTGCGCTGCCCGAGACGCCGTTCGGTGGCGTCAAGGATTCCGGCCACGGTTCCGAAGGTGGGTCGGAGGCGATCGAGGCCTATCTGGTGACGAAATTCGTCACCCACGCCTGAGCGGTTCGAGAGCGCAGGCGCTTCCGGCAAGGAAAATGGCTACACCTTGCCGGATGCGCCGGTCGAGCGCGGCGCGCGTCGGCAGCGCCCGGAAACCCACCAGCACGCCCAGGTGGAATTCGCCGAGCGTCATGCCGAACAGCATCGCCGAGGCTTCGCGCGCATCCGTGAACCGCGCATTCTGCCGCGCGGCGATGGCCTGAAGGCAGGCCTCCAGCCGCGCCTTGGCCTGTTTGAACCGGCTCTGATGGAAGACCTGGGCGAGGTCGGGGCTGTGCGTGTATTCGGCCATGATCAGGCGAATGATGGCGAGCTGCCCCGGCGAGAGAAGGAACTTCGCCAGCGCGCGCAGATGCTCGACGAGGATGGTCTCCTCGGTCCAATCGGGCTTGGATTCAGGAAAGATCAGCAGCGTCTGGTAATGGTCGAGCAGCGCCATGAACAGTGCGGCTTTCGACTTGATGAGCTGATAGACCGTTTTTTTCGACATGCCGGCGGCTTGGGCGACATCATCCATCGTTGCCGAATGATAGCCCTTGGCGAGGAAGATCTCCTCGGCTGCCTTGATGAGGATCATCATCCGGTCGGCGTCAGCGCCCGCCTGCGATGTCACGGCCTGCGATGCCCTAGCCGCTCTCGGCCGCGCCTTGGTACCTCTCATCATTGCCGCAGGAGTATAGTAGTTTTGGAAACTTTCAAGTTTATTTAAACTTTCGTCATCCTAAATGGGCTGCTTGACGCCCCCATGAAAGCCCGCTACCCCGGGCTCATGAAACCAACGGGTTTCCTCCACGCGGTGCTTGGCCTGAGCCTGTCGCTTGCAACAAGCGCCTGCGCGGTCGGCCCGAATTACCAGCAGCCTGCGGCGCCCGCCGTGGGCGGCTATACGCCTGAAGCGCCGCCGAACGGCACCGTGGCGGCGAATGGCGTGTCGCAGCGTTTCGTCTCGGGCGCGGATATCTCCGGCGCGTGGTGGACGTTGTTTCACTCGTCGGAGCTGACGAGCCTGATCGACGCCGGACTTGCCAACAACCCCACGCTTGCGGCCTCGCAGCAGACACTGATCGAGGCCGAGGAGAATGTAAGAGCGGAGCAGGGCTCGCTCTTCCCGAGCCTGTCGGGAGGGTTTCAGGCGGAACGCACGAAGATTTCATCGGCGGAGCTTGCGAACACGGGCGCGACCGGCGCCGCTTCTTCCGGTCGTTTCACGATCCCGCCTTTCACTTTGTACAATGCGAGCGTCAGCGTCTCCTACAGCCCGGATGTGTTCGGGGATGTGCGGCGGCAGGTGGAAAGCCTGCAAGCGCAAGCGGATTATGAGCGCTACGCTCTGGAAGCTTCCTACCTCACGCTCACCGCGAATATCGTGACGGCGGCGGTGGCCGAGGCATCATACCGGGCGCAGATCGACGCGACCAACCAGATCATCGCCGCCGATGAGAAGGAGTTGGCGATTCTGAACACCCAGGTCGCACTCGGCGGTGTCGCGATGGCCAATGTGCTGAGCCAGCAGGCGACCGTGTTGAGCGAGCAAGCCACGCTGCCGCCGCTCGAATCGCAGCTGGCGCAGGCGCGCAACCAGCTTGCCGTTTACGTCGGTGCCTTTCCGGCCAATTTCCACGAGGCCGATTTCACCTTGGCGGCACTCGATCTTCCGGCGGATGTGCCGGTGAGCCTGCCGTCTGCGCTGATCAACCAGCGGCCGGATATTCAGGAGGCGGCGGCGCAGCTCCATGAGGCATCGGCGAATGTCGGCGTGGCGACTGCCAACTTGCTGCCGCAGATTTCGTTGACACCCGAGGTCGGTTACGAAGCGTTGACTACGGCGACGCTGTTCACCCCGCAAAGCCTGCTGTGGAGCCTGGTCGCGGGCGTCACCCAGCCGATCTTCGAGGGCGGCACGCTGCGGGCGAAACGGGCGTCGACCGTCGCCGCGCTGAGGGCGGCCGGGCAAACCTACCAGGCGACCGTGCTGACGGCGTTCCAGGACGTCGCGAACGCTCTGCAAAGCCTTGAGTATGACGCGGCGACCCTGCAATCGACCGAGCTTGCGGAGGCATCCGCCCGGCGCAGCCTGGCGGTGACGCGCGACCAATATGCGCTTGGCGGCACGCCTTTCACGGCGGTTCTGACGCAGCAGACGACCTATCAGAATGCCGTGATCGCCCACGTCAAGGCGGAAGCCGCGCGCCTGTCAGACACGGCCGCGCTGTTCCAGGCCTTGGGCGGCGGCTGGTGGCATCGCGAAGATGTGTCGGCGCCAGCGCAGAGTTGTTGCAAGCTTCTTCAGAATTTCGACTAGCAGTGTCATGAGTTCGGCAAAGCGAGTAACAAGAATGGTCAAGCGTCTTGTCATCGTCGTTGCGGTGCTGGGCGTTCTGTTCGGCCTCGTCTTCGGCTTCGGCGCGTTGAAGTCGCATCTCATCGGCCAGTTTCTGGCGAAGCTTCCCTATCAGCCGCAGAGCGTGTCCGACATCGCCGCGACGGAATTCTGACTGGCAGCCCTCGATCAGCGCGGTCGGCAGTGTCGTCGCCATCAACGGCGCCAGCCTCTCATCCGAGGTCGCCGGTATCGTCGATACGATCAACTTCCAGTCAGGCGACATGGTGGAGCAGGGGCAGACGCTGTTGACGCTGCGGGCGAATAACGACCCCGCCGTTCTGGCGCAGTTGCAGGCAACCGCGACGCTCGACCAGGTGAATTATCAGCGTGACCTGAAGCAGTTCCACGCTGACGCGGTCAGCGCCGCGCAAGTTGACCAGGACCGGGCAACTTATCTCGCCGCGCAAGCGCAGGTTCAGGGCCAGCTTGAGCAGATGGCCGAGAAGGTGGTGAAGGCGCCCTTCTCCGGCACGCTCGGCATTCGGCAGGTGGATGTCGGCCAATACCTCGCGGCGGGCACCGCGATCGTGTCGCTGCAGCAGCTCGATCCGCTCTATGTGGATTTCTACCTGCCCCAGCAGGCGCTTGCCGATATCAAAAACGGCCAGCCCGTCACCGCCCTGATCGACGCTTTTCCGGACCAAAAATTTCCGGGCACGATCAGCGCGATCAATTCGGTGGTGGATACCGCCACCCGCACGGTGCAAGTGCGCGCGACGATCGGCAACAAATCCCTCCTGCTTCGGCCGGGCATGTTCGCGACCATCACGATCGCGGTCGGCACGCCCTCGCGCCTCGTCACGCTGCCGCAAGCCACGATCACCTATAACCCCTATGGCGACACGGTCTACGTCCTACACAGCGGAAAGGACCATTTCGGCAAGCCGGCCCTGATCGCGAACCAGAAATTCGTGCAGCTCGGCGATAGCCGTGGCGATCAGGTTGCGGTCCTTAAGGGCCTCGCCGCCGGTGATCTGGTCGTGACCGCCGGGCAGCTCAAGCTCCGCAACGGGTCGAACGTGATCGTCAATAATGACGTGCCCGTGGCGGACGACAGCAACCCGAATCCGCCCAACGAATAGGCGCCCATCATGCGCGGTTTCACTGATCTTTTCGTCCGCCGCCCGGTCCTCGCCCTCGTCATCAGCGCGCTCATCCTGGTGCTGGGGATGCGGTCCCTCGGCTCGTTGCCCATTCTCCAATACCCGAAGACCGAGAATGCGACGATCACCATCTCGACCACCTACTCCGGCGCCGACCCTTCCGTCATCGCGGGCTTCATCACCACGCCGATCGAAAACGCTGTCGCCCAGGTCAACGGCATCGACTACATAACCTCGACGAGCCAGACCTCCACCAGCACCATCACGATCAACCTCGTGCTCAACCACGATCCGGACGAGGCGCTCACCGAAATCTCGGCGAAGGTGAATTCCGTCCTCAACCAGCTTCCCACCGGCACGCAACAGCCGGTGCTCGTGCTTCAGGTCGGGCAGACGCTGGATGCGATGTATATCGCCTTCCGCAGCGATGTGTTGAGCGCCAACCAGATCACCGATTACGTGACGCGCGTGGTGCAGCCGCAGTTGCAGGCGGTGAAGGGCGTGCAGACTGCCGAGATTCTCGGCGGCCGCAACTTCGCCATGCGTGTCTGGCTCGATCCGCTGAAGCTCGCCTCCTACGGCCTCACCGCGACGGATGTTTATTCTGCCTTGCAGAACAACGATTTCATCGCGACGCTCGGCAACACCAAGGGCCAGGCAACGCAGATCACGCTGACCGCCTCGACCGGGTTGAGCAGTGCCGCCGAGTTCCAGAACCTGATCGTGAAGCAGACCAACAGTGCCATTATCCGGCTGAAGGATGTCGGCACGGTCGAACTCGGCGCCGACAATTACGAGCAGCACGTAACCTTCGACAATAAGGAAGGCGTCTTCGTCGGCGTGCAGGTCGCACCCAGCGCCAATCTGCTCAATGTCGTCGCCGGCATCCGCCACGTCTTCCCCGGCATCGTCGCGCAACTGCCAAGCGGTCTGGAAGGCTCGATCGCCTATGACTCAACCGAATTCGTCAATGCCTCGATCCATGACGTGGTTTCGGCGCTGATCGAGGCGCTCGCCATCGTCACGCTCGTCGTCTTCGCCTTCCTCGGCTCGCCACGCTCGGTCCTGATCCCCGTCGTCGCCATACCGCTGTCGCTGATTGGCACTTTCGCCATGATGCAGCTCTTTGGTTTCTCCATCAATCTACTCACGCTGCTGGCGCTGGTTCTGGCGATCGGCCTCGTCGTGGACGATGCCATCATCGTGGTCGAGAATGTGAACCGTCATCTCGATGATGGGGAAAGGCCGTTCGACGCCGCCATGATGGCGGCGCGCGAACTCGGCGGCCCGATCGTCGCCATGACAGTCGTGCTGATCTCCGTCTATCTTCCCATCGGCTTTCAAACGGGGCTGACCGGCGCGCTGTTCACCGAATTCGCCTTCACCCTTGCCGGTGCGGTGACGATCTCCGCCATCATCGCGCTGACACTCACACCCATGTTGAGCGCCAACCTGCTCAAGCCGATCGACCGGGACGGGCGCGGGCTTGAAAGCCGCCTCGTCAGCTTCATCGATCGCCGGTTCAATGAGGTGCATCGCGTCTATACGCGCATGCTGAGCGGCAGTTTGAACACCATCCCGGTGACGCTGATATTCGCCGCCATCATCCTCAGCAGCATCTTCTTCCTGTTTCAGGGCGCGAAGAGCGAGTTGGCGCCGCAGGAAGACCAGGGCGTCGTCATCATGTTCTCCACCAACGCGCCGGATGCGACGATCCCGCAATCAGCCCGGTATGACGCCTATCTGAACAAGCTGATGCTGACGCATCCCGAGGTCTCGCACACATTCCAGATCGACACACCCGGCCAGGATATTCTGGGTGCCGTGCTGAAACCCTGGGACCAGCGCGCGGCATCCGCGACCGCCATCCAAAACATTTTGCAGAATCAGGCGGCGGAGAGGGATACAGGCCAGCAGGTCGTGGCCTTCCAGCCGCCGTCACTGCCGGGTTCGCAGGGCCTGCCGGTGCAGTTCGTTGTGAAGACGACGGATGATTTCAGCGTGCTCTATCCCGTCTCGCAGCAGTTTCTGGCCGCCGCGCTCAAGACCGGCAAGTTCATCTTTCTCCAGAGTGACCTCAAGCTTGACCAGCCGCAGGCGACGGTCTCGATCGACCGGGAGAAGGCGGCTGAGATCGGCTTGAACATGGCCCAGGTCGGCGCCGCGTTGTCGGATGCGCTGGGCGGCGGCTACGTGAACTACTTCTCGCTCGACGGCCGTTCGTATAAGGTGATTCCGCAAATCCGGCGGCTGGCCCGGCTCAATGTGTCCGACCTGCTGAACTACCCGGTCGCGAACGTCAACGGCGTCAACGTGCCGCTTTCGACCATCGCGAAGATCAAGACCACGGTTATCCCGGAATCGATCAATCACTTTCAACAACAGAACTCGGCCACCATCCAGGGCGTCGCGGCCCCCGGCGTTTCTCAGGCGGAGGCGATCGCGACCTTGGAAGGCCTCGCGACGCAGATTCTGCCCAGCGCCTATGCGGTCGACTTCGGTGGCGAGATGCGCCAGTTCACGCAGGAGAGCAGCAGCTTCGCGCTCACGTTCGGCTTCGCTGTCATCATCATCTTCCTGTCGCTGGCGGCGCTGTTCAATTCCTTCCGCGATCCGCTGATCATTCTGGTCTCCGTGCCGATGTCGATCGCGGGCGCGATGATCTTCATCTACCTCGGCTTCGGCAATGTCTCGCTCAACATCTATACCGAGGTCGGGCTCGTCACCCTGATGGGCCTCGTTTCCAAGCACGGTATCCTCATCGTCGAGGTCGCGAATGAGGCGCGGCTCGCCGGCCGCTCGAAACGCGAGGCCATCGAATACGCCACCAATATTCGTCTTCGGCCGATCCTGATGACGACGGCGGCGATGGTGCTGGGTGTGGTGCCGCTCATCCTCGCGACCGGCGCGGGGGCGGCGTCTCGCGTCAATATGGGCGCGGTCATCGCCAGCGGCCTTGCCATCGGCACGCTCTTCACGCTCTTCGTGGTGCCCGCCGTCTACATGGTGGTGGCGGATAACAAGACGGGCGTGAAGACGGGCAGTGGCGCGCGCCAAAGCGTGCGGGCTATGCCTGTTCCATGAGCGCGCGGTGGAGAGCCTCGGTTGCGTCGTCGGCCGGATACATACACTCAAGGCGCAGCTCTTCCGCCGCGATGGTGAGCGGCGTGCCGACGGTGGTGATCATCGAAAAATAGCTGAGCCGCTGCCCGTTCTTGACAAAGCCGATCGGCACCATGGGTAGCGGCGAATTCGGCGTTCTGCTTTTCGGCGGTCTTTTGCTGCCGGAATAGGCTAGCAGCGCCGCAATCAGTTCGCGTGTCTTGTCATCCACGGCGCGGCCGACGGATTCGCGATAAACCCGCTCCAGAAGGGCGTTCGAGACCGTATCCCAATCGGCGATGAAGGGCCGCATGCCGTGGGGATCGAACATCAGATGCAGGAGATTGCGCGGCTTGGGGTGTGCCGCGAGATCGATGAATTGCCCGAAGAAGTTCGGTGCGGCGTCATTCGTCATGGTCACGTTCCAGTAACGGTCCATGACGACGGCGGGAAACGGTTCGTGCTGGCGCAACATGCGCTTCAGCGCCTTGACGACCCTTTCCATATCCGGTGAGTTGAGGCCGTCATCGGAATAGAGCGGCGCGTATCCCGCCGCCAGCAACAGCAGGTTGCGTTCACGCAGGGGAATGTCCAACCCGTCCGCGATTTCGATGAGTTTCAGCCGGCTCGGCACGCTGCGGCCGCTCTCGATGAAGCTGATGTGCCGTTGGGAGACGCCTGTTTCCAGCGCAAGGTCGAGTTGGCTTTTGCCACGGATGCCGCGCCAGTAACGTAGAGTCTCGCCCAACGGGCCGCCTTGATGTTCGGGTTCGCGCGCTGCCGGAGCCATGATCGCCTCTCTCATGCTGCCACACTGGGCCATTCTATTCTGGAGCGCGATTACCTTCAACGTAATTGAAAGCATTCGCCGCATGGCCTTAATTGCCGTCATGGGCAAGCGGGATCACGAGGTTTGCTCATGTATCGAAAAGGTGAAATCAGATGGCACGCTTTCCCGTGAACACGATAGAAGCGGCACCCGAGGGCTCGCGCCCCGCACTTCAACAGTTGCAGTCCCTCTTCGGCATGATCCCGAATATCGCGGGTTCGATGTCGGCATCGCCGGTTTTGATCAACAGCCTGGTCGGCCTGTTCGGCCGTGTCCATGGCGGCAGCTTTTCCGAGGCGCAGGTTCAGGTCCTGCTGCTCACGAATGCGGTGACGAACAGCTGTAGCTGGGCCGTGGCGTTTCACACGGCGCTTGCGCTGAAGGAGGGGCTGGACCCGGCGGATGTCGAGGCAATCCGGCAGCGCCGTTTGCCGAGAGACGAGAGCCATGCCGCACTGTCGGCTTTGGCGAGGGGCTTGATCGAAAGTCGCGGCCGGGTCGAGGATGCCGATATCGATCGGTTCCTCGCGGCTGGCTTCGGCAAGGAGCAGGCGCTGGAAGTCATCGCGGCCGTCGCCGCCTCCACGATCACGAACTACACCGGCAGCGTGACCAAGACGCCGCTGGAAGCGCCATTCCAGCCCTACGCCTGGGAGCCGTGAGGCTTGCTACCTCAATGCGCGTCGGCGGGCGGTTTGGCCGTCACGCCGACGCGGCGCATGAGCAGAACGAGCGGTGTCGCGATCGCGAAGGCGAGCATGATGGCGCGGAACGCATCGGCATAGGCCATCGTGGACGCCTCGCGATAGGCGAGGGCGTAGAGTTCCTGCAAAGCCCCGGCATGACCGGCGGCGGAGGAGCCGAGGACGGGGGTGAGGAGCGCTGTCCTATCAACAAGCAGGCGATCCATCGCGCCGTTTGCGGGGGTGAGGGTCGAGGCGATATTGAGGAAGTGCAGGTTCGTCTGATCGTTGATGATGGCGCCACAAACGGCGATGCCGACGGCGCCGCCCATGTTGCGCATCATGTTGAAGAGTCCGCTGGCATATTTCAGTCGCTCGGGCGGCAGGCTGCCGAGGCCGAGCGTCACGGCGGGCGCGACCGCGAAGACCTGGGGAAAGCCGCGGATAATCTGCGGCAGCAGAAGCTGGTCGCCGCCCCAGTCATGCGTGATGAAACTGAACGTCCACATCGCGAAGCCGAAACAGGCGAGCCCGAACATCATCAGCCAGCGCCCGTCCATCTTCCGCGCCAGCAGGATATAGACGGGCACACCGGCGAGCGAGGCGACGCCCGTTGAGAAGACGGCGAGGCCCGTCTGCCAGGCGGAAAAGCCCCTGACATAGCCGAGGAAAAGCGGGGCGAGGTAGATCGTCGAAAAAATGCCGATGCCGGTGACGAAGGAGACGATGCAGCCGATCAGGAAATTGCGGTTGCCGAGCGCGCGGAGATCGACGACCGGATGCGCATAGGTCAGGCTGCGCCAGATGAAGAGCGTGCCGGAGATGGCGGCGATGACGGCGCAAGTGCGAATGGTGTCGTCATCGAACCAGTTCCACCGCGCCCCTTCCTCCAGCACGTATTCGAGCGTGCCGAGCGCGATGGCCATGAAGACGACGCCGGGATAGTCGGCATCCGCCAGCAGTGAAAGGTCCGGCTTGTCGATGTCGACGAGCAGGCTGACGCCGAGGGCGACAAGCAGGCCCGGCACGAGGTTGACGTAGAACAGCCAATGCCAGTTGAGCGCATCGGTGATCCAACCGCCGATGACGGGGCCGAGCGTCGGCGCGACCGAGGCGATAGTGCCGACCACCGCGGCCGCATAGACCCGGCGGGGCCCGGGGAAGTAATGGAAGGTGGAGGTAAAGACCGTCGGGATCATCGATGCGCCGAGCAACCCCTGTAGCGCGCTGAAGACGATCATGCTGTCGATGTTCCAGGCGAGGCCGCAGAGCATCGAGGTGAGCGTGAAACCGAGCGCCGAGACAGTGAACAGCCAGCGCGTGGAGAACACGCGGGTCAGCCAGCCTGACAGCGGAATCACGATGATCTCGGCGATCAGATAGGCGGTCTGCACCCAGCCGATCTGGTCCTGCGCCGCCGACAGCCCGCCGCCGATATCCTGCAATGATGACGCCACGATCTGGATATCGAGAAGAGCCACGAACATGCCGACGCACATGATGGCGAAGGGCAGGATGCGGGCGCGGCGGCGCTCGGTCATGGCGCGCGGTCCGAGTTGCGCTGCGTATCCACCGAGACGGTGGTGGAAAGGCCCGGGCCGCAACAGGCCGAGCGTTCGCGGCCGTCGCCGTCGAGCACGATGCGCACCGGCACGCGCTGCACGATCTTGGTGAAGTTGCCGGTGGCGTTCTGCGGCGGGATCACGCTGAACACCGCACCTGTCGCCGGCGCCAGGCTGAGCACATGGCCGGTGAAGGCCTGCCCGGGCAGAACATCGGCGACGATCGTCGCGGTGTCGCCCGGCCGCATCGCGGCCAGCTGGTCTTCCTTGAAATTGGCGTCCACCCAAAGGCCGCTTGGTGGCACGATCGAAAGCAGATCGGTGCCGACGGCGACATAGGCGCCGGTCTGGGCGTAGCGATCGCCGACATAGCCGTCGATCGGGCGAAGTGATCTCGGTATAGCCGAGATTGAGACGGGCAGTGCGAAGATCGGCCTCGGCTTGGCCGATGCGTGCGCCTGCGCCCCCGTGATCTGGCTGTCGAGGACGGCAAACTGCTCGTTCGCGGCGGCGAGCCGCGCATCGGCGGCGGCAACGCTCGCGCTCGCGCCTTTGCACGCCGGTCAAAGCCCGTTGCGCATCCTGGCGCGATCCGGCCTCGCTGGTGGCGAGGCTCTGATACCGCGCTCGCATCCTCGCTCTGCGAAGACTGGCCGATGCACGGTCGGCGGCAAGATCGGCCTGCGGCCTGAAGCAGACACGGACTGCTGAAGCGCTGTATTGCGCCTGCAAATTGGTGAGCGCCGCGCGGCGTTCGGCCAGCACCGCTTGCGCGTGGTCGAGGGCCGCCTGCATGTCGCGCGGATCGAGGCGGATCAGCGGCTGGCCGGCGCGCACGAATTGGTTGTCGGTCACCAGGATCTGCTGCACGAAGCCCGCCACATGCGGCGCGATTGGCGTCACATCCCCACCGACATAGGCGTCATCCGTGGTTTCGATGAAGCGGCCGACCGTCCACCACTCCTGGCCATACCAGGCGGCGCCGAGGGCGAGCGAGCGCGCCCAAGCCCAGCAGCGCCAATTTTCCGCGTGGGATGGGCCGCTTCGCCGCCCGCGTGGCGGGGGGCTCGGTCACGACGTCGCGGGTGAGCGTGCCACCTGCCAACTGTTCGCCCGTGCTGCTGCTCATTGCGAAATCTCCTTCGTCGCGACGGGCCGCGTGTGGCGCTTGCGCGTCCGCTCATCAGCCGCCGGTCCCGGCGCGCTGCGGTAGCTTTGCCAATCCATCACCCCCCCGGTTGCGCGATCGACGAGCACGGGGTCGGCCGGTTGTCCGGTCTCCGCATTCACAAGGATGACGCTCGCACCTTCGGGCGCGAAGTTCCGGTTGCCCCAGGCCAGCAGCGACCAGAGCACCGGGCGGAAATCCCGCCCGAGGTCAGTCGGCACATATTCGTAACGGGGCGGGCGCTCGCTATAGAGCCGGCGTTCCAGCATGCCGCTCTCCACCAGCCCCTTGAGCCGCTGGGTCAGCATATTCGGGGCGATGCCGAGGCTTTGCTCGAACTGGTCGAACCGCGTCAGGCCGGAGAGGGCGTCGCGCAGGATCAGAATGCTCCACCATTCCCCGACGCGCTCAAGGCTGCGGGCGATGGGGCAGGACATGGAGCCGAAGCTCTTATGGCGCATGGGAGAAACTTCCATAATGAAAGTCGCCAGCCGTTAATGGCGATGTTACTTGCATAATGCAAGTGACAACGCCACCAGCGGGCGCGTGGGCGCCATGCGCCGATCGCGGGTGACCTCATCGCGGCCAACCGGGCGTGATCCGCGCCGCTCAAGGGCTTGCCCTGGCATAAGAAAGAAGCTTACGTTTCGGACAGGCGCAGACAGGTTCGTACAGATGGCCGCCAAATATCAACGTGTCGCGGAAAGCCTTACACGCGGTATCCAGGCCGGAACCTTCCAGCCGGGCGAGCGACTGCCGGGCGAGATCGATCTCGCCCGCAGCTTCGATGTCAGCCGCGGCACCATCCGTCAGGCGCTATCCAGCCTCCAGCATGCCGGGTTGATCGAAACCTGGAGCGGGGCTGGCTCCTTCGTCTGCTTCAACGGCGCCCGCATCGATGACGGGCTCGGCTGGTCGCGCGCTCTCGCGCGGCACGGTGTCGAGGCCGAGGCCCGCATCCTGCGCTTCGCGCAGATCGAAGATATCCCCATCGCCGAAACGCTCGATCTGCCGTCGCCGAGCTTCCTGGCGCTCGACCGCGTGCGCAGCACGCGCGAGGGCAAGCCCATCTCGCTCGAACGCAGCCGGCTGCCCTGGCGGCCAGCCTTCGCGGCGGTGCTTGAGCATGGACTCATCGATGGCTCGTTGCGGCGCACGCTTGAAGCGCTCGATATCCGGTTGCTAGGCGGCACGGAGGCGGCGGCGCTCATCCGGCTCTCAGCCGAGGATGCGCGGGAATTGCAGCAGCCCGAGGGCGAACCTTTCCTCGCCACGACGCGGATTGTCCATGACCTGACAGGAGCGGTCGTGGAGCATGTCCGCAGCCTGCTGCATCCGGGGCATTTCACGCTCCAACTCAGCTTCGGCGAGCCGCATCGATGACCGCCGCCAGCCGCGCGCATGGCGCCTTGCTCGGGCTTGCCATCGGCGATGCGCTCGGGATGCCGACGCAGTATCAGCCGCGCGCGCTCATCGCCGAGCGCTACGGTATCCTCACCGGGTTCCAGCCGGGGCCGGCGGATAATTTCATCAGCCGGGGCATGGCCGCCGGGCGGGTGACGGACGATACCGATCAGGCGGTGCTCCTCGGCGAAATGCTGGTGGAAGGGCGCGGCCGCATCGATCCCGAACGATTTGCGGAGGCTCTGCTTGCCTGGGAGGCACGGATGATCGCGGCGGGCTCGCTCGATCTGCTCGGCCCCTCCACCCGCCAAGCGCTGACGCTGGTGGCGGCCGGCGCCTCCACGGAACTCACTGGCCGCTCTGGCGCCACCAATGGCGCCGCGATGCGGGTGGCGCCGGTCGGCATCGCCTTCCCGACGGAGCCGCTGAGCGGCCTCGTCGATGCCGTGTTCCAGACCGGCCATGTCACCCATAACACCACCATCGCCATCGCGGGCGCCTCGGCGGTCGCGGCCGCTGTCAGCGCCGGGGTCGAGGGTGCGAGCTTGGCCGAGGCGCTTGCCCTCGCGGTGGAGGCCGCGCGGCTCGGCGCCGGGCGCGGCTTCTACTTCGCGGGCGGCGATGTCGCGGCGCGGATCGAATGGGCGCTCGGCCTCGTGCGCGGCCGGCCAGAGGAAGAGGCGCTCGATCTCATCTACCGCCTCGTCGGCACGGGTGTCGCGACCAATGAGGCGGTTCCGGCGGCGCTCGCCATCTGTGCGGTGGCGCCGGAGGACCCGTGGCGGGTCTGTTGCCTGGCGGCGAGCCTGGGCGGCGATTGCGACACGGTGGCGGCCATCGCGGGCGCCATCATGGGCGCCTGCCATGGCGCCGGGCGCTTTCCGGCCCAGGCGGTGGCGGCACTCCATGCCGCGAACCCGGAGCTACGGCTCGAAGCCCTGTCCGCCGACCTGCTCGCTTTGCGGGCGGGGGCCGCCGGCTGATGGCGCGGGCCGCCCGGCTGGTCTCGGTCGGCAGCATCATCGCCGATGTGCGCCTCGATGTGCCGCATCTGCCCGCGCGGGGCGGCGATGTCATCGGCTCCGCCGCCGCGGTCACCGCCGGGGGCGGATTCAATATCCTCTGCGCCGCCGCCCGCCAGGGCCTCGCCGCGCTCTTCGCCGGCTGGCATGGCGCCGGCCCTTATGGGGACCGCATCCGCGCGGATTTCACGCGAGAGGGGATCGCGACCTTCCACCGCCCGGCGCCCGAGGGCGATAGCGGCTTCTGCCTGGTGATGGTCGAGCCGGATGGCGAGCGGACCTTCGTCTCCAGCCCCGGCGTTGAGGCGCTGCTGGGCCGCCGCCGGCTGGCGGATGTGCCGCTGGCAGCGGGCGATGCCGTCTTCGTTTCGGGCTACGATCTCAGCTACCCGCAGCTTGGCCCCGCCATCGCCGCCTGGGCCGCCGGGATACCGCCCGAGGTTCGGCTGGTGGTCGATCCCGGGCCGCTGGCCGGAGAGATTCCTGATGCGGTTCTGAGGGCGGTGATGCCTCATGTCGCGATCTGGACCATGAACCGGCGGGAAGCCGGGCTGATGTCGGGCACGACCCTCGCCGGTGAGGTCTGGCCGATCATGCGTCCGCGCCTTCGCCCCGATGCCCTGCTCGTGCTGAGGGACGGCGCCACGGGCGCCTTCCTTGTCTCGGGGGAGATGGAGGTGCCGATGCTGATCCCGTCGCCGGCCGTCACCATGATCGATTCAACTGGTGCGGGGGATACGCATACCGGCGTGCTGATCGCGGCGCTGGCTCAGGGGCACGGGCCGGTCGCCGCCGTGAGCCGCGCCAATGCGGCGGCGGCGATCTCCGTCACCCGGCCGGGGCCGGCGACAGCGCCGAGCCGGGCGGAGCTGGACCAGTTTCTTGCGGAGGCCGCGCTGGCCCCGTAAGCGAAGCGCGAGAGACATGAATTGACCGACTGATTACCCCTCAAACGAAAGGAACCTTGACGATGCCGATATCACGCCGCGCCCTGCTGGCCGCCGGTGCCGCTCTGGCGCTTCCCGTCTCCGCCCGCGCCCAAAGCTTCACGGGCAAGACGCTGACCGTCGCTTCCTGGCAGGATTACGGCGCGGATGATCCGGCGACGCTCAAGATGTTCGAGGCGATGACGGGTGCGACCGTCAAGAACGTCTTTTTCACGTCGGAAGACGATCTGCTGGAGATGCTGCGCGAAGGCGGCGTCGGCAAGATCGACGTGGCTCTGCCCAACCTCGAATACGTGCTGCCCGCAGCGCAGGAATCCTTGCTCCAGCCGATCGATACGGCGAAGGTCACATCCTGGGGCGCGCTCGAACCCCGGTTCAGCGGCGACCCGTCGATCCGCCTGAACGGCGACGTCTATGCGGTGCCCTGGGTGCAGGGCGCCACCTCGCTCGCGGTGAGCCCGAGCGTGCAGCCGACGCCGACCAGCTGGGCCGTGCTCTGGGACCCGGCGAATAAGGGCAAGGTCGCCTTCTTCGATGACCCTAGCACCGCCGTGATGACGGCCGCGCTCTACCTCGGTGAGGACCCGCAGAAGCCCGACCTCGCCAAGGTCCGCCAGGCACTGCTGGCGCTGAAGAACAATGTGAAGCTGTTCTGGTCTTCCGGCGACGATTGGAACAAGGCCTATACGACCGGCGAGATCACCATGGGCAATCTCTGGTCCGGCCTTGCCGGCACGCTCAAGACCAACGGCCACGCGCTCAATTTCATCCTGCCCGCCGATGGTACCGTGGTCTGGGGCGATACCTGGGCGATCGTGAAGGACACGCCGAATCTCGACCTCGCCTATGCCTGGGTCAACTTCCTCACGAGTCCGCAATATTTCACGCAATGGATCACGAAGCCGGGGCCGAACCAGGAACTCGCGGTGCCGGTGAACACGGCGGCGGTGCAGGCGTTGCCGCAGGGTGCTTCCGATGCGCTGCTGGCCGGGCCGCTGCTGGAATACAAGGGCAAGGTCGCCTTGCAGACCGGCATTTCACCGAAAGACCTGAAGAAATGGACGGAGCTTTGGGAAGACGTGAAAGCGTCCTGAGCGGATGACACGGCGGCGCCTCCTCTCCGCGCTGACGACGCCGGCACTTCTGCTGCCGGCGGCGGCTGTGCTCGCGCTGATGGTGGTCATTCCGCTCGCGGTGCTGATCTGGTTCAGCTTCGCGCCGGACGGGACGGATTCCCCGCTCTCGCTCGACAGCTATCAGCGCATGTTCGAGACGCCGCTCTACTTTCGCCTGGCGCTGAAGACGCTGATCACGGCCGGCGCCGCCGCCCTCATCACGGCGGCGCTCGCCTGGGCACCCGCCTGGGTGCTGTCCCGCCTGCCGGGGCGGACGCGCAACCTGATCCTGCTCGCGGTCATCATCCCCTATCTCACCTCCTACCTGCTGCTGATCTACAGCATCTTCGTGGTGCTGGGGCCGGGCAGCCCGATCATGGCGCTGCTGCGCCTGCTCGGGCTCGCGGCACCCGGCGCCTCGATCCTCTATACGCAATCGGCGACGGTCGTGATGCTGGTCTATGAGAACCTGCCGTTGATGATCTTCGTGCTCTTCTCGGGAATGCTGCGGGTGGATGCCAGCCTGCTCGCGGCGGCGGGCTCCCTCGGCGCCGGCAAATGGCGCCGGATGCGCTACATCGTCTTTCCGCTCGCCGCACCGTCACTGGTCTCCGCGCTCATCATGGTCTTCGTGCCGATGGGCGGGGCTTTCGTCGAATCCGCGATCCTCGGCGGCCCGCATGGGCTGTTGCTCGGCAATGTCATCGCCGACCAGATGACGCGCGCGGACGACCCTTCCTTCGGCTCGGCGCTGTCGATCCTGCTGCTGCTCGGCATGCTGGTCATCACCGGGGCCGTCGCCGGCATCCGGCCCGCTTTGCTATGGCTCCGCACCGGCAGGAGAGAGCGCAATGCCCGGCTCGCCTGAAAAGCGCCTGCGGGACGCGGAGGCGATTTCGCCGGCGATGACGGCGGTGCTGGGCGCCAGCCTCGCCGTGCTCTTTGTCCCGCTCGTCATTATCGTTCTGCTGTCCTTCAACACCTCGCCCTACGGCACGCTGCCTTTCATCGGCACCTTCAAGTGGTATGTGGCGCTGTTCACCGAATCCGGCCTGCTCGGGCCGACCTGGCTGTCGGTGGAGCTGTCCGTCATCGTCGCCATCAGCGCGGCGGTGTTCGGAACCATGGCTGCCGTCTGGCTGGATAGGCGCGCCTCTGCCCTCGGCGGCACGATCTTTCGCGCCGCACTCCTCAGCGCCATCACCGTGCCCTGGCTGATCCTCGGTCTCGCCATGCTGCTGGTCGTGAATGCCATCGGCATCGGGCGCAGCCTGTTCGCGATCTATCTCGGCCTGCTCGCGACCACATTGCCTTACGTCGTCTTCATCGTTGCCGCGCGGCTGCATACGCTCGACCCCGATCTGGACCATGCCGCGCGCTCCCTGGGCGCCAATGCCATGACCACCTTCATGCGCATCAGCGCGCCGCTCATTCTTCCCGCCGTCCTCAGTGGAACGCTCATCTCCTTCATGGTGTCCTTTAACAACTTCCTCATTCAGTATTTTCTGGCGCCCTTCGGCGTGCAGACCCTGCCGCTGAAGATCTACACGCTCATCCGCGTCGGCTACCTGCCGGATCTCAACGCGCTGGCAACGATCATCGTCGCCGTGACCTGCCTCATCATTCTGGCTCTGCATCGGCTCGGGCTTCGCAATGCCGGCCTGCCCGGGGGGAATGCGCTGTGAGCGCGGATGACGGCCTTCACGTCCGCGCGGTCGGCAAGGCCTTCGGCGCGGCGCAGGTGCTGCGCGATGTGAGCCTGTCCGTGCCGCGTGGCGAGTTCCACACGCTGCTCGGCCCCTCGGGCTCGGGCAAAACCACGCTGCTCAAGATCATCGCCGGCTTCACCCCGGCCGATGGGGGCGCGGTCACGCTCTCCGGCACGGTCATCACCCACACGCTGCCCGAGCATCGGAACATCGGCGTCGTCTTCCAGAACTATGCGCTTTTCCCGCATATGACGGTGGCCGAGAACATCGCCTTCGGCCTCAAGATGCGCGGCATCCCCAGAGCTGAACGCGAGGCGCGCGTGGCCGAGGTTCTGCGCCTCGTCCGCATGACGGGTTTCGGCCATCGGCGCCCGGCCATGCTCTCGGGCGGGCAGCAGCAGCGGGTGGCGTTGGCCCGCGCGTTGGTGATCAGGCCGCAGCTTCTGCTGCTGGATGAGCCGCTCTCCGCGCTGGATCGCAAGGTCCGGCAGGAGGTGCGGGAGGAGCTGAAGCGCATCCAGGTCGAGACCGGCGTGACCACGGTCATGGTCACGCATGATCAGGAGGAGGCGCTGTTCCTGGCCGATCGCGTGCTGGTCCTGGAGGCTGGCACGGTGCGGCAGGCCGGCGCCCCAACCGAGGTCTATGCCGACCCGGCGGATGAATTCGTCGCCGGCTTCCTCGGCGCGATCAATTTGCTCGACGTCACGGTCGAGGCCGGCGGGCTTCGTATCGGCACGCAGGCTTTCGCGCCACCGCCCGAGGTCGCCGCCGCGATCGGGGCGGCCTCGCCGCGCGGGCGGCTGCATCTCGCCGTGCGACCCGAGGAGATGACGGTCGAGCCGGCGACCGGCACGGCGGCTCCGCCGGGCGCGATCGGCGGCCGGCTGATCGCGACCGAGTTCGGCGGCCCGGTCGTGACCGTGCGGACGGAGGTCGAAGGGCAGCCGGTTTCCGTGCTCGCGCTCTCCCCCGATATTCTGGCGGCG
This sequence comes from uncultured Pseudomonadota bacterium, assembly GCA_963745125.1. Taxonomy (GTDB): domain Bacteria; phylum Pseudomonadota; class Alphaproteobacteria; order Acetobacterales; family Acetobacteraceae; genus Acidisoma. The sequence goes on from CAVUWB010000002.1 coordinate 701,836, forward strand.
GGCCCCTGGGTGCCGGGCATGCCGGTCTGGCTGCGAATCCGCCACGGGCGGCTGCTGCCGGCGGCTGGGGCGGTTGGATGACAGTCGGGCCGGACCGCCAATGGAACACATGGGACGCACGCGACCCGCTGGCGATGGTGCATCTGCCGACCGGCCTTTGCCTGCGCTTCTCGGCTTTCAGCAGTGCCGAGGGGCGCTACCGGCTGCTCGGCCAGGGGCCGGGTGTCACTTTGCTCGAACATGCCTCGGACGGCTGTTTCATCCGCGCGCGGATCGCCCATGCCGGCAGCGAGATGGAGCTGACCTATACCAAGCCGAACGCGCACACCGTTCGCGCCCGGCTGCGGACGCTCAGCCTCGGCGAATGGGGGTTGCGCTTCTGGCTGGCGCTGGAGGTTGGCTTCCTCGATCTCGGTGGCGGCCCCGCGCCCTGGCGGCCCGAGGAACCCTGGATCGCGGTCGAGAATGCCGAGCCGATGCCCCCCGCGTCACCGCCCCGGCTGATCGGGCGGCATCGCTCGCTCTGGGCCGCGATCGGCTCAGATGAGCCTGCGGTCTTCGGCGGTGCCTATGCCGATATCGAAACATTCTGGGGTGATCTGAACGCGCGCGGCTATTACGCGCCGCCGCGCACGGAACCCGCCGCCCGCTGGGGCGTGCTGCGCTTCAACGCGCAGATGCACCCCGATATCCGGGTGACAGTCGCACTCGGCACCGATCGCGCTATGGCGGGCGCGGGGGCGGAGGCGGGGGCGGAGGCGGAGCAGGGCGCGCGCGCCGCGATCGCCGATGCCGCGCCGCCGGCGGGCGAGGCCGCCGCCGACGCGGTGCGGGACATCATCGCCTGGAATACGCTGTGGGATACTGCGAATCACCGGCCGACGACGGTGCTGACGCGCAACTGGCTGACCGCGAAATTCTCGGGCTGGGGTGTCTGGCTCAACGACATGCTGTTCCATGCGCTGCTGGCGGCGCTGGCGGGGGATTTCCCGACCGCGCGCGCCAACCTCGAAGCCGCGCTCGAATACCAATCGCCCGAGGGCAATCTCGCTTGCCTGCGCACCGGCACGCAGGAATGGATCGACCGTTCGCAATCGCCGATCGGCGCCTATGTGCTGTGGCGGATCTTCGAGATGACGGGCGACCGCGCCTTGCTGGCGGAGCATTTTCCGATCGTGTTGCGTGCGCATCGATGGTGGCTCGGGAAGCGTGACGGAAACGGCGACGGGCTGATCGAATACGGAAGTTCGGCGACCGGCACGGGTGCTTTCGTTCACACCAAGCAGGGCGCGATGGACGAATCCTTCATGGATAACGCGCCGATCTTCGACGCCGCCGGTTTCGATACGGAAGCGCATACGCTGACGATGGCGGAGCCGGGGCTGAACAGCCTCGTCTCGCTCGACGCGCAATGCCTGGCGCGCATCGCCTCGGTGCTCGGCGATACGGCGACGGCCGACGAACTCCGCGCCACGGCGGCGCGGTTGAATGAGCGTATCTCGGACATGCTCTGGGACGCCGGGCGGCAGGTTTTCGCCGGGCGGCATTGGTCGGGCGAATTCGAGCGGTCGCTCTCCGTCACCTGCTTCTATCCGTTGCTGGCGGGTGCCGCGACCGAGGCGCAGGCAAGCGCCCTGATCGAAGGCCATCTGCTGGACCCCGCGAAATTCTGGGGTGAGCGCGTGCTGCCTTCTTCGGCGCATGATGATCCGGCGAGCGCGGAGAATGTGTATTGGCGCGGCCGCATCTGGCCGCCGCATCTGTTCCTGGTGTGGGAGGGTCTGCGCCGCCACGGCCGCGCCGATCTGGCCGGGGCGGTGGCGGAGAAGGCCTGGCGCATGTTCGAGACGGGCTGGGCGGAAGCGCGGCTCTGCCGGGAGAATTTCCATCGGAACGACGCGGCGGGCGATGACAGCCCGGACGCGGATCGCTTCTATAGCTGGGGCGCGCTGATCCCGGCGATGCGGATGTTGGAGCAGGTATCGCCGCCGCGCTTCCCGCCGCTCTAGAGCGGTATCGGTTCGCTTTCGCTCACGATTCCGCTCTATGCTCTTGATTGAGAACGCAAATCTTCGGATCAGGTGATTACACCTGATCCGATATTGCTCTAGATCGGGGGCACTTCGGGTAGACGAAGTGATCCCGATCTATGTTTTTGACTAAGAACGCAAATCTTCGGATCAGGTGATTCCACCTGATCCGATATTGCTCTAACGGCTCTCATCCGCTTTGCGCAACATATCGACCAGGTCGGTGGTGGTCGATAGAACATGCTCCCGCATCGCTGCCTCGGCACGCTCGGGGTCGCGTGACAGCAGCACATCCAGCAAGGCGGCATGCTCATCCGTCGTGGATTGCGCCTTGTCGGGCAGGGTGAAGTAAATGCGGAGGTAAGGCTCCACCGCCGTCCGCAGCCGGCGGTTCTCGGCGGTGAGCCATGTGCCGCCAGCCCGCTGCCCGATCGCGTCATGAAAGGCGTCATGCTGCTGGATGAGAAGGTCGACGGAGGTTTCGATGGCCCGGCGCATGCGGCGGAGAATGAGGAAGAGTTGATCCTCGGTATCGTCATCCATCAGAAGGCTCGCCTTGCGGGCGGCGAGACCTTCCAGGACCGACCGCATCTCGAACAGCTCCCGCACCTCGTCCGGCGTCAGGATCGTGACGACGGCGCCGCGATTGGGCCGGATCGTGACCAGCCCTTCGGAATCGAGTTGCCGGATCGCCTCCCGCACGGGCATGCGGCTGATGGAGAGTTCGCTCGCGATGGCTTCCGGCACGACGCGCTCCCCGCCCGCGAGCGTGCCCGCTCGGATGCGGTCCCGGATATAGGCATAGGCGAGGCGCTGAGCGGACAGCGCCGAGGCGGCCGGGTCTACGAAATGTTCCATTGTAACCTAGCCTCCCTCAAGCCGGCCAGGCCGGGATTGCCAGCATCAACAGACAAAGGTGCGCCGCCGCGCTCCGCTCAATCCTGACTTCGGCCGATCGAGCCGTAGCTGAAGCCGGCCGCCCGCATCGCCGCCGGGTCGAAGACGTTGCGCAAATCGACAATCACCGTGCCGCGCATCAACGCCTTGAGGCGGGACGGTGCCACGGCGCGGAACTCATTCCACTCGGTGACGACCACCAGCGCATCGGCGTCCCGCACCGCCTCGATCGCGTCATTGGTATAGATGACAGAGGGGGGCAGATGCGGCTTAGCCTGTTCCATCCCTTCGGGGTCGAAGGCCAGCAGTTCGGCGCCGTCTTCCACCAGCCGGCTGATGATGGGGATGGAGGGCGCATCGCGCATGTCATCCGTCTCGGGCTTGAAGGTCAGCCCCCAGACCGCGATGCGCTTGCCGCGCACCGAGCCGCCGCAGGCGAGGATGACGCGCCGCGCCATGATCGACTTGCGGCTGTCGTTCACCGCCACCACCGTCTCCACCAGGCGTTGCGGGGCGCCGGCATCCTGCCCGATGCGGGCCATGGCCAGCGTGTCCTTGGGGAAGCAGGAGCCGCCGAAGCCCGGGCCGGCATGCAGGAACTTGCGGCCGATGCGGCCATCCAGCCCCATGCCGCGCGCCACGTCATGCACATCGGCGCCGACCTTTTCGCAGAGATCCGCGACCTCATTGATGAAGGTCACTTTCATGGCGAGGAAGGAGTTGGCGGCGTATTTGGTGAGCTCCGCCGTCTCGATCGAGGTCAAGACGATCGGCGTTTCGATCAGGAACAGCGGCCGGTAGAGGGTCCGCAGCACCTCCTCGGCGCGCTCGTTCTCGACACCGATGACCACGCGGTCAGGCCGCATGAAGTCGCCGATGGCATTGCCCTCGCGCAGGAATTCGGGGTTCGAGGCCACGTCGAAGGCGAGATCGGGGCGGATTTCCCGCACTATCTCCGCCATGCGGCGACCGGTGCCGACCGGCACGGTCGATTTCGTCACGATGACCGCATAGCCGTTCAGCCGGCGCGCCACCTGCTCGGCCGCCTGGTAGACATAGGTCAGATCGGCATGGCCGTCGCCGCGCCGGGTCGGCGTGCCGACGGCGATGAAGACCGCCTCGGCGTTCTCCAGCCCGTCATCGAGGCTGCCGGTGAAGGACAGGCGGCCGGCGGCGACGTTATCCGCGACCAGCTGGTCGAGGCCGGGCTCGTAGATCGGGATGCTGCCGGCCTGGAGGGCTTCGAGCTTGCGGCTATCGACTTCGACGACCACGACCTCCATGCCGAATTCCGCGAAGCAGGCGCCGGAGACGAGGCCGACATAGCCGCCGCCGATCATGGTGACACGCACAAGCAGATTCCTTCATCCAGATGACGACGAGGCGAATTGCCAGCGGTAACTAAACAGGCGGTTGAGGCTCGTCCACACCTTATCGCGGAGGCACACGGTGAGCTGACATCGGGACCGGCCGGTGCCGGGCGGGGCGAGCCGTACCCTATCGGTATTGATCTTCGGTATCGAGATGGGTGCGGACGAAATGGCCGACAGCCGCTTCGAGTTCGGTGCCGGGCTTATTATAGCCGGCCGCCCTGAGCCGCGTCTCGTCGGCTTCGGTGAAATACTGGTAACGTGGCCGCATCGCCTCCGGCATCTCAATGAACCGCACCTTCCGTTCCAGCCCGAGCGAATCAAAGATCGACCCCACGAGGTCGAGGAAGCTGCGCGCGCGGCCGGAGCCGAGGTTGAGCAATCCGGTATAGCTCGGCTTGTCGAGCAGCCAGAGGATGACGTCGGTGATGTCGGTGACATAGACGAAATCGCGCAGCTGCTCGCCATCCGCGTAATCCGGGCGATAGCTGCGAAAGAGATCGATGGTGTCGCCGCGCTTGATCGCCCCGAAGTATTTCGAGACGAGGCTCATCATCGCCCCCTTGTGGTATTCGTTCGGCCCGAAGACGTTGAAGAACTTCAGGCCGATGCAAACCGGCGGCAGCGCCTGGCCGGATTCGTGCCGGGTCGCCACCACCTGATCGAAAAGATGCTTGCTCCAGCCGTAAAGATTCAGAGGCCGGAGAGTTTGGAGATGAGTTAACGTCAGATCATCGTCGAAGCCCTGCTCGCCATTTCCGTAGGTCGCGGCCGAGGAGGCGTAGATGAGCTTGACGCCGTTCGCCGTACACCAGTCGAGCAGATGAAGCGAGAAGCGGAAGTTGCTTTCCATCATCTCGTCCCCGTCGGCGGCGAGGGTCGATGAATTGGCGCCCATATGGATGATCGCCTCGATATCCCGCCGGCCGTCGAGCCAGGCCATCAGCGCGCGCGGCGGCACGATGTCCTGCAACACCCGCTTGCGCAGATTCTGCCATTTGCCGTCGCTGCCGAGCATGTCGCACACGACCACATCGGTTCTACCGGCATCGTTCAGTGCGGCCACGATGTTGGAGCCGATGAAGCCGGCCCCGCCCGTCACGACGATCATGCTCTGTGTCCTTAAGCCGATGCTTCAGCGATCAAGGCCCGGTGGGAGACCATGATCGCCGCCGTCAGGTGATAGAGGCTGCTGGCCGGGGCGGCATCGCGCGCGAATTCGCCCTCCGCTGTCCGGTGTTCCAGCCAAAGCCCAGGAGGTGCGGGAAGAATATAGCTGTCGAGCACCGAATAGGCATGGAGAATGCGGCCCTCTTCACGGTCCGGGCGCAGGATTTCGGCTTTCAGCCGCTCGGTCTGCGGCCATAGACGCTGGCCGAGAGCGCGGGGGCTGCCGTTGCTCCAGACCTCGTCGATCAGCGCGCCGGTATCGGGGTGAATGCCATGCCGATCGACAAAGCGCATCAGCAGCAGGATGGCGCGTGCCGTGCCGGGCAGGGCCGGGCGGCCGGCGGCGGCGCGGCGGCGCTCATGCCAGTCCAGCAGCCAGACCCATTCGCTGTGGTGGCCGGGCTCCACCACGAAATGGCCGTCTTCGCGGTGGGGCACCAGCGCCGCGTCGAAATACTCGGGAAGCGCGCCTTCCTTCCGCTGAAACATCCGGGTGAGGAAGAGATCCACGATGTCGTCGGCGCGGTCGAGAAAGGGGCTGTCGCCGAAGACTTCCGACGCCGCCAGATAGGCTTCGAGCAGGTGCATATGCGGGTTCTGCCGTCGCGGCAGGCTCGGCGGCAGGCTCTCGCCATAGCCGCCTTCGGGGTGAGGGAAGACATCGTGCAGATAGGTGTCGAGCGCCAGCGCTTCCTCCAGCAGCATCGGGCTGGGCAGCACCCGCATGGCGGAGGCGAGGGCGAGCAGCACGAAGGCATGGTCGTAAAGATCGCGCCGGGCATCGATGACGCGGCCGGAGAGGTCGAAGCGCCAGTGATAGCCGCCATCGGGGTCGAAGGCGTGGCGCCTCAGATAATCGAGCCCGAGGGAGACGGCTTCTTCCGCACCGGGCAGGCCGGCGGCGGCCGCCTCGCTGAAGACATAGGTTTGCCGCGTGACGACGCGCAGCCGGCGGAACTCCGCGTCGCAATCATACTGATGGAGCGTCAGATACTCATGGAAGCCGACCGCGTGGCCCGACCTGTCCCGGTCTATGCCGCGCGAGAGCCAGAACGGCCAGGCCATGTCGCGAAGCCACGCCACGGCGCGAGAGGACGCCGCATCGACCCGCGCGGACACTAGATCGTCTCGGCAACCGGCACGACGCTTCCGGTGCCGATGCCCTTGTCATTCGGATCGACCGCGCCCATGCGCTGGATCATGAGCGTCGTGCTGGTATTGGGCAGGTAGTCGATGAGTTCGACGCGGCCGCCATAGGCTTCGACCTCGTCACGGCCGACCACGGTCTCGGGCCGGTAGTCACCGCCCTTGAACAGAACGTTGGGGCGCAGCGCCTTGATCAGATCGAGCGGGGTGTCGGTGTCGAACAGGATCACGGCATCGACGGATTCCAGCGCCGCCGCCACCGTCATGCGCGCGATTTCGTTTTGCACGGGCCGGCTCGGCCCCTTCAGCCGCTGCACAGAAGCATCCGTGTTCAGCGCCAGGACCAACCTGTCCACGCGGTTGCGCGCCTCGGTCAACATGAAGATATGGCCGGGATGCAGCAGGTCGAAACATCCGTTGGTGAAGCCCACGGAAAACCCTTCATCCTGCCAAGCCTTCACCTGTAGCCGCAACGCTTTTTCTTCGGCGAAGAGCTTGCGGGAGAAGCGGTGTTCGTGGCGATGCAGCAGCACATCGGAGAGTTCTTCGGGGGTGGCTGCCGCCGTGCCCTTCTTCGCGACGGCGACGCCCGCGGCGGCATTCGCGATGCGCGATGCGTCCTCGATGCTCGCATTCGCGGCCAGCGCCACGCTGAGCGCGGCGACGAGCGTATCGCCCGCGCCCGAGACATCCGTCACCCGGCGCGCGACCGTCGGGAAGCAGGCGACCGTGTGGCCGCTTTGCACAAGCTGAACGCCGAACTGGCTGCGCTTGACGACGATGGTCATCACGCCTGAGCGGGCGCTGATTTCGGCCGCCGCCTGCGCGATGGCCGCCTCGTCCTGCGGGATGGCGCGGCCAAGTGCGACCGAGACCTCGTGCAGATTGGGGGCGATGACGGAGGCACCGCGATAGCGGGAAAAATCGCTCCCCTTGGGATCGACGACGACGGGGATGGCGCGCGCCGCCGCCGCCGTGGCGACAGCCTCGATCAGGGGGCGCTGGAGGACGCCCTTCAGATAGTCCGACAGAATGACGACCTCGGCATCGGCGACGGCCGCGACCGCGCGCGCCGTCAGCGCGGCCAGTATCGCGTTGCCGGCGGGCGTCGTTACCTCCCAATCCAATCTCAGCAAATGGGTATTATACTGGGGATTGACGAAACGAACCTTCAGCGTCGTGCTCCGGTCCGGATCGGTGACGAGGTCGGCACGGATCTCGGGAAACCGGGCGATCTCCTCCTCAAGCTCCCGCGCGATGCCGTCATCGCCGCAGAGGCCGACGAGATGGCATTGAGCGCCGAGTGCCACGACGTTGACGGCCACATTGGCGGCGCCGCCGAGCATCTGCTCCTGCCGGTCGGCCGCGAGAACGAGCGACGGCGCTTCGGGGGATACACGCTCCGTCCGCCCGTAGATGAAGCGATCGAGCATCACATCGCCGACGACGAGCGCGCGCTTGCCGGCCATTGCCCGCAAGATATCGGCTATCGGCGTCGCCATGCGGCTATTCTCCTCAAACTCACCCTGACCTATTTCTACCAAAGTTTCAGCGAATGCGGAAATAAAGCGCCTGGGCCACGCGCGACGCCGGTCAAGATCGTGGAGCGGTCATCCACAATCTTATTGTCAGTTCATGACGATATTGCCGGCGAGACCGCAACGACGATATCGGCGTCAGCCTTGCCGGACAGGGTGCGGCGCGCTCGCCCTGGCTTTCGGCCGCAGCCTGTGCGGCCGTGTCTCCGGCATGAGCAGAAGAACGGCGAGGAAGGCGATGCCCCCGGTGGCACTCAGGGCGAGGAAGGCCGTGGTCAGGCCGAAGCGGCTGGCGATCAGCCCGGCGATGGAGGTGCTGAAGGTCGCGCCCAGGCTGGCGGCGAGACCGAAGGAGCCGATCGCCATGTTCAGGTAGCCGGTCTTGCGCGTGAGGTCGGCGGCCGTCAGCGGGATCATCACGCCGATGACGGCCGCACTCAGCCCGTCGAGCAGTTCGATCGCGACGAGGAAGCCGGCGCCGGGCAGGGTGGCGAGCAGCAGCCCGCGCAAGGGCAGCGCGAGGAAGCCGACCAGAAGCACGGGCTTGCGCCCCCAGCGCTGCGCCGCGCGCCCCAGCCAGGGCGCGAACAGCACCACGACGGCTTGCAGCGCGATGATGGAGCCCGTGGTCGCCAGGCCGGCCGCCTTGCTGTGCCGCGCGAGGTTGTTGAGGGCGATCGGCAGCATCGCCGCATTGGTGAGGGTGAAGAGGGTGACGCAGATGGCGAAAGTATGCAGGTGCAATTCAAAGAACACATGCCAGGGCCGCGCCGGGCGTTCATGATGCGGCAGCAGCGCCGGATGGTCCGTCCGGGGATCGACATGATCGGGCTGGACCGTCCACAGCGCCACGAAGGCCGGCACGGTCAGCGCCGCGGTCACGAAAAAGACGGCGCGATCCGACAACTGGTAGGCGACGACGCCGAGCAGCGCCGCGGCGGCGGCATTGCCCAGTGAGGCGTAGCGGGAGTTGTTGCCGAGACGCTCGCCAAAGCCGCCATGGCCGCTGAGGCTGAGCGTCAGCGCCGCAATCCCGGGTGTCAGCACGGCGGCGGAAAAGGCGTGAAGAACCTGCGCACCCCAGACCGAAACCAGGCTCGGCCAGAAGGCCACCATCAGGGCACCGACGCCGAGGGCGGAGAGGCAGAGGGCGCAGAGCAGCCGCTTCTGGCGCACATGATCGACGATAAAACCGCCGGGCACCTGGGCCACGACGCTGGCGACGGCACCCAGGCTGAGCGTGAAGCCGACCGCTTCCTGGCTCCATCCGGCGCGCCCGAGATAGACGGGCAGGAAGGGGCCAAACCCGGTTTGCACACCGGCCATGAACAGGTTGAAGGCATTGAGCCCGAGCCAGGTCTTGAGTGGAGGTTGGCGATTGCTCACGCTTCTTTTTTCCTTCGCGGCAGCAGGCACTGCCCCGGATTCGGGGGCGCTGTTCATACCGACCTCATGGAGTAGAGTCGCTTATGGGCGAAACGACAACAGCGGTGACAACGGCGGTGAGGGCGGCAGGTATCGCGCTGCCGGATATTCCCGAGGACCGGCGATTTGATATTCGTGACGATGGTGCCATCGGTGACAGCAGGACGATCGACAGCGGGGCGATCAATCGCGCGATCGGCCGGGCCGCGGCCGCCGGCGGCGGCACGGTCTATTTTCCGCCCGGCACCTATCTTTGCTACTCCGTCCGCCTGAAAAGCCGTGTCCGGCTCTATCTCGACCGGGACGCGGTGATCCTGGCGGCGGACCCGCCGCCCACAGCCCACGACACGGCGGGCTACGACCCGCCGGAAGAGAGCGTCGCGGCAGGCTCGCCCTATCAGGATTTCGGCCATAGCCATTGGCGCAACAGCCTGATTTCGGGCATCGGCCTCTCGGACATCGCCATAGAGGGGCAGGGGCGCATCTGGGGCCGGGGCCTCGTGAACGGAGATTACGAACTTGGCCGCCTGCCCGCGATGCAGCATGGCGTGGGCAACAAGGCGATCGCCCTCTTCGGTTGCGACAGGGTTCTGATCCGGGGCATCTCGATTCTGCGGGCGGGCCATTTCGGCGTCCTCGCGACCGGCACCAACGCGCTCACGGTCGATGGTCTCGCGATCGATACCAATCGCGACGGGCTGAATCTCGACTGCTGCCGTGGCGTGCATGTTCTGCGCTGCCGGATCAATTCCCCCAATGATGACGCTATCTGCCTGAAAAGCACCTACGCCCTTGGGAGAGTGGCGCTTACGGAGGATATCCTGATCGAGGATTGCCGGCTGACCGGCAAATACAGGGTCGGCGCCACGATGGACGGCAGCTATCGGCTGCGGGGAATCGGAAAGGAGGTGCTGGCCAATGTCACCCACCGCACCGGCCGCATGAAGCTCGGTACGGAATTGATCGGCGGCTTCCGGAACGTGACCATCCGGAACCTGAACCTGAGCGGTTGCCGTGGCATCGCGCTTGAAACCGTCGATGGCGGCGTGCTGGAGAATATCGAGATCTCGGGCCTCACCATGCGCGATGTCCGCAATTCGCCGCTCTATATCCGTCTTGGCGGCCGGCTGAACACGCCCGCGCCCGTGACCCGGGGGCTGCTGCGTCATGTGACGATCCGGGACGTGGAATGCCTCCAGCCCTATTCGGCGATGCCGATGATCGTGAGCGGCATTCCGGGTGCGATGATCGAGGATGTCACGCTGAGCCACATCCATATGCGGCTGCGCGGCGGCGGGACGGAGCGGATGGCCGCCATCATGCCGCCCGAAGCGGTGCGGTCTTACCCCGATCCGGAAAGTTTCGGTGTCGATCTGCCCGCCTGCGGCCTGTTCGCGCGGCATGTCAGGGGATTGACGATGCACCACATCCGGCTCGACTGCGCCCGGCCGGACCGGCGGCCTGCCGTCTGGCTACGGGATGTGGAGCATGCGAGGATCGCCATCCCCGAGGCTCGTAACGTGCAGGCCAAGGTAATGATCAAGGCGGCCGGCGCCGTGCGGGCGTTGCGTGTCAGCGCCGCAAAAGGAGATGCTTGATGTCCGAGACGCAGCTTCTGGAACGGCTGGCCGCTTTCGCCTTTCCCGCCTGGAATAGGGGGCAGTTGCTCGCCTTCTCCGGCCTCGACGGGCCGACGGATTACGCGGGTGGCCTCGTCCTCCGCACCGCCCAGGCGCCGGACGGGCTGGACATCGTGTTTCCCGCCCGTGCGCGGGTCACCTTCGGCGTCGTGCGGGCGGCGGATATCGTGGTCTCCAGCGACTTCTTTTGCTTCAGCACCGCCTCCGGCCCGGTGATCGGCTGCCTGCTTGACGCGCATCACCTGCTCATCTCCGGCCCCGCCACGCTCTCGGCCGGGGATGACGCCTTCCGGTCATTGAGCCAGGGCGATCGCCTGCTGCTGGGCACGGCCGCGCATTTCGACGCCGCGCTGATCGATGCCGATCTCGCCGCGGTCCTCGCCGAGCGCTGCCGGTGGATTCTGGGCCAGCCCCTGCTGAGCGAGCCGCTCCCCGCGCCCGCGCCCGTGCTGTTCAGGGCGCTGTCGGTGATGAAGGGCCAGGTGTCGCGCGCCGAAGGCGCGATCCGCCATCGTTGGACCACGCCGGACCGCTGGCCGCACAAGGATATGTGGCTTTGGGACTCCGTCTTCCACGCGATCGGCTGGCGGCATATCGACCCGGTTCTGGCGCGGGAGATGATCGACGCGGTTTTCGATGGCCAGCGCGAGGACGGATATATCTCGCACCAGCTTTCGCCGGTGCGGGGTGCCTCCGGCTACACGCAGCCGCCGATTCTCGCCTATGGCGTCAAGCTCGTCGATGAGGCGGCGCCGGATCTCGCCTGGGTGCGGGGCCATTATGCGCGGCTCTCCGCCTATGTCGAATGGGATCTGGCCAATCGTGACGCCGATCAGGATGGGCTGGTCGAATGGCTCATTGAGGGTGAGGCGGTTCAGCGCAGCGGTGAGAGCGGGATGGATAATTCGCCGCGCTTCGATTTCCATTATCCGACCCGGCTGGAAGGGCCGGATTTCAACGCCTATCTCGCCCTGGAATGCGAGACGCTGGCAGGTTTCGCTGAGCGGCTGGGCGAGACGCGCGATGTCGCGGTCTGGCGCCAGCGCCATGCGACGCTCTGCCGGCTGATGAATGAGCGGCTGTGGTCGGAGACGGATCAGTTCTATTGCGATTACGATCCGGCGGGTGGCGCGCTCTCGCCCGTCTTGTCGAATGCGGGCTTCCTGCCCTTGATCGCGGGCGCGCCGTCACCCGAGCACGCGGCGGCGCTCGCGCGCCATCTTCGTGATCCGGAGCTTTTCGCGACGGCCTTCCCGATACCGTCGATCGCGGCCAGCGATACGGCGCGTTACTCGAAGGATATGTGGCGTGGCCCGAGCTGGGTGAGCATCAACTGGCTCGTCGCCCGGGGTTTGGAGCGCTATGCGGCGCAGGGGCCTGAATTCCTGGATCTCGCCCGTGCGATCGACGCTGCCACGATCCGGGAGGTTGAGCGCGCGTGCCTGAAGTTCGGAACCTTCTTCGAGTACTACGATGACCGGCAGGAGGCGGAGCCGCCGGAGCTGCTGCGCAAGGGCATCTGCGACCCGAGCAATCCGTTCCGTCAGGTGATTTACGACTATGGCTGGACGACGACGCTTTATGTCGATCTGGTCGTCTCGGCGGCCGAGCGTTCACGGTCAGGCTGAATCCCGACCGCCCTAACGCGGTGCCAACCGCTTGATGACATGCGTGGAACCGGCGGGCTGCGGCAAATACCGCAGCAGCATAACCTGCCAGTCGAACGGGGTTCCCGCGCCGGTCGCGGCGGCGCCGGCCTCCGGGGCCGGGCGGCTGCCCTCCGTCTCTGCGTCCTCAGGCCTTAACTCATCGGGTCTGCGGTGTGCTGCGCTCATACAGGCGAGAATGCCCGAGCAAGCGTGACATCCCTGTGGCGCGACTATGTCGGAATTTTGAGAATTAACACGAACAGCGGCGCGCTAACGCTTGAAACACTTGGAAACATGGAGACGGGAATGGTGGAGCTGAGGGGGATCGAACCCCTGACCTCGTCATTGCGAACGACGCGCTCTCCCAGCTGAGCTACAGCCCCGTCCCGTGGGCGCGGAACATGGTCAGGTGGCGCTTCCCTGTCAAGCGCGCTTGCGGCAGCGGTCGGTTGCGCCCCTCGGTTGCGCCTGCCGGCCGCCCCCGGTAGGGTCCGCCGCGCGCGCAGGAGGAAGCAAGACCACATGGATGCCGTTGTCTGGCTAATCGAGAAAATCATCAGCCTTTATATCTGGGCCATCATCCTGGCGGCCGTCTTCAGCACCCTGGCATCCTTCGGCGTCATCGACACCCGCAACCGGCTGGTCTGGACGGTCATGGATTTCCTCGACCGGGTCGACCGCCCCAGTTCTCAACCCGATTCGCAGGATCATTCCCTACCTCGGCAATATCGACATCAGCCCGCTGATCGCGATTCTCCTGCTCGGCGCGCTGCAAAGGCTGATCGCGGATCTCTACTTGCATGATGGTTCTCGGCGGCGGCGGCGGCGGGTTCTGAACACCGTCACCGCCAGACCACGCATCGCATCCCCATCGTTCTGGTTGAGATAACGGACGAGGCGCGTTACGAGTAAGCCAAATGGGTAGGATGAGGGGCGCCGCCGATGAGTTTGGATCATACCCTCGCCCCTGAAGGCCGCGACAGGAACCAGGGTCTCGATACGATCCTCGGCGGCGGTCTGAGCGCCGGCCATGTCTTTCTGCTCGAAGGCAATCCCGGCACCGGCAAGACCACGATCGCGCTGCGCTTCCTGATCGAGGGCGCCGCACAGGGCGAGCGCGGCCTCTACATCACCCTGTCGGAGACGGAGCCGGAGCTGCGCCTCAGCGCCGCCTCCCATGGCTGGACGATCGGCGAGGGCATCGAGATTTTCGAGCTGTCCCGCCGGAAAGCCTGCTCGATGCCGACCAGCAGCAGAGCCTGCTCTATTCCTCCGATCTCGAACTCGGCGAGACGACCAAGCTCATCTTCGCAAGCCTTCGAGCGGGTCAGGCCGACGCGCGTCGTGCTCGACAGTCTGTCCGAGATCCGCCTGCTGGCGCAAAGCTCGCTGCGCTACCGGCGCCAGATCCTGGCGCTCAAACATTACTTCGCGCGGCCAGAACGCGACCGTGCTGATGCTCGACGATATGACCGCGGAGACACTCGACAAGACCGTCCACAGCGTGGCGCATGGCGTGATCCATCTGGAGGAGATGGCGCCCGAGTTACGGCGCCGAGCGCCGGCGGCTCCGGGTCATCAAATATCGCGCGCAGGGCTATCGCGGCGGCTATCACGATTTCACCATCCGGCAGCGGCGGCGCATCGAGGTCTTTCCGCGCCTGGTCGCGGCCGAGCATCGCACTCGGTTCGAGCGGCGGGCATGACCAGCGATATCCCGGAATTCGACGCGCTGCTCGGCGGCGGCGTACGAAGCAGGGATCGAGCGCGCTCATCCTCGGGCCGTCGGGCACCGGCAAAAGCCTGGTCGCCCTGCAATTCGTGGTCGCGGCGATCGCGCGCGGCGAAAAAGCCGCAATGTTCATCTTCGACGAGGAGATGGGCCTGCTGTTCGATCGCGCGCAAGCCGCTGGGCTTCGACCTCGAAGCGCATGCGCGACAGCGGGCAGCCTGCATGATCGAGCAGCTCGATGCGGCCGAGCTGTCGCCCGGGCGAGTTCGCGCACCGCGTGCGGGACCGGGTCGACAAGGCGCCAGCGCGCAAGACGGTGGTGATCGACAGCCTCAACGGCTACCAGGCCGCAATGCCGGAGGAGAACTCGCTGATCCTGCACATGCACGAGTTGCTGCAGTATCTCAATCGCCAGGGCGCTTCGACCTTCCTGACCGTGGCACAGCACGGCCTTGTCGGCGACATGCAATCGCCGGTCGATGTGACCTATCTCGCCGATACCGTCATCCTGCTGCGCTATTTCGAGGCGGCCGGCCGCGTGAAGCGCGCGGTCTCGGTCATCAAGAAGCGCACGGGCTGGCATGAGGATACGATCCGCGAATTCCGCATCGGCGCGCACGGGCTTGCCATGGGTGAGGCGCTGATCGGATTTCAGGGTGTGCTGCGCGGCGTTCCTGTCTTCGTCGGCGAGGCAGCGGCGGCGGCGCACGGCGGTCCGGCCGAACTGATCGACACTTATGTTGATCCGTGAACCGCGGATAAACCGGGCGATCATCTTCGCCCCGCTCGGGCGCGACGCGCTGGTGGCGCAGGCGATACTGCGCGAGGCCGGGATTGTCTCCTCCATTTGCGGCAGCCTCGCGATATTCCAGCGCCTGCTGAGCGACGCCATCGCTTTCGCCGTCGTGACCGAGGAGGCGATGGCCTCCGCCGATCTCCGCGCGACCGCCGCCTGGGTCTCCGGCCAGCCGAGCTGGTCCGATCTGCCCTTCATCGTTCTCACCCAGCGGGGCGGGGGCCCTGAGCGAAATCCGGGCGCGGCCCGCCTATCGGATATCCTCGGCAACGTCACCTTTCTGGAGCGGCCATTTCACCCGACGACCTTCGTGAGCGTCGCACGCACGGCGCTCAAGGGCCGTGTGCGGCAGTATGACGCGCGGGCGCGGATCGAAGAGCTGCATGAGGGTGAGGCGCGGCTGCGCACGGCCCTGCATGCGGGCCATCTCGGCGCCTGGGAGCTTGATCTCGATAGCTCGGCCTTGCTCTGCTCGGATACCTGCAAGGCGGTATTCGGTCGCGCGCCGGAACAGCCCTTTGCCTATGTCGATCTTTTGGCCTGCGTCTATCCGGATGATCGGCCGCGCGTGCAGGTGGCGCTGCTGCGCGCCATCGAGAGCGGCGACGATCTGGCGATCGAATTTCGCAATATCTGGCCGGATGGCGGCATCCATTGGGCGGAGCTGAGGGCCCGTGTGGTGTGGGACCAGGCCGGCCGGCGGTCCCGGCTCGTCGGCGTCTCGTTGGATATCAGCGGCCGCAAGGCGGCGGAGGAATCACTTCGCCAGGTCAACGAAACGCTGGAGCAGCGGGTGCGGCTCCGCACGGAGGAGCTGGAACAGGCCCACAAGGCCGTGCTGGAGGAGATTCGCAGCCGCGAGGAGATCGAGGAGCGGCTGAGACAGGCCCAAAAGATGGAGATGATCGGGCAACTCACCGGCGGCGTGGCGCACGACTTCAACAATCTCCTGATGGCCGTTCTCGGCAACCTCGAACTCCTGGGCCGCTATCCGCCGCAGGATGCGCGGGCCACGCGGCTGATCGAAGGCGCGATCCAGGGGGCGCGGCGCGGTGCGGCGCTGACCCAGCGGCTGCTGGCATTCGCGCGCAGCCAGGATTTGAAGGTCGAGCCGGTCGATCTGGAGCATCTTCTGCGCGGGATGCTGGACCTTCTGGAGCGATCGGTCGGGCCGGCGATCGAAATGCGGCTGGAGGTGACGCCCGATCTGCCGCCCGCGCTCGTCGATGCCAATCAGGTCGAGATGGCGCTGCTCAACCTCGCCCTCAACGCCAAGGATGCCATGCCGCAGGGCGGGCGGCTGACGATCACGCTCGATCGCGCCGTCGTCCGGCCGGTGTTGGGGAATCGGAAAGCGGCGCTGGCGCCGGGCTACTACCTGCGTTTTGTCGTAACCGACACCGGCCACGGCATGGATCAGGCGACGCTCGCGCGGGCGATCGACCCCTTCTTCACCACCAAGGCGCGTGGCAAAGGCACGGGGCTCGGGCTTTCCACCATCCACAGCGCCGCGGTCCAGTTGAACGGCGATCTGCGGCTGGCGAGCGAGCCGGGGCGCGGCACACGGGTGGAGCTTTGGCTGCCGGTGACGGAGGCGGCGCGGGACCAGCCGGATCGGCCGTTGCCGGCCGCGCCGCTCCCGGCCGCGCCGCTGCCGGCCTGGGACCCGGCCTTACGTGCCTCCATTCTGGTTGTGGACGATGACGCGCTGATCGCGATGCTGACCACCCGCATGCTGGAAGATCTCGGGCATGAGGTGATCGAGACGCATTCCGCCGCCAAGGCGGTGGCCGTGCTGGAGGATGCCCAGCGGGTGGATCTGATGATCACGGACGTCTCGATGCCGGGCATGACGGGCCTGCAACTGGCCGCGGCCGCCCGCCGGTTGCGGCCGACGATGCCCGTTCTTCTGGCCACGGGCCATGCCGACCTGCCGGATGAGGAGGCGAGCGCCCTGCCGCGCCTGGGCAAGCCCTACCAGCAGGACCAACTCGCCGCCGAGGTCGCGAGGCTGCTCAACCTGCGGTCGGCTGGCCTCTGACGTCGATCGGCACCGCGTCATTGCCGGTGCCGAAGCGGCAGACGCGATTGCGGCCGGCGCGCTTGCCCATATAGAGCGCGGCATCCGCCTGCCTGAACAGCTCCGCCAGCGATCCGGCATGGTGCGAACAGGTGACGCCGATGCTGACCGTGACCGATATCACGTCGTCGCCCACGGCGAGGCTCTCCTTCTCCACCATAGAGCGGATGCGCTCGGCAAAGCTATAAGCGGCGCCGTCATCGGTATTCCGCAGGAGAATGGCGAACTCCTCGCCGCCGATACGGCCGGCGACGTCAGCGGCGCGTTTATTCGCGTTGCATATTTGCGTGACCATTATGATCACCTCGTCGCCGACGTGATGGCCGTAGCGGTCATTGATGGATTTGAAGAAGTCGATATCCATGATCATCAGGGCCAGGGGGCCGCGGCCACTCGCCTGCCATTCCCACTCCGTCTCGGCGACGGACATGAAGTCGCCGCGATTCCGCAATCCGGTCATGCTGTCCGTCGTCGCGAGCCGATGGAGATGCGCCGCGTATTCCTCCGTCCGGGCGCGCTCGCGGATCGCCTCGGGCAGCCATTTGAACAGAAGCAGACCAAGGACGAGGCAGCCGGCGGCGATATTGCCCAGTTTCGGCAGGATGAGCAGCATCGGGTGGCCGAGGACGGTTTGAAACGAACTCGGAAACAATCCGTATTTCGCGCCGAAGTAGAAACCGAAATAAATATTCTCGACGATGTTGCGAACGGCGTCGAGCGCGAGCACCGCGAGCAGAAGGCGCGTCGTCCCGAAGGTCCGCCGGTTCACCACGTAGAAGGTCAGGACCGTCGACAGGATAATCGCCCAAATCGCAACGATGACCCAGTAGACGGTAGCCGTGACCGTATTCATGGCGCAGTCGCCCTCCCTGGGGGGACATTCCATGCCGAATGCTCACGGCAAAAGTGACGCATCTTCATAGGCTTATCCCGTGAGCCGCCGAGCGTCACGCATAGGCAACGATAGCGGCCGGTTTGAATGCGGTTCGGACATGTGGCCGGCGCAGGGCGTAACGCCTCTGTCGCGCAAATGCCAGACGTGTTTCGCGGCCTATAACCCGCGTTCGCGCTTGATGCGGTCCCAGGCCGCGTTCACCCGTGCGGCGCGTTCCGTTGCGCGGGCAATGAATTCCGGTGGCACGCCGCGCGACGCCAGGCTGTCGGGGTGGTTCTCCCGCATCAGCCGCTTCCGCGCCTCCCGCAGCTCCTCAATCGTGGCGGAGCGCGTCAGCCCCAGCTCGTGATAGGGGTCGCCCTCGCCGGGTGAGGGGCGGGCGCGTTCATAGCCGCCGCCGATGGCGTGGTCCCAGGCGAAGCGGTCCAGCCGCAGCAGCCGGTGGACATCGGCCAGGAAGCGCGTCTCCGCCGGGTTCAGCGGCCCGTCCGACCGCGCGATGACAAAGAGGGACCGCAGGACTTCTTCCAGCAGGACGCGGTTATCCGCCTCGAAGGCGAGTGCCAGCTCCTCGGCGAAGGCCTCGTAGCCGGCGGCCGAGTGGCGCGCCTCGTCGAACAGCCGGCCGACCGTCGGCACGTTCTGCGGCGGCACATGGAAGGCGCGCTTGAAGGCGTCGATTTCCTGCCGGTTGACCGGCCCATCGCATTTCGCGAGCTTGGCGGACAGTGTCACTGCCGCGATGGCGAAAAGCTGGTCCCGCTGGCCGAGCATGGCGGCGAGGCGGGCCGAATTCAGCGGCGCGGAGGAGGTGTTGCCGGCCAAACCGGGCACGAAGCCGCGCAATCCTTTCTGGATATGCGGAATGGCGCCGCTATCGGCCGCGTGGCCGATGGCGGCCCCCATCACGGCGCCTGCCGGACCGCCGACGGCGAAGCCAGCGACGCCGCCGATGATCTTTCCCCAAAGCATAAGAGCGGTCTAACACGGTGCGCCGGGGCGGGCGATATGAACAAACGCGGCATCAGCCCGGGCGGCGGAATATGAGCAACAGTTTAAGAGCAGCCTGACGATGTCTTCCTGGCGTTTCTGGATCGATCGCGGCGGCACCTTCACCGATGTCGTCGCGCGTGACGGCGCGGACAGGATGGTCACGCGCAAGCTGCTCTCCGAGAATCCCGGCCGGTATGAGGACGCCGCCATCGCCGGCATCCGCGACATATTGGGTCTGCCGGACGGGGCGCCGATACCGCCCGGCATGATCGCCGAAATCCGCATGGGCACGACGGTCGCGACCAATGCGCTGCTCGAACGGCGCGGCACGCCGGTACTGCTCGTCATCAACCAGGGCCTGCGCGATCTGCTGCGCATCGGCAACCAGGCGCGGCCGCGCCTGTTCGATCTCGATATCCGTCTGCCGCCCGTGCTCTATGCCGATGTGCTGGAAGTCTCGGCGCGGCTCGCCGCCGACGGCGTGGAGGTGGCGCCGCTGGACGAGCCGGCCATCAGCGCGGCGCTGGAAGCGGCGCGGGCCAGCGGGCTCGACGCGGTTGCCATAGCGCTCATCCATGCCTGGGCGCATCCGGAGCAGGAGAGGCGGATCGCGGCGCTCGCTGCGGGCGCGGGTTTCAACCAGATCTCGACCAGCCATGAGACCGGCCCGCTGCTGCGTCTGGTCCCGCGCGGGCAGACGACGGTCGCCGACGCCTATCTGTCGCCCATTCTGCGCCGCTATGTGGATCGCGTGGCGGCTGCGCTGCCGGATGTTCCGCTGTTCTTCATGCAGTCGCATGGCGGCCTCGCCCGGGCGGATCGTTTCGCCGGCAAGGACGCCATTCTCTCGGGGCCGGCCGGCGGCATCGTCGGTGCCGCGCGCACGGCGGCGGCGGCGGGTTTCGATCGCGTCATCGGCTTTGACATGGGCGGCACATCGACCGATGTCGCGCTTTATGCCGGGCGGTTCGAGCGGGCGACCGAGACCGAGATCGCCGGCGTGCGCCTGCGCGTGCCGATGATGGCGATCCACACGGTCGCTGCCGGCGGCGGGTCGGTGCTCGGTTTCGACGGCGCACGGCTGACGCGCCGGGCCAGGCTCGGCCGGGGCGCATCCGGGTCCGCTCTGCTATCGCCATGGCGGTCCACTGACGGTGACGGATGCGAACCTGCTGCTCGGCAAAATCCAGCCGGCGCATTTCCCGGCGATCTTCGGGCCGGGCGGCGATCAGCCGCTCGATGCCGGATGCGGTGGCGCGCGCCTTTGACACGCTCACGGCGGAAGTCTCCACCGCCACCGGGCAGCGGCAGACGCCGCTGGCGCTCGCGGAAGGCTTCGTGCGGATCGCGGTCGGGCATATGGCCGGCGCCATTCGCGAGATCAGCCTCCGGCGGGGGCATGACGCGGCGCGCTTCACGCTCGCTTGCTTCGGCGGCGCCGGCGGCCAGCATGCCTGCCTGGTGGCCGATGAGCTCGGCATGACGCGCATCTTCATCCATCCGCTGGCCGGCGTGCTCTCCGCCTATGGCATGGGCCTCGCCGACCAGTCGGTCATCCGCACCCAGGCGATGGAGCGCCCGCTCGATGCGGGCTTGCTGCCCGAGATCGAAGCGCTCCGTGCGCGGCTGGAGCGGGAGGCGCGGGCGGAACTGGCAGGCCAAGGCGCCCCAGCCGGGAGCGTTCAGGTGGCCGTTACCGCCGAGCTTCGGCTGGCGGGCACGGACGCGCCGCTGCCCGTGGCGCTCGCGGTGCTCGACGCCATGCGCGCCGATTTCGCGCGCCAGCATCAGGCGCGGTTCGGCTTCGCCATGCCCGACCGGCCGCTTATCGTCGAGGCGCTGTCGGTCGAGGCGATGAGCGCCGCCCCGCCGCCCGAGGAAGCGGCGCTGCCGCCGCGTGATACCGTCACGCCGCTGTTGCCGGTCGATCGCGTCTCCGTCTTTTCCGGAGGTGCCGCCCATGAGACGCCGGTCTTCGAGCGTGGCGACTTTCGTGCCGGGGACAGGATCGCGGGCCCCGCGCTGATCCGTGAGGCGAATGCGACGACGATGATCGAGCCCGGCTGGGCGGCGCGCGTAACCTCGGCCAACGGCCTGGTGCTCGAACGGGCTGCGGGCATCGCCCGCACCGAAGATGGTACCGAGGATGCGGCGCGGCCCGACCCGGTGCTGCTGGAGCTGTTCAACAACCTGTTCATGAGCGTCGCCGAGCAGGCGGGCGTCGTGCTGCAAAACACCTCGCTGAGCGTGAACATCAAGGAGCGGCTGGATTTCACTTGCGCGATCTTCGATGCGGAGGGGCGGCTGATCGCCAATGCGCCGCATGTGCCGGTGCATCTGGGCGCGATGGGCGAGAGCGTGCGCCATGTGATCGCGAGCCGTGGCGGGACACTGCGGCCCGGCGATGTGGTGGCGCTCAACAATCCTTTCGCCGGCGGCACGCATCTGCCGGACATCACGGTCATCACGCCGGTGTTCGACGAGGCGGGGCGGGAAATCCGCTTCTTCGTCGGCAATCGCGGCCACCATGCCGATATCGGCGGCACCACCCCGGGCTCGACGCCGCCCAATTCCCGCACGCCTGGAGGAGGAAGGCGTCGTCATCGACGATTTTCTCCTGGTCGAGCGCGGCGGCTTTCGGGAGGCGGCGTTCCGCGATCTGCTCGCCGGTGCCCGCTATCCGGCGCGCAGCCCGGATATGAACGTCGCCGATATCAAGGCGCAGATCGCCGCCAATGAGGCCGGCCTCGCGGGAGATGGGGCGCATCGTGCGCGATTGGGGCTGGCTGCGCGTGCGCGCCTATATGCGACCATCTGCGCGCCAATGCGGCGGAGAGCGTGCGGCGCGTGATCGACCGGCTGCGGAATGGCGCCTTCGCGCTCACCATGGATGACGGCGCGCCCTTGCGCGTGTCCGTTACCATCGACCGCGCGGCGCGGCGCGCCACGATCGATTTCACGGGCACGGGGGCGCAAAGCACCGGCAATTTCAACGCGCCCGCCGGCCGTCACCCGCGCGGTCGTGCTCTATGTCTTCCGCTGCCTCGTCGGCGAGGATATCCCGCTCAACGACGGCTGCCTCGAGCCGCTGAACATCCTCATCCCGCCGGGCAGTTTCCTCTCACCCGCACCTGGGGCGGCGGTCGTGGCGGGTAATACCGAAGTGTCGCAGGCCGTCTGCAATGCGCTGTTCGGTGCGCTCGGCGCATGCGCCTCCGCCCAAGCGACGATGAACAACTTCCTGTTCGGCGATGCCCGCCGCCAATATTACGAGACCATCTGCGGCGGCGTCGGCGCGGGGCCGGGGTTCGACGGAGCGGCGGCAGTTCAGACCCATATGACGAATACGCGCATGACCGATCCCGAGGTGCTGGAGCTGCGTTACCCGGTCCGGGTCGAGCAGTTCGCGCGTGCGCGAAGGCTCGGGCGGCGTGGGGCGCTGGCGCGGCGGGGACGGTGCGCTCCGCCGCCTGCGCTTTCTGGAGCCGATGACGGCGGTGATCGTCGCTTCCCGCCGGAGCGAAGGCCCGTTCGGGCTGGAAGGCGGGGCGGC
The DNA here is from genome assembly GCA_963745125.1 of uncultured Pseudomonadota bacterium. Taxonomy (GTDB): domain Bacteria; phylum Pseudomonadota; class Alphaproteobacteria; order Acetobacterales; family Acetobacteraceae; genus Acidisoma. Next base: position 724,750 of record CAVUWB010000002.1, read on the forward strand.
AGGCGCCCGTGGGGAGCAATGGATCGAGCGGGCGGGGGAGATTATCCCGATGGGTGGTCGCGACCAACGCGATCTGCTGGCCGGAGATGTCCTCGGCATCGCCACCCCGGGCGGTGGGGGCTACGGCACGCCATGATGGGGCGGCGTTGAGAGCGCCCCCGCGCTCGCGGGTTCAGCGGCGGCGGCCATTCGCCATAAGGCCGGTGCCGGTGCTCGTCTGCAGTGCCGTGGCCGTTGTGGCCGCGCTCTGGATCGGGCCGCGCCTGCTCGACTGGAACCCCCATCGCGAGGGGATCGAGGCCGCCGCCAGCGGCTTCCTCGGCCGCGATGTCGAGATCAGCGGCCCGATCCGGCTCAGCCTGCTGCCGGAACCCTCCATCACCGCCGAGCGCGTCGATGTGCGGGATGATGGGGACGGCGTGCGGATGAGCACCCGCGCGCTGACGCTCAACCTCTCGCTCGGCGCGCTGCTCACGGGCCGCGTCGCCGTCACCCATGTCATGCTGGACCGGCCGGACATCCGCCTGCCCTGGCCCTTGCCGAGCGGGCCGACCTCGATCGAGCCGCCGCCCTGGCTCGCGGCGCTATCGGCGAATGTCACGCGCGGCAGCCTGATCATCGGGCCGTTGCGGGTGACGGATGCCAATATCAGCGTCGTCACCGGCGGCGCCGAGACCTCGCTCCGGATAGATGGCACCGCCAATACCAGCGTCGGCGCGGGCGTCCAGCCCTGGCAGGTCGGCCTCGGCTTGAACTGGCCGCAGACGGATGGCAGCGCGCCGCTGCAGATCACGCTTCAGAGCGGTTCGTCGCCGGCCAGCACCTTCGGCTTCAAGGGGGTCATGGCCGCGAAGGGCCAGGTCCTCGGCGCCTTCACCGCGCATGGGGATGATCTTGCCGCCTTCGTGCCGGCCCCGCCGCTGCCGTTCGATGGCGATGGCACGCTGCATGCCGATGGGCGCGGCATCAGCCTGTCCGATCTCGCCCTCACCCTCGGCAATATGCCCGCGACCGGCGAGGTGAGGCTGCGGCTCACCCCGCCCAAGGGCGAGGCCAAGGCCCTGGCCGTGCCGAGCCCCAGCCTCCTCATCCATCTGCATACGCCGATGCTCGATCTCGGGCCGTGGCTCTCCGCCTTTCCCGCCGGCAGCACCGCGGCCGCCCCGCTCAGCCTCGATCTCGACGCTGATTCCGCCATGTTCGGAGAGGGGTTGCTGCACAGCTTCGGGCTGAAGCTCGTCACCTCATCGACACGCATCCGCGTCGATGACGTCCATGCCACGCTGCCGGGCGAGGCGGCGATCGCGCTCAGCGGATACTACGATCCGGCGGCCATTTCCTTCATCGGCAAAATGAGCCTCGGCGTGCCGACGCCGGCCATAACCCTGCACTGGCTGGCACAATCCAAGCTGCTGCCGGATTATTCCGGCGCGCTTTCGGGCCTCACCAGCCTCGCGATCGCGGCGGATGTCGCGGCCGATCCGCGCCGCGCCGCCGTGACCGATATCGCCGGGCGGATGAACGATACGACGATCGCGGGCGGGCTCGTGCTGGGGCTCGGCAGCGCGCCGTCGGTCTCGGCCGGGCTTGATTTCGGCAAGATCGATCTCGACCAATGGCTGCCGCCCGAATGGCTGGCCGAGCCGCCGCGACCGGACCTGCTGGCTCATCGGCTGGCTGGGGTGAACGCCGATCTGCGGCTTTCGGCCGGCGAGGTCTGGCTCGGCGATGACCGGATCGACAACGGGCTGCTGGATGCCGCCATCGGCGGTGGCATGCTGAACCTGCGCCAGCTCGCGGGGCGGGATCAGGGCATGCAGTTTCTGGCCTCCGGCGCCATCGACGGGTCGGGGGCTTTGAGCAACGCCCGTCTGGTGCTGGCCGCCCCGCACGCGAGCCCCTTCGTCGCCCTTCTGCCGGACCGGCTGCGCGGCCAGCGGAGCTTTTGGGATGAGCCCTTGGCCGCGAGCGTGACGGCGGCCGGCCCGCCGACCGCCCTTGCGGTCGCCCTTCAGGGCTCGCTCGGCGATCTCGACGTATCGGCCCAGCCGCTGATGGACCTCGTGCATGATCACTGGCAGGGCGCCGTCACCCTGCGGCATCCGAGTGCCGCGCGGCTGCTGCGCAGCCTGGGCTTCAGCGATGCCACCGCCTGGCTTGGGGAAGGCTCCCTGTCGGTGGTCGCCGATACCACTTCGGACGGCTCCTCCTGGTCGCTCGCGCCGGTCACTTTCAGCATCGGCATGCTTCATGGCAGCGGTACGTTCGGCCGGGCCACGGCGCGATCCCCCACCGCGGGTCCGCTCCCCGTCCGGGCGATCACCGGGACGCTGGCGATCGACACCTTGCCCTGGCCGGAGCCGACGGCTGATGAGCCGATTCCCTTCGATCTCCTGCGCGGCTGGCATGCGACGCTCGGCCTCACGATCGGTCAGGTGGTGGACGATCTGACCCCGGTGGCGAAGGACATCCGTGCCGAGACGGTCGTGAACGACGGGCTGCTGCATGTCTCGATCGACAAGGCTTCCGTCCTCGGCGGCAAGCTGACCGGCATGATCGACCTCGCGGCATCGGCCGAGCCGCCGGCGCTCACGGCGACCTTCGGCCTAGCCGGTGCTCGGCCATCGGCGGGCGTGGAGCCTGGCCTGCCGCTCCGCGCGCCCGTGGCGCTGACGGCGCGGGGTGTCGATGGGCACGCCACGCTCACCGCGCGGGGCTACAGCCTCAGCTCGTGGCTTGCCAGCCTTGATGCGACGATGGGCTTGACAGCGGGGCCGGGCACGCTCGACGGCATCGACCTTACGGCCATCCCGAAACCCGGCCTGGCGGAGACGCTGGCCGAGGATCGCCGGACGGCGCTTTTCGCGGGCTCGACGCCCTTCGATACGCTTAGCGCCACGGCCGGTATCGCACAGGGGGAGTTGCAGCTCAGCGGCTTTCAGCTCAACGGGCCGGCGGGCGCGATGACGGTAGGCGGGCAGGTCGACCTCGTGCGTGGGGTTTGCAACCTCAACCTCGCGCTCAAGCCAGCGGGCGGCGGGGCGGCGCTCAGCGCGGTGCTGCAAGGGCCGGTCAGCCATCCGACCTCATGGATCGTCCACGGCACGGCAATGAACTGATGAGAGCGGGATGTGTTCGCTTTCGCTCACCATTCCGCTCTAACTCTTTGTTTGATCGCGTGATTCAGACCTTCGGTGATTCCACCTGCGGTCATCACGCTCTAGAGCAATATCGGATCAGGTGGAATCACCTGATCCGAAGATTTGCGTTCTCAATCAAGAGCATAGAGCGGAATCGTGAGCGAAAGCGAACCGATACCGCTCTAAGATGTCGTCCGTGCCGCCTCGCGGAGGGCATGGACGCGGAGCGCGGAGGCAAGCGCCCGCCCTGGGGGGCGTTCGGCATCGACGGTGAGGACGAGGGTCGCGAGCGCCTCGTCGCGACGGGCTGCCGCCGCCTCCAACGCCGCCCAGAATTCCGGCTCCAGCGCGATGCTGGTGCGGTGCCCGGCGATGCTGAAGCTGCGCTTGATCAGCATATCTGAAGCACCGTCAGCGGGAGTGACAGTGGGGTTAATATCCGAATAGCGGCCTGTCCGGGTGACGGGGCCGGGTGTATGAGGTCATCGGGATCGGCGGAATTGACTGCATGGCCGAGACCACGCTGGGCGGTGATTGATCGTATCATTACCGGGACAGATGGGTGAACATTGTTCCTCACAGATCACATTAAAAAAGCCGTATATTTACTTGATCACAAGGAGTTTTGTTCTAAAGTCGGAGTAGTTCGACTACACCCTCGCAAGGGCCGATACACATTTCTTTCGGCCCAAAATGATACGGCTTTGTCCAGGAGACTGCGGTGAGACAGTCCTACATCATCGAGATTGACGGTATCTTTGTGGGGGCGGCCGCGGCCGACGGAGATGGATATACATTCAAGGGCGTTGATTCTCGGCTGAAGGATATGGACGGTCAGCACTTCGCCAAGCTCTCCGAGGTGCGGGAGGCTGCCAGCCGCACTTACCGCCGCGCGCCCCATAAGGCGCGGGTCGAGGCGATGAGCCTGCCACAATAGCGCTGGCTGCGATCCGCCATCCCAATGCCTAATGCAACCGCAGGTTCTGGTGCGGGCTGTCCAGGCTGAATGTCGGGATCGCCACGTCGAACTGCTCGCCCGATGAGGGCAGCACCATGTGATACTCGCCGGTCATGAACCCCGTCGGTGTGTCGAGCGGTGTGCCCGAGGTGTATTCAAAGGCCTCGCCGGGCTCCAGAACAGGCTGCTCACCGACCACGCCCTCACCATGAACATGCTGGATGCGGCCGAGACCGTTGGTGATCCGCCAGGTCCGGCTGATCAGCTGAACGGTTTGCTGGCTCTTATTCTCGATCGTCACGCGATAGGCCCAGACGAAACGCCCTTCGTCCGCCTGTGACTGGTCTTCGAGGTAGAAGGAGCGGACGCTGACGCGAACGCCCTTCGTCGTCTTGATATAGGCATTGTTCATGGTGTGCCGCCGGCGGGCGGCCCTCCGTTTCGGCGGTTGGAATTGGCGGTTTCCAGTCCCATTCCTTACGCTACGCCGCCAATCCGGATGCAGCAACCGGCCGGACCTTTAGGTGGGTTCCATCACCAGCCCGGCCGCCATATGCGTCACCGCTTCAACAGTTTTCTCGCCCGACAGCGCCTGCGCCGCCAATTCACCGGTCACCGGCGCGAGCTTGAAACCATGGCCCGAACAGGCGCTGATGATCCAGCCCCGCGCGCCGACCGGTTGCTGGATGAAGTGTTCGTCATCGGTCACGGTGTAGAAGCAGGCCTTCCGCTCCAGCACCTGGTAGCGGTCGAAATCCTTCACCACGCGCTTCAGCACGCGCATCAGGCGCTGCACATCGAGGTCGGTCGCCGTCCGGTCCTCATCCGCGTCGCCGCGCCGGGTGAAGACATGGTCGCCGAATTTGAGGCGCGTCCCCCGCCGGGGCGGCAGGATGTAGCAGCTCAATTCGGTGCCGAGATCGGCCATCACGCTGGCGTCGGCCCAGATAGGGGCGAGGTCGGGCGGCGGGGCCAGGAACATCACCGCCTGGCGGGAGGGTGTGGCATCGGCCTTCAGGCCAGGCACCAGCCGGTCAGCCCAGGCCCCGGCCGCCACCACCACGCGATCGCCCATAAAAGTCTGTCCGTTCGCCGTGACGGTTGCCCGCTCGGCGTCGATCTCGTTGACGAGATGGTTGGCGTGGAACACCACGCCGCGCCCCGCGAGGTAGACGATGAGGTCGAGCACGATGCGGGCAGGGAAGAGCATGCCCGCGCCATCCGTCTCCACGATGCGGGTGACGGTGTCGAGGTTGAACATGGGGAAGCGGCGCGCGGCCTTGGTGAGCGGAATATCGCGGAAGCCGATGCCCATCGTCGCGAGCGTGGCGGCGGTGCCGTGATACCAGGGCGTCTCGTCACGGATGAAATAGACCGCGCCGCAGGGGTCGTAATGCGTGGCGCCGATATCCTTCCACAACCGGTCCCACAGCCTGAAGGCCAGCGGCATCAGATAGGCATAGCCCTCGAACTCGCCATAGGCGTGGCGGGTGATGCGATGCTCGTCCCAGGAAGAACCCTTCGGGTTGGGGATCGGCCCCTGCTCGAACATCTCGACCTCGAAGCCCCGCCGCAGCAGGCTCCAGGCGGTCGCGAGCCCCGCGATACCGCAGCCGACGATGAGGATCTTCCCCTTGGCAGCCATTTATCCTCGTCTCCTCAGGCGGTTAGAGCAATATCGGAACAGGTGAAATCACCTGATCCGAAGATTTGCGTTCTCAATCAAAACCCTTGGTGGGCGGGCACCCAGCCTTGGCGGGCGCGCCAGTCGCGCGGCAGATTGGCGAAGCGGCCCAGGCTCAGCTTGTCGATATCGGTGAAGCCGCATTGCCCGTCCAGAACGAGATCGCGGATCGCATGGCCGGTCGCGGGCGACAGGCCGAAGCCGACGCTGCACATGGTCGCAGACCGTCAAATTGCCCGGCTCGTCGAGCCGGTCGATCACCGGTCGGCCGTCGGGCGTATTCTCGATGATGCCGGCCCAGCTGCGGATGACGCGCAGATGCGCGGCGCGGGGAAACAGCTCGGCCAGCCGGCGCGCGAGGTTCTGGAGCAGCGGTGTCGAGGGCCGGGCGATGGCGCCGCCGCTGGCCGGCGTATCGGCGAGCCATTCATGCGGGCCGCCGCCATAGGCGAGGTTGCCGCGCAGCGTCTGCCGGCCATAGAGGCCGTTGCCATCGACGCCGCCGATTTGCATCAGCGGCAGCGGCTCGGTCACGATCATCTCGGCCCGCGCCGGGGCGACCGGCAGATAGATGCCGATCGTATCCAGCAGCGCGCCAGTCTGCGGTCCGGCGGCGAGCACCAGATGGTCGCAATCGAAACGACCGAGGCTCGTCTCCACCCCTGTCACGCGCCCGCCCTTGGTGACGATGGCGGAAACGGCGGTGTGCTGCAGGATGCGGCCGCCTTGGTCCTGCAAGGCCCAGGCATAGGCCTGCACCGTGCGCTGCGGGTTGGCGTGGCCGCCGAAATGGTAATGGACGGCGCCGACCACATTCTCCCCGGCGAGGGGCACCAGCTCGCGCGTCTGCTTCGCGTCCAGCGTCTCATACTGGTAGCCCATTTCGGCGCAGATATCGCCGTGGTCCTGATACTGGGCGAGCTGCGCCTCGGTCAGCGCGATGATGACGCGCTCGCGCCGGTATTCGGTGGGATAGCCCAGCAGCTCGTCCATCTGCGGCCAGAGCCGCTGCTCCTCGGCGAAGAGCGGGCTCTGGTAATGGGTGCAGCCGCCGCCGTTGCGGCCGGAGGCCTCCCAGCCGACGATGCCCTTCTCGATCACCAGCACATCCACGCCCTCGCGCGCCAGCCACCAGGCGGCGCTGAGGCCGGTCACGCCGCCGCCGATGACGATGACGGCGGCGCTCTTCTTCTCCATCGCGGTCACGTCAGGTCCACCTCAGAAATGTGCCATGCGGCCGGCGCGCTCGATCTCGCGCTCGGTGCCGATATCGGCGTAGGGAATCCATTGGGTACGGATGCCGAACCAGACGTTCCAGCCTTCGGCCATTTCGGCGGTCTCGTCGGCGGCGGCGAGCACGCCGAGCGGCAGCGGCCGCACCGGGGCGCGATAGCCGGCGAGGGCGATGGAGGCGAGGGGGCGTTCCGTGCCTATGGCCATGATCATGGCAACCTGCTCGCGGCAGCGCCGGGCCTGGCAAGGACCCATGCAGGCGCGCGTCAGCCGCTTGATCTGGTCCTGGTTCACCGGCCCGTCCTCGGCCAGGCTTGCGAGGTTCCGTGATGCGATCGGCGCCTCAAGGTAGCGTGGCGGCTGCACCGTGAGCAGGTCTCGGCGCGTCACCTCCTCACAGGTGCAGGCATGGACATCGAGGCCGCCGGTCACCATCAGCGCGCGCATCCAGTCCATGCGATAGGCGTCCGTATCGGTGCCGGCATTGGCGGCGGCCGCCACGTTCGCTTCCGTCGCAGACCCGAGCGCCGCCCGGGCAGCGGCGCGGCCGGAGGCAGCGGCATCGGTGCCGAGGCCGGCGCAGTCGCCAGCGAAGAACACGCCGGGCGGCGCACCCCCGGCGGCCGGGACATAGGCGCCGTCCGCGCGGGCGATGCGGGCGCCGGCGACATCGGCGAGGTCGATCACCGGAACGGCGCCGATGGCGAGGCAGATCGTGTCGCAGGCGATCTTTCGCGGCTCACCGCCGCCCAAGGGCGCGAGGAGCGCGGCGGTGACGCTGGCGGCATTGCCTTCAGCCTCCAGGATCGCATGGCCGGTGATGATTTCGACACCTCTGGAAACCAGCAGGGAGACATCAGCCTGCGGCGTCTCCAGCACCTCCACCATCGCCGCGACTTCAAGTCCCGCATCGAGTGCGAGCGTCGCGGTTCTGACTGCGAGGTCCCCGGTGCCGAGGATGACGATGCGCTGGCCGTTGAAGGCTTGGTATTTCGTGACGAGCGCGCTGAGCGCGAGGGCGCCGACCACGCCCGGCGTCTCGAAGCCGCGAAAGGCATAGACGAGATCGCGCGCGCCGGTCGCGATGATCAGCCGGCTGAAGGCGCAGAGCCAGGAGCGCGTCTCATCGGCGAGGCCGACCACGGGCTCCGGCAGGGATTGCAGATTGGGGCCGGCGACGAAGGCGCCCCAGGCATAGGTGCCGAGCTTTACCTCGATCCCCAGTTCAAACGCTTCCTCCAGCCCTGGATTGGTGGCGAGGATCTGCTCCAGCATGCGGCCCTGATTCTGCACCGCCGCCGTCCATCGGTTGCCGAAGAGCAACGGCACGTCCAGGCCGATCAGCCCGGCGCCGACGGGGTTCTCATCGACCAATGTGACCTGCGCGCCGGCCCGCGCGGCTTCCAGCGCGGCGGCGAGCCCGGCCTCACCTGCGCCGATGACCAGTATCTCGGCCCGCTCGCCCGCCCGCGCGTGCTTCTCTCCGATCGCGTGAAAGTCGGAAACGACGTCTTCGTCTTCCATCAGACGGCCTCCAAGGCTTGGGCGAGATCCGCGATGAGATCATCGCAATTCTCGATGCCCACCGATACGCGCATCGTTGCCGGCCCGATATGGACCTCGGCGCGGACAGCTTCGGGCACCGCGTAATGCGTGGTGGTGGCGGGGTGGCAGATCAGCGTCTCGGTGCCGCCCAGGCTCACTGCGAACCGCAGCAGGCGCAGCCGGTCAAGGAAGCGGTAGGCACCGGCCTCGCCACCCGTCACGTCGAAGGAAAAGGTCGAGCCCGGGCCCGCGCATTGCCGGTCATAAACGGCGCGGGCGGCCGAGCCTTCGGCCAGGAAGCCGAGATAGGTGATGCGCGTGACCTTTGGGTGGTCGCGCAGATAGCTCGCGATCACCTGCGCATTCCGCACCGCGCGCTCGGTCCGCAGGTTCATCGTCTCGACCGAGCGCAGCAGCATCCAGCAGCTATGCGGGTCGGCGTGGCAGCCGAGCAGGGTGCGCAGCTTCTTCAGCCGCCCGACGAGGGCCGCCGGGCCGCTGACGCTGCCGGCCATGAAATCGCTGTGGCCGCCGGCATATTTCGTCAGCGAGGTGAGGCAGAGATCGGCGCCGTGCTCCAGCGGCGATTGCTGGAAGGGGCCGAGGAAGGTGTTATCGACCGAAATGATCGGCCGGCGCCCCTGTGCCAGGGCGACGCGATCGGCCAGCCGGCTGATCATGGCAAGATCGGCGATGGCGCAGGTCGGGTTGGCGGGGCTTTCGACCATGATCAGCGTGAGCGGCCCCTTCGCCATGGCGGCATCGGCGACCGCCGCCATGGCGGCCTCGTCCACGCCATCGGTGAAGCCGAAGATGTTCACGCCGATCTCGGCCATATGCGTGTGCAGCAGCATATCCGTGCCGCCATAGATCGGGCGACTGTGCATCATGGAATCGCCGGGGCGGAGCAGGCTCATCGCCAGTGTCGAGACCGCCGCCATGCCGCTGGCGAAAAGCGCGCTGTCCTCGGCCCGGTCCAGCGCCGCGATCCGCGTCTGCGCCATCACGAGGTTCGGGTGATCGAGCCGGGCATAGATATAGCCGTTCCGGCCGCCACGCTCGGGCACCTCGCCATCGAAGAAGGCCTGATGCACCGCCTTCGCCTGCGCCGCCGAGGCATAGACGAAGGTCGAGGTCATGTAGATCGGCGGCTTGGCGGCGCCGCCATGCTCGGCCGGGTCATAGCCCGCGCCGACGGCCAGCGTCTCTAGAGCGAGGGGACGGGCTTCGCCGTCATGCTTGGCCATCAGGTTAGCTCCAGAACCAGGGGGGACCGGGCGTAGCTGCAGCAGGCGAGAACCTCGCCATCGGCGATCTCTTCCTCCTCGATGCCGCCCTGATGGTGCATCTCGACCTCGCCCGAGCGGCGGCGCAAGCGGCAGGTGCCGCAGATGCCCTGGGCGCAGGCATAGGGGATGGCAAGGCCGAGCCGCCCCGCCACCGACAGCAGCGTCTCGGACGGTTTCGCCTCGGCCGTCTTGCCGCCGGGCTCGAAACGCACGGTGAAAGTGAGGGCGGGGGCGGGGGCGGCGACGGCCGCGGGCTCCGGTGCCAGTTCGGGAATCGGAATGGCGATGAAGGCTTCCTTGCGGAAAGCGGCTGCCGGGCCGCCGGCTGTCGCATGGGCCTCCTCGACCGCGGCCATGAAGCCGGTGGGGCCGCAGCAGAAGACCTCGCGCGTACCAAGGTCGGGCGCCATGGCGCCGAAGGCCGCCGCCGTCGGCCGCCCGCCCGTCGTCGTCAGCCAATCGAGCTTCCAGCCGCCGAGTTCGGCGGCAATAGCCTCGATCTCCGGCTTGAACAGCCAGTCCTCCGGCGCGCGGGCCAGATGAACGTAATGCACCGGCGTCTTGCAGCCGATATCGCGCAGCCAGCGCGCGATGGAGACCATGGGTGTGGCACCGCTGCCGGCGGAGACGAGCAGAAGCGGGGTTTCCGGCGGCCGCATCAGGCAGAAGGGGCCGCCCGGCGGCAGGGCGCGGATGCTCATCCCGGGCGAGAGGGCATGGTGCATCCAGGCTGTGCCGCTGGTGTTGATGGTCCGCGCGTCGCCCTGCGTCTTGATGGTGAGGTCGATCGCTTCATCCTGCAACGGCGAGGAGGCGATGGTGAAGCAGCGCCAGACGCCCGCGCCGGCAGCGGGGCCGATGCCATCGGCCAAGGGCAGTTGGAGCGTCACGAACTGGCCGGCATGGAAAACGATCCGCGCGCCCGATTCGGCCAGGAAGCGAAACGTTTTCACCCCCGGCGCCTCGTTCGAAATGGCCGTGCAGCGGAGGAGATCATCTCCCCCCCGCCAAACAGGCGCGTGCAACTCGCCGCGCTGTGAGGAGAGCGGCACCTACTCGGCCGCGAGGGCGGGAACGGCCGCCATCGCGCGGGTTTCACCCGCCTCGATGAAGGCGAGGGCCGTGGCCACGTACCAATGGGTGAAGCGTTCGACGAGCGACTCGGCAATCTCGGAATAGGGGCCGGGCGTATAGGCGGGGGAGTTCACCCCCCGCTGGTTCAGCTCACAGAGATCGCGGTCTTCCAGATTGGTCACGTCCCAAAGCTTGATGAGATTGGCGAGGTCGTAATCGACACCCTCCACCGCGTCCTTATGGACCAGCCATTTCCCGAGAACAAGAGTTTCCTTCACATTCAGAGGGATGCAGGTGAACATGAAGGTGAAATCGCCGGTCGAATGGCAGAAGCTATGCGGCTCGATCGCCCAGCGCAGGCTGCCGATATCGCCGTCCCCGATGGGGCACATGAGCTTGGCGACCGCCCGCGCGCCATCCATGGTCATGGAGACGGCGCCCTCATTGAGCGGGAAGCGGGCCGCCTGCCACCAGCCTAGCTCGGCCGGCTGGCCGGGCAGGCCGAGATCGAGCATCCGCCGCTCGAACTTCGCCTCATGCTCGCTGACCGTCTCGAAATTGCCCTTGGCATAGATCGGGAAGGTGACGGCGAGTTCCGGATGGCGCCCGGCGCAGTGGTAGCATTCGCGGGCGTTTTCCATGACGAGCTTCCAATTCGCCCGCTCCAGCAAGGTCGCCTGATGGGCGATCTTGGCATTCTTGAAATCATGCGGCTCCAGCATCGGGCCGACCGCGTCCCGATAGGGTTGGAAATCGGGCGGGTCGTCGGCCAGGCAGACATAGACGGTGCCGGCCAGCGTCTCGACATGGATCGGGCGCAGGCTGTGGCTCGCGGGGTCGAACCCCTCCGCCATGCGGCCGGCGAAGATGAGCTTGCCGGAGAGATCGTAGGTCCATTGATGATAGGGGCAGACGAGTCGGGTGGTCTTGCCCGACCCCTCGGCGCAGAGTTCGGCGCCGCGATGGCGGCAGGTATTGTGGAAGCCGTGAAGCGCGCCGGTTCGGTCCCGGATCACGATGATCGGCGCGCCGCCGATCGAGAGCGCCTGGTAGCTGCCGGTGGCGGCAAACTCGACCTCGAAGCCGATCAGAATCCAGCTCCGGCGGAAGATCGCTTCCTGGTCGAAGGCAAAAACCTCCTCGTCGTTATAGAGTGATCGTTGGAGAGAATGGCCCGCCGGGCGCGCTTCGAGTGCAGCCTTGATCCTGCGGTAGTCAGCCATTCGTGTCTCCGGGGTGGCGATATGCGCCCGTCACGGCGCTCTGACAGATATGTGACATGATAACCGGCCTCGGGGGCAAATCTCATTTGCTCATGCCGCCATCGAATTTCGGGGAGGCGGGTCGAAAAAACCGCCGGACGAAAAACTGCTCTTTCAGGGGCGAAAGCGGGGCTGTTCCGGTGATTTTCGCCTAGCAATTCAATCTGGAACCGTTCATACCGCCGCCTCGGCGCTTTTCATCCTGGGCTACAAGTGTTTCGGTATGCGGGTTTCCGCCTCCGGCGCCTCCCCCCAATGCAAAAGTATGTTTGGCCCGCATGTTGCGGGTCGCCGGGTGCGAGGAGAGACCCGATGTCGGTCGGCACGGTTAAGTGGTTCAATGCTACGAAGGGCTATGGCTTCATTCAGCCGGAAGATGGTTCGGCCGATGTGTTCGTGCATATCTCGGCGGTTGAGCGCGCGGGCCTGGGTGGCCTCAATGAAGGGCAGCGCGTGACCTTCGACCTGGAGCGGGGCCAGAAGGGCAAGATGGCGGCGGTTAACCTGAAGCTCTGACGCTAAGCTCTGGGGCGGGATATGTTTGCCTTTGGCGCATATCCCGCCCTTGATTTTCATTTGGGCGCGTGATCGGGGCCTCTGGCCGCGCCGCCGCCGGCCATCACGCCCTCAACCCGGTTCATGCGACCCGCCGGTATGCGCCGGGCGCCCGGCTCGGCTAAGGTCTGACCGGCGTCCGCCCAACCCCTGGACTGTGGCGGGCAGGTAGCAATGTGTGAAGGGGAAGCTGTGTCTTGGGCATGAAGCCGAATTACAATCAGCAGCGCGCGGAGCGTGACCGCCTCAAGCGCCTCAAGAAAGAAGAGAAGGCCCGCGAGCAGGAAGATGCCCGGGCGCGTCGGCGTGCGGAGCAGGCCGCCCTCGATGCCGAGGCGCTGAGCCCGACGCGGGACGAGCCGACCTCCTGAGCGGCTGTTTGAGACCTCTACGGAGGCGGTCATCCGGCGCGGCCGTCTGCGCTTCCCCGGCGGGCGCTCTCCTGTCATTCGCGTGATGGACCATTGTCTGAGAGCGGGGTGCTTGGGTGTTTCGGCCCACCATCCCGCTTTCATCCTCTGGTGATCGCGTGGTTCAGGCCTCCGGCGATTCAACCTTCCGTCATCATGCGCTGAGCTGCGCGCGCCGGCCTGTCATTCCGGTTGCGTTCTCTGTACCGTGCCACCGAAATTCGCTCGGAACGACCCGCAAGCGTCGGCGGATTTCGGAGTCACCACACGAGATCGGGATTGGTTCACATTCGCTCACCATCCCGATCTATCGCTTTGATTAAGACCGCAAATCTTCGGTTCGGGTGATTCCACCTGATCCGATATCGCTCTAGCATCGGACCCGTCGATGACGCCTGTTCCGCTCCACCCGGTGCTCGTCACCCATAGCGGCCGCTTCCATTGCGACGAGGTTTTCGCCTATGCGGCCCTGCGCCTGGCTTTGGGGCTCAGCGAGCCGGGCCGCGACCATCGTCTTATCCGCAGCCGTGACCCTGCCGTGATCCAGTCGGCGGATATCGCCTGGGATGTCGGCACCATCTTCGATCCGGCGGCCGGGCGTTTCGATCATCACCAGCGGGGTGCGCCGCTGCGCCCGGACGGTACGCCCTATTCGGCGGCCGGGCTGATCTGGCAGGTCTATGGTGAGCGGGCGGTCGCCGCGCTGGTGGGGGGCGCCTCGTCCCTCAGCCGGGGTGCCCCCAAGGTCTCCGTCTCCGCCATCACGGCCGAATTGGATGAGAGCGTGCTGCGGCGGATCGACGAATTGGATAACGGCGTCTCCTCCCACGGCCCGGTTTTGGATGACCTGCTCGGCCTCGGCCGGCTGATCGGCGACTTCAACCCGGTCTGGGATAGTGCGGAGGCAGCGAGCGCGCAGAGCGGCGATACGGAGTTTCTGGAAGCGGCGGCGATGGCCGAGGGCGTGCTGCGCCGCCGGGTGGAGGCGGTGCGGGCGCGGTTGCAGGCTGATGCCATGGTGCTGGCGGCCCATGCCGCCGGCACCGACCCCCGCATTCTGGTCCTCGATCGTGCGATGCCCTGGAAGACCGCCGCCTTCCGCCACGACCTGCCGGTGATCTTCACCGTCAGCCCAGGGGCGAACGGCAACTGGATGGTCGATGCCATGGCGCCCGAGCCCGGTTCCTTCGGCCAGCGCCTGCCCCTGCCGGAGGCCTGGGCCGGGTTGGAAGGTGAGGAGTTGGCGGCGGCATCGGGTGTGCCCGATGCCGTCTTCGTCCATGTCCGCCGCTTCGTCGGCGCGGCAGCGTCGCGTGCAGGGGCCATCGCGATGGCAAAACTGGCCCTGGCGCTGCCAACGGGCTAACCCGGCGCCGGGGCCGGCTTCTGCCTTTGCACGGTTGATCAGAAGGCCTGCCAGTCCTCCCCGCTATCGGCCATCGCCGGGGCGGTCGGTTTGCGAGCGGGTTTCGCCGGTGGTGCGGCACGGCGAGCGGCAGCGGGCGCCGGCTGAGCCGCTGCGGCCGGCGCAGGCGCCGCGTGTGCGACAGTGTCGGTGGCGAGCCTGAATTGACCGACGAGCCGGGCGAGGGCCTCGGCGGCGAGGCTATGGCTGGCGGCGGTCGATTGCTCAACCATGGCGGCGTTCTGCTGGGTGACCTGGTCCATCTGGTTGACGGCGGTATTGACCTGGGCGAGGCCGGTGGCCTGTTCCTGGGCGGAGGCGGCGATATCGCCCACCAGCACATTCAGCCGCTCCACCTGCTCGACGATGCGGGCCAGAGCCTTGCCGGTTTCACCGACGAGCCGCACGCCGCTATCGACCTGCTGCCCGGATGCGGAGATCAGGGTCTTGATCTCCTTCGCGGCATCGGCGGAGCGCTGGGCGAGGGCCCGCACCTCGGTCGCGACGACGGCGAAGCCGCGCCCGGCCTCGCCGGCGCGGGCGGCCTCGACGCCGGCATTGAGCGCGAGAAGATTGGTCTGGAAGGCGATTTCATCGATGACGCCGATGATATTGCCGATCTGGCGGGATGAGGTTTCGATTCCGCTCATGGCGCTGACGGTCTCGCCGACGACGGCGCCGGAGCGTTCGGCATCGGCCTTGGCGGAGGAGACGGTGGCGCGGGCGTCATTGGCGTTTTCGGCGGTCTTGCGGACGGTGGCGGTGATCTGATCGAGGGCGGCGGCGGTCTGTTCGAGGCTCGCGGCCTGCTGTTCCGTGCGGCGGGAAAGATCGTCGGAGGCCTGGGTGATCTCGCCGGAGCCGGAGCGCACGCCCTGGGTGGTGGCGGCGATGGCGGACATGGTCTGCTGGATCTTGTCGAGGGCGGCGTTGAAATCCGCGCGAAGCTTTTCGTAATCGGCGTTGAAGGGCGTGCCGAGGCGGAAGAGCAGGTCGCCGGCGGAGAGCTTCTCCAGCCCCGTGGCGAGGGAGTCGACGACGAAGGCGCCGTGCCGGGCGATCTCCTCCCGATGCGCCTCATTCTGGGCGCGTTCCTCCTCGGCCTGGATGCGCTGTTTCGCCGTCTCGGCCTCCAGCCGGACCTTCTCCCGCCCATTGTCACGGAAGACGGCCACAGCGCGGGCGATGGCACCCACCTCGTCCCGCCGGGCGACACCCTCGACCTCGGCGTCGAAATCGCCGGCGGAGAGGCGGCCCATAACCGCCAACTGCCGCCGCAGGGGCGCGGAGACCCATCCGATGATGCAGCTATAGGCCAGCCGCCCGATTAGGATCAGCCCGCCGATAATGCCGATGTAAGTGACCAGGATCGTGTGCGTTGTCAGCGCTGTGAGCCTGTCATCCTCGGCGCTGGTCGCGTGGATAATCGAGGCGGCCAGCGTCATCAGGCCTGCGGCGACATGCCCGAACTCCGGCGCGCAATGATCCAGAAATTCTCTCTGCGTGACAACGATTTTTGTTGATGGGTCCTCGCCCATCGCGATTGCCTTGGCGCATTGATGATTCCGCACGTCGAGCGCTCGAGTCGTGATGTCCTCGAACGCCCCGGCATAGCCGGGCGCTGCCCGGGCGGCTTGGCTCGTGTAGCCAAGGAATTGCGCCATATCACTGTCGAGCGCTGATTTCGCCGTGGCATCGTCCGCGGCCAAGTTGGTGATCATCAGGCCCGCGATATCGGCCCGCACCATGGCGAAAGCGCGGTTGGCGCGGGCGGCAAGCAGCACGGCATGGTCATTACCGGCCATGAGCGCGCGGTAACTGCTGTCGATGCGCCGCATCTGATCGGTCGCATAATAGGCGATGCCGAGGACGAAAAGAGCCAACACCCCGAGAATGAGCATCATTTTCTGCGCGATCGAAATATTCCGCAAAACGTCTCTCCTCAGCTCATGCAATGGTAATCCGCAGTCGCGCTGCGCCAACGCTCGCCGCGGCGGGGTAAGTGTCGCAGAACTGTGTTGATGATTCCTTAATGCCGCATCGCTGATCAGAAGGCGCGCCAGTCCTCCCCGCTATCGGCCGTAGTGGCGGTGACGAGGGACGGAGCCGGCCGGCGAGCGGGTTTCGCCGGTGGCGCGGCACGGCGAGCGGCAGCGGGTGCCGGCGGAGCCGCTGCGGCCGGCGCAGGCGCCGCGTGTGCGACAGTGTCGGTGGCGAGCCTGAATTGACCGACGAGCCGGGCGAGGGCCTCGGCCTCGGCGGCGAGGCTATGGCTGGCGGCGGTCGATTGCTCAACCATGGCGGCGTTCTGCTGGGTGACCTGGTCCATCTGGTTGACGGCGGTATTGACCTGGGCGAGGCCGGTGGCCTGTTCCTGGGCGGAGGCGGCGATATCGCCGACCAGCACATTCAGCCGCTCCACCTGCTCGACGATGCGGGCCAGGGCCTTGCCGGTTTCACCGACGAGCCGCACGCCGCTATCGACCTGCTGCCCGGATGCGGAGATCAGGGTCTTGATCTCCTTCGCGGCATCGGCGGAACGCTGGGCGAGGGCCCGTACCTCGGTCGCGACGACGGCGAAGCCGCGCCCGGCCTCGCCGGCGCGGGCGGCCTCGACGCCGGCATTGAGCGCGAGAAGATTGGTCTGGAAGGCGATCTCGTCGATGACACCGATGATATTGCCGATCTGGCGGGATGAGGTTTCGATTCCGCTCATGGCGCTGACGGTCTCGCCGACGACGGCGCCGGAGCGTTCGGCATCGGCTTTGGCGGAGGAGACAGTGGCGCGGGCGTCATTGGCGTTTTCGGCGGTCTTGCGGACGGTGGCGGTGATCTGATCGAGGGCGGCGGCGGTCTGTTCGAGGCTCGCGGCCTGCTGTTCCGTGCGGCGGGAGAGATCGTCAGAGGCCTGGGTGATCTCACCGGAGCCGGAGCGCACACCCTGGGTGGTGGCGGCGATGGCGGACATGGTCTGCTGGATCTTGTCGAGGGCGGCGTTGAAATCCGCGCGGAGCTTTTCGTAATCAGCACTGAAGGGCGTGCCGAGGCGGAAGAGCAGGTCGCCGGCGGAGAGCTTCTCCAACCCCGTGGCGAGGGAGTCGACGACGAAGGCGCCGTGCCGGGCGATCTCTTCGCGATGCGCCTCATTCTCGGCGCGTTCCTCCTCGGCCTGCCGCGTGATCTCTTCCCGCTGCGCCTCGTTCCGGGTGCGTTCTTGCTCGGCCTGGGCGCGCTGTTTCGCCGTCTCGGCCTCCAGCCGCACCTTCTCCCGCCCGTTATCGCGGAAGACGGCGACGGCACGGGCGATGGCGCCCACCTCGTCCCGCCGGGCGATACCCTCGACCTCGGCGTCGAAATCGCCGGCGGAGAGGCGGCCCATGGTCGTCAACTGCCGCTGCAAGGGGCGGACGATCCAAACCCGGATGCCGGCGAAGGCCATCGCCCCGATCAGGATCAGCCCGCTGATGATGCCGCCATAGGTGATCAGGATCGTGCGGGTCGTCACTGCCGTCAGCCCATCATCCGCCACGGCGGTTGCATGGTTGATCCCTAGGACCATGGCGGTCAACGCATCGGCGACCGGCCCGAAATCCGGCGCGCAATGATTCAAATACTCTTGCTGCGCGACCTCGACGCTGATCGCTTCGTTGTTGCCCATGGCGATCGCCTTGGCGCATTGGTTGTCGAGCACGCCGAGCGCCTGCTCCTTGAGCCCCGAGATCGCCTCCGCGTTGCTGGGCGACAGGCGGACGGCCTGGTCCGTCTGGTCGATGAATTGCGCCCTGTCATTGCCGAGCGCGGCTGTCGCGGCGGCATCCTCCGCCGGCGTATTGGCGATCAGCATGTCCCCGATATCGGCCCGCACTAAGGCGAAGGCGCGGTTGGCGCGGGCAGCAAACACCGCGGCTTGGCCATCGCCAGCGATGAGGGCGCTGTAGCTATTGTCAATGACCCGCATCTGCCCGGTCGCGTAATAACAGACGCCGAGCACGAACAGACCCAGCACGCCGAGAACAAGTATCATTTTTTGCGTGATCGCGATGTTCTGCAAAGCGCTTCTCCTCGATAAGAGCGATGGTGTCCGGTGGTCGTGCCATGGCACTCCCAGCCATTGCAGCGCCGATCGTCGCAGATCTGAATTGATGATTCTTTAACGCCGCACGGCTGATCAGAAAGCGTGCCAGTCCTCCCCGCTATCGGCCATCGCCGGGGCGGTCGGTTTGCGAGCGGGTTTCGCCGGTGGCGCGGCACGGCGAGCGGCTGCGGGTGCCGGCGGAGCCGATGCGGCCGGCGCCGGCGCTGTGCTTGTGACGGCATCGGCGAGCCTGAATTGATCGACGAGCCGGGCCAAGGTCTCGGCCTCAGCGGCGAGGCTATGGCTGGCGGCGGTCGATTGCTCAACCATGGCGGCGTTCTGCTGGGTGACCTGGTCCATCTGGTTGACGGCGGTATTGACCTGGGCGAGGCCGGTGGCCTGTTCCTGGGCGGAGGCGGCGATATCGCCGACCAGCACATTCAGCCGCTCCACCTGCTCGACGATGCGGGCCAGAGCCTTGCCGGTTTCACCGACGAGCCGCACGCCGCTATCGACCTGCTGCGCCGGATGCGGAGATCAGGGTCTTGATCTCCTTCGCGGCATCGGCGGAGCGCTGGGCGAGGGCCCGCACCTCGGTCGCGACGACGGCGAAGCCGCGCCCGGCCTCCCCGGCGCGGGCGGCCTCGACGCCGGCATTGAGCGCGAGGAGATTGGTCTGGAAGGCGATTTCATCGATGACGCCGATGATATTGCCGATCTGGCGGGATGAGGTTTCGATCCCGCTCATGGCGCTGACGGTCTCGCCGACGACGGCGCCGGAGCGTTCGGCATCGGCTTTGGCGGAGGAGACGGTGGCGCGGGCGTCATTGGCGTTTTCGGCGGTCTTGCGGACGGTGGCGGTGATCTGATCGAGGGCGGCGGCGGTCTGTTCGAGGCTCGCGGCCTGCTGTTCCGTGCGGCGGGAAAGATCGTCGGAGGCCTGGGTGATCTCACCGGAGCCGGAGCGCACGCCTTGTGTGGTGGCGGCGATGGCGGTCATGGTCTGCTGGATCTTGTCGATGGTGGCGTTGAAATCCGCGCGAAGCTTTTCGTAATCGGCGTTGAAAGGGGTGCCGAGGCGGAAGAGCAGATCGCCGGCAGAGAGCTTCTCCAACCCCGTGGCGAGGGAGTCGACGACGAAGGCGCCGTGCCGGGCGATCTCCTCCCGATGCGCCTCATTCTGGGCGCGTTCCTCCTCGGCCTGGATGCGCTGTTTCGCTGTCTCGGCCTCCAGCCGGACTTTCTCCTGCCCATTGTCACGGAAGACGGCCACAGCACGGGCGATGGCACCCACCTCGTCCCGCCGGGCGACACCCTCAACCTCGGCGTCGTAATCACCGGCGGAGAGGCGGCCCATGGTCGCCAACTGCCGCTGCAAGGGGCGGACGATCCAAACCCGGATGCCGGCGAAGGCCATCGCCCCGATCAGGATCAGCCCACTGACGATGCCGCCATAGGTGATCAGGATCGTCCGGGTCGTCACGGCCGTCAGCCTGTCATCCGCCATGGCGGTCGCGTGGCTGATCGCGTTGGTCAGGTCGCTCAGCGCGGCGGCGGCCGGCGCAAAGGCTGGTGCGCAATGATCCAAAAACTCCTGTTGCGCGACAACAGAATTTATTGCTGCGTTGCTGCCCATGGCGATTGCCTTGGCGCATTGATTGTCCAGCACGTCGAGCGCCTGCGCCTTGATGTCCGAGATCGCCTCGGCATTGCCGGGCGAAAGGCGGGCGGCCTGTGCCATGTTGTCGATGAAACGTGCCCTGTCACCGCTGAGCGCGGCTGCCGCGGCGACGTCCTCCGCCGCCGAGTTGGCGATCACCAGATTCCCGGTATCAGCCCGTGCGGCGGCGAAGGCGCGGTTGGCGCGGCTGGAAGACAGCGCGGCCTGGTCTTCGCCGGCCATGAGGGCGCTGTAGCTATTGTCGATGACCCGCATCTGCCCGGTCGCGTAATAACAGACGCCGAGGACGAATAGGCCGAGCAGGCCTAGAACGAGCATCATTTTCTGCGTGATCGCGATGTTCTGCAAAGCACTTCTCCTCGGGTAGAGCGATGATGTCCCGTGGTCACACCACAGGACTGCCCGCCACGGCAGCGCCCATCATCACAAAGATGAATTGATGATTCTCTAACGCCGCATCGCTGATCAGAAAGCGTGCCAGTCTTCGCCGCTGTCGGCCTTGGCGCCGGCGGTGACGAGGGATGGGGTTCGTTTTTGGATGGGTATTTTGTGAGCCGCTGCGGCCGGCGCAGGCGCCGCGTGTGCGACAGTGTCGGTGGCGAGCCTGAATTGACCGACGAGCCGGGCGAGGGCCTCGGCGGCGAGGCTATGGCTGGCGGCGGTCGATTGCTCAACCATGGCGGCGTTCTGCTGGGTGACCTGGTCCATCTGGTTGACGGCGGTATTGACCTGGGCGAGGCCGGTGGCCTGTTCCTGGGCGGCGGCGGCGATATCGCCGACCAGCACATTCAGCCGCTCCACCTGCTCGACGATGCGGGCCAGAGCCTTGCCGGTTTCACCGACGAGCCGCACGCCGCTATCGACCTGCTGGCCGGATGCGGAGATCAGGGTCTTGATCTCCTTCGCGGCATCGGCGGAGCGCTGGGCGAGGGCCCGCACCTCGGTCGCGACGACGGCGAAGCCGCGCCCGGCCTCGCCGGCGCGGGCGGCCTCGACGCCGGCATTGAGCGCGAGAAGATTGGTCTGGAAGGCGATTTCATCGATGACGCCGATGATATTGCCGATCTGGCGGGATGAGGTTTCGATCCCGCTCATGGCGCTGACGGTCTCGCCGACGACGGCGCCGGAGCGTTCGGCATCGGCTTTGGCGGAGGAGACGGTGGCGCGGGCGTCATTGGCGTTTTCGGCGGTCTTGCGGACGGTGGCGGTGATCTGATCGAGGGCGGCGGCGGTCTGTTCGAGGCTCGCGGCCTGCTGCTCCGTGCGGCGGGAAAGATCGTCGGAGGCCCGGGTGATCTCGCCGGAGCCGGAGCGCACACCCTGCGTCGTGGCGACGATGGCGGACATGGTCTGCTGGATCTTATCGAGGGCGGCGTTGAAATCCGCCCGAAGCTTTTCGTAATCGGCGTTGAAGGGCGTGCCGAGGCGGAAGAGCAGGTCGCCGGCGGAGAGCTTCTCCAACCCCGTGGCGAGGGAGTCGACGACGAAGGCGCCGTGCCGGGCGATCTCCTCCCGATGCGCCTCATTCTGGGCGCGTTCCTCCTCGGCCTGGATGCGCTGTTTCGCCGTCTCGGTCTCCAGCCGGACTTTCTCCCGCCCATTGTCACGGAAGACGGCCACAGCGCGGGCGATGGCACCCACCTCGTCCCGCCGGGCGACACCCTCGACCTCGGCGTCGAAATCGCCGGCGGAGAGGCGGCCCATGGTCGCCAACTGCCGCCGAAGGGGCGCGGAGATCCATCCCTTGGTGCAGGCGAAGGCTATCGCCCCGATCAGGATCAGCCCGGCGATAATGCCCATGTAAGTGATCAGGATCGTATGGGTCGTCACCGCCGTAAGGTTGTGGCCCGCGGTGGTCGTCATGCCGCCGATGCCCATGGTCAGCCTGGTCAGCCGGGCGGTGACCGGCCCGAATGCCGGCGCGCAGTTGCTCAAATATTCCTGTTGCGCGGCCATGACGTTGGCCGCTGCGTCGCTGCCCATGGCGATCGCCCTGGCGCACTCATTGTCCATCACACCGAGCGCCTGCGCCTTGATGTCCGAGATCGCCCCGGCATTGCCGGGCGCCACGCCGGCGGCCTCCTCCAAGAATTGAACGAATTGCACCCTGTCACCGTGGAGCGTGGACATCGCGAGGGCATCGTCAATGGCGGAGTTGGACATCAGAAGAACGCCGATATCGGCCCGCGCGGCGGCTAAGGCGCGGTTGGCGCGGCTGGTCAGCAGCGCCGCCTGGTCATTGCCGGCCATGAGCGCGGTGTAGCTGCTGTCGATGAGCTGCATCTGCCCGGTCGCGTAATAGCAGACGCCGAGCACGAAGATGCCGAGCAAGCCAATGACGAGCATCACTTTCTGCGCGATCGACATATTCTGCAAAAGGTCTCTCCTCTGGTCGTGCGATGCCGGCCTGGGATCGCGCCACGGTATTGCCTGCTACGGCGGCGCGATCATCGCAGATCCGTATTGACGACTCCCTAACGCCGCGGCTGCGATGCCGACGAAAGCCGCTTGCGTCCCGCGCGGACGGGTGGGAGGAGTTCGTACTGTTCGACCGCGTTGTTCAGACCGTCGGTTCGTCACCTCCGGTCAACACGCTCTATGAGTTCCAATGGGCAGAGAAGGTTGGCCGATGATCAGAGCCTTGCGCGCAATCGGGATCGGGCTCGCCGCCCTCGTCGCCATCGGCTGCGGCGTGGTGCTCATCGGCGGCCCCGGCCTGTTCCCCAAGGTCGCCGAATTGCTCGGTGTCGCGCCGGCCGGACAGGGGGGAGACGGCACGGTCGCCGGCGTCCCGATCGGCGGGCCGTTCACGCTCACGGATGCGAGGACGGGCGCCACGGTGACGGACGCGACCTATCGCGGCCGCTGGATGCTGGTCTATTTCGGCTACACCTTCTGCCCCGATATCTGCCCGACCGACCTGCAGAAGATGGTCGCGGCGCTGGCCGGCATCGGCCCGGCGGCGGCGGCGGTCACGCCCATCTTCATCACCGTCGATCCGGCGCGGGATAGCGTGGCCCCGCTCGCCCGCTATGTCGGGCTGTTCAGCCCGAAGCTTGTCGGCCTCACCGGCAGCCAGGCGCAGGTTGACGCCGTCATCCGCGCCTATCGCGTCTATGTCCAGAAGCAGCCGCCGGCGAGCCCCGGGGCGGCCTACCTCGTCAACCACTCGGCCTTCATGTACCTCATGAACCCGGCCGGGCAGCTCGCTGCCATCTTCGCGCCGGATATCAAGACCGCCGATCTCGGCCATCAACTCGCCGCCGATATGGCGGCCCCGCCCGCGACCTGATGGCCCGTGAGCCCAAGGTCAGCGGAGCGCGAGCGCCTCGCCGCCCCTGAGCACGGCCTCGGCCGCCGGGGTGTAGCCAGCGTCGTCGTGCAGGATGAGGCCGGGGAGGAGGCGAAGATCGGCGCGACCGCCCCGGTTGGCCTGGATCAGCAGCATCCGCGCCTCCCGCCCCGGTTTCGGCCAGAGCGGCAAGAGCAGGGCCGAGCCGCAACCGGCCTCGGCCAGCGCGGCCAGGCTTTCCGGCACCGCCCGGGGCGGCAGAACGAGGGTGAGGGTGCCGCGATGCCGCAGAACCCGCGCCATCGCGCCAATCCAAGCGGAGACGAGGCCGGGCGACGCCATCTTCGCCCGCTGCTTCAGCGCGCCGGGGGGCTGCGAGCCCGCCTCGTCATGCCAGGGCGGGTTGGCCATCGCATGGTCGAACTCGCCGATGCTCGCCGGCAGGGCGCGGATATCGCCGGTGAGGATCGTCACCGCCTGCCGCCCGTTCGCGGCGAGGTTCGCCGTCGCGACCCGGGCCATCGCCGGCTCGATCTCGACACCGAGCCCGTGCAGGCCGGCCAGCCGATGGGTGAGGCAGAGCAGGCCCGCGCCCGCGCCCGTCCCGGCTTCAAGCACGCGCTCCCCAGCCCGGGCGGGCACGGCGGCGGCCAGAAAGACCGGCTCGATCCCGGTGCGGTAGCCCGCCCGAGGCTGCGCATAGCGGACAGCGCCGCCCAGCAGCGTCCCCTCCGTCAGCAGGATATCGGCCACGGCGCATGCTCCCGGCTTCTGTAGCGGCGCCCGGTGAAGACCGCGCCGGCCCTCATTACCCGCCTCGTCGTCACCCCCAGCGCGGACGCGGTAGCGATCCCCGGCAATATGTGCGATGCCGGGCGCGGCCGCGCAATCGCCGTGCGGCGGACCGTGCCGGTCCACTACCATAGACCGCTACCGGAAGGGCTCACGCTTGGGCAAGATTGCCTCACCTGCCATCGAGACGGCCGAAGAGCCGCAGCGGGACGCGCTGTCCGCGCTGCTCGCCTTGCTGCAAGCCGATATGGATGCCTGCGGCCAGGCCATCGTGGCGCGCATGGCCAGCCCCGTGGCGCTGATCCCCCAGCTCGCCGCGCATATCGTGGCGGCCGGCGGCAAGCGCCTGCGCCCGCTGCTGACCCTCGCCGCCGCCCGGCTGTGCGGCTATTTCGGCGGCGACCGCCATGTGAAGCTGGCCGCCTGCGTCGAGTTCATCCACACCGCCACCCTGCTGCACGACGATGTGGTGGATGAGAGCCAGCTGCGCCGCGGCCTGGCCTCCGCCAACGCCGTGTTCGGCAACAAGGCGTCGGTGCTGGTCGGCGACTTCCTGTTCGCCCGCGCCTTCCAGCTGATGGTCGAGGACGGCTCGCTGCAGGTGCTGGCGATCCTGTCGCGACGCGGCCGCGACCATCGCCGAGGGCGAGGTGCTGCAGCTCGTCACCCAGAACGACCTGACGACGACCGAGGAGCGCTATCTCGACGTGATCCAGGGCAAGACCGCCGCCCTGTTCGCCGCCGCCTGCCAGGTCGGCGCCGTCGTCGCCGGCCGCCCGGTGGCGGAGGAGGAGGCGCTCGCGGCCTACGGCATCAACCTCGGCATCGCCTTCCAGCTGGTCGACGACGCGCTGGACTACGCGGCCGACCAGGCGGTGCTCGGCAAGACCGTCGGCGACGATTTCCGCGAGGGCAAGATCACCCTGCCGGTGCTGGTCGCCTATCGGGACGCCAGCGAGGAGGAGCGCCGCTTCTGGCGCCGGACGCTGGAAGACGGGCACCACACCGACCAGGACCTCTCCCATGCCATGCAGCTACTCCGCCGGCATGGCGCGATCGACGGCACGCTCCGCCGTGCGGCGGGTTTCGTGCGGGAGGCGCAGAAGGCCCTTGGCATCTTTCCGCCCTCGCCGCTGCGCCAGGCGCTGGTCGATGTCGCTTCCTACACGATCAACCGTGTCCATTGACTGACCGATAAAGCGGACCCACCTGCCACCGGGTAAAACGGAGAGGTATCTGCCATGGCCCATGCGCCCAAAGCGTCGCATCTGCGCACGCACAAGACCCGCAATGATCTGGAAGACAACGCCAAGAAGGTCTCGATCGATATCCTCAACGCCAGGCTGGTGGATTCGATCGACCTCGCCTTGATCACCAAGCAGGCCCATTGGAACCTCAAGGGGCCGCGCTTCATCATGATCCATGAGATGCTGGACGGCTTCCGCGACCAGATCGACGAGCATGTCGATACCATGGCCGAACGGGTGGCGCAGCTTGGCGGCACCGCGCTCGGCACTAGCCAGGCCGTGGCAGGCTCCTCGACGCTGAAGCCCTATCCGGTCGATATCTACAAGATCGAGGATCATCTGGCGCAGCTCATCGAGCATTACGCGGCCTGCGCCAACGCCGTGCGCCGGGCGATCGACCACACCGCCGAGGCGGGGGACGCCGACACGGCGGATATTTTCACCGCCGTCTCCCGCGATCTCGACAAGGCGTTGTGGTTTCTCGAAGCCCATACCCAGGAACCCGCCTGAGACTGGTTGAGACTGCTACTCTGGCGGCCATCCGACGCGGCGTTCTGCGCTTCCGGTGCTCACGACCTTTAACGGCCGCTCCGCTCCGGTTCTCGTCCGCCACGCCGGGCGGCGCCTGCGGCGCCTCTGGCTCGCCAAAGCGCAGTCTCCGACAGTCTCCACAGGCGGCATCGCGGGCTGAGGTGACGCTTCTGGCGAATTTGTAGCCCTGCCGACACGGCGCGGCGCTGGGCAGCGGCGCCCGCGCGCGCTATGTCCGCTTCCCATGGATGCGACGAAAAAAGCGGCAAGTGCCTGGCTCAGACAGCAAAGCGCCATCGGCCGCCGCGTGGCGTCCGGGGCCATCGCTTTCGGCCTCCTGGGCACGATCTTCGCCATCGTGCAGGCCGCCGCCGCCGCTGATCTTCTCCGCGCGCTCATCGTCCGTGACGACCAGCCGGTGCTGCTCGCGGCCATCGTTTTCGTGGTGATGGCGCTCGGCCGGGCCATCACGGGCGCGCTCGCGGATAGCGCGGCCTTCGCGGCCGGGGCGGCCGGGCGCCGGCGCCTGCGCAGCGAGACGCTGGGCCGCCTGCTGTCGATCGGCCCCAGCCTGCTCCGCCAGGGGCACAGCGCGCACCTCGCCGGCATCGTCGTCGACCGGATCGAGGCGCTGGAGGGTTTGTTCGCCCGCTGGATTCCGGCGTCTTTCCTGGCCGTTGCGGCGCCCGCCCTCATCGTTCTCGCCGCCGCCATCGCCGACCCGCTGGCCGCCCTGATCCTCGGCCTCTGCGGCGCCGCCGTGCCTGTCGCAATGGCGGTCGCCGGCATCGGCGCCTCGGTCGCCGCGCGCCGCCAGATGGCCGCGATGATGCGCCTGCAGGCGCGCTTCCTCGACCGGATGCGCGGCATCGGCACCATCGTATTGGCGGGCCGCGCCGAGAGCGAGGCCGCCGCGCTCCGCGTCGCGGCGGACGAACTCCGCGCGCGGACCATGCGGGTGCTGCGGGTCGCCTTCCTCTCCTCGGCCGCGCTCGATTGCGCGGCGGCGGTCGCCCTCATCGGCATCGCGATCCAGCAAGGCGTTATGATCCTCCATGCGCCACCGGGGACCGAGATGGCCGCGCAATCCGGCCGGGCTTTGTTCCTGCTTCTGCTGGTGCCGGAATTCTTCGCGCCGCTCAGGGCTTTCGCGCTGGCCTATCAGGATCACAGCCAAGGTCTGGCGGCAGCGGAGGCGATCATCGCCCTGCCGGCGGCCCACGCGGACAACACGCCGCTGATGGCGGAGCCGCCGGTTGTCGCCCCCATCACCGTCGCCGCGCATGGCATCAGCGTCGCCTTCGAGGATGTGCGGCTGACCTGGGACAAGGCGCGCGGCCCGGCGCTGGACGGCGTCAGCTTCCGCCTGCCGGCCGGCGGCGCGCTGATCCTCGCCGGCCCCTCGGGCGCCGGGAAATCCACCGTCATCGAAATCCTGCTGGGCTTCGTCCGGCCCGATAGCGGGCGGGTGATGCTCAACGGCATGGATATCGCCAGCATCGTGCCGCAGGCCCTGGCGCGCCTGACCGCCTGGATCGGGCAGAGGCCGGTGCTGTTCGCCGCCTCGATCCGCGACAATATCCGCTTCGCGCGGCCGGAGGCGAGTGCGGCCGAACTCGCCGAAGCGGCACGGATGGCGAGCATGGAGGGGTTCCTCGCCGAACTGCCGGACGGTCTGGATACCATGGTGGGTGAGGGCGGCTACGGCCTTTCCGGCGGGCAGGCGCAGCGCATCGCGATCGCGCGCGCCTTCCTGAAGAACGCGCCGCTGCTGCTGCTGGACGAGCCGACCGCGCATCTCGACCCCGCGACCGAGGCCGAGGTGTTCGAGAGCCTGCGCCGGCTGACCGTGGGCCGCACCGTGATCATGGCGAGCCATTCCGCGCAGGCGCATCTTCTCAGCGGCCGGCGGCTGAATATGGCGGCCGGCCGGCTCTCCGCCTCCGACCAACAGCGGGGCGTGGCCTGATGCCGGCCGTCAGCGAATTGCTCGCGATCCTGCGCCTGTGGCGGGAGCGGACGGGGTGGATGGCGGCGGGCATCGCGCTCTCCCTCGCAGCGCTCGCCGCCGGGCTGCTGATGATGACGCTGGCCGGCCGGCTGACGGCCGCTGCCGTCGTCGCGGGTGTCCTGGCGGCGCCCGTTCTGCTCCGTATCGCGGGCGTTCTGCGCGTGGTGCTGCGCTACCTGGAGCGCGTGGTCACCCATGAGGCGACCTTCCGGTCGCTCGCCGATCTGCGCGTCTGGTTCTTCGCGGGCGTCGCCGAGCGTGCCGCCGGCGGTCTCGGCTTTCGCCATAGCGGCGACGTGCTGACGCGCGTCGTCAACGACATCGAGTCGCTCGACGGCCTCTATTCCCGCATTCTGGTGCCGCTGGCCGCCGCCCTGCTGATGCTGCCCGTGCTCGGGATCGTGCTCGCGTTCCGCAGCGGCACGCTGGCGGTGGCGGTGATTCTGCTGTTCGCGCTCGCGGCTTTCGGGCTGCCCTGGGTGGCGGCCTGCAGCACGGCGGCGGCCGGGGACCGGCTGGCGGCCGCCCTTTCGGCCTTGCGCGTCTCGGTGCTCGACGCGCTGACCGGCCTGCGCGAGGTGCGGGTTTTCGGTGCCGAGGGCCGCATGCTGGCGGCGATGCAGGCGCGGGAGGCGAGCTTGCTCGCAGCCCAGCGGGACGTGGCGCGGCGGGCCCGCTTAGCACAGGCGGCGGCTTTCCTCTGCGCCCAAGGCGCGATTTTGGCCGTGTTGCTGGCGGCCGGGGCGCCGCCGGCAGCCGCCGTCGCCGCCGCCTTTCTGACCATCGCCGGTTTCGAAGCCGTGGGCGGGCTGCCGCGCGCCGGCGCGCTCGCCGGCTACGCGGCGGCCGGTGCCCGCCGCGTGCGGGCTGCCGCCACGGGCG
The DNA here is from genome assembly GCA_963745125.1 of uncultured Pseudomonadota bacterium. Taxonomy (GTDB): domain Bacteria; phylum Pseudomonadota; class Alphaproteobacteria; order Acetobacterales; family Acetobacteraceae; genus Acidisoma. The sequence goes on from CAVUWB010000002.1 coordinate 753,816, forward strand.
CCATCGTGTCGCCCGACCCGCCATGCCGGCGGCATTGCCGCGCGACACGACGCTGCGCTTCGAGGGGGTGCGGTTCCGCTGGCAGCCCGATCGCCCGACCGTCCTGGACGGGCTGACGATGGAAGTGCCGCCGGGTTCGCGCGTCGCAATCCTCGGCCCGTCGGGTTCGGGCAAATCGACACTGGCGGCGCTCGCACTTCGGCTGGCCCAGCCCGAGGCCGGCCGCGTGCTGCTCGGCGGCGTTGACATCGCCACGCTGAAGGCGACGGAGCTGCGGTCCCGCGTGGCACTCCTGTCCCAGCAGACGCATTTGTTCGACGACTCGATCCGCGCCAACCTGCTGCTGGCCCGGCCGGATGCGGATGAGCCCGCGCTCTGGGCGGCGCTGGACGCGGCGCAGATCGGCGATGTCGTGCGCGGCCTGCCCGACAAGCTCGACACCTGGCTGGGCGAGGGCGGCTTCCGCTTCTCGGGCGGCCAGGGGCGCCGGCTGGCGCTGGCCCGCGTGCTGCTGTCTCCGGCCCTGATCGTCATTCTGGACGAGCCTTGTGCCGGTCTGGATATCGAGACGGAGCAGGCCTTCCTCAGCACGCTCAACGCGCTCGGGCGTGGGCGGACCTTCATCCTCATCGCCCATCGCCTGTTCGGGGTGGAGCGGCTGGACCGGATCTGGCGGATTTCGGGCGGCCATGCGGTGGCGGCGACCGCGTGATTGAAATTGTCGGGTCACTTGACGGGCACGCCACGGTAATGCCCCATTCCATCGGTCAATCTCGGAGAGATTTCATGCCGCGTCGCGCCGCGCTTCTGGTCTTTGCATTGGTGGGGCTCAGCGGTTGCGCGCAGGTCTCGCCATACACGCAGGTCTCGCAATACGCGGCCCGGCAATATCATCCCGCCCAGCCGAAATACGTGACCTTCTACAGCCCCTGGTCTTCGACGCTGGACGGCAAGGGTCTGGCCGAGGTGGCCGGTGCCGCTCAACTGGCGCAGCAGGACCCGGATGCGACGGTGCAGGTGGTTGGTTTCACCAGCACGGTGGACACGGATCAGGCCGCCCAATCCCTGTCGCAGGAGCGTGCCGAGGCGGTGCAGAACCAGTTGATCGCCGATGGGGTGGATGGAAGCCGAGTGACCAGCATGTCGCGGGGGGCGACGACCTATCAGTTCAGCCCGGCGCAGGCCCAGCGGGTGGAGATAGACATCGTTCACGCCGGCTTCTGACTGTCCGCCCGAGAATTCTACTGAGGCGGTCATCCGGCGCGGCGGTCTGCGCTTCCTCAGCGAATTCTCAAACGAATACTGAGAACCCGAGCACGCTTTTGCTTGTCATAGTGGGGGCGAAAAAGGCATGAAGGCAGGGGGATACAACCCGGTCTTGGAGTAACGAGCGAATGTCCATCGCCACGATGATGAAGCGTCGTCTCCGCGCCGCCATCCCGCCGGTTATTTTCCTGCTTCTCGCCGTCTATTTCGGCTGGAACGCTATGCGCGGGGATCGCGGGCTGGTCGCCCAGCAGCAGGACAAGCTTGATCTGGCCGCCGCCCAGCTGCAACTGGCCCGCGCCAATGCCGAGGTCGCCCAGTGGGAGAACAAGATCGACGGCATGGGCGACCGGGATCTCGACCTTGACGCGCTGGATGGCCAGGCGCGCAGCATGCTGAACCTCGTCGACCCGCACGACCTTGTGGTGATGACGGGTGCCACCACGGAGACGGGCGCCGCGCCGATGGGCGGCGTGCCGGCCGTCAATCCCGGGCAGTAGAGCGTGATGACTGAAGGTCGGGAACCGAAGGTCTGATCAACGCGGTCGGATCGGCGTCGGCGAGCTTTCGGGGAAAGGGGGGTCAGCAATGGCCGCCCTCTCTTTTTCGTTCTGCCGGGGCATGTTGCAGGGCTTGTGTAACTGCATTATCATTACATTATGCCCTTACGGAGGGTTGCCGTGCCGAGGACCAGCCTGCACCCGAAGGAGTCCAGCTTTAACCTGCGGATCGACCCCGCGCTTAAGGCGGCCTTCACGGCTGCCACAGAGGCCGAGGATAGGCCCGCCGCGCAGGTTATTCGCGATTTCATGCGGTCCTACGTCAAGGCCCGCGAACGTCGTGCCTTCGAGGCAGAAGCCCTGCGGCAGTCCCTCCTTATCGCCGAACGTGCCCGCGACCCGAACAGCGATGAGGCGCAGGTGATGCGTGAGATCGAGGCCGAGATCGCCGACCCAAGCTTTTGGGCTGATTGATCTCTGTGTAAGTCGCAACGTTGATCGCGGCTGGTATCTCTTTGCGGCACGTTAACGTCTCTGTGCTACCCGGTGGCTGCCCGGGCATGAGGTGAGGCGCCACATACCCGGACGCGGATCGGCCGGGGATGAAGCGATGCGGACTGCCGAATTCCTCTATCCGGATGACCTTGCCGTCACCCGGACGGACATCAAGCGGGTCCTGATCATCGGCTCCTGCAATGCGCTCTCCTTCGAGAATTATCTCAAGCGGCATGCGCCGGGGACAGCGGTCGAGCTATGGCCGCGAAACCATCTGGCGGAACTGCCCGGGCAGCCGCCCTCCGCCCCCGACAGCTATGATTTTCATGTCATCCAGATCCCGCTGCGCAGCCTGATCCCCGACAGCGTGATCGGGTTCACGGGCTTCGCGGAACGTGCCGAAGCGGTGCTGCACAGCGCGAAGATCGCGTTGCGTCATCAGCTCGACGCGAGCCTCGCCTACAACGCGCGCTTCGGGGTGATGAGCTTGGTCGCCAATTTCCCCGTGCCGCAGCGCGCGGTCGCGGCCGCCCTCATGCAAGCCGGCGGACAGGGCGATCTGCGATGGTTGGTCCAGCAACTGAATGACGAACTCGCCTGTCTCGTGGGCGCGCGGGAGAATGTCTTCGTCGCCGATGTGGAGGCCGTGGGCGCCGCTGTCGGCAAGCGCTACTTCCAGGACGATGTGCTGAACTTCTACACGCATGGAAACCATTGGTTCCCGGTCGAGCGTGATTATGACGTGTCGCCTGCGCACAACGCGCCGCAGCCGGGCCGGATCGAGCCGCTGCCGCTGCTGGACGACGTTTATGAGAGCCGGTCGGATGAGGTGTTCGAGGCGCTATGGCGCCAATGCGTCGCGACATATCGCACGGTGCATCAGATCGACAGCGTGAAGATGGTCGTCTTCGACCTTGATGACACACTCTGGCGGGGGCAGATCGCCGAGCATTACAGCGACGGCATCGCCTGGCCGGTGTTCCATGGCTGGCCGACAGGCCTGTGGGAGGCGGTGCAGCATCTGCGCGCGCGGGGCATCATCACGGCGCTTGCCTCCAAGAACGATGCCGGGCTCGTCGCCGAACGCTGGGGCCGCGCCATCCCCGCCGGCTGGCTGACGCTGGACCATTTCGTCTTCAGGGAGATCGGCTGGGCGCCGAAAGCGGAGACGATCGCGCGGATGATTCGTGGCGCCAGCCTCACGCCCCGCAATGTCCTCTTTGTCGATGACAATCCGGTGGAGCGGGCGGCGGTGCAGGCGGCGCTGCCGGGCATCCGCGCCATCGGCGGCAACCCGTTTGTCACCCGGCGCATCCTGCTCTGGTCGCCGGAAACGCAGGTCTTGCGGCTGACGCGGGAATCGGCCCAACGCGAGACCCTGATGCGGCAGCAGCAGCAGCGGGAGCAGGAGCGCGGCGCGATCTCCCGCGCCGCCTTCCTGGCGGGGCTCGGCTGCCGGGTGCAGCTCTGCACCATCACAACAACGGCCGACCCGCGCTTCGGCCGCGCCTTCGAACTGCTGAACAAGACGAATCAGTTCAACACCACCGGGGTTCGCTGGGCGCATGGGCAGATCGCCGATCTGTTCCGTCAGGGCGGCAAGATCCTCGCTTTCACGGTGGAGGACAAATACAGCCAGTACGGCCTTGTCGGCGTGATCCTCTACCGGCAGCGCCATTTCATCCAGTTCGCCATGAGCTGCCGGGTACTGGGGCTGGACATCGAAACCTCGGTCATCAACGCGATCCTTCGCCGCGAGCGGGCAGAGGGCGCGCCGGATGGCTTCACGGCCGAGGTTGTCGAGACCGAGGCGAACATGGTCTGCAGGTCCGTCTATGCGCAATGCGGCTTCGCGCGATCCCCCGCCGATCCGCGACACTTCACAAGGCCGGCGGTGGAGATCGCGCCGCCCGCCGATCATCTGGCGCTCGCCTGGGTCGATCATGACGAGAGCGCGGACGGAACATCCACCATCCTGCGGTCGGAGGATCTTGAGGAGCGGAGCTTCACCTTCGGCCGTGCGGATGGGGCGGTCATCGCCTGGATCACCCTCGGCACCGGTGGCCGGCTGCACGGCTACCGGCACGCGAATGAGGAGTCCTGGGCGCTGCGGGACGGCCGGCTGGTGTTTCTGGACGAGCGCGGCGAGGTCAGCACGCTGTTCGAGGAGGTGGTGCGCGACGGCGGCTCACTCCGCATGAGCGGCGCCTTCCGCAGGGAATCGTCGATCCGGCATGTGTTGTCGGAGGTATAGCAGCGGCATCTGTCGCCCCCATATCCTCGTGCAAGAGCAGGAGGGAGGAACGGAAGTCCATGGCGCGACATGCGAAGCAGGCGGGACCGCCCAAAGCGCGGGGGCCGCAAGCGGAGGCGGTGAGCCGCGAACCGTCAGAGGAGCCGACGACCGAGGGGCATAACCCGCCGGTCGGCAAGGATGACGAGCCGAAGGGCCATCCGACGAGCGATCGGTTCCAGACGGAGCAGGCTCACCGGCAGCATAAAAAGGGCGTCTAACCCGGCCTCGACCGGCGTATTTTCACGCGCGCGAGAGCTTGAGGCGGCGACGGCGCGGCCGCGCTGTGCCACTATAAGGAATGGCTTCCGACACGCCGAGCGACGTTCCCCTTTCGGTCTTGCTGATGCGGATTTCCGGCCAGACGCTTGCCATCCGGCAGCGCGATGTCGTCGAAATCCTGCCCTTGCCGCGTCTGGCACCCTTGCCCGAGGCGCCGCCCGTCGTGGTCGGCGCCTTTCACCTTGGGGGCGAGGTGGTGCTGGTCCTGCGACTGGCGTTTCTGCTCGGGCTTCCCGGCCCGGCCGAGGGGCACCCGCTCTATCACCATCTCCTGCTTCTGCCCGAGCAGCCGGGCCGGCCACGCCTCGCTCTGCTCGTCGATCGGGTGACCGATAGCGTGGCTGTGAAGGCGGCGCTGCTGGCCCCGGGTGAAAGCTTCAACGATTGCGTCGATGGCGACATCCGTTTCGATGGCGCGCTGGTCCCCGTGGTGACGGCCGCGCGCTTGCTGGCGGCGCATGAGGGTGCGCGGCTGGAGGCCTTCGCCGCGCGCGCCACGGTGCGGGACGCGGCTTTCACCTTGCCGGGCGGCGATCGCTGATGCCCGCTGCTCCGGCGCGCGATCCGGCGGCCGAGACGGCAGGGCAGGGGTTTGCCGCGCTGAAGCAGGCGATCATCGATCGCACCGGCCATCATTACTATGCCGATAAGGATAATCTGCTGCGGGACCGGCTGGACCGCCGGCTGAACGCCACCGGCTGCCGGGAACTGTCGGACTACCTCTCCGTGCTCCGCCACCCCGCCAAGGGTCCGGCGGAATGGCGCGAGCTGGAGGCCGAGATCACGATCGGGGAGACCTTCTTCTTCCGCCATACCGAGCAGTTCGCCGCGCTTCAGACCGTGATCCTGCCCGCCATCATCGCCCGGAACGCGAACACGCGCCGCTTACAGAATCTGGAGCGCGGGCTGCGCCGTGGGTGCCGAGCCCTATTCCGTCGCCATTTTGCTGGAGCGGCTGCTGGGTGCTGGGATCACCGATTGGGTGATCGACATCCTCGGCAGCGACCTCAGCCATCGCTTTCTGGAGAAGGCGCGGGAGGGCAGCTTCGGCAACTGGGCGCTGCGCGGGATGCCGGATGAGGAGCGGGCGCGGAACTTCACCCTGACGGAGGACGGGCGGCACTGGCGGATCGATGACCGCATCCGCCGCCATGTCCGCTTCGTGCAGCACAACCTGCTGCACCTCCTGCAAGGGCCGGCGGGGCCGGAATGGGCGGGTTTCGATCTTATCCTCTGCCGCAACGTGCTGATCTATTTCAGCGCGGACAGCATCGCGCCGATGATGTCGGCGCTCGGCCGCTGTCTCGGCCAGCATGGCTGGCTGATGGTGGGCTATTCGGATGCGATCGTGGGGCTGCCGCAGGATCTCGGCATCGTCGAGCTTACCGGCACGATCGCCTTTCGCCCGCCGGGCTGCGTGCCGCCCCGGCAGCCGCCGATCAGTTTCGGCAAGATGACGCCAGCGGCGCCGGGCCGGGTCGGGCCGGGCGCGCGGCCGCGCGGCCAAGCCAGCCGGGCTGAGCGAAGGCCACGCTTGCCGCCATCCGCGCGGCCGGCTGAGGCCCCGCCATCCGCGCCGCCGGCCGAGGCGCCGGCGATGATCGCCGCCATCCGCGCGCTCGCCGATGGCGGGCGGCTGGGCGAGGCGACGATGGCCTGCGCGCGCGCGATCGGCACCTACCCGCTCGATCCCCGCCTGCATTTCTATGATGGGCTCGTGGCTCAGGCCGCCGGGCAGCGCACCCGCGCCGAGGGAGCGCTCCGCCGCGCCATTTACCTCTCGGGCAGCATGGTGGTAGCGCATTATCATCTCGGCCTGCTGCTGCTGGATGGGGCGACGCCGGATGCCGGCCGCCGGTTGATGACCCAGGTGATCAGGCTATGCGCTGGCCTGCCGGAGGCGGAGCCGCTGCCGGAAAGTGACGGATTGACCCCGCGCGACCTCATCGAGCGGATCGAGATGCGGCTGCGGCCGCGCCAGCCGGCATGGGTACGGCGGCCATGATCGATCCCAAGCCGGTGAGGGCGGCGTCCCTGCTCGACAGGCGGACGGTCGCATTGGCGACGCGGGCGGCGCCGGGGGCGCGGCAGACGGTCCACACCCGGCTCGTATGGAGCGCGGCCGACAGCCTGTTCGGCATCGATGTGGCGGCCGTGGCCGTCGTCATCCCCTTTGCCGGCTGTGCGCGGGTGCCGACGCGCGAACCGGCCTGCCTTGGCATCATCGGCCGCGCCGGGCGGTTCTACAGCGTCATCTGCATGCGCCGCCTGCTCGGCCTGGCGACGGAGGAAGAGGGTCCGCCCGGCCATCTGCTGCTGTTGCGCGGCGGCGCGCCCTATCTGGCCCTGGCCGTCGACAGGGTGCTCGGGCGGCTCGATATCGCGGGGGACGGCGCCACCACCGCCGCGTTCGAAGGCCGGCTGGTGGCGCCGTTCGACACGGCGGAGCTGCTGCCGCGCCTCGGCCGTTCGTAAACGGCACGGATTGGGGCTAGCCTGCCTCGCCTCCTGCGGAGTCCATGCGTCGTGACCATTGCTGCCCGGCTGCTTCTCGGTTTCCTCGTCGGCGTTCTGCTGCTCATCGGGGTGGGGTTCTTCGGCCTGAACCGGATCGGCGTCGTGCGTGATTCCACCGAGGGGATCGTCACCCACGATATCTGGGCCTATCGCGCGCTTCAGGACATCGTGCAGACGCAGGTGACGATGATCGATGCGCGGCGCGCGACCGTCATCGATTTTATGACGCAGTACCAGCATCCCGCAGCCTCGGCGGACGCCGGCAGCGTGGCGGCCTTGACCAACGCCGCCAGCCTCTCGGCCGCCTCGGCGCGGTGGAAGAGCCTCGTTGACAGTGGGGCCGCCCAGATTGACCGCGCGGTCGCCACCACCACCGGCTACGAGCAGGAGGCGCTGACGGCCGGCGCCCTGGGCCGCGCGGATAGCTGGCACGAGATCACGGAACTCCTGCAACAGGCGGAAGGCCAGTTCGCCGTGCTGCGGGCCGGTTCGATGAGCCAGTTCATGGCGATGGAGCAAGGCGACCTCAAGGCCGTCATCGCGGCGGAGCCGAAGCTTGTCATCGACAATGTCGAATTCGGGGCGACTCTGGGCCGCGCCGAGGATGCGCTGCAGATCGGCAGCGGGGCCGGCGAGGCCCGGATCGAGGAAATCTACACGCAGAGCCGCACCCTGCTGGCCTGGGCGGTGATTGTCGCCCTGGTCGTGTCCATCGGCATTGCCTGGGCGCTCCTGCTCTCCATCGTGCGGCCGCTGGACGCCTTCATCGCCTTCGCCGAGCGCGTCGGCCAGGGCGATCTTTCGGGTGAGCCCCTGCGGGTCGGGCGGGATGAGCTGGGCCGGCTCGGCGCCACCCTGAACGCGATGGCTGAGAGCCTGCGGCAGGTCGGGCGGCAGAGCCGTGAGATCACGAGCGCGCTGAACGCTTCGGCGGCGCAGATCCGCGCCTCGACCCAGGAGCAGGCGGCGAGCGTCGAGGAACAGCTCGCCGCCTTGCAGGAAACGGCGGCGACCGCGGATCAGATCACCCATTCCGGCGCCCGTATCGCGACCCGCGCGCAGGAGGTTATCCAGGCGGCGCAGGCGGCGGTGCAGACCAGCGCCAACGGGCTGCATGCGGTGGCCGACGCCGCCCGCGCCATGGACGCGATCCGCGATCAGGGGGAGATCGTTGCCACCAACATCGTCGCACTCAGCGAAAAGACGCAGGCGATCGGCGAGATTATCATGACCGTGAACGACATCTCGGAACGGTCGCATCTGCTGGCGCTGAATGCGGCGATCGAGGCGGCGGCCGCCGGCGAGAACGGGCGCAGCTTCGCCGTCGTCGCCTCCGAACTGAAGCTGCTCGCCGACCAGGCGAAGGAGGCGACCGTGCAGGTGCGGTCAATTCTCGGCGAGATCCAACGCGGCATTAATACATCGGTGATGTTGACGGAGGAGGCGGTGAAGCGGGTGGCCGTCGGCCGGGAACGTTCCGACGTGACAGAGCGCACGATCGAGGAGATCACCGCGAGCGTGCAGGAGAGCGTGCAGACCTTCCAGCAGATCGTGGCCTCGACGAACCAGCAGCAGATCGGGATCGAGCAGGTGATGGGTGCGTTGCAGAACATTCGCCAGGCCAGCCAGCAGACGGCGGCGGGCACCAGGGAGTTGGACACGGCCGCCGGCAACCTCGCCGATCTGTCGCGGCAGCTCCTGTCGCTCGGCGAGCGCTACAAGGCTTAGAGCGTGAGCCATAGGCGCCTCGCAAACAGGCCCGGCCGTGCCTGACCCCCTGGCGGACGCAGCCCCGGATCTGCGGCGGGAACTGCTCGCCGCCTTCGACGCGGAATATCGCGACCACCTCTCGGTGGTGCGCGCGGCGCTCGCGGCCTCCCGGCGCGGGGAAACCGCCGACCTGCGGGACATCTTCCGTCGCCTCCATTCGCTCAAAGGGGCCGCCCGCGCTGTCGATCTACCGGCGGTCGAGACCCTCTCCCACGATCTTGAAGCGCAGATGGCGAGCGTGATCGAGGCGGGCGCGGGCCTGGGGCGGGAGCGGCGTGCCGCGATCGAGACGGGGCTCGATGCGATCGAGGCCGCGATCGAGGCCGCCATCGGCGGAGCAGCGGAGGCCGCCATCGGCGGCGGCGGCGCGGCGGCCCCTGCGGCGATGGCCGAGGAGGCGCCGACCGGCTTCGTCCGGGTCGAGGCCGGTCAAGTCACCGATCTCATGATCGCCGCGACGCAGCTTGCCCAGGCGGCGGAACGCCAGGACAGGCTCGGCCGCCGGGTACGGGACATAGAAGCGGCCGCTGGCCGCGCCCGCCAGGCCATGGCGCCGTTGTTCCACCGGCAGAACGCGCCCGCCATCCTGACCGAGGTCGCCGGTGAACTCGCGGCGCTGGCGCGAGACGCGGTCTTCCTGCGCCATGATCTGCGCGATTCCGGCTGGGCCCTGGATGAGGGGCTGCGCCGGCTGCGGGAGGATGTGGACCGTATCAGCCTGGTTCCGGCCGAGACGGTCTTCGGCCCGATGGCGCGCATGCTGCGCGACCTGGCGCGGGATGAGGGGGTGGAGGTCGAGGCTGAATTCCTGGGGCTGGGCCTGCAGGCGGACCGGCGCGTGTTGCAGCGGCTGCGCGACCCGGTGCTGCAACTGCTGCGCAACGCGGTGAGCCACGGCGCGGAACCCGCCGCGCGTCGTCGGGCGCGCGGGCGGCCGCCGGCCACGCGCATCACCCTTGGCCTGCGCAGCGGCGGTGGCCGGCTGATCGTGAGGGTTGCGGATGACGGGCCCGGCCCGGAACTGGAGGCGATCCGGCGCCGCGCGGTGGAGCGCGGGTTGCTTCGGCCCGAGACCGCGACGGGAGCCACGCCCGCGCAGTTGCTGGCGCTGGTGTTCGAGCCTGGCCTGTCGACGCGCGCCGATATCGGTGCGCTCTCCGGCCGGGGCATGGGCCTCTCGATCGTCGCGGAGGCGGCCCGGTCGCTCGACGGCAGCGCCCGGATGAGCATGGGTGATGGCGGCCCGGGCCGGTCCGGCACCGTGGTCGAGATCGCCGTGCCGCTTTCGGTCGCGCGGCAGACGGCGCTTTTGCTGGGTTTCGGTGACGTTGTGGTCGGGCTGCCATCGGCGGCGGTGCAGCGCCTTCTGCGCGTGCCGGTCAGCCGCATCCAGCCGCTGGCGGGGCAGATGTGCGTTCGCCTCGACGGGCCGGCCTCCACCCGCACCGCGCCGGTCGCCGTGCTGGCCGAGCTGCTCGGCATGGGGCCGGGCGCCCTGCCGGTGCATGAGGGCCATGTCAAACTGGCCGTGATGCGCGGCGGCCCCTTCGGCCAGATGCTGGCGCTCGCCGTTGACCGCTTCCACGACGTGCGCCGCCTGCTCTCCCACGGCGCCGAGGTCGTCGGCCTCGATACCGATCTCGTGGCCGGTTTCCTGATGATCGAGAGCGAGGCGCCGGCCGCCCTGCTCTCGCCGGACGGCATCGTCGCCGCCTGGGGCCAGCGCGGCGGCTGGGGCGGCGAGGTGGCGGCGGACAGCGCCTCGGCGGATGAGGTGCTGAACGCACGCACCATCCTTGTCGCCGATGATTCCATTACCAGCCGCACCTTGGAGAAAAGTATTCTGGAAGCACATGGTTATCGTGTGCTGACGGCGGTGGACGGGCTTGAGGCGCTGGAGATGCTGCGAAGCCAAAGTGATGGCCGGGGGGCAAGCCGGAAGCCGGCTGCGGTTGACATGGTGCTCGCCGACATTGAGATGCCACGTATGGATGGGTTTACTTTGCTTCAGGCCATGAAGGGCGACCCGGCACTCGCCGGAATTCCCGTGGTCATCATGACATCGCGCGAAGCCGCCGCCGATATCCGGCGCGGGCTCGACCTCGGCGCGGCCGCTTACATCGCCAAGCAGACCTTCGATCAGCAGGATCTGCTGGGGGCGATCAGGCGGCTGCTGTGAAAGCGGGTCTCGCACGGACTATCACGAGCGATCGCGTCCGGGTCCTGGTGGTTGAGGACAGCCCGGTCGTCCAGCACTTGCTGCGCATCATCATCGGCGCGGATCCGAGGTTGGAAGTCTGCGGCATCTTCCCCTCGGGCGAGGCGGCGATCGAGGCCATTCCCCAGCTGCGCCCCGATGTCATTTCCATGGATATCCGCCTGCCCGGCATGGATGGGCTGGAGGCGACGCGCATCATCATGTCCCGCCACCCGACGCCGATCGTCGTGATCGCCAGCGCGGTGGAGGACGGCTCGCTCCGCATCTCGATGAGCGCCTTGCGGGCGGGCGCGCTGGCGGTGGTGGAGAAGCCGGCGGGCTTCGCCCATTCCGACCATGCGGCGATCGCCGATAAGATCCGCACGCAGCTCTACATCATGAGCCAGGTGCCGGTGATCCGGCGGCGTGATTACGTGCCGCGCGCCGCCTCGGTGGTGGCGGCCGCGGCCGGGGAGCGGCGGCCCAGCGCGCCGATGATGGCGGCGATTGTCGCCTCCACCGGCGGCCCGGCGGCGCTGGCGCGCGTGCTGGGCGGGCTGCCCGCCGATTTCCCGCTGCCCGTTCTGGTCGTGCAGCATATGGGTCCGGCCTTCATGGCCGGCTTCGCGGCCTGGCTTGACGGGATCGTGCCACTGCCCGTCGCCATCGCCAGCCACGGGCAGGTGCCGCTCCCCGGCCATGTCCATGTCGCGCCGGGGGACGAGCATCTGAGCCTGGGCGCGGACAGCACCTTGCGCCTCGGCCGCCAGCCTCCGGTGAACAGCCAGCGCCCCTCCGGCACCGTCCTGTTCCAGTCGATGGCGCGTGTGCTGGGGCCGCGCGGCCTCGGGGTTCTACTGACCGGCATGGGGGAGGACGGGGCCGAGGGCATGCTGGCCATGCGGCGCGCAGGTGCCGCGACCATCACCGAGGATGAGAGCACCGCCGTCGTCTACGGCATGCCCGCGACGGCGGTGAAGCTCGGCGCCTCGGCGCTTTCTCTGCCGCTCGACCGCATCGCCGATGCCATGCTGCGCGCGACCGTGACGGAGCCGGAGCCATGGTGACAGAGACGCGGATACCCAGCCTGCTGGTCGTCGAGGATTCGGAGACCCAGGCGATCATGATCCGCCGTATGCTGGAGGGGCAGGGCTTCCGTGTCGATCGTGCGGCATCGGCGGAGGCCGCACTCGATCACCTCAACCGCCGCCTGCCCGACCTTGTCATCGCCGACTACCACCTGCCGGGGATGAACGGCGGTGAGCTGTCACGCCAGATCCGGCTCAACAGCCGCACCCGCTCGATCCCGCTGCTGATGCTGACCGAGGCGGCGGAGGTCGAGACGGAACGGGAAGGGTTGGAGAGCGGGGCCGATGCCTATCTCTCCAAGGCCGCCGACCCTGATCTGATGATCCTTCGCATCCGCGCGCTGCTGCGCCAGCGGCCACCGGCGGCGGAGAAAGCGCCGGCGGCGGAGAGCGCGTTTTTCCGCCGGATACGCTTCCTCATCGTCGATGACGATGAGGCGGCGCGGGAGAGCCAGAAGGGGGCTCTGCGGCGGGACGGCTATCTGGTGGAGGCGGTGCCGGATCTCGGTGCCGCGCGGCGCGCGATCGGCGATGCCGCCCATCCGGTCGACTGCGTTCTGGTCTCGCTGCAGGCGCAGGCTTTCGACTGCGTCGCCGTCTGCCGCGCGCTCCAGGCCCTGCGGGTGAGGGAGATGGCCGCCGGCGCGTCCTTCCTGCTCATCGGTATCGAGCGCGAGGGCCATGTCTCCAAGGAGCGGCTGTCTTACGCCTTCGATGCAGGGCTCGACGAGTTCATCCCGGCGCTGCTCGACCCCGCGATGCTGCGGCTGCGGTTGCGGGCCATCGTGCGGCGGAAGCTGTTGCAGGAGGAGACCCAGCAATCCGAGGTTGACCGGCGAGAGCGCGTGATCACGCTTGAACGCGCACGCATGGCGGAGGCGCTGACCCAGGCCAATGGCGAGCTGGAGGCGGCCAACAACAAGCTGATCGAGACGCAGGCGAAGCTGGTTCAGGCGGCGAAGATGGCCTCGCTCGGTGAGCTGGTCGCCGGCATCGCGCATGAGATCAACAACCCGCTCGCCTTCATCCTGGCGCATCAGGCGACGGTGCAGCGGCTTTTGGGCAGGATCGGCCCCGACGCGATCCAGGATGCCGAGGCGCGCACCTTCATCACCCGCGCGCAGGACCGGGCGACGGCGATGGGCGCGGGCCTCAAGCGCATTCAGGATCTGGTGCTCAACCTGCGCCGCTTCTCCCGCATGGATGAGGGCGGCTTCCAGCTCGTCGATATCAGCGAGGCGATCGACACGATCCTGACCCTGCTCAGCCCCAAGCTCGGCGACCGGATCGACGTCCACCGGCATTACGACGGGCCGCGCACGCTCTGGTGCTCGCCTGCGCTGCTCAATCAGGTGGTGATGAACATCATCAGCAACGCGGCCGATGCCATCGAGGAGCGCGGCCGTATCGACATCACCGCGACGGCGGAGGGCGGCGACTACCTCATCATCATCGAGGATTCCGGTGCCGGCATTCCCGAGCCGTTGCAGGAGCGTGTGTTCGAGCCGTTTTTCACCACCAAGCCGATCGGCTCGGGCACCGGCCTCGGCCTCGCCATCGCCTATACGGTCGTTCAGGCGCATAAGGGGGCGATCGCCGTCGGGCGCTCACCGCTCGGCGGCGCGTCCTTCAGGATCGCCGTGCCGCTCACGCAGGAGATGGGGCCGCAGCCCGGCCCGGCGGGGGACGCGGTGAGGCCGCCCGCAGGGCGGCCATTGGGCGCCGCGCCCTTCGTTTCAGCGCGGCAGCCAGCAAAGGGAGTTTGACGGCGGGAATGCGTGGCACGATCCTGATTGTCGACGACGAGCCGGAGATTCTCACCGCCCTCCGCGACCAGCTGGAGGATGAGTTCGATGTGTGGAGCGCCGTCTCCCCGGTGATCGCGCTGGAAATTCTCGCCGACGAGCCGGCGATCTCCGTGATCATCTCCGACCAGCGCATGCCCGAGATGACCGGCGACGTGATGCTGGCGCGCGCGCGGGAGATTTCGGACGCGCAAACGATTCTGCTGACGGGCTACGCTGACCTCGGCGCCGTCGTGAACGCCGTCAACCACGGCCGCATCTCGGCCTATGCGCAGAAGCCCTGGGAACCGGCGCTGCTGGTGAGCCTGGTCGCCAATGCCCATGAGCAGTGCGCGCTGCGGCGCGCGCTGCGACAGGAACAGGCGCTGATGCGCGGCTTGATGGAAGGCAGCCAGGACGGGCTGTCGTTCAAGGATGCCGATGGGCGCTTCGTGCGCCTGAACCAGGCCAAGGCGGCGGCGCTGGGCCGGCCGGCGGAGGACTGCCTGCATCACCGGGAGCAGGAGCTGACGAGTGCCGCCGAGGATGCGCGCCGCATCACCGAGGCGGATGCCGAGGCCATGGCTTCCCGCCGCCCTCAGGAGCGGATGGAGGAACGCGGTGGCGGCGCCACGACGCGCTATGTGCAGGTGGTGCGGGTGCCGATCCTGGGCGCTGATGGGCGGCCCGCCTATCTCGCGGTGCTGGAGCATGACGTGACAGACCGGCGGATGATGGAGAACCGGCTGCACCAGGCGGAGAAGATGCAGGCGCTCGGCACCATGGCGGGCGGTGTCGCGCATGACTTCAACAACCTGCTGACGGCAATTCTGGGCAGCCTGGAGCTTGCCGTGCGCCGCAACGACGGCGACGCGCGGCTGCAACGTCTGCTTGAAAACGCAACGATGGCGGCCGAGCGCGGGACGACGCTGACCCAGCGGCTCCTCAGCTTCAGCCGGCAGCGCGATCTCGCCTTGCGGTCGGTGCGGGCGAATGAGCTGATCCATGAAATGCAGGATCTCATTCTGCGCAGCATCGGCGGAGGGATCGCGGTGGCGGAGGATCTGGCCGAGGATGTCTGGCCCGCCCATGTCGACCCCGATCAGTTGGAGCTGGCTTTGCTCAACCTTTGCATCAACGCGCGGGACGCGATGGAGGGTTCGGGCGAGCTGACGCTGATGACGCGCAACCTGGTGGTGGACCCCGAGGATACGGGCGAGCTGCTGCCCGGCGCATACGTGTCGATCGGGGTGCGGGATACGGGGCCCGGCATTCCGCCCGAGGTGATCGCGCGGGTGTTCGAGCCGTTTTTCACCACGAAGCCGGTGGGCAAGGGGACGGGGCTCGGCCTGTCGATGGTCTATGGCCTGGCGCAGCAGGCGGGTGGTATCGCGCGGGTGATCTGCCCCAAGGGCGGCGGGACGACGGTGGAGATCGTGGTCCCGCGCGCGGGGGCCGAGCTAGACAGTTAGGCGTTTACCGGCGCCGGGGCTGGATTAGCGGGGTTTCACCTATACGCGGATCAACCCCACCGCCACGCCGGCCCAGCCCGAGAACCTGTTCGTGCAGGTGCCGGGCAACCCCCGCTACCTGACCTTCCGGTCCGTCTCGCTCTTGGAACCACGGCCGAGAAGGGCTGCGGAACCGGCGCCACGACAGGCACCCGAATGTCGCCCCCCGCCGCCGGTGTCGCAGCCCCAGCCCGTGATGCGGAGGCGCGATGCGGAGCATGTGCCGTGTGCGGCGCAGCGTGCGGGTATGGATCTGATCATGAGCCGCATGACGGCGGATGAGCGGGCGGAGCTATTTCAGGTTTCGAAACGATATCGTCAACACGACGAATGGAAGCGTGCTCAGCGGGGCGGCGATGCGACGACCTCGGCCGAGGTTGAAAATCTGCGGCGCTCCATTGCCAAAGCGAAGGCCAATGCCCCCGGGGCACCTGTCTTGGATCTGACCGATATCACACCCATTCCCTTCGTGGACGACATGGGGAATACATACTTGGACGGCAAAAATCAGAAGATGATGCGCCCAGCGGGGATGGATCCGCATTTCTTCGTCGCACAGGGGCTGAGGCTACGGGGAGAAAAGGACCTTGGCCTGCGCTTAGGTTCTGTTATTGCGAGATGGGGGTTAGAAGCTTATCAAATCTATGAATTTAGACGCGGGGGTCCTTGGGATGCGCAGAGGGTTGGTCGGAAGAATCATAAAGACTTCGTCGACTACGCGACCGTTGCAATAGGACTTTACGCCGCTGCCGCTGGAATACCCAAGGATGACATCCTGTGGGTTGAAAATTATGTCGCGAAAACGAGTAGATTTGATACGAAAGAACAATTTGATAAGACTTTCATTCATCTTCCAACGAGGAACGTCCACAATACCGATACCGGATACCGCCTTTATCAATCCGGCTTGATCGGTGCGGAGGACCCGAAACCGTGAAGAGCAATCGCCCCTTCTTTCGCTCAAAGAGGGATCTGATGGCCGCGGGGCTCCTCGTGATGATTGTTGGTTCACCTATCCTTGCGATTTGGGTAATGTTGGCGACGTTCTCGGATCCGATCTATAGCAGCGTCGTTTTAGTTCGACTTCCTTCCCCGACGGGCGCCTGGACCGCCATTGTGCGGGAGGATATCGTCGACGATGGTCCGCTGAGTGATATTACGGCCGGCGTCGATCTGATTTCGAAAGAACATCCCGAAGAGACCAATGCCAGCTGTGTGTTGGGTGTCGATACAGGTGGGGACCGTGGGGAAGACCCGCGCATTGCGTGGTCGGCGCGGAACGAACTGAGTGTGACAGTACCAAATATATCGTATTTGAAAATATGTACAACGAATATCGACGGCGTAACTGTCGATCTCCACTATGATCCGGACGATCCCGTGGCGCGCGCCAAATGGCAGAGGCACCTCGATAGCGATCACGGAACGTCTCCGTGATTCGTCATCTACCGCTTCTCGTCTGCCCGGGCATCGATCAGGCGTGATCTCGGTGAAAGCCCCAAGCCCGTGACAAACATTCGTACCCTCTCTCGCAGGCTGGGGGGGGCTGCTGATCTTGGTGATATTTGCAGTATTGTTGAGTCCGTTTGGCGCCCCGTTTGTCGTTTTAGTCCTGAGTCTGCTATTTTCAACGACCATCTATACTCATACCGATTTCCTGCATCTGTCCTCGCCAACGGGCGCCTGGATTGCCACCGTGGCCGAGGACCTGGTTGAAGGTGAAGTTGTGACCGAGGATAGTTGGGGCGTTT
Organism: uncultured Pseudomonadota bacterium; assembly: GCA_963745125.1. Classification (GTDB taxonomy): domain Bacteria; phylum Pseudomonadota; class Alphaproteobacteria; order Acetobacterales; family Acetobacteraceae; genus Acidisoma. The sequence goes on from CAVUWB010000002.1 coordinate 771,270, forward strand.
ACCTGACCTCAAAACAGCATCCGAAGGAGACTGACGACAGGGAACTGCTTTTGTACCAATTCCGCCGTTGGGGCCCTTGGGATGCGCAGCGAATTGGCGGGAAGTATCGTTATGAGTTCGTCGACTACGCGACCGTGATCATAGGACTTTATGCCGCTGCAGCTGGAATACCTAGGGACGATATTTTACGGATTGAGAACCTTGTCGCAAACACAAGCAATTTTGATAAAAATGCGGAATTCGACAAAACTTATATCCATCTTCCAACCATAAATATCAAGAATACCGATATTGGATACCATCTCTATCGATCAGGATTGGTTGGCGCAGTGGACCCAAAGCCGTGAAGGACGATCATCCGCTGTCCAGGGATGTAACGCTTTGGGCTGCTTTATTACTATGTCTAGCGGTGATCGGTCTGTTTATATGGATCGTCGTTTTAAGTCCTTTTTTTATGAAAACATTGTACACTCACACTGAGGTCGAGAGGCTGCCCTCGTCAGCGGGCGTTTGGATCGCCTCTGTAGCGGAGAATATAGTTGAAGGCGTTCTTGCGAGCGAAGACACCTGGGGCGTTTACCTGACCTCAAAACAGCATCCGAAGGAGACTGACGACAGGGAACTGCTTTTGTATGATGAGGACGGAACGGACCATGATCGTCCCCGTATCGTGTGGTCCGCGCCGAATGTGCTACGCGTCACCGTCCCGAATTTTTCCTCTCCCATAATCGTCGCGTCGCATCTCGACGGCGTAACAGTCGATCTCCATTATGATCCGGATGATCCCGTCGCCCGCGCCAAATGGCATAGGCAACTCGAGAAAGAGGATGAGGGATATCAATGAGCTTCAGCCGCCCGCCCGAAAGCGGCGTGTCGCCGGGCTGCGTCAAGCCGTCTTCCGCCGCAGCCGGTCGGTGAATTCCTTCCGAACCTTCGCCACCTTCGGCGCCACGATCACCCGGCAATAGCCCGCATTCGGGTTCCGCGCATAGTAATCGTCGTGATAGGCCTCGGCCGGGTAGAAAACCGTCAGCGGCTCGATCGTCGTCACCAGCCGGCCGCCCCAGATGCCCCGCCCCGTGATCTCGGCTATCACCTCGCGCGCCACCCGCGCCTCGTCCTCCGTCTCCGGGAAGATCGCCGAGCGATACTGCGTCCCCACATCATTCCCCTGGCGGTTCAGCGTCGTCGGGTCATGGGTGGCGAAGAAGACCCGCAGCAGATCGGCGTAGGAGATCGCGGCGGGATCGTAGGTGATGCGGATGACCTCGGCATGGCCCGTCCGGCCGGTGCAGACCTGCTCATAGGTCGGGTTCACGGTGGCGCCGCCGGCATAGCCCGATTTGACGGCCTGAACGCCCTCCAACTCCAGAAACACCGCCTCGGTACACCAAAAGCAGCCGCCGCCGATAACCGCCGTTGCCGTCGTCATGTTTGTCTCCCATTTTGACCAAATCTGCGTCAGGGCATATCGGCATCCCGGCATGGCCGGGAAAGATGCGGTGTAGCATGGGGAGCGCGGCGATGGCATTCGGAGACGGCATGGCGGGTCCGGGCGGGATCGTCACCATCGGGGAAATCCTGGTGGAGATCATGGCGACGGAGCCGGGCCACGGCTTCCGTGAGCCGATCGGCCTGGTCGGCCCGTATCCTAGCGGGGCGCCCGCCATCTTCATCGATCAGGTCGGCAAGCTCGGCTTCCCCTGCGGTATCGTGAGCTGCGTCGGCGGGGATGATTTCGCCCTCGTCAATGTCGAGCGGCTCGCCGCCGACGGCGTCGATGTCAGCGCGATCGAGACCGACGCCGACCAGGCCACCGGCAGCGCCTTCGTGCGCTACCGGCCGGATGGCGACCGGGATTTCGTCTACAACCTCCGCCACAGCGCCTGCGGCCAGACGCGCCTGACCGAGGCGGCGCTGGCTCTGCTTCGTCGCAGCAGCCACCTCCATGTCATGGGCTCCTCCCTCGCCTCGGAACGCATTATCGCGGAGACGAAGGTCGCCATCGGCATCATCAAGGGGCAGGGCGGCACAGTCTCCTTCGACCCGAATATCCGTAAGGAGATACTGGACGCGCCGGGCATGCGCGAAGCGCTCGGCCACATGCTCTCCGTCTGCGACATCTATCTGCCGAGCGGCCCCGAACTCACCATGCTGACCGAGGCGAAGACGGAGGGGGGCGCGATCGCCGAGATCCTCGGTCTCGGCGTCTCCGCCATTGTCGTGAAGCACGGGGCGCGGGGTGCGAGCTATCATGACGGGCGCGAGCACCGTCGTCAGCCGGCCTTCACCGTGACCGAGATCGACCCGACGGGCGCGGGTGATTGCTTCGGCGCCGCCTTCATCACCTGCCGGCTTCAGGGCCGCAGCGTCTCCGAATGTCTGCGCTATGCGGCGGCCTCGGGCGCGCTCGCCGTGACCCGGCGCGGGCCGATGGAGGGCACGGCGACATTCGCCGAACTCGACGCGCTCATCGTCTCCCAACGCCGGGGCATCCTGCCCGGCGCACCACGGTCGCCGGCGCCGGGTGCCGGTATCCTCGCGGATCTGGCGCCCGCCCGCACCGCCGGCCGGCCGTTCGGCATCACCTCCGTCTGCTCCGCGCATCCCCTGGTGATCGAAGCGGCCTTGCTCCAGGCGCGGGAGGATGGGGTGCCGGCGCTGATCGAGGCGACCTGCAACCAGGTGAACCAGCACGGCGGCTATACGGGGATGACGCCCGCCGGCTTCCGTGACTTCGTGCATGGCATCGCGCGCGATGTCGGGTTTCCGGCCGACCGGATCATCCTCGGCGGCGATCACCTCGGCCCCAATCCGTGGAAAGCCCTGCCCACCGAGGCGGCGATGGCCGAGGCCGAAGCCATGGTGGAGGCCTTCGTTCAGGCCGGCTTCCTGAAGCTGCATCTCGATACCAGCATGGGCTGTGCGGGTGAGCCGGCGGCGCTCCCCGATCAGGTCACGGCCGAGCGGGCGGCGCGGCTGGCGGCGGCGGCCGAGCGGGCGGCGGCGAAGGCCGGCACGCGGCCCTATTACATCATCGGCACCGAGGTGCCGACGCCGGGCGGCGCGCTGGAGGCCGCGCCAGAAACCCATGTGACGGCGCCCGAGGCGCCGCTCGCCACCTATGGCATCCATAAGCACATATTTGTGTCCGCAGGGCTGGCCCGGGTGCTGGAGCGTGTCGTCGCCCTGGTGGTGCAGCCCGGCGTGGAACACGGCAATGAGAGCGTCATCCGCTACGACAGCACGGCGGCATCGGCGCTCACCGGGTCTTTGCAGAACCTGCCGGGGCTGGTCTTCGAGGCCCACGCCACCGACTATCAGACGCCGGCGGCGCTCGCGGCGCTGGTGCGGGACGGGTTTCCCATTCTCAAGGTCGGCCCGGCGCTGACCTTCGCGCTGCGCGAAGCTCTCTATGCGCTGGACAGTATCGCGGCTGCCCTGGTGCCGGAGTTGGACCCGGCGGCCGAGCCCCTGCCGGCGGTGATGGAGCGGCTGATGCTGCTCAACCCGGGGCCGTGGCGCACGCATTACCATGGCTCGGCGGCGGCGCTGCGCATCCTGCGCCACTACAGCTACAGCGACCGCATCCGCTATGCCTGGCCGGAGCCCGAGGCGGTGGCGGCGGTAGATCGGCTTTTCGCGCGGCTGGACGGGGTGATCATCCCGCCGACACTGATCAGCCAGTTCCTGCCGCGCTTCTACGACCGCGCCGCGACCGGCGCGCTGCCGGCCGTGGCACGGGTTCTGGCGGTGGAGGCGGTGAGGGATGTGCTACGCGCCTATGCCACGGCCTGCCATAGCTGCACTGCAACATAAACTGCTGACGAAGCTTGTGGCCTCGTTTTATTGATTTTCGGATCCTGTCCCAGACAGCAAGAGGGTGCGTGCGGGTATGGCGGCGTTCAATACCGAGACAGTGACCAAGGTCCATCATTGGACGGATCGGCTGTTCAGCTTCCAGACCACGCGGGACCCGGCTTTTCGCTTCCTCAACGGCCAGTTCACCATGATCGGGCTGGAGGTGGAGGGGCGCCCGCTGTTGCGGGCCTATAGCCTCGCCAGCGCCAATTACGAGGAAGGGCTCGAATTCCTCAGCATCAAGGTGCCGGATGGGCCGCTGACATCGCGCCTCCAGAACATCCAGGAAGGCGACACCATCCTGGTCGGCCGCAAGCCAGTGGGCACCCTGGTCGCGGATAGCCTGCTGCCCGGCAAGACGCTCTATCTGCTCGGCACCGGCACGGGGCTGGCGCCCTTCCTGGCGATCATCAAGGACCCCGACATATACGAGCGGTTCGAGCGTGTGGTGCTGGTGCATGGTGTCCGCCAGGTCGCGGAACTCGCCTATGCCGACTATATCGAAAACCAGCTGCCGAATGACGACCTCATCGGGGAGATCGTGCGCGGCAAGCTGCACTATTACCCCACCGTCACGCGCGAGCCTTTCCGCAATCGCGGGCGGCTGACCGACTTGATCGGCCAGGGCACGATCGCGGCGGAGCTTGGCCTGCCGCCGATCGGCACGGCGGATGACCGCTTCATGCTCTGCGGCAGCCCGGAGATGCTGGCGGATATGACGGCCTGGCTGCGCGGCGCGGGCTTCACCGAGGGCAGCCACACGACACCAGCCGAATACGTGGTAGAAAAGGCCTTCGTCGAGAAGTAGAGGCGGCCGATGCCGAGCCCCGCGACTGGCCATGGCGGGGCTTCCGGCACCGATACCCCTGAGCCGATCACCTTCGAGCCGATCGCGCATGGCACGGCCGCCTTTCGGCTGACCACGATCGCGCTCGGCACGGCCGGCTTCTCCACCTTCGCGCTGCTTTACTCGATCCAGCCGCTGCTGCCGGTCTTCTCCCGCCATTTCCACGTGACGGAGGCGGGGGCGAGCCTTTCTCTGTCGCTGACCACGGGGCTGATGGCCGTCTGCATGCTGGTCGCCAGCTCCGCTTCCGAAAGCATCGGCCGCAAGCCGGTGATGGTCGCCTCGGTTCTGGCCTCCTCCGTCCTGATGATCCTGTCGGCCCTGGTGCCGCAATGGTGGCAGTTCCTGCTGCTGCGCGCGCTGATGGGCGTGACGCTCAGCGGCCTTCCGGCCGTCGCTATGGCCTATGTGGCGGAGGAGATCCATCCTCGCTCCACCGGCCTTTCGATGGGGCTCTATATCGGCGGCAACGCACTCGGCGGCATGTCGGGCCGCCTCGTCATCGGCGTGCTGGCGGACCATATCGGATGGCGCCTGGCGCTGCTGCTGATCGGTGTAGTGGCGATGGCGGGCAACCTCATCTTCTGGCGCATCCTGCCGCCATCCCGGAACTTCCGTCCGCGCCGCTTCTCGCTGGAGATGTTGACGAGCGCCTTTCTCGGCCATCTGCGGGACAGCGCGCTGCTGATGCTGTTCGCCGAGGGATTTCTGCTGATGGGCGGCTTCGTCGCCATCTACAATTACCTCGGCTACCGGCTGCTGGCGCCGCCCTTCAATCTCAACCAGGCTGAGGTCGGCCTCATCTTCTCGGCCTATCTGGTGGGCATCTTCAGCTCGGCCTGGATGGGCAATCTCGGCAACCGCCTGGGGCGGCGGCATGTGCTTTGGGTCGGCTTCGTGATCATGCTGGCGGGAACGGCGCTGACCGAGACGCGGAGCGTGATTTTGATCATCCTCGGCGTGGGCACGGTGACCTTCGGCTTTTTCGGCGCGCATTCCATCGCCAGCAGTTGGGTCGGCGCGCGGGCGCGGCATGCGAAGGCGCAGGCCTCATCCCTCTATTTGTTCTTCTACTACATGGGATCGAGCGTGGTGGGCACGGCGGGCGGCGTCTTCATGGGGCATTTCGGCTGGTCTGGCGTAACGCTGATGACCGGATCGCTGATCCTGATCGGGCTGTTCCTGTCCCGCCGGCTGAGCCATATCCAGCCGCTCGCGCCCCTGGGGCGGTAGGGTGCGATGAGCGGAGGGTAATCCCGTGGCATCACACGTTGGGGCTGAAGACAGCAGGCGTTCCGCGGCTGTCTCGGCGCCGTCGGAGGAGCGGGAGCGGAAGACGCGCCAGCGCGGTACGCTCGCCGATTTCTTCGCGGAGTCGCCGCTGCAGGATTCCGGAATCGAGATCGAGCCAAGGAGCGGTCGCCTCCGCGAAGTCGATTTGTAGAGCGGTGTGAGTTGGCCAATCACTCGCCACCCCGCTCTAGAGCGTTTCCTATTCGCTTACGCTCACAGTCACCGCTCTAGCTCTTTGTTTTTACGAGCATCTTCACCCGATCAGATGATTCCATATGATCGGGATCTGCTCTAAACCCGCCTCAATCCATCGCCACATGCGCCTCGGCCGGGTTCTTCTTTGGCGCGACCTTCGGCTTGCGCATCAGGAACAACAGCAGAATGCAGGGGACGGAACTCATCATCAGCGCCCTGAAGGCGTCCCCATAGCCGATGATGCTGGCCTGGCGATTGATCATCTGGTTCAGCATCATCGCCCCGTGCGGTGTGTGCGGATCGACCAGCGCCATCGCGCCCGAGGTGAAGACATGGGCAAAGGGGGTCACGTAATAGCTCAACTCGGCATGTTCATACTGCGTCATCTGCGCGACGATCGCCGAGGTGACGGAGGTGCCGATCGCCATGCCGATATTGCGCGTGAGGCTCATCGCCGCCGCGCCATCCCCGCGCAGCGTCGGCGCCAAAGTCGCGAAGGCGATCATCTGCAAAGGCATGAAGACGAGGCCGAGGCCCGCGCCCTGCACGACGATCACGGTGATGATCCAACTGCTGGACACATCCGGCGTCCATAACGTCATCCAATAGAGCGAGGTGAGCAGCAGCCCGATGCCGGTGAGGATCTGCAGCCGCACGTCGATCTTGGTGCCAATCCGGCCGCAGATCATCATCGCCGCCATCGTGCCGAAACCGCGAGGCGCCATCTCCAACCCCGCCGAGCGCACCGAGTAGCCCGAGAGATTCTGGAGGTACGGCGCCATCAGCGCCGAACTCGACAGCAGCACGAGGCCGACCAGGAACATCATCATCATCGCGCTGAGCATATTGCGGTCGGCGAAGATGCCCATCGGCAGCAGCGGCTTCTTCGAGGTCAGCATATGGACCGTGAACAGGTAGAAGCCGAGCCCGGCGATGACCGCTTCCGTGATGATCTCGTTCGAGCCGAACCAGTCCTTGGTCTCGCCGCGATCGAGCGCAAGTTGCAGCCCGGCCAGCGCCAACGCGAGAATGCCAAAACCCAGCCAATCGAAACCCGGGACCTTACGATCCCCCTCATCCTTCATGAAGAGAATGATGCCGAGCGTCGCGGCGATGCCGAAGGGCAGGTTGACGAAGAACACGTAGCGCCAGTTGTAGAGATCGGTCAGGTAGCCGCCGAGCGTGGGGCCCAGAATAGGCCCGAGCATCACGCCCATGCCCCAGATCGACATGGCCGAACCCCGCTTCTCCAACGGGTAGATGTTCAGCAGCGTCGACTGCGAGAGCGGGACGAGAGCCGCGCCGAAAACGCCTTGGAGGAAGCGGAATATCACCATCTCGCCGATGCTGCCGGCGATACCGCACAGCATGGAGGTGATGGTGAAGCCGATGAGGCTCACCACCAGGACGTTCTTGGTGCCGAAGCGCGCACTCATCCAGCCGACAGGCGCGGTCATGATCGCCGCCGCGACGACGTAGGAGGTGAGCACCCAACTGATCTGGTCGGAATTCGCCGAGAGCGTGCCTTGCATATAAGGCAGCGCCACATTGGCGATGGTGCTGTCGAGCGCCTGCATCAGCGTCGCCAGCATGACGCAGATCGTGATGATGGTGCGCGTCGCCGACGCGATCCGGTCATGCAGGGGAACAGGCATCACGGCGGCGGACATCGGCTGAACTCGCGCTCGGGGTTAGAGCAATATCGGATCAGGTGGACTCACCTGATCCGAAGATTTGCGTTCTTAATCAAAAACCTAGAGCGTGACGGTGAGCGACAAGCGAACCAATCACGCTCTAGAAGAGGTCGGAGACGTGGCGCTTGTACCCGGTATCGACCGAGACCTCGGTGCTCATGCCGGCGGCGAGGTCCACGCCTTGCGGACTGCTGCTGATCCTGATGCGAACCGGGATGCGCTGCACGACCTTCACCCAGTTGCCGGAGGAGTTTTCAGCCGGCAACAGCGAGAACTGAGAGCCCGAGGCAGGGGCGATGCTTTCCACGACGCCCGTCCATTTATCGCCGGGATAGGCATCGACCTCGATCGTCACCTGCTGTCCCGGGCGCATATGGGTCAGCTGCGTCTCCTTGAACTGCGCCGTCACCCAGACATCATCGGTCGAGACGATGCCGAAAGCGGGGGAGGCGGCGGTCAGATACTGGCCGCGCTGAAGGGATTCCACATTCGTGACGATGCCGTCGTAGGGCGCGCGGACAACCGTGTGGTCGAGCTGGCGCTGTGCCTCGGCAAGGTTGGCCGCGGCATTCTGATAATCGGGGAACTGATCGACCGGCAGGCTGATGTCGCCACCGATCCTGGCGAGCTGCGTCTTTGCCGTTTCCTGCAAGGCCGCGAGATCGGCCTGATCGGCGTCGAGCCTGTATTTCGCGTCGTCATATTCCGCGCGGGTTACGCCGCCGCTGTGAATGAGGGCGGCATAGCGGCCGAAATCGGACTGATCCTCCGCGACCTTCGCATTGGCCGTGTCCACGTCCTTCAGCATGCGCTGATAGTCTTCCTTCATCGCGGCGAAGTTCAGCGCTGTTTCAGCAAGCTTCGCCTTCGCGCCGGCCACCGCGATCTGGAAATGGCGTTCGCCGAGCCGGAACAGGACTTGCCCCGCTTTGACGGACGCACCTTCATGGACCATCACCTCGGAGACGATGCCCGATACGTCTGTCGTGGCGTTCACCTCGGCGGCTTCGACGTAGGAATCATCGGTCGAGATGAAGCGGCCGCCGGTCAGCCAGACATAGCCGGCGCCGACGATGACGAGGGCGATGCCGCCCAGCATGAGGACGGGTTTGAGGAGGCTGCGCCGGGGCTTCGCGGCCGCGCGCCCGGCGCGGCCATCCGCCTGGGACGCACCCGGCGAAATCACGCCTGGCGTTGCCGTTGTCGCGGCTTCCGCCGCCGTGCGGTCTCGGGTTGAGATTCGATTCATCTATCGAACTACCGCTACTTTGCTCGTCTGAATGTCATCCTGCGGGTCGGTGTAGGCATCCGCGCCACGCAGCGCGTAGGTCACGTTCGCCTTGGCCTGCTCCAGACCCTTCCGCATCGCGCGCGCGGTCTCCTCCCCGATGCCGGCGGCGATCATGGCCGCGATATCGGCCCGATGGCCGCCGATGATCTGCAGGAGCGGCCGTGCCGCCGGTGTGAGTTGCAGGCGCCATACGCGGCGGTCCTGCCCATCGGCTTCCCGCGTCACTAAGCCACGTGCCTCCAGCCGGTCAACGAGCCGGCCGATGGTGATCGGCTCGACCTCCATCAATTCGGCGAGATCTTTCTGCGAGAGGCCAGGGTAACGCTCAAGCCTCAGCAAGACCACCCATTGCGCTTTGGTCATGCCCTGACGCCGGGCGATCCGGTCGGCGAAGGTGCCGATCAGCCGCGCCGTGTCCCCGATGAGAAGGAGAAGATCTTCATCCAGATGGCTGCCGCTCATAACCTCGTCATTATAACGCCCGTTATGATCGGCATAGGTACGTAGTTGTAACATGACCCATGTTTGATCGTATGAACCCGAAATCGCTTTCGGCCCGGCCTGGGCGGAGGATCGCCATGCGCTCCACGCTCTTGCCGCCGGTCACGGCCAATGGTGCATGGCTGGCGCAACAAGTGGAGGTTTTTCCATGAGTGACGGTCGGATTGTCATCGGCACGCGCCGATATTCCTCCTGGTCCCTGCGCGGCTGGCTCCCGGTAGCCCTCGCCGGGCTGGACGTGACCGAGGTGATCATCCCGCTGCAAGGCGGCACCACTTCGGCCTTGCAGGGCCAGACCCCGAGCGGGCTGGTGCCGTATCTGGAGCATAACGGTGCGCGGATTTGGGAAAGCCTCGCCATCATCGAATACTGCGCCGAGTTCGACCAGACGATCTGGCCGAGGAAGCGCCGGGCGCGGGCGGTGGCCCGGGCGGTCGCGGCCGAAATGCACGCCGGTTTTCGCGAATTGCGCCAGGCGATGCCGATGAATCTGGGGCGCGAGGATTACGCGGGTCTTGGCCAGACGCCGGGTGCGCTCGCGGATATCGCGCGGATCGAGGCGATCTGGGCCGAGGCGCGCGCGGAATTCGGCGAAGACGGACCCTATCTGTTCGGGGAGCGCTTCACCGGGGCCGACATCATGTTCGCGCCGGTCGTGGCCCGGCTGCTGACTTATGCACCGCCGCTGAGCGAGGCGAGCCGTGACTATTGCCGGGCCGTGCGCGCGCAGCCCCAGGTCGATGCCTGGTACCGCGCGGCAGCCGAGGAGCCGGAAGCCTGGCGGCTCGAAAAATACGAGTCCCTACGCGCCGCCTCATAAGCTCGCGTTAGGCCGCCTGGGCGAGGCTCTCATGCACTGTGAAGGGGGCCTCGGTCTTGGTGCGGACCTCATCCACCGTCACGCCGGGCGCGAGATCGACCAAGGTCAGGCCGGGCCGCGCTAGGCCAGGCCGGCCGACATCGAAGACGCAGAGTTCGGTGACGATGAGGTCGACCACGCCCTTGCCGGTCAGCGGCAGGGTGCATTCGCGCAGGATCTTGGCCTCGCCCTTGGCGGTGTGCTCCATCAGCACCACCACGCGCTTGACGCCGGCGACGAGATCCATGGCGCCGCCCATGCCCTTCACCATCTTGCCCGGCACCATCCAATTAGCGAGGTCGCCGTTCTCGGCCACCTGAAGGGCGCCGAGGATGGAGAGGTTGATATGCCCGCCACGGATCATGGCGAAGCTCTCGGCGCTGTCGAAGAAGCTCGTCGTCGGCAGCTCCGTCACCGTCTGCTTGCCAGCGTTGATGAGGTCGGCGTCTTCCTCGCCCTCATAGGGAAAAGGCCCCATGCCGAGCATGCCGTTCTCGCTGTGCAGGACGATCGACATCTCGGGCGGGATGAAATTCGCCACCAGCGTCGGGATGCCGATGCCGAGGTTGACGTAGAAACCGTCGTGCAATTCCTGGGCGGCGCGGGCCGCCATCTCGTCACGGGTCCAGGGCATAATGCGATCCCTTTGTGAATGAGCGTTTTTTGGTTCTTTTTTGCAAAAAAAAGAACCGCTTTCCGACTGTCAGGCGGCGCGTTTGCGGACCGTCCGCTGCTCGATCCGCTTATCGACCGCATCCAGCTTCACCAGCCGCTGCACGAAGATACCGGGCGTGATGATATGGTCGGGGTCGAAGGTGCCGGGCTCGTGCAGGTCCTCGACCTCGGCGACTGTCACCCGTGCGGCCGTCGCCATCATCGGGTTAAAGTTGCGGGCCGTCTTGCGGTAGATCAGGTTGCCCTCGGTATCGCCCTTCCAGGCATGGACGATCGCGAGATCGCCGATGATGCCGCGCTCCATGACATGCCAGTGGCCGTTGAATTCGCGGGTTTCCTTGCCCTCGGCGACCGCCGTGCCGTAGCCGGTGCGGGTGTAGAAGGCGGGAATGCCGGCGCCGCCCGCGCGGATGCGCTCGGCGAGCGTCCCTTGCGGGTTGAACTCAATCTCCAGCTCTCCGGCGAGGAATTGCTGCATGAACAGCTTGTTCTCGCCCACATAAGACGAGACCATCTTCTTCACCTGCTTCGTCTCCAGAAGCACGCCGAGGCCCACGCCGTCGATGCCGGCATTGTTGGAGACGATGGTGAGGCCGGTGACGCCGCTTTCGCGGACAGCGGCGATCAGCGCGCTCGGGATGCCGCAGAGGCCGAAGCCGCCCGACAGGATGAGCATGTCATTGCGGAGCAATCCGGCAAGGGCTTCCGTGGCGCTGGCGTGAACTTTGGAAACGGCCATGCGGTCAGGCCTCCTCTGCGACGGTCATGCTCTGGCCCGCCGTTCGGGCGGGTAGTGCCTCAGGAGGTAGACCATCACCGCGATGGAGGGAAGCGTGGCGAGTGCGGTCGCAACATAGAAGGCATGCCAGCCGAGCGCCGCCGCCATGAAGCCGGACAGTCCGGCGACGGTGCGCAGCGCCAGCGCCGCGATGGAGGAGAGCAGCGCGTATTGCGTCGCCGTATGCGCGCGGGAACAGAGCGAGGAGAGGTAGGTGATGAAGGCGGCGTCGGCGAGGCCCTCCGAGAAGGATTCCACGACGGCGGTCGCCATCAGCATGTGGTGGATGCCCGCCGAATAGGACAGCAGAACGTACATGCCCATGCACAGCGTCTGGAAGCAGCCGGTGATGAGCAGCGCGCGGCCGGTGCCGATTCGGGCGACGAGCCAGCCGCCGAGCGCCGCGCCAATCAGCACGGCGGCGAGCGAAATGGGGCCGTTGGCGAGCGCCACCTGGGCGCGGTTGAAACCGAGATGGTGGTAAAAGGGCGGCAGCATAGTGCCGGCCAGGGCCTCGCCCAGGCGGAAAAGCACGATGAACAGCAGGATCACGGCGGCGCCGTCCCGGCTCGCGAATTCGCGCAGCGGTTCGATGACCGAGCGCGCGAAGCGCTGCGCGAAGGAGACATGGCCCGCCAGCATATGCGTCACGGTGGCTGTCACCGCCGGCTCACGCGCGAGCAGCGTGACGGCGGGACCAAGCAGCGTCAGCGCGGCCATGGCGGCGAAGACGCCGTGCCAGCCCCAGGGCGTGGCCAGCGCGATGGCGCCCGCGCCGGAGATGAGCAGGGCCGCGCGATAGCCCCAGATGTAGCCGGCGAGCGCGGTGCCCTGCATAGCTTGCGGAAAGGTTTCGATGCGCCAGGCATCGATGATGGTGTCCTGGCTGGCCGAACAGAAGGCGAGGATGGCCGCGAAGGCGATGAGCAGAGCCGGCGCGGTCGGGTTCGCCAGCACCATCAGCAGACAGGCGCCGGTCAGCAGCGGCTGCACGGCGAGCAGCCAACCCCGGCGGCGGCCGAGCCGGGCCAGGGGGCCGGGGCCGGCATTGTCGAAGACCGGCGACCACAGGAATTTCAGCGAATAGGCAAGGCCGATATTGGCGGTGAGGCCGATGAGGCCGAGCCCGACATGCCCCTCGGTCAGCCATTGGCGAAGGGTGAAGCCCGAGAGCGGCAGCGGCAGGCCGGAGGCGAAACCGAAGCCGGTCATGAGCCAAAGCCTCGGGTCGCCGAGCATGGCGGCGAAGGTTTGCGGCGCTTCGGCCGGGGCGGTCGCGGATTCGCTCATGGCTGCACGGTGTCACGCCGGGCGGGGTCGCGGGAAGCCTGATTGATCTCGGCTACGGCCTATGAGATGCCGACGGCCTCTACTGCGGGGAGGAGACCGCCGATGCCGATCGCCAGCGCCATCACCAGCGATGCCCTTGAGGGCACGGCCCATATCGTGCAGGTCGCGCTCACACCCATCTTCCTTCTGACCGGGGCGGCAACGCTGTTGAACGTCTTCAACACGCGGCTCGCCCGCGTGTCGGACCATCATGAGCACATGGCCGAGCTGCTGCGGGCGGGGCCCGAGGCAGGCGAGAGGCGGCTGCTCCTGGCCCATGAGGCTCGGCTGCGGCACCGCCTGCTCGCGCTCGATGCCGCGGTTTCGCTCTCCGCGCTCGGCGCGGCGGCCACCTGCGGGACCGCCTTTATCCTGTTCCAGGGCGGCGTGCGGGATAGGTCGGACGCGAACTGGCCGGTGCTTTCCTTCGGCTTCGCCTTGCTTTGCGTCGTCGCCGGGCTGATGGCGTTCCTGGCCGATACGGCCCTGGCGTGGCATGGCCTGCGGCAGGAAGGTGCGATGCCCCGGCCCAAAAAGTAAGAGGCGGATCAAGGAAAACGCAAAAAGTGACCGTCGGACGATAGAGCTTCTCGTCCGGAATCGAAATGGCTACATATAGCCCGTCCCGCAACTCGGCCTCTGCGCCACGGCCATGTAACGTTATCGCAGAATCGTGATAACTCTAAATGAAAAGGTTATATTCGTTACGGTCGATTGGGTGCAGTTACCATGAATAGCTTGTAACCATAAGGCAATAAACATCCGGGGTGGCGGTTGGACGAGGATTATTTTCGCAATGCAATCGCCTCGTATATCGAGGTCAAGCTATGGGAACGCATCCGTACCGAAGACTTGGCGAAGCAAGTCAACATGACCAGTCCGGCTTTTATTGAGAAATTCCACGCTGTTTTTAGAACGACGCCGGCGCTTTACATCATCGAGCAGCGTCTGAAGCAAGTGTGACCGGAGTGTGTCTACACCGGTGGGTCGGAACGCCGCTGCTCGGGCTCTTTATTCGTCTCAACGAACTTTTGTCGAGTTGTCCTGGCGACCAGGCGGAACTTGGCCAGCAGCTTCTCCGCCTGTTCGGCCGTTAACCCGACGGAGAGCATCTCCTGCTCCAGGAGCTGCACTGAGCTGACAAGAAATTCCTCGAAGGTCGGCTCAGAGACGAGCCCGAGACTAGACCCCAGAGATTCGGCCAGTTGGTCGAGCTTATAGTACCAGGTGAGGTACGGCTCGGTGCCTGTGGACTTTCCCAAGGGTGCTCCGGAAACTTTTTTAGCGATTCACACGGTGTTTTGTAGCCAAAAATTACCAAGGCCATCCATCGCGCTGACTTCTAAGCAGCAAATCGCGGGACGCAAGGATTTCCTCATCACAAATGTAATCGGTTAACCCGTTGGCCCAGGCCGATCGCCAGGATCGGCGGGCGGAGCCGGGGCCGTGCCGAGGCCGCCGCAACCCAGCTACCCGCGTTTCGCGGGCCGGCCAGAGGCGATATTCAAAAAAGTGAGAGGCCGCCGATATTACGGTTCAGGCAGGCCTGAGCGGAACAGCCCTGCGGGGGAGCCCGGTCAGATGGGTTGTGCGTCCCGGTGGGCGGCCAGCAGCTCGCGGACCTGACACCAAATCTCCACCGCGTCCTCCGCCGTGGAAATGCCGATCTGGGTAATGAGCGAGGCCGCGAGCACCGCGGCTATATCGGCTTCGCGTTCCAGGGCTCGATCGATTCGTACAAAGGCGATGTCACCGTGACGTGCCACTCCCCGATCTCCCTTGTTGTTCGATTTCTGGAAGTCCAAATCGTACTCTCGGTGTTTCAGCTTACCGGCAGATCCCCCACCGGAGGGCTGCCGCAGCGACCGCGAATTGCGGCGTTACCGCACTTGTCGGCGCAAGCTAAGGAGTGTGCGTGAAAATCGCTGTTTTCGTCAATCGATCATTCGTGCCCCGGATGCTGGGAGGGCGAAAGAAATGACAGAAACAAATCCCGCGATCCAAGCCAAATATTTGATTGTTTTTAACTTGTTGTTGTAGCGTTCTCGTTGCGCTTCACGCCATGCTGGCTGATTTGATCCAATGCATCGAAGGCCCTTGACGGGCGGCGCCACGCGCAGCCGCGCCCAGGTTTTTTGGGGGTTGTGCCGCTGGGCCAATATCACCACCGTATCCCCCCGCCCGGGCCGGCTGTCGGCCCTGGGGCAAGAGGAGCGCCTTAAGACTGTGAGCGATGCTGTTGGCCACGATACCCGAGAGAAGCTTTACACCGCCACCCGGACGCTCGCGACCGGGACAGGGCCGCTGAAGGCGCGGTTGCGCGCATCCCTGACCAAGGATTCTGATCGCCCTCCAGCCCGGGGACTTCCCATGGCCGGACCTCGGCGAGCGCTGGTCGGGTGTCATGAGCGAACTGGCGCCCAACCACCGCCCCATCATCACCCTGGAACAATGGTGGGACTTTGAACTGATCCGCGTCGCGCAGGAGATTGTGGACATTTACGATCAGATCACCCGGCGGCTGGCCCCGGCCTGAGGTGGGCGAAAATCGTTCCTCCGTCAATGGCGTCCGGCGCACCGCGCTGCTCACTGCCTCGCCTATAGATGCGGAAATCGATTTATATTCCGATTCAGCAATTATAAGAATCGCAGAATTGTGAACACCGTGAACGAAAACATCATATTCGCCCGAGGTGATGCGGGGGCACGATGAGCGCCGATGACGTAACATTAATGCGAAAAAATTCCGAGGTTTCGATTGAACGAGGACGCTTTTCGCGATGCGGTCACCTCGTATATCGAGGATAGGCTCTGGGACGACCTCGGCACGGAGGATTTGGCGGGGCGGGTCGGCATGAGCGTCTCGAAGTTCATCGCGGAATTTCGCAGCTGTTTCGGAACCACTCCGGCCATTTACATTATAGAGCAGCGCCGAAAGCGGCTTTGACCCGGCGGGCGCAGCAACAGACCCGTCGTCTGCTCAACCCCAAGGCGCGGCCCGCAAGGCGCGGCCGGCAGGTCGCTGGTCTTCCTGGCCTGGTTTCGCTATGTCGGAGGCAGCAGTCACACTGGGGACCCGTCGAATGAGACGTTTAAGCGCCGCCGTCCTTATTGCTTCCGGCAGCCTGATCGGCGCGGCTCATGCCGGGTCCAATGGTTGTCCGCAGCCGGGGTCAGGCTTGTCCCACAGCGAAGCGATCGCCCAGAATCCGACCGTTCCCGCCACCATCGGCGGCTGCGGCACCGGCGCGTACAAGCTTCACCAATACAAGAAGCATCTGAAAGAATTTGAAAACGAGCAGCAGATGATCGGCCCGAAGGCAACGGGCAGCGGCGAGGGCCTGTAGCCAAAATGGCAGCGGCGGCGGAGGGTTAGAGCAATATCGGATCAGGTTGAATCACCTGATCCGAAGATTTGCGTTCTAATGCCCTCCGGACTGGCCGCCTTCCTGGCTGTCAATCACGTCGATTACGACCCGGTAAGCGTGCTCATCGGTTTCGACGACATGCCACCTGTAATAGCCCGCCGGGATATCCAGCTCGGCCACGGCATAGATCCAACCCAATTCCGGGCTTTTCGACAGCACCGAAAATGCTTCGCTCGACGCGGAATGCGATGATTGGTTCACAGGTGGGTAATAGCCCGCCAAATATCCTTCACGGGGCGCCAAGGCGAATCGACGCGCCTTTGAGACAACTGTATCCATCAGAACCGGCCGCGCTGCCAGAAGTTCTTGTCGCGAAGGCCTGGATGTCGCGTACATCTCCACCTTTCCCTTATTCTTATTGGGCTCCTCAAACGGGTGCCTCAGCTTCTCCTAATAGCGGAGATCTGCCTGCCATAATCTAGCCGCACGGCGCGTTTGGGAACACAACATCGTGAAGAGAAAAGCGAGAAAATCGCTAAGTATCGGTAAGGTCGTGACTGTTGCGATGCAATATTTCTCACAGCGCGTAACAAGAAAATAGGTCAACCGATTGCGTTCATTCGGGAGCTGGGCTTTTCCCGGCAATCCCCCTCATGATGGCATCACGAAAGCGCGATGCGCCTGAGGCGATAGGTGCTCAGGCGCATCGCGGCGCGGCGAATCGGATGGCTTTTTCAGGTATCAGGCGGCGGCGACTTCACCCATGCCGATGGCTCGCGCGGCGAGCTGGGCTTTCACGCAATCGACCTCGGCGCCCACGACGCGCAGCGGCGCTGCACCGAGCGCTTCCATGATCAGCGAGACATCACGCGCCTCGCTTGCCCAGCTCGGATGCAGCGCGACCGGCTCGCCGCCATTCGCGAAGGCGCGGCGATCGCCGGTATCGAGATAGCTTTCCGCCGGCAGCCCCTCGGCGAGAATGATGTCATGCGCGGCGAGTTCGATGTGGAAATAAACCACCGTTTCCACGTCAATCTGCTGGATCGTGGTGCCGTTGATGAGGTGCTTGACCGGGATCAGAACCCGCTCCGCGAAGACCGCATGATCGGGGGAGAGATAGAGGTCGCGCGCAGGCTGGTTTTCCCCAAAAGCGCCTGGCGCGATGCGCACCGGCAGGATTTTTTCCGGCTCCGCATGCCGGCGGCAGGCAATCTGGCGATGACCGATCCAAGTGATTGGCTGCACATCGCCCGAAGCCGTGATCAGCCTGTCATCGACCGTCAGCGCCTCGACCGCCACCTGCCCGCGCTCGGTCAGGACCCGCGTGCCCATGCGGAAGCATGGCGGGCTGACGACGATCTCCACGCCCGAGCCCGAGTTCGGGCTGAAGCTGGAAACCGTTGGTGAAGGTTCCGGCGAAGGTGAAAAATTTGCTGTTGGTGCCGCTGGTAACAGTTTCCACTGCGTTGCCGCTGACAACCGCCGAACTCAAGACAGAGCCCGAGCCAAACAGCGTCAGGTCAATCACGTCGCCGGCGCCGAAGCCCGAGATCGTGGCGCCGACGCCAAAGCCGCTGCTGACGACATCGGTTTCCTCAAGCTTGGCGGGGCCGGAGAAGGTGAGGGTGCCAACGGCGTTTGCTTTGGGCGATTGCAGGTCGAGGACGCCGCCACTCGACAGGATGGTGTTGCTGGCGAAGGCGTTGCCGCTGACATTCAGCTCGCCGCCGTTCGATACCACCGCGCCCTGGACGACGCCGCCCTTCAGGAAGAGATCGATGACGCCGCCACCGAAGACCGTCTCGCCCGTGGCAACGGCCGTCGCCGCGCTGACGAGCTGGGTGCCGAAGATTCTGATCGCCGTTGGCGGAGCCGAGCAGCGTTTCGCTGCCGCCGGAGGAGATGGTCGTCGCACTGTCAACGCCGTTGACGAAGAGGCTGCCGCCGGCAAGAACCGTCGTGCTGATGACCTCGCCACCGGCGGCGACCGTCAGCGTGCCGCCGCTGCTGACGGTGAGACCGGTCTGGGTAGACCCGCTCGATACCGTCGAGTTGACCGGCGTGGGCGGGGTGAAAATGATCTTCTCCCCGGTGCCGCCATCGCTGACGAGCGACAGGGAGGAGGCGATGTTGCCGGCGAAGGTAAAGGTTTCGACGTTCTTGCCTTCGGTGACGGTCGCGATCGTCTCGCCGCCGCTGCTGACAGCACTGAAGGTCGCACCCGAGATCGTTGTCAGGTCGATCACATTGCTGGAGCCGAAACCGGAAATGGTGGCGGAGACGCCGAAGCCCGAGCTGATGGTCGCGGTTTCCTCAAGCGACCCCGAACCGATGAAGGTGAGGCCGCCGAGAAGCGTCGCTTTAGGAGATTCCAACTCCACCACCCCACCATTGCTGATGACCGTGTCGGTGGCGGAGGCATTGCCGCTGATGGCGAGCACGCCGCCATTGGTCAGCGTGATGTCATCGGACAGCGCGCCTTTGAGGAACAGGTCAACACTGCCGCCGTTGAAAACGGTCTCGTTGCTGACCGTGGCACCGGCGGCGCTGACGATCTGTGTGCCCTGAACCTGACCGCCGGAGGCCGTGCCGAGAACCGTCTCCGTCGCACCATGCGCGATCGTGGCGCTGATGTCCGTGCCGCCGGAGGAGATGAGGCCCGTGGCGCCGGAAAGGAGGGTCGTAGCGGTGGCCGTGCCGCCCGAGAGTACGGTGAAGGTGCTGCCGCTCGTGATCGTGGCACCGCTCAGCGGTGAGCCGCTCGATACCGTCGTCGATGTCGGCGTGGTGGTGGCCGATGTCGGGGCGAAGGAAACGCCGCGGATATTGGTGTCGGGCGCCGCCGTGACGAGCGTGGTGAAGCTCTCGTTGGTCGGCAGCGTCGTCGCGGACAGGCTATCCGTGATGCCGAAGAGGAAGGTCGGGTCGAGATCGCCGATGGTCGAGTTCGTGGCGAAGAGTTCGACCGAATTGCCCACGACCTCCCCGGTGAGGCCGATCAACCCGGTGGTGCCCTCGGCACCCGTGTTGGCGACGAGATTGAGACCGGAGGAGAGCGTGTAATCAAGGACCCACTTGCCGCCCTCGAAGCTCCACTTCTGCAGCCCGCCATCGCCGAGGCCGCCCGCCTTGGGGGCGCCGCCATCCGCGACATAGAGCGTGGTCGCATTGGCGAAGAAGTAGCTTTCCGGGCTGAGGTTGACCACGGAACCGACATCGCTGCCGTTGACGCTGTTCGCCTGGCCGGCGGTCAGGGTCACGGTGCCGGAGATGCCGGGCAGAACCTGCGCCACCGTCGTCGAGACCGGCAGAAGCGTGCCGTAGTTGGCGATGTTCGATGTGCCGCCGGCGCCCTGCGTGCTGTCGCGCGAGACATACAGCATGCCGTTGACGATCTCGACTTCACGGGTGTCGGTGGTGTCGTCGATCGAGGTGGCGCCATTGGCGCCGTCCTGGGCGAGGAAGACGCCCTGCGTGGTGTCGCCTTTGACGCCCTGGCCGGACACGTAGAAGCTCGTGCCGTTCACCGTCGCGACGCTGCGAATATTGTTTGTGTTGAAGACGCCGAAGAGCGCCGTGCTCGTATCAACGTTTGCGTTATAACTGATATCGGCGACGACGCGGGCAACAGGGGTGAAAGAGCTGTTGAGAAGGCTGGTGGACTGAGCGAGCGCCGCATTGCCGTAGACCGCGGCACCCCCCGTATTGAAAGCTGCGGCAGTGACACCGTAGCCGCCGATGACCAGGGACTCGCCGTTCGCGGCGAGCTGCAGAATCCCCTCGGAGGAGGAGCCGTATTCGCCGGAGATCGCGTTTTCGGTCGTGCCGCTGACCGTGGTCGTGGTCTGTGGCAGCACGAGTTGGCCGACTGCGGTGCCGCTCGTCGTCACCTCTTCGAGGGCGATGGGGGCCGCCTGATTGTCGGTATAATTACCGCTGTCATTCACATCCCCCACGACGCCGATGACGATGTCGCCCCCGGTGAAAGACGTGAGGGTCTGGGTCTGGGTCGACGACATCTAATGCTCCTTAGGCGATCCTAGCGGCGCGCCTCCTGTAGATGAGGTGTCCTCCATTTAATAATGACAGTTCGATTACAGCCGCGCGTACCGTGATCGGGCGACCGCGATGCGCGCCGCAGCACAGTATATACGAAGACGTTACCTATAAATAACGAACGATCAAACGGTGCACAAAGACGACCGTTGCAGTCTCATCGCAGGCCACCCCGTGACGAGGCGGCCCTCCGGGTCTGGAATTACCGGAAGGCCACAGGATTTCGATTAGTATGATTGTGCGACAGCGATCTCGGGCGTTGCAGCAACAAAACCGATGGGAAGGATGAAAGCGGCGCCGGCCGCACGCATGACATTGCGGCGAGAAAGGGGTTGCGGCACCCGTGCCCGAACTTCGGTCGGGGACACCAAGGTAGCCGGATCAATCCTGTCCGGCAGACGGCATCCGAAATCATCAAAAACCGGTGCGCCAGGTGCGTCATCATCGATATAACACAGGCAGCTCAGATCATTCGCCGATCCGATCAGCGAGATAAGAGACAGCATATCCGCGTTGGCGACACGTATGGACCCCGCCGTGCTGCGCAGGCTGTCATTGGGTCCTGCGGGACCGCCATGGATGACAAGGTCGCCGCGCCCCGCGCCCGCCGCGAGGAGAGCTTGGCCCGTGACAGCATTGAGAGCAATAATTCCGTGCGGCCCATAGTAACGGGCCGGCAGGCGCGTGCCTTCACCTGAAGCATATATTCCGGCCAGTCTGAACGTGCCGGTCGGCGCGTGGCCGTAAGGCAGCACGGGGTCCCGCGTCTCATTGCAGTTTTTGGCGGCGAGGCCGGAACTGGCCAGCCCGGCGGCCGGCCTGCTGTCGAGGAGGATCTGTCCATCCTCCCGCGCGAGCGTGATGCTGCCGCAACGGCTGCGGGATGTCGGTAGGTTGATCGTCATGCTGAACATCATAGCGCTCCAGTTTGTCGGGGTGCCGGATCTGAAAGAAGATGGCGATATTCCGAAACCATTGTCGCCATCGAGAAATTTGTCAGGGCATGGTCACGGGCAGCGCGCCCGAGGCGAAGCCGCAGCGGTTCGTTCACCAGCAGCTGCCGGACGCGACGGGCCATTTCCAGCGGCGTGTCCACCAGAAATCCGGTGACGCCTTCGATCACCTGTTCCGCCGTCCCGCCCGACGGGTTGGCGACGACGGGGATGCCCATCGCCATGGCTTCCAGCGAAGCATTGGGGCAGCCCTGCCGCTGCGATATCATGACAAAAACCCGAAACTGGCTGAGGAAGGGCTGGACATTGTAATGCGGCCCGACCATGCGGACATTCGGCTTGGCGGCCGCTTGCCGCGTCACGTCATCAAAGTAATCTCTGCTGCCGGCATCTGGGCCGCCCACGATCGTCAGGCTGGCCCCGGGCAGTTCGCTCGCCAGGATATCCATCATCTCAAGGAGAAACGGCAGGCGCTTGTCGGGGACGATGCGGCAGCATGTCCCGATCGCGAGTTTCGGATCGAAGCCATCGGGAAGCAGGAAGTCGGGATGCGGCAAGGGTACGAATGGGCGCGGAAGCTGCACGCCGCGCGGGATGACGCTTTTCTTCTCCGGCGCCATGATCTGGTCATCCGGCAAGCCATCATCATAGAGAGCGACGAAATGGTCCAGCCGCTCGAAATACTGCTGCTCGGTGAAGGCCAGACGCCTTTGGAACGAAAAGGCGCCGTGCATCTCGTCAAACAGCATCGGGCCGGGGCTGACATCGATCAATCGCACCGGCTCATGGAGCAGCATCTTGCTCAGAAGAATCTTCATCTCGGCACTGACATTCCAAAAGCAGATCGTGCCGAGCCTGTAGCGGCGCAGCCATTCGACAACCGCCTCCGCCTGATCGGAAATGCCCTGCAGGCCGCCTGCCGACAGAACGGGGATCTGTGCCTCCGCCAATTCGGCGCCGTGTTCCTCATGAGTGTGGCCGATGACGCCGACAATCCAGTTGAATTCGGCGTCCATGTTCCGCAGCAGATTGACCAGTGCGCGCTGCGGGCCGCCGATATTGAGGTTCTTTGTCAAAAACAGAACGGCATTGCCCGGCCGGGGCGGCAGGCTTGGCGCCAAAGCACCCCACATCCGCAGCACGGCGTCCGGATGAGGCGGGATCGGCGCGACCTCACGCCTCGAAAGCTGCGCCACCTGACGACAGGCATCGACATAGGCTTGAATGTCGTCGCCATCGGTTATGAGAGATGCGTCCGGCGGCAGAGCCTCCCGGTTGCCGCCGGCGTCCGACGCCACGATTTTGCAGCCATGGCCGATCGCTTCGAGAAGCGAAATGCTCAAACCCTCGAAGATGCTTGTGCTCATATAGACATCGAAGGCGGGGTAGCATGTCTCGACGGAATCGAGATTGCCGGGCAGGACGAGGTCGGCGACGACCCCGAGTTCAACGGCGAGTTTCATCGTCTCCTGATAAGCCATGCGGCCGGAGCCATAGTCGTGGTCCCAGCTGCCGATGATCATCAGCTTCGCATTCATGTGCCGGCGCAACTCGGCGAGAACGCGAATGGCGCGCGGATAGGCCTTCTGCATCTTGAACTGGCCGACCATGCCGATGAGAAACACATCGTCCCGTATGCCGTGGCGGCGCCGGGTGGCGCGGCGGTTGGCGCCGAGGGTTGCAATCTCCGGCCGGCGCTGGATTTCGTGGCGGATCGTCACGACCGGGCGTTCCAGGCCCGATTCCGGAAGTTGACAGGCCACTGCATCGGCGACGGCGACGACCAGCGGCACCATGGGGCTGTTGTATCGCGCGGGGGAATCGCGCCAACCCGCGCGGGCATTGTGGATCACAGGGATCGTCCTGATCCCGAATGACCACAATACGGCGAGATCCTCCGCCGAAATCAGATGCGTCTGGATGCAGTCGCTGCCCGCGCGCGCCATGTCGAAGGCGATGCTTCTGAGCTTCGCCAGGCGGTTGCCGTCGAGAATCTTATAGGTCAGGTTCGGCGCGGCGGTCACGCGATAGTCCAACTGGACCTCGGCCAGGACATAGACCGTCGTCACATACCCGGCGCGCGCCAATTCCTGCGCCGTTTCGACAACAATCCGCTCCGCGCCGCCTCTGGTCAGGCTGGCGACGAGGATATTGGCGACGCGAGGAGCGGGGGCGAGACAAATCACCTCCGCATGCCGCTTCTCCACCTTCGCTTTGTACGTCTCCCAAGCATCGGTCAGGCCGAAGGAGCGGTACAGTTCGTGCAGAAGGCTGCCCGGCCGGGGCGTGTCCTTGTCCGGCGTGTAGTTCAGAATCCGCTTTCCCTTGTAGTGGCCTTCATCGACCTTCAACGTGCGGAAGACCTCGTTCATCCAGTGGATCGCGACCCATTCCTCGGGGACATCCCAATAGCCCTCGATCAGCGGGCGGATGGCCTCGGCCCACAGATCCGGGTTTGCAATGTCATCGCGGACGTAATGCTGCAGATTCTCCTCTTCGACGAGCCGGCTCAGTATCCGCAAGGGCTCGAGCCAGGGTGTTTCCTCGTTGGCGATCGCGGAGGTTTCCTCAAAGGCTCTCAGCATCAGCGGGCTGCCCTTCGGCGCCTTCATGATGCTGCCGACGCAGCCGACCCGATGGCTGCGAAACACATAGGGTTCGGTGAAGGTAAAGGGCCGCAGGCATGTCACGTCCATATCGACCCAGATGCCGCCGTGCTGATGCAAAACACGGTAGCGAAACAGGTCGGATGAGACGCCGCTGACACTGCCGGCGCCGACGCCGGTTTCGAGATCGACCGCTCTCTTTCGATAGATCATGCTTCGAGGCAGAACCTCATCGGCATCACGCAGGATGACGCCCGCCGGCAGAGGCGTTTCGATTGCGTCATACACCCAAAGGTTGAACTCATGGCCGTGGCGGAGAAACGAGCCGATCGTGAGAAGTTCAAGGCGGGAGAGAGTCGTTCCTATCCACATCCCATGGATCACGGTGTTCCCGGAATTCTCTGTCGAGCCTGTGGTCGGATGGCGCAGGACGTTCATGGAGATCAATCGCGCTTCGGGTTACGTGGATAGGAGGGCGGAAACCTCATCCCAATGCCGCCAGCCCGTTCGGCCGGCGCCTTGGTTGATCAAATGGAGGAACACCAGCGCCCCGTCGCGAACCGCTCGCCGAATCTCGAAGCCGGGGCGCGAGGGAAGGTCTTTGGCCGCCAGGCCGTGACGCCGGTCGTCATCCACCCCCGCGAGGCAGTCGAGGATGTAGTTGAACCGGGGCGGGAGCAGTGGCACGGATTGCAGCCCCTGCCGCCAGACCGTTGTCGCCAGGGTCGCCTGATCGCGCGTTCGCCAGTACAGCCGCTTGAGGATCAGGTTCGTGTAGTGGTGCCACATATCGAAGAAGTCTGCCGAGCGGTCGTCGGCCAAGAACACGCCGCCGTTCCACATCATCCAGCCGGGGTCGAGCACATCGACGCCGAACTCGCAGAGCAGGCCTTCGCGCAGATGGTTGCAGAGATGGGTCTGGCAGCCGCAATCAACGGCCCAGTGGCTGAACCTGTCGATGCTGGCATGATCGGCCGCGAAGGCGACAGGGCCGGGCTGGTGATCGAAAATACTGTTGACCTCGTCGGTCAACGCGATCACGTCGCTGTCGAGGTAGCAGAACTGCCGCCCCGCGAAGCCATTCTGAGCGAGATGCTTCGGCAGGCTCGTTTTCAGCCAGATGCTGGCCTGGTGGTCGGTCAGCGAAGCGGGGGGCTCGACATCGACGACGAAGGCGGCATCAGCGCGCAGCTTTGAACGCCCTTGCACGACGACGATGTCCTTGTCGGAATAGCGTCGCAAGGCCATGAGAGGCAGCCGCAGGGCTTCGACATGCTGGGTGCCGACAACCGAGAACAGAAAAAACGGAGCGGAGCTGTGCATGTCAGGCGCGGGCGAGGGTCTTCATGTTCGTGTCCGCCCGGCGGCGCAGGCGCTCGAACTCTGAGAACCACACGGTCTTGTTGCGGCCTAGCCTCCCTTCGAGGCGTGGGGCCTGACGCTCCATCCCCCGCACGACCTCGCTGAGGCCAACGGGGTCGAGCGTATAGAGGCCGAATTGCGGAGGGTTGAGGACGGTGTTGATGCCGACGGAGCAATCAAGCTCATCCGCGAAGGCGCAGTAATCCCCAAACTCGTGCCAGTTCTGGCGCATCAGGCAGAAGGTGAGGGAGAACGAGGTCTTCCGCGCCCGGGCGTATTCCCGGAAGTGCCTGACGTGCCGGATAAGTTCGTCGAAGCGGGTGTTGACGCGAATTCGCTCGACCGTCTCCTTCGTCGATCCGTCGAGCGAAACCGAGATTGAGAACGGCAAGGCATCCATGACCCGGCGCACGCGAGGGTTGAGCTGGCTGCCATTGGTGGTGACATGGCAGGGTGTGAGCAGCCCTTCCTCGATCATCATGTCCCAAATCACGTAATATTCTCTGATCAGGAAAGGCTCCCCGCCGAGAAATTTCGCCCGCTTCAGATGAGGTAGATATTTGCGAAGGGACAGTAAAAACTCGCGGGAATAGAGATGCGGCAGCTTCGGCAGTTTCTCGCGCCGCGCCCGGATCGTCGATGACCAGGCACCGGCGCACATAATACATTCGAGATTGCAGGCATTGCTGATGGAAAACTCCATCTGCTGCGGCCATTCGGGAACCTCATCCGGCACCGCGAATTCATCGAACCGCTTCATGGAGAGGTTGGTGAACCAATCATCCGAGGCCTGTAGCTCGCAGAATTCGCATCCGCGCCCGAACTTGTATGCGGCCAGGTCCGTGCGCAGAGCCTTGATCCGGGCCCCCTGCCAAATCTCGTCGATGGTGTTTTCGAGAATATTGCCGGCGGGGAAACGCGCATTATGGCAGCACACGCGCACATTCGCGCGCGTATCGAAGTAAAGCGTTGTATAGGGCGCGTAGCAAAGGGCAGGAAACGCCTTGTCGGAAAGCGTCCGCTGGGCATCATAGTTGGCGAAGCGAGCGCGGGCTTCGTCGCGAAATGCCGTTACTGCCATGGCGGGGCCTTTATCTAAAGCAAAGCCTTTTCAAAGACGCGGGAACTATCCAAGCCACAACTGACATCTACAACCGATGAAGCTTTCACCGGCTGCCTACATATCGATTTTCCGAGCCTTCTGTATATCGGACCAAGGTCCTAAGCCCTGGCTGAGGCCATCGGCAATTTGGCGGTGGGGTATGTCCCGGCGCAGGGGCGCCGAGAGCTGCCGGACTTTGCCGCGGTGCGGCAAAGCTGGCTACGCCGAAAGTCGGTGTGTTGCTGAGGCATAGAAAAGGATTAAGCATATAGAAAGAGTTTAACAGATCGACGCCAACGAGGTCGTGTCGGATGCCGGTGCCGGCCCCACGGCCCCGCGAGGGTCGGTTAAAGAAAGTGTCGCGCATGCTACAGACCGATATGCAGCGCCGGCTTGCGGCGGAGTTCTTCGGAACCTTTTGGCTCGTCTTCGGCGGGTGCGGAGCCGCCATTTTCTCCGCCGCTTTTCCACAGCTCGGCATTGGCTTCTTGGGCGTGGCCTTCGCTTTCGGCCTCACCGTTCTCAGCATGGCCTATGCCGTCGGCCATATCTCCGGCGGCCATTTCAACCCGGCGGTGACGCTCGGCCTCTGGTCGGCGGGTCGTTGCGCCAACAAGCATGTGCTGCCTTACATCATCGTCCAGGTCCTGGGGGCGATCGTCGCCTCGGCGGCGCTTTATCTGATCGCGTCAGGCAAGCCGGGCTGGGTCCCGAATGGTTTCGCCGCGAACGGCTATGGCGATCTCAGCCCCGGAAAATTCGCCATGCCGGCCTGCTTCTTCGCCGAGTTTCTGCTGACCTTCTTCTTCCTGATGATCATCGTCGGCACGACGTCGAAGGGTGCGGCGAGCGGTTTCGCGGGCATCCCGATCGGCCTTGCCCTCACGCTCATCCACCTGATTTCGATCCCGATCACCAATACCTCGGTCAACCCGGCGCGGAGCACGGGGCCGGCGCTGTTCGCTGGGGGCGCTTACACGGCCCAGCTCTGGCTGTTCTGGATCGCGCCTGTCCTCGGCGCCATGGTGGCCGGCGCTCTGGCGGCGGATTTTCTGGGAGCCGGCGACGATCACGGAAACCGTGATCATCAAGGAAACCCGGCCTGCATAATAGAGCAACGTCTGTTTGAGAATTCGCTGGGGCGAGTCAGAAGCGCTGAAGGCGCGGCCGGATGACTGCCCCAGTAGAATTCGCGAACCGACGGTCAGCGCCAGCCGAGGCCCGGCGCCACATGAGTCAGGATCGCTTCGATCACATGGGCGTTATAGGCGACGCCCAACTGGTTCGGCACCGTCAGCAACAGCGTATCAGCCTCGGCGATGGCCTCATCCTGCTTGAGCTGCGCGATGAGCGCGTCGGGCTCGTCCGCGTAGCTGCGGCCGAAGATCGCCCTGGTCCGGTCATCGATGAAGCCGACCTGGTCTTCTTCCTTGCCGCCCCGGCCGAAATAGGCGCGGTCCTTGTCGTTCACGAGGGCGAAGATGCTGCGGCTGACCGAGACGCGCGGCGTGCGTTTATGGCCGGCCTCTGCCCAGGCGGCGCGGAAAGCCCGGATCTGGGCGGCCTGCTGGACGTGGAAGGGTTCGCCCGTCTCATCATCCTTGAGCGTGGAGGATTGCAGGTTCATGCCGCGCTTCGCGGCCCAGACGGCCGTGGCATTGGAACCCGCGCCCCACCAGATACGCTCCAGCAGCCCTTCCGCATGGGGCTCGGGCCGTAGCAGGCCGGGCGGGTTGGGGAACATCGGGCGCGGATTGGGTTGGGCGAAGCCCTGGCCGCGCAGCACATCCAGAAAGACGTCCGCATGGCGGCGACCCATCTCGGCATCACTCTCGCCCTCGGCCGGCTGGTAGCCGAAATAGCGCCAGCCATCGATCACCTGCTCGGGCGAGCCCCGGCTGATGCCGAGCTGCAACCGGCCGCCGGAGATGAGGTCAGCCGCGCCGGCATCCTCGGCCATGTAGAGCGGGTTCTCGTAGCGCATGTCGATGATGCCGGTGCCGATCTCGATCCGGCTGGTTTTGGCGCCTACGGCCGCGAGTAGCGGAAAGGGGGAGGCGAGCTGCCGCGCGAAGTGATGGACGCGAAAATAAGCGCCATCTGCACCCAGTTGTTCCGCCGCGACGGCAAGATCGATGGATTGGAGCAGCGCGTCACTGGCGGAGCGCGTCTGCGATTGGGGGGAGGGTGTCCAGTGCCCGAAGGACAGGAATCCGATGTGTTTCATGGCAGGGGCCTATAGCTCTATCCGAGAGGGCGGGCATAGGTCGGTGCTATTCCCGCGCGTCATACCCGCCTTGATTGCGTCGATTTAAATTAACACCGTCGCACTTTAGACGTATTCTCCGCTCGGTTTCGTGAATCGTGCCTGTCTGCAAATACATCACTCAACGGTTACTGCCGCGCTTGGGGTAATCGCTCGCTCGTGATGAGACGGGACAACGGTCCGATCCGTATAAAAGGTCAACGAACCGACCAACTTCGTACCGGAACGGCGCTGAGTTCAGGCCGTGCACGCCGAAGATGAAAGGAGTCTCTAGTGGCCCTTGGAATGATCAACATGGCGCCCGAGGGCAATCTCTCCCGGTATCTGCAGGAGATCCGCAAGTTTCCGATGCTCACCCCCGAGGAGGAGCTGTCTCTCGCCAAGCGTGGCGCGACAATGAGGATATGGAGGCCGCCCACAAGCTGGTCACGTCCCATCTTCGTCTCGTCGCCAAGATCGCCATGGGCTATCGCGGCTACGGCCTGCCGGTCGGCGAGCTGATCAGCGAAGGCAATGTCGGCATGATGCAGGCGGTGAAGCGCTTCGACCCGGATCGCGGCTTCCGTCTGGCCACCTACGCCATGTGGTGGA
The DNA here is from genome assembly GCA_963745125.1 of uncultured Pseudomonadota bacterium. Taxonomy (GTDB): domain Bacteria; phylum Pseudomonadota; class Alphaproteobacteria; order Acetobacterales; family Acetobacteraceae; genus Acidisoma. The sequence goes on from CAVUWB010000002.1 coordinate 800,897, forward strand.
TCCGCGCGGCGATCCAGGAATACATCCTGCATAGCTGGTCGCTGGTGAAGATGGGCACCACCGCCGCGCAGAAGAAGCTGTTCTTCAATCTGCGCCGGCTGAAGGGCCAGATGCAGGCGATCGAGGACGGCGATCTGCAGCCCGAGCAGGTGGCGAAGATCGCCAACATCCTCGCCGTGCCGGAGCAGGACGTGGTCAACATGAACCGCCGCCTGGCGGCGCCCGACCACAGCCTGAACGCCCCGGTGCGCGACGGACAGCGAGGGCGAGTGGCAGGATTGGCTGGTCGACGAGTGCGAGAGCCAGGAAGACTCGATGGCCGAGCGCGAGGAGCTGACCGGCCGCAAGGCGCTGCTCGCCAATGCGCTGAAGACGCTGAACGAGCGCGAGCGCCATATCCTGATCGAGCGGCGGCTGAAGGACAATCCGACGACGCTGGAGGATCTGTCGCAGCAATACCGCATCTCGCGCGAGCGGGTGCGGCAGATCGAGGTGCGGGCGTTCGAGAAGCTGCAGAAGGCGATGAAGACGCAGATTACGGATCGTCGGCAGCAGATGGTGCGGGAGCCGGAGGCCGCCCGCATCGCCGCCTGAAAACTGGCTTTGAAATAGGGAAAAGGCCGGCCCGGCGACGGGCCGGCCTTTTTTATGCGGCGCCGTTCTGCTCAATCACGGCCCGGGGTACTGCGCGCCGGCCCTGCCGGCGCCGCTGTGCCCGCCCTTCCAGCCAAAGCGCGCACAGGATCACGGCGAGCGCGGCGGTGCTGAGGGCGCTGCCGAGCCAGGGCAGCTTCGCGTAGCTGATCCCGGCCGAGACCATGAGGCCGCCGAAAGAGGCGCCGAGTGCGTTGCCAAGATTGAAGGCGCTTTGATTGAGCGTCGAGGCGAGGCTGGGCGCACCCTTGCCCTGATCGACCACCCGCATCTGGAGCGACGGGCAGACACCGAAGGCGAGCGCACCCCAGACCATCAGGGTGATGACGGCGGGGATGGCGCTGTGGCTGGTGAATGTGAATATCGCCTGCACGACGATCAGCATGCACAGGATGATGACGATCGAGGGCATCATGCGCCAATCCGCCGCCCGGCCGCCGGCAAGATTGCCGAGCGTGATGCCGAGGCCGAAGAGCAGCAGCGCGATGCTCACACCATGGGGGGAAATGCCGGCGACCATCTCCAGCAGCGGGGTGATGTAGGTGAAGACGGTGAAAAGCGCGGCGGAGCAGAGCATGCTCGTCCCCATCGCCAGCAGCACCTGCGGGTGGCTGAGCGCCACGATCTCCCGCTTCAGGCGCATCCGCCGGGGCTGCCGTATCTCGGGTACCCAGATGAACAGCGCCACGAAAGCGGCGACGCCGATAATGCAGACGGCCCAGAAGGTCGCCCGCCAGCCATAGGCCTGGCCGAGCAGGGTGCCGAGCGGCACGCCCAGCACATTGGCGAGGGTAAGACCCGAAAACACCAGCGAAATGGCCATGGCGCGCTGATGCTTCGGCACCACCTCCGCCGCGACGATGGCGCCGATGCCGAAGAAGGTGCCGTGGGCGAGGGCGGTGAAGACGCGCGCCGCCATCAGCGTGTCATAGCCGGCGGCGATGGCGCAGAGCCCGTTGCCGAGGATGAAGATGAGCATGAGGATCAGCAGGGAGAGCCGGCGGGGAAACCGCGCCATCACGATCGCCATGAAAGGCGAGCCGATCGTCGACCGACAGCGCGTAGCAGGAGACAAGCTGCCCCGCCTGCGGGATGGAGACCCCGAGACTGTGCCCGATTTCCGGCAGCAGCCCCATGATGACGAATTCCGTGGTGCCGATCCCGAAGGCAGCGGCGCCGAGCGCAAGAAGGGCGGGGGGCAGGGACAAGGCACGACCTCCGGGAAGGGTAAACCCAGATGTAGACAGCCAAGATGGCTATATCGAGGCTGATTCCGCAGGTGCGAAGTGGTTCACCAGGGTCCTCAGCCTGAGCGCCGCCAATACGGTGCCGAGGCTCACGAAAGCCGCGAGCGCGAAACAGGCGAGGCCCGCGCGGGCGAACATCTCGGGCGAGGACGCCCCCGCGAGCCCGGCCGAATTGGCCGCCATCCCGCCGAACGCGGCACCGATCGCGAGGCCGGCGGAGAGCGCCGCCGGCAGCATCGCCGCGGCACGGTCACGGTCCCCGCTGCCGGCGCCGGTCATGATCGCCTGGCTCAGAAAGCCCCAGCTCAGCCCGTAGCCGATGCCGACGCCGATGAGGCTTGCCAGCACGAGGGCGAGCGAGCCCAGCGCCATCGCGGGCACGCCGACACCCAGGCTGAAGGCGAGGGTGAGCGGTCCGAGCCAGAGGCAGGTCGGCGAATAGACCGGGGGGATGCGGCTGGCGGCGACCCCGGCGATGCTCCAGGTGATATAGGGCATCGCGCCGAGGAGGCTCGCCGTCAGCGGATCGAAGCCCCAGACGCGCTCCATCAGCAGAACTGCATAGGTGGCGGGCCCGGTGCTCGCGGCCGGCATCAGCAGCACGACCCAGAAGGCGAGGCCGAGCGGCGTGTTCCAGGAAAAAGCGCCCACCGGCAGCAGCCGATTCGGGCGCCGCCTGTCGTGGCGGACAAGCAGGGCCAGAAGCCCGGCCGCGACCACGGCGCTCCCCACCCGCATCCATAGGCGCGGCTCGATCGCGGCGAGCGAGAGCAGCAGAATGCCGAGACCGGTGCCGAGCAGCCGGGCGACCGGCAGGCGGTGCGTCCGCTGCACGTGGCCGCGATCGACGACCGCACGCCGTGGAATGGTGAGCCGCGCCAGCAGCATGAAAGCCAGGATAGCCGGCACCTCCACCAGGAAGGCCACGCGCCAGCCGAGCCATTGGGTGAGAAAGCCGCCGAGAATCGGCCCGATGGTGGAGCCGCCCGCCCAGATCACCGCCTCGACCCCGAAAACGGCGGGGATGAGCGCCGGCGCGAAGACCTCGGGGATCAGCATGTAGATGAGGCCGGAAATCCCGCCCTCACCGATGCCCTGGCAGATCCGGCCGGCGAGCAGTGTCCAGATATCCGGCGCGAAGCCGCAGGCAAGCGTGCCGGCCAGAAAGCACAGGGCGGCCCATTGCAGCGCGTTCGCGGTGCCGAACCGGCCTTTCAGCTGTGAGGCGAGGGTCCCGGCGACGATCGCCGCGATGAGGTAGAAGGTGAAGCCCCAACTGATGAGGCTGAGATGGCCGAGAACCTTGATCGCCGAGGGCATGCAGGCGGCGACAAGGAAGGCCGAGAAGGCATAAAGGGCCGAGCCCAAGCTGAAAGTGGCGAGATAGGCGCCGTTGGGCCGCGCGAAAAGCTGGCGTAAAGCCGGCGGGGCGTCATCGTTCATGCGTCAGACCGGTCAGCCCTGCCGGCTCTTACCAATATCTGAGAGCGCGATTCAGACCTAGAGCGGTATCGGTTCGCTTTCGCTCACGATTCCGCTCTATGCTCTTGATTGAGAACGCAAATCTTCGGATCAGGTGATTCCACCTGATCCGATATTGCTCTAGGGTGCATGCACCTTCGGTCATCGCGCTCTGACCCGCGGATTCCGCCCGGGCCAGTCGACAACATGGTGCTCCAGCATCCCGGCGTCGCGCTCGCTGATGATCCGCCCGCAGGCCGAGGCGCCGGAGGTCAGCACCGTCCTCGTCGTACCCGAGCGGAGCGGGTGCCAGGGCGCCAACCCGCGCCCTTCCTCGATCCGGCGATAGGCGCAGGAGGGCGGCAGCCAATCCACCTCGCGCAGCGTCTCCGGTGTCAGCTGAATGCAATCCGGGACATGGGTGAAGCGGTTCTCGTAATCCGAGCAGCGGCAGGTCGCGGTGTCGAGCAGCCGGCAGGCGACGTTGGTGAAGGACAGCGCCTCGGTCCCCTCATCCCGCAGCTTGTGCAGGCAGCAGCGGCCGCAGCCGTCGCAGAGGGACTCCCATTCCTCGGGCGTCATCTCGTCGAGTGTCTTGGTCTGCCAGAAGGGCGCGGTCATGGAGGAAGTCTAGCAGAAAGCGATGAGGGAGAGGGAGGGTCAGACGAGCCAGTCGAGCGCGTCCATTTGGGCAAGGGGGGCAATGCAGGCCAGCAGCCGGCGGGTGGAGGCCGCGTGATCGATGGCGGCCCTGAGCTGGCAGCCGATCACGGCATGACGGATCGCCGCATAATCCCGGCCGGCGGCGATGAGGTTGACAAGCGCCGCCTGCAAGGCCGGCAGGCCAGGGTTGTAGGCCGCGTTCTCGATGCCGGCGCCGCTGACGATCATGCCGTCATCGAGCTTCAGCGCCACGGCCGAGGGAGAGCGGCTGTAGGGCGCATAGGCCCGGCCGCCGGCCGCACCCAGCGCTTCCCGAAGGTCGGCGGGCACAGACCCGTCATGCCGCACTTTTAGCGCCCGGCCCGGGGCCGGGGTGATGCCGGCCTCGCCCAGATCGGCGGGGGTGAAGCCCCAGGGCAGCAGTTGCGCGAGCGTCAGCCGGTCGCCGCCGGGGTCGAGGATGGTCAGCCGATCGCGGCCGCCGAACTCGGCCATGAACTGCCGGCAATGGCCGCAGGGCCGGGCGGAGACGGCGACGAGGTCTAGGCTGGTCCCCCGGTGATAGGCGCGGGAGAACAGGAACTGCTCGGCATGGATCGTATCGCCGAGAGGGGCGCCGGGGAATTCCACATTCGCGCCGAGGATCAGTGCGCCGGTTTCCCATTCACGGCCGACAGCGCCGACGCGGAACCCCGATATCACGGGGCGCGCCAGGGCCTGCGCATCGGGCAGCAGCGCCAGCATCAGCGCTTCGACCGTCCGCACCCCCGCGCCGCGCATCATCCCCGCCACCGCCCCGGCGGGGATGACATGCGCACTATCCATTCGCGTGCCGATGGTGCCGGCGGTGCGCGTGGGTGGAGCCTTGGCCGCTCGGGGCGGGCGGGCTCCAGGTCCGCGCCAGAAGGGTCGCGATGTCGTCAGCGGCCGCGCCCCAGAGCATGCTCATGCTCGCCACGATATTGGTGACGACGGGCTCGTTAGCGGGGCCGCTCTCCGTGATCGTGCGGGTCACGAGGATTTGCAGCGTATCCCCGCTGCGCACCGCGACCTGCGCCTGCAATGTCATCGTCCCGTCCGGGTTGGGATCGAAGCGCATGACGTTCGTTTCGATGATCAGATTGGCGCTGGCGCCGATCGAGCCTCCGGCGGCGATCACCGTCGTGCCCGGCATGCGCTGCCCCAGATCCTGCACCAGCGTCGCCTGCAGCATATCCTCCAGCGGCTCGGCCCAGATATCGTTGCTGTGGATGTCGAGGCTGAAATCGCCGGCCTTCTTCACGATCCCCTGGCGATCGAGATAGCCGGGGATGCTGATGCTCCGCACCTCGACCGAGGGCGGCCCGCCGTTCACGATCGGCCCCGAGGTGGTGCCGAGCCGGTAGTAGTTCGGGTTGGCCGAGGTGCAGCCGGCGAGGACGCCGAGCGTGGCGGCCGAGAGCGAGGTGACGCCGAGACGGCGCATGAACTGTCGGCGTTGGATTGTCATTCTCCACCTGTGGCGCGGCCGGTGCGGCCCAAGAGCAGGGATTCCGGATGCCGATCGAGGAAGTCGGCGAGGTCCTTCACGGAGCGAAGCGCGCCATCCGCTTGATCCATGAGCTGCCCGAGGCTGCGCTGGAAATCGGAATTATTGCCGTAGCCCCGGTTCAACTCGCGCACCGCCTGATCGGTGCCGCGCAGCGTCGCGTCAAGATTGGCGGTGAGCGAAGGCAGCGCGCGCAGCGTCGGCTCCAACCCGCGATCGGTCGACGCCACCAGATGCTGCACGCTCTGCAAGGTTTGGGAGAGCGAGGCGAGCGCGTTCTTCACCTGATCGCCGCCGAGCGTGTTGTTGGAGGTGACGAGCAGCTTGTTCAGATTAGCCCCGATCTGGTCGAAGGGAATGGCGGAGAGCTTGTCCGTGATCTGGGAGGCGGCGGTGAAAATGTCGGAGCCGGCGCCGGCGGCGGTCGGCAGCACGATCGCCTGGCCCTCCATGGTCAGGGCGACATGGCCGGTGTCGGGTTCGAGGGTCAGCGACACGTCCTTCTGCCCGGTGATGAAGCTGCTGGTTTCGAGATCGACACGCATGCCGCGATCGACCATGCGCTGGAGCACGTCGCGCGGCTTGAGGGTCGGGTCGAAGTCCGAACTGCGGACGACGCGGTCAGGCTGCAACTGCATCGCGACGCGGACCTTGGCGAGGCCGGTCAGCGGGTCGAGCAGGAACTTCACGCCCTCTACATAGCCAACTTGAATGCCGAAGATCGTGACCGGCGTGCCGGGGCCGATGCCCGCGACCGAGCTCTGGAAATAGGCCACGGCCGCGATCTGGTGCAGATAGCCGGCGGCTTCCGCATCGTCCTCGGTCGCGTAGAGGCGGAAAGGCGCGTTATCCGGGCTCGGCGGCGCATCCGCATCCCCCGCCGGCAGATCGAAGGTCACGCCGCCGGCCAAAACCGCTTCCAGCGACTGGACCTGCACGCGCAGCGTGCCGCCCTGCACGCCGATGCTGATGCCGGAGGAATCCCAGAAATGGCTGCTCGACTTCACCAGCTTGTTGAACGGCGCACGGACGAAGATGTTGATCGTCACCGGGCCGATCCCGTCGCCGAGATCGTAGCCCAGGACCTCGCCCACCACGACGTCACGGTAGAAAACCGGGGAGCCGGAGCTGAGCGAGCCGACGCTATCGGCATGCAGCACGTAGGTGCTGCCCGGCTCGTCCGACCGGACGCCAGGCGGCTCCTCCAGCCCGGTGAAGTGCGTGTCGTACCGGCCGCCAGCGGCACCTGGATCGATGCCGATATAGGAGCCGGAGACGAGGGTATCGAGGCCCGAGAGGTTGGTGACGGAGAGCCGGGGGCGCACCACCCAGAAGCGCGCATGGGTCGTCAGGAATCGCGTGCCCACACTGTTCATGCGGACTTTGACGATGACATGGCTGTTGTCAGGGCTGAGATCGATGCTCTCCAGCGTGCCGAGCGCCACCCATTTGTATTTGACCTGCGTCTGCCCGACCGCCAGCCCTTCGCTGTTGTTGAAGGTGATGGTGACCAGCGGCCCTTGCTCCACGAGCGTCCGGTAGCCGAGGTAGATCGCGATCGCGGCGGCGACGATCGGGATAATCCAGACGAAGGAGAAGCGCCGCTGCCGGATATGCACGGCCGGCGGCGGCATCTGCCGCTGGGCCGCCTGACCGTCGATGGCGGGCGGTTGTTCGGGGTCCGTCATGCGGGGGCATCTTTCGCGCGGGCGGTGGCGCCGACGGCGGCGGCCGACGGGCCGGTCTGGGCCGCGGGCAGCGCTCCGGCGGCATGGGCGCGCCGCACATCCCACATCAGCCTTGGGTCGAAGGTGATGACCGCGAACATCGTCAGCACGACGACGGCGGCGAAGCAGGGAGCGCCGGTTTCCGCGTCGATATTGGCGAGCTGGCCGAAACGGACGAGCGCCACCAGGATCGAGATCACGAAGATATCGATCATCGACCAGCGGCCGATGAATTCGATCACCCTGAAGGCCCGGGTCCGGAACGGCAGGTTGGTTTCCCGCCGCCGCTGGGTCTGGATGAGCAGAAAGGCGAGGGTCGCGAGCTTCATGAGCGGAATGGTGATGCTGGCCAGGAAGACGAGCCCCGCCAGGGGCCATAGCCCGTAGTCGATCAGCTCCACGATGCCGCCGAAGATGGTGAAGGTCTGCGGTTTGGCGAGCTGCGTGATCGTCATCACCGGGTAGATATTCGCCGGGATGTAGAGGCAGGCGGCGGCGATCACCAAGGCCCAGGTGCGGCCGACGCTATCCGCCTTGCGCGGATGCAGCACCGTATGGCAGCGCCGGCAATGCTCGCCGGGATCGGCGTGGTTCACGAGGTGGCAGACGTGGCAGCCGATGACCTCGGGGTGCGTCTGCACCTGCTGAACGTAGGAGCGGCGGACCTGCCTCACCCGGGGGTGACGGCGGAGGAACCGCTCATCCGCCCGCGCTTCCGCCGCCTCCAGCGCGCGCCAGACCGCCTCATGATCGATGGCGCCATCCGCCGCCGCCATCGAGACCATCAGCCCGATGAGGGCGTAGAGAGAAGTATCGAGCTGGACGCTGGCAATGGCGATGAGCCGCGTATAGGCGACCAGGAAACCTAGAAGATAGACATCGATCATCGACCACGGGGTGATGCGGTGGTACCAGCGGAACAGCAGGACCATCAGCCGCGCCGGCACCGCCCGGGTTTCGAGCCCGATGAGGGTGATCAGCATGATGCCGAGCTTCACCCCGGGAAAGATCGCGGTCACGGCCAGCACCAGCAGGCCGAGCACGACATAGCTCTGGTCAATGAGGCTGTCGGGCCCGGTTTCGAGCCGGGCAAGCTGGAAGCGCCCGTAGGACGAGATTTCGAGGAACGGCGCCACGAGCGCGAAGAGGTAGAACAGCAGGCCCGAAATGCCGCAGGCGATCGGGAAGCTGAGCGGCGCGCGCAGCATCCGCCACAAGGTTTTGCGGCAGCGCGGGCACTCGGCGACCAGGCCCGGCTGCATGTCCGGCAGCACCGAGACGAGCCCGCAATCGGGGCATTCGCGCCAGTGATCCAGCCTGTGGAGTGCGTCTGCCTCGGCTAGGTCGGGCATGCGGGTCTTTCGGCGCGCAGCGGGAGCCTCCTTGGCTGATGAGCGTGGGATACGCCAAGCGGGTATCACCCGGATATAGGGAGCAGTCATGAGTTGGCGAGAGGCCCGCGTCAATCTCGGCGCCGGGAACCGCCCTTCTACCGGGGCGGCCGGAAGCTCGGGCGTGGCCGGGCGGCGCGGGTGAAGACCACGACGCTTTCGAGGCGGCTCGACCACAAAAACTGGTCGATCGGCGTGGCTGCCGCCAGCGCGAAGCCGGCCCGCCGCAACACGCCCGCATCCCGCGCGAGGGCGGCGGGGTTGCAGCTTACATAAATGACCCGCGTGGCGGAGGAAGCGGCAATCGCCTCGATCTGAGTCAGAGCACCGGCGAAAGGCGGGTCGAGCACGATGGCGGCGGCGTCTCGCAACTCCGGCTCGGCCAGGGGCTGGCGGTTGAGGTCGCGGTGGCGGACGAGGATGGTGCCGTGCAGCCCCGCCTGGCCCGAGGCGCGTTCCAGCGCGGCGGCGGCGGCCGCGTCGCCCTCATAGGCGATGACGCGGGCGTGGCGGGCGATGGCGAAGGTGAGTGTGCCGCAGCCGGCATGAAGCTCCACCACCCGGTCTTTCGGCCGCAATCGCGGCGGCAGCCCCGCGATAACGGCAGCGGCGATCGCCGCTGCCCCGGCCTCGGTCGCTTGCAGGAAGGCGCCGGGCGGCGGTGCGACGGCCACGCCCGCGAGTTGCACGGAGACCGGGCCGAGTTGGGCCGCGAGTTCAATCTCGCCGTCACCCCGCGCCCAGGCGATGCGGGGGATGCCGTGAGCGCCCGCGAAGGCCGCGAGCAGGCGGCGATCCGAACTCGCCAGCTCGCCATCCGTCCGCAGAAGCAGGTCAGGCCCGGTGTCGAGCAGGTTGATGGCGCAGCTCGCATCTCGCTTGACGCATTGCAGGCGGGCGATTACCTCCCGCAGCGGCGCCAGCAGCGCGACGATTCGGGGCTCGGCGATGGGGCAGGTCTCGACCGGCACGATCTCGGCCGAACGCGGCATGTGGAAGCCGAGCAGCACGAGGCCGGCCTGTTTGCGGATAGCGAGGTCCACGCGGCGGCGCGTCCCCGCGCCGCTCGGGATGAGCGGCGCCAGCGGCGCCTCGGGGTAGCCGGCCTCGGCGAGGGCGGCGGCCAGTTCCGATACCTTCCAGCGGTCGATCGCCGGCCGGTCCCAATGCTGAAGCGTGCAGCCCCCGCAATGGCCGAAATGAGGGCAGGGCGGTGCGGCGCGATCGGGGCTCGGCTCCAGGATGGTCTCAGCGACGCCGGCCATGCCGCCGCCACGATGGCCGAGCGGCCGGGCTTCCACCATCTCGCCCGGCAATGTGTAAGGGAGATAGACGGGGCGGCCGTCGGCCAGGCGACCGATGCCGTCTCCATCGCCGCCGATAGCGCCGATCCGGGTCCGGATGACGGCGGGCTCCGCAGTCATTGGCGTGCCGTTCGCGCCGTGGCGCGACCGATCAGCGCTGATCCTCGTCATCCTCGGCTTCCGGCGGCAGGTCTGGGCCGGGCACGAAGTCCGCGGCATCGACGCTCACCATGCCGGTGCCACGACGGCGGATCAGCATGAAGGCCGGGATATCGTTGCCGAAACCGATGACCGACGGCCCACGATCCGCATCGGGCTGGCGGCGGCTTTGCGCGTCTGCCGGTTGCGGCCGTGCGGCCTCAGACCCGGTGCGTGCCCGCTGATCCGGCCGCTGATCAGATCGACTGCCGGAACGCTCGCGCCGCGCGGGCGCTGCCTCGGCCTGTGGCGTAGCTGCGCGTGGCGCGGCCGGCCGAGGCGCGACCGGCTGAGACGTGGCGGGCTGGGGCGTAGACGGCTGAGGCGCGGCCGGCCGAGGCGCGTCACCTGACTTCGCTTTGGGCTTCGCCTTGCCCTTACCTTTGCTGCCCCGGCGGCGGCTGTCATCGCCGTCCTCCGACCAATCGAGCGGATCGAAGCCTTCAACCTCCACGCGGGAGATCGGCGCGCCGGTCAGCTTCTCGATCGCGAGCACCGCATCGTGCTGGCCGGGTGTCGCGATGGTGAAGGCGCGGCCTTCGCGCCCGGCGCGGCCCGTGCGCCCGATGCGGTGGACGTAATCCTCGGCATGATGCGGCACGTCGAAGTTGAAGACATGCGAGAGGCCGCCAATGTCGATGCCGCGCGCCGCCACGTCACTGCAAACCAGAAGCCTGATTTCGCCAGCGCGAAACTTCTCCAGCGTCGCGAAGCGGGCGGATTGCGGCATGTCCCCATGCAGGGCGCCGACGCTGAAGCCGTGCCGCTGAAGAGACTTGTAGAGGATGTCCACGTCGCGCTTGCGGTTCGAGAAGATGAGCGCGTTCTGCACCTCCTCGGCGCGGATGATCCGGCGCAGCGCCCGGCGCTTGTCCTCCTCCGCCACGATGACGAGGCCGGAGGTGATCGTGGGGGCGACCGTCGCCGGGGCGGAGGTCGTGATCTCCTTCGGATTTTGCAGGAAGGCGTCGGCGAGGCGGCGGATTTCCTTCGCCATGGTGGCGCTGAAGAACAGCGTCTGCCGGGTGGCCGGCAACAGGGAGACGATGCGCTCCACATCGGGGATGAACCCCATGTCGAGCATGCGGTCAGCCTCGTCGATCACGAGGATGCGCGTGTCGGACAGCAGCAGGCCGCCACGCTCGAACATATCGATCAGGCGGCCGGGCGTCGCGATCAGCACATCGACGCCGCGCATCAGCACCTCTTTCTGGTCGGACAGGCTCTCGCCGCCGATGAGAAGCGCGTGGTTGAGCTTGAGATACTTGCCGTAGAGCACGAAATTCTCGGCGACCTGAAGGGCGAGCTCGCGCGTCGGCTCCAGAATGAGGCTGCGCGGCATGCGGGCGCGGGCGCGGGACCCGGACAGGATCTCCATCATCGGCAGGGTGAAGCTGGCGGTCTTCCCGGTGCCGGTCTGCGCGCAGCCCAGCACGTCCCGCCCTTGCAGGACGATGGGGATCGCCTGTTCCTGGATGGGGGTCGGGTGGATATAGCCCTTCTCGGCGATGGCGCGGAGCAGAAGATCCGAAAGGCCGAGATCGGTGAAGGTCGTCCGTGCCGAGGCTGGCTCCGCCACAACAGTCTCCACGGCCGACTCAGCCGGGGTGGCGGCGGCCTCGTTGGCACTGGCGGCCGTGGCTGAAGAAGATGGTGCATCCGCGGAGGACGCTGCATGAAGAGACAAAGAGGATACGGTCCTGTGGTGCTCTGGCGTCGATTGCGAAGCCGTGCTGACGCCTGACGCCGGCGACGGGGGTGCAAGGCGGCGGCCCTGCGCATCCCGGGGGCCTTTCGGGCCCGTTTGGATGAACGGCCTTATCGCGCCGGGTATCGCTGCCGGCACGGTGTAAAGTCAATGGTTTTCATGGCATAGCCGCTACCGGCTCAGCCACGGGGAAGGGTGCGCGATCTTGGAGGTCCCGCCCGGAATCGAACCGGGATTCACGGATTTGCAGTCCGTTGCATCACCACTCTGCCACGGGACCCCGCCTTGCCCAAGGCTTATCCATTCCGCCGGGTCCCGGGTCAAGGCCGGTGCGGTCGCGGCCGCAGGTGCGCGGCTTGGCGCTTGCGCGCGGCCCGGCTATGCTCCCCCTCACAATTCGCGTGATCCGGTGGAGATGATGGCCAGCACGACCCTTCCTTTCGCGGCGGCCCGCCAATTCATGGTCGATAGTCAGCTTCGTCCCAACAAGGTCACCAACCCGGCACTGATCGAGGCGATGCGCCAGGTCCCCCGGGAGGCCTTTCTTCCGCCCACCCTCTGGAGCCGCGCTTACGCGGATGAGGATGTGCGCCTGGGCGGCGGCCGGGTGCTGATGGCACCGCTCACCTTCGCCCGTCTGGCGCAACTGCTTGACCCCGCGCCGGGCAAGCGGGTTCTCGTCGTCGGTTCCGGCACGGGTTATGGCGCGGCAGTGCTCGCGACCTGCGGCGCGCGGGTGACGGCGGTCGACCAGGATGAAGCGCTGGTGGAGACGGGGCGTCGCGCGCTCGGCACGCTCGGCCTGTCGGTCGCCTCGCGGGTCGGCCCGCATGGCGACGGGCTGCCCGGGCTACAGCCCTGGGACGCCATCCTGATCGAGGGCGGGGTCGAATTCGTGCCCGAAAGCTTCACGGCGCAGCTTCGCCCCGGCAACGGCCGGCTGGTGGCGGTGCTGGGCAAGCCGGACCGGCCGGGTGTCGCTGTGCTGGGGGAGCGGCAGGGCAGCGAACTCGCTCTGGCCCGTAATTTCGATTCCACCACGGCCATGCTGCCCGGTTTCGAGATGGCGGCGGATTTTCAGTTCTAGGGCAAGACAGGTTAGGGCAGGATGCGTTCGCTTTTGCTCGTCATCCGCTAAAGCATTGGCCTTCGGGCCTGATAATGTGGCAAATGTGTGGGAATGCTCTGTCGGTTGAGATGGCCGGAGATTGGCCATAGGGCGTAACGAAGGCGCCGCGCGAAAGCCTAAGGCGCGATCCGGCCAGGACCGCGTCGCAGATTGGAATGGGGTTCATGATTTCACGCATCGGCATTCTGGTGGGGCTTGGCCTCCTCGGCGCGGTATCGCCCGCGGTCGCGCAGACCCTGAACGAGTCGCTTGCGGCCGCCTATGCCAACAACCCGCAGCTACAGGCCGAGCGGGCCAATCTGCGTGCGACCGATGAAGGCGTGCCGCAGGCGCTGGCAGGCTGGCGCCCGCAGGTGACGGTCAGCGGGACGGCGGGCTACAACCAAGGCAACCTCTCGGAGCCCTCGACCAATATTCTGGGCCAGTCGACCGAGACGGTGACCTCGCAGGACCATCAGGTCGGCACGCTCGATGCCGAAGTGACGGAGAATATCTACAGCGGCGGCCAGACGAAGGCGGAGACCGCGCAGGCCACCGACAAGGTCAGGGCCGAGCGCGCCAATCTGGTCAATATCGAGCAGCAGGTCTTCATCAACGCCGTCACGGCCTATGTGACGGTTATCGAGAATCAACAGCTCCTCGCGCTTGCCATCAACAACGCGCAAGTGTTGAAGGAGCAGTTGAAGGCGACGCAGGACCGCTTCAGCGTCGGCGAAATCACCCGTACCGACGTGGCGCAGAGCGAAAGCTCGCTGGCACAGGCAGAGGCCGAGGTGCAGACCGCGGAAGGCAATCTGCAGACGTCCCGCGCGACCTTCGAGCAAGTCATCGGCTTTCCGCCCGGCCAGCTGACGCCGCCGCAGCCGCTGGTGCTTCCGGTCGACAACAAGCGCTCGGCGGCGGAGGCGGCTGCGGCCAATAACCCTGCCGTGGTCCAGGCGCAGTTCACCCAATCCGCCGCTTCGGACAATGTCGATCTCGCCTGGAGCAAGCTGATGCCGACGCTCGCCGTGCAGGGCGAGGTTTTTCAGCAAGTGAACCAGATTCAGTCCGGCACTGTCAGCAAAGGAGCCGAGGTGTTGGCGAGCCTCTCCTGGCCGCTGTACCAGGGCGGCGCCGAGTATGCGACGATCAGGCAAGCCGTTCAGGAGCGCGAAATGGCCCGCCAGCAGGTCGATGAGGCGCGGCGCACCGCGGTCGAGAATGCTGAGCAGTTCTGGGAAACGCTTGTCGCGACGCGCGCGACGATCACGAGCACGCGGGCCGAAATCGCCGCCAACGAAATCGCGCTGGACGGCACTGAGCGCGAAGCGCTCGTCGGCAGCCGCACGACCCTCGACGTGCTGAACGCGCAGCAGCTTCTGCTGCAATCGCAGGTGACGCTGGTGCAGAACCTGGCCAACCTGGTGACGGATTCATACCAGGTCGCCAGTGCTATCGGCCGGTTCACCGCGCGGGACATCGGGCTGCGCGTGCCGTTGTATGACGATAACGCTTATTTCAATGCGGTGAAGAATTCCTGGGGCGGCACCGGCGATCCGACCGCCAATTCGGTCGGCGATGACAACGGCAGCCCGGCCGACAATCTCAGCAACGACAATCACTGATGGTTCGCGCGATGACCCTTGCGGGACAATCCCATCGATGACGCCGCCGGCAGGCGACCCGCCGGAAAAGGACCAGTCGATGGATGATATTCTGGCGTCGATCCGTCGGATCATGCTGGACGAGCAGGCCCGTTTGCAGGACAGCCCGGGGGCGCCCGCCCGCCCGCCGGCGGACCCCGTGCTGATCCTCGATGCCAGCATGGTGGTTGAGGATAAGCCGGCGGAACACCTGACCCTCACCCTGGTCGATGAGACTGTGGTGATGGTCTCCACCGAGGCGGAGGCCCAGAGCCACGCCCACACCGGGGCAGTGCCGCTGGAGGTCGTGAGCATGGAGGAGATCGAGGCACTGCACCATACGCCTGGGATCGAGTTGCCTGCGGCGGATGGCGCGGCGGTGGACGTGCCGCTGCCTGTCTCGTTCGAGCCCGGCGCGTCGGAGCAGTCGACGGTGCCCGGTGCCGTTCATGGATTGGGCACGACCGATCCGGTCGCGCAGCAGATCGTCGTCACCTCGCAGGCGATCGAGGCTCTTCTGGCGCCGGCGGCAGCGGCGGCTGCGGCGGCTTCCGTCGAAGCCCTGCTCAAGCAATTGAACGAGGATCGCCTCGCGGCGCTTCAGCCGAGGCCCCTGTCATCCCCCACCATTGACGAAGTGGTTCGCGCGGAGCTGCGGCCCTACCTGAAGGCCTGGCTCGACGAACATCTGCCGACGATGGTCGAGCGTCTGGTGAAGGCGGAGATTAACCGGCTGATCGGGCGCATCGGCGCTTAGAGCAGATCCCGATCATTTGGAATCATCTGATCGGGTGAAGATGCTCGTAAAAACAAAGAGCTAGAGCGGTGACTGTGAGCGTAAGCGAATAGGAAACGCTCTAGTATCTGTGTGAGAATTCTACTGCGGCGGTCATCCGGCGCGGCGTTCTGCGCCTCCGGTGCTCATGGTCACTTACGGCCGCTCCGCTCCGGTTCTCGCCCGCCACGCCGGGCGGCCACTTCGTGGCCTCTAGAGCGGTATCGGTTCGCTTTCGCTCACGATTCCGCTCTATGCTCTTGATTGAGAACGCAAATCTTCGGATCAGGTGATTCCACCTGATCCGATATTGCTCTAACTCGCTTCAGCGAATTCTCAAGCAGATACCGAGAGCCTCGGAGGCTCAATCGCTGAGCGCGATACTCGTTTCCGGCGGGTACGGTTTTGCCCATGGCTCCGCGCTGTCGACGACGATGACCGCGTCGCCGGCCAGCGGGGTCGGTTCCAGCACGGGGGAGAGCAGGGCGCGATAACCGCTGTCGGTGTCGCCCAGCCTCTCGATCGCGGCATCGATGATGCCGTGACGGTCGAGGAAACGGTTCAACGAATCCTGCAGGCGCACGCAGCCCTCTGAATCGGCGCGGCCGATCCGCGCCTCCAGCACATTCGGATCGGTCGCGTGCATCTCCACACGGACCTCCATCGTGGCGCCGGGCGTGCGCCAATCATCCGTGGTCTGCCAGCCGAAATCCCAAACCCGCATCCCTTTCACGCCGAGGCCGCGAATGTGGTATTGGTTGAAGGTGCCTTGGGCGCGATAGCCGATCTCGGAACCGTCGTTCAGCAGCACGCCGACGGGTGTTTTGAAATGCTGGAGGCGCCCAGGCTTGCCGGTCGAGACATGCCGCGCGTCCAGGATGCGCCAGTCGCCATCAGGCTCCGCCAGCGTCATCGCCAGAAGCTGCGCCTGGGGGCCGCGATCGACGATGAGCACCAGTTGCGGCTGGCGGATGAAGAGATGATCCTCGGCCGCCATCTGCTGCGCGAGGCTCACCAGCGCCTGCTGGCGCTCGGCGGAGAGGCTGATCGGGTCCGGCACCTCACGGGCCATGGCCGCCGCGATGAGGTCCGCATCCGTCGCCACCGCACCCGGCGGCAGGCTCGTCTCTCCGATCGGCGCCGGTGCGGCGTAACTGGCGAGATGCACCCCGGTAACAGGCGCGGCGACCGCTGGCGTCACGACGCCGGTCGGCGCGGGCGTCACGGCGAGGCCTTCCACGACCGCCGCGGGCGTGCCGATCGTTGCATCATCATAAACGCCGCTACAGCCGCCGAGCGCGAGCAGGCCAGCACCCAGCGCCGCCAGACTCAGAGAAGCCGAACCCCAACCCACCCGGCGCACGTCAGACCTGTCGATCTAATTGTTTAACTCACTGGAATTTAAGCACAGTCGGGCCGGAGAACGGTATCGAATACAAATCAAAGTGGCATCGTTTCGGTAACTTTTTCGGGATCGGCGGCGGTGCCCATGGCCGTGAGCGGCCAGCGTGGCTGCGGGCGGGTATCAAGCCCGTCGGCCGCAAGGCCGAGCCGCAGACGCTCGATCGCCGCCCAGCCGATCATCACGGCATTGTCGCCGCAGTAGCGCAGCGGTGGCGCCACCATCTCCAGCCCATGCCGCGCGGCGACCGCGCCCAAGGCCTGCCGGATCGCCTGATTCGCGGCGACGCCGCCGGCGACGATCAGCCGCGTCACCCCAGGCGCCATGGCGAGCGCGTGGGCGGCACGATCGGCCAGCACCTCGGCCACCGCCGCCTGGAAGCCGGCGGCGATATCGCCGCAAAGCACAGGCTCGATCGGGCCGGGCGGGAGGGTGGCGACCAACTGCGCCACCGCCGTCTTCAAACCCGAGAAGCTGAAGTCGCAGCCCGGGCGCCCCATCAGCGGGCGCGGGAAGGCGAAGCGGCGGCCGTTGCCCGCGGCCGCCAGCCGCTCCAACGCCGGGCCGCCGGGCAGCGGCAGGCCGAGCAGCTTGGCCACCTTGTCGAACGCTTCGCCGACGGCGTCGTCGATCGTCCCGCCGAGGCGGTGATAGCGGCCGACGCCCGCCACCAGAAGGCATTGGCAATGCCCGCCGGACAGCAGCAGGAGCAGGTAGGGAAACGGCACGCCGCCCGGCGCGAGCGCCGGCAGCCGCGCGGTGAGGGCATGGCCTTCGAGATGATTGACGGCGACGAAAGGGCACCCGGCGGAGAGCGCGAGCCCCTTGCCGAAGCCGGCACCGACCAGCAGGCCGCCGATCAGGCCCGGGCCCGTTGTTGCGGCGACAGCGCCGAGGCCGGAGGGCCGTAACCCCGCCTCCTCCAGGACCATGCGCGCCATCGGCGCGAGGTGGCTGAGATGCGCCCGCGCCGCGATTTCAGGCACCACGCCGCCGAAGGGCGCGTGGTCCGCGAACTGGCTCAGCACGCGCTCCGCCAGGACGGTGCCGTCCGGGGAGAGCAGGGCGACGGCCGTCTCGTCGCAGGAGGTTTCGATCGCCAGCACTGGCCCGGCGCGGGAATCGCTCCAATCAAGGCCGATGTGCATGGTGGCGCTCTTCTCTTCGATCAGGTCAGGCATTAACACGCGCCGATGAGGTCATCGGACAGTCTATCGCACGAAGCGCGCGTGAAACCCCATCGGCGCGCGCTCCCCTTGCGTGTCGGCACGCGCGGTTCTCCGCTGGCCCTCGCCCAGACGCGCGCCTTTCAGACACAGCTCAGCCGGTTTTGCCCGGTGCTGGATTCCATGAGCGTGTTCGAGGAGCACGTCATCACCACCTCGGGCGATCGCATCCAGGACAAACGGCTCGCAGACATCGGCGGCAAGGGGCTGTTCTCAAAGGAAATTCATGAGGCCCTGCATGATGGCCGCATCGATTTCGCGGTGCATAGCCTGAAGGACCTCGAAACGGAACTGCCGCCTGGCATCGTGCTGGCCTGCACCCTCAAGCGGGAGGATGCGCGGGATGTGCTGATTCTCGGCCAGGGGCTGGAAAAGCCGGACCCCGACGCGCCATTCTCCTCATTGCCGCCCCATGCCGTGGTGGGCTCCGCCTCTGTCCGGCGGCAGGCGCAGCTGTTGCACGCGCGGCCCGATATCGAGGTGCGGACCATACGCGGCAATGTGCAGACGCGGCTCGGCCGGGTGCGTGCCGGCGAGTTCGACGGCAGCCTGCTGGCACTCGCCGGGCTGCGCCGGCTTGGCCTCGCTGGCGAGGCCGCCGTCATCATCGCGCCCGAAATCATGGTGCCGGCCGCCGGGCAGGGCATCGTCGGCGTGACCGTGCGGGCGGACGATGTCGAGCTGCGCGAATTGCTGGCGGCGATCGAGGACCCGGAGGCGCGGGCCGTCTCCCTGGCCGAGCGCGGCTTGCTGGCGGCGCTGGACGGCTCGTGCCGCACGCCGATCGGCGGCTATGCCCGGCTGGTCGGGACTGAGCTGTGGCTGACCGGCCTCGTCGCGCGGGAGGATGGGAGCTTCCTCCTCAAATCGGAAATCCATGGCGCGCCGGGCGAGGCGGAGGCGCTCGGCCGTGCCCTCGGCGAGGAGCTGCGCGGCCGGTCCCCGGCCGATATCTTTCTTGACTGAGGGGAGACCCGTCCTCGTCACGCGACCCGAGCCGGGCGCCTCGGCCACGGCGCGGCGGCTGCGGGCGATGGGTTTCGCGCCGCATGTCGCCCCGCTGCTGACCATCACGCCCGTCGCCGTGACACTGCCGCCGGCCGACCATATCGGCGCGATCGTGATCGCCAGCCGGCACGCGGCGCCGCCCTTGGCCGCGCGCTACCACGCCCTGCCGCTTTTCGCCGTCGGCGATGCGACGGCCGAGGCCGCGCGTAGCCATGGCTTCACCCAAGTGATGAGCGCCGATGGCGACGCGGAAGCGCTCGCCGCCCTGGTGGCGTGGAGCGGCCTGCCGCGCGCCCGGCCGTTGCTGCTGGCGGCGGGGCTCGGCCAGGGCCAGTCTCTCATGCAGCGTCTCGTCGAGGCCGGATTCGTTGTGGAGCGGCGGGAGGTCTACGCCGCGCGCCCGGTCGCAGCGCTGCCCGAGGCCGCGCGGGCGATGATCGGGGCCAATCGCGCCGGCGGGGTGTTGCTCTTCTCGCGGGAGACTGCACTCTGTCTCCGCCGGGTGGTGCAGGAGCCGGACCTTTTGGCTGGCTTCCCGAAGCTCGATCTCGCCGCCATAAGCGGAGCTGTCGCCGAGGCCGCCAGGGGCTTGCCCTGGCGCAGTATCCGTGTGGCAATGACGCCCACGGAAAACGCGGTACTGGCCCTGTTGAATGACTGAGAACACCGACGACCACGCATCCCCTGGGTCCGGCACGGATGGCGACAAGCCTATCCTGCTCGGTGGGCCGGTAGCACCCGAGCCGGCCACGCCTCAGCCGGCTACATCAGAGCCGGCCACGCCTCGGCCGGCCGCGCCTGAGCCGGCGCCCGAGCCTGTCACGCCTCGGCCGGCCGCGCCTGAGCCGGCCGCGCCTGAGCCGGCCGGACGGGAACGCCCCTCCGCCATCATGCCGGCACTCGGCGTCATCGGCTTCCTGATCCTGGCGGTCGCGATCGGCTATCTCTGGGTGCGGCCCGAGAAGCTGCCCGCCGTTCCGCCGGATGAGAGCGGCGCCGTCAGCGCCTTGCAGACGGATGTCGCGACAATCAAGACGCAGCTCGCGGCGCTCGATCAGCGAGAGTCCGCCGATGTGGCGGCGTTGCATGCCGCGATCGGCGCCCTTCCGAGCCCGAGCCCGAGCCCGAGCCCGAGCGCGGCGCCTACGGCGCCCGCCGTCGCGGCAGGGGCGCCCGATGCCGGGCTTCTGCACCAGGTGGCGAGCCTCTCCGATCGTCTCGACCAGAATCCAGGCCGCCGAGGCCCAGCAGGCGCAGTCCCTGTCCTCGGCCACCAACGTGTCCGACCTCTCCGCCCGGGTCGACGCTATCGCCCAGCGCGAGTCCAGGGATGGCGATTCCATCCGGCAGGATCTGACGCTGGTCCAGCAGCAACTCGCGATTCTCTCGGGCCAGGCACAGAGCCTCAGCAAGAGCACGGGCGCCCTGCCGCAGCTCACCGCCGAGGCGGGGCGGCTGAGCGGGATCGTGCGGGCGGAGGTGGCGCTGCGAGCCGGCCTGCCGCTCGGAACCATCGCCGACGCGCCGCCGGCCCTGACCCGCTTCGCCGACAGCGCGCCGCCGACCGAGGCGGCGTTGCGCCTGTCCTTCGCCGATGCCGCGAAGGCCGCCGACAAGGCCGGGGAGCCGCCGCCGGATAAGGGCCGCTTCTGGCACCGCGTCTGGCTGCGGGCGCAGACCCTCATCATGGTGCGCCAGGGCGATCGCGTCGTGCTGGGCGACCCGACGAGCGGCATCCTCGCCCAGGCGCAGACGGTGCTCGACGCCGGGGATCTCGCCGGCGCGGTGAAGGTGCTCGGCACGCTGACCGGGCCTGCCGCCACGGCGATGGCGCCCTGGGAAGCGCAGGCCCAATCCCTGCTGGCGGCGCGTGAGGCCCTGGCGCAGATGGCGGCGGGCTGATGCGCCGCGTCATCGGCTTCCTCATTCTCGCGGCCATCCTCGTCGCCGTCGCCTTCGGCCTCGGCGCCTTGCCGGGCCAGATCGGTGCGACCGTCGGGGATTGGACCGTGCAGGCGCCGCTGCCTCTGGCGCTCGTCGCCGGGGTGGTTCTGTTCATCGTCCTCTACCTGCTGGTGCGGCTGGTCGCCCTGCTGGTCTCGACGCCCGGGCGCTTCGGGCGCAGCCGGCACGATCGCCAGCTCCGCCAGGGTGAACGCGCCGTGACGCGCGCCTTCGCCGCGATTGCGGCGGCTGACCCCAAGGCCGCCCGCCGGGAAGCGCAGCGCGCCAAGCGGCTGCTGCCCAACGCGCCGATGGCGCTGCTGGTTTCGGCGGAGGCGGCGCGCCTCGCCGGCAAGCCGGAGGAGAGCGAGGGCGATTACCGTGCTTTGGCCGAGCAACCCGATGCCGCCTTTCTGGGTCTGCGCGGCCTGCTGCGCCAGGCCCTTGATGCCGGTGACTGGACATTGGCGGCCGACCTCGCCCGGCGGGCGGAACTCGCCCATCCCGGTGCCAGCTGGCTGCGCGGCGAGCGCGCGCGCCTCGCGCTCCGCACCGGCAGCTGGGCCGAGGCACTGGCGTTGTCCGGGCCTGACGCGCCCCGCGCGGTGATGGCGGCGGCGGCGGCCGAGGCCGCGACCGACCCGATCCAGGCGCTTCGGCTGGCGAAGGATGCCTTCAACGCCGACCCGAAGCTGGCGCCGGCGGCGCTGGCCTATGCGAGCCGGTTGCGCGCCGGCCATGAGGCGCGCAAGGCCGAGACCGTGATCGAGAAGGCCTGGGCGGCAGCGCCGCACCCCGACCTCGCGAGGTTCTACCTTGAACCCGTCAACGACCCGCTGGAGCGGATGCGGGAAGCCGAGCGGCTGGCGGGCTTCAACAAAACGCACGGCGAAAGCCATCTGCTTTTGGCACGGGCGGCGCTCGCGGCGAAGCTGACCGGGGTGGCGAGGCGCCATGCCCAGGCGGCGCTCGCGGCCGGGCTCGACCAGCGGCGGCTCTGGGTTCTGAAGGCGGATATCGAGGACGCAGATGCGGCAGCCGGGGGCGGTGAAGCGGCGGGCTTCGCGGCCCATGAGGCGCTGCGCCGCAGCCAGTCCGCGCGGCCCGATCCGCGCTGGCGCTGCGCGACCTGCGGGGCGGAGCCGGGGGGCTGGCATGCGGCCTGCCCCTCCTGCGGGACAGTCGGCCGTATGCAATGGACGGATAAGACCGTGCCGGCGAGCGGCGTCGGCAACCCGGCGGTGACGCTTTTACCCGGAGCGACCGCGAGCTGAAGCGCGAAAAAGCGCTCAAGATACGGAGGAGACGATAAAAAAATGAGCCATGGATCTCATCTAGGCACGCATGCCTTCGGCCACCACGACCTGCTGCCCCTCGGCCATCTGCCGGCCACACGCTACCCCGACCCGCGCGTCGAATCCCTGGACCCGCGCTTCACCGCACGCCAGGGGAATGCCGGGATAGAGCGCATCGCCACCGGCTTCCGCTGGGCGGAAGGCCCGGTCTACTTCCCGGCCGGCGGCTACCTGCTCTGGAGCGACATCCCCAACAACCGCATTATGCGCTGGCTGGAGGATGACGGGCATGTCAGCGTCTTCCGCGCCCAGAGCAACTTCGCCAACGGCAATACGCGGGACCGCGAAGGCCGGCTCGTCACCTGCGAGCATGACTCGCGCCAAGTGACGCGGACGGAGTTCGACGGCAGCATCACCGTGCTGATGGACCGGCATAACGGCGGCCGGCTGAACGCGCCGAACGACATCGTCGTCGCCTCCGACGGTGCCATCTGGTTCACCGACCCGGGGTACGGGATCGACGGGCCTTATGAAGGCCATCTGGCCGAGCCCGAACTGCCCCGGCATGTCTACCGCATCGACCCCGCGACCGGGAAAGCGACGGTGGTGGCGGATGACTTCGTCCGGCCGAATGGCCTTGCCTTCTCGCCGGATGAGACGCTGCTCTACATCGTCGATAGCGGCCTCACCCATGGCGGCCCTGCCCATATCCGCGTTTTCGACGTGGATGGCGCGACCTTGCGTAACGGCCGTATCTTCGCGGAGGATTTCGCCCCGGGTCTCACCGACGGGCTGCGCACGGATACCGATGGCAATGTCTGGTGCAGCATGGGCTGGGCCGATCCCAGCGAGGACGGCGTGCGCTGCTACGCCCCCGATGGCGATCTGATCGGCAAGGTCCACCTGCCCGAGACCTGCGCCAACCTCTGTTTTGGCGGCAAGAAGAACCACCGGCTGTTCATGGCGGCCAGCACCTCCGTCTACGCTGTCTATCTCAACACGACCGGCGCCGCGTGACGGCATGGCAATGAGCGAAACCGTTCCGGCCGGTCTTGGCCGCCTCAAGGGCAAGTCTGCCGTCGTCACCGGGGCGGCCAGCGGCATCGGCCGCGCGACCGCGCTGCGCTTCGCGGCGGAGGGCGCCCGTCTCGTCATCAACGATGTCGATGCCGCGCGGCTGGAGACGCTGCGCGCCACGATTGCCGACGCGGGCCATGAGGTGCGCGTGGCGCTCGGCGACGTGTCCAAATCCGCCGACGCGGAAGCGATGGTGGTGGCGGCGGTCACGGCCTTCGGGCGGCTTGACGTGATGGTCGCGAATGCGGGGATCATCCCGGAGATGGATCTCATCACAGCGACCGCTGATGATTTCGATCACGTCATGGCCATCGACGGCCGGGGGATGTTCCTCAGCTGCAAGTTCGCGGCGGCGGCGATGCTGAAAACAGGCGGCGGCGCGATCGTCTGCCTCTCCTCGATCTCGGGCGAGGCCGGGCAAAAGCGCCAGGCGGTCTATGGCCCGGCGAAGTTCGTCGCCTCCGGCATCACCAAGCATCTGGGCGTCGAACTGGCCGCCCAGGGCGTGCGGGTCAATGCGGTGGCGCCGGGCACGATCGGGACCGAAGGGCTGCGGAAGATGTCCGCCGACTACATCGCGGGTGTCGCCGCCGCTCACCCGATCGGGCGGATCGGCACGCCGGATGAGGTGGCGGCGGCCATCCTGTTCCTGGCCTCCGACGAGGCATCCTTCATCACCGGGGCGGTGCTTCCGGTCGATGGTGGCTATCTGGCGCAATGACGGCGGAGGGCCGCATTCCGCCGCCCTTCCGGGCGGACGGGCTGGTGGCGGCCATCACCGGCGGCGCTCGCGGCATCGGCCTCGCGGCGGGGCGCCTGCTCGCCACCATGGGCGCGCGCGTCGTGCTCCTGGATCGGGACGAGGCGGCGGCCCGCGCCGCTGCCGGAGAGATCGGGCCGGAGCTTGCCCGTGGTCTCGGCCTCGACGTGGCGGAGGAGGCGAGCGTGCAGGCGGCCTTCCGTGACATCGGCGAGCGGGAAGGCCGGCTCGCCATTCTGGTGAACAATGCCGGCCGGACCATCCGCCGGCCATCGCTGGAGTTGGATCTGGCCGATTGGGAAGCGGTCGTGGCCGTCAATATGACCGGCGCCTTCCTCTGTGCCCGCGCGGCGGCGGCGCTGATGATCGCGGGCGGCCAGGGCGGCGCCATCGTCAACACCGCCTCGATCATGGGGCTGTCGGGCGGCGGCCTCTATCCCAACATCTCCTACCAGACGACCAAGGGCGCGATCGTGAACATGACCCGGGCGCTGGCGGTCGAATGGGCGGCGCACAAGATCCGGGTCAATGCCGTGGCACCAACCTGGACGCGCACGGCCTTCATCGGTGAGTTGGAGCAGAACCCCGCGCTGATGCAGCGGATGCGGGAGGTGACGCCGCTCGGCCGCCTGGCCGAGGCCGAGGAGGTCGCCTATGCGATCGGCTTCCTGGCGAGCCCCGCCGCTGCCATGATCACCGGCACGGTGCTGGCGGTCGATGGCGGCTTCCTCGCGCAATAGCTTAAGTTAACGCCTGAAGCGCCTCATAGGGCGTCATCCGCCCGTCATAAAGCGCGCGGCCGACGATCACGCCTTCAATGCCCGGCGTCTCGGCCGCCGCGAGCCGCAGCGCGATCAGATCGCCGATCGAGCCTACGCCGCCCGAGGCGATGACCGGCGTCGTCACTGCCCGCGCCAGCGCCGCCGTCGCCCCGATGTTCACGCCGGTCAGCATTCCGTCCCGCCCGATATCGGTGAAGATGATGGCGGCGGCGCCCGCATCCTCGAACCGGAGCGCCAGGGCCTCGACCGAGAGGGATGAGGTTTCGGCCCAGCCTTCAGTCGCGACCAGTCCGTCCCGCGCATCGATGCCGACGACGATCCGGCCGGGGAATTGCCGGCAGGCCTCCTGAACCAAAGCGGGGTTCTTCGCCGCCACGCTGCCGAGGATGACGCGCGCCACGCCCTCCGCAAGCCAGGCCTCGATACCCGCCATGTCGCGGATACCGCCGCCGAGCTGCACCGGAGCCTGGACCACCGCCAGGATCGCACGCACGGCCTCGGTATTCACCGAACGGCCGGCGAAGGCGCCGTCCAGATCGACGACATGCAGCCATTGGCAGCCGGCATGCTGCCAGGCCATGGCCTGGGCGGCGGGATCATCGCCATAGACGGTCGCCTGATCCATATCGCCGCGCCTGAGGCGCACGCAGGCGCCACCTTTGAGGTCGATCGCTGGATAAAGCGTCAAAACCTGCATAATAATCCTTGAAATTCAGAATATTGAGGCGAGTTCTTCCGCGCTGGCCTACGGTTTGCGCTGTAGCAGCTTATGGAAAAATACCCCGGCGATCATCTGGCCGCCGACGCGGGCATAGGCGGGGTGGTAGCCCCAGCGCAGATAGCCGAGCCCCTCATAAAGGGCGATCGCGCCCACATGCGTCTCCCGCACGTCCAGGTTGAGCACCTGGTAGCCCATCGCGCGGGCTCTTTCCTCGACCCGGATCACCATCATCCGTGCGAGGCCGAGCCGCCGCGCGTAGGGGGCGACGAAAGCCTGGGTGATGGTCGCCGCCATCGCCTGCGCCTCATTATTGCGGGACGGGCGCACGAGTTGGGTGGAGCCGACGATCACCCCATCGACCCGCCCGACATAAACCTCACGCTCCGGCACCATGAGCAGGCCACGGAAATGGCTCTCGATCACCTGCCGCCCGGGCGGGTTGATCCAGCCGAAGCCGCCGCCGTCGATGATGGCCGCATCCGTCGCCTCGCAAAGGGCGAGCAGGTCTTCCTCCGTGAAGCTCGCGATGCGATCGACCGTGAGCTTCGGCTTCGCCTGCGGCGGCGCGGGCGCTGCGGCGTCACCCGGGCTGGCGCCCTCCACCATGGTCATCATGGCGTCCATCTCAGGAAATTGCCCATGATGGTGAGGCCGACCTCCTGGCTTTTTTCAGGATGAAACTGGGTGCCGGCGCGGTTGCCCCGCGCCACGATCGCCACGACCGGGCCGCCGTAATCGGTGGTCGCCAGGCATTCGGCCTCCAGCCCATCCGTCAGCGCGAAGCTATGGGTGAAATAGACGTGGTCGCCGGGCACCAGCCCATCCAGCAGCGGGTGAGATCCCGGCGTGAAGGCCAGCCCGTTCCAGCCCATCTGCGGCAATCGCAGCCCGGGCGCCGGCATGCGGGTGATCTCGCCCTGCACCCAGCCGAGCCCATCCGTCGCCCCGTATTCCAGCCCGCGCTCCGCCATCAGCTGCATGCCGACGCAGATGCCGAGGAAGGGCGCGCCGCCATCCACCGTTTCGTCCAGCGCGGCGCGCAGCCCGGGCACCGCCTCCAGGCCGTTCATGCAATCGGCGAAGGCGCCTTGGCCCGGCAGCACGATGCGGTCCGCCGCGCGGACCTCGGCGGGATCGCGGGTGATGAGCACCTCCGCCGGCAGCCCGGCCCGCTCGGCCGCGAGGGCGACGGCGCGCGAGGCCGAGGCGATGTTGCCGCTACCATAATCGACGACCGCGACCCTCATGGCTTGCCCTTCCAGCCGAGAATCCGCGGCGGCGAGAGACGGCTCCCGCATGAGCAGCCGGACGAAGGCGGCGTCGCCGTCGCGGCCGGCGAGCACATGGCTTTCCTCATAGCCTTGGCGGGTGAGGGACCAGCGGCGGAGATCACGGCCATTCCAGCCGAGCAGAGCCGCATAGCCGAGCAGGAGCAGAAGCGGGATATTCGATCCGCTCATCGCCCCCGCGAGCAGGCCGAGTGCGACGAGAAGGGCGAGGGCGATGATGCCCGCGACCCAGGCACGATGGGCGAGAAGCCAGAACGGCCCGAACAGGAAGGCGCCGAGGCTGAAGCCTTCCCGCACCAGCAGCGGCGCCCGGCCGGGGGCGAGATGGGCGGTGTAGATCCTCATCCGGCCAGCGAGCCCTTGGTTGAGGGGATCAAGCCGCGCTGGCGCTCATCGGGCTCGACCGCCATGCGGAGCGCGCGCGCTGTCGCCTTGAAACAGGCCTCGGCGATGTGATGGTCATTGCGCCCGGCCTTCTGGATCAGATGCAGCGCGAACAGCCCGTTGGCCGAGAGCGCGCGGAAGAACTCCTCGAAGAGTTCCGTATCCATCTCGCCGATCTTGGGCCGGGTGAAAGCAACCTGCCAGCCGAGCGTGGCGCGGCCCGAAAGGTCGATCCCGGCTTCCACCAAAGCCTCATCCATCGGTACCAGCGCCTGGCCGTAGCGGCCGATGCCGCGCTTATTGCCGACGGTCTTCAGAATGAGCTGGCCGAGCACGATGCCGACATCCTCCACAGTGTGGTGGAAATCGACATGCAGATCGCCCTTGGCGACGACATCGAGGTCAAACAGCGCGTGGCGGCCGAGTGCCGTCAGCATATGGTCGAAGAAGCCGATGCCCGTATCGGTATGAACCTTCCCCGTGCCGTCAAGGTCGAGCCGGATCGTCACCTCCGTTTCCGAGGTGGCGCGCGTGAGGCTCGCGGCACGGGCCTGCGGTTCGGCAACCGGTGAGGGCGAGGGTGCGTCCATCTCCGTTTGATAGCCTATCCGGGTCATCGGTTACACCTGTCGCGGCGCCGGCTGTTGCAGAAAACCAACGAGACGCTCGGCCTCGGCGACGATCGGGTTCGCGATCGCCTCGGCGCGCGCCGCGCCGGCAAAAAGCAGCCGGTCGATATGGCCGGGGTCGGCCAGCAGCCGCTTCGTTTCCGCGCCGATCGGGGCGAGTTTCGCGACCGTCAGCGCCGCCAGCGCATCCTTGAAGCCGGCGAAGCCCTGGCCGCCATATTCGCGGAGGACGACGGCCGGCGTCAGCCCTGCAAGGGCCGCGTAGATACCGACGAGGTTGCGCGCCTCGGCCCGGCCTTCAAGCCCCTGCGGCTCGCTCGGCAGCGGTTCGGCATCGGTGCGGGCCTTTCGGATCTTCGCCGCGATCGTATCCCCGTCATCGCTCAGATTGATGCGGCTCTGATCGGAAGGGTCAGACTTCGACATTTTCTTCGTGCCGTCCCGCAATGACATCACGCGCGCGGCCTCGGGCAGGATCAGCGGTTCGATGAGCGGGAAAAAGTCAGTCGCGTAATCGTGATTGAATTTCTGCGCGATATCGTTGGCGAGTTCGAGGTGCTGTCTCTGGTCGTCGCCGACCGGCACGCGCGTCGCGTGATAGGCCAGAATGTCGGCCGCCATCAGGTTCGGATAAACGTAAAGGCCGGCCGACGCTGCCTCCCGATCCTTGCCAGCTTTGTCCTTGAACTGGGTCATGCGGTTGAGCCAGCCGATGCGCGCGACGCAGTTGCAGATCCAGGCGAGCCTTGCATGCGCCGGCACCGCCGATTGATGAAACAGGATGTGCCGCTCCGGATCGACGCCGCAGGCGATGATGGCGGCGGCGAGTTCGCGCGTCTGTCGCTGCAGGGTCTCGGGGGCCTGCCAGGTGGTGATCGCGTGCAGGTCGACGACGCAATACAGGCATTCGTGCTCGGTTTGCAGGGCTACCCAGTTGCGGATCGCGCCGAGATAGTTCCCAAGCGTCGGAATACCCGACGGTTGAATCCCGGAAAACACGCGCTCCATGGTCTCACCCTTCATAAGCCGGCGGCAGATCGGTGGCCCAGCCGCCGAACGCGGCCAGCCAGCCAAGCGGGGCTTTTCCCCGCATCCCACCCCCCCGTCAATCGGCCGGCGCTTTTCCACATCCTGCCGGTGCGGTTGACCGTTCGGTCAGCAGGTTACAGAAGGGTGCTGAGCCCGTTACCGCTCCAGCCCTGGGATATCATGATGAGGCTTCGCCACTCCGCGCTCATTGTCGCAGCGATGCTCGTCGGCAGCGCATCCGGCGCCTGGGCGCAGTTGGGGCCGGGCGGCCCGCCCGTGGTCGGCGTGGTGAAGGCCGCGCTCACGCCCATCTACCAGACGAGCCAGTACATCGGCCGGGTGCAGGCGATCAGCAAAATCACGCTGCGCGCCCGCGTCACCGGCCTGCTGGAGGAGCGGGACTTCCAGGAGGGCGACGAGGTCAAGAAGGGCCAGAAGCTTTTCGTGATCGAGCAGCCGCCCTATCAGGCGGCCGTGTTGCAGGCCCAGGGCCAGCTCATCCAGGCCGAGGCCAGCCTGCGCAACGCCAAGCAGAACCTCACCCGGTCGTCGACGCTTTTGAACACGCCCGCCGGCCAGCGCTCCACGGTCGATAACGATGTCGCCAGTGCCGGCCAGAGCCAAGGCGCGCTTCTCGTCGCCGAGGCCGAGTTGCAGACGGCCCAGATCAACCTCGGCTACACGACGATCCTCTCGCCGATCGACGGGCGCATCGGCATCGCGACCGATCCCGGCAATGTCGTCGCTTTCACCGATGCCGCCTTGGCGATGGTGGTGAGCGAGGACCCCGAATACGTGCTCTTCCCCGTCTCGGAGGTCGAGGCCGCGACGCTCAAATCCCGCTATGCCGGTGAGGGCGGCCTCGCCGCCATCACCGTGAAGTTGCAACTGCCCGACGGGGAGATGTACGACCAGACCGGCTCGATCGATTTCAGCGATATCAGCGTCAGCGCCTCGACCGACACGATCAATCTGCGCGCCGTTGTCCCGAACCCGCGCCGGTCGGATACCAAGGCGCTCGGCGGCGACCGCACGCTCGTCGATGGTGGTTTCGTCACCGTGCTGCTCCAGTCGAAGAACCCCCAACAGCAGGTGACGGTGCCGCGCGCCGCCGTGCTGGCCGATCAGCAGGGCTACTACGTCCTCATCGTCGATGCCGATAACAAGGCCCAGCGGCAGAACATCACGCTCGGCGATTCGACCGCGCTGCTCGCGGTCGTGGCCACGGGTCTCAAGCCCGGCGACACCGTCATCGCGGATGGCGTGCAGCGCGCGCGGCCCGGCGCGCCGGTGAAGCCCGTGCCCTACACGCCGCCGAACCTCGGTGACGGGTCGGGCGCGGCCGGGTCGGGCCAGTAAAACAGGGCGGATGGTGCCATGATCTCCTCCGTCTTCGTCGATCGACCGCGCTTCGCGGTCGTCATCGCCATCATGATCACCCTCGCGGGGCTGATCGCGCTTCTGCGCATCCCGGTCGCGCAGTTTCCGGACATCGTGCCGCCGCAGGTCTCGGTGACGACGACCTATCCCGGCGCCTCCGCCGCCGTCGTGGAGGCGACGGTGGCGCAGCCGCTGGAGGCGCAGATCGTCGGCGCCGACAAGATGATCTATATGCGGTCCTACAGCGGCAATGACGGCAGCTACAGCCTGACGGTCAGCTTCGCGCTCGGCACCGACCCGAATATCGACGTGGTGAACGTGCAGAACCGCGTCGCGGCGGCCCTGTCCCAACTGCCGACGGAAGTGCAGTCCGAAGGCGTGCAGCTGCGCCAGAAATCCTCCGCCATCCTGCAATTCGTGCTGTTCTCCAGCCCGAACAAGTCGCTGACCCCGCTGTTCATCAGCAACTACATCACCATCAACGTGCTTGATGTGCTGTCGCGCACGCCCGGCGTCGGCCAGGCCTTTCTCTTCGGCGCGCAGAACTACTCAATGCGCATCTGGATGAATACGGACCGGCTGGTCCAGCTCGGCCTGTCGCCGGGTGACATCATCAACGCCATTCAGTCCCAGAACACCCAGGCCGCCATCGGCACCATCGGCGCCAAGCCCATCGGCCCGGAGCAGCAGTTTCAGCTCAATATCCAGACCCAGGGCCGGCTGATCACGCCGGAGCAGTTCGGCAACATCATCCTGCGCGCCAATCAGGACGGGTCCATCCTTCGTGTCCGGGACGTGGCGCGTATCGAGCTTGGCGCGGAGAGCCAGAACACGCAGGACCAGCTTGACGGCGCGCCCTCGCTCGGCGTCGGCATCTATCTTGAACCGGGCGCCAACGCGGTGGAGACGTCCCAGCGCGTCAAAGCCGTGATCGCCAGTATCCGGCCCCGATTCCCGCCCGGCCTCGCCGCGAGCGTGATCTATGACACCAGCGATTTCGTGAACGACACGCTGCGCGAGGTGGTCCACACGATCGCAGAGGCCTTCGTCCTCGTCGTCCTCGTCGTGTTCCTGTTCCTCGGCGGCAATATCAGGGCCACCATCATCCCGGCGGTCGCGGTGCCGGTCAGTCTCATCGGCGCCTTCGCCATCATGCTCGTTCTCGGCATGTCGGCGAACACCATCTCCATGCTGGCGCTCGTCGTCGCCATCGGCGTCGTCGTCGATGACGCGATCGTCGTGGTTGAGAATGTCGAGCGCGTCATGGAGGACCACCCCGAGCTGTCGCCGCAGGACGCGACGAAGCTGGCGATGCGGCAGATCACCGGGCCGATCATCGCGATCTCCCTCGTGCTGCTGTCGGTGTTCGTGCCGGTCGGGTTCATCCCGGGGCTGTCGGGCGAGCTGTTCAAGCAGTTCGCCGTGACCATCAGCGTGACGATGCTGATCTCGGCCACCAATGCGCTGACGCTCTCCCCCGCGCTCTGCGCGCTGTTCCTGCGCCCGGTCAAGGACAGGGCGACGCGCAAGGGGCCGTTCTCGCGCCTCAGCCGTGGCATCGACCGGGTGCGGAACGGCTATGGCCGTGCCGTGGCGCGGCTGGTGCGGTTCGCGCTGCTGGTGGTGCCGATTATCGCGATCTGCGTCTTCTGCCTCTCCGTGCTCGCGGGGCGGACGCCGGGCGGCTTCCTGCCCGAGGAGGATCAGGGCGCTTTCTTCACCGCCGTTCAGCTACCCGACGGGGCTTCCATCAACCGCACCCAGGCGGTGGTGGACCGTGTCGCCGCCATGCTCAAGGCGCAGTCGGCGGTCGCGCATACGATCTCGATCGTCGGCTACTCGATCCTCGACGGCGCGGCGGAGCCGAACGCCGCCTTCGTGGTCGCGCGCCTCAAGGGCTTCAGCCACCGCACCCATCCGGGCGACAGCGTGGACGCGCTCATCGGCAAGATGTTCGGGATGTCGCAGCAAATTCTCAGCGCGAGCGTCTTCCCGTTCAACCTGCCGCCGATCATCGGCCTCTCGACCGGCGGCGGCTTTGAATATCAGCTTGACGCGCAGGAAGGGCAGGACCCGCAGGACATGGCCTCGGTGCTCGGCAGCGTGCTGATCGCGGCCAATAGCGACCCCAGGCTGAGCCGGGTCTTCTCCACCTTCTCGGCGTCCAACCCCTCCGTCTATCTCAACATCGACCGCGACAAGGCGGAGGCGCTGGGCGTCAACATCGGTGACATCTTCACCACCCTCGGCGCGACGATGGGCGGTTTCTACGTCAACGACTTCAACCTGTTCGGCCGTGTCTGGCAGGTGAACGTCGAAGGCGAGGAGTCTGATCGCAACGACTTCGCCTCGCTCTGGAAGGTTTATATCCGGAACAACAACGGCGACATGGTGCCGCTGCGCAGCCTCGCCACGATGAGCGTGGTCACGGGTCCACAGGTGATCTCGCGCTATAACAACGTCCGCTCCATCACCATCGACGGGTCGCCCGGGCCGGGCGTCTCATCCTCCCAGGCGCTCGCCGCGATGGCCGAGATTTCCAACCGCGTGCTGCCCTCGGGCTACGGCTACGAGTGGACAGGCACGGCCTATCAGGAAATCCAGGCCGGCGGGCAGACCGGGGTGGTGCTCGCACTTGCCGTGCTCTTTGCCTACCTGTTCCTGGTGGCACTCTATGAGAGCTGGACCATCCCGATGTCCGTGCTGATCTCGGTGGTGGTGGCGGGGCTGGGCGCGTTCATCGGGCTGATGGTGACGCAACTGCCGCTCAACCTCTACGCGCAGATCGGGCTGGTGACGCTCATCGCGCTGTCGGCGAAGAACGGCATTCTGATCGTCGAATTCGCGAAGGAGCAGCGGGACCAGGGCGTGCCGATCCAGCAGGCGGCGGTGGCCGGCGCGCGGCTGCGGTTCCGTGCGGTGATGATGACCTCCTTCGCCTTCATCCTGGGGCTGCTGCCCCTGGTGATGGCGACGGGTGCGGCGCAGATCAGCCGCCGGTCGGTGGGAACGCCGGTCTTCTTCGGCATGATCGCCGCGAGTTGCTTCGGCATCTTCGTGATCCCGATGCTCTACACGGTCTTCCAGTACATGCGGGAATGGGCGCGGGTGAAGGTCTTCCGCCTGCCCCCGCCGGTGTTCCACAAGTCGGAGTTCTGATCGTCCGGGCGCGCTGTCAGGCCAGCGACAGCGCGCGCTGGAAGGTTTCGGGGTCGACATTCCCGCCGCTGAGCACGACCGCCGTGACCCGGTCGCGCCCGTCGAACGCGCCCGAGAGCAAAGCCGCGAGGCCCACCGCGCCGCTCGGCTCCAACACCAGCTTCAGATGCAGAAAGGCGAAGGCCATCGCCCGCAGCACCGCCTCATCCGTCACCACCACCCCCTGACCCAGCCGGTGGCGGTTGAGGGCGAAGGTCAGCGCCCCCGGGGCCGGCGCCAGCAGACCGTCGCACAGAACGGAGCCGCCGGGTCCGTTGCTCTCCCGCTCCCCGGACAGAAGGGAGCGGCGATGGTCGTCGCGGCCCTCAGGTTCCACCGTATGCACGGCGCAGCCGGGTGCCATCGCCTCCATCGCCAGCGCGCAGCCGGCGACGAGGCCGCCGCCGCTGACCGGCACCAGCAGCGCATCCGGCCGAATGCCCATCGCGGCGACATCCTCCGCGATCTCCAGCCCGCAGCTGCCTTGGCCGGCGATGACGCTCGGATCGTCATAGGGCGGGATCACGGCGGCGCCGGTGCGGGCGGCTTCGGCACGCGCCAGCGCCTCCCGGTCATCCGCCAGACGGTCGAAGGGCACGACGGTCGCGCCCCAGCTCCGCGTCGCGCGTGTTTTGATCGCGGGCGCATCGGCGGGCATGAAGATCGTCGCCGGCAGCTGCGCGGCGGCAGCGGCATAGGCCACCGCCTGGGCGTGATTGCCGGAGGAGAAGGCGACGACACCGCCCCGATGGCCGTCCTCGACCAGGGAGAGCACCGCATTCATCGCCCCGCGCAGCTTGAAGCTGCCGGTATGCTGCAAGGATTCCGGCTTCAGCAGCACGGTGCCGCCGATGACGCGATCCAGCACCGCGCTTCGCAACAGCGGCGTGTGGCGCAGCCGGTCCCCACACCGGGCGCGGGCGGCGAGGCTGTCTTCGACTGTCGGCAAAGCGTGGCTCACTTCTGTGCTCCGGATGGCAGGCGGGTGAGGCGGCCGGCGGCACCCGGACCGATGGTGACGAGGTAGAGCCGGTAGCTCTCCCCGATGCGGCCATGGCGCCCACGGCCGATTGTGCCGATCTCCGCCATGCGGCCCCAGGGCTGCGCGTCAGGCGGCGTGTGCCGCCGCATAGTGCGGATGAACAGGCCCACGGTGCCCGGGGGCTCGGCATCCGCTGAGCGTGGCAGGTTGAACAGCAGCCAGCGCGGATCGTCGGCGATGACCGGGATCGCTGCCGGCAGCCTGAGCGCCAGCTCTGACCCGAGCCCGTATTCGTCGATGGCGACGAACTGCGCGCCGGACTGTGACGCCTGGCTCGTCACGGCTCGGGCGAATGTCCCCCAGCCGCCGAGCATGCGGATGGTGGGGTCGCTGGCGCCGCCGAGCGGCACGGGGCTCGCGATCGCCTGGACATAGATCGCCAGCGTCAGCGCGAAGCCGACGATGAGGGCGGGCTTCAGCCAGCGTTGCGTGAGCGGCAGGAAGCCAGCGGCGATGACGGCGGCCGGGTAGACGACTTCCGGCCAATTCGCCTGCACGCGGTCGCCGAGGGCGTGCTGGATGAAGACCAGCGCCGGCAGCACGCCGAGCGCCGCCAGCAGCCCCGCCGCCGGATCGTGCCGCGTGACGGCCCGCCTTGTGGCGTGGATGAGCCCGGCGGCGCAGAGGACGAAGACAACGGGTGTGGCGAGGCCCAACTGCCCGAGCACCAGCTCGCCCAGGAACTGCGCGGCGCGGGCGGGGTGGAAATCGCCGGTACGGCCGCCCTGTTTGAGGAAGCTCGCCCAATGGTGCTCGGCATTCCAGAGGATCACTGGCAGGAACAGCAGGATCGCGATGACGAGCGCCGCCCATGGGCGCGCGTCGCGCAGCAGCCAGCGCCGGCCGGCAGGCAGAAGCAGCAGCCAGAGGCCGATGCCGGCGAGCAGCAGGGCGGCGGTGTATTTGCTGTCGAGTGCCAGGCCCGCGAAAACGCCAGCCGCGATCCACCACCAGCCGGAGCCTCCGGCGACGATCCGTGCCATGGCCCAGAGCGTTGCGATCCAGAACAGGATCAGCGGCGTGTCGGGCGTCATCAGAATGCCGCCCGCGCCGAAGAGCAGCGTGGCATTCAGCAGCAGGGCGGCGGCATAGCCCCGGCCCGCGCCGAGGCGGCGCGCGGCGTCCATGACCAGAACCGAGCCGAGCGCCGCCGCGAAGGGCGCCAGCAGGCGGATGCCGAAGGCGCCTTCTCCGCCGAGCGCGGTGCCGATGCGGACCCAGAGCGCCACCATGAAGGGATGGTCGAGGTAGCCGGGCGCCGGCGCCCGCGACCACACCCAGTAATAGGCTTCATCGGGCGATACGGGTGCGATGGCCGCCACGGCCAGCCGCAGCAGGGTGAGCGCCGCCAGGGCGAGCGCGAAACGGGCAGGGGGTGAGAGCCGACGCATAGGGGAGCGGTTAGAGACTATTTGAGAATGCTACTACGGCGGCCATCCGATGCGCCTTTCTGCGCTTCCGGGGCTCATGGCCTCTCACGGCCACTCCGCTCCGGTTCTCGAAAGCCACACCGGGCGGCCACTGCGTGGCCTCTGGCTCGCCATAGCGCATTCTCAAACAGTCTCTTAGAGCACCCGCCAGACCAGGGTGGAGGAGACGGCGTAGTTCCACACCACGCCGATGGCGGCGCCCACGGCGGCGGCGGCGAGCCCGTTATGCGCCTGATGCGAGAAGAGCGCCGTGGCGATGCCGACATTGGCGATGGCGCCGAGGCCGCAGACCAGCATGAACAGCGCCAGGCCGCGTATCAGCTTGGAGCCGCGCAGCCGGTGCGTGCGGTAGGTCAGCCGGTTATTGAGCTGGAAGTTGAACAGCATCGCCAGGATCGTCGCCAGAATCTCCGCCGGTACGAAGGCCATGCCGGCCGAGCGGCCGGCCCAGAGGGCGATGAGGTTCACAACGATGCCCAGCGCGCCGACGCCCGCGAAAGCGACGAAACGCATCGGCACGTAGCCGCGCAGGCTCTTATCCAGCAGCAGGGCGCCGAACTGGATCATCACCAGCGCGTCGAGCTTGCTTTCGCCCGCTTCGCGGCGGTGGAACTGGCAGGGAACCTCGACGATCCGCAGCTTGCCCGGCGCGGAGAGGATGAGATCGAGCAGGATCTTGAACCCCTGGCCGGAAAGGCGCGGGGCGATGCCCTCAAACCCGGCGCGGGGCATCATGAAGAAGCCGCTCATCGGGTCCGAGACCCGCATCGGCAGGACGGATTGCGCGATGCCGATTCCGAGATTCGAAATGTGGTGCCGCATGGCCGAGGAGAGGCCCGCCGCTGAACCGCCCAGGGCATGGCGGCTGCCGACGACGATATCAGCGGCGTCCGCGCGCAAATGGGCCAGCATGACCGGCAGCACGGTCTCGTCGTGCTGCAGGTCGCCGTCCATCACGGCGACGAAGTCGGCCGAGGAGGACAGCACGCCCTCGATCACCGCCGAGGACAGGCCGCGCCGGCCGATGCGGCGGATGCAGCGCACCCGGGGGTCGATACGGCCGATCGCCCGCGCCTCCTCAGCTGTTCCGTCCGGGCTGTTGTCGTCGACGAAGATGATCTCCCAGGCGATGCCGGGAAGAGCGGCGCCCACACGCTCCACCATCGGCCGGACATTCGGCCGTTCCTTGTAGCAGGGCACGATGATGGACAGCTCCGGGCAGGCGGGCGTGCCATCGGCGCCTCCGGCGCCAGAGACGGCGCGCACGCCATCATCCATGATCAGACTATCCATCCCGATGATCCCCAGCCGGACCGGACCGCGCTACCCGGCCCTTCCACTCCCCTATCCCCCCGCATTCAGGCAGGATTTCGGGCGGTTTTGCCTTAGTTCCGGTTCAGGCTGCCAGCCCGGCGGCGCGATGGCAAACCCCGAGAACAGGAATGCCGGCGCGACGACGCAGGAGACGAGACTCCAGCCGCCGAGGCTTTGCGCCCTCTGCCAATGCCGCACCGGCACCGCCTGTTGTAGATGATCGCCCGCCGCAAGGTCAGGGCCAAGCCGGCGGCCGGTGGCCGGGCCATCCGGTGGGGCGATGTCCAGCAGCAGCGGCGCGCCCGCCTGCCAAATCCAGATCTCCACGGCATCGACGTGATGCCAATGGCTGATCACGCCGCGCGGCAGCAGGAACAGAATGGCGGTCGCGGCCCCGCGTTGCGTAAGATCGCCGTCGCGGAAGGTCTCGCGATAGAAGCCGCCCTCGGGATGCGGTGACAGCCCCAAACCCGCCGATACGGCGTCAGCGGCGAGGCTGGGGTCGCGGAGATCCATGCTCACGCTGGCGGCACGGTTTCGGTCATGGCGGGAAGGGCCGAGAACTCGCCGAACCAATGCGCGAGGCGGGGATGGCGGTCCCGCCAGGCATCGGCCGCGAAGCGGAAATCGAGGTAGCCGAGCGCGCAGGCGACCGCGATGCTGCCGATATCGAGGTGCCCGTCCGCAGGCGGATGCTCCTCCAGCACCGTGAGCCCACGGCTGACCGCCGCCTTCTGCCGGTCGATCATCGCTTGCCGGGCCGGTTCCTGCGGCCGCAGGATCTCCCCGCGCGCGAGCACGGCCGCATCCATCAACCCGTCACCCAGGGCCTGGAGGCGGAGCGCCGACCAGCGGCTGGCGCCATGGTCGGGGAAGAGCGGCGGCGCGTCACCGATGCTGTCGAGATATTCGCAGATCAGCGGGCTGTCGAAGAGGGCCACGCCGTCATCGGTCAGCAGCGCCGGGATCTTGGACAGGGGATTGGCCGCCAGCAGAGCCGGCGGCGAGGCGAAGGCATCGGTCCGGATACGTTCGATCCGGCTATCGAGCCCACGGATGATCGCGCAGGCCACGACTTTGCGCGCGAAGGGGCTGGTCGGCGAATAAAAAAGCTTCATTTGAAGCCGTCCTTGAGCGCGCGGATGCGGCCGAAGCTCGCCGCGTCCTTCGCGAGCAGGTAGGGGTTGATGGGCAGCTCATCCCCTAGCCGCACCGGCACCGTCTGCTGCCCGGCGGCGCGCATGCGATCGACCTCGGCCGCGCGGGCGCGCAGCAGGCTGTTCTCTGGATCGACCGAGAGCGCGAAGCGCGCATTCGACTGGGTGTATTCATGGCCGCAGCAGATCAGCGTCTCCGGCGGCAGGGCCGCGATCTTGCGGAAGCTCGCGAAGAACTGCTCGGCCGTGCCCTCGAACATCCGGCCGCAGCCGAGGCTGAACATGGTGTCGCCGCAAAAGAGGATGGGGCCGTCCGGGAAGAAGTAGGAGATATGGCCGACGGTATGGCCCGGCGTGTCGATGACGCGGCCCTCATAGCCGGAGAAGGCCACCGCGTCGCCTTCCTTGACCGAGATGTCGAGCGCCGGCAGCCGGTGGGCATCCGCCGCCGCACCCACGATGCGGGCGCCATAGCGGCGGCGCAGCGCCTCCGCCCCCGCGATGTGGTCGTCATGATGATGGGTGAGGAGGATGAGGTCGAGCTTGCCGCCCAGCCGATCAACCGCCGCGGCGCTGGCCTCGGCGTCAGCCGGATCGACGAAGGCGAGCGCGCCCGTCGCGTCATCGCGCAGGATCCAGGCGTAATTGTCGGAGAGCATGGGGACGGTCAGGGCGGACAAAGTCATGGACGATTCCTCGGATTGGTCTTCTCCGCCAAGAATGCCCGCTGTGGGCGCGCCCATGGAAAGGCGCGGCCGGCGAGGCGCGGCCGGCGGCGGCGTTTGCGGCGAGCTTTGCCTGGAGGCGGAGAATTCAAGGGTCGTGTATGGTGCGGCCGATGGTGCTCGATGTTCACGCCGCCGCCGATTTCTACGCCACCGCGCAGGGCATCGTCGCCGCGCGGCTGATCCGTGAGCGGGTGGCGAAGCTATGGCCGGATATGGCGGGGCTTTCCGTTCTCGGCCTCGGCTATGCGCCGCCCTATCTGCGCTTCTGGCGGGATGATGCGCGCCTTGCCGTGGCGTTGACGCCGGGGCAGCTCGGCGCCGCCCGCTGGCCGATCGGTGGCGCCAACCTCACCTGCATGGCGGAGGAGGATGCCTTGCCGTTCTCCGGCCCGGTCTTCGACCGTGTGCTGCTGATCCATGGGCTGGAAAGTGCCGAGAACGCCCGGCGGATGCTGCGCGAGATCTGGCGCGTGATGAAGGATGACGGGCGGCTGATGGTGGTCGCACCGAACCGGCGCGGCATGTGGGCCTATTTCGAGCACACACCCTTCGGCCATGGCACGCCCTATACGCCCGGGCAGGTCGGGCGCCTTCTGGCGGGCAGCATGTTTCGCGTCGAACGGCGGGAGACCGCCCTGTTTCTGCCGCCGACCACGCTTCGCCTCATCCTGCGCGGCAACCGGCTGTGGGAGCGTGTGGGCCATTGGGCCGTGCCGCGCTTCGCCGGGGTGACGATCACCGAGGCGGTGAAGGATGTCTATTCGGCAATCCCGACGAAGCTGGCGCCGAGCCGCCGCTTCGTTCTGGCCGAGGCGCCCTAAGCGGGGCGGGAATTCTGGCGGGAATAAGATTTTCGCGCGGGCCTCTACCGGAGCCGTGGAACCTTGCCATTTGGTAAGCAATCACAGTTGCAACCGGGCCGGGCGCGGCCTGTTCCCGTCAGGAGAGAGCGATGTTCCTGCTTATCATCATCATTCTGCTGGTCCTCGTCTTCAGCGGCGGCGGCTACGGCTACAGTCGCGGCTACTACAGGGAGCGTCCGCATTACGGCTACGGCATGGGCGGCCTGGGCGTTTTCCTGCTGATCGTGCTGGTGCTGATCCTGCTGTTCGGCCACCACGGCTATTACTGACCGCGATGCCGCATCGGGCGCGGCGCAGCCCGGTGCGGCGGCGGTGTTTTGAAGCGCGGGCCAATTTTCCAAATACCGGGTATTTCTGGCGATCACCGCCGATGTCTCGTCATTGTCGGGTCACAACAAGGATAGAGCGTAATCGAGGTTGTCTCTCATCGAGATCGGGGACGCTCTCATTCGTCCTGCGCGGCTCTATGAAGTCTTTCAGCACGTCCGACGGTTCGCAGATTTATTGATCAAGCAACGTCGCGGTCGAAATTCCCGTCGAAACGTCTCGGCCCTCTGCCTCACCCGCCTGCGGCGCCTTCATCGTGCCGGCGCCCGGCTCTTTGGCCAAAGCCGAAGCCCAAGCATCATGAACCTTAAGTTGCCCCGGCCGGCTGGCTCTGGCAGAGAGCGGCCATGCGCCGCCGCACCCTCATCCACTCGATTCCCGCCGCTTCCGCTGGCCTTCTGCTCGGCTGGGGCACCGCCGCCCGCGCCGCCGGCAGCTTCCAGGGCTATCTGGCCGAGGTCGATCGGGAAGCGGCCGCGCGGGGGATCAGCTACGCCACCCGCCGCGCGGCACTCTCCGGCCTTGGTCCGAACCAGGATGTGATCGACCTCGACAACCGCCAGCCTGAGTTCACCGAGACCTGGGCGCAATATTCCGCCAAGCGGCTGTCGGCCGCGCGGGTCGCCAATGGGCGACAAAATTACGCGCCCAACCGCACCCTGTTGGACGCCATCCGCACCGAATACGGCGTCGGCCCGGGCGTGATCATGGGCATCTGGGGGCTGGAGACCAATTACGGCACCTATACCGGCGGCTTCTCCGTCGTTCAGGCGCTGGCGACGCTGGGCTGGAGCAGCCATCGGCCGGGCTTCTTCACCTCGGAGCTGATCGCGGCGCTCCGCATCATCGATAGCGGGGCGGTTACGGCGCAGGGCATGACCGGCAGCTATGCCGGCGCCATGGGCCAGCCGCAATTCCTGCCGAGCGTATACCTCAAGCTCGCCGTCAGCTTCAGCGGCTCGGGGCAGCCCAATATCTGGACCAGCGTGCCGGATAGCCTGGCCTCCATCGCCAATTACCTCGCCACTTCGGGCTGGCGCGCGGGCGAGCCCTGGGGCGAGGCCGTGCTGCTCGGCGCCAATGTCGATGCCGCCGCGATCGATCCCGACCAGTACGAGCCGCTGTCGAGCTGGCTCGCCATGGGCGTGCATCGCCTGCCGAACCATCCGGCGGTCGCCGCCGCGATGCCGGCGCGGCTGATCCAGCCGGACGGCGTGGGCGGCGCGACCTTCCTCGTCTATCCCAACTACCGGGCAATCCGGCGCTACAACCCCTCGGACTTCTACGCCCTCTCTGTCGGCCTCCTCGGCGACCTCATCACCGCATGATGCGTTTCCTCCCGCCGGCCCTGGCCGCCATCCTGGCGCTCGCGGGCTGCGTGCACCGGCCGGCCGTGGTGTCCAACCCGCGCTACACGATCGGGCCGGGCTATGAGGCGAACGGCGTCTGGCACTATCCGCGCGAGGATTTCGGCTATGACCGCACCGGCCTCGCCTCGGTCTACGGGGAGGACGCGCCGGCCCTGACGGCGGATGGGGAAGCTTACGACCCGAACGCCATGGCGGGGGCGAGCCCGGTCCTGCAACTGCCCTGTATCGTCCAGATCACCGATTTGCAGACCGGGCTGCAGCTTCTGCTGCGCGTGAACGATCGCGGCCCGGCTGACCCCGGCCGCATCATCGCGGTGACACCCCGGGCCGCCAGGCTGCTCGGCATCCCGTCCGGCGGCGCGGCCGAGGTGCGGGTGACGGTGCAGCAGGGGCCGAGCCAGGCGGTGGCCGACCAACTCGGCGGCGGCATCCAAATCCAGGCCGCGCCCGTCGGTGGTTTCCAAGCGGCGAGCCTTGCCCCGCCGCCGGGCGTGGCCCAGTCGGGCGGCTCCGCCATCGGCCAGACCGATATATCAGCTGAGAATGCGGTCAAGACCGTCGCCCCGCCGCTGACCCTGCCGGTGACGCTGACGCAGGTGCCGCCGGCGCCGGGGGCGCTCTATATCCAGTCGGGCAGCTTCGGCCGGAGGTTGGATGCCTGGCGCCAGGCGGCGCGTATCGCGGGCTTGCCCAATGCTCACGTCATCGACATAGCGGGGCAGGGGCGGAGCCTCTACGGAGTCCAGACCGGCCCTTATGGCAGCGTGGCACAGGCGGATGCCGCCCTCGCCTCGACATTGCAGGCCGGCGCAGTGGACGCCACCATTATCGTGCAGTAAGGCCGGGGCCGTGCCGCGGGGCGGCAGCCTGGCTCAGAACGGAAATGCCCTATGAATACACGCCGTGTTTTGCTCGTCTCGGCCGCGGCCGTCACCAGCCTCGGTGCGATGCCCGCCTGGGCGAAGCGCCGCCATGCTCTGCCCGCGGCCGCCACGCCGGCGGGCGATGATGGCGGGCCGAACGCCTCGCTGCCGGCTGTCTCCAGCCCTGCCGATACGCCGATCGGGCCGGTCGATACCGTCGCCACCCACGCGATTGTTATCGACTTCAACACGGGCGCGGTTCTGTTGACGAAGGACCCCGATTCACCGAGCCCGCCGTCCTCGCTCACGAAGCTGATGACGATCTACATCACCTTCCTGCAGTTGAAGGAAGGCAAGCTGCGGCTGGACCAGACCTTCCTGGTCAGTGAGCATGCCTGGCACATGGGCGGTTCCCGCATGTTCGTGCAGGTCGGGACGAATGTGACGATCGAGGATCTCATTCGCGGCATCTTCGTCGATTCCGGGAATGACGCGGCCGTGACCCTGGCCGAGGGAATCGGCGGGACGGAGGACAATTTCGCCGCGATGATGAACGCGCAGGCGGCGAAGCTCGGGATGACGCAATCGCATTTCCTCAACGCCTCGGGCTGGCCGGCGGATGGCCATGTCATGTCCGTGCGGGATATCGCGACGCTCAGCCAGCACATCATCCGGGATTTCCCCGAATACTATCATTACGCGGGTGAGCAGACCTTCTCCTACAACAAGATCACCCAGCAGAACCGGAACCCGCTGGTCACGGCGGGGCTCGGCGACGGGCTCAAGACCGGCCATACGCAGGAGGGCGGCTATTCGCTGGCGGGCACGACGGAACGTGACTATCGCCGCGTCATCGTTGTGCTGAACGGCCTGCCGAGCTGGGATTCCCGCGTGACGGAATCGAAGCGGCTGATGGACTGGGCGTTCAACAGCTTCGAGGATGTGCAGCTTTTCGCGGCGGGCGAGCAGGTGACGGAGGCGCCGGTCTGGCTCGGCGAGGCGCCGATGGTCGGGCTGACGGTCGCCGATGCGGCGACGGTAACCATGCCGATGGGCTGGCGGAACTCGGTGAAGGTCTCGGTCGATTATCCGGCACCGGTACCTGCCCCGGTTCTGGCGGGCCAGGTGATCGGGCAGATCACCGTGGCCGGGCCGGGGATTCCGCCCGGCCAGGCGGCGACCAACGCACAGCTTGTCGCGATGACCGATATCGGCAGGCTTGGCTTGCCGGGCCGTGCCCTCGCCAGGCTGCGCCACTTCATCACCGGGGCTTAAATGGCCGCCGCCCAGGGCCGCTTCATCGTTTTCGAGGGCCTGGACGGCGCCGGCAAGGGCAGCGCGCTGGAGGCGGTGGGTGAAGCGCTCCGCGCCGACGGGCATGAGGTGCTCGCCACGCGGGAGCCGGGCGGCACGCCTGAGGGTCTTGAACTGCGCGCCCTCCTGCTCTCCGTCGCCGGCTCCGTCTGGGATCAGGGGTCGGAGCTGCTGCTGATGACGGCGGCGCGGGTCCAGCACGTCAAGCGCGTCATCCGGCCCGCTTTGACCGCCGGCAGGGTCGTCCTCTGCGATCGCTACGTGGGCTCGACGCTCGCCTATCAGGGCGGCGGGCGCGGCCTGCCGCTGGCGCTCATTCGCGATCTGCACCGTATTTTCGTGGACGATCTCTGGCCGGATCTCACGGTGCTGATGGATGTCGATGCCCCGACCGGGGTCGCGCGCAGCCGCAGGCGCCTGGCCGGCGCTGGGGCCGATGAGGGCCGGTTCGAGGCGCTCGACCTCGGCTTCCATGAACGTGTCCGGACGAGCTTCCTGGCGCAGGCCGAGGCCGCGCCGCGCAG
Source organism: uncultured Pseudomonadota bacterium (assembly GCA_963745125.1). Taxonomy (GTDB): domain Bacteria; phylum Pseudomonadota; class Alphaproteobacteria; order Acetobacterales; family Acetobacteraceae; genus Acidisoma. The sequence continues at coordinate 845,363 of CAVUWB010000002.1, forward strand.
CACCATCCTGGTTGACGCAGGCCGCCCCCTGGACGATGTGCGGGTGGATGCGGTTGCCCAGGTTCGCGCCTGGCTCTCCGCCTCAACCACCGCAGAATAGGTGTTCCGATGCGCCGCTTTCTTATGCCCCTTGCAGGAGTTCTCTTGATGGCCGCTTCCGCCTCCGCCGCGACCTCGCCCGTCGGTTTCAGCATCCTGCCGGACGGGGTGAAATATCACGATTCCGTTGTCGGCACCGGGCCGATGCCGCAGGCCGGCCAGACTGTCGTCGTCCAGTATACGGGCTGGCTCTACCAGAACGGGCAGAAGGGCGCGAAGTTCGACAGCTCCTACGATCGTAACCAACCCTTCAGCTTCGTGCTGGACAACCAGCAGGTCATCCCCGGTTGGGATGCGGGGGTTGCCGGCATGCATGTCGGCGGCACGCGCACGCTCATCATCCCGCCCGATCAGGCCTATGGCGACCAAGGCGCCGGCGGCGTCATTCCCCCCGGCGCCACGTTGATCGTCGATATCCAGCTCCTCGGCGCCAATTGAGTAAGCCGCGCGCGACAGGATGAGCCATCCCGAGCCGCGCGCTAACCCGGATCTGCTCGGCCATGAGACGGCCGAGCGGATATGGTCCGAGGCCCGCGCCGGCGGCCGGCTGCATCATGCCTGGCTGATCACCGGCACCGAGGGCATCGGCAAGGCGACGCTCGCCTATCGCTTCGCGCGCGGGCTGCTCGCGGGCGATGCGCCGGGTGGGAGCACGCCGCTTGATCCGGCCGACCCTATCTTCCGCCGCATCGCCGCCGGCACCCATGCCGGGCTGATGACCATCGAGCGTGAGGCGGACGAGAAGACCAAGCGCCTGCGGCGGGAAATCGTCGTTGATCAGATGCGCGAGATCACGCAATTCCTGCGCCGCACGGCGGGCGAGGGCGGCTGGCGCGTCGTTATCATCGACGGCGCCGAGGATATGAATCCGAACGCGGCGAATGCCCTGCTCAAGCTGCTGGAGGAGCCGCCGACGGGCGCGCTGCTGCTGCTCGTCTGTCACGCGCCGGGGCTGCTGCCGCCGACGATCCGCAGCCGCTGCCGCCGGCTGCGCCTCTCGCCGCTGGCGGCCGATACGGTGGAGGCGCTGCTGGCGCGCTACCTGTCCGATCTGCCGGCCGCCGAAAGGGCGCCGATGGCGCGGCTGGCGGAGGGTTCGATCGGCCGGGCGCTGACCCTTGCTGGGGGGGACGGGCCGGCGATGGCCGCCCAGGTCGCGGGCGTCGTCGCCGAGATACCGCGTGGGGGCGCGGCCCTCACGCTCGCGGATGCCGTGGCGCGGGACGAGGCCGGCTTCAGCCTGTTCATGGATCTGCTGCGCCAGGCGATCGCGGGTGCCGTGCGTCAAGGCGCGCGCGGAACGCCGGACAGCCATCAGGCCCGCCTCCTGTCCCTGCGTTCCCTTGAGTTCCTGGGGTGGGGTATGGCAGGCGCTGACCGAGATACAGGATGAGACGGAGCGCTTCGCCCTCGACCGCCGCCAGGCGGTGCTGGCCGGGCTGAGCCTGATGGCAGGGACATGACCGACACATTTTACGTGACCACGCCGATTTATTACGTGAACGGGGCGCCGCATATCGGCCACGCCTATACCTCGATCGCGGCCGATGTCATGGCGCGCTGGATGCGGCTGGAGGGGAAGGATGTCTTCTTCCTCACCGGCACGGATGAGCATGGCCAGAAGGTCGAGAAGGCGGCGCAGGATGCGGGGCTCGACCCGCAGAGCTTCACCGACGGCATCGCCGCGCAGTTCCGCGCGATGGGGGAGGTGCTCGGCATCTCCAACGATGATTTCATCCGCACGACCGAGCCCCGGCACAAGGCGGCCTGTACGGCGCTCTGGTCGCGGCTTGTTTCCTCCGGGGACATCTATCTCGGCGATTACGAGGGCTGGTACGCCGTCCGCGACGAAGCCTTCTATGCGCCGGACGAACTCATCACCAATGCGCATGGCCTGCGCATCGCGCCCTCGGGCGCGCCGGTGGAATGGGTGCGCGAACCCTCCTACTTCTTCCGCCTCTCGGCCTGGCAGGACCGGCTGCTCGCCTACTATGAGGCGAACCCCGATTTCATCGGCCCCGGCGCGCGCCGCAATGAGGTGATAAGCTTCGTGCGCGGCGGGCTGAATGACCTATCGGTCAGCCGCACCAGCTTCCGCTGGGGGGTGGAGGTGCCGGGCGACCCGGCCCATGTCATGTACGTCTGGCTCGATGCGCTGACGAATTATCTGACTGCGACGGGCTACCCGGATGCCGCGGCGCCCCGCGCGCGCTTCTGGCCGGCTGATGTGCACATGGTCGGCAAGGACATCATTCGCTTCCACGCGGTCTATTGGCCGGCCTTCCTGATGGCCGCCGGGGTGGCCGCGCCGCGCCGGGTCTGCGCCAATGGCTGGTGGACCGCCGAAGGCGAGAAGATGAGCAAGTCGGTCGGCAATGTCGTCGATCCCGCCGAACTGATCGAGCAGTTCGGGCGCGATGCCGTGCGCTTCTTCCTGCTGCGGGAGATGCCTTTCGGCAATGACGGGGATTTCAGCCGCCGCGCCCTGATCACCCGGCTCAATGTCGAACTCGCGAACGACCTCGGCAATCTGGCGCAGCGCAGCCTGTCGATGATCGCGCGCAACTGCGAAGGGCGGCGGCCGCCGCTGCCCGCGGCGTTGGCTGACGCTGATAGCGCACTGCTCGGGCAGGCGGCGGCGCTCCCCGCGCTGCTGGGTGGCGCGATCGCCGTGCAATCCTTCCACACGGCGCTGGAGGAGGTTTGGCGCGTCATCCGCGCCGCGAATGCCTATATCGACCATCAGGCGCCCTGGTCCCTCAAGAAGACAGATGTCGCGCGGATGGGCGCGGTGCTGCGCGTGCTGGCGGATGTGATCCGCGTGGTCGCGACGGTTCTGCAACCGTTCATGCCGGACAGCATGGCGCGGATGCTCGATCAACTTGCCGTGCCGGCGGATGCGCGGAGCCTCGCGGCACTCGGCGAGCCGCTGGCCGATGGTGAGGTTCTACCCGCGCCGCAGGGCATCTTCCCGCGCTATGTGGAAGAGGCGGCATGAACGGGCTGTCGCTGTGCTGATCGATTCTCATTGCCATCTCGACTATTTCAAGGACGCTGAGTTTCCCGAGGTGATCGCCCGCGCCCGCGCCGCCGGGGTGGGGGAGATGGTCTCGATCGGGACGAGCCTGGAACAGTCCCGCCGCATTCTGGCGCTGGTCGAGGATTTGCCCGGCATCTGGTGCTCGGTCGGCATCCATCCGCAGCATGCGCATGAGGAGCCGGTGCCGGAGCCGGAGGTTCTGGCAGCGATGACGGATCATCCCAAGGTGATCGGCATCGGTGAAAGCGGGCTCGACTATTTTTATGAGACGGCACCGCATGACGTGCAGCGGGCGGGGTTTCGCGCGCATATCCGCGCGGCGCGGCTGGCCGGCGTGCCGCTCGCGATCCATGCGCGGAGCGCCGACGCCGATATCGAGACGATCCTGCGGGAGGAGCGGGAGGAAGGCGGCGCTTTCGACTTCCTTCTGCATTGTTTCTCCTCCGGCCGCGCGCTCGCCGAGGCCGCCATCGCCATGGGTGGCTATGTCAGCTTCTCGGGCATCCTGACCTTTCCGAAATCGACGGAGTTGCGGGAGATCGCGCGGGACATGCCGGCCGATCGCATTCTGGTGGAGACGGATGCGCCTTATCTCGCCCCGGCGCCGCATCGGGGCAAACGCAACGAGCCCGGCTGGGTCGCCCATACGGCGGCGACCCTGGGCGAGGTGCGGGGGCTCTCACCCTCGGCGGCGGCGGCATTGACGACGGCGAATTTCCGCCGGCTCTACCCCAAGGCGATCGCCGCATGAAGGCGATCGTGCTGGGCTGCGGCGGGTCTGCGGGCGTGCCGATGATCGGCGGCGCGGATGGCCGTGGCGATTGGGGGGTCTGCGACCCGGCGGAGCGCCGCAACCGCCGCACGCGATCCAGCATCGTGGTGCAGGGCAAGGACGGCCGGCGGCTGCTGGTCGATACCGCGCCGGATATGCGGTCGCAGCTTATCGACCACGCCATCGGCTCGATCGACGGGGTTTTGTTCACCCATTCCCATGCCGATCACATACTGGGCCTGGATGACGTGCGTATCCTCAACCGGGTGATCGACCGGCCGATGCCGATCTGGGGTGATGCGCATACGCTGGCGGAGCTGCGGCGGCGGTTCGACTATGCCTTCCTGCCGTGGCGGCCGCCGGGCTTCATCCGCCCGGTGCTGGAGGCGCAGCCGATCAAGAGCGGCGATACCGTCGCCATGGCGGGTGTGGCGTTGACCGTCTTCGACCAGGACCACGGCTTCGGGACGACCCTGGGGTTTCGCATTGGTCGTTTCGCCTATTGCACCGATGTGGTGGATTTGGACCAGACGGCCTGGGAGATTCTGGCCGGCGTCGAGACTTGGCTTGTCGATTGCTTCCAGCGGGAGCCGCACCGGACGCATGCCTCGCTGGCGGTGGTTCGGGAATGGGCGGCGCGGCTCGGCGCCAAGCGCACCATTCTCACCCATATGGGCAATGACATGGATTGGGGCTGGATGATGCGGAACCTGCCGCGCGGGCTGGAGCCTGCCTATGACGGGATGGAGATAACGATTCCGGAGTGAGCGCGTTTAGCCGTATCCGGCGGCGGGGTACCGGCCGAACAGCCGATAGCCAAATCCACGCCTGGGCGAGCCTGCGGGCCTCTTCTCTCTATGCTGAAATGCCGTGGCCCGCTAAGCTGCTGCCGTGATCGCAGCCCGCATCCTTTCCGTCCTTGCCGCGGCCTTCCTCGTGACGGCCTTCGCCATCGCTGCCTTCTGGCCGCCGGATACGCCGCTGAGCGACCTTCTGAACATGGTCGATGGTAGCTGGGTGCCGGCGCTGCAGGCTTTCACCGATAATAGCTTGTCGCCCTGGCTCTGGGCCAATGTGGTGCTGCCGGTGCTGCAGAGGCCGGGCTGGTTGCCGCCGACGGCGATCGGGCTCATCTTCTTCGGCGGCGCCATCAACCTGTCAGGCCCGCGCGGCAGCCGGACGCGCCCGCGCCGCTGGCGGAGCTGACGCGCTGTAGGTAGGGGGAGATGATGGAAACCTCGGTTGCCAGGGTCATCGCCACGGAAGCGGCACAGTCGCTCGTGGCGGAGCTTGCCTCTGAAAACGGCCCGATCCTGTTTCATCAGTCGGGCGGATGCTGCGATGGTTCCTCGCCCATGTGCTATCCGCAAGGCGACTTCATGACCGGCGATTCAGACGTGTTGCTGGGGGAAATCGCAGGCGCGCCCTTCTATATCAGCCGTTCGCAATTCGCGTATTGGAAGCACACCCAGATCATCATCGACGTGGTGCCCGGCAAGGGCGGCATGTTCTCGCTGGAGAATGGGCGCGGGGTCCGGTTTCTCAGCCGCTCTCGCGTTTATACCGATGAAGAGGTCGGGCTGCTGCCGCCGGTGTAAGCGCCGTGTACGCGCCGTCGCATTTCAGGGAAAACCGGATCGAGGTTTTGCACGCGGCCATGCGTGCGGCGCCCTTCGCCAACCTCATCACCAACGGCGGCGAGGGGCTGGAGGCGACGGCGCTGCCCCTGATGCTCGATCTGGCATCGGGACCGTCATCCGGGCCGCAGGGACGCCTCATCGGCCATATCGCGCGCGCCAATCCGCAATGGCGCACAGCCGATGTGGCGCAGGAGGCGCTGGCGATCTTCTCCGGCCCTGACAGCTACATCACCCCATCCTATTACGAGACGAAGCGGCTGACCGGGAAGGTAGTCCCGACCTGGAACTACGTCGCAATTCACGCGCGGGGCCGGATCAGCTTCTTCCATGATCCGGATCGTTTGCTCGACCTCGTTCGGCGGCTGACGGAACGCCATGAAAGCGCGCGTGCGGCGCCGTGGGGCGTGAGCGACGCGCCGGCGGATTTCATCCGCTCGCAGCTGCGCGCGATCGTGGGTGTGCAGCTGGACATCACCGCGCTGACGGGCAAGTGGAAGATGAGCCAGAACCGCAGTGACGCGGACAGGGCGGGGGTGGTGGATGGTCTCCGCGCCGATGGCGGCTCGGCGGCCGAGGCGGTGGCTGATGCCGTGGCTGCCGCGATGGAGCCTTCGCGCGGCTGTTGATGTCCGCGTCCATCGAGGGCTGGGCCTCGCTTGGCTTAGAGCGTGATGACCTTCCGTTCTCCACCTCCGGTCATCACGCCGCCAGCGCTTCGACCGCCGTCATCACCCCCCTGAGTTCGGCCAGACCCTTCAGGCGCCCGATATAGGAATAGCCGGGATTACTGCGGCGATCGCCGTCGAAACCCAGAAGATGCCCGTGGTCGGGCCGCATCGGGATCGCAGCCGGCTCGCCCTGCGCCGCGCGCCGCCGCTCCTCCGCCAGCAGCGCCGCGATGAGCTTCACCATGTCCACATCGCCGTCGAGATGGTCCGATTCCGTGAAAGACCCGTCTTCGTCCCGGCTCACATTGCGCAGATGCACGAAATGGATGCGCGCGCCGAACCGCGCCACCATCGCGGGCAGGTCGTTATCCGGCCGTGAGCCGTAGGAGCCGGCGCAAAGCGTCAGCCCGTTCGCTGGCCTGTCGACGGCCGCCAGCAGCGTTTCGGCGTCGGCGGCGGTGGAGACGATGCGCGGCAGCCCAAACAGCGAGAAGGGTGGGTCATCCGGATGAATGCTGAGGCGAACGCCCACATCTTCCGCGACCGGCACCACCTCCGCGAGGAAGGCGATGAGGTTGGCCCGCATAGCCTCGGCCGTCACACCATCGAAAGCGGCGATGCGGTCGCGGATGCCCTCCCGCGTGTAGCTGTCCTCCCCGCCTGGAAGCCCGGCGATAATATTGGTCTCCAGCCGGGCGATATCCGCCTCGGTCTTGGCGGCCAGCATCGCGCGCGCACGCTCCAGCAGCGCGGCCGGGTAATCGCCTTCGGCGCCTCGGCGTTTGAGGACGAAGGCGTCGTAGCCAGCGAACTCCGCGATGTCGAACCGCAGTGCGAGGCCGGTGCTCGGCATCGGGAACATGAGGTCGGTGCGGGTCCAGTCCACGACCGGCATGAAGTTGTAGCAGACCGTGGGTACGCCGGCGCGGCCGAGATTGGCGAGGCTGTCCTTCCAGGCGTCGATATACTGCCGCCATGGCCCGGTGCGGAGCTTGATCGAGGTATGGACCGGGATGGACTCGCAGACATTCCAGGTGAGGCCGGCGGCCGCGATCATCTGCTGGCGGGTCGCGATATCCTCCGCCGTCCAGGCGCGGCCGTCATAGATATGGTGCAGCGCCGTCACCACGCCGCTGGCACCCGCCTGGCGGATATGGGTGAGCGGCACAGGATCATTCGGGCCGAACCAACGCCAACTCTGTTCCAAACACGCCTCCCGTTGTAGCGAGCGATATCATGTTAGGGGACAACCACCTGATGATGAAGCGGGGGAAAGCGGTATGAGCAAGGTCGCCCTGGTCACCGGCACCACAGGCATCGGCCGCGCGGCGGCGCTGCGGCTGGCGCGGGACGGTGCCTCCGTCATGGCGCTCGGCATCGATGAGGCGGGGAATGAGGCGCTCAGGGCGCTCGCGACGGCAGAGGGGCTGAGGGTCACGGTGCGTGCGGCCGATGTCTCCGTGCCCGTCGCCGTGGAAGCGGCGGTCGCTGAGGCGGTGGCGCTTTATGGCGGGCTCGACATCATGGTCAACAGCGCCGCGATCCATCCCTACGGCGATGCCGTCACCACGACGCACGAGACCTTCGCGCGCTGTCTTGCCGTCAATGTCGGGTCGATCCACCTGACGGCGCATTTTGGCGTGCCGATGATGCGCCTGCGCGGCGGCGGGGTGATCGTGAACGTCTCCAGCGTGCAGGGCTTCGCCAGCCAGGCCGGGGTGATGGCCTATGTCGCCTCCAAGGGCGCCATCCACGCCATGACCCGGGCCATGGCGCTGGATTTCGCGGCGGACGGCATTCGCGTGGTGTCGATCAGCCCGGGGTCGATCCGCAGCCCGATCCTGGCGCTGGCGGCCCGCACCTTTGACGGGCCGGACGCCGATATCGAGGCTGCCTTCGCCCGCTTCGGCGCGGCGCACCCCTTGGGCCGCATTGGCGAGCCCGAGGAAGTGGCCGACCTCGTTGCGTTTCTGACATCCGACAAGGCCGGTTTCATGACCGGCTCGGATTACAAGATCGACGGCGGGCTGACCGCCGGCCTCGGCGTTCGCTGAAGCGGAATGATCAGCCGGGCTGGCCCGGCTTCAGGGTGATGACGGCCCCCGCCGCTTGGGTCGTGGTGGCCGCCTGAACGCTGCCGAAATCCTGCGCGCCGGCGGTGTTGACCGTTTCGCCCGGCTTCAAGGTAACAATGCCGATAGCGGAGGGCGCGGAGGAAGCGGGCCTCTGCGATGAAGGGTCAACCGACTGAATCTGGCCGGGCTTGAGGGTGATGGCGCCCGGCGGTGCGTAGGCCTGGGCGAAGACCGCCGTGCTTCCCAGCAGCATCAGGCTGGCGGTGGCGGACAGAAGAATAACTGATTTCACGATCGAATACTCCAAATAGCCTTGGGTGACGGTGGTCTTGAATGGATGTGTTTTTTGAACACGGCCGCTCAGCGGCTGATATGGTGCGGTGGCTGTCCAGCGCTTCCGCGGGCGGCCAAATATCACTCATGCGGCGGCCTCGATCACTCGTGGGCGCCTGATCAGCCCTGCGCGGACGGAATAGCCACTGAGGCGTGGTTTTCCGAATATGAAACAAGAGACGATGGCGCGGCATGACCCGGCGCAGTAGAATTCGTGTCAGGGAAAACAAATTCCCGCCAGCGTGATAAGGTTCGGCAAAACGAGTGTAACTGACGCGGCGAAACGGGTGGGCTGATAGGGCACTGTCAGCGCACGGAATCGGGAAGGGGAAGCAGCCATGCCATTCGATGGTACCGATTTCCACGCACGGCCGCGCCAGCCCGCCCCTGAGATGCCCAGCGACAAGGCGCTCAGCCGATTCATTCTATTCATCGCGATTTCTCTTTTTGTGACGCCCTTCTCCATGTTCGGGCTGGTTGACCTCGTGCGCTCCATTTGGGGAAAATGACGGCCGGTTCGGCGCGGGCCGGCTGACGGCGCGCCGCGCCCCGGCCGGCACCCTCCGCGTGGTATCGCATCGCTTGAATAGGGCCGGTCATTCGTGTTTCACCGGTGCCTGACCCCGCGCGCGGCCAAGGGTGCGCGCCTTGGATGGCAGACGCTGGATATGGACGCATCACCCGGGATTTTTGACCTCGCCATTATCGGCGGCGGCATCAACGGATGCGGCATCGCGCGCGACGCCGCCGGGCGTGGCTGGAAGGTCTGCCTCTGCGAGCAGAACGATCTCGGCTCGGGCACCTCCAGCGCTTCCACCAAGCTCATCCATGGCGGGCTGCGCTACCTCGAATATTACGAACTCCGTCTGGTGCGCGAAGCGCTGATGGAGCGCGAGGTTCTATGGGGCATCGCGCCCCATATCATCTGGCCGCTCCGCTTTGCGCTGCCCTATCACGCTGGCCTGCGGCCGCGCTGGCTGCTGCGGCTCGGGCTTTTCATCTACGACCATATCGGTGGGCGGCGGAAACTGCCGAAAACGCGCGTTGTCGATTTCACGCGCGATGTCACCGGCCTGCCGCTGAAGCCGGAATTCACGCGGGGATTCGAGTATTCCGATTGCTGGGTGGAGGATTCGCGCCTCGTCGTGCTGAACGCCATGGCGGCGGCGGAGCTAGGGGCGACGATCCTGCCGCGCCACCGCTGCCTCTCCGCCGAGCGGCGGGACGGGCTGTGGCATGTGGCATTGCAGGAGGAAGAGAGCGGCGAGATCACGACGCTCTGGGCTCGGGGCCTTGTCAACGCGGCCGGCCCCTGGGTCGGCGATGTTGCACAGACGGTCTTGCACAAGAGAGGGCGGACGCCGGTTCGGCTCGTCCAGGGCAGCCACATCGTCGTGCCAAAGCTCTACGAGCATTCCGGCTGCTACATCTTCCAGAATGCGGATAACCGCATCTTCTTCGTGATCCCCTATGAGCGGGACTTCACGCTGATCGGAACCACCGATCAGGACTACAAGGGCGACCCGGCCAGTGTTCACGCATCGGCGGAAGAGATCGCCTATCTCTGCCGCTCGGCCAGCGAGTATCTGCGCGTGCCGGTGACGCCCGAGATGGTTGTCTGGACCTATTCCGGCGTGCGGCCGCTTTATGACGAAAGCGGCGATACGAAAGCCCAGGCGGCGACGCGCGATTACGTGCTGAAGCTCGACGCCGCCGAGGGCTTGGCGCCGCTGCTCTCGGTCTTCGGCGGCAAGATCACGACCTATCGCCGACTGGCGGAATCGGCGCTCGCGCAACTGGCGCCTCATCTGCCGCTCGCGACAGCGCGCCCTGCGGGGTGGACCGGGAAAGCGCCTTTGCCCGGCGGGGATTTTCCGATGCAGGATTTCGAGGCCCGGTTGGTGGCGGCGCGGGCGCGTTATTCCTTTCTGACCGAGCCGCATCTTCGCCGCCTGCTGCGCGCCTATGGCACCCGGATCGAGGCGATCCTGGCCGGGGCAACGACGATGGCCGATCTCGGCCCCGTCTACGGCTCCGACCTTACTGAGGCGGAGCTGAGCTATCTCGTGCAGGCGGAATGGGCTCGCCGCGCCCCGGATGTGCTGTGGCGGCGGAGCAAGCTTGGGCTGCGGTTGAGCCAGGCCGAGGCCGTGCATGTGGATGAGGCGTTGCAGCGCATCCGGGCGGCGCGGGAGACGGCGGCGGCCGGGTGAACGAAGGTTCGGCGTCTAGAGCAGATCCCGATCATATGGAATCATCTGATCGGGTGAAGATGCTCGTAAAAACAAAGAGCTAGAGCGGTGACTGTGAGCGTAAGCGAATAGGAAACGCTCTAGCTCAGACCAGCGCAATGGCGGAAGGCGGGCAGCACGGCGGCAAAGCCGGCGAGCGGCACAATCACGGGCATACCGGGAAACAGCGTGACCCGCATGTATCCCTCGTGACTCATGGCATTGAGCAGAGCCGGCAAGGCTGCGGCATCGATACGGGCAGCGGCCGTATCGCGCGTCGTGGCGGTGACGGGAAAACTCTCCGCCCCGGCGCGCAGGCTGACGTGAACGGCGCCCTGCATCCCACTGGGCAAATCCCAATGGGCATTCGCCACCATAAGGTCGACGGTATCGCCGATGCTGCGGAGGGCGACGGCGGATTCCAGTTGCACGATCATGCAGGAATCCGGTGGGGCATTCACCGCCGGCACCTGCTCGACGGTTGACCAGCCGCCGCTTTCGCCGAGCGGTCGCGTGATCGGCACAGCCCAGGCCGAGCTTACGCATAGGATCGCGATGATCATGCCGAGCCAGCAACGCATCGGGCCAATCCGTCAGTGTTCCCACCCAAAGTAAAGCGTGATGCCCCAGGGTGGAAATATTGTCAGCCTGCATTGGCGGGAACTGTCATCCTCGCCAAACCGGTCCTCGCTGCTGGCCTGACTGCCACGGGGGGAGCCGAACCCTCCTCATCGATGTCACCGATCATGAATTGATCGACCAGCCCGGCCAGATCCGCTGCCTCCCGGGCCAGGCCACGGCTGGCGGCGGTTGCCTGTTCGACCATGGCGGCATTCTGCTGAGTGACCTGGTCCATCTGGTTCACGACGCCATTGACCTCCCGCAGGCTCATCGACTGCTCCCCGGCGGAGCCCGCGATCTCCGCCACCAGCCGGTCCAGCCGGTTGACCTGATCAACGATGAGGCCAAGGCTTTTGCCCGTCTCACCGACCAGCTTGACGCCGGCCGCGACCTGATGGCCGGAAGTCGAGATGAGTGTCTTGATCTCCCGCGCGGCATCGGCCGAGCGTTGCGCCAGTGCCCGCACCTCCGTGGCGACCACCGCGAAACCGCGACCAGCCTCCCCGGCGCGGGCCGCTTCGACCCCTGCATTGAGCGCGAGCAGATTGGTCTGGAAGGCGATCTCATCGATCACGCCGATGATCGTTCCGATCTGTCGCGAAGACGCCTCGATCCCGCCCATCGCCTCCACCGCCTCACGGACAACGGTGCCGGAGCGGTCGGCGCCGCTGCGCGCCTCCGTCACAAGCTTCCGTGCCTCATCGGCCCTGTCCGCCGTCTTACGCACGGTGGCGGTGATGCTATCCAACGCCGCCGCCGCTTCCTCCAGGCTGGCCGCCTGCTGTTCCGTCCGGCGGGAGAGATCGTCGGAGGCGACGGTGATTTCGCCGGCGACGCCTCGCACCTTCGCCGTCAAGGACGCGATGGATTGCAAGGTGTGCTGCAAGGTCTCCATCGCGCTGTTGAAATCGCTCTTCAGCCCCCGGTAGCCGGCACCGACGGTCTGCATGAAGCGCACGGTCAGATCCCGCCCCGCGAGTTTCGCCAAGGCGGCGGTCACGCCGTCCACGACGACTTGCTGTTCGCGACCGGCCGCAGCAAAGGCCGTTTCAGTCTCCTTCAGCTTGCGGTCGAGATCCTTTTGGAATCCGGCAGCCTCCGCCTCCAGCTTCGCGCGTTCAATCACATTGTCCTTGAGCACCTGCATCGCAACCGCCATGGCGCCGATCTCGTCCCGCCGATCGATCCCGATGATTTCGACCGCCGTATCCTGCTGCGCCAGCCGGCGCATGAGTGCGGCCATGGCGCGGACCGGCTTCGCGATACCGGCTACAAGCAGGAGTATGCTCGCGACGATGATCGCGGCCAAAAGGCCGAAACCGGCGAAGGTGCCGGCGAAGCTCGTCCTTTTCAGGCCGGAGGCTTGCGCGGCAAGCTCTTTCGCCTTGGTGTGCTGCCAAGCGATGTCATCGGTCACCGCGGCCCGAAACTGCTGCGTGGTGCTGTCCATCGCGTTCAGCGTCAGATCGGTGGCCGTCATCATGTCGCCGACGGTTACGCCCTGCGCGACTTGCGCGGCGAGGGAACTCAGCCTGTCGAAATCCGCCTTGATCCGTTTTCCATCGGCCGCCTCGTGCCCGGGCGCCATTGTCGGAGCGTAAAGTGCCCATTGGTGGGCGAAATCCTGGCGAACCGGGTCTTGAAGCATGACCTCCCTGTGCCACGAATCCAGCGTCTGGGAAGCGCTTGCCCAGATCAGGCTCTGGGAGGTGAGACCCATGATGGCGTCGCTATCGCCTTTCATCGCCCCGAGTTCCAGGGCGGCTGAATCATTTGATACCGTCGTCGCCATCATGCTGCCGAGACGGCTGATCTCCGTCAGGGCAAAAGCGCCGATGGCAACGGAAACCAGGACAACGATGGCATAGCCTGTGACGATTTTGCTTCGAATTGACAAATTATCGAAAAAACGCATGGCGATCCCTTGCGACGTCGATATTCACTGAAGCCCTGCTTAACAGCGTTTGGTTAACGGGACCTGACGACGCGCGATTCCCCAGTGTCGTAAACACGTTTTACAAAGCGGCGCGTCCCTCGGTCGCTCGCCGGTCCGCAGTGTCGTCTTTCTTGCCCGGAGTGGATCACCATGACCGCAGCCATCACCATCACAGCGCTGGGCCCGGACCCGGGGGTCGAAGCGATGCTGGTCGAGCTTCTGGTGGAGACGGTGGCCCATGGCGGCTCGGTCAGCTTCATGCACCCGCTGGCACCCGATACGGCGGCCGGCTTCTGGGCTGGCTCACTCGCGGCGGCGGAGCGCGGCGAGCGCATCATCTTCGGCGCCTGGGAGGGCGACCTGCTGGTGGGCACGGTGTCGCTATTGCTCGACCTGCCGCCGAACCAGCCGCATCGGGCCGAGATCGCCAAGATGATGACGCGGCTGAGTCACCGCAGCCGAGGCATCGCGACCGCGCTGCTGCGCGCGGCGGAGGCGGCAGCGATCGCGCAGGGGCGTAGCCTGCTGGTGCTGGACACCGCGACCGAGGATGGCGCCGCCGGGCTTTATGAGCGCCTGGGCTTCACGCTGACTGGGGAAATCCCCGGCTTCGCGCTGAAGCCGCATGGTGGCCTGACCGGCACGCTGATCTATTGGAAGCGACTTGGCTAAGCGAAGCCGCTTCCGTCGATTTCCTTACGCCGCGTCGGAATCGGCGGCGCGGTCGGCGCGCTTGCGCTCGTTCGGGTCCAGATACCGCTTGCGCAGGCGGATGGCGCCCGGCGTCACCTCGACCAGCTCGTCGTCCTCGACATAGGCGATCGCCTGCTCCAGGCTCATCCGGCGCGGCGGGATCAGCAGCATCGCCTCGTCCTTGCCGGCGGCGCGGATGTTGGTGAGCTTCTTTTCCTTGATCGGGTTCACTTCCAGGTCGATTCTCGCGGCTGTGCTCGCCGAGGATCATGCCGACGTAGACCTTGTCGCCCGGATTGACGAACAGCGTGCCGCGCTCCTGCATGTACCACAGCGCGTAATGCACCGCCTCGCCGTCTCGGTGGAGATCAGCGAGCCGTTGCGCCGGCCCTCGATCGGGCCTTTCCACGGGCCATAGCCGGCGAACAGCCGGTTCATGATGCCGGTGCCGCGCGTGTCGGTGAGGAATTCGCCGTGGTAGCCGATCAGGCCGCGGCTCGGGATGTGGAAGGTCAGGCGCACCTTGCCGCCGCCGGACGGGCGCATGTCCTGCAACTCGCCCTTGCGGCGGCTGAGCTTCTCGACCACGACGCCGGTATAGGGCTCGTCGACGTCGACCAGCACCTCCTCCATCGGCTCCTCGCGCTCGCCGGTCTCCGGGTTGCTGCGGGTCAGCACGCGGGGGCGGCCGATGGTCAGCTCGAAGCCCTCGCGGCGCATCGTCTCGATCAGCACGCCGAGCTGCAATTCGCCGCGGCCGGCGACCTCGAACGCGTCGGTCTCGTTGCTGATCGGTGACCTTGATGCGCGACGTTGCCCTCGGCTTCGCGGAACAGCCGGTCGCGGATCTGGCGGGAGGTGACCTTCTTGCCCTCGCGGCCGCCCAGCGGGCCGTCGTTGACGCGGAAGGTCATGGCCAGCGTCGGCGGATCGACCGGGATCGCCTGGCAGCGGCGCCGGTCAGTTCCGGCGCGCCGATGCGTGTCCGGGATGGTGGCCTCGGACAGGCCGGCGACGGCGATGATGTCGCCGGCCTCGGCTTCCTCGACCGGCACGCGGTCCAGGCCGCGGAACGACAGCAGCTTGGTCAGGCGGCCGGTTTCCACCACCGAGCCGTCCGGCGCGCAGCACCTTCACCGGCATGTTGAGCCGCGCGCGGCCCTGCTCGACCCGGCCGGTCAGCACGCGGCCGAGGAAGTTGTCGTATTCCAGGATGGTGGCGACCATGGCGAACGGCGCGTCCGGCTCCACCGTCGGCGCCGGCACATGGCGGAGCACCAGGTCGAACAGCGGCGACAGGTCCTTGCGCGGCCCGTCCAGCGCCGCATCCGCCCAGCCCTGGCGGCCGGAGGCGAACAGCATCGGGAAATCGAGCTGCTCGTCGGTCGCGCCCAGGGCGGCGAACAGGTCGAAGATCTCGTTATGGACCTCGTCCGGGCGGGCGTCGCCGCGGTCGATCTTGTTGACCACGACGATGGGGCGGATGCCGCGCGCCAGCGCCTTGCCGACCACGAAC
Source organism: uncultured Pseudomonadota bacterium (assembly GCA_963745125.1). Classification (GTDB taxonomy): domain Bacteria; phylum Pseudomonadota; class Alphaproteobacteria; order Acetobacterales; family Acetobacteraceae; genus Acidisoma. The sequence continues at coordinate 860,987 of CAVUWB010000002.1, forward strand.
TTGGTCTGCGGCAGCACGCCCTCGGCGGCGTCCACCAGCACGATGGCGCCGTCCACCATGTTCAGGATGCGCTCCACCTCGCCGCCGAAATCGGCATGGCCGGGGGTGTCGACGATGTTGATGCGCGTGTCGTTCCACACCACGCAGGTGCATTTGGCCAGGATGGTGATGCCGCGCTCCCGCTCCAGGTCGTTGCGGTCCAGCGCGCGCTCGGCCACCTGCTGAGTGCTCGCGGAAGGCGCCCGACTGCTTCAGCAGCTGTGTCGACCAGCGTGGTCTTGCCGTGGTCGACATGGGCGATGATGGCGATATTGCGAATGTCCATAACGTCTTCCGGCTTCTGGGCCCTGGCGGGTGGCCCGAGTTTGCTTGGCGGTACGCTAAACGCCCCGCCGGTGGCGGGGGTAATCCGCCAGGGGCAGGGCGCTTTGTTGCGGCGCACACATAGCGGAATGCGGCGGGCGACGCGAGAATAAACCGCCGACGCCGCCCGCGTTCAGCGGGCGGGCGCCATGCGGCGTAGCGGGGACGCTTATCTCAGATGAACGTCGTCGGGCTCGGCCTGGCCATGCAACGCGAGATCCAGCAGGCGATGCACAGCCTCCGAACGGTCGTCGATGTGATGCGCGGCCGACCAGCTATCGATCGCGCGCGCCTCATCGGCGCTCATCACGAAGGACAGCGCCTCTGTGCCGGCGGCATTGGCATTTTCGTCCGAACGATCAACCATGGGGTGTGATCTCCTCTACAATCCGTTGTTTAGAAGATAATCACACACAGCTGTCGCCGCGATGCACAAAAACCCCATGGCTGGGCTGTTGTTGACAATGCAACGATAGATTGGCCGAAATCAGGGAAATTCAGCCATATCACGAGCGCGTGAGATGAATGCTGCGTGATGGCGCCATGCTCAGGTCACAATCCGGCGCGTAAATGGCGGATTGCCCAGCCCGATTCGGCGGCTCGCTATACGCGCCCGCTACACCCGTTTGAACCGGGCGATGAAGAATCCATCCAGCCCGCCATATTGCGGCCACAGCCCGGGATGGGTGCGAACCTGCCCCTCCCGCCCGATGGCGGCGGCCAGCTCCGGCAACTCAGACCGGCGAATCGGATCGGGGTCGAGCGGGAGCCGGGCGAGCGCCGCTTCCGCCCGCGCCGGGCCTTCCTCCGGCTGGAGGGAGCAAACGGCATAGACCAGCCGGCCGCCGGGCTTCAGCATATCCGTCGCCGCCGCCAAAAGCTGATCCTGCATCTGCGTCAGCGCCAGGATGTCGCTCTGCCGCTTGAGATAGGGCACGTCCGGATGGCGGCGGATCGTGCCTGTCGCGCTGCAGGGCGCATCGAGCAGAACCCCGTCGAGCGGTGCGGCCGGCCGCCAAGTGCGGGCATCGCCGCGCACCTGCGCCGCCGATAGGCCGAGACGCGCCAGATTAGCCCCCAGCCGCTGCATGCGGGCCGGGTTGAGTTCGATCGCCGTCACCGCCGCACCCGTGGCCGCGAGCTGGGCCGTTTTGCCGCCGGGTGCGGCGCAAAGATCAGCGACGGTCTGCCCCGGCCCGGCGCCGAGCAGCTGGGCGGGCAGGGCGGCTGCCGCATCCTGCACCCAGAAGGCTCCGGTCTCGAAACCCGGCAGTTCGGTGACGCGCGTGCCGGCGGGCAGGCGGACGGAGCCCGTCGGCAGCGTCTGGCCGCCCTCGGGCGGTGCCGCGCCGTCGCGCAAGGTGAGGTCTAGCGCCGCCTCGGACTGATGGGCGGTCGCGATGTCCCGCGCATCGGTGCCCCAGGAGGACCAAAGCCAGGGCGGCGTGTCGAGGCGGGGGCCGTCCAGCTCCTCCAGCGCCGCGCGGCCCATCTCGGCGACGCGGCGGAGGACGGCGTTCACGAGGCCGGCGAGCTTCGCGAGGTTGCGGGCGCGTGCAAGCGAGACCGCCGTGCCGACGGCGGCATGAGGCGGTGTGTCCAGAAACAGCAGGGCTGCGGCGCCAAGGCGGAGGATGTGCATGCCCTCGGCCAGCGGGGTGCGGCCGAGATAGGGCTCCAGCACCGCATCGATGGTGCCACGGCGCCGCAGCACCGCCGCCGCCAGCCGATGCGCGGCCGCCCGGTCCCGCGCATCCATCGGCGGCAGCGAGTTCGAGCGCATCCTCCAGAGGCCGATGCCGGTCCAGCACGGCCGACAGGAGAGAGAGTGCGGCCGAGCGTGTGGGGTCGGGCGAGAGGATAGTGGTCGTTCGATCGTTCTTCACGCGGCGGGTATAGGCCCAGATGGCCGTAGGTGGAATCACCGGAGGTCTGATTTCGGAATCCCGGCGCCAGCCGTTAAGAAGACCGGCCCTACGGAGATCGAATCCCTTGGACCCTCTGCACGCCATCGTCATCGCCCTGGTTCAGGGCGCGACGGAGCTGTTCCCCGTCAGCAGCCTTGGCCATGCCGTCGTGCTGCCCGCATTGCTCGGCTGGCACCTGGATATCAACAGCTCGAGCTTCCTGCCCTTCCTCGTCATGCTGCATGTCGGCACGGCGCTGGCGCTGATCGGCTTCTTTTGGCGCGACTGGCTCGCCATCCTGCGCGGCGTGCTGGGCCTCGCCGACCCGCATTCGGTGGCGGAGGCGCGGCGCGTGTTCCTGCTCATCGTGATCGCCACCATCCCGGTCGTCATCGTGGGCTTCGCGCTGGAGCATCCGCTGCGCCGGGTCTTCGCCACCCCGCTGATCGCCGCTGTCTTCCTGGTGGTGAACGGGCTGCTGCTGCTGGTGGGCGAGCGGCTGAAGGGCCGCAGCGCCGGGCTGCGCCCGCTCTCCAGCCTGCGGCCGGTGGATGCCGTCATCATCGGCCTCTGGCAGTGCCTGGCGCTGATCCCCGGCCTGTCGCGCTCCGGTGTCACGATCCTCGGCGGCGTGCTGCGCGGCGTGGATCATGAGGGCGCGGCCCATTTCTCCTTCCTCATCGCGACACCCGTGATCGTGGCGGCGGCGGTGCTGGAGGTGCCGAAGCTCGTGCATGATAAGGCGGCCGTCCATGGGGCGCTGGGGCTGGCGCTGGTTTGCGCCGTCGTGGCCGGCCTGACCGCGCTCGCCAGCACCGCCTTCCTGATGCGCTGGTTTCGCGGCCATGAGAACCGGGCGATGACGCCCTATGCCCTTTATTGCGTCATCGCCGGCATACTGAGTGTGGGCTTCCTGCTCTTCGCCGGCTAAAAGTGCTGCCATGATGAAACGGGTGATGCTGGCGCTGCTGCTTCTCTGGCCCCTGGGCACGATCGCCGCGCGGCCGGCTATGGCCGGCGTCAACCTCGCCGTGGCGCCGATCAGCCGGATGGATTTGCCCTGGTGGCGGGCGCGGTTCGAGCGCAGCCTGGAGCGCACGCGGCAGGGGCATGTCGGCCTGATCTGGCTGGGCGATTCGATCACCGAGAATTGGGAGCGGACCGGCCCATCGCCTTACGCGGATTACGCCCCCATCTGGGACCGGTTCTACGGGGACCGCGATGCGGTCAATATGGGTTTCAGAGGCGATACGACCGCCAATGTCATCTGGCGGCTGGACCATGGCGAGGTGCGCGGTCTGTCCCCCCGCGCGCTGGTGCTGCTGATCGGCGCCAATAATTTCGGCCGCGTTCATTGGAATGCGGGGCAGACCCTGGCCGGCATCAACGCCATCATCGGCATTCTGCACCGGCAATTGCCCGAGACGCAGATTTTGCTGATCGGCGTGCTGCCGAGCGAGCGCTCACCCTGGATCACGGCCAATACCGCTTTGGTGAACGAGGAGCTGGCCGAGACCTATCGCGACCGGCCCTATGTCACGTTTCAGAACGTCGGGTATTTGTTCTACCGGAATGCGAAGCTGAACCGGGGGCTCTACCTCGATCCGCATGAGGCGGTGCTGGCCTCGCATGAGCCTGGGATCAATACCGAGACGGTGCCGAGCATCGCGCTCCATCCCGATGCGCGCGGCATGGAGATGGTCGCGACCGCGATCGAGCCGACGCTGCATCGCCTTATGAACGATCGCGATCACCGGCTGCCTGCGGGGTAGGGTGTGCAGTCTCACGGTATGACGGCGTAACGTTTTCACAGCCGGAGAGGGATGCGCTCAACCGAAGGTCGTTGGTGTTCGGAGTAGCGATCGGAGTTGGCGCGTCCGGTTTCGACCCATATTTGCCGCTGGACATCCTGTCGGCTGAGCTCGAAAGCAGACGCTCAGGAATGGGCGGTATTGGCTACTCTGCGTCAATCTCAGCTGATTACGCGACCAAAGCAATCAACTAAACGGCCGACGCCAGCCAAAGAGCGAAATAACTACCTTCGACAGAACCCAGCTTTTGCAATGTTCAACGATTCGCTTATCGATAGGCCAGTCTTTCGAGTGGGTCTCTGTATTTTTTGATTAGCGTTAATGGGTCGTCTAGACCGCTAAAAAATGACTGCGAGTCGTATCCGTGACGCGCGTCGAGCTTCGATGCATCTCTGACGATCTTGATGTCCTTTTCGCTCACCTCCTTTGACCACCCGTGAAACCCAATGTGTGCAATGCGCTTCGGGGATGCCAAAAGTGTTGCGCCATCTGTGTCCACCCGACGAACTAAATCAATGCGATTGCCGTTCGGGTTCTCAAGACCTAGTCCTCTTTGTCCGAGAATCGTGTTGAGCTCGTTATACGTTATCAGCCTGTTCTTAAGGTCGATTTGACGAGTGCCACGCTTCAAGAAATGCGCGATGGCCTGTATCTCCCTATCCGGCGAAGGGCCGACAAATCGGAGAGAGAAATCGTAGTCCGAAAGAGTGTTGTCAGCAATCGCGACCGTAAAGTCCTCATACTCAACATCTCCAATGATTGGCGTTCTCCCAATTTTTTGGAGGTGTAAAATGGAGACGAGAAATGCAGTTCGTTTGTTGGCGTCATGAAACGGATGGTTCTTGATCAAACCGAACATTAGGGTAGCGCAGATTTCAACCCCGTTATTCCATTTCGGCTTGCCGCCATACTGAACAAACTGGCGAGACAGCGCGGAGTGGAGAAGATCGAGATTTTTTGGACCCAATCCACCGATACCTTCACCGCGCACTGCGAAATACTCGGCCAACAGGAAGTGAGCCTGTAAGACTTCATGAATACCTATCGTCACCCTGTCGAGATATGGATCTGCAAACCCGATCTGCCTCCTCCATCGCTCATGCTCCGCCCGCACGTGCGTGACAATTTCGCTATCGGGCAAAGCAATCTCCTCGGCTAATCGTCGTGCAACGCGGTCGGCACTGGTGACGAGTGCCGGTCCGTTCTGTGGCGACACCTTCGATACCTTAACCATATCAGTTTGCGGCGTCCAACGGCTTGAATAGTTCGGAACTGACTCGGCTGGGGTCTGCTTCCTCCCGACTGCGCTGGAAAGCCGACAGTCCGGTTTCCACCCAAATCCGCCCCCCGATCCCAGCGCGCCCGCCGTCTGTCATTCGGCTTCGCCCTCGGAGGATGACCGACGGGCATAGGGCGACCCGTCCCGCCGGGTGTGGCCATCCGGGCTGTCGTCGATGATCATCATGTCGATGTCGGAGTAGTAGCAACCGTCGCCGGGAAGCCGCGTGCCGACCTCGAGGATCAGCGCTTCCGACGTGCCGCGGTTCTGTAGGTGATGCCCGTCAGGCGTGCCGGCCTTGAAGCCTGCGGTGTCGCCCGCGCGCAGCGTTTCCTCCCCGGCATCCGTTATCAGAACGACCTCCCCGCTGACGACGTAGACAAACTCGTCGCTTGCGATCTGCCAGTGTCTCTGGCTTGACCAGGTTCCGGGCGGGAGGCGGAGGAGGTTGACGCCGAACTGGCTCAGACCGGCGGCGTCACCGAGGCGCTGCCGCTCGATATCGCGACAGGGGGCCTCGAAGGGCGGCGGGTAATCGCTGCCGCGCTGAATGTCGATGGCGGCAAGGTCGAGTTTTCGGTTCATAGGATCAGCTCACCAGTTGTTCAAACAATCCCGCCTTAGGGCGTTTCTGTGGCATTCGGAAGCAGCACAAATGCTACGCTCCCACACCGTACCATTTCAGCGCCGTCGTTCGAAACATTGCATCTCGTTCGTCTTCTGAGAAGGCCTGCGTTGTTCTCTCATAGGCGTCGTAGAGGCGATCAAAGCCATGGGATAAGGCATCTATAGGAAGGTGGCTGCCAAACATACAGCGTGATGGGCCGAACGCTTCGATGACCGACATGATCCAAGGTTCAATCTGCTTCTCGTTCCAATTCAGGTCAAAAATACATTCTATGGCGGAGATCGAGGCACACGTATTTTCACATTGTGCGAGTGCCACCATATCCGAGCGCCAGCGCGCAAAACCCTCCGCACTCAGATCGGTCGGCCAGCCCATGACGGCGATTGTAAAGCCTATCTTCTGATGGGCCCGAATGACCGGAATGATTTCTGCCAATTGGGGCCCGAATACCTCCAGGCCGCATCGCAGGTTCAGTTCATCAAGCCGTTCAATTCCCTTCAGCCAGGCCGGGTCATTCAGGTAATCTCCGCGCGAGGCCATACGGCGCAGCGAATCGTCTTTGTCCCAGCCCAAATGCTGGCGGATCCCTTTGAGTGCCGGGAGCGTGTTGTAAACGTCGAGACGTTGTTCGAGTTCGGCGTCTGCAAAGTCGACAAGCCCCACCAAGCCGATCGGCACGGGTGACGCCGATGCCAGTTCAGCTGCCCATGTCAGCTCCTTTACAGGATCATCGGAAATGAATTCGTGCCAGATGAGCGCTTCGACGTTTCTTGACTTTGTGGCGACAAGATAGTCGTCAAGCAGAAATCTGGCCGGTAACGATGAGTAATCACCGACAAGTCTTTCGAAGACGGGGTCACGCTGTCGAAAAACACCGTACGATATGGCATCATTGTCATACAAGTGTACGTGTGCGTCAACGAATCGGGGAATTCCTGGCTGGGAAATGGCCATGGTTTCGTTTCTTTTCACCATGTGTGGCTCAACGCCGAGTTGGTCTTTCGGGCGCTTCACCAGCCCAGACCTGACCCCATCGGTCCGAAAACGTGACCTCCGCGATCGGCCGGCGCGACAATGGCCCGGGCTTGTCGACAGGATAGCCGATCGGCATCAATGCGAAGGTAAACACGTCGTCCGGCAGGCCGAGGGCGGCGCGGACATCATCTTCGTAAAGGATATGATTGGTCGTCATCAAAGTGCCAAGGCCAAGCGCTCGGCAGGCAAGAATGATGTTTTAAATCGCCGGATAAATGCTGGCGCCGAGAATGCGCTGTTGATATGCGAGATGAATGTCGAAGCGGTCAGCGACTTGACGAGGCAATGCGTCACGCGGCGGCATGTCCCGCTTGCGAAGACAAGGCACCAGCAGAACCGGCGCATCGCCCAGATGGTCCCAGAGATAGGCACCGCCCTCGATCATCCGCCTATATTGCTGGTCCGTCAGATGTGCGGGGCGACCTCTCGCCGCGTAGATTTCCGCGACCTCGTCGGATGCCTTGCGGTAGATGGCGCCAAGCCGTTGACGCTGGGCCTCATCGCGGACCACGATGAAGACCCAATTCTGGGCATTGCCGGCTGAAGGCGCCCGGATTGCGGCGTCGAGAACCCTGTTGATCAGGTCTTCCGGCACTGGGTCCGGCTTTAAGCGTCGTAACGCGCGGGCGCTGTACATCGCATCAAAGAGTCCCATCTCAAACATGCTCTGGTCCTCCGAAACTTGACGCTCGCGGTGCTCGTCAGATCCAGCCGCGTATCTTCATCCAGATAAGCGGGATCACGGCGGAGAGCACGATCACCGTCAACCCGTACGGATAGCCGTAGGCCCAGTTCAGCTCCGGCATGTCCTTGAAGTTCATGCCGTAGATGCTGGCGAAAAGCGTGGGCGGGATGCCGACGACGGAGACGACCGTCAGCACCTTGATGATATTGTTCTGCGCGTTGTTGATGAGGCCCAAGGTCGCGTCCAGCAGGAACTGCATCTTGTTGTTGAGATGGCCGTCATAGTCGGAGAGCGAGGCGACATCCTGGCGCAGAGACTTCATGCGGTCGCGCATCGGGCGGTCGATCCAGGGGGCCGCGACCTGGGCGACATAGGGCAGGATACGGCCGATGCCGAGAAGGCTGTCCCGCACGCGGGACATGACATCGCCCGCCCGCCCGATACCGCGCAGCACCTCCTGCAACTCGGTCCCCTGCTTGCGCGCGCGCCGCGTGCTGTCACTCGTATCGTGGAAGATGAGCCGGGAAATCCGGTCCAGATCATCGCGGATGGTTTCCAGGAGATCGGCCAGGCGGTCGGAGATCGCCTCCATCATCAGCACGAAGATGCCGAGCGGTGACACCGCCTCCATCGGGGTGCGGTGCTGGGTCTCGATGAAATTGTGGAAGGCATGGCTGCGGTTGAAGCGGATGGTGATCAGCCGGTCCCGGGTGAGCACGAAGCCGATCGGCCGCGTATTGGCGGCCTCGCCTTCCGCCCGCGCGACGAGGGGCATGCTGAGATAGATGGCATGGCCATCGAAGGCGAGGCGGCTTGAGGTCTCGATCTCGCTCAGCTCATCCTCGGTCGCGACGCTGAGACCGGTCGCGGCGATGACGCGGGCTTTCTCGGCCGGGGTCGGGTCGAAGAGATCGATCCACTGCGCCTGAGACAGGTCGCCCTCGGGCGGAAAATCGGCCAGCGGCTGGCCTTCGCGTGCGGCATAGGCAGCGAGCATCAGGGAATCCTCACCAGATCAGGACCGAACACCTTATCCCGCTCTATGTGCGGGCGAGAGGCGCCGCATCAACGCGGGCCGGCGTGACAAAATGGCTAGTGACGCTGCGGGGAAGCCCCACAGCGCTCGTCACGCATACGGCGGCTTCGTCAAACCCGCCGGTGACAGTGTGAAGATTTCGCAGCCCGTCTGGGTGACGCCGATCATATGCTCGAACTGCGCCGAGAGGCTGCGGTCGCGCGTCACGGCGGTCCAGCCGTCATCGAGGATCTTCACCTCCGGGCGGCCGGCATTGACCATCGGCTCGATGGTGAAGAACATGCCCGGCCCGCAGCACCGGGCCATCGCCGGGGCGGCCGAAATGCAGCACGTTCGGCGGCTCGTGGAAGCGGCGGCCGATGCCGTGGCCGCAGAAGTCCCGCACCACGCTGAAGCGCTGCGCCTCGACGAAGCTCTGGATCGCATGGCCGATATCGCCGAGGGTGGTGCCGGGCTTCACGGCCGCGATGCCGCGCATCAGCGCCTCATAGGTCACGTCGATCAGCCGCTTCGCCCGCGTGCTGGGCGTGCCGGCGGCATACATGCGGCTGGTATCGCCGAACCAGCCGTCCAGGATCACGGTGACGTCGATATTGAGGATGTCGCCATCCTCCAGCCTCCGGTCGCCGGGAATGCCGTGGCAGACGACATGGTTGATCGAGGTGCAGATGGATTTCGGGAAGCCGCGATAGTTCAGCGGCGCCGGAACGGCGCCATGGGCGAGGATGAAGTCGTGGCACAGGCTGTCGAGCGTCTCCGTCGTCACGCCGGGGGCGACGTGAGCGCCGATCATGTCCAGGGTTTCGGCGGCCAGACGCCCCGCCGCGCGCATCCCGGCGAAGTCTTCCTCTCTGTAGAGGGTGATCCGCCGCCCGTCCGTTTCGCCGTCCATAGCCCGTCTCCGTCAGCTCCTGTCGCCAGCCCTGCGGCTCATTCGCCGATGCCGAAAGCCCATCAGGTCCCAAGCCTCTCAGAATGCCTCCGGGGTGTAGCCTGGTGCAAGTCTGGCGGGGGCATGCCTGGGGCCTTTACCGGCGAAAGGCCGTGCGGCCCGCGCTTGTAACCGCACGGGGAGCGGCGCAAGTTCTCGCTGAGGCAACCGGTGGGATTGCCAGGGAGAGCCGCTCGCATGATCCGACTGCCGGAACCGAAAGCGGATGTCCTCGCCAAGCGGGATGAGATCATCGCCGGCCTGCGCGCGTCTGCTGCCCGAAAGCGGCGTGATCGCCGAGCCGCTGCGGCTCAGACCCTATGAGACCGACGGGCTGTCCGCCTACCGCCAGCCGCCGCTGGCCGTCGTGCTGCCGCGAAACCACCGAGCAGGTCGCCGCCGTCCTGCGACTTCTGCCACGCCAACGGCGTGCGCGTCATCCCGCGCGGCGCCGGCACCATCGCTGTCCGGCGGCGCGCTGCCGCTGGCCGACGCGGTCGTCGTCGGCATGATGCGGATGAACCGCATCCTCGACATCGACTACGCCGACCGCTGCGCCGTCGTGCAGGCCGGGCGTGACCAATATCGGCATCACCAACGCGGTGCAGGCAGACGGCTTCTTCTACGCGCCCGACCCGTCCAGCCAGCTCGCCTGCATGATCGGCGGCAATGTCGGCATGAACTCCGGCGGCGCGCATTGCCTGAAATACGGCGTCACCGCCAACAACCTGCTCGGCCTGAAGATCGTCACGATCGAGGGCGAGATCCTCGACATCGGCGGCGCGCATCTGGACGCCGCCGGCTACGACTGGCTCGGCCTGCTCACCGGCAGCGAGGGGCAGCTCGCCATCGTCACCGAAGTCACCGTGCGCATCCTGCGCGCGCCCGGAGGGCGCGCGCGCCATGCTGGCGGCGTTCCGCTCCAACGAGATCGCCGGCGCCTGCGTCGATGCGCATCATCGCGCTCCGGCATCATCCCGGTGGCGCTGGAATTCATGGACCGCCCGGCGATCCATGCCTGCGAGGCGTTCGCCCATGCCGGCTATCCGCTGGATGCCGAGGCGATGCTGATCATCGAGGTCGAGGGCAGCGTCGCCGAGCAGGACGACCTGCTCGGACCAGCATCCGCGCCATCTGCGACCGCTTCGACCCGATCAGCCTGAAGGTCTCGCAATCGGCGGAGGAGAGTCGCCGGCGATCTGGAAGGGCCGCAAGGGCGCGTTCGGCGCCATCGGCCGCATCAGCCCGGATTATCTGTGCATGGACGGCACCATCCCCACCAGCCGCCTGCCGGAGGTGCTGCGCCGCATCGGCGAGATGAGCGACAGCCTACGGCCTGAAGGTCGCCAACATCTTCCACGCCGGCGACGGCAATCTGCATCCGCTGATCATGTTCGACGCCAACGACCCCGACAGCTTCCACACGCGCCGAAGCAGTTCGGCGCCGACATCCTGAAGCTCTGCGTCGAGGTCGGCGGCTGCCTGACCGGCGAGCACGGCGTCGGCGTCGAGAAGCGCGACCTGATGGGCGTGCAGTTCACCGACACCGAGCTGGACGCAGCAGCGGCCGCATCAAGACCGCCTTCGATCCCGGCTGGCTGCTGAACCCCGCCAAGGTGTTTCCGCTGCTGGCCGGCGTCGATGGCGGCCATGAGCGCCGACGGTCTCGCCGCCCGCCGACGAGGCGGGCATCGCGACCGTCGTTCGCGAGGCGGCCGCAGCGCCGCGAGCCGCTGCTGGTTGCAGGGCAACGGCACCAAGGCCGGCATGCTGCGCCCGGTGCAGGCGGCGCGCACGCTGTCGCACCCGCAACCTGACCGGCATCACGCTCTATTCGCCGCAGGAACTGATCATCTCGGCCCGCGCCGGCACGCCGCTGGCCGAGATCGAGGCGGCACTGGCCGAGCACGGCCAGCAGCTGATCGCCGAGCCGCCGGATCTCTCGGCCTGCTGGGCGGCGCCGTCGGCGCAGACCCTGGGCGGCATGGTCGCCACCAATCTGTCCGGCCCGCGCCGCGTCGCCTGGGGCGCGATGCGCGACCACGTGATGGGCGTGCGCGCGGTCAACGGCCGCGGCGAGGTGATCCGCTCCGGCGGCCGGGTGCTGAAGAACGTCACCGGGCTCGACCTGTGCAAGCTGCTCACCGGCAGCCACGGCACGCTCGGCGTGATCACCGAGATCACGCTGAAGGTGCTGCCCGCGCCGGCCGGCACGGGCATCGCTGGTGCATCGCGGGCTCGATGCGGCGGCGCGGCGTGGCGGCGCTGTCGGCGGCGCTTGGGCTCGCCCTATGGCGTCTCCGGCGCCGCCTGGCTGCCGGCCTGGCCTCGGCGGCCGTCCCGGCGCTCGGCGGCGGCTCGGCCGCTGTGATCCGCATCGAGGAATTTCCGGCGAGCGTCAGCTACCGCCTCGGGCGTCTGCGCCGCCGATCTCGCCGGTTTCGGCGCCTGGCGAGATGCTGGCTGACGATGCGAGCCGGGCCGCCTGGCGCGCGATCCGTGACGTGACGCCCTCCTGGTCATGGGCGGCGAGGCGGTATGGCGCGTCTCCGTCCGCCCGTCCGCGGGCCCGGCCGTGCTGGCGGCGGCGGAAGCCGCCGGCGCGCGCGGCTTTCTCGATTGGGGCGGCGGCCTGGTCTGGCTCGCGGGCCCGGCACCGAGGCGATGCAGGCCGCGATTGCCGGCGACCGCCGTGCGCAGGGCGGCACCTGGACGCTGATGCGCGCGCCGGAGCCGTTGCGCGCGGCGTCGATGTCGTGCCGCCGGAGCCGCCGGCCTTGGCCGCGATCACCCGCCGGGTGAAGGCGGCGCTTCGACCCGGCCGGCATCCTCAACCCTGGCCGCATCACCGCGGGGCTGTAGGAGCGCGTCATGCAAACCAATTTCACGGCCGAGCAGCTGCGCGACCCGGACACCGCCGCCTCCAACCAGGTGCTGCGCACCTGCGTGCATTGCGGCTTCTGCACCGCGACCTGCCCGACCTTCGTGCTGCTGGGCGACGAGCTGGACAGCCCGCGCGGCCGCATCTACCTGATCAAGGACATGCTGGAATCCGGCCGCCCGGCCACCGAGGAGGTGGTGCGGCATGTCGATCGCTGCCTGTCCTGCCTGTCCTGCATGACGACCTGCCCGTCCGGCGTGAACTACATGCATCTGGTCGATCATGCGCGCGCGCTATATCGAGCAGACCTATCGCCGCCCCTGGCACGAGCGGGTGCTGCGCGCGGTGCTGGCCCGCGTGCTGCCGAACCCGCGCTGTTTCGCCTGGCGCTGCCGCGGCGCCCAGGCTGGGCCGGCCGCTGGCGGCGGCTGATCCCGGGCGACGGCGATGCTGGCGCAGCGGCTGCGCGCGATGCTCAGCCTGGCGCCCGCAGCGGCTGCCGCCGCCAGCCGCCGCGCAGGCGCCGCAGGTGCATCGCGCCGAGGGCGAGCGGCGCGGCCGCGTCGCGCTGCTGGCCGGCTGCGCGCAGACAGGTGCTGGCGCCGGCGATCAACGAGGCGACCATCCGGCTGCTGACCCGCCTCGGCGTCGAGGTGGTGGTTGCCCCAGGCGCCGGCTGCTGCGGCGCGCTGACCCACCACATGGGCCAGCACGATCAGGCGATGGCGGCGGCGCGCGCCGACGATCGGCGGCTGGAGTCGCGAGATCGAGGGCGAGGGGCTGGACGCCATCGTGATCAACACCTCGGGCTGCGGCACCACGGTGAAGGATTACGGCTTCATGTTCCGCGCCGAGCCCGAACCCTGGCGCGGCCGGGCCGAGGCGATCTCCGCGCTCGCGGTGGATATCAGCCGAGTTTCTGAGCCGCATCGGCTACGCGCCGACGCGCGCGGCGCCGGGCCTGACCGTCGCCTATCATTCCGCCTGCAGCCTGCAGCACGGCCAGCGGGTCACGACCGAGCCGAAGGCGCTGCTGCGCGCGGCCGGCTTCACCGTGGTGGAGCCGCCGACCCGCATCTCTGCTGCGGCTCGGCCGGCACCTACAATATGCTGCAGCCGGAGATCGCCGGGCGGCTGCGGGACGCGCAAGCTGGAGACGCTCGCATGCGCCGCCAGCCGGACCTGATCGCCGCCGGCAATATCGGCTGCATCACCCAGCTATCGGGCGGCGGCTTGCCGGTGGTGCATACGGTGGAGCTGCTGGACTGGATGGCGGGCGGCCCGCCGCCGGCCGGAGTTGTCATCGCCGGCAAGGGTTGACAGCCCTCGATTTGACATAACGCCGCCGCTGGGTCTCGGCTGGGCGCGACGCGCCCTTTGGCCAATATGTCGTCTAAACTTAGTTTATAATCAGCTTATTAAGGGTTCTTCCTTCGCTGGCGTCGAAGGAGAGAAAATCAGTCGATCGCGCCCGGCGCGATCGACTGAATTCCGGCTTTTCTAACCACATGTATGGCAGACATGCTGTTGAAGCATATCACGGTAGGGTCGAAATCAAGATTTTGTGCTTCGCAGCCAAGTCATTGAATCCCACCGGAATTTCCAGAGGAAACACCTCGTCTAGCCCTAAATAGGTCTTGATGATCCCAAATTAAGTAGAAATCACGATAAGTTGACTGTCGTTTTTTACCCGACTGGCTAGGTTTCGTTAAGTCCAGGTAGGGATTTTGTTAGTCTCGGAGTTATGGATGCCGGCTGTCGTATGCCTTTGGTGTGAAGCGGAGGTGAAGCGGGGCACCGCTGTCTGCCCCGAGTGCGGGCTTCATAACCCAATCGGCCATACAAAATCGCTATCCGGTCGTGCAACCCGAAAGGTCGTTCGCCGGGGCCGGCGCTGTTTGTTCGCGCTTTTGGCCGTGCCGCTGATGCTGTCCGTCGCCTATGCCACTGGTGTTCATGGCCTCCCGCTGGCGGCGCAGGCCGCCACCACGTCACAGGTGGCGGTAGCGGTCGCTTCCCAACCGGCCGCCCCTTCCAATTACTATGCCGATCCGGTTGAGCAGTCGGTCTGGCTCGACGGCGTGAAGTCCGTGCAGCAGGCTTTGGGCGAGCCCGGCTACGGCAGTTTCGCCGGCAGTTACGTCAATGTGGCGGCGGGCCATATCGTAAGCTTCTGCGGTGAGGTTGCCGGCACTTCGGGTTATGACAGCATGAGCGGCGCGCAGCGCTTCGTTTCGGTCTTCGGTCAGGCGGGCGCCACGGCGCTGGAGGGGAATGACAGCTCCTTCGACGTTCTCTGGAACCGGGTTTGCGCGCCGGACGCAGGCGCGGTCTGATCCGCGCTCAGCCGCCGAGAGGGTGCGGCGTGACACTGCTCACGTCTTGAGAACGGCCTGTTAGCTATCTGCCCGGGATCGGACAGCGGTTGCGACAGAGACTTGGTCTACGACAGCCACTCCACCGGCACGTCCAAAGCCTGGGCGAGTTTCGCAACGTCTCATGCGCCAAATCATACGTGAACTCGAACCGCTGGATCAGGCCGTCCCGGATCTGAGCGTCCGTCGTGTCCGTTCGTAACGCGCGAGCCCTTCACTCAGCCGGTCTATCGCGCGTTTGAAGGCGGAGATATCGAGCGTCACGTGGCGCCACATGTGGCGGTGGCGTTCACTAGCCGCAGGCTGGCGGAGAGGGTGGGATTCGAACCCACGGTACGCTCACACGCACAACGGTTTTCGAGACCGCCCCGATCGGCCACTCTGGCACCTCTCCACAGGGAAGCGGCTTATAAGAAGGATCGTCGTGGCCCGCAACCCGGGTAGCGCCCAATCCGGAGCGGTCAGGCCATGACCTCGTAGCGGGCGAAGGCGAGATCCGGCAGGACGGTATCGCGCGCCGCAGGCGGCTGGCCGAGTTTTACCGATGGCATCGGCCCGAACGGGCGCCAGCCAACCCGCGCCTCGATCCGCGCCGCAGCCTCCCGCACCGCCGCCGCATAGGTATCCAGCGATTCCCGCACGCGAAGCTCGGGCATGATGATGCTGATCGTCATCTCGCAGATGCCGGAGGCATTGGTGACGGGGGCGGCGATACAGGCGATCCCCTCATCCGTCCCGCTGAGCTGGCTCGCATAGCCGAGGCGCCGTGCCTCCTCGCAGAGCGCCACGAACTGGGTGGGGTCGAGCGGGGCACGCCCCGTCGCCGAGGGCACGGCATTCGTCCGGAAAATCTCCAGCTGCTCGTGCTGGGGGAGATGGGCGAGGAAGAAGCGGCCTGAAACGCTCCAGTTGATCGGCACGCGCGCGCCGATCCGGCTCGAAACCCGCAAATTGCGGGAGGCTTCGGCCATGTCCTGAATGACCACGAAACCCTCATGACGCGCGCAGATCTGCACCGTCTCGCCCAGATCATCCGCGAGCCGCCGCATCTCGGTGCGTGCCTCGCGCAGAAGATCGACGTTCCGGCCGTAGGCGAGGCCGTAGTGATACATCCGGCTGCCGAACCAGACGGCGCCGTTGCTATCACGCTCCAAAAGCCCGGCCTGCACCAGGGCATCGACGACCCCGTAAATGGTGGAAACCGGCGCTTGGATCGCCTTGGCGAGGTCATAGGCGGAGGTCGCCTTACCCTCCACCACCAGCCGGTCGAGCACCTGAGTCGCTCGCAAAAGGCCACTCATCCGCGATCGTGTCGTCGCCGGTCCGTCATCGGGTGAGAATGGATTGACTTCGGCGTCCATGGCCTCGCTCCCTCCGCGCCTCGTGCGAACATGCTTCCGTGGCGATCAGTCCATCCGGCGGGGTCCGCCGGTGCGTTCAGATATGTGGCCATAATCGGGCGAGGCGCAACAGTCCATGTCGGAATGATACGTAGGGTGAGCTGCAAGAGACGGGGCCGCGAAGCGAAGTTGTCCCCAAGCAAACCATGCTGCATTGCGGTATCGCATCTGCCGCGATGTCTTCAGGCGGGCACCGCTTGTCTGCGCGACCGGGGGCTACGCTGCAACGCAACATAGATGACGGGTGTCGTATAAAGGGTCAGCATCTGGGAAACGATCAGGCCGCCAATGATGGCGATGCCGAGCGGGCGCCGATACTCGTAGCCGATGCCGAAGGAGAGGGCGAGCGGCAGCGCGCCGAGCAGTGCCGCGAGGGTTGTCATGATGATCGGCCGGAACCGCGCCAGGCTAGCGGCCCTGATCGCCTCGATGGGCTCCATGCCGCGCTGCCGTTCCGCCTCCAGCGCGAAATCCACCATCATGATCGCGTTTTTCTTGACGATACCCATCAGCAGGAAGATGCCGATGATCGCGATGATGGAGAGCGGCGTGCCTGTCACCAGCAGCGCCAGCAACGCGCCGACGCCCGCCGAAGGCAGCGTCGATAGAATTGTCAACGGCTGCGTCAGGCTCTCGTAGAGGACGCCGAGAACGATGTAGATCGCGAGCAAAGCCGCGAGCAGCAGCAACGGCTCAGCCGAGGCGGATTGCTTGAACAACTGAGCGTTGCCGGCATAAGACGTGTGGATATCGGCGGGCATGAAGATCGCCTGGGTCGCCTGCTGGACGAGCGCTTGGCCCTGGCTGAGAGACACGCCGGCCTTGAGGCTGAAGCTCACCGTCGCTTCCGGGAATTGTCCTTGATGGCGCACCGTTAAAGGCGCGCTCGTGCGTTCGATGTGTGAGAAGGCCGATAGGGGCACCTGCTGGCCCGTGTTGCTGCCGACATAGACGCGGTCAAGCTGCGAGGGGTCGATCTGCAAGCCGGGCAGCGCCTCCAGAACGACCTTGTACTGGTTGCGCTGCTGATAGATCGTCGAGATCTGCCGCTGCGCGAAAGCGTTGTTGAGCGCCTCGTCGATCGCGCTCATCGGCACATTCATGCGGGACGCCGTGGCGCGGTCGACGATGACATCGGCTTCCGGCCCCGCCCGGTCCTGATCGCTCGAAATATCGGTCAGTTGCGGGATCGTCTTCAGCTTGTCTTCAAGCTTCTGGGCCCAGAGCTGCAACTCCTCCAAATCATCGCCACTCAGAACGTAGTCGTAATCGCTGGCGCTCATGCGCCCGCCGGTGCGCAAATCCTCCTGCGGAATGAAGAAGGACTGAATCCCCACGATCCGCGCCAGCGGTGCCCGCAACCGTGCGATTACCGCCTGGTCGGAGACATGGCGCTCGCTGTACGGTTTGAGGGAGACGAAGAGTGTGCCGCGATTGAGCGAGGAGAAGCCGGTCGCGACGCCGATGCGCGAGCCGACCTCGGCGATCGCCGGGTCCTTTAGCAGCACCGCGACCACGCGCCGCTGCAGCTTCTCCATGGCCGTGAAGGAGATGTCGGGGGAGGCGATCGTCTGCCCCAGGAGGAGGCCGGTATCCTCGCTGGGCAGGAAGGTCTTCGGCACGATGGTATAGAGCCAGACGGTGAAGACGATCGTCCCGAGCGTCACCAGATTCATCAGAATCCGGTGGCGCAGCACCCAATCCAGGCTGCGGCCGTAGCCGCGCAGCACGGCGCGGAAGACACGCTCGAAACCGAGGCCGAGGCCCCGGCCGACACGGCGATGCAGGGCACGTCGCGTCTGCGGGTTCTCGGGCCGCATGAACCAGGCGCAGATCATCGGCGTCACGGTCAGCGAGACGACGGCTGAGACGACGACCGCCATCACCAGCGTCAACGCGAATTCATGGAACAGCTTGCCCAGGATGCCGGGCATGAAGACCATGGGGGAGAAGACGGCGACCAGCGAGATGGTGATGGACATCACCGTGAAGCCGATCTGCCCGGCGCCGCGCAGCGCCGCGCGCAGCGGCGCCATGCCGCGCTCCACATGCGCATGAATGTTCTCGATCATGACGATGGCATCATCGACGACGAAACCGACCGAGATGGTGATCGCGAGGAGGGAGAAGTTGTCGATCGTGAAACCCTCCAGCCACATGCCGCCGAGCGTACCGGCGATCGAGAGCGGGATGGTGACGCCGGCCGCGATGGTCAGGACCGTGCGCTGGAGAAACACGAGCACGACGGCGAGGACGAGCAGCACGGTGATGAGCAGCGTGTATTGCACATCGGCGACGCTCGCGCGGATGGTGGTCGTGCGGTCGGTCAGGATCGTCACATGGATGCCGCTCGGCATCAGCTTCAGGATTTCGGGGAGCAAGGTCTTCACCCCGTCCACCGTCTGGATGACGTTGGCCCCCGGTTCCTTGGTGATGTCGAGCAGGATCGCCGGCTTCTGCCCGCTCCAGGCGGCGAGCCTGAGCGTTGCCACGCTGTTGATGACATTGCCGAGGTCGCGCAGATGCAGCACGCCATCCGTGCCCTTCGCCATCACGAGGTCGCCATATTGCTTCGCCGTGGTGATCTGCCCGTTGACGAGCAAAGTCAGCGCGCGGTCCGGGCCTTGGATGCTGCCGATCGGCTGGACGACGTTGGAATTGCCGATACTCTGGCTGATCGTTTCGGCGGAGAGGCCGGCGAGTGCCACCGATGTCGGGTTGAGCTGCACGCGCACGGCGGGCTTGTCGGCGCCGCTCTCCGTCACCTCCGCGACGCCGTTTGCCTGGCTCAGCCGCTGCGCCAGCACGGTATCCGCCGCGTCGTAGATCTGCGGCGATGGAGAGCGTGTCGGAGGTGAGCGCGATGGTCATCACCGGCGCGTCGGAGGGGTTGAACTTGCGGTAATAGGGCGCGCTCGGCAGGTCCGACGGCAGATCGGCCTCGGAGGCGTTGATCGCTTCCTGCACATCGGCGGCGGCGGCATCGATGTTCCGGTTCACATCGAAGATGCAGATGATGGAGGATGAGCCGGTCGAATTGACCGAGGTGAGTTCATTGAGCCCGGCGATCTGCCCGAGATGGCGTTCGAGCGGCGCGGCGATGGAATTGGCCATCGTTTCGGGGCTGGCGCCCGGGCGGCTCGCGAAGACCACGACGGCCGGCAGATCGACATTCGGCAGAGAGGCGACGGGGAGGAAGTTGTAGGCGACGGCACCCGCGAGCATGAGGCCGATCGCGAGCAGGATGGTGCCGACCGGCCGGCGGATGAAGGGCGTGGAGATGGACAAGCGCGGCCTCAGCCCGCCTGTCGGGCGGCGGTCGCGGTGCGGCGGCGCGGGGCAGGGCGCAGCCGCTCCATCGCCAGGTAGATGACGGGCGTGGTGTAGAGCGTCAGCAACTGGCTCAGCAGCAGGCCGCCGACGATGGTGATGCCGAGCGGGCGGCGCAGTTCCGAGCCGGCGCCGCCCTCTATCACCAGCGGCAGCGCGCCGAGCAGCGCCGCCATCGTCGTCATCATGATCGGGCGGAAGCGCAGCAGGCAGGCCTGTTCGATCGCCTGCGCCGGTGTCTTGCGGCCCGAGGCCTGCGCCTCGATCGCGAAGTCGATCATCATGATCGCGTTCTTCTTCACGATGCCCATCAGCAGCACGACGCCGACCAGCGCCACGATCGAGAGGTCATTGCCGGTGAGGATCAGCGCCAGCAGCGCGCCGATGCCGGCCGAGGGCAGGGTGGAGAGGATCGTCACCGGATGGATCGTGCTTTCGTAGAGCACGCCGAGCACGATGTAGATGACGACGACGGCGGCGAGGATCAGCCACGGCTCGGAAGCGAGCGAGCTTTCAAACTCCGCCGCGTCGCCCTCATAGCTGCCGGAGATGGTGCCGGGCACGCCCAGCTCCGCCTCGGCGCGGGTGATGGCGTTGACCGCACTGCCGAGCGATACGCCGGGTGCGAGATCGAAGCCGATGGTCGCCGCCGGGAACTGCTGGTCATGCATGACCGAAAGCGGCGTCGTCGTGCGCGTGACGGTGGCGAAGCCGCTCAGCGGTATCTGCGCCGAAGTGCTGGAGGATGTGCCGGTGGAAGCGGTCGTCGTCGCCGTCTGGGTATTGGAACTGCCGGACGCGACCGAGGTGCCGCTGCCCGAGGTGGTGTTGTTGGTGCTGTTGGCGCTGCTGCTGCTTGAATTGGCGGCGCTGCTGCTGACGACATTGCCGGGGAAATACAGCAGGTTGAGCAGGTCGGGGCTTTCGGCGAAGCGCGGATCAACTTCCAGGATGACGCGATACTGGTTGGTCTGGCCGAAGATCGTCGAGATCTGCCGCTGGCCGAAGGCATCATCCAGGATGTTCTCGACCGTCTGCATCGGCACGCCGAGGCGCATGGCCTCGGCGCGGTCGACATGGATGGAGATCGCGGCGCCATTATTCTGCAAATCGCTGCTGACATGGGCGAGCTGCGGCAAGGTGGCGAGCTTCGCCACCAGCTTGGGCACGAAGGCGTTCAGCTCGGTCGCATCCGTATCCGTCAGCCGGTATTGATAGGCGGTGCGGGTGATGCTGGTGCCGAGCTGAATATCCTGCACCGGCTGATAGAAGATGTTGAGGCCGGGGATATCGGCCGTCGCCGCCCGCAATTCGTCGACGATTGTGGCGACACCCGGCCGGTCGCCGATCGGTGCCAGGCTGATGGTGATCTGCCCGGAATTGGGCGTCGCATTCTCCGTGCCGGTGCCGACATCCGAGACGACGTTGACGACGCCGGGGACATGGCGGAAGGCGGCGGCGGCCTGGCTCTGCAAGGCGATCATCGCCGGGATCGAGATATCCTGAGAGGCTTCGGTGACGGCGATGATCGAGCCTGTATCCTGCTGCGGCAGGAAGCCCTTGGGCACGACGATATAGAGCAGGATCGTGCCGGCGAGCGTCGCGACCGAAATGAGCAGCACCAGCGGCTGCCGGCGCAGAACCCAGAGCAGGGTGACGCGATACAAGCCGAGCAGGCGGGCGAAACCCGCATCCGCCATGCGGGCCGGCCAGCCCGGACGCTCATCGCCGACCGGGCGCAGCAGCCGACCGCACATCATCGGCGTGAGGGTGAGTGACACGACTGCCGACACGATGACCGCGACCGAAAGCGTCACCGCGAATTCGTGGAACAGCTTGCCGACGACGCCCGACATGAACAGCAGCGGAATGAAGACGGCGATGAGCGAGATCGTCAGCGAAATGATGGTGAAGCCGATCTGCCGCGCGCCGCGAAAGGCGGCTTCCAGCGGGGGCACGCCCTCCTCGATGAAGCGCACGACATTCTCGATCATGACGATGGCGTCATCAACGACGAAGCCGGCGGCGACGGTCAGCGCCATGAGCGAGAGGTTGTCGAGCCCGTAGCCGAGGAAATACATGATGCCGAAGGTGCCGATGAGCGACAGCGGCAAGGCGAGGCCCGGGATGATCGTCGCCCGGATCGAGCCGAGAAACAGGTAGATCACCAGCACGACGAGCAGGATGCTGAGGAGCAGCGTGAACTGCACATCGCGGACGGAGGCGCGGATGGTCGTCGTCCGGTCGCTGACGAGGGTGAGCTTCACGCCGCCCGGCAGCGATTGCTCCAGTTGCGACAGCGCCGCCTTCACGAGGTCGGCGGTGGCGACGATATTTGCCCCCGGCTCGCGCTGGATGGAGAGCACAACAGCGGGCTGGCCGTTGAAGCGGACATCCGTCTGGTTGTTTTCCATCGCGGTGACGACGCGCCCCACGTCGCGGACGCGGACGGGGGCGTTGTTCCGCCAGGCCACGACCAGATCGGCGTAGGATTCCGCCGTCTCCAACTGGTCATTGGCGCCGAGGGTGAAGGATTGGGCCGGTCCGTCGAAGCCGCCTTTCGACCCGTTCTGGTTCCCATCGGCCACCGCGTTGCGGATATCTTCGAGCGAGAGGCTATAGGCGGCCAGCCGCGCGGGGTCCGCCTGGATGCGAAAGGCCTGGCGCAACCCGCCCAGCACCGTCACCTGGCCGATGCCGCTGATCTGGCTGAGCTTGGGTTGCAGCAGCGTCACCGCCTCGTCCGCCATCGTATAGAGCGGCACGGATTTCGACGTCATCGCCAGCGTCACGATGGGCGTGTCGGCGGGGTTCACCTTCGCATAGACCGGCGGATAGGGCAGCGAGGT
This sequence comes from uncultured Pseudomonadota bacterium, assembly GCA_963745125.1. GTDB lineage: Bacteria > Pseudomonadota > Alphaproteobacteria > Acetobacterales > Acetobacteraceae > Acidisoma. Next base: position 883,497 of record CAVUWB010000002.1, read on the forward strand.
CGGCAGCGTGCCGGCGGAGGCGTTGATGGCCGCCTGCACATCCTGCGCCGCATCGTCGATGTCGCGGTCCAACGAGAACTGCATGACGATCTGGCTGAGCCCCTGCGAACTCGTCGAGGTCATGCCGACGACGCCCTGAATTTCGCCGAGCTGCCGCTCCAGCGGCGCGGTGATCAGGTCGGCGATCGTGTTCGGCCCAGCGCCGGGCAGCTGCGTCGTCACCAGGATCGTCGGGAATTCCACCTCGGGCAGGGAGGAGACCGGCAGTTGCATATAGCCGAGCAGGCCCGACAGCAGCACGGCGACCGCCAGCAGTGCGGTCGCGATCGGCCGCGAGATGAAGGGCGCCGAGACGTTCACGTCGGCTGGGCCGCATTGGCCGTGGCGCCGTTGTGGTGGTGGTGATGGTGGCCGGTCTGCCCCGCTTCCGCCGTGGCGCCGGCGGCCGGCGAAACGACCTTGACCTTGGCGCCGTCACTGAGGCGCGAGGCGCCTTGCAGCACGACGCGCTCCCCGGCTGAGAGGCCGCTCTGGATGACGGCCGTGGTGTCGCTGAGCTGGCCCACCGTCACCGTCGTCTGCTTGACGGAAGCGCCGTCGCTGTTGAGCACATAGACGAAGCTGCTGCTGGGGCCGGTCTGGATCGCGGAGGGCGGTATGGTCAGCACGCCGTTCAGAACCTTGACGGTCAGATGCGCGGTGACGAATCCGCCGGGCCAGAGATGCAGGTCGGTATTGGGGAAATAGGCTTTGAAGCGGATCGTGCCGGTGCTGCTGTCCACCTGGTTGTCGATCACGTCGAGCGTCGCGGTTTCCGCCTTGCCCCCGGTATCGCCTTCCGGATCGACCGAGACGGGCAGTTTCCCGCCGGCCGCCCCATCCACGATCGCCGGCAGGTTCTGCTGCGGCAGGGTGAAGATCACGCCGATCGGTTTCAGCGTCGTCAGCGTGACGATGCCGGTGCTGGCGCCCGCCTGCACGATATTGCCGAGATCGACGTTGCGGATGCCAAGCCGGCCGTCCACCGGCGCGGTGATGGTGCAGTAGCTGAGATTGGTCTCGGCCAGCTCGATGGCGGCCTTGTCCTGCTCGATGAGCGCCTTGGTCTCCTCGACCGTCGCGCGCTCGTCATCCGCCGTCTGCTGCGCCTCATAGGCCGAGCGGGTGAGCTGGTCGAAGCGGGCGAGGTCACGCTCGGCGCCTGCCAGCGTTGCCTGATCCTGGGCGAGCTTGCCGCGATCCTGGTCGAGCGTCGCCTGGTAGGTGCGCGGGTCGATGCGGGCCAGCACCGCGCCGGTCTTCACGTCCTGGCCTTCGGTGAAGTTGATGGAGACGATCGGCCCCGTCACCATCGGGCTGATGGTGACGGTGTTGGAAGCCTGAACCGTGCCGAGGCCGGTGAGGACGACCGGGACATCGGCGGCGGTCACGGTCGCGACCGTCACCGGCGTCGGCGCGTCCGGCCCGAACTTGCCCTTATGGGCAGGTGTGGCCGCCGACTGCGCATCGCTGCGGTAGCTTAAGCCAGCGCCCACGGCCGCGAAGCCGGCGACGAGGGCGAATGCCGCCAGCCACCGCATCCGTGACCGACGGCGCTGGGATGGTTCAGGGGGCTTGGCGTCCGTCATATCGGGCTCATGGAATGATCGAAGGGTTGAGGACCGGCACCGGCTGGTCCGTGGCAGGCTCCGTCTGTTGCCACCCGCCGCCCAGGGCTTTGAACAATGCGACGAGGGCCTGAAAACGCGCGAGGCGCACGGTCACAAGCGTGTTCTCATCATCGAGCTGCGTCTGCTGCGCCGTGAGCAGCGCGGTGATGTCGACCGTGCCTGCCAACAACTGGGCGCGGGAGACGGTGGTCGCAAGCTCCGCCTGCTGAACCGCTTCACGCTGCAGTGCTTCCTGCTGAATGGCGTAAGCGAGCTGGGTCAGCGCCGTCTCGACATCCGTGTAGGCCTGCAACACCGCCTGCTGGTAGGCATCCGCATCCTCCCGCGCGACGGCGCGGTTCTCGGCGACCTGGCCGCTCAGCGCGCCATTGTCGAACAGCGTCTGCACTGCGTTGGCGGCGGCGTTGAGGACGAAGGATTGCGGCGCCAGCAGCCCGTTGAGCGCGTCATTCTCCCAGCCCATGGAGCCGGTCAGCGTGAGCGAGGGGAACAGTGCCGCACGCGCCGCGCGAGTGCTGGCGACGGCGGAAATGAGGGTGGCCTCGGCCTCCGCCACGTCCGGGCGTCTCTGGAGCAGGTCGATCGGCAGGCCGGGTACGACTTTGGGCGAGGGGATCGTGGTCAGCGTGCCCGGCCTGATCGCGATCTCCTCCGGCGGCTGGCCGACGAGGATGCCGAGGGCGATGACCTCCTGCCGCTCCGAGGAGATGAGGTTCGGGATCGTGGCGCGCTCCCCGGCGACGAGCGCCGCTTGCTGCGAGACATCGAGCAGGGAGGCGGTGCCGGCGTTCAGTCGCGCCTGCTCGACCTTCAGCAGTTCCTCGGCCGCCGCGAGGTTGCGCCGCGCCACTTCCAGCTGATCCTGAAAGGCGAGGGCGGAGAACCAGGTGTCGGCGACCTCGCTGACGACGGTGAGGGCCGTCACCCCGGCGGCATAGCGGGCGGCGACGGCGGTCGCCTCCGCCGCCTTGAAGGTCGCGAGGTTCTTGCCCCAGAAATCGACCTCGTAGGAGGCCGAAAGCTCCGCGCTATAGGTGCGGGTATCGATGACACCTTGACCGATATGGGTGATGGTGCCGTCGCTGCCGGTCACGGCGCCGAAGCCGCTGCGGCTGTCATTGCTCTCATTGACCTGGGAGAAGCTGGCGCCGGGCGTGGCGGTGAGCGTCGGCAGCAGAGCGCCGCCCGCGACCCGCACGGCGCCGTCAGCGGCCGAGGCGGCGGCGATGGCGCTCTGGATCGTGTAGTTATGCGTCTCGGCCTCGGCGATCAGCGTGTCGAGTTCAGCGGAGTCGAAGCCCTGCCACCAGGCATTGCCGGGCCAGAGGGGCGCGGGGCCGGACCCGCCCGGACCCGTGGCGCCGGGCGAGGTGAAGGCGAAGGGCGTATCCACCTGCGGACGATGGTAATCCGGTCCCACGTCGCAACCCACCAGGGGCAGGATCGGCAGGAAGCCGAGAAGAAGCCGACGGATCACGCGAACCCCTTTGTCTCGGTATGCGGCAGAGCGCCTGCCCGAGCGATCGGGCTCTAGAGCGGAATTGGCTCGCATTCGCTCACCCTTCCGCTCTAACTCTCTGTTTGATCGCGTGATTCAGACCTCCGGTAATTCCACCTACGGTCATCACGCTCTAGGGCCGGTTTGTAACAGCGCTATTGCGAGCCTGTCTTGGGCGGGATGATGGCAACCCCGCCATAACCTCGTCACGCAAGCGGCCCCAAACCCCGCCCCGCCAGGCCGTATCGGCCATGCGAAAATAGGCGCGGCCTTCCGCGCTCATCGGTCGCGGAGGCGCGGGCAGTGGCAGCCGATGGGCGGCGAGAACGGCGGAGAGCGCCTGCACTCCAAGCCCCAGCCTCACGCTTTTCAGACCATAGGCTGCGGCGCGGAGCAGCATCGGCAGCGGCGGCGTGCGCCATTTACGCGCGATATAGAGGCGGTTGCGGACGAACAGGAACCATCGCCGCGCCGACCAATCGACACGCTTTTCGGTCGCGAGCTTGTGATGGACGGCGATGTCTCCGGCATGCAGCAATTCCCAGCCCTGATCGATGGCGCGGAGCGCGAAATCATACTCCTCCCAGGTGAAGAACAGGCTACCGTCGTAGCCGCCGACCGACGTCCCAGGCGGCGCGCCGGATGGCGTGGCCGGCACCGACGAAGGTCGCGCAGGGGAAGCGATCCGCCGCGCGGGGGTGCAGAGCCTCTGGATAGCCCCAGGAGGCATCGTCGTCATCGCTGCCGTCCCCGTTCATGATGCGGAAGCCGAGAGCCGCGAGCCTCGGCTGCGCATCCAGCAGCGTGACGGCGCGGGCCGCGGTGCTCCGGTCGGCGAAGACCGCGTCGTTATCGAGGGCGATCAGAACCCGCCCGTGGCCGAGGGCCGAAGCCCGGTTGCGGCCCTCGGCCACGCCCGGGTTGTGCCCCGCCGAGGCGAGCAGCGCGTCGCCGCGCCCGCCGATCAGGCCAGCGAGGCGGCCGAGCGTCTCCGCCGAGGAGCCTTGATCGAAGATGATGAGGTGGCTTTTGAGGTCTTTCTGATCGAGGGCTGAGCGAATCGCCGCCTCAGTCTCAGTCGGCCGGTCGAGGCTGAGGATGAGGATATCCGCGTCGTAGTCGCCCTCGGGCGGGGCGCTTCCGGCCAGCCTTACGGTCATGGGGCGGGCGAGATCGCCCGCCAGGAGAGGTAGGCCATCCGCTTGGTTTCCTTCCGGCCGCGCGCGACGGAATCGAGGATCAGCCCGCAGAACATCGACAGGCCGCAGAGGATGATGAGGGTGACGGAGAGCAGCGCCGTCGGCAGGCGTGGCACCAGCCCGGTCGCCAGGTAATGCCCGATGAGCGGCAGGCCGAGAAGCACGCCGACCATCAGAAATGCCGCGCCGATGCAGGCGAAGAACATCAGCGGCCGCTCCGCCTTCACCAGGTTGATGATCATGCGCAGGATGCGGATCCCATCCCGGTATGTGCGCAGCTTGGAGGCCGAACCCTGCCGGCCGTTCCTGATAGCGGGTCCGCATCTCGCCGAGCGGCATGCCAAGTTCCAGCGCGTGGACGGTGAACTCCGTCTCCGTCTCGAAGCCGGCGGAAAGGGCCGGGAAGGACTTCACGAAGCGCCGGCTGAACACGCGATAGCCGGAGAGCAGGTCGCTGGTCCTGTCCCCGAAGACGCGCCGGACGATGCCGGTGAGCACGCGATTGCCGAACCGGTGCCCGCGCCGGTAGCTCTCCTTGGAGGTGTCGACCCGGACGCCCGTGACCATATCGAGTTGCTGGGCCACGAGCATGCGGACCATGGCCGGCGCGTCGGTCGGGTCATAGGTGCCGTCGCCATCGACCAGCACATAGGCATCCGCCTCTATATCGGCGAACATGCGGCGCACGACATAGCCCTTGCCTTGGCGGCGTTCCCGCCGGACGGTGGCGCCCGCCTGACGGGCGACCTCGCCCGTCTCGTCCGCCGAGTTGTTGTCATAGACATAGACGCGCGCCTCCGGCAGGGCGCGGCGGAAATCGGAAACGACCTGGCCGATGGTGACGGCCTCATCCCGGCAGGGGATGAGCACGGCGACCCGCAGGCCCGACAGGCCACGCCGCTCGGCGCGGATCGCGTCATAGCCCGGGCGGGGAGCGGTCGCGGTTGCGGGCTCGCTCACCGGAAGACGATGCGGCGGGACATCGTGAAGTTTACCCCCAGCCCGGCGATGGAGCCGGCCGCGACCGCCAGCACCGGATGGCGGTAGCAGAGAGCGGAGGTGGTGACGAGCGCGATATAGACGCCGCGATTGAGGACGAAGCCGGCCGCGTTGGTGGCCAGGTAGCGCAGCCATTCATAGTGGATGCGGCCCTTGCTGGCGCCACGGAAGGTCCAGAGCCGGTTGAGAAACCAGTTGCTGCTTCCGGCCACGAAGAAGGACAGGATGCCGGCCAGGACGAGCCCGACGCCGAGGGCGTAATGCGCCGTGTAGACGAAGCCGCTATCGACGCAGAAGCCGACGGTGCCGACGACGCCGAATTTGAGGAACTGCATGGCGAGCGGCCGGCGCGCCTCGATCTGCGCCATGGCGATCTCGCGCAGGGAGGCGCGGGCGGCCGGGGTGGCACGCTCCGCCACCACGGGCGGCTCGCGGGCGTCATCAGGGAAGGCCGCAAGGTTCGCAGCGGATTTCGGCACAGGGTTTTCTCTCGTCATCGTCTCACTTCGTCGGCGCCGCTCTTACCATCCCCGACCGCATGCGTCATTCAGCCATTTGTACGGGGCGGGCAGCCCGGGCAGCCCCGATCGGCGCCCGCTTGGCCATATGTGGGACATGAAATGATGTTTCATCAGGGGATTGGACGGTTTTTCGCGGGCCGGGCGTCAAGAGAGCTTCAGCCAGGGGCGCGGGCGTCCTAGTGTGCCGGCATGGCCCACGCAATTCTCACCCCAGATGGCTTCCTGCGGCTCGGCACGGATCGTTTTCCGGCCTGTTTCGGGCGCGGCGGCATTTCCCACCAGAAGATGGAAGGCGATGGCGCCACCCCGGCCGGCATCCTGCCGTTGCGGCGGGTTCTGTATCGGGCGGACAGGGTTTCGCCGCCGCCGCGCGCCGCCTGCCCGATCGAGCCGCTGAGCCCCGAGGAGGGCTGGTGCGATGACCCGCACGATTCCGCCTACAACACGCGCATCCGAACGCCCCATTCCGCGCGATATGAGGAACTTTGGCGAAAGGATGCCGTGTATGACATCATTGGCGTGCTTGGATGGAATGATTCCCCGCCGGTGAAGGATCGGGGTTCGGCGATTTTTCTTCATGTCTCGACGCCGGCTCGTGCGCCGACGGCGGGTTGTATTGCACTCGATTTAAACCACCTGCGGGATGTTCTTGCGAAAGGATTGACTGGAATCGAAGTGGTCGGCTTCATAGCATGAAGGCGGCAGGCGCGCCGCGCACGGCTTTGGCGCGGCCGGACAATGCCGCACCCCATTTCGCCGTCCTGAAGATAAAGTTTGCCGCACATTTCGGGCGAGGCTCGGTGTGCGATTCGGAGTTGACAAAAAACTTTAAAATCAGATGCTTGTCGTTACTTTGCCAGGAGGCTGCGGCCAACCGGAAATGCCCGCTCAAAGGGCGGATTCCAGATTGGCTCAACCAACGCACGAATTACTTGTTAAAGCATAGTAAACTTCGTGAGCGCCCCCATATTGGTGCTACTTCGGGGATGGGGTTGCAGAACGTAACGAAACGAAATGCTCAGAGCGTCCGGGCGGTTTCGCCCTTGGCGGGCCGGCCCGGGCCGGGAGCATCGGGGAAGTGGAGTTTGGCTGATGGCGGACGTCCAAGCGCAGAGTGAGAGGATGAAGGTGGCAGACAAGGCGAGCGGAGACGAGCGGCCGATCCTGATTGTCGACGACGATCTTGCCTTGCGGTCGACCTTGGCAGAGCAACTCGTTGTGGACGGCGAGTTTTCCGCGGCGGAAGCGGCGACGGTCGCTGAGGCGGAGGCGGTGCTCGCCACGCCGGGTCTGCGATTCGACGCCATCATCCTCGACGTCAGCCTGCCCGACGGTGACGGGCGTGACTTCTGCACCAAGCTGCGGGCGCGTGGGCTCAAGATGCCGATCATCATGCTCACCGGATCGGCCGAGGAGACCGATGTGGTGCGCGGCCTCGACTCGGGCGCGAATGACTACGTCTCGAAGCCGTTCCGCTTGTCGGAGCTGATGGCGCGGCTGCGTGCCCAGCTCCGCATGTTCGAGAATAGCGAAGATGCGGTCTTTACCATCGGTCCGTACATCTTCCGTCCGGCGACGAAGCTGTTGCAGGAGCCGTCGAAGAACCGGCGAATCCGGCTGACCGAAAAAGAGGCCGCGATCCTGAAGTTCCTTTATCGCGCCGGGGCGAAGCCCGTTCCGCGACAAGTGCTGCTGAACGAGGTCTGGGGCTACAACGCGGCGGTGACAACGCATACGCTGGAGACCCATATCTATCGCTTGCGGCAGAAGATCGAGCCCGATCCATCTCATTCGCAACTGCTGATCACGGAGGCCGGCGGCTATCGGCTCGACCCCAAGGCGAGTTGATCCCCGGATGCGGCGAGGGCAGAACATTTCTTAGAAGAAATGGATATGATAAGCCAGTGCCGAAAGGCCGGAGCCATGCGGTTTGCCGTGGCGGCGGTGGCGTTCCTGGGTTTGGGACAGGCGGCCATGGCCTGGGCCGGAAGCCCCAGCACGGCGCCGATTGCGGTGTCGGGGGCGTGGTCGCGCGTGACCCCGTCGGCCGACAGTGCGGCGGTGGTCTATCTCACCGTCACCGATAGCGGTGTATCCGATACGTTGCTCGGCGCCATGACGCCGATTGCCAAAACCGCAGCCCTTCATCAGACCCGAATGGCGAACGGCGTCATGGAGATGGATGCCGTCGGCAAGCTGGCCGTGGCACCCGGCAAGCCGCTGGCCTTCGCGCCGGGCGGCTATCACATCATGCTCACGGGCCTTGCCCATGAGCTGAATGCCGGGGACCATTTTCCGATCACGCTGATGTTTGCCCATGCGGGTGCGGTGACGACGGTGGTCACGGTGCAGCCGATGAGCTTCACGCCAGCCGGGGGCGGTATGGGCATGTAGCCTCAGCGCCCGGCACCACTAGAGCGGTGACTGTGAGCGTAAGTGAATAGGAAACGCTCTAGACCGCGTTGCGCCGCGCACGAACCGTCTCGGTCTTGAGCTGCCCGCAGGCGGCCAGAATGTCCTGCCCGCGCGGTGTGCGCACAGGCGCCGCGTAACCCGCATCCATGACGATCGCCGCGAACCGGCCGGATGGCGGCGGCCGTGCTCGTCTCATAGGCGCTGCCCGGCCAGGGGTTGAACGGGATGAGGTTGACCTTGGCCGGCAAGCCGGCGATCAGCTCGTACCAGCAGCCGGGCATCGGCCTCGCTATCGTTGATGCCCTTGCAGCATGACGTATTCGAAGGTGATGCGCCGCGCGTTGGATGCGGCGGGGTAGCGCCGGCAGGCGGCGATCAGCTCGGCGATCGGGTATTTGCGGTTGAGCGGCACCAACTCGTCCCGCAGCTCATCCCGCACGGCATGGAGCGAGACGGCGAGGTTGACGCCAAGCTCGGCACCGGCCCGGTCCATCATCGGCACGACGCCGCTGGTGGAGAGGGTGATCCGGCGGCGGGAGAGCGCGATGCCCTCGCCATCCATCACGATCCGCATGGCGCGGGCGACGTTGTCGTAATTATACAGCGGCTCGCCCATGCCCATGAGCACGATGGTCGAGAGCAAACGCGGGGTCTCGCCTTTGGGGCTCGGCCACTCCCCGTAACTGTCCCGCGCCGCCATGAACTGGCCGACGATCTCGGCCGCGCCGAGGTTGCGCATGAGGCGCTGCGTGCCGGTATGGCAGAAGGAGCAGGAGAGCGTGCAGCCGACCTGGGAGGAAAGGCAGACGGCGCCGCGATCCTCCTCCGGGTCGGGGATATAGACGGTCTCGGCCTCCTGCCCGTCGCGGAAGCGGAACAGGAATTTGCGAGTATCGTCGGTGCTCGTCTGCGCGACCACAGTCTCCGGCCGGCCGACGACGAAGTTCTCGGCCAGCTTGTCCCGCATGGGGCGGGCCATGGTGGTCATGCGGGCGAAATCCGTCTCGCCCTGGTGGTAGATCCAGTGCCAGATCTGCTTGGCGCGGAACGGCGCTTCCCCGATGGCCGCGACCTCGGCCGCCAGCTCATCGCGCGTCAGCCCGACGAGATCACGGCGGCCGTCGGCCATCCGCGCCGGCGGGGGCGCGAAAAGGGCGGCCTTCGCCATGATGCGGGCGGCATCATCCGGGAGCGTGCCGGGGCCGGCAGGCGGCGCCTTCGCGGGCGCGACCACGGTCATGACGGGTTCACCGGGCCGGGCACGCCTTGACGATGGCGCCATAGGCGGCGCTGAAGCCCGCGAGGGAGAACTTCTCCACACGCTTGCCGCCCTTACGATCCCAGGCGGCGGTGGCGGCGCTGCCCTTCTGCATGTCGATCACGGCGCCCCGGCCATCCCGCGCGAAGGCGGATTTGCCGGCGGTGTAGAAGGACATCGGCGCCTGATTGTCGATCTGCACGGCGACCTCCGTCTTTGGCGGATAGGACGCGGTCGCGTTGACCACAACCTCATCGCGGGAGGTCGAGCGCTCAGAGACGATGATCATCGCCGCCGAAGGTGTTTTCGCCGCGCCGATGGCGCGGGTGAAGGCGTAGCAGACCTGGCCGCCGCCGGCATCGTATTGGGCGGCGGTCCAGTCCGAGAAGACGCCAAGCGAGGTGGGGCCGGCGGCCAGCGCGGGCACGGACAAAACCAACAACGTGGAAGCGGCGAGAAGGATTTTGTGCATGAGCGAGGGATAAGGGAGCGACGCCGGCTTGTGCAAGAGAAGGTTGCGGGTCTGGCCGCATGCCTCTTCTGGGCTGCGCGCCCGGCAGCCTCATCCGCACCCTCGCCAGGGCGGCGGCGAGCCGGTAAAGCGGCGGCATGACGGATCGCACAGACGGGCAACTCGCCGCGCAATACGAAGCCTATCCCTATCCGGCGCGCGACCCGGGTGAGGAGACAAAGCGGCTGATCATCGGCAGCCCGTCTCACTTGCGGGAGATCGACTATTGGGTCTTCGGCGCCCGCCGGCCCATCTCGCAGCCGCTGCGGGTGCTGATCGCGGGTGGCGGCACGGGGGACGGCACCATCATGCTCGCGACCCATCTGGCGCGATCAGGGCGGCCGGGCCGCGTGACCTATCTCGACCGTTCCGCCGCCGCCATGAAAGTGGCGCAGGCGCGGGCCGAGGCGCGCGGCCTCGGCAATATCGACTGGGTGCAGGGCTCGCTGCTCGACCTGCCGGGCTTAGGCCTCGGGGTTTTCGACTATATCGATTGCTGCGGCGTGCTGCATCACTTGCCCGAGCCCGGGCAGGGGCTCGCGGCGCTGGTCTCGGTGCTGGCGCCGGGCGGCGGGATGGGGCTCATGGTTTATGCGCCGCATGGCCGCACGGGCGTCTATATGGTGCAGGAGGCGTTGGGGCTGCTGGCCCCGGCCGATCAGCCGCCGGCGGCGCGACTGGATGTGGCACGCCGCGTCATGCGGCATCTGCCCGAAAGCAACTGGCTCCGCTTCAACCGCAACTTCTCCGACCACATCAGCGGCGGCGATGCGGGGCTGTACGACCTGCTCCTCAACCCGCGTGACCGCGCCTTCACCGTGACTGCCTTCGCCGATCTGCTGGCGGGCGCCGACATGGCGGTCTCGGCCTTCATGGAGCCGATGCGCTACGACCCCGCCACCTGGCTGCCGGACCCCAAGCTCCGCGCCCGCGCGGCCAACCTGCAGCCGATGGAGCGCGCCGCGCTGGCCGAGGCGCTCACGGGCAATATGAGTGTCCACATCGCCTATTGCCGCCGCGCCGCCGAGCCGGTGGTGATGGCGGACCCGCTGGCCGATGGCGCGGTTCCGGTAATGCGGGAGGTGCCGGGCGCGGAACTCGCGAAATCCATTCTGCCCGACGGGTCCTTGCCCTTTCTGTTCGATGGGCTGCGCGCCATCCTGCGTCTGCCGCCCGAGGGTGCCGCCATCCTGCGCGCGATCGATGGGGAGAGGAGCGTCGCCGACCTCCGCGCATTCTTTGTCGGGCGCGGCATGGCGGAAGCGAAGTTTCGCCGCGCCTGGCCAGAGACCTTTGGTGCGCTTCAGGCGGTCAACCGGGTCCTGCTCTCGCCGCCTCCCGGCTGATCGCGGCGGAGGCCGGCCAGCCGGGCGCGCAGGCGATCGACCTCAGCGCCCATGACACGGATCGGCGCATAGGCCAGCCCCTCGCTCAGGAAGGCCAGATCGCGGCTTCCGGCGTCCCACTCAGGATGCAGGGTGATGACCGGCCCACCCGCGAAGGCCGCGCGATCCCCGGTGTCGAGGTAGCTTTCGACCGGCAAACCCTCCGCCAGGAGGATTCGGTGACGGCGCAACTCGACGTGAAAGTAGGTCACTTGAGCCACCTCCATCTGCCGGATCGCGCGGCCGTCGATCAGGTGCTTCACGGGGATGAGCACGCCCTCGGCAAAGATCGCATGATCAGGCGAGAGGAAGAGATCGCGGGACGGCACGCCCGCCCCGAAGGCATGAGCCACGATGCGGACCGGCTGCACGCGATCGGCGGCGCGGTGCCGCCGGCAGTCGATACGGCGGGCGCCGATCCAGGTAATGGCCTCGGCATGGCCTTCAACGGTGATGACACGGTCCCCGATCGCCAAAGCCTCAACCGGCACGTCGCCCCGGTCGGTCAGCAGCCGCGTGCCGGCGGCGAAGCAGGGCAGCGCCATGAGCTCGAGCTGATCCGCCGCGCCCGCGCTGAGGGCGAAGGTCCCGGCCGGCTCCTCGCTGTCGAGCGTGAGGCGAGCGAGATCGGTGGCACCGTCGGCGATGGTGAGCGCGCCGTTCGCATAGCTGGCGGTATCGAGCGGATTGTAGGTGAGCGCGCCGAATTCAATGATGCACGACCCGTCATCGAAGCCGGAGATGGCGGCGGTCAACTCGCCGGTCAGCACCGTGCTGTCGGCTGAGGTGAAATCGAGCACGCCGTCGCCGCCGGAAAAGGTGATCCCCGCAGCCGTCGCGCCCTGGCCGATGGAAAGCGAGCCGGTCGGCGCGATGGTGATGGTGCCGCCGCCATCACCGCCCGTCAGCGTGCCGGTATCGTCGAACGCGCCGGCGATGGAGAGCGCGGTGCCCGACAGGCTCGCCGTCGTCGTATCGAGGGTGGCGCCGTCGCCGACCGATAGCGTGCCGCCGGTCACGGCCAGGCCGATGGTGCCGGTCAGCGTGACCGTGCCGCCGCTCAGCGCCAGGCTTCCCGCATCCTGGGTGAAGTTGGAGGCGGTCACACTGCCGGCCGATACCCCGACGGTGCCGTCATTGCTGTTGAGCGAGCCCGCCACGCTCAATGCCCCGCCGGTCACGGAGAGCGTGCCGCCGGAGGCGACGAGAAAATCCCCGGCGGTGATGTCGCGGGCGGCCGGACCGCCGATGGCGAGGCCGTCACCCGCGCCGAGGGTGAGCGTGACGCTGGCGCCGGTGGGCGCCGACAGGGTGAGCGACCCGGCGGCGGCGTCGGCCGCGTTCACCGCCACGGCATAGCTGCCGGCGATGGCGCCGAGATCATTGCCGAGCATCACGGCACGGGCATCCGTCGGCACTGCGTCGGTCGACCAGCTCGCGGCCGCGTTCCAGGCGCCGCCGCCGGCATGGGACCAGACCGAACCCGCCGCCGCGACCGCGAGTTCCACCGCCGCGCGGGCCTGGATGAGGCCGGCGCCGGCATTGTCGAGCACCGTGGAGACGGGGATCGCCGATTGTTCGAGCAGCGACGTCACCTCCGTCGTCGTCAGCGCGCCATTGGCCTGGAGGACGAGCGCCGCCACGCCGGCGGCATTGGGCGCGGCGGCGGATGTGCCGTTGAAGCTTGAGAAGCCTGCGACCGTCGTCGACGAACCGGCGACGCTGAGAAAGGCCGGCCCTCCGGCGCTGACGGTGGCGGAGAGCGCGGCGCCGCTGGGGCTGTAGAGGATCGTGCCCGGCCCGGTTGCCGTATAGGCGGCCGGGACGGCGGGCGAGACGCCGAAAGCAGGCGTTTCATTATATGTCACCGCGCCGACCGCATTCACACCGGACAGCAGCGCATGGCCCATGATGTCGCCCGTGCCCGTGCCGACATCGGTGCCTTCCAACGTCGCGAGCGCGCTGTCGAGCACGCTGATCGTGAAGGTCTGCCCCGTCGGCGTCGTGCCGCCATTCTCGACCACCACCAGACGAAACTGCGTCGACGCCGTCTCGTTGACGAACTGGATAGCCTGCACAGGATCGCCGTCCAGCTCCACTTGGGTTGAACTGGCAACGACCTGGCCCTGGCTGTTGATGAGGTAGAAGGCGAGGCTGTTTTGGGCGCCGGCGCTGCCAGTGCCGATGGAGGCAAAAGGCTGGGCCCATTGCAGCGCGATCGTGACGGTCACGCCCTGGCGGATCGAAATATCCTGATAGGGGCTGTCGCCGCCGAAATTATTGGCGATGACGGGGTCGGCGCTGATCCCGGGCAGCGCGACGCTGATCGGGGAAAAGCCCTGCTGCACGTAATCATCGCCGGCATTCCCGGCGGCGGTGAAATAGTTGACGCCGGCGGCGACGGCGGTTTCGATCGCGTCATCAAGGACCGTGCCGGTCTGATAGAAGGATTCCTCCGTCGGGAAGGATACGTCATCGACGATGATATTGACGCCCGACGCTTGCAGGGAGGTGACGGCGGCGGCGAAGCTCGCGAGGCTGTCGCCGACCGTCGCGAAGTAATAGGAGGCACCGGGCGCCACCTGATAGGCCAGCTCGATCATCGCCTGGCCTTCATCCGTCCCGCTCGTGCTGTCGCTCTCGACCGTGACATTCGCCGGCAAGTCCTCCGCCGCGACATTCGCGGCGGCGCCGCCATTGGCGTCATAGCTATCGGAGATGATGCCGATCTTGATGCCGCTTCCGGCCACGCCGTAGAGGGCCGTCGCCACCTCCGCGCCCAGCGCATCAGCGGAATTCTTGATCCCCGACATCGGTCTCTCCGGCCCTCAGAGCTATAGGAGGGCAAGATGACCTGGGAGGACTTTACACCGGCATAATAGTGCTACCCGCGTGCGGTGCTCGTGACGGGCTGGTCGACCCGCAGGCGCAGGAAGCTCAGCACCATCCCGATGACGGCGAGCGCGCAGGCGACGCCGATCGCCACCGGCATCTGACCGTGATGGGGGAAGAGCTTGAAGACCAGCGCCGCGATCGTGGCGCCGATGGTCTGCCCGGTCAGCCGGGCGAGGCCGAGCATGCCGTTCGCGCTGCCGCTGCGGCTGCGCGGCGCCGATCCCATGATGGCCCGGTTGTTGGGCGACTGAAACAGGCCGAAGCCCGCGCCGCAGATCGCCAGACGCCAGGCGATATCGAGGTTCGCGGGATGAGCGGACAACAGCGCCGTGAGCCCGAGGCCGAGCGCATAAAGGCCGAGGCCGATACCGCCCAGAAGACCCGCCGGAAAACGATCCGACAATCGCCCCGCGATCGGCGCCGTGATCATCACGAAAAGCGGCCAGGGCGTCATCAGCAGCCCGGTCGCGACCTCGCTGCGGCCGAGCACGTCCTGCACGAAGAAGGGGAGCGAGACGAAAGCCAGCATCTGCGCGCAGAAGGAGAAGACCGAGGTCATGATCGAAAGCCGGAACAGCGGAATCCGCAACAGGTCGATCGGCAGCAAGGGGTCCGTCCGCGATAGTTGACGCCGCACCAGAACGACGCCCGCGCCGACGCCGACCGCGATCTCGGCGGCGGCGAGGCCCATTCCCATGCCATGGGTGAGGCCCATGATGCCCGTCATGCCGACGCCGAAGGTCAGCGCGCTCAGCAGCGCGCTCGTGACATCGAACCGCCTGTCCGAGCGCGGGCTGAGCGGCAAGGCCCGCCAGGCGACGGCGAAGCAGACGACCCCGATCGGCACGTTGATCGCGAACAGCCATTCCCAATGGGCGACCGCCAAAATGGCCGAGGCGATCGAAGGCGCGGCGGCGGTGGAGGCCGCCACCACCAGCGCGTTGAACGCGAGCCCACGCCCCAGCCGCGCGCGCGGATAGGCGAAGCGGATGAGCGCGCCGGTGACGCTCATCTCCCCGGCCGCGCCGCATCCCTGCACGACACGGGCGAGGGTGAGCTGCCCGATGGTCGATGACAGCGCGCAGGCGAGTGACGCGCAGGTGAAGACGACGACTGCGGTCAGAAAGACCCGCTTGTAGCCGTAGATTTCGCCGAGGGAGGCGAGCGGCAGCAGCAGCACGATGACCGCGATCTGATAGGCGTTGATGACGGAGACGGACTCATGCGCCGTCACATGCACATCCGCCGCGATCGTCGGCAGCGCCACATTGGCGATGGCGCCGTCGAGTACCGCCATGATGAGGCCGAGTGCGACGCCCGCGACCGCCCAGAAGCGCTGCGGCTGCGGCAACCCGTCCTGCGGAATTGCCGTCGAGAAGCCGGTCACTCGGTGATGCCCTCGGGGCTGTTCTGCTGTGTTCCCGGGGGCCCTTTGGCCGGCGTGGGCGGATCGAGCACGATCTCCTGCCACCCGCCGCCGAGCGCCTTGTAAAGGCTGATATAATCGTCAACGAGGGCCTCGTCGCTCCCGGCCAGCTCGTCGCGGGAGGCGAAGACCGTTCGCTCATCGGTGAGCACGGTGAGGAAGTCGCTCAAGCCCGCATTGTAGAGGCGCGTCGATTGGTCCAGCGCCGCCCGCGCGTCACGGACGGAGGCGACGAGGGAGGCGCGGGTCTCCCGCTCGGTCTCGACGCGCACCAGCGCATCCTCCACCTGCTGCAAGGCTTGCAGGACCGTGTCCTCGTAGTTCAGACGGGCGGCCTCGGCCGCCGCCCGCGCGCCCCTGACCCGGGCGTTCAGCCGGCCGCCCTCATAGACATGCTGCGTCGCCTCCAACGCCAGCGAGTAGGTGAGGCTGGCACCCTCGAACAACTCGCCCAGCACGCTCGCCTGCGGGGTGATGGAGATGGGGATCGAGAAATGGGGCAGCTCCTCGGCCACGGCGACGCCGATCTGGGCATTGGCCGCGGCATATTGCAGCAGAGCCTCATGCACATCGGGCCGGTTGGCGATCACCTCGGCCGGGATCGTGTCGGGGATCGAGGCCGGCGGCCGCATCAGGTGCTGCCGCTGATCGAGCATAGGCTCCAACGCGCCCGGGTAGCGGCCCAGCAGCACCGCGATGGCATGGGCCTGAACCGCGACCTGCGCCGTGAAACGGGGCAGCGTCGATTGCGTCTGCTCAAGCTGCGCGCGAGCCTGCAACGTCTCCAGCGTCGTGCCGATGCCCTGGCTTTCTTCCTGCGAGGTGAAGGAGACGACTTGCCGCGCCGTCCGCACATTGTCCTCGGCGATGGAGAGCCGAAGCTGGGCCGCGCGCAGCCCCGCGTAGTCGGTCGCTACCTCCGACAGCAGGCTGACGAGGATCGCGCGGCGATCGGCGATGGAGGCGCCGACGTCGGCGGTCGCCGCTTCCGTCGCGCGCCGGTTCTCACCGAAGACATCCAGCTCCCAGCTTGCATCGAAGCCCACCTCATAAGCGTGGTAGTTGCCGATGCCGGGCGGATACTCGACCGTCGTGCTGGACCGCGCCAGGATCGGCGAGGCGGCGAAATCAACCGAAGGCAGCGCGCCGGCCGCGACCTCGATCCGCTGCTCCCGCGCTTGGATCAGGCGTTGGCGGGCGATCTGAAGGTCGAGATTCCCGGCGATCGCCTGGTCGATGAGCTGATCGAGCGTCGGGTCGTCGAAGGAACGCCACCAGCGGGTCAGCTCGGCATCGGTCAGCGCGATTTCGGCCGGTGTCGCCGGCCGCTCGGTGAACTGGTCCGGGAGCTTGAGGCGGGGGCTGAAGAAATCGGGGCCGACCGTGCAGCCGGCGAGGAGCGTGGCCATCGCCCCGAGACCCGCGAAGGCTAAGCGCTGGTGCATCTCAGAGATTGTCTTCCAGCCAGCGCTGGACGCGGCCGGCGATACCTTTTTGCACCGGAACCTCCCGCCCCACATTCACCGAGCAGGTCATGCCAGAAGCGAGGAGCACGCCCGGCGGCACCTCATCGATGATCACGTCGACGGGGATTCGCTGCGCCAGGCGAACCCAGTCGAACACCGGATTGACCTCGGGCAGCCCGCGCTCATCCACCTGATCGTTCTGGTTGTTGATGCCGCGCCCGATGCTGCCGATATGGCCGGTCAGACGCTGCGGGAAGCCCATCAGCCTGATGCTGGCCGGATCGCCCGCCTGGACATGGGCGAGCTTCGTCTCCTCGAAATAAGCGATCACCTGGAAGGAGCTGGTGTCGATGAGCGCGATATAGGGGTGGCCGGCGGTTGCGTAGTCCCCGGTCTGAAGGCGCAGATGGGTGACGATGCCGGTCACGGGCGCGTAGAGCGTCGTGCGGGCCAGATTGTATTTGGCAAGATCGACGGCCGCCTGCGCGCCGCCCATATCGGCGTTGGCGACGGCCGAGGCGATATCGGTATTCTCAACATCTTCCTTCGAGATGAGGCCGGCGAGGCCACGCCGGCGGGCGACATTCTCCTGCTGCTCCTTCAGCTCCAGCTGCGCCGCCTGCAACTGCGCCTCCGCCTGGGCGAGCGCGATCT
Organism: uncultured Pseudomonadota bacterium; assembly: GCA_963745125.1. Lineage (GTDB taxonomy): Bacteria > Pseudomonadota > Alphaproteobacteria > Acetobacterales > Acetobacteraceae > Acidisoma. The sequence goes on from CAVUWB010000002.1 coordinate 901,394, forward strand.
GGAAGCGCTGCCGGTCGATCTGGAAAAGCACGGCGCCCTTCTGGACGAGTTCGTTGTCCTTCAGCGGGACCGATATGACGGTGCCGGAAACCTCGGGCGAGATGACGACGGTTTGCGCGAAGACGCGGCCGTCCCGCGTCCAGGGGGCGAGCTCGTACACGGTCCAGATCTGGATGACGACGAAGACCGCGACGGCGACAAAGGCCAGGGTGACCAGGATGCGGAAGAGGCGGAGGATGATAGACATGGCGTTCCGGTCAGGCGGCCAGATAGACGATGGCGCCGGTGATGATCAGATAAAGGGCGAGTTCAAACAAGGCGGGGTGCCAGACGGCAGCGAAGACACGCAGCCGCCCGAGCACGAAGCGTAGCGGCACGAAGACGACCACGGCCACGATGCAATAGAGGACGATCGGGGCGAACAGGACCCCGCCGAGTTGCGCTTCCGTGAACATATCGTCTACGCGCCCTTTCCAAAGGGAGCTTCCAGCGCCAGGAATCGCTCGGCCTGCGGCATCAGCCCGGCGATGGTGCGAAAGCTTCCCGCCGCCCGCAACAGGCCGGGGCGCGGCGTCTCCCCACGATCATGCAGCGCGACGAGGGTTGCGCTGGCGCGCGCGGCGCTTTCGGCGGCGCGGCGTGGCTGGCGGAGCCGGGCCAGCCGACGGAGCGCGTCTTGCGCCTCGGCCGCCTCCGCTTCGGGAAGGTCGAGCCCGCGCAGGAGGGGATGCAGCCGCACCGCCTCCTGCGTGATGATCAGCAGGGCGCCGCAATCCCCGATCGTCTGGGAACGTAGGGCGGGATTGACCTGAAGCCGCAAGAATAGCCTGAGCATTGCCTGGTTCTGGGTGACGAGCCAGCCCAGCCAGTCCCGCTGGCCGTGATGGCCACCGCGCGAGGCAATGAGGCGTTCCGTCGACCGGCGGATGCGCCGCGTGAGGCGGCGGGCGTCGCGCATGGGGTTCGGCGGCAGGATGACGCGGAAGACCAGAACCGTGGCCCATGCGCCAAGGACGTAGGCGATCGCCGAGTTGAGGAAGTTCACCACGTTGTAGCTCATCTCATTGGCGATGCTGAGCTGGGTGATGAAGAAGATGCCGAAGCCCACCGACATGAGCTGATAGCGCGGGATCGAGGTGCCGTAGATCGCGAGGGCGAGCACGGGCGAGATGCTGAGGAACAGCATCGGGTAGCCCGACAGATGGGGCAGGAAGGCGAATTCCCAGATGAAGGCGACGATGGCGGAGAGCGTTATGCCCTTCGCGAATTGGGTGCTGGCGGCCGCGGCGCTCGGCGCGCCGGACAGAAGCGCGCAGGCCGCCGCCAGCACGATGAGCAGCGTCGGGCCGGATGGCCAGGCGGTCACATAGTAAAACAGGCCGCCGAGGGTGACGGCGACCATGCTGCGCGTGCCGTTGCGAAGCGCGGTGGCGTAATCCTTGAACGCCACCAGCTGCCGCCCGGTATGATACGGCCGGCGGCCGGCGCGCCAGGCGGCGAAGGGCGCGACCGAGTCATAGAGCTGCTGCAACTCCTGATGGATGCGCGCGAGTGCGACCTCATCGTCCAGCGATCGCTCCGCGACCTGCAAGGCGGTGATCTCCCGCGTGGTTGCGGCGACGCGCTCGGCCAACACCGTCGCGCCGCGATTATCCTGCGGGTCGTATTCGCTGACCTCCCGCAGCACGGCCGTTACGCGGTCAGCGATCCCGCCATTGGGCGCGGGCGCGGGCGTGGGCGTGTCGCCGTCGCCTGATGGGGGCGTCGGGCGGGGCCGCGTGGCCAGCGCCTCCGACAGTTGGATGAGAGAATGGCCGGAGATCGAGACGGAGAGCAGCGCCGCGAACATCGCGGCGAGGCCACGGCGGATGCTGGCGGCATGGCGGCTCACATCGGTCGCCTCGGTCCCGGAGAATTCGACCGTCTCGTCCAGCCGTTCGATTTCGCTGGCGATGCGCGTGCGCTCCGCGGTGAAGGCCGGGTCGTCCATCGGCGTGCCAGCGGCACGGCGGAGCATGAGGCTGGCGACACCGCGCAGCGCGGCCCGTGCACGGGCGCGCATGGCATCGGTGGTGACGCTCGGCTGGAAGATCATCGTGACGGCGGTCGAGCAGACGACGCCGAGCGTGACGACGGCGAGGCGCGACAGCGCCAGGTCAAAGACATGGTCGGGCGCCGCCAGGGCGCCCGCCACGATGATGGCGACGGTATAGCCGGAGAGCACGGCGGCATAGGCGCGGAAATGCCGGAACATACTGGACGAGAAGGTGCAGAGCCCGAGCCAGCCGGCGAAGGCGACGACGAAGAGCAGAGGCTGCTGCGGGAAGCAGGCCATGATGGCCACGGCGGCCACGGCGCCCGTGAAGGTGCCGAAGATGCGCCACAGGCCTTTGGAGACGATGCCCCCGCGTGATGGGTTGGCGACGATGATGACCGTGACACAGGCCGAGGCCGGCGAGGAGAGTTGCAGCCAGAGTGCCGCAAAGAGGGCAATCGCCAGCGCGAGCAACGTTCGGGCGACATAGGCGGCGGTGGGTGAGGGGGCGAGCGCCTTCCAGGTGAAGACGCGGCGGGGCGTGGCGGCGGCGCTTGATGCGGCAGTCACGTCAGCCCTTCTCCCCGGTAGCACGGCGGCCGGCGATCGAGCGCACGACCCGGTCAAGCACGCTGTAACAGAGATTCAGCTCGGCCGGGCTTACGTCTTTCACGAAGGCTTCGGCAAGCTCGGCATGGACGGCGGCGACCTTGGCATGGATCTCCCGGCCGGCGGGCGTCATCCAGAGACGCTTGGAGCGGCGATCCTCCGGATCTTCCAGCCGCTCCATCAGCCCGCCACGTTCGAGCGCGTCCACAAGGCGAACGAGGGAGGGGTTTTCGATCATCAGCGCGGCGGCCAAATCCGTCTGGCGAACGCCGTCCCCCATGCGGCCGAGGTAGAGCAGTGGCCGCCAGGTGGCCTCGGTCAGGCCGAAGGCACGCACACGCCCGTCGATTTCCCGGCGCCAGACAGTGGCGGCGAGATAGACCTGGCGCCCGAACTCCGTCGCCTGAACGCCGTCCTCGGCCATCGCTCGACCCGAAATAGATCGGACCCTTATAATTAGGATGCTAATGATCTGCCAGAAAAAAAGCGGCCCCCTTGAGCTGGGGACCGCCGATTGCAGTGGTTGCCGATTGCAGTGGTTTAGGAAAGACCGGTTTCGTCCACGCCGAGGGTGGACAGTAGACGCTGGCGCAGCCGGATGAAATCCGGATGCCCATGGTGGCGCGGCCGATCGAGCGGGATCGCCATATCGGCGCCGATTCGCCCGTCGATCAGCACCACGGCGCGATCCGCCAGCAGCAGCGCCTCATCCACGTCATGCGTCACCAGCAGGACGGTGAGGTCGTGCATCTGCCAGAGCTTGCCGACGAGCGCCTGCATGCGGAGGCGGGTCAGCGCATCGAGTGCTGCGAAAGGCTCGTCGAGCAGCATCAGCTTCGGCTCGCGCACTAGGGCGCGGGCCAGCGCCACGCGCTGCGCCTCGCCGCCGGAGAGCGTCAGCGGCCAGGCATCGAGCCGATGGTCAAGGCCGAGCTCCGCCAGCGCGGCGGTGGCGCGGGCACGGGCATCCCCGGTCCGCAGGCCGAGCGCGACGTTGCGCCAGACCTTCTTCCACGGCAGCAGCCGGGGTTCCTGAAACACCACCGCGCGACGGTCGGGCACGGTCACGGTGCCGGCGGGCGCGGTGTCGAGCCCCGCCAGCGTGCGCAGCAGGGTCGATTTGCCGGAGCCGGAGCGGCCAAGCAGCGCCGTGAAGCTTCCCGCCTCAAGCTCCAGATCGAGCCCGTCCAGAATATTGGGGCCGCCGAAGGAGCGGGTGAGCCCGCGAATGGTGACGGCGGCCTCGCCCTGGGTGACGCGCGGCTCGTCCAGCACCGGCGCCAGGGTTTGAAGCGCGGTCATCATACGGTCCCCCGGTTTACCTGTTGCGCGCCGACGAAGCTCGGCCGCCAGGCCAGCGCCCGGCGCTCGATGGCGCGGACCATCTGGTCGGTGGTCAGGCCGAGAATGGCGTAGATGATGAGGCCGACGAAGATCACGTCGGTCTCCAGAAAGTCGCGGGCATTCATCACCAGATAGCCGATGCCGCTGCTGGCATTGACCTGCTCGGCGACCACCAGCGTCAGCCAGGCGATGCCGACGGCGTAGCGCAGCCCGACCAGGAAGGACGGCAGCGCGCCCGGCAGGATGACGTTCCAGATGATCTCGGCGCGGGTGAGATCGAGCGTCGAGGCGGCTTCGATGACCTTGCGGTCGACCGCGCGGATGCCGGCGAAGAGGTTGAGGTAGATCGGGAAGACGGAGCCAAGCGCGATGAGCGCGATCTTCGGCGTCTCGCCGATGCCGAACCACAGGATGAACAGCGGAATGAGCGCCAGATGCGGCAGGGTTCTCACCATCTGCAGCGTGGAATCGACGGTATCCTCGCCGAGCCGGGAAAGGCCGGCGAAAAGGCCGAAGGCGGTGCCGAGCACGACGCCGATGCCCAAGCCCAGCATGACGCGGAGGAGCGAGACCCAGAGATTGCCGAGAAGCTGCCCGGTGACCAGAAGCTGCCAGAAAGCCTCCGCCACCATCACGGGTGACGGCATCAGGCGAACGTTGATCCAGCCGAGGGAGGCAAGCGCCTGCCAGACGACGAGAATGAGCACCGGCACGAAAGCCCGGTGCACGCCACCGAGCATCGTGTCGATGCGGACGGCGCCGAGGCGGCGAGGCGGGTGCGCGGCGACCGATGCGGCGCTGGCCATAAGACGATCTCCGATGACAGAACTGTGACGTGGGGGCGTGGTTCTTATATATGCACGATTGACGAGGATGAGATAGTTCAAATACCACTGTGGTGAAGCGGGTGAGGCATGACGCACCCGCACCAACAGCCATGCCCATGGCTCACCGCAGGAAATACGATGATTTCTCGCCGATCGCTGCTTCTCGCGGCGCCAGCCGTGACGACAGCTGGAATTTTGGGTGCGGGGCGCCCAGCGGCCGCCGCCGGCGGCACTGTCCATATCGGATACCAGAAATACGGCACGCTGCTGCTGCTCAAAGCGGCGGGAACGCTTGACGGGATGCTGGCGCCGCTGGGATTCACGGTTAGCTGGAGTGAATTCCTCGCCGGCCCGCCGCTCCTGGAAGCGCTGAACGCGGGCGCGATCGATTTCGGCATCACGGGAGAGACGCCGCCGGTGTTCGCCCAGGCGGCCGGCACGCCGTTCGTCTATCTCGCCGCTGACCCAGCGGCGCCAAAGGGCGAGGGGATCGTGGTGCCGGCCGACAGCCCGATCCGGACGCTCGCCGATTTGCGCGGCAAGCATGTGGTCACGACGAAGGGCGCGAACGCCAATTACCTGCTGGTGGCGGCGCTGGCGAAGGCGGGGCTGACACCCAAGGACCTGACCATCAGCTTCCTCTCCCCGCCGGATGCCTTCGCGGCCTTCCGGGCCGGCAGCGTCGATGCCTGGTGCTGCTGGGACCCGCTTTTCGCGGCGGCGGAGTTGACCGGCGGCCGGTTGATCGCGGATGGCGAGGGGATCGCGCCGAACCATCAGTTCTTCCTGGCCCGGCGAAGCTTCGCCGAGACAGAGGCGCCGGTCGTGAGGGCTATTCTCGCGGCCGTCGCCGCGACGGAGAAGACGGTTCAGGCGGATACCGCGAGTGCCGCCGCCAAGATCGGCCCGGCGACGGGCATTCCCGTCCCCGTGCTGGAACGGGCATTGCCGCGCATGGGCTACGGCGTAGCGCCGATGACGCCGGCGATCTTCGCCGATCAGCAGAAGATCGCCGACACCTTCTACGGTCTCGGGCTCATCCCGAGGAAGATCGTCGTGACGGACAACGCCTGGCAAGGCTAAGGGCGGACGGCCTTCACGACAGTCACCCGCGCATCAAGTGCGCGGGTGACTGTATCCCCTAAATCACCCATTCGCCGTGGCGCATCAGCGCCTCGGCCTCGCCCGACGCGCCGATGCCATCCACATCGACCTCGCCTGAACCGATCATCCAGTCGATGTGGATGAGGCTGCGATTGGCGCCGAGCGCCACGAGTTCGTCCTCGCTCAGTTCCTCGAAGCCCTCGATACATTTGTTATAGGCTTGGCCGAGCGCGATGTGGCTCGCCGCATTCTCATCGAACAGCGTGTTGTAGAACAGGATGCCGCTCTTCGAGATCGGCGAGGAATGCGGCACGAGCGCGACCTCGCCGAGGCGGGAGGCGCCGGCATCCGTCTCCAGCACCTTCTTGAGCACGGCCTCACCCGTGCGGGCGCTCGCCTCGACGATGCGGCCGCCCTCGAAACGGACGGCGATCCCCTCGATGAGCGTGCCCTGATAGGAGAGCGGCTTCGTGCTCGTCACCCGCCCGTCGACCTTTTGCGCATGGGGGGTGGTGAAGACCTCCTCGGTCGGGATGTTCGGGTTGCAGACCACGCCGTTCCGCGCGGCCTCTGACCCGCCAGCCCATTCGTGCCGGTCGGCGAGGCCGATGGTCACGTCCGTCCCAGGACCCTGGAAGCGGAGTGCGGCGTAGCGCCGGGCATTGAGGAAGGTCTTGCGGTCACGCAGCCGCGCATTATGGGCGTTCCAGGCCGCCACGGGGTCCGGCTCGTCGATCCGGGAGGCGGCGAAGATCGCATCCCACAGCTTTCCCACCGCGTTATCGAGCGGCAGGTCGGGGAAGACCATCTTCGCCCAGGCGGGGCTGGCGTATGACAGAATGCTCCAGTTGATATGGAAATCGACGATGTGCTTCAGCGCCGGCAGATAGGCCTGGGAGCGGGCGCGGTTGGCGCGGCTGACGCGGTCGGGGTCCTGGCCCGCGAGCAGGGCCGGATCGTCGCCCGCGATGGCAAGACGGGCGGCGCCATTGCCGTAGGCTTTGGCCATGCCCTCGAACAGCCAGGCCGGGGCGGTATCGAAGCTTTCGGGCGCGCCGAGTTCAAAGCGCGCGAGGGTCGCCTGATCGTCACCGTAGAAGGTGGTGACGAGCGAGGCGCCGGCCTTATAGGCGTGGCGCGTGATGAGCCGGGCCAGCGGCAGGGATTCGAGCGGCGCGGTCATCACCAGCTCCTGCCCGGCGCGCAGGCCGAGGCCCACCTTCACGGCGACTTCCGCGAGGCGGTCGAGCTTCGTCTCAAAGTCCATCGGAGGTTCCTTCGTTCTGTCACCACTGAATCAGGGTCAAACGGCGGCGCGGTCAAGCGGTTGACCGAAACGAATGGCAGTGTGTATGATGTGTATCATGCGAAGTGCCGATTTGATCCGCGTGCTGGAAGCGGCAGGATGGCGCTTGGATCGCACACGCGGATCGCACCATGTTTTTCGCCATCCCGACCGGCCGGGTTTAATTGTTGCGCCCCATCCGAAAAAGGCTCTCGGTGTCGGGCTGATCAAGGCGATCCGAAAGCAGGCGGGGCTGAGTTAGGACAGAAAGATGCGTTATCCGGTCGCCATCGAACCCGGCACAGGTGATTCCGCTTATGGCGTTGTCGTGCCCGATCTCCCGGGTTGCTTCTCTGCCGGCGATACCTTGGATGAGGCGATGGCGGGCGCCGAGGAAGCAGCCGCTGCCTGGATCGATGCCGCGCTGGACGCGGGCGAGGTGGTGCCGAGACCCACGGCGCTCGATGGTCTGCGGGCGAACCCCGATTATCTGGGCTGGTCTTTCGGCGTGATCACGATCGATCCCACGCTGCTCGATGACACGATCGAACGGGTGAATATTACCTTGCCGCGCCGCGTGTTGAAGCGTCTCGACGCGCAGGCCCGCGCCGCCGGTGAAACTCGATCCGGCTATGTAGCTTATCTGACGCTCGGATAGTGAGCCGGCCCCGTTCGGATCATCAGGATCGGCGCACGGTGCCCGAAATCCTCGATCAGCCGTTCCGGAAGGTGTAGCCGTAGCCGTTCAGGGCCGGCGCACCGCCGAGATGAGCATAGAGAACCCGAGACCCCTTCTCGAAAAAGCCCTTCTTCACGAGGTCGATCATGCCTTGCATCGATTTGCCCTCATAGACCGGGTCCGTGATCATGCCCTCAAGACGGGCGCTGAGCCGGATCGCCTCCTTGGTCTCCTCGGACGGGACGCCGTAGATCGGGTAGGCGTAGTCCTCGATCAGGACGACATCATCGCTGTCGATCTCGGCCTTCAGCTCCACCAGTCTCGCGGTGTTCCGCGCGATCTCCAGCACCTGGCTTCGCGTCTGGGCCGGTGTGGCCGAGGCATCGATCCCGATGACGCGGCGCGCGCGCCCATCCGTCGCGAAGCCGACGACCATCCCGGCATGGGTCGAGCCGGTCACGGTGCAAACCACGATGTAGTCGAAGGTGAAGCCGAGGTCGCGTTCCTGCGCCCGCACCTCCTCGGCGAAGGCGACGTAGCCAAGCCCGCCCAGCTCGTGCATGGAGGCCCCGGCCGGAATGGCGTAGGGCTTGCCGCCCTTGGCTTTCACATCCTCGATCGCGGCTTTCCAACTGTCGCGAATGCCGATGTCGAACCCTTCATCGACGAGTTGCACCTCCGCCCCCATGATGCGGCTCAGCATGATGTTGCCCACGCGGTCATAGACCGCATCCTCGTGCGGAACCCAGCTTTCCTGCACGAGGCGGCATTTCATGCCGATCCTGGCGGCTGTCGCCGCGACCATGCGCGTGTGATTGGACTGCACACCGCCGATCGAGACGAGGGTATCGGCACCGGAGGCGATCGCGTCGGGCACGATGAACTCCAGCTTGCGCAGCTTGTTGCCGCCGAAAGCGAGGCCCGAATTGCAATCCTCGCGCTTCGCATAGAGCTGAACGCCGCCGCCGAGATGGGCGCTCAGCCGCTCCAGCGGATGGATATAGCTGGGGCCGAAGGTGAGGGGGTAGCGGGCGAATTTTTCGAGCATCTGGGCCTCCGCGTGCTTGAAATCACGCAAAAGCTAGCTCAGATAGGCCTGGTGTGTCCTCTCAAAATTCGGCATTGTTTTCGACGAAATATTCAAATTGACGGAATATAATGGAACAAGCTGCCACTTCAAAGGCAGAAACCGGAAGAAGCCTTCAAGCGTTAGAACTTGACCGGACCGACCACAAGATTCTGCGCCGGCTTCAGGCCGATGGCCGGCTGAGCAACGCCGAATTGGCGGAAGAACTGAACCTCAGCGCGGCCACCTGCCATCGGCGGACCCAACGGCTCTTCGCCGAAGGATACCTGACCGGCGTGCGGGCGCTGGTGGACCCGGCGAAGGTTGAGCGCGGCGCTTTGGTGATGGTCGGCGCGGTGCTTGATCGGTCGACGCCGGAAAGCTTCGCCGCTTTCGAGCAAGCCGTCGCGAAGCTCGCTTTCGTGCTCGATTGCCACCTCGTGGCCGGCGACCTCGATTACATGCTCAAGATCCGCGTCCGCGACATCGCCGATTTCAATCGCATCCACAGCGAGAAGCTCATCGCGCTGCCCGGCGTGCGCCAGATCCGCAGCTTCTTCGTTTTGAAGGAGGTCGTGGATAACGCGCCGCTGTCTTTTTAGGGCGGCGTTCCATCACCAGCCCGAGCATGACGCGGGCGGCGGCGGTAGCTATGCTTGGCGGATGAGCGAATCGGCTGTCCCCCTGTTGTTCGAGGATGAACCCGCGCCCGTGGTCATCGACCACCCGGATGCTTCCTCCGACCTGTTTCTCGTCTGCGATCATGCCGGGCGGCGGATGCCCCGGCGGCTGGGCCAGCTTGGCGTCTCCGACGCCGAGATGGAGCGCCATATCGCCTATGACATCGGGGCGGCGGCCGTCGCCGTGCGGCTCGCGGATGCCTTGGACGCGACGCTGATCCGCACGGTCTATTCGCGCCTGGTGATCGATTGCAACCGCGACCCCGCGGTGCCGAGTTCGATCCCGGAGATCAGCGAGACGACGCCCATTCCGGGCAATGTCGGGCTGACCGAGGCGCAGCGGGAGGCTCGGCGGGTGGCGCTGTTCCGGCCCTATCACGATGCGATCGCCGCAGCACTCGATGCGCGGGCCGCGCGGGAACGACCGGCCGCCTTTGTCGCCGTCCACAGCTTCACCCCGGTCTACAAGGGTGTGGCGCGGCCTTGGCATTTCGGCCTGCTCTACAACCGGGACCCGCGTCTTTCGACCATTCTCCGGCGGCGGTTGCTGGAGGAAGGCGATCTCGTCGTCGGCGATAACGAGCCCTATTTCGTGAACGACCTGACCGACTATTCGATCCCCGTCCATGCCGAGGGGCGATCGCTGCCTTATCTGGAGTTGGAGATCCGCCAGGATCTGATCGCGAACGAAGCCGGGCAGGCGGAATGGGCGGCGCGGCTCATCCGCCTGCTGCCGGAGGTCTGGGCCGAGTTTCAGGCAGAGTCCGATCGCTGACGTTTCGGTAGCCTGGCTTGCGTAATGCCCCCTCAGTTTGATATCATGATATCAAACTGAGGGTTTCGGATGGCGCAACTGATTGTCAGAGGATTGGACGACGAGATCAAACGTCGGCTCCAAAGACGCGCGGAAGCCCATGACCGGAGCCTGGAGGCTGAACTTCGAGACATTCTTCGCGCCGCCGCCTTCGCCGCCGCGCCGTCCCCAGCCCCTCTGGGTAGCCGCATCGCGCAACGCTTCGCGGGGCTGGGTCTGACCGAAACGATCCAGGAACTGCGCGGTGAAACGGCCCACGCGGCGCAGTTTGACGAGTGATCATCCTCGACACGAATGTCCTGTCAGCGCTGATGCTCACAGAGCCCGACCCGACGATTGTCCGGTGGCTGGACCGTATCGATCCGCGCTTGATCTGGACGACTGCGATTACCGTGTTCGAAATCCGCTATGGGTTGGAGAAACGGGCGCCCGGCCGGAAGACACGGGATTTGGCGGAAGCCTTCGACGCGCTGATCCGCGACGATCTCGGTGGCCGTGTCGCCGAGGTGGATGAGGCCGCAGCCTCGGCCGCGGCGACCCTCGCTGCCAAGCGTGCGATCCATGGCCGGCCCGTCGATTTCCGGGACACGCTCATCGCCGGGATCGCGTCGTCCCGCAAGGCAGAGATAGCGACACGTAACATCAGGCATTTCGCGGATCTGGAAACGAAGGTTCTCGACCCTTGGGCCGGATCACCCCATCAATAGAGTTCTTAGATGGACACTCAGCACTCGGTGAAATTCACCGCCAGGCCGCCGAGCGACGTCTCCTTGTATTTCGACTGCATGTCGTGCCCGGTCTGGCGCATGGTGGCGATCACCTGATCGAGCGAGACGCGATGCGTGCCGTCGCCGTGCAGCGACAGGGACGCCGCGTTGATCGCCTTGATCGCGCCGAAGGCGTTGCGCTCGATACAGGGGATCTGCACCAGCCCCGCGACCGGGTCGCAGGTCATGCCGAGATGATGCTCCATCCCGATCTCGGCCGCATTCTCCACCTGCGCATTCGTGCCGCCCAGCGCCGCCGTCAGGCCGGCGGCCGCCATGGAGCAGGCGACGCCGACCTCACCCTGGCAGCCCATCTCGGCGCCTGAAATCGAGGCATTGATCTTGAACAAAGCGCCGATCGCGGCGGCGGTCAGCAGGAAATCCCGCATCCCCTCCAGGCTCGCATTGGGGCAATGGTCCCGGTAATGGCGCAGCACCGCCGGCACCACGCCCGCCGCGCCATTGGTCGGCGCGGTCACGACACGGCCGCCGGCCGCATTCTCCTCATTCACCGCGATCGCATAGAGGCTGACGCGGTCGAGCAGCGTATGCGGCAGCGGGTCGTTGCGCTGGCCCGCCGCCTCCATCCGCGCGAGCAGAGCGCGGGCGCGACGGCGGACGCGCAAGCCCCCGGGCAACTCGCCCTCGCCCGCGATGCCACGATCGATGCAATCCATCATCACGGCGATGATCTCATCCAGCCGCCGCTCGATCTCGGCCTGGGGGTGCCGCGCCCGCTCATTCTCCCACATCATCTCGGCGACCGAGAGGCCGGAGAGCGTGCCGAGCCGCAGCATCTCGTCGCCATTTTGAAAGGCGTAGGGCAGCGGCGTTTCGGCATTGCCGGGGGGTGCGCCGACCTCGGCTTCCCGCAGCACGAAGCCGCCGCCGACCGAGCACCAGCGTTCGGAAAGGATCCCGGCGCCGTGCTCGTCCAGCGCCGTGAAGATCATGGTATTGGCGTGGACGGGCGTTTCGGCGGCCGTGTCGAAGACGATATCGGTCGTGGGGTCGAAGACGATCATCCCGCGCCCGAGCGCCAGGCGATGCGCGCCCCGCGCGTCATCGATGATGCGGCGGGCGGTGGCGGCGGTCACGCTATCGGGCCGCTCGCCGGCCAGGCCCAGCATGACGGCGGTATCCGTGGCATGGCCCCGCCCGGTCCAGGCGAGGGAGCCGAGCAGCACCACGCGGACGCGCGCGGGTTGAGCGCTCAAGGCTTGGACAAAGGCGGCGGCGGCCTTCATCGGCCCCACGGTATGTGAGGATGACGGGCCGATCCCGATCTTGAACAGCTCAAATACGCTGATCATGAGCCCGGTGCTTCAATTCCCGAATTCCCGCATATGCTCGCACAGAAGGCCCCAAACATAGGGCGCGAAGCTGCGCCAGACCTCGATATGGAAACGCTCGGGTGCCGTGCGCCACAAGACGATCTCGGCCTTCGCGAACACGGTGCGCGTACACATCCCCACGGGAAAAGCCGCCGCGTCCAGATCGAGCGGGTTGCCGCCCGCCAGCACCGTCACCGCGCGCGGACCGGACAGCCGGAGCGCGGTCTGCCGGTTTGATACCTCCACCAGGCTATGCGGGAGGTGTGACATCCGCTCGGCCACCTCGCCAGCGATGCCCTCGGCACTGGCGGGCGGCGCCAGCAGCAGCCATTCATCCGGGCCGAGCCAAAGCGCCACCCGGTCGGCGGCGACGGCGGCGCGGCAGGCTTCACGCGGGAGGGAGACGCCGAACGCCTCCGTCATCGCCTGGGCCGCGCCTTCGGCCCCGCGAAAGACGAAGCGGGTGAAGGGGGGCAACGTCTCCAGGCTCACCCCGTCCGCGCCGATCGCCGTCGTGTCCACAACCTTAGACATCGAGGCGGGCTCCTTCCCGGTCGTAGAAGACGGGGTCGACGACCCTCACCGCGATCGCGGCACCCCCCGGCATCGGCACATGCAGAGTCTCGCCATGGCGGCCCCGGCCGCCCGCGAGCATGGCGAGCGCGATCGGGTGCCCGAGCACGGCGCTCTGATAGGAGGAGGTGATGTGCCCCAGCACCGTCATCGGTGCCGGCTGGCGCGGATCGGCGACGATCTGCGCGCCTTCCTCCAGCACCGTCCGGCCGTCCGCGCTGAGCAGCCCGACGAGCTGTTTGCGCGCCGGGTCCGTCATACCCGAGCGGGTGAGGGACCGCTTGCCGACGAAATCGGGCTTCGCCTTGCCGATCGCCCAGTTCAGCCCGACATCATCCGGGGTCGCGGTGCCGTCCGTCTCCTGCCCGATGATGATGAAGCCCTTCTCGGCGCGAAGCACATGCATCGTTTCGGTGCCGTAGGGCGTGATGCCATGCGGCTGGCCGGCGGCGTAAATCGCTTCCCAGACCCGCCGGCCATGGGCGGCGGGCACATTGACCTCGAAGCCCAGCTCGCCGGTGAAACTCACCCGGAACAGGCGGGTCGCCAGGCCGCAGATGCGGCCACGGGCGAGCGCCATATGGGGCAGGGCCGCCGCCGAAAGGTCGATCCCCTCGACAAGGGGGCTGAGCACCTCCCGCGCCTTCGGCCCCTGGACGGCGATGACGGCCCATTGCTCGGTGATCGAGGTGAGCCAGACCTGAAGATCGGCCCATTCCGTCTGAAGATAATCCTCCATCAGGTTGAGCACGGAGGCGGCGCCACCCGTCGTCGTCGTCACATGGAAACGATCGGCGGCGATGCGCCCGACCACGCCGTCATCGAGCACGAAACCGTCTTCCCGCAGCATGACGCCGTAGCGGCAGCGCCCGACGCCGAGCTTCGTCCACGGGTTGATATACATGCGGTTCATGAACTCGGCCGCGTCGGGCCCCACGACCTCGATCTTGCCGAGGGTGGTCGCGTCGAAGATGCCCACACCCTCCCGCACGGCGACGCATTCGCGGGCGACGGCGGCGTGCATGTCCTCGCCACGACGGGGGAAGTAGCGGGCGCGCTTCCAGAGGCCGACATCCTCGAACACCGCGCCATGGGCTGTGGCCCAGGGGTCGATCGGCGTGCGGCGCGCGGGGTCAAACAACTCTCCCCGGGCGGCGCCGGCGAAGATGCCGAAGGTCGTCGGCGTGAAGGGCGGGCGGAAGGTGGTGAAGCCAACCTCGGGGATCGGTTTCCCCTGAGCCTGGGACAGAATGCCGAGCATCGGCATGTTGCTCGTCTTGCCCTGGTCGGTCGCCATGCCCGTTGTCGTGTAACGCTTGGCATGCTCGACCGAGCGGAAGCCTTCCCGCACCGCGAGCTTGATGTCTTTGGCCGTGCTGTCGTTCTGGAAATCGACGAAGGCGCGGGCGCGCGACGGGTCGCGCCCATGGGGCAGGGCGCCAAGGACCGAGGACGTATCGGCGGGCGTTGTAACCGTCACGAATACGCGCGGCCGGGCACCGGTAACGCCTGCCGCAGCCGCTGCCTCCACGCCGGCGCGATAGCCGCCCGATAGCGCCTCGGCGAGCCCATAATCACCGGCCGCCCCGCCCGCCGCGCGGACGGGTTGAGCCGCGATACCGGGCAAATAGGCTTGCCGCGCCTCATCAAAGCGGAGCTTGCCGAGCGACTGGGAAAACAGATGCACCGTCGGCGTCCAGCCGCCAGCCATCAGCACGAGGTCGCAGGCGATATCGGTGGTGCGGCCGACCGCGCCATCGGCATCGACCGCCGCGATTGAGGCGCCGTCGACGCGGAGCGAGCCCGATGTGCCGGCAACCGTCATGCCGGTCCGCACGGCCAGGCCGGCGCGGCGCGCGGCATCGAGCCAGCCGCCGGACGGGGAGCGGCGGATATCGGCGATGGCGGCGATCTCGACCCCTTCTTCCGCCAGGGTAAGCGCGGCGTGGTAGCCGCTGTCATTGGCGGTGGCGACCACCGCGCGCCGGCCCGGCCGTACGCCGTAGCGCGCGGCATAGCTTCGCGCCGCATCCGCCAGCATGATTCCGGGCCGGTCATTGTCTGGGAAGGTCAGCGGCCGTTCCAGCGCACCGGCCGCGAGCACGACTTCACGCGCGCGGACCTGCCACAGCCGCTCGCGCGGGTGTTCGGGGTTCGGCGCCGCCTGATGGTCCGTCACCCGCTCGACCAGGCCGAGATGGTTGTGCGGGTAGTAGCCGAAGGCGGTCGTGCGCGGCAGCAGCGTCACCCGCTCATGCGCCGCGAGTTCGGCGAGGACCCGCGCGACCCAGACGGCGGCGCGATGCCCGCCGATGGAGGATTGCGTATCGGCGAGCAGGCAGCCGCCCATCTCGGCCTGCTCGTCACAGAGGATGACGCGCGCCCCCGCCTCGGCGGCGGCGAGGGCGGCGGCGAGCCCGGCCGGCCCCGCGCCCACCACCAGCACATCGCAATGGGCGTGGCGCTGGAGGTAGCGGTCGGGGTCAGGCGCTGTCGGCACCCGGCCGAGGCCGGCGGCGGCGCGGATCATCGGCTCATAGAAGCGGTCCCAGAAGCCGCGCGGCCACATGAAGGTCTTGTAGTAGAAGCCGGCCGGCAGCAGGGCCGAAAAGCGGTCGTTGACGGCCCCGATATCGAAGGCGAGCGACGGGAAGCGGTTCTGGCTGATGGCGGTCAGCCCGTCATACAGCTCCACCTGCGTCGCGCGCAGATTGGGCGTGGTCCGCGCCCCGCTCTCACCCCGGCTGACGGTGACGAGCGCGTTCGGCTCGTCCGACCCCGCCGTCATGATGCCGCGCGGGCGGTGATACTTGAAGGACCGGCCGACGAGATGCACGCCGTTCGCGAGCAGGGCGGAGGCGAGCGTATCGCCCTGCATCCCGGCGAAGGTCTTGCCGTCGAAACGAAATGTCAGCGGATGGCCACGGTCGATACGGCCGCCGGAGGGCGTGCGGAACGGCTCGCGCCCGGGTGCTGCTGCCGCCTCGATCGTGCCGGGCGCGGTTTCGCTGATGGAATCAGGCATCATGCGGCCCCATCCTGGATGTCCGGCCGGGCTTCCCCGGTCTTGTAGGTGGTCAGGATTCGGTCCGTCGTCGTGTCACGCAGCATGTTGAAGAAGCGCGCGCAGCCGTGGATGTGGCGCCACCGCTCGGCATGAACGCCGCGATGATTGTCCCGCAGGTAGAGGAAATCCGCCCACTGGTTCTCGCTCAACGGTGCCGGGTTCTGCGGGCGTGCGATATGGGCCTGGCCGCCGTAGCGGAATTCGAGTTCCGGGCGCGGGCCGCAAAAGGGGCAGGGGATGAGCAGCATGTCTCAGCGCCTCCCGTTAATGCGCGACGGCCGCAGCGGCGGCCTCGTCAATGAAGCGGCCGGTGACGAAACGCTCCAGGCTGAAGGGCGCGTTGATCGGGTGCGGCGCGTCCTTCGCGATGGTATGGGCGAAGACGTGCGCCGAGCCTGGTGTCGCCTTGAAGCCGCCGGTGCCCCAGCCGCAATTCACATAAAGGCCGGGCACGGGCGTCTTGCCGATGATGGGGGAGCGGTCGGGCGTCGTATCGACGATGCCGCCCCAGTTCCGCAGCATCCGCAGGCGCCGATACATCGGCACCAGCTCGCAGATCGCGTCCAGCGTATGGCTCGCGACATGAAGCGCGCCGCGCTGGGTGTAGCTGGTATAGGCGTCGGTGCCGGCGCCGATCACCATCTCGCCCTTGTCGGACTGGCTGATATAGGCGTGGATCGTGTTGGACATGACGACGCAGGGGAAGTCCGGCTTCACCGGCTCCGACACCAGGGCCTGAAGCGGGAAGCTTTCCAGCGGCATCCGCAAGCCCGCCATCGCCATGACCACGCTGGTATTGCCGGCGGCGGAGACGCCCACCTTGGGCGTGCGGATGAAGCCGCGCTCGGTCTCCACCCCCTCGACGGCGCCGGCGGTGTTGCGGCGGATGCCGGTGACGGCGCAGTTCTGGATGATATCGACGCCGAGCGCATCCGCCGCGCGGGCGTAGCCCCAGACCACCGCGTCATGCCGCGCGGTGCCGCCGCGCCGCTGCAACGCGCCGCCGAGGACGGGGTAGCGGATATTGGCGGAAATATTCAGCGGCGGGCAGAAGGCTTTGCATTCGGCGGCGCTCAGCCACTCATTATCGACGCCTGCCGCGCGATTGGCATGGACGTGCCGCTTGAAGACCTGAATGTCATGCACCGTATGCGCCAGCATCAGCACGCCGCGCTGCGAGAACATGGTGTTGTAGTTCAGCTCTTCCGACAGGCTTTCCCACAGCTTGAGCGCGTGGTTGTAGAGGGCCGCACTTTCCGGGAAGAGGTAGTTGGAGCGGATGATCGTGGTGTTGCGGCCGGTATTGCCGCCGCCGAGCCAGCCCTTTTCCAGCACGGCGATGTTCCGGAGCCCATGCTCCTTCGCCAGATAGTAGGCCGCGCCCATGCCATGCCCGCCGCCGCCGACGATAACGGCGTCATAGGCGGGTTTCGGCTCTGGCTCCCGCCAGAAGGGTTTCCAGCCCTGATGACCGCCGAAGGCGTGGCGGAGCAGAGAAAGGCCGGAGAAGCGTTCCATGAACCGTCCTTGCTGTGCGGGTGGATCAGTGGTGCGCCCCGGACGCCGGCCCGGCCAGAACGCAGGGGGCGATGGATTTGAACGAAGGCGACGGGGCGGGGCGGACTCTCAATCCGACGCCAGCGGTTCGGCGAGGCCGGTCCTGCCACCCGGCCCGGTGACGGCGACTTCCAGCCCGACCACGCCCCATTCCCCGTCGGGCAGGCGGGTGAACAGGGCCGCGCCGCTGGTCCCCGGCTGCCCGTAGCAATCATGTGTCAGCAGCCGGTGGCCGCCATGGTCGATGGAAAAGCCATGGAGGCGGCAGCTATCAGCCTCCAGAACCTCATCATGGTCGCGGTTGTAGCCGCCGAGCAGGAGCGGCGTGCCGATTGCCGGGACAGCGGGCGCGAACCGCACGTCATCGGCTGCCGAACCGACCGGATGGTCGAGCGTCAGGAAGGCGCGGTCGAGCCCGAGCGTCTGCAATTCCTCGTGCGGATCGTAGCCGGGGGCGATGGCGAAGGCGGCGACGCGGGCATGGTCGGCATAGAGGCCCTTGTCATAGCGCCACAGGAAATGGACGGAGCTGGGTTGGACATAGCGGCCCGTCACCTCGCGGAACAGGCAATGCGCCGCCGTCATGACGAGGCGGGGCGCGATGAGGAAGCCGGTGCAGCGGGTGCCGAGTTCGGTCTGGACGCGGCCGAGCGCGGTCCAGGGCGGGACGGCGGTATCGACCGGAACGCGGGCCGAGCCGGCATGGGCGGCAAGGGGCCAGAGGAGGATGGCGAGGAGCGTGATGCGGCGCATTATGCTGGTTTAGCGAAAACCGTCCGCAAGAGCACGGGTCAGGGCATGGCGGGGGCGACCGCAGGGTCGTTGCGGAGCGCCGCCATGGCGGCGATATAGGGTCCAGCCCAAGCCAATGGAGGCCGCCATGAGCACCCAGTCACCGCCCTTCGGCATCAACGTCTGCGGCATCGACGAGTTGGAAGGGCATTGCGACACCCGCGCGACCCATGTGCTCTCCATCCTCGACCCGGAATACCCGGTGCCGGAAGCCTTCGGCCAGTATGGCGAGCATGAGCGGCTGGAACTCCGCTTCCATGACATCATCGACCCGACGCCCGGCATGATCTTGCCGAGCCTGGAGCAGGTCGAGGCGGTGCTTGCCTTCGGCCGAAGCCTCGCCGCCGAGCCGGGGCGGGAGGCGCGGCTCATCGTCCATTGCCATGCGGGGATTTCGCGCTCGACCGCCTCCATGGCTCTCATCCTGGCGCAGGCGATGCCGGAGGTGCCGGCCGAGTCCATCCTCGGCACCGTCTATGCGATACGCGAAAAGGCCTGGCCCAATCTGCGCATCATCGAAATGGGCGATCGCCTGCTGGGGCGTGACGGCACGCTGGTTCAGGCGGCCATCGCGCTCTACCGGCTACAGATCGAGCGCCGGCCGCATATCGCCATGATGATGGAGGATGGCGGTCGCAGCCGGGAAGTGCAGGCGGCTTTGGCGGCTTCTCCACTCGGGACCTGACTGCAGGGTAGTTTGCTGAGTGGCCAACGAAGAACCGCGTGAGGCTTTTAGGCCGGGCGCGGAACGCGGGTGATCTTGCGCGGCGTTCCGCCTGTGACCCGTTTGAGCTGGCTGCAGATCCTTCATCTTCGACGCATTTTCAACCATGCTGCTCGGCAGACAGTCAAGGTTCTGGCTCAGGTCATTTTGAGCTAAAAAGCTGCTCTGACGCCTATTATCCTTCTGATGCCTGAAATTCTTCGCATCCCAGCTCGCGTCTCATCTCCAACTCGCCTGCCGCGGATGACGGCAGGCTTAATGATCATGTTTTGTTTCTTTTTGTAGATAAATAAAAGACTCTTTTGTATTCTGGAGTATTGAGTGTTCGAATTTCGCGCAGCATTACGACGCGAGGGCGCGGCAATGGTTGCGAAATTCGGTCGAAAAATCAGCAAGATCGCTTCTAGAGAAACGCCCTTTCGGAATCATCACCCGAACGGGTGAAGACTGCCAATCCGCCCTGCCATAGAGCCGAATCCGCAGCCGGCTGTCGGCTGCCCCTGCATTCGGAGGAGGCTCAACAATGAAAAAAACCGACTTCGCTATGATGCTGATGGTCATCGGCGTCTCGGCCTGCACCTCGCCGGGGGTGGACCCGCCAACTGCCCCGACCGTGGCCTCGGTGGCGCCGACCGTCTCCGCAACCCCTGCCACCCCCGCCGGGCGCGCTGCCGGCAAGGCCAAGGTCTGCGAAATTTCCGGTCTGGCATGGGGCGGGCGGGAATCTCAGATCGAGCCGATGATGACCGTCAGCAATGACGGTTCTTGCGGCACCCATATTCACCTCAGTAACCAGACCGCCGCGATTATGCAGGTTGAGCGGCCACCGAACCACGGCCAAATCACGACCGCCGACAATGCAAGCTCCTCACCCAGATTCCGCTACGCGCCCGACCCGGGTTATGTCGGGGCGGATAGATTTGTTATGTTGATGGGGTCCGTCCAGCATCAAGTCTATGCCGATTTTGACGTAACGGTTACTCAATAGGCACTCACCCGGTTGCGGCCGCACCCGCCGCATCAAGCCCGGAGCGAAAGGAGGCTGGATGGCGCCCCGTTCCAAGCCGCAACCGCCCGCCGAGGCGCCAGCCTACCTTCGCGGCGCCCTGCCGAACGTCCCGACCGAAAGCCTGCTGTCACCGCTCTATGACACGATCGGCAACCCGGGCGGCTGGCAGGGCTTTCTTGATGCTCTCAGCCATTCCTATGGCGGGGCGTTGAGCTGCATCACCTCCTTCGATTTCGCGAGCCGGACGGGCCTTGCCGACCTCTCAAGCGGTGCGCGAGGGGATTACGTGACGTCCTACGACCGTCATTACGCGCCGCTCAACCCGTGGATGGGCGAGCTTGAGGGCCTGCCGATCGGACGTCCCTCGCTCTCGGACAACACCTTGCCTTATCCCGATCTTCTGCGGACCGAGTTCTACAATGATTGGTGCCGGCCGCAGGATATCGGCGGCGGCGTCGGGGTCTTCGTGGAGCGCGACGGGCGGCGGGCATCGGCCGTCTCGGTTCTTCTGTCGCGCCCGACCATCGAGCGCGATCCGGATGTGCTGTTCCGGCTGGAGATATTGACCCCGCATATCCTTCGCGTCTGCCAGCTTCAGCGGCAATTCGCGGCGCTGGAAATGCGGGCGCGGGCAGCCGAAGGCGCGGTCGACCGAAACGCCCAGGCCATGCTGCTGGTCAGCCCGGCCGGCCAGGTCGTCTATATGAACGCAGAGGCCGAGCGCCTGGTGGCCGCGACGGATGGTGTGGTCCTCCGCGCCGGCAGGCTCACCTTGGCCGTCCCCCGCGAGACGGAGGCTCTTCGCCAGCTTGTCAGGACGGCGGTTTCCGGCGTAGGCGAGCTCGGCCAGCCGCCGGGCGGCGTGATGCGCGTGACCCGGCCTTCGGGCGAGGTGGATTTTGAACTTCTCGTGGCGCCAGTGCCGGAACGGATCACCCGCATCAACGCGCGCCCTGGTTTCGCGGCCGTTTTCATCCAGGACCCGACGGCGCGGCTGAGGACGCCGCACGCCTGGCTGCGCCGTGCCTTCAACCTCTCGCCGGCCGAGGCGAAGCTGATGCACGCCCTGCTCGACGGGGCGACGCTTGGGGAACTCACCGAGCTATGGGGCGTGGGTAAGGAGACGCTGCGCTCTCAGCTTCGCGCGATCTTCGCCAAGACCGGCACGGCCAGCCAGGTGGAGCTGATCCGCCTCGGGCTGCGCAGCCTCACCGCCCGGTATCGCTGAGATAAAGGGGCGCGAAACCCGCCAGCATCCCCGCATAGGGCTTCGCTGCCGGGCGCGCATAGCCACCAACCTTCGAGGTGCGCAGGCCCAAGCCCACAACCGCCTCGGCCAGCTTCACCGCCGCCGCCACGCCGTCAATCACCGGTAGGCCCATCTCCTCGGTCAGGTCACGGGCGAGGTCCGCCATCCCGGCGCAGCCGAGCAGGATGCACTCCGCTCGGTCCTCGGCCACGGCCCGGCGGATCTCGGCGCGGACCTTCGCCACGGCACCGCTCGCCGGGTCTTCCAGCGCCAGCACCGGCACCCCGGCGGCGCGGGCGCGCCCCCGATCCGCCATGCCGTAGCGGTGAATGAGACCATCCATGGCCGGGAGCGAGATCGCCTGCGTGGTGACGATGGTGAAGCGGTGGCCGAGCAGGGAGGCCATGCGCATCGCCGCCTCGCAAATGCCGATCACGGGCACGGCCGCGATCGAACGCGCGGCATCGATGCCGGGGTCATCGAAACAGGCGACGATGATCGCCTCGGCGCCGCGCCGCTCCCCCGCCGCGACTTCGGTCAGAAGCCCCGGCAGGCACAGCGCCTCATCATAAAAGCCCTCGATGCTCACCGGCCCCATTTCAGGGTTCACGGCCTCGATCTCGGTGCCCGGCGCGGCCACGGACCGGGCGGCGGCACCGATCTTCGCCGTCATCGAGACGGTGGTATTCGGATTGATGACAAGCAGCTTCATGCGATGTGGACAAATCCAGGCTATAGCTTCGCCAAACGGCGGCGGCGGATGACCGACATCGTGGTGATCGCCACGATGATGACGGCGGAGGAGAAGGCGGTCGTCAGCGTGCCCAGCGCGTAAAGCACCGGCGTCGTGACGTTGGTCGTCATGCCGAAGATTTCCAGCGGCAGCGTGTTGTCGTCTGCCGGCCGTCAGCAGCGTGCGGGCGAATTCGTCATAGGACAGCGTGAAGCCGAACAGCGCGATGCCGATCACGCTGGGCAGGATGATCGGCAGCACGACATGGCGGAAGCTCTGCCACGGGGTGGCGCCCAGGTCGCGCGCCGCTTCCTCCCACGCCTGGTTGAAGCGGTTGAACACGGCGAACATGATCAGCAGGCCGAACGGCAGGGTCCAGGTCAGCTGCGCGCCGAAGGCGGAGCTATACCAGTCGGGATCGATGCCGAGTTGGCTGAACAGCAGGCCGATGCCGAGGCTGACCAGGATCGAGGGCATGATCAGGCTGGCGATGGCGAGGTAGAACAGCAGCCGTCGAGCCGGTGAAGCGCCGGCGGAAGGCCATGCCGGCGGCGACCGAGATGACGACAGTCGCCACCATCACCATGAAGGCGAGGATGAGCGAGCGGGTGATGCGAGCCGCCGAAATCGCCGACCGCCTGCGTCTCGAAACAGCGCTGGAACCAGTGGAAGCGAGAAGCCGTTCATCGGGAAGGTCAGGCCGCCGTCCGGCCCTTGGAAGGACAGGATGAGGATGGTCAGCGTCGGCCCGTACAGGAACAGCACGAACAGCCGCGAAAAGGCCGCGAGCATATAGAAGGAAAGCCCGCGCGCGGCCCGTTCATCGCTACAGCTCCTTGCGGATATCGACGATGCGCAGGATCGCGACGACCATCATCAGCACGATGCCAGCAGCACCACCGCGTTCGCCGCCGCCGCCGGATATTGCAGCAGCGAAATCTCGTTCTGGATCATCAGCCCGACCGAGGCGCTCTGCCCGCCGCTCATGAGCGCACGGTGATGAAATCGCCCATGACCAGCGTGACGACGAAGATCGAGCCGATGGCGATGCCGGTTTTCGACAGCGGCAGGATCACGTTGACGATCGTCTGCCAGCAGCCGGCGCCGTCGTCGCAGCGCGGCCTCGATCAGCGGCGGTCGATGCGCATCATGGAGTTGAAGATCGGCGTCACCATGAACAGCGTGTAGAGATGCACGAAGGCCAGCACGACGGCGAAGTCGGAGAACAGCAGGAACTCCAGCGGCTGGTGGATCAGATGGAGATGCAGCAGCGCGGTAGTTCAGCAGCCCGTTGCGGCCGAGGAACGGAATCCAGGAGATCATGCGGATGATGTTGGAGGTCAGGAACGGCACGGTGCAGACCAGGAACAGCACCATCTGCGAGGTCGTGCTGCGGATTTCGAACGCCAGGAAATAGGACAGCCAGAAGCCGAGCAACAGCGTGATCGCCCAGACGATGACGGCGTAGCGGATGGTGACTGAGATAGGTCGCCAGGTGACCGCCGAGCTCAGCGCGTCGCGGTAGTTGTCGAGCACGAAGCGCCGGAGATGATCTGGACGCGAGTTGTAGTCGAAGAAGCTGACGACGATCGAGCATCACGATCGGGATCAGCAGGAAAACGCCGAGCACCAGCGTCAGCGGTGCCGCGTGCAGCCAGGGGCCGAGGGATGAACCCACGGACCTTGTTGTCCGCGCGCGGCGTTCCGCGGCTTTAGCCGCGGCGATGTCGATTGCGGTGCTCATCGCGCCGCTCGCCCCGCGATCCGTCCGCGCGCCATTGCGTCAAGCGGCGATGAATTCGTTCCATTTCTGGACCATGATAGCGGTCCTCGTCCATCACCGAGTTCCAGCAGGCGACATGGCCCATGCGTTCGTTGAACGAGCCGCCGTCGCGCACGGCGCCGGCCTTTTCCATCACCTTGCCCTCGGGGCTGAGGATGTCGGCCTGTCGCCGGCTTGCCTTCCATCCAGTAGCCCCATTCGTTCGGCGTCATGTATCTTCTTCGCGGTTCCAGCACGGCGCTGTAGTAGCCCTGGCGGTTCAGATAGGCGCCGACCCAGCCGGACAGATACCAGTTGATGTATTCGTAGGCGGCGTCCAGTTCCAGCCCGCTCAGGTGCTTGGCCATGCCGAGGCCGCCGCCCCAGGCGCGATAGCCTTCCGCCAGCGGCTGGATAGGTGCAGGCGATGCCCTTGGAGCGCACGGCGGCGACCGCCGGCGACCACATCGACTGGATGACGACCTCGCCCGAGGCCATCAGGTTCACGCTCTCGTCGAAGCTCTTCCAGAAGGCGCGGAACTGGCCGGCTTTCTTCGTGCTCGATCAGGAAGGCGATCGTCTTGTCGATCTCGGGCTTCGTCATGTTGCCCTTGTCGGCGTATTTCATCATGCCCAGCGACTTCGATGACCATCGCGGCATCCATGATGCCGATCGACGGGGATGTTCAGGATCGACGGCCTTGCCCTTGAACGCCGGATCGACCAGGTCCTTCCAGTTGGTGATCGGCCGGCCGACCAGGTCGGGGCGGATGCCCAGCGTGTCGGCGTTGTAGATGGTCGGGATCAGCGTCATCCACTCGGTCGGGCCCTTGGCGAACTTCTTGCCGTTCGGGCCTTCGACGAAGCCGACCGTGTGCGGCGCGGTGCCCTGGCGCGACCGGCGCTGGTCGGCGTCAGCTTGCCTTGGTGAAGATCGGCACGATCTTGTCGAATAGTTTGATCTTCTTGGCGTCCATCGGCTGCATCACGCCGGTCGGGAAGACCTTCTTGATCGCGAAATATTCGATGTCGGCGATGTCGTAGGATTTCGGCTGGGTCACCGCCTTCTGCGTCACCGCGTCGGTGTCCAGCGCCGTCATCTGCAGGGTGAAGCCCAGGTCCTGCCTTCACCTTGTCGGCGATCGCGTTCAGGTTCGACACGCCGGTGCCGAACTGGCGCAGCGTGACGTTCTTGATGTTCTGCGCCCAGATGGTGGGGAAGCCGGTGATGGCGCCCGAGCCGATGGCCGCGCCCGCGGCGGCCGCGGCGCCTTTCAGAAGTCCGCGCCGATCGATGCTCGTCTTCTTGCTCATGCTTGAATGTCCTTCGGTCTTGATGTTCAGGCGGTGACGGGATGGGCATCCTGCGGCGCCCAGACGAGGCGGGCGTTCTCGCCCATCGTCAGCGGGGCCGCGAAGAATTGGTCGTCGGGCAGTAGGGCCACGATCTCGCCGCCGGTTTCGGTCTCGATCCCGACCTTCACGACAGCGCCGAGATATTCGATGGAGCGGATCGCGCCGCCGAGGCCCTCATTCGCGGTGGAGGGCGCGATGCGGCAGCGGTCCGCCCGCACGGCGAAGGACCCTTGCCGGCTGGTAATGACATTGTGGCCGCCCATGAAGCGCGCGACGAAGGCGGTGGCTGGTGTGTCGAAGATGGCGCGCGGCGAGCCGCACTGCACGATGCGGCCGTGCTCCATCACCACGACCAGATCGGCCAGGGCGAGCGCCTCCTCCTGGCTATGGGTGACATGGATGAAGCTGATGCCGAGTTCGCGCTGCAGGCGCTTCAGCTCCTCCCGCATCGCGCCGCGCAGGAACGGGTCGAGCGCGGAGAGCGGCTCATCGAGCAGCAGAACCTTCGGCCGGGTGATCAGCGCGCGGGCCAGCGCGACGCGCTGCTGCTGCCCGCCCGAAAGCTGGGCGGGCAGACGCTGGGCGTAGCTGTCCATCTGCACCATCGAGAGCAGCTTCGCGGCCTGCGCTGCGCCGTTCGGCCTTCGCCGACGCCGCGCATCTTGAGGCCGAAGGCGACGTTGTCGACGCAGCTGAGATGCGGAAACAGCGCGTAGCTCTGGAACATCATCGCCGTGCCGCGCTTGACCGGCGGCAGGTCCGCGACGCTCACGCCATTGATGATGATCTCGCCTTCGCTGATCGTCTCATGCCCGGCGATCATGCGCAGCGTGCTCGTCTTGCCGCAGCCGGAGGGGCCGAGCAGGCAGCAATAGCTGCCGCGCGGGATTTGGAGAGAGATATTCTCCACCGCCGCGATCGAGCCATAGCGCTTTGTGACCGAAATCAGCTCGACATCCAGAACGGGCTGCACGATGGCGGGTTTCCTGCGACTAGAGCCTGATGACCGGAGGGTCTGAACAAGCGATCAAACGAAGAGTTGAACGGGATGGTGAACCAAGATGAACCTGCCCCGTTTCGAGGTCCTCGCCTCCGTGGGAAAGCGAGCGCAGGGAGCACGGAGACTAATAAGCAAGGGCCATGCCAGTTTTAAAACTATTTAAATTCAGTGCGTTGCTACAATTCCGGGGTATGCGCCCGGCTAGCTGCATGAAACCCGCACAACTGTGTACACTTTGTGGGCGATGGCTCGGCGCCAGCCCCAGCTTTCCCCTTAGGAGGTAAGCACCACTGACATTTTCGACCGAATGGGCGACTGGAACGCCGCAGAGCCCGATCGCAACTGTTCCATGAGATGCCGATGGGGGCTTGATCTCCCCAAGGCCGCTCGCGCTCGACGGCCAGCCGCGAATATTCGCTGGCCAAAGGTATGGAGCAGAAGCTGCGGGATGGACGGAATGCTGCCGACAGACAGGCCCAATATGAACCGCCGTGAGCGGGCGCCGCGTGACCGGGCAGTCGCACGCGCGAACTGGGCGAAGGTCGAGTTGCCCGCGCCGCCGAAGCCCGCGCATTGGCTGACGGACTTCATGGCGCGCGAGGGCATCCTGCATGAGGGCGGGCAGGCGACGGACTGGGCGGAGGATGAGCCTGACGAAAAATCGTACAGAGACCGGCTGGCGCTGAAGATCGCCGCGCTGCTTGGCATCGGCATCGCGGCGAGCTTCGCCTATCTGTATTTAGGAACGCGCGACGGGGCGCATGTACCCTCGCACGCCGTCGCGGTGGTTCCGCCCCGGGCGGCGGTCGCGCTCAACATGCCACGGGTCGCCGCATTGCCGACCCACCCGCATGAGGCCATGCCGGCGATCGGCAGGGCGGGCGGCGATGACAATGCCTTCTCGGCCTTTCCGGAGCAGCCCGTGGAAGTGCCGCCGACGTTCTTCGACAAATGGGCCGGGGCGCTCGTCATTCCGCAGCCGGAAAGCGCGGTGCCGAAGATTGCGGCGCCGAATATCGCGGCGCGGAAATCCGGGCCGTCGCTGCCACCGCCGCTGCTGCCGGTCAAAATCGCGGCTGCCTCGCCGCCGTTGCCGGGGCCGTCCAACGCCGCGCAGGTGCCGGTCGCGAGCGCCCCGCAGCCTCGGCCAGCAACCACCGCATCCTCTTTGCCGATCCCACCAACCGTTACCGCCGCGAAAGCAGCCGGCGCGGCGCGGGTCGCCGTCGTGCCCAGCCGCGCGGCGCCGCTCCCGACGCCAGTCTCAACGATAGTCTCAACGCCAGTCTCGATGCCGGTCTCAGGGCCAGTTTCGGCGCCGGTTGCGGCGTCGGTTGCGGCGTCTGGGCCGATGCCTATTACTCATGCCGCACAGCCAGCGCCGGCCATCCCGCCGGTCGGCACGCCGCTGCATCTGCGGATCGTCTATGCCTCATCCGCTCCGGCCGAGGCCGGCCAGATCGCCGCCTTGGCCGCGCGGCTGCGCGCCCAGATCGGCGATATCGCGACCGCCCGCGTCTGGGCGGGGAAACCTAAGATTGAAGACGTCGTCTACTTCTTTCCCAATGATCGCGCGGGCGCCAGCCGCATCGCCGCGGGCCTCGCCCAGATAACGAAGCGAACGGCGCCGGTCGTGCTGGTTCACGCCAATCCGCTCCCCCGGCCCGGAACCATCGAAATTCGTCTTCCCCTCAAGGATGGAAAGGCTCTGAACAGTGAAGGCTCTTAACGTAGCGATTGCAGCCGGCGCCGGCTTCCTGGCCGCGGCCGGATCAGCCCTGGCACAGACACCCGCACCCACGCCTGCGGCGCCCGTCGCGGCCGCGCCCGCCAGCCAGGCTCCGACCAGCCTCTCCGTCTACTTCGCCACCGGAAGCTCCGCCGTGGTCGGCAAGCAGTTGGCGACGCTCGATGAAGCCTCCCGCATCTTCAACGACGGCAAGCCGATCGTGATGATCATCACCGGCATGGCGGATGCCACCGGCTCGGCCGGCCCGAACCTGCTGCTGTCGCAGAAGCGAGCGGACGCGGTCTTCGCTGGGCTGATCGCGCGCGGCCTGCCGCCCGATCATTTCCAGATTCTCGCGACGGGCGCGTCTGAATCGATCGCGGGCAAGGAACCGCCGGGGTCCGACCCGGAGTTCCGCAGAGTGGAGATTACGTGGCGCTGAGGCGGGCCGCTCTCGCCGCGCTGGCCATTTTAACAAACTTTGTCGTTATCGAAGCCGGGGGGACTGCCTGCGCCCGGGCGTCCGACCTGGCGGACGGCAATGCGGCTTTCGATGCCGGCCAGTATCACGACGCCCTGAAGCTCTGGTCGGCCGCCGCGCATGCGGGGGACCCGCAGGCCGCCTTCAATCTCGGTCTCCTCTACGACCTTGGCGACGGCGTGACCGAGAGTGCCACGACCGCCTTTACCTGGTATCGGCGCGCGGCGCAGGCCGGGATTGCATCGGCGGCCTTCAATGTCGGCGTGATGTACGACAGCGGTCGCGGCGCGCCGGCCGACAGGGCCGAGGCCGCGATCTGGTATGCCCGCTCGGCGGCGCTGGGTGAGGCGCGGGCGGCGTTCAACCTCGGCCAGCTTTACGAGGGGGGCCAGGGCGTTCCGCGTAATACGGACGCGGCCATCGCCTGGTATGCGGTGGCGGCGCCGACAATCCAGGCCGCCGCGATCAAGGCCGTGGCCTTGTCGGCCGAGCATGCGGCGCCGGCCCCGGGCCCGCTTGTGGCACCCGCGCCCGCCTGGCCGACAGACGGCTCGGCCGTACCCCTGGCCGGGCCGAAGCCGGCGGTCCAACTCGTCTGGACAGCGCCGGCGGAGCCGTCGCCGGTCACCTATTTCGTTGAACTTCAATCGGTTGAGAGCGGAAGCTTCCGTGAGATCACGGCGAGCTACGTGCCGACGACGGCGCTGGCCGTGAGTTTGCCGGATGACCGGAATTTCGCCTGGCGGGTCTATGCCGTGGCGACGGATGGATCAGCCTATGCGCCCAGCGCCTGGACCCGCTTCGCGACCGCCGAGGCGGAGCAGGCGGTGCGGCAGCCCAGCGCGCGGCCTGACCCTCAGCTCGGTTCCGGCCCTGGCCCCGCGCTCACGCCTCCCGGCAGCCCGCATCCCGCAGCACAGCCACAACAGCCTCCGGCGGCACATCCCGCGTGGTGAAAGCCTGGCCGATGCCGTGCACGAGCACGAAATGCAGCGCCCCGTCGCGCATCTTCTTGTCGCGCCGCATATGCGCGATCAGCCGCTCGGCCGAGAAGCGCCGGTTCAGCATGCCGACATCCGCCGGCAGCCCGACCGCCTCCAGATGCGCGCGCACCCGCGCACCGTCCTCGGCCGGGCAATGGCCGAGCCGGGCCGACAGGCTGAAGGCGAGGCCGAGCCCGATCGCGACCGCCTCGCCATGCAGCAGCTCGCCGCCATAGCCGAACTCCGCCTCCAGCGCGTGGCCGAAGGTATGGCCGAGGTTCAGCAGCGCGCGGCCGTCATTGGGCTTTTCCTCGCGCTCGTCATCGCCGACCACGGCGGCCTTGAAGGCGCAGGCGCGGCGGATCGCCTCGGCCTGGGCCGCGCGATTCGCCGCCGACGACGCCGGCGCCATGGCCTCGCACCAGGCGAAGAAGCCGGCGTCGCCGATCAGCCCGGCCTTGACGATCTCGGCATAGCCCGCGCGCAGCTCGCGCGGCGGCAGGGTGCCGAGCACGTCCGTATCGGCCAGCACGATGCGCGGCTGGTGGAAGGCGCCGATCAGGTTCTTGCCGTGCCGGGTGTTGATGCCGGTCTTGCCGCCGACACTCGAATCCACCTGCGCCAGCAGCGTCGTCGGCACCTGCACGAAGGGCAGGCCGCGCAGCGTGGCGGCCGCCGCGAAGCCGGCGAGATCGCCCACCACGCCGCCGCCGAGCGCGATCATCGCGGTGCGCCGCTCCACCCCCCGGCCGAGCAGATGGTCGACGAGTTCGGACCAGGCTTCGACGGATTTGGAGGCCTCGCCCGGCTCGACCTCGACGGTGCCGACGGTGAAGCCGGCGTTTTCCAGGCCGGCCTGCAGCGTCGCCAGATGCAGCGCGGCCACGGTCCGGTCGGTCACGATGACGGCGCGGTTCTGCGGCAGCACAGGCGCGAGCAGGCGCCCGGCGCGGGCCAGCAAGCCCGCCGCCGATGACGACGTCATAGCCGCCGGCGGCGAGATCGACCGGCACGCGAAGCGGCGGCTCATGCGCCAGTCACCGCCTCGGTGCAGGCGTGTCGCCATGCTGTCCACGGGTTCGTCACCGCAATCGATCACGATATCGGCCTCGGCATAGATCGGGTGGCGCAGGTCGATCAGGCCCTGCAGGATTTGGGCGGGATCGCCGCTCATCAGCAGCGGGCGATGGGTGCGCCCGGCGACGCGCCTCAGCAGCAGGGGCAGCGAGGCGCGAAGCCAGATGGACAGGCCGCGGCCCCGGATCACCGCCCGCGTTTCGCGGTCCATGAAGGCGCCGCCGCCGGTCGCCAGCACGATTCGCCGCCCGTCCAGCAGCCGGCGGATGACCCGGCGCTCGCCATCGCGGAAGGCGGGCTCGCCGAAGCGCTGCGAAAATTTCGCTGACGCTGTAGCCGGCCGCGGCCTCGACCTCATGGTCGGCATCGAGGAAGGGCAGGCCGAGGGCCGCGGCCAGGCGGCGGCCGACGGAGGTCTTGCCGGCGCCCATCAGACCGACCAGCACGATGCTGCGCCCGGCCAGGTGGTCGGGCAGGTCGGGGGCTGGAATCTCCAGCGAGTTGTTGCGCGTCATCACACCCCAGGCTAGCACAGCCACAGTTTCGAGGGGCAGATCCGCCGGATGCGTAGTTTCGTATTGATTCTCATCCTTTTCCTGCTTGTCGTGATCGGTGGCGGCTTCCTTGCTCTGGGAATGTTTCCGCTGCCTTTGCACCAGCATCAAGTGCATGAGGTGCTGCCCACCAGTGCGATCGCCAAGGGCTGACGGCAGCGCGGTTGAGGCGTGGCTGAGGCGCCGATGATGGAGCGGCACCTCGAAGCCTTTCTGGAGATGATGGCGGCCGAGCGCGGCGCGGCCCGCAATACGCTCGCCGCCTACCGCGCCGATCTGGACGATCTGGCGGCCTTCCTTGGCGCACGCGGGGTGCCCCTGCCGGACGCGGCACCCGAGGCGTTGCGCGCCTATCTCGCCGCGCTGGCGGGGCAGGGGCTTTCGCCCCGTACCCAGGCCCGGCGCCTCGCCTCAATGCGGCAGTTTTACCGATTCCTGCTGCGCGAAGGCATACGGGCCGATGACCCC
The DNA here is from genome assembly GCA_963745125.1 of uncultured Pseudomonadota bacterium. Lineage (GTDB taxonomy): Bacteria > Pseudomonadota > Alphaproteobacteria > Acetobacterales > Acetobacteraceae > Acidisoma. The sequence goes on from CAVUWB010000002.1 coordinate 933,052, forward strand.
GCCCGCCTGCTCGATGCCCCGAAGGCGCGCGCCACTTTGCCGAAGAACCTCACCGAGGCCGAGGTCGAGCAACTGCTGGCGACGAGTGCCCAGGCCGAGGAACTCACCGGCCTCGCGCTCCACGCCGGGCTGGAAATCCTCTATGCGAGCGGGCTGCGCATTTCGGAGCTGCTGGCGCTGCCGGCCGCCGCCCTGACGCCGGATGCCGAGATGCTGCTGGTGCGCGGCAAAGGCGGGAAAGATCGCGTCGTGCCGCTATCGGAGGCGGCGCGCGCGGCGGCGCTGGCGCTTCGGCACGCCCGCGAGCAGACGCAGGGCAAGGGGAGCAAATGGCTCTTCCCCGGGCGGGATGGCCGCCGCCCGCTGACCCGCCAGGCCTTCTTTCTTCAGTTAAAGCAACTCGTGGCGAAGGCCGGTATTGATCCGGCCCGCGTCTCCCCGCATGTGCTGCGGCACTCCTTCGCCTCGCATCTGCTGGGGCGCGGCGCCGATCTGCGCAGCCTGCAAATGCTGCTCGGCCATGCCGATATCGCGACGACGCAGATCTACACGCATCTGCTGGCCGAGCGTCTGCAAAAGCTGGTCGAGCGGCATCACCCGCTCGCGCTCGCCCATGCCGGGAGAGACCTAGAGCAGATCCCGATCATATGGAATCATCTGATCGGGTGAAGATGCTCGTAAAAACAAAGAGCTAGAGCGGTGACTGTGAGCGTAAGCGAATAGGAAACGCTCTAGAGTAGAACGAGGTCGTCGCGATGGATCAGTTCGTCGCGGCCGCGCCAGCCGAGGATCGCCTCGATCTCCTCCGAGCGGTGGCCGGTGATCCGGCGCGGCGTCCGCGCTGGCATAGGCGGAGAGGCCGCGCGCCAGCTCGGCCGCCGTCCGGCCGCCAGCACGAGCACCGCGTCGCCGCGCTCGAAGTCGCCGTCGACGGCCGCGCACGCCGGCCGGCAGCAGGGAGCGGCCGCTGCGCGCAGCGCCCGCGCCGCGCCGGCATCGACCGTCAGCGCGCCCAGCGGCGACAGGCTGCCGGCGATCCAGCGCTTGCGGGCCGAGCGGCCCTCCGGCGCGGGCAGGAACCAGGTGCAGCGCGCGCCGTCCGCCAAGCGCGCGCAGCGGATGCGGCCGATGGCCGAGCGCGATCGCCATGGCGCAGCCGGCCTGCGTGGCGATGCGCGCGGCGGCCAGCTTGGTGCGCATGCCGCCGGAGGAATAGCCGGGCGGCGGCTCGCCGCCCATGGCCTCGATCTCCGGCGTCATCGCCGGCACCACCGGGATATGCTGCGGCCGCCGGGTCGCGCCGCGGGTCGGCGGTGTAGAGGCCGTCGATGTCGGAGAGCAGGACCAGCTGATCGGCCTGCACCATCTCGGCGACGCGCGCGGCCAGGCGGTCATTGTCGCCGAAGCGGATTTCGGCGGTGGCGACCGTGTCGTTCTCGTTGATCACCGGGATGCAGCCGAGGCCGAGCAGCGTGTTCAGCGTGGCGCGGGCGTTCAGGTAGCGGCGGCGGTCCTCGGTGTCGTCCAGCGTCAGCAGCAGCTGCGCGGCGGTCAGGCCGTGGGCGGACAGCGCCTCGGTCCAGGCCTGGGCCAGGCGGATCTGGCCGACCGCGGCGGCGGCCTGCTTTTCCTCCAGCCGCAGCCTCGGCTGCGGTGAGGCCGAGCGTGCGGCGCGCCAGCGCGATGGCGCCGGAGGAGACGACGATGACCTCCGCTGCCGCGCGCGCGCAGCGCGGCGATGTCGGCGGCGACGCTCGGCCAGCCAGGCGGCGCGGGGCGCGGCGGCCTCGGGATCGACGACCAGCGCGCTGCCGATCTTGACCACCAGCCGGCGCGCGGCACGCGAGCGGAGGCGGCGGGCGATCACGCCGCGCTCATGCCTGGCGCGCGCTTGCGCGGTGCGATCGGCGTCTCTGCACAGCAGCGCCGCAGCACCTCCGGCACGCCCTGGCCGGTGACGCCGGAGAGCACGAAGACCGGCTGGCCGGAGGCTCTTGCCAAGCGCCGCGCGGCGGGCGGAGATTTCGCGCGGCGGTCATGGCATCGGCCTTGTTCAGCACGATGATCTCGGGCTTGTCGGCCAGGCCGCCGCCATAGGCGGCCAGCTCCTCGCGCACGGTGCGCCAGGCATCGACGACGTCGCCGGCGGCGCCGTCGATCAGGTGCAGCAGCACGGCGCAGCGCTCGACATGGCCGAGGAAGCGGTCGCCGAGGCCGGCGCCTTCATGCGCGCCCTCGATCAGGCCGGGGATGTCGGCGAGGACGAATTCCTCGGACATCGGACAGCCGGACGACGCCGAGCTGCGGGTGCAGGGTGGTGAACGGGATAGTCGGCGATCTTCGGCCGCGCGGCGGAGACGACGGACAGGAAGGTGGATTTGCCGGCATTGGGCAGGCCGACCAGGCCGGCATCGGCGATCAGCTTCAGGCGCAGCCAGACCCAGCGCTCCTCGCCCGGCCAGCCCTTGTCGGCGCGGCGCGGGGCGCGGTTGGTGCGAGGTCTTGAAATGGGCGTTGCCGAAGCCGCCATCGCCGCCGCGCAGCAGCACGACGCGCTTGCCCGGCGTGTCGAGGTCGGCGAGCAGGGTCTCCTGGTCGTCGTCGAAGATCTGCGTGCCGACGGGCACCTTGATGACGCACGTCCGTCGGCGCCGGCGCCGGTGCGGTCGGAGCCCGCGCCGTTGCCGCCCTTGGGCGCGCGGAAATGCTGGGTGTAGCGGAAGTCGATCAGCGTGTTGAGGTTCTGCGACGGCCTCGAAGACGATGTCGCCGCCGCGGCCGCCATCGCCGCCGTCCGGGCCGCCGAACTCGATGAATTTCTCGCGCCGGAACGCGATCACGCCGTCGCCGCCGTCGCCGGAGCGGACGATAGATCTTGGCCTGGTCGAGGAATTTCATGGTCGGACTGTCACCGAAAACGAAAACGGGGGCCGGCATCGCGCCGACCCCCGCTGCATGGCAAACCGAAGGGACCGGCGGCTTATTCGGCGGCGACCGGCAGCGGCTTCGACGGAGACATGCACGCGGCCTTCGGCACTTGCGGCTCGAACTTCACGTGGCCGTCGACCAGGGCGAAGATCGTGTGGTCGCGGCCGAGGCCGACATTGGCGCCCGGCTTCACCTTGGTGCCGCGCTGGCGGATGATGATGTTGCCGGCGACGACGGCCTCGCCGCCGAACTTCTTGACGCCGAGGCGGCGGCCTTCGGTATCGCGGCCGTTGCGGGACGAGCCGCCTGCTTTTTTATGTGCCATGTGTTCGGTCGCTCCTTCGCTCAGGCCGCGTTGATGTCGGCGATGCGCAGCACGGTGACGTGCTGGCGATGGCCGTTCTTGCGGCGGCTGTTCTGCCGGCGGCGCTTCTTGAAGATGATGACCTTGTCCAGCCGGTCCTGCGCGATGACGGTGGCGGTGACGGTGGCGCCGGCCACCACCGGGGCGCCGATCGTCAGGCGCCGTCGCCGCCGACGGCCAGCACGTCGGTGAAGGTGACGGTGCCGCCGGCCTCGGCCTCCAGCTTCTCGACCTTCAGCACCGCGTTCGGGCGTGACGCGGTACTGTTTTCCGCCGGTGCGGATGACTGCGAACATAGGCTCTAACTCTCTCGTTGCTGCGCCCTCGTTGGAGCGGCTTCTTTTTATGAGGCTGACCGGCACGGGGGCTGGTCGAGCCGGCGGGGCCTATCAAGCGGCCGGGTTGGTGTCAATCGGATTACGGTCAGAGCGGGCTGCGCCGCCCGCTTGGCTGGCATGGTAGGGCGTGGCTAGGTTAGCGGAACCGCCGGCGATCCGTGCCGGTTGATCGTCTTTGAGGCCGCTCCCTTCCGTGAAACAGTCGACTATCGAAACACTCATCTCGGTGGCCCTAGAGCAGATCCCGATCATATGGAATCATCTGATCGGGTGAAGATGCTCGTAAAAACAAAGAGCTAGAGCGGTGACTGTGAGCGTAAGCGAATAGGAAACGCTCTAGAAGCCTGGCGGTTCAGCCAGGACGGGCGTCGAGAGATGGACGACGCGCGCCGGCTCGCCGCAAAGGCCAGTAGGCCCGACGCTCCGCAACGCCGGGCCGACCCTCTTACCCCTCCGTCTTGAACACCTTCAGCCCAGCGAAAGCCTGGACCACCGGCATGATCTCGATCGTGTTGACGTTGAAATGCGCCGGCAGCGTCACCACCCAGCGCACCGTCTCCGCCACATCCTCCGAGGTCAGCGGCGTCGTGTTCGCGTAGACATTCGCGGCCTTCGCCTGGTCGCCGTCGAACCGCACGGTGGAGAATTCCGTGCCCGAGACGAGCCCAGGCTCGACATTGGTGACGCGCACCTTCGTGCCCCAGAGATCCGTCCGCAGATTGAGCGAGAAATTGCGGACGAAGGCCTTCGTCGCGCCGTACACATTGCCGCCCGGATAGGCCCAGTTTCCAGCCACCGAGCCCATGTTGACGACATGGCCACGGTCGCGCGCCACCATGCCCGGCAGCACGGCCCGCGTGACATAGGTCAGGCCTTTGACGTTGGTGTCGATCATCGTCTCCCAATCGTCGAGATTGGCTTGATGGGCGGGAGACAGGCCGCGCGCGAGCCCCGCATTGTTCACCAGCACGTCGATATCGGCCCATTCCGGCGGCAGGGTCGCGATCGCCTCGGCCACCGCCGCGCGGTCCGTCACGTCCAGCACCAGGGGAAGCACGTTCTCCGCCCCGATCTCCTGAGCCAGCGCCTGCAACCGATCCGCGCGGCGGCCGGCGGCTATGATCCTGTGGCCTTCAGCCGCCAGAACCCGCGCGATCGACGCGCCGAACCCGGCCGAGGCCCCGGTGATGAGAATGATCATGGCTTGTCTTCCTCTGCGTGAACCGGCCGGTTCTGCCAGCTTCGCGCGCTGGCGCAAAGCGGCCGGCACTCGTGTAGCCTCTCCTCAGCGCGAAGACGCAGCGAGGTCGCCCATGGATTTTCCGCCCGAACTTCTGACGCCTGATGAGATGGGCCGGGCCGATGGCGCGGCACCCGGCCTCGGCACGCCAAGCCTCACCCTGATGGAGAATGCCGGCCGGGCCGTCACCCGCGCGATCCGTGAGCGCTTCAGGCCCGCGCGGACCCTGGTGCTCTGCGGCCCGGGCAATAACGGGGGTGATGGCTATGTGATCGCCCGCCTGCTAGCGCAGGAGGGCTGGCCTGTTTCTATCGCTGTGCTGGCGGAGCCGCGTGCGGGCTCCGACGCCGCCATCATGGCGGCGCGACTGCGCGGGCGGCGGGCTGCCTTCAGTGTGGCGGAGGCTGGCCGCGCCGATCTCGTGATCGACGCCGTTTTCGGCGCCGGTCTGAGCCGCGATCTCGACCCCGGCGTCGCCGCAGTGCTGGCTGCGGCCCGGCGGCTCGTCGCCGTCGATGTGCCGAGCGGGTTGGATGGCGCCACGGGCGCCGCGCGGGGCCAGGTACCGAGGGCGGAACTGACCGTCACCTTCTTCCGCCTCAAGCCCGGTCACCTTCTTCTGCCCGGCCGCGACCTGTGCGGGGAGTTGGTGCTCGCCGATATCGGCATGCCCGAGGGCGTCCTGCCGCCGATCGGCGCCCGGACTTTCGCCAATGGTCCCGGGCTTTGGACTTTGCCGAAGCTCAGCATGGCTGGGCAGAAATATACGCGCGGCATGCTGACCGTGCTCGCGGGTGCGCGGATGGCGGGGGCGGCGCGCATGGCGGCGATGGGCGCGCGCCGGGCCGGCGCCGGCCTGCTCACCGTGGTCGTTCAGGGCAATGGCGATGTGCTGCGCGGGACGGAGCCCGGCCTCATCGTCACCGAGGAGCCCATCGTCGCCTTGTTGAAGGATGAGCGGCGGAAGGCCTGGCTCTGCGGCCCGGGGCTGGGGCTCGATCGCGCCCGCGCGGACCTGCCGCCGCTGATCGCCGCCGGGCGGCAGATCGTGGCGGATGCCGATGCGCTCGGGGCCTGCGCGGGTGAGCCGGACCGGCTGCGCGGCGTCTCCGTCATCACGCCGCATGGCGGCGAGTTCGCGCGGCTCTTCGGCCCCGTCGGCGATGACAAGCTCGCCGCCGCCCGCAAGGCGGCCGCCCGTATCGGTGCCGTCGTCGTGCTGAAGGGCGCGGATACCGTCATTGCTGCGCCCGATGGCCGGGCGGCGATCAACCACAACGCGCCGCCCTCCCTCGCGACCGCCGGCTCAGGCGACGTGCTGGCGGGCATCATCGCCGGGCTGCTGACCCAAGGCATGCCGGCCTGGGAGGCGGCGGCGGCAGGCGTTTGGCTGCATGGGGAGGCGGCGAGGCTCACGGACCCCAATCCGGGCGGGGCGGGGCTGATCGCCGAGGATCTGGCCGACGGCATCCCGCTCGCGCTGGCCAAGGCACAAGCAACCTAGAGGGTGCGCTTGTGGGGGATGCGCAATCGCGGTAAAGCGCGCCCCCTGCGGCTGCGGCCCGCAGGCGGGGCTCGCGCGGGCGTGGTGAAATTGGCAGACACGCCAGATTTAGGTTCTGGTGGCGCAAGCCGTGGGGGTTCAAGTCCCTCCGCCCGCACCAGCCTTTCTGTCGTGCCGCGCCTTTCTCTGACGCCTTTCCGTTCCTCTCACGCCGTCCTTGTTCGACCCGGAGCTTAACCGTCCATGCAGATCACCGAAACCCAGTCCGACGGGCTGAAGCACGCTTTCACCGTCATCCTGCCCTATCGCCGATCTTGAGCAGAAGCGGCAGGCGCGGCTGGTCGAACTTGGCCGGACGATGAAGCTGCCTGGCTTCCGGCCCGGGAAAGTGCCGATGACCCTGCTGCAGAAGCGCTACGGCTCCGCCGTGCATGGCCGAGGTCGCCGATGAATTGGTCAACGAGGCGACCCGCCAGCTCCTGTCCGAGCGCGGGCTGCGCCCGGCCATGCAGCCGAAGGTCGATCTCGTCTCTGCCGGCGAGGAGAAGGACCTGGAATTCACCCTCGAGCTTGAGGTGCTGCCCGAAATCACCGTGCCGAACCTTGGCGAGATCAGCCTGACGCGCCTCAAGACCGAACCGCACGGCAGAGGCGGTGGAGCAGGGGCTCGCCAATATCCTCCGCAGCCGCCGCAAGGAAATCGAGATCACGGAGGCGCGGCCGGCGGCCGAGGGTGACGCGCTGGTGGTCGATTTCATCGGCCGTATCGGCGGCGAGGCCTTCGAGGGCGGCACCGCCCAGGATGTGCCGGTCGAGATCGGCGGCGCGGGCTTCATTCCCGGTTTCGCCGAGCAGCTCGCCGGCCAGTCGGTCGGCGAGACGCGGACCATCTCGGTCCGCTTTCCGGAGGAGTACGGCAGCGCCGAGCTTGCCGGCAAGGATGCCGAGTTCGAGGTCACGGCCAAGGCTCTGAAGCAGTATCGAGACGCCGGTCGCCGATGACGCGCTGGCGACCGAACTCGGCTTCGAGGATTTGGAAGACCTCAAGAAGTTCGTGCGCGACCGCCTGCAGCGCGACCTCGATTCGGAGGCGCGGCAGAACCTGAAGCGCCAGCTGCTGGACGCGCTGGCCGACTCGGGTGGACTTCGACGTGCCGCCGAGCCTGACTGCCAGCGAATTCAAGCAGATTCTGGGATCGGCTGGAGGCGGAGCGGAAGGCTGGCCGGCTCGACGACGAAGATAAGGACAAGGACGAGGAGACGCTCCGGTCCGAGTATCAGAGCATCGCCGACCGGCGCGTGCGGCTCGGCCTGCTGCTCGCCGAGATCGGCCAGCGCAACGGCATCACCGTCAGCAATGAGGAGATGAACCGGGCGGTTTTCCAGCATTCCATGGCCTATGGCGCGCGCCAGAAGGAGGCGCTGGAGATGTTCCGGAAGAACCCGCAGGCGGCGGAATTCCTGCGCGGCCCGATCTTCGAGGAGAAGGTGGTGGACTATGTTCTTGAACTCGCGAAGGTCGAGGACAAGCCGGTGACACCCGAAGAGCTGACCGCGGCTGTCGCCGCCGACGCCTAAAAGGCCTCTTTTATTTTTCCGTGAGCGGCCTCACATGGCAGTGAGGCCGTTTCGGGCCGCCGGGAGCCGTCGCCGACAGGGGCGGTCCGACCGGCCGGTCCGCACCTCAAAGAAGACGCCGCTTGCGGCAGGGGCAGGTTCATGAGGGAATGCCCCTCCAGCGATCGCGCGTCGGATCGCATCTTGTCGCTGCGGGAATGGCCCCGGGCGGGGAAAGGATTGAGCATGAGAGACCGGGACCCACTCACCGTCTACAACAATACCCTGGTTCCGATGGTCGTCGAGCAGACCTCGCGGGGCGAGCGCTCCTACGACATCTATTCGCGCCTCCTGAAGGAGCGCATCATTTTCATGACGGGCCAGGTCTTCGACGAAATGGCCTCGCTGCATCTGCGCGCAGCTGCTGTTCCTGGAAAGCGAGAACCCCACCAAGGACATCGCCTTCTATATCAACAGCCCCGGCGGCGTCGTGACCTCCGGCCTCGCGATCTATGACACCATGCAATATATCCGCAGCCCGGTGAGCACCGTCTGCATCGGGCAGGCGGCGTCCATGGGCAGCCTGCTGCTGACGGCGGGGGCCACCGGCAAGCGCTTCGCGCTGCCGAATGCGCGGATCATGGTGCATCAGCCTTCCGGCGGCGCCCAGGGCCAGGCAACGGATATCGAGATTCAGGCGCGGGAGATCCTCCGCATCCGCCAGCGGCTGAACGAGATCTATGTGCGGCACACAGGCCAGACACTCGAACGGATCGAAAGCAAGCTGGAGCGCGATACTTTCATGTCGGCCGACGAGGCGCGGGACTTCGGCCTTATCGACGAGGTGGTGCTGAACCGGCCGACAGTGGGGGATGATGGCAAGATCGGCTGACGGGCTGAGGGTCATCCTGGCCTGGGATGGCCCGAAACTTGGATAGCCAATCCTGCCATGCCCAGATCCGGATGGCGGTGACGATGATCGGGGACTGTTCGATCGGTTACATCCGGTTGGTGAATGACTGACGTGACGAAGGTGGCCGGTTGCCGCGGTGGCTTGGCCACCACCTTGTTTAATAATGCTTCCGGGGCGTAGTCTTGACGATCGACGCCCGGCACGACCCCGGGAGAGGAGCCTGCCATGAGCAAGACCAGCAACTCGAAGAACACCCTGTACTGCTCGTTCTGCGGCAAGTCCCAGCACGAGGTTCGCAAGCTGATCGCGGGGCCGACCGTCTTCATCTGCGACGAGTGCGTCGAACTCTGCATGGACATCATCCGCGAGGAAAACAAGACGCATCTCGTCAAGTCGCGGGATGGCGTGCCGACGCCGCGCGAGATCTGCAAGGTGCTGGACGATTATGTCATCGGCCAGACCCACGCGAAGAAGGTTCTGAGCGTCGCCGTCCACAACCACTACAAGCGGCTGGCCCATGGCCAGAAGCACAATGACGTCGAGATCGCGAAGTCGAACATCCTGCTGATCGGCCCCACGGGCTCCGGCAAGACGCTGCTTGCGCAGACGCTCGCCCGGATGCTGGACGTGCCCTTCACCATGGCCGACGCCACGACCCTGACCGAGGCCGGCTATGTGGGCGAGGATGTCGAGAACATCATCCTCAAGCTTCTGCAATCGGCCGATTACAATGTGGAGCGGGCGCAGCGCGGCATCGTCTATATCGACGAGGTCGACAAGATCAGCCGCAAATCGGACAACCCCTCGATCACCCGCGACGTGAGCGGGGAGGGCGTGCAGCAGGCCCTGCTCAAGATCATGGAAGGCACAGTCGCCTCCGTCCCGCCGCAGGGTGGCCGCAAGCACCCGCAGCAGGAGTTTCTGCAGGTCGATACGACCAATATCCTGTTCATCTGCGGCGGCGCCTTCGCCGGCCTCGACAAGATCATCGCGGCGCGCGGCAAGGGCTCGGGCATCGGCTACGGGGCCACGGTGAAATCCGCCGATGAGCGGCAGACCGGAGAATTGCTGCGCGAGGTCGAGCCCGAGGATCTGCTGCGCTTCGGGCTGATCCCAGAATTCATCGGCCGCTTGCCGGTGCTGGCGACGCTTGAGGATCTGGATGAGGGTGCGCTGATCGAAATCCTCACCAAGCCCAAGAACGCGCTGGTCAAGCAATACGGCCGGCTGTTCGAGATGGAGGGCGTGAAGCTCTCCTTCACCGAGGATGCCATGAAATCCGTGGCGTCCCGCGCCATCAAGCGCAAGACCGGCGCGCGCGGCCTGCGCTCCATCATGGAGCAGATTCTGCTCAGCACGATGTACGAGCTTCCCGGCCTCAACAATGTCGAGGAAGTGACGATCAACCGCGAAGTCGCCGAAAGCCGGGCCGAGCCCTTGTTCACCTACGGCAAGGAACGCGCCGAAGAGAGTGCCTGAAACGGCCGGCGGGTGCCGCGAGCGGGCCCGCCCGGAGCTCAGCATAGCGAGGAACGACTGTCCTGAAAGGAGGTCATCATGCCTAAGACCGAACAGACGGCGGAGCCACATCCGACCGATGACCGGATGCCCGTGCTCCCGCTTCGGGACATCGTGGTGTTCCCGCATATGATCGTGCCGCTTTTCGTCGGGCGCGAGAAATCCGTCCGCGCGCTGGAAGCGGTGGCCAAGGACGGCAAGCAAATCCTTCTGGTCGCCCAGAAGAACGCCGCGCAGGACGATCCCTCGGCCGAGGATATCTACCAGGTCGGCACTGTCTCGACGATTCTGCAGCTGCTGAAGCTGCCGGACGGCACGGTGAAGGTGCTGGTCGAAGGCACGAGCCGCGCCAGCGTGACGCGCTTCACCGAGGTCGACCAGTATTTCGAGGCCGAGGTCACGCCGCTGGATGAGGTGGTGGGCGACGCCAAGGAGCTGGAAGCGCTCAGCCGCACCGTGGTCGGCCAGTTCGAGCAGTATATCAAGCTCAACAAGAAGATCGCTCAGGAAGTCCTCGTCTCGCTGAACCAGATCGACGATCCGGCGAAGCTTGCCGATACGGTCGCTAGCCATCTGACGCTGAAGATCGCCGAGAAGCAGGAGCTTCTTGAGATGAAGGGCGTGGGTGAGCGGCTGGAGCGGCTGTTCGCCCATATGGAGACCGAGATCGGCGTCCTTCAGGTGGAGAAGCGCATCCGCAACCGCGTCAAGCGGCAGATGGAGAAGACGCAGCGCGAGTACTATCTGAACGAGCAGCTCAAGGCCATTCAGAAGGAGCTGGGCGAGGGCGAGGACGGCCGCGACGAAGCGGCCGAGATCGAGGAAAAGATCAAGAAGACCAAGCTCTCCAAGGAAGCGCGGGAGAAGGCGCTCGCCGAGCTGAAGAAGCTCAAGACGATGAGCCCGATGAGCGCGGAAGCGACGGTGGTGCGCAACTACCTCGACTGGATTCTCGCGATCCCCTGGAAAAAGCGGAGCAAGATCAAGACCGACATCGCGGCCGCCGAAAAGGTGCTCGACGACGAGCACTACGCGATGGAGAAGATCAAGGAGCGGATCATCGAGTATCTGGCGGTGCAGGTGCGCAGCCAGAAGCTCAAGGGGCCGATCCTGTGTCTGGTGGGGCCGCCGGGCGTCGGCAAGACCTCGCTTGCCAAATCGATCGCCCATGCCACGGGCCGCAACTTCGTGCGTATGTCGCTGGGCGGCGTGCGGGACGAGGCCGAGATACGCGGCCACCGGCGGACCTATATCGGCTCCATGCCGGGCAAGGTCATCCAGGGCATGAAGAAAGCAAAGACCTCCAACCCGCTGTTCTTGTTGGATGAGATCGACAAGCTCGGCGCCGATTGGCGTGGCGACCCGAGTTCGGCCCTGCTGGAGGTGCTGGACCCGGAGCAGAACGCGACCTTCGCCGACCACTACCTTGAGGTGGATTACGACCTCTCGGACGTGATGTTCGTGACGACGGCGAACAGCCTGCGGATGCCGCAGCCCTTGCTCGACCGCATGGAGATCATCCGTATCCCCGGCTACACCGAGGATGAGAAGATCGAGATCGCCAAGCGCCATCTCGTCCCGAAGCAGGGTCAGGCGCATAGCCTGAAGGATAGCGAGTGGTCGGTGTCGGACGACGCGCTTCGCGACCTCATCCGCTACTACACACGCGAAGCGGGGGTGCGGAACCTGGAGCGTGAGATCGCCAACCTCGCCCGCAAGGGGGTGAAGGAGATCGTCACGGCGAAAGCCAAGCGGGTTCAGTTCACCGCCGCCAACCTCGAAACCTATGCCGGGGTGAAGAAGTTCCACTTCGGCGAGGCCGAGTCGGAGGACATGGTCGGAGTCGTGACGGGGCTTGCCTGGACCGAGGTCGGTGGCGAGATCCTGACGATCGAGAGCGTGCTGCTGCCCGGCAAGGGCGGGGTGAAGCACACCGGCAAGCTCGGCGACGTCATGCAGGAGAGCGTGGCCGCGGCGATCAGCTACGTGCGCAGCCGTTCGATCACCTTCGGCATCAAGCCGACGCTGTTCGAGAAGCGGGACATCCACGTCCATGTGCCGGAGGGCGCCACGCCGAAGGATGGCCCCTCCGCTGGCATCGCGATGGCGACGAGCATCGTGAGCGTGCTGACGGGCATTCCGGTGCGGCGCGACGTGGCCATGACGGGGGAGATCACGCTGCGCGGCCGCGTGCTGCCGATCGGCGGATTGAAGGAAAAGCTGTTGGCGGCGCTGCGCGCCGGCATCACCACGGCCTTCATTCCCAAGGAGAATGAGAAGGACCTGGCGGAGATTCCCGATAATGTGAAGAAGGGGATCAAGATTATTCCGGTTTCTCATGTGGATGAGGTCATCAGCCAGGCATTGGTGCGGAAGCCGGAGCCTATCGAATGGGCAGATCCAGAAGAGGAGCCGATTCCCGCTAAGTCTGCGGTGGCGGAGAAGGGCGCTTTGCTTCCGCATTAGTCAGGTTGCGCCCTGCGGCGGCCTCAGTGCGAGACGAAAAAAAAGGCGGCGAACCTCGGTTCGCCGCCTTTTTCCTGCCCCATGCGGGATTTAGGCCGGCAGAACGGCTTTTCAGACGGCGGGAAAGCCTGAGATGCGGCCGGCCTTGCGTTGACGAGCAACGAGGCCGGTGGCTAGTAGCCCATAGACGCCCCCGAAAGGCACAGCGCGTCTCGGGTTTTATGGATCGTTCGTGAACAGGGAGTTCCAGAGTGAACAAAATGGATTTGATCGCGGCAGTCGCTGAGGAGACCGATCTCTCCCGCGCCAAAGCCGGCGAAGTGGTGGATGCGGTTTTTGCGAAGATTGCCGAAGGCCTGAAGTCCTCCGAAGTGCGCCTGATCGGTTTCGGCAATTTCGTCACCGCCAAGCGCAAGGCCGGCACCGGCCGCAACCCGCGTACAGGCGAGGAGATCGCGATTCCCGCCTCGACCTCCGTGCGCTTCAAGCCCGGCAAGGCTCTTAAGGACGCGGTCAACTAAGAAGGCGATACCTGTCTTCTCGTCATGCGCGGGGAAAGCCGCGCATCTATCCCTTCGGGTGGCCAAACTCGGCAGCGCCCCGGGCGCCGGGGCGATAGGCCCGCGCAAGAGACTTGGCGCGGGTGGCGGCCGGCGCCGGTTTCAGGGGCTTCAGGGCGGTTAGCTCAGCGGTAGAGCGTCTCGTTTACACCGAGAGGGCCGGCGGTTCGAATCCGTCACCGCCCACCATATCGCGCCACCCCATCCCGCCTGGGCAAGTCAATGCGGTTTCGTGGCACGGCTGAGCGCGGCGGATCGGCGTTTGCGGCAGGCGCGAGACGGAGGGGGCGACTTGACGCACCCCTCCGGCCGCTTTAACACCCGCCCATCGCTGCGGGTGTAGCTCAGTTGGTTAGAGCGCCGGCCTGTCACGCCGGAGGTCGCGGGTTCGAGCCCCGTCACTCGCGCCAGCGACTTGCAAGTCCCGCCTGAAGAATCCAAGCATTTTAAGACGAAGCCCTTAACCAAGCGGTCGCGACGCCGAGCGGTCCGGGGCGAGCCTTGGCAAGAGCTTGCAGAGGGGATTACGGTCTCTTCGCGCTTGCAGTAGGGTGGGATCGCCTTCCGCCGGCCGGCTGAAGGCGCCTTGTTCAGGCCAGGGAGATGACGGTGCAGCCTCTGCTTTCGCAGGTACTGGCCGATCCTGGTCTTTGCCGCCATCGCGGGCGCCATCGCGATCGCCATGATGGTGGGCGCATTGCTCGCGGCACGGCAGAAGCCCTATGCCGAAAAGCTCTCGGCCTATGAATGCGGGTTCGAGCCTTTCGACGATGCGCGGCGTCGTTTCGACGTGCGGTTCTATCTCGTCTGCCTCCTGTTCATCATTTTCGATCTAGAGGTGGCCTTCCTGTTCCCCTGGGCGGTCAGCCTGTCGCATATCGGCGCCTTCGGCTTTCTGACCATGATGGCCTTCCTGGGCGTGCTGACGGTGGGCTTCATCTATGAATGGCGCAAAGGCGCGCTGGATTGGGAGTGACGGCGATGAGCAGCGCCACCGCGCATGAGGCCGGGACCGAGGCGGTCGTCTGGAACGGCAATGAATTGCCGCCCGGCCCCGATCAGGACGCGGTGATCCGCAGCATCACGGGCGAAATCGCCGGGCGCGGCTTCATCGTCGGCAACCTCGACAAGCTCGTGAACTGGGCGCGCACCGGCAGCCTGTGGCCGATGACCTTCGGCCTTGCCTGCTGCGCGGTGGAGATGATCCACGCCTATATGCCCCGCTACGATCTGGACCGCATGGGCGTCATCCCGCGCGCCAGCCCCCGGCAAAGTGACGTAATGATCGTTGCCGGCACGCTGACCAACAAAATGGCGCCGGCGCTGCGCAAGCTCTACGACCAGATGCCGGAGCCGCGCTGGGTCATCTCCATGGGTAGCTGCGCCAATGGCGGCGGCTATTACCACTACTCCTACTCGGTGGTGCGCGGCTGCGACCGTATCGTTCCGGTCGATGTCTACGTGCCCGGCTGCCCGCCCACGGCCGAAGCGCTGGTCTACGGAATCATGCAGTTGCAGAAGAAAATCCGCCGCACGGGGACGATCCTCCGTGGCTGATCCCGCACCGCTCACGGCCGAGACCGCACCGGCCACCGTGTCGCGGGAAGGGGCGCTTGCGGCGCTCGCCGGCGCGCTTCCCAAGGTCATCAGCGCCACGGTTGCGATCGGGGAGGTGGTGCTCCGCACCGACACCGATTCGCTCATCGGCGTGATGACAGTGCTGAAAGACGATCCCCGCTTCGCCTTCGAGCAGGTGATGGATATTTGCGGGGTCGATTGGCCCGCGAAGCCCGAAAGATTTGAGGTCGTCTATAACCTGCTCTCCGTCTCGCTGAACCAGCGCATCCGCGTGATCGTGACGACGGATGGCGCGACCCCGGTGCCCTCCGTCTCAGGGCTGTGGGCCGCCGCGACCTGGTGGGAGCGTGAGACCTGGGATCTCTACGGCGTTTCCTTCTCGGGCCAGCCGGATCTCCGCCGCATCCTGACCGATTACGGCTTCGTCGGTCATCCGATGCGCAAGGACTTCCCCATGACCGGCTATGTCGAGGTCCGATACGACGAGGAACGCAAGCAGGTCATCTATGAGCCTGTGAAGCTAACGCAGGATTTCCGCCGCTTCGATTTCGTCTCGCCCTGGGAGGGTATGACCACGCTCCCCGGGGACGAGAAGGCGCACCGGGAGGGCTGAGACGATGAGCCAGACCGCAACTCCCGAACCGACCACCCGGACGGTCGAGATCGACAGCCACGCGCTGAATTTCGGGCCGCAGCATCCGGCGGCGCATGGCGTTCTGCGCCTCATTCTCGAAATGGACGGCGAGGTGGTGGACCGCGCCGATCCGCATGTCGGGCTGCTCCATCGCGGCACCGAAAAGCTGATGGAATACAGGACGTATCTGCAGAACGTCCCGTATTTCGACCGGCTCGATTACGTCAGCCCGATGGCGCAGGAGCAGTGCTACTGCATGGCCGTCGAGAAGCTTCTGGGCATCACCGTGCCGGACCGGGCGGAGTGGATCCGCACGCTGTTCGCGGAAATCACCCGCATCCTCAACCACCTGCTGAACGTCACCTCCTTCGCGCTCGATGCTGGCGCGACGACGCCGAGCCTGTGGGGCTATGAGGTGCGCGAGGAACTCATGGAGTTCTATGAGGCCGCTTCGGGCGCGCGGCTGCATGCGAACTACCTCCGCCCCGGCGGCGTCAACCGGGACCTGCCTGCGGGGCTGGAGGAGCGGATCGCCGCCTGGTGCGATACTTTCCCCACCTTCGTGGACGATCTGGAGGGGCTGCTCACCGGCAACCGCATCTGGAAGCAGCGCACGGTCGATATCGGCGTGGTGACGGCTGAGGAGGCGCTCAACTGGGGCTTCAGCGGCCCCAACCTGCGCGCGTCCGGCATTCCGTGGGATTCTGCGACGCTCTCAGCCCTACTCGAAATATTCCGAACTCGCCTTCGATATCCCGGTGACCCGGAATGGCGATTGCTATGACCGCTATCTCATCCGCGTCCAAGAGATGCGGGAGAGCTTGAAGATCATGCGCCAATGCCTTGAAAAGATGAGACCTGGCCCGGTGCGCATCCAGGATAACAAGTTCACGCCGCCCCGGCGTGCGGAGATGAAGCGCTCGATGGAGGCGCTCATCCATCACTTCAAGCTCTTCACTGAAGGCTTTCACGTTCCGGCGGGGGCGACCTACACGGCGGTCGAATCGCCCAAGGGTGAGTTCGCCGTCTATCTGGTCGCGGATGGCAGCAACAAACCCTATCGGTGCAAGATCCGGCCGACGGGCTTCTCGCATCTTCAGGCCATGGACAAGATGGCGCGCGGGCACATGCTGGCCGATGCAGTCTCCATCATCGGGTCCATCGACCTCGTCTTCGGCGAAATCGACAGGTAATCATGAGCGACCTCGCACCGAACCTTCCGGCGGTCGCGGAGCCCGAGAGCTTCGCCTTCGACGCCCATTCGCACGAGCAGATCGGGGTGATCCTGCGGCGCTACCCGCCGGAGCGGCGGGCCAGCGCCGTCATCCCCGTGCTCTATGTCGTGCAGAACCAGATGTTCCGGCTGACGGGCAGCGGCTGGGTGCCGAAGGTCGCCATGGATGTCGTGGCAGCACTGCT
Organism: uncultured Pseudomonadota bacterium; assembly: GCA_963745125.1. Classification (GTDB taxonomy): domain Bacteria; phylum Pseudomonadota; class Alphaproteobacteria; order Acetobacterales; family Acetobacteraceae; genus Acidisoma. The sequence continues at coordinate 950,071 of CAVUWB010000002.1, forward strand.
CGATATGGCGCCGATCCGCGTCTATGAGGTCGGCACCTTCTACACGATGTTCAACCTGAAGCGGATCGGCCGCTACCATCTTCAGGTCTGCACCACGACGCCCTGCTGGCTGCGCGGGTCGGACGATGTGGTCGCCGCCTGCTTCAAATCCACCGGCATCGGCCATTGGGGCGGGACGAGCGAAGACGGCCTCTTCACGATGACCGAGGTCGAGTGTCTCGGCGCCTGCTCGAACGCGCCGATGATCCAGATCAACGATGATTTCTACGAGGATCTCGACGGCCCGCGCACCGAGGCGCTGCTGGCCGCGTTTCGCCAGGGCAACATCCCGACGCCAGGCCCCACCAACGGCCGCCAGGGCTCGATGGCCGAGGGCGGGCCGACGACCTTGACCGATACGGCGGCGCTATGGTCTCCCGAGAAATACGCCGAGTTGAAGCGGGAGCAGGCAGCCGCCGCCAACCCGCCCGCCGACACTGCCAAGCCGGGAGCATGACGCGATGATGCTGGCCGACAAGGACCGCCTCTTCACTAACCTCCACGGCCAGCGCGACTGGCGTCTGGATGGCGCGCGGGAGCGTGGTGACTGGGACGGCACCGCCGACCTTCTGGCGCGCGGCCGCTTCACGATCGTCGATGAGATCAAGGCCTCGGGGCTGCGCGGCCGTGGCGGCGCCGGCTTTCCGGCCGGGCTCAAATGGAGCTTCATGCCGAAGGACCGGGGCAACAAGCCGGCCTATCTGCTCGTCAACTGCGATGAGAGCGAGCCCGGCACCTGCAAGGACCGGGAAATTCTGCGCAATGAGCCGCATAAGCTGGTCGAGGGCTGCCTTATCGCCGGTTTTGCGATGGGGGCGACGGCCGCCTACTGCTACCTTCGCGGCGAGTATCACCTCGAATACACCCGCCTGCAGGCGGCGGTGGAAGAGGCCTATGCCGCCGGGCTGATCGGCAAGAACGCCAGCGGCTCCGGCTATGATTTCGATGTTTTCGTCCATCGCGGCGCCGGCGCCTATATCTGCGGCGAGGAAACGGCGCTGATCGAGAGCCTGGAGGGCAAGAAGGGCATGCCGCGCTCCAAGCCGCCATTCCCGGCGGCGATGGGGCTTTACGGCTGCCCGAGCACGGTGACGAATTGTGAGACGGTCGCGGTGGCGCCCACCATCATGCGGCGTGGCGCCAAGTGGTTCGCGAGCTTCGGGCGCGACAAAAACCAGGGCACCAAGCTCTTCTGCATCTCCGGCCATGTGAACAAGCCCTGCACCGTCGAGGAATTGATGAGCATCTCCATGCGGGAGCTGATCGAGACCCATGCCGGCGGCGTGCGCGGCGGTTGGGACAATCTTCTCGCGATCATCCCGGGCGGCGTCTCGGTGCCCATGATCACCAAGGAGATGGCCGAGAAGGCGCTGATGGATTTCGACAGCCTGCGCGAGATGCGCTCGGGCCTCGGCACCGGCGCGGTCATCGTCATGGACAAGTCGACCGACCTCATCCGTGCCATCGCCCGGATATCGGCCTTCTACAAGCATGAGAGCTGTGGCCAGTGTACTCCCTGCCGCGAGGGCACGGGCTGGATGATGCGGATCATGAACCGCATGGTCGAGGGGCGGGCTGAGCTGGACGAGATCGACATGCTGGAGCAGGTGACGCGGCAGGTCGAGGGTCATACGATCTGCGCGCTCGGCGATGCGGCGGCCTGGCCGATCCAGGGACTGATCCGGCATTTCAGGCCGGTGCTCGAAGAACGGATCGCCGCTTATAAGGCGTCCCGCTTGCCGCCGGCGGCGGTCTCGCAACCCCTGGCGATTGCGGCGGAGTAGCCGAGCATGCCCAAGCTCACCATTGACGGCATCGAGATCGAGGTGCCGAACGGCTTCTCCGTGTTGCAAGCGGCAGAGATGGCCGGGAAGGAAGTGCCGCGCTTCTGCTTCCATGACCGTCTTTCGGTCGCGGCCAACTGCCGCATGTGCCTCGTCGAGGTCGAGAAGGCGCCGAGGCCCGTCGCCTCCTGCGCCTACCCGGTGGGTGAGGGCATGGTGGTGAAGACCGACAGCCCGATGGTGCGGAAGGCGCGCCGGGGCGTGATGGAATTCCTGCTGATCAACCATCCGCTCGATTGCCCGATCTGTGACCAGGGCGGCGAATGCGACTTGCAGGACCAGGCGATGGCCTATGGCGCGGATCATTCGCGCTATGCCGAGAACAAGCGCTCCGTGCGCGACAAGGAACTCGGCCCGCTCGTCAAAACCAACATGACGCGCTGCATTCAATGCACCCGCTGCGTCCGCTTCGCGACCGAGATCGCGGGCGTGCCGGAGCTGGGGGCGACCTCGCGCGGCGAGAACATCGAAATCACCACCTATGTGCAGAAAACCTTGTCGTCGGAGCTTTCCGGCAATCTGGTGGATGTCTGCCCGGTGGGGGCTCTGACCTCCAAACCCTATGCCTATGTCGCCCGGCCCTGGGAGATGAAGAAGACCGACAGCATTGATGTGATGGATGCCGTCGGCTCCGCCATCCGCGTCGATACGCGCGGGCCGCAGGTGATGCGCATCCTGCCGCGCCTCAATGAGGACATCAACGAGGAGTGGCTGGCCGACAAATCCCGCCATATCGTGGACGGTCTGATGCGCCGGCGGCTCGACAAGCCGTGGCTGCGGGTAGGCGGCAAGCTTCGCCCGGCGAGCTGGGAAGAGGCGTTCATCGCGATCTCCGGGCGGTTGCGTGACCTGCCGGGTGCCCGCGTCGGTGCGCTCGCGGGTGACATGGCCGATGCCGAGAGCATGCTGGCGCTGAAGGATCTGCTGGCCGCCCGCGGCTCCACGAATCTCGATTGCCGGCAGGGTGGTGCGGCCTTCGATACGGCACGGCGCGATTATTACGTGTTCAACTCGACCATCGCCGGGATCGAGGAGGCCGACGCCCTGCTGCTGATCGGCACCAACCCCCGGCATGAGGCGCCGATCCTCAACGCCCGCATCCGCAAGCGCTGGCGGGCGAACCGGCTGCCGGTGGCCGTGATCGGCTCCGCCTCCGATCTCACCTATCCGTCTCAGATCATCGGGACGGGGGCCGATGCGCTGGCGGGCCTGCTCGACGGCAGCCACCCCTTCGCCGAGGTGATGAGCAAGGCCGCGAAGCCCATGATCGTTCTGGGCGAGGGCGCGCTGGAAGGCGAGGGCGGCGCGGCGGTGCTCGCCGCCGCTTGGAAGCTCGCGGCGCAGGTCGGCGGTTTCACCGAAGCCTGGCATGGTTTCAACGTATTGCACCGGGCGGCCGCACGGGTCGGCGCGCTCGACCTTGGCTTCCTGCCCGGGCCGGGCGGCCAGGATTGGGCGCAGATGGTCAGCGGCGGGGTCGAGGTGCTGTGGCTTCTCGGCGCGGATGAGTTCGACGCGGCGGCGATCGCGCCCGGGACTTTCGTGATCTATCAGGGCCATCACGGGGATCGCGGCGCCGCACGGGCGGATGTGATCCTGCCCGGCGCGGCCTATACCGAAAAGAGCGGCACCTACGTCAATACCGAGGGCCGGGTTCAGCGCACCACCCAGGCCACCTTCCCCTTGGGCGAGGCGAAGGAGGATTGGCGGATCATCCGCGCCTTCAGCGCCGTGATCGGCCAGACGCTGCCCTATGACACGGTCGAGGCTCTGCGGGCGCGGCTGGCCAAGGTCAACCCCGTCTTCGGCACGATCGACAGCCTCCGCCGGTTCGCGACCTCCGACCTGACCGGCCCCTGGGGCGGCGAGGCGCCGCTGCCGTCCGCGCCCTTCGCGGTCTCCGTGCCCAATTACTACCAGACCGATCCGATCAGCCGCGCGAGCCCGACGATGCACGCTTGTACCGAAACGGTCTCCCCGCATCTTCAGGCGGCGGAGTAGAGGACGGCCATGGGGTTCTTCTCGACCATCCTCGGCCAGATCATCCTCCGTGCGCTGGAGACGCTGGCGGTGCTCGTGCCGCTGCTCATGATCGTCGCCTATGCGACCTATGGGGAGCGGCGCATCCTGGGCGCCATGCAGCTGCGCAAGGGTCCGAATGTCGTCGGGCCGTTCGGCCTCTGGCAGCCCTTCGCCGATGCGCTGAAGATGATCATGAAGGAGACCATCGTGCCCACGGGCGCGAACCGTTTCCTGTTCCTGCTGGCGCCGATCCTGACCTTCAGCTTGGCGATGATCGCCTGGGTCGTGGTGCCGACCGGCGACCACCTCGCCGTCGCCAATATCAACGTCGGCATCCTCTATCTCTTCGCGATCAGCTCGCTCGGCGTTTACGGCATCATCATCGCCGGCTGGTCGTGCAACTCGAAATACGCCTTCCTCGGCGGGTTGCGCTCGGCGGCGCAGATGGTGAGCTACGAGGTTTCCATCGGCTTCGTGCTCGTCTCGGTGCTGCTTTGCGTCGGCAGCCTCAACCTCAACGATATCGTCCGTGCGCAGAACGGGCTTTGGTTCTGCATCCCGCTCTTCCCGATGTTCGTCGTGTTCTTCATCTCGGGCCTTGCCGAGTGCAACCGCGTGCCCTTCGACCTGCCCGAGGGCGAGAGCGAGATCGTCGCCGGCTTCATGGTGGAATACAGCTCGATGAGCTACGCCATGTTCTTCCTCGGCGAATACGCGAACATGGTGCTGATGAGCGGGATGACCTCCATCCTGTTCCTGGGCGGCTGGATGTCTCCGCTGCCGTTCGCGCCCTTTACCTGGATACCGGGGCCGATCTGGTTCATCCTCAAGATCTGCTTCGTTATGTTCATGTTCTTCTGGGTGCGGGCGACCTTCCCGCGCTTCCGCTACGATCAGCTCATGCGGCTGGGGTGGAAGATCTTCCTGCCGCTGTCGCTCGGCTGGATGGTGCTGACTGCCTGCGCGCTGGAAATCTTCGGATGGCTGCCCAATGGGTGAGACACCTTCAACCGCCGCTCACGACGCAGCAGGAGGAAACTAGGCCATGGGTGTCCTCGATCGCGCGGCGCGGAGCCTGCTGCTGACGGAACTCCTCGGCGGCATGGCGATCACGCTGCGCTACATGTTCAAGCCGAAGGCCACCATCAACTACCCCTTCGAGAAGGCGCCGCTCGGCCCGCGCTTCCGGGGCGAGCATGCGCTGCGCCGCTACCCCAATGGCGAGGAACGCTGCATCGCCTGCAAGCTGTGCGAGGCGATCTGCCCCGCCCAGGCCATCACGATCGAGGCCGAGCCCCGCGCGGACGGCAGCCGCCGGACCACGCGCTACGACATCGACATGATGAAGTGCATCTATTGCGGCCTCTGCCAGGAAGCCTGCCCGGTCGATGCGATCGTCGAGGGGCCGAATTTCGAGTATGCCACCGAGACGCGGGAGGAGTTGCTCTATGACAAGGAGAAGCTGCTTTCCAACGGCGACCGGTGGGAAGCCTGAACTCGCGCGTCGCCTTGAACTCGATGCCCCCTATCGGTAAGGCGGCGCCATGATCTTCGCACACATCTTCTTTTACGTTTTCGCGGCGATCCTGGTGGCCTCGGCGGTGATGGTCGTCACCGCGCGCAACCCGGTGCATTCGGTGCTGTTCCTGATCCTCTGCTTCTTCAACGCGGCGGGCCTGTTCCTCTCGCGGGCGCCGAGTTCCTGGCCTTGATCCTGGTCATCGTCTATGTCGGCGCGGTGGCGGTGCTGTTCCTGTTCGTCGTCATGATGCTCGACATCGATTTCAGCGAGCTGCGCGCCGGGGTGCAGCGCTACGCGCCGATCGGGGCCGTGATCGGCGCCATCCTGTTCCTGGAGCTGCTGCTCGTGGTCGGCGGCTGGAGGATTTCGCCCGCAGCACCCGCGCTGCTGCTGACGCCCGCCGTCCCGGGCCTGACCAATACCGACGCCATCGGCCGCGTGCTCTATACGCAATACGCCTTCCTGTTCGAGACCGCGTCTCTGGTGCTGTTCGTGGCCATGATCGGCGCGATCGTGCTGACGCACAGGGACCGGAAAAGCGCGCGCTCGACCAGGACGCGGGCGCCCAAGCGCCTTCAGCTTGGCCGCGATCTCCGGAACGAGTGCCACGCGGGTTTCATTGGCGGCGGTCTCTTTCAGGACCCCGACGACGACAGGCATGCGATCTATCTCCCTCAAACATTGAATTATTGCATAAGAGTCGTCTATCTTTAGTATGTCATGAATCGGATGGCGCAAGACAAGGCGCTGGCGGACATTGGCGAGCGACGATGCAGCCTGCTCGCTCCGGGCTATCCCTTGTCGCAACAGATCCTGCGCACCGACGTGTCGGGCATGCCGCTGGAGTGGGTCGACTACCGGGAGGCGGCGCGTCTCTATCACACCGAACAGGTGGCCTACACCTGCGGCACGCTGCTGTATCGCCTGTACGGCGGCACCTGCGCCGAACGGGCCTGCGCACCGTCGTCGACGTGAATTCCATCATCGCGACGCTCGGGCATACGGGCAATCCGGGCAATCTGCGCGGCGCGCGCCTATACGCCGCCGCTCAACAATCAAACCCTGTTCAGGCGCGATGCGTACCTGTGCCTGTACTGCGGCGCGCGCTTTCCCTACAGCCTGCTGTCGCGCGACCATGTCACGCCATTCAGCCGCGGCGGCCAGCGACACCTGGGGCAATGTGGTCTCGGCGTGCCGCCGCTGCAACAACGCCAAGGCGTCGCGGACGCCGGAGCAGGCCGGCATGCAGCTCCTCGCCGTGCCGTTCACCCCGACCTATGCGGAATACATCTTCCTGAAGGGCGCCGGGTGCTCGCCGACCAGATGGAATATCTGATCGCGCACTTTCCGCGTTCGAGCCCGCTGCACGAACGCATGCAACGCTGGCCGATGTGAGCGGCACGTCCCGCGGCTGATCGCGCCGCCGCGAGACGGCGTCGTGTATCACATCGACGCGAGCTACTTCATCTTCCGTGCCTATCATTCGATGCCGCCCGACATGGTGGATGCGCGACGGCAACGCGACGCACGCGCTCTACGGATTCGCGCGCTTCATCTCGCGATTTCCTCGAGCAGGTGAGGCCCGAGCGCACTGGCGTCGCCTTCGATCAGAGCCTGCGCGGCGAGACCTCGTTCCGCAGCGGCATCTATCCCGCGTACAAGGCCAATCGCGAAGCGCCGCCCGCGGACTTGGAGCGGCAGTTCGCCCTGTGCCGCGAGTTCTGCCGGCACATGGGCCTCGCGGAGTTCGCGAGCGACGCAGTACGAGGCGGACGACATCATCGGCACCCTGGCGGCGCGCGCGCGCGCGCGCCGGTTTGCGCAACGTGCGTCGTGACGCGCGACAAGGACCTATCGCAGCTGATCCGCGACGGCGATGTGTACTGGGATTACACGCGGCAATGCCCGCTATCACTATCACGAGATCGGCGCGCGCTTCGGCGCCGCCCCGGAACTGATCGCCGACTTTCTGGCGCTGACCGGCGATGCGGTCGACAACATTCCGGGCGTGCCGGGCATCGGCAAGAAGACCGCGGCGGAGCTGTTTGCGTGTTTCGGCTCCCTCGACGAGCTGTATGCGAATCTCGGACGGGTCCCGCGCTTGAAACTGCGCGGCGCCGCGGCCGTCGCCGCGAAACTTCTCGCAGCACAAGGACGCCGCTTACCTCGCGCGGCGCTTGACCGGCATCGTGTGCGACGTGCCGCTCGACGCTGCACCCGGATGACTTGCGGCCGCGACCGCCCGACAGCGCGCGGCCTCGAGGCTTTCTTCGACGCGCACGGATTCGGCAGCATACTGCGTCAGCAGGCGCGGCGCATCGTGAGCGGCCATGTGCACGCAACCGTATACGGAAGGCGATGCATGGACGTATTGATCCTGGGTCTGGCGATGTTCCTCGGCGTGCACTCGATCGCCATCGTCGCGCCGGGATTGCGCAACGCGCGCGGTCGCCCGATTCGGCGAGGGCGGCTGGAAGGGTGTCTATCGCGGTCGTGTCGCTCGTCGGCTTCGTGCTGATCGTCTACGGCTTCGGCTCGCCCGCCATTCGCCCATGGTGCTCTACACGCCGCCGACTGGATGCGTCACGTGACGTTTCTGTTCATGTTGCCGGTATTCCCGCTGATCTTCGCGGCCTACCTGCCCGGCCGCATCAAGGCGGCGACGAAGCATCCGATGCTGGCGGCCGTGAAGTTCTGGGCGTTCGCGCCATCTGCTGTCGAACGGCACGCTCGCCGACGTCGTGTTGTTCGGCGCGTTTCTTGCCTGGGCGGTGATCGATCGAATATCCCTGAAGCGCCGGCCGCCGCAGCGCACTGCGCACGGCGCCCGCCGGCCGGTTCAACGATGCCATCGCGATCGTTGCTGGGACTCGCCGTCTACGTGCTCTTCATCGCGTGGGCGCACTCTGGCTGTTCGGCGTGTCGCCGCTTGGCTGAGCGTGACGGATGGCGGGGCCTTGCGCGCTACCCGACGTACGGCGATGTCGAGGCTGCCGCGCGGCGGCTTCGAGGGACACGCGCATCGCACGCCGGTGCTGACCTCGCGCATCGTCGATCGAGGCGCTGGGCGCGCATCGGTGTTCTTCAAGTGCGAGAACTTCCAGCGCATGGGCGCATTCAAGTTTCGCGGCGCCTTCAACGCGCTGTCGCGCCTCGACCGGCGGCGCGCGACGCGCGGGGTGATCGCATTCTCCTCCGGCAACCATGCGCAGGCGGTGGCGCTCGCGGCGCGCATTCTCGGTATCGCCGCGACCATCGTCATGCCCGACGACGCGCCGGCCGTCGAAGCTCGCGGCGACGCGGGGCTACGGCGGCCGGGTGGTGACCTACGACCGCTACCGCGAGAACCGCGAGGAGATCGCGGCAGCGGCTCGCCGCGGCGAGCGGCGGCGCCGACGTCATCCCGCCGTACGACCATCCTGACATCATCGCCGGGCAGGGGACGGCGGCGCGCGAACTCTTCGAGGAGGCGGGCCCGCTCGACTGCCTGTTCGTCTGTCTCGGCGGCGGCGGTCTACTCGGCGGCTCGCTGCTGGCGGCGAAAGCGCTGGCACCCGAGTGCAAGCGTCTACGGCGTCGAGCCCGAGGCCGGCAACGACGGCCAGCTGTCGCTGCAGGCGGGGCTCGATCGTGCGCATCGACGTGCCGAAAACGATCGCCGACGGCGCGCAGACCCAGAGCCTGGGCCGATACACGTTCGAGATCATCCGGCGCGACGTGGCGGACATCTTGACGGCGACGCGACGCGGAGCTGATCGAGTGCATGCGCTTGTTCGCCGACGACGCTGAAGATCGTGGTCGAGCCGACCGGCTGTCTCGGGTTCGCCGGCGCGAGCGCGCTCGGCGCGCAGCTCGCGGGGCAGCGCGTCGGCGTGATCGTGAGCGGCGGCAACGTCGATCCCGCCCACTATGGCGCGCTGCTCGCGCGGCTGACGCAGGCCGACTAGACGCCTATCGGAATTTGGGATTAGACGTGCGACGACCAACAAAACGAGGGAATCGCCGATGCCACATGTCGAAGCGTCTTGCCGCGGAATTCATCGGTACCCTCTGGCTGGTGCTCGGCGGCTGCGGCAGCGCCGTGCTCGCCGCGGCCTTCCCCGGCTCGGAATCGGCTTCGTCGGCGTCTCGCTGGCCTTCGGTCTGACCGTGCTCACCATGGCCTACGCCATCGGCCATGTCTCCGGCTGTCACCTCAATCCGGCGGTGTCGGTCGGGCTGTGCGTCGGCGGGCGTTTTCCGGCCGAGCGACTTGATTCCTTACATCATCGCTCAGGTGCTGGGCGCGTGCCGCCGGCGCGGCGATTCTGTACGTGATCGCCAGCGGCCACGCGGGCTTCGACGTCGCGGCGGGCTTCGCCTCGAACGGCTATGCCGAGCATTCGCCCGGGCGGCTACTCGCTGTCGGCCTGCCTGGTCTCCGAAGTCGTCATGACCTTCGGGTTCCTGTTCGTCATCATGGGCTCGACCCATGGCAGCGCGCCGAAGGGCTTCGCGCCCATCGCGATCGGCCTGTGCCTGACGCTGATCCATCTGATCAGCATCCCGGTGACCAACACCTCGGTGAATCCGGCGCGCAGCACCGGTCCGGCGCTGTTCGTCGGCGGCTGGGCGCTGTCGCAGCTCTGGCTGTTCTGGGTCGCGCCCGATGGTCGGCGCGGCGCTCGCCGGCGTCGTCTATCGCTGGGTCGGCGGCGATGAGCCCGACGCCGATGCCGGTGACCGGCAAGTCGATAGTCCGTGGGCGGTCGCGACTGGCAGGCGCGCCGCCGTAGCCGGCCCGCGTCAATCGCCGACGCCGAAAATCGGCGATGATTTCGCGCGCCGCATTGTGGCCGGGCGCGCCGGTGACGCCGCCGCCCGGATGCGTGCCGGATCCGCACATGTACAGACCCTGCAACGGCCCGCGATAGTCGCCGTGACCCAGCATCGGGCGCGCGGAGAACAGCTGATCCAGACTCAGCGCGCCATGGAAGATGTCGCCGCCGATCAGGCCGAAGGTGCGCTCCAGATCCAGCGGACTCATGATCTGCCGTCCGAGCACCGACGCCTTGAAGTTCGGCGCGTGGCTGTTGACCAGGTCGATCATCACGTCGGCGACCTGTCTCGCGATGATCGTCCCACGAAGCGCCATTGGGCAGCACCGGCGCCACATGCTGGCAGAACAGGCTGGCGACATGCTGTCCGGGCGGCGCCAGGCTGTCGTCCAGCGTCGAGGGAATCAGCATCTCGACGATGGGCCGCTTCGACCAGCCGCCGGCCTTGGCGTCGAGATAGGCCTGATCCATGTAGGCGAGGCTCGGCGCCATGATGATGCCGGAGGTGTGATGCTCGGCGGGCGCCCGCCCGGGCAGACCGTGAAATCGGGCAGCTCCGACAGCGCGACGTTCATGCGGAAAGTGCCCGATCCGCAGCGCCAGTGGCTGATGCGCTCGCGAAAATCCTCGGCAGCGCCGCGGGATCGATCAGCGAGCCGATACAGAAGCTTCGGGATTCAAGTTCGAGACGACGCTCGCGCGCGCGCATGGTTTCGCCCTTCTCGGTGACGACGCCGACCGCGCGACCCGCCTCGACGAACACCTCGCGAACCGGGCTCGACGTCGAATGTCGACGCCGCGTTCGGCGGCCGCCTTGGCCATCGCTTGGGTGATCGCGCCCATGCCGCCGATGGCGTGGCCCCAGACGCCCTTCTTGCCGTTGACCTCGCCGAACTCATGATGGGGCTGAGTCCGTCCCGAGCGTGCGTCGGTCCTTGCGCAGATCGCGCGCGATCCGGCGGGCGCTCTCGAGGATTTAGGAATATTCTGACAGAGGGGTTTCGGCCCCTGCGGCACGTAATCTACGGAGGTTGAGTCACCATGGCGACAGTGCAGATGCGAGTGAGCGAAGAAGACCTTTCCCAGGTTCCCAAAGGCAATGAGCGCGTTCCGGAGCCGGCGATTCTGGTTATCTTCGGCGCCTCAGGCGATTTGACTAAGCGCAAGCTGCTGCCGGCTCTCTACCACCTGCAACAAAACCACCTTCTGCCCGCGAAGTTCGCCATTGTGGGCGTGGCGCGGCGCGCGCTGGGCGATGCCTTTGCAGCCGACATGCGCGAGGGCATCATCGAGTTTGGTGGCGTGGATAAAAGCGACCCCAAGCTCGACGACTTCGTCAGCAAGATCGGTTATTTCGCTCTGAACTTCGACGATCCCAGCCACTACGCCGCGCTGAAGGCCGAGTCGACCGCATCGCGGCCCGGGGAGGCATCGGCGGCGACCGGCTCTACTATCTCGCCACCGCGCCGGAGTTTTTTGCCGGGATTGTCGACAACCTTGGCGCGCAGGGCATGGCGCAGCCGGAAAATGGCAAACCCGCTGTCGTGATCGAGAAGCCGTTTGGCCACGATCTCGAATCGGCCAAGCTGCTCAATCACCAGGTCAATGACGTCTTCCAGGAGAGCCAGGTCTTCCGCATCGATCACTATCTCG
>CAVUWB010000003.1:0-67904 GCA_963745125.1 uncultured Pseudomonadota bacterium
CCGGTGGAACTTCCAATCTTACCGATCGTGCCTGGGCTATTGCCTGCCTCAATGCCGCCAACGGTCAGGCGATTATTCTGGCGACCGGCGCGCAATACGGCGGCAGCAGCGGAAATCCTTATTCTACCGGATATCTTGATGACCAACCGTTTCTGGCGGTTGCCGGCACGAATATTTTTGTCACCGGTGCCGCCTATCGATCCAGCGCCACTTTCGGCGCGCTCACCGTCAACTTCGGGACTTTACGCGGCGACTATTTAGTGCGCTACGACACAGACGGAAATGCGCTCGCAGCAAATACTTACGGCAGCGTCACCACTTCGCCGCGCGCGATTGTCGCCAACGCTCAAGGCAACGCTTATGTAAGCGGCATTTTTGACCGCTCTTCCTTTTTTCGGCAGCAATGAACTCGCCGCGCCGGTCGGAATTCCTTCGGCGGTTCAAAACGACAACAACTCTTTCAGCCAATCTTATCTGGCAAAATTCGATTACTCAACGGCAACCCGTTGTAGGCATCGGAAGCGATTTCCGGAAATTCCGTCATCTTCTTCGGCATCGCGCTCGCGTCCGACGGCGTGTGGGCCAGCGGCTGGGGACTTTCCGCGCAGTATTCCCGCAATTTCAATATCTCACCTTCGGCACTAATTATATTTTTAGCGATGCGCGCTACGTTTCCGGCGGTGCCGGCGGCAGCACCGGCGTCATCTGGTACCCGTCCGGCGTCTTCGCCAAAATCACCGACGGCACGACAGCAACGCCCGTGACCATCCTCAGCCCGCAAATCAACGGCACGAATTTTCAATTCTCCTTCGTCTCGACCGCCGGCTTCACGAACGCGGTGCAATCGCGCACGAATTTGACTTCCGGTTCGTGGCAGCCTTACACCAACTTCACCGGCGACGGCACGCTCAAAACCGTGCTGGTTCCCCGGAACGCGCCGCCGGTTCAATTCTTCCGCGTGACCACGCAATGAAACTGAAATCATATTCACGTTGATCCACGATCAAAAATCAGCCGCGATAAAAACCTATCCCGGCCCGGGCACCGGCACGCTGCCGGCGCTAAGGCAAATCATGACGCATGAAAATTTTCACTTTCACGACTCAGCTTTGGCTGCCACGCCGGCGGGATGAAGTGTTCGCCTTTTTTGCCGACGCGCATAACCTGCAAATTTTGACGCCGGACTGGTTGAATTTCAAAATCCTCACGCCGCGCCCGATCGCGATGCGCGCCGGCGCTTTAATTGATTACAAATTGCGGTTGCGTGGCATTCCCATTCGCTGGCGGACAAAGATCACGGAATGGCAACCGCCTTTCAGTTTTCAGGACGAACAATTGCGCGGGCCGTATCGGCAATGGATCCACCGGCATTGGTTTGAGGAAAAAGATGGCGGCACGCTTTGCCGCGATTAAGGTGGATTACGCCGTTCTGGGCGGCGTGCTCGCGAACAAATTTTTTGTGCGGCGCGATGTGGCAAAAATTTTTGAATTTCGCCGGCAAAAAATGCTGGAACTTTTCGAAGGAAAAAACGGCCTCGCGGACTGAAATTTTTTATGAACGTCGATGCTCCCGCTTTTGAAACAGCGCACTTAAAAAATAATTTCGCAACCGTTCAAATAAAAAACCGGAAGCCGCAAGCAGCTTCCGGTTTTGAATTTTTCGATGGACAATAAACGTCACTTGGGCAGCGCGCTATGCCGGCATAGACGGCGTTTTTGCCGAGCAATTGTTCGATGCGCAGGAGCTGATTATATTTCGCCGTGCGATCCGTGCGACTCAACGAACCGGTTTTAATCTGGCCGCAATTCGTCGCGACGGCGATGTCCGCAATCGTCGAATCTTCCGTTTCGCCGGAACGATGCGAAAGCACGGCGGTGTAATTATTAAACTGCGCGAGTTGAACGGCGTCGAGCGTTTCGGTGAGCGAACCGATTTGATTTACTTTCACGATGGATGCGGCAGCGTCCGGATTTTAGCGATGTGCGCGGCCAAACCATGGCGAAGAGAGCATTGGAAGTGGCCGCAGCCGGCAATCACAACGTGCTGATGATCGGCCCGCCCGGTTCTGGGAAGACGATGTTGGCGCGGCGCTTTGCGGGTATTTTGCCGCGCCTGACATTTCGCGAAGCGCTCGAGGCGACTCAGGTGCATAGCGTAGCGGGTGTCCTGCCACCGGGCATCGGCATTTTGCGCCAGCGCCCCTTTCGCGCGCCGCACCATACGATTTCCGATGCCGGGCTCATTGGCGGCGGAAGCGGCACTCCACGGCCCGGCGAAGTGAGTCTGGCCCATCAAGGCGTTTTGTTTATGGACGAGCTGCCTGAGTTTCCCCGCGGCGTGCTCGAACAGTTGCGGCAGCCCTTAGAGGAAGGCTCGGTGAATCTGGCGCGGAGTAATGGCACTCTCACATTCCCGGCGCGGATTATGCTTGTGGCGGCGATGAATCCATGTCCTTGTGGTTTTTATGGCGATTCCACCCGCGAATGCCGTTGCACTCCCGGCATCATTCAGCGCTACTTGGCAAAAGTGAGCGGTCCGTTGCTCGATCGCATCGATCTCCATATCGAAGTACCCGCCGTCGCTTATAAAGAACTCCGCAGCCAAACGGTAGGCACGTCTTCCGCCGAAATCCGTGCGCGGGTGGAATCAGCGCGGCAAGTGCAGCGCGACCGCGGCTTCTATAACTCCCAAGTGCCCCCCGCGCAACTCCGTACGATCTGTGCATTGGATGATACCGGCGAACGAACTCTGGAAATGGCCATGCGGCGGATGAATCTCTCGGCGCGGGCACATGACCGTTTGTTGCGCGTGGCGCGGACGATTGCGGATTTAGATCATTCGCCGAATGTGGCCGCAAAGCATATAGCAGAGGCGGTGCAGTTCCGGAATTTGGACAGGAATTATTGGAGTTGAAAGATGTCTACAGTTGAAGTTGCACCAGTGGCGCTCGTGGAAAGCCGGATTTTGGTGGTCCGTGCGCAAAAGGTTTTGCTGGATTCCGACTTGGCAGCGCTCTACCAGGTCGAAACCAAAATACTAAACAAGGCGGTGAGCCGAAACCGTGATCGTTTCCCGGACGATTTCATGTTTCAACTCACCTCGGAAGAGCTGGAATCTTTGAGGTTCCAATTTGGAACCTCAAACGAAGGCCGCGGCGGCCGTCGTTATCTCCCCTATGCCTTCACCGAACAGGGGATAGCCATGCTCTCCGGTGTCCTAACCAGTAAACGCGCTGTCGAAGTGAACGTCGCCATCATGCGCACATTCGTCCGCTTGCGCCAACTTCTCGCCACCCACGAGGAACTCGCCCACCGGCTCGACCAACTCGAATGGCGTCAAAGCGAACAGGATGGCACCGTTCACTACGTCTTCGAAACAATCCAGCAACTGATCAAAGCGCCGGAGCCGGCAAAGGAACTGAAGCGAAAAAGCATCGGATTCCCTACATCTCAGCTGGTCGGCTCCGCCGGGTAGCGCCCTGCGGCGAAGCACAATAGCAGAGGCCGTAACCGTTCTGGAATTTGGACAGCAAGAGCGGAATCTTTGAGGTTCCAATTTGGCACCTCAAAAAACGCCGACGAAAACCGAGGTGGCCGTCGTTATTTCCCCTATGCCTTCACCGAACAGGGGATAGCTATGCTCTCCCGTGTCCTCAGTAGCGCCCGCGCCATCGAAGTCAACATCGCTATCATGCGCATCTTCGACCGCCTCTATCAACTTCGAAATCGCGTCAAAAGCGAGCAGGACACGCATTCATTACGCATTCCAGTAGCTGAAACCTTTACCCAGAACTCCAGTCACAAACCCGGCAAAAACATTTTCGCACCCTAATCACCTGAAAGCTAAGCCACTTAGCCGTTTGTCTCCCAGTCCACTCCCTCTTGCCCAGCCAAGCCGCGAGGTATTTTCAAATCAGCTACTGACCTACCAGGTGCTAACTCTTTCTCGTCGCGAGGTGTTCGAAGCGTCGGCCCACAGTTTTTTGAAAACTTAATATTGCAACTCCTACAGCCACGCCGTACTGTCTCTTGGGCCACCCATCTTCATCCGCGTGGATGGCCCATCCAACGACCTATTTGGGTTCGTATTCCAAAACCGTCCCAACTGCCTCGCAAGCGATAGCGCCCGAACGGCGGTTGGGTTCGTTTTTTCAAAACCCTTACAGTCCTCGCCGCAATTGGCTTCGTTGCGCAATTATGACCGTTCGCTCCCTGAATCCCCTCCCACAACCCGCAACTGGGTTCGTTTTTTCGCGCCTCTATTCCCCAGTCAAATTGGCTTCGTTGCGCAAAAACGCCATCACGCTCCGAATTCTCGTTCCGCAAAAACCGCCTTTTCTTCGCCTCTAGTGGATTTTATAACGGCGTATTCGCTGAATCTTCGTATTCAGAACCACGCCACTCAATTCCGTTCCGCAAAAACCGCCTTCTCTTCGCCTTTTAGATCTCAAACCCAAACCCAGCGACCGCAAGCCGGAACTAATCCGTCTTCCCAAACCGGTAGCTCGACACACTCGTGCCACCCATAAAAGCATCCTCGTGATAAACGCGTTCGCCCAAATCCAGTTCAGCCGCACCCACCGCAACCATCAGCGGAATCAAATGATCTTCTTGCGGATGGGCCTGTCTCGCCGAAGGTGCCGTCTCCCACCGCAAAAGTTTGCCGCTTCTCTCCGCGCCAGTCGAGTGACAAAGTGTTTCCGTCAGCCAGTCATCGAACTCCTTTGATACCGTCGCGCCTCTTTGCCCGAACCCCCTCATGTTGTGATAACTCAATCCGCTTCCCACAATCAGAATTCCCTCCTCGCGCAGCGGTGCCACTGCCCTGCCTGCCGTCAGATGTGCCGCCGCATCATAATCTGCCCTTATCGATAACTGCAAGATCGGCACGCGCGCTTCCGGATAGGCAACGGCGAATGGCGCAAAAACGCCGTGATCGAATCCGCGCGTTTCATCCAATCCCGTTTTGAATCCCGCCTGTTCAAGAAGGCTTTGCACACGCAGAGCCACCTGCGGTGCCCCTGGCGCCGGATACTTTATATGATAGGTATGCTCTGGAAATCCGGAGTAGTCATAAACCATCGGCGGATGGGCACTGGACATGACAGTGAAATCCCGCTCCTCCCAATGACCCGAGATTGCCAGAATCGCTTTCGGAGGTGCCTGCAACTTGCGCGGTATCTCCTGTAGCGACGCCTCCAGCTTGTCATAGACGCCCGCCATCTGGTCTTTCATGTAAGGCCACGGACCACCCCCATGGGAGATGAAATAGGTTGGCAAAATTTGATTAGAGAAGGAATTGTCGACCGACATGAAGTCTCTATCCAGTAGATGGCGAAGTCCAATACGCCGATTCGCCCGCCCCAAAATCTGCCATACTAATTCTCAACTATCATGAAACTCGCGCGCCGCGCCATCTTGTTACTCCTTATTTGTTGTGCAGCCATTCTCGTCGCACAAAGCAGGCGATCCTATGGGCCGGAACGCGCTTGGTGGGAAGCGGGTCGCGGAATCGTGTTTCCCTTAGAAGAGGATTATGATGATGCCGACGGCCTCGTCGGTGTGCTCAGCGCTTCAGGCGCAGTGAACCCAACAGGTCACGCATTTTTCGAATCGCTAGGTTCCAATCAGCGCGCCTGCATCACTTGCCATCAGCCGTCTAATGCAATGAGCCTCGCCGCCGGCACTCTGCGCGAACGTTGGACAGAAACCCAAGGTCACGACCCGGTATTCGCCGCTGTCGATGGCTCCAACTGTCCCGATCTTCCCCAAGATTTGATGTCGTCCCACTCTCTGCTGCTCAGGCGTGGTCTCATTCGTATCTTTCTTCCCTGGCCTTCGAATGTAGTTCCCGATTTCAAGCTCGAAGTTGTGCGCGACCCTACAGGTTGCAACAACAGTCCGGTTTATGGCCTTCACAGCCCACACCCCACAATTTCCGTCTACCGGCGTCCGCGCATGGTGGCAAACTTTAAGTACGCCGCCAAACTCAATCTGATGGCGGATGGGCGTGAACCATCTTTGGAATCTCAGGCTATCACCGCCGCGCTGGTACACGAACAAGCGCAGGCGCATCCCACCATTCCTCAACTTCGCCAGATTGTCGATTTTGAAATGCAACTCTTCGCCGCCCAGAGTGCCGATGATCGCGGCGGACTCCTCACGGAGAAAGAAGGACCCGCCGCACTCGGACCCGGCAATCTCGCGACAGGCCAAGCTCAACGTTTTAGCGGCGAAAACGCGCCTCCGTCCTCTTTTGCTCTTTGGAATCAGCCCGCTGCGAAAGACCTTCAACTTGCCTTCCGTGCTTCCGTCGCTCGCGGCAGCCAGTTATTTACCGAAAATTGCGCCACTTGTCACGCCGCCGGCATTGCACAGGCGATGGATATTGGCACCACCAACAAACCGTATGCTCCTGAGGCTGCCGATCTGCCCTTGTTTCGCATCACGTGCCATGCGGATGGCCGCATCATCTATACACAAGACCCCGGTCGCGCACTCACTACCGGTAAATGTTCAGATGTCGGCGCCATTGTCATGCAACAACTCCGCGGGCTTTCCGCTCGTGCCCCCTACTTCTCAAACGGTTCTGCCGCCACATTGAAAGACGTCGTCGATTTCTACGATCACCGCTATTCAATTGGTTATTCTGAAAAGCAAAAGCAGGATCTAATCAACTTTCTGCGTACGTTGTAAGCCCGGCTAAAACCGGACTCTTTGTTTTTCCCATAGGCTTTGCTTATGAATTATTTACGCAAACGGCCTTAGTCTAGAGTCGTGCCACTCTTTCCATCGCCCCGTACTGCGACTCGTGAGAGCAATCCACCCACAGTCCGACGCCTCCAGATTTTCGTGCTCTTCAATGGGCAAGATACCACCGCTGCCGCCCTTCGCACGGCGTCGGCCTTTGTATCGGGCCTTGGCGGAGAGATCCTCATTGCCGCCCCGCAAGTTGTCCCTTATCCATTGCCGCTAAATCATCCATCCACCGATCGGCGAGCGCTGTTGGGGCAGATCAAGGCAGCCGTATCGCAATCCGGTATCACTTGCGACATCCAAAAGGTTCTCATCGCCTATACACGCGATAACCGCGATGGCTGGAGCGCGCTTTTGCCACCGCATTGCATCGTGGTTCTTGGCAAACCCAAACGCCTTTCTCCCAGCAAGCAGTTTCGCACTTGGCTTACCGCGAAATCCCTGCGTAAGCTCGGGCACGAAGTGTTGTTGGCTTAGTGAACATCCTTCTTCAATGGAAACTCAAAATACAAAATTTCCTTCCTCGTGCGCGCGTCTTTCATTCCGCTGAGTGAGATGCTGTCTCCCACTTCGGACTGCGCTTCAAAATAGAAAAACCCACTCGTTGAATCTCCCGGCGGCACCATTCCCGCGGCAAAGGCGCGCCCGGCAATCACAGGGTCCGCCAGCGGGTTCTTTTTCTGCGGCAGCGGCAGTGGGAAGCCTTCTCCCGGTTGTTTCGGCCGGCGGTGGCCATCTTTTGATAGCAGTGGGAGTTCATCCGGGCTGACCGCCGATACGTGCCTTCCGTCCGCGGCCACCAGACTCACTTCCATGTCTCTCAGGTCAATCGATTTGTCCCGCTTATTCTCCACCACCACCAGAACCGGCAGCACACCATACTTCAACAAGTCCACTTTCTTGCCAAAAGCTTCGCCACCAAGTCGGCATTGTCAAACGCTTTAGCGCCCACCAGCACCTGCTCCGACATCTGGTGAGCATAGTCGCCGGCCTTGCCCGCCTGGAACGGCTTTTCCTCGCTCCATGGCGCTGCCAACAAAATCGCCGCCATCAACGCTATACTCAAAAACAAGAAACGAGTCCCTCGAATCACGCGCGCTCTCCTCCTCTACCGGCTAATTCAGTACGTTTCATTTCCTTTGATTTTCTTCTATTTCCTTGGGCGCCTTGTGTTCCGCCCGGCCTACCGCGCCCATTTTCGCGAACGGCTTGGCTATCTGCCCCAATCCTTCTCTCGGACGAAACCGGGCGCCATTTGGTTGCACGCCGTGTCCCTCGGCGAGGTCGCCTCAGCCCTGCCGCTGATCACGCGCCTGCGTGCCCAACAACCGGGCATTCCGTTTTATCTATCCACTGCGACCATTGCCGGCAGGAAGGCGGCAATCCGGCAAGCCGGCCCGCTGGTGGATGGCATTTTCTATGCGCCCATTGATTTCGCATCCGTAGTCCGGCGCGGTCCTGAACACCATTCGCCCCGCGCTTGTTATTGTCCTCGAAACGGAAATCTGGCCCAACCTTTATTCCGAAATCAGCCGCTGCAATGTGCGCCTTGCCATTGTCAACGGCCGCATCTCTGATCGTACTTGGCCCCAGTATCATTCCTTTCGCTGGTTCTTTGCGCCCATCCTTAAACTTCCAGATTGTGTCATCGTCCAAAGCCCCACAGACTGCGACCGCTACAGCCAACTCGACGTGCCCGCGCAGCGCCTCTCCATTCTCGGCAATCTGAAGTATGAAGCGGCCGCCACTCCTCAGCCATCGGTGCTACCCACGTTTGGCGCCGAGCAGGTTTGGATCGCCGCTTCCACTGTGGGCCCCAATGAACGGGGGAGCATTACTCGCCACTCGGTCGATGAAGACAGTCTCGTGATTGACACGTTTCGCAAGCTTGCTATAGATTTTCCCAAGCTTCTGCTCATTCTGGCGCCGCGTCAGCCCGGACGTTTTCCAGAGGTCGCTCGCAAGCTTTCCGCTTCGGGAATACCTTTTCTCCGCCGTACTGCCTTGCAAGAGGACTCCACTCTCAGCCTGCCCGGTATCCTCCTGCTCGACAGTATAGGCGAACTGGCCGGACTTTATTCGCTGGCGAACGTCGTCTTTGTAGGTGGTTCGCTGGCGCCTCGCGGCGGGCATAACATTATTGAACCCGGCGCGGCCGGTGTTCCGGTTGTGGTTGGTCCCCACATGCACAACTTTGAGGTCATCACTCGCGATTTTCTCGAACACCAGGCTCTTCTGCAAATCCAGCGCGAAAAAGATTTGCTCCCTGCTATTCACGATTTGCTGGCCAATCCGCGTCGTGCCGCCGATTTGGGCAAACGCGCGCAGCAGTTTGTCCGCAGCCAGCAAGGTGTCTCACAAGCGATTGCCGAACAGCTGTGGCCGCTGTATCACACAGCGTGTTGGCGCACGCCGCGCAGTTTCTTGTCCCGTCTGGTATTGACACCGTTCGCCTTGCTTTGGAAATGGGGCGGCAACTTCAAACGCAGCGGATCGGAGCGGCGCGCTGCCGGACTGCTTCCGCTTCCAGTTCCAGTCATCAGTGTCGGTGGAATCACCGTTGGCGGTTCAGGCAAGACTCCCTTCACCAACTACCTTGCCGCCGTGCTCAAGACTCATGGCAGGTCACCGGCAATTCTAACGCGCGGTTATGGCCGGCGGTTTCCTGCAGACAGCATTGTACTTCCGCCCGGCGCCAAAGTCTCTCCGCTCATGACGGGCGACGAAGCGCAGATCTTTCTGCGTACCGGTATCGTTCCGCTTGGTATTGGGGCAAAGCGTTATGAGACGGCTGAAATCCTGCTGCGCCAATTCCCTGCCACAGACGTGCTTCTGTTGGATGACGGCTTTCAGCACGCCCGGCTTGACCGCGACTTCGACATCGTTGTCATAGATGGACTCGATCCCTTCGGGCGCGGGGGTCTGGTTCCCCTCGGCCGCTTGCGCGAACCACTTTCGGCCCTCCGGCGCGCTGGCGCATTCGTGGTAACGCGGGCTGAAAACGATCTGCGCTTCGATTTTATTCAGAAACGCCTGCGCGATTACAATCCAACCGCTCCGGCGTTTCGCACACGGCTTGTTTCGCGCGCGTGGCGCGACTATCGAACGGGTGAGTCACTGCCGGCCCTGCCGGGCAAACGCGTCGCGGCGTTTTGCGGATAGCAACACGAACGGAACGAAGTAAAATCAGAAGAGAACGAACCAGTAAAATCAGCAAAAAACGTATTGCTGCATGCACACGCATCTGTCCATCTGGAAGGACGGCAAGCCGCTCTTCGCCGGCAACGGCTACGCCGATCTTTCCGAAATGTGTCTGTACTTCATTGGCGGCATCATCAAGCATGCGAAGGCCTGCAATGCCTTCACCAACCCCTCCACCAACAGCTACAAGCGGCTGATCCCGGGCTTCGAGGCGCCGGTGCTGCTGGCCTATTCGGCCCGCAACCGCTCAGCTTCCTGCCGCATCCCCTACACCACGAACCCCAAGGCGAAGCGCGTCGAAGTGCGCTTCCCCGACCCGACCGCCAACCCCTATCTCGCCTATTCGGCGCTCGCCATGGCTGGGCTCGACGGCATTAAGAACAAGATCCATCCGGGCGACGCCATGGATAAGGATCTGTACGATCTGCCGCCCGAGGAGTTGAAGGAAATCCCGACGGTTTGCGGCAGCCTGCGCGAAGCGCTGGGGGCCCTCGCCGCCGATCATGACTTCCTTCTCCAGGGCGATGTATTCTCAAAGGACATGATCGAAGCCTATATCGAGTTGAAGTGGAAGGAAGTGTTCCGGTTTGAGCACACGCCCCACCCGGTCGAGTTCGACATGTATTACTCCGCGTAACGTTTACGTCGGGTGAAAATACAAACGGGGAGCCTCATGCTCCCCGTTTTTCATTCGGACCGCGTGCAAGCGCGGCCGCCCCAAGCCCCGCGTATTAAGCTTTCTTGCCGGCGCCCTTGGCCGGCGGTGCCGGCGGCTGCTTGAACGGGCTCGACTCGACCGCCGCCACTTTCTTGTTCGCCTTGGGCTTCTTCGGCTCTCGCCCGCCCTTGTCCCGACCTTTGGCCATCTCCGCCTCCCCTTCCCAGTGTTGTTGTCGCGCCCGCGCAGCCTGTCACAACGCGGCTGAAGAAACCATCGCCTCCGCGACTGTCTCTCAGTGCATGCGGGGCGACTTGAGCAATCTGCGACGATCGACGGTCGCGATCGGAACCCGCAAGCGGCGATGATCCCGCTGGAGAGATAACGTCACCCGCGCGCCGGCCGGCCCCCGCTCCCGCACCGAGCGCCAGAACCCCGCGAGATCGGTGATTTCCTCGTCATCGACCGCCAGCACCTGGTCGCCCTGACGCAGACCCGCCTGATCGGCCGGGCCACCATCGGCAACACCGCCGATGACCACCCTCTCATCATCTTCCATGGCGTAGACACCGAGCCAGGGCTGCGGCGGCCGGTTGACCTGGCCAAAACGGCGGAGATCGCCGAGGATCGGCCGCAACAGGTCGATCGGCACGATCATGTTCATGTCCAGGCGCCGGCCTTGCGCATCGCCCTGCTGCAGGCTGAGCGACCCGATGCCGACAAGGCGCCCATGGCGATCGATCAGCGCGCCACCGCCCCAGAAGGGATGCGCGGGCGCGGTGAAGATGGCGTTGTCGAGCAGATATTCCCAATAGCCCGCGAATTCCTGCCGCCCGACGACGCGCGTTTCGATCGCCCGCCGCCGCCCCCCGGCGGAGGCGAAAACCACGGGCTCGCCCAGCGCCGCGCCCTCGCTATCGCCAAGTTCGAGCTTGGGGAGAGGCAGCTTGCCGAGCGGCTGGACCAGGCCGAAACCGCTCTCCGCATCGAAGGCGAGCGCGTGGCCGGGAACGGAGCGGCCATCGGCGGTCGTGATCCAGACCTCCTCCGCCTCGGTGATGAGGTAGCCGATGGTCAGGATCAGCCCGTCATCGCCGATGATGACGCCCGAGCCCTCGCGTTCGGTCCCGAGGGCGGCGGCCGTGAAGGCATCCGCCGGGGCGGTCGCGCGAAGGGCCACGACCGCGTTGAGCGTCGCATCAAGATTGAAGACATAGTTCGCGGGGTCGGGCTGCAG
The DNA here is from genome assembly GCA_963745125.1 of uncultured Pseudomonadota bacterium. Taxonomy (GTDB): domain Bacteria; phylum Pseudomonadota; class Alphaproteobacteria; order Acetobacterales; family Acetobacteraceae; genus Acidisoma. The sequence goes on from CAVUWB010000003.1 coordinate 11,853, forward strand.
CTCGGCCGGGATGGTCCAGTCCTTCGTCATGGTCGGTCCTCCGCTTGGGCGCGACGCCGGTCGCGTTCGCTTATTTATGCTGGCCGGCGGTAAACGGGGCGCTTGCGGATGGATGATATGGCAAAGGCGGGCGTGGGCAAATCGGCGGTTTTGGCGGCCCAGACCCGAGGCGGGATTTCGGGGTTGCGGGGCGCGGCGGCCCCTCGTATTCATGCCCCGCCGCCGCCGGCGCCCCGAGGCTGGATCGGGCGGTTTGGAAATATTCGGGGTCTGCCGGGTTAGCACAGTGGTAGTGCAGCGGTTTTGTAAACCGAAGGCCGGGGGTTCAAATCCCTCACCCGGCACCATAACAAATTGAAATCAATATGATTTTCTCGGGATTTAGGAAACGCCGCACGCCCCGACCGGAATCCGCCGGCACCCTGTCCGGATTTTGCCGGGAGGGGAAACCCTCTCCTTTTGGTTTGGCTGAGGTAACCGAATTGTCGCTACCCGGGTTACCGCGTGGGAAAAAAGCCCACTCCTTCGGCCGAATTGTTCGCGATAACCGTATTGCGCCATGGTCCTGACGCTGCGGCGGCGCCACTGGCTAGGTAAGTCGCCGGCCCTCGAGACCGATGGGCGCAGGGTTACCTCCGAAAGAACAGTGCCCTGTCCGCGGCGACCGCCCCGCGCGGCCACGATTGAATGGAAATACACATGACCCCCATCGCTCTCGGCCTGCATGGCGGTTGCGGGGTCATGGCGCGCGGCGATCTCGACGAAGCAGGTTGGGCCGATGCGCGCGACGCTCTCGCCCGCGCGCTCCGCGCCGGATGGGAGGTGCTGCGTGGCGGGGGCAGCGCCGTCTCCGCCGTGGAAGCCGCGGTCGTGGTGATGGAGGACGCCCACCATTTCAACGCGGGCTTCGGCTCCGCTCTCAATACCGAGGGCGAAGCCCTGCTCGACGCCGCGATCATGGACGGGGCGACGCTTGCCGCCGGCGCCGTCTGCGCCGCCCGCCATATCCGCAACCCCGTCCGCGCCGCCCGCGCGCTCATGGAACTGGGCGAGACCCTCATGCTCACGGGCCACGGCGCCGATGACTTCGCCCGTACCCATGGGCTCCCGATGGTCGATCCCGGCGGATTGGTAACGGATAAGCAACGGGATGCACTCTCGCGCATGAAGGCCCATCGCGCGGCGGGCACGCACCGCACCGCGAGCGAGGCCGAGAAGCACGGGACGGTCGGAGCCGTCGCGCTGGACGCGGCCGGCCATCTCGCCGCTGCGACCTCGACCGGCGGCTTCACCGACAAGCCGGTCGGCCGCGTCGGCGATTCGCCCATCATCGGCGCCGGCACCTATGCCCGCGATGGGTTCTGCGCGGTTTCATGCACCGGCGCCGGAGAGGTTTTCATCCGCCATGTAGTGGGGCATGAGATCGCCAGCCGGATGCGCCATCTGGGCGAGGACCTCATCACCGCCGCCGACCGCGTGGTGTTCGAGGATCTGGCGCCCTACAGCATCGGCGCCGGACTCATCGCGATCGACGGGTCAGGCCATGTCGTCATGCCCTACAACACGCAGGGGATGTTCCGTGGCTGGGCGACGCCCGACGGGTACTCTCTATGTTGCGACCCATGACGAGGTCTTTATTATCTGAGCGTTATGGGTAGCGGATGTCGATCACCTCGATCCGCTCCGGCCCGCGCGGCGTCCGCACCGTCACCTCGTCGCCGGAGCGTGCGCGCAGCAGCGCCAGCGCCATCGGGGACGCGATGCTGATCTTGCCCTCGGCCATGCTCGCTTCATCGACACCGACGATGGTGACGCGAACCGTCTCGTCCCGCTCATTCGCGAAGGTCACGGTGGCGCCGAAGAAGACGCGATCGCGCTGGCTTTGGCGTGCGGGGTCGACAACCTCGGCATGGGCCAGCCTGCGCGTGAGGAAACGGAGCCTGCGGTCAATCTCCCGCAGCCGCCGCTTGCCTTCCTTGTAATCGGCATTCTCGCTGCGGTCGCCATTGCCCGCCGCCCAAGCGACGATCTCCACCACCCGGTGCCGCTCCTCGCGCCGGCTCGCGAGTTCCGTCTCCAGCCGCGCATGGCCTTCGGGCGTCATGTAGAACTTGCCGCCCGGCAGCTTGGGCGGGCCGTCCGCCTCATCATCATCCTCGTCCAGCGCGGCCATCTTCTATTTGAGCACGCATCGGTCCGTGAGGTAGAAGCCGCCGGTGCTGGAGGCGACGTGCATGTCGAGCGTGCCGGTCCGGCGGTCGAAATCGTAATAATGGAACGTCGCATCGACCCAGGAGATGGTGGCGCCGCTGATCTTCGCCGGCACTGAATCGACCCTGTCATGGGCGAGATCGACGGGAATATCCCAGGTCGCGCCGCTCGTCGTATTCATGCAGTGCAGCGCCGAGGGAGCCGCGTTCGCGGCATGCGCGCTGGCCGCCACCCCGAGGGCCACGGCAACGCCGATCGCCACCCGCACCCAATTTCCGCCAGACATCGCCATACCTCGCACGCCTCTTGTCGCGCCGCCATCATAAGGCTTCGCGAAGGGAGGTCCAACGGCCCCGCCGGGCCGGGGGGCTCGACGTCCGGGTGGTGCCAAGGCATGGTCCCGGCGAATTCTATTGATCGGAGAAAAGAGGGCGCGTGGACAGCATCCTTGTCCGTTTCGATCCGGGCCGGCTCGACGTGCGGATCGGCCTCGCCACCGATCGGGGCCCCCGCGCGGAGAATCAGGATTTCGCCCTCGCCTATCTCGGCACCCGCGAAAGCCGGCTGAGCGAGGGCATGATCGCGGCCATCGCCGACGGCGTCTCGGGCACCTCCGGCGGCCGCGTCGCGGCGGAACTCGCCGTGCGGGGCTTTATCGACGGTTTCCTCGCACAGAAGCAGACGCTCGCGGTGCCGCAGGCGGCGGCGGCGGCGCTTTCGGCCATTTCCGACTGGATCGAGGCCCAGGGCAGGACGGATGCGAAGCTCGCGCAGATGGCGACAACCTTCACCGCCCTCGTCTTGCGCGGCCGGCGCGCCTACGGCATCCATATCGGCGATTCGCGGCTCTACCGCCTCTCGGGTGGGCAGTTGATGCAGATGACGACCGACCATCACCTCAACCCGAAGGTGCTGAGCCGGGCGATCGGCCTCGCGGGCGGCAGCCGTGCCGATTATTGCGACGAGCCGGCCGCCCCCGGCGACCGCTTTCTGCTGACCAGCGATGGCGTCCATGGCACGCTGACGGCGACCCGCATCGCCCAGATCCTCCGCCTGCGTGAGGCGCCGGACGAAACCGCCCAATCCTTGGTCACGGCCGCCCTGCAAGCGGGCGGTCGGGACAACGCGACCGCCCTCATCGTCGATGTCCTCGAAATCCCGGCCGCCAACAGGGCCGATCTGGCCGCCGGCATCGCGGCACTGCCCATCGGGCCTTTGCCGCAGGAGGGTGAATCGGTCGATCAGTATCAACTCGGCCCCATCCTCTCCGACAGCCCGATGAGCCGCCTGTTCCGCGCGACCGACCGCACCACGGGCCAGACCGTCGTCGTCAAATTCCCTGACCCCGACCTGTCGCGCGCGCCCTTGGTGCGGGCCGCCTTCCTGCGCGAGGCCTGGATCACCACGCGCCTGAGCGGGCCTTGGCTCGGCCAGGCGCCAGAGCCGGACCCAGGCCGCCAGACACAGCTCTATTCGGTGATGACCTATTACCCGGGCGAAACGCTGGAGCAACGGCTCAGCCGCCAGCCCCGCATCGGGCTGGAGGACGGTCTCGCCATCGCCGTGACGCTCGCCAAAGCCACGGCTTCCCTCCACCGCTCAGGGGTCATTCACCGCGATATCAAGCCGAGCAATGTCATGTTGCAGCTGGAGGGTGTCGTCCGGCTCATTGACTACGGTCTGGCGCGGGTGCCTGGGATCGAGGAGGACGAGCCGATCGACCCGGCGGGCGTGCCGGGCACGCCGAGCTATATGGCGCCGGAACTCTTCGCCGGCACCAACCGCGGCGATGCGGAGACGGATGTCTACGCGCTCGGCGTCACGCTCTATCGCATGTTCAGCGGCGGCGCTTATCCTTATGGCGAGAACCGCAGCTTCGCGCCGCCACGGCAGACCACGCCGACGCCGCTCATCCGCCATCGGTCTGACCTGCCGGCCTGGATCGACGCGACTATCCTGAAGGCGCTGGCTCTGCCGCGCGAGGATCGTTTCCCCGACGCGATCGACCTCGTGCTGGCGTTGGAGACGGGTGAGAGCTTTCGCCCTGTCCGGCTGCGGCGTTCGTTTCATGTGCGCAACCCCCTGCTGTTCTGGAAGACGGTGAGCGCCGTACTGGCGCTCATCGTGGTGGGGCTGCTGATCGTGCTCGGGCTGCTGATCTTCCGGCTGTGAGCGGCGCGGCAAATCTCGGCTGATACGCCATTGATTGGGCGATCGCCGCTGATGTCGGCGGTGTCATTGTGCTGCTGACTGCCTATAGCAAGGCAGAGCGAGCCGACCTCACGCCGGATCAACGCAAACGGCTGCTGAGCGCGATGGAGGAATGGGACAATGGCTGACGAATACAATCTCGGAGAGGCCCTGATTCAGGGCATGGAAGAGGCGGGCGCCTGGAAGCGGGGCGAGACAGCGCTTGAGACGGTGCGTATCAGCCCGATGCCGCCGGATAGGGTGCGGGCCATCAGAAAGAAATTCTTCCGCAGCACCAAGGCATTTGAGCAGAGGTTTGGAATCCCGGCTGCCACGCTCAATAACTGGGAACAGGGGCGCCGCGAACCAGATGTCACGGCGCGGCTGTTATTACGGATCATCGAGCGTGAGCCCGAGATTGTTGGGCGCGTGGTGCGCGAGTCAATCTAACCAGCGAAAAGGGGCGGCCAGTCGGCCGCCCCTCGCCTCGTCCATCCGGATGGTCGGTGTCGATTAAACCAAAGTCTCGGACTCAGGCAGCGGCACGCGAGAGCCGTCGCCATAAAGCGCGTATGCCTCCTCGCCATGCACCGCGTCGTCACCGATCCGCAGCATCGCATCCGGCATCCGCAGCGGCGTGATGAAGGAAATGACCTTCAGGATGATGTAAGTGCCGACCACGTTCAGCACGATGATGAAGGCGGCGCCGTAGATTTGCAGGATGAGCTGATGCAGGCCACCCGTCACGCTTACGCCCGGCGCGTCCTTATCGGTGCCGACGTACTCGAGCATCTTCGGGTCGGCGAGAACACCCGTGAGCAAGCCACCGACCACGGCGGCGACGCCATGGGTGTGGAAGACGCCGAGGGTGTCGTCGACCTTCCGCATGAAACCCCACTTCGCGAAGACGTTCATGGAGTACCCAGGGCAGGATCGCCGCCACGACGCCGATGATGATCGCGCCATAGCCGTTCACGTAACCGGCGGCGGGCGTGATGCCGACGAGGCCGGCAATCATGCCGTTCACCGCGCCGATGACGGAGGGCTTGCCGTAGCGGAAGCAGTCCAGCAGCGTCCAGACGATGACGCAGACGCAGGTAGCGATGTTCGTGTTGAGCACGGCCGCGCCGGCATCGGCGTTGGCGAAGTACGGATCGCCGCCGTTGAAGCCGTTCCAGCCGAGCCACAGGATGCCGGCACCGGCAAGGGTGACGAGCAGGCTGTTCGGCTCGAAACTGTCGCGGTCACGCTGGAGGCGCGGGCCGACGATCGCCGCAGCCACGAAGCCGGAGGCCGCCGCCGAGAGATGGATGACGTAGCCGCCGGAGAAGTCCACCACGCCGAGGACGGAGAGCCAGCCGCCGCCCCAGAGGCTGAAGGCGCCGACGGTGTAGATGAAGGTCATCCACAGCGGCACGAAGATCATCCAGGCCTTGAAGCTCATGCGGCCGAGCACGGCGCCGGCCAGGATGATCACGGTGATCGCGGCGAAGACGAACTGGAAGTAGACCATCGTCGACATGCCGAAGCCGAGCGCCGGCATGCCGCCGGAAGCCGCCGGGATGACGGCCTGGCCCAGCTCGAAAGCAGATGAGAGCACGGATTTCGGCGTGCCGAGGAAGGAGAACAACTGCGGCCCGAAGGCCATGTTGTAGCCCCACAGCATCCAGACGATCATCACCGCCGCGAAGGCGTAGATCGCCATGAAGGCTGAGTTGATGGCCCATTTTTTCTTGACGACGCCGCCATAGAAAATAACGAGGCCGGGCACGCTTTGCAGCGCGACGAAGGTCGCCGCGGCGAGCTGCCAGGCATTATCGCCTGAATCGAGCCATTTTGGTGAAGGAACAAGCACGTCGATACCCCCCGCTTGGTTAGCCAGAAACACACCATCTGCGGTTCGCCCGCGACGACACGGTCAGCCGGCGAACCCGCAGCCAGGTCCTCGATATGCCTCGCGAAAAAGTGATGAAGGGGGATAGGCCCTTCCTCTCAATCACCTCACGCTCCCACAGGGATCGAAACCATGACTTGAGGGGACAGAGAGCAAGATTGATGCCAAAGCAGGGCGGCGCAAATGAATGCGGTCATTTTTGGGGTCATTGGCACGGGCCGACGCGGCCATCAGCACATTGACTGTGCATCTGCTCGTGGCCATGGCCTCGGCCGCCGCGTTTTTGGCCTCCAAAAATTACGCCAGGATTACCGAAACATTTTCGCCCAACAAATGAACAGCGGGGCTAAAAATAAATCAAACCATGGCCGAGGCGCTTTCGCGCATACCGCTCCGCCCGAGCGAAATCGTCCCAATGGTGCCGGTTGTTACGAACAAAGAGCTTTGTAGAAGCTTCTCCCCGGTTCTAGATTCAGCCGTCTTATGCGGTCGGGCGCTGTCAAACGATGGATCGTGGATTATCCGCTGGCTTCCGTGGCGTTTGCCGTGGCGTCGCTTTGGTCGTCTTCACCGTGGCTTCGGCCTACCTCATTCTCGAATTGGTCATCGCGCTCAGCGCGCAAGGCGAGCCCACCGGCGCCGTCGCCCCCTTCAACGGCGCCGAGGTCGTCTACCCAGCCTGGTATCAGGCGCCTGAATTTCTGGACTGTTTGCGCGTCGCGCTGATCGCCTATCCCGCCGCCGCCTTTTTTTTCGGGCTGGCGGTCGTGGCGGGCTGGGTCGGGCAGCTTGGCGTCCCCGCGCAGCCACGGCCGGCGCGGGCGAGCCTGTCTCCGGCGCTCAGCACCGCCACGGATGAGACCGTCCCGCCGATGCCGGGCAGCCTCGGCGATATCTGCTTCGTCAGCGAGAAGCGGCGCGTCCTGCATATCGCGCCATCCGCGGCGCGGCTGTTCGGCCTTACCCCGCCGCAGATGTCAGGCGTGTCGCTCGAACGATTTATCGTGCCGGCCGACCTGCCAAAGCTCGATGCCTTGATCGCGGCCGCTTATGCGGACAGCCCGCGCCCCTTCGCCGCGACGGTCGGCATTCTGCTGCCCGGGGCCGCGTTCGCGCCGGTCGAGATCACCTGCCGCGCGGGCGTGGCGGTGGAAACTGGCGTAAGGGGCGCCATGATTCTCACGATCCGGCCGTTGTCCGCGCGTGGCCAGCGGGAGGATCAGCTCGCGGCATTCTGGTACTGAGCCGTTCACCGCCTCAGCAAAGACCCTGGATGATTGAAAATCGCTGGTATCCCGTAGGGGATTCGAACCCCTGTTGCCGCCGTGAGAGGGCAGCGTCCTAGGCCTCTAGACGAACGGGACAGCGCTCAGCACGCCGAACCGGCGCGTTGCCGCTCTATTAGTGCAGCCACCGATCCGGATCAAGCGTCCCGACATCAAAGACCACGCCCCCGATCGCCGCCGACAAATCGCCACCAACAAAAAACGACGCGAAGTGAAAAGCAGCGATTGCCCCCGCGCCGCTGCGATGCACAATAGGCGCATGGCAGATCAGCAAAACACCCTCGGCGACACCCCGGCCACCATCCCGGTCACCTCCCCGGATCAGCCGGAGCATATCGCGGTCCTCGCCGCCGATCTGCTCGGCCAGATGCGCGCGGCGATCGACCGCGCGGCGGAGGACCCGTTCAGCAATCCGGTGATGACGATGGCGCTCGCCGTCTCCCGCCGGATCGATCAGGGCTTGCTGACCGACGCCGACCTCTCCGGCCTCGTCTGCTCGCTGCGCGATGAGGCGTATCAGCAGCGTGCGGCGCGGATCGCCGATTATGTCGGCCTCAGCAGCGGTGAGCCGCCGGATGATGCCATGGCGGCCCTGGCAAAGCGCCTCGTGCGGCCTGACCCGAATGATAGCGCCATCCCCTTCGCGCAGTTCCGCCGCGCGGTGGAGCGCACGCGCTTTTCCGCCGTCTTCACGGCGCACCCGACTTTCTCACTCCCCTATCCCGTCGCCGACGCGCTGGCCCATGCGGCCACGGGTGAGGACAGTAATGCTTGCTTTACCTCCCACCGGCCCATGGCGGTCTCGCTGGAAGATGAGTTCGATCAAGCACGCGCCGCCATTGCCCGTGGGCGTGACGCGCTCGATCTGCTGACCGGCGCCATTCTCGATGCCGCGCGGGAAACTTGGGCCGGACGCTGGCTTGATCTGGCACCCCGGCCGATCACCCTCACCAGCTGGGTCGGCTACGATACGGACGGCCGCACCGATATCGGCTGGTGGGACACGCTGCGGCTGCGGCTGCGCATGAAGCTCTACCAGCTTGAGCGGGTGGAGGCGCAGCTTGCCCCGCTGCCAAGCGCCGGACCCATCCTCGCCCGCGTGCAGACGGCGATCGGCGCCGTGCGGGACCAGATCGCCGCCGCCCCGAACGGGACGGATATCGAGGCCGTCGGCGCTTTCGGCCAAGCCCTGGTCGGCCGGCGGGAGGATGCGCTCGTCTCGCCCGAGCCGCTGCTGGCACTTTTCCCGGCGGCACTAGCCGACGCCAAGGACAGCGAGAAGCGCGCCCTCCTTGTGGTCAAGGCAGGGCTCGTCTCGCACAATCTCGGCCTCGCCCATACCCATGTCCGGCTGAACTCGGCCCAGCTTCATAACGGCGTCCGCCAGCGCCTGGGGCTTGCCGATCCACCGGCCGATCCCTCCCGCCGCCGGGTGCTGCTCGGCGCCATCAATACCGCCCTCGATGAGGTGAAGCCGGAAGCCGTCAATTTCGGCACGCTGATGGCGGAACAGGCATCGGCGCCCCGGCTGATGATGACCGTCGCCCAGATGGTCAAGCACATCGATGCGGCGAGCCCTGTGCGCTTCCTCATCGCCGAGACCGAGACCGGCTACACGCTGCTCACCGCGCTTTATTTCGCGCGGCTCTTCGGGATCGAGGACAAGGTCGAGATCAGCCCGCTCTTTGAAACGGCGGAGGCGCTCAGCCAGGGCGGCCGCATCATCGAGGAGGCGCTGCGCAGCCCGCATTACCGCGCCTATCTGCGGCGCACGGGCAAGCTCTGCGTCCAGTTCGGCTATTCCGATTCCGGCCGCTATGTCGGCCAGGTCGCCGCGACCTATCTGATCGAGCGGCTGCGCCTCAAGCTCTGCGAAGCCATGGTCAAGCACGGGCTGAAGGATGTCGAGATCATCCTGTTCGACACGCATGGAGAGAGCATCGGGCGCGGCGCTCATCCCGGCTCGCTTTACGATCGGCTCGCCTATCTCTCGCCGGCGGTTGGCCGCCGGGCCTTCGATGCGGCCGGCATCGCCTACCGCGAGGAATTGGCCTTTCAGGGCGGCGACGGCTATCTGCTGTTCGGCACGCCGGCACTCGCCCGCTCGGTGATCCTGCGGATCGCCGAATTCGCCCTCGACAAGACCGAGGAGGGCGATGACCCGATCTATCAGGACCCCGATTTCGCGGCGGATTTCTTCGCCACCATCCGTTCGAGCATGGAGGAGCTGGTCGAGGATCCCGGCTATGCCGCCATGCTCGGCACCTTCGGCCCGGCGCTGATCGACCGCACCGGCTCGCGCCCCGCCGCGCGGCAGAGCGACAGTTCCGGCGGCCCCGCCGTCATCAGCCACCCGCGGGAGCTGCGGGCGATCCCGAACAACGCCATCCTCCAGCAGCTCGGCTGGTGCGCGAATACGCTGCAGGGCTTGGGCCTGGCCGCCAGCCGCAACCCCGATGTGGTGTCGGAGCTGCGGCGCACGAGCCCGCGTTTCCGGCGGGCGATGGATTTCGCCTCCCACGCGCTGCGGCATTCGGATCTGGACGTGCTGCGCGCGGTGGTCGAGACGCTCGACCCCGGAACCTGGCTGGACCGCGCCGGGCATAGCCGCATTCCCGGCCGGCGGGAGGCGCTGATGGCGGTCGCCACCGGCCTCGAACGCTTCGGGATCTGGTCTCAGGTGCTGGCGATGTTCCGGCGCATTCACGCCGACCATCTGGCGCTTGCGCGCGGCCTGGCCGGATGCGCCGTCGATGCCGGAGCGCGAGATGCTGCTGCACGCGCTGCGGCTGGCCTGCATTCATCGCATCTGGATCCTCACCGCGATGATCCCCGATTTCGCGCCGCGCCTCGGCGTCATGCGCACAGGGCTACAGCAGCGGCTGCTCCGGCTGGACGTACCAGCGGCCTTGATCGCCCTCGGCCGTATCTTCCCGAGCGCGCCCGACGATACATCCGGTGCCGATTTCGGCGAGCCCGGCACCTCCCCTGATGCCTTGGGCTATGGGCGGGAGCATGCGGAGATCTTCACCCCGATCGGGCGGTATTTCGCGCTGGTGCGGGAGATCAGCGCCGCCGTGAGCCACGAGGTCGGCGCTTTCGGGTAGAGCAATATCGGATCAGGTGGAACCACCTAATCGGAAGATTTGCGTTCTTAATCAGAAACCTAGATCGGGGTCACTTCGTCTACCCGAAGTGACCGATCTAGAGCAGATCCCGATCATATGGAATCATCTGATCGGGTGAAGATGCTCGTAAAAACAAAGAGCTAGAGCGGTGACTGTGAGCGTAAGCGAATAGGAAACGCTCTAGGGGCGCGAGGACGCCCTTATCGTCACCCGCGCACGCGTTGCGCGGGCCTTGCCGGCCGCGCCTACCCGTCGAGGCGCCCAGACGGCGTTTGGGCTCTAACCCTGCGCGTTGCGGGTTCCGGCCGGGAGCTTGACGACCAGCCCGTCCAGCGCCTCGTCGATCACGATCTGGCAGCCGAGGCGGGACGTCTCCTCCAGCCCGAAAGCCAGATCGAGCATATCCTCCTCGTCCTCGGTCGGCGGGGTCAGCTTCTCGAACCACTCCGGGTCGATGATGACGTGGCAGGTCGAGCAAGCCAAAGACCCCTCGCACGCGCCTTCCAGATCGACACCATGCTTGTGCGCGACCTCCAGAACCGAGAGGCCGATCGGGGCATCCACTTCGCGGTGCGTTCCGTCGCGCTCGACGAAGGTCATCTTCGGCATTGGCTCTCTTATCCCTCGGTGTGGTCGGCGGCGGCCGGCGCCCGGCTGGCGATCACCAATTGCCTGGCTGCGGCCCGAACATCCTCGTCGGAGGTAAATCGTCCCAATCCGATCCGCAAGCTGCGCCGCGCCTCGGCCGCCGAAACGCCGATCGCGATGAGCACATGGCTCGGCCCGGCGCCGCCATCGGCGGCGGTCGTGCAAGCGGAACTCGTCGACAGGCAAAGCTCCGGCACATCCCGCAGAATCTCGACGGCCGGCCGCGAAGGGACTGTGATATTGAGATTGCCCGCGACCCGCCGCGCCGCATGGCCGTTGAGGACGAGGCCCGGCATGTCCGCCCGCAGGGCGGCCAGCAGCCGGCCCGTCTGCTCCCGCAGCCGCTCGGCCTCACCCGGCCCCTCGGCGGCGGCGAGCCGGGCGGCCTCGCCCATCGCGACGATCAGCGGCACGGGCAATGTGCCGGGGCGCAGCCCCCGCTCCTGCCCGCCGCCGGATTGCAGCGGGGTGAGGCGCATGCGCGGCCGCCGCCGCACGTAGAGCGCGCCGATCCCCTTCGGCCCATACATCTTATGCGCCGAGAGCGAGACGAGATCGGCGCCGATCGCCGAGACGTCGAGCGCCATTCGCCCCGCCGCCTGGGCGGCATCGACATGAAAGGCCGCACCGGCCGCCTTCACCAGGGCGCCGAGCGCGGCCAGATCCTGGATGACGCCGATCTCGTTATTGACCGCCATGATGCTGACCAGCAGCGTCGGCACCCGCAGCGCCTCCGCCAGCAGGGCCGGGTCGGCCAGCCCGTCCCGCCCGACCGGCAGGACCACCGGCTCGAACCCCTCACCCGCCAGATCGGCCACGCAGTCGAGAACGGCGTGATGCTCGGTGGCGAGGGTGATGATGCGGCGGCGCCCATCGTCGAGCCCCTGGGCGAAGCGGGCAGCGCCCTTGATCGCGAGATTGTTCGCTTCCGTGGCGCCCGAGGTGAAGATGATCTCGGATGCGGCCGCCCCGATCAGCCGGGCGACATGGCCGCGCGCATCCTCCACCGCCTCGGCCGCCTGCTGCCCCAGCGCATGCTCGACACTGCCCGCATTGCCGAACTGGCTGCTGAACCAGGGCAGCATCGCCTGCACGACGCGCGGGTCGCACGGCGTCGTCGCATGATTGTCGAGGTAGATCATGCCGCGCGCCGCCCCATCCGCTCCGCCATGGCACGATAGGCGGCGGTGAAAGCGGCGACATGGCCGTCATCGGCGTTCCAGGGCAGCGAGACGCGAATGGCCTCGCCCGCCAGGGCGCCCACGCCCATCGCCGCCAGCACATGGCTTCGCGCCACCTTGCCGGACGAGCAGGCGGCGCCCGCCGAAACCGCGAGCCCCGCGAGGTCGAGCGCGATGACCTGCTGCTCGGCGCGCACGGCCGGCAGAGCGAGGCAGGCGGTATTGGCGAGGCGCGGTGCTCCGGCGCCAATCGTGACCGCGCCGGCAGCGATGGCGGCTGCCTCGATCGCATCCCGAAAGGCCGCGAGCCGGGCCGCATCCTCGGGCTGTGCCGCGAGGGCCGCCGCGGCGAAACCGGCGATGGCGGGTAGAGCGGGCGTGCCGCCACGGCGCCCACGCTCCTGCCCGCCGCCCAGCTGCAGGGGTGCGAGCCGCCCGGCGGCATCCGGCGCCAGCAGAAGCGCCCCGGCGCCGGTCGGGCCGCCGAGCTTATGCGCCGAGATCGCGATACTATCCGCCCCGAGCGCCGCGAGATCGAACGGCACCCGCCCCGCGCCCTGCACCGCATCTACATGCAGCAGCGCGCCGGCCGCGCGGCAGAGCGCCGCCGCCTCGGCCACGGGCTGGATGGTGCCGGTCTCGTTATTGGCGAGCATGAGGCAGACGAGGCCAGGCTTCTCGGCCGCCAGCATGGCGGCCAGCGCTTCGAGCGAAACGAGACCGTCGGCGCCGACGGGCAGGATACCCGCCCCATCACCCGCCGCCGCGATCACGGCGGCATGTTCGGTCGCCCCGCGCAGGACAAGTCGACCCTGGGCGAGGCCATGGATCGCCAGCGCATTGGCCTCGGTCCCGCCCGAGGTGAAGATCACATCGCGCGGCGCGGCGCCGAAGCGGGCGCCGATCGTCTCTCGCGCATCCTCCAGAATGCGCCGCGCGGCGCGCCCCTCGCCATGGATCGAGGACGGGTTGCCGAGGCTATCCAAGGCGGCGATGGCAGCAGCCCGCGCCTCCGGGCGCAAAGGCTCGGTAGCATTCGCGTCGAGATAGAGCCGCATGGCGTTCGTTAATCGGCGGCGGCGCGGGGCGCCTCGGCCGGCCGCGACCCAGCTTCCGCCGGAACCGGAACCGGCCGTGCCTCGACCGGCCGCGCGATCCGTTCGACACGGGCCTCCAGCTCGGCAAGCTCCAGCCGCAGCGTCTCTATTTCCCGCAACAAGGGGTCGACCGACATCTCGGAGCAAGGCGTGCCATAGGCATCAAAGCAGGGGTCGCGACGCAGCCGGTCAAGCGGACGGGCGGCCGCATCCACCATGGTCGTTCCAGCCGGCACCGGCCGAATGATGAGGGCGTTGGCCCCGATCCGGGCACCGGCGCCAATGGTGATGGCACCCAGGATCTTCGCCCCGGCGCCGATGATGACACCATCGCCGATCGTGGGGTGGCGCTTCCCCTGGGCCAGACTCGTGCCGCCGAGCGTCACCTGATGATAGAGATAGACGTCATCGCCGATCTCGGCGGTTTCGCCGATGACGACGCCCATGCCGTGGTCGATCACCAGCCGGCGCCCGAGCTTCGCCGCCGGATGGATCTCGATCCCGGTCAGCCAGCGGCCGATATGGGCGACGAAGCGGCCGGTGGACGGCAAACCCGCATGCCAGAGCCGGCTGGCGAGCCTGTGCCACAATACCGCGTGCAAGCCGGGATAGCAGAAAAACACCTCGGCCGAGGAGCGGGCGGCCGGGTCCCTCTCCCGATAGGCGCGGATGCTTTCGCGCAGAAACATAAAGGCCATGCGACATTTCCATATGAAATCGACAGCTTGCCGCCGTAATATCACAATCGTCCTGGACATAAGAAAGGCTTTGCCGGGGCGGCTGCTATCCCATCATCCGTCTTTCGCCTCTTCTCTCCCCATGAAAGCGCTGTCCCGCGAGCGTCACCGCGGCCGGCTGGGGCGCCGTTCGCCAATCCCCCCGCGCCGCCGCAGCCTTGCGCGTGGCTGGGCTGCGGCACGGCCCCCGGGAGTTGAAGCGCCGGAAGAGCGAAAGTGGATGCGGTTTCGCTTCGAGGCCTTTATCGAAGGGACTTGCCTCGGACGGTCGCTGGGCGTGCCCGGCGGCCCAATCGCTATCAAAAATAGGTTTTATCGCGCCATGCCTGAAGTGATGTTCGCCGGCCCGGATGGTCGTTTGGAAGGCCGCTACCACCACAGCAAGGAGACGGGCGCTCCGCTCGCGCTCGTGCTGCATCCCCATCCGCTGCACGGGGGGACGATGAACAACCGCATTACCTATGTGATGTTCCAGGCGTTCCAGCGCCTCGGTTTCTCGGTGATGCGCTTCAACTTCCGTGGCGTCGGCCGCAGCCAGGGCCGCTATGACGGCGGGATCGGCGAGATCAGCGATGCCGCCGGCGCGCTCGACTGGATGCAGTCGGTCAACCCGAATTCCGGCGGTCTGTGGATCGCGGGCTATTCCTTCGGTGCCTTCGTCGGCATGCAGTTGCTGATGCGCCGGCCGGAGATTTCGGGCTGGATCAGCGTGGCCCCGCCGGCGACGCATTACGATTTCGGCTTCCTCGCCCCCTGTCCCACCGGCGGGCTGCTGATCCATGGCGATGCCGACGAGATGGTGGCGGAGCCCGGGGTGCGGAAGCTCGTCGACAAGCTCAACACCCAGAAGGGCGTCTCGATCGACTACCGCGTCTATGAGGGCGCGGATCATGTGATGGCGAACTTCGCCGACCGTATCGGTGCGGAGACGGAGGACTACGTCCGCAAGACGATGGCCCGCCGGCAGATGCCGCTCGCGGCTGATTAGGCGGCGCCTCCCTATATCTTCTGGCAGTACCTCTCAAACCCGCTGGGCTGAGCCGGCTGGCATTGGTTTTCGAGCACTGAAGCGCAGCGGCCGTAGAAGGCCGTGAGCATAGGAGCGCAGAAAACCGGCGTCAGCCGGCCGGCCCAGTAGGGTTCAGCCACCCAGATAGCCGAAGCGGTGCATGACATCGCCGTGATCGCGCTCGATACGGGCGGCCTGGGCTGGGCTCAGCACCTCCCGCCACTGTCCGGCGCGGCCGGCCCGGAAGAAGGCGCCGCTGGACCGTGCCGGCTGCTCGATAAATCCGTGCGCCTGTTCCTGTGCCTGTAGCTCTCCGAAGGCGCTGAAATCCACGGCGCGGGAAAGGCGCGCCTCGGGCGGCTCCTGTCCCAGATAGCGGATCAGCCCGCCGAAGGCGGCTATCGGCGCCACCAGCATATCCTCGTAGCGCATGATATGGAGCCCCGGATGCCGGCGGCGCGTCCAGAAATGGACATGGGCGGACCAGGAGCTAAGCCGCTCATAGACCTTTTCATCCGTCCCGCCGGTCGCCGCTTCCACGTCGGCCATCATCGCGATCGTGTCATCGATCGGCCGGTCGAGATGACGGCTGTAGGAAACCGCCACGTCGCGCGGGTCACGCAGGATGTAGATCGCGCCCCAGGTGACATCACGGGTGATGGTCTGCACCCCCTCAACCACCAGCAAAGCGTTGTGCGTCTTGACGAAAACGAGGCCGGGTTCCGCCTCCGCCAGGGCGCGATGGACCAGCGGCCGCATGCGCTGCACCTCGGCGATGCTGTAACGGGAGGCCGGGCGTGGATCGTGCCGGCGGTAGCGGGCCGCGCTGCTTTCGCCGGTCGTCAGATCCATCAGGCGGTTGATGTCATGCGGGCCCGCGCCGTCGCGAACGTAGTTGTGCAGGAAGGCACGCAGCCAGGTGCTGCCCGATTTCGGGTAGGACGCGATCCAGATGATCTGGCCCAAGCGGCTAGCCGGCCTTGCGGACGGCACGGCCCAGCCGCGCGATCATCCAGGAGCGGAAGAGGCTGATCGCCGGGTCGCCGAGATCCTCCGAATGGAAGGCGAGGTAATAGCCGTAGCCGTCCTCCGCCACCGCGTCATAGGGCGCGACGAGCCGCCCCTTCGCCAGATCATCCGCGAACATATCGACATCGGCGAGCACGACGCCCTGCCCCGCCGTCGCGCATTGCGCGGCGATCGTCACGGTGTCGAAGGCCATGCCCCGCTGCGTGTCGAGCGCGAAGCCAAGCTGGCGCGCGAAGTGGGACCAGGCGGTCCCGATCGGCTCGCCCATGAAGCTTCACATGCAAAAGCTCCTGCGCCGCGAGGAAGGCGGCAGGTCGAGCCCCGCGCTCCGCTGCCGCGACCGAGGGCGCGCAGACCGGCGTGACCCGCACGACCCAGAGCAGGTCGCGCACCGTGTCGCCGGCCTGTGGGCGATCATAGACCACCGCGACATCAACCTCGTTCGGCGGCAGGCCGGTGCCGAGGCTGCTCGACACGTCCACCAGGATATCGGGGAATTCGCGCCGGAAATCGCCCAGGATCGGCAGCGCCACCTGATGCAGGAAGGACGGCGGCATATGCACGCGCAGGCGTCGCTGATGGCCGGCCTCCTCCCGCAGGATGCCGTTCATCACGTCTTCAATCCGATCGAAGGATTTGCGCACCACCGGTAGAAGGGCGGCGCCAGCCGGCGTCAGCGCCAGGCCCGTGGGCCGGCGTTCCAGCAGCGGCCGGCCAAGCAGATCTTCCAAGGCTCGCGACATGGCGGCTCAGCGCGCTCTGCGACACATGCAGCGCCTGCGCGCCGCCGGTGAAGCTGAGCTGGCGGCCGACCGCCTCGAACGCCCGCAAAGCATTGAGCGGCAGCCATCTGCGGTCGATCAGCGGCATCAGGACCCTTTCGCGCGCGCATCGTGAGCAGCGCCCTATAATATGTAGAGCCCGATCGCTCATCAGCCTATCCGTGGCATCATCCTTGCTGGGTCAAGGGGCCGGGTTGCTCGCCCACGCCACCAAACCTGCCGCCCCGGGGAATGGGCGTGCCCATCAATTGACAAAGGCCCGATTTCCAGCCGTGATCCCATTCCCGCTGCGCATGGCCGAAGCGCAATCGTCGTAACTGCGAAGTCGTTCCAGAGCCGCCCGTTCAAGCCCGGTTACGCCCAATCAAGAGGATTTAATGTCCAAGCGCGATCAACTGATTTCTCAAATCCGCCGGAACCTGTCCGAGGTCGAGAACGACCTCATGGACAATGCGCTCGCCGGTCGCATCGACCGTCGCGGCTTCCTGGCGCATGGCACACGGCTGGGCCTTTCCCTGCCGCTTCTCGGCACGTTGGCGGGCGCCATGGGCATGGGCGGCATCCGTCCCGCCCGCGCGGCCAATGCCCCGGGCGGCACACTCCGCGTCGCCATGACGATGCCGGCGGGGGCGATCGACCCCGTCACCATCGCCGATGACGGCGGGCTGATGATGGCGATGCAGACCGCCGAATACCTCTGCGCGCTCAACCCTGATTTCACGCTGAAGCCGGTGCTCGCCACCAGCTGGTCTCCGAATACGGATGGCTCGGTCTGGACCTTCAAGATCCGTCAGGGCGTGAAGTTCACCAACGGCGAGCCCCTGAACGCCGATGCGGTGATCACGAGCGTCGAGCGGCTGATCAATCCGAAAAATGCCTCCAACGCGCTGTCGGCCTTCCAGGGCGTGCTGTCGCCCGGCCATAGCCAGAAGGTGGATGACTACACGGTCGCTTTCCATCTTGATGCGCCGAACGGCAACTTCCCTTATGTGTTGTCATCAGACAATTACAACCTCGTGATCCTGCCGGCGAACTACACGGGCGGGTTTGAACAGACCTTCGTCGGCACCGGCCCCTTCAAGCTGGAGAAATACATCCCGAAGACCGGCGCCTCCTTCGTTCGGAATGAGGATTATTGGGGGCCGAAGGCGCTGCTCGATCGCACCGAGTTCACCTTCTACGCGGATATGCAGCCGCAGGTGCTCGCGTTGCAGGGCGGCCAGGTCGATATGCTGGCGCAGATGCCGGTGTCCGCCGGCCGCGCCATCCTCAACAACCCTGAGTTCAACGTGATCAGCTGCCGGTCGAGCGCGCATGAGCAGGTCCACATGCAATGCAACGCCGGCCCCTTCCAGGATAAGCGCGTGCGCCAGGCGCTCGCCCTTTCCATCAATCGCAAGGCGCTCGTCCGTGGCCTGTTCCAGGGCCATGCCGATGTCGGCAACGACAGTCCCTTCTGCCCGGCTTTCCCCTCGACCGACAGCTCCGTCCCGCAACGCGACCAGGATTTGAAGAAGGCGCGCGATCTGTTGGAGCAGGCGGGCGTGGGCCAGGGCTTCTCGGTCACGCTCACCACCGAGGATTTCCTGGAGATTCCCGATTACGCCGTGCTGATCCAAAGCTTCGCCAAGAAGATCGGTATCAAGATCAACCTGCATATCGAAAGCCAGGACGCCTATTACGGCAAAGCCGTGCCGGGGCAATCCGATTGGCTCGACGTGCCGCTCGGCATCACCGACTACGGCAATCGCGGCGTGCCGAACGTATTCCTCAACGCCCCGCTCACCAGCAACGGCACCTGGAACGCCGCCCGCTTCCACAACCCGACCTATGACGCGCTGGTGGTCGATTACGTGAAGGCGCTCGACCTGACCGGGCAGCGCGCCGTTTCCGGCAAGATCGAGGAACTGCTGCTCGACGAAACGCCGGTGATCTTCGGCTACTTCTACAACTATCTCTACGCCACCTCGAAGGCGGTCAGCGGCCTGCCGGCGATCGGCGACCGGCCGTTCCTGCAGACGGTGAGCATCAGCCAGAGCTGACGACAGCCGCAGGGGAAAAAGCAGCATGGGCCTCTATCGCTCCATTCTCTACCGGCTCATGCTGGCGGTGATCACGCTCTGGCTGTTGAGCATGATCGTCTTCGCGGGTTGTCAGGTCCTGCCCGGCGATGTCGGCCGCGCGATCCTCGGGCCTTTCGCCGATGCGCGCTCGGTCGCCGCGCTGAACCATCAGCTCGGCGTCGATCGCCCCCTGCTCGTGCAGTATTGGAGCTGGATCACCGGAATGCTGCGCGGTGACATGGGCATGTCCTATACCTATCGCGCTCCGGTCGGCCCCTTCATCGGCCATGCCCTGGTCAATTCGCTCAAACTCGCGGGTATCGCCTTCATCCTCGTCGTGCCGCTCGGCATCATCGGCGGCGTGGTGGCGGCACTCCGCGTCAATACCTGGATCGATCGCACCATCGTCATCGCCGGCCTCTCGGCGACCGTGGTGCCGGAATTCGTCTCCGGCATCGTCCTCATCATGGTCTTCAGCATCTGGCTGCGCGTCTTTCCGCTGACGGCGACGCCACCCAACAATGCGGGCGCGCTCACGCAGATCTACTACCTGCTGATGCCCTCGATACCGCTGTTCATGATCCTGTTCGGCTATATCGCGCGCATGGCCCGCGCCGGCATGATCGAGGCGCTGACGTCGGACTACACCCGTACCGCGGTGCTGAAGGGCCTTTCCTATCGTCAGGTGATCTGGCGGCATGTGCTGCGCAATGCGCTGCTGCCGACCATCACTGTCATCGCGACCCAATGCGGCTATCTCATCGGCGGTCTCGTCGTGGTGGAGACGCTGTTCAACTATCACGGTATCGGCAGCCTCATCTTCGCCGCCGCCAAGGCGAAGGACTTCCCGATGCTGGCTGCCGGTATTCTCGTCATCGGTGTCGTTTATGTTGGCGCCAATCTCATCGCCGATCTGCTCTACTCGGCGCTCAATCCGCGCATCTCTTTCGGAGGCCGGGAATGAGCGCACATGTCACGCCGGGGCCGGGAGCGCCGGTGCCGGCGGTATCGCCGCCCACGCCCGCCGCGCGCCGCGCGCTCGAATCCCCACGGAGCATCGCGCGCGACCGCATCCGGCTGCTGCTGCGCTCGCCGCTTTTCATCGCCGGGATGATCATCCTGCTGTTTTGGGTCGTCATGGCGATCTTCGGGCCGCTCATCGTGCCCTACAACGCCGATGACACTGACCTTCTGAACACGCTGACCCCGCCCTCACCTGATCATTGGTTCGGCACGGATCAATACGGCCGCGATGTCTTCTCCCGCGTCATCGTCGGTTCGCGCGATATCCTGGTCGTCGCGCCACTCGCGACCCTGCTCGGCACCGTGGTCGGCACGATCCTCGGCCTGATCACGGGCTATGCGCGCGGGCTGACCGACGATGTCGTCAGCCGTATCGTCGATGCGTTCCTGGCGCTGCCGCTGCTCATCATCGCCATGCTCGTGATCACGGCGCTCGGCATTTCCAACACGACCGTCATTGTCGTGATCGGCCTCTCCTTCGGGCTGGTCGTGGGCCGCACGGTACGCGCGGCCGTTCTCGGCGAACGCAGCCTCGACTACATCGCCGCCGCCAATCTGCGCGGCGAGAAGCCGCTCTACATCATGTTCGTCGAGATCCTGCCCAATGTCATGCCGCCGATCCTGGTGGAGACGACGGTCCGGCTCGGCTATGCCATCTTCACCGTCGCCTCCCTCAGCTTTCTCGGCCTCGGCATTCAGCCGCCCTCGCCCGACTGGGGGCTGTCGATCTCGCAGAATTACGGGCTGATCGGCGGCGGCTTCTGGTGGACGGTGCTGTTCTACGCCCTCGCCATCGGTTCTCTCGTCGTCGGCGTCAACCTCACCGCCGAAGGCGTGCAGGCGGTGTTCGATGCCTGACGCTCTCAGCCCCATGCAGGAAACCGACGCCGCCGCGCTCGACGTGCGGGACCTCGATATCGCCTATCGCGTGCGGGGGCGGGACCGGCAGGTCATCCGCGGCCTATCCTTCCGCATCGGGCGGGGCGAAACCTTCGGCCTCGTCGGCGAGTCCGGCTGTGGCAAGTCAACGGTGGCGCTTGCCGTCACCCGCTACCTGCCCGCCAATGGCCGTGTGCGCGCGGGCGGCATCCATATCGCGGGGAAGGACGCGCTGGCCATGGACGCGGCGGCGCTGCGCCGGCTGCGCACGCGCAACATCTCCATGGTCTATCAGGACCCCGGGCGGGCGCTGAACCCCTCCATCCGCATCGGCCAACAGGTCGCGGAGGTCTTCGAGATCGCGGGCATCCCCGCCGCCGAGCGGATTGGCCGGGCGGAGGCCATGCTCCAGCGTGTGCGCATCAACGATGCCGGGCGCGTCATGACCCGCTATCCGCATCAGCTCTCGGGCGGCATGCTGCAGCGTGTGGTGATCGCGATGGCGCTGGCGGTGGACCCGACGCTGCTCATCCTCGACGAGCCGACAACCGCGCTGGACGCGACGGTGGAGGCCGAGGTGCTCGACCTCATCGAGGGGCTGCGGGCGGAGATGGGCAGTTCGGTGCTGTTCATCGGCCACAACCTGGCGGTGATCAGCCGCATGTGCGCGCGCGTCGGCGTGCTCTATGCCGGCACCCTGGTCGAAGAGGGCCCGACGCGGGAGGTTTTCACCGCCCCGCGCCACCCCTACACAGTCGGGCTGCTGCGCTGCCTGCCGCAGGCGGGGCTTTCCAAGCACAAGACACGGCTCGACACGATCCCCGGCTTCCTGCCGACGAGCCTCGCCGGCATCCAGGGCTGCGTCTTCGCCGAACGTTGCGGCCTCGCGCAGGATATCTGCCGCGCGGAGGAGCCGCCGCTCATCCCCGTCTCGGCCGGCCGGCTGAGCCGCTGCCACTTCCATGAGCAGGCGCCGAACCTTCCGCGCTCCACGCCGCCGGCGCCACCCCCCGATCGGGTGAAGGCACCCGCCTTTCGCCCAGTGATCCGCGCCACGGGCATCGGCAAAACCTTCGGCTCCGCTGCCGCGCCCGTCTATGCGCTGCGGGATATCTCGCTGGAAATCTGGCCGGGCGAGACCCTCGGCCTCGTCGGTGAATCCGGCAGCGGCAAGACCACGCTCGCGAAGCTGCTGCTGGGCCTGACCGCGCCCGACCCGGACGGCGTGATCGAGCTCAACGGGCAGAAGCTGGCCGCCGGCGCCACGCGGCGGCTGCCGGCGGAGCTGGAGGCGTTGCAGATCGTCTTCCAGAACCCGGATGCGGCGCTGAACCGCAGCCAGACGATCCGCAACATCATCAGCCGCCCGATGCGCAAGCTCGGCGGCTATCGCGGGCCGACGCTGATCGAGAAGCTCGGCGGGCTCATGAGCCATATCCGCCTCGCCGAGCGCTACCTGCCGATGCGGCCGCGCCAGCTTTCGGGCGGCCTGAAGCAGCGCGTGGCGATCGCCCGCGCCTTCGCGGGCGATCCGCGCATCGTCGTCTGCGACGAGCCGACCTCCGCGCTCGACGTCTCGGTGCAGGCCGCCATCCTCAACCTGCTGGCCGATCTGCAGGCCGAGCAGGGGGTAAGCTACCTCTTCGTCTCGCCACGATCTGCGGGTGGTGCGCTACATCTCGGACCGTATCGCGGTGCTCTACCTCGGGCGGCTGATGGAGATCGGGCCGGCCGAAGCCGTCGTCCTGCGGGCCGCATCATCCTTACACCGAAAGCCTGATGGCGGCTTCGGCGTCCGAGGAGGCCGGCGGTTCGCTCCGCCTCAAAGGCGAAATCCCGAGTGCCATGCGTCCACCCTCGGGCTGCGTCTTCCACACCCGCTGCCCGCGCAAGATCGGCGCGATCTGCGAAGAGCAGGAGCCGCCGCTGATCCAGCGAGAGGGCGACCACGCGATCCGCTGCCATCTGGAGCGGGAGCAGCTCGGCAGCACGGCCCGTGAGTGAGGAGCCGGCGCCCTCTGCCAAACGCCGGGCATCCCCGATCGTTTGTACCCGCATCGGCCAAGCTGAAACCGTCTGGAGATTATAATAACACAGGGCGCTGGCCTCACGGCCAGGCCGCCTGAACACTACGCTAGGGGAACAGCGATGAAGCACGTAAGCCGGTTCTGCGTCCTATTCGGGCTCGCCGCCCTTCTGCTGGTCTTTCGTGACCAGGGGGCCCGGGCCGAGCAGGTCGTTCTGACCGACCCCCTCACCTCCTGGCCGCTGAATTTCGGGCCGCAAGGCTCGGTCATCATGCTGAAGGACGGCGCGGTCCATATCGTCGAGACGCAGAACTATTCAAACTACATCACCTATGCGGGCTTCAACTTCAAGGATATGGACGCCAGCCTGACGGTGACGGCGACAGCGAACCAAACCGGCGATGCCGGCATGGTCTTCTGGTCCAACGGGCTCGGCGATTACTACTATTTCGGGGTCAGCGCCGCCCAAGGGTCGTTTTCGGTGTCGCATCATACAACCCAGGGCGGCGGCACCTGGGTGAGCCTGACGGGATGGATCAAGGACCCGAGCATCAAAACCGGCCCGACCGCGGTGAACACGCTCCGCGTCGTCACGAAGGGCAATTCGGTGCAGCTTTCCATCAACGGCGCGGCCTTGGGCCATCTCGCCGTCGTGGCCCCGGCGACGGGCGGCGCCGTCGGCATTCTCGGCGAGGGCAGCACCACCGGCACGTCCGACTACGGCTATTCCAATCTTTCGGTGAGCCAATAAGCAATATCGGATCAGGTGGACTCACCTGATCCGAAGATTTGCATTCCTAACCAGAGACAGAGATCAGGGCGGGTTGGCGGTGTCGGTCGCGGGTACCCGCACGCTCCCCTCCCGTCCCTCGATCTGATTCACCATCGGGAAGTCCATCTTCTCCACCGCGACCGTCAGTGTCTGGAACGGTTCGACGGAGACATGGCTCCGCCCGAAAAACGGATTGTCGAGCAGCACGATCAGAATCAGCACGAGCCCGATCGACGACCCTAGCAACCCCACCATCATCGCATGCATCGCGAGCCGCGGCGCACCGAACAGGTAGCTAAACAAGATCAAAATCACCGCACCCACCAGCAGGTTGCACCAGACGATAGGCGGCAGCCCGGATTGCGCGGCGTGGAACCGGCCTCGTCGCACGTCATAGAGCTTGTCGAGCGTGTTCAACATCTCGGTCTGCACCGCGAGGGCGGTTGGGCTCTGCGGCTGCACCTGGGCCAGCACCAGGTGAAAACTGTCCAGCACCCGCCAGCCTTTCATATGCGGGGGCGCCGACTGCGCCATGCGCGGCCATTCCTTGCGAACGACCGTTTCGGTGTAGTCGAACAGATTCTCCCGCAACTGCGCGGCGACGTCGGGCGGCAGGCTCACCGTGTCCCGATAGAGGTCGTCGACGAGGTTCGCTTCCGTCTGCACCAGGCTGTCGACATCGGTGTAGTTCTGCCAGACGGCGACGGCGATGAAAGCCAGCAGCACCGCATAGATCACGCCGACGATGGCGAGCACGAAACCCGCGAGGTCATTGTGCAGGCTCCGCAGCTTATGGGGAACGCTGTAGTGGAAGACCATCAGCCCCGCGACAGAGAGCGCCGCCGACCCGAAGACCGCGATGCAGACCGCAAGCGTCGTCGGTATCATACAAAGCCATTGTATTGCTGTCGGCATCGACCCCTGCTTCCAAAAACCCTCGCGCGCCTTGACCCTTCGGGCCGCGCTGCCATTCTGGGTGCATAGAGCGAGATGACCGAAGGTTGAAGCACCGTAGGTCGGAATCACGCTCTAAAATATTGATGAGCAGGATCGGGTGGAGGATCGATGCAGGCCCAGGCTATCATCGCCAGCCTTGCGCCGATGGCGAAAACCTTCCTGCTCACCTTCTCGGCGCTCTTCTCCATCGTCAATCCTGTGGTCAACGCCGTCATCTTCAGCCAGATGACGGCCGATCGCACGCACGGCGAGAGACAGCGCCTCGCGCGGCGCGTCAGCCTCTATTCGCTCGGCCTCCTGCTCTTCTCGCTCTGGCTCGGCTCCTATGTGCTGAACTTCTTCGGCATCACGCTGGGCGCGCTGAAGGTCGCGGGCGGCCTCGTCATCGCCGTCGGCGCCTGGCACCTTCTCCACGCGCCGGAACGCCGCGAGGCGGAGAAGGAGAAGCAGATCCGCCAGGAAGGCCGAACGGCGGCGACCGAGAATATCGGTGACATCGCCTTCTTCCCGGTCAGCATCCCGTTCACGATCGGGCCGGGGACCATCTCGGTCTGCATCACCCTGGGCGCAGCCCGGCCGCCCGGTCCCGCGGCTTTGCCCTATCTCCTCACGCTCTCGCTCGCGGGGCTGGCGATGGCGCTCATGATCTGGGGGCTGTTCAGCTTCGCCGACCGCATCGACCGCGTGATCGGCCGCGTCGGTGCCCGCGCCATGACGCGGCTTTTCGCGCTCATCCTTCTCTGCATCGGCGTCCAGATCGTCGCCGCCGGCGTCGAGACCCTGCTGCTTCCCGTCATCGCCGCCGCGAAGGGCTGACACGGTGGGGCCGCTTCTCTCCGTCCTCGGCAGCTTCTCAACCTTCCCGGCGGGCTTCCTGCTCGGCTTCTCGGCGCTCTTCTCGATCGTCGATCCGCTCGGCAACGCCGTCCTGTTCAGCCAGCTCACCGCCGATCACAGCCATGCCGAGCGGGTGATGACGGCGCGCCGCGTCGGGCTCTATGCCCTCATCATCCTGCTTTGTGCGCTCTGGGCGGGTTCCTATGTTTTGACGTTCTTCGGCATCACCCTGCCGGCGCTGAAGGTCGGCGGCGGTCTCACCGTTGCCGCGACTGGCTGGCACCTGCTCTTCGCCGACGCGGCCAAGACGGAGGATGAGGGCAGCCGCGCCTCAGCCGGCCGCGCCTGAGCCGGCAGCGCCTGCCGCCGATATCGCCTTCTTCCCCATCACCATGCCCTTGGTCGTCGGTCCCGGCGCCATCTCGGTCGCGATCACCCTTGGCGCCGCGCGGCCCGGCGGCGGTTTCAACCCCGCCTATCTGCTCGGCGTCTCCGCCGCCGCCACCGCCGTCGCTGCGATCGTCTGCATTCTGTTCACCTATGCGGAGCGAATCGGCCGCGCGCTCGGGCCGGCCGGGTCGCGCGCGGTGAAGCGGGTGGTGGCCCTGCTGCTGCTGGCCATCGGCGTGCAGATCACCGCGCTCGGCGTGCAGGATATGCTCATCCCGTTTCTCAGCGGCGCGCTCCATAGTTAACTGTCCGCGTTAACTGTCCACCACGATCCCCTGCCTGCTCTTGCGCCGTTTCCCCGGCCGGTTGAGAAGAAACACCCCCGGAAGGAGACCCCCGTGAAGCGCTTGACGAAGCTTTCCATCGCCGGCCCGGCCCTGATCGTGATCTGCGTCGCGGTCGCGGGGGGCGCGCAGATCTGGGGCCAGCATCAGGCGCGGGCCAGCCTGAACCAGACGCTGGCGAGCCTGCCGCCCGGCACCACCGGCCATTACAACGACCTGGCCTTCAACGTCTTCACCCGTACATTGCGTATCGACGGCTTGACGATCTCGCGCGGCGGCCATCCGGCCTTCAGCGTTAACGAAGCCGTTCTGCATCACCTGAACGGGGATGGCAGCGCCGCCAACCCGCTGCAGGCAACCGTGGTTCGGCTGGTCGGGGTGCAGTTGTGGAAGGGCGGCCATAGCGCCACGGCGGCGCTTGTGCAGGCGGTGAACGTCTCCGCCCTCGCGGCGGGCGTGCCGCCGCCGGCCGGGCTGCCGAATTGGCTCATCGCCCCGGAAAACGGCACCCTCCTCTCGGCGGACAGCATCACCGCCGACGGCATCGCCGATGATGAGGGCGCGACCCTCGCCGGCCTCTCCATCACCGGCTACGACGCGGGCTATATCCACGCGGCGAGCGCCGTCGGCTTCGCCGACAAGCAGGGGAACGGGATCACCTCGGCCTCCGCGAGCCAAGTCGATCTCGGCGGCCTCGATGCGGTCTTCGATACCGGCCGCTATGTGCCGGGCGCGCCGCGCTGGACTGCGCCGCGCCAGCTCATCGGCCATGCCGAGATCAACGGGTTCCACAGCGACGATGATGGCGGGCTCGCCACCATCGATCGCCTCAACCTGGATGATTTCGCCGCGCGGCCCTTCGCGGTCCCGCCCAATACGCGCAACGTCAAAACCTGGAGCTTCGGCCGTGATGCGGCAGCGTCGGTCGCCATCGGATCAGTCGGCGTGACCGGCTTCCACTTTCAGGATAGCAAGACCAAGAGTACCCGGCACGCTCGGCGGCCTCTCGATTTCCGGCTATGCCGACGGGGCGCTGGCCCGCATCGCGATGGCGGGTCTTGAAGGGACGACCGCGACGCAGTCCACGTTCAAGGTCGGCCATATCGAGGTGACGGGCATCGATGCCACGCCGCTGCTGCATGACCCGGCCGCCGCCACTTCGGATGGCGCTATGCAACTGGCGACACGCGGCGGCGTGCGCTTGGCGAGGCTATCCCTCTCCGCGATCTCGGTGAAGCGGCCCGTCGGCAGCGCGATCACGCTGAACTCGGTGACGCAGATGACCTCCGGCAACGCGCCCACCCACTTCGTCGTCGACATCAACGGCCTCACCATTCCGGCCGACATCGACCCGGATTTGACGCAGGCGCTCGGCGCGATCGGCCTCGACAGCTTGGTGCTCGACCTGAGCGAGAGCGGCTTCTATGACGCCGCGAAAGCCGATGCGACGATCAAGCGCATGGTCCTGACCGCGCGCGGCCTGGGCAGCCTCGAACTATCGGCGCAGATAAGCCATATGCCCCGGCAGGCCGCCACGACGCTGGACGCGGAAGTCGCGGCCATCGCCGCAATCGAGGTCGGGCCGTTCACCGCCACCTTCACCAATGATTTTCTTGTACAGCGAATTATCGCGATGCTGGCGCGGCAGCAGGGCAAGACGCCCGAGGACGAGACGAATGACGACAAGCTGGCGCTGTCCTTCATGGCGGCGGCGCTCGTGCCCGATCAGCCCGACGCGGGCGCGCAGGTCGGGGCTTTCATTGCTGATCCGAAAACGCTGACCGTGACGGCAAACCCCGCCGCGCCAATTCCGTTGGCTTCGTTCCTCGGGGCGAACGTCGATGCGGCGAAACGCGCCCTCAACCTGCGACTGTCGGCACAGTAGGGCGTGACTTTCGAGAACCGGAGCGGAGTGGCTGTGAAAGGCCACCCGCCCCGGAAGCGCAGAAAGCCGCGCCGGATGACCGCCTCGGTAGAGTTCTCAAACAGCCTCTTAGGCGTCGACGGTCTTGACCACCCGCGCCAGAAACCGGCGCAGCAAAACCGCTTCATGCGCCGTCAGCCCCTCCAGGGCCTCTGCCTCGGTCTTCTCGATCTGCGCGGTCACGGCGGCGACCGCGTCCTGCCCGGCCGCCGCGATGACGACCGTGCCGTTGGCGGGCGGTGAGACGAGGCCGCGCGCGGCCAGATCCTCGACCAGCACAACCGTCGTCGTATCGCCGGCGGGGCCGGCGAGATCCTCAAGCTGTTCCAGGCTGCGCGGCCCCGCCGCAAGAAGGCGCAGCAGATCGAATTCATGCGGCGCCAAGCCGAAGGCCGCGACATCGGCGTCGATCCTGCGGGTTAGGCCGTCTTCGGCCCGGCCCAGCAGATCCGTCAGCAGCACCGCCGACACTTCCGGCGGTGTCGCGGGCGGCTCGTTGCGGATGAACATGCCGTAACGCCCGCCATGAAAGGCCAGCGGCGCGTGGCCGTCATGGTCGAACTCGTCAACCTCGCCGACCAGGATGATGTGGTCGCCGCCTTCATGCCGATAGGCCGCGCGGCACTGGAAGCGGGCGGCGCAGCCGGGAAGCAGTGGGATGGACTCCGCCCGCGCTCCACCGTCAGCCCCGAGAACTTGTCGGTATTCGTCTTGGCGAAGCGGCCGGAGAGACCTTCCTGGTCCATCGCCAGAACATGCACGGCGAAGTGCTCGGCCACCATGAAGGCGTCGAAACTGGTGGAGGTCTTGGCCAAGCTCCACAGAATCATCGGCGGATCGAGCGAGACCGAGTTGAAGCTGTTCGCCGTCACGCCGACATCGGCGCCGTCCGGCGACCGGGTTGTGATGATAGTAACGCCGGTGGCGAAGGAGCCGAGCGCGTTGCGGAACTGGCGCGCCCTATCCGCGATCGTCGCAGACATCAGGCACGCACCGCAGCGCCCGAAGTGGCCGCGATGCCGAGCGCGCCGAGCGCGGTCGCGACGATGTCCTTCGCCGTCAGCCCCGCCTCGATCGATTGGCCGGCAGGGGTGTCGTGGTCGATGAGCCGGTCGGGCAGGGTCATCGGGCGCAGCTTCACGCCGCCGTCCAGCAAGCCGGCCAGGCCAGGTGGTGCATCACCGCGGCGCCGAAACCGCCCGACGACATTTCCTCGATCGTGATCAGCACCTCATGGTGACGGGCGAGCTGCTCGATCAGCGCGGTATCGAGCGGCTTGGCGAAGCGCGCATCGGCGACCGTGGTGCGGCAGCCCGCGCGCGGCCAGCTCGTCGGCGGCCTCGCAGCGCATCCGCCAGCCGCGGCCCGAGCGACAGGATCGCGACCTTCGCTGCCCTCGCGCAGCACGCGGCCGCGGCCGATCGCGCAGCACCTTGCCGCGCTTGCGGCAGCGCAAGCCCCGGTGCCCTCGCCGCGCGGATAGCGCAGCGCGCTCGGCCGGTCGTCGATCGCGGCCGCGGTCGCGACCATATGCATCAGCTCGGCCTCGTCGGACGGCGCCATCAGCACCATGCCCGGCAGGCAGCCCAGATAGGCAGAGGTCGAAGCTGCCGGCATGGGTCGCGCCGTCGGCGCCGACCAGCCCGGCGCGGTCGATGGCGAAGCGCACCGGCAGGCGACTGGATCGCCACGTCGTGCACCACCTGGTCGTAGGCGCGCTGCAGGAAGGTGGAGTAGATGGCGCAGAACGGCTTCATCCCCTCGGTCGCCATGCCGGCGGCGAAGGTCACGGCATGCTGCTCGGCGATGCCGACATCGAAGCAGCGCTCGGGAAACTTCTTGGCGAAGCGATCG
This sequence comes from uncultured Pseudomonadota bacterium, assembly GCA_963745125.1. GTDB lineage: Bacteria > Pseudomonadota > Alphaproteobacteria > Acetobacterales > Acetobacteraceae > Acidisoma. The sequence goes on from CAVUWB010000003.1 coordinate 42,115, forward strand.
AGCCCGGTGCCGGACGGCATCGCCGCGGTGATGGCGACGATGCGCGGATCGGCCTCCGCCTCGGCGATCAGCGCGTCGGCGAACACCTTGGTGTAGCTCGGCGGCCCCGGCGGCGCCTTGGCCTGCTCGCCGGTGATGACGTTGAAGCGCGTGACGCCGTGCTATTTGTCGGCGCTGGCCTCGGCCGGGGCGTAGCCCTTGCCCTTCTGGGTGATGACATGCAGCAGGATCGGGCCCGCCTTCCTCGGCGTCGCGCACGTTGCGCAGCACCGGCAGCAGATGGTCCAGATTGTGCCCGTCGATCGGGCCGACATAGTAGAAGCCCAGCTCCTCGAACAGCGTGCCGCCGGTCAGGATGCCGCGGGCATATTCCTCGGCGCGGCGGGCGGTGCGCTCGATGCGCGCGCGGGAAGCGCTTGGCCATCTTGCGCGGCGAGTTCGCGCAGCGACAGGAAGCTGCGCGACGACATCAGCCGCGACAGATAGGCGCTCATCGCGCCCACCGGCGGCGCGATCGACATGTCGTTGTCGTTGAGGATGACGATCAGGCGGCGATTGCAGCGCGCCGGCATTGTTCATCGCCTCATAGGCCATGCCGGCGCTCATCGCGCCGTCGCCGATCACGCGATGACGTGGCGGTCGTCATCGGCGTCGCTGCGCCGCTTGAGGTCGCGCGCCACCGCCATGCCGAGGCCGGCGGAGATCGAGGTGGAGGAATGGGCGGCGCCGAACGGGTCGTATTCGCTCTCCGCGCGCCGGGTGAAGCCGGACAGGCCGCCGCCCTGGCGCAGCGTGCGGATGCGGTCGCGCCGGCCGGTCAGGATCTTGTGCGGATAGGCCTGGTGGCCGACATCCCAGATCAGCCGGTCGCGCGGCGTGTCGAACACGGCGTGGATCGCGACGGTCAGCTCGACCACGCCCAGCGCGGCGCCGAGATGGCCGCCGGTGACGGAGACCGCGTCGATCGTCTCGGCGCGCAGTTCGTCGGCCAGCTGGCGCAGCTGCTCGGCCGAGAAGTTGCGCAGATCGGCCGGGATACGAACGCGGTCGAGCAGCGGGGTATGCGGGGCGCATCAGGGCTCCATTCTCAGCTCCGTCGTCGACACCACGAAAGTCGGCCAGCGCCGCGAGATTGGCGGCGCGATCGCCGAAACTGTCGAGATGCTCGCGCGGCCTGGCTAGCCAGCATATCGGCCTGCGCGCGCGCCCGCTCCAGACCCAGGATCGGCAACCATGGTCGCCTTGCCGGCGGCGGCATCCTTGCCGGCGGTCTTGCCGATCTCCTCGGCGGTGCCTTCGGCGTCCAGCAGGTCGTCGGCGATCTGGAAGGCGGCGCCCAGATCGCGGCCGATAGGCCGCCAGCAGGTGGCGCTGCTGCGGCGGGGCGCGGCCCAGGATCGCGCCGGCCTCGGCGCTGTACTGGATCAGCCGGCCGGTCTTCAGCGCCTGCAGCCGCGTGACCTCGCGGCGCGTCCAGCGTCCTGGCCCTCGGCCAGCATGTCGATCATCTGCCCGCCGGCCATGCCCGCGCGCGCCGGCGGCGGCGCCAGCGCGGCCACCAGCTCGCAGCGGGCCTGCGGGTCGGAATGGGTGTCGCCGTCGGCCAGCACCTCGAAGGCGCGGGTCTGCAGCGCGTCGCCGGCCAGGATCGCCGTCGCCTCGTCGAAGGCCTGGTGGCAGTGTCGGCTTGCCGCGCCGCAGATCGTCGTCGTCCATCGCCGGCAGGTCGTCATGCACCAGCGAATAGGCGTGCAGCATCTCGACCGAGGCGGCGACGCGGGCGGCGCAGGCCGGTGCGACGCGAGAACAGCGCGGCGACCTCCATCACCAGGAAGCCGCGCAGCCGCTTGCCGCCGCCCAGGACGGCGTAGCGCATCGCCTCGATCAGGCGCTTTTCCTGCCCGTCCGGCAACGGCAGCAGCACATCGAGCGCATGCTCGACCTCTTGCGCCCGCTTCTTCATCGCCTCGCCAAGCTTGGCCGGATGCTCGCTCACGACGACCTTCATGCCGGTCCCATTCTGTTCAGTGACCATTCAGGCGACCGGCCGCGTGCCGAGCGTGCCGTCGGCCCGCTCGACGATGGCCTGGATGCGGGTTTCCGCCTCGGCCAGCTTGGCCTCGCAATGGCGGCGGAGTTCGCTGCCGCGCTCAAAGGCGGTGATCGCCTCCTCCAGCTTCTGTTGGCCACTCTCCAGCCCGCGCACGATCTTTTCGAGTTCCGCGAGAGCATCCTCGAAAGACAGGGCGGCGACATCGGTCAGGGCGGGCGCGAGCGACGCGGACATCAGAAGGCACCCCGGGGAAAGCAGAGCCGAGTTCTGGACATGAGCGTCCTCGTAATCCTTTTGCACGCGCCACGCCAACCCCTCTGTGACGGAAAGCCGCGAACCCCAGGCGCCGCCTGCCCGCGCGCCCGGCGCCGGCATCCGCCTTTCGCCTCATGCACGCCTCCCCTGCCCGGGTTTTTCTCGCGGATTTCGCGGGCGGATGCGGTATGGAGCCACCTCACATCCCTTTGGATTTCCCACCCACTATGCCCTTTCCGACCCTCCACACCGCCTTGGCGCGTGCCCTCGACACGCGCGGCTATGCGGAACCGACCGCCGTGCAGGCGGAAATCCTCGCCGCCGAGCCGGGGCGGGATCTGCTGGTCTCCGCCCAGACCGGCTCCGGCAAGACGGTCGGCTACGGCCTGGCCTTCGCCGATACCCTGTTCGCCGGCGCCGAGCATCTGCCGCCGGCCGGGCCTCCGCTCGCGCTCATCATCGCGCCGACGCGCGAACTGGCGCAGCAGGTCCATGGCGAGCTGACCTGGCTCTATGGGGATGCCGGGGGCCGGGTCGTTTCCTGCGTCGGCGGCATGGATGCGCGGAGCGAGGCGCGCGCCCTCGCCCGGGGCGCCCATATCGTCGTCGGCACGCCTGGGCGGCTGAAGGACCATCTGGAGCGGCGTCAGCTCGACCCGTCGGGCTTGCGCGTCGTCGTGCTGGACGAGGCGGATGAGATGCTCGACCTCGGCTTCCGGGACGAGCTTGAATTCATCCTGAACGCGGCCCCCGCCGAGCGGCGGACGCTGCTGTTCTCGGCCACCATCGCGCGCGAGATCGCCATGCTGGCGCGGCGCTTCCAGCAGCACGCGCTGCGGATCGACACGGTGGACCGCAGCCAGCCGCATCAGGACATCGAGTATCGCGGCATGCGGATCGACCCGAGCGCGGTCGAGGCCGCGACCGTCAACACGCTGCGGCTGATCGACCAGCCGGCCATCATCTTCTGCGCCCGGCGGGACGGCGTGCGTGCCATGGCGGACGCCCTGCTCGCGCGCGGGTTTACCGCCGTCGCGCTCTCGGGCGAACTGTCGCAGCAGGAGCGTAACAACGCGCTACAGGCGGTGCGGGACGGGCGCGCCCGCGTCTGTGTCGCGACCGACGTCGCGGCGCGCGGGCTCGATCTGCCGGACCTCGGCCTCGTCATTCATGCCGACCTGCCGACCAACAAGGAAACGCTGCTGCACCGCTCGGGCCGCACGGGGCGCGCCGGGCGCAAGGGTATCTGCGTGCTGATGGTGCCGCATTCGCGCCGCCGCCGGGCCGAACAGCTACTCGCCTCCGCCGGCATCACGGCGCGCTGGAGCACGGCACCCTCCGCCGATGAAATCCGCGCGCAGGACCGGGAGCGGCTTCTCGACGATCCTTTCCTCTCGGTGCCGCCGTCGGAGGAGGATGCGGCGCTGGCCTATCAGATGGCCGAGCGCCATGGGGCGGAGGCTTTGGCCGCCGCCTTCATCCGGCTGCGCCGCCAGGCCCTGCCCGCGCCCGAGGAGATCGCCGGCGCCCGCGCAGGGATCGATGAGCCGTCGGCCGCCCCATCCTACGCGCCCGCCGAGCGGGCGCCGCGCGAATACGCGCCGCGCGGCGAATGGCGGGAGCGGACGCCGATGGTTCATGCGACCGAGGGCCAGCCGATGGTCTGGTTCCGCACCAGCGTCGGCCGCAAGAACAAGGCCGACCCGAAATGGCTGCTGCCGCTGATCTGCCGCTTGGGCGAGGTCACGAAGCGCGACGTGGGCGCGATCCGCATCACCGAGAACGAGACGCGGTTCCAGATCACGGAGGCCGCATCGGAAGGCTTCATGACCGCGCTGCGCGATGCGGGCGAGAACGAGATGCGGATCGAGCAGGCGGATGGCCCGCCGGCCGAAGCCTTCCGGCCGCGCGGCGATTTCAGCCGGCCCCGGGCACCGCGTGGCGATGGCGACCGGCCTGATTATGCGCGCAAGCCGCGTTTCAAGCCCGAGAGCGCCGGGCCCCGCAGCCTGCGGTCTCGCGCCAAGGGCTAGAGCAATATCGGATCAGGTGGAATCACCTGATCCGAAGATTTGCGTTCTCAATCAAGAGCATAGAGCGGAATCGTGAGCGAAAGCGAACCGATACCGCTCTAGAGCCCGATCGCTGCGGGTTCAGCCGAACCCCTCCAGCACGATCTTGCCGACCGCCCGGCCGCTCTCGATCAGGAGATGCGCCCGCTTGATGTTGCCGGCATTGATCAGCCCGTAGGTCTCGCCGAGCGTCGTGCGCAGGGTTCCCGCATCCACCAGCCGGGAGACCTCATTCAGCAAGACCCTCTGCTCCCCCATATCCGCCGTCTCGAAAATCGAGCGGGTGAACATCGAATTCCCAATGCACCGAGACGCTGCGGGGCTTGAACAGGCTGATGTCGAAGGTTTTAGGGTCGTCGATCAGCGCGAACCGGCCCTGGGGGCCGATCAGCGCCGCGATCTCCTTCAGATGCGTATCCGTCTCGGTGGTCGAGAAGACGAAACCGGGCGCCCCGAGCCCGAGCGCCGCGACCTCCGTCGCCAGCGGCTTGCGATGGTCGATCACATGATGGGCGCCCAGCTCCCGCACCCAGCGCTCCGTCTCGGGCCGGGAGGCGGTGCCGATGACGGTGAGATCGGTGAGTTGCCGCGCGAGCTGAATGGCGTTGGAGGCAACACCCCCCGCCCCACCGATAATGAGAACGGCCGCCGCCGCCGGGCCTGGCACAGGGCGGCTGACGCTCAAACGGTCGAACAGGGTTTCCCAGGCGGTGATGGCGGTCAGCGGCAAAGCCGCCGCCTCGGCCCAGCTCAGCCGCTCCGGCTTGCGACCGACGATACGCTCATCCACCAGGTGGAATTCGGCATTCGTGCCCTGCCGCCCGATGGTTCCCGCATAGAAAACGGCGTCGCCCGGCTTGAACAGGCTCGCCTCGGCGCCCACCGCCGTCACGACGCCCGCCGCATCGTAGCCCAGCACCCGCCAGCCACCATCCTCAGCGCCGGCCCGCCGCCGCACCTTGGTATCGACCGGGTTCACCGAAATGGCGCGAATCTCGACCAGCAGATCCCGCCCCTTCGCCTCGGGCATCGGCAGTTCGATGTCGTGCAGCGAACTGGGATGTTCGATCGGGCCGGGGTTCTTGTAGCCAACAGCGCGCATGGGTGATCCTCGCTCTCGATGTCTCCCCCATACATGCGGTGGCAGGCGGCGGCCGACAAGAATGCCGGCCGCGCCGCCGTTCTATGCTCTGGGCAGAACGTAGGTCCGGATCGCATCCGCCCAACCGGATTCGTCATTGGTACCGGTGATCACCATCGCCGCCGCCTTCACCGAATCCGCCGCGTTCCCCATCGCGACCGACAGGCCGGCGACCTTCAGCATCGGCACATCCACGTTCATATCGCCGAGACAGGCCATCTCCTCGGGCTGGACGCCGGCGATCCTGGCCAGCGCCAGGGCCGCGTGGCCCTTATTCGCGTCCACATTCGTGACATCGCAATAATAGGGCGATGAGCGATTGACCGAGGCGACCGTGCCGAGCAGCCCCTGCAACTCGCCCTCGACCTTGCCGACCAGATCAAAGTTCTTGGAGGAGGCCATGATCTTGTTGGTCGTGGCGAGATAGGGCGAGAAGTCGTCCACCACCGTGAAGGTGTTGCGTGTGACCTCCGCTTCATGCGCGACATAGGGGCCGTCGCCGCCCTTCACATACCAGCCCGGCCCCGCGAAGATCCAAACATCGAGGCCGGCCGCCGTCATATGCGCCACCGCCTTCGCGGCCGCCTCTTCCGGGATCACCAGCTCTTCCAGGATCGTCTTATTGTCGGCCGCCACGATCTGGCCACCGTTGAAGCCGGCATGGGGCGTGGTGATGCCCAAGGGCTCAAGATACATCTCCATGCCGCGCGGCGGCCGGCTGCTGGCGAGGCAGAGGGTGATCCCAGCCTCCCGCAGCTCCTGCGCCGCCTTGATGGTCTCGGGATGAAGGGTCTTGTCGTGCCGTACCAGCGTGCCATCGACATCGCTGACGACGAGGCGGATGGGCCTCGTGCCGGTATAACCGCTCATGCGCGTTCCCTGAATTGCAGAGCGTCAGAAGACGATGCTTGCGAAGGCGAGGTCAAGGCGGGCACGTATGACAGATGACATTCTCTATCGCGGCGCGTTGCGCCAGAACCGGCCGCTTCGCGGTCGCCGCCTCCTCCTCCTCCCCGGCCGTCGCTGCGCGCTGCGCACATATCCGGCCGCGCATCGGCGCTGTCACGACCCAGAACGTGACCGATCCCCGGCTCGGGCCACGCGGGCTCGACCTCATGGCGCTCGGTGCCGATGCCGCGCAGGCGCGCGCCGTGCTGGCCGCGACCGCGCCCGACGCCGCCTATCGGCAGCTCACGCTGATCGACGCGGGCGGCCGCACCGCCGTCTTCTCAGGCGCTCATACCCTCGGAACGCATGGCGAGGCGCAGGGCAAGGATGTCGTCTCCGCCGGCAACCTCCTCGCCCATTCCGCCGTCCCGTGGGAGATCGTGGCCGCTTTCGAGGAAAGCGCCGGGCTGGACCTCGGGGACCGCGTGCTGCAAGCCATGGCGGCGGGCCTGGCCTCGGGCGGCGAGGCCGGCCCGATCCGCTCGGCGGGGCTGCTGCTCTCAGGTGATGTCGCCTGGCCGATCGCCGATCTCCGGATCGACTGGCATGACGAGCCGCTCACGGCGCTCGCGGATCTGTGGGCGGTCTGGAAGCCGCAGATGGAGAATTACGTGACCCGGGCGCTTAACCCGAGCAAAGCGCCGTCCTACGGTGTGGCGGGCGATGAATAGAGCCCAAGCAGGAAAGGACGGCCATGACCGGCACGGCGAAGGCTGAGAATATCGGCGCGAAGATCGAGGATTACGGCCTCATCGGCAACTGCCGCACCTGCGCGCTCGTCAGCCGCGACGGGGCGATCGACTGGCTCTGCCTGCCGCGCTTCGATAGCCCCGCCTGCCTCACGGCCCTTATCGGCAATCGCGACAACGGCCGCTGGTGCCTGAGCGCCACCGACCCGGATGCCCGCGTCACCCGATCCTACCGGGATGGCAGCGTCATCATCGACACGATCATCGAGACCGCATCCGGCCGGGCGCGGGTCACGGACTTCATGCCGATCGGCGAGACCAACAACACCATCATCCGTATCGCCGAGGGTCTGTCCGGCTCGGTCGAACTGGAATTCGACCTGACCGTCCGCTTCGATTACGGCAGCTCTATCCCTTGGGTCTTCGGGCTTGAGGATCAGAGCGGTTTTGAAGCCGTCTGCGGCCCGGACCGGGTGACGGTCTTCTCCACCGTCCCGCTGATCAACGCGCATATGGCCTCGACAGCGACTTTCGCCGTGGGTCCGGGCGACCGACAGATCTTCATGCTCGTCCACAATGAATCGCATCTCGACAGGCCGGCCCGGCCGGATGCCGACCGCGCGTTGCGGGACACGCTCGCCTTCTGGGAGGATTGGTCCAAAACCTCCGTCTATGACGGGCCTTGGACAGAGGAAGTCCGCCGCTCGCTCATCACGCTCAAGGCGATGACCTATGCGCCCACGGGCGGCATCGTCGCGGCGGTGACGACCTCGCTGCCGGAGCAGCTCGGCAGCACCCGCAACTGGGATTACCGCTATTGCTGGCTGCGCGATGCGACGCTGACGCTCGGCGCCCTGCTGCGGGCCGGCTACATGAACGAGGCGAAGGCCTGGCGGGATTGGCTGATGCGCGCGGTCGCCGGCATGCCGGACCAGCTTCAGATCATGTACGGCATCGCGGGTGAGCGCCGGCTCGACGAATGGGAAGTGCCCTGGCTGGACGGGTACGAGGATTCGCGGCCGGTTCGCATCGGCAATGCCGCCTCCGGCCAGGTTCAGCTCGATGTCTATGGCGAGGTCATGGCCGTCCTCTCCGAGGGCCGGCGCCTCGGCCTTGCCGACCGGCCGGACGGCTGGGGCCTGCAACGAGCGCTCGCCGACCATCTCTGCCAGATCTGGCGGGAGAATGATGACGGCATCTGGGAGGTGCGCAGCGGCCGCCAGCCCTTCGTCTTCTCCAAGATCGGCTCCTGGAGCGCGCTCGACCGCTGCATCTCGGATGCCGAGACGCACGGCTTCGATGCGCCGCTGGAGGTCTGGCGGGCCAATCGCGATGCTCTGCGGGCGGAGATTCTGGAGCGCGGCTTCAACAAGCGGATCAACAGCTTCACCCAGGTCTATGACGGGGACCAGTTGGATGCGGCCCTGCTGCTGATCCCCCGCACCGGCTTTGTGGATGCGAACGACCCGAGGATGGTCGGCACCGTCAAGGCGATCGAAGAGAGCCTGGTGCTGGACGGGCTTGTTCAGCGCTACAACACGGAGACGAGCCGGGACGGGCTGCCGCCCGGCGAGGGCGTGTTCCTGGCCTGTAGCTTCTGGCTAGCCGACAATCTCGCCTTTCAGGGCCGCATGGATGAGGCCCGCGCCCTGTTCGAGCGGCTGCTGACGCTTGCCAATGATCTCGGCCTGATGGCGGAGGAGTATTCGCCCGAGCTGAAGCGCCAGCTCGGCAATTTCCCCCAGGCCTATACCCATATCGCCGTCGTCAACACGGCCTTCAGCATCGCGGGCGGAAAGCAGGGTGCGGCTGAGATCCACAAAACCGATGCGTGAGCCCCTATCCCGGCTTCGGCCGGGCCAGCCGCGCGCCGAGGGCGACCGCGATCCCGCCGCCCGCCAGCGCCGCCGCCGCCGCGACCAGGAAAATCGAGGCGTAGCCGTAGGCGCCGGCCAGAAGCCCGGCGAGCGGCCCGGTGAGCCCGAGCGCCACATCGGGAAACACTGAGAATACGCCCAGGGCCGCGCCCCGGCTGCTGCTCGGCACGCGCTGGAAGGCCTCGACGCCGAGCGACGGGAAGACGAGCGCGAAACCGAAGGCGGTGAGCGCCGCGCCGATGATCGCGAAGATGGGCGACGGGGAAAAACCGAGCACGAGCAGCCCGCAGGCTTCCCCGACGAAGGATATGGCGGCGACCCGCAACCCGCCTTGACGCGCGATGCTGCTGACAAAGAGCAATCGCGACAGGATGAAGAAGCAGCCGAAGGCGCTCAACGCGATCGCCGCATGGCCCCAGTGCCGGCTGGCAAAGAACAAGGTGATGAAGGAGGCGATGGTGCCGAAGCCCAGGGAGCCGAGGGCGAGCGCCAAGCCATGGGGCAGGACGCGGCCGAAGACGCTGCGCATCGAAATCTGCGGCCCGCGCGCCAGATGCGTCACCGGGCCGGCGACCGCGAAGGGCAGAACGATCAACCCCGCGCCGACAATCACGAGCCCGACGAGCCAGAATCCGGCGAGGCTGCTGATCGTGACACCCAACGGCGCGCCGACGGCGATTCCGCCGAAGGTCGCGACCCCGTTCCAGGAAATGATCCGCGCGCTATGGCTCAGCCCGACACGGCCGATAGCCCATCCGATGGAGCCGGTGCCAACGCCGCTTTCCCCCACGCCTTGGAGCAGGCGCCCGATCAGCAGCAGCGTCAGGCTTACGGCCGGATGGCCGGAAAGTAGCCCGCCGAGCGTGGTGAACACCCCGCTGACGGCGCAGCAGCCCAGGCCCAAAATCACCATCTGCTTCGGCCCGACCGTATCGGTCATGCGGCCCACGGCCGGGCGGGTCGCGAAGGTTGCCAAATACTGAACGCTGACCGAGAGCCCGGCGAGGACCGAGCTGTAATGCAGCGTCCCATGCACGAAGGTCGGCAGCACGCCGAGCGGCATGCCGACGATGAGATAGGCGACGAAGGTGAAAATGACGGTGGCGATGATCTGCCGGGAGACCTGCGACGGGCTGAGCCGTGGCGCTTCGGTCAAATCGGTCTTCATCGGGGTGCCGGCAGCGTCATGCTTCCTCTATAGCGTCTTGGCCCGGCGCGGGGATGACCGCCACCGCTACAAAAAACGCGGAGCCGCCAAGCCCCGCGCGGCCGGCACTGGCCTTCATAATCGCGCGACCTCGCCGTAAGCTCAGATGATGAGCGAAACAGCAATGCGGCCCACCCGCTCCCGCCCCTTCGGGCCACGCTACGCCTTCGTGGTCCTGGGTGCGGTCTTCACCTGCCTGCTGGTCTCGGCCGGCGTGCGCGGCACCATCGGCGTGCTGATGGTGCCGTGGCAAGATGACTTCGGCTGGAGCCGTGCCACGATCGCGCTGGCGGCCGCGGTCGGCATTTTCCTCTACGGTCTCGTCGGCCCCTTCGCCGCCGCGCTCATCCAGCGCTTCGGCGTCCGCCGCGTCATGCTGATCGCGCTCGCCATGGTCTCGGCGGCCACCGCCGCCAGCATGTTCATGACGCGGCCATGGCAGCTCATCCTCGCCTGGGGCGTTTTCTCCGGGCTCGGCACCGGCTGTCTCGCCAATGTCCTCGGCGCCATCATCGCGACACGCTGGTTCACGACCAATCGCGGCCTCGCCATGGGGCTGCTGACCGCCAGCACCGCCACGGGCACGCTGATTTTCACCCCGGCCCTGTCCGCGATCGCGACATCAGCCGGCTGGCGGCCGGTAGTGCTGACCGTCGCCGCGGCCGCCGCACTCATGCTGCCGGTCGTGGCCATTCTATTGCCGGAGCGGCCCTCCTCCATCGGCCTGCGGCCCTGGGGCGCACCGCCCGGCGCGCCCGAGCCCCCGCCGCCCACGAGTTCGTTCATCGGCAATGCCATTGGCGGCCTGCTGGTCGGCCTCCGCAGCCGGACCTTCTGGCTGCTCTTCGCGACCTTCTACATCTGCGGCTTCACCACCAACGGGCTGATCGGGACGCATCTCATCGCTCTCTGCGCCGATCACGGCATCCCCGAGACGCATGCCGCCGGCCTGCTGGCGATGATGGGCGCCTTCGACCTCATCGGCACCACGCTCTCCGGCTGGCTGACCGACCGCTTCGATTCCCGCAAGCTTCTGTTCATGTATTACGGACTGCGCGGCCTGTCGCTGATCTACCTGCCCTATTCCGGTTTCGGGCTCTACGGGCTGTCCGCCTTCGCGGTTTTCTTCGGCCTAGACTGGATCGCGACCGTGCCGCCGACGCTCCGTCTCGCGACCGAGGCATTCGGCGATGCGCGGGTGCCGGTGATCTTCGGCTGGATTGTGGCCGGCCATCAGCTTGGGGCGGCGAGCGCCGCTTTCCTCGCCGGGCTATCCCGCACGGTCGAGGGCACCTATCTGCCCGCTTTTCTGCTGGCCGGCATGCTGGGGGTGGCCGCCGCCTTCCTGGCGGTGTTCATCGGCGATGCTGATCACCGCATGAAAGAACGGCTGGCATAGGCTATATCGGGCGCTACCTTGAACTTGGAGGAGCGCTGTCGATGAGTGGCGCCGTCTGCAACAATCGGCGCGCCCGACCCTCAAGGCCCTGTTGCTGCAACCGCATGCGCGGGGGGAACTGATCGCCCCGCAACGTGGCCGTTACAGCCGCCGCCCGCCGCAGGAATGAGCCTGACCATCCGGGCCGAAGCGAACCCGCTTCGACCCGGATTGCCGCAGCCGGTTACGGCTGGAGCTGAAGCGGCGGCAGCTTGCTGTCCTGGCCCATCATGCGCTCGGACATGTTGTGGGTGATCCAGAGCGAACCGACGATGAGGACCACGACCACGACGACGGCGAAGGCCATGGCCGTGACGTTCCACCGCTGGGTGGAAGCCGTGCTGAGGTGGAGGAAGCAGACGAGATGCACCATCACCTGCACCGCCGCGAGGCCGGCGATGGTCAGCACGGTCGGCCCGGGCGCCATGACATGCGCCATCACCACGAAGAAGGCGGCGGCCGTCAGGATCACCGACAGGACGAACCCGATCGCGTAGTCCTTCAGCGTGCCGTGGCCGGCGCCGGCAGGGGTGTGGCTGTGGCCGTGGCCGTCATCATGGCCGTGGCCGGCGTAGGTGTCCATTATGTCACCCCCATCAGGTAGACGATCGTGAAGACGCAAATCCAGACGATATCGAGAAAGTGCCAGAACAGGCTGAGGCAGGTGAGCCGGCTCATATAGGCAGGCGTCAGATCCTTCCCCATCACGCCGATCTGGAACATCAGCACGGCCATCCAGATCAGGCCGGCGGTGACGTGGCAACCATGGGTGCCCACCAGCGTGAAGAATGAGGACAGGAAGGCGCTGCGGCTCGGCCCGTCCCCGATCGAGACGAGGTGGTAGAACTCCTTCACCTCAAGCCCGATGAAGCCGAGGCCGAACAGGAAGGTGATGCCGAGCCAGAGCAGCACCTGCTGCTTGTTGCCCCGATAGAGGCCCAGCATGGCGAAGCCGTAGGTCACGCTGCTGATCAGCAGGCAGCTCGTCTCATAGATGACGCCGTTGAGGTCGAAGAGATCCTTCCCCGTCGGGCCGCCGTTGAACTGGTTCCGCCCGATCGCGAAGGCCGCGAAGACCGTCGCGAACAGGATGCAGTCCGTCATCAGATAGAGCCAGAAGCCGAAGACCTTGGTGGCGACAGCTTCCTGGGCGTGGTCGTGGGCGTGGTGCGCGGGCTCAGTCTGCATGCTGCTTCTCCAGCTCAAGCGCGGAGAGCTGCAGGAAGTGAGCCTTTTCGATGCTCGCGACCTCCTCACCCGGCACGTAATAGTCGATGTCGTCGTTACAGGTGCGGATAACGAGCGTGAGGATCATGCCGACCACGCCGAGGATCGCCAGCCACCAGATATGCCAGATCATCGCGAAGCCGAAGAAGCCGGAGAAAACGGCGATGATGAAGCCGGCCCCCGTGTTCCTGGGCATGTGGATGTCTTCGTAGTGGTCGCGGGCCTGACGCTCGATCGTGCCGCGCGTCTTGGCATCCCAGAGCGGCTCGGCGTCATGAACCTCGGGCGTCGTCGCGAAGTTGTAGAAGGGCGGCGGCGAGGAGGTGGCCCATTCCAGCGTGCGGCCATGCCAGGGGTCGCCCGTCAGATCGCGGTTCTGCTCGCGGTCGCGGATGCTGACGACGATCTGCGCGATCTGATGGCCGATGCCGATCATGATCAGGATCGCGCCGAACAGCGCCACCCACATATACGGCGCCCAGGAGACATTGTCGTAATGCTCCATGCGGCGCGTGGCGCCCATCAGGCCGAGGGCATAGAGCGGCATGAAGGCGAAGTAGAAACCGGAGATCCAGAACCAGAAGGCGCGCTTGCCCAGCTTCTCGTTCAGCATGAAGCCGGACATCTTCGGGAACCAGTAGCTGAAGCCCGCGAGGTAGCCGAAGAGCACGCCGCCGATGATCACGTTATGGAAATGCGCGATCAGAAACAGGCTGTTGTGCAGCACGTAGTCGATGCCCGGGACCGCGAGCATGACGCCCGTCATGCCGCCGATGGTGAAAGTGACCATGAAGCCGATGGTCCAGAGCATCGGCGTGTCGTAGCGCACCCGGCCGCCATACATGGTGAAGAGCCAGTTGAAGATCTTCACGCCTGTTGGAATGGCGATGATCATCGTCGTGATGCCGAAGAAGGAATTCACATCGGCGCCCGACCCCATGGTGAAGAAGTGGTGCAGCCAGACGACGAAGGAGAGGCCCGTGATGGCGAGCGTCGCATAGACCATCGAGGTATAGGCGAAGAGCCGCTTGCCCGAGAAGGTCGACACCACTTCCGAGAAGACACCGAAGGCCGGCAGGATGAGGATGTAGACCTCGGGATGGCCCCAAGCCCAGATGAGGTTGACGTACATCATCTGATTGCCGCCGCCGTCATCCGAGAAGAAGTGGAAGTCGAGGTAGCGGTCGAGGGTCAGCAGAGCGAGCGTGCCCGTCAGGATCGGGAAGGCGGCCATGATCAGCACGGCGGTGCAGAGAATGGTCCAGACGAAGACCGGCATGCGCATGAAGGTCATGCCCGGCGCGCGCATCTTCAGGATGGTGACGAAGAAGTTCACGCCTGTCAGCAGGGTGCCGATACCGGAGATCTGGAGCGCCCAGATGTAATAGTCGACGCCGACGCCCGGGCTGAAATGCAGCTCTGACAGCGGCGGATAGGCGAGCCAGCCGGTCTTGGCGAACTCGCCGATGGCGAGCGACAGGTTGACCAGCGCCATGCCGACGGCCGTCAGCCAGAAGCTGATGGAGTTCAGGAAGGGGTAGGCCACGTCGCGGGCGCCGATCTGCAGCGGCACGGCAACGTTCATCAACCCGATCATGAAGGGCATCGCCATGAAGAAGATCATGATCACGCCATGGGCCGAGAAGATCTGGTCATAATGCGGCGGCGGCAGGTAGCCATGATGCTTGCCATAGGCGAAGGCAAGTTGCGTGCGCATCATGATGGCGTCGATGAAGCCGCGGATCAGCATCACCAGCGCGAGGATGATGTACATGATCCCGATCTTCTTATGGTCGACCGAAGTGACCCATTCCTTCCAGAGATAGACCCAGAGATTGTAACGGGTGATGAAGCCGGCGACGATCAGGAGGACGATGGCCATGAAGCCGACCGCCCCCATTTCGATGGGGTTGTCCATCGGGATCGCCGACATGGTGAGATTGCCGAGCATGTGATCAATCTTTCATATTCATGCCGACCATCCCTCCCGACGGCCCGCTGGCGGCAGCGTGCTCGGACGGATGCGTGGCTTCCTGGACGCTCATAGGCTTGCCCATGAATGACGATACAAGATCCAGATAGGGATCGCCGCTCACAGAACCGAAATAGCTGACCGGCACGTCCTGGCTCGGCTGTTCAAGCGTCGCCATCGCCCCGGCATCCAGCGTGGCGCTGGACTGGCGCGCCTTCTTCACCCAGGCGTCGAAGCCCGCCTGGTCGGTCGCGATGGCGCTGAAATGCATGTCGGAGAAGCCGTCGCCGCTGAAGTTGGCGGAGATGCCACGGTAATCCCCCGGATTGTCGGCCATCAGGTGCAGGCGCGTCTGCATCCCGGCCATCGCATAAATCTGCGTGCCAAGCTGCGGGATGAAGAAGGCGTTCATCACCGTGTCGGAGGTGATGTTGAAGGCGACCGGCGTGCCGACCGGCATCGCCATCTCGTTCACCGAGGCGACGTGCAAATCCGGATAGATGAACAGCCATTTCCAATCGAGTGCCACGACATCGACGTTGATCGGCGTCTTGCCGTTCGAGGCGAGGCGCCGGTACGGATCAAGCTCATGCGTGCTGTTCCAGGTGATGATCCCGAGCGCCAGGATGATCAGGCAAGGGATCACCCAGACGATGATCTCGATCGGCAGCGAATGGTGGAAGTCAGGCAGGTACTTCGCCTTCGTGTTGCTCGCCCGGAAATGCCACGCGAAATACAGCGTGAGGGCGATCACCGGCACCACGATCAGCAGCATGAGCAGGACGGAGGTGATGAGCAGTGACTTTTCCGACACGCCGACCGCCCCCTGGGGGTCGAGCACGTCCCAGTTGCAGCCGGACAGAAGCAGCATGGGCAGGAGCAGGAGCACCCGTTCGGGACGCCTCACTCGCCTGATCAGGTCTCTCATCGTGAATCTCGTGCCATTTCAATCTTTTTTGAAATTTGAAAACGTCCGGTAAAAGCGCGACTCAGCGATAAGGTCAAGGCCGCACCCGGCCTGCCCTGGCACGCCTGCCAGCCGCTCGCAACCGGCATAAGGCCGCCCCTCGCCACATGCTTCCCCGGCGAAGTGGATCGCTGTTCCGTGACCGATCGGTAATGTGATGGACATTCGGGGCGTTCCTGTCTCTTTGCCCCATTGTTGTCAATATTGTTCATCCATCTCTATGCCGAGAGGCCCAGAACGTCCTCCGTCCGCGCGAGGCGGACAAGCGGCGCGAAGCCGCCCAGGATGCCGAGGGTCTGCTCATGCGCCTGCGGCGTGCCACCGGCGCAAGCATCCGTGATGACGCGAACGGCACGCCCGTCATCGACCGCCGCCAGAACGGTGCCGAGAACGCAGCATTCGGTCGCAACCCCGCAAACTGCGATGGTGCTCCGCGCCCCGACGCGCGCGGCCATCCGCGCATCCCATTTGCTGAAGGTCGCCCGCGTCTCCACTGGCATGCCCGCCGGGGACGCAAGCTTGAGATCCCAGGCCGGATCGTCCTCGGGCAGAAGAAGGGACGGGAACGCCGCGTAATAGCCGACCCAGGCGCCCGTCACCGGTTCAGGCGGGACGTAGCGCGTCAGCACGACCCGGCCCTCAAAAGCCTCGACCAGCCGCTCGATATTCGGCAGCACCGCGTAGAAATCGGCGGCGACCCAGGGGCTCGGCGGGTCGGCGAAGGCGCGCTGCATGTCGATGACCAGCAGCCACTCATCCGGGGGTGGGTTCATCGCGGAGAGGTCCTTCCTGGGCGCGTTGGCGCGGCTACAACCGGCACTGGACCACAGGCCGCACGGGCGGCACAACGAAATCTCTCACCCTTGGACGTGGAGCCCGATGAGCCGACGGCAGCACACCCAGAGGCGCGGCGGATCGGCGTCCCCGCTTCTCGCCTGGGCCTCCCCTCTCATCGGCTGGGCGGCCCGGCTGCTCGCCTCGCCGCTGCGCAACCTCATCCTCGGCGGCAGCTTCGTCTTCTGCATCTGCGTGCTCGCCACCATCGGCTACATGTCCGCCGGATGGAGCTTCGGCGACGCCCTCTACATGGTCGTGCTGACCATCTACACCGTCGGCTACGACGAGGTGCGGATGATCCACACGCCCTTCCTCCGCGCCAATACGATGATGCTGATCATCCTCGGCTGCACGGGCATGATCTTCCTCACCGGCGCCCTGGTGCAGTTCATCACCATCACCCAGTTCCAGCAGCTTTTCGGCACAAGGCGCATGAAGAACGATATCGACGGGCTGACGGACCATGTCATCATCTGCGGCTTCGGCCGCATCGGCATCATGCTGGCGCAGGAGCTGACGGCGGGCCAGGCGCCCTTCGTCGTCCTGGAACGCAGCGACCGGCGCTTCGCCGAGGCGCGCGACCTCGGCTACCTCTGCATCCAGGCGGATGCGACCGACGAGCACACACTGCTGCTCGCGGGCGTCACCCGGGCCCGTGTGCTCGCCACCGTGCTGCCGGACGACGCGGCCAATGTCTTCATCACGCTGAGCGCCCGCAGCCTCAACCCGTCACTGGAGATCATCGCGCGCGGCGAGGTCGCTTCCACCGAGCGCAAGCTGCTCCAGGCCGGCGCCGACCGGGTGGTGATGCCGACCCATATCGGCGCCGAGCGGATCGCGCAGATGATTCTCTACCGTGACAGTGAACACCTCCTCCAGGGGAAGGAGCGGATGGTCTTTCACCGGCAGTTGCTTGGGCTCGGGATGAATTTCTTCACCCATCCGGTATCGCCGGAGAGTAGCTGCGCCGGCCTGACGGTCGCCGAGGTTGAGCGGCGGGCCGCCGGCAACCTGTTCATCGTCGGCCTCGACAAGCATAACGGCCGGGAGGTCAGCCGCCCGCCGCCGGATACGGTGATCGAGGCCGGGGACGGCGTGATGCTGCTCAGCCGGGACGGGATAGCGCAGTTGGTGGCGTCGCTATTCGACGCACCTCACAGCCCGGTCTGATTGAGAATTCTACTGAGGCGGTCATCCGGCAGCGAATTCTCAAGCAGACACAGAGAACAACGATATCAATCCGCCGAGCTGGAGAGCCTCTGGCCGCCACTGCGATAGGCGGCGACGGCATCGCGGAAGGACAGCAGGATGCGGCGCGACACCTCATCAGTGTCCATGTCGTATTCGGGGTGCCATTGCACGCCCACGGCGAAGCCCGCGCATTGCGTGACGCGGAAGGCCTCTATCGTGCCGTCCGGCGCGTAGCCTTCCGCCACCAGGCTGGA
This sequence comes from uncultured Pseudomonadota bacterium, assembly GCA_963745125.1. Classification (GTDB taxonomy): domain Bacteria; phylum Pseudomonadota; class Alphaproteobacteria; order Acetobacterales; family Acetobacteraceae; genus Acidisoma. Next base: position 60,243 of record CAVUWB010000003.1, read on the forward strand.
GGCGAGCCGATCGACACCCTGATTATGAAGGGAATTGACCGCGATCTCTCGCGCCTGGGCCACGCGGTGCAGCCAGCTGCCGGGCACGACCCGCAGACTATGGGCCTTCGCATGCCGCACCTTCGCCAGATGCTGAAGTGGTGTGGAATGATCGATCCGTCCCGGCAGATCCTGCAGCCGCTGATGCAGGCTGCCGCCGAGCGCCACATTCATCTCCTGGAAGCCACGGCAGATGCCGAGCAGAGGAATGCCCTGGCGGATCGCCACACGGATCAGCGGCAGCGTCACCGCATCCCGGAATCGGTCTTCCAGCGTCTCCGGCGGATGCGGGTCACCACCATATTGCGCCGGCTCGACGTTGGAGGGACTGCCGGTCAGGATGACGCCATCCAGCCGGTCAAGCAGCGCCGACACATCGGCGTAGGTGCCATTCGCCGGAATGAGTACCGGCATGCCGCCGACAACCTCCCCCACCGCCCGGACATAGGTGTCCGACACCGCATGGTTGAGCATCGCGAACCGGCCAAATAGCTTCTGGCAGCAGGAGATACCGATAAGAGGCTTCATTCTCATGACAATGGGGCAGCGGTACCGGTGAGAAAAGCGATTCTTACGTATAGCCGTGCGCTAATTGGCCCATGGGCGTGAAACCCGGCTCCCACGTCGCTGCCTGCCGCGCTTCGGCGGCACGTTGGGGGTTGGAGCGAGGCACCCCATCTCGGTAGAACAGGGCTCGGCCCGGCGCGCCGGGGGCTTCCGCCGATTCGCCTCAACACTGGATGGAGACGACAGATGGCCGACAATCCTCTGAAATTCGACGCGAAACGCGAGGAGCGTATCCGTGAGCGCGCCTATCACCTGTGGGAAAGTGAGGGGAAACCCGAAGGTCGCGCGGTCGAGTTCTGGGAGCGTGCCGCCGAGTTGGTCGGCATGGAGGAAAGCGGCCTCACCGGTCAGATCGCGAATCCAATCGCCGCCGGCATCGATCCCACCGCGCCCAGCAATGTCGAGGAGGCGGAACTTCAGGAGAATCTCGGCGAATTCCCTGACCGATTCGCCGATCAGGGCGAGGTGCAGGCAACCCCCAAGGCCAAGAAGGCTCGGAAGACCAAAAAGGCTTAGAGCAGATCCCGATCATATGGAATCATCTGATCGGGTGAAGATGCTCGTAAAAACAAAGAGCTAGAGCGGTGACTGTGAGCGTAAGCGAATAGGAAACGCTCTGGCGTCTGGTTAAGAATCCGCTGAGGCGAGCCTGGTCAGCTGGCGCGCCAGCCGTAACGATTCAGCATCGTCTGCCGCAGGCTATCGAGCGCGGCGGCCGAGCCGCTCACCTGGGTGAGGAAATTGCTGGCGCAGACGCCCGTGACCAGCCTCACCTCCTGCGGAACCGCCACCGCCGCGACCGAAAGACTGTCGCTGATCAGCTCCGCCCCGCGCCGCCATGCGGCGAGCGTCGAGGGACGCACGAGATCCGACAGAACCGCGGTGAAGCAGACCGCCGCCGCCGCCGCCGCCGCCGTGTAGCCCGCGAAACGGTCGTCATTCGGCACGGTGGTCCCAAGGGTGGACGCGGCCTCCAGAAAGCTCGGCACGTTCGGCGCCTGCGGGTCGCGCAGCGTGGGCCCGTCGCAGCCCTGCGCCCCGGTGGAGAATAGAGGCAGCGCGCCCGCCTGCTGCGCCTGAAGCAGCGTCTCCCGCGATTTCGGGCCGGTGAGAAAGGCGAGGTCGATCGCCCGGGCGCGCAAGCCCGCGATCATGCTCGCGGCGTCCCCCGGGCCGAAGGCGGGCTCGGCCGGCACGCCGAGCAGATCGAGCGCCAGGAAGGCCGCAAGCTCCGGCCCGACAGGGTTGGAGGCGGCAAGCCGCAGCGGCCGGCGGCTCAGCACCGCCGTCGACAAGGGCGCGGTGCCCACCAGCACCGCCGGCGTCGCGCCGACAACGGTCGCGATCCACCGGCCTGGATCGTATTTGACCCGGCTATCGCCCTCTAGCCAGGCGATCAGCGCGGCGCCGGGCGCGAACATGATCGTGCTGCCATCGGGGTCGAGCCGGGCGCCGAAAGCGTTGCAGACGGTGACACCGTCCGGGCCGCCCATGGCCGCGAAGCTACTGCCGACACCCGGCGGCAAGCCGTTGAGCAGATGAGGGCCGAGAAGCTTGGTCCAGCCGGCGATGTAGCCATAGGACGGGCCGCTGCTCAGCAGGGTGACGCCCGCCGGGAAAGCCGCGCCATCCGGTTGCGCCACGGCCGGAACAGCCAGGGCAGGCAGGGCCAGCGCGGGAATCGTCAGAAGCGTTCGGCGTGACAGTCCGAACCCTGACATTGTGCCGATCCAGACCCGCCCTCAGCTATCGTACTGCAAAAGCGCCTCGACCGGCACATCGAGCAACTTCCGCCCGCCGAGGAAGGTCAGTTCGATCAAGGTCGCGGCGGCGGGCACCTCGGCCCCCACCTTGCGCAGCAACCGGACTGTGGCGGCGAGCGTGCCGCCCGTCGCCAGAAGATCGTCCACCACCACCACCCGGGCGCCCGGCGGTATGGCATCGGCCTGCACCTCGATCCGGTCAGAGCGGTATTCGAGCGTGTAATCCAGGCCGACCACCTCACCGGGCAGCTTGCCCGGCTTGCGCACCATCACGAAGCCGCAACCGAGCTTGAGCGCCAGCGGGGCGGCGAAAAGGAAGCCCCGGCTTTCGACGCCGGCGAGGTAATCGGGCTGATATTCGCGGATGGCATGCGCCATCCGGCCCATCGCCACCTGCCAGGCATCCGCATCCCGCAGCAGGGTCGAGATGTCATAGAAAAGAATTCCCGGCTTGGGGAAATCGGGGATCGACCGGATGTGCTCTTTAAGGTCCATGCCCGCTGTATAGCGGAGCCAGAAAGCGGGACAAGGCTTGGTTCCCGCCTTCCGCTCATCCGATCGGGTCAGCCGCCCGGCATGCTGAATGGGAGGGAGTAGAGGTCGGCATGGGTCGCCGCGTTGTTCACAGCGGGCAGATACGGAATATCGGCCAATCGCTGGGCGGCCTCCGCCGGCGGGACGGTGAAGATGGGTGAGGACAGCGCCTGCGTGATCGCCGCCTGATTGCCTGACGAATAGGCCGCCGCCAGCGCCAGCATCGTATCGACCACAGCCTGGGACGGCGCCGCCTGGCTGATGCCGAGCACGCCGCGCACGGTCTCCCGCGCCTCCAGCATCTGCAAGCGGTACAGCGCCGGCATGGTCACCCAGCGCGGCGAGGTGTTGAGCCTCCCGCCCATGTAATCAAGGGCCGCGACCGAACTCGCGGCAAGGGCCGGGTTGCTCCTCATCTGCTTGTAATGGCTGAAGCCGTAGGCCGCCACGTCCAGCGAGCGCACATCGATATCGCCGTTGGTGTTGAGCGCGCCGGGCGGCATCACCGCCGTATCGGGCAGCCGGTAGAGGCTATCCGAACAGCCGGCCGTTAGAGCCAAAGCGGCCGCGCCGAGCAGTACCGCGATGCGTCTCATCATTCCGCTCCCCGCATTTTCGAACGATCATACCCCCGCCGCCGGGACGAGAGCCCGATCGTTTGGGGTGGAATTGCTTTGCGATCCCACCCCAAACGTGAATCGGTCTCTCATCAATATCTTAGAGCGTGATTTAGACCTTCGGTTCTCTCCACCTTCGGTCATCACGCTCTAGAGCATGGTCGCTTGTGCGCGGTCAGCCCCCCGCGCGGTGGCGCATCGCCAGTTCGACATAATGGGCGCCGGTCGCGGCGAAGCGCGCCCGCTCCTCCTCATCCATGACGCGCTTGAAACGCGCGGGCGAGCCGGTCCAGAGTTCGTAGCGGCCGATGCGCTTGCCGGGCGGCAGCAGCGCGCCCGCCGCCAGAACGCCCCCGGCCTCGATGACGGCGCCGTCCAGCACGGTCGCGCCCATGCCGACGAAACCGCCATCCTCCACCGTGCAGGCATGGACGATGGCGCCGTGGCCCACGGTCACGTCATTCCCCAGGATGCAGGCGAAGGTGTCGCGGTTCACATGCAGGATGGAGCCGTCCTGAATATTGGTCCGCGCGCCGACGCGGATGAAGTTGGTGTCACCGCGCAGGACGCAGTGGAACCAGATGCTGGATTGCGCCCCGATCTCCACATCCCCGACGACAACGGCGGTGGGCGCCACCCAGGCGCTGGGATCGATACGCGGGGTCTGCCCCTCGAAGCCCAGGATGGTGCCCGGCACCCGGTTCAGGCCGCCGCCAGGCCGAGCATGAGGCGGAGGTTTTGCACGGCGGCGCCCGAAGCGCCTTTGCCCAGATTGTCGAGCCGCGCCACGACCACCGCCTGCCGCCGCGCCTCATTGGCGAAAACATGCAGGCTCATACCGTCGCCGTCATTCAGCCCCTCGGGTTCCAGCCGCGCCAGGGACTCGGCCGAAACCGCGATACCGGTGCCCGCGTAATGCGCGGCGAGAACGCCCGCGATATCCGCGCCGGACGGGCGGGCCGGCAGGGCATCGAGATGCAGCGGCAGGGAGACCAGCATGCCCTGGCGGAAATGCCCGACGGAAGGCACGAAAATCGGCCGCCGCGTCAGCCCCGAATGGCGCTCGATCTCGGGGATATGCTTGTGCTCCAGGCCGAGGGCATAGAGTTCGAAGGGCGGCCCGCCCGTCTCGTCATGCGCCTCGATCATGGTCCGGCCGCCGCCGCTGATAGCCGCTCACGGCGTTGATGGTGAGCGGATGGTCCGGCGGGATGATGCCCGCATCGACCAGCGGGCGCAGCAATGGCGATGGCGCCCGTCGCGTAGCAGCCGGGGTTGGAGACCTGGCGCGCGGCGCCGATCGCCGCCGCCTGGCCGGGGGAGAGTTCGGGGAAGCCGAAGACCCAGCCGGGCGCGGTGCGGTGGGCGCTGCTGGCATCCAGCACGCGCGGCGCATCCGGCCCCAGTGCTTCGGCGAGCGCCGCCGCCTCCCGCGCCGCCTCGTCCGGCAGGCAGAGGATGACGAGATCCGCCCGCTCCATCAACGCCTGCCGCGCGGCGGGGTCCTTGCGGGCCTCGGGCGCGATGCTGAGCAGGCTCACGGTATCGAGCCCCGCCAGACGCTGGCGGATGCCGAGGCCGGTGGTCCCGGCCTCGCCATCGATGAACACGGCAGGCGCCAACCCGCCCTTGAAGGCGGGTGCCGCCGAAAGAGATGCCGAAGGCATCTCGGGGCTCAGCGCTTGCTGAACTGGAAGCTGCGGCGGGCCTTGGCGCGGCCGTATTTCTTGCGCTCGACGCACGCGGCTGTCGCGCGTCAGGAAGCCGGCGACCTTCAGGATGCCGCGCAGATCCGGCTCGTAATAGGTCAGCGCGCGGCTGATGCCGTGGCGCACCGCGCCGGCCTGGCCGGACAGGCCGCCGCCGATCACCGTGCAGAACACGTCGAACTGGTTGTAGCGGTCGGCCACCAGGAAGGGCTGGGTGATCAGCATGCGCAGCACCGGGCGGGCGAAATACTGCGCCGACCTTCTTGCCGTTGACGGTGATCTCGCCCTTGCCCGGCTTGATCCAGACGCGGGCGACCGCGTTCTTGCGGCGGCCGGTGGCATAGGAGCGGCCGAACGCGTCGCGCTTCGGCTCGCACTTCGCGCTCGGCGGTGCGGCGATCGGCGCTGGTCGCGACCGCGAGGTCCTTCAGGTCGGCGAGCGTGCGGGTCTGGGTGTCCGGACATGCGTCAGACCCTCCTGTTCTTCGGGTTCATCGCGCCGACATCGAGCGTCGCGGGCTGCTGGCCGTCATGCGGATGCTCGGCGCCGGCATAGACATACAGGTGCTTCATCTGCGCGCGCTGCAGCGGGCCGCGCGTGATCATGCGCTCGACCGCCTTTTCCAGCACCCGCTCCGGGTGCGCGCTGTCCAGCCGCTGGCGCGATGCTGCGCGCCCTTGATGCCGCCGGCATAGCCGGTGTGGTAGTAGAACAGCGCCTGCTCCGCCTTCTTGCCGGTGACGCGCACCTTGCTCGGCGTTGATGACGACGACGTTGTCGCCGCAATCGACATGCGGGGTGAACTGCGGCTTGTGCTTGCCGCGCAGACGGTTGGCGATGACGGCGGCGAGGCGGCCGAGCACCAGGCCTTCGGCGTCGATCAGCACCCAGTCCTTCTGCACCTCCGCGGGCTTCAGCGAGAGGGTGGTCTTCATCCTAACTCAGTTCCTTGGGTTTGAGTGCGCGGCTTATGGCCGCCTACCCCAGTCAGGTCAAGGCTTTTCCCATGTGGTATCTGGATACCACATACCCGCGCGGCGCGTCTCGCCTCATGGCAGTCGCGGCGGCAGGGCGCCGCGACTGCCTGGATTTCACGTGGAATTGGCATCGGAAATGGGGGAGAAGAATTGTCATGAGCAGAGGCTGCCACCCGGCAGCCCATGCTCATGCCGGCCGTCTTATGGCCAAATGCCTTCTTCGGCAGGTGCCGAAGCGGCTGACGTCTCCCTAAACTTGGCTGCCGGAAACATGGTCGGATACCATCAATTCCGGCAATTTGACTGTGGCGAAACGAAGGCCTTCGGGCAAGAGTGAATCTGCATAATCGCATATGCATAAAATAATCGGGCCTGCATAAGACCATTCAGCGGCGGACGAATGCCCGATCAAACCGCCGCCGCAAGGGAGTTCGTGCTCATGAATATCACCCCCGGCAGCGCCTCGGCGACGGATGCCGATATCCGCGCGGTCCTGACCAAATATAAGCGTGTCGCGCTCGTCGGCGCCTCGGCCAAGCCCGAGCGGCCATCCCATGGCGTCATGGGGTTTCTCCTTCGCCACGGTTTCGACGTGACGCCGGTCAACCCCGGCCTCACCGGCCAGGCCATCCATGGCCGCGCCGTGGTCGCGAACCTGGACGAGGCGGCGCCGCTCGAAATCGTCGATGTCTTCCGCGCGGCCGATCAGGTTGGGCCGGTGGTGGATGACGCGATCCGGCTCGGCGCCCGCGTGGTGTGGATGCAGCTCGGCGTGATCAACCGGGAGGCGGCCGACCGGGCGCGCGCGGCGGGGCTGACGGTCGTGATGGACCGCTGCCCGGCGATCGAATGGCCCCGCCTCGGATTGGGCTCGGCGCCGGGCGGGCACGGCGCTGCCTAACGCCCGTCTGTTATTTCGTTAAGATGATACGCCTACGATAGACAGGGGCAGCAACTCGCCCCAACTCTCTGCCGACCTCAATCCTGAACAGGACAACCGCATGACCCCCGAGGAACGCGATATCATCAGCCGCTTCGTGCAGCGGGTCGCAGGCCAGGCCGCGTCCGGCTCGGTTCCGGCCACGGCGGGCGCGCCCCTCCCCCCGGTAGACAACGAAGCCGACCAGCATCTGCAGACATTGTTCCAGCAATACCCCGAGGCGCGCTATCGCATGACGCAGTTCGCCTTCGGGCAGGAACAGGCGCTGCAAGGTGCCGCCCAGCATATTCAGGCGCTGGAGCAGCAACTGACCGCCGCCCGGCAGGCCGCGCCGCAGGGGCAATTCCCCCAAGGCCAGGGCTCGCCGCAGCAGGGCGGCGGCTTCTTCAGCCGCCTGTTCGGCGGCCCGCCGCAAGGTGGCCAGCCGCAACCGCCTTACGCCCAGCCCTATGGACAGCAGCCCGGTGTGGGCTATGCCCAGCAACAGCCCGGTTTCGGCGGCCCGCCCGGTTACG
>CAVUWB010000004.1:0-332679 GCA_963745125.1 uncultured Pseudomonadota bacterium
TTCGCCGCGCATCAGGGAACCGGCGGCGCGGCGTTGACGGCGGCAGAGTGATCGTTCTACACGGCTCGCCTCGGGACGAAGTCCTCGGGATGGTAAAATGACCCCGGTGGCGGACGTAGCTCAGTTGGTAGAGCGCCAGGTTGTGGTCTTGGATGTCGTGGGTTCGAGCCCCATCGTTCGCCCCAAACCCGTTCTTATATAGTTGGATGCTCAGGTAAGCGGTTCTTTTTCAAGGAAAAGAACCGAAACCTTTGGCGCTAGAGCGTTTCCTATTCGCTTACGCTCACAGTCACCGCTCTAGCGCGCGCGGATCACGCTGCCGGCGCGATACAGCAGGATCGCCATGGCGAGCTTCGTCGCCTCGGCCGGCAGGAACGGCTCCAGCCCGAAAGCCACCGCCTTCTGCATGCCTAGCAGAACGCCGAGCCAGGCGACACCCGGCACATAGATCAGCACGACACCGATGAGGAAGGCCGCGACCGTGCCCGGAATGCCGCGCATCCAGCCGCGCGAGGCGCAGAAGCCCATGAAAGATGCGGCGAGGAGGTAGCCCAGCAGATAGCCGCCCGTCGGCCCGGCGAGATAGGCGAAACCGGCGCCGGAGGCGAAGACCGGCAGGCCGAACGCGCCGGCGGCGAGATAGGCGAGCAGCGTCGCCTCGGCGAGGCCGCTGCCATAGACGGCGCCGAGCAGAAGCACGGTGCCGCTGCCCATCGTCATCGGCACCGGCCAGAAGGGAATGGCGATGTGCGCGGCCGCCGCCAGCACGCCGACGCCGAGCAGCACGAGCGCGGCCTTCACCGGCAGGGAAAGGGCGGTTTGGCGCGGCCGTCCGGACGGGATGGTTTTCACCTGGGCGGGCATGGCATAGTCTCCGAGTAGAGGTGAGGCGCGGAAAGGCGCGGCGCGCCATCCGAATGGCCGCGATGCTGCCCGTCATCACAGGGGCGTGCAAGCGGACTTTGCAGCACAATGGCAGGAACGGAAGCGATGTCTTGCGGCCGCAGGGGTGCCGGAACCGTATGAAGGGCCGCCGGGCGACGCTCGCGGCCCTCTGTGCCGTCATCGGCGTGATGCTCACGCTGGTCGCCTTCTCCGTGCCGCTTTACCGGCTGTTCTGCGCCGCCACCGGCTATAACGGCACCACCCAGCGCGTCTCCGTCGATACCGCCACCGTCTCCGACAAGATGGTGACCGTGTTCTTCGCCACCGCCACCGACAGCCACCTGCCCTGGAAATTCGCGCCCGTGCAGGATCATATCCGCGTCCGGCTGGGGCAGGAGGCGCTGGTCTTCTTCACCGCCACCAACCTCTCGCAGGAGGATATCGTCGGCCGCGCGCTGTTCAACGTGACGCCCGATAAGGCCGGCCTCTATTTCAAGAAGGTGCAGTGCTTCTGCTTCACGCAGGAAAGGCTGCATGCCGGGCAGACGGTGGAGATGCCGGTGGACTTCTTCGTCGACCCGCGTATCGCGACGGCCGATGACACGCAGGATGTCGACCAGATCACGCTGTCCTACACCTTCTTCCGCGCGACCCATGCGAATGACATCACCGATCTCTCGCGCTTCGCCAACACGCCGCCCGACCCCGATTTCGGCCAGAAGCTGTTCGTGGAGGATTGCGCCGAATGCCACCGGGCGGACCGTAATGCCGCCGGCCCAGCGCTCGGCGCGGTCTTTGGCCATGCGGCGGGCCGGGTGCCGGGCTACCCCTACAGCCAGGCGCTGGCGAATTCCGGCATCACCTGGACAGCGGCGGCGCTCGACCGCTGGATCGCCAACCCGCAAGGGCTGCTGCCCGGCGCGCTGATGCCGGTGCATCTGGATGACCCGGTAGCCCGCCGGGATATCATCGCCTATCTCAAAAGCCTCGATCGGCGCGGCACGGCGGGCGGCTGACATTCGTGATCGGATGCTGTCGGTTTGCGAGCCGTCGGCCTAGTGTCCGGCCCCGGGAGAATTAGGAATGCATGCGTTTCTCGATCATTGCCGGTCGCATCTCGCCGAGATCAAGGCGCAGGGGCGCTATCGCCGCTTCACCCCGTTGAGCCGGCATGCAACGCATTTCCCTGTCTACACCGCCCTGCAGGATGGCCAGCTTCGGGAGATCATGGTCTGGTCCTCCAACGACTATCTGGCGATGGGTGTGGACCCGGTGACGATCGAGGGCGCGCGGGCGGCGCTCGAAGGCCTCGGCGCCGGGGCGGGCGGCACGCGCAATATCGGCGGCACCTCGCCCCTGCATGATGCGTTGGAGGCGGAACTCGCGGCGCTGCACGGCAAGGACGCCGCCCTGCTGTTCACCTCGGGCTTCGTTTCCAATCAGGCGAGCCTCACCGCCATTCTGCGCAGCCTGCCCGGATGGCATGTCTTCTCGGACGAGAAGAACCACGCCTCGATGATCGCCGGGATCAAGGGCAGCCCCGCGACCGTCCATATCTTCCGCCACAATGACCTCGGCCATCTCGCGGCCTTGCTGGCGGCCGCACCCACGGCCGCGCCGAAGCTGATCGCCTTTGAATCCGTCTATTCCATGGATGCCGATATCGCGCCCATCGGCGCTATTTGCGACCTCGCTGACCGCTTCGGCGCGCTCACCTATCTCGATGAGGTTCATGCCGTCGGTCTCTACGGCGCCCATGGCGGCGGCGTTTCGGAGCGGGACGGGGTGGCCGCGCGGCTGACCGTGATCGAGGGGACGCTGGCGAAAGGCTTCGGCTGCCACGGCGGCTATGTCGCGGCCGAAGCGACGGTCATCGACTATATCCGCTCGACCGCGCCGGGCTTCATCTTCACCACCGCTTTGCCGCCCGCCGTGGTCGGCGGCGCGCTGGCGAGCCTTCGGCATCTGCGGGGCGACACCGCGCGGCGGGAAGCGTTGTTCCGTCAGGCGGCGCTGCTGAAGCACAAGCTGGACGCGGCCGGGCTGCCGCGCCTGCCCTCCGAGAGCCATATCGTGCCGCTGATGATCCGGGACGCGGATCTCTGCCGGGAGGTGAGCCGCCTGCTGCTGGAGCGGCACGGGCACTACGCGACCCCGATCAACTACCCGACCGTGCCGCGCGGGACGGAGCGGCTGCGGCTGACGCCGACGCCGCTGCATAGCGAGGCGATGATGGATAGCCTGGTCGCGGCCCTCGTCGATATCTTCGCCGCCCTCGGCCGCCGGGCGGCCTAGAGCAGATCCCGATCATATGGAATCATCTGATCGGGTGAAGATGCTCGTCAAAACAAAGAGCTAGAGCGGTGACTGTGAGCGTAAGCGAATAGGAAACGCTCTAGAGGCGAAACCCTGATCGCGTCACCGTCTTTTCACACGCCTTGACCGATGCGGCCGCGTTAATCTTAATCGAAGTCCGGGGCGTAATCCGTTGACCAATAAAGGAAGCTCTCAATGAAACAGTCGATCCTCTCGCCGGGCCGCCGTGGTCTGGTTTCCTTGGCCGCCGCCGCGGCCTTCACGGTCGCGGGGCTGACCGGCGTTGCCACCGCCCATGCCGATCCGATCACCCTGACCGCGAAGCTGGTGCCGGTGCCGGGCGCGCCGCCGACCGGGCTGGGCGAGGTTGTCGCCACCTATGACCCCTCGACCCTGATCCTGACCTGGCATGTGACCTATGCCGGCCTTTCCGGCCCGGTTCTGGCCGCGCATTTCCATGGGCCGGCAACGCCGGGCACCGATGCCCCGCCGGTGATCTTCTTCCAGCCGCCGCTGACGAGCCCGATCAACGGTTCGGCGAAACTCACGCTCGATCAGGTCTCGCAGCTGTTGGGCGGGCTCTACTACGTGAACGTGCATACCCACGCTTTCCCGATGGGGGAGATTCGTGGCCAGGTGAACGTTCAGCCGACAAACTGATGACAAATCACTAAACGGATGGCTTCGGGGCACGAAACCACCCGTTTACGATAGCGAAATTTCCTGAAAGCTGTACCAGTGCGCCCCGCATGGCCGGATCAAAGGCCGCGCGGGGCGTTGCATTGCGTCACCCCGATTTCGTAACTGCAGAGCTGGCTTCAGGGATTTTCAGGAAGATGCAGAAAACGGCTATCTCCTCCGGCGTGACGAGTAGTGGCGCCAGCGCCTCGTCCCACGATCCGGTGACTGTCCTCTCGGGTGGGACGGCGATATCGGCCACGGTCATGCGGAATGGCCACCTTGTCGTGCTGAGCGGCGGTTCCGCCATCAGCACGCAGGTCAAGGCAGGCGGCAGCGAGATCGTCTCCTCCGGCGGAAGCGCCACGGATGATACGCTCGACAGCAAAGCCTTCCAGATCGTTGAAGGAACGGTGTTCGGGACGGTGGCAGGTTCGGCCGCCGTGCAAGATCTCTATGGGATAGAGAGCGGCGGCACCTTCAACGAGGCGGTGCAGGTCGTGGAATCGGGCGGCTCGGCCCTTGACGTGACCGTGAACAGCGGGACGCAGAACGTCTTCTTCGGTGGCTATGCCAGCGGCACGGTTCTTAACAGCAGCCAGGAGACGCTCTTCCAGGGGGCGAGCGCGACGGACACGACCGTCTCGGCTCATGCGGAACTTTTCGTGGGGGCGGGCGCGACGGAGACCGGCGCTGTCATCGCCAGCGGTGGCTCGGAGCTGGATAGCGGCACGAGCTTGAGCGCCGTCATTTCCGGCGGCACGCTCACGGTCGGTTCCGGCGGCGTGGCGTCCGGCGGCATCACCTTCAGCGGCAGCGGCGGCGTGCTGGATATCAGCGGCGGCGCCGTCGCGGCCACGATCGGCGGTTTCTCATCCGGCGACACGATCGACCTCGCGACGCTCAGCTTTTCGGCCGGCGGCACGGCCTCGTTGAACGCCACGACCGATGTGTTGACGGTGACGGAAGGCGGATCGAGCGCCCACCTGCAACTCGCCGGCGACTATGCCAGCGCCACATTCAACCTCGCGGCCGATGCGGCTTCGGGGACTGTGCTGACCGTCTCGGGCACGATCATCGAGACCTCGGGCATTCCCTGCTTCGCCGCCGGCACGCGCATCATGACCGATCGCGGCCCGGTGCCGGTGGAGCAGCTTGCCGTCGGGGACCGGGTGGTGACGGCCGAACATGGAACGATGCCGATCACCTGGATCGGGCATCGCCGCATCGATTGCCGGCGCCACCCCGAGCCGCACAAGGTGCAGCCCGTCCTCATCGCCGCGCATGCCTTCGGGCATGGCACGCCGGAGCGGGACCTGCTGCTGTCGCCCGATCATGCCGTCTTCGCCGAAGGCGTGCTCATCCCCGTGAAACACCTGATCAACGGCCGCACGATCCGGCAGATCGTGATCCCGGCCGTGACCTATTTCCATGTCGCGCTGGATCGGCACGGGGTCATCCTCGCCGAGGGGCTGCCGGTCGAAAGCTATCTCGACACCGGGGATCGTGGCGGTTTCGAGAATGCGGAAGGCCCGATCGCGCTCCACCCGTCCTTCGCCTCCGAACGCGGCGATATCGCGCTGATCGTGGACGCCATCGGCTACGCGCCGCTGCGGGTGACGGGGCCGGAGGTGGAGGCGGTGCGGGCGCGGCTGGCGGCTAAGTGTCGGTTGGAGAATTCGCTGAGGCGAGTCAGAGGCCGCGAAGAGGCCGACCGGCGTGACTTTCGAGAACCGGAGCGGAGTGGCCGTCAGTGGCCATGAGCACCGGAAGCGCAGAAAGCCGCGCCGGATGACCGCCTCAGTAGAGTTCTCAAACCGATACTAGAGCGTTTCCTATTCGCTTACGCTCACAGTCACCGCTCTAGCTCTTTGTTTTGACGAGCATCTTCACCCGACCAGATGATTCCATATGATCGGGATCTGCTCTAGGCGCTGTCTTCCTCGCGGCCATACAGCAGCAGCAGCGCCAAGATGACGACGCCGTAGATGATGCTGCGGCCGTAATCCGGCATGTTGAAGGCGAGCAGCACGCTGACGAGCACGGTCAGGCTGATCGCTCCGGCGACGGAACCGAGGTAGTGGCCGCGGCCGCCCAGAATATAGACACCGCCGATAACCACGGCGGCGATCGACTGGAACAGATACGGGTCGCCCATGCCGAGCGCGGCCTGGCCGCCGAAGCCCACCAGCATGATCCCGGCCATGGCCGAGAAGAAGCCGCTCAGCGCGTAGAGCACGATGGTGACGGTGGCGACGTTGACGCCCGCCAGATGGCTCGCGCGCACATTATTGCCGACGGTGTAGGTCGCGCGCCCGAAGCGGGTCATCCCCAGCACGAAGGACACGACGATGATGATGAGCAGCCAGATCCACAGCACGATCGGCACGCCCAGCAGGCGCAGATGCACCGCCGCCTGCACCACGGGCGGCGCATAGGCGCCGCAGTTGGTGCAGGTCATGCCGCCGCTGAGCCCGAGAGTCAGCCCCTGCATGATGCCGTTCATGGCCAGCGTCATGACGACGGCGGGAATGCCGAGAAGGGCGATGCCGGCGCCGTTGCAGGCGCCGACCAGCGCGCCCATGCCGAGCGTCAGCGCGAGCGCGGGGATAGCCCGTGCATCGCTGCCGAGGGAACTCGTCACCATCAGGATCGCGCCGGCGTTGAGCACCCAAGGCACCGAGAGATCGATGCCGCCGATCAGAATGACGAAGGTCTGCCCCGCCGCGACGAGCCCGACGAAAGAGGCGACGACCAGGATCGCGCGGATGCCGTCCAGGCTCGCGAATCCCGGCCGCACCGCCTGCCCGATCGCGAAGAGCAGGATGCCGGCGAGAAAGGCATAGACGATCCGCCTGCGGTCCCGGTTGAGGAGGGTTCTGATCATCGCCGCCGCCTCACCGCGCGGCCGATCATATTGGCCGAGATCACGGCGGCCAGCAGGAACAGCCCCTCATAAAAGGTCTGATAGAGCGGATCGATATGGGCGAAGAACAGGATGTTCACGACCATCACCGTGACGAAGGCGCCGAACAGCGCGCCGAGGCCGCTGCCGCGACCGCCGAACAGGCTGACGCCGCCGAGCACGGCGGCGACGATGGAGGTGAGCGTGTAGGTATCGCCCGTCGTCGCATCGCCCGGCCGTCGCGTTGGCGGCGAGGAAGAGCCCAGCGCAGGCCGAGGCGACACCGCCCAAGGTATAGGCCAGGATCACCGTCCGCTTGACGGATATACCGTGGCTGCTCGCCGCCAAAGCATCATTGCCGACGGCATAGACGGCGACGCCGAGCCGCGTGCGGCGGAAGATCGCCCATAGCCCGCCGATGAGCGGAATGTAGAGCAGCGAAATCGGCCAGTTCGGATTGGCCAGCACATTGGTGAAGCCGGGCGGTATTGCCCCGCCGGGCTGCGGCAGGACACGGATGGCGATGCCCTGGTAGATCGAGAGTGTCGCGAGCGTCACCAGAATGGGCTGCAACCGCCCGATCGCCACCAGCACGCCGTTGATGAGCCCGCAACCCGCGCCGATGAGCAGGATGGCGAGCGTCCAGAACGCCGTCGGCACCGTACCGCCCATGAGCGTCTGCGCCGCCACGGCATTCGTCAGATCGATGACGCCGCCGACCGAGAGGTCAATGCCGCGCGTCAGCACCACGAGCGTCTGGGCGAGGGCGGCGAAAGCGAGGGGCATCGTATTGTCGAGGGTCGAGGTCAGCTCGAACCCGCCGGGGAAGCGATGCTGCGCGATGACGAAGAGCGCGCAATAGCCGATGATGCAGGCGACGAGCAGACCGATGACAAGCACCAGCCCGACATTCTGCACGAGCGCGTGGGAGGCGCGGCTGCGGCGCGTGCCGCTCGACACGAGGATGGTTTGCGGGGGGAGGGGCGTTCCGGACATGGGGGGCGCTCAGGCGGCCAGATGATCGCGCACGGCGGCGGAAACGATGTCCTCCGCCGTGATGCCCGGTGCGTGCAACTCGGCGGCCACCACGCCCTCCCGCATCACAAGCACGCGGTGGCAGAGATGCGCCAGCTCCTCGGCGTCGCTCGAATAGAAGACGATGGCGTGTCCCTCCGTCGCGAGCTTGAGCACAAGCTCGTAGATCTCATGCTTGGTGGCGACATCGACACCGCGCGTCACGTCGTAGAGCAGCAGGATTTGGCACTCGGCGAGCAGCCAGCGGCCGAGCAACACCTTCTGCTGGTTGCCGCCCGAAAGCGCGCCCACGGGCTGGCCGATGCCCGAGGTACGCACGCGCAGGCTATCGACCACGCTCTGCGCCGCGCGCCGCTCCATCGCCGGCTTCAGCACGCCGAAGCGCGTCAGCCGTTTCAGGATCACCAATGTTGAGTTGTCACGCACGCTCATCCGCAGCAGCAGGCCCTCGGTCTTCCGGTCCTCCGGCACGAGCGCGATGCCCGAGGCGATGGCCGCGCGCGGGGAGCGAAACCGTCGCGGCTTGCCATGGACCACGAGTTGCCCGCCGCTTGCATGCGCATCGCCGAACAGCATGCGGAACAGTTCGCGATGACCGTGGCCGGCGAGACCGCCGACGCCCAGAACCTCGCCGGCATGCAGGCTGAAGGAAACGCCACGGACATTCGGACCGGCCAAGGATTGGGCGTCGAGCGCGACCTTCGGCGCGGTCGGCAAGGGCGGCAGCGGCGGATAAAGCGCTTCCACGCGCCGCCCGGTCATCAGCCGGACGGCTTCGTCCTCATCGATGTCGGTGAAGGTGCCGACATCCTTACCGCCACGAAAGATCGTGATGCGATCGGCAATGCTGCGAATCTCGGCCCAGCGGTGGGAGGTGAAGACAACGCAGGCGCCGCGCGCGCGCAAGGCGCGGATCTGGCCGAACAGCCACTCCACCTCACGCTCGACAAGGGAGGAGGTAGGCTCATCGAGAAACAGGATCTGCGGATCGTTGCTGACGGCGCGTACGATCTCTACCGTCTGTCGTTCGGCGAGCGAGATGTCCTCGACCAGGGCACGCGGATCGATATGCGTGACACCGTACTGCGTCAGCAACGCATCCGCGTCCCGGATGGTCGCGGAGCGGCTGATGAGGCCCGCGCCGCCCTTCGGCTCGCGCAGCAGCAGGAGATTTTCGGCGACCGTCATCCAGGGCAGCAGCGTGAGTTCCTGAAACACGGTCCAGGCGCCGAGGTTGTGCGCCGCCTGTGGGCCGGATAGCGAGACCGTCTGCCCGTTGATGCGGACGGTGCCGGTATCCGGCCGCACACGGCCGCCGAGGATCTTGATGATGGTCGATTTGCCGGCGCCGTTCTCACCGACGAGGGCATGCACCTCGCCGGTGGTGGCGGTGAAGGAGGCCGCGGTGAGCGCCGCCACACCGCCATAGGATTTGCCGACCTCGATCGCCTCGACGGCCGAAGACGTCACGCCCAGAGCCGGATTGGTTCGCTTGTCGCTCACTATTCCGCTCTAGCTTTTCGTTTGATCGCGTGATTCAGACCTTCGGGTCTTTCCCCCTATGGTCATCACCCTCAAACCGCCGGCAGGTTGATGTAGAGCTTGCCCGGGCAGGCGCTGCCGTTGATAGCCGCCGCCGCGCAGACATCGACCGGCGAGGTCGGGCCGCCGGCCGTGAAGTCATCGAAGAAGCTGTCGGGCTCATCAGTGAAGACATTTACGCCGAGCTTGAGATCGGCATTGGTGAGGAAGACGTTGGGGACGTTGATATCCTTCTTCGGATAGGTGCCGGCCAGGATGCGGCGCGAAAGTTCCAGCGCCATCAGCGAAAGATAGGGCGGGCTGCCGGAGGAATAGCCGGTCACCGTATGGCCGCCGATGCCCAGCATCATCTTGCGGAACCCGTTCTCGCATTCGCCGGCGGTCGGCGGCAGCGGGCGGTTGGCGGAGAGGAAGGCCTTCAGCACGCCATCCGTGCCGCCCTGGCACCAGATCGCGTCGATCTTCGGCAGTGAGGGCAGAACCGCCGCCGTGTTGCGCTCGGCGGTTGAGGAATCCCACATGCCGGTGAAGCGGTTGACGACCTTGATGCCCGGATATTTCGGCCAGACGGCGTCGGCGCCCTTGTTGCGGTCGAGATCGACCTGCGTCCCGGCGACGCCCGTCACCATGATGACGTTGCCCTGGCCGTTGATCTGCTTGGCGATCCATTCGGCCCAGCCCTGGCCGAGATCGTACTGGCTGATGTTGACCTTGATGGCCGAAGGCGCCGTCACCGCGTTGTCGAAGCAAACGACGAGAATCCCGCGCGAGGTCGCCTGATGGATGATGCCGTTCAGCGCCGTGGGCGAGGCCGCGTCGATGCAGATGGCGTCCACTTCCTCGGCGATGAGGTTGGACATCTGCTGCGACTGCTTGCTGACGTCATTGCCCGAATTGTAGATCGTGCCGTCGACCTGCGAGGCGAAGGGTTCCATCAGCAGCGCTGCCTTGAAGACGTTCTCCATCTCCAGGCGCCATTTATTGCCGATGTACGAGTTGGAGAGCGCGATTTTGAACTTCTTACCATCCGCCCGCGCGACATTTGGTCGCGCTACCAAAAGCGGCAGGCCGGCGAGGCCGAAACCGGCCGTCTGGAGCAGGGCGCGTCGTGTGGCTTGGTATGTCATGGCAGCGTTTCCCCTCTTGTCGCGCCGCTATCGGTTTCATGCCCGTGGCGCGCCGATTTTTATCGGTCGGCGCGCAGCATTATTCGGACGCGCGGGTTTGTCTAGTGTGGTGATCCCGAAATTCGCCGATGCCTGCGGCCCGCTCTGAGCGAATTTCGTGCTCTGAACCCACACTAGAAAATATATATACTAGTGTGCCCTTTGAATTTGAAGTTCGCGACCCGGCGGCTCCCGGAGGTGAGGCGAACTTCAAATTCGGCACACTAGAGCGTGACTGGTTCGCTTGTCGCTCGCAATCCCGCTCTAGGTTTTTGATTAAGAACGCAAATCTTCGGATCAGGTGATTCCACCTGATCCGATATTGCTCTAGTCCGACAAGTGGGCATTCCGCGCACCCGGGTGCCAGCATTTAAGCGTATGGCGAAACGCCGCCCGTCACTCAGGCGGCGCCGAGATACCCCGAGACTTCGGCGATATAGGCCGCCTGCCGCCGGCGCAGCTTCTGGTCGGCCTTGAGAACCTTCGCCGCGACCTTTTGCACGGCCGCGATCTCCTCGACATGGCGCTTGGCGTCAAGCGCATGCGTGACGCTCGCCGCATGCCGGCGATGGCGGTTCAGCGGCTCGGCCACGTAGCAGATGCGGGCCCCGGGCTGGCTCAGTATATCCGTGTAGAGCAGCCAGTCTCCGGCCATGCGGTATTCGGCGAGTTGCCGCTCGCACCGCTCCAGCCCGGCGAGCAGCGCCTGCCGGCGCCACAGCACGCTGCTGACGTTGAGAATGAGGTTCCGCTCCGCCATGCACTGGCGCAGGAAGTCCCGCCCGTGGAACTCGGCATCCGCGCTCAAGAGCCCCGGCGCCACGCGGCTGTAGTAGCTCTTGTAGCTCTGGCTGAGGGTTCCACCCTCCTCATTGATGGCGGCGCTGTCGCAGAAAGCCATGACCGCATCCGGCCGGGCTTCCATGGCCGCCAGCAGGCGGGTGAGGAAGCGCGGGTCGCTTTCATCGTCGGCCTCCGCAATCCAGAGGAATTCTCCCGTGGCTTCCTCCGCCGCGCGCCGCCATTGGCGAAACACGGAGCCCGAATTCGTCTCGTTCGCGATGATGTGGAGATCGCGCTTCGCCGCTTCCGCCGTCTGTCGCGCCACCGCGAGGCTTTCGTCAGTCGAGGCGTCGTCGAGCAGGATAGCCTCCCGCAGGGGCGTCCATTGCTTGAAGACGGAGAAGAGGCGGCTCGGCAGATGGCGCGCGTAATTGTAGTTCGGTATGGCCACCGAAACGGTCAGCAGGGCAGGGTCCGCGAGGTCGACGATGCGCCGCACATAGCGCGCGAAATCGAATTCGGAGGCCGCGACGGCCGCGAGCCGCGCGCGCCGCGCGTCCCGCGCTTTGGCGCCTAGATTGCAGAGTGCCAGCGCCGCCTCCGCCATGGCGGCCACATCGCCACGCGGCACGGCCTGACCCGCGTCATGTGCGGCCAGCATCTCGGGGACGCCGCCAGAAGCCGCGAAGGCGACCGTCGGCAGGCCGGCGCTCATCGCTTCCAGGACCGAGGAGGGGAAAGGGTCCTCGCGTGAGGTGAGGATGAAGGCGTCGGCGGCCGAAAGCAGCGCATCCAGGTCCCGGCGGAAGCCAAGGAGATGGAAGGTCCCGCTGCTTTCCGCCGCCTCTATTTCCGGCGCCATGTAGCTCGCGATTTCGCGGTCCATGTTGCCGGCCCAGGCGAGGTGAACGGCGGGCGTCTCGGCCTGCAGGCCGCGCCAAAGCTGGAGGAAGAGGTCGAAGCCCTTGCGCATATCGGCATAGCCTATCCCGATCAGCAGCCGGCTGTCTGTCTCCAGGCCCAACTCCCGGCGAAGGGCTGTGCGCTTCGCCCGATCGAAGCGAACCGGATGATAGACACCCTGCGGCAGGATGGCGGAAGGCGCGCCGCCCCCCGCGATCTCGCCGAGGAGATCAAGGACGCCTCTCCGCACGGCCTCGGCCGGGAAGACCGCATGCTCGGCCGCGGATAGGCCGCGCCGGGCGAGTTGGGTCAGGTTCTTCTCGCGAATGAGGCTCGGGAGTTCGTGGACCAGCAGCGTCGACGCGACGCTGGCTTTCGCAAGCACCTGGCAGGCCCCACCGGCGGCGACGGTATTGACGATTGCCCGGCGGAAGCCGCGCGCTGCGAATTTCTGGCTCTGCGGCGGCAGATCGGAGGTGCGGCCGCAGACTGTGGTCGGCGCCACCTCGGCATAGTCCTGCGCCATCGGTCCGCCTTCCAGCAGCAGGAACTCCGCCGGCAGGCCATGCGTGCGACGGAGCTGCCGCCCGATCGCGAGCAGAAGGGTCTGTGCGCCATGGCGATGCGCATCATGGCCGACGAGGAGGAGCTTGCCGCGATCGGCGGCGACCGCGTCGAGGCTGACGGCACGGGCGAGGGCATTCAGATAAGCGGCCCCGTAATGGACGTCGGGCTCCAGATAAGCGCCCTCCGCCCATTCATTCCAGGCGTTGATGCAGATGATCGGCTGGCCGAAGACGGGCGCCGCCCGGGCCTGATCGACGAGGGACGAGACCCATTGGCCGAAGATGGCCGGCGTGCTGCCGTGCAGCATCAGCCCGTGGCCCTCACGTCGCGCATCATTGTCCCAGCTCGGCACGGCGGTCTTGATCAGCGGATAGGGCGGCTGAGGCGCGGCGATGGAGACGGCGACCGTCTCCTCATAGCTGATGACATGCGTCTTCGCATCGCGGTCGAGCCAATCCAGGGACTCGTTGATCCTCGCCAGATTGGCGGTGACTTTGTGGGGCGGGAACTCGATTGCGCCGTCAAGGCCGAATTCACGCGGATCATGGGCGTCGAAGCCCTGGCCCATCATCATGATGGGGTCCTCGCCGCACAGGCTGCGGAACAGGCCGCGCCAGCGCGCGATCGTCTCGACCGCGTCCGGGATCAGGCCGGGCCGGTAGACCATCAGCACCGGCCGGCCGTCCAGCCGTATATAGCGCGGATCGGCGAAATGGCGGCCGAAGGTGCGGATGAGGTCCTCATCCTCGGCCGGGCGGTAGTCCTGGCTGATCAGCACCTCGTCATCGAAGCCGTCCCAGCGGCGGGTCCAGTTTTCATTGGCCCACATCAGGCAGAACGGCATGTCGAGGCTGCGATCGGCCAGAAACACCTCCAGAGGGGATTCGAGCAGCCGGTGGCCGTTGAACCAGTAGAAATAGAAGACGAAGCCGTGCAGCCCGGCGCCCTTCGCCATCTCGATCTGCCGCCGGATGACGGTGGGGTCGAGGAGGCTGTAATGGCCGAGGTCGCGCGGCGTGCGCGGCTGGTAGTGGCCGGCGAAGCGTGGCGCCCCCCGGTTGAGGTTGGTCCATTCCGTGAAGCCCCGGCCCCACCAGGCGTCGTTCTCCGGAATGGCGTGGAACTGCGGCAGGTAATAGGCCAGCACCCAGGCTTTCAGCCCGACGCCGGCCGGCAGCGGCTCCAGCGCCTCGAAGGCATCGCCGGGGCGGGAAAAGCGCGCGATCTCGCCGGGGACGGTCAATTCCCGCAGCGGCCGTTTCGCAAAGACACCCACCTCGCCGCGCCGGCATTGGTAGTCGAGCAGCGGATTGGTGTCCGGCTGATGGCGCAGATAGCGGTTGCGGTAGAAAGCGGTGTCGAAATCGGCGGAGGGGCGGCGATCTTCCCGGAAACCGCGCTCCATGAAATGGCCGAATGGGTCCAGCGCCGCGGCCGCGATATCCGGATACGTCGCGACGTAGAATTCGCTGTCGAAATCGGGGTTCGGGCTGAACTTTCCGCTCAGCCGCTCGCGCAGATAATGAGCGAGACCAAGCTCGTCCGGCGACAGGCCGTAGGTTTCACGGTACCAAGGTGCGTCGAAGAGGAGCGAGGGGCGGCGGCCCTCACGCTCACCATTGCAGATGTAGTGGACGAGCGGATTCACCCCAGCCTCCGCCACATCCTTGTAGTAGTTCAAATACCAGTTGGTATCGAAATAAAGATTAGGCTGCTGGCCCTGCCGCCATCCGGTCCTGCACCAATCCATGACCGCCGTGCTGGCATCCGCGCCATA
Source organism: uncultured Pseudomonadota bacterium (assembly GCA_963745125.1). Lineage (GTDB taxonomy): Bacteria > Pseudomonadota > Alphaproteobacteria > Acetobacterales > Acetobacteraceae > Acidisoma. The sequence goes on from CAVUWB010000004.1 coordinate 14,558, forward strand.
GGCGCCGCAGAACCAGGTGACATCGAACAGGCCGCTGCGACGGATCACCTCGAATCCCTCGGAGTCGAATCCCCCAATCGCGGCCTCTGCCTGGGTTCCGAATCCGTCACTCATTCTGCAGCATCCGAAAATAACATCGCCTTAACTAAGCGCATCACCCTGGGTCAAAGCAACGTCCTATTAAGGATTTATCAAGGGATTTGCCGAGTTGAGTGCATGGAGCGTGACAAAGATGGAGCGTGGAGCGTGACAAAGATTTGGCCGGTTGGCCGACCGCCGGAGCGGCGCCGGCGGATCAGCCGGCCGCATGCGCCGCGCGGCTCAACCGGTCATTGATGGCGGCGCCGAGACCCGTAGGCGGGATTGCCATCGCGGCGATTCCGCCGAGCCCGCGCGCGCGGCCTTCGCTGTCGAGAAAGCGGAGGCCGGCGAACAGCCGCGCGGCGGCCTCCGCCAGGTCGCCGCCTTCGCTGAGATTGAAGACGAGGCCAGCCGCCGGAAGGGGCGTGCCAAAGGCGAGCAGCGCCTCGGTCTCCGTGACCGTCGCCGCATTCAGCCGCAGGGGCAGGTCCGGCGCGTAGTGGGAAAGAAGCCGGCCGGGCGAGCGCGGCGCCACCGCATCATCCGGTGTGTGATCGGCGGCAATGCCGGGCATCACGGCGCGCAGCGCCTCGATGGTGACGCCGCCCGCGCGCAATAAGCGTGGCTCGGCGCCGCTGAGGTCGATGACTGTCGATTCCAGCCCTACGGCACAGGGGCCGCCATCGATCACGGCGGCGATGCGGCCGTCGAGCCCGTCCAGAACATGCTGTGCCGTGGTCGGGCTGACGCGGCCGGACAGGTTGGCCGAGGGCGCGGCGACGGGCCTGCCGACGGCCGTCAGCAGCCGCCGCGCCAGCGGATGGACGGGGACGCGAACGGCTTGCGTCTCCAGCCCCGCGCCGGCGAGCCGCGCGACCGTGGCACCCGGTCGCCGTGGCAGGACGAGGGTGAGCGGCCCGGGCCAGAAGGCGGCGGCGAGGCGCTCGGCCGCCGGGTTCGGCGCCACATCGCCGAAAGCAGCGGCGGTGGTCGCGTAATGGGCGATCAGGGGGTTGAAGCTCGGCCTGTTCTTCGCGGCATAGATGGCAGCCACAGCCGCCTCATCCGTCGCATCGGCGCCGAGGCCGTACACGGTCTCGGTCGGGAATGCGACCAGTTCGCCCCGCCGGAGCAGTTCGGCCGCGTGCGCGATACCGGCTTCGTCATCCGCCAGCCGGATGGTGTGCGGACTCATCGGGACGCCAAATCCTTCTTCACCGTCGCGGGCGGATGCCATGCCCCCAGCAGTAGACGGGGCAGCCCCGACTGGCAAAGCGTGCCGCAACTGATAGTGTCACGCGCTGCGGGCGGTGCTTTTGCCCGAGGCCGTTGTCTCTGCAAGGATCAGGTCATGCTCGAAGTCGCTTTCACCAAGCCGGCCCTGCCCAAGACGGGTGCCGTCGCGCTGTTCGTCGCCGAGGCGGAGGCATTGACCGGCGTGGCCGCGAGCTTGAACGAGGCGGCGGGCGGCGCCATTGCGCGCGCCATGGAGATCGCGGCCTTCAAGGGCCAGAAGGGCAAGACGGTGCTGCTGCTGGCGCCGGTGGAGGGGCTGACGCGCCTTCTCGTGGTGGGCCTCGGCAAACGCACCGAACTGACGACGCTGACCGTGGAGGAGGCCGGCGGTTCTATTGCCGCCGCCATGTCGCAGGAGCCGCATGTGACGGTGCTGGGGGATGGGCTCGCCACGGCTGAGGGGGCGCATCTGGCCCTCGGAGCCGTGTTGCGGGCCTATCGGTTCGATCTCTACCGCACCAAGGAAAAGCCCGAGGACAAGCCGAAGCTGACCGGCATCACCGTGCAGGCCGAGGATCAGGCCAAGATGCGCGCCGCCTTTATGCCGCTCAAGGCGGTGGCGGAGGGCATCTTCCTCGCGCGCGACCTGGTGACCGAGCCGGCCAACGTGCTCACGCCGACGGAGATGGCCGAGCGTTGCCGGGCGCTGACCAAACTCGGCGTCAAGGTCGAGGTCATGGGCCCGAAGGAGATGGAGAAGCTCGGCTTCGGCGCGCTGCTGGGTGTCGCCCAGGGCAGCGTGCAGGAGCCGCGCATGGTGGTGATGCAGTGGAACGGCGCGGGCGGGCGCAAGCCCCGCAAGCCGCTGGTCTTCATCGGCAAGGGCGTGACCTTCGATACCGGCGGCATCAGCATCAAGCCCGCCGGCGGCATGGAGGACATGAAGTGGGACATGGCCGGCGCCGGCGCGGTGGTCGGGCTGATGGCAGCCCTCGCCGGCCGCAAGGCCAAGGTCGACGCCGTCGGCCTGGTCGGCCTGGTGGAGAACATGCCCTCGGGCACCGCCCAGCGGCCGGGCGACGTGGTGACGAGCTATTCCGGCCAGACGATCGAGGTGCTGAACACCGATGCCGAAGGCCGCCTCGTGCTGGCCGACGTGCTCTGGTACGCGCAGGAGAAATTCGATCCGCGCTTCATGGTCGATCTGGCGACGCTGACCGGCGCGATCATCGTCGCGCTGGGCCATGAACATGCCGGCCTGTTCAGCAACGACGACGAGCTGGCCCAGAAGCTGACGGCCGCCGGGCTCGCGACGGGCGAGAAGCTGTGGCGCATGCCGCTGGGCGAGGCCTACGACAAGGCAATCAAGTCCGACATCGCCGACATGAAGAACATCGGCGGCCGGCCCGGCGGCTCGATCACCGCCGCGCAGTTCCTCCAGCGCTTCGTCAACGGCAAGCCCTGGGCGCATCTGGACATCGCCGGCATGGCCTGGGCCACGAAGGACACGCGCCTGCGTGCCGAAGGGCGCCACCGCCTACGGCGTGCGGCTGCTCGACCGGCTGGTGCGCGATCATTACGAGGCATGACCGAATGACGGTCGCACCACCGCCCGCCGCGCCGCGCGCATTCGCATAGTGCCAGGGCATGCCGCTGCTCAAGCTGACGCTGTCCCTGGTCGGGATCGCTGACCTCGGCCCCTCGGTGCCGCTCGTTATGCCGGTGCGGGACGGGGCCATCCCCGATGCCTTTTCGGCGGTGGCGCGCGCCGCCGGCTTCAAGGGAAAGCCGGGCGAGACGCTTCTCGTCCCCGATCGGGGCGGCGCGAGCGGCCCGGGCCGTGACGTGCTGCTGCTCGGCATCGATGATGCCCTCCGGCCGAAGCAGGCGGCGCCCGGGCCGCGGCGGGCCTATCCTCCCGTCGCGAAATCGCCATCGATGGGCGCGGGCTGCGGCGCGCCGTTGCCGTGGCGCTCGTGATCGGCGCGGCCCAGCGGTCCTGGCGGCATCCGAACTACCGGCAAGGGCCCGCCGAGCCCGATGCGGCCCGTGATGCTGATCGAGCGGATCACCCTGGTGGTGGACGATCCCGACCGGGTCGGCACGCGGTGGCGGAAGGCGGTCGGGCTGGTGGAGGCCATGGTCTTCGCGCGCAACCTGACGGCCGAACCCGGTAATCTGCTGACGCCGGATCTGTTCATCCAGCGGCTGGACCTTCTCGAATCGGCGGGCGTGGGGGTCGAGGTCATCCCCGCCGAGAGGCTGAGCGGCGAGGGGCTGCACCTGCTCGCGGCGGTTGGCCGTGGCTCGGTCAATCGACCCGCGCTCGTCGTGCTGCGCTGGCCGGGGCGGCTGCCCCTGCCGCCCGTGGTCTTCGTCGGCAAGGGCGTGACCTTCGATACCGGCGGGATTTCGATCAAATCAGCTGACCGGATGTGGGATATGCGCGGCGACATGGCGGGTGCCGCCGTCTGTGCCGGCGCCATGCTGGCCCTGGCACGGCGGAATTCCGCCGCGCCCGTTGTCGCCGTGCTGGCCCTGGCGGAGAACATGATCGGCGCGGACGCCTACCGGCCCGGTGACGTCATCCGCAGCCATCACGGCCTGACCGTCGAGATCGTCGATACCGACGCCGAAGGCCGGCTGATCCTGGCCGATGCGCTCTCCTACGCCATTGCCCATTTCCAACCGCGCGCGGTGATCGACCTCGCGACACTCACCTACAGCGTGGTCATCGCCCTCGGCCAGGAGATGGCCGGGCTATACGCGAATGACACGGGGCTCGCGGCCAGCCTGGCGGCGGCGGGCCTCGCCGCCGGGGAGCCGGTGTGGCGCCTGCCGGTCACTGACGAGCAGCGGGAGCAACTCGCCTCCGACATTGCCGACATCAAGCAATGCGTGACCGGACCACTCTTGCCCGACGGCAGCCTCGGCGCCGCCTTCCTCAGCCGTTTCGTCGGCGAGACGCCCTGGGCGCATGTCGATATCGGCGGCGATCTGCGCGATGATGCGGATGAGGAACATGCCGCCGGGCCGACGGGCTTCGGCCTGCGGCTTTTGGACCGGCTGATCGCGCTACGCTACGAAGACCCCGATCATCCCTGACGCGCCATGGCAGAGATCGGTTTCTACCACCTCACCCGAACGACGATCGACCAGGCGCTGCCGCCGCTGCTCGGGCGCAGCCTGGCCGCCGGGCAGCGGGCCGTTATCCGCTGCGGCAGCGCGGAGCGGCTGGCGGCGCTCGACAATACGCTCTGGCTGAGCGCGAACCCGGATTGGCTGCCGCATGGGACGGCGGCCACCGGCCGCTCGGCGCAGCAGCCGATCTGGCTGACGGAAGCGGATGAGGCCCCGAACGGCGCCCGGTTCCTGTTTCTCATCGATGGTTCGGCCAGCGAGCGCATGGCCGAGTATGACCGCGTCTTTGACCTGTTCGACGGCAAAGACGAAGCGGCGGTGGCTGCCGCGCGCGGGCGCTGGGTTGCCGCGAAATCAGGCGGCCACCAGCTCAGCTACTGGCAGCAGGGCGCACAAGGATGGGAACGCAAGCAATGACCCGTATCGCGACACTCGGCCACCGGCAGGTGATCGCGGTGGAGGGCGAAGACCGCGTCTCCTTTCTGCAAGGCCTCGTCTCGCAGGATATGGAGCGTGCCGCGCCGGGGATTGCCCTGTGGTCGGCACTGCTGACGCCGCAGGGCAAGTGGCTCGCCGAATTCTTCGTCTTTTCGGATGGCGCGCGCCTGCTGCTCGATATCGAGGCGGATCAGCGGGAGATGATCGTGACCCGGCTTTCGCGCTTCAAGCTCCGCGCCCGGGTCGCGATCTCGCTTACGTCGTTCGCGGTGCAGGTCGCCTGGGGCGGCCCGGCGCCTGACGCGCCGACAACCCTGGTCGCGGCCGATCCGCGCCTGGAGAATTCGGGCTGGCGCATCCTCGCCGACCCGCCGTTGCCCGAGACCGCCACGGCCGCCGATTGGGATGCGCATCGGTTGACCCTCGGCCTGCCGGACGGGTCCCGCGATCTCGAAGCGGAGAAGACCGTGCTGCTGGAGGCGGGATTTGACGAGCTGAACGGCATCTCCTGGACCAAGGGCTGCTACATGGGGCAGGAACTGACCGCGCGCACGCGCTATCGTGGCCTGCTCAAGCGCCGCCTGGTGCCGGTCGTGATTGACGGGCCGGTGCCGGCGCCGGGAACGCCGGTGACGCTCGACGGGCGCGAGGTGGGCACGATGCGCTCCGCCGCCGGCCCGCGCGGCCTCGCGGTCCTGCGGCTGGATGCGCTCGGCGGCGCGGCGCTGAGTTGCGGCGAGGCCAGCCTGACCCCGGCGATCCCCGCATGGATGCGTTTGCCGCTGGCGGCTGTTTGATCAGCCTTGCGTGTTAAGGCCGGCCGCCAGGCCATCCGCCCGGGTCGTGACACCGTTGATCGCCGGCATCAGCGGAATGTCATTGAGGCGCGCCTGCACCACGGCGGGCGGGACGATGAAGACCGGGTTGGTCAGCAACTGCTGGACCGCCGGCGCGTTGCCCGCCCGATAGGCCTGGGCCAGCGCCAGCATGGTATCGACCACCGCCTGAGACGATGCGGTCTGGCTGATGCCGACATAGGTGCGGAGCGTCTCACGCGCTTGCAGCATCTGGGTGCGGGTCAGCGCGTCCATATCGATCCAGCGCGGGTTCGTATTCACCTCGCCGCCGATGTAGTCGAGGGCGGCGATCGCCTCGGCCGCGTCCGCCGGCCGGTTCCGGATGGCGTAGGCGAAGGAATAGGCCGAGATATCGAGCGCGCGCACGTCGATATCGCCGTTGGTTTGGAGCGCGCCCGCCGGCATCACCGCCGTGCTCGGCAAAGGATCGATTGCGGAACAGGCGGCGAGTCCGCCCAGAATCGCGGCCGAGAGGATGATGCGGAAATATTTCATGCGTTTCATTGCGGCAGTTTTGCGCGTGCCGAGTGGCGGGATCGCGCCAGTTGTGTTACAAGATATTTCACATTGTGAGTAGTTGAGCCGCTAGATCGGTTGATTCGGCTCGGAAATCAGGGCCTTCATCACCATACTTACCGATGAATCCGAATGTGAGAGGAGTAAACCCCCATGCGCATTTCGAGAGACAAGCTTTTAGCTGACCCGATTACATTGCCCCCGCAAGAGGTGCGGACGTCGATTCAAGGTCGCAAAAAGGAACTGGGCGCGCTGATCCAATCGGCATTGAAGGTGGGGGCTGATCTTTCGGCACGGGAAGCCGGCCGCCGTGCCTATGCCGAATTCGCCAAGCTCGATCGGGATTTACAGCCGGCGCCCGCCGTGACGGTCGCGACGTCAGGCGAGCTGATCTTCGCGGCGACGAAGCGCCGCCGCCTGCCCGCGAGCACCTGATACCGTCAGATATGGAGGGCGTGGCCCCCGACCGCTAGGGCCGCTTCCTTCACCGCCTCGCTCAGGGTCGGGTGGGCGTGGCAGGTGCGCGCCACATCCTCGGCCGAGGCGCCGAATTCGATCGCCGTCACCAGTTCCGCGATCAGCGTGCCGGCATCCGGGCCGATGATATGCGCGCCGAGCAGCCGGTCGGTGGTCTTGTCGGCCAGCATCTTCACAAAGCCGTCCGTGTCGCCCATCGCGCGGGCCCGGCCGTTGGCGGTGAAGGGGAATTTGCCGACGGTATAGGCGACGCCCTCGGCCTTCAGCTCTTCCTCGGTGCGGCCGACCGAGGCGACCTCCGGCCAGGTGTAGACCACGCTCGGGATCGCATCGTAGTTCACATGGCCGGCCTGCCCGGCCAGGATCTCGGCCACGGCGACGCCCTCGTCCTCGGCCTTGTGCGCCAGCATCGGCCCGGCGATGCACGTCGCCGATCGCGTAGATGCCCGGCACGTTGGTCGCGTAATGCGCATCGGTGTGGACCCGGCCGCGCTCATCCAGCGCGACGCCGGCCTCGTCGAGGCCGAGCCCGTCGGTGAAGGCGCGGCGGCCGATCGCCAGCAGCACGACGTCCGCCTTGAGCGTCTCGGCCGCGCCGCCCTTCGCGGGCTCGACCGTCAGCGTGACGCCGTCTGCTCGGTCGTCGCGGCCGGTCACCTTCGTGCCGAGGCGGAACTTGAAGCCCTGCTTCTCCAGGATGCGCTGGAAATCGCGTCGCGACCTCGCTGTCCATGCTCGGGACGATGCGGTCGAGGAATTCGACCACCGTCACCTCGGCGCCGAGCCGGCGCCAGACGCTGCCCAGTTCCAGCCCGATCACGCCGGCGCCGATGACCACCAGGTGGCCGGGCACCTTGTCCAGTTCCAGCGCGCCGGTCGAGGTGACGATCTGCTTCTCGTCCACCGTCGACGCCGGGCAGCGGCATGCTCTCGCTGCCCGTGGCGATGACGATGGCCTTGGTCTCGTAGACCGTGCCGTCGACGTCGACGCGGCCCGGCGCCGAGGATGCGGCCGGCGCCCTTCAGCCAGGTGACCTTGTTCTTGCGGAACAGGAACTCCACGCCCTTGATGTTGGCCGTGCACGACCTCGCCCTTGCGCGCCTGCATCTGCGCCAGGTCGAGCTTCACGCCGTCGACCACGATGCCGTGGTCGGCGAAGCGCGTGCTGCGCCTCGTCGAAATTCTCCGACGATTGCAGCAGCGCCTTGGACGGGATGCAGCCGATGTTGAGGCAGGTGCCGCCCAGCGTCGCGCGCTTCTCGACGCAGGCGACCTTCAGGCCGAGCTGCGCCGCGCGGATGGCGCAGACATAGCCGCCGGGGCCGGAGCCGATGACGATGACGTCGAAGCTGTCGCTCATAGTCAGACTCTCCACGCCGCGCTAACTCAGAGGCCCAGCAGCAGCCGGCGCGGGTCCTCGACGCCTTCCTTGACCCGGACCAGGAAGGACACCGCTTCCTTGCCGTCGACGATCCGGTGGTCGTAGGACAGCGCCAGATACATCATCGGCCGGATCTCGACCTTGCCGCCGATCGCCATCGGCCGTTCCTGGATCTTGTGCATGCCCAGGATGGCCGATTGCGGCGGGTTCAGGATCGGCGTCGACATCAGCGAGCCATAGATGCCGCCATTGGTGATGCTGAACGTGCCGCCGGTCAGCTCCTCCAGCTTCAGCTGCCCGTCGCGCGCGCGCTTGCCGAAATCGGCGATGGCGCCCTCGATCTCGGCGAAGCTCATGTCGTCGGCGTCGCGGATCACCGGCACCACCAGGCCGCTCGGGCCGCCGACCGCGATGCCCATGTGGACGAAGTTCTTGTAGACGATCGTCGTCGCCGTCGATCTCGGCGTTGACCGCCGGGAACTCCTTCAGCGCCGGCGCAGCAGGCGCGCACGAAGAAGCTCATGAAGCCGAGGCGCACGCCGTTGTGCTTCTTCTCGAACGCGTCGCGATATTCGCGCGCAGCGCCATCGACCGCCGACATGTCCACCTCGTTGAAGGTGGTCAGCATGGCGGCGGTGTTCTGCGCTTCCTTCAGCCGCGCGGCGATGGTGCGGCGCAGGCGCGTCATCTTCACCCGCTCCTCGCGCGGCTCATCCGGCCGCGCGGCGCCGTGGCGGCGGGGGCTGCGGGCGCGGACGCGGCGGCGGGCTGGCCAGGAAGTCCAGCACGTCGCCCTTGGTGATGCGCCCGTCCTTGCCGGTGCCGGCGCCGATGCTGGCGGCTGCAATACCGGCCTCGGTCATGCGCTTGGCGGCGCTCGGGAAAGCTTCCAGGGCGGCGGCGCGGTCAGCGGGCGGCGTCGCCGGCCGGGCGACGGGGCCACTGGCGCGCGGCGGCGGGTTGATGCCCGCATCGGGCCTCGCCGCCGGCTTTGTCGAGGCCTGGATGGCGGTGGCGGCGCCGGTGGTGCCCGGCGCCGAGCCGGCCGCGCTTTCCCCGATCACCGAGCACGGCGCCGACCTCGACCTCGGCGCCCGTCCTTGGCAGCGATCGCGCCGAGCACGCCGGCGGCCGGGGCATTGACCTCGACCGTCACCTTGTCGGTCTCCAGCTCGACCAGCGGCTCGTCCGCCGCGACGGCCTCGCCCGCCTGCTTCAGCCAGCGGGCGACGGTGGCGGTGGTGACGCTTTCGCCCAGCGTGGGCACCAGGATCTCGGTCGGCATCGTCGTCTCCTGATCGGCTCTGACTGAGGATCATCAACTGATTGCAAGGCGGCAGCAACGAGCGCCGCTTGTTCCTGGGCATGGACCTTGGCCGAGCCGGTGGCCGGGCTCGCGGCCTCGACCCGGCCGACATAGCGCGGGCGCTTGGATGCCGCGTCGATCGCCACCAGCACCCGCTCCATCCGCCGGTCGACGAAGCTCCAGGCACCCATGTTCTCCGGCTCTTCCTGGCACCACACCACTTCGGCGTTGGGGTAGGGCGCCAGCGCGCGTGCGCAGCGCCATGGCCGGGAACGGATAGATCTGCTCCAGCCGGATCAGCGCGACGTCCTTGATGTCGCGGTCGCGCCGCTCCGCCAGCAGGTCGTAATAGACCTTGCCGGTGCAGATCACGACGCGGCGCACCTGCTCCGGCGCCGCCAGCTTATCCGATCTCGCCGATCACCTTGCGGAAGGTGGTGCCGGCTTCGCATCTCGCTCAGCGGCGAGACCGCCAGCTTGTGCCGCAGCAGCGACTTCGGCGTCATGATGATCAGCGGCTTGCGGAAGTTCCGCTTCAACTGGCGGCGCAGCGCGTGGAAGTAGTTCGCCGGCGTCGTGAGGTTGCAGACCTGCATGTTCCGCTCGGCGCAGAGTTGCAGATACCGCTCGATCCGGGCCGAGGAGTGCTCCGGCCCCTGGCCCTCATGCCCATGCGGCAGCAGCAGCGTCAGGCCCGACATGCGCAGCCACTTGGTCTCGCCGCTGGCGAGGAACTGGTCGATGATCACCTGCGCGCCGTTGGCGAAGTCGCCGAACTGCGCTTCCCACAGCACCAGCGTGCGCGGATCGGCCAGCGTGTAGCCGTATTCGAAGCCGAGCACGCCGACTTCCGACAGCAGCGAGTTGTAGATCTCGATCTTGCGCCTGATCGGGGCGAATGTTGTTCAGCGGCACGTATTCGTTCTGGTTGGTCTGGTCGATCAGCACCGCGTGGCGCTGGCTGAACGTGCCGCGCTGGCAATCCTCGCCCGACAGGCGGACGCGGTGCCTTCCAGCAGCAGCGTGCCGAAGGCCAGCGCCTCGCCGGTCGCCCAGTCGATGCCCTCGCCGGTTTCGATCGCCGCCTGCTTGGCCTCAAGCTGGCGGGCGATCTTCGGGTTCACGTCGAAACCGCCGGGCACCTTGCGCGAGAACGCAGCGCCGACTTCGCGCAAGGTCTCGATCGCGACGCCGGTCGTCTCCTCCGGCTTCGTCTCGTCATCCTCGCCGCGGCTTGAGGCCGGACCAGTGGCCTTCCAGCCAGTCGGCCTTGTTCGGCTTGTAGGATTGCGCGGCCTGGATAGGCGTCTTCCAGCGTTGGCCATGAACCCGTCCCACATCGCCTTCGCCTCGGCCTCCGTCAGCACGCCCTCGGCCGCCAGCTGCTCGGCATAGCAGCGTGCGCGTCGTCTTCAGCTCGCTGATCGCGCGATACATGATCGGCTGGGTGAAGGCCGGCTCGTCCGTCTCGTTATGGCCGTGGCGGCGGTAGCAGACGATGTCGAGCACGATGTCGGCGCGCGAATTCCATGCGGAATTCGGCCGCCGAGCTGGGCGCAGAAGACCACCGCTTCCGGATCGTCGCCGTTCACATGCAGGATCGGCGCCTGGATCGATTTCGCCACATCGGTGCAATAGAGGCCGGAATAGGCATGCGCCGGCACCGTGGTGAAGCCGATCTGGTTGTTCGACGATCACATGGATCGTGCCGCCGGTGCGGTAGCCGATGAGCTGGCTCATCGCCAGCGTCTCATACACCAGGCCCTGGCCGGCGAAGGCGGCGTCGCCGTGCATCAGGATGCCCATGACCGAGCGGCGGCCGTGGGTGTCGCCGGCCATGTCCTGCCGCGCGCGCACCTTGCCGACCACGACCGGGTCGACCGCTTCCAGATGCGACGGGTTGGGCTGCAGCGACAGATGCACCTTGTGGCCCGGCGATCTCGAGATCGGTCGAGGTGCCGAGATGGTATTTCACGTCGCCCGAGCCCTGCACGTCGTCGGGCTTGAAGCTGGCGCCGCCGAACTCGCTGAAAACAGCGCGGTCAGCGGCTTCTTCACGATGTTGACCAGCGTGTTCAGCCGGCCGCGATGCGGCATGCCGATGGCCACCTCGTTCACGCCGGCGCGCGGCGCCGGTGTCGATGATGGCGTGCATGGCCGGGATGGTGACCTCGCCGCCTTCCAGCCCGAAGCGCTTGGTGCCGACATAGCGCTTCTGGCAGAAGGCCTCGAAGCCCTCGGCCTCGGTCAGCTCGCTGCAGGATGCTGCGCTTGCGTGGCGGTATCGAAGTCGGCGGCGCCAGGGCGCGCCCTCGATGCGGCGCTGGATCCAGGCTTTCTGCTCCGGGTCCTGGATGTGCATGAACTCGACGCCGATCGAGCCGCAATAGGTCTCGCGCAGGATCGCGAGGATCTCGCGCAGCGTCGCGGTCTCGCGGCCCAGCACGTTGTCGATGAAGATCGGCCGGTCCAGATCGGCGTCGGTGAAGCCGTAGGTGTGCGGGTCGAGTTCGGGATGCGGCTTGGGCATTTGCAGGCCGAGCGGATCGAGCTTGCGCTTCCAGATGGCCGCGCACGCGATAGGCGCGGATCAGCATCAGCGCGCGGATGGAGTTGATCGTATCGTCATGCGCATGGGCGGCGGCGGCGGCCTTCGGCATCGGGGTGCCGGGCGCGGAGGAGACTGCGGCGGCGAGTTGCCCGGTCGTTCGCGGCCGGTGCCTTCTTCGCAGGCGCGGCTGCCGGCGGCGGCCCCTCGGCCTCGATCTCCCAATGGCGCGGCGCCCAGGACGCGCCGGACGCATCGGTCAGCACCGAGCGGGCTTCGTCGTTCAGCGCCTCGAACAGATCGGCCGAAGCTCTGGTCGACGGAAGCCGGGTCGCGAACCCAGCGGGCATAGAGATCGGCGATGAACGCCGCGTTGGCACCGTTGAAGGCGGTGGCAAGAATGTCGACGCCTGGCATAGGGGCTCCGTTACAAACAGGCTCGCCCGGACCGGGCGGGGCCGCTGCCCTCGGCGAAGGCATGAGGCAGCGTCTGCCGGCAGAAATAAGCGGTCATCATCAATTCGGAGACAACGCCTTCAAGGTCGCTGGGTTGTCTCCCGCGCATGAATGGCACGGGACTTATGCCGCCATTCAGCCTCTTTCTGTGCGGCGGCATCCCTCATCCGGGCGTAATCCGGCGCGTGTGCAGGATTACGCCCGTTGCACTGTCTGTCTACTAGCCGCCCAGGGCCTTGACCATCGTGCTGCCCAGCGCCGCCGGGCTGTCGGCGACATGGATGCCGGCGGTGCGCATCGCCTCGATCTTCGCCGCCGCCGTGTCCCGGCCGCCGCTGATGACCGCGCCCGCATGGCCCATGCGCCGGCCCGGCGGGGCGGTGGCGCCGGCGATGAAGCCGACCACCGGCTTCTTGTGCCGCTTCTGCGCGAGGAACTCGGCCGCGTCGATCTCGCTCTGGCCGCCGATCTCGCCGATCATGATGATCGCCTCGGTCTCGGGATCGGCCAGGAACATCTCCAGCACCTCGATGAAGTCGAGTGCCCTTCACCGGGTCGCCGCCGATGCCGACGCAGGTGCTCTGGCCGAGGCCGGCGGCCGTGGTCTGCGCCACCGCCTCATAGGTCAGCGTGCCGGAGCGGCAGACGATGCCGACCTTGCCGCGCCGATGGATATGGCCGGGCATGATGCCGATCTTGCAGGCGTCGGGGGTGATCACGCCCGGGCAGTTCGGCCCGATCAGGACGCGATTTGCTGCCGACCAGCGCGCGCTTCACCCGCACCATGTCCAGCACCGGAATGCCCTCGGTGATGCAGACGATCAGCGGCATCTCGGCGTCGATCGCTTCCAGGATCGCGTCGGCGGCGAAGGGCGGCGGCACGTAGATGGCGCGTCGCCGTGGCGCCGGTCTTCTCGCGCGCCTCGGCCACCGTGTCGAACACCGGCAGGTCGAGATGCGTCGTGCCGCCCTTGCCCGGCGTCACGCCGCCGACGACCTTGGTGCCGTAGGCGATCGCCTGTTCGGAATGGAAGGTGCCCTGCGCGCCGGTGAAGCCCTGGGTGATGACGCGCGTGTTGGCGTCGACGAGGATGGCCATGTTATGCGGCCTCCTTCACGGCCTTGACCACTTTCTCGGCGGCATCGGCGAGATTGTCGGCCGCGATGATCGGCAGGCCGGACTTCGCCATGATCTCCTTGCCGAGCTCGACGTTGGTGCCCTCCAGCCGCACCACCAGCGGCACGGTCAGCGACACCTCGCGCGCGGCCGCGACCACGCCCTCGGCGATCACGTCGCAGCGCATGATGCCGCCGAAGATGTTGACCAGGATGCCTTCGACGTTCGGGTCGGACAGGATGATCTTGAACGCCGCCGTCACCCGCTCCTTCGTCGCGCCGCCGCCGACATCGAGGAAGTTGGCCGGCGAGCGCGCCATACAGCTTGATGATGTCCATCGTCGCCATGGCCAGGCCGGCGCCGTTCACCATGCAGCCGATGGTGCCGTCCAGCGCCACGTAGTTCAGGCTGTATTTCGCGGCCTCCAGCTCCTTCGGGTCTTCCTCCGCCTCGTCGCGCAGCTTTTCCAGTTCGGGATGGCGGAACAGCGCGTTGTCGTCGAAGCTGACCTTGGCATCCAGCGCCACGACCTCGCCGGCGCCGGTCACCACCAGCGGGTTGATCTCGACGATCGCGCAATCCAGCGCGATGAACGCCTTGTACATGGCCAGCGACGAATTTGCCGAAGGCGCCGACCTGCTTGCCGCGTCAGGCCCAGGCCGAAGGCCAGGCCGCGGCGCATGGAAGCCGGAAATGCCGGTCGCCGGATCGACCGCCACGCGCAGGATCTTCTCCGGGTGGATGCTCGGCGACCTCCTCGATCTCCATGCCGCCTTCGGTGGAGGCCATGATCGGTGACGCGCGAGGTGGCGCGATCGACCAGCAGCGAGAGATACAGTTCGCGGGCGATGTCGCAGCCGGCCTCGACATAGACGCGGTGCACGGTCGTGCCGGCCGGGCCGGTCTGCTTGGTGACCAGCGTGTGGCCGATCATCGCCTCGGCCGCCGCCCGCACCTCCTCGGCGAGTGGGCGAGGCGCACGCCGCCCTTGCCGTTCGGGTCGTCGGCGAAACGGCCGGCGCCGCGGCCGCCGGCATGGATCTGCGACTTCACCACGTAGACCGGGCCGGGCAGCTTTGCGGCCGCCGCCGACGGCCTCGTCCGGCGTCCAGGCGACATGGCCGTCCAGCACCGCGACGCCGTAGCGCTTCAGCAGTTCCTTGGCCTGGTATTCGTGGATGTTCATGACGGGTCAGCCGACCAGCTTCTTGGAGGCTTCGATCAGTTCCGCACCGCGTCGCAGGATTTGTCGAAGGCTGCCTTTTCGGCCGCGTTCAGCTCGATCTCGACGATCCGCTCCACGCCGCCGGCGCCGATCACCACCGGCACGCCGACATACAGGTCGTTGATGCCATACTGGCCGGTCAGCTAGCGCGGCGCAGGGCAGCACGCGCTTCTTGTCCTTCAGGTAGCTCTCGGCCATGGCGATGGCCGAGGCCGCCGGGGCGTAGAAGGCGCTGCCCTTCTCCAGCAGCTTCACGATCTCGCCGCCGCCGTTGGCGGTGCGGGTGCACGATCGCGTCGATCTTCTCCTGCGTGGTCCAGCCCATCTTGATCAGGTCGGGCACCGGAATGCCGGCGACGGTGGAGTAGCGGGTCAGCGGCACCATGGTGTCGCCATGGCCGCCGAGCACGAAGGCGGTCACGTCCTCCACCGAGACGCCGAATTCCTGCGCCAGGAACAGCCGGAAGCGGGAGCTGTCGAGCACGCCGGCCATGCCGACGACCTTGTTCGGCCGGCAGGCCGGATTTCTGCTGCATCACCCAGACCATCGCGTCGAGCGGGTTGGTGATGACGATGACGAAGGCGTCGGGGCAGTGCGTCTTGATGCCCTCGGCGACCTGGGCGATGACGCCGGCATTCTTGGCCGAGCAGGTCGTCGCGCGACATGCCCGGCATGCGCGGGAAGCCGGCGGTGACGATCACCACGTCGGCGCCCGGCGATGGCGGCGTAGTCGGACCCGCCGGTCATCGCGGCGTCGAACCCGTCGACCGGGCCGGACTGCATGATGTCGAGCGCCTTGCCGGCGGCCACGCCGCCGAACACGTCGAACAGCACGACGTCGCCCAGCTCCTTCAGGCCGATCAGGTGGGCGAGCGTGCCGCCGATATTGCCGGCGCCGATCAGGGCGATCTTGTTGCGGGCCATAAGGGTCCTTCCACGGGTTTTTCGGGAGGCGGACAAGGTCAGCGTGAGCCCCGAGATGTCCCCAGGGCCAGGAAGCGCCGTTGTGCTAGCTCAAGCGCTGCAGTGCGGCAAGCAGCGACAAGGTTGAAGGGGTGCGGCTTTTCCGGCAGGTCTGCACTGCCATGATTGCGGGACGGTCATCGGCCGATCATGAACCAAAGGCGGAAGAGCACGGTCTGCGCAGCCGAGTTGCGCACGAAACCCGGAAGGCGGAGCGCGCGCCAGCGCGCAGCGAGGCCGCCTTTCAAGCCCGCGTTCACCACGGCCAGATCGCGGCGGGCGGCGGGGGTCAGCAGGCCGGCCTGCTCGGTCAGCGCCGCCACATTCGCCCGGAACACCGCCATGAACGCGCCCGGACCCCGCCGCAGCGCGGCCCAGGCGCGGCGCGGCGCGGAGAGCGGGGCGCCGACGACATTCTCCGCATGCTGGCGATAGAGGATGACACCGCGATCGTCCCGCAGAACGGTGCCGCCGGCGGCAGTGACCATCAGGTAGCACCACCAGTCATGCCAGGTTTTCGTGGGCGGCTCGCTTGCCGCGACGAGGGCGATGGCAGCGGCGTTGAGCATGACGGTGTTTCCCGTCGCGATATTCTGCGTGAGGCTGGCGGGGAATGCGGCCGGCCCGTCGAGCGGTGCCGAGAGGCCGATGCGCTGAAGCCCCTGATCGACAACGATTTGCCGCGCGCAATAGAGCGCGGGGCCGCTCAGGCCCTCAAGCCCGCCGATCCCCCAGGCGAGCTTCTCAGGTAGCCAGACGTCATCCTGATCGGCGAAGGCGATGAAGGGATGGCCGGCGGCGGCGCGGAGCAAAGCCATGAAGCTCCGCGTCACGCCGAGATTGCCGGGCGGCGTGGTGACGTGAACAACCTGGCCCCCACGCCAGCCGGTGAGTTTGGCGACGGTGCCATCCGTCGAGCCATCGTCGCGCCAGTAGAGAACCCAGTCCCGATGCGTCTGGGCGGTGAGGCTGTCGAGCAAGGCGTCGAGATAGGCTTCGCCGTTATAGGTCGAGAGCAGGATGGCGCAGCGGGCGCTCATCCCCGTGGCGCGAGCAGCCTATCGACCGTCCGGCCCAGGCTGTCTCGCCAGGGTGGCAGGGTCACGCCGAAAACCTCGGCCAGCCTAGCGTTATCGAGCCGGGAATCGGCCGGGCGCTGGGCGGGCGTCGGCCAATCGGCAGTGGTGATGGGCTCGACCTCGGGCGAGGGGCCGTTGTGGCGCCGCGCTTCCTCGAAGGTGGCGACGGCGAGGCCGTGCCAACTCGTCTCACCCGATCCGGTCGCATGGAAGATACCGCCGAAACGGCTGTCCCAGCCCTCGCGGGCGATGACTGCGATGATGTCGAGGATGGCGGCGGCGAGGTCAGCGGCGGCGGTGGGGCTGCCCTTCTGGTCAGCGACCACGCGCAGCTTCGGCAGCTTGACACCGGCCGCGAGCATGGTGCGGACGAAGTTCTTGCCCGTGTCGGAATAGACCCAGGCGGTTCGCAGGATCACGGAGCGGCCGCCCGCCTTCAGTACGCGCTCCTCGCCGTCACGCTTGGTCCGGCCATAGGCGCCGGTGGGATTGGTGGGGTCCGTCTCTCGATAGGGCGCGCCCTTCGACCCGTCGAAGACGTAATCGGTCGAGATATGGATGAAGGGGATCTCCGCGCCGGCCGCGAGCCGCGCCAGCAGCGCCGGCCCATCGGCATTGGCGCGGGCCGCGCCCGCCTCATCGGCCTCGGCCGCATCCACCGCCGTATAAGCGGCGGCGTTGACGACATAGGCCCAAGGGCGGCTGGCGAAGGCGGCCTCGATCGACTCCGGCCGGTCGAAATCGACATCCGGCCGGCCGAGGACGACCACCTCCATGTCGCGCACCGGGGCCAGAGCCCCCAGGGCTTGCGCCACCTGGCCGCTGCCGCCGGTGACGAGGATGGGGCCGATCGACATGGCGCGGACTATCCTAATAGGTGAAGAGCGTGCCGGCATCCTTCAGGCGCGGCAGTTGCTGGTCCTTCTCGGACAGCACCACCTCATCCGCCGGGACCGGCCAGGGAAGCGCGAGATCGGGGTCATTCCAGATCACGCCGGCTTCGCTCGCCTTATCGTAATCGCCGGTCACTTTGTAGATGACCTCGGTATCGGGGACGAGGGTGCAGAAGGCGTGCAGGAAGCCGCCCGGAATCCAGAGCTGGGCCCAGTTTTCGGCGGATAGCTCGGCGGCGACCCATTGCCCGAAGGTGGGCGAGCCGACCCTGGCATCCACCGCCACATCCCAGATCGCGCCCCGCACGCAGCGGACGAGCTTGCCCTGGATATGGGGAGCGAGCTGGCAATGCAGGCCACGGACCACGCCCCGCTGGCGGGACAGGCTGTGATTGTCCTGCACGAAATCGCCGCTGATTCCCGTCGCCGCCCGCAGCTTCTTCGCGTTGAAGGTCTCGGAGAAAAACCCACGGCTATCGCCGAAGCGCGGCGGCGTGATCAGCAGCACCTCGGGGATCGCAAGCGTCTCGACATTCATGGCGCGATCCTCCGCTCAGACATGACCATCGGCGAGTTCATTGAGGAAGCGGCCAAGCTCGGTCTTGCCAAGCTGCTTGGCATGGCTGCGAAGCTGATCGGCATCGATGAAGCCCTTGCGGAAGGCGACTTCCTCGGGCGAGCCGACGAGCATGCCCTGGCGGGACTGAATGGTCTGCACGAAGGTCGCCGCCTGCATCAGGCTATCCACCGTTCCGGCATCGAGCCAGGCGGCGCCGCGCCCCAGCCGCTCCACATGCAGCGTGCCTTCTTCCAGGTAGAGCTTGTTGAGATCGGTGATCTCCAACTCCCCGCGCGGGGACGGCTGGATGGTGGCGGCGAGGTCACTCACCCGCTTGTCGTAGAAATACAGACCCGTCACTGCCCAGTTGGAGCGCGGGATCGCCGGCTTCTCGACGATCTCCAGCGCATGGCCGGCCTCGTCGAAGCTCACCACGCCGTAGCGCTCCGGGTCGCGGACCTGGCAGGCGAAAACCGTGGCGCCCTCCGGCCGCGAGGCGGCCGCGCGGAGCAGAACCGAGAGGTGTTCGCCGTGGATCAGGTTGTCGCCGAGGGCCAGGGCGCAGGCCTCCCCGGCCAGCCATTCGCGGGCGATGATGAAGGCCTGGGCGATGCCGTCGGGCTTGGGCTGTTCGGCGAAGGCGAATTGCACGCCGAGGCGGGACCCGTCACCGAGCAGGCGTTTGAACTGCGGCAGATCGGCCGGGGTGGAGATGATCATGATGTCGCGAATACCGGCGAGCATCAGGGTGGAGAGGGGGTAATAGACCATCGGCTTGTCGTAAACGGGCAGAAGCTGCTTCGACGAGGCGAGGGTAATGGGGTGCAGCCGCGTGCCGGAGCCGCCCGCGAGCAGGATACCTTTCATGAACGGTCTCGATCTTCCGTAGGTTCAGGTGAGGGCTGGGGAGAGGGAGTCGTTTGGTTCAGGCGGCCGTGCCGAGCCGCTGGCCCTGGTAGCGGGCGCCCCGGATCGCTTCCCACCAGTCGCGATGGGAGAGGTACCAATCGATGGTTTTGGCGAGGCCGCTTTCAAAGTCATGCTCGGCCTTCCAGCCGAGCGCGGCTTCGCTGGCCGAAGGGTCGATCTCATAGCGGAAATCATGGCCGGGCCGGTCGGTCACGAAGCGGATGAGGCGGGAGCGCGGGCCTTCCGGGTCCGGCAGGCGGCGGTCGAGTTCGGCGCAGATGGCGTGGACGACCTCAAGATTGCTGCGCGGCTGGCGGGCGCCGATGCAATAGGTGTCGCCGGGCGTGCCCTGCTGCAGCACGCGGACGAGTGCGACCGCATGGTCCTCGACAAAGAGCCAGTCGCGCTTGTTGGAGCCGTCGCCATAGACGGGCAGGGTTTTGCCTTCAAGCGCGTTGAGCAGAACGAGCGGGATGAGCTTCTCGGGGAACTGCCAGAAGCCGTAATTATTGGTGGTGTTCGAGACGAAGGCCGGGAAGCCGTAGGTATGGAACCAGGCGCGGACGAGATGGTCCGACGCGGCCTTGGAGGCGGAATAGGGGCTGCGCGGGTCGTAGGGAGTCGTCTCCACGAAGGGCGGGTCATTCGCCTCCAGAGCGCCGAAAACCTCGTCGGTCGAGACGTGGTGGAAGCGGAATTGGGACCGCTTCTCCCCGGTCAGGCCATTGTAATAGGCGCGGGCGGCTTCCAGCAGGGTGAAGGTGCCCATGATATTGGTCACCATGAAGGCGGCAGGCCCGTCGATCGAGCGATCGACATGGCTTTCCGCCGCCAGATGCATCACGGCGTCCGGCTGGTGTGCCGCGAAGATCTCGGCCATCGCCCGTCCATCCGCGATATCGGCACGGATGAGCTGATGGCGGTTGCTCTGGCGGGCAGCCTCCAGCGCGTCCTCGGACGCGGCATAGGTCATCGCATCCACGTTGATGACGGAGTGGTCCGTGTCGCGGATCAGGTGGCGGATGACCGCCGACCCGATAAATCCACAGCCTCCGGTTATCAGCAGACGCATATCGGGAACATCCAGATGGTGGAGGCGGAGCACTGGCACGTTTGTATCGCTCAGGCAAGTGATCGTAGAAAATGGCTGGTAAAGGCATGATGTTGTTAATTAATCGTGTGTTTGACAAAGCAACGTTCTGGCTCGGGACTTGTGGCGCCCCGGTTGGGAGCCCCGGGCGGCCGCCTTATCTCGGCCGCCCGACGCCCGAGAGCGCCATGCCGAAAACCGCGCAAACGATGCTCGTCACCACCACGAGAAGCCGCATCTGGCTGGCCTCTGCCTGGCCCTCGGCCAGCGCCTCGGCCCGCGCATCCGCCCGGGCATGGGCCACGCGCTCCGGCAGCGGGCCGGCGCCCGTGATGACGAGGTCGGCCTGTTCGCCCAGCCGGTCGCTCAGCGCCGCGAGCAAGGCGGGCTGATCGGGCTTGCCGGCCGTCGCCAGCGCGTCGTCAAGCGCCTGTTCCTTCAACAAATAGCGGGCATAGGGGATGGGGGTGGTGGAGGCGGCGAAGACGCCGACGAGGCAAACTAGGAGGAAGGAGACGGCGAGAAAGCCGATCCGGCTGCCGTCGATCTTTTGCGCCACGGGCGAGTTCCTGCTGCTAGAAGGCGAGTGGAAGCACCGGAGGTCTGCATAGCCTTGCCCCGCCGCGTCAAGCGCGCAGCCCTGCCATTGCCTTCATTGACACCGGGGCCGGCTCTCCGTATGCAGCGCACCTCGCCATCAGGGCCGGGCAACCGGCCCTGTTGGCTTATGGACAACTCCTGCCCGGGCCGCCCGACGGTTCCGGCTTTGCCAAGATCGGGCTTACGCTATGAAGGTGCGCAACTCTCTCCGTTCCGCGAAGATCCGCGACAAGAATTGCCGCGTGGTCCGCCGTCGCGGCCGGGTCTATGTGATCAACAAGAAGAATCCGCGCATGAAGGCCCGCCAGGGCTAAAAGCCCCGGACAGAGGTCGGGCCTCAAACGCCGGTTTCGCTTAAGGAAATGCCTCTCGCCCTGACGGGTGAGAGGCATTTTCGTTAAGAACCAAGACGATAGACGCCGATCTTCAGCCCTCGAACGGGTCTTTCATCAGGATCGTGTCGTCGCGCTCCGGGCTGGTGGAGAGCAGCGTCACCGGCGCTTCCACCAGTTCCTCGATGCGCCGCACATATTTGATCGCCTGCGCCGGCAGGTCCGCCCAGGTGCGCGCGCCGCGGGTGGAGCCGCTCCAGCCCTCCATCGTCTCGTAGATCGGGCTCCGCCGCCGCCTGCGCGCCCGCGGCGGCCGGCAGGTGCCGCACCGCGCTGCCGCCGATCTGGTAGCCGGTGCAGATCTTCAGCTCCGGCAGCCCGTCCAGCACGTCGAGCTTGGTCAGCGCCAGGCCCTGGATGCCGCCGACCTTCACCGCCTGGCGCACCATCGCGGCGTCGAACCAGCCGCAGCGGCGCGGCCGCCCGGTCACCGTGCCGAATTCATGGCCGCGCTCGCCCAGCAGCTGGCCCGTCTCGTCGAGCAGTTCGGTCGGGAAGGGGCCGGAGCCGACGCGCGTCGTATAGGCCTTGGCGATGCCCAGCACGAAGCCGACCGCGCTGGGGCCCGACGCCAGCGCCCGAGGCCGCCGTCGCCGCCACCGTGTTGCTGCTGGTGACGAACGGATAGGTGCCGTGATCGACGTCCAGCATCACCGCCTGCGCGCCCTCGAACAGGATGCGCTTGCCGGCCCGCCGCGGCTTCGTCCAGCCGCTCCCACACCGGTTCGGCGATAGGGCAGGATCTGCGGCGCCAGCTCCAGCAGCCGGTCCAGCAGCGCCTGCCTTCTCGAACGGCTCGGCGCCGAGCCCGCGCAGCAGCGTGTTGTGGTGCAGCAGCAGCTCGTCGAGCTTGGCCGACAGCGTCTCCGGCTCGGCCAGATCGCAGACGCGGATGGCGCGGCGGGCGACCTTGTCCTCATAGGCCGGGCCGATGCCGCGGCCCGGTGGTGCCGATCTTGTGCTCGCCGCGCGCGGCCTCGCGCGCCCGGTCGAGCGCGCCATGCAGCGGCAGGATCAGCGGCGCGTTCTCGGCGATGCGCAGCGTCTCCGGCGTGACCGCCAGGCCCTGCGCCGCGCACCCGGTCGATCTCGGCCAGCAGCGCCTCGGGATCGACCACCACGCCGTTGCCGATGATGCCGAGCTTGCCGCGCACCAGCCCGCTGGGCAGCAGCGACAGCTTGTAGGTCTGGTTGCCGACGACCAGCGTGTGGCCGGCATTATGGCCGCCCTGGAAGCGCACCACGACATCGGCGCGGCTGGCGAGCCAGTCGACGACCTTGCCCTTGCCCTCGTCGCCCCATTGGGCGCCGATCACGGCGACATTCGCCATAGCGGTAACTCCGAGCCCGAAGGACCTAATCTAAAACTATCTAATCAGACGAGCGGGACGGCGGCGCCGTCCGTGAGAACATGGGTGCAGAGCAGGCGGCGCGCCTCGGCGGCCAACTCCGCCGGCGGCCTATCGTCCAGCGCTGCGACGGTCGCGAACCCCTGGCGCCGCAGACCGGCGGCGACGGCGCCATCGGTGCCGAGGGGCAGATAGACACGCGGCCGGGGCCTGGGCGGGTTGGCCGCGCCCAGGATCGCGTCGGGGAACAGCGTGAGGCCGGTCGCGGGCTCCCGCTCCCCGCAGATATAGCGGCCGCCGCGCCCCAGCTCCTGCTGATGGCCGAGGGCATAGACGGTGAGGCAGACGCCGGTGTGGTAGCGGAAGCCGCGGAACTCCACCGGGTCCACGGTCAGGCGCAGCGCCGGCGCGCGGGCGCGGACGGCGGAGACGACAGCGGCCAGCCGGTCGGCGAGCACCCGCGCCTCGGGCGGCAGATGGGCCTCGGCCAGCGCCGCGAGGGCCGGGTCGGCCGCGCCGGCCGCCAGCAGCAGGTCGGTCAGCGTCCCGGCGATAGCCCCGCCGAGGGCGGCGACGGCGGCGGCGTCCTTGCGGTCCAGCGCATGGGCCAGCGCCTCCCGCCGATCGGGCTTGAAGCTCTGGCTGTCGAGCAGCAGCGCCGCCAGGGTCGGCACGGTCAGGTCGAAGCTGATCTGCGTCAGCCCGACGGCCGCCAGCGCCTCGGCGGCGACCAGGATGATCTCGGCATCGGCCTCGGGGCTGTCGGAGCCGATCAGTTCGATGCCCGCCTGCGCCACCTGCCGGTCGGGTGCCAACTGGCTGCCGCGCACACGCAGGCACTGCCCGGCATAGGACAGCCGCAGCGGGCGTGGCGCCCCGGCCAGCCGGGTGGTGGCGATGCGGGCGACCTGCGGCGTGGTATCGGCCCGCATCGCCATCATCCGGTGGCTGTCCGGGTCCATCAGGCGGAACGTCTGCTCGGCGACGGCGGCACCGGAGCCGGCGAGCAGGCTGTCCTCGAACTCCAGCAGCGGCGGCTTGACCCGCTGGTAGCCATGGGCGGCGAAGCAGCCATCATCGCCTCGACGGCGGCTGCCTCGGTCTCGGCATCGGGCGGCAGCAGGTCGCGCAGGCCGGCGGGCAGCAGCGCCGGGTAGACTGGCTGATCGTCTGTCACGATGGGTCTCTCTCAACGGCGTCCGCCCCGGCTGACCCGAATGGGTCCGAGCGCCGAGCGGCGGCGCCTATAGCACTGGCGACTCTGATGGCAAAACTTAGGTCCTGGCTTGTTAATACGTTTACGAAACGATATGGCTGTGCTGTTGTTTCGCGATGCTTTTCGGCACGCCGCTGTTCCTTCTGGTTTTCCTGCCGCTGACGCTCGCCGGCTTCGATCTGGCGGGGCGGGGGCTCGGCCGCGCCTCGGCACTCGTCCTGCTGATCGGAGCGAGCTTCGTCTTCTACGGCTTTGAACATCCGGCAGATATGCCGCTGCTGGCCGGCTCGATCGCCGTCAATTTCGTGCTCGGACGGGTGGCGGCCGACCCGCGCTGGTTCTGGGTCGGCATCGCAGGCAATCTCGGCCTGCTCGGCCTGTTCAAATACGGCGCGCTTGCCGCCCGCACGCTTGGCCTGCCGGACCCGGTGCTCGCGCTGCCGCTCGGCATCAGCTTCTTCACCTTCCAGCAGAGAACGTAAATTGGTAATAAAATCAATGCACTCGTGGAAACCAAAAATGGGTTTGTCTGGCACTGGTTCCACAGGTGTTCCATACCGAAACGCACCCGAGAGCACCCCATGGACCCCACCTCATGCCTTACGCTCGATCAGCTCGTTCGTGGGATGATGTGGTCTGAGCCCACACGAAGAAAAGCCCGAAGCATCACTGCCCCGGGCTCCGCATCTTCCGCGCGTCGGACTGAGCCTACGCGGCGGCTGTAGGTGTCCCAGACGCCAGGGGCGCCGCCGGAACGGCAGCAGCCAGCACGGCCTTATCCACGATCATGGCGGCAATGGCGCCCTCAGCCGGCTTCAGGATTGCGATGGCATCCGGCACCTTGGCCTTCACGGCGGACGCCAGGTCGGCGGCAGCGATCATCAGGCCCGCGCGATTCGTGGGGTCGATCTTGCCGGACTGAATGCCGGCGACGATCGAGGCCGAGGCGTTCTGAGTTGCGGCCTGGATGACGGTATTGGCGTCGGCCGCCATCTTAGCGCCGGCGGCGGTGCGGAGGAACGCGAGGTGTGAGCTCGCCCACTTGAGACCGAGGCCGACGCCGGCGGTGATGGCGAGGCCCGCAGCAGTGACGGCGCCCTCTTCAAGCGGCTGAAGAATGGGGGATAGGTCCATGATGGTCTCCTTATGAGGACGTGGCCGCGACGGGCACCGTCGAGGGTGTCACGCCATCGCCGGGGGCCGAGGTGGCGACGTAGGCGGTGAGGGCGGCAGCGGCGGCGAGCGCTTGGCTCGACGTGGCGCCATAGGTCGCATTGGCCGACTGGGCAGCGGCCAGAAGCTTATTGGCCTGGGCGATGACGCTCTGGCTGGGGTTCGATGTCGCCTCATACTGCGCAAGCAGATGCTGGGACGCTGAGATGAGCGCCGGGGCATCAGCCGCCAGTTCGGCGCTCGTGCTCGGGATGGTGATCGTCGGCGTCACGCCGTTGCCCGGCGCAGAGGTTGCCAGATAGGCCGTCAGTGCGCCTGTGTCGGCCAGGGCCTGGCTTGAGGTTGCGCCATATGTCGCCTCCGCAGCCTGTGCTGCCGCAAGCAGCTTCTGCGCCTGCGTCACCACATCAGCGTTGGGCGTCGGGGTGGCCTCGTAATTGGCGAGGAGGGTGGCGGCGGTGGAAATGAGTGTCGGAGCCGCGGCGACGAGCGCGGCGCAGCTGGCGAGACAGAGTAGGCCGCACAGGCCGAAGGCGGCGAGTTTGAGGCGCGCGTTCATGGGGGGCTCTTTCAGGTGAAAGCCGCCGTGGCGGCGATGACGCGGCACAACCGGATGATCCAGCCGTGCCCGAAGGTGGGGAATTCGGCGTTCTGTCGGTAGGCGACCTCACGAAGCCATCCGATCGTGGCGTGGAGCGTCGACGCGTCGGCAGCCTTCACGGCGGCAAGCGTCTTCGGCCCAAGCGCTCCATCCGTTGAGACGCCAACAGCCGACTGGAGGGCTCTCGCAGCCCAGCCCTGGCCTTGGTTGACTGCTGCGTCGAAGAGGAGACCGGCGACTTCAGGCGGCAGCGCATCGCCGTGGATGGCATTCCAATAGTCGCGCTGATAGATCGCCTGCGCGTCGGCGAGCGTGAGGTTCGCGATATCGATGTTGGGATAGGACCGTGCGCTGATTCCGAATTTCGTCGCGCCGCCGGGGTCGGCGGGATTGCAGACATATCCGCCTTCGACGGCAGGCGACACGGTGAGGTCGAATGCCTGCTGAAAGCTCATGCTTCCCTCAATGCTTATGCGTGCTGATGAAAGCGTTCATCGCGCCGAGCGTCGTCAGCAACCGGGCAAGTTCTGCCTGCGTCGTATGATGCTTATGCTTTGCGAACGGCGTGTATGCTGTCCACATCGCGCTATTCAGCTTCGCCAACTTATCCAGCGTGGGCGCCTTAGAAGTCAGAACGATCGGCTTCTCGGAAGCGATGGCATCGTTGATGTCATCAGAAAGCGCGGCATGAATGGGCCGATCGTGGACCACGATGTAACGGTCGACCGTCTTCGTCTCCGTGATCGTGACCGTCTTGCATGCGGGCGCGGCGCAGCCTGCGAGAAGAAGGAGGAGGAAGGCAAATCCCCTCACGGCGTCGATCTCCCCGGCCAGTTCCGGTTTATCCACATTTGGTTCTGGCCTTTTATGGTCGCTACATCCTGCGCTATACCCTGGACCTGGTTGTTAATTCCGTCCTGCTTTGATCCAGCGGCCTGAAGTTGCGCCTCTATGTTTTGATACTGAGCCGTTACGTTCTGCTCGTCGTTCGTCCTGGCGTCATTCAACATCTGGGCCTTGGTCTGAAGGTCGTTAAGAGCCGCTATCGTCTGATTTGATTGAGTCTGTATCGATTGGATCGTTGACAGAATCGACGCCTTGAAGTCGGCGTCGCTTTGCTCATCAGTTGACTGTCTGCTTGTAAAGGCGATGCATCCAGCAATGATTGAGCTGACCAGTAGAGCGATTGGAACCCACTGACTTGGCTTTGCCAGGTCGCTCAGCGCGCCATTGAGTGGGCTATCGCTCACTTCTTCCTCACGGCAGGCGCGGCATTCTGATCCGCAGCGATCTGTCCCTGAAGCTGCGCCACCTGCTGCTCTGCGTCGGCATAGCGCGCCTCGGAGAGCGTCAGCTCGTCATTGTCGTCAATTTCTGGCATCAGAGCCTGTCAATCGAAACGGTCGGAAGAACCGAGTATGTGATAGTGACGCCCTGCCCTGGATCGAGCGGAACCGTGCAAGGCGATGACTGAGCAAGCGTATGCCCATTCTTCTGCACAGTGCTGACGGTGCCCCCGAATATATAAGCAACCTCGCGCGTGCTTCCGGCAGTATAGGTGAATGGGGAGGCACCCACGGTGACGCCGCCAACCGCGCCGATCAGGTCGTTGTATCCTGCGTTATCGATGATCCAGCCAGAAAGAACGGAAGCCCCCAAGGCTGTATTGATTCCACCCGCACCTGCTGCCGGCGTCCCGATATCCCTCAGATCGTTCTGAGCGATATATACGTTCGTGTAGACCCACTCCCCGGCGGTTCCAGCCAGAGTGAAGTAGATTCCATATTGGCAGAGCTTCGTTGCCCGGTTGTCGAACACGATATTTCCGACGATCGTCAGATAGGTGACGATGAGGCCGATGGCGATTCCGGATTCCTGAACGTTAGCTGTAGCCGATCCGCAGCAGTTTCCGATGCGGTTATCCTTGATCAGAACATGATCCATTGTTCCCGTGCCGGACATATTGAGCAGAATGCCGTTCAGGCCGCACTCCATGATCTCATTGTCGGCAATCGTCACGCGATCGATGTTGAGGCCGGCTCCGACAGTGACGGCTACGCCAAAGCCGACATTTCCGGTGAGCTTGTTGCCACGGATCGTGTAGTCGCAGACGGATGGCGAAAACGCCACCGTATAGTTGAGGTGAATGCCGATGTGGCAGCCAGAAACATGATTGTTCGCGATAAGCCCGCGTGATCCTGGAGCGGAAACGGAGAAATTGCTGTTTGTGGCAGAAATGCCTGAGCACGAGTTAGCGGCATTAGTATTGTTGATTACGTTGCCCGTAATCGCGCAGGCGGACAGGCCGCAGTCACCAATGCCTCCATAGTTCGTGCTTGAGGGCCAGGTAGATGACGTTTCGATGTAGTTGCCGGTGATAACAGCTTTGCTGCTCGTAATGGGCGCAGAATTTTGACCCTCGAAGAATATGCCCCACTGACCGGGATTGATAATGGTGTTGTTCGAAACCACAGCCAATTCATCAAGAGCGGAACCGGTAGCTATTCCGATGCCGGAGCCACCAAGGGCGCCGGCCCCAGATAACCGGCCTGCATTTATGATGACGTTCCCGTGGACAAGGGCGTGTTGCATAAAGTCTGTGCCGACAGCCGTTGCGGGCGTGCCGTGGATATTCATGTTCCGGACGATCATCCGGACGCAGAACTGAAACCAAATCGCGACGCCATGAACGCTGTAGGTCGCTTGGGTAGCCGCGTCGCAATCGATCTCAAAGTCTTCGAAATGGCAGTCAACGTAAGGGTTGGCGGCGCTCCCCGCCTGACCGGCAAAAAGCCCGGCCGTCATATCCGAGGTCGAAATCCACTTGACCACAGAGTGGTTGAGCACGCCCCGCATCGAAACTCGGCTTTGCCAAGTGATGCTTCCGGAGACGATTGAAATGCCCGCCGGCATCTGAATGAGACAGCGGCCAGCAAGAATTGCAATCTGAGCCGCGGCATTGACCGCCGCTTGATATGACGCGGTGTCGTCCGTTCCGAAAGTCGCTACCTGTCCTGCGACGGTAGTCCCGGCCGCAGCCGCAAGCGTCGCGATACCGTTCGCTACGCCAGTTATGGTCGAGTTGAGAACGGCGCCCCCCGCACCGGCGCCTGCTACCGTAACCGACTTTCCGACATCACTTTGTTGGAACACATACGTGTTGCCGCCGCTGACAAGCGTTGCGCTTCCGGCGGTCATCACCGCATCTTTGAAGCTGAGCGCGTTGGCCTTCACGCCAAAGGCGGACGCATAGATAACTGCCGGCTGCGACGACGGGACAAGGGCGGCGATCTGCTGCGCAGTCACCGCTCCGACTAATCCCCCGATCGATTGGACCGGCGCGGCGGCGGCGGCGGCGGCGGCGAAACCGGTGATGCCAGAAGGCGGAATTGGCGGGATGACCGATGGGGCGAGTAGGCCCTCGGTCAGCGTCGGCACCGTCGCGCCGAGGGAGCTCTTGTCCACCTTCGTGCTGAAGGCGTTGTTGAGTGACGTGTCGGTCAAGCTGCCGGGGACACCGGCATTTCCCGGCCCCGGCACGAACGGAGGAAAATCTCCGGGCGAGACGGTCTCAGACATCGGCGGCGCCACAAACGGGCCGCACTCGAAGGTCCCTCATCACGACGGTCCCGCCTGGTTACTCTCAGGCGGCTATCACCGAAGATCGAGTTTGCAAGCTAATTCTGGGCTATTCCTGAGCTTGTTGGCCGAGGTCCACGGCTGCGGCCCGGGTCACTGCGTGCTGGAGCGCGCGCAGGATGCGAGGCGTCGTTTCAGGGGTTACCTTCGCCATGAGAATGCGGCCGACCTCAGGGTGAAGCATCCCCTCGGTTACGAGGTCATCGACCTTGCGGAGGCCGGCATTGCGGAGGGCGACGACTGTTTGCCGAAGAGCCGCAGCTCCAACACCGACGGCAGCGCCAGCCAGGCCACCACCTTCGCCACCGAGGATGCCGAGAATGCCTGGTTCCGCGATCTGGCCAAGAAGCTGCCGCCCAAGACGACCGGCGAGCGTGTATTTGCCGAGCGCTTCGGTGTCCTGCGCTGTGTTTGACTGGCCAGGTATCTTCACGGCCCCGATCGACCGCGCCGCGCGTCGCAGATCGAGCCCGAGCAGCCCCATCGTCCGCGCCTCGTTCTCGTTGAAGAATTGCCCGAGCGCGTCATGGTTCTGGCGCATGAAGGTCTGGAACTGATCAGCTTTCAGCCCAGTTTGATCTGACGCTCCGACCTCGGTGTTGCCGATGAACTTGCTCTCGATATGGGCGACGATGGCGCGGCGGATGCCGGAGATCGCGTCCTTGTCGTTGCCGATCTGCGCCTTCAATTGGCGGAACAGCGCGCCCGACTTCTGGTTGCCGAACATGGCGCCAACTGTGCGGGATACGTCCTGTGGCGATCCGGCGCCTAGGAAGCGTCCGGCGGCGGATGCATTCTCAGCGGCGATCCGCTGGCGGACCTGGGCGCTGATGCCAGCGACGGTTTGTTCGGCCTTCTCCGCCGTCGCAAGCCCGTCATTGAGCGGCTTCATTGCCGAGTGCGACAGCACGCGCGCATAGCCCTTGCGGAAGGCGGTGAGCTTGCCGGTGTCGAGCGATCCATCGGACTTGACGAGGACGTGACGCGCCTTCATCGCCAGAGCATCGCGGGCTGCGTTCATGTCGCCGCCGGCTTTCTCGTAGGCTGAGAGCACATCCAGACCGGTCGGGCCTGGTCGCAGGATGGTATCGGGCACCTGAGAGTCAGAGACCTTCAGCAGATCGCTCGCTTCACCCTTTTGCGTGATCTTGCCGACAGCGCCGCTGTTGTAGGTTCGCGCTCGGTCTTTGGTCGCAGCATTGGCAAGCGCGCGTCGATCTTGCGCTGCCGCGTCCCAGCTGTCGGTTACAACTGCTTGCTCAGGCGCCAGTCCCGTATCGCCTGCAGCACTTCCGTATCCCCCCGCGCTTCCGCCACCGGCTGCAGGTAGATCAGGAACTCCGCCCAATCCTCCTCGGGCATTCTTTCCAAAAACGCTTGCAGCCTCATCGCCGGAGTTGGCTCGCTGTTGACGGTTGAGATAGAACTTCCTCCGATCTTCGATAAGCCGGGCTTCTATAGTGTCTTCCGGCGCGCGGGTGCCGGCAGCCACTTCCTGGGCTTCCTTAGCCACTCTGCGACCAATTGTTCCGTCTATAGCACCTTCCACCGCTGCTTTGAAGCGCGACAAGCGGCCATAGGTTGGCGTGCGGCCATTGGTGCGCAGCTCCTGACGCATAGCGCTGTTGAGGTGCTGGCTGAGCTGTGAAACCTCCCGGTATGCAACGAGCGGCTTATAGGCTGCGGCGGCATCGAAGATATGGCTTTCGTCAGCAGACAGCGGCGCGGCTGACGGGGTGCGCTCGCTCAGGATGGCTTTCGCCTCGCGGCGGATCGGCGTCGCATCCATGCCGAGTGTGCCATCGGGATCGACCGCTTCGTGCAGCGCGCCCTCATGAGCTCGAGCAGCTTCCTCGTTCGCCAGAATTGGCTCGCGCATCGCGGCGCCCGCAGTCTCGGGATCGTATTCCGTGCCAATGGCCGATGTGACGTTGCCGCGGTGCGCAGCGATCTCGTCGCTGATCTGCTGCGCCGTCTGGTCGATGGCTGCGCGACGGGCCCGCACCGTGTTGACGACAGCCATGGGATCACCATTCCCTTGCAGCCCCGTCACCACAGCGCGCCGGGCATTGTTCTGGCCCTCGCGCACTGCCGCGAATGCCTCTGTTTTCTGCGTCGCCTTGGCTCGTTCAAGGCTGAGCAGCCCCAGGTCACCTGTCTGCTGAGCCGTGGTCGGAACCGAGCCGGGAATTATCTCGCGCGCTCCTCCAGCAAGCGCCGTCTGCGCCGCAGCCGGATCGGTAGCGGCCGACACCATCTGCTGCCCAGCCATCCGAGCTTGGCCCGGGGTCGCCATGATGGGCTGGCCATTACTGCCAATGAGCGGCGCGCCAGTGCTATCGGTCAGGGCGTTCACGCGACCGATGAAGGGAGACGCATACTCGCCGACAGCGCGCGCTGCGGCGCCGACGCCCTGCGCAATGGCCGGGACGACTGCGCCTGTCGCTGCGCCCATGCCGGCACCGGCGAGCGCATCGGGCACGATGTCAGCGTTGGTCGGCGCATCAGACGCGCCTTGCGCCGCTCCCTGAGCAGCCCCCGCGCCAGCATAGCGGAGCAGGGCCGGCAAGTTCGAGAGGGCATTCACCGTGGGCGCAATCGCCGGAACGGCAGCAGATGCCGCGTCGGCGGCCGCACCAACGGCAGCGCCACCGGTGACAGCGGCCGGCACCATTCCGACCATCTCGGCCGGGATGCGGAGATAGGCGGGGATTGAGTTCAGCCGGGCCAGGTTCGCCTGGAGATTCTGCTGGTAGCGCTGCCCGAAGGTCTGAGCCTGCGAGCCATCGTCGAACATGTAGCCGAGCGCCGCGTCCGTCGCAGCGCCCAACTGGCTCGCGCCAGGGATCGCGTCCGCCGCGGCGAACAGAGCGTCGGACGCACCCTGGAGCGGCCCACCCTGCGGTGGCGCGGGAGGCGGAGCTGCCGCGGGCGTCGATGCCATGTAGCTCGGAGCCGCCGGCTGCCCCGCAGCCGGTGCGGGCGCGAGATAGGAGGGCGCAATAGGCTGCCCAGATGGCGGCTGAACCGGAGCCTGCGTGGGGGCTGACGGCGCAGGAATTGGAGCGGGCGCAGATGGAGGGGGGGCCTGCGGCACCGGAGTGGGAGGAGGGGCGACGGCCGCAGCGCCACCGGGGACACCATTGGCCACCGCATTCGGCAGGACGGGAACAGCCGCATACTGCGATCCAGGCTGCCCGATCGGCGCGTTGGGATTCAGCGGCGGCGCGTTGGACGGACCCACGTCGATGACCGGAACGTCAGCCGTCTGAGGCTGGGCGGCCGGCGGCACCACTGTATAAGGCGCATTGACGTTGAACACGGGCGCGGGCTGCGCTGCGGGAGGGACGACCGTGTAGGGCGCGTTCGGATTGAAGGCTGGAGCCGCGCTGGCCATTATTGCACCAGCACCGGCACGCCGTTGGTGATGCGGAAGGTGTGGCCGCCCTGCGCGACGATGTGTCCTTCTAGCCCGGCCAGAGCGCCGCCGCCGGATTGCTGAGGTGGGGTGGATGCCGCCCGCGTCTGGGGCTGCTGCGGCTGCCCCAGTTGCGGCACCCGCGAACCCGGAAGCCTGTTGTCGGGAACGGTCGCCAGCGCCGGGTTATACGTGCCGCCAGGCGCGCGCGACTGAACCCACTGCGTGAACTGAGGCGCCGCTGTGTTCGGTTGCACTTGTCCGGAAGGACCGATGGTGAGCGCCGGGACATTCTGATTGTAATCGTTCCACATGGGATCGAAACCGTGCAGGTTTCCGAACTGCTGGACATATTGAGCGCGCGCGGTCCTGTACCTGGATGTCACGCTGGTCGCTACCGATCTTTATCCCCTCGATGTTGTTGTTGGTCGCAGTGGTGTAGCCGCGATCGGCCTGAGCCTGCGCCACAGCCTTGATGATTGGTATGTCAAGGCGAGAGAAGCCAGTCGGCAGCCCCGAAATCTTCATGTTCGCGGAGAGCTTGTCCAGCTCCTGGTAGGCTGTATTGCCGGAGCCACCTGTGACGGCGCTGCTCAGCGTTCGCCACCATCCCGCGAGATCACTGCCCGCAATAGGGCCGGTCGGGTTGCTGGCGTTGATCGTATGGAACATCTGGGCGTCTTGGATGTCGCCAATGTCCTTCTGGATGATCGGCTGATCGGCTGCGACAGTCGACTGAGCGGCCTTCTTATCATCAGCTATCTGGCCGGCGAGAGCCCCTGTGTTCTGCATCCCGGCATAGGGCGCGACGGGCGGCTGCGGGAACGGCCCGGCGCCCACTTGCTGCGGAGGCGTGGCGTTGGGGCCACCAACGAGGGGCGCGCTGGCTGACGCGGTCGCCGCAGCCTTCTGGGCAATGACAGCAGGATCGGCCTGGCCCCCCGACATGGGGAACGGCACGACTTGACCGGATGCATTCCTGCCAAGCTGGTAACCCGGCTGATTTGGCGCGTCAGCCGGCGTCCCGTCTCCATGGTAGAGCGGCGTGACGCCCGCCGGGATGCCGCTTGAAGCGGCAGGACCCACTGCCGGCTGGTATGTCGTGCCAGGTGCGGCGGGGTTCGGCACATAGGCTGGAGGCGTGGAGGCCGCGGGCGCTCCCGCGCTCGAGGTGCCCGGCATGTAAGAGGCAGGCTGAACCGGAAGCCCACCGGCAGCCGGCGCGGCAGCTCTGACAAGCGGATTGCCGAAAGTCCCCGCCGGAACATTCGCCATCTGCTGCCGCAGGATGCCCATCAGCCCACCAACCGTCTGTCCGGCAAGACCCGGATTGGCCTGGATGACCTGTGGCGAGAAGATCGCAGAGACAGGCGTCTGGGGGTTATTCGCTTCGGCCGAGTAGAGATCAACCGCACCCTGCGGCCCGAAGTGGTGAGCCGCATAGAGCGAGACAGGCGTGATCGGGATGCTGTGCTGCGCGAGCGTCGGCGTGTTGTCGGAGGCGTAGTCGTTGGTGATCTCGGCCGACAGGTTCGGATCGCTCGCCGGAGGCGCCGTACGCAGCGCCAATATCTGCTGGTCGGACAAGCCGTTGGTGAGGTCTGGCCGATGCGCCTTGATCTCGTCGAGCCAGGTCGAGTTGATGAATTGGTCGGGACCGGCTGCGGATGATGTTGGGCTCGTCGCGGTCGGGTTGTTCCCGCTTTCGGCGCCCCCAACCGCACCGGAATAGCTCGCAGGAGGAGACGCGCCGCCTGCGGCCGCAGGGGCGCCACCGCCCGGCTGGATCGCCGTCCGCATGTAATTGACCGCATCGCTCAGGTTGCCGCCGGCGAAAGCTGTCTGCTGGATTGCGCCGTCCCCTGGATATTGCGGGGGCAGTGTAGCCGCCATCTCGGGCGGCATCTGGGAGAGCGCAAACGCATAAGCCGAAGGCCTCTGCGCTTCGGGCGTCGCCAGTATCCCCGTCGCGACTTTCGACAGATAGCCCACGCGCGCCTGTGCGATCTGTAGCGGCAGCGTCGCGTTCTCGATCTGCGACTGACGCTGCGCTTGCGCCCCCGCGGGGTCGATCACGGACAGTGCGTTCAGAGCCTGCGGGTCGCCGGCGGCCAGCCCGGGACGGAGAGCCACAGCCTGCTGCATGTCCGCGACCTGCTGACCCTGCACCGTCAGCGCGTTCTGACCCTGCTGTATCTGCTGAGCCGCCGACAGATCGGTCGGTAGATCATACTGGACGGCGGGGGCGGGGCTGGTGATCGGCGAGGCGATGAAGCTTGCCATGTCAGAAACTCAGGCCGTTGCCGGGAGCAGTCACGAAACCCGTGTTGCCTCCATTGGCGATGCCCCCAGCGGTCGGGCTCGCGTAGCTCGTCAGCGCGTTCTGCACGGTCGTGTTGTTCAGGAAACTGTTCAGCGCGCTTCCGACACCGGATGTCGTGTTGCCCGCGATGTTCGCCTGCGCCGTCGCCCCACTCGCTGCCGTCTGCCCGGCATTGGCCGAGGCCTGCCCGGAGGCCTGGGCGTCCTGGCCTATGGCATTCTGGCCGAGGCCCGCGATGCCGCTCAGCCGGTTGTAGAAATTCGAGTATGAGTTGTCGGCCAACCCCTCGGCGTACTGCGCCTCTCCCTTGATATTGGCCCCCGAGGTGCCGAGGCCGGCTGCCGCCGCTCCGTTGTTCACGGCCTTCTCACCCTGCGTGAGGTCGAACTGGAAGCCGGGATCAGTCTGAAACAACCCCGAACTCGCCGTTTGCGCCGCTGAGCCGTTCGCGCCGCTGAGATCGGTGATGTCCGTCAGCGCATTATTGCCGGCCGCGACATACCCAGAGTTCAGGAGATCAGTCTGCTGCGAGCCCTGCTTCTCAAGCGCGAGCGCCTGATTTGCGCCAGACGAGACATCGCCCGACTGCTTCGAAGCGCCGGCAATTGCACTGCCAGCCGAAACGGCTACGCCGGCTGCCGCCGCTCCCCCAATGAGGCCCATCACGCACACTCCTTCAACGACAGGGCGAACATTTCGCCAAACAGCTCAGCGCCCATGCGCTTGTAGACGGACCCCATGCGCGGTCCTGAACCACGCACTCCGGCTCTAAAGAATACCTGATCAACACCCTTGTTACGAAGAAATTCAACAGATGCGCGCTGAAGTTTCATGCCGATACCAGGAACAACGGGTGACGCATAAAAGCTCGTGTGGAAGGCTTCCGACTTCGCCGCGTCAGCCAATGATGGCGCAGTGAGCGCCAACAGGTAGCCGAACATGCGGCCATTCTGGCGAGCGGTCGTAATGTGGAGCGCGCCCAGGTCTTCCAGCTTCTGCAACAGAGGAAGATTCTTATGCATCCCGCCATCTGGGACTTCGCCCACGGCCACCAGGTGCTCCGAGATCAGGCCAGCACCGTCTCTCAGAAGCGTTTCCAGGCTTTCTTGCGAAAACGTAAATTCCGCGCTGTGAAGCGGTCGCGCCATGATCTTCGCACGCATATACTGCCCAGCCGTCCGCGCCATCCGCTCCATCTGAGGCAGGAAGGCCACGCACTCGCGCACCAAGGCAGGGAAATCGATCTGAAGATTAAACGCTGTGGCGGCCACGAACCGCTTATGATCGTGAGGCACACCCACGTGCTCACCCAGGCGTCGGCACACTGCTTCCTGCGATAGCTCCTCGAACCGAATAGAAAGCACATTCGGGATGCGAGCTTCTATCTGATCCAGCTTAGCATTTGCCCGGTAGATCAACCGTTCGAGCACCGAGACATCGAAGGTCGCGCCAGTGCTCAACATGCTTTCGATCACCGAATCCGGATCCCTGCGGATCGTGGCAACCCGAATATCTGGGCGCAGCTCATGGATGAGCCGCCAGAAAGGCGCTGCTGCTGTCTCTACACTACCAAACCGGTCGATCGACAGCCACGACTTGATGTCATCTATCCCCCGCGCGTGGCGCGCTTGGTCGTGCCCGCAGTGCCAGCCGCCAAAGCTCAGGTATTGACTCAACCAATACGTTCTACTTCTCGGAAGAGCATAAATAATGAAATGCTCTTGTCACAGCGCCGTCTCCATGAAGTAGGTTAGGCCTGCCGTGGGCGCCGCGAGCGTGGGAAGATTGAAGGTGGTCGAGCCGTCGCCCGCTCCAAAGGTCGTGCCGATGAGCGCGAACAGATCGCTAAAGACCGCGCGGGAGATCGCCGCGCCGTCGCACGGCAGCCAGTCCGATCCTGGCGCCTGGAAGGCGAGCAGGACCGCGCCAAGAGAGCCAACGAGGCTGGAGTTTCCAGGATGGCGGCCACGTTCTGGAAGAACTTCATCCACGCCGGATCGTTGACGGTACCACTCGATCCCGTGCGCGCGTTGGTCACCTGCTGACTGACGACAGGGACCCGCGTCGGCACGGCAAGAGGGTTGTTGTTGCCGCTCAATATTGGCCTCCGTCGATGTCCGCTTGCGCATCATAGAGTGCGAATTGCGAATTTGACGTGCATGTCAGGCACAGGATGATCCGGCGGAAGCTGCCGAGCCGCGTGAAGAAGGTGCGGAGCGAATTTGTGACGGACGATCGCCCCGGAGACGTGAAGGTCTGCCCACTGTCCTTCGACCAGGTGAGTGTGATCGTCTGGCCGGCTCCGAAGAAATCCAACATGAGTTTGGTGAAGAACATGCGCCGTCCGCCGGCATAGTCGTTCGGGAACTGCACAACAGGGAAGTATGGATTGCCGCCACCATAGAGGGCAGGGAACTGGACCATACGAAACATCGCGGCGCCGAGTTCGGTGAAGGCATCCTTCGTGAGAAGCATGACAGCGCCGGTCAGAGAATCTCCAACCATCATGTTGAAGTTTGTGAGCAGCGCGCAATTTCCGCGCCACCGCGTGCCAACACCGGAACTCGCCAACTCATACCATTTGTCGTTTGTCGAGTTATAAGCCCATGTGAAGTTGGCGGTCGGGAGAACCATCACATAGTTATTGTGGCCCTCAAGGCTGGTCTGCATGCCGATGCAGTCGCCGACGACCTCGGCGTTCTGAAGAAACCTCTCCACTGCCGGCGTCGATATGCACTGCGGCGTGTAGCCGTTTGCCTTATAGACCTTACGGTCATGCCCGAGCCACATTATTGTATTATCAACCGTTGCGATCGATGCGGGCGAAGCTGTTCCGTATTCGATAACGCCGCCAAGCTGTCTCTGGAAGGCAAAGTCAGCGGCTCCAGACAGATACCAAATCTCGGCATGCGTCGAGCTGAAAAGCCAGAGGTCAAGGTGCGTCGTGGCGCAGCCCAGCAACACGTCAGCACTCGCCTGAGCTGTCGCAAAGTCGAGAGGGTCAAACGATGTCGCGCTGTTCAGACCCGATATGAAAAAGATGTTGGGAGAGGAAGTGAAGACGAAGAAACCCTCGACCCAGGTAACGGACACTGGCACAAACGGGAGCGTGCCGGTGATTTCTGTCAAGGTCGATCCGTTGTAGAGAAACGCGCGGCTATTGCAGCACATGATCACGTTGACGCCGTCGCTCGCCAGTGTGAGCGTGCCCGCAGGGTCGATGGTCCCCAAGAGCGTAGGCGTGCCGGTATTGATGAAATAGACATTCGCCCCCGACACGAAGAGCGTGTTTCCATCGCCGGTAATGGTCTGAACCATTCCCCGAACCGGGCCGCCGTTGCCCGGGTCTCCGAGAAGCGTGAGCCCAGGCGTGCCCTGCAGGATGAACGTCATGCCGCCTTCTGCCGGCGTCGGCTCGCCATAGACATTGATCAAGCGCTGATCGGCCGCCCCCGTCGCGTCGAGAAAGTAGCTCTCGGTCGGGAGCGGTATCTTGGTGGTCACGCGAGTTGATCCGGACCATCAAGAGCGGACCCAGGCTGCGATACGCCGGGCAGAGAGAAGACCTGCCGCGCGGGAAAGGCGATGCCCGGGCTCACATCGAGAATGCCGCGGATCACAGTCGCGCCGCAATTCGTCCCCTCGAACTGGACGGTAAATGCGTAGCGGCCACGCCAATGCGCCGTCTTTTGCGGGGGCATGCAGAACGTGACAGACCCGCCCGAGAGGTTGGCCGCCGGCTCGTTCTGCACCGTCAGAATGGGCTGCGGCAGATGGCCGAAGGCCCACCACATGCCGTAGCCCCATCCAAAACCATAGCCGCGATCCCAAATGTCACGCCGGCGATCGACCTCGAAGAAGTTCAGCTGCGCCCACGCACCAATCAGCGTCGGGATGGGCGTGTTCGCGTCTTCATCGGCATAGAGTGTCACCGTCACGGTGAAGTCGTCGCCGGCGGCTATCACCGCGTTCCGGATGGTCTGCGTCGTTGGACCCGACGGCTGCACGATCGCGCTGAAGGGGATGTCGTAAGCGGCCATCAGAAGTAATCCGCGCGCACGGGCTCGCCGGTGCTTTGCAGAGAGGTGATGCGATAGAGCCTGGTTTCGACCTCACCGAGGTTGTCGGGCGAGCGTGCACCAGGGAACTGAGGCGCCAATCGAACACCGGTCGCCGCGATATAGCTCTCCTCGGCCTCGCGCGGGATGTCGAGGAGGTCCCATCGGGTCATGCCACGGGCACGCCATTCGGCATGCCATTCGCGCAGGACTTGCTCAGCGAGCCCCTGGGATGCCGAGATCATCACGAAGGCGGCGACCTGCTCTGTGGCAGCCTTGGCCTCCGAAGCATCCACGGCCTTCCCATAGGTCGGCGCCAGCTGAGAGCGCACCAGCGTGGCATAGCTTTGCGCAACGGAGGCGGGGATGGTGGTGATAGTCCAGGTCACGAGGGCAGCGCCGAGCAGACCGTCATGCACATTCGTCAGCGCGGCGGTTCCAAAGGCGGTCGCATAGAACTCCGGAAAGGACGACCTGGCGCACGCTCTCGATCGCCTGCGCATATACCGCCATGTCGGCAGCCTTGCCGACCATGGGTGCCAAGGCGACTGAGGCCATCGTGACATAGGCATCGGCCACACCGGCAGGGATCGCCGTCGGAAGCCACGACACCAGGTTGCGCGCGTTCAGGGCCTGGTGAGCGTCGGTGATCTTCTCTGCCGCTATGGCCTGCCCATAGGCACCCGACATCGCCATGGTGCGCACCGATGCTTCGGCGGCGATGGCCTCCTCGGGGCTGACCTCGATCTTCACCATGCCGGCGAGAGCGTGCACGGTCAGGGTCACGTAGGGGCCGGCCACGATGGCGGGAATGGCGGTCGACGCAAACGAGACGAGGTTCTTGCCCGCCAGCTGCTCATGCACCGACGTGGCCAGGTTCTGCGCGAGGGTCTGCCCGTATTGCCCCGACAAGGCGAATTGCCGGAGGGCCATCTCAGCAGAGGCGATGACAGCGGGGTCTGTGGGCTGTCCATAGGTGGGCGCCATGCGTTGGGCCGCGAGGAGCGAGTATAGATCACTGACGGCGTCCGGCACGGTTTCGAGCGTCCAAGTCGCCAGGTTCGCGCCGACCAGCCAGGAATGAACCATCGTGACGTGATCGAGGGCGAAGGCCTGCCCAAACTGGTTGCTGAGCGAAATCTGCTTCAGGGCCGCTATTGCGCCGGTGTAGGCCTGTGGGTCGGGCGTCTTGCCGAAGAGCGTGGCCATCTGCGACGCGCTCGCCAGCGTGTAGAAGACCGAGGCCTCTGGCGGGATCGCTGTCTCTGCCCAGCGCGCGACGTTGACGGATACGAGATGATTGTGAAACGCCAGGACATAAGTCGTGGCGTCCGCAAGATCGGTCGTGCTCGGCGTTTCATCCGAGGCGTAGACCCCGAGCGATTCCAGCGCCATCGCCGCGATCTGGCCGGGGCTAAAGACGGTGGTATCGAGTGCGGGTGACGAAGCCTGCTCTACCGTATTGGCGCCCAATATCTTCAGGGCATTCTGCGCCAGGTAGGCGGCCGTGCGCGGCGCCGAGCCTGTGGTGCCGACATCCGTTTCCGCGACCGGGTTTATGCCCACGCTGCGGAGGGCCCGTGCCGCAATCTCGGTGATGGTGATCGTGGTGGCGTCGGCGGCCATATCGGATTCGGCCACGGGATTGATGCCGACGGCACGCAGCGCCTGCGCGGCCAGATCGGCGACCGTGACGATGGTGGCGCCCGGATCGGTCGCTGCCGTGGCAACCGGATTGACGCCAAGGTCCCGCAGAGCCTGGGCGACTATCGCGGGGCCTGTGGATACGTCGGTGTTAGCCGGAAGGCTGGCCGCCGCCACGACGGCTACCCCGATGCGCCTCAGGGCAGCCGCCGCCAGCTGCGTTACCGTCTGCGAGACCATTCAAGGGGTCCTCCACGATCTCGTAAAACGGGAGGCGACGGGAGTTACCCCGCCGCCGATTGATCAGCTGTCGGGGACGGCGGCCGCGAACACCGTGAACGTGCCGTTGTCGCATGGGGTCGCGTCGCTGCTGGCCGAGCTTCCCACGTAGTGGCGGCCGAACTGAAGCTTTTGGATGCCGCGCGCTTCCTGGATGCCGACGCCGTGCCGGAATCCATAGTCGCGGGTGTTCGTGGTGGACTTCATCCGCTGCGCCCATGCCAGGCCAACCGCCTGCGCGCCGCAGAGGATATTGACGCCCACGTTGATGCCGGAAGCGCCCGCACCAACGAGCGTGCCGGGGGTGGGCTGCGCAGTGCCGGCGATGAAGCGCGGGATGCCGAGCTCCCAGAGCTCCTTGATGATCACGCCGTCCCAGAGGATGTCACCGCCCGTGAACAGGATGTTGTCCTTGGCGCGCGGCAGAGCTTGGCTCTGGAAGGTCATCAGCTGCGCGTTGTTCCGCAAGTCGCGGAAGCACAGCGGATGGCACCACATCACATACCACTCCTCGTCATCGCTCACCGTTTTGATCGGCGCGATGAGGGGATTGGCGATCTGCGCCATGCGCTTGGCGAGGCTGATCTGGCTCGGCGTCAGGATATCGGCGGCTGTGATCGTCGCCGCAGCGGTCGCGAACGTGGTCGAATAGTTGCTGTTCAGGTAGCCAAACAGCACGCGATCTCCGTTGTTCGTCACCCAGGTATTCAGCTGGGCTGTGCTGCCGGCGGCAATGCCGATCGTGGACTGCGTGCCGTCCGAGTTGGTGCCGATGGCAACCTGGGTCAGGGCGTTGACCAGGTCATACTTCATCTTCTCCATCTCCCAGGTCTTCAGACGCGACCGGGCGATATCGCGCAGGGGAATGGCGGACTTCTGCTCGTCCCAGTCGGTCACGGCAACGGCGTGACGGAACATGTCCGCCTGAATGACCATCGCGTGCTGGTCCAGGATTTCCTCGTTGCCTTCCAGGTTGGCCGTGCCGAAGATGCCGGCGCCTTCCAGCTTGCCGACCTTGGCGAAGGTGATCTTGTCACCCTTCTTCTTGGTCAGGTCTTCGCGCACCTGGAACATCGACTGCTCATCGGTGCCCATGTAGCGGCTGAATTTGGACTGGCGGACATACTCGCTGAAAAACTTATCGTCCCAGAGTTGAGGGACGAGAGCCGGATAGGCGGGGGAGACAACCATTACGTCAGACAAGGGACTCTCCATCCAGGGCCAGGGCGCTGTGACAGCGCTCGTTGGCAATCACCGTCCGGAGACCATCCCCGGCCGGCCGCGGGCTATTTTCGAACTGATGCGGCGTTCGCGCCGACCAATGCGCCAAGAGGAACTGGACCGGTCCAAGCAGCGGCTGGCGCCTTGCTGGGAGCCGATGAGCGGGCGGCGGCGAGCGAAGGCGCGGGCCGATGCGTGCTGACTACAGGGGCATTCAAGTCGATGGTCGGGGCGCCCTCACGGCGCTCCGCCTCGATCTCGGCGCGGATTTTGGCGCGCAACGTCTCCTCGTATGCCTTGGGATCGTCACCGATCGCTTCCTTGGCCGCGAGCTTGGTTGCCTCGCTATACATCCACCCCCACGGGTGAGGCTGCTGGTTTGCCTTGGCGAGCAGGGAGGGATTCTCCTTGGCCGCCCGCATAAACACGGCGAGCTTCTCATCCACGTCCTGGTGCGCCTGCCGAAGCATCATTTCGCTCGTGTTGAGCTTATGCTGATGCAGCTGCTCCTGCTGATGCCGCGCGAATCCCTCGGGGTCTTCGATCGGGCTCGGCGGAGGCGGAATGCGCACGGGCTGCTGTTGCTGCTGCTGAACTGGCTGAGCCGCGGCTGCGGGCTTTTCCAGTGCAGCAAGCTTCTCCTCGGCTACACGCTGACGCTCTTCGGCCTGGATCGCTTTCGTCTTCCAGTCCTGCCGCTTCGCGCGCTCGCTCTCCAAAGCCTTGAGGGGAACGTTTCCATGCATATCAGGGGTCGGCGTCGCCCCGTCTTCGTCGTCGGGCGCTGCTGGCTTGGGCTGCGCTTGCCCCGCCGGCGTCGCGGACGACTCCGTTTCGCCCGTGGGCGCGACCTGAGCCGGGGGCGTGTCGAGGTCGGGCTGCGCGGCCTTCCCTGGATCACGGGCGTGCTCACGTGCCCCTTCGAGAATCGCATCAAACGTTTCCATCTCAGCTCTCTCCAACGCCCGAATTGCCCGGCGGCGGCTCTGCATCGCCCGTAACCCCGGCGGCGGGATTGGCTGTCATTCCTGACAGCAATGAGTGTTTGAAGGCGAAGGCGAGCCGCGCCTGAACGACGGCGGCGCTCACCATGTTCTTGAGCGCGTCCTTGTCGAATACGATCAAGCCCCACTCGCGCTCGATGCCGATCGCTGCGGGTGAGCCAGACGACAGCAGCGCGCGGCGGCGGATGCTCATGACACCTTCCCCAGCGCGGCCGTGATCGATGCGGCGTCCGCCATCGTCAGCGTCGCGTAATTCAGGCCCAGCTGCGTGGCCAGAACCTCGGCCGTGACAGGCCGCGTGATGATCGCGCCGCGGTTCTCGGCCAGCGTCGCGTTCTTCGCGTGCGCCACGACCGTGTTCCCGCGCAGACCGAGCGAGATAACGGTTCCCGTCGAGAGCGTGAGCTGTGTGCCGTTCATCGCACCGGAACCCCTTGCTGCCTCAGAGCAGCCTGCGCGTTGGCAGCTTGATTGAGGACGCCAGCTGCCTGCGTCGCGGCGAATGCCGACGCCTGAGCCTCGCGCGCCCGGTGCAGCTTCCAGATGGCTTCGATGTTCAAGTTCATGGCGTTCGCCTGCGACGCACCGGCCTTCGCCTTCAGGTCCGCCGTCTGCGCCTGCGTCTTCTGGACGTTGGCAACCGCACCGGCCTGCGCAATCTGCTGCTGAGCCTGCTGCGTGGCGGCTTGGGCCTCTTGCGCCTCATCCATAGCATCGAGGATGTCCTGCTTGTTCCGCAGGCTGCTCGCCATGATGATGGCCTTGGGGGGGATCGGGAGGCCGGCCTGCACCAGCTGCGTCAGAAGCTCGAACTGCTGGGCCTGTAGTGTCGGGAACTCAGGCGCATCATCGACCGTGATATCGACATCCATGTCGCCGATATCGTTGATGGTCCCGATGACCTGCTTGAGGCGCGGATCGTTCGGCTGGAGCTGCAACTGCTGCATCGCGGCCTGCTGCTGAGCGGGCGGCATCTCGGCCAAAGCCTCGGCCAGCGTCACCTGGCGGTTAAGGCCGACCCACTGCGTCTCCTTGCCGTCCTTCGTCACCCGTATCCAACGCTCGTCATCCCAGAACTGCCGGATACGCATCCAATTGGCCTCGTAGACACGGCGATCGAACTGGCGCAGCTCGTCGGCCACCGGCTCAACCTCGATCGCGCCGCCGGTCTGCTGGGCGATGATGGCCTTGCCGCTGAGGTCGCGCGGATCATCGCCGGACATTGAGGCGTTCGGCCCAGTGGCTTGCAGGCGCGCCATCGCGTCTTCGAGAAGCCAGCGCTGCCCCTCCGACATGTCGGTGGTGTCGCGGATTTCAAACCTGCTGCCGGGGCCGAGATTATTGACCGTGACCCAACCGTCTGGCTTGGCCAATTCGCGGCGGGCGTGGTCAACATCTGGCACAGATCCCTGCGAAGCTATCACCTGGTTTACGGAGAGAAGATGAAGCGCCTTGGAGCGTCGCTTGTTGACCTCGTCCTGCATATCAATCATGTCGCGCGCGTAGCCATAGCGATGGTTTCTTCCATCGACGTTGGCGGAGCGGAAGATGAACTGAGGGCAGCTCCGGCCCTCGCGATCTATGTAGGGCGAAACCTCGGGCTCGGT
Organism: uncultured Pseudomonadota bacterium; assembly: GCA_963745125.1. Lineage (GTDB taxonomy): Bacteria > Pseudomonadota > Alphaproteobacteria > Acetobacterales > Acetobacteraceae > Acidisoma. Next base: position 59,356 of record CAVUWB010000004.1, read on the forward strand.
CAGGAAGCCGCCCTTGGTGAAGGTGGCAAACATCCACTCGCCGTGCATCTTGTAGTTCATCTGCACGAAGCGGACGCGACGCCGCTTGGCATCTGCCCACACCAGCCAGTTCGGCCGGTCGTCATAGATTCGCCCGTCACCCGGATTGCCGATCGTGGTGTCCAGTACGTCGGCACTGTCAGGAAACATGTCCAGCGCGTCCTGGTAATCCATCCAGACGACCACGCCGAGATACTTGGCGTCGGAGAAGTCGTTGAACCGGCTGTGCGGATCGTAGATTAGACGATCCCAGGGTATCCAGCGGTTGATGATCCGCTGCTTGCCCTGCTGATCGGGCTCCGCCACGATCTCGATACCGCCGACGCCGGGCAGCAGGATGTCCTTGTAGACCATGCTGCGCGTCACATCGTAGTCATTATCGTCCTTGACGAACCGAAGCGCATGCGTCGCCGCGTCGGCATTGTCCTCGTCATATTGCGTGCGAGGCAGCGCGGAGGGATCGACGCGGGCCTTCCGCTCCAACCCGCACATCAGGTTGATCTTGTTCTTAATGTTGTTGTCGGTGATGCAGGGCTGCTTGCGCTTGCGGAACACCTCGCGCTCCTCTGGCGTCCACTGGTGGCCGTCGTAGTAGTCTATGTCGCGCTGCGCCAAGCGGTTCGGCTCGGCGAGCAATTCCATTGCCTCTTCAACCCAGGCCGTGAGGGTGCCGATGTCGTCGCTCGGGTTCACATCGGGATTGACCGTGGCGTCAACCGTGGCTGGGGCACCCCTCATGCCACCCTCCACGAATTTTCGGCGTCGTCGCTCGCCTCGAATGCACGAGCCCAACTGTCGGTCTTGGGCGCAGCTGTGGGCTTGTCCTTGATCCACGGCCGGCTGTTCAGCGCATAGCGCCAGTCATCTCCGCAATGGTCTTCCATGTCGCTATCGAGGTCTTCTGGACGCTTCGGATCGTGCTGGAGAACCGGGATCGTGCGCACGCTGTCTCGGCAGGTGTCGAACGTCACCACCATCGGGTTACCGTCCTCATCGCCGACCATGCGGGCATACATCTCTGACCAGCCGCCCATGGCGCCGATCTCTGCCACGCGCTTGTTGTCCGCGCGCTGCCACATGATCTTGTGGCCCGATCCCTCCATCAGCCGCTCAGCTATCGACGGACCGCCGTCACTCGCGAAGGTGGCCGGGTCGAGCGCACCATATTGCGAGGCAGGATCGCCAACCTCGAGCTCGAGGAGCTTCTTTCCCACGGCCTGCGCCGGAAGCTTCACGCCCACATTCGGGATGCTCTTGCCCTCAGCCGTGCGTTTGCAGCCGTAGTGCTCGCGGTAGCGGATCAGACATCCGCGCGGCAGCAGGATCGATCCGACGCGAGTTTCATCCGACACGACTGCCCACCAACCGAACGAGAAGGGCTTGGCGCTGCCCCAGTCTCCGGACCGGAACCGCATCCAATGATCGGGCATCGCGAACGGCTTGATGACGTGGCGCTGCGCGTCCCAGCAGTCGAAGAAGGCGCCCTCGATCACGTCCCATGAGCCGTGACGCATGGCCTTGACGAGCGCTGCGCTGCCCAGGCCTTCGAGCCGGTCAGCATAGCCAGGATCGTCCGAGGCCATGGACGGGTTGTCTTCGAGCTTGGCCGGGATGAAGACGCGCAGCATGCCGCCCTCGGCCTTGGACATGCGCCTCAATTCGAACGGGAGCGAGTCATCGATCCACATGGCCTTGACGAAGGCATGGCCGATGTTGCCGGGGTTGGCACCGCAGATGATGCGGGGAAACAGCCCAGCATATTGCGCGGGCAGCACTATGCCCACCATGCGGACGCGGTTGCGGAGGAAGCGATACATGGCCTCCGTGAAATGCGTGAGCTCATCGATGAGCAGGACGTGCATTTCCGCGCCCTGGTATTTGTATATGTCGTTGTCGTCCTTGCAGTGACAGAGGTAGATTTTGGCGCCCGTCCAGAAGCGAATTTCATCATCGACGATCTTGACGAGCCCAGCATTGACCCACGGCGCGAGGATCGCTCGATAGCCCTTGGGGCCTTCCATGTGGTTGCGGACAAGATCGTCGCGAACGCGGCGGAAGAGATAGACCTGGAGGCCTGGAATAGACGCGCACCAAACGATTGAGGCCACGCGCATGAGGTGCGACTTACCGCCGCCGGCTGCCCCGCCGTATAGAAGCTCGGTGCCGACCGACGTGTATGCGCTGCCCTGGCGCGCGTGCAGCTGGAGGTCGAGATTGACCGGAGCGCCATCAAACGGCACCCGGTTCTCTCGTGATGGTCAGGTTGACCGCCGCGACAGGCAGCTGTTTCCCATCGGGGTCCGCGTGCCGGATTTCCTGGCGCGGTCCGTATTTCTTCGGAGCGACCACCCCGGCATACCAAGTCCGCTGCTTGAAGCGCAGCTCGGAACGACGGACAGCCTCGCCGTTTACCTCCCAGCCGATCGACTTTCCGTCGCGGGCGAACTTCTCCATCCAATCGTTCCGACCGTCGTCTGCGATGACCTTGGTCTCATCGGCGAAGGTGTCGGCCTGGATTTCCCTCGCTCGCGTGTATTGCTCTGAAAACTCTTTGTCGCGCAGAATCCACAAAAACACGGTGGAACACACGGGCATTCCTTCGTCGGCGCATATCTCGCGCAAGCTCTCTCCGTCCATCAACCTCAGGCAGATGGCGTCGGCTATTTTCCGTGTGAACTTCGATGGGCGACCCGTGCGCATGATCCGCCCGTGCCACGTCAAATCGAGTTTGCAAGAGAAATCACGCGCATCTCCACGCTTTTCGCGCCTTGCACTTCGGGCACACGCGGTTGGGCGAGATGGCCGCTAGCTGTCCGCAGCCCAAGCATTTCTTCGGGTTGGCCACGTCGGCCGGATTACGCTTGCCGCGACCCTGCTGAGCGCAGAGCTTCCGGATGGTCCTAGCCAAGGAACCACCTCACGAAGCGCTGCAGCAGGGTGGTACGCGTCACCTCCTTCTCAGACCACACGACACTGTCGCGGCCCGCTGCACCCTTCTCAGTCCACCGGTCGTTGCAGGGATCGCACAGCCTCCACGACGGGTTCTTGAGAGCGGCTGCGCACAAATGGCAGGTGGCGGGAGTTGGACCAACAAACTGCCCTGTCTTCGGGTTGCGCGGCTGCGCCAGAGCTTTGGCGCGAAGCTTGGGGTTGACCGGCCGCAGGGATGCCGCAAGGGCTATCCTGGCCTCTTCCTGGCTCATTGGCTCAGTCTGCGGCATGGGCCATCTCCTCCACGATACCAAGACGCTCTCGCAGCATCCTCAGCCGGGTCGAAGCGAGGCATCGGAACTCTTCCCGTTGCGCGGGATCGTTGGCCGTGCGCTCGTATTCGGCGAGGAGGTGCTGATCGGAGAGCGGGCGCGGTATCGGCCTCAGCTTGTCGTCCGTGATGGCCGCGCTGCGCTTCGAGCTGAGGTCTGCCTTGAGGCGAGCCACCGTCTCGGCGACTTGAACCTTCTCATCCTCAGTCGCGACCGAAGGGCCCTGAGACGCGACCGTGTCATACCGGAAATTCGCTATGCGCCGGATCGCGTCGACGTCGGCTCGCATCGGCTTGGCGATATCGCTGAAGAAGCCGAACAGCTCCGCGCCAGTTGGGAAAAACTTGAACACCCTCATGGCCTTGGCAAGGGTCTCGTCCGTGAACGCAGTTGCTGGGATGTCGGCCACGGCCACGGCGAGGCTGTTGAACTTCGTGTCGAAGTCCTCCCTGCTGCCCGGAGCGTTCGCGACGGAGCCCGAGAGGCTGAGAAGCCACTTGCGGAAGGCGGCCCGATAGACCGGAGCGAGCGACGATTCAGCCGCGGCGAGCGCTGCCTTGGCCTCGTCTATGGCGCCCTGGTTCGGCACGTAGGGCGCTGTGACGACGAACCCAGCATCGTCTCCTGGCGACGCGTAGGTAGCCGGCATCGACGCGCGAACCGCGCCCTTCAGGGTCGGCGAGAGAACGAGAAAACTGGTTCTCGGGGCAATCGTGAGAGCGTTCATTGGAGGAATTCCTGCGCTACGTCGTGCATCCAACCGAGCTTGATCTGGCCCTGCTTCGAACCGCGGTTGCCGTAGGTTCCCTCCATCAGCTTCGTGAAGCTGCTGGGCTGCAGGACGAAATCGAAGCTGGCTTTCCAGTCCCCCGATCGGCCGAGGAGGAACGGGCTTTCCGAGACCAACCGCATCGCCTCTCGCCACCCGTCGATCCCGCCGCACTCGTCCAGCCGCAACTTCAGCGCGCGCTTTCGAGGCTCCGTGAGGCGAGAGACCCGACTGAGGCCATGGTCGTCGGCCATCTCGTTCCAAGCCGAAACGGCCAAATCGAGGTCGTCAGACCGACGAGGCTCCGAAGGAGCCGATACTCTTCCTTCCTTTCTTGGTGAAGGTGAAGGTGAAGGTGGCACGCCCGCGTAAGGGCATGTGCTTTGCATATCCGCCTTAGATGCATCTGCATCACCATCTGCATCACCATCTGGATATGCATATGCATGTCCGTTTGCACCTCCAGATGGATCACCACCTGCACCAGATGTGCTTTGATCTCGCTCCCATCTAGCTCGTGCGGCAGCCCTCTTCTTTGCGCTGTTCAGGGAAGCCTTCTCACGTTCGGCATCGATGCGCTTCTGATGCAGGAGGCCGTCATCACCTCGGACGAAGAAACGACTTATCGCCGCGCGAACGTCGCGGTCCCAGGCCTTGCGCTCCATTTTGACGATAGCAGCGAGCTCATCGTCATCATCGACAAGCGGACCCTGCCGCCAATATTCCATGAGCAGCAGCAGATAAGCGCCATGCTGGATTGTGGTCAGCCGCATCGTGTCAGCGAGATAGTCGCCGATGTAGAGCGGCATCCAGGTGTCCGTCTTGCTCATGCCGATATCTCGCTTATGGTCACGATGGTTTTCCCGGCGCCGCGTGCGCACCGAACGGGGCGCACCTCGACGGTCAGGCACGAGGGAGAATCGTTCGCGATGATGCCGATTCCGTTAGGCCGTGTGTGGACGTGGAACGGCTGGATCACGTCCAGAAGAGGCTTCAGGCCCCCGACAAGACCGTCGAAGTCCACATCGCGCTCGCCATGCCGCTCGACCACGATGCGCGCCCTAGCAAACGGAGCGTCCGGGCGCTGCTTCACGGTGCGGGCTAAGACCTCAAAAGCGATGGCGATGCGGTGCTTGGCATAGGCTCGGAAGTGCATGCGGCGCAGCTCGTTGAGCGTCTTCGTCGGCGCGGCGAGCGTGAACACGATGGGCGACCCCTGCGCTTGCACGAGGGGTGTGCCGGGGGCTTGCATGGTCAGGCCAACGCGTCGGGCGGAAGGCCATCCATCACCGAGATATTTGCCCCACGCTCGATCTTCGCGATGACATCCTCGATTATCTGACCCATCATCGTCTCGATACGCTGCAACTTGAATCCCATGTGCAGCTTGCCGTCCTGGATGCGATATCGGAACCGGGCCGGGACCGCATAGGACGCAAGGCCGAAGATCGGGGCGATGCCAAGGGTGAAGGTCTCTGGAACCGCGATCGACCCGGTTCCCACCTTGGCTTCGATATCCTCCATATTCTGGAACTGGATTTGACCGCTCGACAGCCGGATGCCGGATTTGAAATTCACCGTGCGGGTCGCCTGAAGATAGGTGACGATCTCCAGCATAGCTCCCCCGGCGGGGTCGGAGATGTCTTCGAGGTTGTCCTCAACAAACTCCGCGAACTGCGCCTGCGGCATGAGCTTGCCGTCGATGGCTTTCCACTTCGTCCACTGGGGCGTCGACCGGAAGCTGATCTGCACCCGAAAGTCGCCCCAGCCCGGACCCGTCTGACCATGGCCATTGAGCACGGCCACCACCGCCGGCTTTTCCGGATTGCGGTCGAAGTAGATCGCGATGTTGCCGGCGTCCGCATTGTCAGCGAGGATTTGGTTGAAGCTGGCAGCATCGAATAGCGTAACGGTGCCGCGCTTCCGGAGGGGAAACTCCAAGCCAGGTTCGCGATCGTGGGTATAGAACTGCCCTTCACCATCCGCGCCATGCCCCACGAAGTAGAGGGCCTTTCCTGCGTTGGTATCTACCAGCTTTGGCTCGACGCCCTGGCGCGCGGCGTCGATGACTGCCTTGATGTTATCGACCTGCATTTACGCGACTCCCTTATGAGCCGTCGCAGGACCTATCTCGCGCAGCTCAAGCGTCTGCTGGCGGGGGTCCTGACGGACGAGATTATTTTCCGGAGAAGCGAAGAACACCGAGGTGCCCAGCGTCTTCTTCGGAGGCGCGGACTTGATGTCGCATGCGACTTCCAGCGCGCCGGAATCGCGGCCCATCGGCTTGACGCTGATGGTGACCGTGAGCTTGCCGCCTTTGCCTTCCTCGGTGACGGCTTCCACCAAGTCTTGCAAAGCGTCGCTCATCTCATCGAGGGTGACACCGTTGCGGTGATCCCTCAGCATATCGGTTATCGGACGTGCGGACACGTCATGTTCCTTGTTGTTGACTTCGGATTTGTGAAAGCGATCAGATCGCCACTTCGAGGCGGTCGAGTTGCGCGGCGATGCGATCAAGCTGCAAGTAGATTGCATCCACATTGGCGTTCAGTTCGCCAATGATGCTGGACGGCGGCGGCGAGGGGTCGGCAGGCTTGCCAGAGATCGCTGAGGCCGTCGGACCAACCAAGCGATCGGCCGCTATTTCGATCCGGGCCGCGAGATTGCGGGCATACTCAAAAGTTTGGTCGCCGCGCTTGACGACAGAGCGAAGCTCGGTAGTCGGCGCAGGGGCCTCTTCCGTGCCGTAGGCGATGGCTTGAGCATGATGGGGCATAACGTGTCCTTTCAAAGAGCCGCTGCCGGCGGCTGCGGATTGCGAGGCAATTTCGGTGTTTCGCCGACGAGCCAGGGCCATCCGTCGAGCCGCGCGTGCTCATGCCCGCACCAGGCCGCTTCGATGGCGCCGTTACTGTTCCGCCCCATGGCCACGATCGTCACGCCCATGACGCCGCACCGATGGCAGGGCGTTCCCGCTAAAGTCCTCGGCTGGTCGAAGAGGAATTCGGTCTGACCGGCCTGCGTGCGCCTCACTTGCGTCTCCGCAGCTTTTCCCACTGGAGACCGCACCAGGCGTTGCCGCGAACCCATTGAACCGCGGGCCATGCGAGCCCCACATGAACCCATTGCATCGCAGTTACGAACCGGGTCACTCGCCACAGCGCTTTGCTAGCGTCATGAGACGCGACATTTCATCTCGGACGGCTTCAGAGTTAGCCATAAGGTTCAGCAACGGCGCTCCTTGCGGTGCGTGTTCTCCGTCAAGCCAATTCTGCGCAGTGCGTGGTGATACGCCAGCCAAGCTCGACAGGATTTTGGTCGCGTTCTTGAGCGGACCATACTCCCGTCTCAGCGTCTCGGTGACGGACTCTGCATAGAGGGATGTCGTCACCATTGACTGAGCATCCCGAAGTTTTCGGGCAACATGTGCCCTACTGTCGCGCATTTGTTCGCCCTATTTCTGTTGTCAGAGACAAGGGCGGATCGAACTGAACGCATGAGCGAGGAGAAATGGACGCCGGTGAACCCACCTGGGATATGCTGCTTGATAGAAGCTGTGGAGAGGCGGATCGCGCTCTGGAGAGCACGACGCAAGGCTGACGCGGAAGCGACAAAGGCGGGAACCGATGTCGCGAATCCCGAGGAGATCATTCGACGCTCGCAAACCACCGGACGGCCCGCGAAACGCCCACGAGAATGAGGAACACGAACAGCGCAACCGTCACGAAGAACACGAGCACCTGGTCTTGAGGCGACCCGTGATAGTGCTCGAACACGTTGCCGGCTGCGAAGCCCGCGGAGATGAGGCAGACGCCGACTATGCCAGCGACCGCCTGCACGCTCGCAGATTCTTCAGTGCCCGGCTTGCGGTCGTATGGCTCTTCCTCGAACCCACTCACCGCGCATCCCCGTATTGGATGCCACCGAGGGCGCATACAGTCAGGCTGATCAGCAGTGCGGCGAAGGGGACTAGAACGATTGCCATCACATAACCTCCTGGATTTCTTGAGGCGTTGGCTGCCGCGGCGCCCGCACGTCGTCGGCGCCCATGGCGGGGCGCGGCACGGAAGCGATCATTGCCTCGATCTGCCGATGGGGGAGAGGCGTCGTGAAATTGCCGGGGACGGTTGCGCTCATGAGGGCGCACCCACACCCGGAGCGTTGCCGCCCCGGGCGCTTTGGCCCATCGTGGCGCCTGCCCAGGAAACCACGGAGAGACATATGTTGGATGTTGACGCTATCGTTGCGCGCGGAGGCTGGCTTCTCAGCATGGGGATACTGTGCGGCCTCATCAGGAAGGGTGTCCTGACCAAGGCCGAAGCCGAGGAGATCGTTCGGGAGTTCATTCCGGAGCAACCGTCTTCGACCCATCGGGGACCGCTAACTCAAGGTCAGTTGCTTCAGGATCAGCTTTGGACGGTGGTCGAGAAAATACGCCGAATGCCAGATCAATAAGCACGCCCCCCTCTTCCTTCAGGCGGGCGCGAATTTGCTCTGGCGTCTCCTGGATTGCGGAAGGTCCGGTTTGGGACTCGTGCCCAAGCACATACGCTTCAAATACCCCTGCGGAGCGAACGATTTGCTCCGCAGGGACGCGGAAATCCGATTGACCGCACGCGCGATCAATCGCCCACATGCGGAGTTCTTCGGGTGACATCATGACGCGCGCTCCTCGGACTTGGCTGGCGCGAGCCAATCAGCCATCGTCTCGGGCCAAATATTCGGGGGAAAGCAGGCAATGGACGACAAGGAGCGCGAGCAGATGCTTGTGTCGGCACTCGGCGAGGCCGCGTTCGCGGCGGTTGGACAAGAAGCGCTATGGAGGCTCGCGGTGAGGAAGCGGCTTGTCTCGAAGGACGAAGCCAAGGAGGTGTGGGACCTGATCATCCTTGGCATCCAGCAGAATTGTCAGAACGCGCCGGGGGCTCAGTTCGCCGTTCCAGACTACGCGATAGCTCGCGCCGAACACTTTCTGAAATCGCTTGATGATAGCTGAGCCAGTCGGGGGCGTCGGACATCACGCCGCCGCTCCCGAGTTGCCCGAAGTAAGTCCACAGCGCAGCATCGTCCCGTTCCAAACGGGGAGGGTATCAAAATGGATGTTCTGGTCGCGTTCTTGTTCGTAGGAGCCTTGTCGAACTGGGGCGCCAAATGGTGGCGAGCGCGAAATCACAAGAAGATAATCTTGATGATTACGCCCGACATGCGGCAAGACGAACGGGAGATGCTTTACTATGCCGCGAGCGTCATTCAACGCGCCATCTGTATCGACAGGATCACAACGACCATCTGGTTCATGATGGCCATCTTCATGGCGGTCGCGAATTACTTCTGGGGACAGGCCGGAATGAATGGATGACATCACGCCGCCACTTGGTCTGCTGGCTTCTTCGCGAGCGCGATCAGCTTGACGTATGTCTTAACGGTCATCCCATTCTCCCCGCGCTTCCAGCGACCGAAACTCGATGGATTGATCTCTGCGGCCCGGCAAAGGGCGGCTATCGACCACCCGTTGGCCTTGGCCATGCGCTCGATTTCAGGGAGGGGGGTTGGCTCGTCGCTCATGAGCGCAAGATTGCGCATTTTCAGACTGTCCGCAAGCGCAATCTTGCGCCGCGACCGCAACCCTAAGCTAGTGCAATAATGCGCATATGAAAGACCGAATGAAGATACGCGCACAGCACCAGGAGCTCCTCCGCCGATTGGAGGAGGATTCAGGACTCAAGCCATCCGTGATAGCGAAGAGGATCGGGGTGGCACCCTCGACCCTGAACCGCGTCATAGAGAACAATCCAGACTATAAGTGGGTGCTGTCTGTTCCCACGCTGGCTCTGCTAGAAGAGTTCAGGAATAGCCTAGGGGGGCGCAAGTCGGTCAAGGATGTCGAGGTTGGTGGCGATACGCTTGAGGAGCCTCTGGATACGCAGCTTTTGAGCGTCTGGGGGCGTCTGGACGACGATGTCAAAGAGGCCACTCTTGGGCTTTTTGCCGCTTTTACCAGCATGCTGGCGAGAAAAGTCGCCCAGTCTCACAACGTCACCCACGGACAGCCCTCCGTAGCCGGCAAAAAGCCAAAGGCTACCCAATAGACTTATTATTCGGGTCCAGCGCCACACCAAGAACCGTTACCATTTGATACGGAGCCAACCAGGGTCACTCGTGATCCATGGCCATTTGCAGCCAAGCAGATAGGGCAGCGTCAGCCAGCTTCCACTCCGGGTGATCCGCGCAGTATTTCCTAACCAGCGCGATAATACCGTAGTCGTCCGTCGTAGAGCCGGTGGTCGAATTTGGACCTGTATCTCCGTCATTCGCATTCGCCGCCGACCAGTAGCCGAGTATCCAGTTCTCTCCAGCTATCTCGGTTGTCTGAGACGATTCCCAAGTCCCGCAGCTTCCAGCACCAATTCCAAGGGTTAGAACTGCCGCGCTTGCGGATGTGGTGAGCCACGCGCTTAGCGCTGCCACAGCCATGGCTATGACAGACCTATCAAAAAGTTTCATCGCAAGCTCTCCACGTCACAAAATGATGATGCCCCCGATCCGACTAACCGTCGACGGCATTAGATGCGCAATTTTGCGCTTGACTATGAGCGCAATATTGCGCATCGTGCTCCCACCACCACCACCCGGAGCCAGCCATGAACCCCGACGAACACTTGACCAGAGAGTACGCCGAGACGCCGCCCGAGCCGGAAGTTGCTGTTGAGGCTGATCCTCCCGCGTCAATCACGATCACCACGGCAATGCTGCGCGCATACGGCGCGTGCCAAAGCGGGATCGATGCTTTCCTGAAAGCATTCCCATCCGACGAGGCTGACTATCAGGCCGTTCTCGACGCGGCAGCCGAGGCCGACAAACCGGATTATGCGCGCTGGCTGATGACGCGAGTTGGTCGCACGTCGCTGCGTGTCGAATTCGAGAAGGTTGAGGGGCGCAAGCATCTTTTCGTCGCTGGCAATCTCGTTGTGCGTGGTCTCATTTCGGTGTCGGGCTATCTTTTGGCTGGCGACTGCATCGAGGCTGGCTCCGGCATCAGGGCTGGCTCCGGCATCAGGGCTGGCTCCGGCATCAAGGCTGGCTCCGGCATCAAGGCTGGCTGGGGCATCAAGGCTGGCGACTGCATCGAGGCTGGCGACTGCATCGAGGCTGGCTCCGGCATCAAGGCTGGCTCCGGCATCGAGGCTGGCTCCGGCATCAGGGCTGGCTCCGGCATCAAGGCTGGCTCCGGCATCAAGGCTGGCTCCGGCATCAAGGCTGGCTCCGGCATCGAGGCTGGCTCCGGCATCAAGGCTGGCTCCGGCATCAAGGCTGGCTCCGGCATCAAGGCTGGCTGGGGCATCGAGGCTGGCGATTCGATCGTCTGCAAGACGCTTGCATGCCGTCTGCGAATCTTTGCCGGCATGGTCAATTGGCGCCTGCCCAGAGATGGCGAAGACGAAATCCGGGCCGATGTGAAATCCGGCACCGTGGCGCAGGGGCGCGTGGTTTCGCCCGACGCGGCTGACAAGCCATGACCCACACCGACATCGCCATTCCGAAGCCCCCCAAGCCGTTCAGGGTTGATCTGAACTCTGCGCGCCTGGCCAGGATCAAGGGCGCTACGCTCCTCGAGCGCGCAGCCGCCGGCTTGAAGGTTCAGGGATTCGTCGTTCGTGCGGCTGAGCTCGAAGGTATCGCGCGGCACGCGAGAGAGGTCGCGTGATGCTGGATAGCTCTCGCCCCATCTCCATTACGCCGGTCATCGATGCCCAGCGGCGCGACATTGATCACCTGCTCGCGTGCATCAAGCGGCAGGAATACGCGATGGATCGCATGCTTGACGGCCCGCGCTATCGCCGCGCTGAGCGTGATCTGAACCGCCTACTCGACCAACTCGACGATCTTAACGACGAGATGAGCAGGACGGAGATGGAGTGGTGAATGCCGACCCGTCACCGCTGACGCCTGAGCAGCGCGCCGTCTGCGTAAAGGCTGCCGATGATCTGCAGCACAGGCTTGGATTTGTCCGGGCGTCCGCCGTGGACATAGTTCGCGCAGTGCGGGCCGGCAAAATTCGCGGACTTCGCATGGACTTTGGGGAACAGAAACAATTAGCCAAACTGATCCGATCGTCGTTGTCAGGGCATCCGCTCTTAGCGGCTGGCCAGATTGCCCCCGCAGAGGTGCGGCGAGGCTGTTCCGTCGCGAGATCGAGGCTATGGGGCACGATCTGCGCGAGACCCCGCGTGGGATCGGCGCCACCATAGGGACTGCGGTCCATGCGGGCGCGGCGTTGACGCTGACAGAAAAGATGCAGGGGCGCGCAGCCGCACCGCTGAGCGCTGCCACGGATTGTGCCGTTGAGTCCTACCGGGCTGGCGCAGAGGAGGGTGTTCTCTTTGACAAAGAGACGCCTCACAGCAATGCGGCGGAGAAGCAGATCGTCGCCATGGTCGGCGAGTATCAGCGCAGCGTCGCACCCGCAGTCGAGCCTATCACGGTCGAGGAACGGCTTGAGGCCGATACCGGCTTCGGTCTGATCCTCAGCGGTCAGAGCGATGTCCTGGCACGTGAGCCGGGGCGACTTCGCGATTTGAAGACCGGAAAGCGTCCATCGACGCACGCGCCGCAGATCGGCGCCTATTCGTTGCTGAGCAAGAGCCACGGCCTCGATGTCAATGAGGCCTGCGTCGATTTCATCCAGCGCGCGCCGTTGACCAAGCCGCAGCCGCAAACGGTCACCACGCCCTATCAGCTGGACCAAGCGGAGACGGCGGCTGTCAACGTGCTTCGGCATATCGCTGGAGACCTCAAGGTTTTCCGCGAAGGTGACGAGGTCCTGGGCATCCTCCCTGGTGACCCTTGGAGTTTCGCGGCGAACCCGTCGTCAATCCTCTGCTCGGCAAAGTTCTGCTCTGCGCACGGCAGCTCGTTCTGCCACGAACATAAAAAGGAAATCGAACAATGAGTGCAGCAGCAACCGCTCCTGCCGCGCGCCCCAAGCTTGTAGAGCCCGGCAAGGATATCGCCGCCATCCGGCAGGCCGGAAACCAGATCGCCAAGGAAGCCGGCGGTCAGATGGTCAGCGATTATTTCCAGGCGAACAAGGATGCGATCCTGGCTGTGCTGCCGAAGCATATGACGGCAGAGCGCATGCTGAAGATCGGCCTGCGTTGCCTGCGCACCACGCCGAAGCTGATGCAATGCACGCTCTCGTCTCTGTTCGGCGCCATCGTGACCTGTGCGCAATTCGGCCTGGAGCCGAACACGCCGCAGGGCCACATCTACCTGATCCCGTTCGAGAACAGCAAAAAGGGTGTCACCGAGGTTCAGATCGTCATCGGCTACAAGGGCCTGATTGATCTCGCGCGCCGGTCGGGTCAGATCGCCTCTATCAGCTCGCATCCCGTTTACAAGAATGACCCGTTCAAGGTCATGTTTGGAACCGAGGAGTTGATCACCCACGAACCGACCCTATCAGGCGATCGTGGAGAGATCATCGGCTTCTATAGCGTAGCCAAGCTGAAGGACGGTGGCACGCAACTCGAATTCATGTCGGTCGCCGAGGTCAATGAAATCAGGGACCGCAGCCAGGGCTATAGGACCGCCGTTCGGTTCCGCAAGGACAATCAGCCGCTCAATTCGCCTTGGGCGACCAACTATCCAGAGATGGGCCGCAAGACCGTCATCCGGCGCCTTTGCAAATACCTGCCGTCCAGCATCGAGATGGCGAACGCCATCGCGATGGATGAGCGCGCCGACCTGAACATGGGTCAGGGCCTCGATAGCGTGCTCGAAGGCGAATACTCGGTTGTCAGCGACGACGAAGGCGACAGCGGCCGGGAAGATCAGACCGCGCCCCAGAAGCAGACGGCGTCGATCGAGCATGACCAGACGCCGAACGTCACTCTGCCCCAGGAAGAGAATAAGGATGAGGCGGTCGGGCGTACCGAGCAGACGACGAGCGCCGGAACGCAGAAGAAGGGAGATTTGTTTTAGATGAAACTGATCAATCTAACCCGGGGTGTAATGGCGCAGGTTGATGACGAGGACTTTGATCATCTCGTCGCAATGGGAAGATGGTGCGCCATTATCCAGCTCAGAACTTCTTACGCGAGAAGAGTTGTCTGCGGCGCTCAAATATACATGCACCGCTTTATTATGAATATGCCGACCAAAGGTATCGATGTCGATCATATCGATGGCAACGGACTGAATAATCAAAAGCATAACTTAAGGCTGGCAAATCGATTTCAGAACATCGCAAACAGCACCCGGCGCTTCGCAACCACCACCGGATATCGCGGGGTTTATCACTCAAGCCCACCCTGCAAGTTCACCGCTCGCATAAAAGTTGGATCAGGCTATCGCGCACTGGGTCGCTTTTCTTCCGCTGAAGATGCAGCGCGTGCCTTCGATGTAGCGGCTATCGAGAAGTATGGCCAATTTGCCCGGCTTAATTTTCCAGGGGAACAAAAATAATGCACGTCAGCATTTCAAACTTCCGCGGATTGGCCGACCTGCGCGCCAACATCGCCCCGATCCTTCTCCTGGCCGGCGTCAATGGCGCTGGAAAGTCGTCGGCGTGCGTGGCCATCGCGGCGGCGGCCAGCGGCGCGCCGTTGCCCTTCGATGGGCTCACCAAGAAGACGGCTGGCCTCCTGGTGCGCGACGGCGCCGATCTGGCCACCGTGCACCTTGAAGACGTTGGCCGGTCTGCGACGGCATCATGGCCCGCGGCCGATCGCGGCTCTGCCGGAGGCTGGCGCGACATCTCTGCCGTCGCCGCAGGGCTGGTGGACATGGCTTCCCTCAAGCCGGCCGAGCGCGCTGCACTCCTGATCGACCTTATCGGCGCCACCCCAACAGCGGACGATCTGCGCGAGGCGATGACCAAGGAGGAGGTGCCAAAGGATATTGCCGATGAGGCGGTGAAGCAGATCACGCGCGGCTGGGACCCAGCGCACGCTTGGTTCAAGGACGCCGGGGCCAAGCTGAAGGGCCGATGGGAACAGGTGACCAGCGCACGGTTCGGCAAGGCCAAGGTCGTCGGGTGGCGTCCGGCCGAGTGGGTGGTGACGATGGAGGGTGCCACAGCCGACGATCTGCAAACTCTAGTCGCCGACGCCGAGGCCCAATACCAAGAGGCGAACAAGCGCGCCGGCGTATCGAAGGCACAGCTGGATGCCTGGCGGGGGCTGGCCGACACGGCCAGCCAGCTTCGGGGCGAGTTGGTGGCGGCCGAGACCGATCACACCAACGAGGTCACCAGGGCGAAGCTGTTTACCGATGCCCTTGAGGCAAAGGGCGCGCGGCCGCAGCCGGGGGCTGAGCCGCTTATGTGCCCCTGCTGTGACGCCGGCGTGCGGCTGAAGGACGGCAAGCTGGTCGCCGCCGATCCGCACGATTTCGCCGAACTGTCTGGGGCCGCAGACGATTGGGACCGCGCCAAGGTGATGTCTGATCGTGCCATCGAGCGCCGGGACATCGCGCTGAACTACGTGCGGGCCGCCGAACGGAAGCTTGAGGCTGCGACCCAGGCCCAGGATCATCTTCTCGCGGTGGCTGCCGGAGAGGGCGCCGCGACAGAGGAAGAAGTCTCCGAGGCGCGGGCCGCCATGGAGAAAGCCCGCAAGATGCTCGAGATGCGCCACAAGATCACCGAAGCGACCGCGCTGGCCACTAAGACGCAGCATGTGCAGACGATCATCGATATACTCGACCGCACCGGCCTGCGGCAGACGAAATTGACCGAGGCCCTTGGAACCTTCAACGGACAGCTGGTGCAGGCCTGCAGCTCGGCAGGCTGGTCCCCGGTGCATGTCGATGCCGATATGGGCGTCACCTATGGCGGCCGTCCCATCAGCCTGTGCAGTGCCGGGGAGCAGTATCGGGCACGCATCAGCCTTCAGCTTTCCATTGCCGGATACGAGAAAGCAGCCCTGGTCGTGATCGACGGCGCCGACATCTTGGACAAGGCCGGCCGCAATGGGCTGTTCCGCGTCCTTGATGATCTTGGGTTCCGGGCCGTCATCGGGATGACGATGCTGCGGAAGGAAGACATGCCCGACCTGAAGCGCGCTGGCATCGGTCAGAGCATATGGATCGAGGGCGGTGTTGGCGGCGTCCGTGTGAAGGAGGCTGCATAACATGCACCTAGGTGATCCATGCATCCATTGCGGGGTTGGTCACGACGACATGCTTCCGGGCGGATGCAACAAAGCTTCAGGTTTGGACGCTATCATACGCGAGAAGTCCTATCTTGAGGAACTTCTGGCGAAGCACGAAAAAGAAACTTCCGATCGGACGACTGAGCTTAATCGGCTGATTGGTTTGCGGAGGACTAGTCTCGCGCAGGTGCAGTCCGGACTGGACTTGGACAAGATCGCGCTTGCCGAGACCGTCGTTTTTGCGAGCGCCTATGCAAAAGGCGGCAGCGAGCGAGCCTCGGCCAGAGAAGACGCAATCCTTTGGTTTTCTGGAATCAAAACCAGGACCGCTTATAATGGCAACTTGCGGAGCCAATACTTCGGAACCAAATCTGTACGACCGATGGTACGGCCAGCGTTCTGACCATGACTATGGCATGGGGCCTAGGCATGGGTCGATCATCTTTCGAATCGGCCTCGTAAGTGATGCTCGTCATCGCGAACTGACCTCGGCCGAACGCGATGCCGCAGTCTATTACTTGATGAACCTCGAAGCCATTCAAGCGGCCAAAGTCGAGGCCGCGTGATCAATCTCCCGCTCTTATCGCGAGACTGCTGTTGCGAAAAATGTCCGCCAGATCGGCAGATTTGCGACGAATGCACCGAATTTAACCGCATGTGCTGGGAACCCCAGGCATCTACTGAAAAGAAAAAAGAGGACGCGTAATGCTGTTCTTCTATGACACGGAGACCACCGGCCTCCCTGACTTCAAGGCCCCGTCCGATGCCCCGCAGCAGCCGCACGTCGTGCAGTTCGCCGGCATCCTGATTGATCCGGTGACGCGCATCGAGCGCGCCTCCATCGACCTGATCGTCAAGCCGGATGGCTGGACAATCCCCGATGAGGTCGCGGCCATCCACGGCATCACGAACGAGATCGCGGAGGCCTGCGGCGTCGGCGAGCGCACGGTTGCAGACCTGTTCTTGGGTCTCCGAAAGCAGGCGACAATCGAGGTTGCCCACAACATCTCCTTCGATCGCAGGATCATGCGAATTGCGATGCTGCGTCATCTCGGCATGACCCGCGAGGAGATAGAGGCCAGCGAGAAGGGCGCGCAGTTCTGCACGATGAGGACGGCAACCCCGATCCTCAATCTGCCGCCGACCGATCGCATGGTGGGCGCTGGATTCAACAAGCCCAAGCCGCCGAAGCTTTCTGAGTGCATCAAGCATCTGTTCGACGAGGACTTCGACGGGGCACACAACGCTCTCAATGACGTTCGCGCCTGCGCCCGCCTCTATTTCCGGCTTGCTGAACTAGCGTTGGCTGCATAACCGCCCCAACCCCAACCCCAACCCCAACCCCAACCCCAAGGACGCTGCACACATGCCATTTTTCTTAAAAAGACCAGTCGTGATCGAGGCGGTTCAATACCGCAGCGGCGAACAGCCATCGGAATTTGCGACCGATGTGATGATCGGCACGGTGAGGTATTGCGAGGACGGAACCGCGCTCATCGACACGCTTGAGGGGGCCATGATCGCCCGCGATGGAGACTGGATCATTCGCGGCGTGAAGGGCGAACTCTATCCGTGCAAGCCTGAAATCTTCGAGAAGACCTATAATCATGTCGGGTAGCGTGCGCGATCTTCATGTGGTGCGGATCGACGGATACTGCGTTTCGCGGTGGGAACCGATTCCCGACGAACTGGCGATCCTCAACCGGGGCGGAAGCGTCGAGCTTTGGATGATGGGCACGCATCCTCCCGTGGCGCTTAGAGTGGCGGAGCCGCCCCATGCCTAACCCCACCGCAAGCCGCATCCGCCTGAGCCGCGCCAAGGGCTGGCGGTTGCCAGAGGGCGCCGTCATCGTTGACCGCAGGACCGCATGGGGCAACCCGTTTGTGGTGGGTCGAGACGGGACGCGCGCCGAGTGCGTCGATCTGCATCGGCATTTGCTGGCCGGCTATCTGTGCCTCACCAGCCACGCGACGGCGCAGGAGCAGATGGCGGCCCGAGACTATGTGTTCGCGCACATCCGCGAACTGATTGGCCGAGACCTCGCCTGCTGGTGCGGCCCCGGACCGTGCCATGCCAACACGCTGTTGGAGTGCGCGGCCGTGGTGGAGAGGGCGGATGGGTGAGCGCTGGCTCAAGGCCGAGGCGACGGCGGCCTACACCAACATCCGGATCGACTACCTGAAGAGGTATGTGAAGGCCGGCAAGCTGCCGCCCCATCCTACCACCTTGGGCCAAGATCGCCGCGTTGGGATCGGGAGGCTCTGGACGCCCTATTCCTCGGCAGCCAAGCTCAATCCGCTGATTACATGAGTTCGGACGAGGTCATAGATGGCATCCTCAGCGGCAGGTTCTCGCGTCGTAAGAAAGGTCCTCGCGGACGGAACAGTCAAGGAATACCGATACGGGCCTCACAAGCCGACAGCTAAGAGCGGCCGATGGCCTGAGAACAGCATCGGGGCGATGCTCACCGCCTACCGGATCAGCCAAAACTACCAGAGATTGAGACCGGCCACAAAAGAGAGCTACCAGCACACCATTGATCTGTGGGAGGTGCGGGCAAAGGCTCCGCTCACCATTTTCACCCGCAGGGAAATCCTCCGGATGAGGGACGCCATAGCTGCCAATCCAGACAGGGGGCCGGCCGCGGCCAACGTGTTCGTCAGGGTAACCGGGGCGATCCTGAGTTGGGCCGTAGACCGGGAGTGGATTCAGGCATCGCCCTGCGTTCGGATCAAGGCTCTGGAAGGCGGGGAGTTCCCAGCGTGGTCTGAGCATGACGCCGAAGTGGCCCTGGCTGGCCTTCCAGAGCATCTGCGTCGCGCTGTGGTTCTTGGCCTGCACACCGGCCAGAGACGGAGCGATCTCGCCGACATGAAATGGACGGCAATCAAGGGCGCATGCCTGAAGGTGACGCCAATAAAGACCAGAAAAAAGAAGAAGTCATCAAACGTTCTTCTCATCCCGATCCATCCCGACCTTGCTGCCGAACTCGCCTCGTGGAGGAAGGGAGCGACGTCGGAGACCATCCTTGAGACTAAATTCGGTCAGCCGTGGATCCCGGTTTACCTTTCTCGGCAGATGGCGGTCGAGCTCCAGAAGCTCGGCCTGGACAAGGGGCTGAATGTCCACGGCATGCGCAAGTTGGCAGCGACCAGGCTCGCGCAAGCTGGATGCTCAGCGCATGAGATCGCATCCATCACGGGCCACAAGAGCCTCGCCATGGTTCAGCTCTACACCGAGTCCGTGGAGCAGGAGAGGATGGCCAAAGTAGCCGTTTCCAAGCTCACAACCAAGGCTCTTACAACCGCCTAAAACCGCCGCTTAGAGACTTGATTATACTAGGATAAATCACTCCAGCAGATCATGTATCTGGCCGAGTGCCGGCGTGGCGCGCGGCCGCCTTCCGTCCTGGGCTATGCCGCCTGCATCGCCTTCTTCGCCCATCTCATTGCCGGGCCGCTGGTACGCCCCGCCGAGATTATACCGCAAATCGAGTGCTCTGCGGGGCGAGGCTTACAAGCCGAAGCGGTGGCCGAGGGGCTCATGCTCGTCCTCCTCGGCCTCGCGAAGAAGCTTGTGCTCGCGGATGGCTTCGCGCCGCTGGCCGATCGCGGTTTTACCGTCGCCGCTCAGGGCGGGACGCTGACGCTGCTGGAAGCATGGTATGCCGTGCTCGCCTTCAGCCTGCAGATCTATTTCGATTTTTCAGGCTATTCGGACATCGCGATCGGGATCGCGCGGATGATGTCCATCCGCTTTCCTCTGAACTTCAACAGCCCTTACAAAGCGCTGACAATTCAAGAGTTCTGGCGGCGCTGGAATATGACGCTCAGCCATTTCCTGCGCGACTTCCTCTATATCCCGCTCGGCGGCAATCGCTGTGGGGAGGTGCGGCGGAACCTCAACCTCATGATCACCATGCTGCTTGGCGGGCTGTGGCATGGCGCTGCCTGGCGCTTCCTGCTCTGGGGTGGGCTGCACGGCCTCTACCTCATCATCCAGCAGCAATGGCAGCGCCATGCGCCGGCCTGGCTCCGGCTGCCGGCGATCCTGTCCCATGCTCTGACGCTCCTGGCCGTGGTCGTCGCCTGGGTGCCGTTCCGCGCCCCGAACCTCGCCGGAACGCGCGCGATGCTGCGCGGCATGGCCGGGCTGAACGGCTTTGCGATGCCCGCGCCGCTGCTGGCGCTGGTGCCATGGCTTGGTCATGTCGCGCGGGGCGTGCCCGTCCTGCCGGCGCTCGGCGATGCGCGGACGCTCAGCCTGCCGGAGGCGACCGCTTGGCTGATGGTGGGGTGGTTCATCGTCCTGTGCCTGCCGCATCTGCATGAGGCGTCACCCCGCCTGCGTGGCTGGGCCTTGCTCGGCAGCGGCGGCTTCACCGTGCAGGCATTGTTCTTCGCCGGCGCCGCCGTGCCGTTCCTCTACTTCCGTTTTTAGCTCGGGATGCTCGGCCTCGCGCGGGTTTTTGGCCTGCTGCTCGCCGCGATCGGCCTTTATGTGGCGGCCTTCGCTTGCGTGCTCGATCGCCCGCTGAGCCTCGGCACGCTGCGGCGGACGCTCGACGCCAAGCTCGCCTATGCCGCCCGGCTGCCGACGCCGAAACTCGTCATCCTGGCGGGGTCGAACGCCCTTTTTTCCCATAGCTGCGCCGTGATCGAGGCGATGCTGCACCTGCCCTGCGCCAATGGCGGCGTCGCGTTCGGGCTCGGGCTCGACTACCAATTCGCCCGCTGGGCAGCCGTGCTGCGCCCCGGCGATACCGTCTACCTGCCGATGGAGCTGGAGCAATATGCGGTCCCGGCGGCGGCGGCGCGCGCGGGGCCGGATGCGGCCATCATGCTGCGGCATGACCGGGCCACGCTCGCCGGCCTCGGGTCGCCCCGGATTCTCGCGGCGGCTTTCTCCTCGACCGCCGAAGATGCCGTCTCCAGCCTGGTCGAGACTGCGGCGCTGCTGCTGCGCCCCGCGCTGGCGGCGGCGCCCTTCACGGAAACCGACGCGGCGGGGGACGGCACCGGCCATACCCTCGCCAAGGCCGCCGCCAACCGCGCCTTCCTGGCCGGCCTGCACCGGATCGACCCACACCCCTTTGCCATCGCCCAAGGGCACGGCGCGCGTGAGATCGCGGCGTTCCTCGCCTGGGGGCAGGCGCATGGCCTACGCGTCATCGGCGGCTGGCCGACCGAGTTCGCGGACAGGCCGCCGGATGCGCGACTCGGGCCGATGCTGGCAGCCTTCTATGCCGCCCGAGGGGCCGCATTTCTGCCGCTGGCGAACCAGGGCCGCTACCCGCGCGCGGATTTCTTCGACACCCAGGATCACCTGGTCATGGAGTGCCAAGCCCGGCATTCCATTGCTGTGGCTTACGGTTTGGCGTTGCTTCTGCACCGCCGCGCCGCCCCGCCGCCGGCGGCAGCGGAGGCGGAGGCCGCCCGCTGCCCCTGACTATTCATCCCCGGCATGATAGCGACGCCACCATGTCGGATCATCTCGAGGGGCTGAACGAGCAGCAGGCGGCGGCGGTGGCCGCGCCGGCACCGCAACTCGTTCTGGCCGGCGCCGGGTCCGGCAAGACCGAGACGCTGGCCCGGCGAGCCATCGACCTCATTCTCCGCCGTGATGAACGGCCCGAGCGTCTGCTCTGCATCACCTTCACCAATCGCGCGGCGGCCGAGATGCGCGCGCGGATGGCGTCTAAGCTCGGCGCGCGCTCGCCCGCCTGGGTCGGCACCTTCCACGCCTGCATGGCGCGGCTGCTGACCGAGGATGCGGGCGCCATCCCTGATCTGCCGCGCGGCTTCGCGATCCTGGACGCCGCCCGCGCGCGCGCCACCCTCGGCCAGGTCGCAGGCGTGCGAGACCCCAAGGCGCTGCTGCCGCTGCACGAGGCGATGTCGCTGCTGCGCAATTACGGGCTGGAGAATGGGCGCAAGCCGCCGCGCGTGCCCGCCTTCGCGCGGTTCGAGAGCGCGGTGCTGGCCGAGGCTCTGGCGGTTCTGCCGGCCTATGCGGCGGAGCTGCGGCGGCTCCGGGCGCTTGATTTCGATGATCTTCTCATCCTTCCGGCCCGCGCCATGGCGGCCGATCGGGCCTTGGCCGAGCGCTGGTCCGGGCGGTGGAGCGAAATCCTGGTGGATGAGTATCAGGATACCAATGCCGCGCAGCACCGCCTGCTGCGGCTGCTGGCCGCGGGCCATGGCCGGGTCTTCGCCGTGGGCGACGACAGCCAATCCATCTATGGCTGGCGCGGGGCGGAGGTGACGCATATCCGGCGCTTCGGGCAGGATTTCCCCTCCGCCGCGACGCCGATCAAGCTCGAAACCAACTACCGCTCGACCCGCATTATTCTGGCCGCCGCCAATGCGATCTCGGCCCGCGACCCCGATGCGGTGCGCAAGACGCTGCGCCCGGCCGAGCCCCTGGCGCTCGCGGGTGCCGCGATCACGCTGCGCGGCTGCCAGACGGCGGAGGATGAGGGGCGCGCGGTCGCGAATTGGGTGCAGGCGCTCCGCGCCCGTCAGCCGGATCTTCCGCTGCGCGCCTGCGCCGTTCTGGTGCGGGCCGGCTTCGTCGCGGAACCGGTCATCGAGGCGCTGCGGGAAGCGGGGTTGGCCGCGCAGCTGGTGAGCGAGCGGGAGGCAGAGCTGCCGCGCGAGGTGCTGGGCGTCATCGCCTGGCTGCGGCTGGCGCTCAGCCGCCATCCGCTGGGGCGCGATGGCGAGCAATGGGACGCGGCGGCGGATGACGCCTTTCGCCGCGCCTGCGCCATGCCGAAGGGTGCGATCGGCGGCCAGGCCTTCGCGCGGCTGCGCCAGCACGCGACCGATATGGGTGCCGCTCTGGCCGCCAGCGTGCAGGGCGCGCGGCTGGACGCCGGCGAGAAGCACGCCTTCGCGGCCGTGCTGGATACCGCGCGGCGCATCGCGGCCCGCATCGGGGCCAAAGGCATGAAACCCTCGGGTGCGCTGCGCCTCGCGGCGGCTGAGAGCGGTCTTGCCGAGGCGTTGGGTCAGGCGGCGGCCACCCGTCGCGCTTGGGCCGCTCTGCTGGCCCGGGCCGACCGCACCGGCACGGTCGCGGAATTCGCCGAGGCGGCCGCCTTGGGCGTGCTGGATGCGGAGCCTGAGGGGCCGGACAGTGTCCAGGTGATGACGCTGCATCGCGCCAAGGGGCTGGAATTCGACCACGTCTTCATGGCCGGGCTTGAGGAGGGCGTGTTTCCCAGTCGCCGGGCGGAGACGGAGGGGTCGCTGCCCGAGGAGCGGCGCCTGTTCTATGTCGGCCTGACGCGCGCCCGGCACACGCTGCGGCTGAGCTGGGTGCGGCGGCGGCGGCAATGGGCGAGCGAGCCGTCGCGTTTCCTCTCGGAGATTCCGCGGAACCTGATGGAGGGTGTGCTGCCCGAGCGCGCGGAGCCCGTGGCCAGGAAGGAGGCGCGATCCCCCGCGAAGGGAAATTCCGCCCCGAGATCGCGCGTCAAACCGCCGACGGAGGCGGAGACAGCGCGGCTTGTGGCGGCTTTCCAGGCGCGGCGCCGGGTCTTGGCGGCCTCGGGCGAGTAGGGATCGTTTCCAGTTCGATACGAAATGGCTACGCTCCGATGTCCCCGGCCAGGCCGGGGACACTTCGGAGGAGAACCGATGATGCTGCTGCGCATCAAGGCGATGCTCCGAGGGTGGGGTTGGCGCGAGAAACTGCAATTTTCGCTGCGCCTGGGCAGGCGCGTCAGAAAACGACGGTCTGTCCGATAGCCCCAACTCGGAGGGGGTAGGGTGGAAACCAGCCGCTCTACCCTTCCCGGGTTCTAGCATAACCACCCGGCCCGTTCGACAGGAAACCGGGCGCGCCTCATGCGGTCAGCGCAGGCAGGTCGATCCAAGACAGATGGCCGCCCTTGCCAGCCCCCGTATCCACGAAGATGGCGCGGCCGCCGCTCCGCGCGCGCTGCTCCAGCGGGCGCCCGTCCTGGCTCCGCCGGTCATGCCCGACATAGACGGTCATCCCCGGTGGAATACGGCTCACCCAGCGCAGGCTCCGCTCCGGATATCCGTCCAGCTGCTCATGACCGGTCGGCTCGCCGAAAAGGGCGCGCGCGCTGATGCCGAGCGCCCGGCCGATCAGCGCGGGCGGCGCCGGACCCTGAAGCATATCCGTATGGAACCCCGCATGGACGAAAAGGCGATGGCCGCTGCGCAGCCATAACGGCGCGCGCCCGACCTCGGCCACGAAGCGGGTCCGCAGGGTATCGTCGAGCTGCTGCATGGTCGCTGCCAGTTGCGCGTTCATCCGCACATTCTGCCCGAGGAGCACCCGCGCCAGCTTGAGGTCATGGTTCCCGAGCAGGAAGAGCCCCCGGCCGCGATCGATCAGATCGAACATGATCCGGAGCGCCCCGGCGCTATCGGGCCCGTAATCCACCAGATCGCCCAACTGAACCAAAAAGCGGTCGGTATCGGCGGCATAGGCGAAGGCACTGGCGTCACCATGGACATCGCCCACGACCCGCAGCGGTCGGTCGCTCGGCACGGCAGGGGGCGCGAGGATCATCCCGCTGCTTTACACGGGGCGCGCCGGCTCGGGACCCGGCTCGGCTGCATCCCGGCAGGCGTGCCGCCGAGGGTCTGGTAGCGCAACCGAAAAACCCATATCGTCCTTGTCTGCCCGCCGTGGCGGGCCAGCACGTCAGGATGCGGAAAAAGCACACATGGAATATCGTCTTCTCGGCCGCTCGGGCCTCAAGATTTCCGTTCTCACCTTTGGCACCATGACCTTCGGCGGGGAGAGCATTTTCGCCAAGACCGGCTCGACAGACGTGGCGGGCGCGCAGCGCCAGCTCGATATCTGCCTCGATGCCGGGGTCAATATCGTCGATACCGCGAATGTCTATTCCGCCGGCCGGTCCGAGGAGATCCTTGGGGAGGCGATGGAAGGCCGCCGCCACCGCCTGCTGGTCGCGACCAAGGCGCGCTTCCCGATGGGTGACGGCGCCAATGATCAGGGCCTCTCCCGCCACCACCTCATCGCCGCGTGTGAGGCGAGCTTGCGCCGCCTGCGCGTCGATCACATCGATCTCTACCAGATGCATGAATGGGACGGTCTGACGCCGCTTGAAGAGACCATGGAAGCGCTGGATACGCTCGTCCGCTCCGGCAAGGTGCGGTATGTCGGTGCCTCCAATTTCTCGGGCTGGCACCTGATGAAGGCGATGGAAACGGCCCGCGCGCACGGCTTCGTGCCGCTCGTCAGCCAGCAGATTTACTATTCGCTCCAGGCGCGCGACGCGGAATGCGAGCTGATACCGGTCACGCTCGACCAAGGGCTTGGCGTTCTGGTCTGGAGCCCGCTGGCCGGCGGGCTTCTCTCGGGCAAGTATCGTCGCGGCAAGGCGGCGCCCGACGGCCGCCACTTGCAGAATTGGGGCGAGCCGCCGGTCTATGACGAGGCCAAGCTCTACGACACGATCGAGGTGCTGGTGGCGATCGCCGAGCAGCGGGGGGTCTCGGCCGCCGAGGTGGCCCTTGCCTGGCTGCTCGGCCGGCCGGGGATTACCTCGCTCGTCATCGGCGCGCGGACGGAGGCTCAGCTGACCGGCAATCTGCGGGCGGCGGAGCTGAAGTTGACGCCTGAAGAGACCGAGCAGCTTGACGATGTGAGCCTGCCGCCGCTGCCCTATCCCTATTGGCATCAGGCCAATACGGCGGCAGGCCGTCTCGGCGCCGCCGATCTCAGCCTGATCGCGGGGCACCTCAAGAAGATGCCGCCGCGCTTCTAGAGCGTTTCCTATTCGCTTACGCTCACAGTCACCGCTCTAGCTCTTTGTTTTTACGAGCATCTTCACCCGATCAGATGATTCCATATGATCGGGATCTGCTCTAAAGCGTGAGGCTGGCGCGGGCCGCGCATCCCGCGCCAGGCCAGGAACCGGAAGCCGAACGATTTTCTTGACACCCTGACAGTTATCGATAACATTCGTCGCAACGGCCCGCGCTAGACGGGCGGTGCCATAGACGGGTTAGGGAAACGTTTGAAACTGTTCGATCTCTCGGGCCGTGTCGCGCTTATCACCGGCTCCAGCAAGGGCATCGGTTTCGCCATCGCCCAGGCTCTCGCCACGGCCGGCGCGATCATCGTGCTCAACGGCCGTAACCGGGAGTTGCTTGAACAGGCCCGGAAAACCCTCGGCGCGGAAACCGGCGCCACCGTGCATCTCGCTGGCTTCGACGTGACGGAGCCCGAAGCCGTCACCGCCGGCATCGCCGCGGTGGAGGCGAGTGTCGGCCCGATCGAGATCCTGTTCAACAATGCCGGGATGCAGCACCGCACCCCGCTGCAGGATTTCCCGCTGGAGGCCTGGCGGCGCATCAATGCCACCAACCTCGACAGCGTCTTTCTCGTCGGCCAAGCGGTCGCCCGCCACATGATCCCGCGCGGCCACGGCAAGATCATCAACGTCTGCTCGGTCCAGAGCGAGCTTGGCCGGCCGGGGATCGCGCCCTATGCCGCGACCAAGGGCGCCGTGAAGATGCTCACCAAGGGGATGGCGATCGATTGGGGCAAGCACGGCTTGCAGGTGAACGGCCTCGGCCCCGGCTATTTCCGCACCGAGCTTAACCAGGCGCTGGTGGATGACCCGGCTTTCACGTCCTGGCTCGCGAACCGCACCCCCGCCGGCCGTTGGGGTGAGGTCGGCGAGCTTGGCGGCGCCGCTATTTTCCTCGCCTCCGACGCATCGAGCTTCATCAACGGTCATATCCTCTATGTCGATGGCGGGATCACGGCGAGCCTCTAGAGCAGATCCCGATCATATGGAATCATCTGATCGGGTGAAGATGCTCGCAAAAACAAAGAGCTAGAGCGGTGACTGTGAGCGTAAGCGAATAGGAAACGCTCTAGAGCGTGACGGGAGGAATTGATGGGCGGCGAGGGTAATCTTCGGTTCGACAAGGTTGCCAAATCATTCGGCGGCACCCGCGCGCTGAAGGGCGTGACGTTCGAGGTCGCGCGCGGCGATGTCGTGGCGCTGCTGGGCGAAAACGGCGCCGGCAAATCAACACTCATCAAGGTGCTCGGCGGGATTGTCCGCGCCGATGAGGGCACGGTCTCGATTGGGGGCACCGTCTACCGCCATCGCGTGCAGACGGCGGGGGCGGCGCATCGCGTCGCCTTTATCCATCAGGATCTCGGCCTTATCGAATGGATGACGATCGCCGAGAATATGAGCCTCGCCGAAGGCTTCGCGGCGCGCCCCAGCCTGTTCGGCGCCATCGACTGGCGACGGACGGAGAAGCGCGCCGCCGATGCGTTGGCGCTCATCGGTTGTGACATCGACCCCACGGCCCGCGTGCAGAGCCTCAGCCGCACGGAGAAGTCGCTCGTCGCCATTGCCCGTGCGCTGGTGGTGGATTGCGACTTCCTGGTGCTGGATGAGCCGACCGCGAGCCTTCCCGCCAATGAGGTGGAGCGCCTGTTCGCGGCCGTGCGGCGCCTGAAGGATCGCGGTGTCGGCATGATCTATGTCTCCCACCGCCTGGATGAGATCTTCCGCATCGCCGACCGCGTCGTCGTGATGCGGGACGGCATGAAGGTGGGCGAGAAGCCGGTGGCGGAGACGACGCCCGAGGAACTTGTGGCCCTCATCGTCGGCCGCGCTAATCTCGACATGTTCCAGAAGGTGCCTCTGAAGGCGGGACCTGTTCGGTTGACGGTGCAAGGATTGACGACACCCAATGCCGGGCCGGTGGATTTCGAGCTGCGCCATGGAGAGCTGCTCGGCCTCATCGGCCTGCGCGGCGCCGGGCAGGAGGAGGTAGGCCGCGCGCTCTTCGGCACTCTGCCGCATAAGGGGCGCGTCACGCTGGATGGGAAGGCGCCGAACTTGACGTCCGAGCGGACGGCGCTCGCCGCCGGCATCGGCCTGATGGCGCGCGACCGGGCCGAGGAATCCATCGCCCCCAGCCTCAGCATTCGCGAGAACGCATTTCTCAACCCCGGTGCCTGCGGGCGCGGGCTGTTCCAGCCCTTGTCACCCCGCGCGGAATCCGCGCGGGCGCGGGCGCTCGGCGCTTCGGTCGGGCTGCTGCCGAATGATCCCGACCTCGCGATAGAGGGCCTGTCCGGCGGCAATCAGCAGAAGGTCGTGGTGGGCCGGTGGCTTGCCACCGGCCGGCGGCTCCTGATCGCGGAAGACCCGACAGCGGGCGTCGATGTCGGCGCCAAGGCGGAAATCTATCGGCTGATCGGCCGCGCGCTCGATGCCGGTCTCGCCGTCGTCGTCGTCTCCACGGATTTCGAGGAGATCGCGCATATCTGCCACCGCGCCTTGGTGTTCAACCGCGGGCGGATCATCGCGGAGCTGAACGGGGATGAGTTGACGACGGAGGCGGTGATCACGGCCGCCTCGGCTTCCGAAGCGGCATAAGGACAGGACAATGGCAATCAATTCCGTCCGCTCGGACGCGCTGGAGCCGACCCGCCACGAACTGGCCCGCGCGACCCCGCGCGAAAAAATCGTGCGGCTGTTGCCGGTCTATGGGCTGCCCATCCTGATGGTGTTGCTCATCATCATCTTCTCCATACTGCTGCCCGACACATTTCCGACCTTGCTCGACCTGCGCTCGATCATTGCCGATAAGGCGATCATCGCCATCCTCTCCCTCGCCGCGATGATCCCGATGGTTTCGGGGAAGATCGACCTCACCGTCGGCTACGGTATCGTGCTCTGGCATATCCTGGCGATCAGCCTGCAAGTGAATTTCGGCGTGCCCTGGCCCGTGGCCGTGCTGGTCGTCATCGCGCTCGCCGCGCTCGTCGGCCTGCTCAACGGCATTCTGGTCGAGGTCGCGCGTATCGACAGCTTCATCGCCACACTCGGCACCGGCACGGTGCTCTATGCGATCGCGCTATGGCATACGGGCGGTCAGCAGGTTGTGGGGCCACTGCCGAACGGCTTCCTGGCACTCAACGCGACACGCATCTTCGACCTGCCGATCACCGGCTACTATGTCATCGGCCTCGCCGTCATCCTCTGGTTCGTGCTCGAACACCTGCCGATCGGGCGCTATCTCTATGCGATCGGTGCCAATCCGAAATCGGCCGCGCTCAACGGCATTCCGGTGCAGCGCTACACGATTGCCGCCTTCATCGCCTCCGGCGCGCTGACCGGGGTCGCGGGTGTGCTCCTTGCCTCCAAGCTGCGGATCGGGCAGGCGAGCGTCGGGCTCGAATATCTTCTGCCGGCGCTCGTCGGCGCCTTTCTTGGCTCCACAACCATCAAGCCGGGCCGCGTCAACGTCTGGGGCACCATGGTCGGCATCGCGATCCTCGCCATCGGCATCGCCGGCATTCAGCAGTTTGGCGGCTCCTTCTGGGTGGAGCCGATGTTCAACGGCGTCACCCTGCTGGTGGCGATCGGCATCGCCGGTTACGCGCAGCGCCGCCGTGGTGCCGCGGCGCTCAAGCCGAAAGCTGCGACATAACAATCCTTACGGGAGCGGACGAAGATGAAAACCAGACTGAAACTGCTGGCCAGTGTCGCGATCGCGATGGCCTTCGCCGCCGGCCATGCGCGGGCTGATCAACTGTCGGATGCGAAAGCCTTCCTCGCGAAATATTCCCAGCACGTCACGACCTGGGATGGCCCGACGACCGGCCCCAAGGCCGCCACGGGTAAGAACGTCGTCGTTCTGGCGGGCGACCTGAAGAATGGCGGCATCCTCGGCGTCACTGAAGGGTTCGAGGAGGCGGCCAAGGCGGTCGGCTGGCATGTGCGCGTGATCGACGGCGCGGGCACGGTTTCCGGCCGTACCTCCGCCTTCAGCCAGGCGCTCGCCCTGAAGCCGGACGGCATCGTCATCGAAGGTTTCGACCCTGTCGAGCAGCGGCCCGGGCTGGATGCGGCGCAGAGCGCCGGCATCCCGATTGTCGGCTGGCATGCCGGCGCGGCGCTCGGCCCCATTCCGGGCACGGCCGTCCATGTCAATGTCTCGACCGACCCGATGCTGGTGTCGAAGGCGGCCGCGCTCTGGGCCTATATCGATGCCGGTGGCAAGCCGGGCGTCATCATCTTCACCGACGGCCAATACTCGATCGCGGTGGCGAAGGCTCTGGCGATGAAGAAGGTGATCGAGCAGCTGGGCGGGACGGTGCTCGCCTATGAGGATACGCCGATCGCCGATACCTCGCAGCGCATGCCGCAGCTCACCACGTCGCTGTTGCAGAAATACGGCGCGAAATGGACGGATTCGCTGGCGATCAACGATATCTATTACGATTTCATGGGGCCGTCCCTGGAAGATGCCGGGATCGACGGGACCGGCAACCCGAAGTCGGTCGCGGCCGGCGACGGATCGAAATCGGCCTATGAGCGCATCCGGGCCGGACAATACCAGTCGGTAACGGTGGCGGAGCCGCTCAACCTGCAAGGATGGCAGTTGGTGGATGAGTTGAACCGTGCCTTCGCGGGCCAGCCCTGGTCGGGCTATGTCTCACCCTTCCATGTCGTGACCCAGGCCAATATTGCCTATGACGGTGGCCCCAAGGATAGTTTCGACCCCGATAACGGCTACCGCGATCATTACAAGGCGATCTGGGGTGTGAAGTAAGGCGGAACAGGAAACGAAGGGGGAAGTTTTTGCTGCTTTTTTAGATCGGGATCGCTTCGGGCAGATCAAGTGATCCCGATCTATATCTCTGATTAAGAACGCAAATCTTCGGATCAGATGATTTCACCTGATCCGATATTGCTCTAAAAAAGCAGCGCTTCCGTGTCTTTTTGATGCTAAGGAATGTTGCGTGACCTATGAGAATTCTCGATCCGCGCTTCAGCCGGCTGATCATCGGCCATGCGATGCTGGAGAGGCTTTACACCGGCACGCGCTGGGCGGAGGGGCCGGTCTATGTGCCCGCCGCGAAAAGCCTGCTGTGGTCGGACATCCCTAATGACCGTCTGATGCGTTTCGATGAGACGGACGGCTCGGTCAGCGTGTTCGAGCATCCCTGCGGCTATCACAATGGCCATGCGCTGGACGATCTCGGCCGCGTCATCGCGGCGGAGCATGGCGGGCGGCGCATCTCCCGGCTGGAGCATGACGGGCGCTGGGTCACGCTCGCCGACAGTTTTGAGGGGAAGCGGCTGAACTCCCCCAATGATGTGGTGGTGAAACGGGACGGAACGATCTGGTTCACCGATCCGACCTACGGCATCGATTCGCAGTATGAGGGCCATGCGGCGGAATCCGAGATCGGCGCCGCCCATGTCTACCGGCTCGATCCCACCACCGGCGCAGTGACAGCGGTGGTGACGGATATGGTGCGGCCGAACGGGCTCGCCTTCTCGCCGGATGAGAGCCTGCTCTACGTCGCCGATACGGGCGTCAGCCATGTGCCGTCGCATCCGCGCCAGATCGTGGCCTATGCGGTGCAGCCGGACGGTTGCTCGGTCAAACCGATGGGGGTTTTCGCGACCCTCGCCACCGGCCTCTATGACGGCTTTCGGGTGGATCGGCTTGGCCATGTCTGGACCTCGGCGGGCGATGGCGTCTCCATCTACACGCCGGACGGCACGCTGATCGGCCGCATTCCGGTGGGGGAGACCGTGGCGAACCTCACCTTCGGCGGCCCGAAGCGGAACCGGCTTTACATCACCGCAAAAACCTCGCTCTACGCGATCTATGTCAACACCCATCCCCATGGCTGGTGAGGCCGCCCCCGCAGAGGCGACGGAGGCGCCGGCGAACCCCCCGCAAGGAAAGCCGGGCGCCCCGAAGATGACCGATGTGGCGCTGCGCGCCGGCGTCTCGGCCATGACGGTCTCGCGCGCGCTGAAGGCCGATGGCGCCGTCTCTCCCAAAACGCGGCAGCGGATTCTGCGCGCCGTCGAGGAGTTGGGCTATGTGCTGGACCAGACGGCCGGCACGCTGTCCTCCAAGCGGTCCGGTTTCGTGGCGGCGCTGATCCCCTCCCTGAACAACTCGAACTTTTCTGATACCGCCGGCGGGATCGAGCGCGCCCTGGAGCGGACGGGCCTGCAACTGCTGCTGGGCGCCACGGATTACGAGATGGAGAAGGAGGAACGCCTGATCGAGGCGATGCTCCGCCGCCGCCCGGAGGGCGTGATCGTAACGGGCGGCCGGCACACGCCCAAGGCGCGGCGGCTGTTGCAGGGCGCGGCGGTTCCCGTGATCGAGACGTGGGATCTGCCGTCGGCGCCGGTCGAGCATGTCGTCGGCTTCTCGAACGCCGATGCGATTTACGCGCTCACCGTCCGGTTGCGGGATCGCGGCTATCGCAGCATCGGCTTCATCGGAGGCACCAGCACGCGGGATACGCGCGGCGCCGACCGCCGCTTCGGCTACACCCAGGCGGTGGAGGTCTTGGGCCTGCCGCGCGGGCGCATCGTCTCCTTTGGCTTGCCGCCGATCACGATGGAGCAGGGGGGCGAGGCGATCGCCCAGATGGTGGCCGCGTGGCCGGATGTGGACGCGGTGATCTGTGTCTCCGACCTTTCGGCCTTCGGCGCGTTGATGGAGTGCCATCGCCGGGGCTGGGCGGTGCCGGGCCGGATCGCGATCGCCGGTTTCGGCGATTTCGAGGTCGCGCGCTGCTGCCACCCGCGCATCACGACCGTATCGGTGGAGCCGGCGGGCATCGGCAAGGCGGCCGGGACACTGCTATGGCGATCGATCGAGGCGGCGCGGGGCGGGGAGCGCTTGGCCGCAGAGCGGATCGCTGTCCCGTATCGCATCGTGGAGCGGGAAACCACCTAGTGTCTGTTCGAGAACTCTCAAACAGACACGACAACCTCTCCGGGCGGTTACAGAGCCAAGACAAGACCAGCCGAACAGCCGGCGGGTCTTGGCGCAGGATGCTCATTTTGGTCTAAGAATGACGGACGCCTGAACGATGACGTGGATATCGCTCATGAGATTGCGGCTTGCCAGTCTGCTCTTTGGCCTGCTCGGCGTGTCTGCCCTGGTTCTGCCCGGGCGTGCTTACGCCGATGAGGGAACGGAGCTGAAGGACTTCATGCACTCCGACTATTACGAGGGCATTGTCCAGCACGCTTTGGCCGCCCTGCCGCCCGACGTCTTCACCGAATGCCCGAGCCTGGTGTCTGACACATCCGAGGTCAACGTTCTGCGGCCCGTCGCATTCGCCCCGAACGGTTTTCCGGCTTCTGGCTTCTGGCGCCACTCTTTCCCCGTCAGCGGCTGCGGCAATGATACCACCGTGAACCTCTACTTCCTGGCTCTGCCAGGGCAGAAGATCAACGTGCTCATCGGCGTGCCGGGTGCCACCATCACGGATCTCGTGGCGCAGCGGGAGGCGAAGAAGTTCGCCATCCAGGCCGCACGGGCCACCGCCAAAACCTGCACTACCTTTGATGTCACCAATACCCGGTTCGACGGTTTCGGCGCGTCGGTGCCCGGCGTGGCGGCGGGCGCCCATTCATGGCGAGAGACCTGGAGCCTGGCCGGTTGCGGCCGGCACTACGCCGTGCCCATCCAATTCCTGCCGAGCAAGACCGGCATGCAGATCGCCGTGCCAGCCGCCGTCGCGCCACTGCCCTAGAGCGTTTCCTATTCGCTTACGCTCACAGTCACCGCTCTAGCTCTTTGTTTTTACGAGCATCTTCACCCGATCAGATGATTCCATATGATCGGGATCTGCTCTAACGCTTGGGCTTGCTCTCGAAACGATAAGGGCTGTCGCCGCGCGTCAACGGGTCGAGCGCGAGGCGATGCTCCAGCGGCGGGAAAGCGCGGCTGCGGCAATTCGGCCGGTCGCACAATCGGCAGGACAGGCCGATGCCGACGGCCGCCCGCTGCACGTCCAGCCCATCGGCATAGACCACATCATCGGCGTGCAGGATGTCACAGCCGATCGCAATGACATGGATGGGCTTCGGCTCCTGCCACGAGGAGGCCATGCGCGACACGGTGCGGGCGATGCAGAGGAAGGTTCCGCCATCCGGCAGTTGCGCCACCTGCACCCGGATGACCCCCGGCGTCGAGAAAGCGGAATGAACGATCCAGCGCGGGCAGGAGCCGCCGTGGCGCGCGAAAGGGAAGCCGGCGGCCGAGAACCGCTTGGAGACATTGCCCGCCGGGTCCAGCCTCAGAAAGAAGAAAGGGATGCCGCGCTCCCCCTGGCGTTGCAGCGTGGAAAGCCGATGGCAAACCTGCTCGAAGGATACGCAGAATCGCGCGGCCAGGGCTTCGACATTGTGGCGGAGCAACCGGGCGGCGGCGAGGAACGGGGCATAGGGCATGAGCAGACAGCCCGCCGCGTAGTTGAGCAGCCCGATGCGAATCATCGAGGCGGCCTCGGCGGTGGAGGGGTTGAGCGCGGTCAGCGTCTCTTCCACCACATCCCGCGCCTCCAGCAGCATCAGCTGGAAGGCCATGTGGAAACCACGGCTTTCGCGCGGCATCTGCTCCGATAGCATCAGGCTGCGCGTGACTGGATCATAGACCCGCAGCGTATCCGGCGCGGCTGTCACGCGAACCGACACGTCATGGCGCCGGCGCAGCGATTCGGCCACCGCGTGGTTCATCTCCGCCGGCGAGGCGGCAAGCTCCGCGCCGATGCGCTCGGCGGTGGCCTCAAGCTCGGGGAAGTGGTTGGCGCGTTCATGAAAGGCGTCCCGCGCTTCCTCTGCCGGCAGCAGCATGCGCCGGCCGGAGGGGAGCGTGATGCCGGTGGCGTCCTCGGAGGACACGCGCCAGGCGCGGTAGAGTGTCAGCACCGCGCGTGCCGCACTCGGCAGCGCGGCGAGTGCTGCGACTTCCGGCTCGGGCACCGGCTCCGCGCCGAGCAGCGCATCGGCGAAGGTTTCGCGCAACCCGGTCTCGATCTGGCGTTCCTGCGCACCGGACAGGGTGCCGATGTCGACCCGCAAGATCTCGGCAAGCTTGATCAGCAATGTCGCCGTGATCTTGCGCTGATCATGCTCGATCAGGTTGAGGTAGCTGGCCGAGACGCCGAGACTGGCGGCGAGCGCCTGTTGCGACAGGGCGTGTTCCAGGCGCAGGCGCCGCAGCGTGCGGCCGATGAGCGGTTGGGCCATCTTTACAACCTTTGCAAACGGGCCGGAAATTTCCAAACCAGCCTAAAACATTTTACCGCGTGATGGCGGGATGGCGAGCCCTTCGCGAACCGGCCTCCGTCACCCGGTGCAAACTTGTAATCGTAACTATATGATTTTGTGAAATTGATGGATTTTCGGCCGAGGCCGAAAATTGACTCGATTTTCAAACTGACGATCGCGTTTGTAAAGTTCGCTACAGGTTTCCGGGGCCGAGCCGCTGTTTGGGCGGGACATCGGAAGGCAGCCGTGCCCATCTAAACGGCAGAGGAGAACTCGACATGCTCAACATGACTCAAATCGACTGCGCGACCCCGATCACCACCGCCAAGGCTGAAGCGGTCTGCGATCTCGGCCTCGATCATCCCCATTCCTGGGCGCATGACGGCCGGCCCTGCTCGCAAGGTCCGCGCGCGGCGCAGGCGCAGGCGGCTCGCCTGCCGAGCACCGTGCTGCACGACGATATCCACTACGCCGCCGACTGAAGATGTCCGGGATGTCGCGATGACATCCCGTACGCAGCTCAGAATAGACGTGCCATCTACGGAGTGACGACATTGCATAAGCCCTTCTTCGCGCCCGACGGTGGCGCGACTGCTCCTTCGCGTGACCGCGACCAGAGCGCCTTCCAGACCACCGCCGGCGAGGCCACGCGCCTGCTGCACGATCGCGGCTCGGACTGGAGCGCCATCGGCGCTGACGCCGTCGCCCGCATGCGCTTGCAGAACCGCTTCCAGACCGGGCTCGACATCGCGCGCTACACCGCCGCGATCATGCGCGCGGACATGGCAGCCTATGACCGCGACCCCGCTGAATACACGCAATCGCTCGGCGCCTGGCACGGTTTCATTGCCCAGCAGCAGGCGATCGCCATCAAGAAGCATTTCGGCGACACGCGCCGCCGCTACCTCTATCTTTCCGGCTGGATGGTCGCGGCACTGCGCTCGGAATTCGGGCCTCTGCCCGATCAGTCCATGCACGAAAAGACGGCCGTGCCGGCGCTCATTCGGGAAATCTACACCTTCCTGCGTCAGGCCGATGCGCGTGAACTCGGCGGCCTGTTCCGCGAGATCGACGCCGCGAAAGCAGCGGGTGACACGAAGCGGTGGGAGCGGGCGACCGCCCAGGTCGATAACCACCAGACCCATGTGCTTCCGATCATCGCCGATATCGACGCTGGTTTCGGCAATGCGGAGGCGACCTACCTGCTCGCCAAGATGATGATCGAGGCTGGCGCCTGCGCGTTGCAGATCGAGAATCAGGTCTCCGACGAGAAGCAGTGCGGCCATCAGGACGGCAAGGTGACTGTGCCGCATGAGGACTTCCTGCAAAAGATCCGCGCCATCCGCTATGCCTTCCTCGAACTCGGCGTGCCGGACGGCATTATCGTCGCGCGCACCGATTCGCTCGGCGCCGGGCTCACGAAGCAGATCGCCTTCAGCCGCGAAGCAGGCGACCTTGGCGACCAGTACAACGCCTTCCTCGATTGCGAGCCGGTGACGGAGGAAACCGCCGCCGACGGTGACGTCATCCTCCGCCGTGAGGGCCGCTGGCTGCGCCCGAAGCGGCTGCCGAGCAACCTCTACCAGTTCCGCGCCGGTACCGGCGCCGACCGTTGCGTGCTCGATTGCATCACCGCGCTGGAAAACGGGGCGGACCTGCTGTGGATCGAGACCGAGAAGCCGCATATCGAGCAGATCGCCAGCATGATGGATCGTATTCGCGCGGTGCGGCCCGATGCGAAACTTTGCTACAACAACTCGCCGTCCTTCAACTGGACGCTCAACTTCCGCCAGCAGACCTATGATGCCTGGGCGAAGGATGGGCGGGATGTCGCGGGCTATGACCGGGCGAAGCTGATGAGCGCCGAATATGACGCGACACCGCTGGGCGAGGAGGCCGATGCGCGCATCAGGCGCTTTCAGGCGGACGCCTCCCGCCGCGCCGGCATCTTCCATCACCTGATCACGCTGCCGACCTACCACACGGCGGCGCTCTCGACCGACAATCTCGCCGCACGCTATTTCGGGGAGGACGGCATGCTCGGCTACGTCCTCAACGTGCAGCGGGCTGAAATCCGCCAGGGTGTCGCCTGCGTGCGCCACCAGAACATGGCGGGCTCGGATATCGGGGATGATCACAAGGAGTATTTCGGCGGTCAGGCGGCGCTGAAGGCGGGTGGTGCGCACAACACCATGGGTCAGTTCGCCTGAGAACGCGGCGCGGCGCCCTCAAATAAGATGGGCGCCGCGCCATAAATTGGCGGCGGGATAGGCGCGGCGGGAAAGAGACTCTATGTCTAGCGGATAGCCTGTTGAAAGCTCCCGCCTTTGCCCCTGCCGCCGCGCTACCCTCTCTCCGACCACTATAACGGCGAGATCTTCTTCAACCCGGCCGGCATGGCCCTGCCGCCGCTCCCCACCGCCCCGCCGCCGGTGGATGCGCCGCAGCCGCGCAGGCGCGGCCGGGGCGGCCGTCTGCTCGCCATCCTTCGCTGGCAGTTCGGCCGGGAGCGTAAACGCTGGCCGCCGCAGCCGCCCGACCCGGTGCCCACGGGCAACCCGCATGACATGCCGCCGCCGGGCAGCCTCTCCGTCACCTTCATCGGGCACAGCACATTCCTGCTCCGCCTCGGCGGCCTCACCATCCTCACCGACCCCATCTTTTCGGCGCGCTGCTCGCCCGTCTCCTGGGCCGGGCCGAAACGCGCCCGGCCGCCCGGCCGCGCCTTCGCCGCGCTGCCAAAGGTCGATCTCCTGCTCGTCTCCCACAACCACTACGACCATATGGATTTGCCGAGCCTCCGCAGCTTGCGGAAACGGGATGATCCGATGGTCGTCACCCCGCTCGGCAATGGGGCGCATCTCGCCAAGGCGGGGCTTCGCCGTGTGCAGGAACTCGACTGGTGGCAGGGGGCCGAGCTTGCCGGCGGTGTCCACATCACCGCGACGCCGGCACGGCATTTCGCATCCCGCACGCTGGGTGATGGCGGGCGCTGCCTCTGGTCCGGCTTCATGGTGGAGGCCGGGCCGCACCGCATCTTTTTCGCGGGCGATTCCGGCGCCGGGCATCATTGGGCGGAGATCGGGGCGAGGCTCGGCGCGCCTGACCTGGCACTCCTCCCCATCGGCGCCTATGAGCCGCGCGCGATCATGGCGTCGGTCCATGTGAACCCGGCCGAGGCCGTCGCCGCGCATCAGGCCCTTGGCGCGCGGCAATCGGTCGGCATGCACTTCGGCACCTTCCAGCTTACCGACGAGGCGATCGACGCGCCGCCCAGGATGCTCGCCGCCGCGCGGGTGGAAGCCGGGCTCGATGACGGATCTTTTCTCACGCTCGGCTTCGGCGAAACGCGCCTGTTCGCGCTGAAGCGTGATGACCGGAGGTGAAAGACCGTAGGTCTGAATCACGCGATCAAATAAAGAGATAGAGCGGGATGGTGAGTTCCGTGCGAACGCATCCCGCTCTATAACGCGGTGGCGATATCTCGGGAGAGCAGAGAATGGGTGAGGCTTTCGATCCGGCCGCTTATGTGCCCGCGGCGGCGACCTTACAGGCGTTGAACCTCGACGCGGCGGAGACCCAGCGCGTCACCGCTGCCTTTGCGCTCGTCATGCGCTTCGCGGCTCCGGCGCTCGATTGGCCCGTCGGCCCCGAGACCGAGCCCGCCCCCGTCTTCCACCCGTAAGCACCATGAGCGTCTCGCCACAGACCGCCGCGACCATCGCGGCCGAGATTCGCAGCGGTGGCTGCTCGGCGACGGAGGTCGCGCGCGCGACCCTCGATCGCATCCACAGGCTGAACCCTGAAGTGAACGCCTTCACCGAGATCACGGAGGCGCGGGCGCTCGCCGATGCCGCATCCGTCGATACGGCGCTGGCGCGTGGGGAGCCGATGGGCCCGCTCGCCGGCGTGCCCTTCGCCGTTAAGAACCTGTTCGATATCGCGGGCGTCACCACGCTCGCCGGCAGCATCATCGAACGGGATCGGCCACCCGCCGCCGCCGATGGCTGGGCGGTCGCCCGGCTGCGGCAGGCCGGCGGCGTCTGCCTCGGCGCGCTCAACATGGACGAATACGCCTACGGCTTCACGACCGAGAACAGCCATTACGGCCCCAGCCGCAACCCGCATGACACGACCCGGAGTGCCGGCGGCTCCTCCGGCGGGTCGGGTGCCGCCGTCGCCGCCGGCCTCGTGCCGCTGACTCTCGGCACGGATACCAACGGCTCGATCCGCGTCCCCGCCAGCCTCAACGGAGTTTTCGGCCTCAAGCCGACCTACGGCCGGCTGTCCCGCGCCGGTTCCATCGCCTTCGTGCCGAGCCTCGACCATATCGGCCCCTTCGCGCGCACGGTCACGGACCTCGCCGTTGCCTATGACGCGCTGCAGGGACACGACCCGGCGGACCCCGGGCAGGCGCCCCGTCCGGTCGAGCCCGTAGCCGATGTGATGGCAACGGGCATCGCCGGCTTACGCATCGGCCGGCTCGGCGGGTATTTTGACGCGCCGCTGGGGGAGGCCGCCCGCACCGCCGTCAGCCGCATCGCCGAGGCCCTGCATGCGTCGGCGGTGCCCGCGCCCGCGCTGGCGGCGGCGGGCCGCTCGGCCGCTTTCATCATCACGGCGGCCGAAGGCGCACAGCAGCATATGCACCATCTGCGCCATCGCCGCACGGAGATGGAGCCGCTCTCGCGGGACCGGCTGCTCGCGGGCAGCCTGGTGCCAGCGCAATGGTATCTCCATGCGCAGAAGGTGAGGGCGCTGTGGCGGGACGCGATGGCCGCGCTGTTCCGGGATTGGGATGTGCTGATCGCCCCGGCGACCGCCGTGCCGGCGCAGCCGCTCGGGCAGGAGTTGCTGAGGATCGACGGGCAGACCATGCCGCTGCGCCCCTCCTTCGGGCTTTTCACCCAGCCCATCACCTGCATCGGCCTGCCGGTTCTGGCCGTTCCGGTGCAGAAGGCCGAGGGTCTTCTGCCGATCGGCATCCAGCTTATCGCCGCCCCCTGGCGGGAGGATCTGCTCATCCGCGTCGCGGCCGCGCTGGAGGGCGCCGGCATCTGCGCGGCACCCGTCGCACCCGGCTTCGGGGCGTAGGGGGCGACGATGGAGATCAACATCCCAGGCGTGGTGACGGCGCTGACCGCCGCCTTCGACGCCTATGAGCGGGCCTTCCTCGCCAATGACGTGGCGGCGCTGACCGCGCTGTTCTGGGAGAGTGACCGCGCTATCCGCTTCGGCGGCGGCGAGAACCTGTTCGGTGCCGCCGAGATCGCGGCCTTTCGGCAGACGCGCGGCGCGGGCGACCTGGATCGGGACCTCGCGCGCACCGTCATCACCACCTTCGGTCATGACTTCGGCACGGCCGCCACGCTGTTCCGCCGCCGCGCGACGGGGAAAACCGGCCGCCAGATGCAAAGCTGGGCCAGGCTCGACGGCCAGTGGCGGATCGTCGCCGCCCATGTTTCGATGCTCGACTTTCCTTTCCCGAAAACGGAGCCCTTCGCATGATCGGTGTGGATTGGGGTACCAGCAGCTTCCGCGCCTACCGGCTGGCGGCGGACGGCCGCGTGATCGATCGAACCATCTCGCCCACTGGCATTCTCTTCGTCGAGGCCGGGCGCTTCGCCGATGTGCTGCGCCGCGCGATCCTGCCCTGGGTCAATGCGGGGGAGCGGCATGTCCTGCTCTCGGGCATGGTCGGCAGCCGACAAGGCTGGGTCGAGGCGCCGTATCTGCCCTGCCCGGCGGGTGCCGCCGATCTCGCCGGCGCCACCATTCCGGTGCCCTTCGACGGCGCCGAGGTCCGGCTCGTGCCCGGCCTCACCGCTGAGGACGCAGCCGGCGTGCCCGAGGTGATGCGCGGCGAGGAAACCCAGATCATCGGCGCGCTGGCGGAGTTCGGGGAGGGCGGTATCGCCTGCATGCCGGGCAGCCACTCCAAATGGGTGCGGGTGGAGGGCGGCCGCATCATCGGCTTCTCGACTTTCATGACTGGCGAGGCCTTCGCCGCCTTCAGCGGCCATACGATCCTCAGCCGTATGTTGAAGGCCGACGCGCCGCCCGACCCCGAGGCGCTGCGCCGGGGCCTGTCGCGCAGCGCCGATGCCGGCGGGTTGCTGCGGCACTTGTTCGGCGTGCGCACGCTCGGCCTGTTCGGGCGGCTGAGCGAGACGAGCGCCGCCTCCTACCTCTCCGGCCTGCTGCTGGGGCATGAGGTGCGGCAGGCACTGGCGGCGGCACCCGATGCCGGGCCGGTCGTGCTGATCGGGGACCCGAAGCTCTGCGGCCTCTATGCCGAGGCCATCGATGTCTGCGGCGGCGCCGCGCGCATCGCGAAGGGCGAGGCGGCGGCCATGGGCCTCGGGCGGATCGCGGGTGAGGTGCATTGGAGTTAAGGCCGCGGAGATAGCGGTTCTTTTTTGCAAAAAAGAACCAAAAAACTTCTCTCAGTTCAGAAAGAGATAGTTCGATGAAGTCTTTCCTCGATCGTTGTCCCCTCATCGCTATCCTGCGCGGTGTGAAGCCGGATGAGGTAGTCGCCATCTGCACGGCGCTGGAAGCCGCCGGTATCGCCATTGTCGAGGTGCCGCTGAACTCCCCGCAGCCGATGGAGAGCATTCGTCTTCTTGCGGAGAGATTTCGGGGAGCGGCTGCTGATCGGCGCGGGCACGGTGATGACCCCGGCGCAGGTGGAGGAGATCGCGGCCATCGGCGGCCGGCTGATCGTGACGCCGCATTCCGACCCCGAACTCGTGCGCGCCGCCAAACGGCTCGGCATGGCGGCGGCGCCCGGCTTCTTCACCCCGGCCGAGGCTTTCAGCCTGCTTCGCGCAGGTGCTGATGCCATCAAGCTTTTTCCCGCCGAGGGATCGAACCCGGCGGCGCTGCGCGGCATGCGCGCCATCCTGCCGCCGGGCACGCTGGTGCTACCCGTGGGCGGCATCGCGCCGGACAATATCCGCGCTTGGCATGAGGCGGGCGCGGCTGGCTACGGCATTGGTTCGTCGATTTACAAACCTGGGGACACGGCGGAGATCGTCGGCCGCAAGGCGGCGGCCCTGGTGGCTGCCTGCCGCGCGGCGATTGGAGGGTAGGGTAGGGGCGGAACGGGAGGAGGTGGCGGGGGTCGAGCCAAGACGGGCATGGGGCGCCACCTCAAAGGTGTTCCCAAGAGCGGACATCAACTTATGCCGCTCGCAGTCTTCGCCGCTTTGCTCTTCATGAGCGCGTGATGTCGCTCAAACAGGCACGATCGTAACATTAAGGACAAATAGCCTTCACGCTTTTGCCACGAACCGTCACTAGGTGCGGACGATCGGAGGCAGATGAGTGAACAGTAAGCCCAATATTCTGATCCTGATGGCCGATCAGCTGACGGCCGGCGCGTTGCCGGCCTATGGCAACACGGTCGCCCGCACGCCGCATCTCGATCGGCTGGCGCGGGAAGGCGTGGTGTTCGACGCCGCCTATTGCAACAGCCCGCTCTGCGCCCCGTCGCGCGCCGTGCTGATGTCCGGGCGGCTGCCCTCCGCCACCGGCGCTTATGACAATGCGGTCGAATTCCCCTCCCAATCACCGACCTTCGCGCATTACCTGCGCTCTGACGGGCTACCGCACCATCCTGGCCGGCAAAATGCATTTCTGCGGCCCGGACCAGCTGCATGGGTTCGAGGAGCGGCTGACGACCGATATCTACCCCGCCGATTTCGGCTGGACACCGGATTGGACGCGGCCGGCCGAGCGGCTCGATTGGTTCCACAACATGGATAGCGTGACGCTCGCCGGTCGTTGCGTGCGCACCAACCAGATGGATTTCGATGAGGAGGTCGGCTTCGCCGCGCGGCAAAAGATCTACGATATGGCGCGGGATAGTGACGATCGGCCCTTCTGCATGATCGTCTCGATGACGCATCCACATGACCCCTTCACCATGGCCGATCCCTATTGGTCCCGCTACACGGATGACGAGATCGATATGCCGCGTGTGCCGGCCGCCGTCTCGGCGGCCGACCCCCACGCCGCCCGGCTGCGCCATGTCTGCGGGCAGGACCTGCAGCCGGTGACAGAGGCGAATATCCGCGCCGCCCGCCGCGCCTATTACGCGGCGATCTCCTATTTCGATGATCACGCGGGCGGCATCCTGGCGGCGCTGGAGGAGTCCGGCCTCGCCGGGAACACCATCGTGATCGTCCTCGCCGATCATGGCGAGATGCTGGGCGAGCGCGGCTTGTGGTTCAAGATGAACTTCCATGAGGGCGCGGCGCGGATTCCACTGATCCTCCATGCGCCCGGGCGTTTCGCCGCGCATCGCGTGGCCGCACCCGTCTCCCTCGTCGATATCCTGCCGACGCTCGCCGCGATCGCGGGTGAGGGGCGCGAGCCCGACTACGCGACCGAGCATGACGGGCGCACCCTACTGCCCTATTGCCTGGGCGCGGATGACGCGGGCGTTGTCTTTGGCGAATACTGTGCCGAGGGCGTGGTCGCGCCGATGGTGATGATCCGTCGCGGCAGCCTCAAATTCATCCATTGCCCGGGCGATCCGGACCAGCTTTACGACCTGGCCGCCGACCCGGATGAACTCGTGAACATCGCGCTAGCCGACCCGGCGGATGCACGCC
Organism: uncultured Pseudomonadota bacterium; assembly: GCA_963745125.1. Classification (GTDB taxonomy): domain Bacteria; phylum Pseudomonadota; class Alphaproteobacteria; order Acetobacterales; family Acetobacteraceae; genus Acidisoma. The sequence continues at coordinate 103,291 of CAVUWB010000004.1, forward strand.
TCAACGCCCTGCGGCAGGAGGCGGCGGCGCGGTGGGACCTCCTTCAGTTGTACACCGATGTGGTGGCTAGTCAGAAACGGCGGAGGCTCGTGAATCAGGCCTTGTCGCAGGGCCGGCAGACGACCTGGGATTACCAGCCGGTGCGGGATGCGAGCCAGGTTTATATGCGAAACCACATGAAGCTGGATGATTTGGAAGCGATGGCGCGGTTTCCGCGCGTTGTTTCGACAGATTGACGATACGGAGTCGAAAATGGCGAAGCCGTTGGGGTCACGGGGTGGTGCGGGTTTCAGGCCGAGCGCGATTGTCGGCGCGGTATTCCTGAGCCTGATCTTGTTGCTGCTGTTCGATCTCGTCTCGCACACGCATTTCTAGAGCGTTTCCTATTCGCTTACGCTCACAGTCACCGCTCTAGCTCTTTGTTTTTACGAGCATCTTCACCCGATCAGATGATTCCATATGATCGGGATCTGCTCTAGAGCGTGACGACCGGAGGTGGCCCCGCCATGCAGGCCGCCTGAGCCGGTTACGGCGCCACGGGCACCAGCCGGTAATGCGTGACGCCCCATTCCGCGCCGCCGGCATGGCCGAATAATCCGGCGGTCGCCAGCAGAAACAGCCGCCACCGACGTTCCCAAATCCGCGTGTCGCGCCCGTAGACAGGCTCCAGAATCGCGCGGATCGCCGGGCGGTGCGCGTCGAAGTTCCGCAGCCAGTCCTCGGCCGTGCGCTGGTAATGCGTCCCTGGCCAATGCCATTCCTGCGCGACGGTGAACAGGCCGGGGAACTGGTGCATCAGCCCCCGGCTCGGCATGATCCCGCCAGTGAAGAAATGCTGGGCGATCCAATCCGCCCGGTCGCCGGCATCGAATCTGTAGGGTGCGTGGCGATGGGTGAAGACATGGATCATCGCCAAGCCCTCCGGCCGCAGCCAATCGCGCATGCGCGCCAGAAGCGGCCGCCAATTCGCCATATGCTCGAACATCTCGACCGAGACGATCCGGTCGAACGGCCCGGCCGCCTGGAAATCATTCATGTCGGCGGTGAGGACACGCAGATTGCGAAGGTTATGCTGCGCCGCCTGCGCCTCGATATAGGCCCGCTGGGAGGCGGAGTTGGAGACCGCCGTGATGCGTGACGCAGGATAGCGCTGGGCCATGAAGAGCGAGAGAGAGCCCCAGCCGCAGCCGAGTTCCAGAATATCCTGCCCATCGGCGAGGTCCGCATGGCTCGCGGTCGCCATCAGCGCCAGCCTTTCGGCGCCAGCCAGAGTCTCGCCGCCGCTTTCGTAGAGGCAGCAGGAGTATTTGCGGTCCGGGCCGAGAAAGGCGCCGAAGAAAGCCGCGGGCACCTCGTAATGCTGCGCATTGGCGGCGTCGGTGTGCTGGGCGATGGGGAAGGCGGCCATGCCGTCAGCGAAGCCGGCATCGGGGTCATGCTCGGCCGCCAGCTTGCGGCGGGTCTGCTCCACCATGCGCGCGATGCCGGTGCGCGACAGACGATCCGGGATCGGCCAGCGTTCCGCCGTCGCCGCCGCGATGGTGACGAGGCGGCTCACGATACCCGTGCCCCGGCCTGGGTCTTGGGCGGCAGCGGCAGGAACTTGCTGACCCTGCGCTGATAGTCGCGAAATGCCTCGCCACGGGATCGCAGCATATGGGCCTCCGTCGGCGGAATGCCGGAGGCGTGGACGAGCACTCCATACATGACGATGGGACCGAACCAGGCGAGCCAGCCCAGCCCCCAGGCGAAGCCGGAAATGGCGAAGAGCGCGTAGGCGACCCAGATCAGCCATTCGCAGAAGTAATTGGGGTGGCGGGACCAGCCCCAGAGCCCAGCCTCGCAGATGCGGCCCTTATTCGCCGGGTCGCGGGCGAAACGATGCACCTGCTCGTCCGCCAGCGCCTCACCGCCGACCGAGAGGATCGCGATGATGAGGGCCAGGATGTCGATCGCGCCGAAACCGGGCGCCGGGTTCCGCGCCGCCAGCATGATGACGCAGCCGAGCAGGAAAATACTGAGAGCCTGAAGCTGGAGAAAGGCCGGCATCTTCCAGCGGTAGCTCTCGCCCCAGCTTTCGCGCAGCGCCGCGTAGCGGGGATCGTCCGTTCCCCGGCGTGCCCGGCGCGCGATGTGCAGCCCGAGGCGCAGCGACCATAGGGCCGCGACGAGGCCGACCGCGATCTGCCGCGCCGAGAGCGGCGCGTGGTGAAGCGGATAGAGCCCGAGCAGAATGCCAGCGGCACCCGTGCCGAAGGTCCAGGTGACATCCACCCAGCCGCTATTGCCCGACCGTTGCTGCACGCGCCAGACGCCCAGCATCAGCAGGCTGCAGGCGATCGCGGTGATGATCAGCAGAACGGTCATGCCAGCCTCTACGTCGCGCGGGGCGGGGCGGATGCGGTGGCCGAGAGGAAGCCCGTGCAGTCACGCAAGGTCGGGCAGAGAAAGCGGAAGGGCACGCCCAGCGCGCCGATGATTTCCTTGTGATCGATGCCGGGATAGAGGCGGCTCCGCACCGGGCCGCCGGCGGCATGGATGCGCGCCGCAAGCCGCAGGGTGTTCCGAGAGGCAGCACGGTGGTATCGGCCGTGCCTGCCAGCAGCAGCATCGGTGCGTTGCGGCCATCGACATGGTTGATCGGCTGGGTTTCGGGCGGTGTCGGCGGCTCGCCGAAGATCGCGCGCAGCTCGGCCGTTTGAACGGGCAGGAAATCATAAGGCCCGGCGAGCCCCACGGTTCCCGCCAGCGGCAGGCGCGCGCCTGCGCGGGCAAGATAGAAGGGGTCGAGCGCCAGCATCGCCGCGTTATAGGCGCCGGCCGAATGGCCCATCAGGAACATCCGGTCGCCGCCGCCGTAATCCCCGGCATGCGCCGAGGCCCAGGCGAATGCCGCCGCGCAGTCATCGAGAAAGGCGGGGAAAACGACCTCGGGGTAGAGCCGGTAATCGGGGATCACGGTCACGAAGCCGGCTGCCGCTAGCGCGCCGCCCACGAAGCGGTAATCCTCCTTCCGTCCGCTATCCCAACTCCCGCCATAGATGAACACCAGGACCGGCGCGCGGCCGCGCGGGCTATGCGGCACATAGATGTCGAGGCTTTGGCGCGGACCCGGACCATAGGGAATGTCGCGGGCCGACAGGCGCTTCGGCGCCATGCCGTTAAGCAGGCCGAGCGGCGAGCAGGCCGTGCCGAGCAGGCTCAGCGCGCCCAAACCCGCCCAGGCCAGGCCGCGCCGCGCGAGCGGCCGGGCAAGACCCTGTCTCGCGGTTTGCCGATAGGCGGTGTTCTCTGCCATCATTTCGGCAGAATGGCAGTGAAATCGCCAATGAGGAGAGGCCGCGCCACAAGGCAGCCGCCTGCATCCAAGGCCGCGTGCTCCCCGTAAATCACGGCATATCGCGCGCGGCGACGACAGAAAAACCGCGCGCCGCATGAGAGGAATCGAATGGGTTCGGCGTCTCCCCCGCTTGATGTCGCGGTTATCGGCTCGGGAATTGCCGGCCTTTCATGCGCCTGGTTGTTGAGCCAGCGCCATCGCGTGACCCTCTATGAAGCCGAGGAGCGGCCGGGCGGCCATACCAATACGGTTGAGGTGAATACCGGCAGCGGCAGGCTCGGCATCGATACCGGTTTCATCGTCTATAATGAGGCGACCTACCCCAATTTGACCGCGTTGTTCCGACATCTCGATATCGGCACGACACCCTCCGAGATGTCGTTTTCGGTCTCCATGCAGAACGGCGGTTTTGAATATGCCGGCACCGATCTCGGCGGGCTCCTGGCGCAGCCCCGCAACCTGCTGCGGCCGCGTTTCTGGGCGATGCTGCGCGATCTGTCCCGCTTCTACCGTCAGGCGCCGCGCGATATCGCGACGATGGAGGGGTACGGTCTCAGCCTCGGCGACTATCTCGACAAGGGGCGGTATGGAATCGCCTTCCAGCGCGACCATATTCTACCGATGGCCGCTGCGATCTGGTCCACACCGGCCGCCACCATGCGCGACTATCCGGCGGCGGCCTTCCTGCGCTTCTGCACCAACCACGGCCTGCTGCAACTGACCGGCCGCCCGGTCTGGCGTACCGTCACCGATGGGGCGCGGAGCTATATCCGCCCGCTTCTGGCGGGGCTTTCGGGGCCGCTGCATCTCGGGCGCCGCATCGTCTCCGTCATGCGGGACGGGGCCTCTGTGCGCCTCACCGATATCGCCAGCCGCGTCGCGGTGCATGATCATGTGGTGATCGCCACGCACGCGCATCAGGCGCTCGCCATGCTCGATGACGCGGATAGCCGCGAGCGCGCGCTGCTTGGCGCCTTCGGCACGAACCACAATCTCGCCGTGCTGCACACGGATTCCGGCCTGATGCCTCGCCGCCGCCGCGCCTGGTCGAGCTGGAATTTCATTGAGCAATCCACGCACGGGGAGAGCAGGCCGTATTTCACCTATTGGATGAACCGGCTGCAATCGATCCCCGGCGAAACGCAGTATTTCGTGAGCCTGAATCCGCCTCGGCCGCCGGCGCCGGGCCGGCTGCTCCATACCGAACACTACGCCCATCCGCTGTTCGATGCGCGATCTCTGGCCGCACAGCGTCACCTCTGGTCTCTGCAAGGCGGGCGGCGAAGCTGGTTCTGCGGCGCCTGGTTCGGCTCCGGTTTTCATGAGGATGGCTTGCAGGCCGGGCTTGCGGTTGCCGAGGCGCTCGGCGGCGTTCGCCGGCCCTGGAAGGTCGCGGCGGAATCGGGACGCATTCATCTCCCCGATCCCGCCGAGCGCGCGGCGGCGGCGGTGCCAGCGTGACCGGCACGCCCGTGCAGTCCGCGCTCTATCCCGGTGTTGTTCTGCATCATCGCTTCAAGCCCCGGGAGCATCGGCTGCGCTATCGGATCGTTTCGCTGCTGATCGACCTCGATGAGCTGCCCGCGCTGTCACGCCGGTTCCGCCTGCTATCCGTCGATCGGTTCAACCTGTTCAGCATCCGCCAGAGCGATTTCGGCGCTGGCGCGAAGACGGATCTCAAGGGCTGGGTTGTGGCGCAATGCGCGGGTGCGGGCATCGTCGCGGATGGGGCAATACGCCTGCTCGCCATGCCGCGCGTGCTCGGCCATGCCTTCAACCCGCTGAGCGTCTTCTTCTGCCACCGGCGCGACGGCGCCCTCTCGGCCATTCTCTATGAGGTGAACAACACCTTTGGAGAGCGGCACAGCTATCTCATTCCGGTATCGGGTGAGGCGCGGATGATCAGCCAATCCTGCCGCAAGGCTTTCTACGTCTCGCCCTTCATGCCGATGGAGATGGAATACCGCTTTCGCGTTCTGCCGCCGGGCGCGCGCGTCTCCGTCGCCATCGAGGGCTTGAGCGGGCAGGGGCGGCTGATCACGGCGAGCCTCTCCGGCCGCCGCGCGGCGCTGACGGACGGCGCCTTGCTGCGCGCCTTCCTCGGCGCGCCGGCGCAGGGGCTCAAGGTTCTCGGCGGCATTCATTGGGAGGCGCTGAAGCTCTGGCGTAAGAAGGTCGGCACGCATGGCAAGCCGCCGCCGCCCGCCTATTCCATCACCGTCGTCACAGGCTGATCATGTCCAGTGTCCTTGCCTCCGCGCCGCCTCTCTTCGCGCCTGGCGTGCTGCTCGGCCGCCTCCTGCTGACGAAGCTTCTGAAACGCATCGCCGTTGGCCGCCTTACCGTCCGCTCGCCCTCTGGCGAGGAGATCTCGGCCCAAGGCCCCGCCCCGGGGCCCGAGGCCGTGCTGCTGCTGCATGATTGGAAGATGCTGCGCCAACTCCTGCTCGGCGGCGATATCGGCTTCGCTGAAGCCTATCTCGACGGGTATTGGAGCAGCCCCGATCTGCCAACGCTGATCGAGTTGGCGGCGCTCAACCAGGATGCGCTGGGAAATGCCGTGACGGGCTCGTTCGTCATGCGCGTGATGAGCCGTCTGCGCCACGGGCGGCACGCCAACACCCGCAGGGGAAGCCGGCGCAACATCGTCTCCCATTACGATCTCGGAAATGACTTCTACGGCGCTTGGCTGGATGAAAGCATGTCCTACTCCTCCGCCATCTACAACGCGGAAGGGGAGAGCCTGGAATCGGCGCAAGTCCGGAAGCAGGATCGCATCATCGAGATGCTGGCGCTCCACGGCGGGGAGAGCGTGCTGGAGATCGGCTGCGGCTGGGGCGGATTAGCGGAGCAGTTGTTGCGGGAGGCGGATGTCACCCTCACCGGCCTCACCTTGTCCCCGGCGCAGCTTGCCTATGCGCAAGAGAGGTTGGCCGGGCCTGTCACCGCCGGCCGGGCCGATCTCCGCTTGCAGGACTATCGGGATGTCGGGGGCCGATACGACCGCGTGGTTTCGATTGAGATGCTGGAGGCGGTGGGCGCTGAGTATTGGCCGATCTATTTCCGCTGCCTTCAGGAATGCCTCAAGCCCGGCGGGGTCGCGGTCTTGCAGGTGATTTCGATCGCCGAGCGGAAGTTTGCGGCCTATCGCGCCACCCCCGACTTCATCCAGATGTATGTTTTCCCCGGCGGGATGCTGCCGACGGTCACGATCATGCGGGATGAGATCGCCCGCGCCGGCTTGGTGCTGGAGAGTTTCGAGCCGTTCGGGATGAGCTACGCGCGAACGCTGGCCGAATGGCGCCAGAGGTTTCACGCCGCCTGGCCGCGCCTGCGACAAAGCGGGCTGGACGAGGTGTTCGGCCGCAAATGGGACTACTACCTGGCCTATTGCGAGGCGGGCTTCCGCGCCCGCGCGATCGATGTCGGGCTCTACCGGATCACGCGGCCGGGGTGAGGGCTGCGCCCGATCCTCAAAAGCGGCCGTTAATTGCGAATTAGCAACGTGATCATTAGATTGGCGCGGCGAGCCGGTGTGGCCGCCCGCCTCAAGCGCGTATCCTCGGTGCAAGTGTAAGGAGCAACTGCCGGTGGGACTGGACGTCGCCTATTATTGTGGCATCTCGCCCGACTTCGACGCCAAAGCGGATGAAGACGGGGAGTATGGGCCGGATCTGGTCGTTTTTGCCGTCCACGGCTGTGCCAAGTGGTCAAAGATCGAGGAAGGCGTCGTTGCGGGTGTTCCGTTCCGCTATTCCGAGCGGTACGAGTTCCGTGTTGGGTCCTACTCGGGCTACGACGACTGGCGCAATCAACTGGCTGAAATGTCCGGTTGGGCATTGGAGGAGGATCCTGGGGAGGACGAAGTTGTCTCGGGCCCCTTCGCCGAGCTGATAAGGTATAGCGGTTCAGACGGAACGATCGGCACGAAGGCCTGCGCGAAGCTTCACCAGGATTTTGTCGACTGGTACGACAGGGCCGAAGCCTATGGTGAATCAGAAGACCCTCCCGGCTATTTCATGCTGCACTATGATCTTTGGCTGGAAGCGTTTGGCGCGACGGCCGAGAATGGCGTCGTCGTTCTCCAATAGCCTGCTCTAGCCCGCGTCATCACGAATTCGTGATATCTGCGACGGAATAAATCCCCCGCTGCCCGGTCCTGTGCTCATCCAGCAAGAAGGACCCGGCGATGGACCAGCCTGACAACACAAACAATCCCAATGATACGAGCCGACGGCAGGCCATGGCCTGTGTCGGGTGGATCGGCACCGGCATGGTATGGGCGATGGTGGCCGGCGTGCCGCGCACTGTCGGCATGATCGGCACGGCGGAGGCCGCCGAAGCCCGCGAAAGCTTCACCTTTCTGCAAATGAGCGACAATCACATCGGCTTCAAGGCAGGTCCGTATCAGGACGTGACGGGAACGATGGCCGATGCGCTCGCGCTGGTGAAAGCGATGCCGGTCAAGCCGTCTCTGATGCTGCATACCGGCGATATCTCACATCTCGCCAAACCGGCGGAATTCGACACCGCCGACCAGATCAACGCAACCTCCGGGCTGCCGATCCATCATGTGCCGGGCGAGCATGACATGCTCGATCCGGGCAAGAAGCTCTATCTCGCGCGCTACGGAAAAGGCACCAAGGGTGACGGCTGGTACAGCTTCGATGATCACGGCGTTCATTTCATCGGCCTGTCCAACGTCATGCACAATGCGCCGGACGGCCAGTGGCTTCTGGGCCAGGACCAGATCGCGTGGCTCGCCGACGACCTCCGCGCCGTTTCCTCATCAACGCCGATCGTCGTCTTCGCGCATGTGCCGCTATGGACGATCTATGCCCCCTGGGGATGGGGCACGGCCGATGCGCCGGCCGCGCTGGCGCTGCTGCGGCGTTTCGGTTCGGTCACGCTGCTGAACGGCCATATCCATCAGGTCGTGCAGAAGGTGGAAGGGCGCGTGCAGTTTCATACGGCGAATTCCACGGCCTTTCCGCAGCCGGCACCCGGAACGGCGCCCCATCCCGGGCCGTTGCTGAAAATGCCTGCGGGCGTCATCGGTGCCTATCTCGGCATCACCGAAGTATCCGTCCGGCGCAGCCAATCCCGGCTTGCCATCGTCGATCCCGTTTTGGGCGTCTGAGGAGAATTGCAGTGAAAATCATGATGTTTGCGACGGCCGCTTTGCTCATCGGCGGGGTGTCCGTCACGGCCGCGATGGCCGCGACCGTGCCTGTCTCCATCAACGATTACACCTTTTCACCGGCCACGATCACCGTGCATCCCGGCGATACGGTGACATGGAGCAACGGGGACAGCGTGCCCCACACGGCGACCGCCCGGGACGGCACCTTCGACACCGGGACGATCGACCCGGGGGCGAGTGGCAGCGTCACCTTCAAAAAGCCCGGCCAGTACGCCTATCGCTGCGCGATCCATCCTGACATGGTGGGCGAGGTCGACGTGCGATAAGCTTGGTTGAACGAGATCCGGTAAGGCAGTGATGAGTGATGATCGCGCAGCACGGTTTCGTGCCTTGGTCGTGCCTCAGCTTGCCTATCTTCAACGTGTGGCGCGGGCTTTGACGCGGGATCGCCAATCCGCCGAGGATCTGGTGCAAGAAAGCGTCCTGCGCGGCCTGCGCTACTTCGAATCCTATCGGAATGATGATTTTCGGGCTTGGATGGCGGCCATCATGCGCAATCTTAACCGCGACCCGTCGCGCCGGCTTGCCGCCGGGCAGACGGTGGAGGAGGAGGACCAGGTGCAGCAGATCGCCGCACCCGGTCCTGACCCCGAGCAGCGGCTTCTCGCTGATGACAATGCCGCGCGCATGCGCCGGCTTGTCGCCGCCCTGCCGGAGGCGATGCGCGAGATCATCGTCCTGCGTGAATTCGGCGACCTTTCCTATGAGCAGATCGCGGCGGCTCTGTCGCTGCCGGTCGGCACGGTGATGTCACGGCTGGCGCGGGCGCGCCTCCGTTTGCGCGCGGATTGGATCGCGGCTGAAGGTGGTGGCGCGCCATGACCTGCGACGATCGGATCGACCAGATCAGCGCCATGCTCGATGGCGAGTTGCCGGTGGCGGAGGTCGCGGCACTCACCGCGCATATCGCCCAATGCCCCGAATGCGCGGGCGTCTTGGCCGAACTCGGCGGCCTGCGCGCGGCCTTGGCCGAGGCGGTGCCGGAAGAGCCGGTCTCGGCCGATTTCACCGCCCGGATCGAGCGGATGCTTGAGAGTGAGGCGGAGCAACCCGAGGCGGACCAATCGGCCAAGGTCATCCCATTCCGGCCGAGGCGCCTGCGGCAGCCGGCTGGCTGGGTCGGGGCAGGACTGGCGGCGGCCTTGGCGATGCTCGTGCTCTGGCCGCATCACGACAATACCGTCGATCTATCGGCCGTGCGGGATGCGGCGCTGCGCGGCGTGATGGTGGCGACATCTGTAAGGCCCGGCATCGTGCCCGCCGTGCGCGGATTTTCGCTCGTGTCGATGCGGACGGATGTGATCGCGGGCCATCGGGCGCAGGTCGTCGTCTATGGTCAGGGTTCCGCGCAGGTCACGCTCTGCATGTGGCTGGCGGGCCATGAGCCGGCGCACGCCGTTCGCACGGCCACCTATCGCGGCACGGTCATCCGCTACTGGAACAATGGCCTGCTGGAGTTTTGGGCGACCAGCCCATCCACCGGAACGCTCGACGCTTTTGTCTCAGCGGCGGTGAGCGGGCCGGTTTAGAGCAGATCCCGATCATATGGAATCATCTGATCGGGTGAAGATGCTCGTAAAAACAAAGAGCTAGAGCGGTGACTGTGAGCGTAAGCGAATAGGAAACGCTCTAGCCCCTCGGTGTCTGCGTGAGAATTCGCTGAGGCGAGTCAGAGGCCACGAAGTGGCCGGATGACCGCCTCAGTAGAATTCTCGCCTCAGACGGTGGCGGGGCCTTCGACAGGCAGCAATGTCCATGGCTCGCCTGTGTTGCCCGGCGGCTGGCAGAAGATCGGCACCGCGTTCGGGGTGCGGAGATTGGGCTTCAGCCCCATCGCCGACCGCACCGCCCGGAACAGCCCGCCATGCGCCACCACCAGCACCGGCGCGGGCTTGGCGGTCGCGCGATTGATGGCGGCGATAGCCCGGGCGCGGAGGCCGGCGAAGGTCTCGGCGCCCTCCGGCGTATAGGTCCCGGCGATCCAGTCATCGTACCAATCGCCCATCGGCTTGCCTTCCTGGTCGCCGAACTTCGTCTCCCGCAACCCGTCATCGGTTTGCACCGGCACGCCCGTCACCGCTGACACGGCTTCCGCCGTATCCAGGGCGCGCGACAGGGTGGAGGAGACGATCGTCGTGAGCGTGTGCCCGCGCATCAGCGCGGCGGCGGATTGCGCCTGCGCGCGCCCGGTGGCGTTGAGCGGGATGTCGATGTCACCCTGGGAAAGGTTCTGCGCGTTCCAATCCGTCTCGCCATGGCGGATGAACCAGAAGCCCGTCGGCGTGAGCATGTCCATCGGCCATCATCCTCAGTCGAACAGCGAGCTGACCGAGCTTTCGTCGCTGATGCGGCGCATCGCCTCGGCCAGCAGCGGCGCGATGGTGATCTGGCGGATGTTGCTCGCCAGCCGCACCGCCTCGGTCGCCAGGATGCAGTCGGTGATCGTCATCATCTCGATCGGCGAGGAGGCGATGCGCGCCACCGCGCCGCCCGACAGCACGCCATGCGTGATATAGACGCTGGCCGAGCGTGGCGCCGTTGGCGATCAGCGCCGCCGCCGCGTTGCACAGCGTGCCGCCGGAATCGACGATGTCGTCGACCAGGATGCAGTCGCGCCCGTCGACGTCGCCGATCACGTTCATCACCTCGGAGACGCCGGCCCGCTCGCGCCGCTTGTCGATGATGGCGAGATCGCAGTTCAGCCGCGTGGCGATGCGCGCGGGCGCGCAGCACGCCGCCGACGTCGGGCGAGACGATCATGATGTCGCGGCCGGCGATAGCGCTCCTGGATGTCGCGGCTGAACAGCGGCGCGGCGTAGCAGGTTGTCCACCGGGATGTCGAAGAAGCCCTGAATCTGCCCGGCATGCAGATCCATGGTCAGCACGCGGTTGGCGCCGGCCTCGGTGATCAGGTTGGCCACCAGCTTGGCGCTGATCGGCGTGCGCGAGCCGGATTTCCGGTCCTGCCGGGCATAGCCGAAATACGGGAATCACCGCGGTCACGCGCCGCGCGGAGGCGCGGCGCAGCGCGTCCAGCGTGATCAGCAGCTCCATCAGGTTGTCGTTGGCCGGGTAGGAGGTGGACTGGACGACGAACACATCCTCGCCACGGACGTTTTCGTGGATTTCGACGAACACCTCCATGTCGGCGAAGCGGCGGACCGAGGCCCGGGTCAGCGGCAGGTTCAGCGCGGCGGCCACCGCCTCGGCGAGGGGGCGGTTGCTGTTGCAGGCAACGATCTTCATGCGACAGGTTCCGTCAGGAGCGCGGGGATGGCGTCCGCGCGCGGCTTCTAGCAACCGACCCGCCGCCTGTCCACGCATCGGCGTGGGCGGGAGCGTTGCCGGGCGCGAAGTCAAGGCACGGTCTCATGACGTTTGCCCCGGCGGTGGGGGCAGCGGAGTGGCGCCGGGCGGCGCTTTTTTGCCGATATTGTTGTCGATCACTTCCTTCACCCCGAGCGCCGCCTCGGCGGCGGCGACGACGGCGACATCGCCCCAATAGCTGTCGAGCGAGCCGGCCGGCAGATCGTGCAGCTGCGCCACGCGCCCGGCCTCTTTCCCGTCCACCGTGTCGATGATCCAGTCGATCTCGACGTGATCAACACTCGAGCTGACCTTGGTCACGCGGACCTGGCAACGCATCAGGTAGTCGGCGTCGCTCTTCTGATCGACCAGAATGACGCCCATATTGCCGATGTCCTTGCGCATCTCCCGCGCGAGCGAATTGTCGCCATCGCCCGGCGCGCCGGTGATCCCCGAGAAATCCAGCCGTGGCGGCCGGTTGTATAGGCTGTTGGGGTCGCTTTCCTTCAGCGCCGCATCGATGTTCGACAGCAATGAGGCGAGTTGCGGCCCGACCTCGGCGGCTGCCTGATTCAGCGCGGCCGGGTCCCCATTCGCCCAGGCCTGGCTCGATACGGGCGGGCCGGTGAGGTTGCCCTGCACATGGCCGCGCGGATCGATGATCGTATAGGCCGGCGTCACCGTATCGCCGTTCAACGTGGCGCTGACGCCCAGCACCCAATCGCCTCTCTGCGGCTTCTGCGCGAAGGCCGGAACCGTCTGCGCGACCATGGCGTCGGAGAGATCCTTGGCGAAGGCGGAGGCGGATTGATCGTCGAGCAAAGCGCGCCCTGGCACCGGCACCACCAGCCGTTGCGGGGGCGGGTGCGATAGCAAGAACCCCAACCGGCCCGGGTGATGCAGCATCGGTTCGGGGTAATCGCCGCAGCCCGCGAGCAGCAGCGGGATCGCGAGCAGAGTGAGGGAAAGGGTCGGTGTCAGGCGTCGCATCGGACCCCCGCTATCTGATGGCCGATGGGACCGCCACCGCTGAGCGTGCGGCGACGATGGCTGAAGAAACGCTCCGGCTCGGCCGCGGTATCCCCCGCCGTGATGGAGACGTGGCCGATGCCCGCCTCGCCCAGCCGGGAGGCGCAATAGCAGGGAAGGTCGAACAGCCAGCGTTCCGGCCGGCCGGCCATGAAGAACCGGGCATCGGCGGCCGAGCGGGCGAGCACCGCGTCCCGCAGGTCGGCCGCAACCTCATAGGAGGGCTGGCGGATACAGGGGCCGATGACGGCGGCAATCCGCGCCCTGTCCGCGCCAAGCGCCACCATCGCCGCGACGGTCGCCTCCAGAATGCCGGAGACGGCGCCGCGCCAGCCCGCATGGGCGGCACCGACGACGCCCGCCGCGCTGTCCGCGAAGAGCACCGGTCCGCAATCGGCGGTGATGACGCCGAGGGCGATGCCGGGGGTCGCCGTCACCAGGCCGTCCGCCTGCGGCCCGTCGCCCGGCGCCCAGGGCGTGGTCACGGTCACGACGGCGGCGCCGTGAACCTGATGCAGCCCGACGAGCCGGTCGGGTGCGACCCCCAGCGTCTCCGCGACGCGGGCCCGGTTCTCCAGCACGGCGGCGCGGTCGTCCGCGCCAGAGAGGCTGCAGTTGAGGCTCGCATAGGGGCCGGTGGAGACGCCACCCGCGCGGGTGAAGAAGCCATGCGGCACGGTGAGGGCGGCATCGGTCACACGGGGAACCGGCGGGCGGGGTGTGGTCATGCGGCAAATCCAGGCAGCGGGGGCAGGGAAGATGCGGTGATAGCCATGGCTTTGAACAGGCCTCCCATCTGGAGCGGCTCGGCCAGGCGCCGCGCGCCGGCCATCAACGCGGCTGCCTCTTCCGGCGGTCGGCCATGCCCGAGCCGTTCAGCCCGCTGAAACAGGCCGAGCCGGTTGAGGAAGCTGCCCTGCGGTATGGGGCCTTGGCTCGCCCCACCCGCCGCCCGCGCCGCGCGCGCCATGGCGCCGAAATCGACGAGGGCGGTGAGATCGGCCTCGCCGGCATAGGCTAGCGGCTCGGCGGGTTTGCGGGCGCGGATCGCTTGCAGGCTGTCGCCGGGGTTCTCGGCCGTGCCGTAATCCAGGATCAGCGCCACCCCGCCTTGGGCGGCCAGCCGGGCCGCGAGCGCGCCGACGAAGGCTTCCGCCGGTTCGTTGACTTCAACGATATCGCCGGCCGCCGCCTCGGCCTCGGGCAGCGAGGGCGGCTCGGCGCAGGGCAGTTCGACGACGGCGCCGCCCTCCTCGTAACGTTCCTGCCAGCGCTCGCCATCCCACCGGAATTGGCGGATCGGCAGGGCGTCGAGGAATTCATTGGCGATCAGGATCATCGGCGCGGTGGGCAGGGTGGCGAGCCCGTCATGCCAAGCGGCCTCGGGCACGCGGAGGGCTTGCTCGGTCCGCAGACGCGGCGAGGTCTCGATGAAATGAACCCGCGCGGCGGCGTGGAAGGCAGGCGCCACACGGCTCGTCAGGCGGCGCGCATCGGCCATCAGCGTTCCGCGTCCGGGGCCGGCCTCGGCGAGGATCACGGGATCGGGCCGGCCGAGGATGTCCCAGACCACGGCCGCCCAGGCGCCGACGATCTCGCCGAAGATCTGGCTGATCTCGGGCGCGGTCGTGAAATCCGCGAAGGGGTCGCGCCGCGCGTAATAGGCCGCATTGGCCCGCGCCATGAAATGGTCGAGCCGCTCCACCATGGTCAAGCCGGCTGCGCGGGCAGCGGGTGCCGCGCACGGGCATAGAGCACGAGTCCGATGCCGGCGAGGATCATGGGAACGCAAAGAACCTGGCCCATGGTCAGCCCCGACCAGAGGAAGCCCAGGAAAGCGTCCGGCTGGCGAAAGCATTCGCCCGTGCTGCGGGCGATGCCGTAGCCGATGAGGAAGCAGCCGGTCAGCAGGCCGGGACGCGCGCGCCTGCGGCCGGATTGCGCTAGCAGCAGCATGACGATGAGCAGGCAAAGCCCTTCCAGGAAGGCCTCGTAGAGTTCGCTCGGGAAGCGCGGCACCAGATCGAGGCGCGGATAGATCATGGCGAAGGGCCAGCCGGGCGGCGCCGGGCGGCCCCACAGCTCGCCGTTGATGAAATTGGCGATTCGGCCGAAGCCCAAGCCGATCGGGGCGACGATGGCAATACGGTCGGCGAAGGCGAGGACGTTGATGCCGTGGCGCCGGCAGAACCAGGTGATAGCGATGGCGACGCCGAGCATGCCGCCATGGAAGCTCATGCCGCCCTGCCAGACGGCGATGATGTCCAGCGGATGATGGAGAAAGGCGGCCGGCTGGTAGAACAGCACATAGCCGATGCGTCCGCCGAGCACGACGCCGAGCGTCGCCCAGGTCAGGAAATCATCCACCTGGAGCGGGGTCGCGACCGCGGGCGGCCATTGCGACACCCGCCGCATCAGCCGCCAGCCGAGCACAAGGCCGGCGATATAGGCGATCGCATACCAGTGGATGGCGAAG
Source organism: uncultured Pseudomonadota bacterium (assembly GCA_963745125.1). Classification (GTDB taxonomy): domain Bacteria; phylum Pseudomonadota; class Alphaproteobacteria; order Acetobacterales; family Acetobacteraceae; genus Acidisoma. The sequence continues at coordinate 118,645 of CAVUWB010000004.1, forward strand.
GGGCCGAGCCTGACCAGCACGGGATTGAAGTCGGGGAAGACGATGGGCTTCATCGGCCGATCCCCGGCCCGGCCTCGGCGCCACTCTTGGCGGCTCGGCGGAGCGTGACCATCTCCACTGCCCACGGCCGGCCAAGTCTGTTACTAGTGTGAGCAGCCGCAGCAAACTCCCGGTCTTGCGTGACCAGAGGCGTCAGGATCGGGTTCATGGCAGCGGCTTATACGCAACCCGCCGACGAGGCGGAAGGCAGGAGGACGGAATGAAGGAGCGGGGCCGCTTCATGGATGATCTGGCAGGGGTGGCGCAGGGCGCCTTCTCCGCTTTCAGCGGCCTGCGTGACGAGGCCGAAGCCGTCTTCATCGCGCGCGTCGAGGCGGCGATCCAGAAACTTGACCTGGCACGGGGCGAGCAGCTGGCGGCCGTCCAGGAACTCGCGGCCAATGCCCGGGCCGGTCAGGAAGCGGCCGAGGCTCAACTCGCGGCGCTGACCCTGCGTGTAGAGGCCCTGGAGGCAAAACTCGCCGGGCCGCCGGTCGCGGCGGCCGAGCCACCGGTTGGGGGAGATCCGGCTTCTCCCCCGATTGGATGAGAGTTTTGTGGCAGTTGCGCCTGTAAGTTCTTGAGGGAGCGTGCTTCGCTTGCGATTTGTCGCGGCAGGCTCCTATCGTCTGAACGGAGGCGGCGATTCGTGACACCGGAATTTTGGGGGGCGGAGTCGGCCCCCGCCATTCGGTGTCGCAGCCAGGTCGTCGTTGTTCCGGCCTTCCTCTCAGCACCGAGGAGACCTTGATATGTCTGCCGTCACCAGTGCCGCTGAAGCCAATGTCGCCAATCCGCTCGATGTGATCGAGCAGATCATCTCGTCCAACGAATGGGCTTTCGAGCGCCGTAACGACGCTGAGATGGCCGCCGAGGCGCCGGGGCAATGGTCCGATTACGGCCTCTATTTCAACTGGTCGCACGAGATCTCGGCCATGCATTTCACCTGTGCCTTCGACATGAAGGTGCCGGAGAAGCGGCGGGCGGATTTCTACGAATTGCTGGCGCTGGCCAATACCCATCTCTGGATCGGCCATTTCGGCATGGACGCGGATGACGGCATGCCGGTCTTCCGCCACGCCGTTCTGTTGCGCGGGGCACGCGGCGCCTCCTCGGAAAGCCTTGAGGACATGGTGGATATCGCGATCACGGAGTGTGAGCGCTTCTTTCCGGCGTTTCAGTTCGTGCTGTCGGGCGGGAAGACGCCGGATGAGGCGTTGACCGCCGCGATGCTGGAATGCGCGGGCGAGGCCTGACCCGCTGCGGCAGGCGGTTCCCTCCTCAGACATAACGATATGATTATGAATGACAGCGAGTTCGATGCGGCGGTGGTGACGGCGGTTCTGTCCCAGGCCGGGCTTCGCGGCTGGCGGGGGACGAGCCTGGCCGGCGCCGCGCGCGATGCCGGGCTCGACCTTGGGCGGTTGAGGGCGCGGTTTCCCTTCAGGCTCATGGTTCTGGTCCGCTTCGGCCGGATGGCCGATCAGGCGGCGCTCGCCGGTGCCACCACGGAAGGCGCGGTGAAGGACCGGCTGTTCGACATGATCATGCGGCGGTTCGATGTCCTTCAGGCGCATCGGGCCGGTGTGCTCGCGGTGCTGGACGCGGCGCCGACAGACCTCGCGCTCGCGCTGTTCCTCAGCCGCTTGTCTTTGCGCAGCATGGGCTGGCTGCTGGAGGGCGCGGGTCTCTCGGCGTCGGGCGTGCGCGGGGCGCTCCGCGCCAAGGGGCTGTTCGGCGTCTGGCTCTGGGCGGCGCGCGCCTGGCGTGAGGATGAGAGCGATGATCTTTCCGCGACGATGACGGCGACGGACAAGGCGCTCGATCGTGCCGGGCAGTTCGCGCGCTATATCGGGGATGGCGCGGCGCCTGACGATGAAGGCGATGCCCCGCCGCCGGCGCCGCCGACCGACACGGAGTCCGCCACAGCCTCCCCCGGCGGGTGACGCTTACGTGTTCTTTCAGCCGACCGCTTGCCAGGAGGCGGGATAGGTTTGATATGGCGGGGACGGCCGGAGTTTCCGGCGTCATCAGCAAGAGCGGCGTGTTTATCCGATAGAGAAGCCGAGGAGGCTAGAATGTCCGATCTGCCGAAATTCCCCACCGATATGACCAAGTATTTCTCGTCGCTGAAGCTCCCGTCGATGCCGGAGGTCTCGGCCTTGATGGAAACGCATAAGCGAAATCTCGCCGCCCTGGCGGCCGCCAATAAGCTGGTCTTCGAGGGTGCGCAGGCGATCACGCAACGCCAGGTGGAGGTCATCCGTCGTCAGGTGACGGATGTGACCGAGGCGGCGAAGATGCTGACGACGCCCGGTGACGCCAAGGAACGCGCGGTGCGCCAGGCCGAACTCATGAAGCAGGCTTATGAGAAGAGCGTGTCGGATCTGAAGGAAGTTGAGGATCTGCTGCGTAAATCGAGCACCGAAGCGCTGGATCTGGTGCATCATCGCTTCATCGAAGCGCTCGATGAGGTCAAGGCGGCGGTGGAACAGAAGCCCTCCGCGTAATCGCGGGCAGCTGCCGAACTCAGGCGTGATGGGCCGAAGGCGACAACGCCTTCGGCCCATCACGTTCCGCGATCTATGTTTCTGATTAAGAACGCAAATCTTCGGATCAGGTGATTTCACCTGATCCGATATTGCCCTAGAGCAGATCCCGATCATATGGAAACATCTGATCGGGTGAAGATGCTCGTAAAAACAAAGAGCTAGAGCGGTGACTGTGAGCGTAAGCGAATAGGAAACGCTCTAGAGCGTGATGACCGCAGGTGGAATCACCGAAGGTCTGAATCACGCGGTCAAACAAAGAGTTAGAGCGGAATGGTGGGCGAAAGCGAACGCATCCCGCTCTAAACTACAGCCGGCGCGCGTTCCGCCTGCCCCCATGAGCTATCGGCCGTCTCGTCAAAGAGCGTGGTGAGCTGCCGCATCATGGTGCCGCCCAGCTCCTCGGCATCCACGATCGTGACCGCACGGCGGTAATAGCGCGTCACGTCATGCCCAATGCCGATCGCCACCAGCTCGACCAGGCCACGATTTTCGATCTCGTGGATCGACTGGCGCAGATGCCGCTCCAAATAGTTGCCCGGATTGACCGATAGCGTCGAATCATCGACCGGGGCGCCGTCGCTGATCACCATCAGAATACGGCGGTGTTCGCTGCGGGCCAGCAGCCGGCGATAGGCCCAGGCCAGTGCCTCTCCGTCGATATTCTCCTTGAGCAGACCTTCACGCAGCATCAGCCCGAGGTTGCGGCGGCTGCGCCGCCAGGGCGCGTCCGCCGATTTGTAGATGATGTGCCGCAGATCGTTGAGCCGGCCGGGGTTGCGTGGCTTCCCGTCCTGCACCCAGCGCTCCCGGCTCTGGCCGCCCTTCCAGGCGCGCGTGGTGAAGCCCAGCACCTCCACCTTCACCGCGCAGCGCTCCAGCGTGCGGGCGAGGATATCGCCGCACATGGCGGCGACCGTGATCGGCCGCCCGCGCATGCTGCCCGAATTGTCGATCAGCAGCGTCACCACCGTATCGCGGAAGTCGGTATCCCGCTCCCGCTTGTAGGAGAGCGAGGCGGTCGGCGTCGTCACCACCCGGGCGAGCCGGCTGACATCCAGCAGCCCGTCTTCCAGGTCGAAATCCCAGGCGCGGGTCTGCTGCGCCATCAGCCGGCGCTGCAGCCGGTTGGCGAGTTTCGAGACCACGCCCTGCAGATGCTGAAGCTGATGATCGAGTTGCACGCGCAGGCGGCTCAGCTCCTCCGGGTCGCAGAGCGCCTCGGCGCTGATTTCCTCGTCGTAGGCCCTGGAATAGGCGCGATACTGGCTTTCATCGCCGCCACGGTCGCGGGCCGGCTGCTGGCCGCCCGGCCGCTCATCGCCCTCGGCGCGCGCCGCCTCCTCCTCATCCTCGGTCTCGGTCGGATCCTCCTCGGCGGCCTCGCCCTCCATGTCCTGCGGTTCGGCGCTGAGGCTCGCCTCCGCCTCGGTCTCAGACTCGCTCTCCCCATCGGAGGAACTGTCCTGCGGCGGGCTCGGCTCGGGCACATCCTCACCACCCTCGGGCGGCTCCTCCGGCTCGGCCTCGACCTCGGCTTCGGCGAGGTCATAGGCCGAGAGAAGCTTGCGGGCGGCGCGGGTAAAGGCCCGCTGGTCATCGGTGGTGCGCGCCATCTCCGCCAGCGCCGCCTCGGCATCGGGGCCGATGCTCGCCCGCCATTGGGAGAGCACGCGCTCGGCACCGGGCGGAGAGGGCAGGCCCGACATGCGCTCGCGCGCCAGCAAGGCGAGCGCCGTGCCGAGGGGCAGCTGCTCCTTCCGGGACATGCGGTCGTAGCCGTCGGCCTCGCATTGCTCGACGAGCTTCTGCCGCAGATTGGCCGCGACCCCCGCCATATGGCGGCTGCCGATGGTTTCGACCCTGGCCTGTTCCAGCGCGTCATAAACCTCACGCGCTTCGCGGCTGGCCGGTGAGCGGGCGGAATGGACGCTGCTGTCGTGATGCCGGAGGCGCAGCGCCACCGAATCCGCGACACCCCGCAGCCGCGTGATCTCAGCGGGCGGCAGGCCGCGCGTAGGTGAGGGCAGGCGCGCGCGCGCGCCCGCCAGGCTCGCGGGCCCCGCCTGGAAGGCGACCTCCACCTCGGGCTGCCCGGACATCGCCCGAACAGCGCCCGCCGTTGCGCGTTTGAACGCCTCGCTGCGCTCGTTGCCGTCCTTCGTCCCGCTCAAAGCCAACCTCTAGCGTGGTGATCCGACCCTAGCCGCGAAGTCTTCAGCTCGCGCGGCGCAGACCGCCGGTCGACAGTTCCTCATTGAAGCAGCGCTGATAGTATTCGGCCACCGTCGCCCGCTCGGCCTCATCGCATTTGTTGAGGAAGGTGAGGCGGAAGGCGAAGTTCAGATCGTCGAAGATACGGTCGTTCTCGGCCCAGGTGATCACGGTGCGCGGGGACATGACGGTCGAGATATCGCCGGCGATGAAGCCCGCGCGCGTCAGATCGGCGAGCGCCACCATGCTTTCCACTCGCCGGCGGGCCGCCGCGTCCTTCGGATCGATGCCGAGCTTGGCCATCACGATCGCGCATTCCTGGCCATGCGGCAGGTAGTTGAGGGTCGCGACGATGTTCCAGCGGTCCATCTGGCCCTGATTGATCTGCTGGGTGCCGTGATAAAGGCCGGTCGTATCGCCAAGGCCCACGGTATTCGCCGTCGCGAACAGCCGGAAGGAGGGGTGAGGGTGGATGACGCGGCTCTGGTCGAGCAGGGTGAGCCGCCCCTCGACCTCCAGCACCCGCTGGATCACGAACATCACATCCGGCCGGCCGGCGTCATACTCGTCGAAGACAAGGGCGCAGGCATGCTGAAGCGCCCAGGGCAGGATTCCCTCCCGGAACTCCGTGACCTGCTGACCGTCCTTGAGGACGATGGCGTCCTTGCCGATGAGGTCGATGCGGCTGATATGGCTGTCGAGGTTGATGCGCAGGCACGGCCAGTTCAGCCGCGCGGCGACCTGCTCGATATGGGTCGATTTGCCGGTGCCATGATAGCCCTGGATCATGACACGCCGGTTGAAGGCGAAGCCGGCGACGATGGCGAGCGTCGTGTCGTGGTCGAACTGATAGGTCAGATCGATCTCCGGCACATGGTCCGAGCGTTCGGTGAAGGCCGGCACCATGAGGTTCGATTTCAGCCCGAAGGCGTCCCGCACGCTGACTTCGGTGTCCGGCATGCCGAGCGAGCCTGTGCCTCTGCTGGCTGCGATCCCGGAATTGGCGCCATTCATCATCGAAAAGAACGTCCTGTCATGCTGCTGTCAGATTAGCGGGGTGTCTCTGCGTCGCAAGACGCGGGCCGTGGCCCCACGCGATTTGACCTTACCATATAGGCGCCGGTCGCGGCTGCTGCGAGAGCGAGGCGGGCTCGGCTCCCATGCCGGAGGGTCAGGAGCGTGCCATCTGCCGCTCCTCTGCGGGCCACAACGTCTTGAGAGTTGAGTAGGCGATGTTGATCGCCTTGATGCGGGCGTCGGCCGCGTCGCCGCCGCCATTGGTGTCCGGGTGGTGCAGCTTCGCGAGCGCCTTGTAGCGCGCCTTCACCGTATCGAGGCTGACCGGCCAGGTGAGGCCCAGCACGTCGAGCGGCTGGCGCAACTCGGGCGGCGCCTGATCCGCGAGGTCGGGGCGGGTGGGTCGCCGCCCGGCGAGGTTCAGCAGTGGGTCGCGCAGCACCGCCTCGTCCGGAACGCGCGGTCCGCCATTGCTGCCGAGCCGCCAGGTCGGCCGCTGCCAGGAGGCATCGGCCCGCAGCTCCTGCTCGATCTGCCCCGGCGTCATGTCCTTGTAGTAGTCCCAGCTCGCATTATAGGCGCGCACATGGTCCAGGCAGAGCCAGAGGTAGTCGTGCAGCGAATTGCGGGATCGCGGCGCGCGATAGCAGCCGGCTTCGGCGCATTCGGGCATGTCACAAGGCCGGCCCGGCGCGTCCGGGTCGGGCGCGTAGGCCCGGACCCGGGTGACGCGTCTTGCTGTCATGGCCGCTATATGGTCGCCCGCCGGCGTGCTTGGCAATCCCGCTTGCGCACGGCAGCACAACGCCGGTGGCGCTTGAATTCATGCCCGCTTTCCGCTCAAGATTTGCCCCATGAACAGGCAATCCCGCATCACCGATATCCTCACGCGGGCCTTCGCGCCGGAGCGGCTGGAGGTTGAGGACGACAGCGCCCGTCATGTCGGCCATGCCGGCGCCAGGCCAGCGGGAGAGACGCATTTTAACGTGGCGGTGGTCTCCGCTGCTTTCGAGGGTTTGGGCCGCGTCGCGCGGTCCCGCGCCGTGAATGAGGCGCTGGCGGCGGAGTTCGCGGGCGGCCTGCATGCCCTGTCGATGACGCTCCGCGCACCCTCCGAGCTTGCCTCCTCGCCGCAAGCGTGAGACGAGAATAGTTCGAGTCGGGAACGAATTGGCCGCCGTGGGCTTGGTCATGCCACGGAAATGGGCAGGATTGGGCAGAACAACCCGCCCGGACGGGCCGGATCGGCGGGCTGGCAAAAAATCCTTTCCCTAACCTGCCATCATCTGATGGAATGATTTGCAGAGGCGCCGATTTCCGTGCCTCTTTCTTCGCACATCAAGCCATCAGGAAGTCATGCCAGAAGCCGTGCCCATGGACGACACCGACAGGGCGATCCTCCGCCTCATCTCACGCGATGCGTCGCTGTCGCTCGCGGAGATCGCGGCCGAGGTGCATCTGACGCCCACGCCGTGTTGGAAACGCATCCGCCGGCTGGAGAAGGATGGTGTCATCCGCGCCCGCATCGCGGTGCTCGACCAGAAGGCGCTCGGGCTTCCGGTCTCGGTCTTCGTCTCTGTCGAGACGGCGGATCACTCGGCGGAGTGGCTCAGCCGTTTCGCGACCCTCATCGACCAAACGCCTGAAATCGTCGATGCCTGGCGGATGGGGGGCGACGTGGACTATCTTCTTCACGTCGTGGTCTCGGATATCAGCGCCTATGATGCCTTCTACCGGCGACTGATCGCGGCGCTGCCGCTGCGCAATGTCACCAGCCGCTTCGCTATGGAGCGTATCAAAAGCGCGCCGCTGCCACTTTAGAGAGCGGGAATGGGTTCGACACCGCGCCTGCGAGGAGAATGACACTGCCCGAGGAACCCGACCCGGCCGCCATACCGGAGGAGAGCGGCAAGCCGCCGCAGGCCGCCATCCGCGCCGCGCTCGACGCGGTCGGAACCTTGCCGGATGAGGAAATCGCCCTCGCGGATACCGCGCTGCTCTTCGCCCGGCTGGACGCGCCCGAGGCCGATTGGCGCGGCGCGCGGACCCATCTCACCATCCTCGCGCGTGAGGCGGCCGAACTGACCCATTGGGCGGGTGCCGCCGCCCATGATCAGGCGGAGGCGATGGCGGCCATGCTCGGCTGCCGGCACGACTATAGTGGCGACCATGAGACCTATGACGATCTGCGCAACGTCAACCTGATCCGGGTGACGGAGCGGCGGCGCGGCATGCCCATCGGTCTCGGTGTCATCTGGCTGCATTGCGCGGAGGTCGCGGGGTGGGACTGCTACGGCATCAACTTCCCCGGCCACTTCATCCTCGGCCTTGATGGTGATGACGGCCAGGCCGTGCTCGACGTGTTTTCCGGCGGCAAAATCCTCGACCTCGGGGATCTCGACGCCATGATCGCGCGTGTGGACGAGACCCACCGCCCGATCTCCGCCAGCCGGGGCGAGGTGATGCCACGTCTCTCGGGCCGGATGAGCAAGCGAGAGGTGCTGGTGCGCCTGCAGCGCAACATCGCCTTCCGGCGGGAAGCGGCGGGGAACCTGCGGGGCGCGCTACGCTGTATCGAGGATATGCTGCGCATCGCCCCCGCCGATATCGGCCTCTGGCAGGAGGCGGTGGTGCTCAACCAGAGGCTCGACCAGATGGCGGCGGCTGTTCGTTGCATGGGGCGCGTGGTGGCGCTGATCCCCCCCGGAAAAGACGCGGACCGCGCCCGCGCCGCCATGAAGCGCCTGCGCTCCAGCCTCAACTAGAGCAATATCGGATCAGGTGGAATCACCTGATCCGAAGATTTGCGTTCTCAATCAAGAGCATAGAGCGGAATCGTGAGCGAAAGCGAACCGATACCGCTCTAGCCCCAGTCCCTAACTAGCCAGGGCGTGCTCCGGCAGTCGGGTCAGCGCCGCGCCGAGCCTGAGCGCGACCGGCAGCATCCGCGCCGTGGCGGCAAGGCCAAGCTGCGGCCCCCGCCCCACGAAAATGCGGGAGAGCCAGGCCGCCCGCGAAACCTGCGCGCGGACATCCGCCGCGAGCCTCGCCTGGAACAGCCGCGCCGGCTCGCCCGCCAGATAGGCCGAGGCGGCCAGCCGCGCGCTGTGCAGCGCGATCGACATCCCATCGCCGGAGAAGGATGGAATAACCGCCGCCTGGTCGCCCAGCCGCCATAGCCCGCTCTCGTCCGGCGCCTGCATCACCAGCCCGAAGGGCAGGCCCGCGATGGTCAATGGCTTCGGCCACTCGGCCAAGGCGCCATCCAGCCGCTTGGCGAGCAGCGGCGTCTCGGCCCCGATCGCCGCCAGCAGCGCGGGCCAGTCACGTCCGATCGCGGCGAAGCGGTCGCGGCGCACCAGCAGGCAGAGGTTGGCGCGTGCGCCTTCCACCGGCTGCAACCCGGCATAGCCGCCCGCGAACAGCATCAGCTCCACCCGGCCATCCAAGGCGGCGGCCTGGCGCGGGGCGAGGCGGAACATCATCTTGAAGCCGACGAGATCGTTCTGCCGGCCAGCCGGCCGCGCATGGCCCCGCAGGTCGTGCTTGCCTGTGGCGAGAACCGCCGTTTCCGCCAGCACCTTGTCGCCGTCATCAAGGCGCAGCCGGGTGGCCCCGGCCTCGGGACCGGCGCCGAGAACCCGGCGCCCGCGCACCACCCGCGCGCCTGCCTGGCCGGCGCGTGCCAGCATCGCTTCGTCGAGGACGCGGCGGGAGAGACTCATCGCCGGGAAGGGCAGGCGGGTCACCACCGAAGCCGCCCCGGCGGCCAGGCCCAGGCTGTTGATCGGAACCGCGCCGAGGCCCGGCAGGTCGATCCCGGCGGCCGTGAGGTAGTGCAGCGCCTCCCGGCTCAGAAACTCGCCGCAGACCTTGTCATGCGGTCCCGCCTCCCGCTCGATGACGAGCACATCGCGCCCGGCTTCGGCGAGGCGCGCGGCGAAGCTCGCCCCCGCCGGGCCGCCGCCGATCACCGCGACCTCACACCGCATCATGGCGCGCTACACGTGGCGGAACAGCATCGTCTCGGCCACGAGGCCGGGCCCGAAGCCCATGGCGCAGCCCTGCGCGCCCGGCTTCCCGGCCGCGATTATGCGTTCGAGCACGAACATGATCGTGGCCGAGGACATATTGCCGTAGTCGCTGAGCACCGCGCGCGAATCCGCGAGTGCGGCCGGCGGCAGCCCGAACCCGCCCTCGACCGCGTCGAGCACCGAGCGCCCGCCGGGATGAACCGCCCAAAGGTCGATTGCCTCGGGCGTCTGGCCGTTCAGTATCTCGGGCGCGGCGCTCGCCAGCCCGTCTCCGATCGTCGCCGGCACGCGGCCGGACAGGTGCATGTCGAAGCCCTGGTCGCCGATGCGCCAGGTGATGAGCCCCTCGCTTTCCGGGATCAGGGCGGCGTGAAAACGGTCGAGCGACAGCCCCGCGGGTTCCGCCGTCACCAGGGAGGCCGCGCCGCCATCGGCGAAAACGAGGAAGGACAGCACCTTTTCCAGGTCCTGCGTCTCCTGCAGGTGCAGCGTGCAGAGTTCGAGGTTCACCACCAGCACCTGCGCGGCGGGGTCGGACCGCACGATGTGGCGGGCGAGCTTCAGCGCGTTGAAGGCGGCGTAGCAGCCCATGAAGGAGACCATGCTCCGCTCCACTGAGGGGCGGAGGCCGAGGGTCGCGGCGATCTGCATGTCGAGCCCGGGCGCGTAGAGGCCGGTGCAGGTGGTCACGATCAGGTGGCTGATCGCCGGCACGCGATCCGCGATGCCGAGCCGCCCGACGGCCGAAAGGGCGAGCGGCAGGGCCGCCTGCTCATACATTCCCATGCGGACGCCCGTGGAGGGGAAATTCCCGCGCGCGAAGATCGCTTCGGCATCGATAGAGGCGCCGGCGGGATCATCGGCCGGTTTCATGGTCGAATAGCGATGGTGGATGCCGGAGCGTTCCGCCATGCGGCGGAACAGCTTCTGGTGGCGCGGGTCTTTCAGCAGGCTGTCGGCGAAGCGCACGAAAGCATCATGCACGTCGTAGGCCGGAACGGCGGTGGCGATCCGGTTCAGGTAAGCTGTGCTCATCGTGTGTATCTGGCCTCAGGGGCGGCTGGACATAAGCCCCGCGCATAGATCGATTGGGGGTCACGTGCGCTGGCGAGGGGCGCGCTTGCACACTCAACACATTTCGGGCCGGGTAAATTCTCACATGTCCGAAATTTCATCGGCCCGGGACAGGCGGACGAGCATCCGCTGGGGTCGGGGTCGCCCGGCTACTCACCCGGACGCAGGCTCGGGGGCGCATCATCCAACCCGCCCATCGCACCCCCGTTGCCGCGCAGCGAACGGAATTCCAGCCATTGCCACAGCAGCAGCGCGGGCAGGCCGATCACGAGGTCGCGCGCCCGCGTCAGCAGCGAAACGGCGACGGATATATCCGCCGGCAGGCCGAAGATGGCGCCGAGGCCCGCATAGGCGGCCTCCTGCACCCCGGCGGCACCCGGCACGAAGAAGGTCATGCTCAGCGCGGCGCGGAGCAGCGCCTCGATTCCCAGTGCCTGGGAGACGCCGATCGGCGCGCCGAGCAGGTGATAGGCAAGCCAGGAACTGGCGGCAGAGCCAAGCCAGCCGAGGAAATGGCAGCATACGGCGGCGACGATGGCGGCCTTCCGCCCGTAGATGGCGCCGAACTGGTCCGCCATGCGGTCAAGCGGGCCGAGCGCGCGGCTTTCTCCGGCGCCGATCCGCGCCGCGAGCCGCTGCACCAGCCGCGTGCCCTGGCCCGGCAGCCCGATGAAGATCGCGGCCGCCAGGCCCGCGATGAGGATGCCGGCGCCGAGCGGCAGGATGAGACTGGAATGCGGCTGCCAGACGACGAGCATGACGAGGCCGAGCGCCGCGAAGATCACCTCGGCCGTGAATTCGGCGGCGACATCGACGAGGGTGGAGGCGGCGGCGAGAGGCATCGGCATGCCGGTGAGCGAGACCGCCCGCGCGCCCATGACGAAGCCGCCCACCGGCAGGAAGGGCAGGAAGCGGCCGCCGCCTTCCCGCACCAGCCGGCCCCAATAGAGGATCGGGTAGGTCGATGGCCGGGCATAGGGCAGGATGATGAACCAGGCGAGCGCCAGCACCAGGACCGCCGCCAACTGGGCACCCACCATCAGGGCGAAGCCGCCCCAGCCGACGGAGAGCAGGGCGGCCAGCACATGGCGCGCGCCGAAGGCAAAGACCAGAAGGATGGCAAGGAGGATGCCCGCCAGCATGAAGACGAGGGAGAAGCGCTTCATGGCGTCGGGCGGCGTGCCCATGCCGGCAGGGGCTGGATATCGGTCAAACTAAATGTCCCGGAACGGAGCTTGCGCCTCTTGGGGCGAAGGCCTCTATACCGGCGCCCGGCGCGCGCGCCAATTCTGAACGGCCGGCGCTGAATGTCGGTAGCGCCGCGCGCAACTGTCGCAGGAGAGGCTTGTGGCCCGTGATCATCTCGCCTTCGTGACCGGCGCCACCGGATTCGTCGGTGCCGCCGTGGCCCGTGCGCTCGCCGCCCGGGGCTTCCCGCTGCGGCTGCTGGTGCGGCGTGCCAGTGAGCGGAAGCATCTCGCGGGGCTTGAGGCAGAACTGGTGGAGGGCGACCTCAACGACGAGACCAGCCTCGCTCATGGTGTGAAAGACTGCCGCTATGTCTTTCATGTTGCGGCAGATTATCGTATCTGGGTGCCGGAGCCCGATGCCATGATCGCTACCAATGTCCGCGCGACCGAGACCCTGCTGCGCCTTGCCCATGCGGCGCGGGTGGAGCGGATCATCTACACCAGCAGCGTGGCGGCGCTGGGTCTGGCGCCCCGTGGCGCGCCGCCGGCGGATGAGAAAACGCCGATCACCTATGACAAAGTCGTCGGCACCTACAAGAAATCCAAATTCCTGGCCGAGCAGGTGGCGCTGCGCCTGTCTGATGAGGGGATTCCCGTCGTCATCGTCAACCCGGCCGCGCCGATCGGCCCCGGGGATGTGAAGCCGACGCCGACCGGACTCATGATCCGCGATGCCGCCATCGGCCGCATGCCCGCCTATGTCGATACAGGCCTCAGCGTCGTGCATGTGGATGATTGCGCCGCCGGGCATCTTCTGGCGCTGGAGCGCGGCAGGATCGGAGAGCGCTACATCCTCGGCGGCGAGAATGTCTCGATGGGCGAGGTGCTGCGGCTGGTGGATGAGGTGACGGGCAAACCCGCCCGGCGGGTGAAGCTGCCGATCGCGCCCCTGATGCCGGCGGCGATCGTCGCGGAGCAGGTGGCGCGCGTGACGGGCCGTGAACCCCGGCTGACGCGCGACCACCTCCGCATGGCGCGCAAGACAATGTATTTCTCCTCGGCCAAGGCGCAGTCGGAACTCGGCTACAGCTATCGGCCGGCGCGGTGAGGCGGTGCGGGACGCTATCGCCTGGTTCGACAGGCACGGCTATCTGAAGGCATGACCGTTCTCGTGCTGCTCGCCCTTCTCGCGCTGGTCATCTGGTGCGGCATGATCCTGTTTCACGGCCGCTACTGGCAGGCAGGGCCGATCCTGCCGCCCTTGGCCGAGGGGCTGGTCCTGCCGGCCGTCGATATCGTCGTCCCGGCGCGGGATGAGGCACCCTCCATCGCCGCCGCCATCGGCTCGCTGACGCGGCAGGTATTGCCGGGGGGGCTGCGGTGCGGGTCATTCTCGTCGATGACGGCAGCACGGACGGCACGGCGGCCCTGGCCGAGGCCGCCGCTGAGGGGGGCGACCATCCGCTGACCGTCATTTCCGGCGCGCCGAAACCACCGGGATGGAGCGGCAAGCTTTGGGCCGTTTCGCAGGGCGTCGCTGCCAGTACCGCCGATCTCGTGCTGCTGACGGATGCCGATATCGCCCATGAGCCGGACCATCTCGCCCGGCTGGTGGCGAAGGCCGAGGCCGATGATCTCGACCTCGTTTCCGAGATGGTGCTGCTTCATTGCGAGAGCCTGGCCGAGCGTGCGCTGGTGCCGGCCTTCGTCTATTTCTTCCAGCTTCTCTACCCCTTCGCGCAGGTGGCTAACCCTCGCCAGCGGATGGCCGGGGCGGCCGGAGGCACCGTGCTGATCCGCCGCCGCGCGCTCGACCGTATCGGCGGCATCGCGGCCGTTCGCGGCGCGCTGATCGACGACGTGGCGCTTGGCCGCGCCGTGAAACACAGCGGCGGCCGCATCTGGCTCGGCCATACGAAGCGCGCGCGGTCGATCCGGCTCTACCCGGCCTTCGGCGACATCTGGGCGATGATCGCCCGCACCGCTTATGTGCAGCTCGGCTTCTCCCCGGTGAATCTGGCCGGCACCGTGCTCGGCATGCTGCTCGTCTGGCTGCTGCCGCCGGCCGTGGGCCTGCTCGGGCATGGCTGGGCGCGCGGGTTTGGGCTCGCGGCTTGGCTGCTGATGGCGATGAGCTTCGTGCCCAGCCTGCGCCGCTACGGGCTCTCTCTGCTCTGGGCGCCCTTTCTCCCGCTCATCGCCCTGTTCTACATGGCGGCGACGGTCGGCTCCGCGGTGAACCACATGCGCGGGCGGAGCGTGATGTGGAAGAACCGGGTCTATGCCGATGGTCAGTCATGAGCGCTAGCGTCGTCGAGAATGTCGAGAGCTGGTCCGGCAAGGATCGCGGCGACGAGAATTTCCCCGTCGGCGTCCTCATCCGCCCGGATCTGCGTCCGCATGTTCATGCCTACTACGCCTTCGCCCGCAACGCCGATGATATCGCCGACAGCCCCGTGCTGCCGCCCGAGGAGAAGATCGCGCGGCTGGATCATATGGAGGCGGTGCTGCTCGGCCGGCATGAAGGCGGATCGCCGAGCGCCACCGCGCTGCGCGGCGAGCCTCGCACGGACCGGCGTCGATCCCCGCCATGCGACCGACCTTCTCGTCGCTTTTCGCCAGGATGCGACCAAGCGCCGCTACGCGAGTTGGGACGAACTGCTGGATTATTGCCGCTACTCGGCCATGCCGGTTGGCCGCTACGTGCTCGACCTCCATGGCGAGGCGCGGGACACCCATCCCCCCTCCGACGCGCTGTGCGCGGCGCTTCAGGTGCTCAACCATCTCCAGGACTGCCAGAAGGATCTGCATGACCTCGACCGTTGCTACCTGCCGCAGGACCTCATGAGCGCCGCCGGAACCGATGTGACAGCGCTGCCCGCCCGCGCTGAAACCGCCGGCCTGCGCCAGGTCTTCAACGCACTGCTCGACCATTGCGACCGTCTCAATGCCGAGGGCGCCGCGCTGCCGCGCCGGGTGCGCGACCGGCGGCTGCGGATGGAGACCGCGGTGATCGTGAACCTCTCCCGCCGGCTGACGGCGCGGCTCCGCCGGGGTGATCCGCTGGCGCGGCGCGTGAAGCTGACGAAGACCGATGCGGTCGGCGCGCTGCTCGGCGCACTGGCTCACGCGCTATGAGCCTGGCGAAACTCCCGCAGCCGCCGCTCGGCGCCGCGCCGGGCGATCTCGACCTCGTCGAGACGCTCGTCAAACGCTCCGGCTCCTCCTTCTATTACGGCATGCGCATGCTGCCGCCGGACCGGCGGGCCGCCGTCTATTCCATCTATGCCTTTTGCCGGGTGGTGGACGACATCGCCGATGAGCCCGGCGCGCTCGTCGCCAAGCGGGAGGCGCTGGACGGCTGGCGGGACCGCATCGCCGCGCTGGCCGAGGGCCGGGCCGATGACGGGCTGACCCGCCTGCTGCTGCTCTCCACCCGTCGCTATGATCTGCGCGGCCAGGACTTCCTCGCGATCATCGACGGCATGCAGATGGATGCGGAGCGCGAGATCGTGGCGCCGCCGCTGGCGACGCTCGACCTTTATTGTGACCGGGTGGCGAGCGCCGTCGGCCGGCTCTCCGTGCGCGCCTTCGGCGACGCGTCTTCGGCGGCGGATCGCGTTGCCTATTGCCTGGGGCGGGCGCTGCAACTCACCAATATCCTGCGCGATATCGGCGAGGATGCCGAGCGCCGCCGCCTCTATTTGCCCAGGGAGTGGCTGGCGGAGGAGGGTGTGCCGCCCAATCCGCTCGCCGCGCTCGCGTCACCGGGCCTGCCGCGGCTCTGCGTGCGGCTCGCGGCGCTGGCGCGCGACCACTATCGCGGGGCCGAGGAGGCGATGGCGCTCTGCGATGCGCGCGCCATGAAGCCCGCGCGCATGATGGCCGCGCCCTATCGGGCCTTGCTGAAGCGCATGGAGCAGCAGGGCTTCCGCCACCCGGAGCAGCGGGTGCGGCTGCCGGCCTGGCAGAAGGCTTGGTTCGGCTTCCGGATGATGGTTGCTTGAGCGATAAAAGAGGCCGCGTCCACGTCATCGGTGCCGGTCTGGCGGGTCTCTCGGCCGCGATGGCGCTGGTCGAGGGCGGGCGCGCCGTCTCCGTCCATGAAGCCGGGCCGGCGGCGGGCGGGCGCTGCCGATCCTATTTCGATCGGGAACTCGGCTGCCGGATCGACAACGGCAATCACCTGCTGCTCTCCGGCAATGCGGCCGCCATGGGCTATCTGGCACGGATCGGTGCGCGCGGGACAATGCTGGGGCCGGGCGCGCCCGTCTTCCCCTTCATCGACAGGGCGGATGGCGCCCGCTGGGTTCTGCGGCTCGGCGGCGGGCGGCTGCCCTTCTGGATCTTCGATTCCGGCCGCCGCGTGCCCGGCACCGGCTGGCGGGACTATCTGGCGCTGCTCCGCCTGCGCGGCGCCCAGGGCACCGTGGCCGAAGCCCTCGGTCAGAGCGGGCCGCTCTATCGCCGGCTGCTGGAGCCGCTGGCCATCGCGGCCCTCAACACGATGCCCGATGTGGCGCTCGCCCCGCTGATGCAGGCGGTGGTCGCCCAGACCCTCGGTGCGGGCGGCGCCGCCTGTCACCCGCTGGTGCCGCGCGAGGGGCTGTCCGAGAGCTTTATCGACCCGGCGATCGACTGGCTCCGCGACCGGGGTGCCGAGGTGCGGCTCGGCCGGCGGCTGCAAACCCTGGCGCGCACGGGCGATCACATCTCCGTGCTTCACTTCGCCGAAGGCCCGGTGGCGCTTGGCGGCGAGGACAGCGTCGTCCTCGCCGTGCCGGCGCCCGTCGCCGGCGATCTCCTGCCTGGCCTCGTCGTGCCGGACGCCTTCGAGGCGATCCTCAACCTGCATTACCGCGCCGAAGCGCCGGCTCCCGAGGCGCCCTTCATCGGCGTCGTCGGCGGTGTCGCCGAATGGGTCTTTATGAAGCCCGGTATCGTCTCCGTCACCATCAGCGCCGCGAATCGGCTGCTCGACATGCCGGGTGAGGATCTGGCCGCGCGGGTCTGGGCGGATGTGCGCGGCGCTTGCCCGACTTTGGCCGAGCCCATGCCGCACTATCGCCTAGTGCGCGAGAAGCGGGCGACCTTCGCTGCTACCGCAGTGCAACAAAAACGCAGACCAGCGGTGGACGGCGCGGGACTTGCAAACCTCGCGCTCGCGGGCGACTGGACGGCGACCGGATTGCCGGCCACGATCGAGGGCAGCATACGGTCGGGTGAAACAGCAGCACGCTTTCTGTTGAGGCATGTATAAGGCGACGATGCCGCACGACATGAACTTGGACCCGGCGATCGCCAGCGAGGATCTCCAGACCGTCATCGAACGGGCGGAGCAGGCGCTGCGTGGGCACCAGCAGCCCGAGGGGCACTGGGTGTTCGAGCTTGAGGCGGATGCGACGATCCCCGCCGAGTATGTGCTGCTTGAGCATTACCTCGACCGAATCGACGACGCGCTGCAAGCCAAGATCGGCGTCTATCTCCGCCGTATCCAGGGCGAGCATGGCGGCTGGCCGCTCTATCACGGCGGCGCCTTCAATATCTCGGCGAGCGTGAAAGCCTATTTCGCCCTGAAGGCGATCGGGGATGATCCGGCCGCGCCCCATATGGCCCGGGCGCGCAAGGCGATTCTCGCCGCCGGCGGGGCGGAACGCTCCAACGTCTTTACCCGTGTCCAACTGGCGCTGTTCGGGCAGGTGCCCTGGCGCGCCGTGTCCGGTGATGCCGGTGGAGATCATGGGGCTGCCGAAATGGTTCCCCTTCCACCTGCTCAAGATCAGCTACTGGTCGCGCACGGTGATGGTGCCGCTGCTCGTGCTCATGGCGATGAAGCCCCGGGCGCGCAATCCGCGCGGCGTTACCATCGCGGAGCTGTTTCGCGACCCCGCCGGAACTCATCACGCGATTGGATTCGCGGCCCCTATCGCAGCGGCTGGGGCCGCTTCTTCAAGACGGTCGATGTGGTGATGCAGAAGGCCGAGCCCCGCTTCTCCAAGGATCGCCGGCAGAGGCATATCGAGGATGCGGTGCGCTGGGTCGGGGAGCGGCTGAACGGCGAGGACGGGCTCGGCGCCATCTACCCGGCCATGGCCAATTCCGTGATGATGTACGATGTGCTCGGCTACCCGGCCGACCATCCGCAGGCTGCCATCGCCTGGCGGTCTGTGCGGAACCTCGTCACCGTCAAGGGCGAGGAGGCCTACTGCCAGCCCTGTTTCTCGCCGATCTGGGATACCGGGCTCGCCGGCCATGCGATGGCCGAAGCGCAAGGGCCGGGTGCGGTCTCCGGCGCCTCGGGGCTGGAGGCGGCGGCGGAGTGGCTCGTCGCCCGGCAGATTACCGAAGTGCGCGGCGACTGGGCCGAGATCAAGCCCGATGTGCCGCCCGGCGGCTGGGCGTTCCAATTCAACAATGATTACTACCCGGATGTGGATGACACCGCCGTGGTGGCAATGTTGCTGCATCGGAACGGCAACCCCGCGCATGCGGAGTCCATCGAGAAGGCGCGCCGCTGGATCATCGGCATGCAGAGCCGCAATGGCGGCTGGGGCGCGTTCGATGCCGATAACAACCACGATTTTCTCAATCACATTCCCTTCGCCGACCACGGCGCGCTGCTCGACCCGCCGACAGCTGACGTGACGGCGCGCTGCGTCTCCTTCCTGGCGCAGCTAGGCCATGCCGAGGACGCGCCCGTCATCGCCCGCGCGATCACCTATCTGCGTGGCGACCAAAAGGGCGAGGGCTGCTGGTTCGGCCGCTGGGGGACCAATTACATCTACGGCACCTGGTCCGTGCTCTGCGCGCTGAACGCGGCCGGGCTCGGGCGCGACGACCCGATGGTACGCCGCGCCGTCGAATGGCTGCTGGCGAAGCAGCGGTCGGAAGGCGGCTGGGGCGAGGATTGCGCGAGCTATGAGGGCGCGCCGCCGGGTGAGTTCACCGAAAGCCTGCCGTCTCAGACAGCCTGGGCGGTGCTGGGGCTGATGGCGGCGGGCGAGGCCGATCATGAGGCGGTGGTGCGCGGCATCGCCTGGCTCGCCGCGCAGCAGAGGGCGGATGGCGAGTGGGAGGAACTGCCTTACAACGCGGTGGGTTTCCCGCGCGTTTTCTACCTGCGCTACCACGGCTATCGGCTGTTCTTCCCGCTGATGGCGCTCGCGCGCTTCCGCAATCTGCGGCAGGGCAATTCCCGGGAAGTCGCCTGGGGCTTTTGACCCGCCTGAGCGAATTCTCAAACAGATACTCAGCTGTTTTGGCCGAAGGTCGGGACGCCTCTACAGCCGAATTTCGGCCGTGATCCTGTCGGCGGTCGCCCTCACGACTCCCTCGCTCCGATCGATGTGCCCGGCTTCCTCAAGCGCGGAGACATCAGCATGGACCCGTCGAAATTGAGCCCGACGCAGCTACTCCTTCTTGGGCCCCTGGGTGAGCCCGGCCGAGCGCAGCACCTTCCCAACCAATGAACCCGGATCCACCAGATGCGCCGCGATATCCCGCACGGCGCCCCGGCCGCCCGGCAGCAATTCCTGCCAGGCCGGAAGCCGGGGACCGGATGACGCCGATGCCTCCGCGGGCCGGCGCGCCGAACGCCGACGACCGAGCAAACCCCAGCGCTCCGCGATCCGCCAGGTCGAGGAAATCCCCGCCGGCAGGATGAAGCGGCTGGCGCCGGCCCTGCCGCATTGCGCGCCTTCCTCTGCTGCGTCGGGGTCGATCGGCGTGGCATGGCCCAAACCCTCGATCACAACCAGCTCCAACACCTCCCGCCCGTCGGCGTCACGCCAGGCGCGGCGCGTTGCGCTGTCGAAGGTCGTGGCGGCCGCCAGGCCAGCGCCCAGGCCATGAACATCGGCCCATTGCTTCCGCGACTCTTCCGCGTTCACAGGGTTCACCGTCGTATCCGTCGTCCCCTGCCAGATGGAGACGGTCGGCCAGGGGCCGGCATGCGGGGAGGCGGCGCGCACGCGGTCGCCCAACTCCTCGGCCGAGCGGATGCGGCCCTGGCCCATGACGCCGAAAGCCTCCGACACTGAGCTAGCGCTGCCAAAAGGCAGGCCGGCGATGATGGCGCCGCCCGCGAAGAGATCGGGATAGGTGGCAAGCAGCGCCGAGGTCATGGCACCACCCGCCGAAAGCCCGGTCACATAGACGCGGCGCCGATCGAGCCGGTGGGTCTTGATCATCGTCGCGACCATGGCGGCGATGGAGGCGACCTCGCCCTCGCCGCGCGTCACATCCTCCGGCTGGAACCAGTTGAAACACAGGTTGCCGTTATTCGCCCGCTGCTGCTCCGGCAGCAGCAAGGCGAAGCCGAAATCCGCCGCGAGCGTCGACCAGCCGGAACCGAGATCGGTACTCGCCCGCGCTCTGCGTGCAGCCATGCAGCACCACCACCAGCGGCGCGCCGGGGGGCAGACCCTCCGGAACGTAGGAGAGCATGCGCAGATTCCCCGGATTGTCCCCGAAGTCGGTGGTCTCGGTCAGGCCGATCCGGGCCGGCGCCTCCGCGCCGCCAGGAAAGCCCATGGCACGCAGCCCCGGCGTCAGAGTCATCCAGTTACCCAGGAAGCCCTCGGTTTCAGGTGGAAGCACCATCGCGGCAAGCCCCTTATATTCGTCGAGCGAAGCGCGAATTGCGCTATAAATTCGTTACAACGAATAACATGGTGCGGCGCAGCAAACACTACAAGCTCAGATTGGTGTGTCCGGCAGTTGGGAATGGCAGTCAGGAGCGGGCGACAACCGTCGGCTGACGCCGGCCGAACATACGTTTCAGCTCGCGCGGATGGGCGACGCCGAGACCCAGGCACAGCAGCGCGAAAGCCGCCATCCCACCGCTCACCAGCGCCGCGAGCGCACCGAGCCGAACGACGAGGCTATGCGCCTCCATCAGCGGCTGGAGCCCATGCTGCAACCCGATCAAGGCGCCGCCCATGCCCACAGCGGCCAGCAGAATGCGCGGCAGGCTGCGTCGGCTGCGCGCATCCAGCGAGAACTGGCGGCGGTGGGCGGAGATCGCGATCAGGCTGAGCGCATTGATCCAGCCCGCCGTCGAGGTGGCGAGCGCGATGCCGACATGGGCGAGCCCGGAATAGAGGCCGAGCGTGACCGTCAGCACGATATTGGCCAGCATGGCTGCGACCGCGACCTTGACCGGGGTCAGCGTATCCTGCCGGGCAAGGAAGCCGGTGACGACGACCTTGATGAGCACGAAGGCGGGCAGGCCGAAGGCATAGGCGGCGAGGGTGGGTGCCACTTCCGCCACCTGATGCGGGCCGAACTTCCCGCGCTGGAACAGCACATGCAGGATGGCATGGCTCTCCAGCAGCAGCGCGATGGCGGCCGGCAGGGTCAGCAGCAGCGCCAGTTCCAGCCCTCGGTTCTGGGTATGGAGTGCCGCGCTGTCCTCGCCCTTGCGGATATGGCGGGAGAGGGTGGGGAGAATGGCGGTGGCGACGGCGACGCCGACGACACCGAGCGGCAACTGGTTCAGCCGGTCGGCATAGGCGAGGTAGGAGACCGAGCCTACCGGCGCCAGCGAGGCGATGGCGGTCGAAACCGCGAGGTTGATCTGGGTGGCGCCCGCGCCGAAGACCCCGGGCAGCATGATGCGCATCAGTCGGCGAAGTTCCGGCGAGATGTGCAGATGGGGCAGGCCGAGCTTCAGCCCCACCCGGCGGCAGGACCAGGCGAGCCACAGGCATTGCGCGACGCCCGAGATCGTCACCGCCCAGGAAAGTGTCTGCCCTGTCACCGGATGGTGGAGGAGCGCGCAGATGAGAAAGAGGTTGAGCAGGATGGAGGTCGCGGCCGTCGCCGCGAAACGGTCCACCGCGTTGAGCAGCCCGCCCTGGAAGGAGGCCAGGGAGACGAAGACCAGATAGGGGAAGGTGATGCGGGTCAGCTCCACCGTCAGCCGGAAATGCGCAGGGTCGGCGTCAAACCCCGGCGCCACCACGTGCAGGATGGCGGGGGTGAAGATCTCGCCCAGGATCAGGAAGACGATCAGCGCCGAGAGCAGGCCGGAGAAGGTATCCTGCGCGAAGCGCATTGCGGGCTCTCGCCCGTCCTTGGCGATCATCCCGGCGAAGAGCGGCACGAAGGCAGCGCTGAAGGCGCCCTCGGCGAAGAGGGTGCGAAACAGGTTCGGCAGGCGGAGCGCCACGAAGAAGGCGTCACTGGTCGAGCCGGCGCCGAGCGCCGAGGCCGTGAGGATCTCGCGCACGAAGCCGAGCACACGGCTGACCATGGTGTAACCGCCGACGGTCGCCACGCGGCGGAGCAGGGCCATGAGAATCCTTAGGGCAATATCGGATCAGGTGGAATCACCTGATCCGAAGAGACGCGAGACTAATGCAAGATGGGGGCGGCAAGCTCAAGCTGTCTGATCGTGACCTCGACCAGGGCATGAGCCTTGACGAGATTGGTCACGGCCGGTTTGGCGCTGGGCGCGGCCGGTTCGCCCAGCAGGCGCAGCAGCTCCCCCAGCTGTTCCGCGACTTGCGCCGAACTGCGCACTTCCTCCGCCTGCGGGCCGGTCAAGGCGATCGCCAGATCGAACAATTCGCTCGCGAGCGTCGCGAGCATGGGGGAGCCGGCGGCGGCCGGCGGCCCTTGGTCGATGGCGTCGATCTCGACCCTCATGTCGTGAATAAGCGAGCCGATGACCCGATCCATCACCCGCCCGGGCGCGGCGTGCCAATCGGGTTTCGCCCCGGTCTTCCGCAACTCAAGCAGAATGGCGGCGGCGACGGGGATATCCATCCGCTCATCACGGATGAAATGCCGGTGCAGGATGACGCGCCAATCCTCCCAGCCCGGCCCCTCGGTCGCGGTCGCGGCGGTGGCGGCGAGGATCAGGCCCTCGGTTGTTCTGCGAGACCGCGCGCCGATGCTGGCGAGATGCTGTGCGAGCGTCCCCTCCATCGCCTTGGGTTCGGCGGCACCCGTCGCCTCCATCAATGCGAGCCAAAGCCTGTCGAGTTCGTCATCATCCCCGACGGTATTGGCCCATTGGTCAGTGTCGAGGTCGTCGTCGATATCGTCCGTCAAGATACGTTCCAGGCTTTTGCTTTCGAGAAGGAGATATCGCCGTTCTTCGGGGAATTTGGAACCTAGTGGAGCGAATTTGACGTTTGAGGCGCGCCCGCCGCGATCTCGTTCTCAAACGTCAAATTCAGAAGCTCCACTAGAATCATAGAGTTCCGAGTGATGCTTTGGTTCCGACATTTGCCTAAGTGGCTGCGGCGAGCGGGGTGCAAATGTCGGAACCGGACCACTCGGACGGCCGTTCAATGGTGAACGGATAGCAATGCCTTGATAAAGGCATAGACGACGATCGGAATAGCGGCGATCACATAGATCCGCAGCCCGACCAGCAGGGTCACGGTCAGGGGGCCGAGCTTGCGGCGCGGCAGAGGCGGCAGCGTGGAGGAAGTCTTGGTCATCGCGTAATCATGGCTCATGCGCGGGGCGCCCTGTCCTAACCCAAAATGCCCGGGAAAACCGTGATCACGCCATAGAGCGCGCCGACGAGCGCGATACCCAGAATGATCGCGCCGCCGGCGAGGTTGGCGCGCCAGCCATTGGCGAGGTCGCGCATAATCTCACGGTCGTTCACCAGCAGCAGGAGGAAGAGCAGCGCCGGAGCCATCAGCAAAGTGGCGATGACATTGACGGTGAGCGTCATCGCCAGCAGCGGCGCGCCGGGGATCAGCACGGTGGCGCCGGCGACCAGGGCGGAGACGATGGCGGCGCCGTAGAACAGCCGCCCCTCCTTGAAGTCGAGGTTGAGGCTGTGCTTGGCCGCCAGGGTCTCGGCGAAGGCGTAGGAGGAGCTGGTCGAGATCGTCATCGCCGCGACGAGCCCCGCCTCGATGATGCCGAGCGCGAAGAGCGTGGCGCCCGTGCTGCCGATATAGGGGCGCAGCGCGGTCGCGAAGTCGGCGCCGCTGGCGAAGTTCGATATATCGACGTGATGGGCGAAAAGCGGTGCGGCCGCCGTGACCGTCGCGATCGCCGCGACAGCCGCGAGGATCGCGCCGATCGCGGTATCGGTGCGGCCCTGAGGCAGGTCGGCGCGGGTCAGGCCTTTGTCGACCACGGCGCTTTGCTGGAAGAAGATCATCCAGGGCGTGACGGTGGCGCCGATATTGGCAAGCATCAGTGTCACGAAGGCGGTGTTGAAGCCGCCGGGCAGCGGCCCCCAATGGGCGATGGCATGGGCAAGCGCCTGGCCGTTCGGATGGGCCATCAGGGCGGCCGGGATGAACAGCAGGTTGAAGGCGGCGAGGCCCATCAGCACCCGCTCCCAGGTCATATACCGGCGCAGCATGAGCGAGCCGATGATCGCGCCGATGCCGAACAGCACGGACAGCCAGTTCGGCACACCGAAATAAAGGCCGCCGGCCTGGATGGCGATGAACTCGGTGACGAGCGTGAGGACATTGCCGAAGACGAGATCGGCCATGGCGAAATAGCCCCAGAAAGGGCCGAAACGCTGGAAGATCAGCTCCGCATGGCCGCGCTCCGTCGCGATGCCGAGCCGTACGGTCATTTCCTGAACGATATAGGCCATGACGAAGGTCGCGATGATGAAGGGGACGAAGAAGCCGATGCCGTAGGTCGCCCCGGTGGTGGCGTAGGAGACCATGCTCGGCCCGTCATTCTCCCCCAGCATGACGAGGACGCCCGGCCCCGCCAGCAGCCAGAGCAGGCGCCAGCTGCGCCCGGCGGCGCGGGTGCGCAGAATTCTGGAGCGGTCGAGTGCGCGCAGCCGCTGTTCGAGGGACAGGGTCAGCGGGGCATCCGCGGCGGCACAGGGACAGGGATCGCTAACATTGCCGCCCATCGGTGTCACTTTTTCCCCAACAACCAAGATCAATCATCCAGGATGGGGCGCAATGTAGCCAAGGGTATAATTCGGTCAATAAGCTTTGAGGTAGGGCTGGGGGTCTCTGTTAAGCCCATGCCTCACATTGACGCGACCCGCTGCCGATCCGATAGAATGGACAGACGGAGAAAGGGTGACACGGACCTTGAGCGATACGCGGACCGAGCCCGCCACCGATATGCCGGAGGAGCCGACGCAGGCCCTCCGCTTCGGCCGCGCGCGGACAGCGCGGTCGAGCGCGGTGCAGGAGGATTATGTCGAGCTGATCGCCGATCTCATGGCGGCGCATGGCGAGGCGCGGGCGACGGATATCGCCAAGCGCATGGGTGTCACGCATCCGACCGCGCTGAAATGTATCGCGCGGCTGAAGCGGGAGGGGCTCGTCACCTCGCGGCCCTATCGGGGGATTTTCCTGACGGAGGCGGGGCAGGAGCTAGCGCAGCGGGTGCGCGTGCGGCATCGGCTGATGGTCGAGGTTCTGCAGGCGCTCGGCGTTCCCGACGAGGCGGCCGAGGCCGATGCCGAGGGCATGGAGCATTACGCATCGGAAGCGACGCTCGCGGCCTTCAGCCGATTCCTGCGGCGGTCGCGTCGGGAGGTTTAGGGCATTCGCCCCCTCAGCGAATCCAAATGTGGATTCAGACCCAACAAGAAACGCTCTAGAGCGTTTCCTATTCGCTTACGCTCACAGTCACCGCTCTAGCTCTTTGTTTTTACGAGCATCTTCACCCGATCAGATGATTCCATATGATCGGGATCTGCTCTAGCGAAAAAATAGACGTGCAATAGTCGCGCAGTCTGAGGAAATCGAGCGCAAAGACGCGAAAAAGAAGCCCTAAGTCTTTGAAAAGATGGTGCTGCTGGAGGGGATTGAACTCTCGACCTCTCCCTTACCAAGGGAGTGCTCTACCACTGAGCTACAGCAGCGTGCCAAGGCGCGCGGCGGCTTCATAGGCTGGCCCGGTTTCAGGCGCAACCCCAGTCTGAAGCCGCCTGTCCTGCCTTGCTCTACGGCCCGTCATCCGCGTCGAAGACGCGGCGCGTCAGCGTCGCCGAAGGCATGGTCGAACTCATCACCTCGCCGCGCTTCCGCAGCAGAATCCAACCCACCGTCAGGATCACGGCAATGACCGGGATGGAGCAGACCGTCACCGTCCCGTCCGGAAAGTCAAAGGCCATCAGCACGAGCACCGCCGCCAGGAAAGCGAGCGTCAGCCAGGCGGTGAAGGGCGCGAAGGGCATCCGGAAGGAAACCTCCTCGTTCTCGCCCCGCCTGATCGAGGTCCGCAGCTTCATCTGACAGACGACGATGAAGCCCCAGGTGCTGATGATGCCGAGCGAGGCAACGTTCAGCACCAGCTCGAACACCTGGGACGGGACGACGTAGTTCAGCACGACGCCCACCACATAGACCGCGACCGTGACAAGGATGCCGTAATAGGGAATCGCCTGGGCGTTCAGCCGGGCGAGCGTCGGCGGCGCAGAACCGCCGATCGCCAGGGAGCGCAACACGCGCCCGGTGGAATAGAGCCCGGAATTCAGGCTGGAGAGCGCCGCCGTGATGACGATGATATTCATCACGCTGCCAGAGCCGCCTATGCCGAGGTTGTGGAAGAAGGTGACGAAGGGGCTCTGCCCGGCGTGATAGGCGTTCCAGGGCAGCAGCATGACCAGCAGGATCACCGAGCCCACGTAGAAGATGGCGATACGCCAGATCACGCTGTTGATGGCGCGGGGCAGGATCTTCTTGGCGTCCTGCGCCTCCCCCGCGGCGACGCCCAGGATCTCGACCCCCGCATAGGCGAAGACGACGCCTTGGGTGATGACGATGGCCGGCAGCAGCCCGTGCGGGAAGATGCCGCCATTGGTCGAAATCATGCTGAAGCCGGGCCTGTGGCCGCCGACATGGATGCCAAAGCCGAGCACGATCAGGCCGATGACCAGGAATAGGATGAGCGCCGCCACCTTCAGGATGGCGAACCAGAATTCCATCTCGCCGAACCATTTGACGCCGACCATGTTGGTAGCGGTGACGATGACGAGGGCGACAAAGGCGAAAACCCATTGCGGCACCGGCCCGAAGACCTGCCAGTAATGCATGTAGAGAGCGACGGCGGTGATATCGACGATGCCGGTCATCGCCCAGTTCAGGAAATAGAGCCAGCCGGCGACGTAGGATGCCTCCTCGCCAAGAAACTCCCGTGCGTAGGAGCAGAAGCTGCCCGAGGTCGGCCGGTGCATCACCAGCTCCCCCAGCGCGCGGAGAATGAGAAAGGCGAAGATGCCGCAGACGAGATAGACGACCGCGAGGCCGGGGCCTGCCAGTTGCAGCCGGGCGCCGGCGCCCAGGAAAAGCCCGGTGCCGATCGCGCCACCGATGGCGATCATCTGGATCTGGCGGTTGCTGAGCCCGTGCTTGTAGCCGCCCTCATGCAACTCAAGCCACGCCCGCTTTTCGAGTTGCGCGCTTTCATCCGGCATGGTCGTCCTCCCCATCCGTGAGCCGATGCGGCGACCCGGTGCCGACGCACGGCGGATAACGATCATCCTGAAAGAGCGGGATGCCCGAGCGCCAGCTTATAATGCGTCCGGGGAAAACAAAGGGTTGCGAGCAAATTGACAGGGCTTTCGGGAAGACGCAGATCCGGCGCGTGGACGACGCCCCGAAACCCGAGCCCAGGCTCACCGCCGCCGCGATGAAGGCCCGCGCTGAGCGCGAGGCGCGGCAGGCCGCGGCACTCCGCGCCAATCTCCGCCGCCGCAAGGAACAGGCGCGCGGCCGAGAGGGTGACGAGGCCGACGGACCCGGCTCGGCCCACGCCGTGTATCCGGATATTTCAGACTAGCTCTAGGATTTCGTGCCCGGCCTGGGCTAGACGGGTCGCTCGCCCTCTCAGCCTGCCCCCCTAGTCCTGCCGGAGTCGCACCGCCCATGGCCGTCCTGCCCGATCATGTCATCCGCAAGCTGGCGACCGAGCATGCGATGATCGACCCTTTCGTCGAGACGCAGAAGCGCGAGGGCGTCATCAGCTACGGGCTGTCCAGCTACGGCTACGATGCGCGGGTGGCCGACGAGTTCAAGATTTTCACCAACGTCAATTCGGCGGTGGTCGACCCCAAGGACTTCACCCCGTCGAGCTTCGTCGACCGCAAGGTGCCCGTCTGCATCATTCCGCCCAACAGCTTCGCGCTGGCCCACACGGTCGAATATTTCCGCATCCCGCGCGACGTGCTGGTGATCTGCCTGGGCAAATCCACCTATGCCCGCTGCGGCATCATCGTGAACGTGACACCGCTGGAGCCGGAATGGGAGGGCCAGGTCACGATCGAGATCAGCAACACCACGCCGCTGCCGGCCAAGATCTATGCCTGCGAGGGCATCTGCCAGTTCCTGTTCCTGCGCGGCGACGGGCCGCTGCGAGATCAGCTACGCCGACAAGGCGGGCAAATACATGGGCCAGCGCGGCGTCGCGCTGCCCCGGCTTGTAGAAGATTGGATCGCGTGCATGGATAGCATCCGGATCGTCGGCGGCCGGCCGCTGTCTGGCGAAATTCCCATCGGCGGCGCCAAGAACGCCAGCGCTGCCGCTGATGGCCGCCGGGCTGCTGACCGAGGAGCGGCTGGTGCTGACCAACGTGCCGCGGCTCGCCGATATCGAGACGATGGCGCAGCTGCTGGCCCAGCACGGCATCGCGGTGGACCGTGCCGGCAATGACGGCCGCTCGCTCTCGCTCGGCGGCCCGATCACCAATACCGAGGCGCCGTACGACATCGTGCGCAAGATGCGCGCCTCCATCCTGGTGCTCGGGCCGCTGCTGGCGCGGGTGGGGGAGGCGCGGGTCTCGCTGCCCGGCGGCTGCGCCATCGGCACGCGGCCGGTCGACCTGCACCTCAAGGGGCTGGAGCAGATGGGCGCCGCGATCGAACTCGACGCCGGCTATGTCGATGGCGCGCGTTGCCGGCCGGCTGCGCGGGGCGACCATCGTGCTTCCCTTCGTCTCGGTCGGCGCGACCGAGAACCTGCTGATGGCGGCGAGCCTCGCCGACGGGCAGACGGTGCTGCGCCAACGCGGCGCGGGAGCCGGAGATCAGCGATCTTGCCACTGCCTGGTCGCGATGGGCGCGCGGATCGAGCGGCATCGGCACGGACAAGCTGGTGGTCGAGGGCGTGGCCCGGCTGCATGGCGCCACGCATGCCGATCATCCCCGACCGGATCGAGACCGGCACCTATGCCTGCGCCGCGGCGATCGCCGGCGGCGATGTCGTGCTGCGGCGACGCGCGGCTCGACCATCTCGGCGCGGTCGGCCGCGTGCTGGAGGAGGCCGGCGTCGAGGTGACGGAGGTGCCGGACGGCGTGCGCGTGCGCCGGCTGAACGGGCTGCACGGCGCGGATGTGATGACCGAGCCCTATCCCGGCTTCCCGACCGACATGCAGGCGCAGTTCATGGCGCTGATGGCGGTGGCGGAGGGCGCCTCGATGATCACCGAAACGATCTTCGAGAATCGCTTCATGCATGTACCGGAGCTGAACCGCATGGGCGCGCGGATCAATGTGCATGGCGCCTCGGCGATCGTGCGGGGCGTGCCGTCCTTGTCCGGCGCGCCGGTGATGGCGACCGACCTGCGCGCGTCCTCCTCGCTGATCCTCGCCGGGCTGGCCGCGAAGGGTGAGACGGTGGTGAACCGCGTCTATCACCTCGATCGCGGTTATGAGGATGTCGAGGGCAAGCTTTCGGCCGTCGGCGCCACAATCGAGCGCATCAGCGACTAGCGCGTTTCCTATTCGCTTACGCTCACAGTCACCGCTCTAGCTCTTTGTTTTTACGAGCATCTTCACCCGATCGGATGATTCCATATGATCGGGATCTGCTCTAGCGCGGCCCGCCTAGCCGGCCGCGCCTAGCCGGCCGCGCCTAGCCGGCCGCGCACCTATCCGTCGCTGACTCGAAACGAAAATTAATTGCTTATTCGCATCCAAATATGTTAGTTAGTCTAACGTAATGGATGGCGGACGATGGACGATCTCGACAGGCAGTTTCCCTACCCGCGCTATCTGAAGGTGCCGTTCATCTTTCTGGCCGATGGAGAGCCGGAGCCGCCGGAATGGGCGCAATTCAAGCGGGACTATCCCGGCTGGGTGGTGTTCCGGGGGTGGTTCGTGCCGGAGCCGCCGACGGCGTTGGACGCGGAGCCCGAGCAGCATCACGTTGCGCACTCGCAATCGATGACCGAGGCGGAGGCCGAAGCCGACTATTGGGCGCATCGCAACTCCCAATCCGGGCATGGGGGTGAGGCAGGGCCTGCGCCCTGGCCGAACACCGATATTGTGCCTTCGGTTCTTCTAAACCCGATGGGGAATTCCGACGCGAGGCTTGGCCACCGACCCGCGCGCATCAACGGGACGGAGCTTTGGACCTCCGAGGGGTTGTCGGCTGCCATGCACGCTTCGGCGGCCCACATCACCGCGTATCATGGTGATGTCGATGCGGCGCTCGCGGCGGCAAAGGCGGCTTCCTCACCTGACATTTATCACGATACAGATACGATTCGGCGTTCGCCGGTCCCGCCGCTTCGACCGAAGGCTAACAGGTCGCTGCCCC
The DNA here is from genome assembly GCA_963745125.1 of uncultured Pseudomonadota bacterium. Classification (GTDB taxonomy): domain Bacteria; phylum Pseudomonadota; class Alphaproteobacteria; order Acetobacterales; family Acetobacteraceae; genus Acidisoma. Next base: position 149,263 of record CAVUWB010000004.1, read on the forward strand.
CGGTACAGCTTTGGGCTGCCGCCGCGACTTCGACGAGCCATGCGACGCCTCTGCTGCGACTTGTGGCCGACGATCTCCCGGAATTCGATAGCGAGAAGGAGAATCTCAACGAACCTGGAGATGAAGAGGACGACGCCGCCAAACTCATCCAGCGTGAAGAGGACAAACTCCGCCGGGAACTCGATTCTTTCGAGGAATTCCTGCCCTTTGCCGGCGTTGTCGCTGACATCAAGGGCGCGGGAGCGGCAGTTCCCGCGCCGAAGACCATCGCAACGAAGCCTCCACTCCCACGTGCCCAATCCGAAGTGCGCGGTGTTCGGAGGTTCAATCCGGAAAACGTCTCGCATGTGAATGCGGCCATAACCGAAACCCAACTTGCCTTGGCCGTTCACAACGTGCCAGATCAGCAGGTTATTCGCTGGGGTGACCCGATTGGGTCTCATGGTGCTGACGTTATATCCGTGAATACGAAGACCGGGGAGGTGACGCTTTGGGACGCGAAGTATCGCGGCGATACGGTAACGATCCGGCAATCTTCGACGTTTACGAGGAAATCGGCTCGGGCGAAAGCAATCAAGCAAGCTATCCAGACGCTTGAGAAGGACACGACCCTTTCTCCCGAGACCCGACATGAAGCACTTGGCAACTTGCGAAGGGGTCGGCTTAGAACGGCGACTGTGGGTTTTGGCGGTGTCAGGAATTCTGTAGTTGGAAATTAGCTGTGATGGTATTTGATCCAGTTGACGAGCGGCGTCTGCTTGATGGCGACACGGGTTATAAGTGGGCGCTTAGCCGATCTTTTGAGAGCGAGAGAGATGTGGGCGGGCTGGCAAGTAACGCCGATGCGGACCTTACCGTAGCCGTTCGATGCCTTCTCGTCGGCTATGACGAGCCGGCGAAAGCATTGCTGGCACGGGCACAGGAATGGGTCACGATTGCCATTCGCGACGATGAGAGACCCAACTACGATGTTCGCGGCGCCACCGAGGGTAGCCGACATCTGACGCTTGCGCTTTGCAACTGGCTTCTGACGGGGGAACACGACAGTGAAAACTATGCTCACTACATAGAGCATTACGATCCATTTCTGGTCAGGGAGAAACACGCGCGTGACAAGAGGGAGATCGGCTTGACCCTCCCGTGTTATGTCGATGCCCGGGCCTATACGGAGGCTTTGGCGCGGTTCGACTATGCTGGAATGAAGCCGCCTGCATCGCTCGCGCGCATCCGGTCGGAGGGGCAGATGAGCTATGTGCTCTGCCGCCACTATCTCACCGGGGAATACGACCGGGCGGAGGTCGATATGGCGATACGAAAGTTCCTGAAATATAACGTCAATACTTGGATGGACGAAGGCGATTACCTGCGCGCGGCGGAGTGGATGAAGATCGCCCATTGGTCCGGTGAGGAGACGCCGCTGAGCGCCCGCGCGGCGGTACTCGCCTGTTACAACTATCTGGCCGCGTCCCCGCCACCAGGCTAAACGGGCGCATGACGCCCATGGACCGCGCGCTACAGGAAGCCCATGCCGCACGTACTGTCAGTTTCGGCGGCGCAAAAAATTCCGTGATTGGAAATTAGCCATGGAGGTCTTCGACCCAGTCGACGAGCGGCGTCTTCTAGACGGAAAAACGGGCTATGCGCGGTTACTGAATAGAGCCTTTGAAGAGATGAGAGATGCCGGTGGGCTCGCGAGCAGCGCCCGCGTTCAACTTAACAAGGCGGTTCAATGCCTTCTCGTCGGCTATGACGAGCCGGCGAAAGCTCTGCTGGCACGGGCACAAGAATGGGTCACGATTGCCATTCGCGACGATGAGAGACCCGGCACCTACACGCGCGGCGGCACCGAGGGTAACCGACATCTGACGCTTGCGCTCTGCAACTGGCTTCTGCAGGGGAAGCACGACAGTGAAAACTATGCTCACTACATTGAGCATTACGATCCATTTCTGATCAGAGAGAAGCACATTCGTAACAAGATGCTGATTGGCTTGACCCTTCAGTGTTATGTCGATGCCCGGGCCTATACGGAGGCTTTGGCGCGGTTCGACTATGCTGGGATGAAGCCGCCTGCATCGCTCGCGCGCATCCGGTCCGAGGGGCAGATGAGCTATGTGCTCTGCCGCCATTATCTCACCGGGGAATACGACCGGGCGGAGGTCGATATGGCGATGCGAAAGTTCCTGAAATATAACGTCAATACTTGGTTGACCAACGGCCATTACCTGGACGCGGCGGAGTGGATGAAGATCGCCCATTGGTCCGGCGAGGAGACGCCGCTGAGCGTCCGCGCGGCGGTTCTCGCCTGCTATGACTATCTGGCCGCATCTCCACCCGCAGGTTAAACGAGGGCGCATGACGCCCATGGACCTCGCTTTGCAAGAAGCCCAGGCCGCCGCCGCGCGCGGGGAGGTGCCGGTCGGCGCCGTCGTGCTGGATGGGGCAGGGGTGGTGCTGGCCGCCGCCGGCAACCGCACGGAAGCGGATCACGACGCCAGCGCCCATGCCGAGCTGCTGGCGCTCCGCGCCGCCGCCGCGCAACGCGGCTCACCCCGGCTCACCGATTGCACCCTCGTCGTCACGCTGGAACCTTGCCCGATGTGCGCGGGCGCCATCAGCGCCTTCCGCGTCGCCCGGCTGATCTTCGGCGCCTATGACTCGAAGGGCGGCGGGGTGGAGCATGGCGCCCGCGTCTTCGCCGCATCCTCCTGCCACCATCGCCCCGAGGTCATTGGCGGCGTGCGGGAGACGGAATGCGGCGATCTGCTCCGCGCCTTTTTCACCGAGCGGCGATAAGGTGCGGCCCGACCCTCACACGAAGCCGCCGATATCGCGGCGGCAGAAGCCCTCCGGCCAATCGATGGCGTCCACCGCCGCATAGGCCCGCGCCCGTGCCTGATCGAGGCTCGGCGCCGTGGCGTTGACGACGAGAACGCGGCCGCCATCGGCGACCACATCCTCGGCCTCGGCCCGGGTGCCGGCATGGAAGACGGAGACCTCCGCGCCGGCCGCGGCGTGCCCCAGCCCGCGAATGACGCTGCCGCGCTGGTAGGTGCCCGGGTAGCCGGCGGCGGCGAGCACGACCGAAACCGAAGCCTCCGCCCGCCAGGCGAGCGAGACGGCCGCGACATCGCCCGCGCAGGCGGCGATCATCGCCGGCACGATGTCGCTCTCCAGCAGCGGCAGCAGGGTCTCAGCCTCCGGATCGCCGAAGCGGACATTGTATTCGATGAGCTTCGGCCCGTGCTCGGTCAGCATCAGCCCGGCGAAGAGAATGCCGGTGAAGGGCGTGCCGCGCCGCGCCATCTCGGCCAGCGTCGGGCGGATGATGCCGTCCATCACCAAAGCCTGTGTCTCGTGCGTGAAGCCGGGCGGCGGTGCCACGGCGCCCATGCCGCCGGTATTGGGGCCGGTATCACCGTCCCCCACGCGCTTATGGTCGCGCGCGGCGCCGAGGAAGATCGCATCCCGACCGTCACACAGCGCGAAGACCGAAACCTCCTGGCCGGTCAGGCATTCCTCGATCACCACGGTCGCCCCGGCCACGCCGAAGCTGCCGTCCCGCAGGCAGGCGATGACGGCGGCCTCGGCCTCCGCCACCGTCCGCGCGACCACGACACCCTTGCCGGCGGCGAGGCCATCGGCCTTCACCACAATCGGCGCGCCGCGCCGCTGTACGAAGTCCAGCGCGTGGTGGCTGTCGGTGAAGGCTTCCCAGCGTGCGGTCGGGATGCCGGCGGCATCCGCGACCTCCTTCGTGAACTGCTTGCTGCCCTCCAGCCGGGCGGCGGCGGCGCTCGGCCCGAAGCAGCGGATGCCGCAGGCGGCGAGCGCGTCCGCAAGCCCCGCGACCAGCGGCGCCTCCGGCCCCGGCACGACGAGGTCGATGTCATTGGCGGCGGCGAAGCTCGTCAGCGCTGCGACATCGGTGGCGGGGATCGGCACGAGGATCGCATGCGCCGCGATGCCCGGGTTGCCGGGGGCGCAGAAAATGGCGGTGACGAGCGGGCTGCGGTCGATCGCCCTCGCCAGGGCATGTTCACGGCCGCCGGAGCCCACCACCAGAACGCGCATCCCAAGACCCTCGCCCACTTCAAACCGGCGTGGCTCTAGCATAATCTGCGGCGATGGCCGAAATGCTCGACTTGCCCCAGACCGCCAGTAATATCCCTGAATATTCGGTGAGCGAGATTTCCGCCGCCGTGAAGCGGACGCTGGAAGGCGCCTTCGGCCGCGTGCGGGTGCGGGGCGAGATCACGGAGTTCAAGCGCTACGCCTCCGGCCATATGTATTTCTCGCTCAAGGACGAGAACGGGAAGATCGCTGGCATCGTCTGGAAATCCGCCGTCTCGCGTCTCGGCCTCGTGCCCGAGAACGGGGTTGAGGTCATCGCGACCGGGCGTGTCACCGCCTATGGCGAGCGGTCGAGCTATCAGCTCATCGTCGAGCGGATGGAGTATGCGGGCGCAGGCGCGCTGCTCGCCCGGATCGAGATGCTGCGCGCACGGCTGGCGGAGGAGGGGCTGTTCGCCGAACAGCGGAAGCGCGCCCTGCCGATGCTGCCGCATCTGGTCGGCGTGATCACCTCGGAGCAGGGGGCGGTGTTGCAGGATATCCGCACCACCATCGCGCGGCGCTTCCCGCGCCCCATCCTGCTTTGGCCGGTGCCGGTGCAGGGCGAGGGCGCGGCGGCGCGAATCGCGGCGGCGATCGCGGGGATGTCGGCGTTGCCGCCGGGGGGGCTGATCGCGCGGCCGGATGTGCTGATCGTGGCGCGTGGCGGCGGCAGCCTGGAAGACCTGATGGCCTTCAATGACGAGGCTGTGGTGCGGGCGGCGGCGGCCTGCACGATACCGCTGATCTCGGCGGTCGGACATGAGACGGATACGACGCTGATCGATTTCGCCTCCGACCGGCGGGCGCCGACGCCGACGGCGGCCGCCGAACTCGCCGTGCCAGCGCGGATCGAACTCGCGGCCGATGTGGCGCAGAAGGCGGGCCGTCTGGCGGCCGCCGTCTCGCGGCGGATGGGCGAGGGGCGGCTGCGCGTCACCGGTGCCGGGCGCGGCCTGCCCGATATCGCGGGCCTGCTGGGGCAGACGCGGCAAAGGCTCGATGACCGGGCCGAGCGGCTGCGGATGGCGCCGCGCAATCTGCTGCTGATGCGCCGGGCCGAATGGCGGCATGCGGCCGAGCGGCTGCCGGCGCCGGCCACCTGGCTCGACGGCCTCGGCCGCCATCTGCGCGAGGCCGAGACGCGGCTGCGGCTCGGCTTGCCGCAGTTGCTCGGGCTGCGGCGGAACGCGATGGCTTTGGCGCGGCAGGGCCTTGCTTCCGGCTTGCGGCATCGCATCGGTCAGCTTGCCCAGGCCGAGGGGCGGGTCAGCGGGCGGCTCCATCCGGGGCCGGTCGTGGCCGGGCAGCGCGAGGCGCGGGCTTGGCTGGAGGGGCTGTCAGCGCGGCTCGGCTCCGTCTCCTATAGGGCGGTGCTGGAGCGTGGCTTCGCCCTCGTCTCGGATGCGGACGGGCATCCGCTGACCCGGGCGGCGGCGGTCACGCCGGGCGGCGCGATCTCGGTCCGTTTCGCGGATGGCGCGGTCGCGGCGACGGCGGATGGCGGCGAGACGGCGCCCAAGCCCCGGCGCGCGCCGCGCGGCGCCGGCCAGGGGTCGCTGCTATGACCATCGCCCGCCGCCATCTCGGCGCCGCCGAACCCGCCTTCGCGCCGCTCATCAAACGGATCGGCCCCTGCCGGCTGGCGCCGGAACGCCACCGCGAACCCTTCGAGGCGCTGATCCGCGCCATCGCCCATCAGCAGCTTCACAGCCGCGCGGCCGAGGCGATCCTCGGCCGGTTCCTCGCCCTCTACCCCGAGGCGGGTTTTCCCAAGCCGGAGGAGATTCTCCTCACCGAGGTCATGGCGCTGAAGGGCTGCGGCTGGTCCGAGAGCAAGATCGCTGCCATCCATGACCTCTGCCGCAAGTCGATCGACGGCACAGTGCCGACGCGCCGTGCCGCCGCGCGGCTGGATGACGCGGCGCTGATCGAGCGGCTGACGACCGTGCGCGGCATCGGCCGCTGGACGGTGGAGATGCTGCTGATCTTCAACCTCGGCCGCCCGGACGTGCTACCGGTGGATGATTTTGGGGTCCGCGAGGGGTTTCGCCTTCTGCACGGGCTCGATGCGCAGCCGAAGCCCAAGGCGCTGGCCGAGGCCGGGCTGGCTTGGGCGCCCTATCGCAGCACCGCCGCCTGGTATCTGTGGCGGGCGGCCGATGAGGGCAAGAAGGTCGTCTACAAAGCGAGTTAGAGCAGAATCCCGATCATATGGAATCATCTGATCGGGTGAAGATGCTCGTAAAAACAAAGAGCTAGAGCGGTGACTGTGAGCGTAAGCGAATAGGAAACGCTCTAGAGCGGGATCACTTCGGGCGCGACGCCTTCTCGGCGATGCCGCTCATGCCCTCGCGCCGCGCGAGCTCGGCCCAGACCTCCTCGGGCCGCACCTCCGCATCCACCCAGAGCAGCATGAGGTGATAGAGAACGTCGGCGCTCTCGGCGATCAAGGCTTCGCGGCTTTCACCGCGCACCGCCTCGATGACGCATTCGACCGCTTCCTCGCCGAATTTCTGCGCGACCTTGGCGGTGCCGCGCGACAGCAGACGGGCGGAGTGGCTGAGTGCCGGGTCCGCGCCACGGCGGCTCGCGATCGTCTCCCACAGGCGGTCTAGCACCGCCGCATCTCGTACCGTCTCGGCCATCATTCCCACCCTTGCGCCGCGCGCGGCAGGCGGACGGGCAGGTGAGCCTCATCCAGCGCCTGCTTCACCTGCGCCACGGTGAATTGCCCGAAGTGAAACACGCTGGCGGCCAGAAGCCCGGTCGCGCCGGCCTGTGCGCCCTCCACGAAATGCCGCAGGCTGCCGACGCCGCCGGAGGCGACGACGGGGATGGTGACCGAGCTACAGACCGCGCGCAGCAGATCGAGGTCGAAGCCGCGCCGGGTGCCGTCCCGGTCCATGCTGGTGAGCAGGATCTCGCCCGCGCCCATGATGGCCATGCGCTGGCACCAGGCGACAGCGTCCAGCCCCGTCGCCTGCCGACCGCCATGGCTGAACACCTCCCAGCGGCCGGGGCCGGCGCCACGGGCATCGACCGCGACGACCACGCATTGATTGCCGAACTTCTCCGCCGCCTCGCTGACCAACTCGGGCCGGGAGATGGCGGCGGAATTGATGCTGCATTTATCCGCGCCTGCGAGCAGCAGGCGGCGCATATCGGCCGTGGAGCGGATGCCGCCGCCCACGGTCAGCGGCAGGAAAATCCGCGCGGCCGTCTTGGAAACGACATCGAGGATCGTATCGCGGTTCTCGTGGCTTGCGGTTATATCGAGGAAGGTCAGCTCGTCGGCGCCGGCCGTGTCATAGAGAGCCGCTTGTTCCACGGGATCACCGGCATCCCGCAGAGAGACGAAATTGATGCCTTTCACCACCCGACCGTCTTTCACGTCGAGGCAGGGAATGACCCGTAGTTTCAACATGGCATTGAGCTTCTCATCGCCCCCGTCTTCTGAGGGAGGGCGGGCTTTCCCGCAAGAGAGCGCGCCGGCCGCCAGCGTGGGGACGAGCGTGGCATGAGCGCCGGGGCACACGACCATGGGCATGATCATGAGCACGACCATGAGCATGGGGGGCATGATCACCACGACCACGATGATCATGCGGGGCATTCCCACGGCGGCCATTCCCATGCCGGGCATGTGCATGCGCCGGCCAATTTCGGCCGGGCCTTCCTGATCGGGATTATCCTCAATGTCGGCTTCGTCGTGGCCGAGGTCGTCTATGGCGTGCTCGGCGGCTCCGTCGCGCTGATCGCCGACGGCGCCCATAACCTGACCGACGTGCTCGGCCTCGCGGCGGCCTGGCTGGCGACGGTTCTCGCGCGCCGGGCGCCGACCGCGCGCTTCACCTATGGCCTTGGCCGCACGACGATCCTCGCCGCGCTGCTGAACGCCGGGCTGCTGCTGCTGGCGACAGGGGCGATCTTCCTCGAAGCCGTGCAGCGGCTGGTCCATCCCGAGCCGGTCGCCGGGGTCACGGTGATGATCGTCGCCGCGATCGGCATCGCCATCAACGGCATCAGCGCCTGGCTGTTCGCTTCGGGCCGGAAGGGCGACCTCAACATCCGGGGCGCCTTCCAGCACATGCTGGCCGATGCGCTGGTCTCGGCCGGCGTCGTCGTCGCCGCGCTGATCATCACCCTCACCGGCTGGAACCGAATCGACCCGCTCGTCTCCATCGTCATTTCCGGCGTCATCATCTTCGGCACCTGGGATCTGCTGCGGCAATCCGTCGGCATGTCGCTCGACGCGGTGCCGGAGGGGATCGACGCTGCGGCCGTGCGCGGTTACCTGGCTACACTCCCCGGCGTCGCCCAGGTGCATGATCTTCATATCTGGGCGATGAGCACCACCGAGACGGCATTGACCGGGCATCTCGTCATGCCCGGCATCCATCCGGGGGATTTGTTTCTACGCAGTACCTGCGAACAGTTGCGGCAGCGCTTCCGGATCGGGCACGCTACCCTCCAGATCGAAATCGATGCGGAAGGGCAATGCCGTCTGGCGCCGGATAACGTCGTATGAGCCGGGCGCCCGTGGCCGGAGATGCGGGGTGATTTCACCTGAGTTGATCTCACCGGCCCGTGAATGGTATTGTTCTTTCAGAAAATACTGAAAGTTCTATTTTTTGGAATTGTCCCCGATCGTACAGGCCTTCGTGCTCCATTTCGGTGAAATGGGAAGCCGCTGGGGCATCAACCGGACGGTCGGGCAAATCTGCGCGTTGCTGTTCCTCTCGGCGCGGCCGCTGCCGGCGGACGAGATCGCCGAGGCGCTGGGCTTCTCGCGCTCCAACGTCTCCATGGGGCTGAAGGAGCTGCAATCCTGGCGGCTCGTGCGGCTGCAACACCTGCCGGGCGACCGGCGCGAGCATTTCTCCACGCCCGACGATGTCTGGCAGATCGTCCGCATCCTGGCCGAGGAGCGGCGGCGGCGGGAGCTTGACCCGACCTTGTCGGTGCTGCGGGATCTGCTGCTCGACACCGCATCGAGCCGCGAGAATCGCCACGCGCATGACCGGATACAGGAGATGCACGATCTCCTCGAACTCATCACCCGATGGTCCGAGGACATTCAGAAGCTCGAAACCGAGCAGCTCACCGAACTTATCCGCCTGGGCGGCCGCGTTGCCCGGCTGTTGGAGTTGAAGAACAAGCTGCCCCTGATAGGCTCCGGTCGTGGCGGAAAAGTCGCGACCGGCGCGAAGACCGACGAGAAGATGGGCGACCCTCACCGCGCGGATGAGGGATCATACGATGAGGATCTGATGTCATGAGCGCTGCTGCCACCGCTGCCCCAGCTCTCGCGGTCATTCTCGCCCGCGCGCAGTTCGGCTTCACCATCGCCTTCCACATCCTGTTTCCGGCGTTCTCGATCGGTTCCGCGAGCTTTCTCGCGGTGCTCGAAGGCTCCTGTGGGTGATCACCGGCCAGGAAGTCTACATGGCCGCCTTCCGTTACTGGCTGAAGATCTTCTCCGTCGCCTTCGCCATGGGCGTCGTCTCAGGCCTGGTGATGGCCTATGAGATCGGCACCAACTGGAGCGGCTATTCCTTCAAGGCAGGCCCCATCCTCGGCCCGCTTCTGGCCTGGGAGACGCTGACCGCCTTCTTTCTGGAGGCGGGCTTCCTCGGCATCATGATCTTCGGCCTGAAGCGGGTGGGCAAGAAGCTGCATCTGTTCGCCACCTGCATGGTGGCGATCGGCACGCTGATTTCCGCGAGCTGGATTCTGATGGCCAATTCCTGGATGCAGACACCGGCCGGCTTCAAGATCGGCGCGAACGGCGCCTTCGTGCCGGTCGATTGGTGGGCGATCTGCTTCAACCCGAGCTTTCCCTACCGCTGGGCGCATATGGTGCTCGCGGCCTACATCGCGACGGCCTTCGCGGTCGGCGGCGTCGGCGCCTTCCACCTGCTGCGCGACCGGCGCAACCCGGTGGCACGGCTGCTCTTCTCCATGGCGATGTGGATGGCCGCGATCGTGATGCCCATCCAGATGTACGCGGGGGACGAGCAGGGCCGCAACACGCTCCAATACCAGCCGGTCAAGATCGCGGCGATGGAGGGCGACTTCACGACCAAGGCCGGCCAGCCGCTGGTGCTGTTCGGCCTGCCGGATGAGGGGCAGAACCGGAACCGGCTGGAGATCGCGCTGCCGCATCTCGGCTCGGTCATTCTCACCCATACCTGGGACGGGCTGGTGCGCGGGCTCGACGCCTTCCCGAAGAACGACTGGCCGGTCGTCTTCGTCGTCTTCTGGTCCTTCCGCGTTATGGTCGGCGTCGCCGTGCTGATGTTCCTGCTCGGCCTCGTCAGCCTATGGCTGCGCTACAAAAGGCTGCTCTATGACACACCCCTGTTCCACAGGGCGGCGGTGCTGCTCTCGCCCGCCGGCTTCGTCTGCATCCTCGCGGGCTGGACGACGACGGAGGTCGGCCGGCAGCCATGGACCGTCTTCGGCCAGTTACGAACGGCGGATAGCGTCTCACCGGTGACGTTGCCGCTGGTCGCCTTCTCCTGCGCGCTGATCTTGGTCATCTACACCGTCATCTTCGGCATCGGCATCCGCTACCTGCTGGCGATGATGGCGCATCCGCCGAGCCTGACGGAGGAGCCGCCTGAGACCGACGCGCCGCAGCGCACCCAAGGCATCACCCCGGGGCCCGCCGGCGGCACCGGCCACCGCTTGGAAAACCGACCCGGCGACCCGATGGGAGTACATGCGGAATGATCGCCTCTCTGGCCGGGCATCCGATCCTGCCCGTCATCTGGGCCTGTATCATGGCCTTCGTGATCCTTTGCTATGTCACCCTCGACGGTTTCGACCTCGGCGTCGGCATGCTGTTCGTGGCCGAGCATGACGAGCACGACCGCGACGTGATGGTGAACACCATCGCGCCGGTCTGGGACGGGAACGAGACGTGGCTGGTGCTGGGGGGCAGCGGCCTCTACGGCGCCTTTCCGACCGCCTACAGCATCATCCTGCCGGCGGTTTATCCGCTGATCATCGTCATGCTGATGGGGCTGATCTTTCGCGGCGTCGCCTTCGAGTTCCGCTTCCGCGCGATCCCGCACCAGCGGCATTGGTGGGACTGGGCTTTCCTCGGCGGCTCGGTGATCGCTGCCTTCTGCCAGGGCGCCATCCTCGGCGCCCTCATCCAGGGCACGAAGGTCGTGAACTATCAGTTCGCCGGCACCCCGTTCGACTGGCTGACGCCGTTCACGGTCTTCTGCGGCGTCGCGGTGATCTTCGGCTACGCGCTGCTTGGCGCGAGCTGGCTGCTGTGGCGCACCACCGGCCAGCTACATGCGAATATGCGGCGGCATACGGCGGTGCTGGGCGCCATCATGCTGGTCCTGCTGGGGATCGTGAGCCTGTGGACACCGTTCCTCAACCCGAGCTTCAGCCAGCGCTGGTTCGCCTGGCCGGGCATACTGGCGACGGGCCTCGCACCCGCGCTTTGCATCGTGCTGGCGGTGATGTTCTTCCGGGCCCTGCAACGGGAGGGGAGCGTCGCGCATGAGCGGATTCCCTTCCTCTGCGCGCTCGGCTGGTTCACCTTGGGCTTTCTGGGGCTCGGCTATTCGATTTTCCCGATGATCGTGCCGCCGTCGCTGACCATCTGGGATGCTGCCTCGGTTCACTCCAGCCAGGTCTTCCTGCTGGTGGGGGCGGTGGTGATGATCCCGCTTATCCTCGGCTACAACGCGCTCTCCTATTACATCTTTCGCGGAAAGGTGGAGCCCGGTGCGCATTACCACTGACCGGCCCGGCCAGAGGTCAGCCGGGCAGCGGCCGGCCGGCGGGGAAGACCCGTTCGACCGGCTGGCGCGGCTGGCCTCCTGCCTGCCGGGGGCGCGCCGGCTGGAGCAAGCGCTCGCCCGGCGCGCTTTGACCCGGCGCTGGGTCTGGTTCCTCGCGATCTATGTGATCAGCACCACCGTCTTCGGCGCGGTGGCGCTGTTCCTCAACGCGATCGTGCCGAAATAGGCCAGCCGGAACGGATTTCCGGCGGTGCTATTCCGGGTTCCGCAACGGATATTCGCGCACGAGCACGCCTTCCGGCAGATCGAGCGCCCGGCTGAGCGCCCGGATCATCGTGAGGCTGAGCGGCCGCCGGTAGCGCAATACCTCGCTGACCTTGCTCTCAGACAGCCCTGCCGTTGCCGCGAGCTGCCGACCGCTCCATCCCAATTCGGTCATCCGTGACTGAACAGCGGCGATGGGGTCGGGAACGCCGATCGCGCTCTGCCGGCTCTCATACCGCTCCACCAGCGCCGTCATCACCTCCAGCCGGTCGAGCGCGTCGCTGCCCTCGGGCGGCTCTTCCTCCGTCAGACGGGCGATCTCGGCGAGCGCGGCGCGATAATCGGCGGCCGAGCGGATCGGCCGGATGTCCATCGGCTCTCTCCTCGTCGATGTGGCGTCATCCAATGAATCTACCATAGAGCGAACGTAATCAGAACGACTTCCCTTTTTGGGAAACAGAGACCTGTGGCGCAAAGGCAACAGTCTGCCGGCAACGCCTGCCGCCGAGGCGGCATCAGATTGGTTTGCGGGCGGATCAACCTTGCGGAGCTGATGAAAAAACCTTTAGAAACGGGTCTGCCGGACCGAATCATTTCCAGAAGAGATCGTCGTAAAATCATGCTGTTGCACGGTTTTGTCTCGCGGCCCGCCCTGATTTGCCTGCTCGGGCTGAGCGTTTCGCTGGTAGGCTGCAAGAAGGCGAATACTTATGTCGCCCCGCCGCCGCCGCAGGTGAGCGTCAACACGCCCCTTGTCCAGGACGTGACCCGGTATCTCGACACCACGGGCAACGTGGATGCGATGAACTCGGTCGATCTCGTGGCTCGCATCGCCGGCTTCCTCTACAGCCAGAATTATGTCGATGGCGCGCTGGAGACGAAGGGGTCGACGCTCTTCACGATCGAGCCGCCGCCTTATTTCGCCCAGCTCCAGCAAGCGCAGGCGCAGCAGGCGTCGATGCAGGCGCAGCTGATCCAGGCGCAGCAGGCGCTGGACCGCCAGGCGGCCTTGCGCCAGCAGAACGTCAACTCGCAGGCCGACCTCGACAATGCCCAGGCGAAACGGGATGCCGCCCAGGCCAATCTCGACAATTCAATCGCCAGCACGCAGCTCGCGGCGATCAACTACTCCTATACCCAGGTGAAGGCGCCGTTCGACGGCCTGGTCTCCGCCCATCTCGTCTCCGTCGGCCAGATGGTGGGGGCGGGCGGGGAGAATACGAAGCTTTCGACCATTGTGCAGATCAGACCCATCTATGTGGATTTCTCGGTCAGTGAGCCGGTGGTCCAGCGCATCCGCGCCGGCCTCCTGGCACGCCATAAGCGCTTCGTCGATACGAAGGACATCCCGGTCGAGGTCGGGCTGCAAACCGAGACCGGCTTCCCGCATATCGGCCAGCTCGACTATGTGGCTCCCACCGTCGATGCGACATCCGGCACGCTCTCGGCGCGCGGGCTGATGCCCAATACCGATACCACGCTGCTGCCGGGCATGTTCGTGCGTGTCCGGGTGCCGCTCGGCATCGATAAGGGCGCGCTTTTGGTGCCGGATACCGCCATCGGCTCCGACCAGGGCGGGGCCTACGTGCTGGTGGTCGACGCCCAGAACGTGGTGCAGGAAGTCAACGTCACGACGGGAAACAAGCTCGGCAATCTCCGGGTGATCGAGACGGGGCTCACGGCGACGGACAAGGTCATCACCGACGGGTTGCAAAGGGCCGTGCCGGGAGAGACGGTGGCGCCACAGGACGCCCCGCCGATCCCCGTGCCCTCCGACACCTCCAGCGCCGAGTAGGCGCCCATGTTCTCTAAATTCTTTATCGAGCGGCCGGTCCTAGCGAACGTCCTCTCGATCGTTCTGGTGCTGATCGGGCTTGTCGCCTTGGTCGGGCTGCCGATCGCGCAATACCCGAACGTCGTGCCGCCGACCGTGCAGGTGACGACGAGCTATCCGGGCGCCAGCGCCCAGACGCTCGTCGATACCGTCGCGCTGCCGATCGAGCAGCAGGTCAACGGCGTGCAGGACATGCTCTATATGCAGTCCAGCTCGACCAGCAACGGCCTCTATACGCTGACGGTGACGTTCAAGATCGGCACCGATCTGAACTTCGCCCAGGTGCTGGTGCAGAACCGCGTTTCCGCAGCCCTCGCGCAGCTGCCGGCGCAGGTGCAGGCCCAGGGCGTCGTTGTCGAGCAGAAATCGACCGCGATCCTGCAGATCGTGACGCTGACCTCGCCGACCAATCGCTACGACAGCCTCTATATGAGCAACTACGCCGGCATCAACATCACCAACGTTCTGGCGCGGCTGCCGGGCGTCGGCAATGTCGCCGTCTTCGGCGCTGGCAGCTACGCCATGCGCCTATGGCTCGATCCGAACGCGCTTAAATCCCGTGGTCTGACGCCCGCCGATGTCATCAAAGCCGTGCAGCAGCAGAGCCAGGCGGTGACGGCCGGGCAGACCGGCTCGCCGCCCGCGCCCGCCAACCAGCCTTTCCAATACACGATCAATATCGAAGGGCTGCTGACGACCCCGGACCAGTTCGGCGACATCATCATCAAGACGGCGGAGGGCACGGGCGGCCTCGTGACGCGCGTCAGGGACGTGGCGCGGATCGAGCTGGGCGCGCAGAACTACGCCCAGACCTTCACGCTCAATAATCAGCCCTCCGCCGGCATCGCCATCTACCAGCAGCCGGGCGCCAACGCCTTGCAGGTGGCGAACGAGGTGCGGGCGGCGATGGTGACGCTTTCGAAGCAATTCCCGCAGGGGCTGACCTACAACGTTCCCTTCGATACCACGCTCTTCGTCACCGCCTCGATCGACGAGGTCTACAAGACACTTATCGAGGCCGGCCTCCTCGTGCTCGTGGTGATCCTCGTCTTCCTGCAGGATTGGCGGGCGACGCTCGTGCCGGCGACGACCGTGCCGATCACCGTCATCGGCGCCTTCGCCGCCATGGCCGCGCTCGGCTTCACCATTAACATGGCGACGCTCTTCGCCATCGTGCTCTCCATCGGCATCGTGGTCGATGACGCGATCGTGGTGGTGGAAGGGTCGGCGCAGCAGCTCGAACATGGGCTCAACGGCCATGACGCCGCCGTCAAGGCGATGTCAGAGCTGTTCGGCCCGATTGTCGGCATCACCCTCGTTCTGATGTCTGTGTTCATCCCGGCCTCATTGACCCCGGGGCTGACCGGGCAGATGTACGCGCAATTCGCGCTGGTTATCGCCGCGACCGCGCTGATCAGCGCCATGAACGCCTCGACGCTCACGCCCACGCAATGCGCCCTGTTCCTGCGGGTGCCGAAGCCGCCCGAGAAGCGCAACTTCCTCGCCCGTGGGTTCAACCACGTCTATGACGGGCTGGCCCGTTGGTACGGCGGCATCATCTCCGCCATGACCCATCATGCGATTCCCGTCTGTCTTCTGGCGCTGGTGCTGATCGGCGGGGCGGTTTGGGGCATCGCCCGCCTGCCCACCGGCTTCCTGCCGACCGAGGACCAGGGCTATGTGATCGTCGGCGTTCAGTTGCCGGACGGCGCCTCGCTCGGCCGCACCCAGCAGGTGCTGAACCAGGTCGGCACGATCGCCCAGAAGATCCCGGGCGTGCAGCAGGTGATCGGTATCGGCGGCATTTCGGTGATCGACAACAGCGCGACCCTCGCCAATGCGGGCGTCGCCTATGTGATGCTCAAGCCTTGGGGGGTGCGCGGAAAGGGCGAGGATCTGCTTTCAATCTACAAGAACCTCACCCACGCGCTGCAATCGGTGCAATCGGCGGCGAGCTATGTGCTGGTGCCGCCGGCGATCCAAGGCATCGGCAATGCCAGCGGCTTCACGATGATGATCGAGCAGCGGGACGGCAGCAACGACTACAGCCGGCTGCAAACGGTGACGCGCACTGTCCTTGCCGCCGCCAATGGTCAGAGCGGAATTGCCCGGGCGAGCAGTTCGTTCCGGGCGACTGTGCCGCAATATGATGTCGTGATCGACCGGGTGAAGGCCGAGAGCCTGCATGTGAATGTAGGCGATGTCTTCTCGACCATCTCCTCCTATGTCGGCTCGACCTTCGTCAACCAGTTCAACGAGTTTGGCTTGACCTTCCAGGTCTATGCGCAGGCCGATGCGCCCTTCCGGCTGAACGTCGACCAGCTCGAAAACCTCTATGTCCGCAGCCGGGATGGGGTGATGATCCCGGTGGGCACGCTGACGCAGATCAAGCCGGTGGTCGGGCCGTCGCTCATCAGTCTCTACAACCTCTACCCCTCCGCCACGATCGTCGGCAGCAACGCGCCGGGCTTCAGCTCGGGCCAGGCGCTCGACCTGATGGACCAAGTGGCGGCGCATAACCTGCCACGCGGCACCGGCTACGACTGGACGGCAATGTCCTATCAGGAGAAGGCGGCCGGCGGGCAGATCGTCTATGCCTTCGGCTTCGCGCTCATCCTCGTCTACCTCGTCCTCTGCGGCCAGTACCGAGAGCTGGATCACGCCGATCGCCGTGCTGCTCGCCGTGCCGATGGCGCTGATCGGTCCTGCTTTGGTCCTGGGGCTGCTGGGTGTCGACAACAACCTCTATACCCAGATCGGCCTGCTGCTGCTGATCGCGCTCGCGGCCAAGAACGCCATCCTGATCGTGGAGGTGGCGCGCGAACAGCGCGCGCTGCATGGGCTTTCGATCATCGACGCGGCGCGAGAAGCGTCCCGCGCCCGGTTCAGGCCGATCCTGATGACCTCCTTCGCCTTCATGCTCGGTGTGTTGCCGCTGGTCTTGGCGACCGGGGCGGGCGCCAACTCCCGCAAATCCATCGGCATCACCGTGTTCAGCGGCATGGCGGCCTCGACCTGCCTCGCGGTGCTGTTCGTCCCGTCCTTCTTCGTCGTCCTCCAGCGCTTCCAGGAATGGATCGGCGGCAAGAAGCCGGCGCCGCAGCCCACCGCCGCCGTACCGACGGCCGACCACGGCGTCTAGTACAGCAGCCTATGGCGCCCTTGGTCATGTGGCTGTCGGAGCTGTCGCTATGGCACGCGACGCTGCTGATCGTGGTGACGCCGACCATCTTCGTGATGCTCATCACCCTGTTGGTGCGGAAAAAGGTCGGGCTCGACCGACTGGAACAGAACAACGAGGTCGCCGGTTTCAAATACGCGGTCCTCGGCGTGATGTATGCGGTGCTGCTCGGTTTCGCCGTCATCGTGGTCTGGGAGAATTTCCACGACGGCTCCGCCGCGGTCATCGGTGAGGCTTCCTCCCTTGCCTCCGTCTTCCGCCTGTCGAATGGCGTCGGCCCCGGTGAGGCCGGCGTGATCCAGAGCGCGGCGCTTCGCTACGGAGAGGTGCTGGTGAACGAGGAAGGCCCGACCATGGCGCGGGGCCGGCTGGTATCGACGGATGCCACCAACGCATTGAGCGGGCTTTACGCGGCGGTGCTGACCGCGAAGCCCGCGACGCTCGAACAGTCGGACACCTACCAGAGTTTGCTGGAGGCGCTCGCCACCCTGTCCGACAGCCGGCGGGATCGCCTGGAACTCGGCGGGAGCACCGTGCCTGATGTCATCTGGATCGCGCTGTTCGGCGGGGCGATTCTCAACGTGATTTTCACCTTATTCTTCGGCACCCGGCATATCTGGGTGCAGATGGTGATGTCGGGCATGGTGACGTCGGTGATCTTCATGGGGCTGCTCGCCATCATCATGATCGACCACCCGTTTTCGGGCAGCGTGCGGGTGTCGCTGGAGCCGATCACCTACGTTCTGGAAACCGTCGGCCACGAGCCATAGAGCGTAAGCGCCTGGGTAGCTCCCCGGGACAAGCCC
Organism: uncultured Pseudomonadota bacterium; assembly: GCA_963745125.1. Taxonomy (GTDB): domain Bacteria; phylum Pseudomonadota; class Alphaproteobacteria; order Acetobacterales; family Acetobacteraceae; genus Acidisoma. Next base: position 167,233 of record CAVUWB010000004.1, read on the forward strand.
CGGGAAGAACAGCGTTGAGTTGCGACGATAGCGGTCCCGCAGACCCTGGGGCGGGATTGGTTCGCTTTCGCTTACGATCCCGCTCCATGTTCCTGATGAAGAACGCAAACCTTCGGATCAGGTCATGCAACCTGATCCGATACTGCTTTAACCCAGCCGCCCGTGGCAGTATTTGAACTTCTTGCCCGAGCCGCAGGGGCAGGCCGCGTTGCGCGGGGTGTTTCGCCAATCCTCGGGCAACTCCGACAGGGCGACAGCCGCGCCCTCGGCCACCGAAGGCGCCTCCAGCACCGCGCCCGCGGCGTAGCCGGCATTGTGCCCGAAGCTCTGACTGAGAAGCTCTTCCGGATTATTCTCGAACATCGGGCCGGGGGGCGGCGGCGGCTCCGCCGGCCGGCCGGTCTCAACCCGCGCCAGGCTCGACGTCACGCGCTCCTTCAACTCCTCCAGCATGGCGTTGAACAGCGCGAACGCCTCGCGCTTGTATTCGTTCAGCGGGTCGCGCTGGCCATAGGCGCGCAGGCCGATGCCCTGGCGCAGATGGTCCAGCGCCAGCAGATGCTCCTTCCACACCTGGTCCAGCATCTGCAGCAGCAGCGATTTCTCGATGTAGCGCATCAGCTCCGGGCCGAAATTGGCCGCCTTCGCCGCCATGCATGGCATCCGCCGCCTGCTCGATGCGCTCGCGGATGCCGGTCTCGTCGATGCCTTCCTCGCGCCGCCCAATCCACGATCGGCAGATCGAGGTCGAGCAGGCGCTGCGACATCCTCGGCGAGCTCCGCCGTCTCCCATTGCTCGGCGAAGGCCTTCTCGGGGATGCGCGCGCGCCACCAGGTCGGCGATCACCTCGTCGCGCATCTCGCGCCACGGTCTCGCGACACGTCGGCCGCTTCATGAATTCGCGGCGCTGGGCATAGACCTCCTTGCGCTGGTCGTTCATCACGTCGTCGTATTTCAGCACGTTCTTGCGCGTGTCGAAGTTGCGCGCCTCGACCTTCTTCTGCGCCTTCTCCAGCGCCTTGTTGATCCAGGGATGGACGATCGCCTCGCCCTCCTTCAGGCCCAGCCGCTGCAGCATCCCGCCCATCCGCTCGGAGCCGAAGATGCGCATCAGATCGTCTTCCAGCGACAGGAAGAAGCGCGAGCGCGCCGGGGTCGCCCTGGCGGCCGGAGCGGCCGCGCAGCTGGTTGTCGATGCGCCGGCTCTCATGCCGCTCGGTGCCGATCACGAACAGGCCGCCGGCGTGCTTCACCGCGCTCGTGCGCTGCGGCGATCTCGGCGCGGATCTCGGCGTCGCGCGCCGCGCGCATGCCGGGTCGGCGATCGCCGCGAGTTCCAGCTTCAGCCGCATCTCGAGATTGCCGCCGAGTTTGATGTCGGTGCCGCGGCCGGCCATGTTGGTGGCGATGGTGACCGCGCCCGGCGCGCCGGCCTGGGCGACGATCGTCGCTTCCTGCTCATGGAAGCGCGCATTCAGCACCGCGTGCGTGCACCTTCTTCTTGCTTCAGCAGCTCGCTGATGCATCTCGCTCTTCTCGATGCTGGTGGTGCCGACCAGCACCGGCTGGCCGCGCTTGCGCGGCATTCCTCGATCAGCTCGGCCACCGCCTCGTATTTCTCGGCGCGCCGAGCGATAGACCTCGTCGTCCTCGTCCTTGCGCGCCACCGGCACGTTGGTCGGGATTTCGACCACGTCGCAGCTTGTAGATCTCGCTCGAACTCGTCGGCCTCGGTCATCGCCGTGCCGGTCATGCCGGCGAGCTTCGGGATACAGGCGGAAATAATTCTGGAAGGTGATGGAGGCGAGGGTCTGGTTCTCGCGGCTGGACGGTGACGTGTTCCTTGGCTTCCAGCGCCTGGTGCAGCCCTTCCGAGTAGCGCCGGCCTTCCATCATGCGGCCGGTGAACTCGTCGATGATGACGACCTTGTCGTCGCGCACGATGTAGTCGACGTCGCGGGTGAACAGCGTGTGGGCGCGCAGGCTCTGCTGCACGTGGTGGACCACCGAGATGTTGAAGATGTCGTAGAGGTTGCCTTCGGTCGATGATGCCCGGCCTCGCGCAGCATGTCCTCCACCTGTCTCGGAGCCCGTCCTCGGTCAGCGTGACGGTTTTGAGCTTCTCGTCCTTGTCGTAGGTCGTCGGCGTCCTTGCACCAGCTCGCATCACCACCTCGTCGACCTGGCGGTAGAGGTCGGAGGAATCCTCGGCCGGGCCGGAGATGATCAGCGGCGTGCGCGCCTCGTCGATCAGGATGCAGTCGACCTCGTCGACGATGGCGTAGTTGAAGTCGCGCTGGACCATGTCCTCCAGCCGGTACTTCATGTTGTCGCGCAGATAGTCGAAGCCGAATTCGTTGTTGGTGCCGTAGGTGATGTCGCAGGCATAGGCGGCGCGGCGCTGGCTGTCGTCCAGCCCGTGCACGATGACGCCGGTGGTCAGGCCGAGGAAGCCGTAGAGCTGCGCCCATCCATCTCGGCGTCGCGGCGGGCCAGGTAGTCGTTCACCGTCACCACATGCACGCCCTTGCCGGCCAGCGCGTTCAGGTAGACCGGCAGGGTGGCGACCAGGGTCTTGCCCTCGCCGGTCTTCATCTCGGCGATCTTGCCGTCATGCAGCACCATGCCGCCGATCATCTGCACGTCGAAATGCCGCATGCCGAGGACGCGCTTGGAGGCCTCGCGCACCACCGCGAAGGCTTCCGCCAGCATCGTCGTCCAGACGCTTCGCCGCCCGGCGAGGCGGGCGTTGAATTCGGCGGTCTTGGCGCGCAGCGCCTCGTCCGACAGGGCGGCCATCGCCGGCTCCAGCGCATTGATCTGCGGCACGCGGCGCTGGTAGCCCTTCAGCGAGCGGTCGTTGCTGGTGCCAAGAAAGACACGGGCGAGAGATCCGAACATGAAAACCTTGGGTCAGAAGGGCCGGGCGACAGGCTCCGGCCTGCGGGTTCGGAGCCCGATCGTCCGGGGCGGAATCGCCGTGCGATCCGCCTGTTCGTCAATCGGCCTCATCAATGGTTTAGCACTCCCGCCCGCAGCCCGGACGGTCCCGATAAGCTGGGTGGGGCGCCAGTGATAGGACCGGCGGATAGTCGGGTCAACGCGCGCCGTTCGTATCGCGTCATCTTGCCTGCGCCCGGCTTTCCCCGGCCGGGGCCGCCTTGTCGCCCGGCGGCTCTTCAGCCATTCTCCCGCGCCCCGGCCTACCCCAATGCCGGTCTTCATGATTTGGGCATTCCAGCCTGTTTTGAGGTTTTCATGCGCTTTTCCCGCCTGCTGCTGACCACCTTGGCCAGCTCCGCCCTCTGCGTTTCTCTCGCGGCACAGGGGGCGTGGGCGCAGAGCGCCGCCCCGGCCGCCGCCGCTCCCGCGCCAGGCGCGGCCCCGGCCGCGAGCCCAGCGCCGGCCGATCCGGTGATCGCCAGCGTCAACGGCGCCCCGATCCACCTCTCGGAACTCTCCGAGATGTCGCGGAACCTGCCGCAGCAGCTGCAAAACCTGTCGCCCGACCAGCTCTACCCGATCTTGCTTGACCAGCTGGTGGACCAGAAGGCGATGGCGATCGCCGCCACGAAGGACGGGCTGCTGAACGACCCCACCGTCCAGAAGCGGATCGAGATCGGCACCGAACAGGTGTTGCAGGAGGCCCTCATCACCCACACGGTTGGCCCCGAGATCACCGAGGACGCGATCAAGGCGGCCTATGCCAAGGAATACGCCAACAAGCCGGGCGTCGAGGAAATCCACGCCCGCCACATCCTGGTGTCGAGCCAGGCGCAGGCCGAGGCGATCATCAAGCAGCTCGATGCCGGCGCCGATTTCGCCAAGCTCGCGCAGAAATACTCCAGCGATCCGGGCAGCGTGAACGGCGGCGATCTCGGCTGGTTCAAGATGACCGACATGGTGCCGGCATTCGCCAATGCGGCCTTCGCCCTGAAGGACGGCCAGATCACCCAGACGCCCGTGCATAGCCAGTTCGGCTGGCACGTCATCCAGGTGCTTGGCCACCGCACCGACCCGGCGCCGACGCTCGCCGATGTGCATGACAAGATTCGGTCCCAGCTTATTCAGCAGGGCATCCACAACCTGCTGGCCCAGGTGCGCAGCCAGGTAACGATCAAGGAATACGGGCCGGATGGTTCGCCGCTGAGCACACCCCCGACGCATTAGACATGGCTCTGGAGCGGGATTGGTTCGCTTGTCCCTCACTATCCCGCTCCAACTCTTTGTTTGATCGTGTGATTCAGATCATCAGGCTCTAGAGCGGTATCGGTTTCGCTCACGATTCCGCTCTATGTTTCTGATTAAGAACGCAAATCTTCGGATCAGGTGATTCCACCTGATCCGATATTGCTCTAGTCGCGAGGTCCCATGGCGAAGATCACGAGTGTCTCACCGCTGGCGGTGCCTCTGCCCAGCCTCGGCCCGATCGGGGGCCTGCGCCTCGGCGCGGTTGAGGCCGGCATCCGCTACCAGGGCCGCCGGGATCTGATGATGATGGTGTTTCCGCGCGGCACCACGGTGGCCGGCGTCTTCACCCGCAACCGCTGCCCCGGCGCGCCGATCGACTGGTGCCGCGCGGCGCTGGAAAGCGGCCGCGCCCGGGCTCTCGTGGTCAATGCCGGCAATGCCAATGTCTTCACCGGCAAGGCCGGGGTCGCGACCGTGAAAGCCACCGCCCGCGCGGCGGGCGCCCTCGTCGGCGCGCCGGCGACCCAGGTGTTCCTCGCCTCGACCGGCGTGATCGGGGAGGTGCTGCCCGCCGAGCGGATTACCGCGGCGCTTCCCGCGCTGCATGAGTCTCTGACCGAGGATGGCTGGGAAGACGCCGCCCGCGCCATCATGACGACCGATACCTTCCCCAAGGGCAGCACCCGCACCGCCAGCATCGGCGGCGTCGAGGTGACGATCAACGGCATCGCCAAGGGCAGCGGCATGATCGCGCCCGACATGGCGACGATGCTCTGCTTCATCGCGACCGATGCCGCCATTCCGGCGCCCGCGCTGCAATCCATGCTGTCGAAGGGCGTCGGCCCGAGCTTCAACGCCATGACCGTGGACAGCGACACCTCCACCAGCGACACCGTCCTGCTGTTCGCGACCGGGGCGGCCGGCAACCCGGCCGTGCCCCCGGCGGGTGGCGCGATGCTGCGCGATTTCCGCCGCGCGCTGGACGAGGTGCTGCACGATCTCGCCCTTCAGGTGGTGCGGGACGGCGAGGGCGCGCAGAAGCTGGTGCGCATCACCGTTACCGGGGCCACGAGCAAGAAATCCGCCCGCGCGATCGCCTTCGCCATCGCCAATTCGCCTTTGGTGAAGACAGCGATCGCCGGCGAGGATGCGAATTGGGGCCGGATCGTCATGGCCGTCGGCAAATCGGGCGAGCCCGCCGACCGGGACCGGCTTTGCATCGCCGTCGGCGGCGTCTGGATGGCGCGGAACGGCGCCGTGGTGCCGGGCTATGACGAGGCGCCGGTCGTCGCACATATGAAGGGACAGGAGGTCGATATCGCCGTCGATATCGGCCTGGGCGATGGCGAGGCGACGGTCTGGACCTGCGACCTCACCCACGGATATATCGACATCAATGGCAGTTATCGAAGCTAATGGACCCCGCGCGGCAGCGCGGGAGGATGAAGATCCGCCATCCTGCCTGCTGACGACCGAACGGCTGGTTTTGCGGCCGCTGACCCCCGACGACGCGGAGCAGCTCCATCGCCTGCTGAATGACTGGGAGGTCTGCCGCATGCTGCAGACCGTCCCCTTTCCCTATCCGCGCCTATTGGCTGATCAGTGGATCGCCGATGCGGTCGCCCAGCGCCGGCACGGCACCGCCTATCACTTCGCCATCACCGGGACCGAAACCGGGCGTGAGGTGCTGGTGGGCGCGGTCGGCCTCAAGCTGATCGCGGGTGCCCGGCGGGCGACGCTCGGCTACTGGGTCGGGCGGCGGTTCTGGGGCCATGGCGTGGGGCGGGAAGCCGCCGCCCGCGTGCTGCGCTGGGCGCTCGCCAATCTTGATCTCGATATCGTCGAGGCTGTGGTCGCGACGGACAACCCGGCCTCCGCCCGGGTGCTGACGGCCGTCGGCTTCCGGGAAGTCGGCGCCGGGCAGGAGGTGTTTCTGTCACGCGGTGGGGGGCGCCAGCCCGTGCGGCGATTCGTGGCGAGCCGGGGCGATGTTTCGGCCGTGCCCGACCAGCCGGCGCCGCCTTCGGGCGGTGTGCCGCTGCTGCTCGTCGCCGCCTGCGTCCTGATTGACGGGCAGGGCCGCGTTCTCATCGCCCGGCGGCCCGAGGGCCGCGCCATGGCGGGGTTGTGGGAATTTCCGGGCGGCAAGCTGGAACCGGGCGAGAGCCCGGAGGATGCGCTGGCGCGGGAATTGCGCGAGGAACTCGGCATCGACGTGTCGCGTGCCTGCCTCGCCCCCTTCGTTTTCGCCTCCCATGCCTATGAGCGCTTTCATCTGCTGATGCCGCTGTTCCTGTGCCGGCGCTGGCAGGGCAAGCCGGTGCCGCATGAGGGGCAGACGATCCGCTGGGTCACGCCGGATGAGCTGGCGGATTATCCGTTTCTGCCGGCCGACCGACCGCTGCTGCCCATGCTGCGCGACCTGCTATAGGGTTGCTCCTTCCTTTCCCCAGACCGTGACGAGAGGCCGCCAGCCATGCCCAACCCCACCGCCTGCCTGCTGGTGATCGGCAACGAGGTCCTCTCAGGCCGCACGCAGGACGCGAACATCCAGTTCCTGGCGTCACGGCTGGGCGACCTCGGCATTCCGCTGCGCGAGGTGCGGGTCATCCCCGACGTGGCCGAGACCATCATCCGCACGGTGAACGAGGTGCGGGCGAGCTTCGACCATGTCTTCACCACCGGCGGCATCGGGCCGACGCATGACGACATCACCAGCGAATGCGTCGCCGCCGCCTTCGGCGTGCCGTGGGAAATCAATGCTGAGGCTTTCGCCATCATGAACGCGCGCTACCCGCAAGGGCGAGTTCAACGCCGCCCGCCAGCGCATGGCGACGATGCCGCGCGGCGCCAGCCTGATCGAGAATCCGGTCTCCGCCGCGCCGGGCTTCACCATCGGGAATGTGCATGTGATGGCGGGCGTGCCGCACATCATGCAGGCGATGTTCGATTGGCTGGCCCCCACGCTGGAAGGCGGCGCGCCGATCGTCTCGCGCGCCGTTCACGCGATCGGGCTGCTGGAAGGGGCGATCGCCGCTGGTCTGGAGGCGGTGCAGAAGCGCTACCCGGCCCTCGATGTCGGCAGCTACCCCTTCGCGCGGCCGACCGGAAACGGCGTCGCCATCGTGAGCAAGGGCACCGACCCGGCGGAAGCGGACGCGGCGACGGCGGAGGTGGCCGCGATCATGGAGCGGCTTGGCCTGACCCCCATCGCCGGCGAGCCAGTTTAGACCCTTTCTTGTTGTGACAATAAGCGCCAGATGTTCTTCTGCGGAGATAGGTTTTAGAAAACTGTCATGCTCGGCGCGACCGGCCTGGGATTGGATGGTGAAGGTGGTGGCCACGCGCCGACCATTGGACAGGAGGCGAGGCCCGCGTGATGTTTCGGGAGTTTTCCTGGGTCCTATTCAACCTGTTCCTGCCATGGAATTTCGACCGTGACGGCCACGGCGACGACGGTCCCATCAATATCCGTGGTGCGCTCGGTGCGCTCCTGCTGCTGGCGGCTCTGATCATGCTCGGCCTCTGGATCATCGACGCGCTGCGGCAGGCGGATGCCTTGCAGGATTGCGTGTTGCAGGGCCGCACGAACTGCCTCCCAAGCATGAGATAGGCGGCGCCATGAACCGCGAAGCCGAGCCACAGAACGGCGTGGCCTCCGCCGAGGTCGCCGCGCATTGCGCGCTGCAGCTCGGCCGCATCCTGCTCCAGAACGGCGGCGATACCGGGCAGGTGCAGCGCGCGGTCACGCGCTTCGCCTCGGCCTGCGGCTATGAGGCGCATCTGCTTGTCACCTATGAAGCGCTGCTGCTGACCCTGGTCGGCCACGATACCTTCCGAACCAAGATCGGCAACCGCATTCCGGCGATGAATGTGGGCATGAGCGCGCTCGTCACCGCCTATGAGGTTGTCGACAGAGTTCGAGAGCGGGGCCGTCGGCCTGGCGGAGGTGCCGGCGGTGCTCGACCGGCTGGAGCATCAGCCCCCGGCCTATGATCATAAGCTGGTGGCCGTGGCGCTCGGCCTGACGGCCGCCTCCCTCAGCCGGCTCTTCGGCGGCGATTGGGCGGCCTTCATCGTCTGCTGGGTCGCGGTGACGCTTGGCACGCTGCTGCGGCAGGATCTCGGGCGGCGGGGCTTAAGCCCGGTGCTCGTGGCCTTCGCGACCGCCTGCGTCAGCGGGCTTTTGGGCGGTATCGGCGCGCGGTTGCTCGGCAGCAGCACGGCCTCGCTCTGCCTGGTGGCGCCGGGGATGGTGATCGTGCCGGGCGTGCCGCTCATCAACGGCGTGCAGGACATGCTCCGCAATCACGCGAGCACGGGGGTCGCGCGGCTCGCCTTCGCCTTCTGCGTCATCGCGGCGATCGGCCTGGGCCTCGCGTTCGCGGCGGCGGTCGCGGGCGTGGCGCTGCCGCTGGATGCGCCGAGCCTGCCGGTGCCGTTGGTGGAGGATGCGATCTTCGCGGCCCTGGCGGCGCTCGGCTTCGTCTTCCTGTTCAGCGTGCCGCTCCGGCTTGCCTGGGCCGCGGCTGTGTGCGGCCTGGGCAGCCATACGGTGCGGGCAGTCTGCCTGCATTTCGGGCTCGATCTCGTCACGGGGACATTGGTGGGCGCGCTCGTCGCGGGCGGGCTCGCGCAGATCTTCGCCCGGCGGCTGCGGGCGCCGGCGGCGACCTTCGCGTTTCCGGGGACCGTCGCGATGATCCCGGGCGTCTATGGCTTCCGCACCGTGGCGGGCGCGCTCCGGATCGTGGCCGCAGGGGCCGCGCCGCCGGCGGCACTGGTGGATGAGACGGCGGCGCTCGCGCTGACGGTCATGCTGATCACGGGCGCGATCACGATCGGGATCGCGCTGCCCTTGGCCTTGGCGGCGCCGAGGCAAAAAAGCTGAGCCGGGTCAGACGAGCTTCGCCAGCCGCACCGCCGTATGGCCGCGGCTCGGGCGCAGGCTCGGCATCACCAGCAGGCAGTCGTCATGGGGCGTGCGGATCTCCGTCGCGCCGTCCACCGCGATCAGCGTGTTGCGCCGGCGGATGATCTCGCCGCCACGATAGGGCTGCACGAAGGCGAAGCCCGCCGTCGCCGCGGTGACCACCGCCGTGACCTCGGCGAAGACGCGCGCGGCGGGTGACGGGCGGCGGCAGCACCGGGTCATCGGGCGCCACCATCGCCAGCTGCGCGCAGCAGCCCCGCGACGCGCGCGATCGTCGTCTCGACCGTTCCGCTTCCCAATGCTGCCCGGCCTCCACCAGGTTGGCGACGTGCGCGCTCTCCGGGTCGGCGAACGGCGCGTAATCGATCAGGCGCCGGCCGCTGACATGGCCGCCATCGGCCACCACCAGACGCGGGCGTGCCGATCGCCGCCGGCGAGTCGCCGGCCCTTTGCGGTGCGCGCCGCTCAGGATCAGCGGGTCGGACGGCCACAGCATCGAATGCAGGTCGAGCAGCATGTCCGCCGTCTCGATCAGCGGCCGCATCTCCCGCGCGCGGTCCAGCTCCAGCGAGCGGCGCGGCGCCGTCCAGCACAGCGACGTCCCAGACCCGGTTGAGATCCTCATCGACGAAGCGGGAGGCGGTGGGATCTGTCGCGGTCGAACCGGGCGAAGGCGGCGAGATTGGCGAAGCCGAACGTCAGCCGCCCGCGCAGCGGCCGCAGGCCGGCGCGCAGCAGCCGGTCGAGCACGATCGCGCCCGCCAGCTCGTTGCCATGGGTCAGCGAGACCAGCACGACATGCGGGCCGGGCCGGCCGCTATCGCGCGTCGTGAAACCCCGGCACCCCGGTATTGCCCGGCGAGCCAGGGAGCGAGATCGGGCGGCGTCACCGCACGTCGAATTGCGGCAGTGCCGGCGGACCGGCATCGATGTCGGCAGAGCGGCGTTCATCGGCAGACACGCTCCGCCATGCGGCGGATGAAGCCGTCGCAGGCGGCAAGCTGGCTCGCGGCGATCCATTCATCGGCCTGGTGCGCCTGGGCGATGTTGCCGGGCCCGCAGACGATGGTGGGGATGCCGGCGGTCTCATAGAGGCCGGCTTCGGTCCCGTAGCTCACCTGGCCGGCGCCATTGGTGCCGGTCGTTTGCCGCACGAGATCGGCCAGCGGATGCCCCTCATCCAGGGCGAGGCCGGGAATCCAGCTCAGAACCTCGTAGGTGAAGCCGGCGGCGGGATCGACCGCCTTCATCGCCGGCTCGATCTCCGCTGCGACATGGGCGCGCAGACGCTCAGCCTCGCGGAAGAAATCATCGCCGGGAACCGTGCGCCACTCCATGGCGAACCAGGCGCTGTCGGGAATGATATTGAGCGCCGAGCCGCCGCCGATGAGGCCGACATGGCAGGTGGTGTGCGGCGGATCGAAGCCGGGCGCGAAGGGCCCCTCGGCCACGAAGCGCGCCGCGTCCCGCGAGACCCAGCTTACCGCCTCGGCGACCGCCGCGACGGCATTGACGCCCGCGCCGGGGTTGGTGGAATGACCCGCGCGGCCACGTGCGGTGACGCGCATCGCCAGCCGGCCCTTATGCCCGGTGATCGGCTGCAGCAGGCTCGGCTCGCCGACCACGCAGAGGTCGGGCTTCCAGCCGCTCTCGGCGATATCCTCGATCAGCCGGCGGGCGCCGTTGCAGGTAATCTCCTCGTCGTAGCTGATGAACAGATGCACCGGCCGGGCCAGGCGGGCGGCCTGGAGGTCAGGCACCGCGGCGAGGCAGGCGGCGACGAAGCCCTTCATGTCCGCGGTGCCGCGCCCGTAGAGCCTGCCGCCCTCGGCCCGCAACGTGAACGGATCGCTGCTCCAGCTCTGCCCGTCGACCGGCACGGTATCGACATGGCCCGACAAGGCGAGGCCGCCCGGGCCGGCCGGCCCGATCACGGCATGGATGTTGGCCTTGGTCCCCGTATCATTATGGCTCAGCCGGTAGGGAACGCCGTGCTGTTCCAGATAGGCGGCAAGCATCTCGATCAGCGGCAGGTTGCTGTTGCGGCTTGTCGTGTCGAAGGCGACCAGCCGGGCCAGCATCTCGATCGTCGCTGACCCGGCCGTGGCGCCGGCCTCATGCTGAAAAGCCGAAAGCGTGTCGTTTTGCATAACCGCTGATCCTATACCGGCCCGCTATCTCGGCAACCGGAGATTTGACCCGACGGCAAGGGAGCCCGTGGCCGTTGACGTGGGGGGCAGGGAGCAGCACAAGGCCGCAATGTCCTCTCTCGCGTCCCCGACCGTGGCCCCCGCGCCTGATGAGAGCCCCGCCGCTACCTCTCCTTCCTCCTGGATACTGACGGAGCCTTATGCCGGGTTGCAGGCCCAGGCTTTGGGCCTGGCCGAGGCGGCGGGGCTCGCGCCCAATATCCGCATGCTCAAGGCTCGCTGGCCGTGGAACTTCATCTCCGCGCCGCGTTGGCCATGGCCGCTGCGCGCCGTGGAGCCGCAGGCCATCTCCGGGCCGCGCCCCGATCTCGTTCTGAGCTGCGGCGGCATGGCGGGCGCGGTCGGCGCCGCCCTGCGCGGGCCTCAGCAGCAGGTGGTGCACGTGCAGCACCCGCGCATGGCGCTCGACAAGTTCGATCTCATCGTCGTCAACCGGCATGACGAGGTGACCGGCCCCAACGTCATCGTCACCCGCACCGCCTTGCATCGGGCGACGCCCGCGAGGCTCGCCCAGGCGGCCGAACTCTGGCGGCCGGTCTTCGCCGATCTGCCGCGCCCCTTGGTGGCGGTGCTGGTCGGCGGGACGAACGGGCGGTTCCGGCTGGATGCTGGCGTCGCCGAGGGCTTGGCCGCCTCCCTCGCCGGCATGATGGAGCGGGATCACACGGGTCTGATGCTGACGCCCTCGCGGCGGACGGACCCGGCGGCGACAGCCGTGTTCCGCGACAGGCTCGAACCCCGAGGCGCCTTTGTCTGGGACGGGACCGGCGTCAACCCCTATTTCGGCATGCTGGCGCTGGCCGATATGATCGTGGTGACGATCGAATTCGGTCTCCATGGTGTCGGAGGCCGCGGCGACGCAAGCGCCGGTCATGCTGGCCACGCTGCCCGGCCGTTCCCGCCGGATCGGGCTGTTCACCGAGGCGATGATCGCCGAGGGACGGGCGCGGGTTTTCGCCGGCCGCTACGAGCATTGGCCGGTGACACCGCTGGACGATACCGCTGAAGCGGCGCAGGAGATGCGCCGCAGGCTGGGCTTCTAACCCGATAGAAGCTTCTGGATCGCGTCAAGAAAGAGCAAGAAGCGCTTCTTTTTAAAAAAAGAAGCAAAAATTTTCATTCTACCGTAGGCAGTTCCGATCGATGCTCGACATTCAGACCTTCGACGCTCTGAAGGGCGGCAACGTCCTCTATAAGGCGCTCGCCCATCCGCTCGCCGCCGAGGCCATCGGCCGTCTGGCGACGCGGCTGGAGACGGCCGGCCCGGTGGCACTTTTTGACCCCGACGCCGTCGCGGGCCCGCTGCTGACAATGTATCCCGGCCTGCCGGTCGAGAGCCTGTTCGTTCAGGATGTGCGGGCGATCGGCACCGAGCGCGCCGGGCTGCGGGCTCGCCCGATGACGGAACTCGCGGCAAGCGAGGCGCGGACTGTGCTCGTCGCCGGTTTCGATGCCGGCCGCACCATCGCCCTGCTGCGCGGCATACTGCCCGAAAGCGTCTCGGTCCTCAGTCTGGATGAGGCGCGGCTGTCCGAGGCGCTTCTAACAAATCCAAGGCGCTATCTCGACCCGCTTAATTTCGCGATGAACTTCGCCTTCTTCCGCGACCAGGATGGGCTTTCGACCCGGCTCGTCACCGCCAATTACTGGGCAGGGTACGGCGCCGCCGCCGTCCGCTTCTGGTTGCGTCTGTTCGATGGCGCCGGTCAGCCGATCGCCGAATGGGAGGAGCCGGCACCGCCAGGGCAGGGCGGCATCACCTTCGACAGCCGGGAAATCCGCACGCGCTTCGGCCTCGGGGCCTTCACCGGGCAGTTGTTCCTGCATGCGGTCGGCGTCGCCGGCCATGACATCGTGAAATACGCGCTCGACATCCTGGGCGGCGGCAATGAGGCGAGCCTCTCCTGCACGCATGACGCCAATGCCTGGCCGTCCAGCCGCTATGCCGGCCTGCCGGCCCCGCGCGAGGATGAGCGCGTGGTGCTCTGGGTGCAGAACAGCCACGGCGCGACCATTCCGGCGGGGTCGATCGCGCTCGACCGCATGGGGGCCGAGCAGCCGGTGACGCTGGCCGAACCCATCGGCCCCTTCGCCAGCCGGGCGCTGGACGTGGCGGAGTTGCTGCCCGGCCTGCGCTGGCCGGAACAGGTGGAGGTCAGGGCAGGGCGGCACATGGTGCGACCGCGCTACGAGGTGACGCGGAACGGCCGCACGCGGATCGCCCATGTCAATGTCGAACGCGCCGATCTGGTGCCCGACCCCGGCATCCCGGCGCTGCCGCCCGAGCTTGGCCGTGGCTTTCTGCTGCCTTTCCCGATTCTGCCGCGCGCCACCTATCGCAGCGTCGTCCTGCCGACGCCGATGGCGGAGACGGAGCACACGCTGCCGCTGCGGCTCGATATCTTCGATGCCGAGGGCACGCCGCTTGGCCAGCATTTCCTTGGCTGCCTGCCACGCGACCATTCGGTCGCCGTCGATTTCGATGACCTTCTGGATGCGGCGGCGCTGCGTGAGGTGGGCGGCCATGCCGACCTCGTTTACGACTTCCGCGACGGTGGCGAGGCCGATGGCTGGCTGCACGCGCTGATGCGCTATGAGCGGCGGGATGGCGCGCACGCGGCGGAGACGAGCTTCGGCGCGCATATCTTCAACACGGTCATGACCTACAAAGGCGAGCCGCAGTCTTATTCCGGCCCGCCGCCCGGCCTCACCACCCGGCTGTTCCTGAAGCTCGGCGGCGGCGGGCAGCACAGCTTCGCCCATCTCATCTACCCGGCCTCCGGACCCTGGCACGCCCGGTCGGACACGCACCTCGTGCTGCATGACAGCGCGGGCGCGGTATTGGCCGAGGAGGGGATCACCATCGCGCGGTCAGGCTCCGCCCTGGTGCGCCCGGACCTCATCTTCTCGGCCAAGCTCATCACGGCGGCGGGGCCGGCGGGCTATGTGCTGATCCGGGACAAGACCTGCCGGCTCTTCGGCTATCACGGGTTGGTGGATGACCGGGGCGGCTTCTCGCTCGACCACATGTTCGGGTTCTGAACGTCCGGGGGGACTGGTGGGTGCGACAGGGATTGAACCTGTGACCCCCGCCGTGTGAAGGCGATGCTCTACCGCTGAGCTACGCACCCAATCCGCCGCGAAGGCCGGTTCTCTAGGGTCTTTCGCCGCGCGGGGCAAGCCCCCGGGCACCGCCGTGCAGACAGGCAAACGGCGTTGGCGTGACCGCCGGGCTCTGCTAGCGAAGCGCGCAGTTTCAACGGCGAACGAACGGGTGGGTCGGCGATGGTGCTTAAGCAAGTTACCGCCTGGCAGCACAAGGCGATCGCGCCCGACAGCGATTTTCGCGGCGTTCTCATCCTCGGGCTGCTGGTCGTCTGGTTCTATGTCATCGGGCAGTTTCTTTCCCTGCCGCCTTTCGCGACGACGGTGGCGAAGCTGCCGCCCCTGCTAAGCTCCGCGCTCTCCAAGGCGGCATACATGCCGGATTTCGGCATGATCATTCTGGGGCTGGCGGCCTTTCACTTCCGGCGGGAGCTTCGCGCGGAGTGGGATGTGCCCATCGCGCGGCGCATCTATCTTTTGGCGGTGGTGCCGCTGCTGGGCTACACGCTTATCGGTGTGCTTCTGCTGGAGGCGGTGCATCTCGCATCACCTGCCCATGCGATGATCGCGCCATGGCGGGACCGGCTGATGACGGTGCCGCTCCTCATGCTCGCCACCGCGATCATCTTCGCGGTACTCTGGCCGTTCCTGCTGTTCTGGGCATGGACCGCCGACGTCGAAGCGGTCCTCGCCTGCTTCTTTTTCGGCCTGATCTGTTACGGAGCAGCCTTCAGCCTGGGCCTGCACCGGCACCTCTGGCTGGCGCCCGTTTTCGCGCTCATCGATTTCGTCTTCGGCGTCTCTCTTTGCGCCAGCCTGTTTCGCGGGGTGCAGTTTCTCGCACCCGTGCGCGGAGCCATCATCATCTTCGGCTGGCTGTCGCTGCTGGGGGGCACGATCCTCGCGGGCGCCGGGATGTTCTTCCTCGGCTTTCTCATGGTCGTTTCCGGCTCCGCCCTCTCCGAGAGAAGCTGGTTCATGCCCGGCGAAAGGGTGCTTCTCATCTGGTCCAAAACCGCCTTCGCCATCCTCGTGGTGCAGCCCGCCATCCTCGCGGGCTGGCTCATCTGGGGCAGTCCGCTCACCGGCACCGGCTGGGTGGCGTTCCTGGCCGTGGCGGCGATCACCCAGCTTGTGGCGGTGGCGGTCTCCCTGGCGGTCGAGCCGCCGAGCCGCCGCCTTGCCACGGCGCTGACCGCGTGAGGGCTGGTCTGCCCAAGGTTATTGTTTTTTAATCTTCGCCCCCCAAGTCATGAGCGTGGCGCCGTTCTTATCCCACAACGAAGCGAGGGCCTCTTGATGAGCGATTTTGAAGCCGAGACCGGAGCCGAGACCAAGCGGGTCGCCGACGATGTCGCGGCCCTGAAGCAGGACATGGCCGCCCTGATCAAGCAGATGAAAGAGGCGGCGATGCGCGAGGCGAGCCGCTTCGGGCATGATGCGGCCGACAGAATTTCGGTCCGCGCCTCGGACCTCTACGACACCGTATCGGATACGGGTAAGAAGTCGGCCGACGCGATCTCATCCCATGTCGAGGAACAACCCCTGTCCAGCCTGCTGATCGCCTTCGCGGCAGGGTTTATTTTCAGTAAGATCCTGTCGCGCTGAGCCGGCAGCAACGCTGATGGCCAATCTCCAGCGGCTGCTTCGCATCGGTCTCGCCTTGGCCTTCAACCCCGCACGGATCGCCGAGGAAGCGGCCGACGCGGCGCGCCGGCTCGCCATCCTGTGCCTTTGCGGGCTGGTCGCGGGATTCATTCTGCTGCCGGCGGTGGGCTGCGCGGCGGCCGGGCTGTGGATTGTGGTGCAGCATCATCTGGGCCCGGTCTGGGCCGCCTTCATCACCGCCGCCGCCCTGGTGATCCTGGCGGCGATCATTCTCCTGATCGGCATCATCGCCTCCCGCCGCAGAACGGCTGTGCGGGCGCGGCCGGAATCCGCAGGGCCGATGGAAGCGGCGGTGGCGGCAGCGGCGGCGATCCCGGCCGCGGCCGCCGCCGCCTTCGCGGCGCCGAAGGATGCGGCGGCGGCCGGGCGCGGCTTTTTCAACCGCCACAAGGGCACGGCACTTCTCGCCGCCGCCGTGATCGGGCTGGTGGCGGGGCAGAACCGGCTGCGCCGGCGCAAGACGCCGCCCAGCTAGCCAGCGACGAGCGACCAAAGATGGATCCCGAAATGGTCGAGCACCTTGTGCGCGCCCTCATGGATCATGCGCAGCGAGACGAAGAGCACGACGCATAGGCCGATCCAGGCGATCCAGCGCCGCTTCTCAAGCTGGGTCGCGATCAGGCTGGCCGCCACGCCCATCAGCACGACGGACAGCAATAGCCCCAGCGCCAGGATATAGGGGTGGTCATGGGCCGCGCCGGCGACCGCCAGCACATTGTCGAGGCTCATGGAGATATCCGCGAGCGCGATCTGGACCGCCGCCTGCATCGGCGTTTTGGCGAGCGCCGGGGCGCTGGCGCCGTGCGCGGGGCGCTGCCGAAGCTCGCGATACATTTTCCAGCAGACCCAGAGCAGCAGCAGCCCGCCCGCCAGCGTCAGCCCGATGATGGCGAGCAGCTGCAAGGCCACGAAAGCCATCGCCACGCGGATGACGACGGCGAAACCGACGCCCGCCAGCACCGCGCGGCGCTTCTGGGCGGCTGGCAGCCCGGCCACCGCCATGCCGATGACGACCGCATTGTCGCCGGCCAGGGCGAGGTCGATCATCATCACCTGGGCGAGGGCCGCGAGTTGCGAGAGAAGCTGCGATTCAAGCATGCGGCCTCTTCGCGAGATACAGCCATCCTTGTCAATCGCACGCCTGCGGGTTTAGGCCCGCAACCCGCATTGCTTCCCGGAGAGGTCACATGGTCCCGCGCTATACCCGGCCCGAGATGGCCGCCATCTGGGCGCCCGAAAACCGCTATCGCATCTGGTTCGAGATCGAGGCGCTGGCCGCCGAGGGCATGGCGCAGGTCGGCGCCATCCCGGCGGAGGCGGCCCGCACCATCCGCGAACGCGGCGACGCCCATGCTCGCCGCCATCGGACCCGCCGATGTCGAGCGGATCGACGAGATCGAGCGCGAGACCCGCCACGACGTGATCGCCTTCCTCACCTGGCTGGCCGAGGGCGTCGGCCCGGACAGCCGCTTCGTGCATCAGGGCATGACCAGCTCCGACGTGCTGGACACCTGCCTCGCCGTGCAGCTGACCCAGGCGACGGATCTGCTGCTCGCCGATCTCGACGCGGTGCTGGCCGCGCTGAAGGACCCGCGCCTTCGAGCACAAGCACACGCTGACCATCGGCCGCAGCCACGGCATCCATGCCGAGCCGACCAGCTTCGGCCTGAAGCTCGCCGGCCATTACGCCGAATTCGCCCGCAACCGCGCGCGGCTGGTCGCGGCGCGGGCGGAAATCGCCACCTGCGCCATCTCGCGGCGCGGTCGGCACCTTCGCCCATGTCGATCCGCGCGTGGAGGAGTATGTCGCCGCGAAGCTCGGCCTGGCGGCCGAGCCGGTCTCCACCCAGGTGATCCCGCGCGACCGCCACGCCGCGTTCTTCTGCGACGCTGGCCGTGATCGCCAGCGGGCATCGAGCGGCTGGCGACCGAGGTGCGGCACCTGCAGCGCTCCGAGGTGCGGGAGGCGGAGGAGTTCTTCCATGCCGGCCAGAAGGGCTCGTCAGCGCGATGCCGCATAAGCGCAACCCGGTGCTGAGCGAGAACCTGACCGGCCTCGCCCGCCTCGTGCGCGCGCGCGGTGGTGCCGGCGCTGGAGAACGTCGCGCTCTGGCATGAGCGCGACATCAGCCATTCCTCGGTGGAGCGGGTCATCGCGCCCGGATGCGACCGTGACGCTGGATTTCGCGCTCGTGCGGCTGGCCGGGATGATGGACGAAGCTGACGATCTATCCCGAGCGGATGCGGCCAATCTGGAGAGCCTCGGCGGCGTGGTGCATTCGCGGCGAGGTGCTGCTGGCGCTGGCCCGCGCCGGCATCCTGCGCGAGGACGCCTATCGCATCGTGCAGCGCAACGCGATGGCGACCTGGACGAAGCTCGGCACGCCCGGGGGGCGAGGCTTTCGCGAAAATCTGGAGGCCGACCCGGAAGTCGCGGGCCGCGTGCCGGCGGCCGTGCTGGACGCGGCGATGGATTCGCACACGCATCTGCGCGCGCTGGATGCGCTCTATGAGCGCGTCTTCGGAGAGGCCGGCCCCGCCGCGTAACGGTCACGCGCTTCACGGTCATTCCATATTGATTCGTTAACGGAACGATAATAGAGCGAAGGTGAACGGGCTGGAGAGGTGATTCGGTGTCGGCGCAGATATGGCACGGCGGTTTCGCTCCGGCTCGGGCCCGCGCGCGGTCTTTTCTCCATAGGCTACACGGGCATCGTCCCGCCGCGCTGCTGGCCATATGGGATTGTGCTGTCATCCTGCTCTGTGGCTTCGCGTGCCGGGAGCTGAACCCGCCCGGACATGCGGCGCATACGCCGCGCGAAATTCTGGTGATCCTCGGCACGGCGATTCTGGCGGTCGGTTTCCTCTATCGCGACGGCGTTTATGAACGCCCGCATGAACCCTGTGCGCGGGCCTGGCTGCGCCCGCTGATGCCGGTTCTCCATGCTTTCGCCCTGATGCTTCTGGCGCTGCTGCTGTGGGAAGGGCTGACCGGGTTGTGGCAGGGGCCGGCACCCGCCGCCATGCTGGCTAACCGGAACTGGCTCTTCGCCTGGGCCTTGTCGGCGCCGGCCCTGCTGCTGCTCTCCCGCGACGCGGCGGGGGCGGCGTGGCAATGGTCCGCGCCAGCGCGCCCGGGGCGGCGCGCGGTTCTTGTCGGCGATGGAGGCAGCGCCGCGCGACTCGCCGCCTTCATGGAAGGCCGGGATGCGGTGCGGATCGTGGGCTTCCTCAGTATCGGCGGTGCCATGCCCGTGCCGCCGGGCGGCTGGCCGGTTCTGCGCGGCTTGCGCGCGGCCTGCGCGCTTATCCAGGCGGGGGAAGCCGATCTCGTCATCGTGGCGCTGCCGGAGGCGGCAAGCCGCCGCATCGCCGCCATCCTGCGGCGTATGGCCGGTATGGCGGTGGATATCCGGCTGGCACCCGACATCGCGCGCTTCTATCGGCCGGATGCGCGTGTCTCCTCCATCGGCGGGCTGCCGCTTTCTGCATCTGCGGGACAAGCCGATGCGCGGGTCTGGCGGCGGCGGCCAAGCGGGCCGAGGATCTTCGCGATCTGCCTGCCGCTGCTATGCCTTGCGGCGCCGCTGATGCTGCTGATCGCGCTCGCGATCCGGCTGGATATCACCGGGGCCGGTGCTGTTCGTGCAGCCGCGCCTGGGCTTCAACAGCCGCGTCATCCGCGTGCGGAAATTCCGCACCATGCTCGGTAGCCAGTCGGACGAGCGGCGGGCGCCGCCAGGCGGTGCGGGGCGATCCGCGCGTGACGCGGCTCGGGTCGCTGGCTGCGGCGCACGAGCCTGGACGAGTTGCCGCAACTGATCAACGTGGTGGGTGGCAGCATGTCGCTCGTCGGGCCTCGGCCGCATGCGCTGGGCACCGAGGCTGCGGGGCGGCCCTTCGCGGCTGGCGGCGGCGGATTATGAGCAGCGCCATCGGGTGAAGCCCGGCATCACGGGCTGGGCGCAGGTGAAGGGCTGGCGCGGCGAGACCGATACGGTGGAGAAGCTGCGCCGCCGGGTGGAGCACGATCTGCACTACATCGCGCAATGGTCTCTGTGGTTCGACCTGCGGATATTGGCGATGACGATCGTTTCAGTGGTGCAGGGCGGGGCGTATTGAGTCTCCGCTTGAGAATTCCGCCGAGGCGGTCATCCCGCTCTCGAGGTGCGAAACCCTACAAGAAGTGGACCATAAGAATTTCGTTATCGTAACCGGTTGAGCTCTTCAAAGCTTTCGGCTCCAGGCCGTAGCGCTTGAAGCCGAAGCGCTCGTAGAAAGCAGCTGCGGCGGCATTGCCTTCGACAACTGAGAGCAGAATCTGTTCCACGCTCTTGCGCGCCTCTGCAATCAAGGCGGCCATCAGCGCGGTTCCCACGCCGAACTGCCGATAGTCGGGTTCTACAAAGAAGCCCCAGACGAGGCCCTTGTGGTTGTCCTTCGGCCCTTGTTCACGCCGAAAGCCGATCATGCCGACGATGCGGCCAGCGTCATAGGCGCCGAGGACAACCGAGCAGGCGAGCCGTGCCACATAACGCTCGTTTGTCATCGCGGCCTCCGTGGCATGCGTCGCGCCGAAAGACCCGGGCGCCGTTTGCAGTGCCGCAAGACGGATCGAGCGAAAATCCCCGATGTCGGCCGACCCCAAGCGGCGAACCGATACCTGCCGGGCGCTTTCCGTTCTGCTCACCTTAGTCCCCGGCGGGCATGCGGCCGTTCCGGCCTCGTGCCAATTCGGTGACGACGCCATGCAGCGTGCGCAATTCCTGCTCCGTCACCTCGCCGCGCTGGAACAGATGGCGGAGGTTGCGCACCATCCCGGGCCGCTTCGGCAGGTTGCGCAGGAAGCCGCAGGCGTCGAGCTCGTCGACCAGATGGCCCAGGAAATTCTCCAGCTCGCCCTTGGTCGCGACGCGCGTCTCATTGGTCATCAGCGCGCGCGGCGGCGTCTCGCTCCGCCGCCGTCCACCATTCATAGGCCATCACCATCACCGCCTGCGCCAGGTTCAGCGACATGAAGGCGGGGTTGAGCGGGTAGCGGATCAGCGCGTCCGCATGCGCCATGTCGTCGTTGTCGAGCCCGGCGCGCTCCGGCCCGAACAGCAGGCCGGCGCGCAGGCCCCGCGCCGCAATCGCCCGCAACTCGGCCGCCGCGCCGCGCGCGGTCAGCACCGGCTTGATGATGTGGCGCGGGCGCGGGCAGGTGGCGAACGACATGGTGCAGATCGGCCACCGCCTCGGCCACCGTCTCGTGCACCGTCGCCGCGTCCAGGATCCGGTCGGCGCCCGAGGCAGTGCGCCAGGCCTTCTCCTGCGGCCAGCCGTCGCGCGGCGCGACCAGCCGCAGATGGAACAGCCCGCCATTGGCCATCGCGCGCGCGACAGCGCCGATATTGTCGGCCAGCTGCGGCCGCACCAGGATCACGACCGGGCTGTTGCCGATCGGGGCGATATCCGCCCGCCGTCGCGGCCCGTCACGCCCGCGTGACCTGATCGCCGTCACGCCGGCGTGACCTTATCGCATCACCGCGTGCCTCGGCCGCCGCCAGGTCGTGCCCTTCGGCCCGTCCTCCAGCACGATGCCGCCCGCCAGCAGCTCCGCCCGGATGGCGTCGGCGCGGGCGAAATCACGCGCCTTGCGGGCCGCCAGGCGCTCGGCGATCGCCGCCTCGATCCGCCGCATCGCGGTGCCGCCGTGGAACCAGGCTTCCGGCGCCGCCTGCAGCAGCCCCAGCACCTGGCCGGCCGCGCGCAGCCCGGCGGCGGCTTCGGCATCGCCCGCCAGCGCCGCGATCGGCCAGCGCATGCAGCGCCGCGATCGCCAGCGGCGTGTTGAGATCGTCGCACAGCGCCGCCAGCACGCTGGCCGGCACCTCGGCCGTTCCTCGGCGAAGCCGGGCGCATGGCGGTCCAGCGCGCGGTAGAACCGGTCCAGCTCCCGCCGCGCCTCGACCAGCCCGGCCTCGGTGAAATCCAGCGGCGGCGCGGTAGTGGGTGCGCAGCAGCAGCAAGCGGATGGCCTCGCCGGGCGCCTTGGCCAGCACGTCGCGCACGGTGAAGAAATTGCCCAGGCTCTTGGACATCTTCTCGCCGTTGACCAGCAGCATGCCGTTATGCAGCCAGAAGCGGGCGAAACGGCTGCCGGGAAAGGCGCAGCAGCTTTGCGCGAGCTCGTTCTCATGATGCGGGAAGATCAGGTCGCTGCCGCCGCCATGGATGTCGAAAGTCTCGCCGAGGTAGCGCCAGGACATGGCCGAGCATTCGATATGCCAGCCCGGCCGGCCGCGGCCCCAGGGGCTGTCCCAGCCCGGCAGCTCGGGCGTGGAGGGCTTCCACAGCACGAAATCGCCGGCGTCGCGCTTATAGGGCGCGACATCGACCCGCGCGCCGGCGAGCAGCTCCTCCGGCGTGCGGCCGGAGAGCTGGCCGTAATCGCGGGTCGGTGGCGACGGCGAACAGCACATGGCCCTCGGCCGCATAGGCATGGCCGCCGGCGATCAGCCGTTCGATGATCGCGATCATCTGCGGGATATGGTCGGTGGCGCGCGGCTCGACATCCGGGGGCAGGGCGCCGAGCGCCGCCATGTCGGCGTGGAAATCCGCGGTGGTCTCGGCCGTCACGCTTTCGATCGGCTCGCCGCGCTCCGCCGCGCGGGCGTTGATCTTGTCGTCGACATCGGTGATGTTGCGCACATAGGTGACGCGCGGATAGAGCAGCCGCAGCAGCCGGGCCAGCACGTCGAAGACCACGACGGGCCGGGCATTGCCGAGATGGGCGAGGTCATAGACGGTCGGGCCGCAGACATAGAGGCCGACGCGCCCGGGGTGGAGCGGACGGAATTCCTCCCGCCGGCGGGTCAGGCTGTTATGGAGCGAAAGGGCGTGCATGGCGGCGTTTTGCCGTGATCAGGGGGCTGACCGCAAGCGGAGCTTGCGGCAACCAAGCCCCGCGCCGAGATGCGCGGCGGTGTCGTCAGCCCCCGTAGCCGTAGGGATGGTCCCAGTGGTGCCAATGATGATGCCAATACGGCTGCCAATAGGGATGCCAGTAGGGGTTCCAGTGCTCGCGCCATTCATGGCGCCAATGATGGTGCCAATAGTAAGGGCAACCGTCCCAATCCACCCGGACGAGGCCCGTGGCTGCCGGCGGGGCGCCGGTTATGGCCGGCACGGCGATGGCGGCGGAGGCCGGCCCGACCGAGGCGGCCGCCGCGAGGCACACCCCTGCGGCCGCGACAAGCAGAACACGCATCGCGCAAACTCCTTGTTGAATGAAAAGGAGTCTGGGTTCGCGTTGTGGCGGCAAAGCTATGGCAAAGCGGCGAAAGCGTGGCGCCCGATCACGAATCGCGGCGCTTGCGGCGGCTTTCCCCCGGCGGCCGGCGCCGGGTTTCGCGCGGGCCGGGGTCCCTCGCGGCGCTGGCCCTTTGCGCGAGCGCTGCGCGCGCCCGCTCCACCTCCGGCCCCGCGACGCGGAACGGGGCGCAGCCCAGCGCCTCCATCACCAGCGCGATATCGCCCCGTTCCGAGCCGAAAACCGGGTGCAGCATGCGCGGCCCGGCGGCGTCGGTGAAGGCGCCGCGATCCCCGGTGTCGAGATAGGTCTCGACCGTCAGGCCCTCGGCCAGAATCACCGCATGGCGCGGCAATTCCAGATGGAAATAGACCACTTCATCCACCGCCACCTGAGCCACCGTCCGGCCATTGAGAAGATGCTTCACCGGAATGAGCACGCCCTCGGCCAGGACCGCGTGATCGGGCGAGAGGAAAAGGTCGCGCGTCGGCCGCGCGGGGGCGAAGGCATCGGCCCGGATGCGCACGGGCCAGATGCGGGCGGGCTGTGGATGGCGGGTGCAATCGATACGGCGGGCGCCGATCCAGGTGATGGGCGCGACCCCGCCACCCTCCGTCAGCACGATGTCACCGACGGCGAGACGCTCCACCGGGACCGCCCCCTGTGGCGTCGCGATCAGCGTTCCCGCCATGAAGCAGGGAGGGGCCGAGTCCTCGACCAGGGTTCCACCCGTGTGGTCGGGCGCGAGCGTGAAGGCATCGGTCGCGTAGTTGCCGGCGAATTGCAGCACGTAGTTCTGGCCGCCTTCGGTGATGACCAGGCTGCCGTCGGAGAAATTCGTCGTCCCCCCGGCGCTGTACGCCACACCTTCGAGGTCGAGCGTGTTCGTCGGGGTAAAGCCGCTCAAAGTCGCGAAAGGCAGGACGGCGTTGTCGATGACAAGGCCGGCTTGGCCGCCGAAGACAACGGTGCCGGCGATCTCCTCGCCCGTCGTCAGCGCCAGGCTGCCCTCGCCGGTGATGGTCGTGTTGCTCAGCACGCTGAAGCCCAGCGGCGCGCTCTCGGCGTCCACGCTGCCCTGGCCCGCGATGGTGAGGCCGCTCACCACGCCCCCCTCGATTTGCGCGACGCCGCTGATGACTTCGTTGAAAGCCATACCCGAGATGAAATCGAAACCGCCGGCGTTCACGACCGCGCCGATCTCGGTGCCACCGGCCGAGACGATCTCGCTGCCGCCGCTGGTGACGATCGTGCCGCTGGTCACGCCGCCGTTCGTCACGAAGACAGAGGTGACGGAATTCGCCACCAGGCCGCTCGACATCTGCCCGGCATTGACCACGAGCTTCACCGAGCCTAGGCCGCCGCTGCTGATCACCGTGCCCGCCGCCGATCCGCCCGAAAGCACAATGAAAGTGCCGCCGGACTCCACGATGGTACCGGCGGCCGACCCACCCGACAGAACTTCGAGCGTGGCACCGCTGCTCACCACGGTTCCGCTGGCGGTGCCGCCGGAGGAGATCGTCTCCAACCCGCTGTTGATCACGGAGGTCGAGAGGGCGAGGCCGCCCGAGCTGACATCGAGCGACGATCCGCTGGTGACGGAGAGGCCGCTGATCGTCTGCCCCGAGCTTACCACATTGGTCACGAACAGCACGGCGGCGGCGGCGGACTGGGTATCGATGGCGATCCCTCCGGCCGAGACGATCATCGTGCCGCCGCCGCTGACGACGGCGGCGCTCGCGATGCCGCCATCGCGAAGAATCAGAAAGCCGCCATCCTTGACCGCGGTGTCGAGCGCCGTGCCGCCCGAGGACACAACTTCGGAGCCGCCGGCGCGGATGGAGGTGGATGTCGTGATGCCGCCGGAAAAGACCGTTTCGAATCCGCCATCCTTGACCATCGTATCGATCGCGACGCCGCCCGAGCCGATTTCCAGAGTGGTTCCCGCGCTGACGACAACGCCGCTCACGGTCTCGCCGGAAATCAGAATGAAATCGCTCATGAATCTATTACTCGACGGTTAAGTGGGTGCGATTCGCGTTCAGTCTTGATCGCGGCCACCGTTGGATCTTCAGAAAAGATTTACGGATTAATAACCTTTTCGTCGAGCGCGGGTCGTGGATGAGAAGGTGGTTTGGAACGTTCTGTCGTGACGGCTCCTCTGAGAGGTTTGTAGCAACTTATTGGTTTCTTTAAAAGAACAAAAATAGTCGTTTTTTGATCGTATCGTGAAGGTTGAACGTTCCAGACGAGTTAACCCCGCAAGGCATGGCGGGGCGGTTGCCCTACGAGCAAAGCCGTTCGCAGAGCGCCGGCACCTCCGCGAAGCTTTCGGCCACCGCATCCGCGCCCGCCGCCATCTCCGCCGCGCCATAGCCCCAGGCGGCGAAGATGACCGGCAGGCCGGCCCCTTTGCCGGCCTCCACGTCATTATGATGGTCGCCGATCATCACCGACCGGGCCGGGTCGCCGCCCGCTTCGGCCAAGGTCAGGCGGATATGATCCGGGTCGGGTTTCCGCACCGGAAAGCTGTCCCCCGCGCCGACCGCCGCCAGCAGCGGCAGAATGCCTAAATGGTCGAGCAGCAGCCGCGCGGGTGCCCCCGGCTTGTTGGTGCAGACCGCGAGCCGCCAGCCCTCCGCCGCCAAGGTGCGAAGCGCCTCCCGCGCGCCGGGGTAGAGCACCGTCCCCGTTGTCGAGTTCGCGGTATAGTCGGCGAGGCCGATCTCCATATCCTCAGGCGTGGGGACAAGCCCCCGCGCCGCATAGCCGCGCGCATAGAGTTGCGGCACGCCGTCGCCCACCATCGGCCGCACTTGCTCAATCGGCAGCGGCGCCTGGCCGTGCCGCGCCAGGCTGCGGTTCAGCGCCGCCGCGATATCCGGCAGGCTGTCCGTGATCGTGCCGTCGAGATCGAGCACCAGACATCTGGGCATAAGTTGCACTCCGATACGAGATGTGTCCGAGCGTGCTGCATTTAACGTTCGCCACCCTTACCGGGCCACCGCGTGGCGGACTTCAAATTTGAAAAGAACGCTCGAATCATATAGTTATCAGTGCAGCTTGTGATTCCAAATTCGCTCTGAGGCCGCCGCCAGCGGAGGGCGAATTTGAAATCGCTGCACGAGAACCCTTTGACACGCCTCGGCACCCGCCGCTACCGCGGGGCGTCATCTTAAGGACTCCCATGACCGCGACCGCCGTGATCCTCGCCGCCGGGCTTGGCACCCGCATGAAATCGGCGCTGCCCAAGGCGCTGCATCCGATCGCCGGGCGGCCGATGCTGCGCCATCTGATCGCTTCGGCGGCGGCCGTCTTCGATCGGATCGTGGTCGTCATCGGCCCGGACATGGAGGCGCTGGCCCGCATCGCCGCACCGCACCCGACCGTCGTGCAGCCCGAGCGGCTCGGCACCGCCCATGCCGCCTTGCAGGCGGCGCCGCTTTTCGCGGCGGATGGCGAGGTCGCCGTCCTCTACGCCGACAACCCGCTGATCACGCCGGAAACGCTGCGCCGGCTGCGGGCGGCGGCGCGGCGAGGCCGCCTTGGCGCTGCTCGCCATGCGCCCGGCCGACCCCGGCCGCTATGGCCGCGTGATCACCGATGCCGCCGGCGGGGTGACGGCGATCGTCGAATGGGCCGACGCGACCGATGCGGAACGCGCGCAATCGCCCTTTGCAATGCCGGCGTGCTCTGCGGCCGGGGGCCGACGCTCGCCCGCTGGCTCGCCGCCGTCCGCGCCGACAACGCCAAGGGCGAATATTACCTGACCGATGTCGTGGCGCTGGCCGTCGCCGAAGGGCAGCGCGTGGTCGCGGTCGAGGCCGATCGAGGCCGAGCTGCGCGGCATCAACTCCCGCGCCGAACTGGCCGAGGCGGAGGCGATCGTGCAGGCGCCGGCTGCGCGCGCGCGGCGATGGAGGCGGGCGTGACGCTGACCGCGCCCGACACCGTCTTCCTCTCGCGCCGACACGGTGCTGGCGCCGGACGTGACGGTCGGCCCGAACGTCGTGTTCGGCCCCGGCGTCACG
This sequence comes from uncultured Pseudomonadota bacterium, assembly GCA_963745125.1. GTDB lineage: Bacteria > Pseudomonadota > Alphaproteobacteria > Acetobacterales > Acetobacteraceae > Acidisoma. The sequence continues at coordinate 194,666 of CAVUWB010000004.1, forward strand.
GTGCGGAGCGGCGCGGAAATCCTGCGCCTTCAGCCATCTCGAAGGCTGCGTGGTCGGGCGGGGCGCGTCATCGGCCCCTATGCCCGGCTGCGCCCCGGCGCGGAGGTCGGGCAGGGCGCGCATGTCGGCAATTTCGTGGAGCTGAAGGCGGCGAAGCTCGGCGCGGGCGCCAAGGCCAACCATCTGACCTATCTCGGCGATGCCGAGATCGGCGCCGGCACCAATATCGGCGCCGGCACCATCACCTGCAATTACGACGGCCATCGACAAGCACCGCACGACGATCGGCGCGGGCGTCTTCGTCGGCTCCGACGCGGCGCTGGTGGCGCCGGTCACGCATCGGCGACGGCGCCTTCATCGCCGCCGGCAGCGTGATCACCGAGGACGTGGCGCCCGATGCGCTGGCGTTCGGCCGCGCGCGGCAGGCGGAGAAGCCTGGCGGCGGGGCCGCGATCCGCGCGACCTGGCCAAGAAACCGCGCGGAGACGGGATAGCAACGGAGAAACACTGATGTGCGGCATCGTCGGCGTGATCGGCGCCCGCCCGGCGGCTCCGCTGATCCTGCGAAGCGCTGCGCCGGCTGGAATATCGCGGCTATGACAGCGCCGGCATCGCCACGCTGGTCGAACGGCCACATCGACCGCCGCCGCGCCGAGGGCAAGCTGGGCAATCTCGCCGCCGTGCTGGACCGCCAGCCGCTTGGCCGGCACCACCGGCATCGGCCACACGCGCTGGGCGACCCACGGCGCGCCGACCGAGAGCAACGCCCATCCGCACGGCACCGCCCGCGTCTCCGTCGTGCATAACGGCATCATCGAGAACCACGCCGAACTGCGCGCCGAGCTGGAGGCGCGAGGGCCAGGAATTCAGCACCGAAACCGACACCGAAACGCGTCGCCCAGCTGGTCGACCTGCTACCTGCAAGCGCGGCATGACGCCGGTAGCAGGCCGCCGGCGCGGCGCTGCGGCGGCTGGAGGGCGCCTACGCGCTGGCGATGATCTTCGCCGGCCATCCCGAACTGATCGATCGGCGCCCAGCACGGCGCGCCGCTGGCGGTCGGCTTCGGCGAGGACGAGATGTTCGTCGGCTCCGACGCGCTGGCGCTGGCGCCGCTGACCCGCCGCATCGCCTATCTGCGACGATGGCGACTGGGCCGTGGTCGACCGCGCAGCGGCGCCCGCTTCTTCGACGCCGACGGCGCACCGGTGAAGCGCGAGATCAAGCTGACGCGGCTGACCGGCGCCGCGATCGGCAAGGGCAATTTCCGCCATTTCATGGAGAAGGAGCTGCACGAGCACCCGGCGGTGATCGGCGACACGCTGCACCGGATGGTCAACCCCGGCACGCCGCGCGGTGGCGCTGCCGGACCTGCCGTTCGATTTCGCGACGATGCCGCGCATCACCATCAGCGCCTGCGGCACGGCCTATCTACGCCGGCCTGGTCGGCCGCTGGTGGTTCGAGGCGATCGCCCGCATGCCGACCGATGCCGACGTCGCCAGCGAGTTCCGCTACCGCACGCCGCCGATGCCGACCGGGCGGCCTCGGGCTGCTGGTCAGCCAGTCCGGCGAGACCGCCGACACGCTGGCGGCGCTGCGCTACATGCGCGAGCAGGGCCAGCACGTGCTGTCGATCGTCAACGTGCCCGAAAGCACCATGGCGCGCGAGAGCGACGCCGTGCTGGAAACCGTGGCCGGGCCGGAGATCGGCGTCGCCAGCACCAAGGCCTTCACCGCGCAGCTGTCGGTGCTGGCCTGCCTCGCGCTGGCGGCCGGGCGCGGCGCGCGGCGCGATCGACGCCGGCGCAGGAGGCGGCGATGACCGACGCGCTGCTGGAGGTGCCCGGCCGGGCCGCCGAGGTGCTGGAGCGCAGCGACGGCGGCCATCCAGCCGCATCGCCGCGCGCGTCGCCGAGGCGCGCGACGTGCTGTATCCTCGGCCGCGGCAACTGCTTCCCGATCGCGCTGGAGGGCGCGCTGAAGCTGAAGGAAATCAGCTACATCCACGCCGAGGGCTATGCCGCCGGCGAGATGAAGCACGGGCCGATCGCGCTGATCGACCGGCACGTGCCGGTGATCGCCATCGCGCCCTCCGGCCCGCTGTTCGAGAAGACCGCGTCGAACCTGCAGGAAGCGGCGGCGCGCGGCGGCCAGGTGATCGTGTTCAGCGACGCGGCGGGGGCGGCGAAGCTGCAGGGCATCGCGGCCGAAACGGTGGTGCTGCCGGACGGTCGATCCGTTCGTGGCGCCGATCCTCTACGCGATCCCGGTGCAGATGCTGGCCTATCACGTGGCGGTGCTGAAGGGCACCGACGTCGACCAGCCGCGCAACCTGGCGAAATCGGTGACGGTGGAGTAACGGCGGTCATTCATGATTGATTAACCGGCCGAGTTGCCGGCATTATCCGGCGGCGGTTGCTTCGACACCCAAAAACACAAAGGGGTGGCGCCATCTCTGCCATCGACGCCTGCAAGCGGTTTCGCCTCGTGTTGATCAAACCGTCTCATTACGATGACGACGGTTATGTGATCCAGTGGTTCCGCTCCTCGATGCCCTCCAACAGCCTGGCCGCCGTCTATGGCCTGGCGATGGATTGCGCGGCCCGTCAGGTGCTGGGCGCCGACACCACGATCCTTGTCGATGCCTATGACGAGACCAATACCCGTATTCGCCCCGAGCGCATCGCGCAGGAGATAAAACTCTCCGGCGCGGGCATGGTGGGGATGGTCGGCGTGCAGTCCAACCAGTATCCGCGCGCCATGGACCTGGCGCGGCGGTTTCGCACGCTCGGCATCAATGTCGCCATCGGCGGGTTTCATGTCTCCGGCACGCTGGCCATGCTGCCCGAGATCACGCCCGAGCTGCAGGAAGCCAAGGATCTCGGCATCGTGCTTTATGCCGGCGAGGCCGAGGACGGGCTGGAGACGCTGCTGCGGGATGCGGCGGGCGGCACGCTGCAACCGCTCTATAACCACATGGCCGCGCTGCCCAATCTGGCCGGTGTCCCGATCCCCTACCTGCCGCCCGACCGTGTCGCGCGCACGGCGGGCCGGATGACGACCTTCGACGCCGGTCGCGGTTGCCCCTTCCAGTGCAGTTTCTGCACGATCATCAATGTTCAGGGCCGCGTCTCCCGGCGCCGCACGGCTGACGATGTGGAAGCCATCATCAGGCACAACATCGCCGAGGGCGTGCATAGCTTTTTCATCACCGACGATAATTTCGCGCGCAACAAGGATTGGGAGCCGATTTTCGACCGGCTGATCGCGTTGCGCGAACAGGAAGGCATCAGCATCAAGCTGACCATTCAGGTGGATACGCTGTGTCATCGCATTCCGCATTTCATTGAAAAAGCCGGCCGCGCCGGTGTCGTGCGGGTGTTCATCGGCCTTGAATCGATCAACCCCGAAAGTCTTCTGGCCGCCAAGAAGAAGCAGAACCGCATCGCCGAATACCGGGACATGCTGCTGGCCTGGAAGCGCATCCGCGCGGTGATCTGGGCGGGCTATATCATCGGCTTTCCGGCGGACACGCCCGAGACCGTCATGCGTGACATTCGTATCATCCAGCACGAATTGCCGATCGATTTTCTGGAGTTTTTTGTCCTGACACCGCTGCCCGGTTCGGAGGATCATCAGAAGCTCGCGCTAGCCGGCGTGGAGATGGACGCGGATCTCAATCGCTACGACACCTTCCATGTCGTGACCGCGCATTCGACGATGAGCCGGGAGGACTGGGAGCAGGTCTATTGGCAGGCTTGGCGCAGCTATTACACCTACGCGCATATGAGCACGCTGATGCGCCGGGCCGCGGCCACACGCATCTCGCTCGGCAAGATGCTGAACATGCTGCTGAGCTTCTGGAGCCTGAGCTTGGTCGAGCATACACACCCGCTGGAAGGCGGCTATCTGCGCCGCAAGGTGCGGGTTGATCGGCGCCCGGGCATGGCCGTGGAGCCGGCATGGCTTTTCTGGCCGCGCTTCGTCGGGGGCTCGGCCGTGAAGCATGCGCGCGTGGTGGTAATGGCCGCGCGCCTGCTGGCGCTGCGCTATCGGCTGAAGCGCGATCCGGCGGCACGCGATTACCGCGATCTGGCACTGACGCCGGTCGGCAATGACGAGACGCTGGAATTGCTGACGGTGACGCCCGCTGCCCGCAGCGCGGCGCAGGCGAGGCTGCGGCCAAAGGCCGTCGCTTAAGGCAGCCGGATCTCGACGGTTCCCTGAGCGGGTAGCGGCTCGGCATGGCCCTGCTTCACCTGGTAGGCCTGCCGCGTAGCGCGGCCGAGAGTTGCCGCAATGCGGCGGGCGTTGGCATGGTCGGCGGGGAAAAAGTAGAGGACGACGATGTCCGGCGATGCCGGGCCCGGTACCACGGTCGCCCCCGTGATATCGCCGATCTGGCCGCGTAAGCCGGCGATCAGGGCATCGATCCGGGATGCCTCCGTGGGGCCGGACGATGTATGGACGACCCGCAAACTCAGCCCATCGCGCCGTGGCGTCACGGGAACCGTTGGCGCCCTCGACACGATTGGCCCCTTCGACACGGTTGGCGGTTTCGACACTGGGGCCACGGGCGTGGGGGCGATGACCGCCGGCGTCTGGGCTGGAGTCTTCGGCAGGATCGGGCTGGCCGCCCAATCACTCAATGCCGGCAACGGCGCGTGAACCGGTTGCCGGGGAAAGTCATGGAAAGTGGCAAGGTTGCCGCCCCCGATGCTTGCCCCGATGCTTGGGGGCGGGGCGGGGCGGGGCGGGGCCGCCCTGGGCAGAGGATGAGCCGCGACCGGTAGGGCCGCCGCCACCACCGGCGGGGGCAGCGAGCGGGCGGGTTCGCTCCGCCTCGCATCGTGATAGGCCACGGCCCCGGCGAGCAATCCCGCCGCGAGCACCGCCCCGCCGCCGATGGCGACGGCACGGACCGTCTCGCGCGTCCAACCATATGGCGGCTTCGCAGGCTCCCGGCCCGGCTGATCGAGGCCGGCGAGGTGAGGATATTGGATAAGGCCCTCCCGCCGCAGGAATTCCGTCAGCCACTCCGCGCCCGAGGGGGGCGGCGGCTGGTCAAACTCCGACGGCCCGACGATGACCCCGACCGGCTCACGAAACCTGGAATTCGTCCGTTCCATATGGGGTAATCCATCCATTGCGCAGTTGGAACTCCATGCTTTGGCTGCCAAAGGGATGTCTCGCTCCGCCAGGCGGATCGATACCTAGAGCAATATCGGATCAGCTTGAATCACCTGGATCCGAAGATTTGCGTTCTTAATCAGAAACCTAGATCGTGATGACCGAAGGTGTACGCACCGAAGGTCTTAATCGCGCGACCAAACAAAGGGTTAGAGCGGGATGATGAGCGCAAGCGAACCAATCAAGCTCTAATATTATATTCCGCCTCAGTCCATACTGCATCTTTCCCGGCGGCGCGTGTGATGTTGATCACGCATTCACTCACCGTGGTGGGTTCAGCGCCCGGGCGGCATGAACTCCTGCTCGGCCTCATCGAGGAAGGCGCTCACGTCCCGACCGAGGATCTTGGGCAGGTGGCGATCCACCGCCGCATCGGGCCAGTTCCACCATTGCAGGCGCTGCAGGCGCGCTATCGTCTTTTCGTCGAACCGATAGCGGCGGACCTTGCCCGGGTTGCCGACGCAGATCGCATAGGGGGGAACGGTTCCGCCCACCACGCTGCCCGCGCCGATAACGGCGCCGTCCCCGATCGTCGCCCCCGGCAGAATAATGGCCTGATGACCGATCCAGACATCGTTGCCAATCGTGACGTTCCGGCCGACATGATCATCGATGCCGACCGCGACCGTCGTGCCGGGCCACTCGATCCAGAGTGACATGAAGGGATAGGTTGTCGCGGTTCCGACATCATGATTGCCAAGGATGATCGTGGGATTCGCCATCGAGCAGTAGCGCCCGATCGTGAGCTTGCCGAGCGACGGCTCCAGGATCATCGGCGCGCCATACGTTTTCTCGCCGATCGACCAGCCCCACAGCTCAATCTCCCGCCGGAAGATATCCCGCGTGAAGCTTCTGAAATATTGTATGCGCTCGCGCGAATGGTCGCGAACCACGTCGAGAAAAACCCCCTTCTGCACGCCGGTGACAGCGGCCCAGAGGCTCCGCACTTCGGCCGCCTCCAGCAGCGTCACAACGGCCTGCGCCACGGGCACCAGCGCCTCATCGCCATGCGTGAACAGCCACCGCAGGCCATCGCCGTTCACGGTGAACGACGCTGGCAATTTGGCGAGCAACCCGGCTGGGGCGGGTTGCATGACCGGCGAAAGCCGGAAACGATCGGAGCCGCGATCATCACCGCAGCGCAGGATTGCACCGGACCCCGCGTGATGGAGGTGAATGAGGCCGCCACCGGCATCACGGCAGGTGAAGGCGAGAATGGGCGCCGGCTCCATGCCATCGAAACGGAATTCGCCGTCCGGCGTTTCCAGCAGCAGGTTTGTCCCTGACGAACCCAGGGCCAGAAGCTGCAACCACGATCCTTCGGACGGCCCTATCGTTCCGTCCGGCAGGCAAACGACAGTGTCACCGGCCTCGTTACAAAGTCGCTGTATCTGGTCCAACCCGGCTCCCTTGCCTCCAAAAATCGATCTTTCACGATATAGCGTGTTCTACAATGGGCCTTCCCAATTCGCGGCCTGACTTGCGGAATCGACCTTCCGTAGGATCTCAATCCAGCCTTCGCGATCGGTCTGCTCCTCGCGGCAGCCGAACATGGTGGAGACGTAACCCACCCAGATGTCGGGCTCCAACCGCGTGATCGTGCCAGACGGATGTTCCTGCTCCGCATGGCGAACGCCGAGCAGCCGGTTCGGCCCGTAACGCCGCAGGCCGGCCGACAGTTTCCGGAGCATATCATCGGAGATCTGCTCCGCCGATTCCTTGAAGATGAAAATCCTGTCCCCGCTGCCAAGCTGGAAAAGCATCTTCCGCCTCAGAATCGTGATGCGCGCCTGCTGCCGCTTCAGAATGGTTGGCTCATCCGCGTGGTTGACGTTGACGAAGGTGTGCATCGTGAAATACCCGCGACTGTCGCGGACCATGTATTCACCACCGGAGATCTCAACGATCGTGTGCTCGGGGGCCCCCAACGGGGCCAAACCAAGATCAAGCACCTCGACCATGCAAGCGGGTGTGACCGCCGAGAAGCGATACAAGGTTGCAGGCTCGACGCCGAAATGCCTCTGCAGAAGACCGAATTCGCAATTGTCACCGAGGCTCTCAAACTTTGTGAGAAGAGTCTGCACCTCGTCGCCAGAAAGGGTGCTATCCAACGCACCCGGCGGCTGGCGTTTCTCGGAAGAGCTTCGCGCGAGATCGGCCTGCCAAAGAGCGTCCGCCCGCAGTTGCCCGTATATCGGGTTCTGCGGATCAAGCTGCATCAGCTTGCCCCAGCGCTCCGCCGCCTCGTCCCAACGCTCTGTCTGCTGAGCGATAAGCGCATACTGATTTCTAAGCTCGATCGATCCCCCATCCTCGGCGAAACACAGTTCCAGCAGCGCATCCGCTTCAGCCACAAAGCCCGCCCGCGCATAGGCGGTGGCCGCGGCGCCGTGAAAGAACCGGAGCGACGGGAACCGTAACAAAGTCGCTCTCCAGCGCTCCGCCGCCTCGGCCCAATTTTCCTGTCCGGCAGCGACGACCGCGAAGCTGGCCGAAGTCTCGACATCATGGGGATAAAGAGAAACGCCGTCGGCCAGAATGTCCTCGGCCTCCTTGAACCGTTGCCCCGCGATCAGAACGCGCACCCGATTGAGAAGGTCGGGCAGCGGCGAAGGCTCGGCTGGGGAGGAAGGCTGCGGCCCGACCGTCTCAGGTAGCGGCATTACCTTATCCATGTGCGTCCACATCGCGGGGATAACTCAGGCCGAACCGGCCTTCGTACTGACCAGGTCAACGAGTTTCCCGAAAGTGCTGAACGTCTCAAGTTCGGCGCCGTTGAACTCGATGCCGAACCGCCCTTCAAGGGCCACGACAACGCAGGACATGTTGACCAAGTCCCAGCCGGGCATGTCTGACAGTTCCATCGCCGGGAACGGGGTAAGCTCGGCTGCCTGCAATTCCTCACGGAGAATACGCACAACTTCCAGGGAAACAAACTCATGGCGCAAGGGACAAACTCCCCAATCACAGCATTCGCTTGAAGTTTGTAGCTAGCATGAAGACCAGCAGGCCGACAACCGGGTTGCGGCGACGAAAATCTTGTGATCCTTCTTACGAAGCCTTGATTGTAAAGGAGATTGCATTGCCGCCTATTCTGAGTGCGGTGGCCCTTCACGCGGAGGCGCAAGCCGGAGATGCCGCCCTGCTCGTTCTGCGGGAGGGTTCATGGACGGTGCTAACCTATGCAGATCTCCTCCGTGAGGCGAATCGCTGGGCCGCGCTCTACCAATCAAGAAGATACGCTCCGGGCAGTGTCGCGTTCATCGTCCTCAAGCACAGATGCGAACTCTACCCGGCGTTTCTGGGGGCGATGCGTGCCGGGCTGGTGCCGTCCTTCCTCCCTTACCCGACACCCAAACAGGATGCGGAAACATACTGGCGCAGTCACAGGACCCTTCTGGAGCGCGTGCGCCCCGCCTGCATCATCAGCTACGGCGACAACGTGGCGCAGCTTCGGGGTGCCGCCGGCGAGGGCTGTGACGTTCTGGATGTGGACGCCCTGCCGCCTGACCCGCCGGACGATTATACGCTGCCGCCGCTGGCGGCTGTGGAGGGCGAGGAGCGTATCGCCCTGTTGCAGCATAGTTCAGGCACGACGGGGCTGAAGAAGGGCGTAGCACTGACCCACGGGCAGCTTCGCCGCCAGTTCGAGGCTTATGCCGCGACCGTGGACATCGGCAGGGGCAGCACGGTCATTACCTGGCTTCCGCTCTATCACGACATGGGGTTGATATCGAGTTTCCTGCTGCCCTTGTCGGTGGGCGCGCGGATCGTGTCGATCGACGCCTTCGACTGGCTTGCCCGGCCGGACAGTTTGCTGACGCTTGCCGAGGAGCATCGCGCGACCCATTGCTGGTTGCCCAATTTCGCGTTCAATCATCTCGCGCGCACCCGCAACCGCAGACGGTCCTACGATCTTTCGTCCTTTCGCGCATTGGTGAGCTGCTCCGAACCGGCGAAGCCTGAAACCATGCAGCGTTTCATAGAGGCTTTCGCCGAGACCGGCCTTTCTCCCGCATCGCTTCGCGTGTGCTACGCGATGGCCGAAACGGTCTTCGCCGTGACCCAGACTGCGGCGGGCAAGCCGGCGCGTGAACTTCGCGTCGATGCGGCGCGCCTTGCCGGGGAGCGGCGGGTCGATACCTCGGGCGAGGATCAACGCGCCATAAGGCTGCTCTCCTGCGGTGCTCCCGTGGCGGGCGTGGAACTGCGCATAGTCTGCCATCCCGGCGAAGATGTGGGTGAGATCGAGCTTCGGGGCGAGTTTCTGTTCTCAGAATATTTCAGCAACCCGGCGGCGACCGCCGAATGCTTCGATGAAGGGTGGTATCGGACCGGCGATTTGGGCTTTTTGCGCGACGGCGAACTCTATGTCTGCGGTCGCATCAAGGAACTGCTCATCGTCCACGGCCGCAATTACTACGCGACGGATATCGAGGAGATTGTCGGGCAGCTACCCGGCGCCAAGCCGGGCAGGGCGGTGGCCTTCGGTCTCTTCGATCGCGTGACGGCGAGCGAGGAAGTCGTCGTGCTCGTGGAAAGCGAGGCCGAGACCGAGGCTGCGCGAGAGACGCTCGCCAAGGCGGTTCGTGTCGCGGTCTTCGATCGGCTGGAACTGACGGTCCGGAAGGTCGAGATTCTTCCGCTCGGGCGGATCATCAAGACGACGAGCGGAAAGATCAGCCGGGGCGAAAACCGCGACCGGTATCAGGCCAACGCCGATCAGGACGCCAATGTCGGAACCGGACCACTCGTTATAAGGTCATGATGCATGGCGTAATAAAAAGCGTCTCGTAAAATTCTTACCCAGCCGTCGATATCGATGTCATCGATAAGTCGCCCTTCGTGGGGCGCGAACATTCGGTCAACATGGCCGACGATCACGTTTTTTGAGACATATTTGATCGATCCACTTTCGTTGTCCGCATCCGAAAGTCGGATGCCCAGCAAAAGACTGTTCGAGTAACGACAAATCGCCGCGGATATCCGGGATAGAAGATCATCTGAGATGTCTTCGTGAAATCCTTTATCACGAAGATTTTTCTGTTGCCTGCGAGCGTCGACAATATTTTCCGACGCAGAATGGAAATGCGCGCCAGTTGCTGTTTCAGTATCTTGGCGGAATCCATATCATTTTTATTGACCGTAGTGTGCAGGTAGAAATATCCACGGTCGTCGTATGCGATATATTCGTCTTCCGTGTCATCGATGACGGTATGTCCCTCGTCACCGAGCGCGGCAAATCGATCGCTCAACAACTCAAGCATCACATTCGGATGGACGGCGGCGAACCGATATAATCCTGCGGGCTCGGCACCCAGACGGCGCTGCACGATACCGAGTTCACAGTTGTCGCCAAGGCTTTCAAAGAAATCAGCCAGGATGGCAGTGTCCAACGTCATGCGGCCCTGACCGCGAAGGAAACCTGTTTGTGTATCAGCGCGCGCTTGGCCATCCTCCTCCAGCGCCGCGTTCCAAAGAGCTTTTTCGGACGCTCTCGCTATGCCGATGTTATCTGGAAGGAGCGTTCGGACTTCGCGCCAGCAACGCGCTGACTCGGCCCAGTTTTGCATCCGTTCCCCGATGACAGCCTTGGGAATCAAAACCCCGACATTGCGCGGGCTACGCGCTTCCGCTTTTTGGAGCAGATCAACGGCAAGTCCGGCCTCACCATCGTCAAAAAAAGCCATGGCGATTTCGCCGACAAATAGTAGATTGTCAGGATCGAGACGGAACACGCTGCGCCACCGTCTCGCGCATTCGGGATGGTCTCCGCGCACCTTCGCGACAAGGGCGTATTCCGCAAGAAGCCCCGTGTCTTCGGGCGATATCTCGATCTCTTCGGTCAGGAACCGATCGGCTTCGTCGAGCAGACCTTGCGCCCGCAGACATCGCGCGATTCCGATCGCGGCCATACGGCTGTCGAAGTTCCGTATCTTCAGGTTGGTCCAGATATGTGTCGCGCGCGGCCAATCGCCGCTGCGCTCCGCATCGGCCAGTTTGGCAAGCTCCTCGGTGAAATCGAATGTCGGGAGCGCCGGAGCTTGTTTCATGTTTGTACCCGGCAGTTGGGGAACTGCTCGTGTGTCCTCATTGCCAGGTTTGCCCAATCGTCAGCAATTTCATCGAGTTCAATGAAGGTACACGGCCGTTAGCGCTCACACTTTCAAATTCTCCGCCACCTCCGTCACCACACTCTCCCAGTCCCCCACGGCCGGCTGCCGGAAGATCCGCAAGCTCGGATACCAGGGGCTGTCGCTGCGCCCCGTCATCCAGCGCCAGTCAGGGTCGAACCGATCCAGCAGCCAGACCGGACGGCCCAAGGCCCCCGCGAGATGCGCGACCGAGGTATCCACCGCGATCACTAGATCGAGGTTGGCAACCAGCGCCGCCGTATCGGCGAAATCCGTCACCTCCGCCATGAGGTCCGTCACCGGCGCGCCGAGCGGCAGGGGCGGGCCGCCTTTCTGAAGGCTGAAGAAACGCAGGCCCGGCACCGCGAGCAGCGGCGCCAGTCGCTCGGGCGGGATGGAGCGGCGTCGATCCATCGCCGCGCGGGCCGGCAGGTCCAAGCTCGGCTTCCCGGCCCAGACGAGACCGACACGCGGCCCTTCGCCCGGCCACTCCGCCAGCCGCGCCTGCCAGCCGGCGACCGCCGCCGCATCGGCGTGAAGATAGGGCATGCCCGCGGGAATCGAGGCGAGCGTCGTGCCGAGTGCCAGCGGCAGGCTCAGCATCGGGCAATGCAGGTCGAAATCCGGCAGCGCCTCGCCCGCCGTGACCACGGCCTCGACGCCATCGAGGCCGCTCAGCAGCCTGACCAGCGGGGCAGGAGCCTCCACCGTCACCGTCAGCCCGCGCGCGGCCGCCAGGGGCACGAAGCGGCAGAATTGCAGCGTATCGCCCAGGCCCTGCTCGGCATGGATCAGAAGCCGCTGGCCTGCCGCCGTCTCGCCACGCCATTGCGGCTGGGGAAACCGCCGGGCGGCCGCGATCATCTGCGACGTCTGCCACCGCCACTCATATTCGGGCCAGCCGGCCGCGAACTCCCCCAAAGTCAGCAGCGCCGTGCCGAGGTTGAAATGCGCGTCCGGATAGGCGGGCATCCGCGCCAACGCTCGGCGGTAGCAGCCGGTTGCCTCGGCCACGCGCCCGGTCAGCCGCAGGAGATTGCCGAGGGTGTTATGGGCGTCGGGGAGGCCCGGCATCAGCGTGAGCGCGCGCCGGCAGGCCGCCATGGCCTCTTCGACCTTCCCCAGGTCGCCGAGGATGATCGCGCGGAAGCAATGGGCCTCGGCGAAGTCGGGGCGGAGAGCGATCGCGCGGTCATAGGCCGCGATGGCCGCCTCCGCCTGGCCCTTCGCCCATAGCGAATTGCCGAGGTTGAGATGCGCCATCGGATAGTCCGGCCGCAGGCTCAGCGCCTTCTGAAAGCACGCGATCGCCGCGTCGGGCTGACCGAGATCGGCGAGCGCGCTGCCGAGATTCTGCTGCGCCTCCGCATAAGGCGGGTGGAGCGCCAGGGCCCTGCGATAGAAGGTGGCGGCATCGGGCAGCCGGCCTGCCTGATGATGGCCGATCGCGGTGGCGAAGGCCCTTTGCGCGGCCGGTGGAATGCCCTGCCTGCGGCTGCTCATATGTCTATCACCTCCTCAATCATCGGCCCGGCAACGGCCCGTTGATGGGTCTGTCTATAGAACCCGGGCCGCCGGCAAGTTAGAGGGCGTTGATGAGCATCCCGACCAAGCACCCCTATGCTTTCGATCCGACCTATGGCTACGGGCTGGAGGCGCTTCTGGCGATCAGGCCGCCCGAGGGGCCGGCCCATTTCGATGCCTTCTGGCAGGCGCGCTATGCGGATGCGCTTGGTATCGACCCGAAGCCGAGGCTCAGCGCGGCCAAATCCAGCCATCCGGATTGGCGGGTCCATGACCTTAGCTATACCTCGACCGGCGGGTTCCGGATCGGCGGCTGGCTGTTGCTGCCGCGCGCGGGGAAGGTGCGGCGCGGCCTCGTCGTCGGCCATGGCTATGGCGGGCGCGAGCAGCCGGATTTCGATATTCCGGTCACGGAGACGGCGGTGCTGTTTCTCTGCTTCCGGGGCCTGTCGCGCAGCAGCCGCCCGCCGATTTCCAGCGATCCCGGCCTGGCATGTGCTGAACGAGATCGACAGGCCGGAGCGCTATATCCTGGGCGGCTGCGTCGAGGATCTCTGGCTTGCCGTCTCCGCTCTGACCACGCTTTATCCTGGGCTGGAGGGCGGATCGGCTATAGCGGCATCAGCTTCGGCGGCGGCATCGGCGCGCTGGCGCATTCCCTTCGATGAGCGCATCGATCGCGGCCATCTGATCGTGCCGACCTTCGGCAACATGCCGCTCTGGCTGACCCTGCCCACCATCGGCAGCGGCCATGCGGTCCAGACCTATCGGAAGACGCATCCGGAGGTGATCAAGACGCTCAGCCTGTTCGACGCGGCGACGGCGGCGACGCGCATCAGGATACCCATGCTGATGGCCGTCGCGCGGTTCGACCCGGCGGTGGCGCCGCCCTGCCAGTTTTCGGTCGCCAATGCGCTGCCGGCCTCAAACCATCATGAAACCGTCATTCTGGATGCAGGCCATTTCGACTATCCTGGCAGCGCGGAGCAGCATGCGCTCCTCTCGGAAAAGGTCAGGCGGTTCTTCAGGGTGACATGAGGCGAGATTATCGGTGCTGGTACAGTCCGCGACTTCACCGCGACATGGAACTGCTGATCTTCGGCCATGCCGGCGCGAAGGTGCTGATGTTCCCGACGCGGGACGGGCGTTTTTGGGAATACGAGCAGCTGAACATCGTCGCGCAGCCTCGCCGATAAGGTCAATGCCGGCCAGTTGCAGCTCTATTGCGTCGAGGGGCTGGCACGGGAAACCTTCTACGATTCCGGCCGCCATCCGGCCGACCGCATCCGCCGGCACGCGGCCTTCGAGGACTATATCCTCAACGAAGTGCTGCCGCTGATGGCCTGGACCAATTCCCATGATTGCACGATCGCGCTGGGCTGCAGCCTCGGCGCCTTCCAGGCGACGAGCCTGGCGCTCCGCCATCCCCACCTGTTCCGCAAACTCGTGGCCTTTTCCGGCCGCTACGATCTGACGATGAAGGTGGAATGCTTCGGCGACCTGTTCGACGGCTACTACTGCGACGACATCTACTTCCATACGCCGGTGCATTTTCTGCCGGGTCTCGACTGCCCCTGGCGGCTGGACATGCTGCGCCGGCTCGACGTCGTGCTCGCCGTCGGGAAGGCGGACCCGTTTCTCGACAACAACTGCTATCTCAGCCGCTTGCTTGGTGACAAGAATGTCGGTCACCAGTTGCATTTCTGGGATGGGCGCGCCCATCGCGCCGGCGCCTGGCGGGAGATGGCGGCGCTTTATGTCTGATCTGGCGGCATGGCCCGGGCGGTTGCGGAGGGGCGCGGGCGCTGCTAAACGGTCGCACCCGCGGCAACCCCCGCGGGCTTTGGTCCGGAGCGTAGCGCAGCCTGGTAGCGCATCAGTCTGGGGGACTGGGGGTCGTGGGTTCGAATCCCGCCGCTCCGACCAACAAATTCAAGGGTGTATGACCCTTTTCTACAAAGAAGTTTGCGTAATGCTTCCGTCATCCGCCATCACAAGCCTAAACATGATGGGTCGATGGATGTCCGTGCGAAAGACGCGGCTTACGCGAGCGGCAGCGGCGGCGCTCTCGGCTTTCGTCATCGGCATGGTCGCCACCCAGCCCGTGATGGCGGCCGCCGCGCCGGAGATATGGCAAGGGGATTATGACTGCGCCCAAGGCGTGACCGGGCTGACGCTGATCTTGAACATCAGCAACACCGGCCAAGCCCAGGCGCTTTTTGAATTTCACTCCGTCCCGGCCAATCCCACCGTTCCCACAGGCTGCTTCCAGATGAGCGGGTCGCTGGATACGGCCGGCAACCTCAACCTGCTCCCGGGCGCCTGGCTGTTGCAGCCGCCCAGTTATGTGACCGTCGGCCTCATCGGCAATCTCGACGGCCAAACCCTGCGCGGCACCGTCATCGGCCCCGGATGCAGCACCTTCCTGCTGACGCGCCTGCCCGCGCAGATGCCCAACCCGGCGGCCTGTTCGGGCGCGACGTCTCACGTGAGCCTTAATCTCCAATGATCTGAATTCATGGCGAAGTCTGAGGTGCCCTGGCACCTCGCCGATTCGCGACTTCCCATGAGGCGCGTGTTCACGTTATGTTCACTCTCAAGGGGTGTCATGATGCCGAATGATTCAGCAAATTCAAAATCTTACAGAGCTGCGCCAAAAGCTCTCCACGCTGGAGCGGCGGGGGGCCACGAAAGCCGAAGCCGGCGTTCTGCCCTTCGGCCTCGACGCGATCGACCAGCATCTACCGGGCGGGGGCCTGCGCCTCGGGGGCTTGCATGAACTCGCCGATACCGGCCCCGCGACGGAACACGCGACCGCCGCCGGGCTGATGGTCGCCGGCATCCTCGCGCGTCTCGACGGCCCGGTGCTCTGGGCGGCGGAACGGGCTGACCTCTTCGCGCCCGCCTTGGCGCAGGCCGGCCTCGCCCCGGACCGGGTGCTGCGCGTCGATGCCAGCCGCGCCGTTCTGCCTGTCATGGAGGAAGGGCTGCGCCATGGCGGCTTCGCCGGCATCGTCGGCGAAATGCGGCGGCTGGATGCCACCGCCGCCCGCCGGTTGCAGCTCGCCGCTGAAAGCGCGGGTGTCACCGCCTTCGCCCTCCGTCGCAGCCGGCGCGCGAGCGACCCGGCTCTCGCGGCGCCGATCGCGGCCGTCACCCGCTGGCGGATCGCGCGCCTGCCCTCCGGACCGCCAGTGCCCCATGCGCCCTGGGTTCGCGGGCTGGCGCCCGCCCTGTGGCGGCTTGAGCTTATCCGATGCCGGGGCGCCGAACCCGCATCCTGGATCGTGGAGGCTTGCGATGCGACGGGTCGTCTCCGTCTGGCTGCCGAGCTGGCCGACCGACCGCTGGCGGCGGTACCAAGGCAGCGCCACGCCGGATAGCGCCAAGCCGGTCGTCACCCGCAGCCATGACGGGCGGCGCTGGGTCATCGGGGCGGCCGATGCCGTGGCGCGGCGGCTCGGGCTGCGGCCGGGCCTGCCGCTGACCCAGGCGCAGGCCATGCAGCCCGGGCTGACGGTGATCGATGCCGACCCCGCCAGGGATGCCGCCGGGCTGCGTGACCTCGCCGATTGGTGCCAGCGCTATGCGCCGCTGACCGCCGCCGATCCGCCGGACGGCATCCGCATCGACAGTACGGGGGCCGACCATCTGCAGGGCGGGGAGCCCGCGATGTTGGCCGACCTGCGGGATCGGCTGGAGCGCGGCGGCTTCGCCGCCCGCGCGGCGATCGCCGATACGCCAGGCACCGCCTGGGCCCTGGCCCGGTATGGGGATCGCCCCCTCGCCACGATACCCCCCGGTGATTCCACTGCGGCCCTGGCACCCTTGCCCGTGGCGGCGCTGCGGCTGCCCGGGGAGATGGTGGCCGCACTCGACCGGCTGGGATTTTCGCGTATCGGTCAGCTCGCCGCCGCCCCGCGCGCGCCATTGGCGCGGCGCTTCGGCCCCGCGCTGCTGCGCCAACTCGATTATGCGCGAGGCGCGGCGTTCGAGCCGCTGGAGCCAGTGCCCCCACGCACGCTCATCCGCCAGCGGCTGACCTTCGTCGAGCCTTTGAGCACGGCCGAGGCTTTCGCGACCGTCATCGAACGTCTGTGCCGGGCCGTCTGCACGGCGTTGGAGCGGCGCGGGGAGGGCGCGCGGCGGCTCGACCTCGTTTTCGAGCGGGTGGATGGCACAATGCAGCTCGTGGCCGTCGGCACGGCGCGGCCGGTGCGGGATGCGCCCCATCTCGCCCGGCTGTTGCGTGAGCGGATCGAGACCGTGGACCCCGGCCTCGGCGTGGAAGCGATGACGCTCTGGGTGCCCTTGGCCGAGCCTGCCTCACCCGGGCAGGGCGATGCCCTGGCGGCCCAGAGTGGTTCGGCGGATCTCGCCCCGCTCATCGACCATCTGGTGGCGCGGTTCGGCGCGGCGCAGGTCTATCGGGCGGCGCCGGTCGAGAGCGATGTGCCGGAGCGGTCGGTCGCACGGGTGGCGGGGCTGGCCCCGGCGACGGGGCGAAGCTGGCCGCAGGCCCTGCCGCGCCCCCTGCGGCTGCTGACACCGCCGCAGCCGGTGCAGGCAATCGCGCTGCTGCCGGACCAGCCGCCGGTCGCCTTCACCTGGCGGCGGGTTCGGCACAAGGTCCGCCGCGCGGACGGGCCCGAGCGCATCTTCGGCGAATGGTGGCGGCGGGACGGGGAGATGCGCGCGGTGCGGGATTACTGGGCGGTGGAGGATGAGGCCGGAGACCGATTCTGGCTCTATCGCAGAGGCGATGGCGTGGCCCCCGAGACCGGCAATCTCGCCTGGTACCTGCACGGGATTTTCTGATATCCGCCCGGCGTGACAATGCCACTTGACCGATCGGTCAGCGGCGGTCATCACGCTCTAGAGCATGATGACCGAAGGTGGAATCACCGGAGGGAACCGATACCGCTCTAACGAAACCAGCCCAGGGGCCGAACATGCCTGCCGATGCCGCCACCATTGAGGCCGCCGACCGCGCGGCCCGCATCTGGGTCGCCGAGGATCGCGAACTGCCCATCGGCAGCGAGGCGCATAAGGCGGCCGTCTGCCGCATGTTCCATGAGACCTTCAACCCGTACAAGCCCTCGGTCATCGATTGGCCGCAGCTCGACGACGAGACGCGCAACCGCGTCATCAACCTGCCCATCTGGGATATCGCGGTGCAGACCGAGGGCAAGGCCCGGCTGCGGATGCTCTCCTACGCCCGGTCCTGCCTCGACCCCGACATGAGCAAGACGGTGGCGCTGAACGGCTGGGAGGAGGGGCGGCACAAGGAGGTTCTCTCCAACCTCGTGGAGGCCTATGGCATCCAGCTCGAGCCCGAGCCGCCTTATATCGAGCCGAAGGACCCGGAATGGGCCTATCTCGTCACCGGTTACAGCGAATGCGTGGATAGTTTCTTCGCCTTCGGCCTGTTCGAGCTGGCCAAGCGCTCCGGCTTCTTTCCGCAGGAGCTGGTGGAGACCTTCGAGCCCGTGATTCAGGAGGAGGCGCGGCATATCCTGCTGTTCCAGAACTGGGCCGCCTGGCACCGCCGAAACATGCCCTGGTGGAAGCGCATCTGGTTCGAACTCAGGGTGCTCGCCGTCTGGGTCTTCCTCGGCTATGAGCGCGTCGGCATGGCGCGCGGCATGGATGACGGAAAGTCCAAAGCGCAGGACAACAACTTCACGGTGACGGGCAGCGCCGCCGTCTCCAATGTCGAGGTCAGCCTGCCCGAACTCATGGACATCTGCCTGTCCGAGAATGACCGGCGCTTCGCGGGGTACGACGAGCGGCTGCTGCGGCCGACGACGATGCCGAATATGGTGCGTTTCGCTCGCCGCTTCATGCGGACGCCAAAGCGCAAGCCGGTGCCGGCGGCGGCCTGATTAGGCTGCCTCGGCGCTGCCCGCGAAATTCCGCACCAGCCTTGGCATCGTCAGCCCCTGAACGATGATGGTGAAAACCACCACGGCGTAGCAGACCGGGAGCAGATGCGTGCGCGGCGCGCCCGGCGGCAGGCTCAGCGCCAGCGCCACCGAAATGCCGCCGCGCAACCCGCCCCAGGTCAGCACCGCGAGCGCGTGCGGCGCCATCACATCCCGTAGGCGCAGCAGGGCGGCGGGGATGACGATGCTCACCGCCCGCCCGGCCAGAGCGAGGCCGACGGCAATCGCGCCCGCGACCAGGTCGAGCCTGCTGAGCGGGACCGAGACGACCTCAAGCCCGATCAGCAAGAACAGCAGCGTGTTGAGCAACTCATCGATGAGCGACCAGAAGGTCGTGACGTGGTGATGCGTCACCTCGCTCATCGCGCTGCGGCCCGCATCGCTGCCCATGGCGAGCCCGGCCATCACCACCGCGATCGGCCCCGAAAGCTGCAGCGCGTTCGCGAGGCTGTAGGTGCCGGTGGCGAGCGCCAGCGAGATGATGAGTTCGAGGTTGTATTCGTCCACATGCCGCATCATCCGCAGCGCCACCCAGCCGGTGGCGAGGCCGAGCGCGGCGCCGCCGAAGGCTTCGATGACGAAGGAGGAGATGACCCCGGCCGCCGTTGTCAGATGCCCATCGGCGGTGGCGAGACCGAGGAGGACGGAGAAGACGACGACGCCGACACCGTCATTGAACAGCGCTTCGCCGGCGAAGATGGCGCGGAACGCCGCCGGCAGGCCGAGCCGCTTGAGCAGACCCACGACTGAGACAGGGTCGGTCGGCGCCAGGATGGCACCCAGCACCAGGCACCAGACGAGCGCCACCGAAACACCCAAGGCACGAAACACCAGCCAGATGCCGAGGCCGAAGACCGCGACCGCGATCAGCACGCCGAAGGTCGCGAGGGCGAGAACGGTCCACTTCCGGCGGAGCAATTCGCCGATATCGACATGCAGGCTGCCGGCGAAGAGCAGAAAGGCGAGGGCGCCGTTCATCAGCGTCGCCGGAAGATCGACGGTGCCGAGCAGCCGCACGGCGAGGCCGCGAAAGCTGAAGGGTGCCACCAGCGGGTCGATCGTGATCGCGAGCACCGAGGCGGCGAGGGCGATGATCAGCACGCCGGTCGAGACATGCACCCTGAGCAGCCGGTAGTTGATCATGCCGAAGACGGCGGCGAGGGTGAGCAGTATCGCGAAGAAGCCGAGGCCGGTCATCCCCGTTCGGTTTGAGCCAGTGCGGCGCGCGCGAGGCGGGCCTGAGCCCGGGCGTCGTGAACGACCTCCGGGCGCAGCGGCGCCGGCGCCTTCAGCGCGCGCTCGGCCACCGCCGAGAGGTGGCGTTCCATCTGCGCCGCCGCCGAGACCAGATCGGCGCGGGCGAGGCAATCGATCAGCGCACCATGCTCCTCCACCGCGCAGCGGCCGGAATGGGGCAGGTGATGCTCCGACAGCATCAGCGAGCAGCGCGAGACCAGTTCCGAGACATAGCGGGCGAGGAGTGGGCTGCCGGTCGCCTCGGCCAGGCGCACATGGAACTCGCCGGAGAGGCGGATCGATTCCGCGCCCCCCGCGGCCAAAGCACGTTCCTCCTCGGCGACATGGGCCCGTAGGGCGCGGAGCGTCGCCTCGTTGATGCGCCCGCCGCCCAACCGCTCCATCACGACAAGCTCGATACTGCGGCGGAGGTCGAGGATATCGGCGGCTTCATCCTGGCTCGGCTTGGCCACGCGCGCGCCTTGATTGCTGGGGCGGACGACGAGCCCCTCGGCGATCAGCCGGCCGAAGGCCGCACGGACAACGGTGCGGCTGACGCCGAACCGGCTCGCGACCTCGCTTTCGGGCAGCTTGGTGCCGGGGGCGACGGCCTGCTCGATGATGGCGCGGCGCAGCCCGCGATAGACGCGATCCGGCCCGTCACCCGCGCGCCGCATGGCGCGTGCGCGGGCAGGGGCGGATTCGCTCGGTTGAGGGCTGCGTCGCATGGTTGGCGGCAAATACTAGAGAGATTTGCCCGCTTTGACCACCGCACCCGCCTTTGAAAGAGCTGTCACCCGCAGGCGACGGCTCTCTACTGCATCACGTCACAGATTGACGCCGCGCATCGCCTCGGCCGGGTAGCGCTCACCCAGAAAAGCGGCGCGCGGCAGGATGCGGTCGATTTCCGCCAATTCCTCGGGCGTCAGAGACACCGTCACGGCACCGACATTCTCCTCTAGGTATTTTCTCCTCTTCGTCCCAGGAATAGGAATAATATCCTTACCCTGAGCCAGAACCCAGGCGAGGGCGAGCTGACCCGCCGTGCAGCCCCGCGCGCTGGCGAGGTCATGCAGCCGGGCGGCCAGATCGACGTTCTTCTGGAAGTTCTCGCCCTGGAAACGCGGCATGTTCCGGCGCCAATCATCGGCCTCCAGATCGGCCGGCGATTTGATCTGCCCGGTCAGGAAGCCGCGCCCAAGCGGGCTATAGGGCACGAAGGCGATGCCGAGTTCCCGCGTGACGGCTAGGAGTTCAGTCTCAGGATCGCGGCTCCAGAGCGAATATTCCGTCTGCAACGCGGCGATCGGATGCACCGCATGGGCGCGGCGGATGGTCTCGGGCGCGGCCTCGGACAGGCCGAGGAACCGCACCTTGCCGGCCTTCACGAGATCGGCCATCCCGCCGACCGTCTCCTCGATCGGCACGCGGGGATCGACGCGATGCTGGTAGTAAAGGTCGATCACGTCGAGGCCGAGGCGCCGCAGGCTGGCGTCGCAGGCCTGCCGCACATAGGGGGCGTCGCCGCGCACCGGCCCCCGCTGGCCTTCGGCATTCCAGGTATTGCCGAATTTCGTCGCCAGCACGATCCGGTCCCGATGCGGCCGGAGCACGCGGCCGACCAGCGTCTCATTCTCACCCAGGCCGTACATATCGGCGCTGTCGAAGAAGGTGACGCCGAGCGCCAGTGCGCGTTCCAGGGTCGCGACGGACTCGCCCTCATCCCGGCCGCTGTAATAGGCCGACATGCCCATGCAGCCGAGGCCGATTTCGCTGACCTCGGGGCCGGCGGCGCCGAGCTTTCGCATCTTCATACTCATGTCTTTCAAAATATTCTTTTCATTACGCCTCGGGGAAATCGGCGCCGCGCGTCGTCTCCTCCCAGGCGTCGAAATCCGCGCGCACCCGGTCGAGCTTCTGGCGGGCGATGTCGAGGGCGGAGGCGCCCAGCAGCAGCCGCAGCGGCGGGTTTGACGAGCCGACCACGTCGATGATGGCCTGCGCCGCCCGCACCGGGTCACCCTGCTGCCGGCCGTTGCGCGCGTCGGTCTGCCGGCGGCGGTCGCCGGCCGTGCTGTCGTAAGCCGCGATCACGGTCTTCGACATGTTGATGGAGCGGCCGGCGAAATCGGTGCGGAACGGCCCGGGCTCGACCAGCAATACCTTGATGCCGAGCGGTGCGGCTTCCTGCGACAGCGCTTCCGAAATCGCCTCGACCGCATGCTTGGTCGCCGTGTAGTAGCCGGTGCCGGGGAAGGCCACGAGGCCGCCGATCGACGACAGGTTGACGACGAAACCGGAATGCCGCGCGCGCATCCCCGGCAGCACCGCCTTGGTCATGTCGATCAGGCCGAAGACATTGGTGTCGAACATGGTTCGCACCTGCGTGTCCTCACCTTCCTCGATGGCGCCGAAATAGCCATAGCCGGCATTGTTCACCAGCACGTCGATATGGCCGAACTTCTCCTCCGTCTGGCGCACGGCATGGGTGATGGCATCGGCATCCGTTACGTCGAGCGGAAGGGCCAGCGCATCATCCTCATGGCCTTCGACGAGACCGGCGATCTTCGTCACGTCACGCGCCGTCGCCACGACCCGGTAATTCTGGCGGAGCAGCAGCGTCACCAATTCGCGGCCGAAACCCGTCGAGCATCCGGTGATGAACCACACCGGCTTTTTTCCGTCTGTCATCTTCATGTCCTAGGTTTCATCGTCATCATAAAATGCCGCCGCACCGCGGCCCGTGACCGGTCAACGATCGACCATCGCCATGGCGGCCTCGCGGTAGCGCAGCCCGGCGATCTTGCCGGGCGCCAGAGCCTCATCGAGCACGGCCATCTGCGTAGCATCGAGGGTAATGGCGGCGGCGGCGATATTCTCTTCCAGATAGCCGCGCCGTTTGGTGCCGGGGATAGGAACAAAATCCTCTCCCTTATGCAGCACCCAGGCGAGCGCGATCTGGCCGGGCTTAGCGTTCCGGGCGGCCGCAATCTCCCGCACGACCTGTGCCGTCGCCTGATTGGCGACGAAGTTCTCCCCCTGGTAGCGGGGGTCGGTACGGCGATAGTCATCCTCCGGATAGGCTTCGGCAGGTTTCACCTCACCCGTCAGGAAGCCGCGCCCGAGCGGCGAGAAGGGCACGAGCCCGATGCCAAGCTCGCGCAGCAGCGGGATCACATCCGCCTCAAGATTGCGCTCCCAAAGTGAATACTCGCTTTGCACGGCCGAGACTGGATGGGTGGCATGGGCGCGGCGGACCGTCTCGACCCCCGCCTCGGACAGTCCGAAGAACCGCACCTTGCCTTGGCGGATGAGGTCGCCGACCGCGCCGGCGACCTCTTCGATCGGCACCGCGCGATCAACGCGGTGCTGGTAGAGCAGATCGATATGGTCGGTCCGTAGCCGCTTCAGCGAAGCGTCGACGACGGTGCGGATATGGTCGGGGTGGCTATGGGTGCCGGTGATCTTGCCGTCTTCGATCCGGAAGCCGAACTTGGTCGCGATCACGACCTGGTCCCGGTAGCCGGCCAAGGCGCGGCCGAGCAGATCCTCGTTGGTGAAAGGCCCGTAGACCTCGGCGGTGTCGAGAAAGGTGCAACCCAGATCAATCGCGCGATGCAGGGTGGCGATCAATTCCGCCTCGTCGGCCGGGCCATAGGATTGGCTCATGCCCATGCAGCCGAGGCCGATCGTCGACACCCGAAGCCCCTGACTTCCAAGTTTGCGGCTGCCGAGTTTATGTGGGCTCAGCGTCATGTCTCTGTCCTCAAATGATTGCCCGCGCGGCCTCGCGCCCTAAATCATCTCCAGGGCGCGCTTCGTGCGGGGTGGTGGAAAAGCGCGGTCGATCTCCAAGAGATCGGCCGCAGTCAGCGTCAGGCTCGCGGCACCGAGGTTTTCCTCAACCCGGGCGAGATTGGCCGTTTTTGGTATCGTAACGACACCGGGATTGCGGAGCCCCCAGGCAAGCGCCACCTGCGCCGGTGTGGCCTTATGCCGATGAGCGATCTCCACGATGGCGGCATTCTCCAAAACCCGGCCGGATTGGCCGAGCGGCGTGTAAGCCATGATCGGGATGCCGCGCGCCTGACAGAATGGAAGAAGGCTGAACTCGATGCCGCGCGACTGAGGGTTATAAAGTACCTGATTGGCGCAGCATTCAGCGCCAACGGGCATAAGTTCCATGTCGTCAGTGTCGAAATTGGAAAGCCCCCAGGCCCGGATCTTGCCGTCCTTCTTCAGCGTCTCGAAGGCGGCGATGGTCTCGGTGACCGGCGTGCCGCCGATCCAGTGCAGCAGATAGAGATCGATGACATCGGTGCCGAGGCGCTTGAGGCTGGCCTCACAGGCGCGGATCGTGCCGCGTCGGGATGCGTTGCTCGGCGCCACCTTGGTCACGAGAAACACGCGGTCCCGACGGCCCGCGATCGCCTGGCCCACGACCTGTTCGGACTTGCCGCTGGCGTAAATCTCGGCCGAGTCGATCAGCGATATGCCGAGATCGAGCGCGCGCTGGATGACGCGCACCTCCTCGGCCGCGCGATGGCGGTCCTCGCCCATTTTCCAGGTGCCGAGGCCGAGGACCGGCATCGATCGGCCATCCGGAAGGCTGACCTCTCTCATGCGGCGGCCTCCTCCGCGAGGCGCAGCAGGCGGAGAAAATTGCCTCCCCAAAGTGCCGCGATGGCGGTACGGTCATAGCCGCGCCGCATAAGCTCGGCGGTCACGTGGGCACTCTCCCCGGCATCCCGCCAGCCGGCAACACCGCCCCCACCGTCGAAATCCGAGCCGATACCGACATGGGCGACGCCCATCCGCTGCACGGCGTAGTCGATATGGTCCACGAAATCGCTGAGCGTCACCTCCGTCTCCTTTTTTCCCGCCTTCAGGAAGAAGGAGACGAGCGTCACCTGCACGACACCGCCGCTGGCCGCCAGAGCGTCAAGCTGCTCGTCATCGAGGTTGCGCGGATGGTCGCAGAGCGCCCGGATGCAGGAATGGGTGGCGACAACGGGCGTCTCCGACGCCTCGATCGCCTGAAGCATCGCGGCTTTCGAGGTGTGCGAGATATCGACCATCATGCCGATACGGTTCATGCGTGCGATCGCGGCGCGGCCGAGATCGGAGAGGCCGCCGTGAAGCACCGGCTCATCACCGAGGTCCTTGCGGGGCACGGAGGAATCGGCCAGCGCGTTGTGGCCGTTATGGGTCAGCGTCATGTAGCGGGCGCCGAGCGCGCGGAACTCGTCGAGATGGTCGAGCGTCTCCCCGATCGCATGGCCGTTTTCGACCACAGGGATGATGGCGGGGCCGCCGGCGAGCCGGGCGGCCTCGATCTCAGCGACGGTGGTGGCGATGCGGCCCGGGATGCCGTCGGCCGTTGCCTCGCCCATCCCACGGATGGCGCGGAGCATGGCAACCGCGCGCTCATGGGCGGCGGCGAAGCCGATGGCGTCCCGGCGGCCTTGGGGGATGTAGGCCGCGAAGCAGCCGGCGCCGATACCGCCCCGGCGCATCTTCGGCAGATCGACGCGGCGGGGTCCATCCTCGAACGGGCTCGGGCCCGGCGGCCAGGGAATGTCGATATGGCTGTCAATCGTCAGCAGCCCATCATGGACCTGCCGGTCGTTCATCATCATCGGAGCGTTCATGAAGCGAGGCTTGGCCGATACGGGCGCGCCGTCAACCTTCATTTCGTAATCTTCGGCACGCCATAAACGGGGTGGCCCGGCGTGCCAGTATTCACCTGGTGCTTCACCTCCTCCACCAGCTCGCCGCATTTATGCGGATCGCCGACGCCGAGTTCAATGGTCGGCAGCACGGCGAGCGGTGCGGCCAGGAAGCCCAGCGCCACCGCGAGCCCGCCACGCACCGCCAAGGGCGCAATCCCGATGCCGATGCTCGGATGCTTGAGCGTGCCGCTGACCCGGATCGGCGTCGGCAGGTTACCTATGCTGAAGTTCTTTGAGTGCGAGGAAGCCTGGAAGTCGATCGTCTGGGCGCGGAGGTCGATCTCGCCCTGGCCGCTGATCAGCGCCTCCCCGGTATCGACCAGCAGCGCGCGCGTCGTGACGAGGCCGTTCCGCAAGTCGAAGTCGGCGATCATGCAGTCCACCGGGGTTCGCGACGGCACGCCGAGCGCGGAGAGGATCGCCTTGCCCAGTTCGAGGCCCGAGAGGTCGATCAGCAGCGCGCTGAGATCGCCGCCCGACATATAGAGAGCGAGCCCGCCATTGCCGTCACCGAGGAAGGTGGCGACGGAATTGCCGGTGGAATCGATGGTGGCGAGGCCGCCGACCGTCCCGGCGCCGCCGAAGGCGTGGGTTGCCTCCATGATCCTGGTCACGTCCAGGCGATCGAAGTGGATATCCGATTTCAGCTTGATGCGGCTGTCGGTCTGGGGGGTCAGGGCGATGTCGCCCTGCACGCGGCCGGTCCCGACCGTGAAGATGATCGGATGCACATCGACCGCGCCATTCACGATGTCGACCGTCACGATCAGGCTGTCGAGCGGGATCGAGCGGCCTTCGATGCGATGCCCGTCATAATGCAGGTGGATATTGGCGGCATTGAGTTTCGGCAGGCTGATGGGCGTCGTCGGCAGCAGGCTGCCGCTTTCAGCCTCGGAGCGTGCCACGTCGCGCCGCTGCGCAGGCGTCGAGAGCCGCGTCGTCGCCCGGCCGGGCTTGGTGCCGATGAAGCCACCGAGATCGGCGAGATCGACGTTCCGGGAGGCAAGATCCATCGTCACATCGGGTTTCGCGCCGCCCGGCGCCTCGGTGACGGTACCCTCGATATCGCTGTTGCCGACGATGCCTTCCAGATCACTGAAGCGGACGCGCCGGGTCGCGGTCACGTAGTCGAGCTGGCCGCTGATGCGATAGGCCGGCGTGCTCGGAATCGGGATGCCGGTGAGCGGATAGAGCGCCTCCATATTGGTGCCTGTGAGCACGAGCCGGAGGTTGGTGCCGGCGAAGGCCAAGGGGTCCTGGATCGTGCCCGCCAGCGAAACATGCGTGGCGCCATTGGCGATATGCAGGTCGAGCGGAAAGGGCTTGGTCTTGTCGGTCACGGTCAGTATGGCGCCGGCGATGAGGTTTGCCGTGATCGGTTGGCCGGCATAGGTGCCGTCGGCCTTCGCGGTGATCTCGCTGGTTTGGCCGTTCTGGGCGATGACGCCCTCGGCCGCCGCCGTCGCGATGGTGGCGGTGAAATCGGCATGAAGCTTCGGGATCAGCGCGTGCAGATGCCCGTCCTCGATGGTCAGGTCGCCGAGTTTCGGTGACGGGCTCGGCGGCGTTCCGGGCTTGGGCGGCGGGGATTTCTTGAGCTGGAGCGTGTAGTTGTTGCTGCCATCCGGCAGGGCGCGCGCCTCCAGCACCGGGTTGTTCACGTCGATGTCAGGGATCGAGATGATACGTTTGTGAATATAGGCCATCACGTCGATGGCGATGCCGAGATGGCCGATGCGGGCGAGCGGCGGGACGTCCGAGGGGAAGCCCGTCGGATTGTTCACAACCACGTCATCGGCGACGATCCGGGTCGTGCGGCCGAGACGGACATGAAGATGCGCGACGGTGACACGGCGTCCGAGCTGGGCCGAGGCCTGTGCGTCCACAATCGGGATGAACCAGTCCCAGCTCCAGAAGATGACGAGCAGGATGATCGCCAGCACGGGAATGCCGAGAAAGACCGCAAGCTTTGTCCCACCGCGCCGCGTCATGCCGTTGAGCCTTGAATCCTGTCCTTTCGGCAAAAATGGGCGGCGCTGTGGGGTTTTACACCCGCCCTGGCGGGCGACACCCCTGGGATCGCGGTAGGAAAACCGTGAGCATGCCTCGCCGGCGGAGGGGGTAGCGGATGGTCTGCTGCCGAAACTATTCGCGGCTTAGATGCGGCCCGGCCTTGCCGGCCACGCCCCTTCACGAAAGGTCGGAACTCTGGCAGCGAGTGCTGCCGGCAGGCGCCGCCGTGCCGAAGCCGAGGGAAATCCAATGATAAAATTCTACTATAGCCTTGCCCCGAACCCGATGAAGGTCGCGCTCTTCCTGGAAGAAGCCGGCCTCGACTACGAGCCCATCCCGGTCGATACCCGCAAGGGCGACCAGTTCGGCCCGGAACTCAGCGCGCTCAACCCCAACAACAAGGTGCCCGTCATCCAGGACGGTGACGTCACGGTCTTCGACAGCAACGCCATCCTGCTCTACCTCGCCGAGAAGACCGGCAAGTTCCTGCCCGAGAACACCCCCGCCGCGCGCGGCGAACTGTTCTCCTGGCTCATGTTCGTGGGGACCGGCGTCGGCCCTTATTCCGGCCAGGCCGTCCATTTCCGCCACTTCGCGCCGGAGCCCAAGGATTACGCCAACGGCCGCTACGCCTTCGAGGCCAAGCGCCATTACGGCATCGTCGACGCGCGCCTCGCCGGACGCCGCTATATGCTGGGGGACAGCTACACGATCGTCGATATCGACCTCTGGGGCTGGACGCGGATGGTGCCCTTCATCTTGGGTGAGGACGCCTGGACTGCCATGCCGAACCTGAAGCGCTGGTTCGATGAGGTCAGCGCCCGCCCGGCCGCCATCCGCGCCGGCACGCTGAAGGATCGCCACACCTTCAAGGCGGAGTTCGACGAGGAAGCCCGCCGGCACATGTTCCGCCACATCGCCCCGGCTGCCTGACCCATGCGGCACGGCATCGGTCGCGATTTCGAGGCGCCCGGCCGTTCGGTCGCCCTCGGCATCCATGGGATGGCAGCCACCTCCCACCCGGCTGCGACACTCACCGCCGTCGAGGTGCTGAAGGACGGCGGCAACGCCATGGATGCCGCGATCGCGGCCTGTGCCGTGCAATGCGTGGCGGAGCCGGCGATGACCGGCATCGGCGGCGACTGCTTCGCGCTCTACGCGCCGCGCGGGGCGGCCAAGCTCCACGCCTTCAACGGCGCCGGGCGAACCCCGGCGGCCACCGACGCGGCGGCGCTCCGCGCCCAGGGGCTGGCGGCGATTCCAGGCAACTCGCCCCACGCCGTCACCATCCCCGGCGCGGTCGATGCCTGGTGCCGGTTACATGCCGACCATGGCCGCCTGCCGCTCGGCCGGGTGCTGGAGCCCGCCATCGCCCTCGCGACCGAGGGCTTCGCCGTGACGCCGCGCGTCGCCTCGGATTGGGCTGATTGCCAGGATCTGCTGTCGCAGCGCCCCGCGGCGGCGGCGGCTTATCTGCCGGGCGGTGCCGCGCCGGCAGCCGGCGACATCCTCCGCCTGCCGGCGCTCGCCCGCACCCTGAAAGCCATCGCCGATCACGGACGCCGCGCCTTCTATGAGGGGCCGGTCGCGGCGGAGATGGTCGCGACCCTCACGGCCGAGGGCGGCGCGCATAGCTTGAAGGACTTCGCGGCGGCCGGCGGCGGTTACGTCACGCCGATCGGCACTCGTTTCCGGAACTACGCGGTGCATGAATGCCCGCCGCCGGGCCAGGGCATCATCGCCCTGCTGATCATGAACATCCTGGCGCTGTTCCCAGGCGGCGGCGACCCGCTCGCACCCGAGCGCCTGCATATCGAGATCGAGGCGGCGCGGCTCGCCTATGCCGTGCGGGACGCGATCCTGGCCGAAGGCTCCCCCGCGACGCCCGAACGGCTGCTATCCCCGGCCTTCGCGGCCGAGCTTGCGGCGCGGATCGACCCGGACCGGGCGGCGACCGAACTGCCGTCCTTCACCGGCCCGCTGCATCGCGATACCGTCTACCTGACCGTGGTCGATCGCGACCGCAACGCGGTCAGCTTCATCAACTCGCTTTTCCAGAGCTTCGGCAGCGGCATCGTGGCGCCGGAAAGCGGCGTGCTCCTGCACAATCGCGGCATGAGCTTCACGCTCGACCCTGGCCATCCCAACACGCTCGCGCCGCGCCGCCAGCCGATGCACACCATCATCCCCGCCATGATGACGGAAGGCGATCGCGTCGCGCTGGCCTTCGGCGTCATGGGCGGGCATTTCCAGGCGATGGGCCAGGCCCATCTCATCAGCAAGATCATCGATTTCGGCCTGGACCCGCAGAGCGCGATGGCGCTGCCACGGCTGTTTCCGAGGCCCGGCCGCCGGGAAGTCGAGGCCGAGGCGACGTTGCCGGCCGCGAGCCGCGCCGGCCTCATCGCGCGCGGCCATCACCTTGTCGCGCCCGAGGAGGCGATCGGCGGCGCGCAAGCGATCTGGATCGACTGGGGGCGCGGCGTGCTCATCGGCGCCTCCGAACCCCGGAAAGACGGCCTGGCCCTTGGCTATTGACGCGCCTGTAAGTAGCTGACGGGGCTGCACCTCTCGGTCTCGTAATGGGCCCGCACGTTGACAGCGGCCCCGTGAGCGTGATGGGGGAGCGCCTATGCGATCATCCTTCCGGCTTATTCTTCTCGTCACCCTGCTGCTGGCAGCGGCCGTGAAACCTGGTCTGGCCGCCGCTGCGGCGTCCCCGGCTGACGGCACGCAGCAGCAGCCGGCCGGGCTGACCAGCACGGAGGCGCACCAGCTCCTCTCCGTGCTGCAGAACCCGCAGAAGCGGGAACAGCTCATCACGACGCTGAAGAACCTGGAAAAGGCCATGCCCGCGCTCGCGGCGGCAGCGCCGCCACCACCGCCCGCCGCCACGGCCAAACCGGCGGCGGCCAGTCCTGCGGCGGCCAGTCCTGCGGCGGGCAGTCCTGCGGCCGCCGGCACGGTGAAGCATACGGTCTCGCTGAAGCCGAACAGTCTCGGCGCCGATATCCTCACCGGGACCGGCACCCTGGTGAGCCAGATGGACGACAGCCTGGCGACGACGGTCACGAGCGTCACCGACTACCGGGAGTTCGGCTTCTGGGTGCGTGACCTCAGCGAGGACCCGACCCTCCTGACCAGTGTTCTCGACGCGACCTGGCGGCTCTTCGCGGTGCTGATCGTCGCCTTCGTGTTCGAGTTCGTCGCCTGGCGGTTCACCCGCGGTTTTTATGACCGTCTCGGCCAGGAATCGCGCAAGGCCGAGGCGGAAGCGGCCGCCGAGGCGCCGCAGGCCGAGGCATTGCCCACCGAGCCTCAGCCGGCCGCGCCTCAGCCGGCCGCGCCCGCGCGCGGGCGCCCCGGTCTCCAGCGCCTTAGGCCGTTCCAAACCGGCTGGCTGCTGCTCAAGCGGCTGCCCTTCATCCTGCTCGCCATGGCGCTCGACGCCGTGCCGCCGCTGGTCTTCCTGGCTTGCGCGACCCTGATCCTCGCCAGCCCCATCGGCGGCGATCCCGTGATCCGCCTGACCATCACCTCGGTCGTCAACGCCTATGTCGTCTGCCGGCTGCTGCTGGTCGCGGCGCGCGGCACCGTCTGCGCGCCCAGCCCGAAGCTGCGCCTGCTGCACGTCTCGAACGATGCCGCCAGCTTCCTCACCGTCTGGTGCCGGCGGATCGCGCTCGTCATCGTCGTCGGTGCCGCCGTCATCCAGATCGGCAGCCTGTCCGGCATGAGCCTCGACATGCAGCACGGCCTGGGCCGCCTGGTCGGCCTCGTCATGCATTGCATGCTCATCGTGATGGTCCTCAAGCGGCGGCGGGAGGTGGAGGCCTGGCTGCGCGGCCACCCGACCGACGAGCGCAGCTTCTGGGGGGAGATGAAGGGCCGCATTGCCAGCGTCTGGCATATCCAAGCGATCATCCTGATCGTCATGGTCTGGATCGTCTACGCGACCGAGGTCGCGCGCGGGATCGGCCATCCGCTGCACCTGATCCTGGAGACGATGGGCCTGCTGATCCTGTTCCGGATTCTGTCGATCATCATCCTCGGCGCGCTGGACAAGGCTTTCGTGACGGGCACGAACCCGCAGGCCGGCACGCGCTACGCGCTGATCAGCGCGCGCGCGATGCGCTACCACGCGCCGCTGCGCACCCTCGTCAACATCGCGATGGCGGTCATCTTCTTCCTCATCCTGTTCCAGACCTGGGGCGTGGATGCCTGGCAGTGGTTCGAGGTCGGCGGCCTCGGCGGCCGGCTGCTCAACTCCCTCGGCACGATCCTGGTGACGCTGATCGTCGCCGTGATGGTGTGGGAGACGATCAACTTCGTCATGCAGATCTACATGGACGATCTCTCGCAGAAGGGCGCCTATGTCCGCGCGGCCCGGATGCGGACGGTGGTGCCGGTGCTGCGCAACACGCTGCTGATCGCGCTTATGGTCGTGATCGGGCTGACGGCGCTGAGCGAGATCGGCGTGAACATCGCGCCCTTGCTGGCGGGCGCCAGCATCCTCGGCGTTGCCATCGGCTTCGGTTCCCAGAAGCTGGTGCAGGACTTCATCACCGGCATTTTCCTGCTGCTGGAAAACGCCATGCAGGTGGGCGACACGGTGACGGCCGCCGGGCTTTCAGGCACGGTCGAGAACCTCTCCATCCGCACGCTCCGCCTGCGCGCGGGGGATGGTTCGGTCCATCTGATTCCGTTCAGCTCGGTCTCCACCGTCACCAACAGCAATCGCGGGCTCGGCAACGCCGCCGTGTCCGTCACGGTGTCCTATGAGGAGGATACCGATGCGGTGGCCGAGACGCTCAAGCAGATCGCCATCGGCATGCGGCAGGAGGACGCCTTCAAGGCCGGCATGCTGAGCGACTTCCAGTTCTGGGGCGTCGATCGGGTGGACGGCACAACCGCGACCCTGGTCGGCCAGGTGGTCTGCACCGATGGCGGCCGCTGGGGCGTGCAGCGCGAATTCAACCGCCGCATCAAGCTCGCCTTTCAGGAGAAGGGGGTTCGCCTGATGCCCTCCGCCAGCATCATGGGCTTCCAGCATCCGCTGGACGTGCGCGTCGAGATGCCGGAGATACCGGGACGTGAGGCCGACGGCCCGCAGACGATCGAGGCGACGGTCGCCCAGCAGGATCATCCACGGCCGGAGACGTCATGGCCTCGCCGGGCCGGCGGTTCCGGGTCATAACGCTCACCATGCCCCTGTTCTTCTGGCGTGCCCGCCCCATCCCCGTCGTCGAACTGCGCGGTGTCATCTCCGCGCGGTCGGGCATGTTAAATCTGCAATCGGTGGGGCCGCTGCTCGAACGCGGCTTCGCCCTTGCCCGCGCCAAGGGCGCCCGCAAACGGCTGATTCTGGCGGTTGAGAGCCCGGGCGGCTCGCCCGTTCAATCGGACCTCATCAGCCAATTCATCCGCAGACGCGCGGAGGAAAGCGGCGTGCGGGTGACGGCCGTGATCGGCGATGTCGGCGCTTCCGGCGGATATTGGATCGCCTGCGCGGCGGACGAAATCCGGGCTAACCCGATGAGCATCGTCGGCTCCATCGGCGTCATCGGCGGCGGCTTCGGCGTGAACCGGCTGCTGCAGCGGCTGGATATCGACCGCCGGCTCTATACGGCCGGCAAGAACAAGGCTCGGCTCGATCCCTTCAGCCCGGAGCGGCCCGAGGATGTTGAGTTCACCCGCGCGCTGCTCGATGATCTGCACGGCCATTTCAAGGACTGGGTGCGCGGCCGGCGACAAGGGAAGCTCCGCGCGCCGGAGGAGGAGTTGTTCGACGGCAGCTACATGATCGGCTCCCGCGCGCTCGCCGTCGGTCTTGTCGATGGGTTGGGCGATATCGATGGGCTGCTGCGGGAGATGGGCGGGGTGAAAGCGAAACCGCTCTGGCTGCGACCGAAACGCGGCCGAAGCCTGCTGCGCCTGTTAGGGCGCGGCGCCACCGAGGCGGTGGCCGATGTCGCGGAACTATGGCGGGAGACACGCGGCTTCCGCTGACGGCCATTCCTCGGGCTTTATAACGCTGCGGACTATTTTATGCTAAATGGTCTCCTAAGGCCGTAAAACGGCGAGACGTCGGGGGAGACAAAAATGATGCGTATGGGTGCGGTGCGGCGGGCCTGGAACGAACTGCCGCTGGTGGGTCTGGATGCGATCCTGCAGGGCAGGGTGCCGCTGATCCTGGCACCTCATCCGGATGATGAAAGCCTCGGCTGCGCCGGTCTGATCGCGCAGTGCTGCGCCGCCGGAACCCCTCCGCATGTCGTCATCCTGACCGATGGCTGTATGTCTCACCCCAATTCGGAAACCCATCCGCCGGAGCGGCTCCGCCATCTGCGGGAGCTGGAGGCGCGGGAAGCGCTGCTGCTGTTGGGGCTGCCGCATGGCCGCACCTGGTTCCTCGGGCATATGGATTCGGGGCTGCCCTGCGCCGGGCCTGCCTTTCAGTTCGCCGCCCGCCGGGTTGCCGGAATCTGCGAGCACCATGGCTGCAACCTCATCTTCTCCACCTGGCGGCACGACCCGCATAACGACCATGTGGCGGCAGCGACGCTCGCTGAGCATGTCGCGGCCCGGGAAGGCATTCCGCTGATGAGCTATCCCGTCTGGGGCTGGACCTTGCCCGACGATGCCGAGGTGGACGAGCCGGAGCCGCGCGGCTACCGGCTCGACATCACGGACGAGGTCGCGCTCAAGCAGAAGGCGATCATGACCCACGCGACCCAATATGGCGGCGTGGTGACGGACGATCTGGAGGGCGTCGTTCTGCCTGAGGGGCTGCTTGACGTGTTTCGCCGCCCGGTCGAGACCTTCCTGGTTTCCTGATCAATTCCCTTGTTTGATCGCGTGATCACGCTCTATTTCCCCGGCGCCGAGCCTGACGGCGGCGTCGGCGGAAAGATGCGGCTCAGCACGCCATCCAGCATGGTGAAGAAGCCCTCGGCGCCGTAGCCGGCGAGGAAGGAGAGCGCGGTCGCCGAGAGGCTGCTGATGGTGGTGAACCCCACCGTTCCGGCATTGGGCGTGATGATCAGCCCGACCGTGAGGCCCGCGACCGCGCCCAGCGGAATGAGGGACCATGACAGGCGATGATCGCGGGGGTTGAGCGTGCTCTCCCGCACCTTCGCCGTGATCGAGCGCATGAGGCCAGCGAGCGTGCCCAGCACCCCGAACAGCATCGGCAGGATGTTGTTCGAGAAGACATTGACGACGCTCTCGGCGAAGTCGGCGACATCGGCATCATAGCGGCATGAGGTCATGTAGCCGCAGAGATAGGGCGGCGTCGCCGCATCATGCAGGGACGCCATCGCACTTCGTTTCGGCGTGGGGTCGAGCAGACGGACCACGAGACCGACGGGATGATACCAGGAGGGACGCCCGACGAAGAGTGCGGCCGCCGATTGCCGGGCGGCATCGGCGCCCGGCGGCACCAGCTCCGCGCCGCTTTCGACGGCGACCAGGGTCTGGCATCTGGCCGTGACATCGGCGGTCACGCTATCCGACTGCGGCAGCCCGACGCGAAACCCGCTCGGCCCCTGGGTGATGCCGCAGGTCGTATCGTTGATGGCAAGGCCGGGAAAGGCCGTCGTTTCGGCGGACATCTTGTGCAGCGTCTGCGCGCAGATGACGACATCCCAGGAAATGGACGTGGTGATGATGAGCCAAATGATGGTGACGATCGGCAGCCGCCGGAAGAAGCGGCGGAAAATCGCCGCCCGGTACTCGAGATTTGGATAGGCGGCGAGGGCGAAGCCAGCGCCGCTATGCACGGTGCCGGGCGCGGCGCCGCATTTCTTGTCCGGTGCGATCCGGTCCTCTCCGATGTTGATCGCCGCGAAAAGCGAGGTGAAAGCGACTGAGAGGCCCCGGGCCGGAAAGGCCATGGCGTTCAGCCGATCCTTCACGAAAAGCAAAAGCGCCACCTGATCGGCCTTGTCATCCGGGCTGCCGACCGGCGGAAAGCGGATCAGACAGACGCGATGCAGCGCCGCCCGCGCTGTCAGCGGCTCCGTGGCGTCCGGCGTCAGATCCGGAATGTCCTTAAGATCGAGCAACGACTTGTCGTTGCGGCCGGAGATGAAATCCATGAGGAGATGAACCTCGTTGAGGTCTCTCCAGAACATCTCCTCCTGCACGGTGTTGTCGCGGATCGTGTCGCGCATCGGTGGGGCGAGGGGCGCTTGCGCTACTGCCCGGCCGCGCGCCGCGCCGGGGCTGTCTGCGGCAAGGAGGAATTGGAGATTGGCGCCGCCGGTGGTGAACAGCACCTGGCCGTTCGGCAGCGGAAGCAGGCGTGTCGATCCCGGCGGCGCGTCCGCCATCGGGGGTTGCACCGCGCATTCGGCCACGGATGCGCCGT
This sequence comes from uncultured Pseudomonadota bacterium, assembly GCA_963745125.1. Classification (GTDB taxonomy): domain Bacteria; phylum Pseudomonadota; class Alphaproteobacteria; order Acetobacterales; family Acetobacteraceae; genus Acidisoma. The sequence continues at coordinate 230,810 of CAVUWB010000004.1, forward strand.
CATATTTGAGCAGGATCGAACGGCCGGGCCGGCGGGCGTTGCGGGCTCACGTATAAAGCCGGGGGGCGGCGCGCCTTCGTCACGCCAGGCGCCACCGATATATCGTTCCGAGCTGGGCTTGCCGGCGGAGCTGACCGCGAGGACGGAGCCGTCCCCCAGCAGCGTCCAGCTTTCGCGGCCTAGTCCCGGACGGCGCCTCATCGTCGTGGGGCGCCAAACCTCGGCATCGGCGTCGTAGATGGCGCATGCGCCGGATGTGGCGTGGCCGAGCAACACGCCGCCATTGGGCAGCACGCGGCAAAGTGCCTGCCCGATCTCTGGCCAGCCGGCGGGGGCGGGCAGGTCAGTCCAGCGATCGATGGCGGGATCGTAGAGTTCGGCCGATTGGCCGCCGGCGATGAAGACCCGGCCATCCGGCAGCACGGCGGAGGTGAAGCTGCGCCGCGCCTGACGGGCGGAGGCGGCCTTCGCCCATCTGCCTTTCGCATAATCGCTCTGCCTATCGGGACGCAGCCGCCACCAGTTCGCGGTGGAGCTGTCCTGGGCGAACAGGGTTCCATCGGTGAGCAGCAGGGTCGCGCCGACATTGAAAACGGGAGGAACGGTCGGAGCCACCCAGTTGTCCGCCATGGCGTCGTTCCCCTGGTCTTATTGACCTTTATCCTTCGAGGCTAACAGCCTGTGTTTAATTCGGCAACGAATTCGCCATAGGTCTTTTGGTGAGGGCGGGGCTTTGGCTGACGCTGGCGGCCCAGGCGGTGATCCCGGCACCCGGGATCGCATCGCCAAATATCGCAGAAGATATATTATGTTAAAATACCAATAGTGTCGCCGAGGCCCGAACGGACGGTTTTCACCGCGAGCCCTCAAGGGGCTCACGAAGTATTTTTGAACGTGCTGTCAAAGCCTCTTTCCGAAAGGATCGCTCAAAATAGCTGGTGGGCCCGTTGGGACAGCCAAGAAGCGATGCGCTTCTGCCGATTTTCTTCGTATCGCAGCTTGAGTTCAACAGCGCTTCGGGTGCAAGCTCAATATACGATAGGTAACCGCCGCCTTTCGGTTTTTGCGGAAGTACATGGGCACTCAAATCGAAGTTGTTCGACTTACTTAAACTGCGCGCCAGAGAGTATGAAGATGCCACAAGGTCGGCAACCATAAGAGGAAAACAGGACTTTTTGTCTTCAAGCCTAAAAGAACCGAAAACGTTAATACCCTGCGACCCGAACATCACTTTAAAATCGTTAAAGATACGCTCGCAGTCAAACGCATTTTGGTGCCCGCGCTCCAAAACTACATGGATCTGGTCGCGGCTACCGCGTGACTCCAAGAAATGGGTTAATCTAGTCGTGAGAGGCCAAGGCTGGTTCTCATCTTCCGGATGAGCCGGGCGCGCTGGCCCCGGTCCAACGCCTCCATCGTCACGTCGAAATCTTCAGCATCTGCCGGGTCAGCAGTCATCGCCAGCGGCAAGCCGTGCTTGTCGCGATTGGCGGCGTCCTCGGCAGGGTTGGCTTTCTCGTCGGTCACGGGATGGTGACGATACGGGAATCCCGTATGCAAAGCCATGTCGGACGCAGCCCTTCCGCATGCGCGGGTGTTCCCCCAGCCGGACCACCCATGTTTAATTCACCCGCCATCATGACGACAGGAGCCCGATCTTGAGTGATAGCCAGCAACCCATGCCGCTCCGCCGGCTGGGCCAGACGGATATGAAGATCACGCCGGTCGGCTTCGGCGCCTGGGCGCTCGGCGGCGGCGAATGGGCCGCCGGCTGGGGCGCCCAGGATGATGAGGAGTCCATCGCCGCGATCCGCTATGCCGTCGAACGCCACGGCATCAACTGGATCGACACCGCCGCCGTCTATGGCCTCGGCCGGTCGGAGAGCGTGGTCGGCGAAGCCCTGCGGCGCATGCGCCCCGACGCCCGGCCCTTCGTCTTCACCAAATGCGGCCTCATCTGGGATGAGAGCGACCCCCGCGCTTTCCCCAAGCGCATCGGCCGGCCAGACAGCCTGCGCCACGAGGTGGAATCCTCCCTGCGGCGGCTCGGCATCGAGCGGATCGACCTCTACCAGATGCATTGGCCGGCCCAGGACGACACGCCCATCGCCGAATACTGGCAGGCGCTGCTCGATCTGAAGGCCGAGGGCAAGGTCCGCGCCGTCGGCCTCTCTAACCACAACGCCGCGCAACTGGCCGCCGCCCGCGCCGTAGGCCATGTCGACACGCTCCAGCCGCCCTTCTCCGCGATCGAGCGCGGGGTCGCGGAAAGCGTTCTTCCCTGGTGCGAGGCCCATGGCACCGGCGTCATCGTCTATAGCCCGATGCAAGCCGGCCTGCTGACGGGCGGCTTCACCGAGATGCGCGCCGCGAACCTCGGCGAGGATGATTGGCGTTCCCGCAACGAGAATTTCCGGGGCGAGAGGCTGCAACGCAACCTGGCGCTGGCCGAGGCGCTGAAGCCCATCGCCGAGCGGCATGGCGTGCCCGTGGCGGCCGTGGCCATCGCCTGGGTGCTGTCCTGGCCCGCCGTGACGGGTGCCATCGTCGGCGCCCGCAGCCCTGAACAGGTCGATGGCTGGGTCGGCGGCGCCCAACTCACCTTGTCACCGCCGGAACTGGATGAGGTCGCGGCCGCCATCCGGTCGACCGGCGCCGGGCGTGGGCCTGAGCGGCCAGCGGAGGCGCGGCCGGCTGAGGCGCGGCCGGCTTGAGATTGCATCCGGCGATATGCACGCCTATACTGTGCATATCGCCAGGAGGCGACAATGAATACAGCAGTGGCAGTCAGTGACGTGATCGGCGGCGTCGCGGCCTTGGGCGAAGATACGCCGACCGGCCTCGACATCATGCGGCTCGTCCGCCGTGGCCTGCCCACCACCACCATAGAATTCGTGCTCGAAACCGGGCGCCTGACCCTCGCCGAACTCGACCGCATCGTGCTGCCACGGAAAACGCTGGTGAACCGCCGCAGGCTCGGCCGCCTCACGCCCGAGCAGTCGGACCGGCTGGTCCGCGTCGCGCGGATGATCGCAGTGGCAGAGGAAACCTTCGGCGGCCAGGAAAAGGCGAATAGCTGGCTCAGGCGCCCGACAGCCGCGCTCGGCGGCGAAAAGCCGCTCGACCTGCTCGATACGGATGAAGGCGCCCGGCAGGTGGAGACGCTGCTCGGGCGCATCGGCCACGGCATAGCCGCCTGATTCCGGGCGGTGCTGGCTTGGCGTCTCTGCCGAGAGCCCTTCGCCGATCTTAGCGGCCAAGGTGCCGCGCTCTTTGGCGGCCGATGGAACAGCCCTGGCCGCCCGCTCGTCTATGCCGCCTCAACCGCCGCCCTCGCCGTGCTTGAGGTCCGCGTCCATCTCGATCTTCCGCCGGAACTTCTGCCCGAGGATTACCGGCTGCTGACGATCGACCTCGACGGCCTCGCGGTCGAGGTGTTGGGCGACGCCCTGCCCGCCGACCCGTGCGCCTTTGGTGATGCCTGGCTCGCCGCCGGCCGGACGGCCGTGTTGCAAGTACCCTCCGCCATCGTGCCGGAAAGCCCGAACCTGCTGCTCAATCCGCGCCATCCGGATGCCCGCGCCGCCCGCATCCTGGCGCAGCGCCCTTTCGCCTTCGACAGCAGGCAGTGGCGCCAGGCACCCTAGAGCGTTTCCTATTCGCTTACGCTCACAGTCACCGCTCTAGCTCTTTGTTTTTACGAGCATCTTCACCCGATCAGATGATTCCATATGATCGGGATCTGCTCTAAGCCGTTCTACCGATGATGATGCTTCCGGGGCGCCGGGCTGATCGGCGGCAGCAGCAGCAACTCCTCCAGCACGCGGAACTTATAGGCCGTGTTCAGCCCCGGCGTGTGGGAATGATAATCCCCGATCGCCTGCCACATATTGCCGTGCGTCTCCTCGACATAGAGGTGCAGAATCGCGGCGGCGGCGGCGATGTTGAAGCAGGGGTTCAGGATCAGCCGCACCGCCACCGTCTGCGGCGCCAGGCCCATCGCGCGCGCCAGCGGCGGAATCCACTGCGTATTGACCTGCATCAGGCCGAGATCATACGACCCATCAGCATCGGCACGAGCCGCGCCAATATAGCCCCCTTCCGCTGCCTGGATCGCGGGCAGCGCATGGACCGGCAGATGGTAGGCGGAGGCAGCCGCCACCATGCAGGCATAGAAGGGGATCAGCATGCAGCCCTATTGCGCGTTCAACGAGGCAAAATAGGCGGCCGCCGCTTTGATGTCATCCGCGGTGAGCCCGCTGGCGACGCCCGCCATGATGCTCGCCTGCGCGCCCAGGCGCTGATGCGTCTGATACTGATGGATCGCATAGGCGATGTAGGCCTGCTTCTGCCCCGCGATATTGGGGAAGTTCGGATTGTCCGAGATGCCGTTCGCGCCATGGCATGAGGCGCAGAGGCCAGCGATGGCGGGCGGGCTCGCCGCCTCTGCCCGCGAAGCGACGCCGAGGGCAAGGACGAGCACCGCGGCGCCGGCAAGCGGCCAGGGATTCAGACGACTATCGCGCATGACGGATCTCCGGGTTCGGACGGAACATGAAGCGCTTCTTTTTTAGAGCAATATCGGATCAGGTGGAATCACCTGATTCGAAGATTTGCGTTCTTGATCAGAAACATAGAGCGTGACGGTGAGCGACAAGCGAACCAATCACGCTCTAAAAGAAGCAAAAACTTTCAACCCAAGGCGGGCACGCGCGCCATCAGACTGTCAAGCTGATCCGCCTCCGCCGCCGGCTTGTCCGTCCGGATGCGGCTGATCCGGGGAAAGCGCAAAGCAACGCCCGATTTATGCCGGTTCGAGCGTTGCGCTGCGTCGAACACGATCTCCAGGACCAGTGCCTTCTCCACCTCTCGCACCGGGCCGAACCGCGCCGTCGTATGCGCCCGCACCCATTTATCGAGGAAGTTCAGCTCGTCATCGGTGATGCCGGAATAGGCCTTGCCGACAGGCACCAGCACGCCATCCGCCCGCCAAAGCCCGAAGGTATAGTCGGAATAGATGCTCGACCGCCGGCCATGGCCGCGTTGCGCATACATCAGCACGGCATCGATCGAGAGCGGCGCGCGCTTCCATTTCCACCACGGCCCCCTCGGCCGCCCCGCGAGGTAGGGGCTGTCGCCGCGCTTGAGCATCAGCCCCTCGATACTCGCGGCGCGCGCGCCGAGCCGGAGTTCGGCCAGCGCCTCCGGCCCCGCGAAGGGGATCAGCGGCGACAGATCCATGCGCTCCGGCCGATGGGCGGCGAACCATCGTTCCAGATTTACCCGGCGCTCATCGAAGGCGAGCGCGCGCAGATCCGTCTCCCCATCGATCAGGATGTCATAGAGCCGCACCCAGGCGGGAAACTCCGCCAGCATCTTGGCGCCGGGCGATTTGCGGTTGAGCCGCTGCTGCAGGTCGCTGAACGGCGCCACCACACCCGCCCGCACGACCAGCAACTCGCCATCCAGCACGCCCTGGAAATCCATCGCGGCCAGGACCTCGGGGAAGCCGTGCGAGATATCCTCCGCCGTGCGGGTATAAAGCCGCCGGCCGGCAGCGGTCGCCACCAGTTGCACGCGGATACCGTCCCACTTCCATTCGGCGCGATAGGCTGACCAGTCGAGGCTGGCGGCATCGGCCTCCTCCAACGGGTGGGCGAGCATGGTCGGGCGGAAGACCGGCGCACCCGCCGCGTCGGGCCTGGGCGCCCTGCCCTCCAGCCAATCGAAGAGCGGCAGGTAAGGCGGCGCCAGCCCGTGCCAGACCTCCTCGATATCGTCCGCCGGCACATCCGCCATCTCACCGAGCGCGATCTTGGCGAGCCGCGCGGAAGCGCCGACGCGGAGACCGCCGGTGATGAGCTTCAGCAGCGCCAGCCGCTCCGACGGGTCGCAGACATCGAGCCAGGCCGAGACCTGCGCGGGCATGGCGAGTTTCGGCGTATCGTGCAGCGCGGCCACCACCGCCGAAAGCCTGGGCGCCTTGCTCTCGCCCGGCTCGCCGCCGGGCCAGATCAGGGACACGGTCTCGGCCAGGTCGCCGACATAGTCGTACGACCAGGCGAAAAGCGTGGCGTCCACCCGCGCCTCGGTGATCTGGCGGATCATGGCGGGCTTGGCGGCGACGAAGCTGAGATCCCCGGCGATGGCGGCCAGCGCGTAGCCGCGATCAGGGTCGGGCGTATGGGCGAAATAGTCCCGCAGCAGCGCGATCTTGGCAAGGCGGCCGGGCGTGAACACCAGCCGCTCCAGCAAGGCCGCGAAGGGCGTCACGCCGTTTCCTCCGCGACCGGCGCGTCCTCAGCGTCACCCGCTTCCTCGCCCTCATAGCCCAGCAGCCGCAGCGCCCGGCCACGGATCTGGCGGAGCGAAAGGGCGTGGATCAGCGCCTCCTCGGCCCCGTGCGTGACCCAGACCTCGGGGGCGCCGGTCTCGGCGATGGTGCGCAGCAGATCGTCCCAATCCGCATGGTCGCTGATGATCATGGGCAGTTCGACGCCCGCCATCTTCGCGCGCTGGCGCACCCGCATCCAGCCGGAGGCACGGGCGACCACCGGGTCATGCAGGCGCCGCGCCCAACGATCGGTGCAGGCGGCCGGCGGCGCGATGACGATGGCGCCCCGCAGCTTGTCCTTCGCCGTCGTCGTCGCGAGCCGCACCTCGCCGAGCGGCACGCCATGGGCTTCGTAGAGCGTGCAGAGCGAGGTCAGCGCGCCATGGATGTAAATCGGCGCCGACCATCCGGCATCCCGCAGCAGCGCGATGACGCGCTGCGACTTGCCGAGCGAATAAGCGCCGATGACATGCGTCCGCTCGGGGAAGATCGTCAGGCTTTTGAGCAGCTTGGCGATTTCGTGCTCGGGCGGCGGGTGGCGAAAGACGGGAAAGCCGAAGGTCGCCTCGGTGACGAAAACGTCGCAAGCCACCGGCTCGAAAGCCGCGCAGGTCGGGTCTCGCTGCCGCTTGTAGTCGCCGCTGATCACGGCGCGGCTGCCCTGCCACTCCAACACCACCTGGGCGGAGCCCAGCACATGGCCTGCCGGCACGAGACGCAGGGTGACGCCTTTGATCTGGATGGAGTCGTGATAGCCGAGCGGCTGCTGCGTCAGGCCCGCCCGCGCCTCCCCCAGCCGCGCCCGCATGATGGCGAGCGTTTCGGGCGTGGCCAGAACCGCGCCATGGCCCGGCCGCGCATGATCCGAATGACCGTGGGTGATGACGGCACGCTCCACGGGGTGGAGCGGGTCGATGAAGAAGCCGCCGGGCTCGCAGAACAGGCCTTGGGGCAAAACGCGGAGCCAGCTTTCAGGGTGCGGTGCCACCATCACGGCTCATGATAAGGGGCGCCGCGAACGGGATACAATGAAAAGTTCCCATTTCGTTCACTGATTACCGCGCGTCCGCGACGACGAACAGCCGTGGGAAGGGCAGCAGAACCGTGCCGCCCGGCAGCGCCGGGTAGGCGCGCGCCACCGCTTCCCGGTAGCGGTCGAGAAACTCCGCCCGCGCCACCTCGTCCAGCGGGTCGATGAACGGGCGCAGACCAGTGCCTTTGAACCACTCGACGACCGCATTCGCACCACCCGCCAGTGCATGCAGATAGGTGGTCTGCCAGACATCGACCCTGCCGGCTGCTTCCCTCAGCAGTCCGTAGTACCAGCCGGCCGTCTGCCGATCGGCACGGGCCGAGGCGGCAGCGGCGAGTTTGCCAGCCCAGGGACCATCGGCAGCGATCTTGCGCATCAGGCGATGGGCCGGTTCGTCGAGATTGTCGGGCATCTGCACCGCGAGCGTTCCACCCGGACGAAGCTTGGCTAAAAGTTTTAGGAAAATAGTCTCATGATCCGGCACCCATTGCAGGGAGGCATTGGCAAGGATCACGTCGAAGGGCCCCGGGTGGGCCCAGGTCGCGATATCGGCCAGTACGAACTCGGTGCTGGGCAGGCGCTTGCGGGCGGCCGCGATCATGTCAGGCGCGCTGTCGATGCCGATCACCCTGGCACCGGGCAGGCGGTTCTGGAGCAATTCGGTGGAGTTTCCCGGCCCGCAGCCGATATCGGCCGCGATCCGAGCGTTCCCGGTCGTGACCTGAGCCAGCAGGTCCAGGATGGGCCGGTTCCGCTCGGCCTCGAATTTACTGGTACTGCGCCGCGGACCAGGTCATGCGTTAGCCACTCTCAGAAGCCGACGAATTTCCACTCGTAGATGGTGAAGAACGTGAAGAACGCAATGAGAACGATGGCGAAAAGGGCCAGGATATTGACCGAAACCTTTGGCCGGGCATCGTGGTAGATGAAGGCACCGAAGGCGGCGAAGACGATCGCGCCGATGATTTCCTGAACGAGGCCGGACATCGCGGACTCCTTTTCAAGCCTCACCATTACCGCGCCACCATCGACCCGCCAAGCGCGGGGTGAACAGCGAGCACCAATTCCTTGGTAGCGCGCGACCCCTGTGTTATGGTTGCGCGCTACCAGCGGAGGCGAGTTTGGCACAGGAATCACCTGCCGACGGATTAACGAAGTTCCAGAGATATCGGCGCCAGCAACAGCACCGCGGTATGAAGATGCTCCGGATCTGGGTTCCTGATCCGACCCGTCCGGAATTCTTCTCGGAGGCTAAGCGCCAAGGCGAGCTTCTTCGAGGGCGTCCCGAAGAGCGTGAGGCTCTGGATTTCATTGAGACGGCCTTTGAGTGGCCTGAACAGTGAAGCGCGGTGACTTTGTTACCGTCTCCGCATCGGGCGATTACGGGAAGCCTCGTCCGGCTGTCGTCGTGCAGTCTGATGCGCTCAACGTGGCGGATAGCGTGCTGGTGGCCCTCATGACCAGCGCCCTCGCGGATACGCCGCTTTATCGGCTGACCGTCGAGCCAAGCCCCGTGAATGGGCTGCGGGCTTCATCCCAAGTCATGATCGATAAGGTGCTGGCATACCCGCGTGCCAAGTGCGGCCCGGTGTTCGGGCGGCTGTCGCCTGTCGAACTGCTGGCCCTCAACGGCCTGCTGGCCGTCATGCTGGGGCTGGCGGATTAAGACGATCGTTACGGCGGTTACACCAACCCGGCCTCGCGCCGCGCCCGCTTCATAAAGACATCGAGGTAATCCTGCAGGTCGTTCACGCTCTCGGCCGATAGGAACACCGGCGCGGTGATCACGACCTCACCTTCCGCCAAGCCGAAAACCGCCCGGCGCACGCCCGCTTCCGCCTTCACCGGTTCGGCCGGCGCGTCCGCCATATCGGGCAGCGGTTCGGCAGGCGTGGCGGGTTGTGCCGGCGGCCCCAACTCTCCCTGCGCTTCCAGAAACTGCTTCGTCTCCCGATAGGCGCGGACAGCCGCCTCCGCGGCCGGCGGGATAAAGCCGCGCGTCATCAGCCAGGCACGGATGGCCCCGTCGCTCGCCTGGCCACGGCTGAAGCGCTGGTCGAGTTCCGCGAACAGTTCCGGCCGCCCTGCCGCTTCTTCGAGCGCGGCACGCCGTTCGGCGGAGCCCGGCGGGAAAGCCAGGATGCGCACCGCGAGATCGGTCACGCGCGTTTCCTCGCCGCGCCCCTCCAGCAAACCGAACTTGCCCAGCGCCGCCAGCACGGCCAGGGACTTGCCGTTGAGCCCTGAATAGCCCAGCCGCTCGGCCGCAACATCGCGCGTCAGGCGCGCTTGATAATCGTGTTTGTAGACGCTGCTGACGCGCTGAACGGCTTCCCGTAGGCCGACCTGCGGATAGTTAGGGCTTCGACTTCGTGACAAGGCGGTCACTCCTGATCCGGGGAAGCATACGCCACCGCGAATACATACACGACAGGATTTAATAGGATTAGCGTCCTAACGCTATAGCGCGCGTTTGAAAGCGTTATAAGCGTTAAATATAAGATAGAGTTACGCTTACTCCCTTATCCCCATCTATCCACAGGATGGCGGCTCAACGCTTGGTCCTGGCCTGTGGATCAAACCGCCGTGAGGATCACGGCTTGGGAAATGCGCACAATTCGCGGTATGTTCTCATTCTCATGAGCCCCCGCTCCTCCCGCGCGCTGTCCCTGCCCTCGCTGCCCTCACCGCCCGGGCCCTCAGCCCGGATCGAGGCCGCTCTGCCGCCCCGGTTTGCTGGCTGGTTCGCCCGGCGCGGCTGGCAGCCCCGCCCGCATCAGCTCGATGTTCTGTCTTCGTTCCAAGCCGGCGAGCATGTTCTGCTCATCGCGCCGACCGGCGGCGGCAAGACCCTGGCCGGGTTCCTGCCGAGCCTGATCGAACTGGCCGAGCGCGGCCCACCAGCCGCCGATGGCCCCCTGCCGGGCGTCCACACCCTCTATGTCAGCCCGCTGAAGGCGCTGGCGACCGACATCGCCCGCAACCTGACCGAGCCGGTGACGGAGATGGCGCTGCCCATCCGCATCGAGACGCGCACCGGCGACACACCCGCCGAACCGCCGCGCCCGGCAGCGGGAAACGCCGCCCGACATTCTGCTGACCACGCCGGAAAGCCTCGCCTTGCTGCTGTCGCTGCGACGGTGCCGCTTCGATGTTCGGCGGGCTGCGCTCGGTCGTCATCGACGAGGTGCACGCGCTGGCCGGCACCAAGCGCGGCGATCAGCTGGCGCTGGGCCTGGCGCGGCTCGACCGGCTGGCGCCGCGCGCGCGGCGCATCGGCCTGTCGGCGACCGTCGCCCATAAGCCCGAACTCGCGGCCTATGTCTCCGCCGATGGGCGCGGCGGCGCGCTCCGCCTGATCGAGGTCGCCGACGGCGCCCCGCCTGACCTCAGCATGATGCTGCCCGCGGGGCATCTGCCCTGGTCCGGCCATATGGGCCTGGCCGCCGCGCCCGATATCCTGGACCGCATCCGCGCCGCCGGCATGACCATCGTCTTCGTCAACACCCGCGCGCAGGCCGAGCTGATGTTCCAGGACGCTGTGGCGGCTGAACGAGGAGACGCTGCCGATCGCCCTCCATCACGGCAGCCTGGACGTGGCGCAGCGCCGCCGGGTGGAGGCCGCGATGGCGGCCGGCCGCCTGCGCGCCGTGGTCGCCACCTCCTCGCTCGATCTCGGCATCGACTGGGGCGGCGTCGATCAGGTGATCCAGGTCGGCGCGCCGAAAGGCGTCTCCCGCCTGCTGCAGCGCGTCGGCCGCGCCAATCACCGCATGGACGAGGCGAGCCGCGCCATCCTGGTGCCCGCCAACCGGTTCGAGGTGCTGGAATGCGAGGCCGCGCATGCCAGGGCGTCGCCGCGCGCGAACTGGACGGCGACCCGCCGCGGCCCGGCGGGCTGGACGTGCTGGCGCAGCATCTGCTGGGCCTGGCCTGCGCCGCGCCGTTCCAGCCGGACGATGTCTTCGCCGAGATCACCCGCGCCGCGCCCTATGCCGCGCTCGACCCGCGGCGACTTCGACGACGTGCTGCGGCTTCGTCGAGAATGGCGGCTACGCGCTGCACGCCTACGACCGCTATCGGAAGCTGTTCCGCGACGCGGAGGGCCTGGTGCACGTGCGCAGCGCCCGCATCGCCCGCCAGCACCGGATGAACATCGGCACCATCGTCGAGGCGCCGATGATCAAGGTGCGCCTCGGCCGTCGGCCCGGTGCTGGGCGAGGTCGAGGAATATTTCGTCAACATGCTGCGCCCCGGCGACACCTTCATGTTCGCCGGCCGCCTGCTGCGCTTCCTGCGGCTGCGCGAGATGGCGGCCGAAGTCGCGGAGGGCGGCGACGGCGACGCCCATGGTGCCGGCCTATGAGGGCGGGCGCCATGCCGCTGACGACCAACCTCGCCGACCGCGTGCGCGCCATGCTGCAGACCCCGCGCAATGGCCCGCTTTCCCCGAGCCGGTGCAGGAATGGCTGCGATGCAGCGATACCGCTCGCGCCTGCCCGGCCGAGGACGACCTGCTGGTGGAAACGCTTTCCGCGCGGCGACCGCTGGTATCTCGTCGCCTATTGCTTCGAGGGCCGCAACGCGCACCAGACGCTGGGCATGCTGCTGACCCGCCGGATGGAGCGCTCCGGCATCGGCCCGCTCGGCTTTGTCGCCACCGACTACGTGCTGGCCGCCTGGTCCGCCCACGAGCCGCACAGCATGGATGCCCTGTTCGACCAGGACATGCTGGGCGACGACCTGGAAGCCTGGATGGCGGAAAGCTCCATGCTGCGCCGCACCTTCCGCAATGTCGCGGTGATCGCCGGGCTGATCGAGCGGCAGCATGCCGGGTGCCGAGAGCAACCGGCGGCAGGTCACGGTGAACAGCGACCTGATCTACGACGTGCTGCGCCGCCACCAGCCGGACCATATCCTGCTGCGCGCAACCCGCGCGGATGCGGCCGGCGGCCTGACCGATCTCGGCCGCATCGCGGGCATGCTGCGGCGGGTCCGTGGCAAGATCCACCATGTCGTGCTCGTCGGGTCTCGCCCTTGGCGGTGCCGGTGATGCTGGAGATCGGCCGCGAGCAAGTCGTGGGCGCGGCGCAGGAGGATTTGCTGGCCGAGGCGGAAGCCCTTGTCAGCGAGGCCACGGGTGAGGAACATCCAGAGAACGTTCTTGCGCAATCATCGCGATTCGACATGAGGCTGAGCTGACGGATGAGCTGTAACGGAAATGAGAGTTTTTGCTTCCTTTTGCAAAAAAGAAGCGCTTTCTCGTTCTTTTTTGAAAAAAAGAACCAAAAAACTTTCCGGGTTTGGTGCTTTGGCATGAGCGCTGCGGCACCTCTTCATCTCGCGGGTGAGCGTTTGATGCTCGATCCATCAGGCGCCGCCTATTGGCCGGCCCGCAACATGCTGATTTTGGCGGATTTGCATCTCGAAAAGGGCTCAGCCGCCGCCGGGCGCGGCCGGCTGCTGCCGCCCTATGACAGCCGCACCACGCTCGATCGCATCGCGGTTCTGCTGCGGCGCTATTCGCCCGCGCGCCTCCTCGCCCTCGGCGACAGCTTCCATGACGCGGAGGGCGCGGCCCGCTTGGGCGCGGAGGATCGGGCGCGGCTCGCCCATATGGCGCAGTCGATCGGCTTCATCTGGGTGTTGGGGAATCACGACCCCCGCCTGCCGGACAGCCTGCCGGGCGAGGTTGCCGCGTCCTGGTCGGACGGGCGTTTGCACTTCCGCCATGCGGCGGAAACGGCGAGCGGGGCCGAGACCGAGATCTGCGGGCATCATCACCCGAAGGCGTCGGTGCCGGTGCGCGGTGCGACGGTGACGCGCCCCTGTTTCATCACCGACGGCCATCGCCGGCTGATGCTGCCGGCCTTCGGCGCCTATACGGGTGGTCTGGATATCGGCGATGCCGCGATCGGCAGCCTTTTTCCACGCGGTGCCCGCGTTTTCCTGCTGGGGCGGGAGCGGCTGTATCATTTCAACATGGGCCGCCCGCGATCCGGTCTGGCGGCGTAGATCGGTGAAACCGGCGATCGCCTTCCTCATCCTGCTCGGCGCGGCCTTGCTGGAAGCGGGCGGCGACGCGGTCGTCCGGCGCGGGCTGCATGCGGATAGCACGATTTGGCGCGCGGGCCTGATCCTGGCCGGCGGCGCGGTTCTGCTGGCCTATGGCGTCACGGTCAATCTGCCGCCTTGGGATTTCGGCCGGCTCCTCGGCGTCTATGTCACGCTGTTCTTTCTGGTCGCGCAGGTGATCAACGCCGTTGTGTTCGGCGTCGCACCCTCCGCCCCCATTCTGGTGGGCGGAGCTTTGGTGGTCGCGGGCGGTCTGATCATGACCTTCTGGCGGGCGTGAGCCCGCGCGTTCTACTGGCCCGCAGGTGGGGCGCCGACAATGATATCGACGCGCCGGACTTCAATCTTGGAGAGCGGCACTGAAGGCTGCACGGGGCCTTTCGGCACGGCGCTGATGCGGGACGGGTTGACGCCATCGGCGACCAGTTGCGCCGTGACGGCGGTAGCGCGCGTCGTATCGATATTCGCCGGCTCAACATAATGATGGCCCGGCGGCGCGGCATAAGCCTCCAGCGTCACCGGCTTGTCCTTGTAGCGATTGGCGAATTCGGCGGCGGCGTTCACCACGCCATCCGCGCCCTGGCTCAGGCTGCCGGACATCGGCGTGAAGAAGACCGGAAATCTCTGCCCTGCCGGTTCCGGATTGGGCGCCGGTGCCGGAGCAGGTGCCGCGCAGGCCGCGAGTGACGCAAGCAAGGGAAGGCCGATGAGCCAGCGCATTTCATTACCTACAGAAGGTTAGAAGACTACGCTGGCTCTAGATCACAGGCTCCTGACCGTCAAATCGGTCCGGAAGAGCCGCAATTCGCGGCGATAGGCGTCAGTTCCAATGCTGCGGAATCCAAACCCACTGGCCATAGCGGTTAGCCCAATGGCCGGGCACGAAATGCCTGTAACCCGGTCCCGCCGGCACATAGCGGCCGCCGAACCACACGTAACGGTAGCCGTTCCAGCGCCAGTGGCCGGGCTGCCAGACATAGCCTTGGCTGGGCGGCGGCGGCGGCGGGCGCTCGAACTGCGGCGGCGGCAATGGCGGATAGCCCTGCGCCTCGGCTGGCTTGGCGCCTGTCGCGGCCAGGCCGGTGACGGCGACCGCGCCGCCCACGACCAAAAGCCCCAACTGCCGCATCAAGCCGCGCCGCGCCCGGCGGGGTGGTTCATTCGTGAAGTCGTCAGACATTTTGTCTCCTATGCCGATCTCGGGTTACGCCGAAAGACCAAAGAACACGTCGCCCACGGCCAAACGAGGGCGGATATGTTACAAATCGGGGGCGGGAACGCCGTCACCCAAGGCGAGAGAGCGCCGCGCTCAGCCGTTCGGCTTCCGCCTCGAACGCTGCCAGACGGTCCCGGTTTTCCTGCACGACCTCGGGCTTCGCCCGGGCGACGAAACTCTCGTTGCCGAGCTTGGCGGCGACCTTGGCCGCCTCATCCCGCGCCTTCGCCCGGTCCTTCTCCAGCCGTGCGCGCTCGGCCGAGAGGTCGATCAGTCCGGCCAAAGGCAGCACGATGGTAATACCGCCAAGCACCGCCTGCGCGGAGCCTGCCGGCACGTCGCCGCCGAGCGGGCTGACCTCGGAGGCACGGGCCAAGCGCCGGATCGCCTCGATCCAGCGGGCGACACGGCCGAGCGCCTCGGCATCGGCGTCGCGTAGCAGGATGGGTGCGAGGACCGAGGGCGGCACCCGCATTTCCGAGCGGACGGCGCGCACCTCACTGATCAGGGCTACGACCCAATCCAACTCGGCGCGGGCGGCCTCGGCCCCCGACACTGCGACCGCCTGCGGCCAGGGCGCGCGGATCAGCGTGCCCTCGGCACCGAAGCCGAACTCGGCCCAGAGCACCTCGGTCACGAAAGGCATCGCCGGGTGGAGCAGCGCAGGATCGTGCCGAACACATGCGCGGCGACGGCCCGCACTTCGCCCGCGTCCTCGGTCTCTCCCTGGGCCAGGATGGGCTTGGCGAATTCCAGGAACCAGTCGCAAAAGCTGTTCCAGGTGAAGCGGTAGCCGGCGGCGGCATACTCATCGAAGCGATAGGCATCCAGCGCCGCCGTCGCCTCCGCGACCGCGCGGTCGGCGGCATCGATGATCCAGCGGCAGAGCGGCAGCCGCACCATCGCGGGGTCGAAGCCCGGCACCGGTCGCACGGCGTTCATCTCGCAGAAGCGCGCGGCGTTCCACAGCTTGGTGACGAAGCTGCGGTAGCTTTCCACGGCCGCGCGGGCCGAGCTTCACATCGCGCCCCGGCCCGGTCAGCGCGCAGATGGTGAAGCGCAGCGCGTCAGTGCCGTACTGGTCGATCAGGATCCAGCGGATCGATGACGTTGCCCTTGGATTTCGACATCTTCTGGCCGCGCTCGTCGCGCACCAGCCCGTGGATATAGACGGTGCGGAACGGCACCTCGCCCATGAAATGCAGCCCCATCATCATCATCCGGGCGACCCAGAAGAAGATGATGTCGAAGCCGGTCACCAGCACATCGGTCGGGTAGTAGCGCGCGAGTTCCGGCGTTTCCTCCGGCCAGCCGAGGGTCGAGAACGGCCAGAGGCCCGAGCTGAACCAGGTGTCGAGCACGTCCTCATCCTGCGTCAGAGCCTCGGCCCGGCCGTAATGGGCCGCTGCCGCCGCCGCCGCTGCCTCCGCATCCTCGGCCACGAAGACCTGGCCGTCCGGGCCCGTACCAGGCGGGGATGCGATGCCCCCACCAGAGCTGGCGGCTGATGCACCAGGGCTCGATATCGCGCAGCCAGGCGAAGAAGGTGTTCTCCCACTGGCGGGGCACGAAGACCGTGCGCCCCTGCTCCACCGCCTCAATCGCGGGCTTTGCCAGCGTGCCCGCGTCGCAGAACCATTGCGTCGTCAACAACGGCTCGATCGGCACGCCCGATCGGTCGCCATGCGGCACCTGGTTCGTATGGCGCTCGGTCTTCACCAGCAGCTCCAGCCGTTCCAGCTCCGCCACGAGCGCGGCGCGGAAGGGCACGCGGTCAGCGCCGGAGAGGCCGCGCAGGAAAGCGGGCTCGGCGATTCCCGGAACCTCGGTGAGGTCCGTCGCGATTTCCTCCAGCGTGAAGGCCGCCCGCCGGTCGAGGACGGATGGCATCGGCAGGCCGTGGCGCTGGCCCACCGCGAAATCGTTGAAGTCATGGGCCGGGGTGATCTTGACCGCGCCGGTCCCCTTTTCGGGATCGGAATAGTCGTCGCCGATGATCGGGATGCGCCGCCCGACGAGCGGCAGGATGGCGTGGCGCCCGATGATATCACGGTAGCGCTCATCGGCGGGATTGACGGCGACCGCCACGTCCCCCGGCAGCGTCTCCGGCCGCGTGGTCGCCACGGTGATGAAACGATCCGGCATCCCCTCGATCGGATAGCGAATATACCAAAGGCTGCCGTTCATCTCGCGGCTCTCGACCTCAAGATCGGAGATCGCGGATTGGAATTTCGGGTCCCAGTTCACGAGGCGGCGGTCGCGGTAGATCAGGCCTTGGGCATGCAGCGTCACGAAGACGCGGCGCACCGCGCGCGACAGGCCCTCATCCATCGTGAAGCGCTCGCGCGGCCAGTCGAAGCGAAGCGCCGAGGCGGCGGAGCTGCCGGGTGATGGTGCCGCCCGATTCCGCCTTCCATTGCCAGATGCGCTCAAGAAAGGCATCGCGCCCCAGGGCCTGGCGTGTCGTGCCTTCGGTGCCGAGCAGACGCTCCACCACCATTTGGGTCGCGATGCCGGCATGGTCGGTGCCCGGCTGCCAAAGCGCGTCCCGCCCCTGCATGCGCCGGAAGCGGACGAGCGTATCCTGCACCGTCATCGTCAGCGCGTGGCCGATATGGAGGCTGCCCGTGACGTTGGGCGGCGGGATCATGATGGTGAAGGGGTCAGCCGGCGAGGACGGGTCGGCAGCGAAGGCGCCGCTCTCTTCCCAGATCTGATAGAGGCGGGCCTCGGCCTCGGCGGGGGAGAATGATTTGTCGAGCATCCGCCTGAACTAGCGGAGAGACGGCGCGCCCGGAAGGGGCCTTCCCGCGCGGCACCCCAACAACAACCGCCGCCCGCGGCGCCGAGCCGCGGGCGGCGGAGTGATGTCAGACCACCTTGTCGGTCGTCGGGTCGATCAGGTGCATGTTGTTCATGTCGACCGAGAGCCGCATGCTCTTGCCCGGCTCGGCATGGACCAGCGGGTCGATGCGGGCGCAGAGCGGCGCCTCGGTTATGTCCTTCCGGTCGCCCTTGGCGCCGGAGAGGAAGAAGTAGATGACCGTCTCCATGCCCATCGGCTCGGTCAGGTCGACATCGACATCGATGGTGACGAAGCCGGGCCGGTTCTCACCGGCGAAGGCCGGCAGATGCTCCGGCCGGATGCCGAGCAGCATGTCCTTTCCGGCATAGGCGTGGTAGCGGGCAACGCGATCGGCGGGCACGGGCAGCGAAGCCCCGTTTTCCAGCTGAACCGCCAGCGTTTCACCCGACTTCACCACTTTGCAAGGGATGAAGTTCATCCCCGGGCTGCCGATGAAGCCCGCGACAAAGCGCGTCTCCGGGTGGTGGTACAGCTCCTGCGGCGGGCCGACCTGCTCGATCAGCCCCTGGTTCATCACGACGACGCGGTCGGCCAGCGTCATCGCCTCGACCTGGTCATGCGTCACGTAGACGGTGGTGGTGCGGACGGTGCTGTGGACCTTCTTGATCTCGGTGCGCATCTGCACGCGAAGCTTGGCGTCGAGGTTCGACAGCGGCTCGTCGAACAGGAAGACCTTGGGGTTGCGGACGATGGCGCGGCCCATGGCGACGCGCTGGCGCTGACCGCCGGAGAGCGCGCGGGGCTTGCGCTGGAGGAGCGGCGTGAGGTGCAGGATGCGCGCGGCATCCTCCACCCGGCTCTTGATGTCGCTCTTGGGGAATTTCCGCAGCTTCAGGCCGAAGGCCATGTTGTCGTAGACGCTCATATGCGGATAGAGCGCGTAATTCTGGAACACCATCGCGATATCCCGGTCGCGGGGCGGCACGTCGTTCACCACGCGGCCGCCGATGTCGATCTCGCCGCCGGAAATGTCCTCAAGCCCCGCGATCATCCGCAGCGTGGTTGATTTGCCGCAGCCGGAAGGGCCTACGAGCACGACGAATTCCCCATCGGCGATTTCGAGGTTGATACCCTTCACGGCCAGAGCATCGCTGCCTTCGTATGTTTTCTTGAGTGTCCTGATCGAGACTTGGGCCATGATCCGTTTCCCATTGATTTTGTAGCCGATAATCGGACACCAACAGGCGGCCGCTGACAAGCTGCATTTTCTTTGCCAGAAAGGCTTTAGCCCTTCCATACGGGGGTTGCCAGTTTTTCTCGCGCGGGGGGCGGCCTGCCCGTTGGCCGCCACCACGGGCGAGCATCCTCCTCTAGATCCACTCCAGCAGAGCAGGCAGCCATGGCCGAAGCCCCACCCATCCGCACCGCGATCATCGGCTACGGCTATGTTGGCCGCACCTTCCATGCGCCGTTGGTCCGGGCGGTGCCGGGCTTGGCCCTGACCGTCATCGGCTCCAGCCGCGCGCCGGACGAAATCCATGCGACCTCGCCGGATACCAGGGTGGTGTGCGACCCTCTCGCCGCCGCAACCGCGCCCGATGTTGATCTCGTCATCATCGCGAGCCCCAATGACAGCCATGCCACGCTGGCCGATGCGGCGCTCTCAGCCGGCAAGCATGTGGTGGTCGACAAGCCCTTTACCGTGACGCTGGCCGAGGCGCGCCGCGTGGCGGATACGGCCGCCCGCACCGGCAAGCTGCTGTCGGTCTTTCAGAACCGCCGCTGGGACAGCGATTTCCTGACCGTGCGGGCCGCGCTCGCCGAGGGCAGGCTCGGCCGGCTGGTCCAATACGAGTCGCGGATCGACCGCTACCAGCCGGCGCCACGCGATCCCCGGCGCGAAAAGCCGGGCCCGGGTGCCGGCCTCTGGTTCGGCCTCGGTCCCCATCTCATCGACCAGGCGCTGCAACTCTTCGGCCTGCCGCTGAGCGTGACGCTGCACACCGCCACCCAGCGGCGCCAGGATACGGCGCCCGACTGGTTCCTCGCGGTGCTGGCCTATCCTGGGGTTCACGCCATTCTCTCCGCCGGGGCGCTCGTTTCCGGCGGCAGCGCGCGTTTCACGCTGCACGGAACCGAGGCGAGCCTGGTGAAGGCGGGCGTCGATGTGCAGGAGACGCAGCTGCGCCAGGGTATCGCGCCCGGCGACCTCGACTGGGGGATCGACCTCGACGCCGCCGTCCTGTTCGACGGGGCAACAGGTGAGCGCGAGCTGCTGGCAGCGGCCGACGGCGATTACCGGCGGTATTATGAGGGTGTCCGCGACGCTATCCTGGGCGTCGGGCCGAACCCCGTTCCTCCGGCGCAGGCGATCGCCGTCATGGCAGCGATCGCGGCGGGCGAGGATTCGGTGGCGATCGGCCGTTCCATGCCGCTATCGCTGACGGAGGCTGAGGTCGCGGCGTACCTGGCGTCCGCCTAGAGCAGATCCCGATCATATGGAATCATCTGATCGGGTGAAGATGCTCGTAAAAACAAAGAGCTAGAGCGGTGACTGTGAGCGTAAGCGAATAGGAAACGCTCTAGCCCTAGCGCCGATGCACCAAGGCGAGGCCGCCCGCCGCCGCCATCAGCATGCCGCCCGAGACGCGGTTGCGCAGGCGGGAATGCCGCGCGAGGAGATGGCGTGCCCGCCCCGCCGCAAAAGCCCAGCCGCAATCGATCGCGCCCAGAACGATGAGGAAGGTGACGGCCAGAAGGGCGACCTGCGGCAGGGCCGGCCGCGCGGGCGAGATGAACTGCGGAAACAGCGCGCCGAGAAACAGCAACACCTTCGGGTTGGTGAGAGACACGGCCGCCGCCCGGGGCAGCATGGACCGCAACGGCACAAGAGCGCCGGCCCGCACCTGGGATAGATCGACAGGCGGCGCCCGCCACTGCCGATAGCCGAGCCAGAGCAGGTAGGCGACGCCGATCCAGCGCAGAACCGAGAACCAAATGCCGAGGCTGTCGAGCAAGGCAGTGAGGCCGAGGCTGACCGCGATGAGCTGGATGACCTGCGCCGAGACGGTTCCGGCGACGGTCATCAGCCCGTGGCGCGGGCCATGGGCGACGCTATTGGCGATGATCAGGGCGACATTCGGCCCCGGGATGAGACCGAGAATGACGGTGATCAACACGAAGCCGAGATAGAGGTGAAGACTCATCATCCCGCCGCTCCGCTGCCCTGTATCAGCTTTCTGTCATCAAAGCGTGATTTTCAGTGCTTTGCATAGTGCGGTTAAGCGGTCGTCTGTCTAACGTCCAGCGGAGAAACGTCGATGCGCACCCCTGATTACCCATCAGCCGACGCCCGGAAATGGGCGGCCGTGGACGGCTATTTCGCCGAGCTTCTGGCACCCGGCGACAGCCACCTCGATGCCACGCTGAGCGCCAACAAGGCGGCGGGGCTACCGCCGATCGATGTGTCGGCCACGCAAGGCAAGATGCTCGCCCTATTCGCCCGGATGACCGGTGCGGCACGGATTCTGGAAATCGGCACGCTCGGCGGCTACAGCACCATTTGGATGGCGCGCGCCTTGCCCGAAGGCGGCCGCGTCACGACGATCGAGTTCAACCCGCGCCACGCCGAGGTCGCCCTCGCCAATATCCGCAACGCGGGCCTCGCTGATCGCGTCGATCTTCATATCGGCGCGGCGCTCGACGTTCTGCCGAGCATCGAGGGTCCGTTCGACCTCATCTTCATCGACGCGGACAAGCCGAATAACCCGCATTATCTGAAATGGGCGCTCAAGCTCTCGCGCCCCGGCACCGTCATCATCGGGGACAATGTCGTTCGTGGCGGCGCCGTCGTCGATCCAGCGAGCGAGGACGCGAATGTCCAGGGTGCGCGTGCGTTCCTGCACATGATGGCCGAGGAGCCGCGCCTGGATGGAACGGCCATCCAGACCGTCGGCGAAAAAGGCTGGGATGGCTTCGCCCTGGCGATCGTCGCCTAGCCTTTCCGGCCCAGCCTTTACCGGCCGAGCCTTTACCGGCCGAGCCTGTCGCGCAGGTCATACCACCATGATCCCAGCACGGTCAGCGGCACGCGCAGCGCCCGCCCGCCCGGAAATGGCAGATAGGGTAGACCGGCGAAGGCGTCGAACCGCTCCGCCCGTCCCCGCACCGCCTCACCCAGCAGCCGCCCCAGCAGATGCGTCGTCGTCACCCCATGCCCGCTATCGCCGTGGCTGAACAACACATTCTCCGACAACCGCCCGACATGGGGAACCCGTGTCATCGTCAGCGCGAAATTGCCGCTCCAGGCGAAGTCTATCCCGACACCGCGCAGCGCGGGGAAGGTGCGCTCCAGATGCGGGCGGATCTTGCCCTCGATGCTGCGCGGATCGGTGCCGCCATAGACCACGCCACCGCCGAACAGCAGCCGGTCGTCGGCCGTGCGGCGGTAGTAGTCGAGGATAAAATTACAATCCTCAACGCAATAATTCCGTGGCAGAAGCTCGTCGAGCAAGGCCGAGGCGAGCGGTGCTGTCGTGACCACCTGGCTCGATACCGGCATGATCTTGTTCGTGAGTTCGGGCACCGCGTCGCCGAGATAAGCATTGCCGCAGACCAGCACCGTCCGCGCGCGGACCAGGCCCGACGCGGTGTGGACAAGCACCTCGGCACCGCGATCCTCAAGCTTCGTGACGGGCGTGCCGTCATGGATCGTGGTGCCGAGGCTTTCGGCGGCGGCCGCCTCCCCCAGCACCAGGTTGAGCGGATGGATATGGCCGCCGCGATGGTCGATCATCCCGCCGACATAGATGCCGGTGCGCACGATATCGGCGAGCCCGGCCGCCCCGACCATCTCCAGCCCGCCAAGACCATAGCCTTCCCAGACGGTCTTCTGATGTTCCAACTCCCGCATCTGCCGCGCGTTGAAGGCGGCGAAGAAGTTGCCATCGACCAGGTCGCAGCCGATGCCGTAGCGCGCCACCCTCTCCCGGATGATATCGCCGCCTTCCAGGGCCATACCGGCCAGCGCCTGCGCCGGGCCTCGGCCGTAGCGGGCGGCGATAGCCGAAAGGTCCCGGCTGTAGCCGTTGACGATCTGGCCGCCATTGCGGCCCGAGGCACCCCAGCCGACCCGCTTCGCTTCCAGGACCAGCGGCCTGATGCCGGCCTCGGCCAGCGTCAGCGCGGCGGAGATCCCGGTAAACCCCGCGCCGATGATGCAGACATCGGTGCGCCGCTCGGCGCGAAGCGGCGGCCGATAGGGTGAGGGGTTGGCCGTCGCGGCGTAGTAGGAGCCGGTATGGCCTTCCGGCGCGCGTTCGGGGGCATTCATGATCAAGCTGTCCTCAGATAGGCATCGTATTCGATTTCGGTGACATGGGCGCGAAACTCCTCGATCTCCTGCCGTTTCAGCGCGGCGAACAACGCCCGGTAGGGTGTGCCGAAGGTCTCGCCGATGAAATCCGAGGTCTCGAACCGGGCCAGCGCCTCATCCCATGTCGTCGGCAGGCTTTCGCAGCCCGAAAGGCTGTGCTCGCCGATCGTGGGTTCGGGCGGCACCGCACTCGTCCGCAGCCCATGCAGCGCCGCCGAGAGGATCACCGCCATCGTGAGGTAGGGGTTCGTGTCCGACCCCGCGACGCGATGCTCCACCCGGGTCGCGGGGCCGGCCTCGAGGACGCGGATGGCGGCGGTGCGATTGTCGATACCCCAGTTCAAATGCGTGGGCGCATGGGCGGCGGGGGTCAGCCGGCGATAGGAATTGGCATGCGGGGCGAGCACCAGCATGCTGTCCTTCATGGTGCCGAGCATGCCGCCGACCACCTGGCGCAGCTTGCCGCCGGGCGCGGGGCCATCGGCCACGAAGATATTCGCCCCCGCCCGGTCAAGCAGGCTGAGATGGGTGTGCATGCCGCAGCCGGAGAGACCGCCATAGGGCTTGGCCATGAAGGTGGCGTCCATGCCATGCCGCCGCGCCGCACCCTTTACGATGCGCTTCATCATGATCGCCCAATCGGCCGCCCGCACCACGTCATCGGTATGGGTGAAGTTCAGCTCATACTGGTCGGGCCCATTCTCCCGCACCGCGCCGTCAAGCGGAATGCCCTGCTCGGCCGCGTAGCGCGCGATATCGGCGAAGATCACATCGTACGCATGCAGTTCGTCGATGCTCAGCGCGTTCTGCTGCCAGCCTTTCCAGCCCGCCGCATCGGCGCCGCTCGGCCGCGGCGTCTCACCCGCCGTCTCGACCGGGTCGATGAAATAGAATTCCAGCTCCGTCGCGACCACGGGCGTCAGCCCGGCCACCGCGAAGCGCGCGACCACACCCTCCAGCACCGTGCGCGGATCGGCGAAATAGGGCGCGCCATCGGCATCTACCATCCGCAGCATGACCTGCGTCGCCCGGCGGGAGAGCCAGGAGATCGGCAGAACCGACCCCTCCACCGGGCGACAAAGCCCATCTGGATCGCCGGTGCCATGGGCAAGCCCCGCCTCCTCCACATCCCGCCCCCAGATACCCTGCGCGAAGATGGAGCGCGGGATGAGCAGCCCTTTGTCGCTGACATCCGAGAGCTTCTCCGCCGGCAGCCATTTGCCGCGCGGCACGCCGTTACCGTCCACGACGAAAGCCTCGACGATCGCGCCCTGCGACTTCTTCGCTTTGCCGCCGGCCATGCTTCTCGGGAGAACCGTCATCATCGTCTCATTGCTGGTGGAGCGAATGTCGGCCGTATCGGGCCGGGACAGGCCGCATAGCAGACCGGAGCGTGAACTGCGTTGCAGAGAATCTTCCTGGGCAGTCGGTGCCGGTATGCTTACGTGATCACAGTCGTTGATCAAGGATGGGGTTTCGGATGCAGAGGCCGGTGATTGGTTTCGTGTGCGACGTGACGCCGGTATCGGGCCATGTCTCGCATCTGGTGGTGGAGAAATACCTCTACGCCGTGGCGGTCGGCGCCGACGCCGTGCCCATCCTGCTGCCCGGCCAGATTTCGGATACCGATGGTACGCCGGCGGCGGTGGCGATCGACTACGATGAGATACTGTCGCTCGTTGACGGGATCTTTCTGCCCGGCAGCGCCTCCAACGTGGCGCCGCCGCTCTACGGCCGCCCGCCCGAAGACCAGGTGTTGCCGGCCGACCCGAACCGGGATGCGCTGTCGCTCGGCCTGATCCGCGCCGCCTTCGCGGCCGGCGTGCCGATGCTCGGCGTCTGCCGTGGCTGCCAGGAGATGAACGTCGCCTTCGGCGGCACGCTGCATCCGAAGCTGCATGAGGTCGGCGCGGAACTCGACCACCGCTACAACAAGGCGCTGTCGGTGGCCGAGCAATATGCGCCGATCCATGACGTGGCGCTGGAGCCCGGCGGCGTCTTCGCGGGCTGGGTGGGCGGTGCTGCGCGCTGGCGCGTGAACTCCCTGCATGAACAGGGCGTTGACCGGCTGGCGCCCGGCATGGTGGTGGAGGCCCGCGCGCCTGATGGCGTGGTCGAAGCCTTTCGTCACCCCGAGGCGCGCCGCTTCACGACCGCGATCCAATGGCATCCCGAATGGCGCTTCGGGGAGGATGGGCTGTCGGCCGCCATCTTCAGGGCTTTCGGGGACGCCGCTCGCGATCGGATGCGCTCGCGCCGATGAGACCTCCTTATATAAGTCGGCCGCGACCCATGTCATTCATCCCGCCCAGGAATGATTGAAACCGGAATGCGCGCTCTGGCGGCGGCGAGAGGTTTGGGGCTGTTCATCGCCCGGCGGGTAACCCCCGCTTCCAACATCAGCAGGATCTTCCATGAGTCAGATACGCATCGCGGCGGCCGCCCTCGGGCTGGTTCTCCTTGGGGGAACCGCCGTCGCCGAGGCCGCGCCCATCCATCGGACACGGGGCACGATCGTCTCCATCACCCCATCGCAGATCACCGTTCTCAGCCGCAGCGGCCAGACCGTCTGCTACACGATTTCGGCTGATACCCGCGCGGCAGGCGAGAGGACGGTGCCCATCTCCGCGATCCAGGCCGGCAGCTATATCGGCAGCGCGGCGGTGCCCGCCGGGGCCGGCAAGCTACGCGCGCTTGAGGTGACGGTCTTCCCGCCGGCGCTGAAGGGCGTCGGCGAAGGCAGCTATGCCTGGGACCTGACGCCCTCCAGCTCCATGACCAACGGGACGGTCGGCCACCTCGTCGTGTCGAACGGCAATACGATGACGGTCGATTACAAGGGCGGGCAGAAGACCATCATCGTGCCGCCGGATGTGCCCATCGTCACGATCGACCCGGGCGCGATGAGCGACCTCAAGCCCGGCCTGAAGGTGATCGTCTTCCCGGCGAAGAACGATGCCACGGCGGCGGCCCGGATCGTCTATGGTGAGAACGGCATTGCACCACCGCAATAACGGCAACCAAGCTCCCCGGACGAGCGTATAGGGACTAGTGGAACGGAGGGCATCGGCTATGGCGAGAGCGGGCTTGAACGAGCCGGGCGGGCGTTCCGTCGTCGTGCATCCGCTGGTGGTCCGCGTCACCCATTGGGTGAACGTGCTCGCTCTCGTCTGGATGGTGATGAGCGGGTGGCAAATCTATGATGCCTCCCCGCTGATGCCCTTCATCTTCCCGCCTTGGATGACCCTCGGCGGCTGGCTCGCAGCCGGCATCGCCTGGCACTTCGCGGCGATGTGGCTGCTGGTCGCCAACGGCATCGTCTATGTCACCTACGGGATCGTCGCCGGGCATTTCCGGCGGTCCTTCTTCCCGCTCAGCGCGCGCGGCGTGTGGACGGATATGCGCTCGGCACTCAACTTACAGCTCAACCACACGCCGGGCATCTACAACGCGGTGCAGAAGCTGTTCTATCTCATCGTGCTGCTCTTCGGCCTGCTCGCCGTTCTGTCCGGGCTCGCGATGTGGAAGCCGGTGCAGCTCTGGTGGCTGGCGGCGGCACTCGGCAGCTATCCCTCGCTCCGCTGGATGCATTTCGTGGCGATGACCGGCATCGTCGGTTTCGTGATCATCCATCTGGCGCTGGTCGCCGTCGTGCCGCGGACCTTGCCGACGCATGATCACCGGCCGCGCGCGCGTGCCGGCCACCGGAGATGCGCCATGAAGCGTGAGCCCGGCCTGATCCGCCCGCGTGACGCGGCGCCCGAACTCCGCCGCGTCGAACGGCGGCTGATGCTGAAGACGCGGGCTCTCGCTGGGCGCGTTGACGATGCTGACCGGGTGCAACCTTGCCGATGGCGATGCCTTCGATCGCGCGCTTTTCGCGATGTCGCGCTTCAATGACCAGGTGCAGGCGTTGCTGTTCAGCCGCGCGCGGCTGGCGGCGACCTATCCCGCGAGCCGCATCACCAACCCCTTCCGGTTCAACGCCTTCTATGACGAGGACGATGTGCCGGATATCGACGGTGCCACCTGGCAGATGTCGGTCTCCGGCCTGGTGGATGACAAGACGCCCTGGACTCTCGCGCGGCTGCGAGCGATGCCGCAGGAAAGCCAGATCACGCGCCATATCTGCGTCGAGGGCTGGAGCCAGATCGGCGAATGGAGCGGCGTGCCGCTGCACCTGTTCCTGAAGCGGATCGGCGCCGATACGCGGGCGAAATATGTCGGTTTCACCTGCGCCGACCGTTATTACACGAGCCTTGACATGCCGAGCGCGCTGCAACCGCAGACGATACTGGCGCTCGATTTCATCGGCCAAGCCGCTGCCGCCGGAATTCGGCTATCCGATGCGCTGCGGATTCCGACGAAGCTCGGTTTCAAAAGCGCCAAGCACGTCGTTTCGATATCGGTGACGAACACCGATCCCGGCGGCTACTGGGAAGATCAGGGCTACAACTGGTTCAGCGGGAGCTGATGCGCTCATTGCGTAAATGTTAGTGGCGTGGGAGGCTCGGGCGATACGTCAGCCATGAGCCACAATAACGACAAGCTATGATCTCCCGTCGGGCGGAATCGCCACCAGCAGCGGCATCGTTCTGAATTCCGGCGACACCTTGACCGTTTCGAGTGGCGGGGTCGCCATCGGCACGATCGACAATGGCGGCTTCGAGACGGCGATTTCCGGCGGCGTATTGAGCGGCGGGACCGCCACCGATCTCGGCTATGCCGGCATCTCTGCCGGCGGCGTGGCCGATGGCCTGGCTCTCAGCGACGTCGGCACGCTCATCGTGCGCTCGGGGGGCGTCGCCAATGCCGCGGTCGTCAGCAGCGGCGGCGAGGAGGTTCTCTTCGGCGGCACCACGAACAATTCGGTTGTCGCAGGCGGCGAGGAGGTCGTCTATGCCTCCGGCGTTTCGAGTGAGACCGTGGTCGGCAGCGGCGAGGAATTCGTCTATTCGGGCGGGGTCACGACCGGTTCCACCGTCACTGGGGCGGGACTGGAATATCTCTACTCAGGCGGCATCGCCATCGGCACCGTGATTCAGAACGGCGGCGCTCTTCAAGCGGTGAATGGAGGTGTCGCGGTCTCCACGACGATCGGGAGTGGCGGTGTGCTCACGCTCGAACCGAACGCGGTTGTTTCGGGCGGTGTCACCTTTCTCGGCGGCGACTTGGAGATCGACGGTAGCGCACCCGGCCTGGTCGGCAATGCGACCTCCGCGCCGACAGAGGCTATCTCGGGCTTCAGCCTGGGCGACACCATCGATCTGCAATCGCTGCCCTATACGGGCGACGGCACGGTTGGCCTGGACGGGGACATCCTTACGATCACCGAGGGCGGGAATACGGAGACATTGCTGCTATCCGGCGGCGCGGCGAGCGGTTTCGTGCTCAGCGGCGGCATCGGCACGGTCTTGACGGCGACGACAGCGGCAGAGACGACTGCCGCGGGCGGCAATGGTGCCACGGGCGTCAATACGGTCTATGGCGGCTCTGGGAACGTCACGGTCAATGGCGGGTCGAGCCCACTCTACTTTGTCGGCGGCGCCGGGGCCGCCACGGTCACCGGCGGGTCGGGCAATACCACCCTGTTCGGTTCGACCGGGGATTCCAACACCGTTTTCTTTGGTGGCGCCGGCAGCAATATCCTGCTCGGCGGGCTTGGCGCCTCGACCCTGGTCGGCGGCACAGGCCCGACGACCGAATTCGCCGAGGGCAATGGACCCACGGAGTTGGTGGCGGGCCAGGATGGCACCACAATCATAGCTGGGCAGACCGGCAGCGGCGTCGAGAGCTTCTTCACGGCCCCCGGAACGACGGCGATCATGGCGCTGAACGGGGCGGCCGATACGGTGGTCGGCGGCTCGGGCAATTCGACCGTGCTCGGCGGAACCGGCCCGGATGTCTATGCCTTTCTCGATGGGCATGCGGGCGGCAGGGAGGCGATCGAGGGTATCAAGGCCAACGACATCCTCGCATTCGGCGGCTATACGAGCTACCCGATCGCAAGCGAAGCCGTGATCAACGGTTCCGATACCATAACCTTGACAGACAACACGGTGATCACGCTGGTCGGCTTCGGCCATAAGGTGTTTTAAAGCGGGATGCGTTTGCTTTGGCTCACTATCCCGCTTTAGCTCTTTGATTTGATCGCCTGATTCAGACCTTCGGTGATCCCACCTCCGCTCATCAGGCTCTAGAGCAATATCGGATCAGGTGGAATCACCTGATCCGAAGATTTGCGTTCTCAATCAAGAGCATAGAGCGAAATCGTGAGCGAAAGCGAACCGATACCGCTCTAGAGCCCTAACCCGCCATCAGCCCCCTCACCACCTCCCAACTTTCGCGGTCGGGGGTGAGGATGAGCCCGCCGATCGTCTCGGTCGGCGTGTAAGGCTTGCCGTCCAAGCGCGCCGAATAGCCGCCCGCTTCATGATGGATCAGCCAGCCCGGCGCATGATCCCACGGCATCATCCGCGCGAATACCGCCGCATGCGCGAAGCCCTGCGCCAGAAGCCGATACTCATGCGCCGCGTTCCGATAATCCCAGGTCGTCGCGAAACGCGGCAAAGCCGCCAGCATCCGGCCACGCTCGGGCTCGGGCAGGTAACGCCAGTTGATCGCCCCCGTCATGCGCGACAAGGGCACCGGCTCGGCCACGCGCAAATCCACCCGCGCCCCGGAAGGCTGCTCGATCCAGGCGCCCTCCCCGCGCAGCGCCAAAGCGCCATCGCCGCCGACCGGATCATGGATGATGCCGGCCACGATCTCGCCCCGGACCATCGCCGCCGCCATCACCCCGAACAGCGGCAGGCCGGCCGCGAAATTCGCGGTTCCGTCCACAGGGTCGACGACGAAGGACAGATCGGCATCCGCGATCCGGTGCAGAAGACCGCGATCAGCGGCCGTCGCCTCCTCCCCCACCACGATCGCGCCCGGAAACAGCCGGCCGATGCCCGCTATGATGTGCCGCTCCGCCGCCTCATCGGCATCCGTCACCAGATCGAGCGGACCTGTCTTCGCCCGCACCTCATGCGCGGCCAACTGACGGAAACGCGGCATAATCTCCGCCTCCGCCGCCTCGCGCAGCAACAGCCACAGGTCATGCAGTTGGGCCGCCGTCAGTCCCCTCATACCAGGCTCTCGAACCGGGCCCGATCGGCGGGCAGCATGCGCACCGTCACGCGGATCGCCTCGTCCTCATCCTCGCGCGTCAGCACCTCGCCATGGCGGTAGAGCCAGGCGAGCTTTGCCCCGTCGGAGGGCACAAGCTCAAAGGAGGCAACCTCCTTCGCACCCGCCAGCCGCTCGTCGATCGCCGCGCGCAGCCGGTCCAGCCCCTCGCCGGTCAGGGCCGAGACCGCGATCGTGTTCTATCCTCCACCGCCCCGGCACTTCCGCGACGCCGCCCAGCAGATCGGCCTTGTTCAGCACCTCGATCGTCGCGCTCGGCCCAGTCGGCGTCCAGCGTGCCGTCCGTCACCATGCCGTCCAGCACGGCCGAGCACATCGGCGCGCTGCGCCGCGGTGTCGGGATGCGCGACGTCGCGCACATGCAGGATGACGTCGGCCTCGGCCACTTCCTCCAGCGTGGCGCGGAAGGCCGCGACCAGTTCGGTCGGCAGATCGCTGATGAAACCCACCGTGTCGGACAGGATGACCCGGCGCCCGGAGGGCAGGCGCAGGCCGCGCATGGTCGGGTCGAGCGTGGCGAAAAGCTGGTCCTCGGCCATGCACCTCGGCGCCGGTCATCGCGTTGAACAGCGTCGATTTGCCGGCATTGGTGTAGCCGACCAGCGCGACCACCGGGAACGGCACGCGCTTGCGCGCGCGGCGATGCAGGCCGCGGGTGCGCCGCACCTGCTCCAGCTCCGTCTTCAGCCGCACGATGCGGTCGCCGATCAGCCGGCGGTCCGCCTCGATCTGCGTTTCGCCGGGGCCGCCGAGGAAGCCGAAGCCGCCGCGCTGGCGCTCCAGATGGGTCCAGGACCGCACCAGCCGGAGCGCTGATAGTCGAGATGCGCCAGTTCGACCTGCAGCGCGCCTTCCCGGGTCGCGCGCCCGCTCGCCGAAAATGTCCAGGATCAGCCCGGTGCGGTCGATCACCTTGCAGCCCCAGGCGCGTTCCAGGTTGCGCTGCTGCACCGGGCGTCAGCGCCGCATCCACGACCACGACGGCTCACCTCCTGCGCCTTCAGATCGCTCTGCGCCATGCTCGACCTGGCCCTCGCCCAGCAGGTCGGCGGGCGGCGCGCGCGCAGCGGCAGGATGGCGGTAGTGCACGACCACGAGGCCGATGGAGGCGGCCAGGCCCACCGCCTCGGCCAGCCGCGCCTCGGCGGCAGCGGCGGTCATCGCTCACCTCCGTCCGGGCGCTCCCAGGGCAGGATGACGGCCGCGCGGGTCGGGCGCGCCGCCGTATCGCCGGCCGTCAATCATGCCGGCAGTGACCGTTCAACTGCCGGTCATCGCGCGCGGGCGCGGTGGCGCCTCCGCCTTGGCGGCGTCGAACAGCTGGATCGGCGCGCCCGGCATCACGGTGCTGATGGCGTGCTTGTAGACGAGCTGGGTATGCCCGTCCCGCCGCAGCAGCACGGAGAAATTGTCGAACCAGGTGATGATGCCCTGGAGCTTCACGCCGTTCACCAGGAACACCGTCACCGGGGTCTTGTTCTTGCGCACATGGTTCAGGAACACGTCCTGAACATTCTGCGATTTCTCAGTGGCCACGGAACTATCCTTTTTGTTGTTGCATTAACCGCACCATATTCCTCACGCTATCGCGCGATGGAACGTCTTGATGCAAGTCTTGTACTACAACCGGCCCGCACCGCACTAGCGCCGGGCCGCACCCCGGCCATCACCCCACCGCGCGAGCAGCAGCAGGCGCAAAATCGCCCAATCATCAATGAGATAGCGGCGGGCGAGCCGCCACGGCTCCCGCGACAGGCGAAACATCCACTCCAGCCCCAGCCGCCGCAGCCAGGGCGGCGCCCGCCGCCTCTGCCTTGTCCAGAAATCGAGCGCCGCGCCGATGCAGAGTCCGATGCCGGGCGCGCCAGCAGCCTTAATCGCGAAGGCCAGCCTTTCCTGAACGGGCGACCCCACCGCGAGCAGGGTGAAGCGCGCCGGATGGGCGAGCGCGAAGGCGACGGCCGCCGCGAAGCCTCGCGCGTCCTGCGCCAGGTGCGGCGGGGGCTCATGATGGGCGATCTCGACGAAGGCCAGGCGCCGCCGCAGCACCGCCACCCCATCGGGCTGAAGGCCGATGACCGCCAGGCGGTCGCCCGGGCGCAGATGGCGGTCCAGAATGGCGGCGAGAATATCGGCGCCCGTCGCGACCTCCGGCACCGGCAAGCCGAGCCAGCGGCCCGCATGCGCCACCGCCCGCAAATCGAGGCATCGCCAGCCGGCGCTCTCATAAAGCGGCAGAAGCCCGGGCAGCCTGCCGAGGCGCACGAAATGATCGGCATTCGGCGTCACCAGATAGGCGAAGGGCGCGTCATCGGGCCGCTGTGCAAGCTGTTCGGCGACCGCCGCCGCATCGAGGTCGAGAAACGGCAGGCCGAGGAACGGGACCGCGCCCGCCATCACAGCCCCGCCGTCATGCTCAGCAGGAACACATTCTCCCCGTAGGGTGTCGCCATCGTGCTTTGATGATCCGTCAACGTCACCGTGCCGCCGAGCCGGAACATGGAGCTGATCAGCCATTGCAGGCCGACGCGGCCGGTGATGAAGGTCTCGGACGAGCCGCCGCCGAAATCCGCGCGGTCGATGTCGGAACCGAGATGAAGGATCAGGTCGCGCTGCAATTCGTGATCCATCGCGACACCGCCGATGGTGGAGACATAGCCGCCGACGCCCTCATCGGCGGCATCCTCGATCTGCCGGAAGAGTGCGGCATGCCAGGTCGTGCGCTCGGTCGGCTGCCAGGTGACCGATGCCTCGGCCAGCGGCACGAGCTGGCTCTGATACGACCCGCGATAGACGCGGCCGCCCGCGCCCACCTGGAAGCGCCAACCCCAGAGCCCATCCAAGTCGTGCTCCACACCCAGCAGCACCGTGCCGCCGACGAAGCTGCGCGGCGGCTCGCCCAGGCTCTGGTTGGGGTAGAATCCCGCCGCCGGTTGGATGGTGAGTTGCAGGCGAGTCGGGTCTTGGTATTCCTCGATGCCGTAGGAGAGCGTCAGCCCCGCCTTGACCACCAGCCGGTCGCGATAGCTCTGCGGGTCCGGCACCCCATCGACCGTGGCACTGCCGAAGGCAAAGCGCGTCAGGTCAAGGCTCGGCTCCAGTGTCAGGCGGCTGGCCGGCGTCTGCCCGCTCAGCCGCAGGGTATCGACCGAGAAGGCGAGCGGCGCGTCATACTGCGCGGCATCGAGAGCCGTATCGTTCTCATGCAAGGTGAGATGCGCGATCGCGGCGGTGACGGTGCAATCGGCGATATCGAATGTGCCGCCGACTGCCGCCGTCCAATCCGTGTCGGACTGTTCCGGTGCGGCGAGGTAGCGGCTGTTATCGGCAGACGCCACCGCCGCGACGCCTGAACCGCTATCAGCGGAGCTAAGCGTGACGGAGGGTGCCGTCTCCACGATCCAGCTCGGCTGCCGGCCGGCCAAGATCGCGCTGTCGTTGCTGATGCTCTCCGTCACCTCCGGATGCAGCAGTTCGGCGCCGAGCGGAATCTCCTGCCAGGCGGTGTCGGACTGGATACGGGAGGTGACGGAGACGCCCTGCTGGCTGTCGAAGCCCGGCACGTCATCGGGATAGGCCGATTCGATCACCTGCCCATGGGCGGGGCGAGCCGGCAGCAGACCATAGAGAGCGAGCACGGGCAGCACCGTCCAGAAGCGCAAGGCGGCATCCATTCCGAGATGCGGACCTTATAGGCATTTCGTATTCGGAACGATATAGTCCGCCGCATGACGGAGCATGGTGGGCGGCGACGGGATCTTGATCGCGGCAAGATGCTGGCGATCCTGCTGGTCGTTGTCGGGCATATCGTCGCGCGGGAAGATCCATCGGGCGGCGGCTATGGCGCCGCCTGGTATGGGCCGATGCGCGCTGCGCTCTACACCTTCCACATCCCCTTCCTGTTCTATCTCAGCGGCTACGCGGCCCAATGGTCCGGCGCCACCGCCGCACACGGCGCGGCCTATCGGGCGCTTATCCGCCGCCGGGCGAGCCGCCTGCTACTGCCCGCCCTCCTCTTCGGCGTCACCATCCTCGCCGGCAAGCTGGCGGTGATGGATGAGCTGCATGTCGATCATGCGCCGGCATCTTTCCTGGCTGGCTTCGCCGATCTCGTCTGGCGGACGGATCGCAGCCCCGCCCAATCGGTCTGGTATCTCATCGTGCTATTCGTCTATGCGGCGGCCGCGCCGCTGCTGCATTCGTGGCTGCACCGCCGGGGGCGACTTCTGCTCGCCCTTTGCGCGCCACTCGTGCTGCTGCCCGTGCCGACGGTCGTCTATGCCGACCGTATCGTCACCGACCTGCCATTTTTCCTCGCCGGCATCATCGTGGCCGATCACGATGACGTCTGGTGCGGCCTGCTCGATCGCGGGCGGACGGCGCTTGCTTGTCTGTTCGCGGGCGCGCTGCTGCTCGAACTGCGCTACGGGACCGAGATTCCGCGCAACCTCGCGATGCTCGGCGTGAGCCTCGTCGCACTGCCGGCGCTGCATGCGATCGTCAGGCATCTGCCGAGGACAGTGGCGGGGTTGCTGGACCGTCTCGCGCCCTATGCCTTTGCCATCTACCTCCTCAACACGGTTTTCATCGGCCTGGCCAAGGCTCTGCTGATGAAGCAACTGCCTTGGGACGCGGCCTGGTTTCCGCTTTTCGCGGTGGTACTGCCGGCGGCAGGTGTCGCCGGGCCGATCGCGGCGAAGGCGCTTCTGTTCCGGCCGGTGCCGGCGCTTGACCGGCTGACGCGGTGATCATCGTTCTTGTATCGCAATTTAGTCGCCTGAGTAAGCCGCGTAGCGGCGGGAGACGATCTCCAATTCCGGAAAGCCGCGCAGCGCCCGGGAACGCAGCTTGATCCGCGTCAGCACCACACCCACCGAGCGTCCGGCCTGCGGTCCCAAAAGCCGCCGCGCCTGCGCGGCCAGCCGGCGCGGCGTGCAGTTCCAATGCAGGCAGAGGAGAATCCCATCGGCCATTTCGGCCAGCAGCAGCGCGTCCGCGCTCGCCAGCACGGGCGGCGCATCCAGCACGATGAGGTCGTAATCCCGCCGCCAGCCCTCGGCCGAGATCTTGCCGGCGAGACCGTCTATCCGGCGGCCGGCGCCGCTCAACCCGGCGGGCAGGAAGACGAGGCCGGAGCGGCCGTCCGGGCGAGTAAGCGCCGCGGTATCTCCCTCCCCCGCCAGCAGTTCGGCGAGGCCCGGTGCCTCGGCCGTGCCCATGATGCGGCTCAGATTGCGGCGGCGGAGATCGCAATCGACGAGCAGCACCCGCTCCCCCACGCGGGCGGCGGAGCGGGCGAGCGCCAGCGCCAGGCTCGATTTACCCTCTCCCGGCCGGGTCGAGGTCACGGTGAGCAGCCGGGGGTCGGCGGCCGCCAGCCGCAGGCGGCCGCGCAACTGCGCGAGCGGGCGGGCCGCGATGCTGCCCTTCTCCGCCAAAACCGCCGCCACATCCCCGGGGCGTCCGCAGTCCCGCCCCCAGCCGATACGGGGGATGGCGCCAATGCAGGGCAGGCCCAGGATCGCCTGCACCTCGCTCTCGGACCTGAAGGCGGTCGCTATCAACTCGCGCGCCCAGGCGAGGCCCGCACCCGTGACGAACCCGGCGAGGATAAAGGCCGCCAGCAGCAGGCTGCCCCGGGGCGAAGAGGGTGCCGCCGGCGGTTCGGCGCGGGAGAGGATGCGGGAATCGGGCGTCTCGATCGCCTCTTGCTGCGCGGTCTGGTCCATCCGGGCCAGCAGCGCCTGCAGCAGCATGCGCGTGGCACCGGCATCCTGCTCCATCGCCTGCAACGGCACCTCGGCCTCGGCTTCCCGCGCGCTTTCCTGCTGCAAGGCGGCGAGATTGTCCCGCAGCGTGCCGAGCCGCGCCGCCGCCGCCTCGGCATCCGTCGCCGCACCGGCCCGCGCGGCGGCTGTCTCCTCCCCCGCCGCGGCGCGGAGGGTCGCCAGTTGCTCGCGGAGCGCGCGAACCTCGGGGTGGTTAGGGCCGAGATGGGCCAGCGCCGCATCGAAACTGGCTTCGGCCTGGGCCGCCGCCAACCGCATAGAAACGACGTTCTGGGCCATGCCGGCGCCGATCAGCGAAACATCCCGCCGCGCCCGCGCCGCGGCGAGATCGTTCTCCGCCCGGATCAGGTCGGTGCTCAGCGTGCTGATCTCCTCCGTGCCGAGCCCGGCCTGGACACCGGCGATGAGGCCGTTCTGCTGCCGGTAGCGGGCGATCGCCGCCTCCTGCCCCAGCAGCTTGGCGCGCAGGCTGTCGGCCCGGTTCTCCATCCAACTGTTGGCCGCGCGCAAAGCCGCTGTTTTGACGGTCAGCTGATCGGCGAGATAGAGATCCATGATCTTGTTCGCGACCGCCGCCGCCAACGCCGGATCGCGCGCGGTGAACGACACGGCGAAGACCCGGGAATCGCCGAGCTGAGCCACGGCGAGCGACCGCAGCACGGCGGCATCCAGTATCAGCGAGCGCTCGGTCATCGGCAGACCCGGCCGGCTGGCGAAGCCGGGCTGCCCGCCCACATCGAGCGCGGCAGCCGCCCGATGCGCGATGGACAGGCTGTCGAGGATGGCGCCCTGGCTCGCGACCACCGTATCCGTGGTAGGGTCGGTCTTCAGGATGCTCTGCAACAGGTCCGGCGCATAGCCGGCGGGGTCGTAGATAACCGTTCCGGTAGCGGTATAGAGCAGCGGCAAGCGCGCGATAGCGAGAAAACCGAGCGCTGGAACAAGTAGAATCGGAATGAGGATCATCCATAGCTGGCGCGCCAGCGCGCCGCGCAACGGCTCAAAGCCCGGCGCCACGCCGTAAGGCACAAATGCCGGGCCGCGCGGATCCGACCCGTCAGCCCATCCGCGGGTCAGATGCGATGGACCGCGCCCGTCCGCATCATCCAGCACGATCCCATCTCCTCAACCGCCGACTTATTGGATACGATACAAGAACGGATCGCTGGCCGAAAGTGTTTGTTCATTTTTTGGTCCAGCGCGTGGAAGGGTTATTCGATGGGTCCCCGGAACGGGTTTTGGTGGTGGTCGCGCGCGGCGGCGCTCGGCCTGGCTGGATTGGTGGCCGGTTGCTCGCCGACGGGCGCCGACCTGCCGCCCTTGCCGCCTCTCGTGAATACCGTGACCTATCATCTGGGTCCGGGTGATCGCGTGCGCGTCATCGTCTATGGCGACAAAGAGTTGAGCGACGTCTTTGCGATCGGGGATGACGGCCTGATCTCTCTGCCGCTCGCCGGATATGTGACGGCGAGCGGCCGAACGCCCGCTCAGGTCGCGGATGCGATCGCGGCGAGCCTGAAGCAGCGCGGCCTGATCGAAGACCCGTCGGTCGCGGTGGAGGTCGCTGCCTATCGCCCGATTTTCATTCTCGGCGAGGTCATCCGGCCCGGGCAATATCCTTACGAACCCGGTTTGACGGTGATCGCGGCCGTATCACTCGCTGGCGGCTATACCTATCGCGCCATTCAAAGCTACGAGGGCGTGGTGCGGATGCAGGGGAAAACCACGATCGACGGTCTGACCAAACCGCAGGACCGTTTGCAGCCGGGCGATGTGATCACGATCTATGACCGCGTATTTTAGCTCGCATTCCCGCGCGTGATCGCAGTCTGGATCGTCTGGCCGATCGAGGCGTTGGGCGGGGATTCGTTCGGCGGCGTGGGGAAAGTATCCTCCCAGCCACCGCCGAGCGCCAGATAGAGCGCCACCAGATCGGTCGAGACGGCCGCCGTGCTGTTCTGGTAGCTGCTCTGGCTCGTCAGCACGCTCTGCTGCGCGTTCAGGACATCGAGATAGGTGGCGATACCCTGGGTATAGCGCTGCTGTGCGAGGTCGAAAGCTTGCTCATTCGCGACCACCGCCTCCCGCAGCAGGGTGCGGCGCTCCTGCTCCTTCTCGTAATCCGTCAGCGTGTCGTCCACATCCGAGAAGGCGGAGAGGACGGCCTTGTCATAGGCGATCACCGCCTCTTTCTGCTGCTCGCGGCGGAGATGCAACGTATCGACCAGCTTGCCGCCCTGGAAGATCGGCACCGAGACCGCGCCGCCCAGGATGTAGGTTCGGGCCGCGAGGTTGAAGAGATCCTGCGTCTGGTCGGATTGGAGACCGAAAAAGCCGAGCAGATCGAATGTCGGGAAGAAATTCGCGATCGCGACGCCGATATTGGCCGTCGCCACATGCAGATTGGCCTCGGCCTCGACGATGTCGGGCCGGCGGCGCACCAGCTCCGACGGCAGGCCGACCGGGATCACGGCCGGCGTCGGCGGGACGGGTTTGGCGGTCTGCAACTCGTCCTGCAGCGCGCGCGGCGGCTCGGCCAGCAGCAGGCTCAACGCGTTGATGTAATTGGCGACCTGGTCCTCGGCCGCCGGGACGGTCGCCTCCGTCGTCGTCAGCTGGGCCCTTTCCTGCGCCACGTCCAGCTCATCCGTGAGGCCCGCCGCCGCGCGCTGCTGCGTCAAGCTCAGAAGCTTGCGCGCCGTGCGGACATTGTCGTCCGCGATCCGCAGCAGGGATTGCGCGTTCCGCAGCTGGATATAATCGCGCGCGACCTCCGCGATCATTTGAATGAGCACGCCGCGGCGATCGATCTCCGAGGCTTCGATATCCGCGTTTCCGGCCTCGACCTCGCGCCGCACCTTGCCCCAAACATCGAGGGTCCAGCTCGCGTCGAAACCGTATTGATAGAGTGACAAAGGGTTGATGTTGCCGCCGGAGCTTGAGCTGTTGCCGAAGTTGAGGCCCTCGTTGCTCGGCTTGATATCGAAGGCGTCGACATTGCCGCTGGCGGTCGGGAAGAAGGCCGCCGCCGTGATGCCGGCATTCGCCCGCGCCTCGGCCACGCGCTCCGTCGCCGTCAGCACGTCGAGGTTCTGCACCGTCGCCCGCTGTTCAAGCGAGTCGAGTTCAGGGTCATTGAAGCTTTCCCACCACGCGACATCGATCGGCGCGGGCACGGGCTGGCTCGCGGCCTGGCCCGCAGGGCGGCCGGTGAACCAGGAAATCGGATTATAGGGTGATGAGGGCGCGTGAAAATCCGGGCCCACGGTGCAGCCGGTGACCGCGAGCAGCAGCGCGGAGGAAACCACGGGGCCGAATACCGCCGCCCATCCGCGATGGATGGCTTCTTTCATCACCCGAGGGGTCACCGCCGCCGCTCCCGTCATCCGCTTTGACCGAACGGTTCGGTTAGCT
The DNA here is from genome assembly GCA_963745125.1 of uncultured Pseudomonadota bacterium. Taxonomy (GTDB): domain Bacteria; phylum Pseudomonadota; class Alphaproteobacteria; order Acetobacterales; family Acetobacteraceae; genus Acidisoma. Next base: position 270,045 of record CAVUWB010000004.1, read on the forward strand.
TCTTGTATGATAGGTCGGGTCCGCTCATTGTCAAACCTGTGTCCAGGATGAAAAGCGTGGCAGGCATCGATTCTGACCCCTCAGGGTCTCTTCTCGACCCGCTCTCCCCCGAACGGCGTCATGCCATTCTGGAAGGCGCCGGACGGGTATTCGCGCGCGACGGATATGAAGGCGCCAGCATGGCGCAAATTGCCCGCGAGATCGGCGTTTCAAAAGGCACGCTCTACAATTACTTTCCAAGCAAGGCGGCCCTTTTCAGCGGGTTCATCTCCGCGAGCTGCGACCAGAGCCTGAAGCATATCTTTGACATTGCACCCTCAGACAACCAGCCCGAAGAAACACTCTACCGGGTCGGGTGCGCTATATTGGAGATGCTGCTCTCACCCTTTCGTCAGGCGATTCACAGAATGGTGATGTCGGAAGCGGGCCAGTTTCCGGAATTGGCTCGGGCCTTCTTCGAGGCCGGGCCGCAGCGCGCCCTCAACTACCTGGCCGATTGGCTGCGGCAGGAGACGGCGGCGGGCCGCCTGGCCGCGTCCGACCCCGACTTCGCGGCGGAGCAGTTTTTTGCCCTGTGCCAAACCAAGCTTGTCATGCGATCCCGGCTTCGCCTTATCGAGACAGCGGACCCCGCCGAGGCCGAGCATGTCGTGCGCGGCGCGATGGCGGTCTTTCTGAAGGCGTACGCCTCGCCCCTCACCGCCTCCTCGCTTCCCTCATCCAATCGATCCGTGCCGGAAGGAACCGCAGGTGATGTCTAACAACCAAGTGGAAGTCGTGCTCACCCGCCTGGACCAGAGCCAGGACGAAGCGCGCGCGCGATTGTTCGACCTGCTGCGCATACCGAGCATCAGCGCGCAGCCGGCGCATGCAGGCGATTGCGCGCAGGCGGCGCGGTGGCTCGCGCATGAATTCGCCGCGATCGGTTTCGCGACGGAGATCCGTAGCACGCCGGGCCACCCCGTCGTGATCGGTCACTATCCCGGCCCGGATGAGGCCGCCGATGCCGCGCTGCCCCATATCCTCTTCTACGGCCATTACGATGTGCAGCCGCCTGATCCGCTGGAATTGTGGGAGAGCCCACCGTTCGATCCGCAGCTTGTGTCCCACCCGGAGGGGCCGCGCGTGGTGGCGCGCGGGGCGGTGGACGATAAGGGCCAGGTAGTCGCCTTCCTCTGCGCCTGCCGGGCCTGGTATCTCACGACCGGCAAGCTGCCGATCCGCATCACCCTTCTGCTGGAGGGCGAAGAGGAAGTCGGCTCCCCCAATCTCGATGCCTTCATCGCTGCCAACCGCACGGCACTTAAGGCCGATGTCGCGCTGATCAGCGACACCGGAATGTGGGACCGGACGACGCCCGCCATCACCTCGCAGCTGCGCGGCATGGTCTATGTGCAGATTGACCTGTTCGGCCCCGCGCGGGATCTGCATTCCGGCATGTATGGCGGCTCGGCGCTGAACCCGCTCAATGCGCTGACGCGCATTCTAGGCGAGTTACACGACGATCAGGGCCGCGTGCGCATTCCCGGTTTTTACGACGGCGTGGCCGAGCTTCCGCGTGCCTTGGCGGCGCAGTGGAACGCACTCGGTTTCGATGAGGCGGCGATGCTGGCAGCCGTCGGTCTCTCGGCGCCGTCCGGCGAGGTGGGGCGCCCGGCTTTGGAGCGTCTCTGGGCCCGGCCGACCGCCGATCTGAACGGGATCTGGGGCGGCTATACCGGCGCGGGCTCGAAGACCGTCATCCCGTCGGAGGCGCATGCCAAGCTCTCCTGCCGGCTCGTGCCGGGGCAGGACCCGGCGGCGGTTCTTGCCGGGCTGCGGCAATTCGTGGCCGAGCGGACGCCGCCCGGGGCGCGCGTCGTGATCCAGGATCTCAACTCGAGCCCGGGTGTCGCCGTGCCGGTGGACGGGCCCTACATCGCCGCCGCCGTCGCCGCGCTGACCGAGGAATACGGCAAGCCCCCGGTGATGATGGGGTGCGGCGGGTCGATCCCCGTTGTCGGATCGCTGCGGACGCTCCTGGGGCTGGACACGATTCTGATGGGGTTTGGTCTTGAGGATGATCAGGTTCACAGCCCGAACGAGAAGTTTGATTGGGCCTGTTTCGAAGGTGGCGCGCGCAGCCATGCGCGCCTGCTCGGCAAGCTCGGCGGTTTGGGCTGAGGGGCGGCTGAGCCCTCTGGCGCCGCGAGGACCCGCGCATTAGTCTGACCGCACGGGGCTTTGCGCTCGGGTATCAGACGAGGGTATTGGTCCAGGCAGCGGGACGGGTGGCCGAGTGGTTTAAGGCAGCGGTCTTGAAAACCGCCGAACGTGCAAGCGTTCCGTGGGTTCGAATCCCACCCCGTCCGCCAGCCTGCGGCTGTGTCCGACCCGGAGACATGGGTGACAGGTTGTTCCTAAGACATAGGTAACAACCTCGGGCCGAACGGGTTGTCGATAGGTTGCAAGGTTTTCTGCTCCAGATCGATGTAGCCCAGATCGATGTAGCCCAGATCGTCATGCATGAAGCTGACGAGCCAAATGCCATCTTCGACCTCTTTGAGGCCGACCGTCTGGCCTGCAAGCACGGTCGAGATGTTGATTTTCTTGCGGAGCATGCAGACGCGCCCGCATGCGGTGACCATGTATTGTTTGTCGTGCAGCGGATAGCTGAGTTCCGGCAGGCCGTTATACGGGCGGTTTGCCGAGCCTGTTGCGACCACCGTCTGATCGAGTCCGCGCAGCAACTTGCTCGCCGCCTGATATGCCGACATACACGGTCGGCTATCAAAGGGAGGGGCGGCCGTGGCCGGCGACATCAAGGGTAGTTACGTCCGATTTGTGGACAAAGTCCTAGACGCCCATCCGCTTGAGAAGGCCATGGGCGAGGCCGTCGGGGGTCTGCCCGATATCATTGGCCCCCTCGAACTCGCCCTCCTTCGGTATGCAGGCCTGAGAGACGACAGTTATCTGATTGATATTGGGTGCGGCTCCGGGCGGCTGACCTATCCCCTCTCCAAATCCCACAGGGGCAAGTATCTGGGGACCGATCTCGTCCCAAAGCTGCTTGAATATAACCGCACCAGGGCAGCGCGCGACGACTGGCGTTTTGAGGAAGTGCACGGGCTCACCATTCCAGAGGAGCCTGGGCAGGCCGATATGGTTTGCTTCTTCTCCGTCTTCACGCACCTCCTGCATGAGCAGACCTATCTTTACCTCGAAGAGGCTCGGCGCGTTCTAAGGCCATCCGGCCTCGTCGTGCTGTCATTTCTTGATTTCAGCGTGCACTGGCAGGTGTTCTACGAAACTGTCGAGCGTGAGAGACACGGCCTGGCCGACCAGGGCGTTATCAACGTCTTCATGAACAAGGCCGACATCTCGATCTGGGCCGATCGGCTGGGCATGGACGTCGTCGAAATGCGTGACGGTCCCGATCCTTTCATCCCGCTTCCAGATGGGCAAAGCGGCGCTCTAGGCCAGTCGGTCTGCATTCTTCGGAAGCGGGCCGCGACCTAACCTCAACTGCTCTGCGTCGCCATCGCGATCCAGTTTCTGCCAAATCTCTCGACCACCAAGGCACCTTCGGGTGCCTTTTTGATTCCCGCACTGCGGAGACTATCCCCTGCAGATGGGCGAAAAGCGCGCCATGACGCTTGAGGGCTACCTTGCGCGTATCCGCGGGATCGTCGCCAACGGCTCGATGCTGCCTGACGAGCCCGAGACGCTCGTCCAGTCGCCCTTTCTCAACGAGTGCCTGCTCGGGTTCCTGTTTCGGGACCTTGCCGGGCAGGCTGGTGCAAGGAGGCCCTCCTGATGGCCGCCAGTGACGCTGAGTTGATCGCCGCCTGCGATCAACCCGGTTAGGCGAGGCGCCGCCGAAAGGACCGCCGACCCTCCCCACAGCAGGGGAGGGTTTCACCGCATCGCGCGGCGAGATGGCCGCAGCCTCGGGGGCGTAACGTCTAACTCAGCAGGGTGACGGCGCCGGTATCGAGCGCGTAGTAGCCCGCAACGATCTTGAGGTCCCCGCTCTTGACCAACCCGCCGAGCAGTGGCGAGCTGGTCGTCAGCAGCCTGGCCTGGATACGGGCATTGGCCTTGATCGCCTCCTCCAGATTGCCATGGGCTTGCTCCACGGCGGGCTGTAGCGCGGGGAAGAGCCCGCTGATCTGGCCGGGCACCGCCTTGCCGGCCATCGCGCCTTTCACGGCGCCGCAGCTGGCATGGCCGAGCACCATGATCACCTTGGTTCCGAGGACGGCCGCGCCGTATTCCAGGCTGGCGATCACCGTCGATCCTGCCGTATTGCCGGCGACACGCGTGACGAAGACATGGCCGATCGTCTGGTCGAAGATCAGTTCGACGGGTACACGCAAATCCGCGCAGGACAGGACGCCGGCAAAAGGCTCCTGCTTGTCGACCGTATTCTGCTTCAGGATCGCGAGATCTTCATCGAAGGAGGTCAGCCGATGCTCCGCGAAGCGCTTGTTGCCGTCGAGCAGCCTCTGCAGCGCGGCATCCGGGGAAAGGCTTGATTGAGCAACGGCACGGCCGGGGAAAGCGGTACCGAGCGCGACGGTCGCGGCGATCGCGCCCATCCCGCCGCAGAGGAGCCGGCGGCGGCCAAGGCCGCCACCCCTGGCGCCGAAAGCCGTCTCATGCGGACCTCCGGCGCAGCAGGTGCAACTGAAAGCGGGTGTCGTAGCACGAGTTGTCATGTCCATTGTTCCGGCGCTCCCCCTTTTGGCAGTTTCTGATACGGATTGAGCAAAAGTCGTAGCGGCAACTCATCGGTTACTTGAAAGAGAACCACCATCGTATCTTCGCCAAACCCTCAGAGACATTAACCTCTTGATACGACGATGCATACGACGTTAGCAGGGCTTTCTGCTGACCCCGGCTCTTTCCGCTTCAGGGAGAATACCATCAACCTGAGATTTCCCATGATACTCTTCCTCCAAACGCCCGTGGCGGCCCGCTATGCCTCGCTCATCTCCGAGGTTCCTCACCCCCGCGTCGTCGCCGACCTGAACTGTTCGGTCATCCAGTCTATCACCACCCGCAGACGCGGCGATAACTGCCGCGCGTGGGAATAGAGGACATGGACCGGCAGCGCCGATGGCGGGAATTGCGGCAGCACCTCGATCAGTTTGCCGGTCGCCTGTTCGGCGGCGACGCGATAGCGCGGCACCTGGATCAAGCCCAAACCCGCGCAGGCCGACGCGACGTTGGTTTCGGGGCCGGTCACAGTGATGACGGAGGGTAAGGTCAAACGGCGATACAGGCCATCGATCAGGAAATCGAACGGCGCGACTTCCGGTGCGTCGGGTGCATAGAAGCCGACCATGCGATGCCCATCGGCTTCCAGACAGTCCATCGTTTCGGGCATGCCGAGACGGCTGACATAGTCTGGGCTCGCGAAAGTGCCGCGCTCCAGCGTGGCCAGACGACGGCGGATCAGTGTGCTGTCCACCGTCAGTTGACCGGCGCGCAACATGCAGTCGAACCCTTCGCGAATCATATCGAGCGCGTGATGCGCCTCGCCGATATGCAAGCGGATATCTGGGTAGTCCTCCAGAAAGCGCGGCAGGCCGGGCAACAGGAAATGGCGCGCCAGCGTACCATGCACGTCGATCCGCACCAGACCGGACGGTTTGGCGCCCGTGAATCCCGCCTCGGCATCTTCGAGATCAGCTATCAGGTCCACGCAGCGTCGATAATAGGCTTCGCCGTCCAAGGTAGGGCTGACGTGGCGTGTCGTGCGTTGGAGCAGCCGAACGCCGAGCCGAGCTTCCAGCAGTTTAACCGCATCGGTCACAGAACTACGCGGCAAGCCCATATCTTCGGCCGCCTTGGTAAAGCTCCGGCGCTCAACAATCCGGGTAAACGCACGCATGGCGTCAAATCTGTCCATGGCCGTCCCATTGTTCAGCAATTCGGATAGTGATGCCAAATTATACAGGATTATCCGGCTAAATGAACCGGATAAATCTCCTTCAGCCGCCGATCACCGGCGACGAAAGGAGAAAGTCCATGACCGACAACACCACGAACAAGGTCGCGATTGTCACCGGCGCCTCTGGCGGCATCGGTGCGGCGATCGCGGAACGCCTGGCGCGCGACGGCTTCACGGTCGTCGTCAACTATGCCGGCAATGTCGCCCCAGCCGAGGCGCTGGTGGCGAAGATCGAGGCCAATAGCGGTCGCGCAGTCACCGCGCAGGCCGATATCGCCGATCCCGCGGCCGTCGCCCGCCTGTTCGACACCGCCGAGGCGGCGTTTGGCGGCATCGACGTGGTGGTCAACAATGCCGGCGTGATGCAACTCGCGACCTTCGCCGAGAGCGACGACGCGCTGTTCGACCGCCAGATCGCGATCAACCTGAAAGGTGTATTCAACACCTTGCGCGAAGCCTCCCGCCGGCTGCGGAAGGGCGGCCGTATCGTCAACATCTCGTCCAGCGTCACCGGCCTGCTCCAGCCCGGCTACGGCGTTTATGCGGCGACCAAGGCGGCCGTCGAGGCGATGACCAGCGTGCTGGCCAAGGAACTGCGCGGTCGCGATATCACCGTCAATGCCATCGCACCGGGGCCGACGGCCACCAGGCTGTTCCTCGACGGCAAGCCGCAGGAGGTGATCGACCGCCTCGCCAAAATGGCCCCGCTGGAGCGTCTGGGCCAGCCCGAAGATATCGCGGCGGCCGTTGCCTTCCTCGCCGGCCGGGATGGCGGCTGGATCAATGGCCAGACGCTGCGCGCCAATGGCGGAATCATCTGAGTCCGACCCGACATCTCCTGATCGAAAGGATTTCGCCATGGCCAATTCGGTCATTCTCGTCACCGGCGCGTCCTCGGGCTTCGGCCTGATGACCGCCCGTGCGCTCGCAGAGGCGGGCCACACCGTCTATGCCTCGATGCGCGACATGCGGGGACGTAACGCGCCCCAGGTCGTAGCGGTGGCGGAATGGGCCGCTGAGCGGAAGGTGGACCTCCGCACCGTCGAACTCGACGTTCAATCCGATGCGTCGTCGGAAGCGGCGGTCGCCCATATCCTCGCCGATGCGGGCCGGTTGGACGTGATCGTCCATAATGCCGGGCATATGATGTTCGGCCCGGCCGAGGCCTTCACGCCTGAGCAATACGCCCAGCAATACGACGTCAACGTGCTGGGCACGCAGCGGGTGAACCGCGCCGCCCTGCCCTTCCTGCGCAAGCAGGGCAAGGGTCTGCTGATCTGGGTCGGCTCGTCCTCGACACGCGGCGGCACGCCGCCCTTCCTTGCGCCCTACTTCGCGGCCAAGGCGGCGATGGATGCGCTGGCGGTATCCTATTCGACAGAACTGGCCTTGTGGGGGATTGAGACGACAATCATGGTGCCTGGCGCTTTCACCAAGGGGACCAATCATTTCGCCCATAGCGGCGCCCCTGCGGACACCCCCCGCGCCGCCGAATACGAAAACGGGCCCTATGCCGGCATCGCCGACAAGGCGCTGAAGGGCCTCGCGAGCCTGGAGCCTGCTGATGCCGACCCGGCGGAGGTGGCGCGGGAGATCGTGCGGGTTGTCGGCCTGCCGTTCGGCAAACGCCCGTTCCGCGTCCATGTCGATCCCTCGCAGGACGGCGCGGACGTGGTCAATGCCGTTGCCGACCGGATGCGGCGCGAGATGTATCGCAACATCGATCTGGAGAACCTGCTCAGCCCTCGCATCACCTGAATCGACGATGGCGTCGTTGCCAGCATGGCGGACAGGCGACCGCCCCCGATTTTGCCGAAAATATATGGCGGCGGTCCGCCGATTTGCGTAATCATTGGGTGCCGTGCTCACTGACGCGGATACGAAGCGGTTTCCGGATGCCTACCGCAACGACCCGCCCGCGCGTGAACCAGTCGGCTCGACATGGGGAGGATCGGTTCTTTGAAGAAACTGCTGGTCTCGCCTTCCTGCCGGGGGGGTGTTTCGTCGGCGTATTGCGTCAGCAAGCGCCTCCTTCGCAATCCTTGCCGTGCTGGTGGGCTGCTCGGGCTCCGGCGCCGGGCCGCAGACCGTCAACGGGCAAAGCCCCGACGCGACCATCGATCTGCACGAGCTGCAGGCCGCCTATCTCGCAAACGCCAATGGCGGCTATGGGACGCTCTTTTTCCGAGGTGCCGCCTACCAGTTCAATGTTGGCGGCGCGGGTATCGGGGGCATCGGGGCTTCGTCCGTCAATGGAACAGGGGAAGTTTACGGCCTGACGTCGCTTAGTCAGTTCCCGGGGTCCTATGCCCAGGGCAGCTACGGATTCGCCTTTGGCGACCAAAGAGGCGGTGACCTTTGGCTCAAGAACAATAACGGCGTCGTGCTGCACTTGCACGCGAAGCGAACGGGGCTGATGCTCAGCCTTGGAGGAGACGTGATCGTCATCACCCTGAAATAGGGGGCTTCATCTCTCTCTTTTCAGAGCAGGACGCCGCATGATGTCATTGCGTACTGCGGGCGACCCTAGCTGGCCATCACTGACGCGAAGACATGATCGCGAGCGTGTATTCCAGGGGAGCCATGGAGACCTTTAGGCCCCCGGTAAACGGGAAATTGAGATTAATTATAACGAACATCGAAATGAAGATGACGGCGGCGAGGATTCCGGTCATAGCCACCTGAGAGGCGATGTATCGGGTGCCGAAGAAGAACGCGAAGGCGATGTTCAGGACGGCGCCGAATATGAGGACCGACCACATGAGGGGGGGAACGGCTCCCCGGCTGAGTTCTAGCCGTTCCCGACGAGCGTCGGACAATAGCTGCAGCTCCCCCAGAATACTCTGGAACACATCTGAATCTTCAACGCTGGTGGGCTTCGCCGCAAGGGTTGCCGAATACAGCCGGTCGAGGGCCGCATTAGTCGATACGTCCGGCGCGCCAATTTCCATCGTGCGCGCTTCCCGCTCCAATACCATGGTCAGATAGTAGCTCACGGCCGCCTTCAAGGCAGGCTGATAGGGTTGGTCGACGCCGTCGGCGAGCCGATAAATCGCGGCGGCAGCCGCAGCTTCCGACGTCACCTGATCCTGTGCGTCCTTGAACTTCTCCCATACCGTAATGACGGCGAAGCCCAGAAGCACCGCATACACAACACCGACGACCGCGAACTTGAAGCCGGCAACCTCGTTATGACTGACGAGGCGCTCAAATCCGACACTGCGGCGAACAAGGATCGTCAGAACCATGGTGACGATGGTCGGAACGCCTGCGATCAGCGCAGCTGACTGCCAAATGGGGATGCTGGCCAGCCAAAGAACCATGGGGCTCCCTCCCGGCGTAGTTCTGCCGATGGCCAATTAGGCGACACGCGCTGTCTCTTGTAAAGACGAGGCATTGCCAGGAGCTTGCATCGGTCGGCGCCAGACGGCACTCTCAAGTACCTGGCCCGTCCGGCGCTCCGGTCTATGGAACCAGCGACATGCAGACGAAAACTACGCGCCTGAGTGTCTTGCCGTCCTGGAAACAGCTATCGAATGCAGCGCTAATCGTAGTGCCACAGCGTAAACGTAGTGATCATCGCTATCGGTCGTGGCCCGCCAGCCTCCGCCCCGCCGGCGACCGCTGAACGGCAAACGCGCCAAGCGCTTCGAGGGGTTCATGCCCGGAGTTACAACGTCTCGCTTCCTGGCGGTCGCGGCTGTGTTGGCGGCCCTGTTGCTGCTGTCCTCCCCGCGAGCGCAGGCTCAGGGCGTTGTCGTCGGCGTGAATGTGGTCAATCCGATGCGCGCGAGCTTCGCCGACCAAAACGCCGTCTTGGCCGAGTTGAAGGCAGCGGGCGTTCACACCATTCGCTGCGCCATCTCGGACGATGCAAAGGGCATCGACTTCGCCAAGCGAGCCGCCGCACAAGGCATCAAGCTTCAGCTCGGCGTCGGCCCGGCCTATGCCCCGAATGCCCCCCGGCGGCCCTATCAGCCAGCGGCCTTCCCCGCCATGTGGGGCGGTCCGCCCTTGTCCTACGCCGATCCGGCTTTGTCCGAAGCCGCATTCCAGTCCTTGTTCGACCGGCTGGATGCCAACGGCATTGTTCTGGCCGGAATTGAGCTTGGCAACGAGATCAACTGGGCGGCCTTCAATCCGGAGTTTCCCTTGCCCGGCGAGGGCAGGATACTCACCCTCGCCGATCTGTCGCATGACCCCGAGGGCATCCAGATCGCCAAGGGCTTCCGCCAATACCTGAAGATTTTGGCCGTGCTCAAGAAGGTCCGCGATCACTCCCGCCTCAATCGGGCGACGCCGATCATCTCGGCTGGGCTGGTCTCCGCACCCGATGGCGAGAAGCTCTACAACGACCGGAAGGAGGACATCGTCAGCCTGCCGGCGACGCTGGCGTTCCTGCGCGCGGGCGGCCTCGACGCGCTTGTGGATGGCTACGGCATCCACTCCTACCCATCGTCCGACAACCCCGGCGATCCGGCCGCCGCGGCCCGGCGGGCCACCCGGCTGAATGCCGTCGATCTGGCGGAATGCCGCACCCAGGGCGCCGCCGGGGGAAAACCGTGCTGGATCACAGAATGGGGTTTTCCGAACACGAACCTCTCCTGTCCGGTGAATGATTCCCAGCGCGCCCTGCTGGTCCAGGAACTGCGCGCCGATTTTGCCCGGGCCGCCGGACAGCGGCGACTGGCCGCGATCACCTGGTTCTCCTGGAACTCCGATCCATGGTCCAAACGGGTGGGCCCCGACAGCGTCTACCGGTGCGGCGGCTTGACCGAGGCCGGCAAACTGGCGGTGGCGCCGCTTGGGGGGCACCAGTTCCCCTGAGCAAAGCGTCACGATCGGCGTCCGCCCCCATCATTACGCCATATATCTCGCCTACCGCGCGGCCCAGGCCGACTTTGACTACTGTAGGAGGGTCTAGCGATGGATGACACCTTGTTTGGCAAGCGTGACAAGCGGGGCGATTGCAGACCCGACAAGCCGATAACCTACCCGCCCGTCTTCGTCTGGCCGGTGCGGCCAATCAGCTTCCTGAAGTGGCTGTTTGGATATCCAGGCTACATCCTGCCGTGGAACCTGGCTTTCGGGGTGATCGGTGTCCTCCTGTGGCTATATGCAACGCCCAGCATGGAGACGATGAAGACCTTCTCGGTCGGTTGGGTGGCCTACCTGCTCGCCAGAAACGCTGTGCTGGTCTTTTTATTCGTCGGCGCGTTTCATCTGCGCCTCTACATACAAAAGTCGCAAGGGACCAAATTTAAATACAACGGCAAATGGCCTGCGACGAACAATTCGGCATTTCTGCTCAAAAATCAAACCATCGACAACATGATCTGGACCTTCTTCAGCGCCGTGCCGATTTGGACAGCGTTTGAGGCCGCCACGCTCTGGGCTTTCTCGAACCACTACATTCCGTATGTCAGCTTCGGGGCGCACCCGATCTACTGCGTGGCGATCTTCTGTCTGGTGCCTCTATGGCGGGAGCTGCACTTCTACCTGATCCATCGGTTGATCCATTCCCACCTGCTTTACCATTACGTACACAAGATACACCACAACAACGTCAATCCTGGCCCTTGGTCGGGGCTTGCGATGCACCCGGTCGAGCATCTGCTTTATTTCTCTACAGTATTGATTCACTGGGTCCTGCCCTCTAACCCCGTTCATGCCATCTTCAATCTGACACACGCGGCCATATCGCCCGTCCCGGGTCACATCGGATTTGAACGCATTGTCCTGAATGACGAGGTTGCCGTCGACACGCACTGCTATGAGCATTACCTTCATCATAAGTTCTTTGAGTGTAATTATGCCGGCGGCACCATACCCGTCGACAAATGGTTCGGCACCTTCCACAATGGATCGAAGGAAGCTGAAGCACGCATGAATCAGCGCTTTATGGACCGCGCAAGGAAGCAGCGGGAAAAGCAGGAGGCGAAAGCCGCGCGGTGACATAAAGCTCGCCGCGCGTTCATCGCTATAAACGGGAGTATGCTATGGCTTGGATTTCGGCTTGCCCGGCAGATTCGATTGATGCCGAGGCTGTCGTTCGCTTCGATCAAGGGTCCAGGACCTTTGCGATCTTCCGCGATCCCGACGGCGCCTTCTATGCCACGGACGGGCTGTGTACCCATGAAAGGGTCCATCTCGCCGATGGGCTCGTGATGGATAACACCATCGAATGTCCCAAGCACGGAGGACGCTTCGACTATACAAACGGGGAGGCCCTCGGCGCACCCGTCTGCATAGGCCTGAAAACCTACCCCACCAAGATTGAGCAAGGCATGGTTTTCATCGACATCGCGTGAGGCAAGAGCCCGATGGAGGCGCGCTGGCTACTGGTCATTTGACCATGAAGCGGGAGTGGTACGGCAAGCTCGCTGCCCCCACGGCTTTCGGCGCGCCTCCGTTACGACCAAGAAACACGTCAATCTCTGGCAAGGCGCGCGATAGATCTTCCGCTAAGGATTGAGCAACGGTTGAAGGGGCATAGGTTGAAAGAACCAACGCCTTTGTGCTGACAAAATGAAGCAATGACTCCAGTGTCTTGGCGATCTGGTCACAGCAGCGGCTCCGCCATTCGTCGTACGCGTCGCGCCCGGCGCGGGTGATGCCATCCATGTCAGCAAGAGCCTCGATACCGAGGCCTTCCCGTGACAGACACTGCCTCAGTTTCGAGAGCCCCACATCGTAGGTCCCTCCTGTGCCACCACTGTAGATCTGGTGATTGAGGACCAGTCGATTGTGCAGATTTGAGCCGAGGTAGAACAGGACAAAATCCGAAAGGGCGCGCGCGGCGCCAAACAACATTTCTCCCCCGGCCGCCGCGGTTACGTCGTCCTGGACGAAAAGCGGCTGCTGCAGTTCCGCCTCGATCCGCGCCCGAGCTTCGCTCAAGCTGGGTCCCAAAACCGCCTTGATACTCGCGCTGGCCATCGCATCCTTCGGGACCGCGAGACCGATGCCGGCAACTCGTCCTCCAAAGCTTGAAGGAACGGCGGAGAGGCAGCTGCGTGCTTGTTTGATCAGTCCTTCACTTGGGGACGGCAGCAATTCAGCATAGTGAGACGCAGCATGGACGCGAACATTGCCCACGAAGTCTATAAGAACGCTGTCAACCGCGCTAACGCCGAAGCTGATCCCGACCGCAAACGCCCCATCAGGGTTGAGCAATAAAGGGACCGTGGGCGGCCCGACGCTACCACGTTGAGCTTCACCCTTAGCGACGAGGCCTTCCTGCTCCAGCAACCGCACGATGACGGAGACCGTTTGCGCAGACAGGCCAGTCCTCTCACCGATTTCGAGCCGCGAAATACTTTCGTTCTGTAGCAGGAGAGATAGCACAAGCCGCTCGTTGAAGCTTCGCACACTCACCGCATTCAGACCGCTGGCGCGGTCCGCGATGCGGAGCGGGCTCGGCGGCGCAAATCTCATGTCAGGCAAGAGCCCGCTCCGCTCCTCTTTGGACTGTCGTCTGCGACCTCATGCGCACGGCTATTCTTATTTGCTCCATCCGATCGCCCCGATCGCCTCGGCAAGAGCACGGGCCAGCAAAGTGTGAGCCTCCTCGCCCAGATGAAAGCCGTCTCGCTCGTCGCATTGGCATACTGCCCCCGCATCGAAAAAATGCGCGCCGAGCGAAACGGCCATGGCCTCGAACTCAGGCGCAAGTTCGTGGGACTTCTGATAGGCCCCGGCAAAAATTGAATTCCACTCCTTGAGGTCCGGCAAAAACGGCGGCGGCGCCACCACCATGATCTCAGGAACACGTCCCCCAGGCCCGGGCTTCAGCTCCTGTATGTCACGGATGAGGCAACCGATTCCCATCGCGATCTCCGACGCGGGTAGCCCAAAGCGAATTTTCAGATCGTTCGTGCCGAGCATCAGAATAACCAGATCCAAAGCCGCATGGCTTTGCAGGCAGGGCCGGAGATAGGTGCGACCGTTCTTATCCGCGCCCTCGATCGGATCGTCCCTTACCGAGGTGCGCCCGCTTAGCCCCTCTTCAATAACGTACCAATCGGGCCCCAACTCGCTTTGCAGCACACCGGGCCAGCGAGCGGCTCTGGAAAAGCGATCGAGAGGGCCTTGCCCCGGAATCTGGCCGTGGGTGTTCGAGTCCCCGAAGCACAGGACAGATCGCATGCCCCACCCTTTCTCAGTCTGCTTACCTGACGCTTTATCATGCGCCGATCGCAAACCCTGGCAAGGGTCGATTAATCATTCAGCATGAATAATCATTGACACCCCATGCACGCGGCTGTCTAAAATAACTCAGGGCAGCGCAAGGCTGTCGCTGGATTCCTCAGCTGACGTGTGATGCCGCGCAGCGTGCTTTGTTGCGGTGGCGACGGACAATAAGAGGTCGATAGACGTCTTCCGGAGTGGAAGGGATGTTGATCGAAAATGTGCAATAAAAGAGGAGCGTCTGAGGTGAACGGACCTAAACTCGGCTTATCCGTACTTGCCAAACGTCTGTATACGGGAACCGCCATCGCGGCCGCCCTGCTCGCCGGGGCGGCCTCCGCTCACGCCGAGACCATCCTCAAGGTGGCCTATAGCGCCGATTATTTCATGAGCACGCCCGCCATGGCGACGCAGTGGTTCACGAGCATCAAGGATGGACTGGCAAAGGATATGCCGGGCGTGACCCTTGAGCTTGAGCCAATTCACGGTGGCTTTGACGATTTTCTCACCAAGCTCAGCTTGATGTATGGCAATGCCTCGACGGCGCCGGACATTGCTCAGGTTCCTGGTCAGGAAGTTGCGCAGTGGCAGGTGTCCGGTTTGCTTGCCCCCCTCGATACCTATCTAGCCTCGTCGGACTGGTGGGGGAAATTCGTCCCCGCCATCCAGAAGGAAGGCCTTATTGGCGGCAAGACCTACTATATCAGCCAGGGCGATGGCGTCAGTGCTCTTCTTTTCGACAAGACGATCTTCGCCAAGGCTGGTCTGTCTGCGGACTGGCGACCCAAGACCTGGGAGGATATCCTCAACGCGGCGCGGGCGATCAAGAAAGCCGAGCCAAGCGTTTGGCCGATCTGGCTGCTGACCGGCACGGCGCAAGGCAGTGAGGGCGTTATGCTTGGGCCGGCCAACCTTTTGGTCAACTCAAGCGCGCCCATGCCTTACGACCCCGCCACGGGAAAGTGGATCGCCGACAGCCCCGGTCTGCGTGAGGTTGTCAATTTCTACAAGACCGCTTCGGCCGAAGGGCTGTTGGCGCCACCGTCGGAAATTCTCGATCCGAATGGTCCCGGTATCGTCGGGGAGTTTCCGCCAAAGCATCAGGTCGGGATTACATTCGGCGGCAATTACGTACCGCAGCTTTGGAACACGACCGTGTGCGGCCCGTGCTGGACGGGTGGAGAGACCGAGATCGGGTTTGCACCAATCCCCACGATAAATGGCCAGCCACCAGGACAAGGGTCCACGCTTGCGAGTTGGGGTCTGGTCATGAACGCATCGACCAAGAATCCCGATGTGACCTGGAAAGTCATCGACTACATGATGAAAAAAGACAATCTCTTGTTGCTGGACAATTTTGGCGGACTTATTCCGCCTATCTCCGCTTACAATAAAGAACCTGTGTACGTGAACTTCGCTCCTGCATTTCAGACGAAGTTTGCCGATTTGGCGAAGGATTTACAGGGCTATCCGTCCTCCACGGCGTTTAAGGTCTGGGCATTCGCCTTCGCGCAGGCGACGGAGACTGTTGTTCTGCACCCGAATACATCGGTCGATGCCGCCATGAACGGCATGACGTCCTACATGGCCAACCAGCTCGACACCAGCCAGTATGAGATTTTGAAGTAACATTGATGGGCACAGGCCTGGCGCGAGCCGATCGACACCTTCCCACAGAGAGGGCGATACGGTTCCGTCAGGCCTCGTATCATCTCGCGGCGCTAAACAGCTAATTCTCCTCATAGGCGATATAGCGAATGATCTGCCACGCCCCATCGGCTTGGCGCTGGAACACGTCCAGCCCCGGCTCATCCGTCGTGGTGCCGGTGCCGCCGGGTGGCGTCACCGTGGAAATCCAGGTCAGCCGGACAACCGCAAGGGAGCCGGACACAAGGACCTCTTTGATGCGGAGCCCGTATTGGAAGGATCGCGTGGGATCAGCGAGCGCGCGATGCAGCCGGGCACAGAGCAGCGGGTAGTTCTGCTCGGGCAGCCCTTGAAAGTCGTAAATCAGGCTCGGCGCAAACAGGTCGCAAATATGGGCGGCCCGTCGCGCGTTGAAGTCGGCCCGCCATTGCTGGAGAGCCGAACGGATTGCCACGGCCGGATCATCCCCCGCCCGCGCGGTGGCGCCGCCACCCAAAGCCAGGAACGAGATGAGAGTCGCCACACCGACCCAGCGAACCCCTGCCATCAGCGGCATCCCATTATTGCGGCGGTGTTTCGGATGGTGTGATGTCCGTGACGAAAGCCCAAAATCCGTAAGGCTGCCCCTCGGGGGTGAAACTCGGCACATATTGCACAAACGCAAGGCCCGGCGTCCCGTCGGGCTTCGCCACCATCCGCGTGAACCGTTGCGGGCGCCCAGCCAAGGCTGCTTCTATGTATGGCTTGTTCGCGGCGAACAGTTTCGGGCCAATGACGTCATGGATGCTCATGCCGATGATGGTGCTGCCCGATTTTCCGAACCATTCGAGATAGCCGTCATTGGCAAAATGCGACGTCAGGTCAGTCCCCCAGAAACCGATAATTCCCGGAAACGACGCGACAACGGAGCCGATGATATCCTGCTCGAAGCGCATAGGGTCCGTTCGGCGCACAAGCTCGGCAATGCTCGAAACACTGAGCTTCGACATGATGCGCGCGCGATGCGCCTCGACCGTTCGGCTGCTCAGTCCAAGATGCTGTGCAATCGTTTTGTTCGGTTTTCCGTCAAGGAGTTGATGCAAAACGTCTCGTTGCCTCCTCGTGAGGAGGCTGACGACCGCGGCGCCGGACTGCTTCGCCGAAACACTCATCCTTCTCCTCCAGTCGCGCCCGAGGCTTGCGGCTCACCGCCAACCAGACACGCCATGATCCGCTGAATGAGGGTGACGATAGCGACTGCTATCCGGTACTAGCTATCCGTCCTTTGATTTAAATCAGTGCAACTAAAGATGGATCGTATCGCGGCACGGGGCCGCGACACGCTCATGCGGCGGAAGCCGCCGGTGCCGTGGCCGAAACCTCGGACCGGGTCGCCGGCTGTGCCGCGGCCCCGGCATCGCGCACGATATAGCCGCGACCCCAGACCGTCGTAATCACCTCCCCTGCCCCCGCCAGAGAGAGCTTTCGCCGCAGCTTGCAGACGAAGACATCGATGATCTTGATATCTGGCTCATCATTCCCCCCGTACAGATGGTTGAGGAACGATTCCTTGGCCACGATACTGCCGCCGCGCAGGAACAGAAGCTCCAGTATTCGATACTCCTTCTCCGTCAGGTGAACGGTATTGCCGTTGACCGTGACGATATTCGAATCCATGTCGAGAACGATGGAGCCAACCGCGATTTTGGAGTGGCTGAGCCCTTTGGACCGGCGCACCAGCGCCTGAATACGAGCCCCTAGCTCGGACTCATCAAAAGGCCGGGCCAGGAAATCATCCGCGCCGAGCGAGAAGGCCTTCACCTTGGCCTGAGGCCGGGTCAGGCTGGACAGAACGAGAATCGGCACCGCAACCGATGTCCAGCGCAAGCGCCGAATTACCTCGTATCCGTCAATATCCGGAAGCATCAAATCCAGTATCATCGCATCATAATCATATCGTTTGGCAAGTTGAAAGGCCTCTTCGCCTGTTTCAACATGCTCCAATACCGCTCCATTTGCCTTGAGAGCACGCTGAATGGTGGCGGCTGCTTGAGCGTCATTATCAACTAGGAGAACACGCATTGCTTTACACCCCTCGGTTGCAGAGAGAATGCTACCTACACGTGTGCAAGTCAATAAAAAGCTGCGGGCGTTTCGCCACTTTATACCTCTTTTAGGTAATAGATAACCTTTTCGGAACGTTCGCTCGCGCTTCGCGAAGGCGCGTCAAAACGCACAGATCCAGGCGCTGTTTATAACGAGTTTGATGACCAGCGCGCGAATACGCGGGCCGTTCCTGGCGTGACAGACCAACAATTTTCATGAAAAACCACTATGGGTCCGGCGGAACCGTGGTGGGCGCAACAGGGATTGAACCTGTGACCCCCACCGTGTCAAGGTGGTGCTCTCCCGCTGAGCTATGCGCCCACGGTTCCGATGGCGGCTTTCCTAGCGGCTGATCGATTTCATCGCAAGAGGGCGCCGTAGGCGGGAGGAATGCGCCATGGCGCGGAGTGCGAGCCCGCCAGCCCGCCAGCCCGCTCGGGCCTAATCCCTGTCATAAGGCATCGCGAACCAGCCATGGCGGAAGCTGATCCAGCCGCTATGAATCAGCGCCAATACGCCAACCCACACAAGGATCGTGACAATCGTCGTCGTGATCACGGTGCGGGCCAAAAAGGGCCTCGTCGGCGTGCCGCGCCAGCCTGAAACGGGGTCGGGCTCGCTTGACGGGTGGTTCATGAACGGCAGCACAGCGAAGAGCAGGGTCCACCAGATGAGCACGAAGAGTACCGCGCCGGTGAACCAGGCCAAAGCCCCTGCCCCCTAGAGCAATATCGGATCAGGTGAACTCACCTGATCCGAAGATTTGCGTTCTTGATCAGAAGCATAGAGCGGGATTGTGAGCGAAAGCGAACCAATCACGCTCTAGCTCGCGATTCGCATCAGATGCACATCCACCAGCGGCCGCTTCTGCACCCGCCGCCCGACGGCGCGGCGGAGAGACGCGCGGGCCGATTCGGCGAGCGCGAAATCATCCTGCCGCATCGGCGCCGGCAGATCAGCGACGGAGGCGGTGAACTCCGCCACCATGCGCGCGGTCTCAGGGTCTTCCTGCTCGAACAGCCCGGGCGCGCTGATCTGCGCGGTGCCGCGAATCCGCCCGCTGTCATCCACCACCAAGCTGCCGATGACGACGCCGTTGAACAGCATCCGCCGCCGCGCCGCCAAGACGCCGCCGGTCATCGGCACCAGCCGGTTGCCGTCCACCGCCAGGCGGCCGACAGGGGCGCTGTCGATGACACGGGGAACGCCCGGCGCCAGGCGCAGGATGTCGCCATCCTCCAGCATCAGCGGCTTCGCCCCCTGCTCGCTCGCCAGCGCCGCATGGGCCGCCAGATGGCGCCACTCCCCATGCACCGGCACCGCATAGGTCGGCCGTACCAGCGAGTAGATGCGGCGCAGCTCGTCCCTCGCCGGATGGCCCGAGACATGAACCATGTGGTCGTCATCCGTCATCAGATGCACGCCGCGCCGGGCGAGATTGTCCTGCACGGCGTGGATGGCACGCTCATTGCCCGGGATGACGCGACTCGAGAAAATCACCGTGTCACCCTCGCCCAACGCGATGCGCGGATGCGAATCGGCGGCGACGCGGGACATCGCGCTGCGCGCTTCGCCCTGGCTGCCGGAAAGGATCAGCAGAAGGTTGTCGTCTGGGATATCGGAAGCCGCATCCTCATTGAGGAAGGGCGGAATACCCGCCAGATAGCCGCATTCGCGGGCAGCCGCCTCAATATTGCGCAGGCTGCGCCCGGCGACCGCCACTTGCCGCCCGACCGCCCTGGCCGCCAAGGCGATGCTCTCCACCCGGGCGACATTGCTCGCGAAGCAGGTCACCGCCACGCGCCCGCTCAAATGGCGAATGAGTTCGGGCAGCGCCCGCCGCACCTCGGATTCCGAGCCGGAATGCCCCTCCACCAGCGCATTGGTGGAATCGCCGATCATCGCCAGAACGCCGCGGTCGCCGAGACGCTTGAGCGCTGCCTCGTCGGTCACTGGCCCGACTGTCGGGTCAGGGTCGAGCTTCCAGTCTCCGCTATGGAGGATGACGCCGTAGGGCGTGGTGATGGCGAGTGCCTGCGCCTCAGGCACCGAATGGGCCATGGCGATGAACTCGATATGGAACAGCCCGATATCGAGCTGCCCGCCCGGCTGGATGATATGCACCTGCACTTCGGAGGCGAGCCCTGCCTCAGCGAGCTTGCGCCCCAATACAGCGGCGGTGAAGGGCGTCGCATAGACAGGGCAGCGCAGTTGCCGCCACAGCCAGGCAACCGCGCCCAGATGATCCTCATGGGCATGGGTGATGACGAGCCCAAGCAGATCCTGCCGCCGCTCGGCGATGAAGATGGGGTCAGGCACCATCACCTCGACCTCGGGGTGCTCCGGCCCCCCGAAGCCAAGGCCGCAATCCACGGCAAGCCATTGGCCGTTGCAGCGGTACAGGTTAAGATTCATGCCGATCTCGCCCGTCCCCCCAAGTGGGAGGAAGGCCAGATCGTCGTCCTTGCTATTCATGCGGCCGCAGTCCTTGATCAGTCTCCTGTGGGCTGGCGCTTCCAGTCGCTCGACAGGCTGGGAGCCGGGTTGCGCAGCGCCAACAGACGCATCCCCTCCAGCGTGAGGTCGGGATCGATGCTCTCAAAAATCGTGGTGCCTTCGGCAAAAAGCGGGGCCAGGCCGCCGGTCGCGATAACCCGCATGGGTTGGCCGAACTCAGCGCGGATGCGCGAGACCAGCCCCTCGACCATGCCGACATACCCCCAGAACAATCCGGACCGCATCGCCGGCACCGTCGACCGGCCGATAACGGCCTGGGGCCGGCCGATGCCGATGCGCGGCAGGCGCGCCGCCGCCTTGTGCAAAGCTTCAATCGAAAGGTTTACGCCGGGCGAAATGATACCGCCGATGAAGTTGCCTGCTTGATCCACCACATCGAAAGTGGTGGCGGTCCCGAAATCCACAACCACCAGCGGGCCGCCGTAGATCTGATGCGCGGCGAGCGTATTGAGCAGCCGGTCGGCGCCAACCTCGGTCGGCGCGTCCAGCTTGATCTCAAACCCCCAATCGAGATCGGGCGAGGCAATCAGCGGCTCGACCGCCAGCCATTCGCGGCAGAGGCGCCGCAGGTGATAGATGGCCGCCGGCACGACGATGCCCATGACCGCGCGCTTGATGGCTTTGGGGTCGATGCCCTGATGCCGCAGCAGCGTGAACAGCCATACGGCGTATTCGTCCGAGGTTCGCTGCGGGTCGGTCGAAATCCGCCAGACGCCGACCCAGCCGCCATCATCACTATGCACCGCCATCACGATATTGGTGTTTCCGGCATCGATGACGAGCAGCATGGCCCTCGTTATTCCCCCAAGCCTAAAAGCACATCTCCGGTGGAGATCATGTGAACCGTGCCGCCGGCGGACAATAGCAGTTCGCCCGATGGTGAGAGACCCGCGAATTCGCCTGTGCGGATGCGCAGGGCATCCTTGATGGTGATCGGCGTGCCACGCGGATACGCCCGATTGAGCCAGGCATCGCGCACGGGCGCGAACCCCGCCCCGGCCAAAACCGTTCGCCAGGCCGCGGTGCGCGCCAGAAACGCCTCCGCGACCGCGACGGGTGACGGCGGGATGCCACCCGACGCCGTGAGTGCCGCGATCCGCCGGCCCTCGATCACCGGGGCCGATGCCAGATTGGCGCCGACGCCGATGACCAGCCACTCCGTCCCGCCGCCCGCCACCATGCTGGCATCGACCAGGATGCCGCCGAGCTTGGCACCACCCTGCAGCACGTCGTTCGGCCATTTCAGGAGAAGCGATTGCGGTGCCGCGCTGAAACGTGACAACGCCTCGATGAAGGCAACCCCCGCCAGCAGCGCCCATTGGCCGGCGCCCGCTTCCTCGGCCTCGTTCCGGGGCCGCAACAGCAGCGAGAGATAGAGATTGCCCGGCGGGCAGGCCCAGGCGCGGCCACGGCTGCCACGCCCCGCCGTCTGGCTATCGGCGAGGATCGCCAGCCCATCCGGCGTGCCCTCCCTCGCCCGCTCCACACAGGCATCCGAGGTGGAGGGCAGGCTCGTCACATGTTCGAGCTGGTAACCTTCGGGAAGCTTGCCCTCGCCGACCAGCCCGTTTGCGGTCAACCCAGCAGAGCCGATGCGGCCGCCTGCGCGGCGGCGGTGATCGGCCCTGCCACCAGAATGAAGAGGAGCGTCACGATGCCCGAGGCGGCAACGACGAAGGAGAGCGAGGGCGAGCGACGGTCAAACACGCTGGCGGGCGCATCGAAATACATGATCTTGATGATGCGCAGATAGTAATAGGCGCCAACGACGCTGGCGATCACGCCGATGACGGCGAGGGTCCAGAGACCGCTCTGGATCGCCGCCAGGAAGACATAGAGCTTGCCGAAGAAGCCCGAAAGCGGCGGCACGCCGGCCATGCTGAGCATGAAGATGGTCATCGCCAAGGCGAGGCCGCCATCATTCCGGCCGAGCCCCGCGAGATCGCTGACCTTCTCCACGCTGTGCCCATGCCGCCGCATCGCGAGGATGACACCGAAGGTGCCGAGCGTCATGAACAGATAGGTGGCCAGGTAGATCAGCGTGCCGCTGGTGCCGGATGCCGTGCCGGCGGCAAGGCCCATCAGCGCGTAGCCGACATGGCCGATGGAGGAATAGGCGATCAGCCGCTTGATGCTGGTCTGCTGGATCGGTGCCAGGGAGCCGACCACGAGAGAGGCGATGGAGATGATCTCCACCAGCAACTGCCATTGCGGCAGCAGATGCCCGAAGGGCCCGATCATCACGCGCAGCAGCAGCCCGAGCGCCGCCACCTTGGGCGCCGACCCCAGAAGGGCCGTGACCGAACTCGGCGAGCCTTCATAGACATCGGGCGACCACATATGGAACGGCACGGCCGCGACCTTGAAGACCAACCCCGAGAGCACGAAGACCATGCCGACGACGAGGCCGACCGAGGGCGCGCCGGAGAGCAGCGCCTGGGCGATATGGCCGAAATCCATGCTGCCGGAGAAGCCGTAGGTCAGCGAGATGCCGTAGAGCAGCAGGCCCGAGGCGAGCGAACCGAGGACGAAATATTTCAGCCCCGCCTCGGCCGAACGCAGCGAATCCCGGGCGAAGGCGGCGATGACATAGAGCGCCAGCGATTGCAGTTCGAGCCCGAGATAGAGCGTCATCAGATTGGTGGCGGCGACCATGATCATCATGCCGATGGACGCGAAGATGATCAGCACCGGGAACTCGAAACGGGCGAGCCCGTCCTCGTGCCGGTTGAAATCCAGCGAGAGGATGATGGCGAGCGCCGCGCCGGTCAGGATGAGCACCTGCAAAAAGCGGCTGAAGGCATCGGCGATGAAGAGCCCGCCATAGCCCACACCCTCCGGCGCGATCAGCACCAGCCCGGCAGTGATAAGCAAACCCCCGAGCGACAGCATGCTGGCAAGCAGGAAGGATGTTTTCGGCGGCGAAAACACGCCGACGAGAAGCACCGCCATGGCCGCGAGCGCGAGCGCGATCTCCGGCAGCGCGATCAGCCAATTCATCAGTTCGTCCCCCCGATCGTCGGGCTTGGGGTGATCACGCTTGTCGCGGCGGCGAGATGCGCGCCCCCGCTCCCGGCCATGGCCAGCGCATGCTGGTTCGCCATCGCCGTCGCCGTCGCGTCGAAAAAGGTCGAGAAGCTGGTGGGGTAAAGGCCCATCCACAGCGTCAGCGCCACCAGCGGCACCAGCATGGCGATCTCTCGCCCGCCGAGATCGGTGAGGTGTTTCAGCTCCGGCCGCGCCAGCGTGCCGAAAACGACGCGGCGATACATCACCAGCGTATAGACGGCGCTGAGGATGAGCGTCGTGCCGGTGAGGACCGCGACCCAGAAATTCACTTTCAGCGCGCCGACGATGACGAGGATTTCGCCGATGAAGCCGGCGGTGCCCGGTAGGCCCACCGTGCCCATGGCGAAGATCATGAACAGCAGCGCGTAGAAGGGCATGCGGTGAACCACGCCGCCGAAGGCATCCAGGCTCTGCGACTTCGTCCGGTCCATCAGCACACCGACGCAGAGGAACAGCGCGGCCGTGATGAAACCGTGGGAGAGCATGCGGAACAGCGAGCCCTCGATCCCCTGCACGTTGAAGGTGAAGATGCCGATCACGGCGATCGCCATATGGCCGATCGAGGAATAAGCGACGAGCTTGAGCAGGTCACGCTGCACCAGCGCCGCGATCGAGGTGTAGATCACCGCCACGACCCCGAGCGTGAACATCAGCGGCGCGAAATGCTGGGAGGCATCCGGCAGCAGCGGCACCGAAAAGCGCAGGAAGCCGTAACCGCCCATATTCGCCAACACGCCGGCCAGCAGCACGGACCCCGCGATCGGCGCCTCCCGATGCGCATCCAGCAGCCAGGTATGGACCGGCCAGATGGGGATCTTGACCGCGAAGGCGGCAAGGAAGGCGAGGAAGAGCCAGAATTGCAGATGCGGCGGCAGCGGGATGTGCATCATCGCCGGGATGCTCGTGGTTCCGTCATGGAACCACAGCGCCAGGATGCCGAGCAGCATGAGCATGGAGCCCGCGAACATGAACAGGAAGAACTTGATCGCGGCGTAGAGCCGCCGTTCCCCGCCCCAGACCCCGATGATGATGAACATCGGGATCAGCACACCCTCGAAGAAAACGAAGAAGAGGATGAAATCGAGGGCCGAGAACACCCCGATCATCATCGTCTCCATGACCAGGAAGGCGATCATGTATTCCCGCGCGCGGCCGCCGGTGCCTCTCCAGGCCGAGAGGATCGCGATCGGCGTCAGCGCCGTCGAGATCAGCACGAACATGATGCTGATGCCGTCCACACCCATGCGGTAATCGACGCCGTATTGCGGCAGCCAGGTGACCACTTCGTTGAACTGGAAACCGGCCTGGCTCTTGTCGAAGTCAAACCACAGCAGCAGGCTGAGGACAAAGACCACAAGGCTGGTCCAGAGGGCAGTCCAGCGCGCGTTGGAGGCGACCGTCGCCTCATCCCCGCGTACGGACATGATCACAATCACCCCCACCAGCGGCAGGTAGGTCAATACCGAGAGTAGAGGGAAGCCGGCCTGGTTCATCACGCTCACCGGAAGATCAGGAAGACGCTGATGAGCACGACCAGCCCGATCAGCATGACGAAGGCGTATTGGGCGAGCGAGCCGCTCTGCAACCGCACGAGACCGCCGGCCGAGCCGCGCGCGAGCAAGGCGCCGCCGCGCGGAATGCCGTCGATGATCCCCTCATCGCCGACATGCCAGAGACCGCGCGCGAGCGCGCGATAGGGCCGGACGAAGATCACGTCGTAAATCTCGTCGAAGTAGTATTTGTTGAGCAGCAGCCGGTAGACCGGCGCGAAGCGCGCCGCCAGCAGCTCCGGCAGTTCGGGCTTGGCGATATACATCACATAGGCCGTCGCGATCCCGAGCAGGCCGAGCGTGGTCGGCAGGATGTCGATGAGGAACGGCACCCGGTCGATGGCGGTCAGGATATGCGGATGGCCGGTATTGACGATCGCGCCGTTCCAGAATGCCGCCTGGCCCGAGCCGATAAACAGATGCACGAGCGCCATGCCGGCGAAGGTCGCGCCGAGCGCCAGAACCGCCAACGGCCCGCGCATCACCCAGGGGCTTTCATGGACATGCGCCATGACATGCTCCTCCCCATGGCGCGGCCCGTGGAAGGTCATGAAGATCATGCGCCAGGAATAGAAGGCGGTGAGGAACGCCGCCGCCTCGACGCAGAAGCAGGCATAGCCGCCACCGCGCCCGGCAAAGGCGGCGGCGATGATCGCATCCTTGGAGAAGAAGCCGGCGAAGGGCGGAATGCCGGCCAGGGCCAGGCTGCCGATCCACATCATCACATAGGTATAGGGAATGAGCCGGGCGAGGCCGCCCATCTTGCGCATATCCTGCTCGCCCGACATCGCGTGGATCACGGAACCCGCGGTCAGGAAGAGCAGCGCCTTGAAGAAGGCATGGGTGATGAGATGGAAGATCGACGCCTGATAGGCGCCGACCGAAATCGCGACGAACATGTAGCCGAGCTGCGAGCAGGTCGAATAAGCGATGACGCGCTTGATGTCGGTCTGGGTGCAGCCGATGGTCGCGGCGAACAGCGCCGTGGTGCCGCCGATAACGCCGACGACGGCGAGCGCCACCGGCGCGTATTCCAGCAGCGGCGACATCCGCACCATCAGAAACACGCCCGCCGTCACCATGGTCGCGGCATGGATGAGGGCGGAAACCGGCGTCGGGCCTTCCATCGCGTCCGCGAGCCAGGGATGCAGGCCTAGCTGCGCCGATTTGCCCATGGCGCCGATGAACAGCAGGATCCCGATCACATCCAGCGCGTGCAGATTGGCCCCGAACAGATGATAAACGGCGCTGTTCTGCCCTGCACTCGCCGGGAAGATGGCGTCGAAGCGGATGCTGCCGAACAGCAAGAAGACGAGCGCGATGCCGATGGCGAAGCCGAGATCGCCGATCCGGTTCATGACGAAGGCCTTGATCGCCGCGGCATTGGCGCTCGGCTTGTCATACCAGAAGCCGATCAGCAGATAGCTGACGAGGCCGACGCCCTCCCAGCCGAAGAACAGCTGCAGGAGGTTGTTCGCCGTCACCAGCATCAGCATGGCGAAGGTAAACAGCGAGAGATAGGCGAAGAAGCGCGGGACCGAGCGGTCCCCCTCCATATAGCCGATCGAGTAGATATGGATCAGCGTCGAGACGACGGTCACCATCATCACCATGACCGCCGAGAGGCTGTCGTAGCGCAGCGCCCAATCGGCCTGGAAGCCGCCGACATGCAGCCAGTCGCCGACCAGGATCTCGCCGCCCGGCACGAGGCCGGTGAGCAGACGGAGCCCGGCGGCGACGCCGGCGGCGGCCGCGATCAGCATGCAGAGCACGCTGACCGCCTGGGCGCCGCGATCGCCGAGCGCGCGGCCGAAGAGACCGGCGATCAGGGAGCCGAGCAGCGGCGCGAAGACGGCAATAGCGAAGATCACGTCTCAGCCCTTCATCAGATTGACGTCTTCGACCTCGATCGAGCCGCGGTTGCGGAAATAGATGACGACGATGGCCAGCCCGATCGCCGCCTCGGCCGCCGCGACGGTCAGCACGAACATCGCCATGATCTGCCCGGTGAGGTCATGCAGCGGCCCGAGAAGGCGACGAGATTGAGGTTCACCGCGAGCAGGATCAGCTCGATCGACATCAGGATGATGATGACGTTCTTGCGGTTCAGGAAGATGCCGAAGATGCCCAGCACCAGCAGGATGGCCGAGACGACCAGATAGTGGCCGATGCCGATGGCCATCTCAATGCGCTCCCGGCCGGTGGTGAACTAAGGCGGGCTCGGGCGTCGCGCCTTCGGGCAAAGTCACTGTCTCGCCCGGTGGCGGCAGCGCCGGCTCCGGTCGGCGGATGCCGATCGACCGCACGCCCGCGCCGATCGGCACGTCATCATCTCAGCGTCTCGGCCGCCGTCCGCGCGTTCTGCTGCGCGATGTTCTGGGCTTCGACCGCTTCCGGTCCCGGTGCGTCAGCACGATCGCGCCGATCATCGCCACCAGCAGCACCAGCCCCGCGGTCTGGAACAGGAAGATGTAGTCGCGTGTAGAGCACGCCGGCCGAGCGCGTCGGTGTTGGTCAGCCCGGGCCGGCGTCGGCGCAGCCGCAGCGCGGGCCGCTGCGGGCGAAATCCTCCAGCCGCCGACCACAGCAGCAGCTCGAGGAACAGCACCGCGCCGATCGCGGCCCCGATCGGCACGTAGCGCTGAAACCCGGCGCGCAGCTCGCCGAAATCGACGTCCAGCATCATCACGACGAACAGGAACAGCACCGCGACCGCGCCGACATAGACGATGACCAGGATCATCGCCAGGAACTCGGCCCCCGCGATGCAGGAACAGCGCCGCCGCGTTGAAGAACGCCAGGATCAGGAACAGCACCGAATGCACCGGGTTGCGCGCGGTGACCACCATCGCCGCCGAGGCCAGCAGGATCGCCGCGAAAACGTAGAAGAAGATGTGTGCGACGATCATGGCCCGCCTTACCGGTAGGGCGCGTCCAGTTCCAGCCGCCGCGCCAGCTCCGGCTCCCACCGGTCGCCGTTCGCCAGCAGCTTGTCCTTGTCGTACATCAGCTCCTCGCGCGTCTCGGTGGCGAACTCGAAGTTCGGCCCCTCGACGATCGCATCCACCGGGCAGGCTTCCTCGCACAGGCCGCAATAGATGCACTTGGTCATGTCGATGTCGTAGCGCGTGGTGCGGCGGGACCCATCCTCGCGCGGCTCGGCCTCGATGGTGATGGCCTGGGCCGGGCAGATCGCCTCGCACAGTTTGCAGGCGATGCAGCGTTCCTCGCCGTTCGGGTAGCGGCGCAGCGCATGCTCGCCCTTGAAGCGCGGGCTGAGCGGCCCCTTCTCGTAGGGGTAGTTGATCGTCACCTTCGGCTTGAAGAAGTAGCGCAGCGTCAGCGCCATGCCGCCGAGCGAGTTCGCGTCAGCAGCAGGCTGCGCGCGGTGCGGTCGAGGAATGCCATGGCCTCAGGCTCCTCCTGCTGCGTCGTGAGCGGCGGTTGAAGGTGTCATCAGCCCATTCGGCAGCCATCCGAAGATTCCAGCGCGCCGGCGGTCAGCACCAGCCAGAGCAGCGAGAGCGGCAGGAACACCTTCCAGCCCAGCCGCATCAGCTGGTCGTAGCGGTAGCGCGGGAAGGTCGCCCGCACCCAGAGGAACACGAACAGGACGAAGCAGATCTTCAGGATGAACCAGATCGGCCCCGGGATCCAGGTGAAGGGCGCGAACGCCGAACGGCGCCAGCCAGCCGCCCAGGAACAGGATGGTGGTCATCGCCGCTCATCAGGATCATGTTCGCGTATTCGCCGAGGAAGAACAGCGCGAAGCTCATCGAGCTGTATTCCACGAAGAAGCCGGCGACGATCTCGCTCTCGCCCTCCGGCAGATCGAACGGCGACGCGGTTGGTTTCCGCCAGGGCCGAGATGAAGAACACGACGAACATCGGGAACAGCGGAATGCAGAACCAGACAGTCCGTTCTGCGCCAGCACGATGTCGTTCAGGTTCAGGCTGCCGACGCACAGCAGCACGCGAGACCATCACGAAGCCGATGGAGACTTCGTAGCTCACCATCTGCGCCGCCGAGCGCAGCGCGCCGAGGAAGGCGTATTTCGAGTTGCTCGCCCAGCCGGCGATGATGATGCCGTAGACGCCCAGCGAGCAGATCGCGAACAGATACAGGATGCCGACATTGATGTCGGCGATCGCCCAGCCGTCGTTCACCGGGATCACCGCCCAGGCGATCATCGCCAGGCCGAAGGTCAGCATCGGCGCCATGCAGGAACAGCACACGGTTCGCGCCCGTCGGGATGATCGTCTCCTTCATGAGCATCTTCATGCGCGTCGGCGAACGGCTGCCACAGGCCGAACGGCCCGACGACGTTCGGCCCCTTGCGCAGCTGGATCGCCGCCAGCACCTTGCGCTCGGCATAGGTCAGATAGGCCACGCCGATCAGCAGCGGCACCAGCATCGCCAGCGTCTCCAGCGCACGTCAGGATGATCAGGCCGAGCGGTGGTCGAGAAGAACCCCATGGCCATCCCCTACTCCGCCGCCTGCAGCAGCGGGCGCGACACGTTGTCCGGTGCAGTCCGCCATGGTCGGGCTCGCGCGGCTGATCGGATCGGTCTGGTAGTAATTCGGCACGGCGGCGGCGAAGGCCGCGGCCGCGCAGCGGCGCCGGGTCGCCCGCCGGCGCCGGTCAGGTCGGAGCGGCCGAAGCGCGGCAGGATGTCGATGCGGCCGAACACCGGGTTGACCTGCTCCAGCCGCGCGCCGCAGCGCCTCGATCGTGTCATAGGGCAGCGTCTGGCCGATCACGGCGCTGAAGGCGCGCAGGATCCGCCAGTCCTCCTTCATTTGCTACTAACATGACATGGGGTCAGGGTTCGGGTAGCTGCAATAAATTGGCATCCAGTTGTACTCCTGGCGAATTCTCGATAGTTCCAGGCCCAAGCCAAGTGTTTGGCCCTGGATATAGCCTCGCCCCTGACCCGATTGATCCGCCCATGATAATCAAGGTCGGAGGTGGCGATGGCCCCATTGACGATGTTTTGAGTGGGCGCACCACCTTCTTTATAGGGGGCTCTGTCAGTTACAAAGACATTTTTGGAAACGCCTACGCTGTTTATGCATGTCGTGCCTATAACCCGGATATGAAGGGATTTGACGAACTTGGTCGAGGTTGCCCAAGAGCCGTGCAGCCAAAATAGCAAAATACATACAGTGGTCGCCTTACTCGAAGAATTCATTTCAATTTTCTGGGGACTCCGAGGTCAAATGACGCCACTACCCTCCAGGCCGCCTGCCTTTCGAAGCGCCTCCACTTGTGGCACACTGAATACCCCCGTGATAAATGACGGATGACTCGGCGGGCCGATTGCCGCCAAATCGAGGAGAACTTTCACCGGCGCAACACGTTTGCTCCGGCGGGCTAACTGATGGATCCACGTTTCGTTCGCAATTTCTGCATCATCGCGCACATCGATCATGGCAAGTCCACGCTGGCCGACCGGCTGCTGGAGCTTACCGGCGCGCTCAGCCAGCGCGAAATGAGCGCGCAGGTGCTGGACTCGATGGACCTGGAGCGCGAGCGCGGCATCACCATCAAGGCCAAGAGCATTCGACTTCACTACAAGGCGAAGGACGGCAACGACTACCAGCTCAACCTGATCGATACGCCCGGGCACGTCGATTTCTCGTACGAAGTTTCCCGCGCGCTGTCCGCCTGCGAAGGCGCGTTGCTCGTCGTGGACGCAAGCCAGGGCGTCGAAGCGCAGACCGTCGCCAACACGTTTCTGGCGGCGCAGCACAATCTGACGATCATTCCCGTCATTAACAAAATTGATTTGCCCGCCGCGCAGCCCGAACAAGCCAAGGAGCAGATTGAAAACGTGCTGGCGATTCCGGCGTCCGACGCGCTGCTGATCAGCGCCAAGAGCGGCATCGGCGTGGACTCGGTACTGGAGGCGATCGTAGCGCGCGTTCCTCCGCCAACAGGCACCGCCGAAGCGCCGCTGCAGGCGCTGATTTTCGATTCGTGGTTCGATCCCTTCCGAGGCGCCGTCGTGCTGGTGCGCATGATGAACGGCCGAATCCGGCGCGAAATGAAGATTCGGCTTTGTTCGAACAATCAGGTGTATGAAGTCGAAGCGCTCGGTGCGCTGACGCCGAAGCCGGTCGTCCTCGATGAACTCGTCGCCGGAGACGTCGGCTTCATCATCGCGAATATCAAGCAGGTGGCCGACGCGCGCGTCGGTGACACCGTCATCGAAGCCGCGCGGCCCGCGCCTGCGCTGCCCGGATTCGAAGCGATCAAGCCGATGGTCTTCGCCGGCCTGTTCCCGGTGCTCGCCACCGATTATGAAAATCTGCGCGACGCTCTGGGAAAACTGCAACTGAACGATGCCGCGTTCTTTTACGAGCCGGAAAATTCCGTCGCCCTCGGGTTCGGATTCCGCTGCGGCTTCCTGGGCCTGCTGCACATGGAGATCGCGCAGGAGCGCCTGGAGCGCGAGTTCGGCATCAACCTGATTACCACCGCGCCCAGCGTGCGCTACCGGATCACCACCACGGCAGGCGTTGTCGTCGAGGTGGACAGCCCCACGAAATTTCCCCCGCCAAACGATATGGCGAAGATCGAAGAGCCGGTGATCACCGCCATGATTATCACGGCGGAGGATTCGGTGGGCGCGATCCTGCAACTGTGCGAGGAAAAACGCGGCGTGCAGAAGAATTTCGAATATCTGTCGCCGCAGCGCGTGATGCTCACCTACGAGCTGCCGCTGAACGAAATCGTCCTCGATTTCTACGATCGCCTGAAGAGCGCGTCGCGCGGCTACGCGTCACTCGACTATCACCTGGCATGGCTACGCGGAGGCCGATCTGGTGAAGCTCGACGTGCTGGTGGGAGGCGAGCCGGTGGACGCCCTCGCGCTGGTCTGCCACCGTGAGTTTTCCTACGAGCGCGGCAAAGACCTGGTGGCGCGCCTGCGCAAACTGATCCCGCGCCAGATGTTCGAGGTTCCGATTCAGGCCGCCATCGGCAGCCGCGTGATCGCCCGCGAAACCGTCTCCGCGATACGCAAAAACGTGATCGCCAAGTGCTACGGCGGCGACATCTCCCGCAAACGCAAGCTGCTGGAGAAACAAAAAGAAGGCAAGAAACGCATGAAGCGCGTAGGCCGCGTGGACATCCCGCAGGAAGCTTTCCTCGCCGTCCTGAAAGTCGCGAGCACTACCGAGGATTAATTTGTATTCTCTGTGCTTCCGCTCTGTGACGGAAATTACGACTTGGGAAGATCGCGTCGCCGGACTTCCGCGCCAATACGCCCGCGCGCCAACTGCACATTCACCTCGCCGCCGATGGCCACTTGATCCGCTGACCGCAGCACATTCCCTTCGGCGTCCGTACAAATCGAATAGCCTCGCTCCAGCACGCGCAAAGGACTGCGCTCTTCCAGTTGCAACTGAAATCTCTCCAGCAATTGAATCTTGCCGACCAGCAAACGCTCCATCCGCACGCCCAATTCGGTGGATCGCTGCACCAGCCGCAGTCCAAGCGTTCTGATCCTCGCGCGAAGATCAAATGACGCAATGCGCGTTCCGGCAATGGTGTAGCGATGGCGCAGCCTTTCGATGCGCCCTTGCAGCGCCTCGGCAAGCCGCCCAGTCAGCTCGTCGGTTTGCTGCCGGTGGCGACGCAGCAGATCTTCCAGCCGGCGGAACCCCATGTGCGTCGAAAGTTCCTTCAAATGGTGTCGCCATTCGAGCAGCAGGTATCGCATCTGCTGCGAAATTTTATGTTCCAGCTCTTGCAAGTGCCGTTCGAACTCCTGCCGCGAACGGACCACGATTTCCGCGGCAGCCGACGGGGTGGACGCGCGCACGTCCGCCACAAAATCCGCAATCGTGAAATCGTTCTCGTGTCCGACTCCGCTCACGATGGGTATGCTGCAATCCGCAATCGCGCGGGCCACGATTTCCTCGTTGAACGCCCACAAATCCTCGATGGACCCGCCGCCGCGCGCCAGCAGGATGACGTCCACAAGGCGCTTGCGGTCGAAATACTTCAGCGCCGCGGCGATATCCTCCGCCGCGCCGTCGCCCTGAACGCGGACCGGGTACACGATCAGGTGCAGATTCGAAAAGCGCCGCCGCAGAATTCGAATGATGTCCCGCACGGCAGCGCCCTTGGGGGACGTCACCACGCCGATGCGGCCCGGCAGCACAGGCAGCGGCTTCTTGCGCCCCTGTTCGAACAAGCCTTCAGCTTCGAGGCGCTTTTTGAGCTGTTCGAACGCCAGTTGCAGCGCTCCGACGCCGGACGGCTCGATGTGCTCGACGTAAATCTGATATTCCCCGCGCGGCTCATACACACTGATCGAGCCGCGCACGATCAGCTTCAACCCGTCCTCGGGACGGAACTTCAGCCGCATCGCCTGACTGCGAAAGCACACGCACTTCACCTGCGCCTTGGCGTCCTTCAGAGTGAAATAGAGATGGCCCGATTGCGCCGAATGAAAATTCGAGACTTCGCCCTCGATCCACAGGTTCGAAAATTGCGTGGACAGGGCGCTGCTGATCCGGGAGGTCAGCTCGGCCACGCTCCAGATTTGCCGCGTGGGGGCGAGATTCAATTCGAATTGCTTCATTTTCTCAGCCATTGCACCAGCCACAGGACTACCGTAAGGGCCACGCTGAGAAGAATACACGTCACCACAGGGAAATAGAACGAGCCATGCCTGCCCTGGTACGCGATGTCCCCCGGGAGGCGCCCCAGACGCCATGGCAGGCCTCCAGGCCGGGGACCGAGCCACACCAGCGCGCCAATGGCAACCAGCGCCACGCCGGCAAAGACCATCATTTTCCCGATCTCGCGCATCGGCTCCATGACGTCCATTCTATCCAATTTGTGAAGGATTCAAACAATGCGGCAGGGAGAAGTACTTTTAGTACGTGCAAATGAAAAGGGCGGCCAAATCCCGGCCGCCCTTACAAGCTAGAGTAATTCTACGTTGTTATAGACCGCTGGGGCTCATCAACGCGCGCCAGGCAAATGATGCCTGTGGCAACGCCGCCGAAGAGCAGGGTAAGCAGGACAAAGTGGTTGCGCGCGGTGTGATAGGGTCCACCCTGAGGTCCCGGCCCGGAATCATCGGGCACGGTTTCCATGCGATAAGAGGTGCCGGCATCGATCGTCTTTACTTCATCGCCCATGGAGATTTCGATTGCGCCGCGCTCGCTGGTGAGGACCAATGCAGTAGGGTTCACATAGGTCACTTGAGCGACGGTCGGATGATTGCCTACTGGCCGGATGGTCGCTCCGTTTGCCAGCAGCTGAAATGTTTGTCCTTCGAGCGAGGAGAGCACTACTGTGCCATGCACGAGGTTGGCTGAAAAACCATTCGCCAGCCCATGTACATCCGCCGCAGAACCCTGCCGGAGGTATATTTGCGATCCGCCCATTCGAGCGCGTAGCGTGCCGTTGTCCTGCGTCTCGAGTCGGTCGCCTTCATAAATTGTGGCGCCGCCAGAGGTAATATCGGAGCCTACCTGGGCGCGGTCCGCCTGTACGATTACACCGAGGGGCGTTGAAGCCGGATTTGCCGGCATTGCCTGTCCGGGAACCGCAATTACGCTGGCTACCAAAGTAAGAGCCAGACTTGCCAAAAATGATTTACGCACAAAATCCTCCAAGAAGCTTACGAGATCAAGAGTAAGTACATGGGGTAAACCTGTCAATCGAGTTTTCGCCGTTGTCGCGTAACATGCACCCCTTCGGGGCACTATAAAATCGGGACTAAAGTACTAATTTTAGAGGGC
Organism: uncultured Pseudomonadota bacterium; assembly: GCA_963745125.1. GTDB lineage: Bacteria > Pseudomonadota > Alphaproteobacteria > Acetobacterales > Acetobacteraceae > Acidisoma. The sequence continues at coordinate 304,808 of CAVUWB010000004.1, forward strand.
TTACGTCCAAAGAACCAAAGTGGGGAACCATCCTGTTTGCAACAGATAAGCGGCGAAAGAGGCAATATAAATAAATTCGAAACCAGTCCCTGGACTGCCCTTTCGGATCGAAAATTTTAGGATAGAATGCTTGCGCGATTTGCCGGAGCGCCGCGCGAGGTCCAATTGATCCACAGATATGTGTTTCACAACGGTCGTATCGTGCCCATCGAGCAGGCACGCCTTTCCCCCGGCCAGGGCGGATTGATGAACGGCTGGGGATTATTTACGACTATGCGAATTTTCCAGGGCGAAGCATTCGCCTATGAACGACACTGGCGCCGCCTGGAAAAAGATGCCGTTCGAATCCGGCTTCCCTTCGCTTTCGATCCTCTACTAGTCAGGCGGCAATTGAGCGAGTTGCTGGAAGTTAACCAGGTTGTCGAAGGAACTGCGCGAATTTATATGATCAACAACCGCACCGGATTCTGGCAGAGCGAAGAACCAGTGCCGCCGGTGGACTTAATACTCTGCACCGCCGGGCTGCCAGCGCATCCGGAAAGCGCCCGCCTGAGCATCGCGGAACATGGGCGCCATGCGGCGTCTCCGCTGGCAGGTGTGAAAGTTACGTCCTGGCTGAATAATGTGTGGCATCTGGCCGAAACGCAAAGGCAGGGCTGGAGCGAAGTGGTATTGCTCAATGAGCGCGGCGAAGTAGCCGAGTGCACGACCGCGAATATCTTCAGCGTGAAGGATGGGACGGTAGCGACGCCGCCGTTGTCCTCCGGCTGCCTCGAAGGAGTCACCCGCAGCGTGCTGCTGGAAATCGCTCCCTTTACTGGAGTACCGATGGTCGAGAAAACACTTGCACCCGAGGACCTGTTCGCTGCGGATGAGGTTTTTATCACTTCGACCAACCGCAGCCTGCTGGGAGTGAGCGAGATTGCAGGTCACAAATACGCGGCGAGCCCGGGCCCAATCGCGCAGAAACTGGAGATCGCTTTCAGCGAGGCCGTGCAAGAGTATCTGGCAAAACAGGTAGGAGCGCGCAGCAGGTAGCACAGGTTTCAACCTGTGCGGTTTTGGTTTTGGTTTGGGTTTGGTTTTAGTTTTGCGATTTCGCCACGTCTAAACCAACAGCGCACAGGTTCAAACCTGTGCTACCTTTACCCCCTTCCAAAAGGCGATGCGTCCTTTGACCTGCTGCGCTCCTTCCTTCGGCTCAGGGTAATACCAGGCCGCGTCGGGATTGCGCTTGCCTTCCACTTCCACATCGCAGTAATGGGCGACTCCCTTCCAATGGCATACCGTGGTCGTCGCGCTGGGACGCAGATACTCGTGTTTGACGGCTTCGGCAGGGAAATAGGCATTGCCCTCAACGATTATGCAGGCATCGCTTTCCGCCAGGACGGCGCCTTCCCAGATGGCTTTGATCATTTTGCCTCCTTCCACTTTCCAGACTGCCAGCCCACGTGGCGAATTGCCATAACTTTTGTCCAACTGCGGGGTTGTATCTAGTGTGGATTCGGCGTATCTAATGAATAGGAAATTTTAGGCGTTGTATTCGCGCAGTTTGCGGAAATCCATCGAGCCATGATTCGCCTCGCCAGGGTCGCAGTTATCATTCTATTGAGCGCCACCGTCTTCGCAAGCATTGCGCTGGCCGGGCCGCGCGATCCAGGCAAAGCCGATACCTCGTCCGGGCATTTCGCGGGCAAGCTCCCCATCAAGGAATTGAACGAGCAGGAAGCCATCCTGCACGCGCTGAATCGGCTCGGCTTCGGCCCGCTCCCCGGCGAAGTCGAGCGAATTCAGAAGATGGGGCTGGAAAACTGGGTCCAGTCGCAGCTTCACCCTGAGAAAAGCGCCGAGAGTGATTTGCAAGCTCGTCTGGCCGTGTACGCCTCGCTCGGCCTTTCCGCGGCAGCCCTTCTGGATGAATACCCGCAGCCACAGGTGGGTGCCAAGCGAATGGGATTGTCGGTGGAGGATTACCAGAAGAGCCTGCAGGACGCCGCGAAGCAGCCGCTAGGAATGAGTTCCCTGCCTTATAGGGACCAGCAGGACATCGTCCGGGAGATGATGCAAGCGAAGGTGTTGCGCGCTATCTACAGCGAACACCAACTGAGCGAGCAGCTCGCGGATTTCTGGTTCAACCATTTCAATGTCTTTATTTACAAGGACCTGGACCGGTGGTACTCGATTCCCTACGAGCGGGACGACATCCGTCCCTACGTGCTCGGTAAATTCCGCGATCTGCTGGAAGCCACGGCTAAAAGTCCGGCGATGCTTTTTTACCTGGACAATAATTCCAGCGCGGACCCGAATGCCTTCGATCGCCTGAAGAAGCATCCTGTTCCCTCTCCGCCGGGAACAAAGTTGCCCCCAGTCGGCGGCAAGCGCGGCTTGAACGAAAATTACGGGCGGGAATTAATGGAGCTGCACACGCTCGGCGTGGATGGCGGGTATTCCCAGCAGGACGTCATCGAAGTCGCGCGCGCGTTTACCGGCTGGACGATTCAATCGCCGCGCGATTATCCAGAGTTCTATTTCGACGAGCGGATTCACGACCCCGATCCCAAACGCGTGCTCGGAAAGAAAATTAAAGGCGGCGGAATCCGCGATGGCGAGCAGGTGCTGGACCTGTTGACGAAGGACAAGCACACAGCGCATCACATTTCGCTGCAACTGGCGCAGCATTTCGTCGGCGATGAGCCGCCCGAAGCGCTGGTGAAGCGCATGGCGAAAACTTTTGAAAAATCCAAGGGCGACATCCGCGCCGTGATGACCGCGATGATTTACTCCCCGGAGTTCTGGTCGCGCGCGGCGTTTCGATCGAAAGTGAAGACGCCTTTCGAACTGGTGACGTCCACGGCGCGGGCGCTGGGCGCGGACGTGACCCAGCCGCTGCAACTGGCGCAGTGGATCGAACGCATCGGCGAGCCTCTGTATCAATGCCTGACGCCCAATGGCTATTCTGATAAAGCCGCCTCGTGGGTGAGTACGGGGGCGCTGCTGAACCGAATGAACTTCGCGGTGGCTTTCACGGGGAACAAGATCGCCGGATCGAAGGTGGACGTCACATCCGTTGTTGGTTCGAATCGCGGCGGAGATCCGAAATCCATGCTGGATCAGGTTGAAACGGTGTTCCTCGCGGGTCAAATTTCGGACGCCACTCGCGCAACGCTGGATCGCGAATCGGCCAACCCGCAAATTATCGGAGCGAAGCGCAATGCCTCGGCGAAGCAGGTCGATGTTGGTCTGCTGACCGGCCTCGTTTTAGGCTCGCCCGAGTTTCAAAAACGCTAGGTCCTTTCCATCTCTGATAGAATGCCGCTCGTGTAACCGCTGATTTTGGGTAGTTCCCACATCTGCGTTAAGTCCCAGCCGCAGTCTTACTGCGAGAAAGAGAAAAACAACATGGCCAATGAAACGCCGCAGAATTTCGCGAATCATACGCATAAGGTGCCGGCATTCGTGATTGGGATGCTCGTGCTTATAGTGAATCTAGGAGGAAGGCTCTACGATCTCCGGTACGGTATTTCGTTTGGGTCGGTGATGAACGTTCTGGTTGGAGCAGCGCTGATTGTACTTATCGGTTTTGTGCGGGGATCCTCGCTGACCGTGCAAAATCGTTTAATCCGCCTGGAAATGAGGCTGCGTCTGGCGGGAGTTTTGCCCGCTGACATGGCTTCGCGCATCCCTGAATTTACGCTGGATCAACTGGTCGCGCTGCGTTTCGCGAGCGACGCGGAGATGCCTGCGCTGGCGCGGAAAGTTCTCGACGAAAAGCTGAACGACCGCAAGGCCATCAAGCAACTGGTGAAGGATTGGCAGGCCGATTATTTGCGGGCGTGAGCCGGACGCCTACCTGATCTGGGTATTCTGCGTGAAGCACCAGTGCACGAAGTTCTGTCCGTAGCGCGCCCTCACTGCTGCGGGGATATCCGTTTCGGCGAGCTTTTCGAAGCTGAAATCGATGTCGCCGTCCGTTTGCACGGTCGCTACCAACGATCCATAGGTGCTGGGCAACGCGCCATGAGCGTCGGCGGAATCCGTCGGCAACGCATAAAGTTGTGCTCCTGCTGTTCCCACAATCCATCCCGGCAACTCCCCGCCGTGCGCTCTCCAGTAGGCGGTGTTGAAGATTCCGTCCATGTAGTAATGCGAATGGCTCGCAAGAACGTACACACGCTTATGCGCATCATTTTGCGCGCGCAGCAGATCGCCGTAAACGCGACGGCCGCTATCGGTTCCGGTGGGCGATTCGTTCATGCTATGCCCCGCGGAAATGCTTTCCGGGAGGGCTTTGTGCATTCCCACAACGATGGTGGTTACGGAACGATCGGCCATGTCCTTCTGGAGGGTGTATTCGAACCAGGCGATTTGCGCAGCGTCAAATTGTTCGGCGGTTGCGCTGTCCATGGTGTAGAACGCCACGCCGCGGTCGATCCAATGATAGTAGGTCTTCAGCAGGTGGTCGCCCGGATAATCTTTCAGGCGTTGCGGTTGAAGCATGGGGGTATCGAGCCAATCCGCGAATTGCAGCAGGTAGCCCTCGCGCGTCTTTGCCGGCGGCATGAATTCATGATTCCCGATAGCCACATAAAACGGGATGGAGCCGAAGGGCGCTATCTGGCTGTCGATAAAATCCTGCCATGCGATGCTGAGGTATTCGTCCTGAGCTGAGTGGCTTGGCGAGGTGTTCGGGCTGGTGCAGGATATCTTCATCGATTTGATAGTCCGCCCGGAAGTCGCCCAGATGCCAATAAAACGCCGCCTGATTCTTCTTCGCCGTTTCCGCAATCCCCGGCATCACCACGTCGCCGCAATTCCGGGAATCGCCGGAGACGACGAAGCGCCATGCTCCAGCGGCCGGTTGTTGCGCGGCTGCGGGATTGACGCGCAAGGATCAAGAGAGCCACCACCGCAACTGCAAATGAGACTTTGCGAACCATCTCTCCTCCAGGGCCTGAAGATTGTATAAGAATGCTATCAGAACGACGCATGGCGGCACAGCACAGGATCACTTCAGAAGGGCCGAGGGTTGTCCTCTGCGGCGCCGGCATCGGGCAATTTCTTAATTCTGTAAACCTCCAGCGGGCCGTAGGAGTAAACCTTCTCGCCGATGCCCGCAAGCGCCAGGGAGAATTTCGAGACGTCGTAGGCCCAGACGTAATCGTAATCGCTCTGGACCTGCTTCCAATCCATCGGCTCATCATATTCGTGGTCCCAGAATCCATCGGGCGTGTAGGAATCGTAGATCATGCGCATGGGCGTCTGGCCGGGCTCGTCCATCAGATACGGGGAGAACCAGCCTCTGCGAATCACGCCGTAGGCCCAGAAATGCGTGAAGGGGCGATCGATGGGGTCCTGATCTCCCTCGACAATCGGCAGCACCAGCGCGCCTCGCGGAACGATTTCAAAAGAGCGCGCCAGGCCGGCGAGTTCCGGTTGCGCGGCGGCAAAATGCCTGGTTGTAGTCACGATCTGCGCCGCAAAGAGCGTGAGAGGAATCACGGCAAGCCATCTGGCGCGTTTCCCGACGCGCACCGTCGCAAGAATTGCGACGAACAAAATCGGCAACACTCGGATATCGAGGTCGGAGCCTTCTCCCCACATCCACGGAATGGCCCAGAATAGCGCGAAGAGAAATGCCGCGATGGCCAGCCATTTAATATTCCAGTGAAATTCGGCGTTGCGCCACCATGCGGCAAGAAACCATGCGCACAATGCGATTAGAACGATCGAGTCCAGCGTGGGCGAATAGCCATGCATGATCATTCCCAGCGAATCAAGCTTTTCCTGAAATCCGTGAAAGATAATTTTGCTGGCGCTCAACCCAATGCGCGAAGAATGCAAATAAAACGCCACGCCCGGCAACGCCAGTGCGCCGCTCCAGACCCAATCGCGAATGGGCCTGCGATCGAGCAGCAGGTACGCCAGCACGATCAGCCCTGAAATCGCAAAGCCTACTAGATGCGTGAAATACAACAACGTGAAGGCTGCGAGGGCCGCGATCCACTTTGTGGAACTATTCTGGGCCAGCCAGCGCAGCCATAGCCCGAGCGCGACGAAACCAACCGCCATGCTCAGATCGAAATTCAGGAATCCTTCCAGGACAAACACATTGTAGGCGATCAGCAGCGCCCATAAGGCCGTCGCATCTTCATCGGGATTCACCTGCCGCAGAAAAAACCATGCCGCGAGAGGCAACGCGAGAACGCAAAGGCTGAGAAAGACGCGTCCGGCAGTCTCGATGGGAAAAATCCGGCCCAGAACCGCGAGCGATCGCATCCATCCCCAGATAGGGATACGCTCCCCAGTCCGCGCGATAAAATTTGGCGAAGGTGAATTCCGGGCTGTTCAGATGGGCGAGGACGAATGACCGCGCCAGATGATTTGGATAGTCGAGCAGCGGAGGGAAAGCCACGCTCCAGATGGGGATCAGCAGCGCCGTGGCCAGAATCAGAATTGCGATCAACCGAAAATAGTTGGCCCATGAATGAGGGTCGCCGGGATGCGGTTTGCTGAGAACCTGCGTCGCGCATCTATCGCACGATCCACAGCAATGGTAACAAACCCAGCGCGGTCAGGCCGAGCATCAGGATCAGGCTTTGTTTCCCGGTCTTCGAGTCGGCAAGCGCCACCGCGATCAGGGCCTTCGCAAAATTGTTGCTCACCGCGGCCACGATCACGGCGGCAGTGGCCAGGCCCATGGATGTCAGCTTCCCCGCGGTTTGCGTGAGGTCCATGATGAACGGGTCCACCGGCGCGAGGCCCGAGAGCACCGCCATGCCGAAGATTCCTCCCCGGCCAAGATGAGTGAGCGCAAGATTGGTCGCGACGACCACCGCGACAAACACAATGGCCAGTAAAAACGCAGAGGCCAGCTCCAGCGGATTCTTTGTCAGGTAACCGGCATCGACTTGCGCCTCGGCCCCCTCCGAAAGGCCCGACCACATCCATCCGCCCGCCACGCCGATGGCTCCGAGAACCAAAAATGGAATCAGAAGGTGCCGCATAAGCTCGACATTGAAAAAGCCGATCAGCGCAAGAAAGCGAAAATACATTACGCCGGAAGCGATCAGAATCGCTCCGGCATAGGAGTGCGGCGCGTTCGCCGTTTTCGCGCGCCTGGCCATCACGAACGTAGTGAAGGTGGACGAATACGCGCCGCCCAGCAGCGCCGCCAGCCTCACGCCGCCCCGGCCCTTCGACGCTTTCTCCAGCAGGTAACTGCCGTAGGACACGCCGCTGATTGCCACAACGATCAGCCAGGTCTTGAAGGGATTGATGTCAAAGGACGTATACCCGCGATCCGGCACGATGGGCAGGATGACGCACGTGAGCAGCAGGAATTTCGTGAACGTGAAAATCTCTTCGCCGGGAATTTTGGTGGCCAGATTTTCCAGGAAATCCTTTAATTCGAGAAGCAGCATCGCCAGGATGGCGAGCGTCGTGGCGATCCAGAATTGATCCCGCGAAACCAGCGCTCCAACCACGTACGTGGCCAGCCCAGATAATTCCGTCGTGACGCCGGCTCCCTGGAAGTCTCGAGCTTGTGCCGGTAGGACAACCACAGAAACGCGCCAATCACAGCAAATCCGACTGACAAGGGCAAAACGCTACTCGTCGGAAAGCAACGCCATCGAATAGCCGATCAAGCCAATAAGGGGAAACGCGCGCACTCCGCCAAACCCGTATCGTTTCTCGCCTTGCGGTGACGCGCGGTGCTCCTCCCGCTCAAGGCCGATGAGAAAACATAGAAATAGCGTCAGAATAATCTTGACGCCTTCCGGGGGAAATATTTGGAGAAGCTTGTCGGTCAACGATTCTTTCCCTGTATTGCGGTTGTTGTGCCTTCCTACTCTATTCCTTGAACCGTTCCTGTGCCACCGCGAGACTATCGGGATTTGCGGGTAAACTCAATGGCGAGTGTAGTGGGAGCCGTTGCAGGAGTTGAAATCGAAGTTTTGGATTGCTAAGCTTTTCATCATGAAATGGCGCGCGCCACTGCTGCTTCTTCTAACGCTTGCGATGTCGGCTGCTGCACAAACGCAAGGCCCCACCCCTGAGCCGCAAACTTCCAAAGAACTCGACATTCCCGGCAATCAGCCCTGGACCGACACCGGCGTGGATTTGCAGCCGGGCCAGACGGTCACAATCACGGCAACGGGAACAATTCAGTATCTGGATGGCAACTCACCCGGCCCCCAGGGAGCGGGGCGAAGTTGGAAGGACCTTATCCGATCGATGCCGGTGAATTCAGCTGGACGAGGCGCGTTAATCGGCCGTTGGGGATCGGATGATGCAGCACAGCCGTTTCTGATAGGCCCGAATTTAAAATTGCCGGTGCGCGTCACAGGACGCTTGTTTCTGGGAATTAACGGTCCATCCGGCGATACTGCGACCGGCAGCTTCCATGTCACGATCGCAATCTCCGGAACCGCTTCAGTCGCATCGGCTTCGGCTGCGAATCCAGCCGCACCGGCTACAACGTCCGCAAGCGGAAATAATCTTGCGGCTTCGTCGGCAGGGACCGCCAATGCCGATTCCGTTTCCACGGCGACCGGCTCCGCTGCTTCCTCTTTGCCCGCAAAGTCGACTCCCGCACCAGCTCTGCCCTCCGGCATGTTGGACCGGATTCCCCGGCGCATCGCGGACAAGGACGGCAATGCCGGCGACATGGTGAATTTTCTGCTTATCGGTTCGGAGGAGCAGGTAAAGGCAACGTTCCTCGCGGCGGGCTGGGTGCAGGTTGACCGCGACACCAAAGACGCTGTTTTGCAGGCGCTGGTGGCAAGTCTTTCGAAGCAGTCCTACCTGACGATGCCTATGAGCCAACTTTACCTCTATGGCAGGCCGCAGGATTTCGGCTTCGCGCACGCCGAGCCGATTCAAGTGGTCACAACGCGCCATCATCTGCGTGTGTGGAAATCGACGCTGGCCGTCGACGGGCAACCCGTGTGGGTAGGAGCGGCGACGCACGACATGGGACTGGAGCGCGACCAGCGCAATGGCAAGCTCACCCACCACATCGATCCCAACATAGATGACGAACGCGACTTCGTCAGCCGCAGCCTGATCGGAACGGGCTACGTGACACAGCATACTCAACTAATTCCATCCAATCCCATCAAAGATGAAAAAACGGCTACCGGGGGCAGTTTCCATTCGAGCGGCGAAGTCCTCGTCCTCTGGCTGAGCAGCAACTAATCCCTGAAGTTCACGCGGTGCGCATTCCATTCGAAAATAGAAGCGCAGGCCGCCCGCTTTTGGGGCGGGCAGTTTTTGGCCCTGCAGAAGACCAAAATGAGTCATTACCGTTTTGCGGTTTCGCGTGCATTCGCAACCCGTTCGTGGTATTTGGAGAGGTGTGGAGGGTGATTTTCCGCCCGCACTTACCGGATGGGCCAGAAAATCCCCGCCCCCAAAAGCCTACTGAAAAAAAGGAGTCCCCGATGCCTGAGAAATCCGCAGCAGCAACACAATCGGCCCCTTCCCGCCCACCTGTAAAAACCGCCAAGACCGAGGACCTTGTGGAACGAACCGATCTGTTCGATGCCATTTCGCGCCGGGCATACGAGTTGTATGAACAAGAAGGCCGGATCGATGGCAATCACGCGCGACACTGGCTGGAGGCCGAACGCGAGCTTCTGCATCCAGTACACATGAAGATCGAGGAAACCGAAAGTGAATTCACAGTCCGCGCCGAGCTCCCCGGCTTTACGGCCAACGACATCGAAGTCACCGTGGAACCGCGGCGCGTGACCGTCACCGGCAAACGGGAATCGAAGGAAGATTCCAAACAGGGCGAGGCCGTCTACTCCGAGGAATGCCTGGACGAGATTTACCGGACACTGGAGCTTCCCACTGAAGTGAACGTCATGAAAGTCACGGCAACGCTGAAAGAGGGCATTCTGGAAGTGCGGCTGCCGAAGGCGGAGGCTGCCAAGCGCGTTAGCGTTGCAACGTAGTCTGCGTAAGTCGCGAACTGCCCCAAGGTCGAAACGATGCAGGCCGATCCAGTTCTCCGGGTCGGCCTGTATTTGTTTGCAATCTCAATCCAATCTGCACGTTGCTCGAAAAACGAGGCCTAAGTCGGCACCTCCTTTTTCCATCCGGACCAAGAATAAATGCAATGAATTAGGAATTGAATTTCCGAATCAGTGGATATATGTTGTCATTATGAATTTTAACCAGTTTAACAATCGTTTGCCCATAAAGCCATGAAACTTAAAACGAAGCTTATTATGTCCGGCTTGCTGCTGCTCATCCCGTTTTCAATGATTTACGGTCAAGAGCAAGGTTCCCCGGACGGAGCGGGGCGCGGTATCGTCGCCCTGCTGGATAAGACCTGGGGAGTGCAACTCGACTTGTCTGGTTTCACCATTACTTTCAGCGGGATGAAACCCGATGGCCGCCGCTATCTGGTGGCCAATAATAACGCCACGGGAGTGATGGCATCGATGACGCTGGAAGAAATGGCGTCGTACCGCACTGTTTTGACCTGCAAGGACATCATGAATTCTCGTGTCGCGAATAATCCTGAGAACAACGCGCTGGCATTCGTAGCCGGAGAAGAGAAAAAGGATAATAAAATCTGGCAAGACGGCGACAAGACTTACCAGGAGTACAGGATCCCAAGCATTACGCCGCCGGGAGGAAAGCGAATAGACATAAATCAGCGAAATCGCTTTCTGTGCATGCAGCACGACAACGTATTCATCGATTTTCATATTTCCAAAGCCAATTTCCAGGCGGGAGAGGAAAAACTATTCGATCCAATTTTCAATTCTGTGGCGATTCGCGAGGGATTGGCGCGAACAAGTATGGATTATTTCCAAGCCGCAACCGCATATTACACAAACAACGATTTTAAGAGGGCTATTCCATCCTACGCTCAAGCCCTGGAAATGGAACAGCATGAGCGAAAGCTCGAAAAACACTTGTGGTACGTTCTGGTGGACAATCTGGGAATGGCCTATGGCGTGACAGGCGATCTCGATGCGGCGCGAAAGACTTTCGAATACGGCATTCAAATCGATCCAGGATATCCGCTGTTCTACTATGAGATGGCAGACTACTTTGCAGAAAAAAACGACGAACTAAATGCTCTTGCTTATTTGCAGAAAGCTTTTGAACGCAGAGCAAACTTCCTTCCGGGAGAGAAATTCCCCGATCCGCACAAGGACGACTCCTTCAAGAAGTTAATGAAAAATCGGGAGTTTCGAGACGCAGTCGACTCTTTGCTTAAAGGGATATAGCCAGCCAAGCTCCCGCAAAAAAATATGCTTAAGCCAGATTCGAACTTCCCATGAGGTATTTGTCGATGGAGATCGCCGCTTTGCGGCCTTCTGAAATGGCCCAAACGACGAGCGATTGTCCGCGGCGCATGTCGCCTGCTGCAAAAACGCCCGGCACAGAAGTCATGTAGTCGGCGCCCGTCGCGACGTTGCTGCGGGGATCGAGGTTCACGCCGAATTGTTCGAGCAGGCCCTGCTTCACCGGGCCGGTGAAGCCCAGCGCCAGCAGCACGAGGTCCACGTCCATCGTCATTTCGGTGCCCGGCATGGCCTCGAATTTCGGCGGCGGGCCCAACGCGCACGGCGTGCAACTGCTTCACGTTGCCGTTGGCGTCGCCGGTGAACTTCGCGGTGTTCAGCGCCCAATCGCGTTTTCCGCCCTCTTCGTGCGCGCTCTCGGTGCGCAATTGCAGCGGCCACAGCGGCCAGGGCGTGCTCGGCGCGCGACTTCTCCGGAGGCATGGGCATAATTTCGAATTGGTGGACCGACTTCGCATTGTGGCGATGGCAGGTGCCCAGGCAATCCGCGCCCGTGTCGCCTCCGCCGATGATCACCACGCGCTTGCCGGTGGCCAGAATCTGATTGGGGACGGCGTCTCCGGCGCCGCGCTTATTTTGCTGCGGAAGAAATTCCATCGCGAAATGGATGCCCTTTAGTTCCCGCCCGGGCACTTTCAGGTCGCGCGGATTTTCGGCGCCGCCGGAGAGCAATACAGCGTCGAACTCCTTGCGAAGGTCCTGCGCGGGAACGTTTCCGCCGACGTGGGCGCGCGTTTGAAACTCAACGCCCTCAGCGGTCATCTGTTCGAGCCGACGATCCACGAACTTTCTTTTCCAATTTGAAATCGGGGATGCCGTAGCGCAGCAATCCGCCGATGCGATCGGCCTTTTCGAAAACCACGACGGCATGTGCCCGCGCGATTCAGTTGTTGCGCAGCCGCGAGTCCAGCCGGGCCGGAGCCAACAACCGCGATTCGCTTGCCGGTGCGTTTTTCGGGCAGCTCGGGCTTGATCCAGCCTTCGTCCCAGCCGCGCTCGACGATTGTTTTTTCGATCAGCTTGATCGTGACCGCAGGCTCATTGATGCCCAACACACAGGCCGCTTCGCACGGTGCAGGGCAGATGCGTCCGGTAAACTCCGGAAAATTGTTGGTGGAATGAAGCACGCGAATCGCTTCTTTCCAGTGATCGCGATAGACCAGATCGTTCCAGTCCGGAATGATATTGGTGACCGGGCAGCCGGTATGGCAGAACGGAATGCCGCAATCCATGCAGCGCGCGGCCTGCACGCGCACTTTTTCTTCAGGGAACGGCTCATAAACTTCCAGATAATCGTGAACGCGTTCGGCGACCGGACGGCGCGTGGGTGTCTCTCGCGAGTATTCCTTGAACCCAGTGACCTTACCCACGAGTCACCTGCCCGAGAACCTGCGACTGTTTCTTGGCTTCCGCGGCTATGACTCCCACGGGAATTCTGGGAATTCCAAGCACGCGCTTGTATTCGTGCGGGAAAATTTTGATGAACTTGGGCAGCGTGGCGTCCCAGTGCTTCAAAATCCATTTGGCCTGCGGGCTGCCGGTAAATTCCGCGTGGCGTGAAATCAGCCGGTGCAAAATGTCGATGTCCTTCTGCTCGGTCACCGATTCCAGGTCCACATCGGTGCGGTTGCAGGATTCGGAAGCGAACTCACCCGATTGATCGAGGACGTACGCAATTCCGCCCGTCATTCCGGCGGCGAAGTTGCGTCCGGCCTTGCCAAGCACCACGACCATGCCGCGCGTCATGTATTCGCATCCGTGGTCGCCAACGCCTTCGACGACAGCTGTGCCGCCGGAGTTGCGGACGGCAAAGCGCTCGCCGGCCATTCCGTTGAAGTACGCTTCCCCGCTGGTCGCGCCATAGAGGCAGACGTTGCCGATCAGAATGTTTTCCTCCGGCACGTACTTGGAATTGCGCGGCGGATAAATAACGATGGTCCCGCCGGAGAGCCCTTTGCCCACGTAATCGTTGGCCTCGCCTTCCAGAGTCAGCGTTACGCCTTTGGCGAGGAACGCGCCAAAACTTTGTCCGGCGCAGCCGTGAAACTGGACGCGAATGGTGTCGTCCGGCAATCCGGCCTCGCCGTGCCGCCGCGCGATTTCTCCGCTGAGCCGCGCGCCGACGGTGCGATGCACGTTGCGAATCGGCAATTCCAGCGAAATGGGCGTGAGCTTTTCAATGGCCTCGCGCGCTTTTTCAATCATCTTCACATCGAGCGCGTCGGACAGGCCGTGATCCTGCTCCTGCGTGCAGCGGCGTCCCACGTGCCGGGGCATCGGCGGATTGTAAAGCACCGAGGAGAGATCGATTCCTTTGGCTTTCCAGTGATCGATATCCGTCCGCTGAACCAGGCAATCCACGCGCCCGATCATTTCATCGAGTTTGCGGAATCCGAGTTTGGCCATGACCAAGCGGAGGTCTTCGGCCACATAAAACAGGAAATTGATGACGTGTTCCGGCTGGCCCTGGAACTTCTTGCGAAGTTCCGGATCCTGCGTCGCCACGCCCACCGGGCAGGTGTTCAGAGTGGCATTTCCGCATCATGATGCAGCCCATGGCAATGAGCGGCGTGGTGGCAAAGCCGAATTCCTCCGCGCCCAGCAGCGCAGCGATCGCGACGTCGCGTCCGGTTTGCAGCTTGCCGTCCACCTGCAAACGCACGCGGCTGCGCAGATCGTTCATCACCAGCACTTGCTGCGTTTCCGCGAGGCCCAATTCCCACGGCACACCCGCGTGACGGATCGAACTGATCGGCGAAGCTCCGGTTCCGCCGTCGTATCCGCTGATCAGGATCACGTCGGCATGAGCCTTCGCCACACCCGCAGCCACGGTTCCCACGCCCACTTCGGCGACGAGTTTTACGGAAATGCGCGCGCGGGGATTGACGCTTTTCAAATCGTAGATGAGCTGCGCCAAATCCTCGATCGAATAAATATCATGATGCGGAGGCGGAGAAATCAGTCCCACACCCGGAATCGAATGGCGCACACGGGCGATTACATCGTCCACTTTGTGACCGGGCAATTGGCCGCCTTCGCCTGGCTTCGCGCCCTGCGAAATCTTGATCTGCAAATCGTCCGCGTTAATCAGGTAATTGGTGGTGACGCCAAATCGCGCCGATGCCACCTGCTTGATCGCGCTGCGGCGCAGGTCGCCGTTGGCATCGGGGATGAATCGGGCTTCGTCTTCGCCGCCTTCGCCGGTATTGGATTTTCCGCCGATGCGGTTCATCGCGATGGCCAGCGTCTCGTGCGCTTCCTTGCTGATCGAGCCGAACGACATGGCTCCGGTCGCAAAACGCTTCACGATTTCGGAAGCAGGCTCGACTTCTTCGAGAGGCACCGCTTCGCCAGCGGGCTTGAACTCAAACATTCCGCGAAGCATCTGCAGGTCGCGGTTCTGCTGGTCGATGATGTCCGCGAACTCGCGGAAGGTCTCGAATTTCGACTCTCTCACCGAGTGCTGCAGCTTGCTGATCGTGGTGGGATTCAGCAGGTGCTTCTCACCGCGAACGCGATACTGGTATTCGCCTCCAACGCGCAGTTCGGTTTCGGATTCGTTCGGAGGCTCCATCGCGAATTCATGCTTCATCATCGCTTCACGGGCCAGGACTTCGATCCCGATGCCCTGGATTCGCGAGGACGTGCCGGTAAAATATTTCTCGATCAGGTCCTCATTGAGTCCAATGCTTTCAAATATCTGCGCGCCCTGATAACTCTGCAGCGTGGAGATTCCCATCTTGGAGAACGTTTTCAAAAGCCCCTTGTCGATCGACTTCATGTAGCTTCTGAAAACCTTTTCCCAGGTGTAGTCGGCGGGAAACGCTCCTGCCCGGTGGCGGTCCTCGAGTGTTTCGATTGCCAGGTAGGGATTCACTGCGCTGGCGCCATAGCCGAGCAGCAAGGCAAAGTGCATCACTTCGCGCGGCTCGCCGGACTCGACGATCAGCGCCACCTGATTGCGCGTCTTCTCGCGAATCAAATGATTGTGAACCGCCGACAGAGCCAGCAAGCTCGGAATCGGCGCGTACTCTTTATCCACTCCGCGATCGGAAAGAATCAGCAGCGTGTAACCGGACTTGATCGCCAGGGAAGCGCGCCGGCAAAGAGTCTCGATCGCCTGCTCCAGGTGGTCGTCGCCGCCATTCACGCGGAACAGCATCGGCAAACTGGTGGCCAGGAAATCGCCCCAGCTCACGCGCCGCAATTTTTCCAGCCGCCAGTTGGAGATCACCGGATGGCGCAGCTTCAGCGTGTGGCAGTTCTTCGGCGTTTCGTCGAGGATATTTCCTTCGCTCCCGATGTAAGTGTTGAGCGACATCACCAGCCCTTCGCGAATCGAATCGATCGCGGGGTTGGTCACTTGCGCGAAGGTCTGCTTGAAATAATTGAACAGCAGCTGCGGCTTGTCGGACAGGCACGCCAGCGGCGTGTCGATGCCCATCGAGCCGACCGGCTCCTGGCCCTCCAGCGCGGAGGGGCCACAGAATTGTCTTCAGGTCTTCATCTGTATATCCGAAGGCGCGCTGCCGCATCCGCAAATGTTTCATGGTCGGTTGCCTGCACATGCGTCGGGCTTGGCAGATGATCCAGCGTAATCTGATTGTCCTTCAGCCATTGCGCGTAGGGCTTGCGCGAAGCCAGCTGCTTCTTGATCTCTTCGTCCGTGATCAGCCGCTTCTGTTCGGTATCCACCAGGAACATGCGCCCGGGCGCAAGCCTGCCCTTCAGACGCACATCTTCGGGCTTGATGGGCAGCACGCCGGCTTCCGACGCCAGAACCACCATGCCGTCGTACGTGACGGCGAAGCGGCCGGGCCGCAAGCCGTTGCGATCGAGCTTGGCGCCGATCACACGGCCGTCGGTAAATGCAACCGCAGCAGGACCGTCCCACGGCTCCATCAGCGAGGCGTGATATTCATAGAACGCCTTGATGTCCTCGGGCATGGTCTCATCGTGGTCCCACGCTTCCGGAATCAGCATGGACATCACATGGGGAAGCGACCTGCCGGAAAGAGTCAGCAGCTCGACGGCATTGTCGAGCATCGCGGAATCGCTGCCGCCTGCGGTGATAATCGGCAGCAGCTTCTTAATGTCGTCGCCAAACAGCGGAGAGGCCAGCACGGACTGCCGCGCGTGCATCCAGTTCATATTTCCGCGCAGCGTGTTGATTTCGCCGTTGTGGCAAATGTAGCGGTAGGGATGCGCCAGCTTCCAGCTGGGAAACGTGTTGGTGGAAAAACGCTGGTGGACCAGGCACAAGCCGCTGATCAGCTCAGGATCGAGCAGCTCCTTGTAAAAATCCGTAATCTGCCCGCGCAAGCAGCAAGCCCTTATACACAATGGTGCGCGTCGAAAGAGACGGAACGTAGAAAAATTCCTTTTCCTTCACGTCCGATTCTGCCACGGTCAATTCCACGCGCTTGCGAACGACGTATAGCTTGCGCTCCAGCGCATCCTGGTCCATGCCCGGCGCGCCCTTCAGGAACACCTGCTCGATGTACGGTTGTGAATTGCGCGCCAGCCGCCCGATCAAATTGCCGTTGAGCGGCGTATCGCGCCAGCCGAGGACGGTCAGCCCCTCTTCCCGCGCAATCTTTTCGAGCATTCCTTCGCACAGGAATCGATCCTGCGTATCCACGGGCAGAAATACCATGCCCACGCCGTACTCGCCCGGCGAAGGCAACGAAAATCCGAGCTTCTTGGTTTCGCGCTCAAAAAAAGCGTGCGGAATCTGGATCAGGATGCCCGCGCCGTCGCCGGTCTGCGGATCGCAACCGCAGGCCCCGCGATGCGCCAGATTAACCAGAATCTGCACGCCCTTCAGGACGATATCGTGCGTCTTTTTGCCCTCAATATTGGCGACAAAGCCGATCCCGCAAGCATCGTGCTCGTGCTCCGGCCGATATAGACCCTGGGCTGGCGGTAAACCGTTAAATGGGTAGAGTTCCTTCATGTTAGCCGAAATTCCCGTTCGGGCACCCCTGGGTAGAAGTCCGATTTGACCTATTCTTTCCCACGCGTCCCGGCCGCCTCCAATAGAGACACTCGTTCAACGACCAATTTATACACGTCATTTATGCAAACTAAAAGTAGCTGCCGCTTGAAAGCAGTGGTCCGGACAATTCCGCCAGCTTCCCGCCCGCGTGCGGAATGTGTCTATATTATCACTGGTCAGGCTTTTTTGTCCTGTACCCCCAACCGTCATTTTTTATCGAACCCATCTAAATTTTGAATTGCTTGCTGTCCGGCGGGCTGATTCTGCTATAATCCCCGCTTCAACCATGGATTTCGATCAACTTACAACATTTATTGAAATTGCGAAACTCGGCAGTTTTTCCCGAGCGGGCCAGAAACTGTTCCGCTCCCAACCGGCCGTCAGCGCCCAGGTCCGCCAACTGGAGCAGGAGTACGGCGAAAAGCTGTTCGATCGCGGACGAAAGTCCGTCCGGCTGACTTCCGCGGGCGAAACGCTGTTCGAATACGCCGTGCGCATGGTCAATATGCGCGGCGAGTCTTTGCGCGCCGTCGCCGATAAGGCGACCACTCCGCGCGGCGTCCTGGCTCTGGGAGCCAACGAGGCGACCTGCCTGTACGTGCTGCCGGAAATCTTTGCCGAATACCACCAGATGTATCCGGCAGTGCAGATCAGCATTTATCGCAATTTCAGCCACAAGGTGCTGCAGAAGGTCGAAGACGGCTCGATCGACGTGGGCATTGTCACGCTTCCGGCCAAGTCTCCCAGCCTGAAGATCCATTCGATCTTCCGGGATCGCGTGATGCTGATGGTCAATCCGCGCAATCCCCTGGCCAAGCTCAAGAGCGTTCGAATGAAGGATATCGCCGAGCAGCCGTTGATTTTTCCGCGCACCGGCTACACGCGCCAGTTGCTCGACAAGCATTTCCGTCCGTACAAGCCGCAATTGCAAATCACCATGGAATTGACCAGCGTGGGAATGATCAAGTGCTTCGTGGCGGCTGGCTTAGGCGTATCGCTGATCAGCGCCAGTTTTGCGCGCGCTGAAGTCCGCGCCGGCGAAGTGAAGCTGATTCCGATTGCCGACGTGGAACTATGGCGCGAACTGGGCCTGGTCTATCGCCGGGACCGCACGCTTCCCCGATCCTCCGCTGCCTTCATAGCATTGCTCCGGCAGCGAGCTTCCGAAAATCCCGACCTCGAAGTCGTTAACGCCCGGTAAGCCTAACTATTCCACTTTGGAAGTTTTGCGAGGTTCGCCCCGCGTTATGCGCGGCGGTCGCGAAGCAAGCGGATCATGTCCGGATCGGAATCGGTCGCAGCCGTCGTATCTGCTTCTGCGGCTTCAGGCGATTCACCCTCGCCCGAGGGTAGAAACAGATTGCTCTCCAACCCATGCTGCTTGTCGTAAAGTTCGCGGTAGCGCCCGCTTGCCGCGTAGAGCGACTGATGCGTTCCCCGCTCGACAATTTGCCCAGCCTCCACCACCAGAATCTGATCGGCGCGGCGAATCGTCGAGAGGCGGTGGGCGATGACGAACGTCGTGCGCCCGCGCATGAGTTGAGACGAGGCCTTCCTGAATCAGCATCTCGGATTCGGAGTCGAGGCTCGATGTGGCTTCGTCGAGAATCAGGATGCGCGGGTCCGCCAGTATGGCGCGCGCAATCGAGACGCGCTGGCGCTGCCCGCCGCTTAGTTTCACGCCGCGCTCGCCGATGATCGTCTCGTACTTATCCGGGAAGCGCTCGGCGAATTCATCCACGCGCGCGATTCGGCATGCGGCCAGAATTTCTTCTTCGCTCGCATAGGGCCGCGAAAAGGCCACATTTTCGCGGATGTTGCCGTCAAACAGGAACGACTCCTGCAACACCACGCCCAGCCGCGTGCGGTAGGAATCCAGACGCACCGTGGCGAGGTCCACGCCGTCCACCAGATATGCGTCCCTCATCCGGCACATGAAATGCCGCCACAAGCCCGATGATCGTGGACTTCCCTGACCCCGACGAGCCCACCAGAGCCGTCACCGTGCCCGGTTCCGCGCAGGAAGCTGACCTGCTTCAGCACCGGCTTGCCTTCTTCATAAGCAAAGCTGACGTTTTCGAATGCGACTTCGCCCACGATATCGGGCAGCGTGAACGTGCGGCGCGGGTCTTCGTCCTCGGGCCGCTCGTCCAGGACTTCGCGCGTGCGGTCCAGGCCCGCAATCGCCTCGGTCAATTGGGTGCCGATGCCGACGACTTGAAACACAGGCGCGATCATGAATGCCAGGAACGCCGTATAGCTGATGAAGTCGCCCGGCGTGATCTTGCCCGTAAGCACCTGATGTCCGCCCACGAACATGACCACCGCGCTGACCACGCCGCCCAAGCACCGTCGTCGAAAGGCTCATCACCGACATCGTGGTCAGCGACTTCAGCACATTGTCGAGCAGGCGCTGCACGCCCTCCCGTGAACACTTCGTGCTCGCGCTCCTCCGCGTGATAGCCCTTCACCACGCGCACGCCGGAGAGCGATTCGGTGAGGCGTCCGCTGACCTCGGCATTGATTTTCGAACGCTCGCGGAAAATCGGCCGCAGCACGCCAAACGCTTTCCGCAATCCGAGCATGCTGGCCACAGCAGAGCGAACGCCAGGCCGGTCATCAGCGGACTGATGCGCAGCAGCATGAACAATGCGACCGCTGCGGTCAGCAAGCCGCCGAGAAATTCCACCAGCCCCGTGCCAATCAGGTTTCGAACGCCTTCCACGTCGCTCATGATGCGCGAAACCAGCGCGCCGGTCTTATTCGAATCGTAGTAGGCCACCGGAAGCCGCCCGACGTGCTCCTGCACTTTGCGCCGCAGGTCGGTGATCATCCTCTGCGCGGCTTTCGAAAGCGTCTGCGTGAGCGTGTACGACGTCACGCCCTGAACCAGCGTGGCGAGCAGCACTGCTCCCACCAGCCACTTCAACAGTCCGGTTTGGTGGTGAATAAAAACGTTGTCGAACAGATATTTCGTCGATGCGGGAAGCACCAGGCCGGAAACACGGTTGATGGCCATCAGCACCATGCCCGCCGCGAGCAAGCCGCGGCGCGGACGCATCAGGGCCCACACTTCCGGCAATTGATCCAGGAGGCGAGATACTTTTTTCTTACTCGAATGCGTGGCGGACTCCCGCCCCGCCTTCGCACTATGACCTTTCTCCGCGCGGGCAGCCATGCCGCGCCGCGCCCCCATGCCCCCGAATCCGCCGCCCATTCTCATCTCACATCCATCTTAGAGGATTTCACGCGTATTGCTGCCACTTCTGTTGACCGATGCCAAATACATTGGATGCTACAGCCGGCGTTTCAGCACAAGAAATATGAATGGGGCGGGAAGAAAATGCCCGAAGGTTCAGCAATCGTCCGGGCAGAGCGCCGGAATTAATCATATTTACTAACCGCTTTACTTTTAACCAATCTTATAAACCGTTACGAACGTCAAACACCCAGCTTGCGTTGACGCTGCATGGGACGGTCACATACAGTTTTCTCGACCGCGCAGGGGGAAAGTACAAATTCAGGAAATTCCGCGCTGCGTTTAGCAGGCGTCCCCATCGAATTCAGATGGCCATAAACTTTTTATCCCTTCGCGCCGAAAATTACTGTTTCTCCGGGAAAGAGGGCTATAACCTTGGCAGAGAAAAACGAAACTCCTCATCGATGGATCAACACCCTGCTCTCACAGTTGGATTTGGCGGACACGAGTGAAGATCGGGCCGATCTGAGACCGCAGTGGGCCCGGATCGAGGAGTCCCGGCTGCCGGAACGGATTAGACAGGTGGTCGCGGAAGTGAACGGAGCAGCAGGCTACCACTTGCTGGAGATTCTCGATTATCTGCCTCCGCAGAAAACTGTTTTGCGCTTATCGTTTTCCAAAAATCACACCGAGCACGTAATGGAAATCGAGGTGGATGAAAACGGGTCCTCTCTGGTGTTCTATTCCGCGGCAAAAAGCCCTGACATTTGGGAACGCTATTTTCGGAATCATACGCGGAAAGCGAATCGCGTTACCTACCTGGAACAGGATTTGCATCCGTCGGAAATCCTCGAAGCAGACGTGCGAGCGTGGGTTTCTTACGTTCTCTCCGGGTTCAAGAATAAATTTAAGCCCGCCCCAAATTGCCCTCCTTCGGCATCGGCCGGCACCGAACTCGATATAAACGCCTTTCTCGACAAGGCGTCGGCATAAAACCCGGTACTGTCATTCAGGTTAAGCGAGTTGTTGTTCGTGCAGGCCCGTGGCTGGCAAGCGGCACAGTGCTCGCGCATTCGGAACTGATTGACATTTTCGATCTTCGGGGCAAACTCACCCTCCGCAGCAATCTCAATCCACCAAAATCGGCATGCACAGGACCGGTTCGACGTGAAATTCCAGCCGGTTGATTTCCTGCAGAGCTCGGCCCAGATTCGCGCTGGTGCACGTCTCCAATGTAATGATGAACGGCAGCGCGGAATGCGGATATCCGGGGCGCTGCAGAACGGCATCGATGCTGATTCCATACCGGGTGAGCACAGTTGCAATGCCCGCCAGAATTCCCGGACGATCTTTCACGACGAAACGCAGGTAATATGGCGCGGTGAACGCCCCGTTCACTTCCTTCGGTGTGTCCACAGGGACGGGCACACTATTTGGCGACGGCGGGCCATTGCGCAAGATGGAATATAGATCGGAGATCACCGCTACGGCCGTCGGGTCTCCGCCCGCTCCGAATCCTGAGAAGACCATTTGGCCGGCATATTGGCCCGTCGCCATCACCAGATTCTTGCTGCCTTCGACGTGGGCGACTAGAGAAGTGTTGGATACCAGCGCCGGGCGCACGAATGCGCGAATGCTCATCGCGTCGTCTTCGATTTCTTTCTTGGCCAGCGAAATCTGCCGAATCGTACAGCCCAGTTCGCGAGCATAGGCAAAATCCACTGCCTCAACGGAGGAGATCGGCCAGCAAGGGATTTGTTCGCTGCGCATTTGCACGCGCAGTCCCGCCTGCGCAAGGATCACCAGCTTGGCGCGTGCGTCGTAGCCCTCCACATCGCTCGTGGGATCGGCTTCCGCAAAGCCCAGCTCCTGCGCTTCCTTCAATGCCGACTCGAAACTCGCGCCGGTCGCTTCCATCTTCGTCAGGATGAAATTGCAGGTGCCATTCAGCACGCCCGCGATTTTGGACAGGCGGTCCCCGGCAAGTCCCTCCTGAATTCCGATGATCGCCGGAATTCCCCCCGCGACCGAGGCTCCGAATTCCAGGCGCTTTCCGGACTCGCGGGCCAGCTTCTGCATTTCCGCCATGCTTTCGGCAATCAATTGTTTGTTTGCAGTAACCACTGACTTACCGGAACGCAGCGCTTTGCGAATCCAGTCGCCGGCAGGGTCGATGCCTCCGGTGAACTCGACAAAAATATCCGCATCGGAGGAAAGCAAGTCGTCGATATCCTCCGTCCAGCGCACGCTGTACGGCACCCAATCGACTTTCTTACGCTCGACATTGCGATTGAAAATATGGGTCAGCTCAAAGGGGCTATTCGCGTCCTCGATCAGCAGCTTCACGACCGAGCGGCCGACGGTGCCAAAGCCCGCCAGGGCAATCTTTAATTTTTTGGGCCCCGGCTTCACCTTTACGGGCTTTGCCTTGCTGCTGGATTTAGTTTTCAATTTCTTCGATTTCGCCGCCACTGCATCACCTCGGGTGAGGGCTCTTTTTCCGGCCCCCGATACGTTCGCTTTCTTCAATCCTTAGGAAGAGTAGGGATTATAAAGGTATTTTCGTATTTAGTCATGCAGTCGTGATGAAATAGCGGTTACCTGCGACTTTGCATGGCCGAACGGAATCTAATCTCTGATGGCGCAAATTGACAAACGCCTGACCGAAAATGTTGCCGGCGATTTCTTCGTGGACTCCACATGCATCGATTGCGATGCGTGCCGGCAAATCGCGCCTGCAAGCTTCCGCGATCACGGCGGCCAGTCCAGCGTTTACCGTCAGCCGCAAAATCCCGGTGAACAGCATCGCGCCTTCATGGCGCTGGTTGCCTGCCCCACTGCGTCGATTGGCACTGTATCCCGACGTAGCGCTATCCAGGGCGTTCAAGCATTTCCCATCCACGTCGTGGACGACATTTACTTTTGCGGATTCACGTCGGAAGCAAGTTTCGGTGCGTGGGCTTATCTGATCGTCCGTCCGCCGGAGCAAGGCGGCAACGTCCTGGTCGATTCGCCGAGATTTACTGCTCCCCTCGTGAAACGTATCGAACAAATGGGCGGCGTGAGCCTAATGTACCTCTCGCATGTCGACGACATCGCCGACCACGCCAAATTTGCCGCGCACTTTCATTGCCCGCGCATGATGCACGAGGCGGATGGCGCTACGGCGCTGGGCATCGAACGAGTAACCACAGGATTCGATCCGCTCCGGATCGATGACGATCTGCTATCAATCCCCACACCGGGCCACACGCGCGGGCATCAAGTCCTTCTCTATCGCAATAACGTGTTATTCACAGGCGATCACCTGGCATGGTCGCCTAAGCGCAATACCTTGACGGCGTTCCGCGATGCCTGCTGGAACTCCTGGCCGGAACAAACCCGCTCAATGGAAAAACTGCTAGCCTACCGATTCGAATGGGTCCTGCCAGGCCACGGTCGAATCCACCACGACACCGCAGAAGAAATGCACAAACATCTGGAAAGCTGCGTAGCAAAAATGAAAGGGAAGCCGTAAGTAGCACAGGTTTTTTATCCTGAGCCTGGCGAAGGACAACCTGTGCGCCTTTGGTTTGAGTCCTAGACCCGCTCCAGCATAATAGCAATTCCCTGCCCAACCCCAATGCACATAGACGCCAGCGCATACCGCCCCTTCACACGCTGAATCTGCCGCGAAGCAGTCAACACAAGCCGCGCCCCGCTCATCCCCAGCGGATGCCCAATAGCAATAGCGCCCCCATTAGGATTCACTTTCTCACTGTCATCCGGCAAACCAAGTTCACGCGTAACCGCCAACGACTGCGAAGCAAACGCCTCGTTCAATTCAAAAACATCTACATCCGCCATCGACATTTTTAACCGCGCCAGCAGCTTTCGAACGGCGTAGATCGGCCCGATCCCCATATAATCCGGCTCGACGCCCGCCGTAGCCGAACCGAGAATCCGCGCAATAGGTTTCAATCCAAATCGCGCCGCAGCTTCTTCCGAAGCCACGAACATCGCAGCGGCTCCGTCGTTTACTCCGGAAGCATTTCCTGCCGTCACGGTGCCGCCCTGGCGAAACGGCGTCGGCAATTTGGCCAACGCCTCGAGCGTGGTGTCAGGACGAATATGCTCATCGTCCGAAACGGTCTTGACGCTGCCCTTGGGGCCAGGAATATTCACCGGCACAATTTCTTCGGCAAGAATTCCCGCCTTCTGCGCCGCAGCAGCTTTTTGCTGCGAGCGGAACGCAAAAAGATCCTGCGAAGCGCGGTCCACCTTATATTTTTCGGCGACGTTTTCCCCGGTCTCTGGCATGGACGCGGTGCCGTACATTTTCACCATCAATGGATTGACGAAACGCCATCCAATGGTGGTGTCGTAAATTTCCGCGGTCCGCGAGAAAGCCGAAGTCGCCTTAGGCATCACGAACGGCGCACGGCTCATGCTCTCCACGCCGCCGGCAATCGCCAGAGAAATCTCTCCCGCAGCGATCGCCCGCGACGCCACCGAGACGGCTTCCATCCCGGAGCCGCACAGACGATTCACAGTCACTCCGGGCACGCTGAAGGGAATGCCCGCAAGCAGCAACGCCATCCGCGCAATGTTCCGGTTATCTTCCCCCGCCTGGTTCGCGCAGCCGAAGATGACTTCGTCAATCGATTCCCAATCGCTATTTCCAAATTTCTCTTTTAATGTCTTCAGAGGAATTGCGCCCAGATCGTCCGTGCGGACCTGCGAAAGCGCGCCGCCGTACCGCCCGATGGGAGTTCGAATCCCCTCACAAATAAATGCGTCAGCCATGTCCTTAGACTTCCTCCCCGAGTTGCCCACGGCCTCCACCGACCGGGACTATGAACCACACCCAAATCACCATATTACTTGCCCGAAAGAATTTGCGCCATCCACTCACGAATCAGGTAGTGAATCAGTTTGGTGTCGATAGGACAAAAAACTGCCCGCCCTAAAACCGGGCGGCCGCTACAAATACCAATACCAGACCAAATGACGCTTTTGTAGAGGCCTCTCCGTCCCTCGTTCTTAGGGACGGAGAGGGCACATTCTTTAGTCAAAATAAGTCACTATCACAAGTCACCCTTCGCCAAGCTCAGGGCAAGCCAGTAACCGAATTAGATGTCCCACCGCCCCTCCCGGACTCTCGTGGATTCCCGAAAACTGTGGCAAAGTAATTCCCGATGTCCGATTCGAGCAGTCCCCTACGCGCTGGCCGCGCCGCATTCAAATACCCCGATTTCGCACGGTATCAGTTGGCCCGCTTTTTCATCGTTGCAGGACTGGAAATGCAATCGGTCGCGGTCGGCTGGCAAATTTATGAAATCACCAAGCGTCCATTGGACCTGGGATTGGTCGGGCTTGCCCAATTCTTGCCAGGAATCCTGCTGTTTCTCGTCTCCGGCCACGCAGCGGATCGCTATGACCGTCGCAGATTGCTGATTGTCTGCTACGCGGGGTTTTCCATTTGCTCCGGTCTGCTGCTTTTTACCTCTCTACGCGGAACGCATGCGATTTATCCCATCTACGCCGTCGTAGTGCTGATCGGCATCGTTCGTTCGCTCAACGGCCCGGTCAGCAGGGCGCTATTGCCGCAAATCGTACCCAGCGAGGATTTCCCAAACGCAGTGGCATGGAACGGCTCCGTATTTCAAACCGCGGTGATTCTAGGGCCTTCGATGGGCGGCGTGGTCTATGCGATTTCGAAAGGGCCCAGCGCGGTGTACGCGCTCGCGATGCTCGCCGCGATCAGCGCGATAATTTCCACGTTTCGAATCCGGCTGCGCGCCAAAGCAAGGCCACGCGAGCAATTCAGCATGAAAACCGTGCTGGCGGGACTCCATTACATTCGAAAGAAAAAAGTTGTACTGGGCTCCATCTCGCTCGATTTATTCGCCGTGCTTCTGGGTGGAGCGATCGCTCTGCTTCCCGTCTATGCGCGCGAAATTCTTCTGACCGGGCCGTGGGGACTCGGCCTGCTGCGCAGCGCTCCGGCCATCGGCGCGGTCGGCATGGCGGTTCTGCTAGCTCACCGCCCGTTGCGCGGACATGTCGGCGCGACGATGCTCTGCTGCGTAGCAGGATTCGGAATTTTCACCATTCTCTTCGGCGTCTCGAAAAAGTCTGATTCTCTCCATGCTGGCGCTGGTCATCGTCGGCGCGCTGGATATGGTAAGCGTGGTGATTCGCGCCTCGCTGGTGCAACTCTCCACACCGGACGAAATGCGCGGCCGCGTGAACGCAGTAGAAATGATTTTTATCGGCGCCTCGAACGAATTCGGCCAGTTCGAATCCGGCCTGACGGCGCAATGGTTCGGCACGGTACCAGCAGTAGTCTACGGAGGAATCGGCACGTTGCTAATTACAGCCCTATGGGCCTGGCGCTTCCCAGAACTACGCCGCGCAGATCAAATAACTTCAGTCGGAAACCCAGTAGCACAGGTTTCATATCGGCGCCAAGGACGCCGACCTGGAGTGCGGTCGATCCAGTCGGAGAAGCGCGTCGCGAACCTGACCACCCGGACCGACCCTGTGGACGGCAAGCTCAAGACGCAGGAGACCGTCGTCGAGGGCCCGCTCACCTACATGACCAGCTCCGTGGAGCCCCTGGACCACGAGACCTCCACCCGCAGCTTCGAGCTCTCGATCGACGAGTCGCCCACCCAGACCAAGAGGATCATCGACAACCTCGGCCACCAGCGGACCCTGGCCGGCCGGCGTCAGAAGTACGCGACCGAAGCGATCCTCGAGCGGCATCGCAATGCCCAGCGATTGCTCGAACAAATCCAGGTGGTCAACGAGTACGCGGACCAGATGACGTTCCCCTCGGAGACCCTCAAGCTCCGGCGGGAAGCCGGCAAGTACTTCTCTCTCACCGATACCATCGCGTTTCTTCATCAGCGCCAGCGGCCGAAGAAGACCTTCACTGAAGGCGGCCAGACCTGCACCTACATCGAGGTGGTGCCCGCGGACGTGGACTTGGCCAACCGGCTGACGGTCTCGTGTCTGGCCCGGGCGCTTTCGGACCTGCGGGGTCCGACTCAAGGCCTCTTGCTCCAGATCAAAGAGTACGTGACGGCCCAAGCGGTCGAGCGGGGCTGCGACGTGGTCGGGGTGATGTTCTCCCGGCGCGAAGTGCGGGAGTGGACGAAGACCTCCAAGGGCGAGCTGCACGTCGGGCTCGAGGAACTGTCTGATCTCGAGTACCTGGATGTGGTTTCCGGATCGTTCGGGAAGCGCTTCGTGTACACGCTCTCGCCAGACCACCGGCTGGTGCTTTTGCCCACGCTCTCGGTGGCGGAGAAGATCGTGGCGCTGGGGCTGACCCCGGCGGACCGACTGGTCGACCCGGCTG